>NZ_CP199719.1:0-3145335 GCF_054506745.1 Halotolerantifilum yawarlongkerapense
GGAGCAAGTTGTCCCAGGTTTGCGTCAAGCCGTTCACTTCGTTAAAAGTCTTCGTATTCCCATCGGGATAAGAAGGACCGGTGATGGTCATCTCGAAATCGGGCGCCGTCGGCGAACCGATGACATCATTCCAGTCGACGACCTTCGTGACTTGAAGGCTACCGGGTACATAGGTGTTGGTGACGGTAGCGGTCTCCTCTTCGCTCGGCGAGATTACAACCGGGTCAGCTGAGACGGAGAAACTCCACTCGCTACCCAGCGTATCCTCACTTAGGGTGTAGTCGCCAGGGATCAGTTGATCCCAGGTGTACGCCAGATCATTCGGATACGTGAAGGTCTGGGTGTCGCCAGCTGGATAGGAAGGACCGGTCAGTGTGATGGCGAAGGTTTCCCCATTGAAGTAATTCTCTGGAAAAACGAGATTTTCAAAGAGGGCTTGCTTCGTGACCGTAAGGCTTCCGTAGGTGCCATTGAGGAAGTTCGCATTCTCCTGGAGTCGGTCAGCATTGGAAAGTTTGACGGACCATCCCCAGGGCTCACGACCCTCCGTATCGAATTCCATGGCTTTCATCCAGCGTGTGGTCTCCACACTGCCATCGGGATCATAGGTCCCGACAGTGGGGGAATCGACATGGGGTGCCAGTTGACTGTAGCCTTCCATGGTGCTTTCCGTGATCTCCCAAATCAGATTGTAGGGAAGATCAGTGAACTCATAGTAACCATTGGCATCAGTCAATGCTGAAAATTCAATATCCTCGAGCGCATATAAATCAGTGCGCAGAAAGATTGGCCAGCCGCTGATCGGAAGATCGATGCCCTCGTCATAAACGCCGTTGCCATTGGTATCTTCGTACTTGTAACCGCTGATGACACCGTCGGTGTCAACGATATTGGGGATCGGGATTGTTTTTTCTCCACCAGGCATCAGGACATAAGAGTGACCGCTGGAACCTGGAAAGGCCCCGGAGCCAGCCATTGGTGTCGTGATGAAGTCCTCGTCGTACACATAACCACCCCACTTGTCCGTGGGCTCATAGGTGTAAGCATAGGCAAGGGGTAGGGTGTAGTCTGTACCACCGATGTCAAAAACATTGGTGTTGTTCCAAAGCCAAGTGCGGGAGAGGTGGAGTTGAAAATACAGAACAAGTGTGTCGGTATCGGCGAGTGATGGATCAGCGGCCAAGATTTCCTCTTTGGTGATGAAGAAAGCCCGCGTTTGATCGAACTCTGTGCCGATGTCGCCGTCAATGTTCAAGCGGTTCAACTGCATTGCCCAGTCTCCCTCTGCAATAGGAACAGGGGTGAAGCCATCGAAATAGTATTCCTCGGGATTACGCTGGGCCAGGTTGACCTCGGCCAGTGTTCCCATGGGAGCAGGACTACCATCAAAGTCTGGATACCCCTGGGTATCATCGAGCGGGGTATTGCTCACGCTGATGTTTCGGATCAAATCGTAGAACCGCGCATCATCGTAGAAGTCGAAACGTGCGCCGATATAGTCAAGCGTGTTCCAATCGACACTAGTCACTGTAATCTGGAAGGCCACCCACTCGCCCTCTTCAAAGGTTTTTCCAAGGTTCCCTGTCGTCCACTTGGTAGACAGGTTGTTTTCCGCGATGCCGTAACCTTCTGCGGTCACATTGTTGGTTGCCGCGAAGGACGGCATGCCGGTGATCAAGGAAGCGATCAATAGGGTCAGGATAAGAAAAGCTGAAGCCCATTGAAAGGTCTTGCCTCTCATTCTCTTGGCGTATAGGTACATACTGTTCACTCCTTCGTTACGTAGTTGATCAGTAAGTCGGTGTGACGCAATTACGGGGTTCGGTGCATAGGCATCCCTTCTTTCCACTAAAAAAACCGACCGCGAAGGTCGGTTACGCCTTTGGCTCCTACCGGGTGTCAGGCGTCCATGTATCACCCGGTAATCAACGCCACCTCAAGGTTTGAATAAAATGGTACTTTCATTATATACCCAGAGAGACAAAAAATATGCGGCGGGATTACATAATACTTTGTCATTCTTACTCTTCAAGAATAATTCTCAAAGTGCGGAATCGATGGTCGCGCTTCCCAGTACACGGTCACCCTCGTAGAAAACCGCCCGTTGGCCCGGTGTCACCGCGCGAGCGGGGGTTGTGAAGACGAAACGGATCTGTTCCTTGTCCTCAATGTGCAGCAGACCCTTTAACCAATAGCCCCACTGACAGATCTTGACGGTCATGCCAAGAGGGGTAGGTCCGGGGATTTTTGCCAACCACTGTAGATCGGATCCTAAAAAGCCATCGGCATAGGCATCCTGGTCATCAGAAAGCATCACCCGGTTTTGATCTGCATCGATCCCCACGACAGTTTTCGGAGCGGGCAGATCGATGCCAAGCCGGCGCTTCTGACCGATGGTGTAATGGGTGATCCCCAGGTGCTTGCCGAGGATGCGTCCCTCTGGATCCATAAAGTCACCGGGATGCACACGGTCGGGGTACTTGTTGGCGAGATAGACCCTGTGATCCTCGAGTAGAAAGCAGATGCCCACGCTGTCTTTCTTCTCGGCGGTACGGGGGACGATCTTTCGCGCCAGCTCCCGCACCTTGGCTTTGGAAGATAGATGACCCAGAGGGAGCAAGGTCCTATCGAGCTGATCCCTGGTGAGCCCAGCTAGCACATAGGATTGGTCCTTACGCTCCGCCTTGCCCCGTAGCAACATCGCAAGTCCCTCCTCATCAGGCTCGATCCGGGCGTAGTGTCCCGTGGCCAGGTGTGTGGCCCCGAGAGCTGATGCCCGATCGAAAAGGAGCCCGTATTTGATCTTCTGGTTGCACACCACACAGGGATTTGGTGTTCTTCCCGCCAAATAAGTCTCGTCGAAATAAGTGATGACCGCTCGCTTGAAGTCTTCTCGCAGGTCGAAGACGTGGTGGGGGATCCCGAGGCGCTCAGTGACCTCGGCGGCTTCTTTGAGAAAAGTCGGCGGTCGACCCAGCTCATCATCGAAGAGGTGCATCGTCACCCCAAAGGTCTTGTATCCTTGTTCTTTCAAAAGCAGCGCCGTGGTCGCGCTATCCACGCCCCCACTGAGTGCCACTGCGATTTTCATCTTTTCACTGTTCATAAACATCACCTTTCTAAGTGTACCACGTGCGATCAAAGGTGAAAAGGGACCGTGTGTCTATGGTATAATAGTAGGAATGAAAGGGGGAGAGATCATGCAGAAAAGAAATAGAAAACTCCTGCGCTACCTCGTGCTGCTCCTTGTCGTCATAGGGGGTACGGTATACGAAGCATGGCAGGACACCACCCCGCCGGACTTCGAGGATATGGAAAAGACCGCCGTCCAGCGGGTGGTGGATGGTGACACCTTTATCACTGCCGGGGGTGAGCGCGTCCGCCTGATCGGCATCGACACCCCAGAATCCGTCCACCCTTCAGGTGTCGTGGAAGTCTACGGCGTCGAGTCAAGCGACTACACCAAGGCACTGATCGAAGACAAGACCGTCTACATGGAAAAGGATGTGTCCGATCGTGATCGGTACGACCGACTCCTGCGGTATGTCTATCTGGAAGATGGCACCTTTGTGAACCTCCATCTGATTGAAGAGGGCTACGCAAGGGTGGTTACCTACCCACCGGACACCCGTCACACCGAAGGTTTCCTTGAGGCGGAAAGAAAAGCCCGCGACCAGGACAAGGGGCTTTGGAGCTTCACAGAAGAAGGGGAGTAGAAACGATGCGCTGGGAGATCGACGTGCCGATTTTTAGAAACACGACCATTCTTAAGCAACTTGGTTTGGCCATTGGGATTCCCTTCGGTCTCCTGAGCCTCTGGCTGCTCGTGATGGCCCTGAAGGGCGACCGCGGGGCTTACTACGGCCTAGTGATCGTGGGCGTGGTCCTGTTGACGACCTACCTGATGGTGCAGTTGTTGTACGGAGGAATGCACCGGGTGACCTTTCGGCTGGACGAGCAGGGTGTCTTTGAAGATACCCGTCAAAGCCAGCAAAAGAAAAGCCGGTGGGTCAACGGACTGGCCTTCCTGTTGGGACTCTTCACCCGAAAGGCTGAGGTGGCCGGCGCCGGTCTCTTGGCAGCAGCGATTCAGAAGCGGTACCTACCCTGGAAAGATGTCCGGCACATCAAGATCAACCAAAGGCAGCAGACGATCCTGCTCTTGGGTCCGCCGACAGGGAGCATCGCCCTATTTTGTTCAGAGGACAATTTCGAAGAGGTCCGCGCCTTTGTCGACCTGCATGCGAAAAAATAAGGAGCACCGACAGCCTGTGATGAGCCGTCGGTGCTCTGATTTAGTCGAGGGGTAGGGTGGAACCTCCCGCGGGCATGATGATCACGCGGGCTTGGTCGCCCTTACGCTCAAAGGCCCCTTCGAAGGCCGCCTGTAGATCTGTGAAGGGGTGGAAGCCGATGGAACGGACCAGTGTCTCGTCGAGGTCGCTGACGAAGTAGACGTCATGGTCCAGCAAGATCTGACCGATCGCCGCGGCCTTGTGCCCGCCCAGAACAAAGTGCTCCTGTAGATCGCGGATCATCTCACGGGGTGTTTTCTCGACCATCCACCGCCCGAAGGTCTCTTCGCCGAAGCCCTCGGCGGCAGAGGCCACCAGCACGATGATGCCGCCGGGTGCCACGGCATGCTTGGCATTGTCCAGCGCCTTTTGCGACTGGTAGAGATTTAGATCCTTCGGGTGTCCACCGGGGGTGACCACCACAATATCCGCACGCCTTTCGATGGGTATACCGTACAAGTTGTCGAGAAACGCACAACCCGCGCGATGGGCAGCATGGACATCCCCTGCGAAGGCGGCGACGATATTCTTCTTGGGATCCAAGACCACGTTCAAGAGAAAATCAATCGTGATAAACTCAGTGATCTGGTCGATATCCTCGCGCACCGGATTCCCTTCGAGGGCACCGGCCCTCGCGCCAGGATGGACCATATTCTTGTGATTGGCCTGGATCGCCTCCCAAGTGGACACGCCGGGCATCAGCGCCTTGGCACCACCGGAGTATCCGGCAAAATAATGGTACTCGATGTTTCCGAGCGCGATGATGCGGTCGGCCTCCACCACAGGACGGAAGAGGTCCACCGGTGTGCCGTGCGCACAGGTGCCTAGGTGGACGCAGTTACTGCCGTCGGAATCGATTACACGAAGGGCGCTGTCGTAGACGGCATCGCCCACGAGCCTACGCCGTTCCGCCTCGGTGTGCGCGCGGTGGCTTCCCAGGGCAAGGACGATGGTCATCTGTTCCTCACGGAGGCCTCCGCTTTTCAACTCCTCAATCAGCAAGGGTAGGACCACGGCAGAGGGCATGGGCCGTGTGATATCGGAGGTGACGATTACCACGCTATCCTCCGCGTCGACCAGTTCTCTCAGCGGCTTCGATCCGATGGGAGAGGCGAGAGCGTCGCGGAGTAAGGCTTCTGCCGCTTGGGTCTCGGCGAGGCTTGTCGGGGTTAGCACGTCGACGGCCAGGTGGTCCGGCAGAACCAGTGGTCGCGTTTCTTTCCCGAATTTGATTTCGACCCTCATCAGATTCGCGCCACACCCGAGGCAACCGCCGCATCGTACACGGCCTCAGCCACGGCCCTGGCCACGGAGGCATCGAGCGAAGAGGGGATGATGTAGTCGGCGCTCAGCTCTTCTTCGCTCACGAGACCTGCAATGGCACGAGCGGCGGCGATTTTCATCTCTTCATTGATATCGCTGGCCCGCGCATCGAGGGCACCCCGGAAGATCCCTGGGAAGGCCAGCACATTGTTGATCTGATTCTTGAAATCCGATCGACCCGTGCCCACCACCGCTGCACCGGCCTTTTCTGCGAGATCGGGATGGATCTCCGGGTCTGGATTGGCCATGGGAAGCACGATGGCCCCAGGGGCCATGGCAGATACCATGGCTTCGGTCACCAGATCTTTTGCAGAGACTCCGATGAAAACATCGGCACCGACCAAGGCATCGGCCAACGACCCCTTTTCGCGTTTTTCATTGGTCATCTCAGCGAGTTCGTCTTTCACCCAATTCCCGTTATCTTGGTCGCGGGATAGGATCCCATTTCGGTCGCAGACGAGCATCTCCTTCACACCCGCAGCGCGGAGCATGCGAACGATGGCATTACCGGCGGCGCCGGCTCCGTTGAGGACAACCTTGAGCGAGGTGATGTCTTTTTTCACGACCTTGATGGCGTTGAAAAGCGCCGCAGTCACCACGACGGCGGTTCCGTGCTGGTCATCGTGGAAAATCGGGATATCCAACTGTTCCTTCAACTTCCGTTCGATTTCCACGCAACGCGGGGACGAGATGTCCTCCAGATTGATCCCGCCGAAGGTCGGCGCCACCCGTACGACGGTCTCGACGATCTCATCGACATCCTTGGTACTGAGACAAAGGGGAAAGGCATCGACGCCGGCAAAGGTCTTGAATAGAATCGCCTTGCCCTCCATGACGGGCAGGGATGCTTCCGGACCGATGTCGCCTAGGCCGAGGACGGCCGTCCCATCGGATACCACCGCCACGAGATTTCCCTTGGCCGTGTATCGATAGACTTCCTGGCGGTCCTGGTGGATCCGTCGACAGGGCTCCGCCACCCCAGGGGTATAGGCGGTAGAGAGATCGTCCTTGGTCTCCACGGGTACTTTACTCGTGATCTCGATCTTTCCGCGGTATTTCTCATGCATGTCAAGCGCCAATTGCTGATAATCTTTCATCTCGTCGGTCCTTTCTGTGGGTTTTTCACCCGGTTCCAGGTAGTGGTGAGGTCGGTGGATCCGTCCCCAGTCCACCGAATCTTCTGTTTGCTATGACGTTATTTTGACGCTCCCACAGCTTAAGCAGTGGGATTTCCGAGTGATAAAAAAGCGACTTCGTGCGAAGCATATTGTTCCATTCCTGACCGCTTAGTGTGACCTCGGGCTAAGGGGGCGCCATCTCCCCTCCTAGAGCAGTGCGTGTAGCACCCTAGGCTGCTAGACTGCTACCGTCTAGCATATTCTTGCGCTGGATATTGATAGCCCCTACAAGGTCTCTGTGAGCCTCAGATCCGCACTGACAATGATATTTTCTATCGCTCGCTGTGTTTTTTGTCCCGCAAGAAGGACACGTCTTTGAAGTATAGGCAGAATCTACATACATAATCTCGATACCCTGTATGTCAGATATAGATGTCGTGTGGATGGAATAATACTTTGAAAAAGGTAGGTAACCACATGATGAGCCAAAAGAGTCAAACTCAGAAACCAAAACGGTTACCGCTCGGATATACTATTCGGTTGTGAACTCGAGCATCGATTCTTAGAAAACTGTAGGCAAAAGCTCAACCTTTCGTGTGATTTTCAAAAGAATCACCTCCGAGTCTTCTGTTCATCTACATACTTCTTGATCGTTTCGCTCGAAACGTTTTCTGCGGTGGATACGAAAAAAGACCGTGTCCATAAGCTTACAGCACTTCCAAGCCTGTCGAACTCTTCGCGTAAGAGGTACGAACTGGTACCTTTGATTCTTACCATGATACGAGAAGGACGTAACTGAGGTGGAGCGTTCAAAAAGAGATGTACGTGGTCAACGTGGCATTCCATAGCTAGGACGGAAAATCAAGCCCGTTGCACACTTCTACAACAATCTCTTCAAAACGGTTTTTCGAGTTCATGATCCCTAAACATCTTCCTGCGGTACCTCGGACAAAAAACAAAGTGGTATTTGACTAAAATAACGGTTGTCTTTGTTCTTCGATAGTGGGTATTCACAGTCATATTATATCAGCTTCTGACGCCGACTGATACAAGAATGAAGTCTCGCTCTCATCCCACGATTAGAACCGTTGATTTTCTCTCGGTTTTTTTATGACGTGTACCGGTCGACCCTTGTCTACCTTTTTTCTTGGTTTTTCTGAAGGTGGGATAATGAGACGAAGGAAGGGATTGCAGGGGGGGAGATGGTGGGGCAGAGCCGACCACGATATGGTAAAATAGAGTTAATGGAAAGAAAGGAGCTGTGTGTCGTGGGTTTGTGGGCAAGGATTTTAGGTCTGGGCATCGGAAAAGAGCTCGAAAAGGACGAACGAGAGGCAGTACACGGATTGATCCGGGCAAAAAACGCCGAGCGACTTCGCATCATCGCTTTATTGACGGTGGTCCTTGAAGCACTGTTGATCCTGTTGTACGACTTGCCGGCCCTGAATACCCCCGTAACCTTCGACCGCTGGCTGGCAAGGGGCTATTTGATCGCCCACGGGTCGATCCTGGTGGTCGCCCTGTCGGGATGGATGATCCTGTTCCTGTTGAAAAGGGATGATAGAATCGAAGCGGAATTCCGTCTGTATGATCGGACTGTGGAACTCTTGATCTCCCTGCTGCTTGTGGGCATCGTGCTCGTCACGGCCCTCGATCAGCTCCGTACGGGACAGATCACCGCCTATATCGCCAATCTTTTAATCGCCGGTACGGTCTTGTCCGTCCGACCACCCCGCCATCTATTGGTGCTCGGGATACCCCATCTGCTCTTCCTGTGGTTGATCATTTTGTTTCAACAAGATCCGTTGCTAGAACAGGCCAATCTGATTAACGGCACCCTGCTGTTTATCACCATTGCCGTGGTCTCGGGGTTCTCCTACAAAGGTCAGTTCGATCGCCACGCCACCCGCAGGCAGCTCGAGCGGGCGAATACGAACCTGGCCTATCTGGCCCGGTACGACCAATTGACCGGGCTTTACAACCGTCGGTGTTTCGATGAAAAACTCGATCAACACCTCAGCGATACAGAGGATGCAGGCTTCTTGGTCATCTGCGATGTGGATCACTTCAAACGTATCAATGATACCCACGGTCACCCCTTTGGAGACCTAGTGCTCCAGCACATCGCGCGGATCCTATCCGACCTGCTCGGTCCGAAGGATCTGATCGCACGGTGGGGTGGGGAAGAGTTTATCCTTTATATCGAGGATGAACAACAGGAGCAGGCCCTCGAGCGGATCAAAGGGCTCAGAAAAGCGCTCGACGAAAGTCTATTGTCCATAGAGGAGAGTACGATACGCGTCACCGCCAGTTTTGGTGTCGTGTCCCTCCGGGGGCGTAGGGTGGAAACGGCGTTACGCTTGGCGGATGATGCTATGTACAAGGCGAAAGAAAAGGGTCGAAATCGCGTGGTTTTGGCCAGAGATGCAGGGGAGGAAGCTTCCGATGATCAGTGAATCACACCGCCACCTATTAATCAAGGGCATGCTAAAGGTCCTTTTCTTTATGATCCTCGGAGTCGGTCTTTACTACCTACAGCGAGGCTATCGGATGTTGACACCGGAAGAAATCGGGCGTTGGATCGATGGTCTGGGCTACTTGGCCCCTCTTTTCTTCTTGCTCCTCGGTGTTCTACGGCCCTTCATCTTTTTACCGATCACACTTTACTACATTGGGGCCGGTCTGGCCTTTGGTGTCATCGGTGGTCTGCTCGTCGGAACCTACGGTGTGTTGTCAGGTGCCCTGGTGCTCTACGTGCTCCTGCGCTTGACCGGCAAGCGGTATCTACCGAAGCGCATGATTCCCAAGGTTGAGAAAGCCCAGAAGCGACTGGAGCGTAGCCCCTTCAAAAACACCTTGATCATCCGGCTTGTGCCGGGGGTGAGCTTCGATATCGTGAGCATCGCCGGTGGGGTGGCCGGGATCCCGGTAGCACCTTACCTGATGGGCACCCTGATCAGTACGGCACCTAGAATCGCTGCCTACACCTTTCTCGGGTCCGAGTTATTCTTTGCCGATGAAACGGCATTTTGGGCAGCTATTGGCATCGTGGCCTGTCTCGTTCTTCTACCGGTGGTGATCATCGGGACGATTCGACACGGTGAGCGAGAAGAGTCGGAAAAACAGTAAACACATAATTTGTGAAGGTAAAAGTGGAACAGAAGCTTCGGAGGAGGAATCGACATGCTACCGTGGGAGATTGTATTGGACGAATTATCGGAGGGAATCATTACCATCGGAGTAGACGGGCGTATTGAGCGCGTGAACAGCGCCGCGCTTGAGCTTCTGGGGTACGCCATGTTCGACGAACTTCTCGGAAAGCCTGCATCGTTGCTGATTGATGATCGCTGTACAGACGAGCTCTTGGCCAGCCCGATGGCGGCCGGGGAAGTCCGACACCTGGATACCATTCTCAGTCACCGGGACGGAAGGGCACTCGCTCAGCAGATCACATTATGCGGTATCGATCGAGGGCGCACAGGTGTTGTGCTCAGACCTCAGATCGATGAGAAGGAAAAGGATCGTTACCAGATCCTCTTCGAAGAGATCAAGGCCGTGATGCTCTTGATCGATCCGGATACCGGCGCCATCGTCGACGCCAACCCAGCTGCTTCTCAGTACTACGGCTGGTCGAAAGAAGATCTGGTCCAGATGTGTATCGATCAGATCAACACCTTGACCGGGGAGCAGGTGCGACGGGAGATGGCCCGTGCGAAAAAGCAGGAGAAAGAGTATTTTCTCTTCCGCCACCGCCTGGCCGACGGGCAGGTGCGCGATGTGGAGGTCTATAGCAACCGTATCCGCGTGGGTGGACGGGACCTGCTCTACTCGATCGTCCACGATGTGCAGGAAAAGCGCGCCCTCGCCCGAGAACTCAATAACGAGCGGAGCCTTTTCCGTGAGCTGATCGAAGCCATTCCTGACATGGTCTTCTTCAAGGATAACAAGGGACACTACATCGGTGCCAACCGGGCCTTTGCCTCCATCACGGGAAGAAAACGCGAGGACATGATCGGGAAAACGGACACCGATCTCTTCACCGAGGAGCGGGCGGAGTTCTATCAAGGCCAGGATCTCAAGGTTCTGGCCAATGAAGAGGGCATTCGCTATGAACAGTGGATCGAGGGAAAAAGAGGGCGCATCACCGTGGATGTGATCAAATCACCCTACCGAGACGCCGAAGGCAAGATCGTGGGGATCATCGGTGTGGCCCGGGAAATCACGCGACAGAAGGCCATGGAACACGATCTGATCGAAGCGAAACGAGAGGCAGAGAGAGCCAACCGATTGAAAACCCAATTTCTCGCCAACATGAGCCACGAGATCCGTACACCGATGAACGGTATCATGGGTTTTTTACAGCTCTTGGGGGGGACCAACCTCGATGATGAGCAGCGGGAATATCTCTCCATCATCCGACATGCATCGGACACGCTACTCAATCTCATCAACGACATCCTGGATCTGTCGAAAATCGAATCGGACAATGTAGATCTAGAAACGATACCCTACGATCTTCCTTCCGTTCTCGAGTCAACGTTGCTTACCTTTTCCCAAGACGCCAGTGAAAAGGGAATCGATGTTTCGCTGACCATCTACCCCGGAGTACCGCCCATCCTCCAGGGCGATCCCACGCGACTACGGCAAGTGTTGAACAACCTGGTGGGCAATGCCATCAAATTCACCAAGGAGGGGAGTGTGGCGATACGAGTCACCGCTGAAGCGGAAACGCTGATCATTCGGGTGATCGACACGGGAATCGGGATGAGCGAAGAGGTGGTTCACCGCGTTTTCTCACCCTTTGTGCAGGCGGATGCTTCGATCGCGCGTGCCCATGGTGGCACGGGTCTAGGACTTGCCATCACCCGACGTCTTGTGGAGGCTATGGGCGGCGAAATCCACGTGGATAGCACCGAGGACGTGGGCACCGCCCTGACCTTCACCCTCCCGCTATCGCCAATCGAAGCGGAGGATGTGTGGGAAGATGCCACCTTTCTCCGGAACCGTCGAATCTATTTCTACGGCGAGGAAGAGTTCTTCAAGCGGTTGAAGAGCATCTGCACCCGGGGACAGGGGCGGCTCCGACGGTTTAAGACCATCGATGGTCTTGCAGAAGCCCTGTCGGATGATCGCGTGCACCCCGATCTCATGATCCTGCAGGGCGCGAAGGCAGCCGAGAGAATCCAAAGGCAACCCGATCTGCACAAGATCCCCAGCCTGGTTTACTGTCCAGATGAGACATCGGACAAAGACCATCAGGCGTCCTGCGTCGAAGGGTCCAAAGGAACAAAGCTGATCGAGGATATGCGTCGTTTGATCATGGAACAGGTGATGGGAAGGGAAAGCAAGAAAGCATCCGCTTCGAACGGAAGTTTCGCGGCCACTGGGCAAGAGACGGCAAGGCAGGAGGTGCTCCTTGTCGAGGACAACCCCACCAACCGCTTGCTCCTGAAGAAGCTGTTGGAGAAAGCCGGTTACCTTTGCGACCTGGCCACGGATGGAAGAGAAGCGGTGGCTCGTGCTGAAGAAAAGCGGTACCCTGTGATTCTGATGGACTGTGAGATGCCCTATATGGACGGCTACGAGGCGACCAGACGCATCCGGCGCCTCCCTGGAGCGCACCGGCCACTGATCATAGCGCTCACGGCACACGCCATGGAGGAAGACCGTCAGCGGTGTCTCGATAGCGGGATGGATGAATACCTTTCGAAACCTGTTGATCTGAACCGTTTGGTCGGTCTTCTTGACAAGAAGTGGCGAAGGTGAGCGGCCGCTCACCTTCACCTTGCCCCCTACCGCCAGACGTGTTATGCTTGATTATATATGGTAAATTGAGAATGCAATCTAGATAGACCATTACCGGGGGCGTTATCAAAAGAGAAAGGATTGTTTGCATGCGTGTGATCAGTGTGGGGGCGCTCAAAGAAGGCGATATCGTGGGAAAGGCGGTCTATTCCGACCAGGGGAGAATGCTCTTGGGGGAAGGGGTCGAGCTGACGCGCGGATTGATCGAGCGGATACAGGCACAAAATTTATACTGCATTTATATAGATGATCCAGTAGCGGAGGGCATCGAACCGAAGTCGTTGATTGACGAGGCAACCATCGTCAAGTCGGCACTGGCTGTGAAAGAGTCTATGAACGCGCTGTTCAAAGAAAGTCGACACTCTAAAATCAAAGGGCTTGTGCCCTTGAAACACTACAAGGCACTGCGCGATATCATCGATGAGCTGTACCGTTCGATCGAGGAGAACAACGGCACCTTGTACTCGGTGATGGCACTCATGGGAACGGATATGTACACCTACCGGCATAGCGTGAACGTGGCGGTGCTTTCGATCCTAACGGCGCGGAGCATGGACTATGATGACGAGACCATCAAGCACATCGCCATGGGGGGACTTCTGCATGACCTGGGTAAAACAGCCGTGCCCATGACAATACTGAATAAGCCGGGTCCACTGGAGGTAGAAGAGTTCGAGGAGATGAAGAAGCATCCCGATCTAGGCTATCAGATGATCCGTGATGATAGGGTTCTTTCGGGATATACAAAGCAAATCGTGCGGTTGCACCATGAAAAACTAGATGGTAGCGGGTACGGTTCGGGTCTGATGGCCGATGAGATTCCGACGCACGTGCGCATCGTGACCATCTGCGATATGTTCGATGCGATGACCAGCCACAGGATCTACAGGGGGAGCATGCCGACCTATCAAGCGCTGGAGATGATCATGGCGGACTCCGTCTACAAGCTCGATGCCGGGATATACCCGCATTTCGTCAAGAACATCTGCCTGTTCCCGGTGGGATCAGGTGTGGAACTTTCCGACGGTTCAAAGGGGATCGTTGTGAGATACAAGTCCGAATCCCCCACGAGACCCGTCGTCCGGCTGATCGATGGCGAAAAGAAAGACGTGGATCTGGAGTACGAACGAACGCTTTTCGTCTCTGACTCCGTTGAAATCGACCGGATATAACCCTCGAAAACACGCACGAACTTCCCTGGAAGTTCGTGCGTGTCGCATTTTCACCGCAAATCATGAGGTTTTGATGGGTGTGGTCCGGGATAATTCTATGATTGATACCATGCGATCATGGGCATGAATAAAATGATACGGAGGTGTTCACTATGTCCTTTTTCATCGATGTCCTCGCCCTCTATGGAGAACGAACGGATTTTTTCATCCGACTCTTGCTCGAGCACTTGTACCTGACAACGGTCGCCGTGCTGATCATCTCCTTCGTGGGGATCGGTATCGGTCTGCTCATGACCCGAGATGAACGGATCGCCTCTGTCTTCCTGGCGCTGACGAATTTTATCTACACCGTGCCGAGCATTGCTCTCTTTGGCTTTCTCGTGGCCATTTCAGGTATCGGGGAAAAGAGTGCCATTATCGCCTTGACCCTCTACGGGTTATTGCCCATTGTGCGCAATACCTACACGGGTATTGTTGAGGTCGAGGAGGAGATCATTGAGGCTGCCAGGGGGATGGGGAGCACACCTAGTCAACTGCTGTGGAAGATCCAATTTCCCCTCGCCCTACCGGTGATCATGACAGGCTACCGCACCATGGTCATCATGACCATCGCTCTCGCCGGTATCGCTTCCTTCATCGGCGCAGGCGGCTTGGGTGTGGCCATCTACCGCGGGATCACGACGAATTTCCCGGCGCTGACCGTTGCGGGTAGTCTGCTCGTGGCCCTGCTGGCTATTGTGATCGATCTCATGCTCGGATGGATTGAAAGAAAAATCAGGCGCCGTGTACTGGGCCAATCATAAGGAGTGGTTGATATGAAGAAAACAAATTTGTCCATTGTATTGATTTTGCTACTGACGATCAGCTTCACCCTCGCTTCCTGTACGGGCGAATCGGAGAAAGTGGTCATCGCGTCCAAACCCATGACCGAGCAGTTCATCTTGGCAGAGATGCTGGCTGCACTCATCGAAACCCACACCGACCTAGAGGTGGAGAAAAACCTCGGAATCGGTGGCGGTACTTCCAACATCCACCCGGGCATGGAGTCAGGTGAGATTGATCTCTATCCTGAGTACACCGGAACTGGGTGGCTATTTGTACTCAAGGAAGACTTGATTCGAGATCCCGACGCGCTCTACGAAGCAGTAAAAGAAGGCTACCAGGAAGAATACCAGATTCGCTGGCTAGACCTCTACGGATTCAACGATACCTATGCCCTGGCCATGAAGCGTGAGCTGGCGGAAGAACTGGATATCCGCACCTATTCCGATCTGGCAGCCCAAAGCGGGGATCTGATCCTCGGAGCAGAATACGATTTCTACGAGAGAGAAGACGGTTACCCGGGTCTCCAGGAGGAGTATGGCTTTGATTTTGGCGAGACTGCCGAGCTGGATATTGGTCTGAAGTACCAAGCCATTGCAGAGGATCGGGTCGATGTGATCAACGCCTTTTCCACCGACGCCCAGCTGCTTGAGAACGACCTGGTTGTTCTGGAGGACGATGCGAATTTCTTCCCCTCCTACCATGCGACCACCCTGGTGAGGGAGGAGACCCTCGAACGGTACCCGGAATTGGAAGAGGTGCTCAACCGTTTGGCCGGCCAGATCAGCGATGAAGAGATGATCCGTATGAACCACCGTGTGGACATCGGGAACGAAGATCCTGCGACGGTAGCCCGTGAGTTCCTAGAAGAAAAGGGCCTCTTGTAAGATGGCGGTCATTCGCTTTGAGCAGGTGACCAAATCCTACGGCGAGACGGAGGTGATCCGAGGGATCGACCTTGCTATCGAACGGGGGGATTTCGTCACCCTAGTCGGCCCGTCGGGTTGTGGCAAAACAACGCTTCTCAAGATGATCAACGGTCTGATTCCCTACGACGGGGGTCAACTGACCGTGGAGAATCGAGATGTCAAGGCGTGGCCACTCTATGAACTGAGGAGAAAAATTGGTTACGTGATCCAGCAGATCGGTCTCTTCCCCCACATGACGCTGGAGGAGAATATCCTTTACGTACCGACGATCAAAAAAGAGAGGGGCTCCGGCGACCGAAAACGGGCGGCTGACCTGCTCAGCCTTGTTGGCCTCGATCCGGAGCTTCTGGACCGTTACCCGCGACAGCTCAGCGGCGGCCAGCGTCAACGCGTGGGCGTAGCCCGTGCCCTTGCCGCAGATCCTGAGATCATCCTGATGGATGAACCCTTTGGCGCCGTGGATGAGATCACCCGGCGTCACCTGCAGGACGAACTGAAGGAGCTGCACGCAGAACTGGGAAAGACCATTGTCTTTGTCACCCACGACATAGAGGAGGCCATCAAACTCGGCACAACCATCGTCCTGCTTTCCGATGGGAAGGTGATCCAAGCGGGTGATCGGGAAGAGATTATCTTTCACCCCAACTCGGATTTTGCGGAGCGTTTTTTTGGGATCAAGAACTTTTCAGCCTACTTGACGGTTACAAAGGTCGGAGAAATCTGCGATCGACACAGCCCGCGTGCGGAAGGGTACCCCGAACTCGCTGGGGATGCCTCGCTCCTCGAGGCACTGAAGATCCTGATGCTCAGAGACGTGCAGGGCTTCAACGTGATCGGTGCCGATGATAGATACTTGGGGAGACTCGATCGCGACCTGCTGGACCATCTGAAGCAGCGCTAGCAACCTGCATCCTAGGGGTCAGTACAGGCTCGCTCCAATTTTCAAAGCTTGCACAGCCATCGGGAGCCACTCGGCTCCCGATTTGGTATCATGGAGGGGTAGCAATCACCTTAGTGGGAGGGATGTCTGTGGAACACCAACCGAATCTCCAAGCTTATCAAGCGACCATCGAGCGCCTGAAACGCATCTTCTCCGTTGCCAAAGAAGGGCTTTGGCATACAGATGAGAAAGGTCGCGTGACCTTTCTTAACCGGTCTTTTTACACGGACTACGATATCGATCTCGATCAGTATTCGATTGAGTCCTGGCTTGCCGTCATCCATCCTGCTGATCGGGGGGCCTTCATCGAGAACTACAAGCGTCAGGTCAACGAGCAGGTCGAGGTTGTAAAATCCCAGTACCGGGTGATCGATAGAGAGGGAAGGGTCCGCTGGATCGAGGCCCTAGGGGTAGCTGAATTCAACGAAGACGGCACCATCCGGTACATGGAGGGATCCCATGCGGATATCACAGAGGAGAAACGTTACGAAGCGCGGCTCATGCACATGGCCTATCGCGACCGCGTGACAGATCTCTACGACCGCGAGTATTTTGCCTCCCTACTGGAAAAGGCGATCGATGAGGTGGGGGAGGGGGCGCTCTTCCACGTGAATATCCAGCGTTTCAGTCTGATCAACGATACCTACGGTCATGCGACCGGCGATATTTTGTTGGCGGCCGTGGCCGAGCGAATGCGCCGGGTGGCAGCACCCAAGGAAGACTTGAGCCGCCTGACTTCCGACCAGTTCAGTGTGCTGATTCCTGGTATCACCGATGTGGATCAGCTGACCGCTCGCGCAGAGGCCTACGTCAATAATCTGAACCGCCGCTACGAGATCGGCGACCTCCACCTGGACGTCGAGGTCCTCATCGGTATCGTGCGCTTTCCCAAGGATGGAACGACGGCAAAGGAACTCATGCAGAACGTCAGCTTGACGGGACAGCATGCGAGGCGAAACCGCGATGAACTCTACGTGTTTTTCAACACCCTCAACAAACCACAGATTCTCCGGCGGCTCTATATTGAGAATCACATGCGCATCGGTTTGGATCGCGGCGAATTTCACGTCGTCTACCAACCGATCGTGTGTCTGAAGACAGAGGCGATTATTGGTCACGAGGCCCTTTTACGATGGCACCACCCGGACCTTGGTCCGATTTCACCGGGGGAGTTCATACCGATTGCCGAGGAGAACCGTTTCATCTCCAAGCTCGGTCGCTACGTCCTGGGGGAAGCCTGTCGCTTCATCAGCGCTCGTCGAAAAAAACACCCAAAGGAACGCGTTTCGGTGAATGTCTCCGTTGTGCAGATCATGGGGATGGATTTCACCGACGAGGTCTTGGAGATCCTCTCGGAGACGGGTCTGGATGCAGATGCTCTGGTCATCGAAATCACCGAAAGCGTGATCATGGACAAGAACCCCACGACCCTCACGAAACTCCACCGCCTGCGTCGCGCGGGTGTCAGGATCTCTCTGGATGACTTTGGAACGGGCTTCTCTTCCATCCACAACCTGATCGAGTTACCGCTCGACGAACTGAAGATCGACCGTAGTGTCGTACTGAAGATGATCGAGGATGAGGACGTTGCCTATCTCATCAAGAGCGTGGTGGGTTTCGCCACCAGAAGATCTTTTCTCGTGGTCATCGAGGGCATCGAGAACCAGATGATGCGCGAGCGGGCCATAGGCTCGGGTGCAGGTGCCGGCCAGGGTTATCATTTCGCCCGACCGAAACGGTATGATGAGGAATCCTAAGGGAGAACCCCCTCTTGTGAGGGGGTTTCTTTAGCATAAGAAATAATGTGCACCGCACATTGCTTATACTTGACATTAGTGTGCTATGCACAGTATAATATATTCAAAGGAAGTGATGTGATGGCCAGATCTTCAAAAGCGATTGAGAATCTAACACAGGAGCTCCGCAGAGGAGTCGTTGTGATCGGTGTTCTGGCTCAACTGCGCGAGCCGAGATACGGATACGCCCTGGTGCAGCGGCTCACCGATCGGGGGATGCCCATCGAGCAGAATACCCTGTATCCTCTATTGAGACGTTTGGAAAAACAGGGACTGCTCGAGGCCTCCTGGTCTGTCGATGAACCACGCCCCAGGAAGTACTATCGGTTGACGGAAGTGGGAGCAGAAACCCTGACAGCGCTCGAGGAAGAATGGCGCAATCTCAACAGTGTGGTCGCCAGCTTGCTCAGATCGGAAGGAGGAGAAAAGGATGACTGATTTGATCGAACGCTATTTGTATGCAGTTGGCAAGGGACTCTCGAAAGGCCAGCGGGAAGAGGTGCTGCCGGAACTACGCGCGGCGATCCTAGACACGCTTGAAGAAGGCGGAGACTACACAGAGCAAGATGTTTTGGAGGTCTTGCGCACCTTCGGTCCACCACGGGAAGTGGCGGCTGGATACCGACCGGAAGGACGCTACGTGATTGGACCCGCCCTTTACGGAACCTATCGCATGGTTCTCGGAATTGTGCTTCTCGCCGTGGCCCTGGGCCTCACCATCGCGACACTGGTGGGCACCTTAGCAGGAGAGGCAAGTCTCCTCACCTTTGTCCCGAGACTGATGGGCAACCTGTTATCGGCCTCCTTCGGGGCGGTGGGCAGTGTGACCGTAATTTTCTGGCTTATCGAACGGTACGTCCCCGAGGTGACCGAGGATTGGCGTGAGGAAGAAACTTTTGATCCGAAGAAACTGGACAGTGTTCCACCCTCACCGGACCGCGTCTCGACGGCAGAGCTTGTTGCCGAGAACGTCTTTCTCTTCATCGCATGGACCGTCCTGACCTTTTATCCTGACTGGATCGCTGTGATTTCGGTGCAGCACCCAGTGGTCTCGCGGATTCCCTTGTTTCACACCGAGGCATTGCGCCCCTACGTGACGGTCTTTACCTTTCTCTGGTTCTTCCAGTTCCTACTGAACCTATACCTACTCAAGAAGGGTCGCAGAACGGTGACCACACGGATGCTCGAGATAATCTTCTCCCTCGGTGGACTGGCGATCTTCTTGGTGGCAGCAGGGGATCCATCGCTGATCAACCGCGAAGCACTGTCCGTACTACCTGACAGTCTGATGAGCCTGGCGGGCACCGGTGGACGTCTCCTCGTGTTGTTCATCGTGGTCCTCACGCTTATCGAAGTGGGGAAGCATGTGTACCAAATAATCAAAGCGAGATAAAGAAAGCCCCCTGAGGGTGCCTTGAACAGGCACCTCGGGGGGCTCTCTTAGCACATAAAAAAGGAGCACCGACGTATGGTCGGTGCTCCTTTGATGATTCGGTCTTCAGTGATTACTGAACAGCGATCTCGCCTGTTACTTCACCTTCGTTCTCGAAAGCATCGAGAAGATCTTGAGAAGCAAAGTAGAGGTTGCCGTCGATTACAGCGTCACGGAGCTGGAAGTTTTCAGCTACAACGTACACATCACCAGCAACGGTACCGCCCTGGATGCGAGTGTTCACGCTTTCTACCGTGAGGGTAGGAGCCGTGAGCGTGAAACGAGCTGTAACGTTGCGGTCTGCATCTTGCGTGTAAAGAGCAAGCTTACGAGCCGGCTCGCCTTCGTCCGTAGGACCAGCAGCGAGCACGAGGTCTTTATCAGAAGACATATCGTCTTCGAAGATCACGATCCAGCCGCCAGCTGCGCTGAGCGCTTCGATCATTGACTCTTCGTCCGTTACGATTGACTGAGTAGCACCAGATACAACATCAGCTTCAACGCCGATTTGACCTGTTACTTCACCTTCGTTCTCGAAAGCATCGAGAAGCTCTTGAGAAGCAAAGTAGAGGTGGCCGTCGATCACTGCATCGCGGAGCTGGAAGTTTTCGGCTTTCACGTACACATCACCAGCGAAAGTACCGCCCTGGATGCGAGTGTTCACGCTTTCTACCGTGAGGGTAGGAGCCGTGAGCGTGAAACGAGCTGTTACGTTGCGGTCTGCATCTTGCGTGTAAAGAGCAAGCTTACGAGCCGGCTCGCCTTCGTCCGTAGGACCAGCAGCGAGCACGAGGTCTTTATCAGAAGACATATCTTCTTCGAAGATCACGATCCAGCCGCCGTTACGACCAAGAGCGTTGATCAAAGAAGCTTCGTCCGTTACGAAAGACTGCGTAGGAGCAGAGACTGCATCAGCAGCTACTGCGATTTCGCCCGTCACTTCACCTTCGTTCTCGAAAGCATCGAGAAGATCTTGAGAAGTGAAGTAAAGGTTGCCATCGATCACAGCGTCGCGAAGTTGGAAACCTTCTGCGCTTACGGTGACATCACCAGCGAAAGTACCGCCCTGGATGCGAGAGTTCACACTTTCTACCGTGAGGGTAGGAGCCGTGAGCGTGAAACGGTCGATCACGTTGCGATCAGCATCTTGCGTGTAAAGAGCAAGTTTGCGAGCCGCTTCGCCTTCGTCCGTAGGACCAGCAGCGAGCACGAGATTCTGCTCAGTGGTCATGTCGTCTTCAAAGATCACAATCCAGCCGCCGTTGGGACCTACTGCTTCGATCAGTGAAGCTTCGTCGGTAACGATGGACTCGGTAGGACCTGATACAACATCTGCCGGCTCATCGGCGGGTGCTTCAGGTGCGGGTTCTTCTGTAGCCGGAGAACAACCTGCGAATGCAAGTGCGACTACCAGAAGTGTTAATAAAATAACTTTTGACTTCATAAATGAACCTCCTCATATTGTGGGGGCTTTTCCCCTCTCTTAGATTCCTTCCTATTGTATCGAATTTAACGGTGGTTTTCAAGTAATTTTAAATCGTTATCAATATCTCGGAATCATCTTACAATTGTCACACGCCAAAAAGAGCCCGAGATACAGGCTCTTCTCTAGAATGATTTATTCCTACCATCAAACCTGTTCCGGTAGCCTGTACCGACGGCGATCGAAATAGGTCCCGAGGCCTGCGGAACTCAGGACAACAAGAGGGAGGGAGACACCCAGTCGAACAAGGGTGAACCGAGGACCTAAGATCGTGGCCTCCATGATACTCATGGGGATCATCACGAGGGAAGCAGAGGTCACATAGGTGAAGATCGCGCTGTAATCCGCTCCCTTGTGATAGAGGGCGTTGGCGACGGGGAAGGCCACGAAAGTACCACCGACGGTGGTGGCTGCCAGCAGAATGGCCCAGATGTACTTCTTGAAACCGGAGACCTGACCGAAGTTCTTCTCGATCAGCTCCCGGCTCGCCCACACATCGAACAGACCGATGAGGATGAAGGCCGGCGGTAGGATGCGTAGCATATCCCAGGCGAAGAGCCAAAAATTGTCGGCGACCCGCAGACCCAGATCGAATCCGCTGAGGAAAGAGAAACCGAGAAAAGCCAGGAAAAGTACAAAGGCAAGATAGTTCTTTTTTGCTGTCGTCATATCAGATCAACTCCCCGTAGAACAATCCCATGGCGATGGCTATCACCAGGGAGATGGAAAATCCGACTACATTCCTTACGATGGTCGCACGGACACCGAAGTACTGTTTCTCCACCGGATAAGTGGCCACACCGACCATCATGAGCGTGGTTACAAAGGCAGCCACCACCATATAGCTAACCCCCTGTTCGACCAGCACGCCCGATAGAGGGTAGGCGATAAAGCCTGGCATCATAGTGATCGAACCGAAGGCGGCCCCGATGAAAAGGCCTGCCGCCGAGGCATTTTCTCCGATGAATCGCACGATGAGTGCATTGGGAATAAGCAGAACCACGGACAAGATCATCAGGATCTTCAAGTACCCGGGCAGAATTTTTGCCAGCTTCTTACCGGCGACTTTCACAGCTTTTTTCGTCCGCGTGCGGTCGAGCAAAAAGGACACGACCAGGCCCACGGTGGCCACAGCATATAGCGTCAACATGATGGACGCCTCCTGGAAAAAGTAGACCCCCCCTAGGGGGATAACCACAGTGTACCAGGGACGCTTCTTGAAGTCAAGGGATGAAAATGATTCTTGACAAGGACCCGATCAGACTGATAAAGTTTAGATAAATTGAATCATTCCTTCGGGGCAGGGTGAAATTCCCTACCGGTGGTGAAAGTCCACGAGCCGCTTATCAAGCGGTTGAACCGGTGTAATTCCGGTACCGACAGTATAGTCTGGATGAGAGAAGGAGCAACAGATCACGAGGACAGTGCCGCCAGGCCTTTGTTTTCGAAGCGATCGCATGACCCCCGGAGTTTTTTGCTCCGGGTTTTTTTGTGTTTAATCTTGAGGAGCGTGTTAGCGATGATGGAGAAATGGATGCGTCGTGCAATGGTACTGGCAGAGGGAGGAGCAGGAGCGGTCAACCCCAATCCCCTGGTGGGTGCGGTGATCGTGAAAGACGACCGGTTGATCGCCGAGGGGTATCACACGCGGTTCGGTGCACCGCATGCCGAGCGCGAGGCACTCGTAGCAGTCAAAGAACCCCTAGAAGGGGCCACGATGTACGTGACACTCGAACCCTGCTCCCACCATGGAAAAACACCACCCTGTACCGAAGCGATTATCAGCTCAGGCATTAAAAGGGTGGTCGTGGGCATCGAAGATCCCAACCCCCTCGTTTCCGGAAGAGGCATCGAGCAGCTTAGGAAGGCCGGTATCGAGGTCTACGTGGGTGTGCTCCAGCAGGAACTGGCCCATCAAAATCGCATGTTTCTGACGGGTATGCGGCAAAAAAGACCCCGCGTTCTCTTGAAAGCGGCCATGAGTCTTGATGGCAAGATTGCGACGAGAACCGGTCGGTCCCAGTGGATCACGGGGCCGGAGGCAAGGATAGCTGTACACCGGATGCGTCACTACTGGCCGGCGATTCTGGTGGGCATCGGTACTGTGCTGGCCGACGATCCTTCGTTATCAGCCCGGAGCGAGAGCGAAGCTTACAGGCAGCCCTATCGAATCATCGTCGATGCACTGGCCGAGACTCCCCTGGCAGCGCGGGTGCTCGACGCGAACCTCGGCGGCCCGACGATCATCGCCGTGAACAGCACGGCAGATGTGGAGAAGAGGCGGGCCCTTGAGAACATGGGCGTGCGGGTGCTCGAGACAAGGGGCGCGGAAGATCGCATCGACCTATCCGATTTGCTCGCGAAGCTCTACCGCCTGGGGATCGACGGTGTGCTCGTCGAAGGGGGGAGTGCCATTCACGGTGGTTTTCTCGATGCAGGTCTCGTGGACGAAGTGGCCTTCTTCATCGCGCCCAAGTTGATCGGCGGTCAATCTGCGAAATCCGTGATCGGGGGAGAGGGCACAGAGGCGCTCGCGTCGGTGACGCGGCTCGATCACATGGATACAGCCTATCACGGAGAAGATCTACTGATCACAGGATGTGTGGGAGGGGAGGAAGACAGATGTTCACAGGGATTATAGAAGAGATCGGTCGCGTCCGGAGGGTCGAAGCCCGTCCGGAGGGTGCCCGTATCACGATAGAAGCCGAGCATGTGCTCGACCAAACCAAATCGGGCGATAGTATTGCCACCAACGGCATTTGCCTGACAGTGGTAAACCACGATGGTACCCATTTCACAGCGGACGTCATGGCAGAAACGCTCCGGATGACCAATCTGGGTGAGCTCTCGCCCGGAGATCCGGTGAACCTCGAGCGGGCGATGACGTTGAACGGACGTCTTGGCGGCCATCTGGTGGCAGGCCATGTCGATGGTCTGGCACGGATCACGGGCACACGAAACGAGGGGGACTCCCTGTGGATCGACCTGAAGGTCGACGATCGACTGATGCGCTATGTGCTCGACCGCGGATCCGTGGCTCTTGATGGCACCAGCCTGACGGTGGCCCGTCGTCAAGCGGGTGGCCTGTCCGTCTCCCTCATTCCTGTCACCCAAGAGGAGACGATTCTGGCCAAAAAACGGGTGGGGCAGACTGTCAATGTAGAAGTGGACATGATCGGCAAATATGTGGAACAGTTGATGACACCCCAAAAAGAGGGGAAGATCAGCTTGGATTTTTTACGGGAGCACGGTTTTTGATCCTAGGCGTAGGAAATTGAGAAAGGAGAGTGGCATATGTTTGCCAAGATAGAAGAAGCACTGGAGGTCATCGGAGCCGGCGGGATGATCGTGGTGGTGGATGATGAAGACCGGGAGAACGAGGGGGATCTGGTGATGGCAGCCGAACACGCTACGCCGGAAGCCGTTAATTTCATGACGCTTTACGGACGTGGTCTTCTGTGCACCCCCATGGAAGAAGAGCGACTGCAGGATCTGGAGATCGGCCCCATGGTCACGCGCAACACGGATCCCAAGGGGACCGCCTTCACTGTGAGTGTGGACCACGTGGATTGCACCACCGGGATCTCAGCGGCCGAGCGATCTTTGACAATCCGCAGCCTCGCTTGTCCAGAGACAAGGATCGCAGACTTCACCAAGCCCGGCCATATTTTTCCGCTCGCCGCAAAACACGGCGGTGTTCTCCGCCGGGCAGGTCATACAGAGGCAGCGGTGGATCTGGCGCGTATGGCGGGATGCCATCCCTCGGGTCTGATCTGTGAGATCATGAAAGCCGACGGGGAGATGGCCCGCGTGCCGGATCTCGTTTCCTATTGTGAGGACCACGGTCTCTTGATGATCAGCATAGCCGATCTCATTGCCCACCGACTGGAGCATGAGCATACGCTTGAACGAGCGGCTGTGGCATCCATGCCAACAATCCAGGGGGATTTCGAGATGATCGGCTATGAGGACGAACTGTCCGGAGAACACCACGTGGCCCTCGTGAAGGGAGATGTGGCATCCGGAGAGCCTGTACTCGTCCGTGTCCATTCGGAGTGCCTGACCGGTGATGCCTTCGGATCCCTACGTTGCGACTGTGGGGAGCAGCTTCAAGAAGCGCTGGCCCGCATCGAGGAAGAAGGAAGGGGTATCCTCCTTTACATGCGACAGGAGGGCCGGGGAATCGGTTTGATCAATAAGATTCGTGCCTACGCCTTACAAGACCAGGGGATGGACACGGTGGAGGCCAACCTGGCCCTGGGCTTCGATGAGGATCTCAGGGACTACGGCACTGGTGCCAGGATTCTTAAGGACCTCGGTGCCAGTCGGATCATTCTCATGACGAACAACCCTCAGAAAATCGCTGGGTTGTCGGGGTACGGCATCGAAGTGGTCGGTCGGCGGGCCATCGAGATGAATCACAATGAGAAGAATGCTTACTATCTAAAGACGAAGAAAGAACGTATGGGCCACATGCTCGACATGGGAAAGGAGAATGATCATGAAACAGTTTAATGGACATCTGCAGGCAGGCGATGCCAAGTACGCGATTGTCGTGGGACGGTTTAACGATTTCATCGGACAGAAGCTGATGGAGGGCGCCATGGATGCCTTGGTGCGACACGGGGCAAAAGAAGAACAGATTACCATCACCCGCGTGCCCGGAGCCTTTGAGATCCCGCTGGTGGCCAAGAAATTGGCCAACCGTTCGGATGTTGACGCGGTCATATGCCTTGGTGCCGTGATCCGAGGATCCACACCACATTTTGACTACGTATCTTCAGAAGTGACCAAAGGTGTAGCTTCTGTCTCCCTGGACACAGAAAAACCCGTGATCTTCGGGGTGCTCACCACCGATACCATCGAACAGGCCATCGAACGTGCTGGTACGAAGGCCGGTAACAAGGGGTATGACGCTGCGATGACCGCAATGGAAATGGTCGATCTGCTCAAGAAACTCGCTCAATAGCAAGAGAAAATCCTGGTGCTTCCACGTATCGGGATTTTTTTAAACAAGAAAAGCTTTTCCCGAGCGTAAGCACAGGATATGAAGGAATTGTCGCTTGCAAAGGACAGTCGACTTGTATATGATGGGAAGAGTTGAAGAAAAGAGGTAGAAAAAACATGAATAGACCTGAGATTTTGAATGTCGCCGTCATCGCGCACGTTGATGCCGGTAAATCTACACTTGTCGATGCACTGCTCAAACAGAGCGGCGTTTTTCGCGACAATGAGACCGTCATCGATTGCGTGATGGACTCCAACGATCTCGAGCGTGAGCGCGGGATCACCATTTACTCCAAGAACTGTGCGATCGAACACGGCGGCGTCAAAATCAACATCGTCGATACACCGGGACACGCCGATTTCTCATCGGAAGTGGAGCGGATCATCCGAACGGTGGATACGGCCATCCTCTTGGTCGATGCTTCCGAAGGCCCTATGCCCCAAACACGATTCGTCCTGCAAAAGACCCTCGAGCGCGGCCTCCGGCCGATCCTGATGATCAATAAGATTGATAAGCGCGACCAAAGGGCCGAAGAAGTGGTCGACCAGACCTTCGATCTCTTCGTAGAGCTCGGCGCAACCGATGAACAGCTTGATTTTCCCATCGTCTACGGCATCGCCCGCGAGGGTATTGCCAAGGCCGATATGGACCAAGAGAGCGAGAACCTGGATCCACTTTTTGAAATCCTGGCAGAGCGATACGAAGCGTATCCCAACCTCGATGAAGAGCCCAGCCAAATGCAGATTTCTTCCCTCGACTACGATGAATACATCGGTCGATTGGGAATTGGTCGCCTAACGCGCGGCACCCTACGACGTGGCCAGAGTGTCGTGCTCGGAAAACGTGACGGCACTCTCACGCGTGGAAAAATTGCCAAGCTCTTTGTGAACGAAGGCCTCCGACGTGTGGAAAAAGAAATCGCCCATTCGGGGGATATCGTTGTGATCGCTGGGTTTTCTGATGTCTCTATCGGTGAGACCGTCTGTCATCCTGATCATGTCGAACTGCTTCCGACGATCGAAATCGAAGCGCCCACGCTGGCGATGACCTTTCAGGTTAACGATTCACCCTTCGCCGGACGAAGCGGCACCTACGTGACATCGCGTCATATCAAGGCCCGCCTCGAACGTGAACTCGAGGTAAACGTCGGTCTACGTGTGCGAGAACTCTCAGGTCGCGATGGTTTCAAGGTTTCGGGACGTGGCGAGTTGCACCTTTCGGTGCTCCTCGAGAATTTGAGACGCGAGGGTTATGAGGTCGGTGTATCGAAACCGGAAGTACTCTTCCGAGATGGTGAAGAAGGTCTCGAAGAGCCAGTAGAGCGTGTGATCGTGGATGTGCCCGAGGCCTACAGCGGCTCGGTCATCCAGGCGCTGAACCTACGAAAGGGTCAGATGCAACACATGCACGTGGATGAGGGATACGCACGCCTTGAATATCTCGTACCAACACGAGGACTCCTCGGCTATCGTTCTTCCTTTATCAATGAGACGCGTGGTGAGGGGATCATGGTCCGGTCTTTCCACGGTTACGCACCCCACGCTGGCGATGTACCGAAGCGTCAGAATGGCGTGCTCGTTTCCCTGGTACAGGACCAGACAATCGCCTATGCCCTGTTCAACCTGTCCGAGCGGGCGACGCTCTTCGTCGGTCCTGCCGTTGATGTTTACGAGGGCATGATCGTGGGCATGAACAGTCGTACGGATGATATGGAAGTCAATCCGGCGAAGAATAAGAAGTTGACCAATGTGCGTGCTTCTGGAACTGACGATGCCGTCAAGCTCTTGGCGCCCAGATCCTTTACGCTAGAAGAAGCGCTTGAATTTATCGAGGCCGATGAGCTGCTCGAGGTTACACCCGACGCCCTACGGTTGCGCAAGAAAGTCCTCAACACGCAGGACCGCTATCGTTCGCAGAAGAACGCCAGCGCATAATTCGCATAATTAAGGACAAGCAGGACCTCCGCGGAAGACGCGGGGGTCTTTTTTTGGTACAATGGGGAAATAGGAAGAAGCGATCTTGAACGGGAGGCGTTGATCTTGGAGCACGCATCATTCTTGAGTGCCTTTACAGATAGTATCGATGAAGGGCTTATTTACGTAGACGAGACGGAAAAGATTCAACTGTACAACAAGCGGGCCAAAGAGATCTTCGGGATCGTGGAGGACAGTGGCCGGGGACACCCAACGGGAAGGGTGGAAGAGGGAGACCTGATCCTATTGGCCGACCACAGACTCTTCGGTGATGATGGGATGACCGATGCCACGCTTTTCGCGGAGTATGGGCTTCCCATCGATCGATTGTCTCGCGGCGATTCCATCGTGGCCATCTGTCGCCACGGTAGTCGGGAGCCCATCGCCTTTGCCCATAAGGGTGAACGGGAGAACCGTGATCGTCTGGAGATTAGTACCGAGCTGGGGGGAATCCACCTTTCCTGCACATTGGATTTTACGAATAAACAGGCGCGGCTTTGCGTTGGAGAAATTGCCTTCACCATGCCCTACATCCGATCGGTGGGACACATGGTGGTGCTCGGGGGGACGACCCTCACGGTGAAATTCTACCAGGCGAAAGGATACACAGTAAGACGAGAGACCCTGGCGGATCTCATCGATGGCCACCCGTTTGTAGCCAAGGGCAAGAATCAGGAGATCGAGGTGGTCGGACGGCACCCCCTCGAGATCCACGACGACAGCGAGATCATCCGCCGGTTCGTTGCGCTGGCAGGCGGCAGAAAAGGGGAAGAACAGACGATTCGGAACGGTTACTATGAGATCAACGGTCGGCCGGCCCTCTGCACGCTCAAGCGCATTGCAGAGAATGGTGCGCACCGCGGTGCCCTCTTGATCGTAGAGGACCTGACGGAACTCGAGGCGTTGATCGCCGAGAAAAACAGTGCTCTCGATAAGCTGGCCGACCTGGAGCGGCAGCTGAGCGGTTCCGATCTGAACGAAGGCCCCCTGGGCGAACTGGTGGGCGACTCCGAGAGCATCCGTCTCGTCCGCGACCTGGCCCACAGGGCATCGCTCACCACATCGACGGTGATGATCGAGGGGGAGTCTGGAACGGGGAAGACGCTCTTGGCCTCCCTCATCCACCGGACGAGCGGGCGTGCCGCCGCTCCCTTTGTCCAGGTCAACTGCGCTTCAATTCCAGAGAACCTCATCGAATCCGAACTCTTTGGTTATGAAGGTGGCGCTTTCACCGGCGCGACCTCCGGCGGGAAGCGAGGTTTTTTTGAAGAAGCCGACGGTGGCACGCTCTTTCTCGATGAGATTGGTGAGCTACCGCTGGGCCTACAGGCTAAACTCTTGGGCGTCCTGCAGAATCGGTCTTTTTTCCGCGTTGGCGGAACGAAAGCCGTGACGGTGGATGTGAGGATCATCGCCGCCAGTAACAGGGATCTCGCTGCACAGGTGACAAAGGGCTTGTTTCGGGAGGATCTGTACTATCGTATCAGCGTCTTCCCAATCCTGATTCCGCCATTGCGGAGTAGATTCCGCGATGTCGGACAAGTTGCCCGTCATTTGCTCCCGAAGCTGACGAAAAAACTAGGGGTGAGCACAAAGCAATATTCCCAGGAAGCGCTCGAAAAATTAAGCCACCACCACTGGCCTGGAAATATTAGAGAGTTGGAAAACGCCATCGAACGGGCGATCAACCTGACGACGGGTACGGTGATCGATGCCGATGCAATCCAACTCATGACACCCTCCAAAGTCGCACAGTTCAAGCCGCTCAAGGAATTGCTAGAGGAAACGGAGCGGGAGGCGATCGTGCGTGCGCTTAAGCTGAGCGGCGGCGATCGCCAGGAGACCATGCGACGTCTGGGGATTAAAAAAAGCGCCTACTACGATAAGATTGCGCGCTATCAGATCGAGAACGTTTGAAGAGTTGGCATGGTCCTTGCAACTTTCTGGTGTGAACCCATCAGAAAGGATTTGAGACCATGCCGATAGAAAACCACCATTTGATCGTCGACGGGTGCGATACCGTCGCCCTTGCCAAAACCTACGGAACCCCCCTCTACCTTTTGTCCGAAACGGCCATCAGGCAGCAGTGTCATATTTTGAAGGAGGACTTTCTGGGACGCTTTCCAGATACCTCCGCGCATTACGCATCGAAGGCTTTCTTGAGCCGAACGATCTGCCATCTGATCCAAGAGGAGGGTCTGAAACTCGATGTGGTTTCCGGCGGAGAACTCTATATCGCCAGAGCATCGGGTTTTCCCATGGAACATGTGGTTTTCCACGGCAACAACAAGTCCTTGGTGGAACTAGAAGGTGCCATCTCAGCTGGAGTGGGTAAAATCGTTGTCGATAATCTCCATGAGCTGTCCATGATCGAAGGGATCGCAGCGCGGGAGAAGTCACGGGTCAGGATCCTCTTCCGGATTGCACCGGGCCTCTCGGAGATCGCCACCCATGCTTACATCACCACGGGACAGAAGGACACGAAGTTCGGCATTCCCCTGGTGGGTGATGCCTTTGATCGGGCCCTCGCCCAGGTCGAGGCCTCATCGTGGATCGATCTCGTGGGACTCCACTTTCACGTGGGAAGTCAACTGAAAACCCACGCGGCACACTTGGCGGCTATCGAAGCGACCTACGACTTGCTCGATCGGTACGATTTGGAGATTGAAGAGCTCAACGTAGGCGGGGGCTTTGGCATCGTGTACACGGCCGATGACGAGGGAATTCCCCTTTCCTACTTCACCGATGCGATCATGGACAAGATCGAGACCCTCTCGCGAGAGACCGGTCGCAGACGTCCCCACGTGAGCATCGAACCGGGCCGTTGGCTTATCGGAGAAGCTGGGATGACGCTCTATGAAATCGGCGCTGTCAAGGAGATCCCTGGTATACGCACCTATGTTTCCGTCGATGGCGGGATGCCCGATAACATGAGGCCTGCTCTGTACAACGCGCGTTACAGTGCCATCATTGCGAATCGGACCGATGCCATACCCGACCGGACCGTTACCATCGCGGGCAAAACCTGTGAGTCGGGCGATATCTTGATCTGGGATCTGGCAGTACCTGCGGTTTCACCTGGTGATCTGCTCGCCGTTTACGCCACGGGAGCCTACGGTTACTCCATGGCTTCGAACTACAATCAAAACTTGATACCGGCCGTCGTGATGGTCTCTGAAGGAAAGCACGATGTGATCGTACGCCGGCAGACCTTTGAAGATCTCATCCGACGCGATGAGGTCCCCGAACGGTTTCTAAAGAAGGAGAGACATCTGGATGCGCATACCGAAAGCGCTTGAGCCTGGTGCCCGAGTAGCCCTGACCTGTCCCGCGTCGCCGCCGCTAGACGGCAGCATTGAGAAAGCCAAACGCTATCTCGAGGCATTGGGATTACAAGTGGTCGTGGGAGCCAGCTGCCTCTACGGCAGTGGTTACCTCGCCGGCACCCCAGAGCTGAGGGCGGAAGAGTTACAGCATTTTTTCGAGGATCCGACCATCGGGGGGATCCTCGCCGCCAAAGGCGGTTACGGTTCCGTGCAGATTGTCGATGCCCTCGATTATGATACAATTAAACAGCACCCGAAGATCTTTCTCGGGTATTCCGATATCACGACCTTGCATTTGGCACTGGGCCGCTATGCCGATCTCGAGACCTACCATGGCCCCATGCCAACGACGGAGTGGATCCGACGGGACTTCGATGAAGGTAGCCGTCACTCCCTGCTCCAGACAATCCTAGCCCCCCCAGAACCCATAGACATAGTGGTAGCGACTTGTCGCATACCGCGTTCCGGGCGCGCACGGGGGATTCTGACCGGTGGCAATCTGGCTTTACTCGCCGCCTCGATCGGAACCCCCTACGCTCTGGAAACCAGAGGCAGGCTCCTGCTCATCGAGGATGTGGATGAAGCGCCCTACCGGATCGACCGAATGCTGTGGCAGCTCAAGCTCGCCGGTGTCTTCAAGGAAGTCGCTGGTGTGCTCTTCGGTCCTTTCACCCGTTGTGAGGATGGAGGAGAGATTTCGGTGGACGATGTGCTCGATGCCTTTATCGAAGAACTCGACTGTCCCGTTGTGAAAGATTTTCCCGCCGGTCACGAACTTCCGGCGTTGACCCTGCCCATGGGTAGAGTCTTGACATTAGAAGCTGACGAAAGGAAGGTGCGGTTGTTTGAAGACCCGATGTGTGATTCAAGTACCGATCGCGACATTACATAAAGAACCAGATGCCACTTCCGTGGCACTCGACGAAGCCTTGCACGGCATGGTGGTCGACGCCGATGCTATGGAAGGTGGTTACCAACTCTGCGAGATGAGCTACGGTTACGAAGGCCTCATCCGCTCAGATCAGCTGAATGAAGATCCCGAGCTCGTCGCCCGTTACACTGAGCAGACGTCCCGCATCCGTACGCCCTTCGCCGATATCCTCTCGCGACCGGCCTATCAAGGGTACGTGCTCGCAACACTTCCCAAGGGTGCATTGCTCGTGCTCCTCGAAATGGGAGGGGACTTTTTAAAAGTCCTGCTCGCCGATGGACGGGAAGGATACACGAGAAAAGAGAATATCGATTTTCGAACCATACCGACGGAGGAGGAAGGCCTGAGGGCGGCGATCGTCGAAAGCGCGAAAACCTATCTCGGTGTTCAGTACCGGTGGGGTGGGAAGACGCCCGCCGGCATCGATTGTTCTGGACTCACCGCCATGGCCTATATGCTCAACAATCAGATCATCTACAGGGATGCAATCTATCGACCGGAGTACGGTCTCAGAAAGATTACACTCGACGAAGCAAAGCCGGGAGACCTGCTCTTTTGGGAAGGACACATCGGTTTGATCCTGTCGGGACGCACCTTTATTCATTCCACCGGATCCTCCGGTGGTGTGGTCATCAACAACCTGATCGCGGGCGACCCGCTCTGTCGGGAAGACTTGAGAAACACACTAGAGACGGTAGCTACCTATTTTTAGAGGAGGCAGACCATGCACATAACGAAAATGGAGATCGCGACCGTGGCGATTCCGCTGACCGAACCCTTTATCACGTCGCTCAGAAGAGTGGATGCCATCGAATCGATCGTATGCCGTCTGTGGACCGACGAGGGGATCTTCGGCTTCGGCGCCGCATCACCCACGGCTGTGATCACTGGTGACACGATAGGGAGCATAACCGATGGGCTCAAGTTGATCGCCGCCAAGCTCATGGGTATCGACATCCTCGATGCTGATGGGTGGCAACAGGCGATCCGTTCTGCGCTCGTGCACAACACCAGCGCAAAGGCCGCTGCGAATATCGCCTGCCACGATCTCTACAGCAAGGCACTGGGCATCCCTCTCTTTCAACTTTTGGGCGGTGCCAAGCGCTCTCTGGATACCGACCTGACCCTCAATATGAACCCAACGAAAAAGATGGTAGAAGATGCGCGTGGGACCCTGACAAAAGGGTACAAATCCCTTAAGGTTAAAGTGGGCAGCGGTGCTCGGGAGGATCTCGAACGCTTGCTGGCCATCCAGGAAGTCCTGCCGGCCGACGTTTCCCTGCGGATCGATGCCAATCAGGGCTGGACGGCCAAAGAAGCAATCGCCACGATCAACCGCCTAGTAGATGCCGGGGTGGCCATCGATTTGGTGGAGCAACCGGTACGCGCCAATGACCTGAGGGCAATGGTGGCGGTCACCCAGGGGACTACGGCCAAGATTTTGGCCGATGAGAGCCTTTATGATCTCAAGGACGCGGTGACCCTGATCCGCGAAGGTGGATGTGATCTGTTCAATCTTAAGTTGATGAAGACCGGGGGCCTCGAGGAGGCGCGCGCCATCGACCACTTGGCACGTGCCCACGGGATCACCTGTATGATGGGCTCCATGATGGAGTCGCGCGTAGGGCTCGATGCAGCGGCCCACATGGCCGCAGGTAGTATGAATATCACGCGCGTGGACCTCGATGTTCCCACCATGTACGAAGACGAGCCTGTTTTGGGCGAAGTGGTCTACCAAGGCCCTAAGATTTTTCTGGGGACCTCCCCTGGACTGGGGATCCGAGAGATTCGCGGGGCGGTTTTCGAGGAGATCGTCCGATGGAAAAAATCATAAAGATTGTCGATCAAGTCGAAGCCGCCGGTGGTGATTTCGTCTGGGCAGTGGTCGACAGGCACAGTGAAGAGGTCCTCTGGTCCCATGGGCAAGAACAACCGGTGAAGTCTGCCAGCCTGATCAAACTCTTCATCGAAGAGGTCGCGCTCGACCACCAGACAGAGCGCGTGGCCTTTCGAAAGGAACAGGCGGTACCCTTCAGCCTGCTCGCGCACCTCGAAGAACGGACCTACCGTCTGTCGGACCTGATGACCATGATGATCGCCCTGAGCGATAACACGGCCACGAATCTCGTGATCGACTACTTGGGGCTCCCCCGTTTGTCGGAGGAGATTGCCAAGAAGTATCCAGGCACTCGGCTCAGGCGTCACATGATGGACAGTGGGGCGCGGGATAGGGGTCTTGAGAATATCACCACGGCAATGGATGTGGTGGCCGTCCTCGAGACGCTGGCCGGAAACGAGCGGGCCCTGGTGGATCTGGCTGAACAGCACGACCGGAGCCTCTTCCTGCGCGAGGTGGACGATGAAGGGATCCACTTCATCCACAAGACCGGATCGTTAGAAGATCAGAAGGCCGACGCGGGCATCCTGGAGGTAGACGGACGTTCTGTGATCGTCGTCGCGATTCTGGATCATTATCCAGATCCGGTGGAGGCGAAGCGGTGTCTCGGTGTTTTCTTCGAAACAGTCTACCGCTGCGTGAAAGGAGAATGTTCATGGCCCATCTCTTGAACACGACGCCACGCGTCGACGGATACCGCATGCCGGGTGAGTTTGAAACCCACGACGGGTGCTGGATACTGTTTCCGGAACGGCGGGATAATTGGCGGCAAGGAGCCTACCCCGCCCAGCAGGCCTTCGCGGAGGTAGCCACCACCATCGCCCGCTTTGAACCCGTGACGGTGGGGGCTTCTAGAGAGACCTACCCCTTCGCCAGAGACCTCTTGCCCGATCACATACGCGTCGTCGAACTCTCGTCTAACGACGCTTGGATGCGCGATGTGGGGCCGCTCTTTCTGGTCAACGGTAGGGGTGGACTACGGGCGCTCGATGGCCTGTTCAACGCCTGGGGTGGACTAGATGAAGGTCTGTACTTCCCGTGGGATCAGGACGACCGCGTAGCCCGAAAGGTCGCCGAGATCGAGCGCGTCGATGTGTACAGATTGGGTGATTTCGTGATCGAAGGGGGTTTTCTCCACGTCGATGGCGAGGGGACCTGCCTCCTGACAGAAGAGTGTCTCTTCTCGAAGGGACGACACGCCGGCAAAAATAGAGAAGAAGTCGAGCACGTGCTTGGTAATCATTTGAACATTGACAAGGTGATCTGGCTACCCAGGGGCATCTACCTCGATGAGACCAGCGGACACGTGGACAATCTCTGCGCCTTCGCCCGTCCGGGAGAAGTGATCCTGGCCTGGACGGATGACCAAGGGGATCCTCAATACGAAAGATCACGTGCGGCGCTCGAAGTCCTCCGTCGGGAGACGGATGCCCGGGGTCGGTCGCTCGTTATCCATAGATTGGCCTTACCCTCACCGGTGATCATCACCGAAGAGGAGGCGGCGGGTGTTTATCCCGCCGAGACAACACACCCGAGGCGAGCCGGCGATCGGCTGGCGGCCTCCTACGTGAATTTTTACATGCCCAATGGCGCCATCGTCTACCCGACCTTCGGTCTCGGAGAATCCGATGCCAGGGCCGGCGCAACCCTCAGGGAGATTTTCCCCGATCGGGATGTGGTAGGCGTTTATTCTAGAGAGATCATTCTAGGTGGGGGAAACATCCACTGCATCACCATGCAGCAACCCACTCCCTAGAGGGGAATCTCACACCAATTTGTCGGAACATTCCAACAAAGAAGAAAATGGAGGGGAAAAATCAGATGAAGAGACAAATGGCACTACTACTGGCACTCGTGATGGTCATCTCGCTGTTCGCGGGTTGTTCGAGCCCGGCGCCTGAAGAAACAGATGTGAGCGATGCACCTGCACAAGATGCACCCGCAGATGAGCCCCAGGCAGAAGAACCCGCGGAAAATGATGTGGAGCAGGTACTCGTATGGAACATTGGCTCCGAGCCAAAGACCATCGATCCCGCGCTCAACACAGCACTCGACGGCGGCGATGTGATCAACAACCTATTCGAAGGTCTCATGCGCGAAGTAGGCGGAGAACTGTCGCCCGCTATGGCAGAGTCCTACACTGTATCTGACGACGGTCTCGTTTACACTTTCACGATGCGTGATGACGTGGTCTGGTCGGATGGCGAGCCCGTAACGGCTAATGATTTCGAATACGCTTGGGATCGTGTGCTCGATCCTGAGACAGCTTCTGAGTACAGCTGGATCTTCGGCGAAGCGAACATCGACTCCTTTGAAGCACTCGATGAGAAGACCTTCGAGGTCACGCTCAAGGTGCCTACCCCTTACTTCCTCGGCCTCACGGCTTTCTTCACCTTCATGCCTGTTCGTGAAGATGCTGTTGCACAGGGTCCCGATGGTAGCTGGGCGATCAATCCCGACGTACACATTTCCAATGGTCCTTTTGTCCTTGAATCTTACGAGGGCGGCGACCGACTGGTGATGGCAAAGAACGACAACTACTGGCGAGCCGACCAAGTCAAGCTCGACAAAGTGGTGGGTCTCATGATCGTGGATATCACGACTGCTTACACAGCGTATCAAGCCGGTGAAATCGACTTTATCGACGTCGTGCCACCAGAAGAGATTCCCAAGCTCATGGCAGAAGATCCCACTTTCGCGATCTACCCTGCCGATGCTACGTACTACTATGCGTTCAATGTCGAAGTAGAACCGCTGGATGATGTCAACGTGCGCAAGGCGCTTAACTTGGCCATCGATCGAACGGCCATCGTTGAGCAGGTACTCAAGGGCGGTCAGTTGCCGGCGATGAACGTGGTTTCACCCGCCTCGCGCGACGCGAACAATGATGTCTTTGCCTACGAGGCCGGAACCTTTGGAATCCCTGCTGACGGCAGCGGTATCGACGAAGCGCAGGCGCTTCTCGCAGAAGCGGGCTTCCCGAATGGCGAAGGTTTCCCCAATCTGGAACTTCTCTACAACACTTCAGAATCTCACAAGGCCGTTGCAGAGGCCGTTCAAGAGATGTGGAAGCAGAACCTCAACATCGACGTGACGCTGGGTAACCAAGAGTGGGCTGTTTTCCAAGATACCAGACGACAGCACGACTTTGAAATTGCCCGTGTCGGTTGGTTCGGCGATTACTCTGACCCGATGACCTACCTCGGTATGTTCAGAACGGACGCAGAGATGAACGTAGGCCAGTGGGAGAACAGCGAGTATGACCAGCTGCTCGATGCATCGACAACTGCCAAAGGTCAAGAGCGATTTGAACTGCTTTACGAAGCCAATCAAATTCTGATGAATGACTACCCCGTAGTGCCGATCTACTACTACATCGATGAGGTCATGATCTCCGATGCAGTGAAGGGTCTGGAAAAGGGAACGCGTAACACGAACTTCTTCGGTTTTGCCGAGATGGTCGAGTAAGAGCAGTCTATGAGCCAAATGGGGACCCCAATGTTTTTGGGGTCCCTTCTTTCGGTTGGTTTGCTATAATAGAATAGAGAGAGAGGAAAGGAGCGCGTGATCGATGAGAGGACTTGTCAGGATCCAAGCGCGCATACCCGATGCCATCATTGATCTGAGGTATGCGACCAAGGAGAACTTTATGGGCGAGGTGATGTACGAGGAAGCCTACGATCTTCTGCTCGGGGATACGCTCGAGAAACTGAAGGTGGCCGCCGATCAATTGCGGGCTCAAGGGTTCCGATTGATTATCTGGGATGCCTTTCGGCCCCTGGAGGTCCAGAGACGGTTTTACGAGCGCGTTGGCGATCCACGCTTCGTCGCGCCGCCCGTTGCGGGGAAGGGCCACAACAGCGGTCGTTCTGTCGATGTGAGCTTGGCCGATAATCAGGGGAACCCACTCGAGATGCCCACGCCCTTCGACACCTTTACAGAAGCGGCCAGAGCCGATCGCCAGGATCACGTCGAGCCGATCAGAGGGCACGTGTTCGCTCTCCAGCGAGCGATGACGTGCGCAGGATTTCAGATCCTAAACGATGAGTGGTGGCACTTCGACGATCTGGAGAACGACTTTTCAATGAGAGAGGAGCATGATGCTTGATGCAGTCCTACCTGAGAACAATCAACGATACACTAGCAGACTATTTTGCCGGGGACTATGACGAAGCCCTTGAGCGGCTGGAAGCCTACCAAGAGGCTACCGGTCGGGTAGAGGCACAAATTCTGAACTTTCGCTATGCCATCGAATCGAAGAGAGGAAAGGGCAAAGAAGCCCTTGCTCTTTTTCAAGAGGCCATAGAAGAACAGGGACTCTGGTACGATACGGCTTACCTTCTCGAGGATGACGACCTGGCTGCCCTACGCGAGGAGCCAGCCTTCGAAGCGCTCTTGGCCTTGAACCGGAGCAGGGAGCAGGGGGCGCGCGAGACCGCTCGCATGCTACTCGCTCGTCACGAAGCCGTGGGGGAGGAAAAGGGTCTTTTGATCACGCTGCACGGCGATCAGTTGAACAACCGACTCGACCGACCGCACTGGGAGGGCGCGACCCACTTGGGCTACGCCCATCACCAGGTACAGTCGGAAACGATGGACTTTGCAGGGGGCTACCTTTGGTCGGCTCCCGCAGCCGATGTCGAGAAGGTGGCCAGCCTTATTGATACGGGAGATCACGAGCCCGTGGTCTACGGCGCCTTTTCATCTGGAGCGGGGACAGTACTCTGGGGCTTGATGAAGGGGACGCTCGAGGCCGACAGCGTGATCCTAGTGGCCCCATGGTTGCCGTGGATCGAAGACCATATCTCGGATTTCGACCATTTGGCAGAAACGGGAATTTCGATCACGCTGATCTGTGGGAAAGAAGATGAAGACTGTCTCGAACACAGTGAGACCCTGGCCGATATTCTGGAGGAAGAGGGAATCACCTACACTTACCATCTGATCGATGGTCTCGACCACGCCTTTCCGGAGCATTTCGATCGCTACCTAGAGGCTTTCCTCAACAACTAGAGAAACCCCGGGCGAGTGAAGCACTCGCCCGGGGTTTCCTTTTACATCTGAGCTTGCGTTAAACGTTGAAGCGGAAGAGCATGACATCGCCATCCTTGACGATATAGTCCTTGCCCTCGAGGCGGAGGAGCCCCTTTTCCTTTGCGGCCGTCATGGTACCCAGTCGCTCGAGGTCCTCGAAAGCAATGGTCTCGGCGCGGATGAAGCCCTTCTCAATATCGCTGTGAATCTTGCCCGCTGCCTGGGGAGCCTTGGTCCCGCGCTTGACCGTCCATGCGCGCACCTCTTGCGGGCCGGCCGTGAGGAAGCTGATTAAATCGAGCAGATGGTAGCTCGATCGGACCAAAAGGTCTAGGCCCGAGGCCTCTAGACCGAGGTCGGCCAGAAAATCCGCACGGTCCTCATCATCGAGCTCCGCAATTTCCTGTTCGATCTGCGCGCAGATCTTCACCACTTCCGCCGATTCTGTGTCGGCGAAGGTCTTCACTTCCTTGACCAGGGCGTTATCCTCATCGAGGAGATCATCCTCGCTCACATTCGCCACATAGATCACCGGCTTGTAAGTCAGTAGGTTCAGATCTTTGGCCATCTCAGCCTCTTCGGGGGATAGGTCGATGGCACGGGCGGTCTTGCCCTCGTCGAGCCCGGCCATCAGCTTCTCGAGCAGATCCATCTCCTTCTGAAGGCCCTTGTCGCTCTTGAGCGCCTTGCGCGTTCTATCCATACGGCGCGAGAGGAAATCCTGATCGGCAAAGATCAGTTCCATGTTGATGGTTTCGATATCCTTGACCGGCCCGATTTCACCATCGACGTGCACCACGTTGTCGTCCTCGAAGCAGCGTACGACGTGAACGATGGCAGCGACCTCTCGGATGTGACCGAGGAACTGATTGCCCAGTCCCTCGCCCTTCGAGGCGCCTTTCACGAGGCCAGCGATGTCATAGAATTCGATGGCCGTGGGGACTCTCTTTTTCGATTGGTAGAGGTCCACGAGCACATCGAGGCGATGATCGGGAACGGTGACGACACCCACATTGGGTTCGATCGTGCAAAAGGGGTAATTGGCCGATTCTGCTCCGGCTTTCGTGATCGCGTTAAATAGGGTGCTCTTGCCCACGTTGGGGAGCCCCACGATACCTAGTTTCATGTTTGCATTCTTCCTCTCTCTGGTCGTTTTTCGTCTTTTCCCATTATACCAAAAATCCCCCGTCTGGCAATGATGATGTGACGCGTGGGGAAATTTGTACTATAATGAAGACACGAGACAACGAAAGGAGATGCAGAGATGATTAATGATCTGAAGATCCTGGACCTTGCAGATGGGGTCCGGTTACACTTGGTTCAATCCGAGAAATTCAAGACCGATCTGATCGGCGTATACATAAAGCGACCGTTATCGGAAAAAGAGGCTTCGAAGAATGCACTGTTGACACGTGTGCTGCACCGCGGTACAGGCAATCTTCCCACGAGCACAGAGGTCAACAGGCGGCTGGAAGAACTCTACGGATCTGTCCTGATCGGCGACGTGCACAAGTACGGAGAGAAGCAAGTGCTACAGTACAAGCTCATGGTACCGAACAAAAAACACCTCGGCGAGTCCGTGCTCGGCGAGGCCTTTGATGTCCTCCGGGAGGTGCTTCGCAATCCTTACCTAGAGGAGGGCTCCTTCTACGTCCCCTATGTGGAACAGGAGAAGGCGAACCTGAGACGGGAGATCCTGGGTCGCAAGAACGATAAGGTGGTCTATGCCATTGAACGCTGCATCGAGCATATGTGCGCCGACGAACCCTACAGGATGCACGAGTACGGGAGTCTGGAGGAGCTGGAAGCCATCGATGGGACCACCCTCTTCACCCATTACGAGAACATCATGAAGACCAGTCCCATTGACATCGTGGTCATCGGCGATATCGATCCCGAAAACGTGATCGAGAAGGTCAGGACCAATCTACTCTGGCCCCTCGATCGACCGGTGGAGCTAGAGCGCGAGCAATTGGGCAATCAGGTCGAAAAGGTGAGACGTTTTGAAGAAGCGATGCCGGTCAAGCAGGGGAAACTCACCCTGGGTTACCGGACGGATATTGCCTATGAGTCCGGAAATTTTGAAGCAGCCCTTCTTTTTTCTACGATACTCGGCGGAGGCGCCTCGAGCAAGCTCTTCAAGAATGTTCGGGAGAAGCACAGTCTCTGTTACTATATCTTCTCGCGCCTGGAGAAGTACAAGTCGCTGATGCTCATCTCTTCAGGAGTGGACACCGAGAACGTGGACGAAGCCCTCCGGTTGATCGAAGAGAATGTGGCTGACATGCGTGCCGGTCGTTTTTCTGATGAGGAGATCGACATGGCGAAGAAGGCCATCGTTTCCTCTACCCGTTCAATTTCGGACTACCCGAACAGCTTCATCAATTATTACTATGGTCACACCATCTTGGAATCGAGTTTTGATCTTGAGCGTAAACTCGAGCGCATCCAGACGGTGTCGCGCGAGGAAATCATGTCCGCGGCAAATACCTTTGCCCTCGACACCATCAGCGTGATCAAAAAGGAAGAACAAGGGGAGGAGATGGCGTGAAGATTCAGAAGAGAGAGTACACACGCATGGGGGAAACGCTCTACGTAGCAGAACACTCCTCGGGGCTTAAGGTCTACTTCATCCCTAAAAAAGACTATACGAAAAAACACGCCTTCTTCGCCACACGCTACGGAGCCCTCTACAACCGTTTCGAGCGTGAAGGAGAGGTGCACGAGATGCCACTGGGTATCGCCCATTTTCTCGAGCACAAGATCTTTGAGGACCAGGCGGAAAGCACCTTCGAGAAGTTCTCTCGTATCGGGGCCGATGTCAACGCGTACACCAACTATCTCTCCACCGTCTATCTCTTTTCAACGGTGGACCACTTTGATGTGGGACTGGGTTACCTGATGAATTTCGTTCAGAACCTTCACCTGACACCGGAGAACGTAGAGAAGGAGAAGGGGATCATCACCCAGGAAATCAACATGTACGATGACGATCCCGAATGGCAATCATATTTCAACATCACCAAGGCCATGTACCGCGAGCATCCGATCAAGGAGGATATTGCTGGTACGGTGGCGTCGGTGACCGATATCACAATCGAGGACCTGACCCTTTGTTTCGAGAGTTTTTACACCCCGGACAATATGGCGCTCTTCATCATCGGAGACCTCGATCGCGAGGAAGCCTTCGCGAGCGTGGAGAAGTACCTCGAGCCAGAGTTCCTAGCGAGACAATCGACGGGCAAGCTCCTGCTCCCCGAGGAGCCCACGCTACCGCTCCAGTCTTTCCTGGAGAAAAAAATGGAGGTTTCCACTCCGCTCTTTACCCTCGGTTTCAAAGATGATGCCTCGGTGGTGGGTTACAAGCACTCCATCGCCATGAGACTTCTCCTGGACATGAACTTCGGAAGGGGATCCGATCTCTACAAGTCGCTGTACGATGAAGGGATGATCGATCAAAACTTCTCGGCCGACTACACCTTTGGCGTGGGCTACGGTTACTCTGTGCTCAGCGGAGAGTCCGAGGAACCCGAAGCGGTGCGCGACCGATTTTTCGAGGCGATCGCTTCGCTCAAGGAAAAGGGTCTGAGCCGAACCGACTTCGATCGCGTGGTGAAAAAACGAAAAGGGCGTTTCATCAGTTCTTTCAACTCCCCCCAGGCCATGGCCAATGCCTTCATCAGCTATGATATGAAGGGAATCAACGTCTTCGACTACCTTGATATCCTCGATCAGATCACCTTTGAAGAGGTGACGGAGATATTCAACAAACACTTTGTGATTGAACACGCTTCACTTAGCGTGATCCGTTAAAGAGAAAGGAATCCACAGATGAACCCTATAGCCTTCACACTCTTTGGCATCGAGGTCCGCTGGTACGGCCTGCTCATCGCCACCGGGATGTTCCTCGCCGCCGCCCTCTTGTTACAACTCGGTAAGAGAAAGGGATACGCTGAGAACGACCTGCTCGATCTGGTCCTCTGGGTGATCCCCTCGGCGATCGTCGGTGCCAGACTCTACTACGTGCTCTTTAACCTCAGTTATTACGATGGTGACCTGATGGCCATGCTCAATATCCGAAGTGGTGGGCTCGCCATTCACGGCGGGGTGATCGCCGGCGTGGTCGTCGGTTACTTCTTCTGTAAGAAGAGAAAGCTCAACTTCTGGGAGATCGCCGATTTCGTGGCGCCGGGCCTGATCTTGGCCCAGGCCATCGGTCGGTGGGGGAACTATGCAAACGGTGAAGCACACGGGGGGCCGACGGACCTACCCTGGGCCATCGTGGTGGACGGCGTGGCCGTGCACCCCACGTTTCTCTACGAGAGCCTTTGGAATCTCCTGGTCTTTGGAGTTCTGATGTTCACCCTGCGAAAGAGGGCCTTCAACGGACAGCTGGCCGCCCTCTACCTGATTCTTTACAGTATCGGTCGCTTCTTTATCGAGGGGCTCAGGACGGACAGCCTGATGCTCGGTCCCATCCGGGTGGCCCAGCTGATCAGCATCCTGATGATCGGCCTCGGTGTGTACCTCTACCAACATCGGAAAAAACAATAAGAATATCCTTGGAACCCCCGTGATTCGGGGGTTTTTTTTCATTGTAAAAAGTTCCAATTGGGCGTATAATGTAGCTAAAGGTGGTTGGAAGTGGGGAAGAGTGGGTAATTATCCCTACAAGTGGGGGATGTCCTATGTTCATCGGTGAATACAATTACAATCTGGACACCAAGGGACGGATAAACATCCCATCGAAATTCCGCGAGAATCTGGGGGAACCCTTCTACGCGACCAAGGGACTCGATGGCTGTCTGTTCATCTTTCCCTCCGGCGAGTGGCAGATTTTCGAGGAGAAGCTGAAAGCGCTTCCCTTGACCAACAGGAACGCCAGGGCCTTTGTCCGATTGTTCTTCTCCGGTGCCACGGAGTGCACCCTTGATAAACAGGGGCGCGTCACCTTACCGCAACCGCTCAGAGAACACGCGATGCTCACCAAGGAGGTCAAGATCCTCGGAGTGGGTACGCGCATCGAAATCTGGTCAGAAGAAGGATGGGAGGACTACAACCATCCCGATCACATAGACTACGACACCATCGCGGGTCAAATGGCCGAGCTGGGTATCTAACGAGAGGAGGAGCAGACCATGGATTTCCATCATATTTCAGTGCTCCGGGATGCCTGTATAAAAGGCTTGAACATCCGACCGGAGGGCACTTACGTAGACGGTACACTGGGTGGAGGCGGACACGCCGAGGCCATCCTGGAAGAGCTGACCACAGGGCGACTCATCGGGATCGATCAAGATGCTGAAGCCTTGGCGGCGGCGACCAAACATCTCGAACGCTTTGGCGATCGCTTCATCCCCTACAGGAGCAACTTCGCCGAATTAGAAGGAGTGCTTGCGGATCTCGGTATCGAGACCATAGACGGCCTCTTGCTGGACCTGGGCGTTTCCTCCTACCAGCTCGATGAGGCAGAGCGTGGCTTCAGCTATATGGCCGATGGGGAGCTGGACATGCGAATGGACCGCAGACAATCGCTGACAGCCGCCGATGTGGTCAACACCTACTCGGAAGAAGCACTCACCGAGATCATCACCTCCTATGGAGAAGAGCGATGGGCCAAGCGCATCGCCGAGTTCATCTGCCAGGAGCGACCGATCGAGACCACGGAAGAACTGGTCACGGTCATCAAAAAGGCCGTCCCAAAGGGCGCCCGACGAGACGGACCCCATCCGGCCAAACGGACCTTCCAGGCCATCCGGATCGAGGTGAACGACGAACTGGGTGTCATCAGCCGGGCCATCGATGCGGCCATCAAGCACATGTCCCCCGGTGGACGCGTGGCGATCATCACCTTCCATTCCTTGGAAGATCGCATCGTGAAAAACCATTTCAAGGAACTCGCGAAACCATGTATTTGCCCACCTGAGTTCCCCGTTTGCGTTTGTGAGAAGGAACAGGAAGTCAAGATCATCACGCGAAAGCCGATTCTCCCCTCGGAGGAAGAACTCGAAGAGAACCCGAGAGCGAGAAGCGCCAAGTTGCGTGTCGCAGAGAGACGATAGGGAAGGCGGGGTGAAAGCCAGTGTCAGCCGCGAGAAAATTGCAACCAACGTACGAAGTGATCGATTATGCGGATGAACGCTACACCCACCATCTGCAAGATCGATGTCGAAATCTCGAGCGAAATCGCAAGCAACGCGCCCAGAAGAAGCAAATCCGCCGCAGTCGTACGACAGAAGCGCTGATCGTCGGCACGGTGCTCGTCCTCTTTGTCGTTCTCAACATCAACCAGTGGTCCGTCCTCTGTGAACTCAGCGATGAGATCAATCGTTCGCAACGAGAGATCGGTGCCCTCGGGGAAGAAGTGGAGCGCTTGGAGGTAGCCATCGACACCAGCATGAACCTGCAACGTATCGAGACGGTGGCCACGGAACAATTACATATGATCTACCCCACAAAGGAGCAGATCGTTTATATCAATGATCTTTGGCACTACAGTCTGGCGCCAAGAGAATCGAAAGTGGCCGAAGCACAAAACTAAATTTTGTGCTTCTTTCTTATTGGTGGAATGTTCTTGTGAAGGACAAAAGGGCGTACTATAATGGGGAAGGATGTGATGAAAATGCCGCAAAAGGGTTCGAAAATCAAACTGTTATTTATATATCTGCTGATCCTCGCCGTCCTGGGAACGCTCGTATACAAGCTCCTGGACATTCAGGTGCTCGATTTGCGGGGGTATTTTGCGCGCGCAGAGGAATATGCAATCAAGGAAATCCCAATCTCCCACCGGCGCGGACAGATTGTCGATCGGTGGGGCGACCCGCTGGCCACGAGTCTGCAGACCTATACGCTCTGGGCGCGGCCTGATACCTTTGATAACCCGGGGGAAGCCATGACCTGGCTCGAGGAGAACCTGGGTTTGGAGCGTGACGACTTAGAGAAGGCTTTCGATCGCACCAGTGGCATCGCCCGCCTCGCCGACGGACTCGATGCCAAAACCGCCGAGATGATCGAGAATAGTACCTACGCGGGTCTATGGACCGACCGTTCCTCCCGCAGGATCTATCCCAACGGTTCCCTGGCCTCGCTGATCGTCGGCCACATCAACGACTACGGAACGGCGGAGGCTGGAGTCGAGCGTTTTTACGAAAATCGATTGGCCGGACGCGACGGTTACCGCACCGGCATGGTCGATGTGAACGGGAACAGCCTGCCTTTCATCGACACGCAGGTGATCGATCCCATCGATGGAGCCACTTTGATGCTGACCATCGACAGCGCCCTACAACACAGCGTAGAGAAGTCAATAGAAGAGGCACAGGAGCTTCATAACGCCAAGAGCGTTCACGCCATCGTGATGGACCCCAGGAACGGAGAGATGCTGGCCATGGCCAGCACGGACCAGTACGATCCAAACAAGAGTCGCGCAGTGCTCGAGGGCGCAGAACCGGGGGAGGTCTTCGAACGGTGGCTGAACCCCATGGTGAGCAGCACCTATGAGCCGGGGTCAACTTTTAAAATCTTCACTTCGGCCTTTGCCCTCGAGGAGAACATCGCTTCGCCCAACACCCACTACATAGGAGAGGGGTCCATCAAGGTGGCAGACAGCCGCATTCATTGCTGGGTCTACCCGCAAAGCCATGGGGACCAGACCCTGACCGAAGCGCTGGAGAACTCCTGTAACCCTGTTTTTGTTCAGGTGGGCTTATCCATCGGTCGCGACCTCTTTGCCGACTATCTGGATCTCCTGGGCTTCTACAGCCGTACGGGCATCGATCTGCCAGCGGAGACGGGACAGATCATGTACAGCCAGTCACAGCTCAACCCCGTGGAACTCGCGACCGTGAGCTTTGGACACGGGCTCAGCGTCACCCCGATCCGCCTGATCACTTCCACGAGCGCCCTTATCAACGGCGGTCATCTCATCAGCCCCCATGTGCTCAAGGCCGTGGACGGCGAAGAGCGGCCTGCGGAGGAATACCGCCTGCGACAGGTGATCAGCGCCGATACAAGCGAGAAAATCCGTCTCATGATGGAGTCTGTTGTGGTCAACGGATCGGGGAAGCTGGCCTATATACCGGGTATTCGATCCGGCGGCAAGACAGGTACCAGCGAGAAAATCGTCGATGGTCTCTATGACAGTGATAAGGTCGTCTCCAGTTACATCGGATTCGCCCCGGTGGAGGACCCGCGAGCCATCGTGCTCGTTGTGGTCGATGAACCGAAGGGAGAAAGCTACGGATCCCGTGTGGCGGCGCCGATTGCAGGCGAGATCATGGGCGACACCCTCCAGCGTTTGGGGATCGAGCCAAAGATGTCCGAGGGAGCCGAGGTCATCGTGCCCGATTTGAAGAACAAAACGCTGGGAGAGGCCAGGGAGATTCTGTCGAGTGCCAAGCTCAGCATGACCACCGAACCACTGGAAACCGCCGATGATTCGGCGATTGTCAATAAACAGTACCCGAGAGAGGGCACGAGCCTAGAACAAGGTTCCCTCGTGATCCTGTATCTAGAGGAGTAAATCATGACAGCTTTTGAATTGATGCGCAACGTACCCCACCAGCTAGCGCGAGGCGATGGCGACCCAAGGGTCGACCACATCGCCTATGACTCGCGCAGGGCCACGCAGAAGAGTCTTTTCGTGGCCCTGAGGGGACAACAGACCGATGGACATGACTTCCTATCCGACGCGTACGGTCGTGGGTGTCGTGCCTTTGTCGTGGAGGTGGTACCCCCGGACTTTTCACCAGCGGAAGGAACGATCTTCCGCGTGAAGGACACGAAGGTCGCCCTCGCCCATCTGTCGGAACACCTGGCAGGGCACCCCGCAGAGCGCTTGCGCCTATTGGGCGTCACCGGCACCAATGGTAAGACAAGCGTCGTGACGATGCTCCACCAGGTCTCGGAACGCCTGGGCACCCCATCGGCGACCATCGGCACCCTGGGCATCCAATGGGCAGGGGGAAAAATCGAAACTGGGATGACCACACCGCTGGCTCCGGAGCTGACCGACGCCTTCTCTAACCTGATTGAGACCGGTGTGGATCGTGTTTTCATGGAGGTTTCCTCTCATGCCATCGCAGAGAAAAGAGTGGCGACTCTTTCTTTCGAAGTGGGCATCTTCACGAACCTCTCCCAGGACCATCTGGATTACCACGAGACGATCGAGGCGTATTTCCTGACGAAGGCACGCCTCTTCGACGCGTGCCTGTGGACCGTGGTGAACATCGATGATCATCATGGCCGGAGACTCGCCGACCAGCAGGCGGGAAGATACCTCTTGACCACCAGTCTAGAGGATCCCCGGGCGGATCTCTTCGCCCACGATATCGAGACGGATATCACGGGGAGCCGTTTCACCTTGACACTGGATGGAAAAGACTATAGAGTGACCCTATCGATGCTCGGACGCATCTATATTCACAATGCCCTGGCCGTCATCGGCGCACTCCACGCGATGGCGATTCCCGTAGAGCGGGCAGTGGCAGCGCTGGCGGATCTACCCGGCGTACCGGGGCGGTTGGAGCGCGTGGACCAGAGCGGTGTTTTCGTCGACTACGCACACACACCCGACGCGCTCGAGAAGAGCCTGGCGGTCCTCCGCCCGCTGACGGCAGGCAGGTTGTTCTGCGTTTTCGGAGCCGGTGGCGACAGGGATCGTGGGAAACGTCCCCTCATGGCGCGGGCGGCGGCAGAAGGGGCCGATGTGGTGATCATCACAAGCGACAATCCCAGGACGGAGGATCCCGAAAGCATCCTGGACGATGTGGTGGAGGGCTTTCCTCTAGAGACGCTTTTCGAGCGCTTTGTGGACCGTGAAGAGGCGATCGGTCGGGCCATCGTCAGGATGACACCGAAAGATACACTTCTCATCGCGGGGAAGGGACATGAGACCTACCAGATCATCGGCAAAGAGAAGCATCACTTCGACGATGCCGAAGTGGCCAAAAAGTACCTTGCGAAAGGAGCAGCGCGTTGATCACAGGATTTTTAGCGGCATTGTTTTTCGGATTGGTCCTCGGGCCGGCGCTCATCCCCAAGCTACGCATCCTCAAGTTCGGACAGATCATCCGTGAAGAAGGGCCGCAAAGTCACTTGAAAAAACAGGGCACCCCTACTATGGGCGGACTCATTTTTCTAATCGCCTTCCTAGCGGCCATGGCCCTTCATCTCAAGACCGACGGGGGGAGTCTGTTCGTCGTGGTAGTCACGATCGTATCAGCGCTACTCGGCGGCTACGACGATTATCTGATCATCGTCAAAAAATCCAACGAGGGCCTCAGCCCCAGGAAAAAAATTTTGGGTCAACTCTTCATCGGACTTGTTGCCTCGAGCCTTCTCTACGCTCAGGGGACGAGCGCCCTGTACGTCCCCTGGTACGGCTTACTTGAGCTGGGGGTATTCTACATTCCCTTTATGGTCTTCGTCTATGTGGCGCTGACCAACGCCGTGAACCTGACCGATGGTCTCGACGGTCTAAACGCCAGTGTTAGCGGCGTTGTTATCCTGTTCTTGGCAGCGGTCGGTCTTCTGTCGGGAAGAGGATCGCTCGCGGTCACGGCCATGATGTTAGCCGGCGGCCTCTTGGCCTTTTTCAAGTTCAACCGGTATCCGGCCAAGATTTTCATGGGCGATCTAGGTGCTTTCGCCCTTGGTGGCGCTGTCTTCGCCCTGGCGGCACAACTCGACGTGATCCTGCTGGTGCCGGTCTTTGGCGTGATCTACGTGGCGGAAGCGTTGAGCGTGGTCCTGCAGGTTGCCTATTTCAAGAAAACCGGGCGCAGGATCTTCCGCATGAGCCCCCTACACCACCACTTTGAACTGGGAGGATGGCACGAGACAAAGGTCGTGATGATCTTTGCGCTGACCTCTTTGGTCGGATCGCTACTGTCGCTATGGCTGTTGGCACGTTAAGGAGGAATCGAACATGCAAGTGAAGGGACTTTCCATACTTGTGGTGGGGCTTGCTCGCAGCGGGGTTGCCTTGGTACGCTACCTCACTGCCCAAGGAGCCGAGGTCACGCTCACGGATCTCAAAACGGAGGAAGAGCTACGAGAGATCCTAGCGGAGCTACCGGGAGATGTCAACACCCACCTGGGTGGACAACCGGAGACGACCGAAGGCTATGACCTGGTGATCCTGAGCCCCGGTGTCCCGCCTACGATTCCGCTCGTGAAGCGTGCGATCGAAGAACAGGTTGAGGTGATCGGGGAACTCGAGCTCGGCTACCGTCAGGCTAAGGCGTCATTCATAGGGATCACGGGCACCAACGGAAAGACCACGACCACCAGCTTGGTGGGTTACCTCTTCGAATTGGCAGAGAGGGAGCACGCTGTGGTGGGGAACATCGGCACACCGGTGATCTCCATGGTGGAAGAGGTCTCTGAAGACGGATGGTTCGTTTGCGAAGTCTCGAGCTTCCAGCTGGAGACGACGGTGGATTTCACCCCGAAGATCGCTGCCATTTTGAACATCACACCGGATCATCTCAACCGGCACGGTACCATGTCGGCCTATGTCGAAGCCAAGTCCCGATTGTTCGAGAACCAAACCTACACCGATTGGGTTGTGCTGAACTATGACGATCCCTATACGCGGGCCCTCGGCAAGCTGGCACCGTCCAACGTCCTGTACTTCTCCAGGCAAGAGGCACTGGCCAATGGGGTCTACCTCGACAAGGGGGCAATCACCGTATCGGAAAATGGTGAACACCTAGCTCTGATCGATCGGGAAGAACTCTCTCTACCCGGTGATCACAACCTAGAGAACGCCATGGCCGCCGTGGCCATCGCCTACCTGGCCAAGATTCCCTTCAAAACCATTGTCAAGGGACTGCGGACCTTTGCCGGCGTACCGCACAGGATCGAGCGGATCGCCACCTGTCAGGGTGTGACATACTACAATGATTCGAAGGCCACCAATCCCGAGGCCGCGATCGTGGGTCTGAAGGCCTTCGACGTCCCCGTCAATCTCCTGGCGGGGGGCATGGACAAGGGATCGAACTTCACGGCATTTGCACGTTTCATGTCGGGACGTGTCAAGCGGGCGGCGTTGATCGGAGAGACGCGCGAGGCACTGGCTGAAGCCATCGCCAATGAAGCACCGCAGGTAGAAACGGCTACCTTTGATCTGTTAGACGATGCTGTGGGCTGGCTGGCGGCTGGTGCCGTCGACGGCGAAGTGGTCCTCTTGTCACCGGCCTGTGCCAGCTGGGACATGTATGAGAGCTACGAACATCGCGGCGATCATTTCAAGAGTAGAGTGGGTGAATTAACGTGCAAAGAAAAGGCATCGACTGGTACCTCGTCCTCTTCATAAGCGCCCTGCTTCTGATCGGCATTTTCTTCATCTTTAGCTCGAGCTATTACTACGCCATGGTCCGTTACGGCGATCGCTATCATTTTTTCAACAAGACGATCCTATTCACCGCCATCGGCTTCCTCTCGATGATGGTGGTCTCCCAGATCGATTACCGCAAGTACCGTTGGGGTGTGATGCTGGCCTATTGTGGGGGCATCTTCCTATTGGGTTACGTGCTCGTCTTCGGCGAGGTGAGAAACGGGGCCCGGCGCTGGCTGGATGTTCCCTTCCTACCGGATTTTATGCCCTCGGAACTGATGAAAATCATCTTGGTGCTCGCACTAGCCCACCTTCTAACGCGCAAACACTTGATTAAACGGAACATCGGAGGGTATCTATCACTAGGTCTCCTTATTCTGATACCGGCCGCTCTCGTGTTGAAACAGCCGAACCTCTCCATGGCGATCATCATTGGGGCCACGGGCTTTGGCATGCTATTTTTGAGTGATTTCAATATGTTCTACACCTTCTTTATCGCCAGTGGTGGTACCGGGTTTGTCTACTACGTCGTGACGAACACCGGTTTTCGACAGGAGCGATTGGATGCTTTCATGGATCCCTTCGCCTATGCCCTGGGCACGGGGTACCAGACGGTGCAATCCCTAATGGCGCTGACCAGCGGGAAACTCACGGGGGTAGGGCTTGGCCAGAGCCTGAAGAACAAGCTCTACATCCCCGAGCCCCATAACGACTACATACTGGCGACAATCGGTGAGGAGACCGGTTTCATCGGCGTGAGCCTGCTGATCCTCTTGTTCATCTTGTTGATCTACCGTATTTTCAAGACGGCCCTAGGGGCACAAGACCCCTACGGATTTTATATTGCATCGGGCATCGGGCTCGTGGTGGCAGCACAGCTCGTCATCAACGTGGCCGTAGTGACCAACACGATCCCTGCGACGGGAATCCCCTTGCCCTTCATCTCGTACGGAGGCACGAACCTGGTGGTGCTTTTGACGGCCATGGGTATTGTCCTCAACATTTCTAAGCATCAGAGGAGTTGATCTTTTGAAAATCATCGTCACCGGAGGTGGCACCGGAGGACACGTCTATCCCGCCATCAGCATTATCGAAGCGCTTCGAAAAAGTCATCCGGACCTAGAGGTCCTCTACGTGGGCACGCGCAGGGGTATCGAGGCAGACATCGTCCCCAAAGAGGGGATCGATTTTGAGACCATAGAAATCGAAGGTCTCAGGAGAAAACTGACGATGAAAAACCTCGGGACCCTCAGAATGCTGTTCAAGGCCGTAGGAGAAGTGCGCAAGCTGATCAGGACCTTTCGGCCCGACGCCGTGATCGGCACGGGGGGATACGTCTCCGGTCCTGTGCTCCTTGCCGCCAAGAGCCAGGGCATTGACTATTTCATTCACGAGCAGAATGCCCATCCCGGCCTGGTGAACCGTTTTATGGCCCGATGGGCAAAGAAGGTCTTCATCAGTTTTGAGGAGAGCCGAGATTTCTTCGGAAACAAGGATAACCTGCTCTACACGGGCAATCCCGTTCGAAAGGCCTTTCAACTGCAGAACCGCGAGGACTGTCGTGCAGCCTACGACCTCGAGGAAAACGAACTTTTGATCTTGTCGGTCGGTGGAAGCGGTGGAGCGGAGACGATCAACAAGATGATGGCCCATGCCTTACACCATTTTCGAAATCGAAAGGACTACCGCTTTATCCACTCCACCGGCCGACATCATGAAGAGAATTTTCACGAATACTGTGTATCCAATGGGCTAAAACCCGGTGCGAATGCCGTTATCAAGGACTTTCTCTACGACATGCCCCGGGCAATTCAAGCGGCCGATCTGATCGTGAGCCGTGCCGGCGCGAGCACACTGACGGAGATTGTCCTCAGCCACGTGCCCTCGGTCCTTATCCCGTCGCCCAATGTGGTGGAGGATCACCAGCGCTACAACGCCAGTGTGGTTGAAAATCACGGGGCCGGTGTGATGCTCGAGGAGAAGAACCTCAATCGAACCCTTTTCATCGAAACCCTCGAGGCACTTCTGGCCGATCCTTCGCGTCGGGAGCAGATGTCCGAGGCCTGCGAGGGGATCGTGAACACCCAGGCTGTTGAAGAGATCGTACGCTCACTCACGCTCGAGGTGAAGGATGCTTAGAAAGGCCACCATCCTGTTCGCGCTGGTCGCCTTGCTCCTATTAGGGGGGCTGCTCTACACAGGCTTTTTTAATCTCAAGCAGATCACCTTTACGCAGGATGAACGGTTTAATCAGGCGGATCTCACAACTTTTTCGCGGTTGAGAGAGGGTGTGAATCTCTTTTTGGTCGACACAGACGAGGAAGCCGATAGACTCAAAGAGCACCCCTTGGTGAAAGAAGCGGTGGTCAAGAAGGTCTGGCCGGATGCCGTGGACGTACAGCTGCGCTTTCGCGAGCACCTCTGTTACCTGAAGAGCGGGGAACTGTACCTATCGATCGACGCAGAGACCATAGTGCTCAGCGCTGGTCCGGCGGAAGAGCCCCGCGGGTATATCATCGAGGGGTTCGAATACCGCTCCTTCAAAACGGGGGAGCCCATCGAAGTGGACAAACCCTGGTTGCTCGATAACATGCTGGTGCTGATGAAACTCTTTGACACCTCCCATCTCGATCCGCTACCCACGGTCAAACTGATCGGGGATGAAATCTTTTTCTCTATGACCGAAGGCTTCAACGTGAACTTTGGTGATGGTGAGAAAGCGGAAGCCCGGTTCAACGATTTTGTCAACATCCACGAGAACCTATCGGGGAAAGGCGTTGTCGAGGGAACCATAGATGTGAGCACGGATGGACTCCCGTTTTATAAACCCTTTGGAAACTAAACAGCAGGTGATAGAAAATGAAGAAGTGGAAAGAATATCTGGTGATCGGCCTGATCAGCATCGTGCTCGGTGTGATCATCGCCTTTCAAATCAAGCTCGTGCAGCGATCGAGTTCTGATATCAATACCTACCGGCGAACGAGCGAAATGGTCAACGAGATCGCCGATCTCAGAGGAGAGAAGGAGCTGCTCGAACAGGAGCTCAACGACCTGAGGGCCAAGTTGCGCGAGATCGAGGAAACCTACTCGGCAGACAACGTGTTGATCAAACGGCTGAGCGAAGAGCTCAGGACCCTGGAACTCTTCGCCGGACTGACGGAAGTGGAGGGCCCCGGGCTCTTGGTGACCGTAGACAACCCGCCGGAGGAACTGGCTCAGGTGGAAGTGGATATTATCTATGATTACGAAATGATCCTTTCCATGGTGAACGAGTTGCACTCGGCGGGCGCCGAGGCCATCAGTATCAATGGAGAGCGTTTGGTGGGCACCAGCGAAATCCGGACGGCCGGTAACGCGATCAACGTGAACAATGTACCGCTTTCCTTACCCTATCAAATTCGTGCCGTTGGCAATCCCCAGACCCTTGAAGGTGCGCTGAGCCAGCGTTTCGGCATCGCCTTCCGCCTGAGAGACCGCGGTTATTATGTGGATATTCTCAAGCAGGATCTGGTATCCCTCCCCGCATACACCAAACGCATTCAGTTCGACTATGCCGTACCGGCGAAGGAGTAGTGACGTACGATGACCAAACCCCATAAGCAACGGCTGCTCCTCGGCCTGCTCCTCGGGGTGCTCTCCGTCTCGCTCTTTCGGATTATCGATCAAGGCATCACCTACATCTCCTTTCGTGATCTCAACACCTATCTCGTCATGCTCGAGCAGGAGCGTGATGCCGTCCGCGAGCTCAAGGATCAGATTGGAGAGGTGCACCAGCGAATCGACGAGCTCGAGCGCGTGGAAGATCCCGATGAGCTCATCGATGTGCTCGGAGAGCGCATCGAGCAGACGCGGATGCAAGCCGGTTTGGTACCGCTCAGCGGTGAAGGGGTCATCATCATTGTCAATGATGCCGACCGCGAGCTCGGTGAACACGAGGATCCGAACAACTTGATCGTCCACGATCTCGATGTTCGTGCGATCGTGGATGATCTCAAGGCCGCGGGTGCCGAGGCCATCAGCATCAACGGGGAGCGCTATGTGTTCTCCAAGTCCCAGATCGTCTGCAACGGACCGACGATTAACATCAACGGACAGCAGTTCGCCCAGCCCTTTATCATCAAGGCCATAGGCGATCGCAAGTACTTGGAGTCGGCGGTCAACGCCCCAGGACGATACGGGTACATCTTGAGACAGTGGGGCATCTTCGTGGAGGTCAACACAGCGGTATCCCTAACGATCCCCGCCTACCGTGGACAACTTGATTACGACTATCTATTACCAAAGGAGCGTGATGCCTCTTGATCGTAGCATTGATCGGAATTCTTATCGGCGTGGTGATCGGCTTCGTCATTCCCTTTAGCATCAGCACGGGGTATGCACTCTATGTTTCCGTGGGTCTCTTGGCCGCCATCGACTCGGTGGTAGGTGCCATCCGGGCCAACTTGTACGGCAAATTTGATACCGTGATTTTTCTCTCCGGTTTCCTTTTGAATTTTCTCCTGGCCACGGTGCTCGCTTACATCGGCGATCAGATCGGTGTGCCCATGTACTATGCGGCGATTTTTGCTTTCGGGACACGACTGTTCAACAATATTGCGATTATCAGGCGCCAGGCCATCGAAAGGATGCGAAGAAAATCGTGAAAAAGCATTTACTTTAAATGTCAAGGTGGGTTATACTATATATAGTAGTTTTATTCACGAGAACAACAACTGAGTAACGAAATCTATTAGCAACAACTAGGGGGGTATACCGCTATGTTAGAACTCGATATAGATATGGAACAGGGCGCCCAGATTAAGGTCATCGGTGTCGGTGGCGGCGGGAATAACGCCGTCAACAACATGATCGAAGGCCAGGTCGAAGGCGTATCTTTCATTGCCATCAATACAGATAAACAAGCGCTATTCAAGTCGAAGGCAGACTATAAAATGCAGATCGGTGAGAAACTCACCAAGGGTCTCGGCGCAGGCGCCAATCCTGAGAAGGGGAAGAAGGCCGCAGAGGAGAGCCGCGACGACATCTATCAATCGTTGCAAGGGGCCGACATGGTCTTTATCACCGCCGGAATGGGCGGTGGCACCGGAACGGGGGCGGCACCCATCGTGGCAGAGATTGCCAAGGAAATGGGCATACTGACCGTGGGTGTTGTGACGAAGCCTTTTAAATTCGAAGGTAAAAAGCGCATGGAAAATGCACTGATGGGTATCGAGGAGCTCAAGAAGAAGGTCGACACCCTGGTGACGATCCCTAACGATCGGCTCTTTGCCATAGCCAAGAAGACGACGACCATTCTCGAGGCGTTCAACATCGCCGACGATGTGCTCCGACAGGGTGTGCAGGGGATCTCGAATCTCATCACGCAGACCGGTCTGATCAACGTCGACTTCGCGGACGTACATACCGTGATGAACAACAAGGGGCTCGCCCACATGGGGATCGGCACCGCCAGCGGAGAGAACCGTGCGGTGGAAGCGGCCAAGATGGCCATCAACTCCCCGCTACTCGAAACGACGATCAACGGTGCCAAGGGCGTCCTGATCAATGTTACCGGCGGCGCTAACCTCGGTCTTTTCGAAGCCGACGAAGCTGCCGACCTCGTGAGAGAAGCAGCCGACCCCGATGCCGAGATTATCTTCGGTACGGTCATCGACGAGAGCATGAAAGATGAGATCAAGGTAACGGTCATCGCCACAGGGTTTGAAGGAGATGCCGTGGATACCATTCATACAGAAGAGATCCGCAAGCGCCGTGAAGAGCGTTCGGAGCGAGCCGAGCGGAGGCATCAACCGAGAGCTGAAGCCGAAGAACCGGTTGCCGAAGAAGCGGCGGACACAGGTGAGACGGAAGAAGAGGTCAGTGTCGTGAAACCCGAGGTGGACAAGGATTTTGATATCCCGTCCTTCCTTCGGAAGAAACGAAACTAAGGGGGCCGATCGATGCGTTGTCCCTTTTGTGATCAGAACGATTCCAAGGTCATCGACTCCCGTCCCACGGAGGATGGACATGTCATCCGGAGGCGGCGTGAATGCGCGGCCTGTAGCAACCGCTTCACCACCTACGAGAAGGTGGAGCAGGTGCCGATTATCGTTGTGAAGAAGAATGGGGCGCGTGAATCCTACAACCGATCGAAGGTGCTCAACGGAATCATCCGTGCCTGTGAGAAGCGACCGGTGTCCATCGATCAGATGGAGGCCCTCGTGGACTGGTGTGAGAAAAAGCTCCACAACACCATGGAGAAAGAAATCCCCTCGGCCCTGATTGGAAATTTGATCATGGAGGGGCTCAAGGAACTCGATGAGGTGGCCTACGTGCGCTTCGCCTCGGTGTACAGGCAGTTCAAAGACATCAACACCTTTGTCGATGAACTGACCAAACTATTAAACGAGAAACGTACCGAAGACTGAGTGCACATCACTTGGTCTTTCTTTTTGGATACGCGAAGGAGAGATCCATGGGTTTTCAAGACTTGAGCCATCATCTTGGTAAGGGTATCCGCGCGCTCTTTACCGATCGTCACCCCGTTCTCGCGGACCAGCCTCACGATTTTGCCCTTTCCCACGATCCCGTACCGGCCTTTCACACCTTGCAAAAACATCTGGGCGTAGGTGATGAGGCCGTCTATTTCATGAAGCAGGTGCATGGCAAGGAAGTTTTCGTCGTGGGTTCAGAGACGGCTGCCAACTGCCCATCACCACTAGGTGCTGGGGATGCCCTGGTTACAAATGTGCCCGGAAGGGTCTTGGTAACCTTTCACGGAGACTGCGTGCCCATCTACCTCTACGACCCCGTCCACCATGCCATCGGTCTGATCCACAGCGGATGGAAGGGCACAGCCGTGCGCATCGTTCACCACACTGTGCGGCAGATGCAAGAGCGCTACGGGACGGTCCCCGGCGAATTGAGGGCTCTGATCGGGCCAGCGGCCGGCGATTGCTGTTACGAGGTGGACGAGCCCGTGGTTGAGGCGCTCGACCGAAGTCGTGTGAGAGAATACCTTGAAAAGACGGCCGCAAACCACTATAATTTAGATTTAAAGGGTTTCAACGCAGATCTCCTCGTCGAGATGGGTCTCCCCCTTTCCTCGATCCATCGATCGGAGGACTGCACCATATGCAACCACCGTTATTTCTCTCATAGGAGAAAGCCGGGAGGCGGTCTGATGATCGCAGCCTTGGTTCTCGACGAGAGAAGGCAAGAGTAGAAAGAAGGAAGTCAGATGACACAACAGTTCGAAAGCATTGCCAGGGATTCTGTCCTCGATCGAGCGGGCGTAAAGGCGGGGGATTTCCTGCTGACCATCGATGGGACGATAGTAGAGGACGTCCTGGATTTTCTTTATCTGACCTCGGAGGCTGTCTTCGAGATGGAAATCGAGACACAGTCGGGCGAAAGTCGTCACCTCACCATCGAGAGAACCTATGGAGATGAGCTCGGGGCGACCTTCGTCAACCCCATTATGGACGACCCCAAGCGGTGTCAGAACCAGTGTGTCTTCTGCTTCATCGATCAGCTCCCCACGGGATTGCGAGAGAGTCTATATTTTAAGGATGACGACTCACGACTCTCTTTCCTGCAGGGGAATTTTGTCACGCTCACGAACATGACGGACCGCCAGCTCGACAAGATCATCGCCTACGGCATCAGCCCGATCAATGTGTCCATCCACACAACGGACCCCGAGCTGAGGAAGCGGATGCTGGGGAACAAGCGGGCGGGGAAAATCATGGAACAGCTGCGCAAGCTCACGGAGGGTGGGATCACTGTCAACGGGCAGATCGTTCTCTGCCCTGGAATGAACGATGGTGAAGTGCTGTCGAAAACCCTGGAAGACCTGGCCGGGCTGAGCAATCACTTCGCCTCCGTAGCCGTCGTTCCCCTGGGTAAGACGAAATACAGGGAAGGCTTGGCGCAGATACCGGATGTGGACGGAGACGTCGCTCTAGATACAATCCACAGGTGCCAGGGTAGCTGGGAGAAAAACTTGGCCGACCGAGGGACACGACTCGTTTTCGTCGCCGATGAGTTCTACCTCAAGGCCGAGGCACCACTTCCATCTGCCGCTGCCTACGAGGGTTTTCAGCTCCTTGAAGATGGGGTCGGTCTCCTTCGCTGGTTCCAGACGGAGCTGACCGGCGCCCTCGAAGGGGCCGGGACCATGTCGGGAAAGTACACGCTGGTGACGGGCACTGCCGCAGCATCATTTTTGAAGGAACAGCTGGCTCCGCTGAACGAAGCGCATCCGGGGCTGGATCTGTCGATCCTCCCGGTGGAAAATCAATTTTTCGGTCCGAAGATCACCGTGTCGGGTCTCGTGGTGGGCGAGGACCTCTTGCGAACCCTCCACCCTGAGCAGGATCATGGAACGCTACTGATCCCGCGGAGTATGCTACGAGAGAACAGCGAGATGATGCTCGATGACACGACCCTCACAGAGCTGAGAGACTATTATCAGACGGAGGTACTGGCGGTCCCTGTGGACCCCAAGGCACTCCTGTCTATTTTTGAAAGGAATGAATCCAATGGGTAAACCAATCGTCGCCGTCGTGGGGCGTCCCAATGTGGGAAAATCCACCTTTTTCAACGCCATCGCCGGTCGGCGAATCTCGATTGTCGAGGACACCCCCGGCGTCACGCGCGACCGCATCTATGCAGATGTATCATGGTTGAGCCATGAGTTCGTCATGATCGATACGGGCGGTATCGAACCTGATACCACGGATGTGATCTTGAGTCAAATGCGCTTGCAGGCTGAACTGGCCATCGAGACGGCCGATGTCGTTCTCTTCATGCTGGACGGCCGCACGGGCTTCACGAATGCCGACGAGGAGATCGCCATGATGCTCCGCAAGTCGAGAAAGCCGATCGTTCTCGCTGTCAACAAGGTGGACACGGCAGATCTGCCCGAGACATTCTACGATTTTTATAGCCTCGGCCTCGGTGAACCGATGCCCATCTCCTCGGCCAACCGCTTGGGGCTTGGCGATCTGCTCGATGAGCTGGTGGCATCCTTCCCCGAGCATCCCCTCGATGATTACGATGAAGAGACGCTGCGCATCGCCTTCATCGGTAAGCCGAATGTCGGTAAATCATCCCTGATCAACAACATCCTTGGGGAGAACCGCGTCATCGTCAGCGACATCGCCGGGACGACCCGAGACGCTATCGATACGCCCTTCAGCTACCGCGAGGAATCTTACGTATTCATCGACACAGCAGGGATCCGGCGCAAGAGCCGCATCGACGAGGCCATCGAGCACTACTCGGTCATCCGGTCACTAACGGCTATCGAGCGTTCAGATGTGTGCCTGATCATCATCGATGCCCAGGAGGGCGTGACGGAGCAGGACAAGAAAATCGCAGGGTACGCCCATGAGGCGGGACGAGCCGCCATGATCGTGGTGAACAAGTGGGATCTGATCGAAAAGAACAACAAGACCCATGCGGCCTACATGAAGGATGTTCGAAATGAACTGGCCTTCATGCCCTATGCACCGGTGCTCTTCGTCTCGGCACTGACGAAACAGCGGATCTTCGAGATCCTGCACCAGTCCAAGGCGATTGCCAACAACCACGCGATGCGCGTGCAGACGGGCTTGCTCAATGACATTATTTCCGAGGCCATTCTCATGAACCAACCCCCCTCGGACAAGGGCAAGCGATTAAAGATCTTCTACATGACCCAGGTAAGCGTCAAGCCGCCTACCTTCGTGGTTTTTGTCAACGACCTTGAGTTGGCACACTTCTCTTACATGCGTTACCTTGAGAACCAGATCCGGAAGAACTTCGATTTCTCCGGCACGCCAATTCGTCTGGTCCCGAGAATGAGGAAGAATTAAGGAGGGCGTTCCTATGAAACATACTGTGATCGGCGCGGGTAGCTGGGGAACAGCGCTCGCCATGATCCTATCGAAACGATCCGATCGCGTGATGCTCTACACACGCGAGATCGATCAGGCCGAGGAGATCCGCAGCTCTCGAATGAACAGTGCCTACCTACCAAAGGTCGAGTTGCCGGAGGCCCTTGAGATAACAACGGACCTCGAGGAGGCCGTGAAGGGTGCGAGCACCCTCGTGATGGCGGTACCGAGCCAGGCCTACCGGTCCGTGGCCAAGGCCATCGCACCCTACCTGACGGGTGACGAGCTGCTCATCGACGTGGCCAAGGGCATCGAGCTCGGGACTTTGATGACCATGAGCCAGGTGACGGAGGATGTGCTGGGCAAGATGCGTTACGTCGTTTTATCTGGCCCTTCGCATGCCGAGGAGGTGGCCATCGGATTACCGACGACACTCGTGGCTGCCTCCGAGCACTTGGCCGATGCGGAAATCGTCCAGGATCTTTTTACAACGGATTGCCTACGCGTTTACACCAATCCAGATGTGATCGGTGTAGAGCTCGGGGGTTCTTTGAAGAATATCATTGCCCTTGGCGCAGGGATCTCGGACGGCATGGGATTCGGGGACAATGCCAAGGCGGCGCTTATGACCCGCGGTATCGTGGAAATCACGCGGCTCGGAGTGGCTCTCGGAGGAAAACCTGAGACTTTCCAAGGTTTGAGCGGAATCGGCGATCTCATCGTCACCTGCACCTCCATGCACTCGAGAAACCGGCGCTGCGGTATCCTGATCGGCGAGGGCAAACCCGTCGCCGAGGCTGTCGAGACCGTGGGCATGGTGGTAGAGGGCTTCTACACGGTCACCTCGGCCTACGAGCTGGCCCGGTCGAAGGGTGTGGAAATGCCCATCACCGAAGAGCTTTACGGTGTGATCCACGAGGGCAAGTCCGCAGCCAAGTCCGTGCGCAACCTGATGATGCGAGAGCCGAAACACGAAACGGAGTCCGTGCTCTTCTGATGAGAGACGGTCGAACCGGGAGGCGAGAAGCGTACCGTGAGCAAGAAGATTAAGAACAAGGGTCGGTTTGTCTTCAGTCTGGTGTTCCTCGGTCTACTGGTTTATCTGGTGGGCTATGGAGTTTACGATCACTTTTTCAAGGAAGAACTGGCTTACCAGCCGACCTATGGTGTCGTTCCTTTGGAAGTGCAGACGGATGCACTGCTCGTGCGCAACGAAATTCTGGTGTACGCACAGTACGGTGGTGAGATCGTCTACAATGCGATCGAAGGCGAGAAGATCAAGCGGAACGCTCTGGTGGCCAAGGTCCAGGTATCCGGGGAGGAAGCCGCCGAGGATGGTGGCTCCGTCCAACGGTCCATGGAGAACTACCTCCTCGATACAGAGAAAAACCTAGACGAACAGTGGGAAGCTGCTGTGGATGCCCTCATGGCCTCCATTGCCTCGGGCACCTATGGCGCTGTGCCTGAGCAGAAAGAGGAGATCAGCCGTCTACTCGACCGCAAGCGGCGATTGTCCGTGGCCGAGGGACAAGGGAGCACATCGGTTACCGAAGCCGTGACCGGTCTCATCGAGAACAATGTCGTGGGTCTCAGGAGCCCCTCCGCGGGGATCCTGACCTATGCTTACGATGGGTACGAGATGATCCTACAGCTCGAAAAGTTGGCCCGGGTGGATCTCGGGGCAATTTTCTCCGAGCAGATCGTTCCCGAAGAACTGAAGAAGAACCGGATCAATACGGAGGAGCCTGTCTTCAAAGTCATCGATAGCGCCGTCTACCACTTTCTCATCGCCGTGGATCCTACGGAGAGCCATCGCTACGAGCTGAAGAAGGAAGTGCGCATCGAAGTGGAAGGACAATCGATCGCCGGCCGAATCGAGGATTTCTTCGTACAGGGGGACCAACTCATGGTGCTCATTCGCAGTGACGAGCAATTCAATCATTTTCACAAAAGAAGACAGGTTCCCATCCGCTTGAAAATCGATGATTATCAAGGCCTGACCCTGCATGCCGATTCATTGATCCAGCGGGAAGGGGTGTTGGGGGTCTATCGTATCAACCAGGACCAGCGTGCACGCTTCACACCGGTGAAGGTGCTCGGATCGACGGATGATCAGGTGGTGGTGAAGGACGGCTCCTTCATTGTCTTCGAGGGAGAAGAAGCGAAAACAGTAAAAACCATCGACCTTTTCGATCGCGTGCTCAGAGAGGCAGAGCGTTTCGAAGAGGGGGATAAGATTCAATAGGAGGAATGTGAGATGATCAGAGACAACCTCGCGCAAATCGAAAAACGGATCCAGCGCGCCTGCGAGCGAGCGGGCAGGGCAAGGGATGAAGTGACCCTCGTGGCGGTGACCAAAACGGTGGATATCCCAATCGTCGAGGAGGCCATCGATGCGGGTATAAACGATGCCGGGGAAAACATCGTCCAGGAACTCGAGCGGAAGTTCGAAGCCATTGGCGATCGCGTGCGCTGGCATCTCATCGGTCATCTGCAGCGGAACAAGGTCAAGTCCATTATCGATCGGGTAGATCTCATCCACTCCGTGGACTCTGTTCGGTTGGCCAAGGAAATTGATAAGCGGGCGGCAAAGGCCGATCGGAAGGTGGGTGTCCTCCTGCAGGTCAATGTGGCCGAAGAGGCTCAAAAGTACGGTATCTATTTACCTGAACTTTTTGGTATAATAGAGGAGATCATGACTTATGAGCACATCGAGATCCAGGGGCTCATGAACATCGCGCCGTACGTCGATGACCCTGAAGAGGTACGTGGCGATTTTACCCGCATGCGAACCCTCTTCGAAGAACTGAAGGGAAAATATCCCGACTTGCCCTTGCGACACCTGTCCATGGGAATGACGGGTGATTTCGAAGTGGCCATCGAAGAGGGGGCTACCCTCGTGCGCGTGGGCTCAGGTATTTTCGGCGATAGAGTTTATTGAGGAGGGACGATATGTCAGGCGTGGGAGATTTTTTCAAGAACTTCATGGGACTGAGCGTGGATGACGGGGATGAGGAAGAACTCATCGATCCGATCGATCGTGCGCAGGAATTGTACCCGAAGCGCGAGCGTGAACGGGAGAAGCCGCTAAAAGCCGTGAACACGCCGCTCTCCAGTGCGAATGTGGTGAGCATCAACCGCAGCGGGGATGTACAACTCAATGTGAACAGTCCGAGCAGCATTGAGGAAGCCCGAAAGGTCGTGGACCTGCTCAAAGAGAAGCGCGCGGTGATCCTGAACATACGGGAGATCGATCGTGAGCTCGCCAGAAAAATATTTGACTTTTGCAAAGGGGCCCTGTATGCCCTCGACGGTTCCGTCGAGATGGTTATCGAGGGCATCTACGTGCTGGCACCGAAAAATGTGGACGTGGCCAGTGATATCAAGCGTAAGATCGAGGATACGGGGCAACTGCCGCCCTGGCGATCCTGAGGACCACTAGCGAACCAAACAACGAGGTGAATGTATTGTACTATATCAAGGTAGCCGCGGGTATCTTTTTCGAGATGCTCAACTTTTTAATCTTGATCCGCGTGATCATGAGCTGGGTGACGCGGGGCGGCCCGTCACAAAATCCTTTCGTTCAAATGATCTACCAGATGACCGAGCCGATCTTGGCACCCTTCCGACAATTGCAGCATAAGCTCGGAATCCAGGGAATGCTGGACTTCTCCCCGATCTTCGCCCTGATCACCATCCGCCTCGTGGCGGGCTTCATCATGGGTCTTTAGCATGCTGTCTGCCTTCTTTGAAAACCATTACCCGGTCTTCTTCGAAGCAGAACACCTGGCGAGGACCCAACAGCTTCTCGAGACCTATCGCCAGGCCGTGACGACCTTTGCACCGGTATTCACGGATTTCGTGGCCCCCACCTATCGGATGGCTTTCGAGAGGGGTTTGTCGAGCGCTGGAGAAATCAGGGTCATCGCTTTTCCGCAAGAGGGGGAGCGAACGCTCCTGGGATTCTTGCCCGAGTACCTGACGACGGACTTCGTCGAACCTCCCTTGGTATTGCTAGAAACGGCTCTCGATGATCGCTTTGAAAAGATCGGTCATGGCGATGTGCTCGGTTCTCTGATGGCCCTGGGTCTCACCCGTGAAAAATTCGGTGATATTCTCATCGGCCAAGGGTGTTGCCAGGTCTATGTGGTGGAAGAGTTGGCCGATTACGTCCGGTCCAATCTCACCCAGATCCGCAGGAGCCCGGCGGATTTTCGTCCGGTGTCCCTCGCCGATGTCATGGAGAGGGAAGTCGAGGGTGCGCCGCACAGGATTACCGTGGCATCGACCCGACTGGATGCCGTCCTGGCCGCAGGCTTTCATCTGTCCCGTCAAAAGGCGCAGTCCGCCATCTCGAGCGGACACGTGAAACACAACCATTTCATCACCACCGACCAGAAGACCGCGCTCGTTGAAGGGGATCTCTTGAGCCTGCGTCACCACGGCAGGTTGGCCATCGATTCGATCGGTGGTACGACGCGCAAGGATCGCCGCGTGATACGCGTGCGGTTGATGAAACGATGAGGAGGATAAGGGTTTGCTGACACCACTGGAAATTCAGAACAAGACATTTTCGAAAAGCCTCAGGGGATATGATGTGAGGGAAGTGGACGAATTTTTGATCGAAGTCTTCACGACGATCGACACGCTCTTGAACGATCAAACCCAATGGATAACAAAGGCGGATAGGCTCGAAAAGGATCTCGAGCGTTTTGAAAAGATCGAACAGACGCTAAAAGATGCCCTTGTCGTGGCGCAGAGCACAGCAGAGGATGTTGTGAAGCAGGCCAGCGAGAAGGCGGATGTCATCGTCGAGAAGGCGGAGATCACGGCAAAGCGTCGACTGGATGATGCGGATCAAGAGGTCCAGAAGATTCGCCGGGAGCGCGCCGAGCTCGAACAACGCTATAGTCAGTTCCTCACGCGCTTCAAAGTACTGTTGAGCGGAGAACTCGAGGGGATCGAGAAGATCGTTCTTGACGAGTGAACCTGTTGACGGTATAATTTTTTTAACTGTGAAAGCAATGAAGGGGAACCGTTGGTGTCGCATGTCTGAAGCAGAGAGCTGGTGGTCGGTGCAAACCAGTGTAGGACGCCCATCAAGATCCTCCCCCAGTTGTCCGGGTGAAAGTGACGAGTAATCCGGATCGGTCTCACACCGTTATCAGTGATCAAAGCGGCCCGCTTGGCAATAAGCGGGCAACTTGGGTGGTACCGCGAGTCACGAGAGTCGTCCCTGGGCAATTTTGCCCGGGGATTTTTTGATTGAAAGGAGAGAGCCATGTACAAACCACTGAACCAGGCACCGGTGAAAGAAAACGAAAAACAATTGGCCGAACAATGGGAGGCGATGGACCTACTGAAGGCATCCGTCGAGACGCGGGCAGATCACACGCCCTTCGTCTTTTACGATGGCCCTCCGACGGCCAACGGTCGTCCGGGGATCCACCACGTGATCGCACGGGCCTTGAAGGATGCCGTCTGCCGTTACAAAACGATGACGGGTTACAAAGTCGAGCGTAAGGCCGGATGGGACACCCACGGTCTGCCTGTAGAGATCGAAGTGGAGAAGCGTCTCGGCCTCAATGATAAGGCGGAGATTGAAGCCTACGGACTCGAGGCCTTCAACCAGAAGTGCCGTGACTCCGTGTTCGAGTACGAGGCGGCATGGCGTGAGCAAACCAAGCGCATGGCCTACCTGATCGACCTCGACAACCCCTATATCACGCTGGACAACGACTATATCGAGACGGAGTGGCATATCCTGGACAAGTTTTTCAAAGAGGATATGATCTACGAGGGACACAAGATCCTCCCCTACTGCGCTCGGTGCGGTACGGGGCTTGCGTCCCACGAGGTGGCCCAGGGCTACAAGGAGATCAAGACGGTCACCGTCTACACGAAATTCAAGCGCACGGATGTCGATGAGTACTTCTTGGTATGGACGACGACCCCTTGGACGCTGGCGGCCAACGTGGCGCTCACTGTACATCCCGAAGTTGACTACGTCCGCGTGAAACACAACGATGAAATCTATTACGTTGCGGAGAAACTGGCCGACGAGGTAATCGGTGGCGACTACGAGGTACTCGATCGACTCAAGGGAGCCGATATGGAAGGGTGGTCTTACGATCAATTCATGCCCTTTGTCGAGACGGATGCAAAGGCCTTCTTCGTTACGCTCGCTGACTACGTGACCACGGAAGATGGCACGGGCATCGTCCACACGGCACCTGCCTTTGGTGAAGACGACTACAATACCGGACAGCGTTACGGCTTACCCGTTCTACAGCCCGTTGACGAAGATGGAAAGTACATCACGACACCTTGGGAAGGTCAGTTTGTAATCGATGCTGATCCGGAAATCGTCAACTGGTTGGGGGAGACGGGAAGATTGTTCCGCAAACAGAAGATGGACCACAACTATCCCCACTGTTGGCGTTGTAACACCCCGCTCCTTTACTATGCAAAGCCGAGCTGGTACATCGAGATGACGAAAATCAAGGACCAGCTGATCGAGAACAACAATGGCGTGAACTGGTTCCCTGATCACGTGGGTGAAAAGCGCTTCGGCAACTGGTTGGAGAATCTCAACGACTGGGCCCTTTCCCGCAGTCGCTTCTGGGGCACGCCACTGAACATCTGGCGTTGTGATGCCTGCGATCATCTCTCCACAGTGGGTTCGCGTCAGGAGCTGGTGGATCGTGCCGTGGAGGACATTGATCTGGGCGTGGAACTCCACCGTCCCTATGTAGATGATATCCATCTGACGTGTGAAGACTGCGGTGGGCAGATGACCCGGGTACCGGATGTCATCGACTGTTGGTTCGACAGTGGGGCCATGCCCTTCGCCCAGCACCACTTTCCCTTTGAAAATGCCGATCGATTCGATGATCTGTTCCCGGCCGACTTCATCTGCGAGGGAATCGACCAGACGCGCGGTTGGTTTTATTCGCTCCTGGCGATCAGCACCTTCATGACGGGTAAAGCACCCTACAAGAACGTCTTGGTCAACGATCTGATCCTGGATAAATACGGGAAGAAAATGTCCAAGTCCAGGGGTAATGCCGTGGATAGCTTCGAACTATTCGACCGCTACGGTGCCGATGTGGTGCGCTGGTACCTCTACCACGTATCGCCGGCTTGGTCGCCGACACGTTTCGATGAAGACGGACTGGGCGAGGTAGACTCGAAGTTCTTCGGCACATTGAAGAACATCTACAACTTCTTTACCCTCTATGCCAATACCGATGGGATCGATGCGGCCACCTTTGATATCCCTGTGGCCGATCGTCCGGAACTCGACCGCTGGATGGCTTCGAAGCTACACAATTTGATTATGACCGTCCGTACGGAAATGGGCGTTTTCGATACGCATCGTGCCGTCCGTGCGATCCAGGAATTCGTGGTGGAAGACTTCTCCAACTGGTACATCCGACGCTCGCGCCGTCGGTTCTGGTCCGAAACGCTGGATGATGACAAGCGCTCGGTCTATCTCACCACCTATGAAGCCCTGAAGACCGTGGCACAGCTGGCGGCGCCCTTTGCCCCCTACGTGACCGAGGAAATCTTCCAGAAGCTCACCGGCGAGCCTTCCGTACACCTGAGCTATCTGGATGATGTCGATGCATCGATCATTGACACGCGCACAGAAGAGCGCATGGATCTCGTTCGAAACCTCGTGACCCTCGGTCGCGCTGCACGCGAGTCCGTGAAACTCAAGGTACGTCAACCGTTGGCCAGCGTCTTGATCGACGGTGGGTACAGGGAGCTGATCGGCGACCTCGTGCCACTGATCAAAGAAGAACTCAACGTCAAGGATGTCGTCTTTGTTGACGAGCTTGGCGAGTACATGCACTTCAGCTTGAAACCGAACTTCCGTGTCTGCGGACCGATCCTTGGAAAGAAAATGGGACTCTTCTCCAAGAAGCTGAACGAGCTCGATGCGGCGCTCTACGCCGATAAGTTCGATCGCGGTGAGACGGTGACCCTCGATCTCGATGGACAAGACTTCGAAGTGACGGCTGAACACGTGCAGGTGACCATTTCCGAGAAGGAAGGCTTCACCGTGCGCCGTGAGAACAATCTCTTCGTCATCCTAGATACCACCCTCGACGATGCACTGCTCGAGGAAGGCTATGCTCGCGAGCTGGTCAGCCGCGTCCAGCAGCTGCGAAAACAGCAGAACTTTGAGATCACCGATCGGATCAAGATTCACCTCGCCACCGACGAAGCCTTCCTGAAGGGCGTCGACAGCCATGCTAACCACATCAAGGAGGAGACCTTGGCCGATGAAATCGTGATCTTAGACGATGCTGGGGACCTCGAAACCTATGAACTGAACGACCATGCGGTGGCCCTGACTGTCGAACGCGTGTAACGGCAGGAGCAGATGACACCGGGTGGTCCTCGAAATCAAGTTGCACCATCCCAAAAGGAGGCGGTCGGCAGGAATGCCGTCTCCTTTTTTGCTGTTTACAGATTAAGCGTGCCCCTACCTTAGCTGGGGGATGGATCGCAATGCTTGATTGATCAATTAACAGTTTCTTCACAGTTCGGACACGGAATACTCATAGTCCCTTGATATGATGATTTCAAGGTAAACAGCGAACAGCGCTCCCCCCAATAGGCGCTGACGCTGACCCCCCTCCCCAATTGATGATACCCCCCAAACAAACGGAGCGCCTAAAAGGCGCCCCGTTTGCTTTTTTGGTTGAAAAGCCGCCGCCACTTCGGTAGACTAAGAAGTATCCGAAGGAGGCTATTATGGCACGATATACATTCACAGGAGATGAGGACGATCTGCGGATCGACCTCTTTTTATCGGAACAACTCAGGGACGTGAGCCGTTCCTACATACAGAGGCTTATCAAAGAGGGCAAGGTCCTGCTGAATGATGCGGTGGTGCTGAAGAAGAATACCCAGGTCACCGAGGATGACAGGGTGACCATCGAGGTGCCACCCCCGAAGGTGCTCGATGTTGTGCCGGAGAATCTTCCGCTGGAGATTGTCTATGAGGACACCGATGTGATCGTGGTCAACAAACCCCAGGGCATGGTTGTGCATCCTGCACCGGGTCATGAGCGGGGGACACTGGTCAACGCACTGATGTTCCATGCTGACAGCCTCTCGGGCATCAATGGCGTGATCCGACCCGGCATCGTGCATCGCATAGACAAGGACACGGCCGGGCTCTTGATGGTGGCAAAGAACGATCAGGCTCACCGGTCGCTCGCGGCACAGCTGAAGGAGCACAGCACGCTCAGGGAGTACCTGGCAATCTGCCATGGACGTTTTAAGTCCCCGGTGGGCACCATCAATCTCCCCGTCGGGCGAAATCCCCACAATCGCCTGAAGATGGCCGTCGTACAAAACGGCAAGCGTGCGATCACACACTACGAGGTCATTGAACAGTACGGACAGTATGCCTTGATCCGGTGTCGCTTGGAGACGGGAAGGACCCACCAGATTCGCGTGCACATGAACCACAAGCATCACCCGCTACTCGGTGATCCCATTTACGGACCTACTTCAGAGAAGATCAAGCACGACGGGCAACTGCTCTTCGCAGCCACCCTGGGCTTCGACCATCCATCGACAGGCGAGCACATGGTGTTCAAGGCAGAACCACCGGACTATTTTTTAGAGATACTTGAGAAAGTAAGAGCCCTCTGAGGGCAAGGAGGAGACCATGGAGTTTAAAGCCAGTATTCTAGACGAAAAGGCTATCGACCGCAGCTTAACCCGCCTGGCCCACGAGATCATCGAGCATAACAAGGGTGTTGAGAACGTGGTACTCGTGGGGATCCGGACACGTGGCGTACCGCTGGCCAAACGTCTTGCGGCGAAAATCGAAAAGATTGAAAATCGACAGGTACCGGTGGGTGAAGTGGACATCACCTTCTATCGCGATGATCTATCAGAGTTTTCGGACCGTCCTACCCTCAACCGTTCCGATCTGACCTTTCCCATCGCAGACAAGCACCTCGTGCTGGTGGATGATGTGATCTACACCGGTCGTACCGTGCGTGCGGCCATGGACGCACTGGTGGACTTCGGCCGCCCCAGCACCATCCAGCTGGCCGTGCTCGTGGACCGCGGTCATCGTGAGCTGCCCATTCGTCCGGACTACGTGGGCAAGAACGTCCCTACATCGAAAACGGAGATCATAAAGGTGCGGCTCGAAGAGGTGGACGGTAGCAATGAAGTGGCTATCTACAGCCGTTAAGGAGGTTGTGGAGGAGGCCCTCGCACGGTTCGCAGCGGGTACCGAAGGCTACGAGAAAGCCCCCGGTGACTACGTGACAGCCTTGGACCTGGCCATCGACGTGGGACTCGAGGGAATTTTCAAGCAGCATACACCCGGGGCACTCTACCGCTCGGAGGAAAGGGAGGCATTCGAGTTGACAAAAATGCCCACCTGGGTGGTGGACCCCCTCGATGGCACCTACAATTACCTGAAGGGCCATCCTTTTTTCGGCGTGCAAGGAACTTATTTCGATGCGGGCGTCCCCCGGTCGAGTTTCATCCACCTGCCGGCCCAAGGACGCTTCATCGAGACCCATGGCCAGGGGCTCTTGGTCAATGGCGAACAGACCCGGAACAAACCCGTGAGCCCGGGGGAAGCTCTGGTGACCTTCGGGGATTTTTCCAGGTCGAACCCGGCGTCCCACGCCAGTCAACTGGCCGCCATGCAGCAGCTCATCTGTCGTGTGAACAAGGTGCGGATCCAAGGAGCCTCCAGTGTGGACTTCGGATTCGTCGCAGTTGGTATCTCTGACGCCCACATCACCTATTCCACGCAGCCCTGGGAGCTCACCAGCGGCCTGCACCTGGTGGAGGCCGCCGGTGGTATTGTCCGACCGCTTTCGGGCGGCGGAAGGCTCGTGGCCGGCGATCGGGCCTTGGCCGACGCCCTGTTGGCGGTTTTAGAATGAAATAAAGCACGTCCCAATCCTCTAGGGGATCGGAACGTGCCGATTTTTTTGTCTTTTATGAGCGCTCCTTGGCAAGGATCTCCTCTTCGACGGGTGTCACGTAGAGTGTCTGTTGTTCTCGGTAGATGACCATACCCGGACGTGCACCGCTGGGTTTTGACACATGGCGCACCTCCGTGTAATCCACGGGCACGTTGGCGGATTGTCTGGCCTTGGAGTGATAGGCTGCGATCTCCGCGGCCTCCACCAGGGCTGTCTCTGACGCTTCACGACCTGCCAGGCGCAAGATCACGTGGCTACCGTGGATTTCCTTGGTGTGAAACCAGAGGTCGGCGTTCGAGGCGATCCGCTGGGTCACCTCATCGTTCTGCTTGTTGTTGCGACCTGCCAGGATCTCGAAGCCATCGGAAGAAAGGTATCGCCGCGGACCAGCGGCCTTCGAACGTTTCTTCTTTCCCTTCGGCGCCTTTTTCTTGATGAAACCTTCGGCCCGGAGCTCTTCCTTGATAGCGTCCACTTCCTCTTCCGTCTCCACCGACGTCTCGAGGGTTTCCAGTGTGGCCTCCAGATAGGCGAGGTCGCCACGGGCGATAGCCAGCTGGCGTTCGAGCTGGGCCTTGGCCACCTTGAGCTTCTCATACCGTTTGTAGTGACGCTGGGCATTCTCCGATGGGGTGAGATCGGGATCCAAGGGGATGGTGAGCATCTCGTCGGGGTTGTAAAAATCCTGTACCGTCAAAGAGGAGCGGCCGGGCTCTACAGCATAGAGGTTGGCATAGAGCGCCTCGCCGAAGGCCTTGTGGTCTTCTGCCCGATTGGCCGTGGCCAGCTCCGCCTCTTGCTTGGCCATTTTGGATCGAATCCGGTCGATGTGTGTGGTCAGGATCTTGCGCAGGGAATGGGTCTTCTGGTTGATTTTATGGCGCAGGTTGCGCCGCGCGTAGAAGGCGTTCACCAGATCGGAGGGATTTTGATACAGCGTCTCCTGGTAACCGGCGTCACGATAGAGGGAGAAGGGGGTCCACGTCAGGTCCCGAATTTCCTGGTCTTCTCTGTAGAGACCACCCTCGAAGGGTATCTCGAGCAGTTCGGCACAGGTCATGAGCACCTCTGATAGGGTCGATCGCTGGTTTAGGTCGAGTGCGGAGACCGGCGTGGTTCCGTCGACATGCGCCCGGTGGCAGATTTCTTCTGCCGACTGCGGACTGAGGCCCTCGAAGGTGGTGTACAGGTACTTGACCAGGCGGGTGTTTGCGGTGGTCTCGAGATGGGGCGCAGCGGCTTCTACGAGGAGATTGACCTTATCGCTGGCGAAGGCTTCGTAGAAGAGACCCGGCATGATCGGGCGTTTTTCGCTCACGGCCAGTGGAACGCGTTTGAGGGCATCGATTATTTTCCCTTTCTCATCGACGAGGAAGAGGTTCGAGTGTTTCCCCATGATCTCTAGGATCAGTTCCTTGGTCACACGATCACCGAAGTCATTGTATCCTTCAAGCCCCAGCTTGACCACGCGGTCGAGGCCGCGCTGTTCGAGGGATAAGATCCTGGCACCCGAAAGGTGCTTGCGCAGGAGCATGCAGAACATGGGGGGATTCTGGGGATTCCCCTTGGTGCCCTCGGTGATCGAGAAGTAAGCGGTGGAGGGGTCGATGCTGATGAACAGGTTTAGGGCGCCGCCGCCCTGACGGATGCGCAGCAAGAGTTCGTCTGGTTCCGGTTGATAGATTTTATCGATGCGTCCGCCTGTGAGGCGTTCGCTCAGATCACGTGTCAGTTTGTGAATCAGTAAGCCATCGAAGGGCATGATACCATCTCCTTTTCCATCCATTAAGTATATCATGGAGAAATTTCACTTCAAAGTTAATTTCGCGGCCACGCTATGGTATGATAGGTAGAAGAGGAAAGGGGCGATGTGCTTGCGATTCGTGAAGTGCGAAGGAACAGGGAATGATTTCATCATCATGCGTGTTTGGGTAGACGATGCCCCGGCGGTGGCAAGAAGACTTTGCGATCGTCATTTTGGTGTGGGGGCCGATGGCTTCATGCTGATGGAAGAGGCGCCCGAGGGCGCCGATTACCGGATGTATTATTACAATGCCGACGGTAGCCGGGGGGAAATGTGCGGGAACGGTCTGCGTTGTTTCGTACGCTACCTGGCGACCTACGTGGAGGAAATGCCTGTCTACAAGATTCTGACAGATGCTGGCATCTACACAGTCCACTTGAAGCACAATACCCTGGCCATAGACATGGGTCCCGCCCTGCTTTCTAAGGACGCCTTTCTCTCGCGTGAGCTTGATACGGCCGAAGGCGGGCACACCGTGCATTTTACTCATTACGGCGTGCCACATGCAGTCCTTGTGCACGAAAGCGAAGTGGCGCAGGATAGGGTCCTCCGTTCTGGCCCCCTTCTTGAAAAGCATGCGGTCTTTACCGAGGGTGCGAACGTCAATTTTGTCACGATCGCATCGAGCGACCACCTGATCGTCAAGACCTACGAGCGCGGTGCCGGCTACACCCTGAGCTGTGGCACCGGTGTGTGCTCGAGCGTGCTCATTGCACGTGCTCTAGGTCGTGTGGGGGACAAGGTGCGGGTCACGGTGCCCGGTGGGGAGCTGTCCGTTCACGTGGACGAGCGAGAACACTTGTGGTTGGAAGGTCCAGCCAGAATCATCTGCGATGGACAGATCTACGGCGACGGTCGCGGATAGAATCAGTAGAAGAATCCTTTGGAGGTTGAAGATGATACATAGTATGACCGGATTTGGTCGAGCCCAGCAGGATGGAGAGGATCTGCAGATCACCCTGGAGATGAAAAGTGTGAACCACCGGTACCTGGATATTGTGATCAAGGCCCCACGACTGTTGATGGGTCTTGAGGAACAGATCAAATCGCGGGTGAAGGAACAGATTTCCCGGGGACGAGTGGAAATTTACATCAATTACAGTGAATCGGGAACCCAGGGTGTGGTGGTCGAACCAAACGATGCACTGATCAGTGCCTATGCCGATGCTTACCGCGAGGTGGCAGTCCGGTACAATCTGAACCAAGTCTTGGAGATCAGCGATTTTTCACGGCTGCCCGATGCCTTCTCAGTGAGGAGTCTCCAGCGCACCGACGAAGAACTCGCCGCTGTCTTGATGCCGGCCGTTGATGAGGCCCTCGAACGGCTGGTGTCCATGCGCCGTCGCGAGGGAGAAACATTGGTGCGGGACCTACGTGACCGGATTCGGTCCTTGCGCGAGCAGCTCGACGGCCTTATGGAGCGGGCGCCAGAGATTTCACGGGACTACAAGGATAAAATGATCGAGCGCATCCAGGAGCTCATCGGTCCGGAGGTACGCCTCGATGAAGAACGGTTGATTACGGAAGCGGCAATTTTTGCCGATAAAACGAATGTGACCGAGGAAATCGTGCGCATGAGAAGTCATTTCGACCAGTTCGAAGCCTTGCTCGAAGAGGACGGGTCCGTTGGTAGAAAGCTGGACTTTCTCATGCAGGAGCTCAACCGAGAGGTGAACACCATCGGATCGAAGAGCCCCGACCAGAGCATCGCATCGCTCGTCATCGAGATGAAAAGCGAAGTGGAGAAAATTCGCGAGCAAGTCCAGAATTTAGAATAGGAGGCGACCATGCGAAAAAAAGGATTACTGATCGTCGTTTCGGGTCCCTCCGGAGCCGGTAAGGGAACGATCTGCAAAGCCCTCCTAGAAGAGCGACCTGAGATTTGGGTCTCCGTATCGGCCACCACACGCGCTCCACGGGCGGGTGAGGTCGAGGGGAGGAACTACCATTTTCTGACCAGAGAAACCTTTGAACAGATGATCGAGCAGAATGAGTTTCTAGAACACGCATCTGTTTACGACAATCTCTACGGGACTCCCAAGAGAGAAGCCCTCCAGCGGATCGACCGTGGGGAGGACGTACTGCTTGAGATTGACATACAGGGCGCCCTGCAGGTGCGCGAGCAGTACCCGGAAGGGGTCTATGTGTTCATCCTACCCCCTTCTATGAAAGAGCTCAGAAATCGTATTGTCGGTAGGGGCTCAGAAACGCCAGAAAGCCTGGAGACGCGGTTTTCCAGTGCGATCGATGAGATTTCTTACGTCCGCAGATACGACTATTATATTGTCAATGACGAAGTGGAGCGCGCCACGCGCACCCTCATGTGTATCCTCGACGCCGAAAAATGCAAGGTGGTCGAGGACATCGAAGAGATCATCTCAGAATTCAAGGAGGAATAATCATGTTAAACCCACCCATCAATGAACTGCTCGAAAAAGCGGAGAATCGTTACAGTCTGGTGATCGCCGTGTCCAAACGGGCCAGACAGCTGATCAACGGCGAAAGTCCGATTATCGATACGAAGACCTACAAAGAAGTGTCCATCGCAACAGAAGAGATTCACTCTAATGAGGTCACGATCATCAAGAACGACTTACTAGAAGGATAAGAGGAGGCAAGGGTATGTACGCAGAAAAAACCGTGGTACTGGGTGTCACCGGAGGGATCGCCGCCTACAAGGCTGCCGATCTGGTGAGCCGCCTGAAGAAACTTAACTTCAATGTACACGTGATCATGACCGAACATGCCAAGGCCTTTATCTCTCCGCTCACCTTTCAATCGCTTAGCGAGAACTACGTGACCTCTGATATGTTCGAACCGCCCAAAAGTTGGGATATCGAGCACATCGCGTTGGCAAAGAAGGCCGATGTGTTCGTGGTGGCACCGGCGTCGGCCAATGTGATCGCCAAGATAGCCAATGGTATTGCCGACGACATGCTCACAACGACGATCATGGCCTCCCAGGCGCCGAAATTGATTTGCCCGGCCATGAACACGGCCATGTACCAAAATCCGATCAGCGCCCAGAACCGACAGAAACTAAAGGACCACGGCTATCACTTCGTGGACCCTGCGGCAGGCCGCCTCGCTTGCGGTGATGTGGGTCTTGGTAAGCTGGCCGATCCCGCGGAGATTGTGGAAGCGATCGTCGGTTTGACGAGCCGCGATGTGCGTTTTGCCGGTAAGAAGATGTTGGTGACTGCCGGTGCCACGCGTGAGGCTATCGATCCCGTTCGTTTTTTTTCGAACCATTCGAGTGGAAAGATGGGCTACGCCATCGCCACGGAAGGGACCAGAAGGGGTGCGGAAGTGATCTTGGTCTCTGGACCTTCGGCTCTGGCACCTCCACCCGGTGTGCGACTGGTGCGCGTGGAGAGTGCGCTTGAGATGCACGATGCGGTGATGGAGCATCTCGAGGAGATGGATGTCATCGTGAAGGCTGCGGCCGTAGCGGACTACCGTCCCTCGGAGACCCATAGGCACAAGATGAAGAAAATGGCGGGGCCGCTCTCGATCGAGATGTCGCGTAATCCGGATATCTGTGAGCTAGTGGGACGGAGGAAGAGAGCAGACCAGGTCCTCGTGGGCTTTGCCGCCGAAACAGAAAATGTCGAGGCGAATGCGCTTTCGAAACTGCGCACCAAGAACATGAATCTGATCGTGGCCAATAATATCGGCGAAGAAGGTGCGGGCTTCGAAGGGGACACCAATATCGTGACCTTTATCGACAGCGAGGAGCATGTGGTGCGCCATCCGCGCATGACGAAACAGAAGGTAGCTTCGGTGCTGCTCGATCAATTAGCCGACAAACTGTGATGGGGTCTGAGCACCCCATCTTTCTCATGGGAGGTGTTACAGATCTATTACGCACGCATAGCGCTCTTGCAGACATCGCGCGCCATCGATCGACTGTACACGTACCAGGTTCATGAGGAGGATGTTCTCGGATGTCGTGTGATCGTACGCTTCGGTCGCCACAATGGGCTGAAAGAAGGCGTCGTTCTCGAGGTGACCAGAGACCAACCCGACTTTGATACCAAGCCCGTGGAGAAGGTCCTCCGGACCCTACGGTTGACGGCCCAAGACCTTGAGCTGGCGACTTTTTTGCGGGAGCAGTACCTCGCCACCCACGAGGAGGCGCTGCGGCTACTCTTGCCCGCAGGGACGCGGCTGACGACCGAAGATCTTTACGAAGTGATCAGACCCGAGGGATTCGATCCGCCGGCTTTTGGACTGGCGCCGGATACGCGCTCCTTTACCTTGTCGGCACTGGCCGATCATAGGACAAGAAAAGCTTGGCGTAAAGAGCTCGAGCCGCTCCTTCGCTCGGGGGTGCTACGGCACAAGATCGATGTGGATAGTCAAGTCACAGAGGTGACGGAACGGTACTACCGTCTGCTCGAGAAGAAGGAGGTTCTGCTCGAAAAAGTTCCCGCCCACCACAGCGCCATCCGCCGGCTGATCAAAGCCATGTCCGAGGAGCAGTTCGAAGCCTACGGTCGTTTGCGACCGCAGGCCGGCGTCCCGAAAGTGACTTTCGATACCTTTGTCGACCGTGGCTGGGCCGAGGTGACAGAGTCCGTTCATTTTGACCGTCTTACCATCGACGAGCCCGATGAGGAAGCACCGCTCCCGCTCCTGACGATGGACCAACAGTGTGTCCTGAACCTGGTGGAAGAAGGTCGGGAACACCTGCTGCATGGCGTCACCGGAAGCGGTAAGACGGAAGTGTACATGCACATGATACAGAGGGAGCTGAAACGCAATAGGGGGGCGTTGCTTCTCGTGCCGGAGATCGCACTGACCACCCAGCTCGTTCGCCGGTTTGCGCGGTACTTTGGCTCGCAAATGGCCGTCCTGCATTCGAAGCTTTCCCTCGGCGAGCGGTACGATGCCCACCGCCTGATCGCTTCCGGAGAGAAGCGCTTCGTCATCGGTGCCAGGAGCGCCATCTTCAGCCCGATTCGCAACCTGGGGATCGTGATCATTGATGAAGAGCATGAATCTTCCTACAAGTCCGAGCACTCGCCGCGGTACGAGACGGGAGAAGTGGCGCTCTTCCGCGCCCAACAGTCGGGGGCCACGCTCCTCAGGGGGACGGCAACTCCGAAGCTCGAGACCTTTCACCGCGCCATAGAGGAAGAGATCGTCTATCTGAAGCTCACCAAGCGCTTCAACGAACGCCCCTTGCCTCCCGTGCGCATCGTGGATCTCAGGCAGGAGCGTCAGGACAACCACCGCTTGGCCCTCTCGAGGGCCTTGATAGGGGCCATTGGTGAACGGCTCGACCGTGGGGAACAGGCGATGCTCCTCTACAACAGGAAGGGCTACGCCTCGCTCATCACTTGTGAGGCCTGCGGCCATAAGATCACCTGTCCCGACTGTGATATCACATTGACCTATTACAAGGATCGACATCACCTGAGATGCCACTACTGTGATCACAGGGAAGTAGTCCCGACCGCTTGTCCCCACTGCGACGCCCCTGAGATGGTGAGCATAGGAAGTGGTACCGAAAAAATTGAAGAGGAGATCCACAAGCTCTTTCCTACAGCCAGGATCCTGCGGCTCGACGCCAACACGACGCGCACGCGGAACCATCTCGAGTCGGCCATCGACGCCATCGAGGGGAGGGAGGTAGATCTGATCATCGGTACGCAGATGATTGCAAAGGGCTTCGATTTCCCCCTTGTGACGTTGATCGGTGTTCTGTTGGCCGATCAGTCCCTCGACTTTCCGGATTTTCGAGCGGCGGAACGCACCTTCCAACTACTCACGCAGGTGTCTGGACGAGCTGGGCGCGGTGGGCTACCCGGTGAGGTCTATTTACAGACCTATGATCCCGATCATTACGCGCTCGCGGCGATTGCCGCCTATGATTATTACGCTTTCGCCCGCGAGGAGCTCAAGATCCGACGCTTTTTCGGTTACCCACCCTATCTCGCGGTGGCCCGGTTGATCTTCACCGCGTCCCGTGTGCAGGATGCGGAGAAGACTTCAAACAATGTTCACAAAATCTTAAAGAAGAACCTGTATAATGAACATATCTTCCATACGAAGACTACACTCTACGAACCGCACCCCACGCTTGTGGCCAAGGTTCGCCAAAAGTTTCGATACCATATACTGATCAAATACGATCGATCACAAGAAGCGACGCTCAAGGCACTCGTTCAACGAGAGATCATCGATAGGCAGAAGAAACTCCTCGCGGGGGATACCTTTATGACCGTCGATTTTTCTCCGGGTACCCTGACGTGATAAGAAGGAGATGATACCATGGCAGAACGAATCATCCGGACAGATGAGGATCCCATTTTAAGAAAGAAATCGAAAGCCGTCGAGGAGATTGACAACCGCATCAAGGTCTTGGTCCAGGATATGATCGAGACGATGTACAGCGCCGAGGGCGTAGGCCTGGCTGCCGTCCAAGTGGGCGTCCTGAAGCGGATCGCGGTAATCGATGTATACGACGAGACGGGTGTCAAGGTGCTGATCAACCCGAAGATCATCGCGACCTCCGGCGAACAGCATGAGATTGAAGGCTGTCTCAGCCTCCCAGGCATGCAAGGGCGCGTCAAGCGACCGATGCATGTGAAAGTAGAGGCGACGAACCTCGAGGGTGAGCGCATCGTATACAGCGGGGAAGATCTTCTCGCACGGGCCTTCTGCCACGAGATCGATCATCTCGACGGTATCCTGTTCACCGACAAAGCTGAGATCGTGGAGGAAGCGTAATGCGGGTGGTCTTCATGGGCACCCCTGCCTTCGCAGTACCCGTGCTCGATGAACTCCTTTCGCGCGAAGAAGTGGTCGGCGTCTTCACCCAGCCGGACCGACCGGCCGGTCGGGGCAAGAAGATGACCCCACCGCCGGTGAAGAAACGGGCGGTGAAGGCGGGCGTCCCCGTCTTTCAACCCGAGCGCATGCGGGATGAGGCGGCCATTGCCGAACTCGAAGCGCTGCAACCCGAGCTGATCGTAGTCGTTGCCTACGGTCAAATCCTACCAAAAGGTGTGCTGGATCTTCCGGCACACGGATGCATCAATGTGCATGCCTCGCTCCTCCCGGCCCTACGCGGTGCCGCTCCTATCAATTACGCAATTTTGGAGGGACACGAGCGGGCTGGCGTGACCACGATGTTCATGGATGAAGGGCTCGACACAGGGGATATGCTGGTAAAGAGAGAGATGGAGATTTCCCACCGAATGACGGCAGGGGATCTCCACGATGCCCTGATCCCCCTGGGTGTGGAAGCGCTCGCAGAAACCCTTGAGAGAATCAAGAGCGGTCGTCTCGAGCGGACCCCTCAGGATGATGCCTCCTCCACCTATGCACCGATGTTGAACCGCGAGATGGCGCAGATTGATTTTCACTCTCCGGCTGAAGTGATCGACCGCAAGATCCGCGGTCTCTACCCCTGGCCCATGGCCTGGGCGGAGCGCGACGGTGTCCGCGTCAAGATCCACCGTGCCGAAGCCGTTCGGGTGAATCACCAGGTGACACCCGGTACAATCCTGTCCATCGAAGGAGGGGTCATACGCGTCGCCTGTGGCGATGGGGCGCTCGATATCACCGTGATACAGTTCCCAGGTTCCCGGGCTATGCCCGTGGCCGACTACCTGCGGGGCCACACAGTGGACCCGCAGATCAGTTTTTCATAAGGAGAGGTGACCATTATGTTTTTCTTGACCGGACCAGGTCTCTTGATCATGCTACCGCTCATGGGTTTTGCCCTGTACGCACAGTCTAAGGTCAAACGGACTTTCCAGCGGTACCTGGGTGTTCCCAACAATCGGCGTCTCACCGGATACCAAGTGGCTCGGGACATCCTAGATCGCAATGGACTCAGCGATGTGCCGGTGAAAGCGACGGCCGGCGTGCTGAGCGATCACTACAACCCGCAGAATCGAACGGTGTTCTTGTCGGAGAAAGTCTACGGTGGCGCCTCCCTGGCTTCTGTGGCCGTGGCCGCCCACGAGGTAGGGCACGCCATGCAACATGCGGAGAGCTACGGACCATTGAAATTCCGACACGCGCTGGTACCGCTGGCCAACATCGGATCACGATCGGTCATGTTCCTCGTCTTCGCGGGTTTTATCTTCCAGATCACTGCTCTGATTGACTTGGGGATTCTCTTTTACACCTTTGCGATCCTCTTTCAGATCGTGACCCTCCCCGTGGAATTCAATGCATCGAGCCGGGCTATCGCCCAACTCGACGGACAGGGCTACCTGACTGCAGAGGAGTTGCCGGGTTCCCGTAGCGTGCTCAATGCCGCGGCCCTGACCTATGTAGCCGCTGCAGCAGTCTCTATCGGTCAGTTGATCCGGTTGATCCTGCTCAGGAATGCAAGAGATTAAGCGAAAGACAAAAGGAGGTCCAATGGGGCCTCCTTTTCAATGTGCCTCGCGGGCGGGCGGATCGATCAAAAGCTGTGGGTTTTCACCACGCTAAATGTTATAATGAAGTTTGAGGTGATTCCAATGCAAAACAAAAACCCAAGGGCCGTGGCGCTGAAGGTACTCGTCGAGATCACGCAGCAGCACGTCCACTCGAATAAGGCGATCCAGAGGGCACTCGATGACGAGCCGATGACCGATGTGGACCGCCGTCTGATGGTGCGTCTTGTCTACGGTGTCCTGGAGTATAAGCTCCAGTTAGAAGCCGTCGTTCGCACTTATTCCAACGTTCGCTTCGGGAAAATCAATAAGAAGATCTTGCTCATTCTCTTGATGGCCTTCTACCAGTTGCGCCATCTGGACCGGATACCGGATTCTGCCGTGGTAAACGAGGCCGTAAAGCTGGCTAAGAAGGAAAACTTCCGTTACAAGGATTTTGTCAACGCGGTGCTCCGAGCCTATCTCAGATCACCGGAAAAATTCAAGCTCCCGAGCGTCGACAAGGATCCGATCAAAAGCCTATCGCTCACCCACTCCCACCCGGAATGGTTGGTCGCGCGTTGGATCGAGCGCTATGGTGTGCCCTTTACCGGTGAACTGTTGGCCGCGAACAACCGGATCCCGGCGATGACCCTCCGACCTAATACGGTGAAGATCAGCAAAGAAGCCCTCGTCACTCGTCTGAGCACCGAGGGTATCGTGGTGCGTCCCGGCCACCTGTATCCAGAGATGTTGGTGATCGAGCAGATGCCCGCGGACAAGCGAATCGATGAATTGGACAGCTTTCGCGAAGGGCTCTATCAGATCCAGGGGGAGGCTTCGGCCCTCGCCGGACTCCTGCTCGCACCTGAACCGGGCGAGCGAGTACTCGACGCCTGTGCCGCTCCGGGTGGGAAGTCCACGCACCTGGCCATCCTCATGGAGAACCAGGGAAGCGTCGTCGCCCGCGATGTCGCAGAGCACAAACTCCAGCTCATTCGTGAGGCCGCCGAGCGTCTGGGCCTGACCCGGATCAAGGTGGAACACAGGGATGCCACGAAGCACGTCGCGGAAGATGATGCTAGCTTTGACCGGATCCTTGTGGATGCGCCCTGCTCGGGACTTGGGATCATCGGCAAAAAACCCGAGATCCGATACGAGCGATCCCTCGAAGAAATCGCATCCCTCGAGTCATTGCAGAAGCAGATCCTAGCGACCACCGCCGCTTATCTCAAGCCGGGAGGTGTGATGGTCTACAGCACTTGTACCATCGAACCAGGTGAAAACCGGGCGATAATCGATGACTTTCTAGCCCACCACGCCCAGTTCGAGCGCATGGATGTATCGGTAGAACTACCGGTGCCTGTCCCGGATGCCGGACCAGACCTGCAACTGTACCCGAACACACACCGAACCGATGGTTTTTACATCGCTAAATTGAGGAAAAAGGAGGCGAAAAGATGAAGATCACGAGCTGCGCGGCGACAGATCGCGGAAAAATGCGCGACCATAATGAGGATGCGATGAAAACCGACGGGAAAGGGGATGTCTTCATCGTCGCCGATGGAATGGGTGGACACCGGGCTGGAGAAGTGGCCAGCCAGATGGCCTGTGACCTGATCGCCACGGCACTAGAGAACACCGCGGGCTCACCACCACCGCAGCGTTTGGAATCTGCCCTGACCTACGCCAACGAACGTCTCTTCGACCACCAGCTTCATCATCCGCAGTGCAGGGGCATGGGCACGACGCTCACGGCCCTGCTTGTCGAGGACCGCATGGGGTACATCGCGCAGGTGGGAGATAGCCGCGCTTATCACTTTCGCGGTGGAGCACTACAACAAATCACGAGGGATCATTCCCTGGTGGCAGAGCTTGTGCGCTCAGGTGAACTGGCAGCGGAAGAGGCGTTCGACCATCCGCAAAAAAACGTGCTGACCAAAGCCCTGGGCACGGATCCACACATCAAGGTCGATCTCTTTGAGCTCGAGCTGATGGATCGCGATCTGATCCTATTGTGCACCGACGGGTTGACGAATATGATTGAGGATGCGACGCTGACCGATTTGTTGGCGGCCGGAGATCACGGTGAACTTTGTGAAGAGATGGTTCGTCTCGCTAATGAGAACGGCGGGCGCGATAACATCACTGTGGTACTGGTGAAAGTTGAAGGTGAACAAGATGCATGATGATATCGGACGCGTTCTGAAGGAGCGTTATGAAATAATCGAACAAATTGGAGAGGGGGGCATGGCCCTCGTTTACCGTGCGAAGGATCGTGTGCTCAATCGTTTTGTGGCCATTAAGATTCTGCGGCGTGAGCATCTCGATGATGAGAGTTTCGTCAAGAAGTTTGAAAAAGAATCGCAATCCGCCGCTCGTCTCTCCCATGCGAATATCGTCAACGTATTCGACGTAGGGCGCGAGGGTGATACGCATTTTATCGTGATGGAGCTGATCGAGGGGATCACCCTAAAACAGTATCTGAAAAAGAAAGCCGGTCGTCTGTCGAGTGCAGAAATCCTGGAAATCTACCGTCAGGTGGCCATGGCGATCGCCCATGCCCATCGCAACAAGATCATCCACCGAGATATCAAGGCGCAGAATATCCTGATCACCGGTGAGGGGATCGTCAAGGTGGCCGACTTCGGTATCGCCAGGGCCGTGAACACCTCCACGATCATCAACACGCGGGAGGTCATGGGCTCCGTTCACTACTCGAGTCCAGAGCAGGTGAAGGGACATTTCGTCGATGAGAAGAGTGATATTTACTCGCTCGGCGTCCTGCTCTACGAGCTATCTACCGGTGTGCTCCCCTTCACGGGCGATACCCAGGTGGCCATCGCCATGAAGCACGTCAACGACTTGGTCGTCCCGGCCAAACGATTGAATAAGAATCTGCACCCGGCGATCGATACGATCATCGAGCGTTCGCTCAGAAAGAATCCTGCCGAACGCTACACTTCTGTGGATGAGATTTTGTCTTATCTGAAGTCCGTCGATCTCAACGATCCCGTGACGACTGCCGCTGTGACCCCTATGGAGAACACAACACGACAGCTACCCTTGGTCGAAGGAGAGAACATGTCTGCTAGAAAACAAAAGAAAACAAAGAAAAAAGAGAATACACACTTCGTCAACCTGGCCCTCGTGATCTTTGCGGCCCTTTTTCTGGCTGCCATCGTTTTTATCGTCGTGAGCTTCGACCAGATCACCGATCGTTTGTCCAACGAACTGGTGACGGTGCCCGATGTGATCAACCGACCGGTTGACGAGGCCACCGATCGCCTGGAAAACATCGGCCTGCGCGTGGAAACAGAAGAACGCTTTAGCGATACCATCGAGGACAACCACGTGATCAGCCAGTCCCACGCTGAGGGAGAGAGTCTGAAAAGCGGTTACGTTATCACGCTGACCGTTTCGAAAGGCGCCCAGCTGATCAAGGTGCCCACGATCCGTCAGAAGACGATCACCGAGGCTGAGATCATTCTGGAGAATGCCGGTCTGGTGATCGGAGAGGCCACCTACACCTTCTCTGAATTACCCGAGGGATATATTGTTGAACAATCGCCTGAGGCCGGTAGGGACATGAGCGAAGGCGGACGTGTGGATGTGGTGGTCTCTGAAGGCCCCGAAGCCAGTGTGGTCTTGATGCCGGGTCTTGTGGACAAAACAGTAGAGGAGGCGGAGGATCTCCTAGAGCCTCTGAATCTGCTCATCGGAGAGATCGTCTACCGATCGTCGCCAGACCATGGGATCGATGTGATCATGGAGCAAGCTATCGCTGCCGGAGCTGAGATCGAAGAAGGGGAACGTATCGACCTGGTGGTCTCAAGCGATGAAGAGGTCGGTGAAACAGTGGAGACTCCAACAGAGGACCAAGAACCCGGTGGCATTACGCGCACCTACGTGATTCCCCTGAACTTCGAAGAAGAATCCGCCGTCGTCCGGGTGGAGAAGATCGAAGCCTCGGGGATCAGTGAGATCGTTTATGAAAACAGCCATCTGAAATCAGAAGAGAACATCAGGGTACAGGTTACGGCCCAAGGTCGAGTGACCATTAATTTCTATTACGATGAGCGTCTGGTGTCGACCAAAGTAGAAACATTTGAGTAGGAGGATGATTGCACTGGAGCGTAGGAACGGATTGATTCTCAAGGGCGTCGGTGGACGTTTCGAAGTCGAGACAGAAGCGGGTATCCTGATCTGCAAGGCGAGGGGACGTCTGAAGAACAATAAGGTCGTTCCCCTCGTAGGCGATCGCGTGGATGTACTGATTGAACCGAACGGTGAGGGTGTCATTGAATCCGTGAACCCGCGAAAGACCGAACTCTACCGCCCGGCGGTGGCCAATGTCGACCATGCTGTGGTGGTCACGACACTTAAGCATCCCCCCTTGAATCTGCAGCTGCTCGACAGGATCTTGGTGCTCTGTGAGGCGGTGGGACTCGATGCCACGGTGGTGATCAACAAGGCGGATCTCGAATCGGGGGAATCGCTCGCCAAGCGTTACAGTTCACTGGGTTACCCCGTGCTGATCACCAGCGCAAAATCTGGTCTTGGGATCAAACGTCTCGAACAGGATCTCGCGGGACGCTTGAGCGTCTTCACGGGACCGAGTGGTGTGGGGAAGAGCTCTCTGCTCAACGCCATCGATCCCAAGCTTGAGCTGAGCGTCGGTGAAATCTCAGAGAAGGTCAAGAGAGGCAAGCACACCACCCGGCACACCGCCCTCTTATCCCTGGATAATGGGGGTAAGGTTGTGGACACGCCGGGGTTCACTTCTCTCGACTTGACGCCGCTGGCCGATGAACCCCTCGATCATTTTTTCCCTGAGTTCAATGAACTGCGCCAGGGCTGTCGCTTTAGCGATTGTAAACACCTGGATGAACCGGGATGCGCCGTGAAAGCCGCGCTCAAAGACGGGGAGATCCCGGAGAGCCGGTATCTTTCGTACACACAATTGCAAGCAGAACTCGAAGAACACAGGAGGTACAAAAAATGGTAAAGCTAGCACCCTCGATCCTATCTGCAGACTTCGCACGGCTCGCGGAGGACGTGGCCAAGGCAGAAGAAGCGGGCATCGATTACCTGCACATTGATGTGATGGACGGTCACTTTGTGCCGAACATTTCCTTTGGGCCGGTGGTGATGAAGGCACTCAGAAAGCACACGTCCCTGTTCATGGATGTGCATCTTATGATTGAGAATCCGGATGCGTACCTGGAGACTTTCAAGGAGGCGGGTGCCAACCTCCTCTGCGTCCACCAGGAGACCTGCCCGCACCTGCACAGGACCCTTCAGGTGATCAAGGACCTGGGGATGCAGGCCGGTGTATCGATTAACCCCGGCACGTCGCTCTCGACCATCGAGGAGATTCTGCCCTACGTGGATCTCGTGCTCATTATGAGCGTGAACCCGGGCTTCGGCGGCCAGTCCTATATTCCGACCATGACAGAAAAGATCGAGCACCTGGCTATGATGCGAACCGCCAAGGGCCTGTCTTTTGAGATCGAGGTCGATGGTGGAATCAAGGTGGACAATGTGGCCGAAGTGGTAGCAGCGGGTGCCGATGTGATCGTGGCGGGCTCGGCGATTTTCGCCCAGGAGGACATCGGTGGCGCCATCCGTGCCTTCAGAAAGGCGGTCGCCCGGTGAGTCGAGCGCTCATAGCTGCGAACGGTTACGGTCGGCCCGCTACGCTCTCGGCCGGTGACTTCGACCGGATCATTGCCGTGGACGGCGGACTGGGGCATCTCGAGGCCCTGGGTCTCGCGCCGGGGGTGATCATCGGGGATCTCGATTCCGTGGAGGATCGGCAGCAACTGGAGTCGCGTTATCCGGAGGCCGAGCTACGTGTTTACCCGCCGGAAAAAAATGCGACGGACCTCGAACTGGCCCTCGACTTGTGTCTGGAGGAGGGCGTGGACGGCGTGCTGCTCATCGGCGCGGTGGGTGGTCGCATCGACCATGAACTGGGTAATCTCTTTTTACTCGAGCGATTTCATTCGGCCGGTATAGAGATTGCCATCGAAACGGAGGACCAGCGGATTTTTTTGATCGCGGACGATTGTAGCATCGAGAACAGGCAGGGGGACCTTTTCAGTCTGATTCCCCTAGAGACCCTAGCGTCCGTTACGCTGGAGGGCTTCGCCTATCCTCTCGACGACTTCAGGCTTGAGCGCGGTAGTTCGCGGGGTCTTTCGAATGTGATTGCCTCCGACCGGGCTTTCGTCCGACTGGACGGAGGGTTGGCCTTGGTGGTCTTGACCAAAAAATAAAAAAGCCTCATTCACTGGCGTGAATGAGGTTCTTTTCATGTGAAAAGGTCGCCCGAAGGGACGACCCGACGCTCGTTAAGCTCGTTCTACTTTACCCGAACGTAGACAGCGCGTGCATACAGAGATTCGCTTGGGGGAACCCTCTACCATCGCTTTCACGTTTTTCAGGTTCGGCTTCCAAGATCTCTTGTTGTGGTTGTTCGCATGGGAAATTTGGTTGCCCGTGACTTTACCTTTGCCACAAACTTCGCAAACTTTAGCCATCTATAACACCTCCTCTGAGTCATTAACGACATAAGCATAATTATTTTAACACCCGCGGGCGGGTGTTGCAAGTGTTTTTTCCACCAAGGCTTGAAGCGCGCTTGAGAATTCTATAGAATAGTAGTACAATAGTCATGTTATCCTATTAAAAGGAGGAAATCGCATGTCCGTTAAAATCGATAGTGAAATGGGTAAGATAGAGATCGGAACAGATGTGATCAAAAACATAGCCGGAGCCAGCGCTATGGAGTGTTACGGCCTCGTTGGTATGGCGTCAAAAAGCACTTCCGGTGGTATCGTGAACCTGCTCAAGCGGGAACATCTCACCAAGGGTATCGATGTGCACGAGGAGGAGGGCGGGATCGTGATCGATCTTTACGTTATCATCCAGTTCGGCACAAAGATCAGCGTCGTGGCCGAGAATATCATCGAGAAAGTGAAGTACAACGTGGAGAACCAAACCGGATTGAAGGTCACGAGAGTGAATCTGAACATCGAAGGGGTCCGCGTCCAGTCCTAGTGAGGAGGTAGCAAATTGGATATAAAGATTATCACGGCGGACCTGCTTCTGAAGATGTTCAAGCAGGGGGCCTACGAGTTGACCAAGCATAAGGAAACGGTGGACGCGCTCAACGTGTTCCCGGTCCCCGATGGCGATACGGGTACGAACATGAGCCTGACGATCAAGACCGCTATGGACGAGGTGCTCGGTAGCGACTACGATACGGTCGATCGCATCGCCAAGGCCATGAGCCGGGGTACGCTGATGGGTGCACGGGGTAACTCTGGTGTTATCTTATCACAGATCTTCCGTGGATTCGCAAAAGGTTGTGAAGGTAAAAAGAATTTAACGTCCGGAGATTTCGTACGTGCGCTGGATGAAGCATCAAAAACAGCTTACAAGGCAGTGATGAAACCGGTGGAAGGCACCATCTTGACCGTCATCCGAAAGACCGCCGAAAAAGGGATGCAGTATGCCGATGAGAACGTGGCGCTGCATGATTTGATGCCCATCTTGATCAAAGAGGCCAAGCGTACACTCGACGCCACCCCGGAGTATTTGGATGTGCTCAGAGAAGCGGGCGTAGTTGACGCCGGCGGCAGAGGTCTCCTTTATATTTTCGAAGGATTCCATGATGCCATCCTGGGTAAAGAGTCCGAAATCGAGAGTCTGCACGGCCACGTCGCCAAACATGCGGGGGTCGGTCTCTCGCCCGAGGACATCACCTTCGGTTACTGTACCGAGTTTATTATCCGCGGGGAGGCGATCCCAGAGGATGAACTGCGCGACCGGATTGCGACACTGGGTGACAGCCTGGTTTTCGTCAAAGACGATGACCTCGTCAAATGCCATATCCATACGAACAATCCGGGTGTGGCCCTCGAGGAGGCGCTCAAGCATGGTCAGCTGATCAAAGTGAAGATCGATAATATGCGCGAGCAGCACAATGCCATCATCAGTAGCACCGAGCCGCCCGAAGAACCCGAGGAAGAATTCTTCGACACGGAGCTAGAGACAGCTTTTATCGCCGTAGCCAGCGGCGACGGTATGGCGAAGATCCTAGAGGACCTTGGTGTGCACCGGGTGATCACCGGTGGTCAGACCATGAACCCCTCGACGGAGGATCTGATCAACGCGATCAATGCCATTCCTGCCGAGACGATTTTCATTTTGCCCAACAATTCGAACATCATCTTGGCGGCCAACCAGGCCAAGGAGCTGAGCGATAAGGATATTCACGTGATCCCAACGAAGACACTTCCGCAGGGGATCAGCGCGCTCATCGCCTACAATGGTAGCCTGACCGCCGAGGAGAACCAAGAGGTCATGAGCGCCGCCGTCGAAGACGTTGTGACGGTCCAGGTGACCTACGCGGTTCGCGATTCCCAGATGAACGGACACGACATCAAGAAGGATGACCTGCTCGGCATCGTCGAAGGGAAGATTGCACAGGTGGGCACAGATAAGAACGATGTAGCCTACACAACCATTCAGTCGATGATCGATGAAGACACGGAGATCCTGACGCTCTATTACGGAGAAGACGTGTCGGAAGAAGAGGCCCAGGCCCTCGTCGAGAAGCTCGAGGCGGGTCATGAGGACCTCGAGATCGAGTTGTACGAGGGTGGTCAACCCCTGTACTTCTACATCTGTTCTCTAGAATAATCAGGAGGACCAGCGATGTCGCTGGTCCTTTTCGCGAGAGGGGGGGAAGCCGATGCTAGGCAACGCTACACAGCTCGATCAGATCAAGGGCATCGGGCCAAAGAAATACGAAAAACTCGAACGGCTCGGGCTTCGGAAGGTTTCAGACCTAGTGACCAACTATCCCACCGGTTACATCGATCGACGGCATGTGCTCGCACTTCCTCTGGTCGGTATCGAGGCCGAGGGAACCCTGGAGGTCCAAGTGCGTGCCCTGCGGTTCAAAACCCGCCAGCGCTTGCTCCTCGTCACCGCAGAGAGCGAGGGCTGGCCGGTCACGCTTGTCTTTTTCAACGCCCAGTACCTGCGTTACCACTGGCAGGAGGGCAAGACCTACCTGGTACACGGCCTGCTCAAGCGAAAGGGTGATGAGCATGAGATGGCCCATCCGGAGTTCTGCGAGGCGTCGGATCCCGAGGCCCGTGCCCTCTTTCTCGATGTGACGCCCAAGTACCCCGCTACGGAAGGTCTCGGACAGAAGGACCTGGTGAAACTCCACCGCCTCCTCCTGTCGGTCGAGATCCCGGAGACACTCCCTTTGTCCCTACGCGACCGTCACGGGCTCATGGGTCGGCAGGAGGCGATCCGGCAGATGCATTTCCCGATGACCGACGAGGCGTTGGGGGAGGCCAGGCGCCGTCTGATTTTCGAAGAACTGCTGTCCTTTATTTTACCCCTGCAGCTGATGAAGGCCAAGAGGCGGAAGATCGAGGGAAGGCAGCTGACCTTGACGGCGGCCTTCGCTGACCAGGTGGCCGCGCTTCCCTTTCGACTGACCAAAGCCCAGACCGGGGCCCTCGAGGCTGTGATCGATGACGTGTTAGCGGGGCGGAGGATGCATCGTCTCCTGCAGGGCGATGTAGGATCGGGTAAAACCATCGTGGCTTTCCTCGCGATGTACCTACACCATCTCAACGGGCTCCAGAGCCTCATGATGGCACCGACAGAGCTGTTGGCAGAACAGCATGCCCTTTCCTTCGCTCGTTTTTTCGGGGGCGGCGATTTCATCGTGGAGAGCCTGACCTCCTCCACAAAGAAAAAGGCCGAGCTTTTGCAGCGGGTGCGGGAAGGGAGCGTACATGCCCTGATCGGAACCCACGCCCTCCTGCAGGAACACGTGGTCTTTGACCGCCTGGGACTCGTGGTCACCGACGAACAGCACCGATTTGGAGTGGACCAGCGGGAGGCCGTGGCCAAGAAGGACGGGCGGACAAACGTACTCGTCATGAGCGCCACGCCGATTCCGCGAACGCTGTCCATGACGCTATACGGGGACCTCGATGTATCGGTCATCGACGAGCGGCCGGCCGGCAGACAAGCGATCCTAACCCATTACATCCCCGAGAAGAAAAGGATGGGGATGTACGGATTCATCGCCAAGAAACTTGATGCAGGCGAGAGGGCCTTTTTCGTTTGTCCGGCCATCGAATCTTCGGAGGCCTTCGATGTCACCTCGGTACTGTCGCTTTATGAACAGCTGAGCGAAGGACCCTTCTCGCGATACCGCGTGGGGATGGTGCACGGAAGGATGCGATCGGAGGAAAAAGAGCAGGTCATGGGCGCCTTTGCCCGCGGTGCGCTGGACGTGCTCGTGGCCACCACGGTGATCGAAGTGGGGATCGATGTCCCCGAGGCTTCGGTGATGGTCATTGAGAATGCCGAGCGTTTCGGATTGGCCCAACTCCACCAGCTGCGGGGACGCGTCGGCCGTGGGGCAGCGCAGGGGTATTGTTTTCTTTTGGCCGATCAGCTCACGGAAACGGCGAAGGAGCGTTTGAAGATGATGGTCAAGAGCCAGGATGGCTTTGAACTGGCTGAAGCTGACCTGAGGCTCCGCGGACCGGGGGATGTTTTCGGAACGCGCCAATCCGGGATCTTTGGTTTCCGTATCACAGATCTCACAAGAGACCGGGCCCACCTCGAGGTGGTCCAGAGCGAGGTGGCCTCTTTGTTGACACGCGATCACCTGGACGAGGCCGAAAAAATGTATCTCGAGGAAGCCGAGGCGCGAAGGGCCCAGACAACACAGACCCTGTAGCCAAAATCCACCAGAATGTGGTACACTAGAGGAGGAAACAAGATGAGAATCATCGCGGGAAAACGACGCGGGTTGCAGTTGAAGGCCCCCGATGGCTTCGATGTGAGGCCAACGGCGGATCGGGTGAAGGAGGCTGTCTTCAGCGCTCTTCAGTTCGAACTCTACGAACGGCGTGTGCTGGACCTCTTTGCAGGTTCCGGTGCCCTGGGGCTCGAGGCGATCAGCAGGGGTGCAGCGTCTTGCATCTTCGTAGAAAAGGATCCCGATGCGCTCTCTATCCTCAGGACCAATGTAGAGACGGCTGATTTTCAAAATAGAGCCAAGATCATCCACGGAGACTACAGAGATGTCCTCAAGCGGGCGATCGGCCCCTTTGATCTGGTGTTTCTCGATCCACCCTACGCGGCGGGTTTTTACGAGGAAGCGCTCTCACTGCTCTGCACAGGAGACTTATTGTCTGAGGAGGCGATCGTGATCGTGGAGAGCGACAAGAGCCACGGGACCATGGCACTTCCGAATGAACTGATCTTGCATAAAGAAAAAAAATACGGCAGTACAACGATAAAATTTCTCAGGAGGCAGACCAGTGAAAAGAGCAGTATACCCAGGTAGTTTTGACCCCATCACTTTCGGCCACATGGACATCCTCAAGCGGGCACTGCGTTCTTTCGACGAAGTGACCATCGCGGTCTTGAAGAACACATCGAAAAACCCACTCTTTACTTTCGAGGAGCGCGTGGCTATGATCGAGGAGGCAACCCGCGGGATCGAGGGCGTAAAGGTAGATTCTTTCGATGGTCTGCTTGTCGATTATCTGCAGACACAAGAGATCGATGTGATCGTGAAAGGACTCCGGGCCATCAGTGATTTTGAAGCGGAGTTCCAGATGGCGGCGGTGAACCGAAAATTGAATGCCCAGATAGAGACCGTTTTTATCATGACCCGAACGGAGTACATGTACCTCAGCTCGAGCATCGTCAAAGAAGTGGCGCGACTCGGGGGGGAAGTTTCGGAGTTTGTACCGACTTGTGTCATCGAGCAGTTGAAGCGAAAAGTGAGGGGAAAGTAAGATGTCAAAAGAGAAGGATATCATTGAGGTTATCGAAAGCTATCAAGATGAGGTGGATAATCTGCCGCTGATCCCGATTGTGGGAAAGGTCATGGTGGACAAAGCCGAGATTATCAAAATTTTAGAAGAAATCAAGTACCTGCTTCCCGGCGAACTACACAAGATCAAGCATGCCGAGCAACAATCGGGGATGATCATGGAGAACGCCGAGCGTGAGTCCGACCGCATGAGGGACGAGGCCTACGCCCAAAAAGAAGAGATTATTCAGAGCGCCCAGGAAGAGTACAATCGTATCATCCGCAAGGCCAAGGAAGACGCCGAGCGACTCGTGGACGAACATGAGATCGTTCAAGAGGCGAAGCTCAAGTACAGGGAGATCACGAACGAGGCCGAACGACAAAAGCGCATGATGAAAGAAGAGTCTTACGCTTACGCCATGGACATGCTCTCGAAACTACGGTCCGATGTGGCCGATTTACTTGATACCGTAGAAGACAACCTGGATGAACTCGATCATTTGAAGGATTAAGATGCCCACGGGCATCTTTTTTTCTTCGGAGAATGATTATCAATTTTCCCTGTCCGTTGTGTCGCTTTCTTTCTGGGTAAAGGGTAGTTAGCATAAGACCGACGAAGGGAGGATCGTGCACATGACAGACAAGGTAAAAGTAGGCATCATGATTTGTGATCGCTACAGTAGTTGCGCCGGCGGGAAATGTTTCCGTTCCTTGACAAAGAGAGAGGGCGCTTTCGAACGGTACCTGGATCAAGAGGTGGAGCTGGTGGGCTACACCAGCTGTGGTGGCTGTCCAGGTGGCAACGTGGAGTACGCTCCAGCGGAGATGATCAAGAATGGTGCCGAGGTAATCCACCTGGCGACGGGACTCGTCGTGGGCTACCCCCCCTGCCCCCATCTCTTTGATTTTATCCACTTCATTCCGGAAAAATTTGGGATCGATGTGGTGGTCGGCACCCATCCGATCCCGGAGAAGTACTACCGCACACACAAGAACCTGGGCACTTGGGATAATCCACGCTGGCAAGAGGCCATCACCGAGATCCTGCCCGACGGTGAGATGCGCAGGGCCTACGATTAGCCCGGCGCATGGGGCGTAGTTTTTAACGTGTGGCGGCGATCGGGCGAACAAGCGGTCGGTCCTGTATCTCTTGGCTAGGCTCCGCGTGGTCATCAAAAAAAACAGAGCGGACCCGGAGGGTCGGCTCTATTTTCGTATCGGTGGCCGGGTGAAATCATCGCCCGGCGTGAGATGCGTGTGAACCAAGGATAAAAGATCGGTGGCCAGTAAATCGTAGCAAATGAGCGGGTGGTTTCGTGTATCCTTTGGAGAGACCCCCGAAAGCAGGGCGAGGGAAGAGGTCTTCTTGGCCCTTGAGAGCAGCTCCTGTCCCGCATCGTTAAAACCCAGCACCCGGGCATAGGTGAGTGGCAGGGCTGCACCTTCCCAGTCGATCTGCAAGAGACTTTTGATCAGAATCCTGCGCATCCTGGCATCGGTGTACCGCTTGGTGGCCACGGTAGCAGAGAAGCCCTGGAAATCACAGGCACTACGTGCTGCGGCAATCAAACGATTCTCGAGCCCTTCGCCCACCTCGTGCACTTGCGACAGGGCATTTTGTCGTGTGAGTAGCTCGTACCGAAAATAGGGATAAAGGGCATCGATCTGGGGAAGAGGGGGCGTGACCAAGTAGGGCGTCGTGACCGCCGGCACGTAAGCATCGATAGCCCCAGCGCCCCTATAGGCCTTGCGGAGGGCCGTGGCACTTGCGATTTCCGTCTGGAGCTCTTCATTATGGTAGTTGCTACCGATTCGCTGGATCGCATGAAAGCGCAAGGGGCTCTTGAGCCGACGCGCCGCCACGAGGTAGGCCAGACCCAGCGTATCGTTGGGTGTATCCAGCGGGGAGGTGCCGAGTAGGTGTGAAAGAGCACGAGCCGAGGCGGCCGCGTACCCCAGTCCCGATGTGAGGCCTTCGCGTAGCTGTAGGCTGTAGGCCTCAGGTTCTGAGACCAGAAGGTCGGCGGCGGCTTCTAGCCCCATCAGATCAGCGGACTCGGATCCGAAGACCACGTCGTCTACGATGCCGAGCCCACTGAGGAGGGCCACGGCACCGGAGGCAAAATCATCGGCTCCAGAGACGGCGCGGGTCACGGGCAGCTCGATCACCAAATCGACCCCGGCCACCAGGGCCATCTCGGTTCGCGTCCATTTATCGAAGAGGGCGGGTTCGCCGCGCTGGACAAAGTGACCGCTCATAACGGCCACGGTATGGGTTGCGCCCGTGAGCGCTTTCGCACGCTCGAGATGATGGGCATGGCCATTATGAAAGGGATTGTACTCGACGATCAGTCCTAGTGTCTTCACCTGGTATCTCAGCTCCTCGGGGCTTGCAATCGGGTGCGATTTGCATGCATTTTGGCAATTTTTCGGTGTTATGAAAGGTGATTCTATGATATATTAAGTGTGTACGTAAATTCAAGGGGGTCATATGTAAATGAATATTTTAGTAATCAACTGCGGAAGTTCATCACTGAAATACCAGCTGATGAACATGAACTCAGAAGAAGTAATGGCGAGTGGCCTGGTCGAGCGTATCGGACTCGATGGTGCCCGGATCAAGCACGAGCGCCCCGGCAAAGACAAGCATGTCGTGGAAACGCCCATGAAAGACCATAAGATTGCACTCGAAAATGTGCTCAAGCTGATGACGGACGAGACGTTCGGAGCGATCGATAGCCTCGAGACCATCGATGCCATCGGCCACCGTGTGGTACATGCGGGTGAGAAGTACGCGGCTTCTGTGCTCGTGGATGAGCACGTGCACGCTGCACTCGAAGAGTGTATCGAGCTTGCCCCGCTACATAACCCACCCAACATCATGGGGATCAAGGCGATCGAGGAGCTGCTTCCAGGCAAGCCGAACGTAGCTGTATTCGATACGGCCTTCCACCAGACGATGCCCGAGGAAGCCTACATCTATCCACTTCCCTACGAGTACTACGAGAAGTACGGCCTTCGTCGCTATGGTTTCCACGGGACCAGCCACCGGTACGTGACCATGCGCGCCGCCGAGATGATGGGCAAGCCCATCGAAAACTTGAGACTGATCAGTTGTCACCTGGGCAACGGTGCCTCGATCGCGGCGGTCAAGGGTGGAGAATCCATCAGCACATCCATGGGCTTCACGCCACTCGAGGGTCTGGCCATGGGGACGCGCTCCGGTGATATCGACCCGGCGATCGTTACCTACCTCATGGACAAAGAGGGTCTCGATATGGCTGGCATCAACAACGTCCTGAACAAAAAGTCTGGCGTTCTCGGGATTTCCGGCGTATCTAGTGACTTCAGAGACATTGAAGATGCGGCCGCTGCCGGCAACGAACGCGCCCAACTGGCGCTCAAGATCTTCGATCTGCGTGTACGCGAGTACATCGCGGCATACGCTGCAGATATGGGTGGCGTAGACGGCGTGATCTTCACGGCCGGCCTCGGTGAAAACTCCATCGACAACCGCAAGAGCATCTGCGAAGGTCTCGCCTTCATGGGTGTCGAAGTGGACGACGAGAAGAACAACGTTCGCGGAAAAGAAACTTTCATCAACCAGGACGGTGCAACGGTGAAAGTGATGGTCATCCCGACGGATGAGGAGCTCATGATCGCCAAGGACACCGAGGAAATCGTAAAGTCTTTAGCTTGACATTGAGAGGTAGAGTCTTTATAATATAAATGTTGCAATGAAAAGGTGTGATCGCATGTCTATCGATTGTTCAAAGCTGATTCACAACCATGCATCCGAAATCCCGATTAACGAGACCATCGACATCGATGTGGCCGTCTTCAAGGACGAGCGACTTCTCGATGGTGGACCCCTCGTAATCGAAGGAGAGGCCAGGCGGGTCGACGAGGGGATCTTTCTCGACGGCACCTATCGGTTACCGCTCTCCATCGCTTGTGACCGTTGTCTCAAACCGGTTGCAGATGTGGTGACGGGGCAAATCAACATGCTCCTCGAGGAAAACGGAGAAACATGGAAAAAAGCCTTCAAGGGTGAAAAGTTGAATCTTGCATCGTTACTTTATGAAGACCTGCTGCTGGGCATGCCGTCGAAGGTCCTCTGTGATGAGGGCTGCCAGGGTCTCTGTCCCGTTTGCGGCACGGATTTAAATGCGTCAACCTGTGACTGCGAGACAGAGTCAGTAGATCCCAGGCTTGCAGCGCTCAAAGATTTTTTCAATGAAGATTAAGGGAGGTGTTCGACATGGCGGTACCTAAGCGGAAAACATCCAAGGCCAGACGTGACAAGCGTCGCGCGAGCAACATCAAGATGACTGCTCCTAATGTGGCCACGTGTCCTCAGTGCCATGAGCCGACTGTACCACATCGCGTATGCGGAAGTTGTGGTTACTACAATGGTAAAGAGACATCTTTAACCGAAGAGGTATAAGCGGATGAAAAGTGATGGCCCCGTGCCATCGCTTTTTTTCGTACCCGGGGAGGGTCAATCCCCGGGTTTTTTTGTGGTATAATAAGAATGTTGAGGTAGACGGTAGCACCAGGTACTAACATCAAGCGAAAAAAACCTTGCAAAGGGTGGAATCATCCTTTATACTTATCGTTAGTAGCAGGTGCTAATTGCAAGTACTAGCTATGGAGGTTACCAATGAAACGATTGAAGAAAAAAGAGAGGCTCGACGCTCTTTCGCGTCTCATCGAGGAAGATCCTTTCCTCACCGATGAAGCCCTGGGCGAACGCTTCGGCGTTAGCGTCCAGACCATCCGGCTCGACCGGATGACCCTGGATATCCCGGAGGTGCGCGAACGGGTGAAATCCGTTGCCACGCAGCAGTACGACAAAGTGCGTACGTTACACCGTGGGGATCTTTTCGGAGAACTGATCGATTTAGAATTGAACAAGCGGGCGATTGCCTATCTTGAGACCGATGAAACCATGGTCTTCAAGAGAACGAAAATCGTCAAGGGACATTATATTTTCGCCATGGCGGAGTCGCTGGCCATGGCGGTCATCGACACGCCCGTGGCGATCACGGGCGTGGCCAACGTGAAATACCGGGTGCCGGTTCAGGCTGGGCAGAAGCTCGTGGCCAAGGCCGAGATGGTCAGAAAGCGCGGCAGCGAGCATTTCGTTCACGTGGTGATCACCGCCAACAGCGACCAGGTCTTCCGCAGTAAGTTTCGGCTGATCTCCATCGATATGACAGGCGGTGATGCATCGTGAGAATCGGTATGGATGTTATGGGCGGCGATCACGCCCCCGTGGAAACGGTCAAAGGTGCACTGGCGGCCCTCGGTTCCTTCGATGGGACGCTGGTACTGTATGGAGACGAAGGCAAGATCAAAGCGGAACTCGGTCCTTCCGTACCCGCTGGGATCGAAATCGAGCACTGTGGTGAGGTCGTCGAAAATGACGACAAACCGGTGATCGCAATCAAAAGAAAAAAGGATTCCTCCATGGTCCGTGGACTCGTAGACCTGAGAAAAGGGGAGATCGATGCCTTTCTCTCTGCTGGGAACAGCGGTGCTTTGCTCGCCGGTGGTCTGCTCAAGGTCGGACGGTTGAAGGGACTCGATCGACCGGCACTGACCACGGTCTTCCCAACGGAAAAAGGCATGTGCATCCTGGTGGATGCCGGTGCCAATCCCGATGTCAAGCTGAAGAACTTTCCTGAGTTCGCCATCATGGGTAGCGTCTACGCCGAGGCCATCCTGGGCATGGAAGATCCATCTGTCGGCCTGATCAATGTCGGTGCAGAGAAAACGAAGGGATCGAGCCTGTACCAGGAGGCCTACCTCGAGCTTGAAAAAGCACCGGTGAATTTCATCGGGAACATCGAGGCGCGAGATCTGATGCGCGGGAATGTTTCCGTGATCGTGGCCGATGGGTTCACGGGCAATATCATCCTGAAATTGGCGGAAGGATTCGCCGGTTCCTTCGGACGTCTACTGAAAGAAAGTCTCCTCTCTTCCTTCAAAGGAAAGATCGGGGGCCTTCTGATCAAAGATAGTCTGGGGACCTTTAAAAAGAAGATGGATTACACGGAATACGGAGGAGCACCCCTTTTGGGTGTCAAGGGTTTGGTGGTCAAGGCCCACGGCAGTTCGAATGCCAAGGCTTTTAAAAACGCCATCCGTTATGCGGTGATCGCTGTGGAGAAAGATGTGAACGGCGCCATCGAGAAAAAACTCTCCTCCCTCAATCCTGAAGAATAGTCAAGCGCCTGCTGGCGCCTTGCAGTAAGGAGTTGACAGCGAGTGAACAATACATTAAGACGCGTGGGCTTTCTCGGCACGGGAAGTTTTCTTCCCGACCGGGTGGTCACCAACCATGACATGGAAAAGATGGTGGAGACTTCTGACGAGTGGATCGTTTCACGCACGGGAATCCGGGAGCGGCGGTTCGCTGCACCGGGTCAAACCACGGCGGATCTTTCGGAACAAGCCGCCCTCAAGGCCTTAGAAGCAGCCGGATTGGGCCCAGAAGATATCGATCTGATCATCGTCGCTACCGTGACGCCGGACATGCCCTTCCCGGCCACCGCTTGTCTCCTGCAGGACCGGATCGGCGCCACGAAGGCTGCGGCCTTCGACCTCGAAGCTGCCTGCTCCGGTTTCCTCTACGGGGTGACCGTGGGTAGCCAGATGATCGCCACGGGTCTTTACGAACATGTCCTCGTTGTAGGGGCAGAAACCCTGTCCACCGCTATAGACTTCAACGACCGGAACACCTGTGTTCTCTTCGGAGACGGTGCGGGGGCCGCGGTCCTCGGACCAGTAGAAGAGGGGGGCATTCTGGCCACGGAACTCGGTAGCGATGGAGCCGGCGGGAAGTTCCTCTACCTACCGGCGGGCGGATCGAAATATCCCGCTAGTCACGAGACGGTGGACAATAGAGATCACTACATCAAGATGCAGGGGAAAGAAGTGTTTAAGTTCGCTGTCCGCACGATGTCCAGTGCTTCTGCACGCGTCATCGAAAAAGCGGGATTCGACCTTGAGGACATCGATTATCTCGTGCCTCACCAGGCCAACGAGCGCATCATCGCCTCGGCGGCCAAGCGGTTGAAGCTCGACCTCTCCCAGGTCAAGCGTAATCTCGATCGCTATGGGAACATGTCTGCTGCCAGTATACCAGTGGCCCTCGACGAAGCCATTCGTGAAGGCCAGTTGAAAAGAGGGGACAATGTGGTGCTCGTCGGTTTCGGCGGTGGTCTCACATGGGGTGCCATGGTGATGACCTATTGAGAAGGAGCGAGAACAAATGAAGAAAATAGCTATCCTCTTCCCAGGCCAAGGGGCCCAGTACATCGGAATGGGTCGCGAGATCGTGGAGGCCTATCCCGAAGCACGAGCCGTGCTCGATCGTGCTTCCGCCGCACTGGGTGAAGACTTGGTCGAGATGATCTTCGAAGGAACGGCAGAGAACCTGCAGTTGACTGAGAATACGCAGCCCGCGATCTTGGCCACTTCCCTGGCCATCCACGCTGTCATAGCCCAGGAGGTCCCCCACGTGGTGGCCATGGCGGGACTCAGCCTGGGTGAATACTCGGCGCTTGTCGCCGCCGGTGCGCTCTCTATAGAAGAGGCCGTCCCACTGGTCAGAAAGAGGGGCCTGTACATGCAGGCCGCCGTACCCGTGGGAACGGGGGGGATGGCCGCGCTCTTGGGCCTTGACATCGCAGATGCCCGCGAAGCCTGTGCAGCGGCGGAAGCCGAAGGCGGTCTCGTCCGCGTGGCCAATGACAACTGCCCGGGACAGGTGGTCATCGCTGGTGACCTCGATGCCTGTGAGCGGGCAGTGACAGAAGCCAAGGACAGGGGGGCCAAGAAGGCCGTGCTCTTGCCCGTATCCGCACCCTTCCACACGCCGCTGCTCGCCCCTGCGGGAGAGCAGCTGGCTGTGGATCTGGCAAACGTACACTTTCAAGCGCCACGTGTTCCGGTGATCGCCAACACGACGGCCACGCCCCACGAACCGGGCCAAACGGCCGAGCTCTTGAAGGAGCAGGTGGCCCATCCCGTCCGATGGCGGGAGAGTATGGAACGTCTGATTGCCGATGGCGTGGATACCTTTATTGAGGTGGGTCCTGGAAAATCGCTATCGAAGTTTCTCAAGCGTATCGACAAGCGCGTGTCCTGCCACAGCGTGGAGGACCTCGCATCACTGAAAAAGACACTCGCTGCTTTGAAGGAGGCCATGGCATCATGAAAACCGCAATCGTCACCGGAGGAGGCAGGGGTATCGGTCGAGAGATCGCACTGACCCTCGCGGGATCCGGGATGAACATCGTCATCAACTACAACCGATCCAACGCGGCTGCACTTGAGGTCAAGGCCCTATGCGAAGCCAAGGGTGTCGGTGCCCATGTGGTTCGGTGCGATGTATCCAATACAGATGATGTCAAACGTCTCGTCAAGGAGACCATCGACACCTTTGGCTCCGTGGACGTGCTGGTCAACAACGCCGGGATCACGAAGGACGGTCTCATCCTACGCATGAGTGAGTCGGACTTTGACGATGTGATTGCCGTGAATCTCAAGGGGACCTTCAACTGTTCCAAAGCCGTCGGCCGACAGATGCTGAAAAAGCGCACGGGTGTGATCATCAACGTGGCTTCCGTCGTCGGTCTGATGGGCAACGCCGGTCAGGCGAACTACGCGGCCTCCAAAGCCGGTGTGATCGGCCTGACCAAGTCGTTGGCCAAAGAGTTCGCCGCAAGGGGTGTGCGCGTCAATGCCGTGGCCCCCGGTTTCATCGCGTCGGACATGACCGATCAGCTGCCGGAAGAGGTGGTGGACACGTACAAGGCGAACATCCCGCTGGGTTCTCTGGGAGAGCCGAAGGATGTGGCCGAGCTCGTTTCTTTCCTCGCTTCGGAGGGCGCGCGTTATATCACCGGCCAGGTGGTCAGCGTAGACGGTGGTCTGTACATGTAGCGAAAGGGTCCGGTCTGAACCGGACCACCAACAAGTTTGCAATGCATCTCAAAAAAAATATTCTTAAAAAAAGAAAGGTGATGGAAAATGTTTGATAAGGTAGCTGGAATTATTCGCGAGCAATTGGGTTTAGAAGATGATGTGGTCATCGAGAAAACGACGTCCCTGATGAACGATCTGGAGGCCGACTCTCTTGACGCCGTAGAAATCATCATGGCACTCGAAGAGGAGTTTGATATCGAGATTCCGGATGAAGACGCAGAAGATTTTAAAAACATCGGCGACATCGTCGCATACATGGAGCAACAGCTCTAGGAGGAGGGGACAGCCTGCTGTCCCCTTTTCTCAAGAGTCGAGTAAAGGAGGAAATCACGATGGATAGAAAAAGGGTAGTGATTACGGGCATGGGCGCCATCACACCGATCGGAACCGGTCTCGACACCTATTTCGAAGCTCTCAAGCAGGGTGTGAGCGGAGCGGCCACGATCACGCGATTCGATGCGTCGGAGTATGCGACGACCGTTGCCTGTGAAGTCAAGGATTTCAATCCGGAGACCTACGTGTCGAAGAAAGAAGCACGTCGGATGGACCGCTTCAGTCAGTTTGCCGTAGCCGCATCGATCATGGCCATGACGGATGCCGGAATCTCGGAAGGTACTTTTGAAGCGGAACGCGCCGGTGTGATTATCGGTTCTGGGATCGGTGGTATCGAGACGCTCGAAAAGGAGCACGAGAAACTGCTCAATAAAGGGCCGGGTCGGGTGAGCCCCTTCCTGATACCCATGATGATCACGAACATTGGTAGTGGTTATATCGCTATGCAGCACGGCCTCAAGGGCCCGAACAGCACCGTGGTCACCGCCTGCGCCTCGGCAACGCACGCCATGGGTGAGGCTTTCGAGACCATCGTCCGAGGCGATGCAGATTTCATGGTCACCGGTGGTGCGGAGGCTGCGATCAGTCCCCTAGGCTTCGCGGGTTTCTGTACGATGAAGGCCATGAGCACGCGTAACGACGACCCCACGACGGCCTCGCGTCCCTTCGACCGCGACCGCGATGGTTTTGTCATGGGCGAGGGTGCCGGTATGCTGGTCTTCGAATCCCTCGAGCATGCGATGGCCAGGGGAGCGAAGATCTACGGCGAGGTGCTGGGGTACGGGGCCACGGCTGATGCCTACCACATCACGAGCCCAGCTCCCGGTGGAGAAGGGGCCGCACGCGCGATGAAGCGCGCGATCGAGCGCGCCGGCCTTCGACCGGAGGATGTGGACTACATCAATGCCCACGGGACGAGCACGCCCTACAACGATAAGTTCGAAACCCAGGCGATCCTCTCGGTCTTCAAAGAGCACGCGTCCCTTCTGTCGGTCTCCTCGACGAAGTCGATGACGGGACACCTGCTCGGCGCATCGGGTGGTGTGGAGTTGATCGCGACCCTGCTCGGTATGCAGGAGGGCTACGTACACGCTACGATCAACGTCCAACATCAGGATGAGGAGGTCCCCCTTGATGTCGTCCCCAATCAGGGAAAACATCGGAAGGTGGAGGTCGCCCTGTCCAACTCCCTCGGATTCGGAGGGCATAACGGCAGTATCATTGTCGGTACATTCAAGGAGTAGGGGGCCCCAAGTGGGTTCTCTACTCCTTTTCTCTCCTTGTGTTTTCCTTCCGATGTCGGTAAAATAGACTGTGGAACGATTCTGATGAGGGTTGTTTAAAGTTTCCGGTGAACCGGTGCCTTTAAAAAACCCTTTTGATAGTGAAAAGGGAGGTAACGCATGTCCTATGAAAAGATCCAAGCGCTCATCGGCTATAGCTTTGAGAACGCAGAGTACTTGAAAAGAGCGCTGACGCACTCATCCTACGCCAACGAGATGAAGTCCGAGAAGATTTTGCACAACGAACGGCTCGAGTTCCTAGGGGACTCGGTACTTGGGATCGTGGTGAGCGATCATCTCTTCGCAGCCTACCCTGAACTGGCCGAAGGGGAGCTGACCAAGATTCGCGCGCGCGTGGTGTGCGAAAGAACCCTCGGCGAAATCGCCAAGGGACTGGACCTGGGCCGATACATGTTCTTCGGTCGCGGGGAAGAGGCCACGGGCGGCCGGGATCGGATCAGCATATTGGCCGACGCGATGGAGGCGCTCATCGCGGCCATTTATCTCGACGGGGGTATCGCGCCGGCCCGTTCCTTTATTCTCGAGCACTTCCACCGGAAGATTGAGGATGCAACGAAGGGACGCGTGTTCATCGACTACAAAACCCATCTGCAGGAGATCGTGCAGCTAGAGAAGAACCAGGTCTTGGTCTACGAGGTGGTCAAGGAAGAAGGGCCTGACCACAGCAAGATCTTCCACACCCGTGTGACGCTCAACGGAAAGGAAATTGGCATCGGAACGGGCCGTAGCAAAAAAGAATCCGAACAAGAAGCGGCGAAAGTGGGGATCGGGACCCTTGAAGGACAGAGCGTTTAAGGGGATGCGTATCCCCCTCTTCATGCCCGGGATCGGCTGCCCGCACCGATGCGCCTTCTGTAGCCAGGAGACCATCACCGGGACCCATGGGCTCCCGACGGAGGCGGAGATGATCGAGACCATCGAGACCCATTTGTACGGTCGCGGGCAGGGTCCCGTGGAAATCGCCTTCTTCGGGGGAACTTTCACCGCCCTTCCGGTGCAGATCCAGAAAAAATGCCTGGATTTGGCCGCTCGTTACGTGGTGGAGGAAGAACTGGCGGGCATTCGCCTCTCCACGCGTCCCGACGACCTCGATCAGGAAAAAATCGACCTCCTCTTGGCTTATCCCGTGGTGGCCGTTGAACTTGGTGCCCAGAGTCTTGATGATGCGGTGCTTAAGAAGAACGGACGCGGGCACAGTGTGGCTGATATCGAGGGCGCGGTCGACCGATTGAAACAGGTCGGAATGCCCGTGGTGCTCCAGTTGATGCTAGGGCTCGACGGGAGTGACGCGCCTACGGATCTCAAAAGCGTCTCCCGTGCCCTCGCCCTCGAGCCGGCGGCCCTTCGCCTCTACCCCACGGTAGTGCTCGCGGATACCGCCCTCGGCGAACGTTACGAACGAGGGGCCTATCGTCCGCTCACCACGGTAGAGGCCGTGCAGCGGACGGCAGATGCCCTCGATCTTAGCGCGGCCGCGGGGATTTCCTGTCTACGGGTGGGTCTTCCCGCGGAAGGATTGATTGACAACAAGGCGGTACTGGCGGGACCGATCCACAGCAACTTCGGGCAGCTGGTTGCAGACGAACGTCGGATCCGCCGCATCTGCGCGCTAGTGGGACCCGATCAGCGGCGGCTGGAGATAGTGGTGCCCACCCGCGAGAAGGGTGATTACGCCGGATACAAACGACAGATCAGCAAGTACTTTCAAAATAGAGACATCGACCTCGTGGTCCATGGAGACCCGAGCCTGGGCGATGGTCAGATTTGTGTAAAGGAAGGGGGTGAGCAGACGTGTACCTGAGAAAAATCGAAATGAAGGGATTCAAATCCTTTGCCGATCTGACGAAAGTCGGTTTCGAGAGCGGGATCACCTGTATCGTTGGACCGAATGGAAGTGGAAAGAGCAACATCACCGATGCCATCCGATGGGTGCTCGGTGAGCAGAAGGTCAAATCCCTGAGAAGTCAAAAGATGGAAGATGTCATCTTCAACGGTACCAAGGCCCGTTCATCCGTCGGATTGGCGGAGGTGGCCCTGGTCTTTGACAACACGGAGGGATACTTCCCGCTGGATTTCAAAGAAGTGAAAGTGCAGCGCAAGGTGTACCGTAGCGGAGAATCAGAATACAAGATCAACAATACCCTTTGTCGCCTGCGCGACATCCGGGAGTTGTTCATGGACACCGGTATCGGGACCGACGGGTACTCGATCATCGGGCAGGGACAGATCGACGATCTGCTCAGCAAGAACCGTGAGGACCGCAGACTGCTCTTTGAAGAAGCCGCGGGCATCTCGAAATACAAAGCAAAGAAGAAGATCGCGGAGAGGAAACTGGCCAAGACGGAAGAGAACTTGATCCGCGTGGAGGATATCCTGAGCGAACTGAAAAAACGCAGGGATCCGCTGAAGAAACAGGCCGAAAAAGCGAAACGCTACCTGGAGCTTTCCGAAAAGCTCAAGAAGAAGTACCTCAAGCGCATAGCGGCCGACTATGAAGACCTCGGAAAGAACCAGCGTGAGCTAGAGAAGAAACGCGCCTCACTTCGAGAGGGCCTGGAGGTCCAGCTGGCCCGACGGGAACGCTACGAAAGAGAGATCGAGGCGCTCGACCGAACCGTCAGCGTGAAGAACGAAGAAATCGAACGCGGCGGTCAGATCCTGCGGGATCTGGATGAGGTGGTTTCGGACCTCAAGACTACCGTGACGTTGAACGAAGAAAAAATCACGGAAATCAACCGACGCTTCACCGAGGTAGAGCAAGATTTGAAGCGTCGCGAAGAGGAATACGGCAAGCGACAGGCAGAACAGCGAGACCTTGTGAAAGACCTCGAGGGAATCGACGCCTCGTTGAGCCGTACTGAGGAAAGACTTGCCTCGCACAGAGAAAAACTGGTCACAGAAGAGCAGGACCGGTCCGATCGAGCTACTCGGCTGGAGGGGCTGATTGAAAGGATCGAGAACAACCGGCGATTGGAATCGAAACTTGCGAATGAACGCGAGGTCCTGGTCGAACTTGCTGCTGACGACGAGCGGAGGGCTGCGGAACAAGCCGATGATCTCGCGGGACAGGAAAGTGAAAACCACACCCTTGCGGAGCAACTAAAGGCAAGGGCACAAGAGCAGAAGGTCCGCATAGAAAAACGCGATGGCCTGTCGGCTGAACTGACGCAGTTGAAAGAGCAACTTCACAGTGCCCGGGAACAGCGCCGGGGTTTTGAGGGTTCGCTGAGAGAAGCGGAGGTCAACCGAGAGAAGACGCGGAACGAACAACAGCTTCTCCGCGGCTACGAAGCAGCCTATGAAGGGTACGATTACACCGTCAAGCGATTGATGGGTCACCTTGCCGACCATCCGGGGGAAAAACAGCGCACGCTGGGTGTCGTGGCCGAGCTCGTAGAAGTACCGAAAACCTACGAGAAGGCCATCGAAACGGCCCTGGGTCGCTCCCTGCAGTACGTGGTGAGCGAGCATCTGTCCGATGTCAAACACCTGATACGCCTGCTGAAGGAAAAACGGATGGGACGGACGAGCTTCATCCCGCTCGATGAGATTCGGGACAGGAGCGTCTCTTTGAATCCAGAGGTAATGGCTGAGGAGGGCCTCCTTGGTCGGGGTGTGGATCTCGTTCGGTTCGATCCCATCCACCAGAAACTCTTTGGCTACCTACTCGGGCATATCCTCGTGGTGCGTGATTTTGAAACCGCGGAGACGCTGGTGAAGAAGCATCGGATCCGGCAGCGGGTGGTTACCCTCGATGGTGATATCATCAATCCGGGCGGAATCGTCACCGGTGGTGCCAGCTCAAAGGGACGGTCTTCCGGAATTTTGGAAAGAAAGCGCAAGATCGTACAGTTGAAAACGGATTTGAAAAATCTTGAAAGTCAGATAACGAGCGTCCAGAAGGACCTCGCTCGGGCCAAGACGGAGGAAAGTGATCTGGTTCGTACCCTCGACATTGCGGGGCAGGAGAAGGAAGCCCTGGACTACCGTATCGAGGTACAGGGCGCTCAGATCGATCAGATCAAACGATCGATCGAGAAGTCTGAGAAGGAACGGGATCGCGACGTCCACAGGCTCAACGACCTACGCAGGATGATCGAACAGAAGAAAAACAGCATCAGAGAGAAAACAGAAGCCATCGAGGGCTTGGCTGCCGAAGGGGAAGCCTACGGGGCGGAGCGGCGATCGCTCGAAGACGCGATCAAAACGCTCGATCGCGAGCACGAGCGCGCGCGGGAAGCGGCAGTAGCGCTTGAGATCGAGCGAACCCGCGATCTGGAATCGAAACAGTTTAAAATGACGGCGCTCCGCAAGTTGGAGACAGAACTCAAGGAAGACGAGATCGCCCTGGAGCGTCGCTTTGCAGATCATGCCCAGCTGCGCGCCGAGAAATCGTCCCTTGCCGGCCAGCTCGAGGACGCGCGCGCTTCCATAGAACAGAAGCGGCAGGAGAAAGAGGCTGTTGAGAGCGGTAGGCATCGGACCATAGAGGAGCGGGACACTGCACGAGCAGAACTTGCCACCAAGCGGGAAGAGAGCCGCCACCTCAGTGAGTCCCTGGAGGTCGTGCGCGAAGAAGAGCACGGTCTTTCCCTCACGCTCACGAAAATCGAGGGGAATCTCGAACACCTCAAAGAAGAGGTCTACGAACGGTACAACCTGTCCATCGCCTCTGCCTTTGAAAACTACAGAGATCTTGATCTCTCCGATATCGAAGAGGATGAGAAGACCCTGAAGACGGCCATCACGCGCTTGGGCAGTGTGAACCTGGAGGCCATTGAAGAATTCGAGGAAGTGGAGGAGCGTTTTATCTTTCTCAGCGCACAGATGGAAGATTTACTATCGGCCAAGAAGGAATTGCTTGGGGTCGTCCGCACACTGGATAGACAGATGAAATCTCAATTTCTCGAGCACTTCGAAAAAGTTCGGGTGGCCTTCACGGAGACCTTTACCGATCTATTCAACGGGGGCTTCTGTGATTTGGAACTCATGGATCCCGAAGATGTACTGGAAACGGATATCGCCATCATCGCCCAGCCACCGGGCAAAAAACTACAGAGCATCGATCTATTGTCCGGGGGGGAAAAGGCCCTGACGGCCATCAGTCTGCTCTTCGCCATATTGAAGATCAAACCGGCCCCCTTCTGTGTGCTCGACGAGATCGAGGCGGCGCTGGATGATGTGAACGTGTATCGCTTTTCAGATTTTCTCAAGAAAATGACGGATCGGTCCCAGTTTCTCGTGATCACACACCGAAAGGGGACCATGGAGATCGCCGATGCCCTGTACGGAATCACCATGGAGGAGTATGGCGTCTCCAAGGTGGTTAGTCTGAAGCTCGAAGATTATGAAGGAGGACAATATGCTTAAAGGATGGTTTAAGAAGATGGTCGAGGGGGAGAGCGAAGAGAAACCCCAGGCCGAACCAGCGACGGAGGCATCCGAAGAAGTCGCTGTAGACGCTGAAGAGGAAGAAACACCTCCTCCTGCCGAGACGGCCACACCGGAGCCTGCGATCGAAGCGTCCCCAGAACCCGTCGGCCTGTTCAAGCGCCTCAAAGAGGGCCTGGACAAAACCAGGAAGGGGATCACCGATCAGATCGATCAGATGATCAACAACTACGGGGAAATCGACGAGGACCTTTTAGAGGAACTAGAGGAGATCTTGATCACAGCGGATGTGGGGATGGAAACCACGATGGCAATCGTCGACCGCCTGCGGGACCGCCTCGAGAAGGAGAAAATCAAGGATCCGCATCAGATCAAGGGTGTTCTCGGACGTGTGCTGGCCGAGATGATGGCACACGACGCGCCCGTGCATCCAGAGAACAAGCCACTGGTGATCCTGGTGATCGGTGTCAACGGTGCGGGTAAAACCACATCGATCGGCAAGATGGCCCATCGATTCAAGCAAAACGGCAAGTCGGTGCTGCTGGCAGCGGCGGATACTTTCCGCGCTGCTGCCATCGATCAGTTGGTCATCTGGGCGGACCGTGTCCAAGTCCCGGTCATCAAACACACCGAGGGATCAGACCCTGCCGCTGTCGTCTTCGATGCTATTCAGTCGGCCAAGGCCAAGAAGACGGACGTGCTGATCTGCGACACAGCCGGTCGTCTGCACAACAAGAAAAACCTGATGCGCGAGCTGGAGAAAATTGCCCAGATTGTGGACCGAGAGTATCCGGAGGCAGAGAAGGAGGTCCTCCTCGTGCTCGATGCCACCACGGGTCAGAATGCGATCCACCAGGCGAAGACCTTCAAGGAGGCGGCCAATATCACCGGCATCGTCCTCACGAAGCTCGATGGGTCGGCCAAGGGGGGCGCTGTGCTCAGCGTATCGCACATCTTGGACCTGCCCGTACGATTTGTGGGCGTCGGGGAGTCGATCGAAGACCTCCAGCCCTTCGATCCCGAGGCCTTTGCAGGCGCGCTCATGGGAGAAGAAATCGTCAAGTAAAAAGGCTTGACACGGTAGAGAGACTGGTCTATAATGAATATCTGTGAGGTGATCAAATGCTCAAGAAGGTTCGACTGCTTTATCTTTTCGACTTCTACGGTAAACTGCTCACCGAAAAACAGCAGACTGTATTGGCGTATTATCTGAACAATGATCTGAGCTTCACAGAGATCAGCGAACTGATGGATATCAGCCGGCAGGCCGTATACGATAATGTCAAACGCTCGGAAAAGCTTCTCGAACACTATGAAGAGGAATTGAATCTCTTCGCCAAGTTCAAGCGAGCGCAGGACGCCATTGACGGCTGGATCGCCAAGATGGATGATCTGACCGATCGGGTGGAAGTACTTTCCCCCGCCAACTTACGCGATGAACTCGCCGCCCTCAAGAAAGAGGCGGTCCAGCTCATCGAGACAAAGAGTGAAACCCTTTAAGGAGGTTACCACTTGGTTTTTGAAGGTTTATCCGAGAAACTCCAACATACATTTGCCGCTCTCAAAGGCAAGGGCAAACTGACGGAAAAAGACGTCAAGGCTGCCATGCGAGAGGTGAAACTTGCGCTCCTCGAAGCGGACGTAAACTTTAAGATCGTCAAGTCCTTTATCAAGGATGTCACCGAGCGTGCCATCGGAGATGAAGTGCTCAAGAGCCTGACACCAGCCCAACACGTGATCAAGATTGTCAACGAAGAGCTCACGGAGCTCATGGGCACGTCGCAGGAGAAGCTGACCTTTTCCTCGAAACCCCCGACGATCTACATGATGACGGGACTACAGGGGGCCGGTAAAACGACCACCACCGGAAAGCTCGGTGCCCAGCTCAAGAAAGATGGCAAGCGCCCGCTGCTCGTGGCCTGTGATATTTACAGACCGGCCGCAATCAAGCAGCTGCAGGTCGTGGGTGAGCAGCTCGATCTACCGGTATTCTCCCTAGGAGACCAGGTCAGCCCCGTGGACATCGCCAAGGCAGGGATCGAGCACGCCAAGCGTCATGGCAACGATGTGGTCTTCCTGGATACAGCAGGGCGTCTGCACATCGATGAAGCCCTGATGGATGAGCTCGATGCGATCAAGGAAGCCGTGGACCCCACGGAGATCCTCTTGGTGCTCGACGCCATGACGGGTCAGGATGCCGTGAACGTTGCGGAATCCTTTGATGGTCGCCTGTCGATCGACGGTGTCATCTTAACCAAGCTCGATGGAGATGCCCGCGGCGGAGCTGCACTCAGTGTACGCGCTGTTACAGGCAAGCCTATCAAGTACGTCGGTGTGGGTGAAAAGCTCACGGATCTCGAACCTTTCCATCCGGACCGGATGGCCTCACGTATCCTGGGTATGGGCGATGTACTTTCGCTCATCGAGAAGGCCGAGCAAAGCTTCGACGCCGACAAGGTGAAGAATCTCGAGCAGAAAATGAAGAACCAAACCTTTGATCTCGAGGACTTCCTCGATCAGCTCCAGCAGTTCAAGAACATGGGGCCCATGCAAGATATCCTGGGTATGCTTCCGGGCATGAACAACAAGGCCCTCCAGGGGATCAACGTGGACGAGAGAGAGTTCGCTCGGCTCGAGGCGATCATCCTGTCGATGACCCCTCAAGAGAGAAGAGAACCCGAGTTGATCAAGAGTTCTCGCCGCAAGCGCATTGCCGATGGCAGCGGCACCCAGGTGGCCGATGTGAACAAGCTGCTGAAGCAGTTCAAGCAGATGAAGAAAATGATGAAGAACTTTGCCGGCATGGATAAGAAGATGAAGCGTGGCGGTGGAGGAATGAAATTACCCTTTAGTTTTTAGCATCTCAAGTAAGATGTTAGAAGATAGATGACATTTTAAGGAAGAGGAGGTGACAAACATGGCAGTTAAAATCCGCATGAAGCGTATGGGAGCAAACAAAAGACCTTTCTATAGATTAGTCGTCGCTGACTCCCGTTCCCCGAGAGATGGTAAGTTCATCGAGGAGATCGGTTACTACAACCCGCTCGATAAAGAGCAGGTCAAGATCAATGATGAGTCCGCCGTTAAATGGCTTCTGAATGGTGCGCAGCCGTCTGAGACGGTCAAAGTACTTTTCAAAAAGCACGGTGTTTACGAGAAGTTTGAAGAAGCGAAAACAAACAAGTAAACGCATCGGAAGAAGGTGTATCATCCATGGGTGAATTGGTAAGAGTGATTGCCCAGGCACTGGTCGACCACCCCGAGGCCGTAGAGGTCAAGGAAGTGGAGGGTAAGCGATCGATGATCGTTGAGCTCAAGGTCCACGAGGACGATATGGGCAAGGTCATTGGAAAGCAAGGCCGCATCGCCAAGGCGATCCGAACGGTCGTAAAGGCCGCAGCGACGAAAGAAGATATGCGCGTCGTCGTTGAAATTGTCCAATAACGAGAAAACCCATCGTGCGAACGATGGGTTTTCTTGTTCCTTTGCGTTATAATCAAGGCAATCTATAAAGAGGGGGGATCCGATGCGTAGCATAAGAGGAAAATTGTTGTTGTTGATCGCGGTACTCGTGATCGGTTCTTTGTTTGTGCAAAATTACTTCGTCTCGAACGTTGCCAGGAAAGAACTGGGGATCATGGTCGAGGAGCAACTCAACCAGCGACTGGCATCTATCGAAGACAACCTAGAGGTACAGGAGGAAAACCGGAAGATCCTAGAGGCTCAGCTGCTCAAGGATTACGATGTCCTGATCAAGCATGAGGTCGACACGGTCCTGAGCCTAGTGGACCATGTGTACGACCAGTACCTCGCGGAAGCGGCAAGGGTGGAGACAGCTGAGGAGCGACAGGCGCTTTACGAAGCCTACCGAGCGGAGGCCGTGGAGTTGGTACGTCCCCTGCGGTATGACGACGGTAACTACTTCTGGATCGACGACGGCGATTACAAAAGCGTGCTCTTGCCACCGGATCCTTCTGTGGAGGGAACCTCGCGGGCGAACTTATCCGACGTGAATGGCACGATGATCGTCCAGGAGTTTGTGGACGGCGCCGAGTCCTTCGGCTACACCTATCTCGATTATTACTTCCCCAAACCCGGATCTACCGTGCCGGAGCAGAAACGAGGCTATGTGGGCGTTCATGAGCCCTTTGACTTTTTCATCGGGACTGGGAATTACCTGGACACCCTGCTGGTTGAACTGGCTGATTTCGATAGAAAACAGCACTCTGTCATGCAGAACCAGGTCGAGAGCATTGAAGATGGGACGCAGGTCTTCGTCCTCAATCGTGACAACACCGTGCGTTACGCCAACGTTGAGGGGATGCCCGGTGAGGCCTTCATCCTGGCGAAGGGCGACGGAAAATATCTGATCAACGCCATGGAAGAAACCCGCAGGGTCTATGATTTCAGCATCAGGGATGACCGCTTTGACGGCACCTATGCCGTCAGCTACATCGACCGTCCCGATCTCGGGGTCAAGGTGCTGATCATGAAGCACCACGACCTGGTCTACGCGTCGCTCAACGCCATGTTGGCAGCGGCGATGAAAACGCTGGCCGGCGTCGTGGTGGCGGCACTTCTCCTGACGCTTCTCGTGGCCAACTACCTGACGCATCCCATCAAACGTCTCCGTGAGGACATGGAAGGTGTGGCGACGGGTGATCTTTCCGTAGAGGCCGCGGTGACCACGAAGGACGAAATCGGAGAACTGGCCACGACCTTTAATCTTATGGTGGACAAGCTCAAGGATCTCGTGCAGAATGCAAGGGGCATCAGCGAGTCGGTCTCGAGCACAAGCGCTCTCATCTCCGAGATGATCGGACAAACCACGCTGGCCATCGAGCAGGTGGCCGAGACCACAGAGGATATTTCTGCGGGCGCCGGTGAACAAGTGAGCGCTACCATGCGCGGTGTGGAGGCCACGACGGCCCTCGACGGCGAGTCAAAGGCGATCGTCGAGAAGACCAAGATCATGCGCGATACCGTGCAGGGCATGACCGAACAGAACAAACACGGCATGCAGGTGATGACCACCCTGATCGAAAAGCAAGAGCACACGGTTGCTTCGGTCGGTGATATCGGCCGGATCATCGGGGAACTCAACGATCGCGTCTTCAAGATCAACGAGTTTACCGATGCCATCGATGATATCGCCGAGCAGACCAACCTGCTTGCCCTCAACGCGTCCATAGAGGCCGCCAGGGCGGGAGAGCACGGTCGCGGATTTGCCGTCGTGGCGGAAGAAATCCGTAAACTGGCCGAGGAGTCCTCGGTCTCTGCTGGAGAGATCAAGGACATCGTTTCTTCCATTCAAAATGAAACGAAGCGTGCCGTCAACGTTGTAAAGACTACGGAGCAGACGGTGCAAGAACAAGACCGTGCCTTCTCTGATACCCAGACTGTCTTCAAGACACTAGAGCATTCGGTGGAGGAAACCGCCGGTCAGATCGACGGGGTCTATGGCGCCATGGGTAATTTCGACGGACTCAAGAACAAGGTGGTCGAACTCGTGGATCAGATTCACTCCGTGGCCGAGAACACAGCGGCGAGCACCGTTCAGGTCTCTGCCTCGGTGGAGGAGCAGACGGCCACGATGAACGAGCTGAACCAGAAGATCGCACACCTGGCCGCAGAGGCCGAGAGCCTTCGCGACTCCCTAGGACAATTCAAAGTATAAGAAAAACCGCCCGCTATTTCCTATGCATAGCGGGCGGTTTCATCTTTCGTACCGGTGGTGGTTCAAAGCAGGGAGCTCTCCAGAGCATCGATCGATAGGAGTTTGATCGAATCCTTGTAGTAGTCGATGACTCCCTCCTCTTTCATCTTCAGGAGTTCTCTCGAGAGTGAGGGGCGCTGGATCGCCAGATGCTCGGCGAGTTCCTTTTGGGTCAGTGAGATCGTGAGCATCGTACTCTTCTGTCGCTTGTATTCTCCGAGGAAGAACATCGACAGTTTTTTACGGATGGTATCAAGGGAGAGCAGTTTGATTTTGTCGTTCATCATGAAGAGCTTTTGGCTCAGGAGTTCGAGGAAATTAGACAGGAGGATCGGATGGTGCGTCAGCCCGTGGATGAGTTTCTCCCTGTCGACCAAGAGCACCCGGCACTTGGAACTGGCGATGACCGTCACGGGATAGTTGTTGTGGCTACCGTAGATCAGCGCTTCTCCGAAAACGCTGGGGGCTTTCATCTCCAGATGCGTGATCACCTTGCCAGTGGGAAAGATGGTCTGTAGTTCCACGCTGCCTTCGGTGACAATCCCCAGATGTTCACAGACGTCTCCCTCGAAGAAGAGCACCTCACCTTTGGTGTAGGTTTCTTCCTTCGTGTCGAGGAAGGTTAGCACGTGTTGAATCTGTTCTTCTGAAAAGTGCTTGAAAAGCACGGATTTCGCGAGTATTTTCAAAGGGACCTCCTTTTTGTAACAAGCGTTACATCGGTTCGTAACCCTTTTCATTATAATATACTTACAAACAGTTTGGAAACCAACAAACGAGGAGGAATGTACAAAATGAGTATGTTTTGTTATCAGTGTCAAGAAGCGGCTAAAGGTGTTGGCTGTACGGTCCGCGGTGTATGCGGAAAATCTGACGAAGTTGCCAAGCTTCAAGACCTGCTGATCTACCTGACCAAGGGTCTTTCCCACGTACATCAAGTCTATAGAAAGCAAAACGATCCCGATGAGCGTGCGCGTTTCGCTGTAAAGGATAATCTGTTCACGACCATCACAAACGCCAACTTTGATCCCGAGGCGATTATCGTGAAGATCAAGAAGACCATTGCCCTTCGTGATGAACTGGCCACCCTGCTAAAGAATGCCGGTGTAGATGTCAATGACCACGATGCGGTCACATGGACAGGTGCCACGGAAGAAGAGATGCTTGAAAAGGCAGAAACCGTAGGGGTCCTGTCGGAAGAGAACGAAGATATCCGTTCGCTCAAAGAACTCATCACCTACGGTCTCAAGGGAATGGCCGCCTATGCTGAGCATGCCTTCAACCTCAAGCACCAGGATGTTGCCGTTGAAGACTTCATGGAAGAGGCTCTCGATGCGATCCTCACGAAGGACCTCTCAGTGGATGAGCTCGTTGCACTGACCCTGAAAACCGGCGAGAACGGCGTGAATGTCATGGCGCTCCTCGACAAGGCCAACACATCTGTGTACGGTAACCCGGAGATTACGGAAGTCAACATCGGCGTGCGTAATAACCCCGCGATTCTGATCAGCGGTCACGATCTCAAGGATATGGAACGCCTGCTCGAGCAGACCGAGGGAACGGGTGTCGATGTCTACACCCACTCTGAGATGCTCCCAGCAAATTATTACCCCAAGTTTAAAAAATACGAGCATTTCGTTGGCAACTACGGAAACGCATGGTGGAAGCAGGACAAGGAGTTCGAGAGCTTCAACGGCCCGATCCTCATGACGACGAATTGTATTGTTCCCGTGAAGGATAGCTACAAAGATCGTATTTTCACCACAGGTTCAGCAGGCTGGCCGGGTGCCGAGCACTTCGTGGCCAATGCAGATGGCGACAAGGATTTCTCCAAGATCATCGAACTCGCCAAGACGCTTCCTGCTCCCGTAGAAATCGAAACAGGATCCATCGTCGGTGGATTCGCCCACGACCAGGTGATGGCTCTGGCCGATAAAGTCGTCGACGCTGTGAAGACCGGTGCGATCAAGCAGTTCTTCGTGATGGCAGGCTGTGATGGTCGGATGAAGAGCCGTGACTACTACACAAAGTTCGCCGACAGGCTGCCGAATGATACCGTGATCCTGACGGCCGGTTGCGCCAAGTACCGTTACAACAAGCTGGGCCTCGGCGATATCGGTGGTATCCCGCGCGTCCTCGATGCCGGTCAGTGCAACGATTCCTACTCGCTCGCCGTGATCGCGCTCAAGCTCAAGGAAGTCTTTGAACTCAACGATATCAACGAACTGCCCATCAGCTACAACATTGCATGGTACGAGCAAAAGGCCGTTATCGTCCTGCTCGCCCTCCTCTCGCTGGGTGTGAAAAACATCCACCTCGGTCCCGCGCTGCCCGCATTCCTCTCGGAGAACGTGACGAATGTGCTCGTGGAGAACTTCGGAATCGCAGGTATCGGCGAAGTGGACGAAGACATCAACATGTTCCTCGCATAAGATCCTTTGGATTTGGGAATCCCCTTTCGGGGGTTTCCTTTTTTGTGGTATAATTAGCGCTGTTAAGGAGCGTGGTTTGAATGGAAAGAATTCGTGTGGGAACCTATGTTAACACCCACGGCATACGCGGTGAGATCAAAGTGAAGTCGAACGATGAGACTTTCGAGTATAGCGAGATTTATCTCGAGCGCGGCCCCAGCGGCCCTCTTGAGGTGGCCTCCGTCCGAAAGCACAAGAATCTGTTCATCCTGAAAATTGAAGGGATCGATGATATCAACGCGATCGAACCCTTCAAAGGATCGGCTGTGTACGCCGAAAGGCAACAGATCGACGAACCTGATACCTACTATGTGTCGGAACTAGTGGGCTCCGCCGTGATCACGGTCGATGGGGAGCACGTCGGTACGCTGAAGGATGTGCTGACGGAAACGGCCCAGCCCCTCTACGTGATCAGCGGTAGCGAGGGAGCAGAGTACTTGCTTCCCGGTGTCAAGGCCTTCATCCGATCGATCGATCGGGAGAAGAAGCAGATTCTCATCGATCCCCCAGAAGGGTGGAGGGCGTGAGGTTCGATGTGCTGACGCTTTTCCCCGAGATGTTCGGGGGTTTTCTCTCCACCAGCATGATTCGCATCGGTCTGGAGAAAGAGCGCATGACCGTGGGCGTTCACGACATACGAGCCTATGCGAAGAACAAGCACCGGCGCGTCGATGAATCTCCCTATGGTGGTGGTGCAGGTATGGTCATGACCCCACAGCCTATCGATGACGCCATAAAGGATGTGACGTCAGAACGAGCGCACGTGGTCTACCTTACGCCCAAGGGTCGCAGGCTCGACCAGCAGAAGGTGATGGACCTCGCCGAGAAAGAGCACTTGGTACTTCTCTGCGGTCACTACGAGGGTGTCGACCAGCGTATTCTCGATAAGTGGGTAGACGAGGAGATCTCCATTGGAGACTATGTGCTGACCGGTGGGGAGCTCGCTGCCATGGTGGTGATCGACGCCACCAGCCGTCTGCTCGAAGGTGTGCTCGGAAAAGGGGATTCCTTTCTGGAAGAATCCTTCATGGACGGACTGCTGGAGCACGATCATTATACGCGGCCTAGAGAGTATGAAAAAAGGCCTGTTCCCGACGTCCTTCTATCCGGTGACCACAAGGCCATCGCAGCCTGGCGGCTCGAGCGGGCTATCGACGAGACCCTCATGAAGAGACCTGATCTCATCGAGACCTACCTCGATGATCCGAGGCGGCCTGAAAAAATCAAGGGTTTGATCAGGAAACGGTTGAACAGACGATAGGATCTGTGGTATAATTCAATAGTTGTATTACGGACGGTCCTCTGGTGCTTCCCGCGCTAATGAACGTCTATAACGAAGGGAGGGTAATACACGATGAATATTATTCAGCAAATCGAGAAGGAACAAATGAAACAGGATCTCGTTGCCTTTAACGTAGGTGACACGGTTCAGGTGCACCTGAAGGTTGTCGAGGGTAAGCGAGAGCGTATCCAGATCTTCGAGGGCATCGTGATGAAACGCCAGGGTGGCGGAATCGGCGAGACGTTTACCGTTCGCAAGATCTCATCCGGTGTGGGTGTTGAGAAGACACTTCCGCTCCATTCGCCTAAAATCGACAAGATCGTTGTCACAAGACGTGGTAAAGTGCGACGTGCTCGCATCAACTACCTCAGACAGCGAGTCGGTAAAGCTGCGAAGGTCAAAGAGAGAATGTACTAGAAACAGGGGCTGTTTATCGGCCCTTTTTTCGCGCCCGGCGAGGGGGACGCACGCGCGTTCCCCTCTCTTTTTTAAAGAGCCAATCGTAGGTCGGTGGGCCTATGTTATAATAGTAGGGAAATGAGGTGACACGCTTTGAAAATCAATTGGTACCCAGGACACATGAAGAAAACGAAAGACCTGATCACCGATCACTTGAAACTCATCGATGTGGTGGTGGAACTTTTAGATGCACGGATCCCCGAGAGCAGTCGGAATCCGCAGCTCGATGAGCTGATCGGTGACAAGAAACGGATCGTAGCCCTGAACAAATTCGATCTGGCGGATCCCGAAGTCGTTGACGAGTGGGTGGCGCATTACAATCAGAAGCGCATCAAGGCGATCCCCATCAACTCGGTGAATGGCTTCGGTGTGAACCGTCTCCTGCACGAGGTGAAAACCAGCTGTGCCGACATTCACGAGGCCATGGCGGCCAAGGGAAGGAAACCTAGGGCCATCCGCGTGATGATCGTGGGGATCCCCAACGTGGGAAAATCTTCACTGATCAACAAGCTGGCCGGCAAGAAGACCGCTAAGACGGGGAACAAACCGGGCGTGACCAAGGGGAAGCAGTGGATTCGAATCAGAAAGGGCCTCGAGCTCTTCGACACGCCGGGTATCCTGTGGCCCAAGATCGACGATGAGGAAGTCGGGATGAAGCTGGCCTATACGGGGGCCATCAAGGACGAGATCATGGACATCGAGAACCTTGCTTTTCATCTGATCAAGTTCCTCGAGATCAAATACCCCGAGGTGCTGGCGAGTCGCTATGATCTGCAATTAGAAGAAAGGGAGACCATTGAAACCATGGATGCCATTGGTCGGCGACGCGGCTGTGTGCTTCCGGGCGACGAAGTGGATTACCACAAGGTGGCCGTACTGGTGCTCGATGAGTTTCGAAAGGGAATCCTAGGACAGGTCTCCCTTGAAAAGCCGGAGGATGAGGAGGCGTGAAACCCATCGCCACGCTACGCGAAGAACTCGAGGGTCTCTCCACCGCAGAACAGATGCGTTACCTCGCACCTTATGCTGCCGACGAGAGAAAAGGAGTACAGCGATTGATCGATAGCACCAAAAGATTGGCCGCTTTAGAGGAGGCGAAACGTATCCATGCCAAGGGGCTCGCGGATTTCGATCGGGGCCACGGTGATCGCACCGTGATCTGTGGGATCGATGAAGCGGGTCGAGGACCTTTGGCCGGCCCCGTCGTCGCGGCCGCTGTTATCCTCCCCGCGGAGATGGAAATTCTGGGGCTCGATGACTCGAAAAAGTTATCGGCAGCCGAACGAGACCGCCTCTTTGACTTCATCCGCGAGGAGGCGATCGCCTTTGGTGTCGGGATCGTGGACCATAAGACCATCGATCGCATCAACATCCTTGAGGCGACGAAACTGGCCATGGGACAGGCCTTAGATCAACTCGGGGTTCTCTGTGAGCTGGCCCTCATCGACGCCGTGCGCTTCGCACAGTTCCCTGTGCCGGTGACCAGTATCATCCGCGGGGATGAAAAGAGCGCCTGTATAGCAGCGGCCTCAGTCCTCGCAAAGGTGACCAGAGACCGGATCATGATCGAGATGGACCACAGCCACCCCGGTTACGATTTCACCTCCCACAAAGGCTACGGTACCCAGAAGCATTACGAGGCCCTCACCCGATTGGGTCCTTCGCCCATCCACCGGAGATCCTTCTTGTAGACAAAGGTTCCCTTGAAAGGCCGTGGTCTGAATGCGCGTTCAATCGCAACTGCACCGTATGCTCCTGCAAAGTGTTGATCGTCCGAACCTGGTCGAGCTACTTCGTGTGGGTGACCGCGTGGAGGCAAAGGTCCTTCGTGTCACGGGGGAGACCGTCCTGCTCAGTCTAGCCGGAGAACGGGCGCGTGTCGCCAATACCTCCGATCTGCAGCTGGTACCTGGCGAGTCTCTCGTGCTGGAGATGACCAGTCGCGAGGGCGATGTGCTGATCGCCCGTCCCGCGTCCGTGGCTCCACCGGCGCCTTCGGATCAGCAAGTGATAGAGCAACTGGCCAGAACACTGGATATTCCGCTGAACGAAGAGAGCGGTCGCATTCTCCAGACCATGATCCGCGGGGGGCTGCCCTTGACCAAAGAGGCCTTCCAGAGCGTGAAACTCGGCCAGTTCATGACGCGGGAGATCGTCGATCAGTTGACCCGTGTCCTGCTACCACAGGCATCTGAGGGTCAGGGAAAGTCGGTCATGCATAAGACCGCGGATCCTCATCCGGTCCAAGGGGACCTAGGCGGGAGTGCTTCGGCGGCCAAGGTAGAGCAGAAGCCAGCCAATGAACAGGCTCCTCAGGTGCAACGTGCTTTCGATTTGCCGATGAAAGAGGTCTTCCGGGTCCTACCAGCGCTCATGAACACCCTTGAAGCCGCGGAACAGCCTGTCACCGACCGCGGTGAGACGCTCGAGACGCTCGTCCGAATGGTGGATAGTGGCGAGCGGTTGACCGAGGCGCTCGTCCTCTTGACGAAGGCGGGTGGAGATCTAACGCTCAAGCAGTTGTTTTTACTCGATCGAACGGTCTTCGCCGGCTCACCCGCAACGCGAGATTTGAGTGCGCTTGTCCGCGGTCTCGAACAGTTGCTCGCCCAGGCGGATGTGCGGCCGGAAATTTTGGATGCGCTTTCTAATGAGAAGAATGAAGAGCAGGCGGTGACGAGGTTGTTGGAGAACCTGGTGCGCGCGGCCACTGAAAAGGGGCACGGAGAAGAAGCGGAGCGACTGCAGACGCACCTGGAGACCTATCGTGAGAAGATGGATTTTCTGGTACGTCTCCAGGACCAGTACCATTTTGTACACGTGCCCCTAGAGAGGCGGGATGCTGTGCTCGGCATGGATCTCTTCGTGAAAAAACGAGGTAATCGGAAGGATCCCGATGCGCCCATCACCCTCTATATCGGGCTCGATACCCACTTCCTCGACCGCGTGAAGGTCCTCTTTTCCTATGATAAGAGATACCTGGACCTGACCTTCAAGCTCGCGACCGAAGGGGCCAGGCTAAGGGTCGAAGGCGCGCTGGACGAGCTAGAGCGCATCCTAGAGCCCCTGGGCCTACAAGATATTCGGGTGCAGGCAGTGGTGGAAGAAGAGCCTTCGATCAAAGAGGCTTTCTTCGATATGACACCGGATGCTTATGCCACCATCGACGCGAGGGTGTGAGTGATGTGAAAAAGAAAAAAGCAGCGGCCCTTCAGTACAGACCCGGCGCCCAGTACGCACCAAGGGTGGTGGCGAGCGGTGAGGGCTACATTGCCGAGAAGATTCTCGAGATCGCCGGGGAACAGCAGATCCCCGTCTACGAGGATGAACAGTTGGCCGATCAATTGGCGGCCCTAGCGCTGGGGGAAGAGATCCCCTATGAACTCTACGAAGCGGTGGCGGGTGTGCTCGCTTTCATCGCGCGGATCGATCAGGAGGAGGCACGATAGTCTTGGAATTTCAGATCAAACGGAGGACCATCCTGTTGCAGGTGCTCGTCATTATTTTTTTCGCTTCATTTTTATTGGTCTACCCCGGACTCTATACCTATATCATCGGAACCATCTTCATTCTGTTCTTCGGAAAGGATACGCTCAAGTTGCTCAAGCGAAAGTATCGGGTGACAGAAGATGCGCTGGAGATTCTCAAGGGTGATACCGTCGACAGAAGGTATCCCTTTAAAGATATGACGATGTTGACTCTGACCAAGAAGAACACCCGGTGGGTGGTGGCTGTTTTCGGAGACGAAATGGTGACCCTTAAGCCAGCCATTGAAGACCGTCGACAGCTCTTGCAGGCGATTGTAGAACAGAACCGCAAGAACCGCAATTTCTTGATGCACCAAGATCTGGTGACACTCTATGCACTCGATGCGCAGGTGAACGACGAAGGCAAGCTCATCGGATGAGTTGCAACGCCCCCTTATTTGCCATATAATGGTAATGAAAGGGGGGCGTTTCATGCGCGTTGACCAGCAGTACATAAGTCGTTTAGCACGATTGGGTATCCACTTGAGCCACAGGGGGGAGGCCGAGTATCCCTTGGCCCTGGAAACCCTGCACCGTCCACCGGAGAGGCTTCACCTCTTGGGCGATACCACCTTGCTCACGGGCCGGCGTGTGGCGATCATCGGCTCCAGAATGGCCACACAGACGGGGGTCCACACGGCAGGAACAATCGCCAGGACCCTATCCGAAAACGGTGTGACCGTCGTCAGCGGCCTTGCCAGGGGTATCGATGCGGCGGCCCACCGCGGTGCACTATCCGGTCGAGGGTCCACCATAGGCATCTTGGGGCATGGTTTCTCCACGGTCTATCCGCCGGAACACCGGCATCTTTACACGCAATTGAAAGAACGGGGCCTGCTCATCAGCGCCTATCCATTGGATACACCCGTCGGCCGTTACCGGTTCGTACAGCGCAACCGGTTGATCGCTGCCCTGTCCGAGGCCGTGGTGGTGGTCGAGGCCGGAAAACGTTCCGGCACCCGCCACACGGTGGACTTCGCCCTTTCTCTCGGTAGAGAGATTTTTGTGGTCCCCCAACACCCGGCTAGGCCCAACAGCGCGGGCTTGATGGATTTATTAAAACTGGGGGCCACCCCCTTGGACGATGTCGCGGATCTTCTTGAAATTTTTGTGAACCGGTGAGGTGCGACTTGACAAACCCATGAGGGACCTTTATATTAAATGGAGGCTCAAGTGTTCAAAAAGATGAAACGATTCGGAACATTTAAAATATTAGCATCCCCACTGGAGAGGTGACTATGGCAAAGTATCTTGTGATCGTGGAATCGCCGGCCAAGGCGAAGACGATCGAGAAGTTTCTCGGAAGAAATTACAAAGTCAAAGCATCGGTGGGTCACGTACGTGACCTGCCGAAATCAAAGATGGGTGTCGACGTGGACAACGATTTCGAACCACGTTACATCACCATCCGCGGAAAAGGTGAAGTGCTCAAGGAATTGAAAAAGCTGGCCAAGAAGGCTGAAAAAGTCTTCCTTGCCACCGACCCCGACCGCGAAGGCGAAGCAATCGCCTGGCACCTGGCGACCTATTTGAAAATCGATCCCGATTCCGATTGCCGGGTGACCTTCCAGGAGATCACGAAAACGGCAATCAAAGAGGCCATGAAACACCCGAGGTCCATCGACCAGGACCTGGTGGATGCACAGCAGGCCCGACGGATCTTGGACCGACTCGTGGGTTACAGTATCAGCCCCATTCTATGGCGAAAGATCATGAAGGGTCTCAGCGCGGGTCGCGTACAATCGGTGGCCACTAAGCTGGTCTGCGATCGCGAGCGGGAGATCGACGCTTTCGTGGAAGAAGAATACTGGAAACTGGCCGTCTCGGTAAAGAAGACGGAAAAGGACCTGACGCCCTTCGATATTGAGTATGCAGGGAAGGGAAAGAAAAAAGAGACATTGCCGGACAAGAACACGGTGACGGCAATCGAGGAAGAACTCCTCAAGCATCCCTACATCGTGAATTCCGTGGATAAGAAGACCAAGTACAGAAAACCCTTCGCGCCCTTTACGACGTCCAGCCTGCAGCAGGAAGCTTCCAATCGCTTCGGTTTCTCCACCAAGAAGACCATGATGGTGGCCCAGCAGCTTTACGAGGGTATCGCGATCAAGGGTGAGGGGACAACGGGTCTGATCACGTACATGCGTACGGATTCAACGCGCGTGAGCGACGAGGCGAAAAGCTCAGCCCACAGCCTGATCGGTGAGCGCTACGGGAAAGAGTATCTCAACGAGAAGGGACAGAAGAAAAAAGCGGTCAAAGGATCACAGGATGCGCACGAAGCCATCCGGCCGACCTACGTGCATCTGGACCCCGAGAAAATCAACGAATCGCTGAAGAAAGACCAATACCGACTCTATAAATTAATCTGGGACCGCTTCGTGGCCTCAGAGATGGCGGCCGCCAGTTATGAGGCCATTGCCGTGGATGTGGCAAACGGTGAGCATCACCTGAAGGCTAACGGCACCCGTGCGCTTTTCGATGGGTACCTGAAAGTCTATCGCTACCAGAATTTCACGGACACCGTGCTACCTGAGCTGGTGGAGGGGGAAGAGCTCAAGAAGATTCGCTTCAAACCTTCTCAGCACTTCACGAAGCCACCCGCACGTTATTCGGAAGCTTCACTGGTCAAGGAGATGGAGGACAAGGGTATCGGGCGACCGAGTACCTATGCGCCGACGATCTCCACGATCTTGTCCCGCGGTTATGTCGAGCGAGAGAAGAAGAGTCTGAAGCCGACGGAACTCGGCCAACTGACGAACGATATCATGGAGAACCACTTCGATACCATCGTGGACGTGGACTTCACAGCCACGATGGAGTCGGAGTTCGATAGGGTCGAAGAAGGCGAGCACGCATGGAAAGAGGTCATCCGCTCTTTCTACGAGAATTTCGAGAAGCTCCTCGAGAAGGCCGATGAGGCCATCGAGAAAGTGGATATGACGGAAAAAACCGATAAGATCTGCCCCAAGTGTGGGGCGGAGATGGTGATCCGTCACGGCCGCTTCGGAAAATTCTACGCCTGTAGCCAGTACCCTGATTGCGATCACACCGAACCCTTTTTGATCGAAATCGGTGTCCCTTGTCCGAGCTGCGAAGACGGACAGGTGGTCGAAAGAAAAACAAAGAAATACAAAACCTTTTACGGTTGTTCTAATTACCCGGACTGTCGCTTCGTTTCGTGGAAGAAACCCGTCGGCAGACCGTGTCCCAAATGTTCGGAGCCATTGGTGGAACATAGAACGCGCAAGGGTGCGTCCATCAAGTGCATGAACAAGAAGTGTGATTACACAGAACCGCTCAACGATTAAGAGGAGGGAACATCATTGTCTACTTTATTAGAAAAAATGCGACGTCTGAATAAAATTTTAATGACCACCGGCGGTACGCCCTTGTCCTTCAACGAACTATGCGATTCGCTAAAAGACATCTTGCTTGCCAATGTATACGTGGCCAGCAAGAAGGGGAAGGCCATCGGACTGGGACTTTACGATCACGAGGATAGCCCTTTGATCGATGAAGAGGGGAGCAATGTGCAGATTTTCCCCCACGACTACACCGAGCAGATCAATAAGATCAATGAGGTGAAGGTAAACCTTACCCGCGATAGCCTGATCGATGTCTTTAAGAACGATATCGACTCTTATACCAAGTTCGCGACGATCATTCCCATCGTAGGGAAGAACGAGCGGCAGGGAACCATGATCCTTTCGAGAAGAACCGAGAGTTTCACAGAAGAAGATCTGGTGCTCGCGGAGTATGCTTCTGCAATCATAGGTCTGGAGATCCTGCGTTCGAAAAGCGAGGCAGCGGAAGCGAAAGCGCGCAAGCAGGCGTTGGTGGAGATGGCCATCGGTACCCTAAGCTACTCGGAGCGCGAGGCCATCGAGCATATTTTCAACGAGCTCGAGGGAGACGAGGGCCTCTTGGTCGCTTCAAAGGTGGCGGACCGAGCCGGCATCACCCGTTCGGTGATCGTCAACGCGCTGAGGAAATTCGAGAGCGCGGGACTGATCGAATCGCGTAGCCTCGGGATGAAGGGAACGTACATCAAGATCCTCAATGATATGCTCAAGCCTGAGCTCGAACGCATCAAACGGTAAAGAAAGTGGAGACACTTTCTTTTTTTTTTCGCCCTATACCATATATGGGTAAAAAAAAGGATTGATGCGGTAGATGTTGTATGAAATAATAGTATCAAGCATGTCCGGGTGCAAGGGAACTCAAGCTTTGTACACCCGGTGACGATATTGTGACAAAGGGGTGAGTTGTGATGTTAAATCAATCGTTGAGTCAGATGCTCTTTCTCGATCGCGCACTGGATGGTTCGTGGTTAAAGAACGAGGCGATTTCGAACAACCTGGCTAATGCAGAGACGCCCGGCTACAAGCGGGAAGTCGTCCGTTTTGAAGAGACCTTAAAAAAGGAACTCCAGAGAACTTCTGGTGTCCAGATGGCCATGACGGATCCGCGTCACATGACCCCAGAGGGCACTTTGGGTCCTCGGATTGAGAAGGTGCGCGATACTGCGGTCCGCAAGGATGATAACAATGTGGATATCGATGTGGAGATGGCCGAACTCGCGGCCAACCAGATTCAATATAACGCCACAATCAATCAATTGAACCAACAGATCAACCGCTTGAAGAGCGTCATCCGGAACGGGAGGTAGGACGCATGAGTTTTTTTAAATCGATAACAGTGAGCGCCACGGGTCTCACGGCCGAGCGCCTGCGCATGGATATTATTTCGAAGAATATTGCCAACGCCAACACGACGCGCACGGCCGCAGGTACGCCTTATCGCCGTCAGATGCCGGTGTTCCGCTCCAAGGAAGATGCCAGCTTCTCGTCGATCATCGATCGTGCCAAAGGGCTCGATCACGGTGGTCAGGGTGTGGAGGTCGTGGGCATCATAGAAGACCAGGCACCCTTTAAGAAAGAGTATAATCCAGGGCACCCCGAGGCCAACGAGCAGGGGTACGTCTACATGCCCAATGTGGATGTGGTCACAGAGATGATCAACCTGATCGCCTCCTCTCGTGCCTATGAAGCCAATGTGACGGCGATGAACAGTTCAAAAGCAATGGCCATGAAGGCCCTAGAGATCGGGAGATAGATAGATGGATATCAAGATCGATGGACTCATGCCGACCATGCCCAATAGGACCGTTGGGAAGGACCAGGCTACCGCGGGTATTGATTTCAAGGAGGTTCTGAACGAATCCCTCAGGAACTTGAACGAAACTGAGCTCAACGCACAGGAAATGGATCGCCTGCTGGCCATCGGGGAGATCGACAATCTACACGATGTCATGGTAGCCTCCCAACAGGCGGAGATCGCCCTGAACCTTGCGTTGGAGATCAAGACGCAGGTGATCGATGCCTACAAGGAGATCATGAGGTTACAACTGTAAGGTAGATAGACGAGAATGAGGTGTGATGCGGCGTGCCCGATTTTATATCAAGACTAAAAGAACAATTTCAGACTTTGTTCGGCAAGCTGGACAGAAAACGTCAAATCGCTGTCGCCGGTGGCGCCCTCGCCCTGGTGATCCTTTTGACGTTGACCATTTTTTTGACCACTCGCGCCGACTACGTACCCTTGGCGCAGGGTCTCGCCGTGACGGAGGCGGCCGCAGTGACGGAAAGGCTCGATGAACTGGGCGTGAATTGGCGCGATGAACAGGATGCGAGTACGATTCTGGTCCCCAAGGAGGACCTGACCCGCGCCAAGATGGCCTTGGCCGTGGATGGCATCTTGGGTCAGAAGGACTTTTCCTGGACCGAAGCCTTTAACAATAGTTCGATCACCACGACCTCGGAGACGAAGGAAAAAATGTTTTTGATTGCCCAGGCGACGGCTCTCTCCTCAGCCATTGAAACCCTCGAGGGAATCGAGAATGCCGTGGTCAACCTATACATACCGAACGATAGTGCTTTTTTCGTCAACGCCGATAACCAATCGCGTGCCTCGGTCATCCTGCAGTTACGGCCCAGCGTCACCTTATCCGACCGACAGGTAGAAGGTATCGTGATGATCCTGGTGAACTCCGTCAAGGGACTTGAACAGGACAACGTATCGATCATCGATAACAGTGGTGTCCAGCTCAACCGCGCGGGTGCTAGCACGGACGATATGATCGCTTCCACGCAGTACGAGCTGCAGATTGAGGTGGAAGAGCGCCTGACAAGGCAGCTCATGACCTTCCTCTCGTCGATCTACGGACAGAGCAATGTGAAGGTGATGCCCAGCGTCACATTGAATTTCGATACACGGGAAGTGGTCTCCACGGTCTTCGAACCGCCGAATGAGGAGGACAATGAGGGTCTCGTGAGGAGCCTCTCAGAGATTTCCGAAGAGGTCAACAACGACGGGGCACAGGGCGTGCCCGGTACGGACGCCAACGGCGAAACCACCAACTACGTGGAAGAGGCCTCGGGAGCCGGCGATTACCAGAGCGCCAGTCGAACGCTAAATTATGAACTCAATGAGATCAACACCCGCCTTGTGGAGGCCAAGGGGCAGATCGAGTCCCTTTCCATCGCGGTGGTCGTGAACGAGACCGTTCTCGAGAATAGTAACCTCACAGAAGAACACCGGGCGGAGCTCGGTCAACTCATCGCGGCGTCCGCCGGCGTGGACCCCGGTGCCGTCCAGGTGACCGCCATGGCCTTCGCCGATCCACTGGCCGATTACGATGTCTTTGGCCCCGATGATTCGGCGGGAACCGTTCTCGGCATACCGGTGGGTGTGCTCATCATGATCGCCGTAGGTATCGTGATCGCGACCCTCGCTGTTTTCGCCGTGATGCGGCTGCGCAGCAAGCAGAGGCAAAAACTCCTCGAAGAGGAGGAGAAGCAGAAGGAACTCGAGCGAGAGCTCGACGAAATCCAGTCCAAGGAAGCGGACAAGAACAGTCCTAAGTATCAGATCGAAAAGTTCATCGATTCAAATCCCGAGGCGGTATCCCGTCTGATGCGCGCTTGGATGAGCGAAGATAAATAGAAGGAGTGTTAGCATGGCAAAGGATCTAACTGGTAAGCAAAAGGCGGCGGTGCTGCTCATTGCCCTGGGTCCAGATTACTCCGCAAAAATCTTCGCGGAGCTAAAGGAAGAAGAGATTGAGGAACTAACCCTTGAAATCGCCAATATGCGCAAGATCAAACCCGAGGAGAAGACAAACATCATGGAGGAGTTCTACCAGATCTGCCTGGCGCAGGAGTTCATCTCCGAGGGCGGCATCGGGTATGCCAAGGAGGTCCTCGAGAAAGCGATGGGATCCCAAAAGGCTCTGGAAATCATCAACAAGCTGACGGCCTCCCTGCAGGTGAGACCCTTTGATTTCGTCCGCAAGGCAGATGCTAGCCAGTTGTTGAACTTCATCCAGAACGAACACCCGCAAACATTGGCACTGGTACTCTCTTATCTCAACCCCTCGCAATCTGCCACGATCCTATCGGCCCTCGCCCAGGACAAACAGGCCGATGTAGCCCAACGGATCGCCACCATGGACTCCACATCACCCGATGTCATCAAGGAGGTCGAACTGGTCCTCGAGCGCAAACTGTCTTCGATGGTCACCCAAGACTACTCCTCGACAGGCGGGATCCAGTCGATCGTGGATATCCTCAACTCCGTGGATCGTGGGACAGAGAAGTACATCATGGAGACGCTCGAGATTGAGAATGCAGAGCTAGCGGAGGAAATCCGCAAGAAGATGTTTGTGTTCGAAGACATCGTCAACCTCGATTCCACATCGATTCAGCGTTTTATCCGGGAAGTGGACAATCAGGACCTCACGATTGCGCTCAAGGGCAGCATAGAAGAGGTCAAGGATCTGATTTTCAACAACATGTCCAAACGCATGGCCGATATGATGAAGGAAGACATGGAGTTCATGGGTCCCGTGCGGCTTCGTGATGTGGAAGAAGCCCAGCAGAAGATTGTGAATGTCATCCGTAAGCTTGAGGAAGCTGGAGAAATTATCATCGCGCGCGGTGGAGGAGATGAGCTGATTGTCTAAGATCCTCAAGGGACGACAAATCGTCATCGATGACAAGGCCTACGTCGTGACACCCAAGGCACCTTTGCCGACCCATGAAGAGCAATATGCCGAACCGACCGGCCCCAGTACAGAGGAACTGAAAGAACGACGTTTGAAAGAAGCGGATGCAATTATTGAGAACGCGCTTTCCGAGGCGAAGAAAACGATCGACGAGGCGGAGTCAGAGAAACAGCAAATCCTTGAGATGGCCAGCGAAGAGGCCCAGCGGATCCGCGAACAAGCCCGTGAGGCGGGTCACGCCGAGGGAATCGATCAAGGCTACACAGAAGGCTGGCAGGAGTCGCGGCAGATCGTCGACGAGGCAAGAGCACTCAAGGACCAGACTATCGAAGCATACCGCGATTACCTTGATAAGGCCGAAAAGGATCTCCTTCGCCTAACCATCGATACAATCGAACGGGTGCTGCGCAAGGAAATGGAAGAGACCTCCTCCATCGAGGGGCTTTTACGCGATGGAGTCCAGAGGCTCTCCCATATCGAGACCATGCGGGTCTTCGTATCACCCAGAGATCTAGATTATGCGCGCGTGCTCGAACCCGAGCTCGTGGTGCTCACGGACAAGGTGGGTCAGCTGGTGATCGAAGAGGACCCCAAACTAAAGCCCGGTAGCGTGGTGGTGGAATCCGATGGTGGCGCAGTGGACCTTAGCATCGACAAGCAGTTCAAACGGATTGAGGCCGCCCTCAGGGCCCGCCTCGGGGAGTGACCGAAATGGCCTTAGAAAGTATTAGGCACGCGATCGAGACAACCGGACTCATTGAATACAAAGGCCTGGTGGCGAAAGTGGTGGGTCTCACCATCGAGTCCATCGGGCCTTCGGTCGAGTTGGGACAACTCTGCGAGATCCACCCCATTACGCGGGGGGAGCCCGTGAAGGCCGAGGTCGTTGGCTTTCGCGACGATCGCGTGATCCTCATGCCCCTCGGGGAAATGGATGGCATCGGACCTGGTAGCGCGGTCATCAGCTACGGTGAGCGCCTGACGGTGAACGTTGGTTTCTCCCTCTTGGGACGGATACTCGACGGGATGGGTCGCCCGATCGATGGGGGCCCGGAGCCCGCCACCACCGATGCCTACAGCGCCTACCGTTCGCCGCCCAATCCACTGACGCGCAAGACAATCCGTAGCGTCCTATCCATGGGCGTACGCGCCATCGATGGCCTGCTGACCTGTGGGAAGGGCCAGCGCGTGGGGATCTTTGCAGGTAGTGGCGTGGGAAAATCCACGCTCATGGGCATGATCGCCAAGCAGGCCACTGCCGATGTCAACGTGATCGCCTTGATCGGTGAGCGGGGACGAGAAGTACGCGAGTTCATTGAGAACGAGCTCGGGGAGGAGGGCTTGAGACGTTCTGTCGTGATTGTGGCGACCAGCGATCAACCTGCCCTCGTGCGCGTGAAGGGTGCCCTGATCGCCACGGCGATCGCCGAGTACTTTCGCGATCAAGGGAAAAATGTGATTTTTATGATGGACTCTGTCACGCGTTTTAGCATGGCGCAGCGGGAGATCGGTTTGGCCGTGGGAGAACCGCCGGTGACGCGGGGGTATACCCCCAGTGTCTTCGCCACCCTTCCGAAGCTCCTCGAGCGGGCCGGGACCTCTGATATCGGTTCGATCACCGGCCTTTACACGGTGCTCGTGGATGGGGATGATTTCAACGAACCCATTTCCGATGCCGTCCGGGGGATTCTGGATGGGCATATCATGCTCTCCAGACAGCTGGCCAGTCGTGGCCACTACCCGGCGATCGATGTGCTCGAAAGCGTATCGCGGGTGATGCCCAAGCTCGTTACAGACCGACACCTGAAAGCGTCGAACCGGATGCAAGAGCTTCTTTCGGTTTACCGCGAGGCGGAGGACCTGATCAATATCGGGGCCTATGCCCCGGGTTCTAACCCCAGGATCGACGCAGCGATCGATCGTATCGAAGAAATCCGATTCTTCCTCCAGCAAGGAATGGAAGAAGGCTCCGATTACGAGGGAACGGTTGAAGCGCTGCTTTCCGTTCTAGGGGAGTAGGTAGGGACAGGTGAAGAAATTTCGTTTCCGATTTGAAAAGATCCTGACGATCCGACGTGAGACAGAGGACCGGCTGAAGATGGAGTTGGCAGAGGCCGAGAACCGTCGCCAGCGCTTACATCAACAGAAAAAGACCTTGATCGAGGAAGAACGGTCATTTTACGAATCGATCGCAAGGGAAGAAGACCGTTTCAACACCTGGTACCGCCAGCAGATGGATCGCGCCAGGACCTATTACGGTCAGGAAAAAGAACGTCTCGAAGGCGAACTACAACGTGTCACGGCACATGTGATTGCCAAGAGACAAGAGGTGACAGAGGCAATGCAGGAGAGAAAGACCATGGAAAAACTACGTGAGAAAGATGAGGCGCGCTATCTGGAGGCACTCGAGGCATCAGAGCGCAAGGTGATCGAGGAGATTGTCAACTACCGGAGCTTCAAGAGGGAGGGTGAGTAAATGGCCGCGGGAAATGAACAGAACAAGAAAAGTCGCGTCCTGTTGTCCGTCGTCGTGGTCCTGGCGATCTTCATCCTCGTTCCTGGAGTGATCTTGGGCTCACTCTACCTGCTGAGCGAAGATTTCCAAATGACGGCCAACCAAATGCTCTCGGGTGCCCCGGGATCCGTCGGAGAGTATTTTGCCTCGAAACCGACTCAGGAGGAGCTGGGGGAGCAGATCAAGGAAATTTCCCTGTATATGCTCGACATCGAAAGGCAGAGGGCCGTGGATAAGCTCACGCTACTTCGCTCAGAAGATGAACAGACCTACGAGCGAGTTGTGCGCTCCATGCTCAGGATCAACCCGAACAGTACGCGGGTGATCCTCGAGGAGATCCGGCAGCAGAGTCTGGCGGACAATGTGATCATGAGTACCCTCGGTCAGATCGATCAGGAGCGCAAGGAAGATCTGCAAAAACAGGCCGATTACCTGAAGAGCCTCTCGCTACAGACGGCCGTCGGGGAAATGCAAAAGATGATCGATAGTTCGATCAACGGGCATATGTACCTGGCCAACACCCTGGATTATCTAGAGGTGTCGACCGTCGCCAGACTCATCGAACAACTCAGAGAAGAGGATCGCGACCAGGTGCTACGCTACTTCAGCGATGCGAAGTACGACCAGATCCTGACGGCCATGGCCAATCGGCAGAACCGCCTGCGGGAGCTTCAGAACCAGGCGGATATCTACGGCTCTCAACCATCGGCTGCGCTGGTGGAAATCCTTGGCAGCACTGGGACCTACGACTTGTCGGATTTGGCCGTGATCTATTCGGAACTGGGCCCCCTCAAGGCGGGAGAAATCCTGAGCACCCTAGAGGATGACCCCTTCGTCTTCTCGTTGCTGAATACCATCAAGGAAAATGAGCTGATGGAGGGTAGAGAAGAAACCCTCACCGAAGATATTCGAAAAGCGCTTAAGATCTACGATGAATATGACGATAATGTTAGGGAATTAGCCGATATCTATCGTAGTATGAACAACGCGGCGGTGGCGAACAACCTCAGGCGTATGATCCGCAACTCCGCTGCACCGAGCGTTTATTCGCTCGAGAGTGGGGACACGATTACCATTACCGATGAGATGATCGCCCTGGATATCCTGCGGCAGTTTGACACGAGAACAATCGGTTCAATTCTTTCGACGTATGATGATACCCTGGCATCGGAAATCACGCGGATGCTAGCGGTACCCAGTGAGGATTGATGGATGAGGAGGTGAATGATTTGAATGCTAGGAGTATGATGATGGGTGGAGCCCAGCACATCGGCTCCTCAGTGACGCCTGACCCCAAACCCTACCGGTTGCGACCTCAAGAGAATGTCGCGCCCTTCGAGTCGGTGATGCATCGAAAGACGCAAAGCGACAGTAATCCGATGCAAGCAAGAGAATTTGAAAAGCGCGAGCCTGTCGCACAACCGGTAAAAAAACAAGAGGCCAGGGTAGAGGAACGTATCGACAAGCTACCGGTGAAGCCCGATAAGGTCTTAAAAAAAATCCTGAAGTCTCTCGGTCTGTCGGAAGCGGCGATCGAAAAGATCGCGTCGCTGAGAGCGTCTGGTGAGCTGGATTTGGAAGGACTCGAGGGACTAGAAGCGATCGTCATGATGATCAGCGCGATGCCCGGTTTCGAAACACCCGAAGCTTCGGAGCTTGCCGCTTTCAAAGGGGAACTCGAGGGTCTGATCACACAACTGACTGACCAGCTGAGCCAAATGGCCGAGCAGACAGAGAACGGAGCCCTGTCAGAAAGAGAAATCGAGACGTTATTAGCCGAGTTTGCGGAAGCCAAGAATGGCGCTGACGAGATCGATCTTGAAAAGACATTCCACCAAGTGAAAAAGGCCTTCGAAACACAGGAAAAGCCGATACAACCCGAAATGGCAACAGAAACCCTGCAGAAGCCGGAGAAGAAACCTGAGTCGGTTGATTCCGAGATGGCCTCGGATAAGTCTCTGGGCACCGAAGGCCCACAAGAGCAGGGTACGACCCAGGCAACTGCAGAACAAAAAAAGGACCACGACCGAGAGCAACCTTCGCAAAAAGAGACGAAGATCACAGTGGTAGACCGGCGCACGGAAGAGACCCCGGTAAACGCCCAGGTGTTACGCGAGGGAGAGGGTAAGACGCCCCCCGTAAAAACAGCAGAGACGCCTTTCGAGCAGCTCGTCAAACAGCATAAGGTCTTTGAACAGGTGAAAAACGGCGTAATGGATCAAGTGGTCAAGGGAACAGTACAGCTCGACGATGGCTCCAGTGAGATGACCCTACGCTTGAAACCAGCCCAACTTGGAGAGGTGCACTTGAAACTATCCATCGAAAAGGGTGTGGTGCTCGCGGAGATGCGCGTAGCCAGTGAGGTGGTCAAACAGGCCATCGAATCACAGTTGGCGGATCTGAAACAATCGCTATCCGACAAGGGTTTTGGTGTGGCCGGCCTCAATGTATCGGTGAACAAGGACCAGACGGATGGACGCGGTGGACAGCCCCACCGACAGCAGACGCGCAGACCGCTCGTATTGCGACCTGAAAAAGATTCGATTCCCTATGATGCCTTTGACTACGTTGAGTCGGGGATCAATGCCATCGACTACCTCGGATAAGGAGGTGTAAAGCCTATGGAACTAACGGGGGTAATAACCCAGGACCAGTATGAATACCTGAACGACCTCATGAAGCGGGAGTCTGAGATCAAGAAAAGGGAGTCCCAAGAACTCGACCAAGATGCCTTCATGAAAATCCTCACGACGCAGCTCCAGTACCAGGATCCGCTCAGCCCGCTGGATAACAAGGACTTCATTGCACAGATGACCCAGTTTGCCAGCTTGGAGAAATTGACGGGTATGTCGGAGGCCATGCGCGCTTCTGCCGATCAGACGGCGCAGACCAACGAGAAGCTCTCTTCGCTTGAGGGGATGCTAGAAGCCCTTCAGGCCAATACAGAAGCGATCACGTCACTACAGGCCGACCAGACGGAGATGAAGGAAACGAATGTGCAGATCTTGAACGAACTGATCAAGATGAACCAGGCGCTCGGCGCTTACGATTGATCCGAGGTGATCGACCGATGAAACAACCACCGATCTCGAATGACTATATCCTGAACCGGGTGCGCGGCCGTGCCGTCGAAAAACCCCAGGAGACTCGTCCGCAGAGAACGAATCAACCGAGCTTCGATCAGATCTTAGACCGCGTCCAGAAAAAGGATGGCGCCATCAAGATCTCTAAGCACGCTGCCCAAAGGCTGGCGGAGCGAAAGATCGATCTGACGGAGTCCGATTTAAAGGCCCTTTCGGGTGCCATGGATCAGGCGCGGGACAAAGGGGTTAGGGATGCACTGATCATCAAGGGCAATGCCGCCTTTATCGCCAGCGTTCAGAACAGGACGATCGTCACGGCAGTGACAGAAGAACAGATGCAAGCAAATGTATTCACCAATATCGATGGAGCTGTCATCCTCTGATAAGACCGGACCTAACGGAAGTCTTTTCGATCCCCGACCGATTGACGGGATCAACCACGGATGAGAGCCTCCGACCAAGGAGGTAATGGACTATGATGCGATCGATGTTCTCCGGTGTATCCGGACTCAGAGCGCACCAGCTGCGCATGGATGTCATCGGAAACAACATTGCCAACGTCAACACCGTTGGCTTCAAGGCCTCGAGCGTACAGTTCGCCGAGATCTATTCGCAAACACTACAGGGGGCAGGCGCTCCCACGGCAGACCGCGGGGGTACCAATCCACAGCAGGTGGGCCTGGGCGTGAACACCAACAGCGTGAGCGTCAACCACCAGAAGGGTTCCACCCAGCGAACCGACAACACCACGGACCTGATGATCGACGGGAACGGTTTCTTTATCGTTTCGGCCGACTCCGCGGGTCAGAACCGCTTCTACACACGGGCCGGTAACTTCTCCCTCGACCGCGACGGCTTTCTCGTCACAGCCAGCGGAATGAAGGTGCTCGACAAGAACTTCAAACCCGTCCAGATCAACCAGTCCGACACGGTCAAGGCCACGGCCACCCAGAGCGTTGTGCTCAACGGCAACCTGGGCTACAACACCGAGAGCTACACCACCACGGCCGACGTCTATGATTCGCTGGGCCGGGTACAAACCCTCACAGTGGAATTTCCCAACGAAGCCATTCCCAACGGAACCGAGGGTTCTATCCGTGAGATGCGCATCTATGATGAGGACGGTAATATGATCTTCGGTAATAATCCAGATGGAGACAACAACGATGGAGACTTCCAAGATCGTGTTTTCGTAGAGTTTGACGAGAATGGTGAATTTTTAGGAGTTAACAGATACCCTGGAGATATCACCGATGATCCGACAGCTGATGTTGAAACTTATATGGGTGCATTTGATGCAATTGAGGATCCAGATCATATCCTGACGCTTGAACCGGCAGGAGCAGCTCCACTGAACCTCTTCGTCGACGAGCGGATGTTCTACCAGAACGCCGACGTCGAGGGAGACGTGCGCGTCTTCACCCAGTTCGACCAGACCACGGATGTCAAGGGCACGATCGTCGAGGGCAACAGCGCCGGGACCATCGAGTCCTTCACCATCGCCCAGAATGGAGAGGTCATCGGGATCTTCACCAACGGTGAACGCGATGTGATCGGGACCATCGGGATCGCTGATTTCGACAACCCACCCGGACTCATGAAGACGGGGAACAACCTGTTCTCCGAAACACCCAACTCCGGCGTGCCCAAATACGGTCAACCGGCATCGGGGAGCTTCGGTTCTCTCACACCTGGAGCCCTGGAGATGTCCAATGTGGATCTGGCCGCTGAGTTCACGAACATGATCACCACGCAGCGTGGTTTCCAGGCGAATTCCAGGATCATCACCACATCGGATGAGATTCTGCAGGAACTGGTGAACCTCAAGCGATAATCCCCGGGTAGACAGGGGAGAGATGCATAGAGAAAGGAAGCGATGAGCGGATGATCCAGTTGACGAAACTAGACGACCGCCGGCTCGTCCTGAATGATGATCTGATCGAATTCATCGAGTCGACACCTGACACCGTGATCACACTCACAACCGGTCGTAAGATTATTGTGAAAGAACAGGTTGAAGACATCATAGACGATATCGTAAACTATAGGAGAAGACTTTACGCCAGATGAAATGAGGTGTCGTTTTGGATATTGCAACGATAGGCGGTATCATCGCCGGGCTCGCACTGGTCCTTTGGGGGATCACGGGCAACTCCGACATTGGGTCTTTCATAGACCCGCCGTCGATTACCATAGTCGTGGGGGGTACGCTGGCCGCGTACTTCGTCTCCCATCCCTTGAAGCGCGCGCTGGCCATCGGCAAGACCTTTGGGATTGCTGCCAAGAACAGTCAGTTTCAAATCAAGGAGATTATCACCAAGGTAATCGAACTGGCCAATATCGCCCGTCGCGAGGGTCTGCTCGCGCTAGAGGAGGCCACCAGTGATATCAAGGATGACTTCTTGCAAAAAGGCGTCATGCTGATCGTCGATGGAACGGATCCGGAGCTCGTCAAGAGCATCCTGGAGACAGAACTGGTGAACCTAGAGGATCGGCACAGCGCCGGCAAAGGGCTTTTCGATAATCTGGGCACCCTGGCACCGGCCTTCGGGATGGTGGGTACGCTCATCGGACTGGTGGCCATGCTGCAGAATCTGTCGGACCCGGCTTCCATCGGTCCGTCCATGGCTGTGGCCCTGCTCACGACCTTCTACGGTTCCCTCTTGGCGAATTTGGTGTTCATCCCCATCTCCAACAAGCTATCGATCAAATCGAAGGATGAGATCCTTATCCGCGAGATCATGGTGGAGGGACTTTTGTCCATCCAGGCGGGGGAGAACCCGAGGATCATCGAGGAAAAGCTAAAATCCTTCTTGCCACCGGATGTACGCAAGTCCCTTGGTGGAGAAGAAGCGGGCGAGGCCAATGAGTAGACGCAAGAAAGCCCCGGATCAGCCCGAAGGTGCACCCGCTTGGATGACCACCTACGGGGACCTGGTTACCTTGCTCATGTGTTTCTTTGTCCTGCTCTTTGCCTTCAGTGAGATCGACGCACAGAAATTCGATGCGATCATGGAATCCTTCCAGGGATCGGCAGGCATATTATCCGGCGGGAAGACGCTCAACCAAGACCAACTGGTCTTCGACGCCATGCCAGAGCAGAGCATCACGAAGACGGTAGAAGAGATCGAGACCTTACAGGTGCTCGAGGAAATCATCAATGAGTACATCGAAGCAGAAGATCTGCAATTTGAAGTACAGGTGGAGCTGGAAGATCGCGGCCTGGTGATCCGCTTCCCGGACAACGTTCTCTTTGATTCGGGAAGAGCCGTGATCAAGGAGGAGACCATCGGTACACTGGCCTTTCTAGGTGAAGTGCTCAAAGATCCACAGTTTGTGAGTATGGACATCCGCGTGGAAGGCCACACGGACAACATACCCATCAACACAGCACAATTTCCGTCGAACTGGGAACTCTCCGCCACCCGAGCGACCAATGTGCTCAAGTTCTTTATCAGTACAAGCAGTATAGATCCCTACAGGTTGTCGGCTTCAGGATACGGCGAGTACCATCCGATCGCATCCAACGACTCCATTGCGGGTCGCCAGAACAACCGCCGCGTGGACGTGGTGGTCATGAGAAAATTCAACACAACTGAAACGGAAGAAGCATCAGAATAGAGGTGACCCGATTATGAAGAAAATTGCATTGATCGCAGGAGCCGCGGTGCTCCTTCTGGTGATCATCGGTATACTCTTGTTCTTCTTCGTCTTCAGGGACAGTGGTCCCGAGCCCGTGACTTATTACGAGTACAATCTCGGCGAGATGTATTCGAATATCGCGGATGAGGGCAAAATCCTGAAGATGGAGCCGGCAATCGAGTATACCTCGGAGGCAACACTCACCGAACTGCAGGCCAACCAAACGCGTATCGTCAATAATATCTACGAAATCATTCGTAATGCCAAGTATGAGAACCTACAGCGACCCAACGGACAGGAGAGGCTCAGGGAAGACATCCGAGAGATGATCATCGAAACGATTGAATCGGATGCAGAGATCATCTCGAACGTTTACTTCCTACAGTTCATCATACAGGGATAGAGCCAATACCCCGACCTGAAGGAGGTGAGGGATTGTGAGCGATGTATTAAGTCAAAATGAAATAGATGATCTACTAGCGGCGCTGAGCACCGGTGAGGTGGACGTCACCGAGATCGAGGAGGACAAACGGGAAAAGCGCGTGCGCAAGTACGACTTCTCGCGACCCGATAAGTTCGCGAAAGACCAGTTGCGAACGCTTGAGATTATCCACGAAAACTTCTCGAGGCTTCTCAACAACTTCCTCTCAGGATACCTGCGGATCGCCACAGAGGTCAATGTGATCTCCACCCAGAGCCTGATTTACTCTGAATTCAACAATTCGATCTCTAACCCTGCGATTCTTGGAATCGTGGAGTTTGCCCCCCTCGATGGGGAGCTGCTCATCGATTTTTCCAACGATATCGCCTTTGCGATGATCGAGCGGATCTTGGGTGGAAGCGGTCGCAATGCCAAACCCAAGGAGAATCGCTCGCTGACGGAAATCGAGATGACACTGCTCAACAATATCCTCATGAAGTTCATCAATCTCCTGAAGGAGCCCTGGGGTAACATCATCGAGATCCGACCGAAACTCTTGAACATTGAGACGAACTCGCAATTCGCACAGATCACCAGTCCTACGGAGTCCGTTGCGCTCATTACCTTCAATCTTAAGATCGGACGCGTGGAGGGCATGATCAACATCTGCATCCCGCACTACGTGATCGAACCGATTCTGCCGGAACTGAGCTCGAAGCTCTGGTTTTCCAAGACTGGAAAGAAGGCTTTGAGTGACGACGAGAAGACAGCCCTTAAAAAGGGTCTGGGAAAAAGCAATATCGAGATGCGGACGGTCATCGGCCGATCCAGAATCAACATCAACGATTTTCTCAATCTTCAGCGCGGCGATGTGATCGTGCTCGACAAACCCATCGAAGAGGACTTCGAAGTCTACATAGGCGATCACATCAAGTTTCGCGGACAACCCGGCATACGGAACAAACGCGTGGCACTCAGAATCACCGACGTAATGGAGAAAGGAGATGAAAACGATGGCTGATATGCTCTCCCAAGAAGAAATTGATGCGTTGCTCAACGGAACAGATATGGACGAAGGCTCAGGTATAGAGATCGAACGGTTTACAGCTGACGAAATCGACGCCATCGGAGAGATCGGCAACATCAACATGGGCACGGCAGCGACAACGCTGTTTACGCTCCTGGGTCAAAAGGTGACGATCACAACACCAAAGGTGTCGGTGACGACCCTTCGCGACATCTCCGAGAATTTCATCGACCCCTGCGTACTCATACACATTAATTACAAACTCGGTATCCAGGGGACCAATCTCCTCGTCCTGAACGAAAAGGACGTGAAGATCATCACCGATCTCATGATGGGTGGCGAAGGGACCAACGTGGCCGATGAACTGACGGATCTTCACCTGTCGGCAATCAACGAAGCCATGAACCAGATGATCGGCTCCTCTTCAACCTCCATGAGTGAGATGCTCGGGACAAAAATCGACATCACGCCGCCGGAGGCCTATTACGATAAGATCAAACAGCTCGACTTCAGCGTTTTCGATCTCGATCTCGATGAAGACGTCGTGCGCGTGGCCTTCAATATCAAGGTGGGCGATCTGATCGATTCTGAGATCATGCAGATTATTCCGATCGATGTGGCCAAGCAACTGATCAGTAAACTGATGACCACCTCCGATAGCAATGAACTTGATGAAATCCTCGAGCAGGAGTCGGCCGCGATCGCTCAACCCCAACCACAAGCCGAAAGGCAACCGCAGCCTCAAGCGCAGACACCTCAGGCGCCTCCTCGCACCCCGCAGGTGCAACAGACGCCACCGCAACCCCAGCAGAGGGCACAACCTATGCAGCAGCAGATGCCTGCCCAGGAGCCGGTGAATGCAAAAAAACTTGAATTTGAATCTTTTGATGAAAATCCGAGTCAAGTATATTATAATAACGATATAGGTATCATTCGCGATGTGCCGCTGGAGATCACGGTAGAGCTCGGGCGCACGTCGAAACGCATTGAAGATATTCTTGATTTTGGTGTGGGAACCGTGGTGGAACTCGACAAGCTGGTCGGTGAAGCCCTTGATATTCTGGCCAACGGAAAGCGGATCGCCAAGGGCGAGGTCGTTGTCGTTGACGAGAATTACGGAATCAGGATCACCGATATCGTCGTACCGGAAAAAATCATCGATTCAATATAGTCTAAGGAGGCTCTTAATAAGATGGCAAATGGAATTCTAATTGTAGACGACGCCGCTTTTATGCGCATGATGATCAAGGATGTACTCACCAAGAACGGGTACATCGTGTTGGGTGAAGCCGAGAACGGTGCAAAGGCGATCGAAAAGTTCAAAGAGCTCACGCCTGATCTGGTGATCATGGATATCACGATGCCAGAGGTCGATGGAATCGAAGCGGTAAAAGAAATCAAAAAAATTGATGCGGCTGCCAAGATCGTCATGTGCTCTGCCATGGGGCAACAGGCGATGGTTATCGAATCCATTCAAGCCGGCGCCAAGGATTTCATTGTGAAACCCTTCCAGGCTGACCGCGTGATCGAGGCTGTCAAAAAAGTCTTAGGTTAAGGAGAAGTTTCATGTTTGAAATCTTTTCCTTTTTCCTTATGGTGGAAAACAATAGCCCGTTGGCGGACGCCTGGTTCGTGATTCGGTATCTGGCGATCCTAGGCGTTTTTTTCTATGTCGTCTACCGCACGACGCGTTACATAGGAAGAACCCAGCAGCGGCAGCTGCTCAAGCGTCATGTCAAGGTGGTCGAACGCGTCCACCTCGGTGGTGATAAGTCGATCATCGTCGTGGATCTGGAGGGGAAAAGCTACGTGCTCGGTCTTCATAAAAATGGTATAGAAGTCATCGACCAAAGGGATGACCTCACTTTTGAAGCGCCTGTGGCATCTGATCGTGACCACGACGCTTTTTCCAAGTTATTGAGAAAAATAATGAATCGAGAGGAGGGGAACGACCATGAAGCGTAAAACGCTGCTCATGATCCTGCTCTTCGTGCTGATCTCTAGTACGGCCGCCCACGCGGCCGCTCCGCTCACCATCCCTTCTCTGGATTTCAATCTCTCTCCCGCGGAGGGACCAGAGGAAGTGGCGAATAGCGTTCAACTGTTGATCCTTCTGACCATCCTGGCGCTCGCGCCTTCGATTCTGATCATGATGACGGCTTTCACACGCTTTATCATCGTCTTCAGCTTCATTCGCCGCGCACTTTCCCTTCAAGGCACACCGCCCAATCAAGTGTTGATTGGACTCGCCTTGTTTTTGACGTTTTTTGTCATGGCACCGACCTTTGGCGCTATTATGGATGACGCCTATACGCCCTTCATGGAAGGGCAGATCGATCAGGAGACTTTTCTCGAGGAGGCCTCCGTTCCTCTCAAGGATTTCATGCTCCGGCAAGTAAGGACCAAGGACCTCATGCTCTTTGCAGATCTTGCGGGGGTGGAGAATCTGAGTGATCCGGACAATCTGTCCCTGACGGTTGTCATCCCCTCCTTCATTCTGAGCGAGCTGAAACTAGGCTTCGAGATTGGATTTCTTTTGTTCATTCCCTTTGTGGTGATCGACATGATCGTGGCCTCGACACTGATGGCCCTCGGCATGATGATGCTACCGCCGGTGATGATCTCGCTGCCCTTCAAGGTCCTGCTCTTCATCATGGTGGACGGTTGGCACTTGGTCGTTGAAAAACTAATCTTGACAGTGAGGTGATGGGGTAATGGATGAAGCCATGATTTTAGACGTCTTCACACAGGCCATCCGTACGATCTTGATGCTCTCCGCGCCCATGTTGCTGGTGGGGCTCTTCGTGGGACTCGTGGTCGCCGTTTTTCAGGCGACCACACAGATCCAGGAGCAGACGCTCGCTTTTGTTCCGAAGATTCTAGCCATCTTCCTAACGCTTCTCTTGACCACGAGTTGGATCTTTTCTGAACTGATCGATTTCACGATGCGCCTGTTCAACATGATCGACCTACTGGTTGTGTGATGCGATGCTAGAGGCTATTCCCTATTACAGCTTCGTTTTTGCACGGGTTCTGGGCATGTTTGTGATCACACCGATTTTCAACATCGGTAATGCGCCGAATCGATTTCGCGTGGCACTGATCGCCATGCTCGCGCTCTTCCTCTTACCGCTGACCAACCTGGGGTTCAACCTATTGGAAGTGGGGACCTTTTACGAGCTGATCTACTACATAGGCATGGAATTCATCAACGGACTCGCCTTCGGTCTTGTGATCAGCCTGCTTTTTAATTTTCTCTATATTGCCGGGGTGATGGTGGACTTTAACATTGGGTTCGCAATCGTCAATGTCATCAGCCCCGAAGACGACGCACAGATTCCTGTGACGGCCAACTTCTTTTACATCTTCGCCGTGATGGTCTTCTTGTCGCTTGACCTTCATCACCAGGTGATTTTGGCGCTGGCCCGTTCTTTCCAAGTGGTGCCGCTGGGCACTTCCCTCTTGAAGACCGCGCTCATCGATCTCTACCTCGATAGCATGGCACAATCCTTTGTTATCGGTTTCCAAATCGCCGCCCCTTTTATCGTGACGATCCTCGTGACCAACCTCCTGCTGGGGCTCTTATCGAAGGCAATGCCGGGGCTCAACGTTTTTATCGTGGGTTTGCCCCTGAAGATCTTCGTGGGCTTCTACCTCTTTCTCCTCTTCATGCCCTACTACTACGACGCCTTTACCCATGTTTTCGTCAGGATTTTCGAATCCTTGGCAAGATTACTCAGCCTGGGGATGTGATGATGATGCGAACGCCGGCGATGAACCTGCAGCTCTTCGCCGCGGGGGAAAAAACGGAAAAAGCGACAGCCAAGAAAAAACGAGATGCGCGCAAGAAGGGACAGGTCGTTCAATCCCGCGATCTGACCACTGCCGTGATCTTTCTGGCGGTCATGGTCACGATCAACATGACCACCGACTACTATACGACCCGCGTGATCGCCTTCTATCGTCTGGTCAGTGATCTGATGACCGAAACGGAAGGGCTCTTTTCCTTCGGAAACATCATTCCGCTCTTTCAGCAGGCCATCGAAGAGCTGATCGTGTTGATTCTCCCCGTACTGATGGTGGCCCTGGCCACCGGCCTGCTCCTGAGCTTCCTACAGGTGGGGGCACTCTTCACTACGGAGACACTGAAGTTCAAGCTTGACAAAATCAACCCCATCAGTGGTTTCAAAAAGCTCTTTAGCCTGAGAAGCCTGGTGGAGCTGGTCAAGTCGCTTCTCAAGGGCGGTATCCTTGTGGCCGTGGTCCTCAATTACCTCTTCGGTCGGCAGGGGGAGATCCTATCGGTTCTCGATTTGTCCGTCGCGCAGATCGCGGCCCTCATGTGGGAGCTCCTCTTCGGGGTGGGCGTGCGTGCCGCGGCCGTGCTCCTTGCCCTGGCGGTCCTCGATTACGCCTACAAAGTCTGGCAGAATGAGAAGGACCTCCGTATGTCCAAGAAAGAGATCAAGGATGAATACAAGGAGTCCGAGGGAGATCCGCTGCTGAAATCTAAAATCAAGGAAAAACAAAGACAGTTTGCCATGAGCCGGATGATGCAGGAGGTCCCAGAGGCCGACGTGATCATCACCAATCCGACGCACTTTGCCGTGGCCGTCCGCTATGATCTAGCAAGAGCCCAGGCTCCGGTGGTCGTGGCCAAGGGACAGGACCTCGTGGCCATGAACATCAAAAAGATCGGCGGCGAGAACGACGTGCCGATCGTCGAGAACAAACCACTGGCCAGGAGCCTATACGATTTGTGTGATCTGGGCGATCTGGTGCCGCCGGACCTTTACGAAGCCGTTGCCGAGGTGCTGGCCTACGTTTACCGACTCAAGAATTGACAGGGTGATATGACATGATCCAACGTTACGCAGACATATTCGTGGCCCTCCTGGTCATCGCCATCGTGCTCTTGATCATCATCCCCGTACCGCTGGGTTTCCTCGACTTCTTTCTGTCGTTGAACATCTCCCTGGCGATGACGGTGATGCTGATCGCCATGTTTATCACCGAACCCCTGCAATTCTCGATTTTCCCCTCGCTACTACTCATCACGACGCTTTTTCGCTTGGCCCTCAATATCTCGACCACACGTTATATCTTGAGTCAAGGTCAGGCGGGCGCCGTGATCGATGCCTTTGGCTCCTTTGTAATCGGTGGAGATGCCATTGTCGGCTTCATCATTTTCGTCATCATCGTGATCATCCAGTTTCTCGTAATCACCAAGGGTGCCGAACGGGTGTCGGAAGTTGCCGCCCGCTTTACCCTCGACGCAATGCCCGGCAAGCAGATGGCCATCGATGCCGACTTGAACTCGGGACTGATCACAGAACCCGAAGCGAAGGACCGACGCCTCAAGATCCAGCGTGAGGCGGATTTTTACGGCGCCATGGATGGTGCCTCCAAATTCGTCAAGGGAGATGCCATCGCGGGGATCATTATCACGTTGATCAACATCATGGCAGGTTTTACCATCGGTATGCTCACACTGAACTTGACCTTGACGGAATCACTGAGCCGGTACACCCTCCTGACGGTGGGCGATGGCCTGGTGAGCCAGATCCCGGCCCTCATGATCTCCACTGGGACAGGTATTGTGGTCACGCGCGCCGCCTCGGATTCAAACCTGGGTAGCGATGTCATACGCCAGCTCTTCAGCCAACCCCAGGTGCTCTTCATCGTTGGGGTCATTTTGGCGGCACTGGGAATTTTCACCCCGCTGCCCTTTTTTCCGCTCGTCCTGCTTTCGGTCATCTTCATCTATCTCGGCTTTCTCTTCAACCGTGAGGTCAAAAGGGCTGTCGAGGAAGAGGAGGAGGGGGAGACGCCGGAGGACACCTCCGAGGAGGGCAAGATGCGCAAGCCCGAGAACATCATACCGCTCCTTGGTGTGGATCCCATCGAACTGGAGTTCGGCTATGGTGTCATCCCGCTGGCCGATCCCAATCAAGGGGGGGACCTTTTCGACCGCCTGATCATGATCCGACGTCAGATCGCCCTCGAGCTCGGCATGGTCGTGCCCATGATCCGGCTCAGGGACAACATCCAGCTCGAATCTAACGAGTACATGATCAAGATCAAGGGGAACGAGGTGGCCCGCGGCCAGATTGTCTTCGATCATCTCATGGCCATGGATCCGGGAACGGCGGAGGGACAAATCGAGGGGATCGACACCATCGAGCCCGCTTTCGGTCTACCCGCGAAGTGGATCAAGGCCGACGACCGGGAGCGCGCAGAGGTGCTCGGCTATACCGTGGTAGACCCCTCCAGTGTGATCTCCACCCACCTCACCGAAGTGATCAAGCGCCACGCCCACGAGCTCCTCTCTCGCCAGGACACCAAGACCCTGGTGGACAATGTCCGGGAAGACCAGGCGGCGCTCGTGGACGAGCTCATTCCCAATCTGCTCAGTTTGGGTGAGATCCAGAAGGTTCTCGCCAATCTCTTGAGGGAGGGCGTGTCGATCAGGGATTTGGGTTCGATTCTCGAGACCCTGGCCGATCACGCCCACGGGATGAAGGATGTGAACATTCTGACGGAATACACCCGGCAGGGGCTACGGAGGATGCTTTCAAACGAGTACTTCCCGCAAAAACGGGCGAATGTGGTGACCCTCGATCAAACCCTTGAAAACGAGCTGATGGACGCCATCGAGCAATCGGACTCGGGGACCTATCTCAACATCAACCCGCGGACATCACAGCACGTGATCGATCGTCTGGCCGAGTCCCTGCAGCATCTGGTGCAAATGGGTGAACAACCGGTCGTGGTCACCGCCCCGATCGTACGCTTTTATTTCAAACGCTTGACAGAGCCGGTGATTCCGGATCTGATCGTACTCAGCTACAATGAACTCGAACAAGACGTAGAACTCCACAGTGTAGGGACGGTGAGCATCTAAGATGAAAGTCAAACGGTATATTGGTAATGATATCAATGAGGCGATGATCAAGATCAAGAACGAGCTCGGAGTCGATGCGGTCATTCTGAACACCCGTAAGATCAAACGTCCCGGCTTGCTCGGCAGCTTCAAACCGAAGCTCGTGGAGGTTGTGGCCGCGGTGGACGAGAAGGAACCTGTCCACATACCCATCCAGCCGAAGGCCAAGGCCGACGAGCCGGACCCGAGGGCGGGCGAAATTGCCGAGCTCAGGGAGATGATCAATCAGATTGTGGCAAAAATCGAAAGCAAGGAGAACGTTGCGCCGGCCCAGGGCCCGACGGACGGCAAACTAGCCCCGAATGTGATGCCCAATGACGCTGAGCGTACCTACCTGAAGATCATGACCGACGGTGGGGTGAGGGAGAACATCGCCCTGAAGGTACTGGACATCATCAAGCGTCAGATTAATCTTGAAAAGTCTAGTCCCGAGAACGTGGCCGGTGCCATCCGGGTCATCCTGAGAGAATACCTTGGTAAACCCGCCGTGATCGATGAGATCAAAGAGGGCAGAAGAACATGTCTGTTCGTCGGACCGACGGGCGTGGGAAAAACGACCACGCTGGCCAAACTGGCAGCCAGGCTATCGCTGATCGACAACAAGAAGGTCGGTCTGATCACTGCCGATACATACCGCATTGCGGCCGTGGAACAGCTCAAGACCTACTCGGAAATCCTGGGGATCCCCCTGACAGTGGTCTACGAACCGGATGAACTGAAGGAGGCCATCAAGTCTTATGCTGATCGCGACTTCATCTTGGTGGATACAGCTGGCCGCAGCCACAAGTCCAAGGAACTGAGGGAAGATATCGAGGGCATCCTGCGCTATATGGAGAACCCCGAGATCTACCTGGTGCTCAGCCTCACGACGGGCTACAAAGACCTCATCAGCATTCTCGAGAGCTATCGTTTCCTCGATGAGTACCGCTTGATCTTCACCAAGCTCGACGAGGCGTCTTCACTGGCCAACATCGTGAACATCAAAGTGCTCACGGGACGTCCGCTCTCTTATTTCACGACGGGTCAGAGCGTACCCGATGACATCGAAGTGGCTTCACCGGATAAGGTGATCGCCGATATCGTGGGGGAAGCAAGATGATCGATCAGGCCCAACGTTTAAGAGAAATTGTAGCCAAGAGCATGCCCAAGAAAGATCCGGGCGAAGAGAAGAAAAAAGAAAAGCCCAAGGGGGATACGCGGATCATCACGGTCTCCAGTGGCAAGGGTGGGGTGGGCAAGACCAGCTTCACCGTAAATCTCGGACTGGCCCTCGGCCGACTGGGCAAACGCGTCGTCATCATCGACGCTGATCTCGGTCTGGCCAATGTCGATGTGGTCCTCGGGATGGTCCCGCGCTTTAACCTCAACCATATCATCACCGGGGAGAAGTCTATCGAGGAGATCCTGATCGAGGGGCCCGAAGGCGTCAAGGTTCTCTCGGGTGGATCCGGTGTCCTCGATCTGGTCAATCTCGACGATGAGCAGATCGGACTGCTGATCGAGAGTTTTGAATTCTTGAACGGCATCTCCGACTACATCCTGATCGATACGGGAGCCGGGATCCACAAATCCGTTTTGTCCTTTATAGAGGCGGCCACAGATGTTATCATGGTAGTAACGGCTGATCCCACTTCGATCACGGATGCCTATGCCGTGATCAAGAACATTGCCGATGAAGAGAAATTGATTCAGGTCGTCGTGAACAAAGCGAGCAATCAAAAGGAAGCAGAAGATGTCTTCATGAAAATCAACAATGCAAGCCGTCAGTTTCTCAAGCGAGATCTTGAAAACCTTGGCTATGTCTATGAAGACAAAAACGTCCGGACGTCGGTTAAAAACCAAACACCCTACATGATGGCCTATCCTAACTCCCTGGCCTCCAAAGGCGTGGAGCTCATTGCACAGAACATCGATCGCAAGGATCATGTTCCTTTACACGTGAGCGGTTTTTCTCGCTTCATGAACCGGTTGTTCAGCCAATTTTAGAAATGGGGTGACGGGTCACCGATCTCATGACAACATTTGATAAGTTACTGACCATAGGCGATACACTAGAGCTCCAGTTTTCGGATCCGTCGCATCCGGACCCGATGAAAACGGGTGTCTACAAAGTGATCGACGACCGACACCTCTTGATCGCAGTACCCATTCGGCAGGCCTCCTACTGTTTGGTACCGCTGGGAAAGGTGGCGGTATACAGATACAGCCACGAAAAATTGGGTATATTTACATTTAAAGGCAAAGTGGTCAGAAGGCTAGAACACGACAACCTCAAGGCCCTGATCGTCGAGCGCGTATCGCCGATCGAGAAGAAGCAGCGTCGTGCTTATTACAGGATGCCCTTCGTGGCCGAGGTGACCCTTTCGAGACAAGCTAGGGAGCCCGTGGTAGAAAACGAGATTATTATCGATGATGGACGTGAGTCTTTCCAGGGTCTGAGCATCGACCTGAGCGCGGGGGGGCTGCGGTTGAAGACGCGTTACACCCTCGATTCAGAAATGATCTACCTGGTGACCTTTCAAATGGGCCGCGACCACATTGCCCTCGAAGCCACCGTGCAACGTTACATCGGTTTTGAGGGCCGGTACTACGAGTACGGGCTTGCCTTTGTAGACCTAAGCGAAAAGGATAAGAAGCGGATTGTGCGGTATATTTTCGATCGCGAACGCCAGCTTCTCGATAAAGGAATGGTGTGAGTGAAAGTCACTGTACTCGTTGTTGATGATTCCGCATTCATGAGAAAAATCATCACGGACCTCTTTGAGCTCGATCCGACCATCGAGGTGGTCGGGACGGCGCGCAACGGCCGTGAGGCACTGGAAAAAGTGAAAGAACTCGATCCCGACGTCGTCACCCTCGATGTGGAGATGCCCATCATGAACGGACTCGATGCCCTCGAGCAGATCATGACACAAGCCCCACGGCCCGTGATCATGCTGAGCTCGTTGACCTCGGAAGGTGCAGATGCCACCATCCGGGCACTCGAGCTGGGCGCCGTGGATTTCATTACGAAACCCACGAACATTTTCCGCGTGAACACAGAAGAGGTGCGTACGGATCTCACGGAAAAAATCAAGGTTGCGGCCAAGATCAAGGTGTCACGGGCAACGGCCGCACCCGCCAGGGTGAAACGTCCGGATACCACGCCAAGACCCAAGTCCTCGGGTCGCCTGAAGAAGATCGTTGCCATCGGCACGTCCACCGGGGGACCCCGAGCCCTGCAAACAGTGATCCCGGCTCTGCCGGCGGATCTCGATGCGGCCGTGCTCGTGGTACAGCACATGCCTCCGGGTTTCACCAAGTCTTTATCCGAGCGGATGGATACCCTGTCGACCCTGCGCGTCAAAGAAGCGGAAGATGGGGAGACGCTTGAAGCCGGGTGCGTGTACATTGCCCCGGGTGATAAGCACCTGAAGGTCGTCAAACGCGAGGGATCCTTCGTGGTGACACTCGATGGTGGGGAAACGGTCTCAGGTCATCGACCATCGGCCGATGCACTTTTCGCTTCGCTCGACTCCCTGGGTCTAGAGAACGTTGTCGGCGTCATCATGACGGGCATGGGTTCCGATGGGGCAAAGGGACTACGTTCGTTAAAAGGTCGGGGAAATCACATCATCGCCCAGAACGAGGAAAGTTGTGTCGTCTACGGTATGCCGAGAGCAGCCGTTAACATGGGCATCGTCGACCGTATTGTCGACTTACAGAAAATTGCCAGTGAAATAGAGAAAGCTGTGGGGGTGTAGATCACATGGATATGAGCCAATACCTAGAAATATTTATCGACGAATCCAAGGACCATCTGCAAAACATGAATGAAATCCTGTTGACACTCGAAAAGGACAAATCAGATCTCAGCCTTTTGAATGAAATCTTTCGGGTGGCACATACAATCAAAGGCATGGCCGGTACCATGGGATTCACCAAAGTGGCGAACCTGACCCACGAGATGGAAAACGTGCTCCACCTTGTCAGAAACAAAGAGATTGAAGTGAACACGGCGATCATCGACGTGCTCTTCGAATGCTTTGATGCCCTCGAGGCCTATGTCGGTCACCTCGAGAGCACCGGTAAAGAGGGCACCCTTGACACCACCGATCTGGTGGAACGACTGAAGGTCATCGCCGAGACGAAATCTGCCGACCATATTGCTCCGAAGGCGGAGACACCGTCCCTGGAGACGGAAGAGGTCGTAGAAGAGGCGGTGGAGGAAACGGTACCCGTCGCCGACTCTGCGGCCTTCGCATTGGATCTGACCGATGTGAAAGAGGTACTCTACACTGCCCTCGAGCAGAACAACCTCGCGCACATGGTGCGGATTACCCTCGATGAAGGATGTCTGCTCAAATCCGCACGCGCTTTTATCGTCTTCAACACCCTCGAGCAGTTCGGTGAGGTGCTCAAGTCCGAACCAACGGCGGAGCTCATCGAGGATGAAAAATTCGATCGTTCTTTCGAGCTGCTTTACGTGGGCAAGCTCAGTGAAAAAGCACTGCAGAGCGAGATGATGAGGATCAGTGAAATTACTTCGGTGGAGATTGCACCTGTCACCCAGGCGCTCCTAGAGGACACGGAGGATTACAGTCCGATGGTGACCGCGGATGAGATCACGGATCTCAACGAGAAGATCCACCAGCTGAAGGAGTTGGATGAGGCAGAAGCGGACGCGACGCAGAAGGTCGAGAAGGCGAAGACTTCTAAGACCGTTCGCGTCGACATCTCTCGTCTTGACAACCTGATGAACCTGGTTTCCGAGCTGATCATCATCAAGACGCGGCTCGAAGACCACGATACGAACACACACCAGAATCTAAATGATACGGTGGAGTACCTCGAGCGGATTACCACGAGCCTGCACGATGCCGTGATGAAGGTCCGCATGGTACCCGTGGAACGAACTTTCAACCGGTTCCCCCGCATGGTACGGGATCTCTCGAGAGATCTTGGCAAAAACATCAATCTGATCATGAGCGGGGAAGAGACGGAGGTCGACCGCACGGTGATCGACGAGATCGGCGATCCGCTGATCCACCTGATTCGAAACTCCATCGACCATGGGATCGAGTCTCCCGAAGAACGCTATCGATTGGATAAACCCGAGCAGGGCACCGTTGCTCTCAAGGCTTATCCCGATGGCAACACGGTGGTCATCGAAGTAGAAGATGATGGCGGCGGCATCGATTCCGATCGCGTGCTCAAGAAGGCCATCCACAAGGGACTCGTGTCGAGCCAGGAAGTGGAGAACCTCAGCCAGCAGGAGATCATCAATCTTCTCTTCATGCCGGGCTTCAGTACCGCCGAAACCGTCACCGACCTATCGGGTCGCGGGGTGGGCCTCGATGTGGTCAAGTCCAAGATCGAGAGCCTCAACGGTACAGTAGAGGTCCAATCGCAAAAGGGCAAGGGGTCTAAGTTCATTATTCGCCTGCCACTGACACTGGCGATCATCCAGGCGCTCATGGTCAACCTGGCTGATGAGAAGTACGCAGTGCCGCTGAACAACATCAAGGAGATCACGACCATACCAGAATCGGATCTGACCTTGATCCAGAACCAGGAAGTCGTGCTCTACAGAAACAAAACGCTTCCCATTCTACGTCTCGGCGATATCCTCCATGTGGAGCGACCGGCCGATGCACCTCAAGAAGAGGAAATGGTGGTCGTCATCGTCAAGAAGGGTCAATCGGAAGCCGGCCTTGTTGTGGATAGTCTCATCGGACAACAGGAGATCGTCATCAAGTCCCTCGGCAAGTATCTCGCGGGCACCAAGATCATCGCCGGCGCTACAATCCTCGGTAACGGTGGGGTTGCCCTGATCGTCGATCCGAACCAACTGTTTTAAAGGGGTGTAATGAATGAGCCAAATCAGAGAATACGTTATTTTCAAGCTCAATCGCGAATTTTACGGGATTGACATCATGAATGTGGAGAACATCGAGAAGATCATTCCGATCACCCGTGTCCCTTACACGCCCTCTTACGTGAAGGGTGTGGTCAACCTACGCGGCATCGTGATTCCCGTCATCGATATGCGGGAACGATTCGGTATCGAAAAGCGAGAGTACACCGATGAGAACCGCGTGATCATCGTGAACGTCAACGACTACAAAATCGGTATGATCGTCGACGCTTCGTCAGAAGTGCTCCAGCTGAACACCGACGACATCGACAATGCCCCTTCGGTCAAGGGCAACTACAATGAGGACTTCATCAAGCAAGTGGGCAAACACAACGGTAGGATCATCATGTTGATCGATCTCGAAAAAGTGTTGGCCGTCGATGAACTGTCCGATCAGGCATAAGGTGAGGAGGTAGCCATGGGCCGCATTGACAACTTAAGCGACGTGGTGCTGGATGTGCTCCGGGAGATCGGCAACATCGGTGCCGGCAACGCCGCCACGGCCTTGGCGCAGATGATCGACAAGAAAGTCGATATGAAGGTGCCAAAGGTCAACATGATGGATTTTGAGGATGTGCCCGACTTGATCGGAGGCGCTGAGGAAATCGTCAGTGGCATCTATTTTCAGTTCGAAGGCGATATCGAGGGGAGCATCATGTTCCTGCTCGATCGCGACTCTGCGATCAATCTGATCAATCTCCTTATGCCCATCGAGACCGATACTTTCGACGATATGACGATTTCCGCACTCATGGAGATCGGCAATATCTTGTCAGGATCCTACATCGCTTCTCTCTCAAATCTCACGAACCTCTCGATCAAGATTTCGCCACCGGCGATTGCCATCGATATGGCCGGCGCCATCTTGAGCGTCCCAGCAATCGAGTTTGGCTACGTGAGCGATAAGATCCTCATCATCGAAAACGAGTTCTTCGAAGAGATGAACAGCAAGAGCGTCAACGGGTTTTTCTTCTTGATACCGGATATCGACTCTTACGAACGACTCATGACGAGTCTGGGGGTCGCCTTATGAGCGATCTGATCAAAGTTGGAATGGCCGATCTAAAGGCGACGAGGGCGCCGGCCGGACTGACGACCCTGGGGCTCGGCTCCTGTGTGGGTATCTGTCTTTATGACCCGAGGACCAAGGTCACCGGCATGGCCCATATCATGCTACCCTCGTCGAAAACCATTCGCAACAACCAGAATAAGGCGAAATTTGCCGATACGGGACTAGAGACCCTCATCGATGAGATGATCCGACTTGGGGCCAACAGCGACCGGATTGTCTGTAAAATCGCCGGTGGGGCTCAAATGTTTGCAGTATCTTCTGGCAACGATGTGATGCAAGTGGGCAAGCGTAATACGGAGGCCGTCCGCGCTCTGCTCTCAGAACGCAAGATTCCCTTGTTGGCCGATGAAACCGGCGGCAACTTCGGCCGGACCATCGAATTCTACTCGACCACAGGGGAACTGTTCATCAAGACCATTGGTCACGGCAACAGAACCGTCTGAGAACGGGGGTGCAGGCATGACGGCAGAATCCATTTGGAAATCATACAATGAGCATCCCACGGAGGAGAAAAAGGAAGCGATCATTCTTCGCTATCTAGAGGTCGTCAAGATTGTCGCCGGTCGCCTGTACACGACGTACCGAGACCACGTGGATTTTGATGATCTCGTGAGCTACGGTGTCATCGGCCTCATCGATGCGATCGACAAGTTCGATCACCAAAAAGGGGTCAAGTTCGAGACCTACGCCAATATCCGTATCCGCGGTGCCATCATCGATCAAATCCGCAGTCTCGACTGGGTACCGCGGAGCGTTCGCTCCAAGGCAAAGCGCTATGAGCGTGCCCTGTCGGAACTCCAGAATCAGTATGGCGTAGATGTACCCGACGAAGCGCTCGCCGATCGTATGGGCATCGACCTCGAGGAGCTCGACGAGATGACCGCAGAGATCGCCACCTTCAGCGTGGTGAGCCTAGAGGATCGCATCCAGTCACAGGTGCATTTCGATCTGCCCAGCGAGCACCGTGATGTGCAGCCCGAGGCCGTGGCCCTCGACACAGATCTCAAGAAACGACTGGTCGAGGGAATCGATCGCCTGGCCGAAAAAGAACGCCTGGTCATCGGTCTCTATTACTACGATGAAATGACCTATCGAGAGATCGCAGAGATTCTTTCGCTGACTGAATCGCGGATCAGCCAGATTCATTCCAAGGCCATCGCAAAGTTGAAGGTCCGCCTAGATCAATCGTAAAAGATCCACCGGCGGTATCGATGTTATCACTTGTAGTCCTGTGTGAGGTGGGGTTTTGTGGAAAATGTTGAAAGTTATAAAATTGACGTGACACTATCTAACGATTACTATGCAGCCTATCTGACCCTTCACTTGCTCGACAAAGAGGTTTTCCTGACCCTTCAGGATCTCAAGGAAGCGCTAGCGAAGAAGAATGTGGTCTTTGGTATCAAAGAAACCGTTCTACAGCAACTGGCGGACAATCCCCGGAACGTCGACTCCCTGCTCGTTGCGGAAGGCATTCCCCACGAAAACGGTAGTTCGGCCGAGATTACCTTTTTGATCGATTACCAGCACGAGATCAAACCGAAAATCGAGGATGACGGATCCGTCAACTTCAAAGACATGAACTACATAGAGACCGTCAAGCGCGGTGCGATCCTGGCCACCAAGACGAGTCCTACGGAGGGCAAGGACGGGACCACCGTGACGGGCAAGGCGATCCACGGGAAAATGGGCAAGGACACCCCCTTCAAAGTGGGTAAAAATGTTTCCGTCTCTCGTGATGGTTCGGCCATCCTAGCAGATACCGAGGGCGTCGTCAAGGTGGACGACAGCCGCGTGAGTGTGCTCAGCGTCTTAGAAATCGACAGTGATGTCGGCCTCGGAACCGGCAACATTGACTTCAACGGCGAGGTACGGGTGAAGGGAAATGTCATCAGTGATTTTGAGATCAAAGCGAAGGATCAGCTCATCATCAATGGGCTCGTGGAATCGGCACGGCTCACGAGCGGTGGCGATATCATGATCAACGGTGGGATCCAGGGTAACGACCGAGCGGTGATCACCACGGATGGGAACCTGGTCAGCAAGTACATCATCAATGCGAAGGTCATCGTAAAAGGAAACATCGAGGCGGATACCATCATGCACTCGGAGGTCATCTGCGATGGCAAGGTCATCCTCAAGGGAAAGAAGGGGAGCCTCGTTGGGGGAATCACCAATGTGAAGGAGGCCATCGACGCCAAGATCGTCGGATCGGAGATGGGGACCCAAACCCGGATCCGGCTCGGTATCGATCAAGAGATGATCTTGGAGTTTCAACAGATTTCAGAAGAGATGAAGCAGGTGAAAGAAAGTATCAACAAGCTCAACCAGGCGACGGCTCTTCTTGAGAAGAAACTCCGCGCCCAGCCCGATGATGCGAAGACCGCAGCACTTTTGAAAAACACCAGGGACAACAGCGAACGTTATCGCAAGAATCTCAAGGATCTGGCCGACCGCAACGAATCGATCAGCGAGAAGTTTAAGACGGCCCGGGAGGCCAAGATCGATGCCGGGATCCTGTACCCGGGCGTGAAGATCCAGATCTCCAGTGATTACATGAACGTCAAGGATACCTTTAAGAACGTCACCATCAAGCGAAGCCAGAAGGGAATCGATATCATTTCGAAATAGGGGGGACCGGTGATGACCAGACCCATCGATATGCAAGTCATGCTACCGAAGGTGCAAATGCTCCATCATGCCAGGGAGTCGGTGGTCCATAAAGAGGCCAACGCCCTTCAGGCTGCCCAACTGCAGGAGAAGCAGGAGGCGGAGAAGAAACAACAGGAGGTGAAGGCTCTCGAGGACAAAGAACAGGCCCCGCTGAAGAACGATACGAAGGGTGAGGGGCATGCCAAGCGCGACAAAAGGCGTGCGGCCGGGGGAGCAAAGGCGGAAGACGGGCAGCCTTCCGCCGAACGATATCACGAACCCGGTCACGGCGATCGTTTCGACATGAAGGTGTGAAGGATGATCGCCGTACTGAGTATCATCGCCGGGATCATTGTCATCGCCATCGCCGTGTTGTTGATTCGTCGCGAGATCACGCGGGCCGTTCAGTCCACCCGCCTCTTACACCAAACGCGGCGGCCCGAGTCGCTCGACTGGTGGGAACGTCTGCAGCGTCTCGAGGCTGTACAAGAGGAGACGAACGCCTCCTTCTACGAGCTCGTGGCCGCTCTTGAGGAGCGGATGAGCGTGGTCGAGGGGACCCTGAGCGACCTAGAGACTCCACCGCCACCACAGGCTGAGCCCATCGAACAGGCCGAGCGACCCGTCGCACGCGATCCAGAGCTGGAGGAAAAGCTCCGAAAGATCAGCCAGCTCGAAGACCAGGGATTGAGCGAACAGCAGATCGCCAAGCACCTCGGCATGGGTCTGGGGGAGTTGAAACTACTGAAACACAGGCGCAACCGCTAGGACGAAGCCCACGCTTTGTCTTCTCTCCATTTTTGGCCAAAAAAGATTGCGAAGGCCCGGGACACGTGGTATACTTTTGAAGGTGACAAAACACACACGCCGCGTAACACTAGGGATCCTGCCCGACAACGTTCGGGTTCCCGCGGGTGGATGATCGCGAGCGGAGGAAAACCAAGGAGGAAATGAAATGTCAGTAATCTCAATGAAGCAACTCTTGGAGGCCGGCGTACACTTCGGCCACCAGACAAGACGATGGAACCCGAAGATGAAGGAATACATCTTCACCGAGCGTAACGGTATCTACATCATCGATCTCCAGCAGACGGTGAAGAAGGTAGAGGACGCTTACGAGCTCATCCGTCAAATTTCAGAAGAAGGAAAAAAAGTGCTCTTCGTCGGTACGAAGAAGCAGGCGCAGGAGGCCATTAAGCAAGAGGCCAAGCGTTGTGGACAGTACTACGTGGCCGAGCGTTGGCTCGGTGGCATGCTCACGAACTTCAAGACGATCAGCAAGCGTATCGAGCTGCTGTACGAATTGGACGAGCAGGAGCAGGATGGTACTTTCGACCTGTTGCCCAAAAAAGAAGTTATTCAACTCAAACATAAGAAGGAAAAGCTCGAGCGATTCCTTGGCGGGATCAAGGACATGAACGGCCTTCCCGACGTACTCTTTGTTATCGACCCTAAGAAAGAGAAAATCGCCGTGCACGAAGCACGTTCACTCGGCATCCCCGTGATCGCGATCGTCGACACGAACTGTGATCCGGATGAAGTGGATCTCGTGATCCCCGGTAACGACGATGCCATCCGTGCAGTCAAACTTCTTTCCAAGACCATGGCTGACGCCGTGCTCGAGGGTCGTCAGGGCGAACAGCTCGTTGACGATGAAGAGACCAGCGAAGAAGTGTCGACAGAAGCATAGAGAAACCGTGTGGAGCGGGTAAGTGATCGCTTACCCGCTTCTTCTGAGAAACGATATATCGAAGGAGGTCGTTATTATGGCAGTAACAGCTGCGATGATCAAAGAATTAAGAGAAGCCACGAGCGCAGGTATGCTCGACTGCAAGAAAGCTCTAGAAGCTAATGACGGAAACATGGAAGAGGCCATCAAGTTTCTCCGTGAAAAAGGTCTCGCGAAGGCGGCCAAAAAAGCCGATCGTCTTGCTTCCGAGGGAATTGTGACCGCTTACATCCATGGGGATCGCATCGGTGTTCTGGTTGAGATCAACTCCGAGACGGACTTCGTTGCGAAGAACGAAGAGTTCCAGACATTCGCGCGTGACATCGCCATGCAGATCGCTGCATCCAACCCGCTGTACATCCGTCGTGAAGAAGTACCCGCTGAAGAGATCGAAAAGGAAAAAGAGATCCTCAGAACCCAGGCGCTCAACGAAGGAAAACCGGAGAAGATCGTCGACAAGATGGTCGAGGGTCGCATTAACAAATTCTACAAGGAAGTCTGCCTCCTGGAGCAGCCTTTCATCAAGAACCCCGATGTCGTGATCGAAGACCTACTCAGAGAAAAGATCGCTAAGATCGGTGAGAATTTGAACATCAGACGTTTCTCACGTTTTGAAGTAGGCGAGGGCCTCGAGAAAAAGAGCGAGAACTTCGCAGAAGAAGTTGCTAAGCAACTCGGTTAATGTCTCCTGAAGAGAACACAACTTTGTGTTCTCTTTTTTAAAGGGGTGTGAGCATTCTTTTTTGGGGTATATGCTTAAAAAGTACGGCCTCTTGAAGGAATCTCGTATGTCAGTGTAGAAAGTACCGAAGAGGAGGGGTTGTGAGCCTTGAAATACAAACGCGTGATTTTGAAGTTAAGCGGCGAAGCCATGGCGGGCGAAGAAAGTTTTGGCATCGATGATAAAACGGTGATCGCCGTGGCTAAGGAAGTGAAGTCGCTGATCGACGCCGGCGTGGAAGTGGCGATCGTTATCGGTGGCGGGAATTTCTGGCGCGGTCGAACCAGCGGTAGCATGGACCGAACGACGGCGGATTACATGGGCATGATGGCAACTGTGATCAACGCCTTGGCTCTACAGGATGCCGTGGAATCCATTGGTCTGACCTCTCGGGTCATGAGCGCTATTGAGATGCGCCAGATCGCAGAGCCCTATATCCGACGGCGCGCCGTGCGCCACCTGGAGAAGGGCCGTGTGGTGATTTTTGCAGCGGGCACAGGTAATCCCTACTTCAGCACGGATACGACGGCCGCATTACGGGCCGCCGAAATTGAGGCAGAGGTGATTCTCCTGGCCAAGAAAGTGGATGGCGTCTACGATGCAGATCCGAAGGAGAACGAGAAAGCAGTGAAGTTCGATGCGGTGACCTATATTGACGCACTCAACCGTGGCCTGAAGGTCATGGACTCTACTGCGCTCACGCTCTGTATGGACAACCACATTCCCATCCTAGTCTTCGGACTAGACGAACCTGGCAACATCATCCGCGCTTGTTCGGGTGAAACCATCGGTACCATTGTTAAGGAGGAAATTTGATGAACAAAGTACATAGCGAACTTAAGAGCAAAATGGCAAAGACCATTGAGGTTTTTATCGACGAACTACACACGGTGAGAGCCGGTCGTGCGAACCCGAACCTACTCGATCACATCACCGTCATGTACTACGGATCGCCGACGCCGCTCAACCAGCTGGCCAGCGTATCTGCGCCGGAAGCACGGCTCCTGCAAATCCAACCCTACGATAAGGGGGCAATGGCCGACATCGAGAAGGCCATCCTGACTTCCGATCTGGGCTTGAACCCATCGAATGACGGCAAGGTGATCCGACTGTCGATCCCTATGCTCACGGAAGAGCGTCGTAAAGAGCTAGTGAAGCTGGTCAAGAAGATGGCAGAAGAGACAAAAGTGGCTATCCGGAACGAGCGACGCCATGCCATGGATCAGCTCAAGAAGATGGAGAAAAGCAACGAACTGACGGAAGACGATCTCAAGCGGGCTGAAAAGGAAGTACAAGATCTGGTCGACGAACACATCGATCGCGTAGATGAGCTGGCCGAGAAAAAAGAAAAAGAAATCATGGCTGTTTAAGAACAATAAGAAGGCCTTCTTCTCAAGAGAGGGCCTTCTTCTGTAAGGGGGCGAGTTTATGTTTTTCCAAAAGAAAAAGAAGAAGGAAATACCGCGCCTCACCGAAGTCCCACGGCATGTGGCGTTTATCATGGATGGAAACGGTCGATGGGCGAAAAAAAGAGGTCTTCCTCGTTTGGCCGGTCATAAGGCCGGAGTAGAAGCGCTCCGGCAGATCATCGAGACTTCGCATGAGCTCGGGGTGGCCCACATCACCCTCTATGCTTTTAGCACGGAGAACTGGAAGCGACCCGAAGAAGAGATCACGGGTCTAATGGACCTTCTGGTTGTCTACTTTGAGAAAGAACTCGAGTCGCTCCACCAAAACAAGGTCAGGATCACCACCATCGGCAGTCTGGCTCCCGTTGAAGATCGGATACGGCGTACCATTGAGGACGCTGTCGAGCGGACTTCGGGGAACAAGGGCCTGAACGTGAACATCGCCTTCAACTATGGCGGCCGCGATGAAATCCTCCGCGCCCTAAAACAGATCGTCACAGAGGGACACGCGCCCGAGACCATCGATGAGGCGCTCATTGCCGATCATCTCGATACGGCGGGAATGCCCGACCCCGATCTGATGATCAGGACCAGCGGAGAGCTTCGGTTGAGTAATTTTCTACCCTGGCAGCTTGCTTATTCGGAACTCTATTTCACCGAGAGCCTGTGGCCGGATTTCAACCGTGAGGCCTACATCGCTGCTCTCGAAGAGTACGGCAGCAGACAGCGACGCTACGGCGGACTGGAGGTGACCTGATGCTCAAGAGGACGCTATCGGCCGTGATCGGTCTGGGGCTCTTGCTCTTCACGGTCTACCTGGGTGGCCCCTTTTTGATTCTCATGGCCCTGGCCATGAGCCTGAAGGGTCTCCACGAATTCTTTAGGGCTCTCAAGGGCGGAGGCTACAAGCCCTTCGCAACGATGGCCTATCTGGCCACGGTTTTTCTCTACACAGGTCTTTTTTTCGATTTTCCCACGGAGTTTGTCTTCTTCACCATCTACATCCTGGTCTTTCTCCTGTTGATCGAGAATATCTTTGCCGAAAGCAACCGTTTGATCGACGTGGGTCTGACGGTCCTCGCCTTCGTTTACATCGCCATCAGCCTTTATCACATCGTGCTCTTCGCACGCTCGGAACACGCGTCGTTGATCTGGTTGATCTTCATCGTCGCCTGGATGACCGATACGAGTGCCTACTTCAGCGGGATGTTCCTCGGACGTACCAAGCTCATCCCATCCGTGAGCCCCAAGAAGACAGTAGAGGGTGCCGTCGGCGGAATCATCGGCGCCACGGTGCTCGGTATGATCTACATCTATTGGGTGATGGGCGGGATCCAGACCCTCTGGCTGATTCCCATCCTCATGGCGGGAAGCGCCTTGAGCCAACTGGGGGACCTCGTCGCCTCGAAGATCAAAAGGGGCTTCCAAATCAAAGACTTCGGCAACATCATGCCCGGACACGGGGGCGTCCTCGATCGATTCGACAGTATCCTGATCGTCGCCCCCTATGTCTATTACGCCATCAGCATCGCCACGAAAGCCCCTTTCTAATGGGGCTTTTTATGGTAGAATAGGAGGCGTGAGGAGTGAGTGTATTGAAAACAATCGGACTTATCGGATCGACCGGTTCTATCGGTCGACAAACCTTAGATATCGTGAGCACATACCCCGGATCCTTCAAGATCCGCTATCTATCTTGCCACCGTCAGATCGATCTGATGAAAGAGCAGATCGAGCGCCACGCCCCTGAGATCGTGGCCGTCACGGACCCCCTTGCAGCGGAGCGCCTTTCACGCGAAGTCACCATTCCCGTGCTTTCGGGACCGGATGCTCTCGAACGGCTCGTGGCCTCGAATCCGGTGGATCGTCTCGTGACGGCTGTTGTGGGGAGCATCGGACTGCTGCCCACGCTGAAGGCCATCGACCTGGGTATTGATATCGCCCTGGCCAACAAGGAAACGCTCGTGACCGCCGGTCATATCGTCATGGCAAGGGCCCGGGACAAGGGCGTGCGCATCCTGCCCGTGGACTCAGAACACAGTGCTTTGTTCCAGTCTCTGGGCAGTGAGCCGAAAAGCGCAATCGAAAAGGTCATTCTGACGGCCTCCGGCGGTCCTTTTCGGGGGAAAAAGAGAACAGAGCTCGAACACGTGAGCAAGAGGCAAGCGCTCAAGCACCCCAATTGGTCTATGGGACAGAAGATCAGCATCGATTCGGCCACCATGATGAACAAGGGGCTTGAGGTGATCGAGGCCAAGTGGCTCTTTGATCTTGCGCCTGATCAGATTGATGTGGTCGTCCATCCGCAGAGCCTGGTCCACTCCATGGTACAGTTCGTCGATGGTTCGGTGATCGGACAGATGGGCCCAGCGGATATGCGGGGGCCTATCGTCTACGCGCTCACGTACCCCGGTCGCGTGGAGACGTCACTGGAGAGGCTCGATTTTTCCAAGGGTCTGGCGATGACCTTTGAAGCGCCGGATCGCGAGACCTTCCCGTGTCTCGCGCTCGCCGAAAGCGCCCTCCGCGTCGGGGGATCGATGCCCACGGTGCTCAACAAGGCCAACGAAGTACTCGTGGCGGCCTTTTTACAAGACAAGATTGGATTTTACGACATACCGCGAGAAATCGAGCGACTCATGGCCGACCACCGGATCATCACGGATCCCTCCGTGGAGGATGTGCTGGCCATCGAGCGTGAGATTGTAGAGAAAGTAGGCGTTTCGAGATGACCACCTTTATTTCCTTTGTACTCGTCTTCGGACTGATCGTTTTTGTGCATGAATTTGGACACTTCACCCTGGCCAAGGCCAACGGCATCGTCGTGCATGAGTTTGCACTGGGCATGGGACCTGCTATCTTCACGAAGAAGGGCAAGGAGACTACCTATGCCATCCGCGCCTTCCCCATCGGCGGTTACGTCCGTATGGAGGGGGAAGAAGAAGCCTCCGATGTAAGGGGTAGCTTTTCCGAGAAAAGCCCTTGGCAGCGCCTCTCTGTTATTTTCGCCGGACCCGTGATGAATTTTGTCTTGGCCGTTGTCCTGCTTGTCATCGTCTTTTTCTCCATCGGCTTCCCGAGCACCCTCGTGGCCGATGTATCGGAAGGTGCCCCAGCCGCTCGCGCGGGGATCTCCACTGGTGACCGCGTGGTGGCGCTCGACGATCGACCCATCGACGACTGGTCGACTCTCGTGGAATCCATCGAGGAAACAGGTGGCGCACCTTTTCAACTGACGGTCATCAGCGGGGGAGCAGAACGTACCGTGACCCTAGAGGCGGCCTTTGATGAGGAAGTCGGGCGCTACCTGATCGGCATCGCTCCCCAGTTCGAGAAAAGCCCCGGAAGGGCTCTGACCATGGCCTTCACAGAAGTGAAAACCCTGACCCTGGGGATCTTTGATTTTCTCGCAGCCCTACCGCGCGGTGAGGTCAAGGGTGAGCTCGTGGGCCCTGTGGGTATCGTGAGCCTTGTGGGTGAAGCCGCCGGCGTGGGCGTCATGAACGTCCTGTACCTGGCCGCCTATATTTCTATCAATTTGGGGATCGTCAACCTGCTTCCCTTTCCGGCGCTCGACGGTGGCAGAATTCTGTTCATCTTCGTTGAAATCTTGAAGGGCAGTCCGGTGGATCCAGAGAAAGAGCGCTATGTCCACACCGTGGGCTTCATCCTGCTCATCGGTCTGATGCTCTTCATGGTCTTCAGGGACGTCATGCGCATCGGTGCCATCTAAGGAGGAGCCCATGAGAAGAAAAACCAGAACGGTGACCATCGGGAACATCGCCATCGGATCGGACCACCCCGTAGCGATCCAGTCGATGACCAACACCCTCACGCAAGATGTGCCCTCCACCCTCCGTCAGATTGCTGCATTGGAGGAAGCGGGTTGTGAGATTTGTCGCGTCACGCTCAACGACCGGGAGGCCATCGCAGCCATCGGGGCCCTGAAAGCCGGTACGAACATGCCCTTGGTGGGCGACATTCATTTCGATTACCGTCTGGCCATCGCGGCCATCGAGGGTGGAATCGATAAGCTCCGGATCAACCCGGGGAACATCGGTAGCGACGATCGGGTACGCGCCATCGTGGACGCAGCGCAAGCCCATAACGTACCCCTCCGGATCGGTGTGAACGGTGGTTCTGTTGACCGGGACCTGCTGGCCAAATGCGACTACGATGTGGCGCGCGCCATGGTGGAGACCGCTATCGCGCACCTTGATCTCATGGAGAAGTGGCACTTCGAACCCCTGGTGCTTTCACTGAAGAGTTCAGAGGTAGAGGCCACCTTGCGGGCACACAGGAGCCTGGCACCCCATACGGCTGTGCCCTTTCACATCGGGATCACCGAAGCAGGCACGCGCTACCGCGGGACGATCAAATCGGCCGTTGGGTTGGGTGCGCTACTGGCAGAGGGATACGGTGACACCTTGCGTGTCTCTTTGGCGACAGATCCCACTGAAGAGATTCGCGTGGGACGCATGATTTTGGAGAGCCTGGGTCTCCGTCGTTTCGGGCCGGAGGTCATTGCCTGTCCGACCTGCGGTAGAACTCGCATCGATATCGAAGCAATCGCTGAGTCCGTGGAAGCGGCGACGGCCCACTTGGACCTTCCACTGAAGATCGCCATCATGGGCTGTGCCGTTAACGGACCCGGAGAGGCGCGCGATGCCGACATCGGGATCGCCGGAGGTGTCGGGGAGGCCCTGTTGTTCAAAAAGGGCGAGATCATCAAAAAGGTTCCCGAAGACCAGTTGGTGGCAACATTACTTGAGGAGATAGAGAAGATGAGGGATCAAAAGTGAGTCAACTGTTTAACGAACGACTACCCGAGGCTTTACAGGGGGCCGTGCAGAAAATTAGATTTGAGAAACAGAAGAACGCCTTGACCCTCCACCTGGCCCCAAGGGAGATTCTGTCCTACGGAGACCGAAAGACCCTTTACTTCGGCATGCGCAAGGATCTCGAGGGCTTGCGATCTCTGGGTTTTGATATTGACTACCACCAGCTCGTCACCTCCGGTGACGCCTGGGTAGAGGGTAACCTGGAGAATCTGAGAGCCGAGCTAAAGGACAAGGAGCCCGCGCTCCTTTCTTTTTTCGAAAAATGCAGAGTCCGTTCCGAAGGGCGCCGCCTGGAGATCCAAGCGCCCAATCAAGTGGTTTACAGTACCCTCGAGCAAGACGATATCGTCGGCAGGCTCCAGCGGATCTACGAGCGGGATTTCAGGGAAGTGCCGGAGATCCATCTGACCAAGCGTGAAGAGGGGGAGAGCCCTGAGCTCACCCTCGAGGCTTTCAAGGCGAAGAAGATCGACGAGCACCTGAAGGCCATCGAAGAACAGGCCCAGTCCGTCAAGAAAAAGCCCCGGGGTAAGAAAACGAGTGATGGGGGCGACGATGTGCTCTTCGGTAAACCCATCAACCGCCCAGCGGTGACCCTGGGGGATACCGAGGCGATTCACGAGGGAGCTACGGTGGCCTTCTACGCCACGGTCTTCGACCTGGCGGAGAACCAGCTGAAAAACGGAAAAACGCTCATGAGCCTCTCCGTCACAGACGGAACCGGTTCCATCAGCATCAAGATGTTCTTGAAAAAAGAAGACTACGCACGCCTTTCAGAGACAATCCACAAGGGTGGTTGGTACCTATTCGACGGATCCGTGCGCTACGATACTTTCGATAAGGAGCTATCCGTCTATGCCTACAGCATCGGGCGGGCGGAGGCGCCCCCCGCCCGTAGCGATGACGCCGAAGAGAAGCGGGTGGAGTTTCACCTGCACACCAACATGAGCGACATGGACGGGATCACACCTCCCGACAGGCTGATCGAACGGGCCATCGAGTGGGGCCACGAGGCCATCGCGATCACGGACCACGGCGGTGTACAGGCCTTTCCAGCAGCCGCCCGATACGGCGACAAGATCAAGATCCTCTACGGTGTAGAGGGTTACCTGATCAATGATGCCGCCGAGATTATCAAGGAGGAGAGGGGACAGACCCTTTCCGATACTTTTGTTGTGTTCGACATCGAGACCACCGGACTTTCCTTTGCCAACGACCGGATCACCGAAATCGGTGCGGTCAAGGTGACAGACGGTGAAATCGTCGATCGTTTCAGCGGCCTCGTGGATCCCGAGCGCCCCTTGAGCCAGGAGATCATCGAACTTACCGGCTTAACCGACGATGTGCTCAGGGGACAGCCGACCATCGACGCCGTGCTGCCGGAGTTCCTGGCCTTTTGTGGGGATGCTGCTCTGGTAGCGCACAACGCTGCCTTTGATATCGCTTTCATCCGCGAGAACGCGAACCGGTTGAAACTGGAGTTCTCTCCGACGATCGTCGATACCCTCTCCCTCAGCAGACTGCTGCTTAAGAAAATCCGTCGGCACAAGCTTAACACCGTGGCGAAACATCTCAAGATATCTCTGGACAACCACCACAGGGCGGAAGATGACGCCCAGGCTACCGCCGAGATCCTGTTGAAGTTCTTCGAGATGCTCAGGGACCAGGGTGTCGATACCCTGGCCGGAGTCAATGATCTCGCACTGGAAAAGATGGACTACAAATCGATGAAGACCCATCACGTGGTTCTCTTTGCCAAGGACCAGGCCGGCGTGAAAGCCCTCTACAAGCTGATCTCGGATGCGCATATTCACACCTTTTACCGGCATCCGCGTATCCCCAAGAGCGCCTTGGCCCGGGCCAGGGAACATCTGGTGATCGGAAGCGCCTGTGAATCGGGCGAACTCTACAGTGCTATGCGCGAGAACGCCACGGAAGAGGAATTAGAGAGAATCGCTGCTTTTTACGATTATCTCGAGATCCAACCGCTGGAGAACAATCGATTTCTCATCGAGAAGGGGCTGGTTAAGGACGATGCGGCCCTGATCGCCTTCAACAAGAAAATCATAGCCCTCGGCGAAAAGCTGGATAAGCCGGTGATCGCCACGGGCGATGTGCATTTTCTCGATCCAGAGGACGGGGAGTACCGCAAGATTCTCATGGCGGGCAAGGGCTTTGGAGATGCCGAAGACCAGCCCCCCCTCTACCTGAAGACCACTGAGGAGATGTTAGCGGCCTTCGATTACCTCGATGAAGCGACGCGTCACCGTGTCGTCATCGAGGCGCCGCGCGCACTGGCCGCTAGTTTTGAGAAGATAGCACCGATTCCATCGGGTACCTTCCCACCTAAAATCGAGGGGTCGGACGAAGAACTGCGCACCATGTGTCACAAGAAGGCTGTGTCCATTTACGGTGAACCGCTGCCACCAGTGGTGGAGACGCGGCTCCAACGTGAGCTCGACTCGATTATCAAAAACGGTTACTCGGTGATGTACATCATCGCGCAGAAACTCGTGACCAAATCCCTCGAGGATGGCTTTCTCGTGGGCTCTCGGGGATCCGTCGGCTCTTCTCTGGCCGCCACCATGAGTGACATCACCGAGGTGAACCCGCTACCGCCGCACTATGTGTGTCAGGAGTGCAAGCACTCGGAGTTCTTCCTAAACGGTGAGATCGCCAACGGTGCAGACCTCAAGGAGAAGGACTGCCCCCAATGTGGCCACTCGCTCACGCGCGACGGTCACGACATTCCCTTCGAGACTTTCCTGGGCTTCGACGGAGATAAGGAGCCGGATATCGACCTGAACTTCGCCGGTGTCTACCAGGCCGTGGCCCATCGTTACACCGAGGAGCTTTTCGGCGAAGGCTATACCTTTAAAGCGGGAACCATCGGCACCATCGCCGACAAGACGGCCTACGGCTTCGTCCGCAACTACTTCACCGAGCGCGATCAGGTGGTTCACTCCAAGGAGATCGACCGATTGACGCGCGGTTGCGTGGGCGTTAAACGCACCACTGGCCAGCATCCCGGTGGTATCATGGTCGTGCCATCGGACAAGGAAATCTACGACTTCACCCCTATCCAGCGTCCGGCCAATGATGTGAACAGCGACATTCTGACAACCCATTTTGATTACCATTCCATCAGCGGTAAGATTCTCAAGCTCGATATCCTCGGGCACGACGTGCCGACGATCATCAAGTATCTTGAGGAGATGACGGGGGAGGATGTCTTTAAGATTCCGCTTGGCGATCCCGATGTGCTCAAGATCTTCACCTCAGTGGAACCGCTGAAGATTGTGGATCCCGATTACAAGGCCGACGCCGGCAGCCTGGGGATTCCGGAGTTCGGTACCCGATTTGTCCGCCAGATGCTCGAGGACACCAAACCGAAGACCTTCTCGGATCTCGTTCGGATATCGGGTCTGTCCCACGGGACAGATGTCTGGTTGAACAATGCCCAAGAGCTCGTCCGCAAAAACACCGTGACGATCAAGGATGTCATCAGCACGCGTGATGATATCATGAACTATCTCCTGCAGAAGGATCTTGAACCGCTGAAGGCTTTCAAGATCATGGAGAAGGTCAGGAAGGGCAAGGGGCTCACCGAAGAGGACGAAGCCCTGATGAAAGACCACAAGGTGCCGGATTGGTACATTTGGTCCTGCAAAACCATCAAGTACATGTTCCCGAAGGCCCACGCCGTGGCCTACGTGATGATGAGCGTTCGTATCGCTTACTTCAAGGTCCATCATCCCCTGGCTTTCTACGCCACGTACTTCACGACCAAGGTGGAAGATTTCGATGCCGACCTGATCTGCCGCGGTAAAGAGGCCGTCAGAGCAGAGAGGCGTCGGATCGCCATGCTGGAGAAGGCGACGAAGAAGGAGCAGGACTTCGATATTATCCTTGAGATCACCGAAGAGTACTTCGCCCGCGGTTTCGACTTCCACAAGGTGGACCTTTATCGGTCCGAGGCGGAGCGCTTCACCCTGGTGGACGGTAAGATCCTGCCTCCGCTCCGGGCCCTGCAGGGCGTGGGTGAGAAAGTGGCCTACCAGATCGTGGAAGAGAGAATAAATGGGTCCTTCCTCTCCATTGAGGACATGCGGATCCGGACGAAAAGTACCAAGACGGTCATCGAGGCACTGGAGAATCACGGGTGTATCTCGGATCTCTCGGAGCGCAATCAGCTGAGCTTTTTCTAATTTGCCAGTAGGAAAAGTTTGTGCTATAATGTAGCTAATAGATCGTGTCCTTAGTGCAAGAGTGGGTTCAGCCCACTCTTTGTTGTTGTCAAGAAGGTGGTGTTAAGATGTCAAAACGTGTTGTTGAGTTGGTTGAGGAGATGGTAAAACCCTGCCTCGATGAGGAAAATCTGGAGTGTGTGGACGTGGCCTTTGTCAAGGAGGGACCGCACCGCTACCTGCGTGTGACCATCGATAAAGAAGGTGGAATCAGCCTCGAGGATACGGAGAAGGTGAGCCGCTTTTTATCCAATGCGCTCGACGAGAACGACCCGATCAAGGAGCAGTACTTTTTAGAGGTCACCTCGCCGGGGATCGAACGGCCTTTGAAGACGGAGAAGGATTACCGTCGATTCAAGGGGGAGCGCGTCACCGTCCATTTGTACGCGCCCATCGAGGGTCTCAAGGTCTTCACGGGGACATTGGTCGACGTGACACCCGAGAAGATCACGCTGGACAGAGAAGAGCTGGGAACGATAAGCCTATCGTTCAGTAAGATCGCCAAGGCGCATCTCAGCCACGATTTCGATTAGGAGGCAACCGGAAAAATGAAACCTGAACTGATAGAAGCGCTGGAGCAGATCGTCAAGGAAAAGGGAATCAGCAGAGACTTTCTGTTCCAAACCCTTGAGGATGCATTGATCTCCGCTTACAAGAAGAATTTTAACACCACGGGTAACGTCCGTATTGAGATGGACGAAAAATCGGGAGAGGTGAAGATCTTTGCCGTGAAGAACGTGGCCGAGGAGGTCTACGATCCTCAAGAAGAGATTACCGTGGAAGATGCGAAGAAGATCGATCCGAACTTCGAACTCGGCGATGTGGTCGAAGAAGAGGTTACACCGAAGAATTTCGGACGTATCGCCGCCCAAACAGCGAAGCAACTTTTGGTGCAGCGCATCAAAGAGGCCGAGCGTCAGATCATCTACGATGCCTACAAGGACCGCGAAACGGATATCGTCAACGGTTCCGTACAGCGTTTCTCCAAGGGCATCGTTTTCGTGAACCTGGGCCGTACCGAGGGTGTGCTCCTGCCGCATGAACAGCTGAAAAACGAGAGTTACGATCAGGGCAAACGCCTCAAGTGTTACATCATAGAGGTCTCTGAGTCTACGAAGGGGCCCCAGATTCTACTTTCGCGCACACACCCGGGCCTCGTGAAACGTCTCTTCGAGCTCGAGGTACCTGAGATTCACGATGGCGAGGTCGAGATCCGCTCGATCAGTCGTGAGGCCGGTAGCCGGACCAAGATCGCAGTTTTTGCCCCGGACCGGCACATCGATGCCGTGGGGGCCTGCGTTGGCCAGCGTGGATCTCGCGTACAAGCCGTGGTAGACGATCTCAACGGTGAGAAGATCGACATCATCGAGTGGCACGAAGACCCGAGGGTCTTCATCTCCAACGCGTTGAGCCCATCAGAGGTCATCGAGGTCATCCTGGATGAACCGAACAAGGGCGCGCTCGTGGTGGTCCCCGATTACCAGTTATCCCTGGCCATCGGCAAAGAAGGACAGAACGCCCGCCTGGCAGCCAAGCTGACGGGGTGGAAGGTAGACATCAAATCCGAAAGCCAGTATGCTGATTTGTACGAACAAGAAGCGCTGGCGCGTGAAGCGGCTGCGGCCGCAGCAGTGACGGAGGATGAGGAGACCAGTGAAGAAGCGTAAGATACCCATGAGAAAATGCACGGGATGCGGTGAGATGAAGCCCAAGAAGGAGCTCATCCGAATCGTGAAAAGTCCCGAGGGGACTTTTTCCGTCGATCTGACGGGTCGCGCCAACGGGCGCGGGGCCTATCTGTGTCCTGATCTCGCGTGTTTCGACCTTCTGAAGAAGAACAAGGGACTCAACCGGTCCTACAAGGAAAATGTACCAGAGTCGGTTTACGATGAATTGAGAAAGGTCCTAGAGAATGCACTCGAAGACCGGTCGTGACTTTTTAAACCTGCTCGGGTTTTGTATGAAAGCAGGCAAATTACTAACGGGTGCCGATGGCGTCATGCGCGGGATGAAAGGTGGAAAGGTCCATCTGGTCCTCCTCGCATCTGACACGGCGGTGCACACCGATAAAAAGGTGCGCGCTCTCGCCAGAGCCCTCGACGTTCCCCTTATCGCTACCTTCTCTCGCGAGGAGATGTCCCAGGCTATCGGTCGTACGAATCGAACGGTGCTCGGGGTCACGGATGAGGGTTTCGCCGGGCGGTTTTCGGCCCTGGAGAAACAGCTGGAGGTGGAGCAATGTCAAAAATGAGAGTCTATAGATTGGCTAAAGAACTGGGCATGTCGTCCAAACGATTGATCGAACAATTACACGCCGAGGGGATCGTCGTGTCGAACCACATGGCCACTCTCGACGACGATGAAGCCGATAAGATCCGTTCGATTATCAAGAACGGTGGTGTCGAGGCCGATGACGACGAACCCAAGACCAAGAAGAAACCGGCCCCTAAAAAGGTGAAGAAGGCCGCTCCCAAGGCTTCGGATGACGAAGACGAGGAAGAGAACACCACGGAGAAGAAAAAGAGCGATAAGAAGAAGTCCAGTGCGGGCAGACTACAGAAGAAAGAACGCGGTAAAGTGAACCGCCGCAAGGTCCGCGAAGAGAAGCACAAGCAACAGGAAATGAGAAAAATCGAAGTGGAGCAGGGGCGTCTCGAAGTTTCAGAGGCGTTGACCGTGGGCGATTTCGCCGAGAAAATCGGGAAATCACCCAACGAACTGATCCGCAAACTCATGAACCTGGGGATCATGGCGACGATCAACCAGGACTTGGATTTCGATACCATGGAAGTCCTGGCCTCCGACTACGAGGTTGAACTGATCCGTGAAGTGCCGGAGGAAGTGGATCTGCTGGCGGCCATGGACTACAAAGACGAGCCGGAAGAGCTGAAGAAAAGAGCACCCATCGTGACGGTCATGGGTCACGTTGACCACGGAAAAACATCGCTGCTCGATGCGATTCGCGAGACTAAGATCACCGATACAGAGGCCGGCGGTATCACCCAGCACATCGGTGCCTCCGAGATCTTCCTGCGCGGCGAGAAGATCGTCTTCCTGGATACACCGGGACACGAAGCCTTCACATCGCTCCGCGCACGGGGTGCTAAGGTCACAGACGTGGCTATCCTGGTGGTCGCTGCCGACGATGGCGTGATGCCGCAGACAGTGGAAGCTATCGACCACGCCAAGGCTGCCGGCGTACCGATCATCGTTGCGATCAACAAAATCGATAAAGCCAATGCGAATCCGGACCGCGTGAAACAAGAGCTTTCCGAGCACAACGTGCTCGTTGAGGAGTGGGGCGGCGATACGATTTCCGTTCCTTGTTCCGCGCTCAAGCGCGAGGGGATCGATGAAATCTTGGATATGGTACTTCTCGTAGCCGAGATGCAGGAACTCAAGGCCAATCCCGACCGCCCAGGGATCGGGACGGTTATCGAGAGCCGCGTGGAAAAGGGCCGCGGTACCGTGGCCACACTGCTCATTGAGAAGGGAACTGTGCACGCAGGCGATACGATCTTTGCAGGCGTAGCCTCAGGTCGCGTCCGCGCGATGTACAACCATCTCGGAAAAGAAATCCAGGTAGCCGGCCCCGCTACGCCCGTGGAGATCATCGGACTCTCCGATCTTCCCCAGGCTGGCGATCGCTTCTACATCACAGAAGACGATAAGACGGCTAGAGAACTCGCAGAGACCTTTGCAGCCAAGCGCCGCGAAGAAAATCTCCACGAGACGAACAAAATCACCCTCGAGGACCTCTTCAGCAAGATGAAGGAGGGCAAGGTGAAGGATCTGAACATCATCATCAAGGCCGACGTACACGGTTCTGTGGAAGCGCTCAAGCTCTCCCTCCTCCGCCTGTCGAACGATGAGATCAAGATCAACATCCTGCACGCCAACGTGGGAACGGTCACAGAATCCGATATCTCCCTGGCCGCAGCATCCAACGCTATCATTATCGGCTTCAACGTCAGCCCGAACGCTGTGGTACGACGATTGGCCGATGAAGAGGGTGTCGACCTGAGAACCTACCGCATCATCTACAATGCCATCCAAGACGTGGAACAGGCGATGACCGGTATGCTCGACCCCGAGTTCAAAGAAGTGATCCAAGGTCAAATCGAAGTGCGCGCGACCTTCAAGGTTCCCAACGCAGGGACCATTGCCGGTGGTTACGTCCAGAACGGTAAGGTGACACGCAACTCGAAGATCCGCCTGGTGCGCGACGGCATCATCATTTTCGAAGGGGAGATCGATTCTCTCAAGCGCTTCAAAGATGACGTCAAAGAAGTGAACCAGGGATACGAATGTGGTATCGGGATCGCAGGATTCAACGATCTGAAAGAGGGCGACATCATCGAGGCATACGACTTCGAAGAAATCAAGAGAACGCTTTAGAAAGAGAGGCGATCGACATGGCCCGATCGAGAGAAAAACGCATATCAGAAGAAATCAAGAAAATCGTCAGTAGCATGATCATGAACGGACTGAAGGATCCCCGCGTATCACGTCTGGCCAGCATCACCGATGTTGAGACCACGCGTGATTTGCGCTACACGACCATCTACGTGAGCGTATACGGCAAAGATGACAGCCTCGAGGAAACCCTCGCGGGTCTCAATAGCGCCAAGGGATACATCCGCAAGAAAATCGGCGACGAGCTCAAGATGCACCATACACCCGAGCCCGTTTTCAAAGCGGATAACGCTATCAAGCACGGCATGCATATCAACGAGATGATCAATAAACTCCATGAAGAAGAGGGCGACGGTGAGACTCATGACACCGACGAAGACGACGAGATTTAGCGGTTTTCAAACCGTTTGTCTCTTGCCTCACAGGATGCCCGATGGCGATGCCATCGGGTCTTCCATCGCCCTGAAGGAGTTACTTGTCAAACTGGGTAAAGAGGTGGATCTTTTCGTGGAAGAACCACTGCCGGGTCACCTGGGCTTTCTCTCCACCCATGTGACGGTTTACGAGGCGCCCCTTGCAAAACCCCACTACGATCTCGTGGTGGCTCTCGATAGCTCCACGCGCGACCGCGTGTCCGATCGGCTCGACCGCTTGGTATACGATCGTCTCTTGGCGATCGACCATCACGTCACCCATGTGCCCTTCGCCGACGAAACGCTACTCGTCGACGCAGCCAGCACCGGTGAGATCGTCCACTCCCTTTTCGCAGAGGAGGGGGCGATTCCCGAGGGCTTGGCCGCAGAGGCGCTCTACGTGGCCATGAGCACGGACACCGGGAGCTTTCGCTACAGCAACACCACCGCTGAAACCCATCGATTGGTGGCAGCCCTTTACGATCATGGGCTCGATCCCACCGAAATCAATGCCCACCTCTACGAGTCCGAATCCCTGGGGAAGGTACAGTTGAGAAGCCGTGTGCTCGCCAGGATGGAGCTTTTTCACGGTGGCCAAGTATCTGCCGCCAGGGTGACCCAGGCGGACATCGCAGCATGGGGGATCACTGATCCCGACTACGATGGGATCGTCGAGGCCCTTCGGGCCATCGAGGGGGTCGAGGTTGCCTTCTTCCTCCGGGAAAATGCACCGGGGCAATTCAAGGCCAGCCTACGTTCGAAGTTCCGCGTGGACCTGACGGCTATCGCCCTCGCCTACGGTGGCGGGGGACATGCTCGCGCCGCGGGCTTCGGTCGACCGGATGACGGCGAGACGCTCTACCGAGAGGTGATCGCTACGGTGGGTGATTTGCTTTGAACGGTTATATCAACATCGACAAACCCCAGGGGATGACCTCCTTTGCCGTTGTTCACCGCGTGCGAAAGCTCCTCGGCGTCAAACGCGTGGGACATGCCGGTACGCTCGATCCCAACGCGACAGGTGTTCTGCCTGTGCTCGTGGGCAAGGGGACCAAGGCCATGGCCTATCTCGACGATGAGATGAAAACCTACCGCGCTGAAATGGTCTTTGGAAAGGCCTACGACACGGAGGATATCTGGGGTAAAGTGGTCGACCGCGCACCCTATACCTTTGATCCGGAAGCCATCGAAAGGGTCTTGAAAGCATCGGTGGGCGAAATCTGGCAGGTGCCCCCCATGTACTCTGCCCTTAAGAAAAACGGGCAGAAGCTCGTGGACTTGGCTCGCCAGGGGATCGAGGTGGAACGAGAACCCCGTCGTCGTGAGATTTATGCCATCGAAGAGATTCGCTTCGATGAGCGGGCCGAAAGCGTGACCTTCGATGTCACCTGTTCCCGCGGCACCTATATCCGCACGCTTTGTGCCGATATGGGGCGCCAACTGGGGACCTTAGCGGCCATGAGCAGCCTACGCAGGCTCCAGAGTCACGTCTGCCGTCTAGAGGACGCCTGGCGGCTGGCGCCTATCGAGGAAGCCATCTGCTCGGGTGAGCAAAACTTTCTCCGTCCTCTAGAGGAGCTCTTTTCTCATCTCGATGCGATCGAGACGCCTGAGGCGCTGGACAAGCCGCTCACAAACGGTGTCAAGATCGATCTGACGCCCTACGCAAAAACGACCAAGCAGCTCTACCGCCTCTACAGCGGCCGCCGGTTTCTGGGACTCGCGGCACCGAAAAAGGACGGTATCTATATCGAGAAACTGATGATCGGGTGATCTGAGTGGAACTATACAGAGAACTGAAAGCATACCAATCCAATGCGCCTAGTGCCGTGGCGCTGGGAACCTTCGATGGTCTGCACATCGGGCATATCGAGGTGATCAGCGAGCTCAACTACTGGGCGCGCAAAAAGAACCTCAAGAGTCTGGTCTATACCTTCGAGAACCACCCTATGAGCTTGACGGCCCCGGAACGGGAGCCCGACAAGCTGATGACGGTGCCCCAGAAGATCGATGCCTTCAAGAAGGAGCATATCGACGGTCTCTTGCTGTTGCCCTTCGACAACTACCAGCGGGATATCGATCCCGAGCGTTTCATCAAGGAGGTCCTCGTCGACCACCTCTCCATGAAACACCTGGTTGTGGGTCACGATTACCGTTTCGGCAAAGGCGCCGAGGGCGACGTGCGCCTCATCGAGCAACTGGCGCCGGTGTACGGTTATGATTTCACCATCCTATCGGCTATCAAGAAGGGCGAGATCCGGATCTCGAGCACCTTGATCCGCGCCCTGCTCAGGCAGGGGAAGATCCGCGAGGCCAATCTCTTCCTCGGACGCTATTACAGCATCATCGGAGAGGTGGTCCGTGGCAAGGAGATCGGACGCAAAATTGGTTTTCCCACGGCGAATCTTAAGATCACCTCGAACATGACCCTCCTCAAGCCCGGTGTATACATCACGCGGACGAACGTGGATGGGATCTTGTATCCAAGCGTGACGAACGTGGGCTACAACCCCACCTTCCGTCAGAATCAGTTCAACCTCGAGACGCATATCCTCCAGTTTGAGGAGGATCTCTACGGTCGCACGATCGAGGTGATCTTTATCGCCCGTCTACGGGACGAGCATAAGCTCGATAGCGTGGACGAGCTCATCCGCTACATCGCATCGGATGTGGAAAAAACCCTGGAATACTTCAATCTTCCGTTTACAAGGGCGGAAGAATCTGATAAAATACTTTAGAACCTCAGGCTCGGCGATCCGTAACTCCGACGGTCTGCTTGGCCAGCAGGGGATACTAAGCATACACTTGGAGGTGTAAGGAACATGATGACAAAAGAGAAAAAGCAAGCGATCATGACTGAGTACCAAACGAAAGAAGGGGACACAGGTTCTCCGCAGGTACAAATCGCGGTGCTCACGTACCACATCAACGATCTCAACGAGCACTTGAAGATCCACAAGAAGGATCACCACTCGCGACGTGGTCTCCTCAAGATGGTCGGTAAGCGCCGTCGACTTCTCAACTACCTCAAGCGAAAAGACCTTGAGATGTACAGAGAACTGATCGTGAAGTTAGGTCTTCGTAAATAGACACATTCATCAGAGAAACCAGCGGGGTGTACAGGATACTGTGCACCCCGTTTTCTCATGGTGGAAGCGCGTGGATTTCGCTTTCAACTTGAGGAAAAGTTAGGTATAATAGGAGTGAGGCGAGCCACAGGAATGGGATTTATTACCTTTTTCCGATTCATCCTACTTGCCGAGCTATCGAAGTTCTTCGATGGTTGGATAAGTAGGAAAAATTCCATGGGCTCGCCATCCTGAAGAATCTATGGAGGTTATTATGGTAAGAGAGATCAAGCAATTCAAAACAGAACTGGCCGGTAGACCCCTCGAGATCGAGATCGGCAAGGTCGCCAACCTGGCGAACGGCGCCTGCACCGTCCGCTACGGTGATACGGTGGTACTGGTAACCGCCGTGGCCTCGGGCGTACGCGAGGGCATCGATTTCTTCCCCCTCAGCGTGGAGTTCGAAGAGAAGATGTACGCTGTAGGCAAGATTCCCGGTGGATTCATCAAGCGGGAGGGGAGACCCAGCGAGAAGGCCGTCCTCACGGCGCGTCTGATCGACCGTCCCATCCGTCCGCTCTTTCCCGATAATTACTTTAACGAAGTCCAGATCGTCGCCACGGTCATGAGCGTCGATCAAGACTGTCCTCCCGACATCCCGGCGATGATCGGTACATCTGTGGCATTATCGATCTCAGATATTCCCTTCAACGGTCCCATCGCGGCCGTATCCGTGGGTTATGTAGACGATCAGCTTGTGATCAATCCCGATGCCGAGACACGCGAGAAGTCCATACTAGACCTCGTCGTAGCCGGTACAGAAGAAGCCGTGATGATGGTTGAAGCCGGTGCCGAGTTCGTTCCCGAGGACACGGTCCTCGAGGCGATCATGACAGGGCACGGGGAGATCAAGAACCTCTGTCGTTTCATCGACTCGATCCAAGCGGAAGTGGGCAAAGAGAAGATGCCCGTGCCCGTGCCCGAGGTAGACGAAGCCTTTGAGAAGGAAGTGATCGACTTCTTGACAGAAGGTATGCAGCCGCTGCTTGGTATCACGACAAAGCAGGAGCGTTCCGCTGCTTTCAATACGCTCAGAAGCGAGATGATGGAGGCATTCCTCAACGAGGAGAAATCCAACGGTAAGTACCTCGGTGGCCTCTTCAAGAAGACGGAGAAGAAAGAGGTGCGCCGACTGATCACGCGCGATGGCTTCCGGCCCGATGGACGGGACTACACGGAAATCCGCCCGATCACCTGTGAAGTGGGACTCCTGCCGCGGACCCACGGTTCCGGACTCTTTTCAAGAGGACTCACCCAGGCCCTTACGATCACGACGCTGGGCGCGCTCGGCGAGGGACAGCGCATCGACGGCCTTGATCTAGAAGAGTTCAAGCGCTACATGCACCACTACAATTTCCCGCACTTCTCGGTAGGAGAGACCGGCTTTATGCGCACCAAGCGCCGCGAGATCGGCCACGGAGCCCTGGGCGAACGCGCCCTCGTGCCGGTGCTACCCGCTGAAGAAGACTTCCCCTATGCCATCCGACTGGTATCAGAAGTGCTTACCTCCAACGGGAGTACCTCCCAGGCCAGTATCTGTGGCTCGACCCTCTCCATGCTCGACGCCGGTGTTCCGCTCAAGGACTCCGTGGCCGGTATTGCCATGGGTCTGATCAAAGAGGGCGATGACATTGCCATTCTTTCCGATATCCAGGGTCTCGAGGACTTCCTCGGCGACATGGACTTCAAAGTGGCCGGTACGCGCGATGGCGTGACCGCCCTGCAGATGGATATCAAGATCGACGGACTCTCTCGTGAGATACTGGAGACGGCACTCGAACAGGCGCGGGTCGGTCGACTGCACATCTTGGATAAAATGAACGCTGTGATCGATCAGCCGCGCGAGGAAATGAGCCCTTACGCTCCACGCGTGCTCAGCCTGCGCATCCACCCCGATAAGATCCGCGAGGTCATCGGTGCAGGTGGTAAGGTCATCACGAAGATCACCACAGACTACAACTGTAAGATCGACATCGAAGATGACGGTTTCGTGCTCATCACGGCAGAGAATGGACCCAGCGGTGAGGCGGCCAAAAAGGCCATCGAAAACATCGTCAAGGACATTGAAGTCGGCGAGATTTACAAGGGTAAGATCGTCCGCATCCTGAAGTTCGGTGCCTTTGTAGAGCTTCTTCCGGGCAAAGAGGGTCTCGTGCGGATCGGCAACATGACCAATGATCATCTGCCGGCAATCGAAGACCGCTATAACGTCGGCGATGAACTCTTCGTGAAGGTCATCGAGGTCGACAGCAAGGGACGGATCAACTTATCCCGCAAGGCGCTGCTCGACGATGAGGGCAATGTGAAGGCAGAGTACACAACAGTTGAACAACAATAAATGGAGCATGCCGAAAGGCATGCTTTCCTTCAGTATAGGGGGCACTTTGTGATCAGAGAAAGAATATCTAACAATGGACTCAGACTCGTCACCGAAAGGCTTGAGGGCGTGCGCTCTGTGGCCATCGGTGTATGGATCAAAGTGGGTTCGCTCTATGAAGAGGAAGAGGAGAGTGGCATGAGCCACTTCATCGAGCACATGCTCTTCAAGGGCACAGAAAACCGCACGGGCCGAGAAATCACCCACCGGATGGATGGGCTCGGCGCCGAACTCAATGCCTATACCTCCAAGGAGTGTACGGTGGTCTACGCCAAGGTGCTCGACGAACATATCGATACGGCGCTCGACATCCTGAGCGACATGGTCTTCCACAGCGCCTTCGATGAGAAGGAGATCGAAAAGGAGAAGTCCGTGATTTTGGACGAGTTGAAAATGTACGAGGATTCTCCGGAGGATCGGATCTACGATCTGCTCAGCGAAAAGATTTTCGGCGGCCATTCCCTGGCCCGACCGATCTTGGGCCTCGAATCCAGCATGATGGCCTTTGGCCGCGAGGCACTGGTCGATTTTTACCGGCGTTTCTACCATCCCGATAACATGGTGATCTCCATAGCGGGCAGCTTCGATGAAGAGACCATCGCAGACCACGTGGACCGCTACTTTGAAAAAGAGATCCAGCACACCTTTCGACCGCCGCATGTCACCGCTCCGGGTTACGAGTGGGGGATGGTCCACCAGGAGCGCGACCTAGAACAGGTGCATGTTTCCCTTGGCTTCGAAGGTGTTCCCTTCGATGCACAGGAAGTCTACGCCCTAGTGGTCCTCGATAATATCTTGGGTGGCAACGCCTCCTCCCGATTGTTCCAACGTCTGCGTGAAGACGAGGCGCTCACCTACACCATCTACTCCCAACCTTCTTTTTACCATGAGATCGGCATCTACAGCCTCTATTTCAGTGTGTTACCCGACAAACTGCACATCGCAACCGATGTGCTCGTGGATGTGCTCCGCGAAATCGCCTCTGGAGATTTCAACGAAGAGGAGATCCACCGTTCCAAGGAACAGCTCAAGGGCAGTTATATCCTGAGTCTGGAGGGAACGGAAGAGATCATGAACATGATCGGCAAGAACTACCTGCTCGAGGGGCGGATCAAGACCCCGGACGAGATCGTGGATAAAATCGATGCCGTGACCATTGAAACCGTACGATCCATCGCACAAAAGGTCCTAGACCACGAGCGATTCGTCCTCAGTCTCGTAGGCCCGCTCGATGCACAAGAAGCCAAAGCACTACACGAACGCATCAAAGGAGGAATGAAACGATGAGCCTCTCGATCAAGATCATCAATCGCTCGCACCATCCCCTGCCGAACTATGGCACCAGCGGTTCTGCCGGCATGGACCTGAGGGCCTATCTGGAAGAACCCCTTCACTTGAAACCCATGGAGCGCCGGCTGATCCCAACGGGGCTTTATCTTGAGATTCCTATGGGGTACGAGGGCCAGGTGCGGCCGCGTAGCGGCCTCTCCATCAAGCACGGGATCACCCTGGTCAACTGCGTGGGGACCATCGACTCAGATTACCGGGGTGAGTTGAAGATTCCCCTGATCAACCTGAGCGATAAGGAGTTTGTGATCGAAGATGGCGATCGGATCGCACAGCTCGTGGTGGCGGCCCATGGCCATGTGGCCTGGCAACCGGTGAAAAGTCTGGAGACTTCGGACCGTGGTGCCGGCGGTTTCGGTCACACGGGACACAAGGACGACGAGGCCTAATGCTCCTGGTTAAAAAATTCGGAGGAACCTCTGTGGCGACGCCCGAAGGTCGAGCGGCCGTGCTCAGGCATCTGCTCGTGGCTCGGGAGGCCGGACACCAGGTGGTGGCCGTGGTGAGCGCCATGGGAAGAAGGGGCGATCCCTACGCCACTGACACCCTGCTCGACCTGGTCGCTTCCGGCGGCGTTCCCTCCGCCAGAACCCGCGACCTCGTCATGAGCTGTGGGGAGGTGCTCACGGCGGGACTCATCACCTCCGGGCTCTCGGTAGCCGGCTGTGCCGCCGAGGCCCTCACGGGCTTCCAGGCGGGTATCTTGACCGATGAGCGTCATGGGGATGCCACTGTGGAGAGTGTGCAGACCGATCGCTTGCGCGAACTGCTCGACGCGGGCATTCTCCCCGTGGTCGCAGGCTTCCAGGGAATCAACGAAAAAGGCGATATCACGACCTTAGGACGTGGGGGCTCGGATACCACCGCGACCGTCCTCGGCGCGGCCCTATCGGCGGATCGTGTTGAGATCTTCACTGATGTGGACGGGATTATGACCACGGATCCCCGCCTCTACGCTGGAGCGCGCATGATCGATCGTATCGCTTACGATGAGATCTTCCAGATGGCCGTCGATGGTGCGCGGGTGCTCGACCACAGGGCGGTGGCCGTGGCCAAACGTTCTGGGCGTCCCCTGGTGATACGCAATACCTTTGGAGATGGTCCCGGCACGACCATCTGCGCTGAAACCGACGGGGGAATCTTGACCGCGATTGCGACCAAAACCGCCATCGTTCAGGTGAAGCTTTTCATCCGCTCGTCAACGGCTGCAGCCGGTCTGCTCGATGACCTGGAAGAAGGGGGGATCAGTCTCGATATGATCAATTTTTCTGAAGACCAGCAGACCTTCACCGTCGCGGCGAGTGCCCTCGGGTCGCTTCTCGATATCTTGAACGACGAAGGGCTACGCTACCATATCCGAGAGGATGTGGCCAAGGTCACCGTCGTGGGCCACAGGATCCACGGGATCCCTGGCGTCATGAGGCGGGTGGTGGAGTCCCTCACGGCGGAATCCATCGATCTCTTGCAGACGTCGGACTCGAACATGACCATCGCCTGTCTGATCCACGAAAATGAACTTCAAAATGCCGTCCGTACATTACACCGCACGTTCTTCGAGGGAGGTGAGGAGAGTGGCGAAACAATCATCGAAGAAAAAGACTGAGAAATCCGGTAAGAGAAAGAAAAAGACCGGTAACTTTCCATCGCGTCGCGATCTGGTGATCTACGAAGTGAAACTCGTGGCACTGGGTCTCTTCACCCTGGCCAGCCTCATTTCCCTGTTGACCGGGGGCATGGGGATCGTGGGCACGGGATTTCGTCTTGCCTACGGTGCCCTTTTCGGACGATTTGCCATCGTGGTGCCCTTCTGGCTTCTGGTGGGACTCTTTCTCTGGATGAACCCACGCTTTCGTGCCGAACGCACGCGTTTGATCGCGGCCTTCAGTTTCTTTTTCCTCGCCCTCCACCACGGCCTGGTGCTCTACGTTGAAAACCGGGTGCTCTCCACCATCGAGGGGACCGATCGTCTTTTCTTCAGCCTCGAGACCATGGGTGACTTCATACGCCTCGGTCGAGAGGGACTGGGCCTCGGGCTCATCGGCGATAGTCTGGGCTTTTTCATCCTCAGTCTCGTGGGCCGCGTGGGCATGATGCTCCTCATCGTGACGTTCCTGGTCCTGGCGCTTCTGCTCGGCACCAAGTTCTCGCTCACAGAGACCCTTAAAAAACGCAGTGAAGCGACCTTGAGCGGAATCGGTCAGGTGAAAAAGTCGATCGAACACTCTACCAAGGAGCGACGTAAGCTTAGGGCCGACCACCACAAGCAGGAGGAGAAGAAGAAGGAACTTCTCTCCATGGAATTTAACGGGGTGGAAGAAGACGCGACCGAGACCACCGATACGAAGGTCCCGGCCCCAGCTCTTCCACCTGAGGAACCGGCGCCAGAGCCCGAGCGGCCAAAGCCTAAGAAAAAGGCGGAGCCCGTCGATGAAAAGACGGAAAAAGAAGTATCGGCCGCGATTTCCGAGGGGACCAAGAAAGCATACCCCGCCTACAAGAAGCCACCGCTTTCCCTGCTCAACCGGGCGGAGAAGGGGGCGGCCATCGATAAATCCAAGTACTTCGAGCGGGCCCGTGTGCTCGAGAAGACCCTGAAGGACTTCGGTGTGGAGGCCAAGATCACGTCGATCAACCGTGGACCGACCATCACCATGTACGAGGTCCAGCCTTCGGCCGGTGTCAAGGTGTCGAAGATTGTCAATCTCTCCGATGACATCGCGCTAAACCTGGCCGCCAGCCAAGTTCGGATCGTGGCTCCGATACCGGGCAAGGCCGCCGTGGGCATCGAGGTGCCCAACGAGGAAACCTCCCTCGTCACCCTTCGCGAGGTGATCGATGCCAGTGATTTTACCAAGTCGAAGAACCACCTCAAGATCTTGCTCGGCAAGGATATCCAGGGCCGACCCATCGTGGGTGATCTCGACAAAATGCCCCACCTGTTGATCGCCGGGGCGACGGGATCAGGAAAGAGCGTCTGCGTCAACACCATCATCACCAGCATCCTCTTCAATGCCACACCTGAGGAAGTGAAGTTCCTCATGATCGACCCCAAGGTCGTGGAGCTATCCAACTACAACGGGATCCCCCACCTGATCCTCCCCGTGGTCACAGACCCCAAGAAGGCCTCGGTCGCCTTGGGATGGGCTGTGGCCGAAATGGACAAGCGCTATGAACTCTTCGCCGCCGAGGCGGTGCGCGATGTGGACGCCTACAACAAAAAGGTCGTCCAGGGGGAGGCGCTCGAGGCGGAGAAGCTGCCGAAGATCGTCGTGATCATCGACGAGCTGGCCGATCTCATGATGGTAGCACCCGGACAGGTGGAGGATGCCATCTGCCGCTTGGCCCAGAAGGCCAGGGCATCGGGCATCCACCTGATCGTTGCCACGCAGCGTCCCTCGGTTGACGTTATCACGGGCCTGATCAAGGCCAACATTCCCTCGCGGATCGCTTTTTCCGTTTCGAGCTCAACGGACTCCCGCACCATCCTGGACATGGGGGGGGCCGAGAAGTTGCTCGGACGGGGGGATATGTTGTACTACCCTACGGGTATGCCCAAGCCCATGCGCGTCCAAGGTGCTTTTCTCAGCGATGAGGAGGTTGCATCCGTGGTGGGTTATGTGAAAAACCAGGTGGACGAAGTGTCGTACCAGACTGAAATCCTCGAGCGCACGTATAGCACGGCGCCCGAAGAGGAAGAGGATGAGTACCTACCCGAAGCCATTGAACTCGTTATCGAACAAGAACAGGCCTCAACCTCCATGTTGCAACGGCGCTTTCGCGTGGGCTACAACCGCGCTGCGCGAATGATCGACGCCATGGAAGACAGGGGAATCATCGGACCGTCCAATGGGTCGAAGCCGAGAGAGGTCCTCATGTCGCTGGCCGAACTAGATAGTTTGGAGGAAGAATAAGTTATGAAACTCTACATCGAAACACTGGGTTGCTCAAAGAACCTCGTGGACTCCGAGCTCATGCTCGGGATGGCCGGGGCTGCAGGGTACACCCTCGTGGGTGATGCCGGCGAAGCGGACATTGTGGTGGTGAACACCTGCAGTTTTATCCACGATGCCAAGGAAGAATCCGTCGAGGAGATCCTCCAGATGGCCGAGATGAAAAAAGCGGGGGAGATTCGTCATCTGATCGTGGCGGGCTGTCTCTCCGAACGGTACCCAGGGGAGCTCTTCGATGAGCTACCGGAGGTTGATGCCTTTATCGGAACGACCCACTTCGATGAAATCGTCCGGGTGATCGAACGCGTCAAGGCGGGCGAGAGGCTGGTCTCCACCGGGGACATCGACCGACCCTACGACGAGACGCTCCCGCGCCTGCAGACCACACCGGCACACTATGCCTACATCAAGATTGCCGAGGGGTGTGACAACCGGTGCACCTACTGCATCATCCCCAAGCTCCGCGGGGCCTACCGCTCGAGAACGGTGGAGGCCATCACAGTGGAAGCCCGGCGTCTTGTGGCCGACGGCGTCAAGGAAGTCATCCTGATCAGCCAGGATTCTTCACGCTACGGTCTTGACCTCTACGGAGCACCGTCCCTCGCCGAGCTCTTTGCGTCGCTCGATACCATCGAGGGCCTCGAGTGGGTTCGGGTACAGTACCTGTATCCGGATATCCTAGACGAAAAGATGATTGCTGCCTTCGCAGCGAGTGAAAAGGTGGTCCCATATTTTGATATTCCCATGCAGCATGCTTCCGACGATGTGCTCAAACGGATGAATCGCCACACAAACCGGGCGGATCTCGAGCGGATTGTCAAGACCATCCGGGAGAAAGTGCCGGGTGCTGCGATACGAACGACACTGATCGCCGGTTTTCCCGGCGAGACCCCGGCCGATCACGAAGTGCTCAAGGCTTTTCTAGCTGAACAGGCCCTCGATAAGGTGGGTGTCTTCAGTTACTCCGATGAGGAGGATACGCCGGCCTTCAAATTACCCGGCAAACTCGATGATGAGGTGAAGGACGCCCGTCGTGATGAGCTCATGGCCCTGCAGATGCAGATTAGCGAGGCTAAGCAGTATGAACAGGTGGGACACACAAAGCGTGTGCTCATCGAGGAACAGGCAGACGAAGGTGTTTTCGTGGGACGAACGGCCACAAACGCCCCGGATGTCGACGGAGTGGTGTACGTACATGCTGCGCGTCCCCTGGCGATCGGTTCCTTTTACGAGGTAAAGATCACCGACGCGCTGGAATACGACTTGATAGGAGCGATAGCAGATGAACATCGCGAATAAACTGACCCTCTTGCGGATTCTTTTGATCCCGGTTTTTCTCTATTTCCTTCTGAACGGACAATTTGCCGTGGCGGGCGTCCTGTTTATCATCGCGTCCCTGACGGATTTTCTCGATGGGTACCTTGCGCGCAAGCTCGACTTGATCACGAAGCTGGGAAAACTAATGGACCCGCTCGCGGACAAACTTCTTGTGCTCTCGGCTTTCATCGGTTTCGTTGAAATCGGTATGATCCCCTCGTGGATCGTGATCCTGATCACCTCGCGGGAGTTGATCGTCAGCATTTTCAGGGCAGTGGCGGCTTCCGAGGGCATCGTGATCGCTGCGAGCTGGTGGGGTAAGCTCAAGACGAACGCCCAGATGTTCGCCCTGATCTTCCTGATGTTCCCCATGCTGATCCCGTCGGTGATCGCGACGATCACCCTGTACATCGCCGCGCTGCTCACCCTGATCAGCGGGATCGACTACCTATGGCAGAATCGTGCCGTTCTCAGGGAGTCATCGTGAAGGCGGCCGTCCTGACCGTCGGTACGGAGCTTTTGATGGGCTACGTGGAGAACACGAACACCACCTATCTCGATGAACGGCTGAACGCTCTAGGGATCAGCGTCCTCTACAACATGAGCGTTGGTGACAATGCAGGGCGTCTCACACGTCTGCTGAGCTACCTCGAGGAGGAAGTTGACCTGGTGATCACCACGGGTGGCCTCGGTCCCACAGAGGACGATCTGACGCGGGAGACCGTGGCGGCTTTCACCGGTCGTTCCCTTGCGCAGGATGAAACTGTCCTGGCCCGCTTGATCGAGCGCTTCAGAAACAGCGGATACGAAATGACACCGAACAACCTCAAGCAGGCCCTGGTGCCCGCGGACACCGAGGTGCTACCGAATCCCAGGGGAACGGCGCCCGGTCTTTTCCTCGAGACAGACCAGTGCACCTTCGCCCTTTTGCCCGGTCCCCCTCGGGAGATGATCCCCCTTTTTGAAGAGGAGGTCGTGCCGCGGATCCGTGACCGTGTTCAGCAGGTGATCACATCGACCTACTTCCGTCTTTTCGGTATCGGCGAGTCGCAACTGGAGTCGCGGCTCGAGGATCTGATGAGCGGCCAGCACAATCCCTCTTTGGCCACATATGCCAAGCCCGATGCCCTTACCCTTCGGCTCACGGCCTCAGGCATTTCGGAACAAGAGAACCTCGTGCGCATGCAGTCGGTGCGCGAGGAGATCCTTGACCGAGTGGGTGATCACGTGTACTCAGAGCGAGATGAACACCTGGCAGAGGCCGTGGTCCGGCTCCTAAGTCGGGCGAAGCTGAGCCTTTCTGTTGCGGAAAGTTGCACTGGCGGCCTGCTCTCCGCCAGCATCGTGAACGTACCCGGCGCCAGTAGTGTCTACCTAGGTGGTGCCGTGACCTACTCGAATGAGGAGAAGATTCGGACGCTGGAAGTAGACGCTACCCTCATCGAAGACCAGGGGGCCGTGAGCGCCGAAGTGGCCGAAGCGATGGCGCGTGGTATCGCGGGTCGAACGGGATCCGATGTCTCCCTGGCGATCACCGGGGTTGCCGGACCCGACGGGGGAACGGAAGGCAAGCCCGTTGGACTTGTCTACGTTGCACTATCGATCCGCGGAAAAGTACAAGTAACAGAGCACCGGTTCGCAGGTGGGCGGTCGCGCATCCGTCACCGATCCTCTCAGCAGGCGCTCTTCCATCTCTTCCGCGCCTTGACAGATCCCGATAATTGGAATAATATGGGATAAACTCGCAGTTGACATCCCGGCTGGGTGCGGTATAATAGAAGGGAACAGTTGTTCTCTAGGAGGTTATAGTGAATATGGATAAGCGTGGAAAGGCCCTGGATCACGTCCTCGGCCAGATCGAAAAACAATTTGGAAAAGGATCGATCATGCGACTCGGAGACGAAGGCGCGAAGATTGATGTCGGCAGTATCCCCACAGGGAGCATCGAGCTCGATATCGCCCTGGGCATAGGCGGTGTTCCCCGAGGACGCGTGGTGGAAATCTACGGCCCCGAGTCCTCTGGAAAGACGACCATTTCCCTGCATATGATCGCAGAGGCCCAAAAAAGAGGCGGTGTAGCGGCCTTTATCGATGCAGAGCACGCCCTCGACCCGATATATGCGAAGAACATCGGTGTGGATACGGACAACCTGATTTTATCGCAGCCCGATACGGGTGAGCAGGCTCTCGAGATCGTCGATGCCCTCGTTCGTTCGGCAGCGATCGACGTGATCGTCATCGACTCTGTGGCAGCCTTGGTACCGAAAGCGGAGCTCACCGGTGAGATGGGCGATGCCCATATGGGCCTTCAGGCCCGCCTCATGAGCCAAGCCCTTCGAAAGCTGACGGGTGTGATCAAGAAATCGAACACCACCGTCATCTTCCTCAACCAGCTGCGAATGAAGATCGGGGTCATGTTTGGTAATCCCGAGACGACGACCGGCGGAAATGCCTTGAAGTTCTACGCTTCCGTGCGTCTCGATATCCGTAGGATCGACTCGATCAAAAAGGACGGGGAGCTAATCGGTAACCGCGTTCGTGTGAAGGTCGTTAAGAACAAGGTTTCACCACCCTTTAAAAAAGCGGAGTTCGATATCATGTACGGAACAGGGATCTCGAAGGTCGGTGGTATCCTAGATGCTGCGGCCACGGCGGACATCATCAACAAGGCCGGTTCCTGGTATTCTTATGGTGATGAGAAACTGGGGCAGGGAAGAGAGAACGCTAAAATTTTCTTAGAAGAGAATTTCGACCTTTTCGAAGAGATCGAAAAGAAAGTGCGGACCTTTTACGATTTGCCCGAAGAAATCGATGCACACCCGGATGAAGAAGCGTTGTAGAGCAATCTACAGCGCTTTTGCTGGCTTGACAGTGCTTCTTAAAAAGTTTAAAATTATAAGGAAGGTTCAAACGATTACAAATTCGTTTTGAGCCCGTGTCTTATGACAACTGCATAAAGGCGGAGGTGGACAACATTAGTAACCTGATATGGACCATAGTTATTATCATCATCGCGCCTTTAGCCTTCGGAGTTGGGTACGTGGTCAGAAAACGCTTAGCGGAGAAGACCATTTCGAGTGCTGAATTCCGTGCGCAGGAGATCATTGCCGAGGCCAATCGAGAAGCCGATTCCATTAAAAAGGAACGTGTGATCGAAGCCAAGGAAGAAGTGCATCAGCTGCGCAAAGAATTAGAGCGTGAAACACGCGAAAGACGAAACGAACTTCAGAGACTGGAACAGCGCAACCTACAGCGTGAAGAGACGCTGGAGAAAAAACTGAACCAGCTCGAGAAGAAAGAGGAGGACCTCACTTCCAAGCTCGAGGCGCAAGCGGCCAAAGAAGAAGAGATCGACCGCATGCACAACCAACAGCTCCATGAACTCGAACGGATCTCCGGGCTCACGTCCGAAGAAGCCAAGCGGCAGCTGCTCGAGGATATCGAGAAGGAAGTCAAACATGAATCGGTCATTTTGATCAAAGAGATCGAAAACCGTGCCAAGGAAGAAGCCGATAAAAAGGCGAAAGAGATCTTGGCCACCGCCATTCAAAAATGTGCGGCCGATTATGTGGCAGAATCCACAATTTCGCTCGTCAACCTACCGAACGATGACATGAAGGGCCGGATCATCGGCCGCGAGGGCCGGAACATCCGCGCGCTCGAGAGTCTCACGGGCGTCGATCTGATCATCGATGATACACCTGAGGCCGTACTTCTCTCATCCTTCGATCCTATTCGCCGCGAGATTGCTCGTGTCGCCCTCGAGAAACTGATCGTGGACGGACGTATTCATCCCGCGCGTATTGAGGAAATGGTTGAGAAATCGAAGCGTGAAGTAAACGCGATAATCAAACAAGAAGGCGAAAACGCGACGTTTGACGTCGGTATTCATAACCTTCATCCAGAACTAGTCAAATTACTCGGTCGTTTGAAGTTCCGTACGAGCTACGGACAGAACGTCTTGAAACATGCCATTGAAGTGGCCCATCTATCGGGTCTGATGGCCGCCGAACTCGGTGCAGACGTACGCGTTGCCAAGCGTGCCGGTCTGCTACACGATATCGGTAAGGCTGTGGACCACGAGGTAGAAGGGACGCACGTTGAGATCGGTATGCAATTGATGAAGAAATACCGCGAATCAGAAGCGGTTATTCATGCGATGAGCACACACCACGGCGACTACGAGCCACAGAGCATCGAGGCAGTTCTTGTAACAGCTGCAGACGCGCTCTCGGCCGCTAGACCGGGTGCACGCAGAGAGACGCTCGATACGTACATCAAGCGGCTCGAAACGCTCGAGAACATCGCAGATTCATACGAGGGTGTAGACAAGTCCTTCGCGATCCAAGCGGGTCGTGAAATCAGGGTGATGGTCGAACCGACGAGATTATCAGATGATGATATTGTATTGCTCGCTCGAGATATTAAAAAACGGGTTGAAAACGAACTCGATTATCCGGGCCAAATCAAAGTGCATATCATTCGAGAATTCAGAGTTTCTGAATACGCGAAATAAGAAGAAGGGCGATCCGATCAGGGTCGCTTTTTTTCGTGTGCCAATGGTTTTTTTTTCAAACACAGGGGTATACGTATAAAACCAGTGCATGACATAGCAAACGAAGCGATAGGAGGATTTCAATGGAAGTCTTAAAAGTGTCATCGAAATCAAATCCAAACTCAGTGGCTGGTGCCTTGGCAGGTGTGATCCGCGAACACGGGTACGCAGAGATTCAAGCTGTCGGTGCAGGTGCGATCAACCAGTCGATCAAAGCGATTGCCATCGCGCGCGGTTTTGTCGCGCCCAGCGGTATCGATCTCTTCTGTATCCCGGCCTTTACGGAAATCCAGATTCAAGGAGAAGACCGCACGGCGATCAAGCTCATCGTTCAAAAAAGATAACGGCAAGGTTAGGAGGTCACTCATCATGGAATGCTTGAAAGTATCCTCACACTCGAATCCGAACTCTGTGGCCGGAGCGCTTGCCGGAGTGATCCGGGAGCACGGGGAAGCGGAGATCCAAGCCGTCGGTGCCGGCGCGATCAACCAGTCGGTGAAGGCCATCGCCATCGCGCGGGGTTTTCTTTCACCGGGCGGAATCGATCTTGTTTTCGTTCCCGCTTTTACCGATATTGAAATCGACGGCGAGGAGCGAACGGCGATCAAAATGATCGTACGTCCTAGATAAACGAGGTTTCTTCATAAGCATAAGAAGTTCAACCGGTCATTGCGACCGGTTTTTTTCTCATTGTAGCCAAGGAGGTTTTCCATGCGTCAGAAGAGCAGAGAATTGACTTACCATACGGGGCAAATCATGCAGGTGACCCTGCTCACGGCTTTGTTCTTGCTCCTTCTCGCACTAGATGTTCATCCCACGGCAGCCACGGCGACCCTAATCACAGCCCTTCTACACCAGGGACTCGTGGTCATCGTCTGGCGTCGCGTTCTCTTTCATCCTCTAGACGACGAAGCGCGTCGCCGCCGGGTTGTATGGACCTTTGGATTTTTCTTCTTCCTCCTCTTTTCCTCCCGCCTTTATATCACGATAGCAGCGTCTAGATGGCATGCTGGATCCCTAGGCTGGAGCACCTGGATTCGCTATCCGGTGATCCTCACAATCCTTGTCTTGAGCCTCTGGACACTCTACAGTGTCTTTCGCTATTTCGGTGTGTACCGCGCCTTGGGTGCGGATCACTTTGATCCGTACTACCGCAAGCTCCCTTTCGAAAGACGGGGCATTTACAGGTACACCTCCAACGGCATGTATACCTTTGCCACGCTTCTGTTCCTCTTGCCCGGTCTGCTGCTCAATGCCTACGACGGTTTGTTGATCGGGCTATACCATTATGGGGCCACTTGGGTCCATTACCACGCGACAGAAAAGCCTGACCTCCTTTATATGCACGGAGAAAAGGAAGATCTCACGAAATTTTAAGAGAATGGAAATGGTATGGGCAGATAAAATGTGATATATTCATAACATATTGAGATGGATAACAATACAGAAAGGATGTTATGATGAACAAGATGGGTCTGCTTGGCTTGTTGGGATTACTCGGTTTGCTTGGTCTCGTGACCGCGAACCCGGGGTTTTACGGTTTCTTCGGCTTTTTCGGTTTCTTTGCCTTCTTTAAGATCGTTCCCGATGAGATGTTCCGGGCGCACATGGAAAAGGCGGCGCTGAACGCTTTTCTCGCGGGTGTGGTCCTTTATCCGATCTTTGCCACCCTTGGTGCCTTTACCTCCTTTCCGGTGGCCTATGCAGCGGGATTTGCCACCACCTTTGCCGTCCAGATGATTGTCTTCAGCTTATCGCTCGTCCGGTACGAGAACAGTGGCCCCTGAGCATGAGGATGACCAACCGAATCAAGGAGTTGCGTGCAAAACACCAGCTCACGCAAAGCGAGTTGGCCGAAAAAGTAGGGGTGCGTCGGGAGACTATCGTTCATCTCGAAAAAGATCGGTACAACCCTTCCCTACAGTTGGCCTATGGCATCTCCCGCGCCCTATCATCTACCATCGAAGAGATTTTTCAGTTCCATGAGTAATCGACAGAATCAAAGTGACCAAACCGATAAGGTATGTTAGAATGTAAAAGTGATCAGTCCGAACGATCCGTCGACACTGGCAAACCCGTGGAAACGCGGGGACGCAAAGCTATAGGGCCTGTAAAATGGCAGCCTGGCCACCGAAGGGTTCGTTTTTTTGTATGAAAAAACGACCATCGGCTTCATCGTACATGCAACAGTTACGGGGGGAGACGAGCACGATGCGTTACCATGTCATACGAATCGATAAGCACCATCCACTGGGTGCCTGGTACCACCACCACGATTTGAAAAGCGCCTTGGCACATCTGGAGACTTACAAGCAGTTCTACACCGAAAGTCACGATCACCAAAATCTTCGCGAAGAACCACAGCAAGGGAGGGACAAGATGACCTTTCAGGTGTCGGCCCACCTGCAGCTACAACTGGAGCGAATCTTATCCAAACGCGATTACCTGTGTCTGAGCACGGGCGAAACCGAAGTGATTCTGGTCTGTGAAGAGGCCAATCTTTGCCTTTGAGCCCGACGAAAGTCGGGTTTTTTCGTTGAACGAAGGGCTTGCATCTTTAGCGCAATAAGTTTCAGGGTATGAATCATATGAGAATAGTAAACTAAAGAAAGGGGAGGCAACATGGACAACGAACGAGAGAAAAAGAGACAATCGAAAAAGATACTAGCGAAAAAATTGAAGAAAGCCGAGATTGAAGCGAGAAAGAAAGCGATCAAGGAACGAAAGCGCTTCAAGGGTCTGCAGATCCGTCCGACGGTCTCTCTATTCGATGAGGAGGGAAAGCAAGAACCCGGTGAACAGAACTGGTCGGGTTTCGGGTTCGATATACACCCACAGGTGACAATATTCTCGGCAATCTTTCTGGTCTTCTTCATTTCCCTCACGCTGATTTTCCCAGAGGATTCCGAACGCATTTTCAAGTCGACGATGGACGCTATGACCAAAGAAGCTGGTTGGTTCTTTATCCTGTCGGCCAACCTTTTCATCGTTGCTGCACTCTATTTTGCACTTGGGAAATTCGGAAACATCAAGATCGGTGGCAGTGATGCCCAACCGGAGTTCAGTAAGTTCGGATGGTACGCTATGCTGCTCAGTGCGGGCATGGGGATCGGACTACTCTTTTGGAGCGTGGCCGAGCCCATCTTGCATCTGGGATCGCCTTCTCCGGTCTTCGGCGGCTTGACTCCCGGCTCAGCAGAGGCCGCCCAGGCGGCCATGGCCACGACCTTCTTCCACTGGGGGATACATCCTTGGGCGATCTATTCGATCGTGGGGCTCGGTCTGGCTTTTTTCGCTTACAACGAGGGGCTCCCCCTGACGATCCGATCAATCTTCTATCCGATTATCGGTAACAAGATTTATGGTTTCTGGGGGAACGTGATCGATGTACTATCCGTACTGGCCACGCTCACTGGACTGGCCACATCGCTCGGCCTCGGCGTTGCCCAGGTAAACGCCGGCCTCAACTATCTATTTGACATTTCGATCAGTACCAATATCCAGGTCTTTCTGATCATCGGGATCACCGGCTTGGCCACGGCCTCTGTGGTCATGGGCCTCGACGGAGGTGTGAAACGCCTCAGTGAGATCAATATGGTCTTGGCGGGCGTCTTCATGCTGTTCATTCTCTTCGTGGGCCCCACGGTCTTTATTTTAAGCGGATTCACACAAAACCTCGGATTCTATCTTTCGAACTTCACACAGTTGAGCCTTTGGACAGAAACCTTCCGTGATACCAATTGGCAGGGTGGATGGACCATCTTCTACTGGGCCTGGTGGATCTCCTGGTCACCTTTTGTGGGTATGTTCATCGCCCGCATCTCCAAAGGACGGACGGTTCGTGAGTTTATTCTCGGCGTCATGTTGATTCCCACCCTCTTGTCCTTCTTCTGGATGTCCGTTTTCGGTGGGACGGCTATTTTCCTCGAAACCACAGGCATCAGCCAATTGATCGCGTCGGTTGAGGTGGATGCTTCTATTGCGCTTTTCGCGATGCTCGAGCATCTCCCGTGGACGGGTTTTCTCTCGGTCGTCGGAATCACACTCGTGACGGTCTTCTTTGTCACCTCATCGGACTCTGGCTCCCTTGTGGTCGATCACCTCACCTCCGGTGGAAAACTCGACTCTCCAGTACCCCAGCGGGTCTTCTGGGCCGTCATGGAAGGTGTGGTTGCAGCCACGCTGCTCATCGGTGGGGGGCTGACAGCCCTACAGACGGCGTCGGTGATCACCGGACTACCCTTTGCCCTCATCCTTCTCCTCATGATCTACTCGCTCTACGCCGGTCTCAAGCAGGAGTTCGAAGTGGAGGAGATCGTTAGTCGTAAGCTCAGGGAAGTGGAGGATGAACATGTGATCAACGAGGTAATCAATGCTCTGGTACACGACGATGCTCTGGTGGCTGAAATCTCACGTAAAGCGAGCGAATCAAAAGGAAAGTAATCTCTAGTGAGTAAGAAGAGAGGGGGAGAGCAGACCGTGTTCTCCCTCACTTTTTCAGTGCAAGCACAGGTTGAATTTATCCTTTCATGGTAGGCGCAGATGGGGTATAATGTATACGAATGATATTGCTGATATAATTTTTAATATTCGTATAGGAGGGGACCATGCACGAGATTTATGAGAATCCACTGGCGGGACGCTACGCTTCACGAGCGATGCTCGAACTTTTCTCGCCGCAGAAGAAATTTTCCACCTGGAGAAAACTCTGGCTGGCGCTTGCTGAAGCCGAGCAGAAGCTGGGTCTGAACATCACCGACGAACAACTCGAAGAAATGAGAGCACATCTTTCGGACATCGATTTCGAGCGCGCAGCGGAGATCGAGCGCGAGGTACGGCACGATGTCATGGCACATGTGCACACCTTTGGGGAAGTTTGTCCCAAGGCCAAGCCGATTCTCCACTTGGGTGCGACCAGTGCCTTCGTGGGAGACAACACGGATATGATTCAGTTGAAAGAGGGACTAGAGCTCGTCGAAAAGAAGCTGGCCAAGCTACTCAAGCATCTAGCGAAATTCGCGGAGACCCACAAGAATCTGCCCACGCTAGGCTACACGCACTTCCAACCCGCACAGCTGACCACCGTGGGCAAACGGGCTACGCTCTGGATGCTGGACCTCCTATACGATCTACAGGATCTGCAGTACATCAAGGATAGTTTGAAGTTCAGGGGTGTGAAGGGGACCACTGGGACCCAGGCCAGCTATCTGAAGCTCTTTGATGGCGATCATGAGAAGGTGGAAGAACTGGACCAGATGGTCGCCAAGGCCATGGGCTTCAAGGCGGTGATGCCGGTCACAGGGCAAACCTACACGCGGAAGATGGATTCTCGTGCCCTCGCTGTCCTCAGTGGAATCGCCCAGAGTCTGCACAAGATGACCAATGACCTGAGATTACTCCAGAACCTGAAAGAAGTAGAAGAACCTTTCGGTAAAAAACAAATTGGTTCTTCTGCCATGGCCTACAAGAGAAATCCCATGCGTTCCGAGCGTATTGCCAGTCTTTCGAAACTCGTGATCAGCCATAGTATGAATCCTGCGCTCGTGGCGGCCACGCAGTGGTTCGAGAGAACTTTGGACGATTCTGCCAACCGTCGGATTGCCATCGCCGAAAGTTTTTTAGCTACCGATGCGATCCTCGACATCGCGATCAATGTGACCGACGGACTCGTGGTCTACGAAAAGGTAATCGAAAAGAACCTGATGAAAGAACTCCCTTTCATGGCCACAGAAAACATCATCATGGAGGCCGTGAAGGCAGGTGGCGATCGTCAATCGCTGCATGAAGTGATTCGTCAGCATGCTATGGACGCAGGTCGCGTGGTGAAGGAAGAGGGCGGTGACAATGATCTGATCGATCGGTTGAAGGGTGACCCACGGATCGGACTAGATCACCATACGATCGATGCGCTGCTTGATCCGGCCAGTTTCATCGGACGCGCCCCAGAGCAGGTCACAGCCTTTATCGCAAAGGAAGTGAATCCACTCATCGGTACAATCGACTACGATGACGAGGCTGTAGAACTGAAGGTTTAAAGTTTAGAATGACACAATATATTTATGTAAAACAAAGGAACGGTATGGCCACTCGGGTCATTCCGTTTCTTTTTCAGTCTGGGCTTTGGTATAATAGTAACAAGGGGGGAAACTGACGATGTCACTCAAAATACACAATAAATCGGATAAACCTGACAATGTAGTGGAAAAAGAGAATGCGACGATCGAGAAGTGCCTTGCTATTGAAAAAACGCTACCAGCCTACCTGCGCGATTATTTTATCTACTTGAAGAATGCTGTGGCGATTACCTCGCGACTGGCTTACCTGATCGACTTGAAGTTCTTCTTTGATTACCTCGTGGAGGAGTCCGGACTGACAGAAGCCACCGAGGCGCATGAGGTCCCACTCGAGTTGCTACAGCGAATGAAAGCCAGGGATGTGAATCGATTCCTGGGAGATTACTGTTCCCGTTATTACGTAGAGGGGAAGGCGGGCACCTTCGTGATGGAGAATCACAACCGCGCCCTGGCGAGAAAGAAGTCCTCCCTCAGTGTGTTTTTCAAATTCCTCTTTCGAGATGAATTGATCGAGCACAATATTTCAGAAGGCTTCAATCCCATCAAGTTGCCCAAGCCGCAACCGGACGCGATCAAGAAGCTCGAGATTGACGAAGTGCACAGAATGCTGGACGCCGTCACCACGGGTGAAGGCTTAACGGACAAGGAAAAGCAGTATTGGGAGAAGACCAAGTATCGCGACAAGTGTATTTTGATTCTGTTCACTACCTACGGACTTCGCCTCTCGGAACTGCAGCAGCTCAATCTGTCGAGCTTTCATTACAATCGAGGAACCTTTAGAATCTATCGAAAGCGGGGGAAGGAAGTGGACATGCCACTGAATCGCACCGCCGAGCAAGCAATACGCCAATACATTGATTTAGAACGTCCCAAGCGTGAAGGAGAAGATGCCCTGCTTCTCTCCTTGCAGAATAAGCGCATGACGATGAAAGCCATTCGCCAGCTGGTCAAAAAGTATACGGCCATCGGTATGGGCACCGCGCGAGAAAATGGTTACAGTCCCCACAAATTACGGGCTACGGCCGCAAGCTCATTGATCGAGTATGGATTCTCCGTTTATGACGTCCAGAACCTACTAGATCATGACAACGTGACAACTACCCAGCTTTACGCTGCTCACCGAAAGAACGTAAAACGCGAGATCGTAAAGAATTATGAGCTGATGGATGATGAATAGTTGGGTGAGTATCTCTGTTCTCATAAGCTAGATTCGTTCTGTAACACCTTGTGAAATGCAGATCATGGGAACAATTGCTTGTAGAAATTTAATTCCAACTCAAAAATAAAAAAAAGGCCTGCTCGTGAGATGACGAGCGGGCCTTAGCTATGATTTTCTATTAAAAAGCGGGGACGATGAGCTCTTGTCCGGGTTGAATGATGGAGGTTTCCAGTCGATTCGCTCGCTTGATTAGATACACCGTATCTCTTATGTCGATGTGATTGGGACTGATAGAACGTGCAATATGCCAGAGTGTATCACCGGCGTTGACCGTGTATTGATCATAAGAAGCCTCGTTGACATCACCTGCGATCGCTTCGCTGGGTAAAAGGGCGAAGAGGGTGACCACTAGAATGAGCAGTGTGAGCATGCTGGTGTAAAATTTCTTTGGATTGATGATGCGTAGTCGATAGTGCTTAGCTCTCATGTTCTCGCCTCCCGATACGTTTGTTCTATAATCATATTATAGTGGAACAGATGTGCTTTGTAAAGCCTTTCGAACAAAGTTTTTGATTTTTTCCAAACCTTGTGTTATACTTACAACAAAAGAAAAAAGGAAGGGTGAAGTCATGGGCTTGACAAAGAGAAAGAAACGCATCATGGATTTTATTATCGATCATCTCGAACAATACAGTTATCCACCGAGTATACGTGAGATCATGGAAGGTAGTGGCCTAAAATCCACTTCATCAGTCCATCGTTACTTAAAAATTCTCGACGAGATGGGCTACATCAAAAAATCAGACTCGAAGACCCGTGCGATTGAGATTCTAAAGGACTCCAGCGGAGCACCGTACGAGCCGAACGTTAACCTGAATGTCGCTAACGTACCGCTTGTAGGGCAGGTAACTGCAGGGACGCCGATACTGGCTATGGAAAACATCGAAGAGATGATGCCCGTACCTATGCAATTTGTTGGACCCGGCGAGCACTTTATGCTCCGTATCAAGGGTATGAGTATGGTGAACGCAGGCATCCACGACCGCGATTTCGTACTCATCCACCGTCAAGATCATGCAAAGAACGGCGATTTTGTTGTTGCTCTGATCGCTGAGTCCGCGACGGTTAAAACCTATTATAAAGAAGAAGATCGTATCCGTCTGCAACCGGAGAATGATAGCATGTCTCCTATCTATGTTGACGACGTGAAGATCCTTGGTATCGTAAAGGGTGTCTTCAGAAAACTATAGCAGGCATCGACAAAGACCATCCAATGACCCAAGTGAACACACGATGGGTAAGGGTGGTCTTTTTTTCTTTGTCTGTTAATAACCCCACCCAGAGGGTAAGCTAAGGAATAGCCATTTAAACCTTCAGGGTTAAGTCTAGGTCGCCTCCAGTAGAAACGGTCGAAAGAGCGTCCACTAGATGCTTTTGTCTTCCTACCCAGAAGGCCTAGAACAAGACTTTGATCCATCGGCTTCCCATCTCGCGAGAGAAGAACGGGTCAGTTCTACCACATAGGCGGGGAGGGCAATGGTGTCGACGGGCGCCATCAATCAGCTGAAAAGCACCGGATGAGTTCCTTATTGAAATCCACGTTAACTATTCCCTAAATATACATTTAAAGAATAGTTGAATTCAAGCGTATCAGATCCCCCTGAATTATTGGCCTTGACGATCATAACAGATGTCTTTTCCTTCCTCAATAAATTCTTGGTGTGATCATTATCTAGCACCACGTGTTCGCTCTCCGTCATAGGATGATCTTTCTATGTTCCGTCGAAGGCTTTCACGCTTGCTTCCACCGAGTGCGTTGATCCCAGAAGTTCTAGCGGCTGATCATCGTCCTTGCCGTATTCTTGAAAATACAGGCGCTCTATTATCGTCTCAGCTTTTTTCAGTCAATCAAACCATCATCCACTTCAGCTAATTTTAAAGCCTTTCTACATGATTGGCCTACCCGGTCTTCATTGATCGGCCGCACCGAAGTCTCAGCCTAAGAACGTTGTCAATCGTATCCAAAGACACACGTGCTATTGATTTGGTCCTTTCGATGAAAGAAAGATCCTTCATTCGAAGCCTATCGCGTGTTTATCTGGTCATAGGAAGTACTTCTCCTATCCGTGAGGATGCAATGTCCATCAATAAAACATAATATTATTATGTCAACCAACCTTCTGCTGATTGTCCTAGGTCTTGATCAGAGGACCCAGCACGATTGGCCCCCCACCCCACCAGTGTAAATTTATGGTAATCTAGAGAGGAGAATAATGGATGCATTATGTAGATCGAGTACTCGAAGAGATCCGCGAGAGAAATGCTTCGGAGCCTGAGTTCATTCAGGCAGTTGAAGAGGTCTATGACTCCTTGCGACCTGTGATCGACCAACATCCCGAATACGAAGCCGCTTCCCTGCTAGAGCGTTTGGCGGAACCAGAAAGACAGATTATTTTCAGGGTCCCTTGGGTCGACGATCAAGGACACATTCAGGTGAACCGTGGCTTTCGCGTCCAGTTCAACGGTGCCATCGGCCCCTACAAGGGAGGGCTTCGCTGGGATCCTTCTGTATACATCGGGATTGTGAAATTCCTTGGGTTCGAACAGACTTTCAAGAACGCACTTTCTGGAATGCCTATCGGGAGTGGAAAGGGAGGCTCGGATTTTGACCCCAAGGGTAGATCCGACGGCGAGATCATGCGATTTGCCCAGAGCTTCATGACGGAGCTCTACAGGCACATCGGACCCGATGTCGACGTCCCCGCCGGGGATATCGGAGTCGGCGGTCGAGAAATCGGCTACCTCTACGGCCAGTACCGTCGGATACGGGGCGCCTTCGAAAACGGCGTGCTCACAGGAAAAGGACCAAGCTACGGTGGATCTCTCGTCAGAACGGAAGCCACCGGTTACGGATTACTCTATATGGTAGATACGATGCTCCAGGCCAACAAACGCTCTATCGAGGGGAAACGCATCGTGATCAGCGGCTCCGGTAACGTTGCGACCTATGCTTGTGAAAAGGCCCAGGAACTAGGTGCACACGTTATCGCTATGTCCGACTCAGATGGTTACGTACTCGACGAATCGGGGATACATCTCGATACCCTCAAGGAGATCAAGCAAGTGCTGAGGGAAGACATTTCTGTATACACGAAGACCCACCCTGGAGCGACCTATGGCGAGGGCTATCGCAACATCTGGAAGATTCCCTGCGATATCGCCCTTCCCTGCGCGACACAAAACGACATCGATCTACCGTCGGCCAAAGCCCTGGTGGCGAACGGCTTGATCGCTTTGGGTGAAGGGGCCAATATGCCTACGGTCAACGAAGCGCTCCACTACTTCAAGGACCATGGAATCCTCATCGCTCCCGCTAAGGCTGCCAATGCCGGTGGCGTATCCACATCGGCGCTTGAGATGACACAAAACAGCATCCGGTACAACTGGAGTTTCGAACAGGTGGATGAGAAGTTGAAGGAAATCATGTACGAAATCCATGAAGCTGCAGTGGCGGCAGCAAAAAAGTATGGCTACGGCTATGATCTTGTGGCCGGAGCCAACATCGCCGGGTTTGAGAAGGTCGCTGCGGCCATGCTGGCCCAGGGTAACTACTGAGAAGGAAACACACAAAAAACAGCCTTGTGAGAAGTGCTGACTTCTCACAAGGCGGTTTTTTCGATTATGCTACCAGTCCAAATCTGAAGGTGCGAGGGGTTGGTCGATTGTAATATGTCCCATGAGTGTTTCTTGGATGCCCCCTCCCACGGTGATCTGAACGGCTTCGATGCCCTCGAGAGCAGCGCCCGTTCTCACCAGCTGATTGAGGACCAAGGTCTCGGATAACGAGCCTCCGCTAAGACCTTCTGGTGCCAGGTCAATCACGAGCACACCACCGTCCCGCGTTACGCTCAATATTACGATATCCGCCAGAGCGGTGGTCATCCCCACCTCGGTGGGCACGATTCCCAACTGTTCGATGATGAGCTCTTCCTCAGCGCGGTCGGGGTTCTTCACAATCTCACGCTCGACAGAAACCACTTTGTCGAGATCCTCATCACCAGTAGCCACATACTCACCGTTCACCAGGTACAAGGTCGCTGTGATGGTCATCTCTGGTTCTTCAGGTTCCTCGATCGGAGTAGCAGGTGCTTCTGGATCGGAGACTTCCGCCTCTGTCTGAGGAGGCGTTTCCGTTTCTGGCTCAACGATCTCCGGATCGCTCGCGGTACATCCCGCAAAAACAACCAGAAGCGTGAGCACCATGAAAAATGCACTTATTTTACGTAGCATAGGATCCTCCCTTTCTTTCCTTGTTCAGTCCTATTCTACTGAACGTCTATGCACTTTGGGTGTCGAAAACCTTAAAATACCTTTACTCCTGTGTCCCGACAAAAGGTACGAATCGTACACCCATCAGATCTTCCTCATCATAGGATTCTTCATCGGTCTTGACGATTCTGATCAATCGGTTGCCGAGCGGTAAGATCATGATGCCGCCAATTTGCAACTGATCGAGAAGCGCCTTGGGCATAACACCAGCAGAAGCCGTGACAATGATGCGATCAAAGGGAGCCTCTTCCGGCCATCCCTCGATGCCATCGCCACTTCGAAAAATAACATTCTCGATGCCCAGCTCTTCGAGACGATGACGAGTAGCATCCAGCAAGGGTTCAACCCTTTCGATCGTATACACCTTTGCAGCGAAAGCGGCGAGAAGGGCCGTTTGATAACCCGATCCTGTACCGATCTCCAGTATCCTGCTGATTCCCCTTTGAATCCTCAGGGCAGCCGTCATATAGACCACCAATGAGGGTTGTGAGATGGTCTGGCCATATCCGATGGGAAATGGCGCATCGATCTCCGCCATTTCTTCACTCCCGGGCATGAAACGTTTCCGATCAATATCTTTACGATAAGCTTCGATTTCTTCTTGACTGACAAAGGACATCTCTCAAACCTCCTTCAAATACATAATAATATTATGTTAGCTTACTTGCGCCGCAGCTCCAATGATCCCATGCATCTGGCGTATGATCTCGCGATGAACCACCATGTCGAGACCATCGACACTTACAATGGCTTCTTTCCGCTTCCCATCAATGCCTCCAGCGTCGATCATAGCCTCCACCATGTCGACCTCTTGATCAGCTGTATGCAAGAGGTTCTCTCCACAGAGACAGCTGAGGCCGGCCACCAGAGCGGCACCACCCCAATTGGACACACCGGCAACAATCAAATGGTCACAACCTGTGACGGCAGCGATCTCGTCTCCGTGCAGTACATTCGAGAGGGCTTCTGGAGGCAGGCTTCCCATCCCCAGTTCGTTGGCCCCATCACCGATGGCTATGGTCGGGATGCCCGCTCGAAAGGCCAATCGAAAGAGCGGATCGAAACACGGAACATAGGCACTGAGGTCCACACGGGACATCGATAGGCATTTTCCCTCTCGATTCATACCAGGACGCTCAATCGAGATCACAACATCCGGTTCAAAGGTGTCCATTACCCGTTGATAGACTGGAAGGGAGGTATCTTGTGGTAATGAACGAAGGGTCAACTCGCCATCGACAGCCAGGACCTCGGCGCAGGAGCGAAGGAGCGGTTCGCTGTAGTCGTCCGTCAGTACCATGACTGTTTTTCCCAAGCGCACCAGGGCGCGGGCCAGTGTCATGGTCCCCGGTGGACCGTCGGTTTCCCCGCGTAGCGCATCGGCGATAAAGAAGCCCGTCATCATGAGCACTCGGTCGGCCTTGATGAGCTGATTGATCGCCTCTGAAAAAGACTCGGGGCCGATCACACCACCGAGTCCCCTTCCCCCTGCGTCCTGGGTGAAGACAGCGTAAAGATCATCGATCCAAGAAGGCATGTTGTCCCTCCAGTTCCCGATCCCTTACATCGGTGACAAACATATGTCCTGGTGCATGGGTGATCACCTGTGGGAGCGCGGCAGCTTTGAGGGCCGCCTGGCTTGTGACACCACAGGCCCAGAAAACCGGGATCTCCCCTTCTTTGATGGTCACAGCATCCCCATAATCAGGAGATGAGATATCCAAGATACCGATAGCCGCAGGATCACCGATGTGAACAGGTTCGCCGTGTGCCAAAGGGAATTTGCCAGTGATCGCCACCGCTTCAGCTATGCGCTCGGCTGCTATCGGACGCATACTCACGACGAGTGGTCCCGCGAAGGGGCCGACGGGCTCACAGTCGATGGACGTTCTAAACATGGGAACGTTCACGCCTTCTGTGATGTGACGGACTTCGATCCCAGCCTGTTCAAGTGCCGTTTCGAAGGTAAAACTACACCCCAAGTAAAAGGCCACAGAATCATCATTGAAAGCATGCTGGATATCGTCGGTCTCTCCACTCAAAGTACCCTCTTCATAGAACCGGTACAGCGGTACGTCGGTTCGCACATCGGCTACATTGGCGATCGCGCGCGCGGAAAAATCACCAGGTTCGCTTACTCCAATCAGTGGCAAAGGTTTGGGGTTTTTCAAACAAAAAAGTAAAAATTCAAAAGCAAACTGTCGATCCAGTATGACCAGATTTGTCTGTACGTAACCGGGTGCTCGTCCCGCCGTTGGTGCAGCGAACTCTCCTTTTCTGATGATCGCTCGTAATGCCTGCGCAGTCTCCATGATGGCTTCCCCCTTATCGGTATATGACCTATCCCTTCCCCTAAGCAGGGCTCACGTGCAGACCCATGCAAGGAGAGAATGGACATTATTAAAGGTTTGTAATATAATTGGGTTAGAATATTTTGAAGATTCACCAATAGTATAACGTATTTAAAGGGGGTTCACCATAACGATTCATGGAATAGTTGTAAGGACTGTTCCATTTGATCATAGAGTGGTTGAGTTGAGTAAACAATCTAATACTATAACAAGGGGGATTCACATGTTTAAAAAGTCATTCGCAATGATCCTGATGCTAACACTCATATTATCCTTAGCTCTTACAGGTTGTGCAGGCGGACAGGAAGACGCTCGTCTAGCCATCGCCACCGGCGGTACCTCTGGTACGTACTTCCCACTCGGCGGCGCAATCGCTAACGTGATCACTGAGAAAGTAGATGGAGCTTCAGCAAATGCGGAGTCTACAGGTGCATCTGTAGAGAACGTTAACCTCCTGAACAACGGCGACGTTGACTTCGCTATGGTTCAGAACGACGTTTCCTACTATGCTTACAATGCTATCGAAATGTTTGAAGGCGAAGCTGCTATGGAAAACCTCCGTGGACTCGCTTCTCTCTATCCAGAAACCATCCAGATCGTTGCCAACGCCGATGAAGAAATCATGAGCGTTGCCGATCTCGCAGGCAAGCGTGTCGCGGTAGGTGCTCCCGGTAGTGGTACAGAAGCCAACGCTCGTCAGATCCTCGCAGCCTACGGTCTGACTTACGACGACATTCAGCCTGACTACCTCTCTTTCGGTGAAGCTTCTGATAACCTCAAAGACGGTCACGTGGCAGCGGCCTTCGTTACCGCCGGCACACCTACTGCTGCGATCACTGACCTCGCCACCACCAAGAACATCAACATCGTTCCAATCGCTTCAGCAGATGCTCAGGGTCTGATCGCAGAGTACCCTTACTACGCTGAGGTAACCATTCCGGCTGGCACCTACCCCAAGCAAGATGAAGACGTGAACACAGTTGCCGTAATGGCCATGTTGACTGTACGCGCTGGTCTCGACGAAGACATGGTGTACAACATCACGAAAGCGATCTTTGAGAGCTTGTCTGACCTTGAAGCTGCTCACGCCCGTGGCGGCGATGTCAGCCTAGACACTGCATTGGCAGGTATGTCACTTGAGATTCACCCTGGTGCTCAGCGTTACTTTGATGAGGTTCAATAAAAAAAATGAGCGGAACGGGTATCGATTCTTTCGATACCCGCCGCTTTTATTCTTACTTCTTCTGCTCTTGGCATACGCTCTCTGGCCTATTCCCACCGTTGCGATCGCACATGGTGAAAGGGTCTTTTATCGCGTGCCCGTTGAGAGAGGAGAACGGTTTTCGATCACCTATGTTCATTCGGTGATGAAAACCCCGGTGACCGATGTGTTTCGTTATGATCAAGTGGGTCAGTTCATGTTAGAACGTACGGAGTATCAATCCTTCGGGGCTGGACTCCCCACCGAAAACTTCGGTGAGTTCGAACACGTGAACGGGATCTACATTAACGGCGGAATCAACCGCCCGCTAGAAGTGATCCGACAGCGAGTCGGGCGCTTTGCGAACCATCGCGTAATCTTCGAGAACGGAGTTGTTGTCACCCTGGACGAATACGTCCCCGGCGGCGACCTCGTCACGCTTTCACCATCCTATCAGCTCAGAATTCTGACTTACTTCTCAAAAGGGGATGAAACGATTGACTGAAACGCCAAAAGATCAAACACCTGATGTGGTGGAAAATGAAAATATCGATATTGACGAGAAACTAGCGGAATTCGAAACCGCATCGAACATCCGAAGGTTCACGGGACTCTTCGCGACGATCGTGGCCGGTATAGCCATGGCCATGAGTATCTTCCACTTGTGGACAGCAGGATTTGGAACCCTGCTCGCGATGAAACAACGTACGATTCACTTGATGTTCGTCTTCGTTCTCGGCTTTATCCTCTATCCTATGACGAAAAAAGGCAGCAAAACCAAGATTCCCATCTACGACTGGATCTTTCTGGTCGGTGGGGTGACGGTTACGACCTACATCTTGGTCTTCTTTGAAGATCTCGTTCGACGCGGGGGCATCCCGACCCAGTTGGATATTGTTATGGGCATCATCGCCATCCTCCTGGTGCTCGAGGTGACGCGACGCAGCATCGGTCCTGAACTGCCGACCATCGCCATCGTCTTTCTTGCCTACGTATTTCTAGGTCCCTATATCCCTGGAATCCTTGGTCACAGGGGCTACAGCCTCGACCGGATTGTGAACCAGCTCTACATGACGACCGAAGGGATCTTTGGAACACCCCTAGGGGTTTCCTCCACTTTCGTCTTCATGTTCATCTTGTTCGGTTCCTTCCTGGAGATCACGGGTGTCGGCCAGTTCTTTATCGACGTGGCCTTCGCTACGGCAGGACATCGAAAAGGCGGACCTGCTAAAGCGGCTGTCATCGCATCCGGTTTCATGGGATCGATCTCAGGAAGTTCGATTGCGAACACCGTGACAACGGGTGCCTTCACCATCCCATTGATGAAAAAAGTGGGGTATCACCCGAACTTTGCCGGTGCCGTCGAGGCGGCAGCCTCCACAGGAGGCCAGATCCTGCCCCCGATCATGGGCGCAGCAGCCTTCATCATGTCGGAGTTTACCGGTATTCCCTATGTCAAGATCATCGTCAGCGCAGCGATTCCAGCGCTCCTCTATTACCTGGGTGTCATCATCATGGTACACCTGCAGGCATCGAAGAAGAACCTCGTGGGCCTTCCCAAAGAAGAGCTCCCGCAGTTCATCCCGACCTTCAAACGTGGTTTTCATCTCTTGGCACCGCTGATTGGTGTCATTGCCTTCTTGGTCTTCTACTCCCCTCTGAAAGCAGCCTTCTATAGTATTCTTGTGGCACTTTTCGTGGGTATCCTACGTAAGGCCACGCGCTACAAACCCAAGGACATTCTGTACGCCTTAGAAGACGGCGCCAAAAAGGCCGTCAGTGTGGCAGCAGCCTGTGCTTGCGCAGGAATCATCGTGGGGATCGTGACATTGACGGGTCTCGGACTGACCTTTGCCAATTTGATCATCAACCTGGCCGGCGGTCTTCTGATCCCAACGCTCTTCCTTACAATGATCGCTTCGATCATTCTCGGGATGGGACTACCGACAACGGCTAAGTACATCGTGCTCGCGACCATGGCGGCTCCCGCCCTGGTGGAGCTCGGCGTTCCACTGATCGCGGCCCACCTGTTCATCCTTTACTTCGGCGTTATCGCAGACGTGACCCCACCGGTTGCACTGGCCGCCTATGCTGGCGCTGGCATCGCGGGAGGCGACTCTTTCAAGACCGGTATGAATGCCTTGAAACTGGGTTCGGCCGGATTCCTGATTCCCTTTATCTTTGCTACAAGTCCGGAGTTATTGCTCCTCGACGTGACCTTCGTTCAGGCAACCTTGGCCGTCCTGTCGGCTTCACTGGGAATCGTGGCCTTTGCTAGTGCCGTTCAGGGATACTTTATCTCTGAAACCAAGATCCACGAGAGAATTCTCTTCCTGGTGGCTGCCCTTTCCCTGATCAATCCGAATGTCACGCTTGATATCATCGGATACGGATCTCTGGCCGTTGCAGTGTTCTTACAATACTCACGCTCGAAAAAAGCAAAGGCTCTTGTCTCCTGATCGAAATCTAAACTTGCTAAAATTGGCAAAGACGCGTCGACTCCCCAGGGAGTTAACGCGTCTTTGCTACGTTTTTAGAAAGCTCAACAGACACATGGCAATGTCATCGTTCATCTCGTTAGAACCGGTCATATGCGCTAGGATGCGCTGGAGGTAGGCCCTCCCCTTCGGAGGCTCCATCATCATAAGCTTTTCCAACCGCGCCTCCATCTCATCGTATCCACGTACTGCATTTTCGACCAAGCCATCGGTGTATAGCAGGAGGTGCTTGTAGGTATCCATCCGATAGCGTTCATAGGTGTAGGGAAAGCTAGACTGCACACCGAGCAGGAGGTTGTTTGACGCGAGGCTGCCCACCTGGTCTTCTGTATCGATGTACTTTACATCGGGATGACCTGCGTTAATATAGTCGATCCTTCCCTCCTGCGTGTTGATCTCGAGAAAAACACCCGTGACAAACTTGCTACCCACAGCATCCTCACGATTAAAGTCCACCACCATCTGATTGACCTCTTTCACGGATTGAGAAAGATCGTAGAACCGGGAATAGTCCTGGAACATCGTGATCAGCTTCAACCCGATCATCGTCGAAGAGGCCCCGTGACCCATCACATCGATCAGCGCCAAACGGTAGACGCCTTCACTGTGTTTTTCGAAACTAATAAAGTCACCGCCCAGGTAGTTGTAGGCCTTGATTTCCGAAACGAAGGCAACCGTATCGTCACCATAGGGCGCCGGTTGCATGCTCAAGACAATATCTTTGGCCAGGCGAACTTCATCTCCCAGCTGATGCATATGCAGGCGCTCACGCTCCACGGAACGACCGATTTTCAAAAAACTAATGATCTGCTGTTGTTCGTCCACCACAGGTGTGATCGTCGACTCCTCGTAGATCAGTTGTCCATCCCGTCTCTTGTTGATAAAAACCCCTTCCCACACTTTGCCGCTCTCGATAGTCTCCCAAAGTTCCCGGTAGAAATCATCTCCGTGGGCACCACTGCGGATCAACTGGGGACTAGCACCTACCAATTCGAAAAAATTGTATCCCGTGATGCGCTCGAAGTAATCATTGGCATAAAGAATCGACCCCTCGAGGTCGGTGATGACGATGGAATTCTGGGCTTTCGAAAATATATTTTGTAACATGGTGTTCTCGATCCTGTGTTTGTGCTCGTTGATGACCACGTTCAGCGCACGGAGCAATTCCTTGAGCGTACTATCGTGGCGAAGAACGAAACTAGCACCGGCGTTTAGGTACACGTCGACCGCTTCACCCGGTGTCGACTGGATGAGGATGATCCGTTGGAAACGCCCGCTATAGCGAGAGAGATCCTCTTCGACAAGATCAGTCTCCGTAAGAAAAAAGGTCCCTCGCTCTTCTCCGGTATAGGGTCTGAGCGGTTCTTCCATGCTGATTTCCGAAACCAAAGAAAGAAAATGCGGGTTGTTTAAATGGTAGTACAAGCTCGTTTTGCTCGGCTGAAAGGCGCTCATGATCGACTCCTTTAGATACGTTCTATGTTCACTTAGTATACCATATCGAGCAAATCTCCTGCACAAAAAAAATCCACCGCGAGGTGGATTCTGCACTAATGCATTTGATGCGCTACGGTCAAGATTGTGTCGAGTTTCGTGATGGTCATCACCCTTTGCACCGCCTCGTTTGGGTTGGCCACGGTCATCTCTAGCTTCCGTTCTTTTAGAAATTTGTAGATGGAAATCAGTACGCCGATGCCCGTACTATCTAGAAACTCTACCTTCTTCAGATCGATTCGCACAGGTTGTCTGTTCGTCTCGAGTGCTCTTTTGATGGCGTTTTTCACTTCATCGGAATTGCTCATGATCAGGCGACCCTCGAGATGGATCACCAGCACATCATCCGTTTGTTCAGTACGTACCATTTTGAGCCTCCTTATCCTTCTACCTTGAATACTTTCACCATCTCGGCAAGGGCCTTGACGTCGTCCACCAAGGCTTCGTTCAGATCGTTCACCGAGATGAGCGTTGCGTGCTGCTCCTCTGTTGCGGCCGTGACCTCTTGAGAACTCGCAGCATTGCCCTGAAGTGCTCCGTCCGTCTGTAAGATGGCGGCGCGTATGCCAGTGGTTCTCTCGCGAATGATCTCGGCCATCTTCTCCAGATTCTGGCTGAGTCTCTTCGTGATCGCCGACTGTTCCACGATCGTGGCGAGTGCCGTTTCTGCCCCCTTGATATTCTTTACCTGGTGGAGGACCTCTTCTTCGTTGAATGCCATGGAGTTGACGGTAGCAGTGGTTTCTGATTCGATGTTCTCAATCAGGCTAACGATTCTGGCCGCTGCACCACTCGAGTCTTCCGCAAGTTTCCGGATTTCCTCTGCCACCACGGCAAAACCGCGTCCAGCTTCCCCGGCCCTGGCCGATTCAATCGAAGCGTTGAGCGCAAGCAGATTGGTCTGGGATGAGATATCCTCGATCACTTTCACCATTTGTCCAATCTGCTGGGACCGCTCGATGAGCTTGTTGATTGCATCCGTGGCAAACTGTACGGTTTTCGAGATTTCATCGAGGCTCCGCACAGCAGCTTCCATAGAGGTTCTTCCTGTGATCGCCGATGCGTGCGAAGCATCGATTGCCGAAGTGGTCTCCCGGACCATCTCCTGCAAATCGTCACCCACGCCTGAAAGATCCTCCGAGGCGCTGTTGATTGCATGCATCTCGTGGGTAATGCCATCGGTGTTCATGGCAATTTCCTCTACTGTGCCCGTGATCTCCTCGGAGGCGATGGAGACTTCATTGAGCGACTGCTTCACTATATCCGAGCGCTGGGTAACAGCTTCGGATTTATCATTGATACTCTTGATGATCCGCTGTACCTCGGCGGTCATGTCATTGACCGCCACGGTGAGCAAACCCAGTTCATCCTGGCTCTCGTGAGCAACACGCGGGGTGAGATCGCCGGCAGAGACAAGGTTCATCACATCGACAATCTGATAGATGGGCCTGACGATAATCCTGTTCAACACGTAGAAGACCAAGAGCAAGATCACGAGCGTCAGTCCATTCACGATGTTATTGATCAACGCGATCTGATCTTCGATTTCCTGCAGTTGTTGGTTCAAAGTCTCCACGTGTGCACGTTCGATTTCCGCCAGTTCGAAAAGACCTGACTTCACCAGGCTGACCGCTGGCATGGTTTCCTCTATGAAAAGTCTTTCCGCTCTGTCGATTTCACCGGCTTTGAACAGATCCAGTACCTCGTGAGCCGTTTCGTGTACTTCGATATGCGGGGCCTCGATACGCTGGTAAAGCGCTCGGTTGCGTTCCTCCGGTGTATAGGCATAGTACCAGGTGCCCAGTCCGCAGGTTTCGTATGTAGAAAGCTCTTCTAATGCCACGCCGCTATCGAACATCTCGTAGATCGAGAGCACGTACTCCTCGTGGTCGACAATTTTTTCTGTCAAGAACACTTCGAACTCGTAGGCTTCGATGACCTCGTGACTGATTTGGTCTCTCTGTGTTTCCAGGTAATGGGCCACTAGGATATTGGCAATCATCATGACGGCAATTACGGTAAAGGCCAAGAAAAATTTAAACTTCAATGATTTGGTGAAAGCTATCTTTCTCTCCATAGGATTCCTCCCTATATGTGTTTTCTGATGACGTAGGCTTTGCAACCATCGTCTTCTGTCCGCGTGGCAAAATAATCAGTGAGCAACTCAACCATCATCAGCCCCCTGCCCTCTTCAAGCAACAAATCGTTGGGATCGTCGCCAGGTCGTTTGTCACGGTCGATTCCCCGCCCGCGGTCGACCACTACTGCCTCGAGATACGCAGGTGCCTCGTGTACCGTGACGTGAATGGCCTTTGTACAGACCCCGGGGTTGTTTTCCATCTCCGCGATGCTGTTGATCAAAAGCTCGTGGGTGGCGATGAACAGGTCCATGCCGGCCTCCGCCGGTTTTAAGCTTCGACAAAAGGCTTCGAGTCTCCGATCGAAGGTTTCTAGTGAATCGCGACCCGGAATGAACATCGCATCAAAGGCTGGCATCGCATACCTCCTCCCTTTTCTGGTGGCTCAAACAATGAATACCCCTTTGTACTCATTTCACACGCAAAGTATCGTGAACATCATTTTTCTTCGAGGGTGAGTGCTGCCCCCATCAGGCGTTCGATGGGTCTGAGCTCCGTGATCACCGTGGCTGTCAGGATCAGGATGGCCCCGAGCACACCGCGATCGCTCAATCGCTCGCCCAAGATCAAGTAGGTGATTCCCGCACCGAAAACAGGCTCCAGTATGAAGATCAGCGCTGTGTGCGTAGGTGACGTGATCTGCTGAGCATAGCTCTGCCCCACGAAACCACCGGCCGTGCAAAAGATGGCAAGGAACAAGACAACTCCCCATCCCGTGAAGGAGACGGGGAAAGCTGCTGTTTCCACCATTAGTCCGATCCCTAGACTGTAGAGACCGGCGAAAAACAGCTGCCAACTACCCAGTACGATGGGGTCGTGTCCCCTGGCCACTGTTCCCATCATCAGCATGTGGACGGAGAAGGTCAGGGCGCACATCATGGCGAGCATGTCGCCTAGGTTGAAGGAGAGGCTGGTGACTCCCGTCAAGAGGACCACGCCGGTCATCGCGATCACCGCGCCCAACCAAGCGCTCTTCTCGGGTGGCTGCCTCGTGATAAAGACCGAGAGCATCGGTACGAAGATCACCGTCAGGTTGATCAGAAAACTGGCCGCGGAAACCGATGTGTAGAGGAGGCTGAAGGTCTGCAGGGCAAAAGTGGCGGCAAGGAGCAAGCCGAAGATGGCAGACAGTTTGAGCGTCGCGGGATCTGGACGCTTCAGGCGCTTGCCAAAAACGAACCAGAGGGAGAAAAAGCCGATACCGAAGCGCAACACCGATAGCATCATGGGGCTCACTTCACCGAGCCCGATCTTGGTGAAGACATAGGACGCCCCCCAGAAAAAGGTCATCATCACCAGGAGAAGATCCGCTTTCAACTGTTTATTCATTCCCAACACCCCTTCAAGTAATCATGACGGTCCAAAGACCGCCATGATTAATCTTCTCGCTTTTCCTTCGCCCGATCGATCCACTGCTTGGCCTTTCTCGTTCCCCTGGCAGCTAGGACCGCCACTAGCCGGGCCTTGTGATAGGCGCTCTTCGCCTCGTGTATGGCGATGGGTTTCAATAGTTCCTTGATGGACTCATCACCTGTAGGTTCCTTTTCGCCGTCTTTGACCGGCGGTTTGCGATCCGTCATGGGTGGCCTTCCTTTCTATTACTCATCATTTTTGACGCGCGTTGCTGAGCCCTCGAGCCCTGCCGATCATCTTGTGATAAATCTTGAGGATCTCAGGTTCGTTGCTATAGAGGTCGAGAGCCTCGATGGGGATCCACTGCACCCCATGGGTCTCCTCATGGTTGACCGTCAGCGGCTCATCTGGATCGGCCAGCAGTAGGTAGGCCGCGTTCAAGTGCAGGTGGGCCGGTACGTATCGGCCCTTTTTGTGGTGGGGTGGTACGGGTAGAATATCGAGGGAGGCGATCTCCTCCGTGAGAACATCGATACGCAGGGCACCCGTCTCTTCCCTGGCCTCTTGGATCGCTAGGCCCAGAAGATCCGTCTGACCATCGGTGTGTCCTCCGGTCCAGGTCCAGGTATCGTAAATCCGGTGGTGGATCATCAAAAGGTGCTCGAGCGCCGGATCGAAAATCAGGCCAGAAGACGTCAAATGGTAGAGATGGTGCTTGCGGTCCAAACACCGATCGCCCAGGGTCTCCAGATGCTCCAGAATGACCTCTTTTTCGACAGCTTCCTCCGCCGTCGATGGCCGGTAGCCACGGATTTGCTCAAGATAGTGCATCCACTCCACTCCTTCCATTGCCACCAGTCTATCAGAAAGGGGCAGCGTTGAAAAGGTTGTCACTGGGAGAGGAACTTCAACTGATCGACCCCCACCTCTTGAAAAGTCACGTGAAACCTCAGGCTCGTTCTACCGCCACCTTGTACTTCCACGGCTTCGGTGGCCACATTGATCTCGCTTCCGCCCAGACCCAGGCTCATACCGTGCACCAGATCCTGTGCCGTCACCTCCTCCGTAACGCGCGCCATTTCCATCTCTCTCTCGAGCGCAGGTAGGAGGTGGTCGCGGATCACGAGGTCCGGATCGACAAAGAGGTCTTCGATGAGCAGGCGTTCCCCCTGTTCATCGTAAATCCTGTAAAGGGCATGGGACTCCCAGGTGGTCCCATCGTAGAGGTCGATGTTGCGGTTCAAGCTCAGGAAGGGCCCCCAGTAATTCATCCACAGGTAGTGGTGGTAGGAGGCTTCACCTGAGACCGAAGGCGCACGGTCGATCAGCCGGGCCAACAGCGCCTCATCCAGTTCGAGGAGTTCTTCAACCTCCTGTGCCACAGGAGACGGCAGGGGTTCAGGATAGCGCGCCTCAACATACAGGGTGACACCCTCCCGGGTTTCACTCCGCACAGCACCCCCCATCTCGCCTGAGTCCCGAACGATGAGCTCGGGGACCAGGGGTGATTCCGCACTGAAAAGAGAGGGTCTTGGGGAGAAAAAGGCATCGATCAAGGTCAGCTCTCGCGAGATCTCGTCATAGGGAATCTGCAGGTAAGCCGGATGAAAGCCGGTGGCATAGTCGGGGTGATAGCCCGTGGCAAAGGCCGGTGTGCGGTGATCGAAGACCAGCGTCAACCCCGTCCTTCCGAGGTAGAAGGTTTGATCTGGCGCGATGCCATCGAAGCGTCCGGCCAGTCGCAGACGATCACCATACCAGTAGAAACCATCGCCGGCCTTCTCTTCGTAAGCTGCGTCTTCTTTCAGACGTTCGTTGATCCGCTGGTTGAAGTAGGCAAGCACCCTTTCAAGATCGTTCTCAAATAGGTCGACTAACTGCAACAACTCACCCGAAGACATATCAAAGGTCTCGGCGATGAGTTCGCTCACGTAGCGATCCCCCTCGAATCCCATCTCATGATTGAAAATCAGAGACATAAGCCCATTGTGGTTGAAACTCTCGTTCATGTACAGGTTTTCACTGACGGGCTCTTCTCCTTCTCCAACAAAGACACGGATCCCGCGGTAGGCGGGTACACCCGCTTCTCCTAGCGCATCGTAGGTCGCGTCGATCCTTTGCCGGATCTGAGAAGTCATCTCCTTAGATGCCAGCCCCTCCATGCCCTCCATGCGGGAGCGATAACCGTTTTCCGTGGGTTGTTCGTTGTAAACGAAGGTCACGGGATTGGGGTATAAAATCTCTAGGGTCTGAGGGGCGTCTACCGCTGGTGTCTCGACGGAGGGAAGCGGCGGGATCTCTTCTGCTGGCGGCCTCTGTCCTGTGCTACAACCGGCGAGCAAGAGGATCAGTAGAAGGCCCAAGCCTCTAAGGTGTGACGCGTACATAACCGGCCTCCTCCACCAGGTTCTGTCCTCCTTCGGTCAAGAGCCAGTTCACGATCTGCCGGACAGGCGAATCACTCGTTTCTTCTGCCCTGAAGACAGCGTAGTAGTGGGTAGTAAATGGATAGGCTCCAGAGGTAAAATGGTCCGGCGAAGGAATCACCCCGTCTACCGCGAGTAGCTTGACCTCGTCACGCTGCCACATATCCGTGGCAAAGTAATAGTAAGAGTATCCGAGGGCGCCGCTCTCAGGTCGGAAGGTCGCCACGGCATCGATCAACATCCCCATCTCGGCCACGATCTGGTCGAGCGGTGGCTCCTCTGGTGTTTCGCCCCTCATCACGAGATCAAGAAAACCGGTCTGACTTCCCGAGTTCTCCGGTCGCTGGAAAGCCACGATCGGTAGATCCTGTCCACCCACCTCGGACCAATTGGTGATCGCGCCTGTGTAGATACCGCGAATCTCTTCTTGGCTCAGGCTGTCGATGGCTAGATCGGAGCGTGCGAGGAAGATAAAGCCTTCGGCTGTGATGGGGACGATCTCCAAAGTCACGTCATTGGCCTCGGCCAGTTGTCTTTCCTCATCAGAGGGGGATGTGACGAAGATCAGGTCCCGTTCTCCTTCGATCAGGTTCACATAGGCTCCGTGGGTCTTGGCGTGCAGGACGTACTGACGCGCTTCCTCGATCTCCATATCGAGGAGGGTGGCGGTCAACCGTTCGTTCAGTGGGATCGTGACTGTTGAGCCGTCGATCCGCGGATAGGTCTCCACAGTAAAGGAAGGATGTACTGCAGGAAGCGGCTCCTCTGCTTGCCCGGCTGGTTCTTCCGCCGGTTCTTTTGGTTCCGCAGGCCCGCCCGCACAAGCGGTCGACAGCAGCGTCATGACAAGTAAAAACAGGATTACGATACGTCTTGTGTTCAAGTCAAACACCTCCACACCATATGTACCCCTTCCCTCAGAACAAAACCGCCTTCGGCGGCAATAAATCAAAACCTACACGGTGATTAGACTATTCATTTAGTCTATGGGTACCATAAGCCCATTGCACTTGACACACAGTGCAGTGGGTTTCCCCTTTTCATCGCAGTTTTCTGGTGTAGACATTTCGTAGACGATATCTGCATCGATTCCTTCTTCATAGCCACAACGTTTGCATCGAAACTGAACATACTCAACTGGTGCATCTGCTCCGAATGGGATGGTGTATTCTCGTTCATCCATTTCTCTTCACTCCTCGATGGTATAGTAAGACAATTCTCTGTTACATCATAAATCAATCCATACTTCGGATGCCATATCTCCCATAATTCCATCACATGCTTACATTTCTTACAACGCATCGGATCTTTTGAAAAGTTTTGAATGAGTCTTTGGCGATAACTCATTTTCGATGCTCTTTTATTCCACCAGCTTTTGTTTGTATAATAGGTCCGCTGGTAGCCACTTTTGATATATTGCTGTAAACCATACATCCTTTTCCTCGTCAAAGCAGTTCTACCTGAATAGATTCCCTAGCGCCTGACTAACTTCTGATTTTTCATTGGGATATGTTGAACGAGTTTGCCCATGAATGTATGGATGCTTTCTGTGACCTCTTCTCGTTTTTCGCTCTTATGATCAATATACCAATACCTGATTTCTCTCTCAGTGACCCCCATGATGCGGTGTTCTGCCATGGCTGGTCGTGCCAAGTAGCGCCCAATATACTGGGCGCTCTTCTTGGCACTTTTCATTTTCCCCTCTGCATAAACATAAAATCCGTCTTTGTATCGTTTGAAATAGCCATTGTACTCTCGACTTTTATGGGGATTTTTCTTGATCATGTATTGGATAAGCTTATATTGCCAGATCTTTCGAAAACTCGTGTAGTTGAAATAGTTCAGTTCACCTATTTCATCGCCTTTCATCTTTATCTCAGGGATCAATGCATGTACATGTGGATTGTATTTTAAATCACGACCAAAGGTATGAACCACGCTGATCATACCAGTTTGCCACAGTAAACCTTTTTGCTTACGTCGTTTTCTTCTGTCATATGCTTCGCGATTTTTTCCATTCACCCTGTTGATGGTTTCCTCAACGACTTCCCACGCCAAGACTTGCAAATCCTTTAAGCAGTCCTTGTTATAGAAAAAGTGCGCTCTGAATTCCTCAGGTATGGTGAATACACAATGGCGATGGATCACATCTAGCAGTTTAGACTGCTGCCTATCGCTCCATTCATCACTATATCTCTTTCCACAACTATTACAAAACCTACTTTTACAGGTGAATCCAATTATCTTTTCTTCGGCGCAATGGGTACACTTATATTTGATATACCCTCCTTTTGGATCTCCACATTCGATCATCTTCTTCACTTGAGATTGAATCTGCTCTCGTTGCGACTCTGGAAACTTATGGGCATTTTCTTTCCAGAAGTCTGCAAAGTGATCCCTGAAGATATCTTTTATTCTGTATTTGGCATCAACAGTTGTTTTCATAGTATCAGTTTATCTTTCCTCTCTACTGATGCCAACTACTTATTCTCATTTCATCCACATCTCTTTGCGCATGCTATTTCCTAAGCTATGAAAAAAGCCGCCCGAAGGCGGCTGTAAGACAATTTTAATTTCGGATCAGACCATGACTTCACAGATGGCATTGGCAAAGGCCACCGGATCTTCGACGGGAAGTCCCTCGATCATCAGGGACTGGTTGTAGAGAAGCATCGTGTAGCGCTCGAATTTCCCCTCATCCTCTCCGTGGGCTTTCTCGAGAGCCGTGAAGATCGGGTGCTTGGTGTTGAGTTCCAGCACCTTATCCGCTGTCACACCGCCGCCGTCAGGCATCTGCTTGAGGATTTTTTCCATCTCGATGGAAAGGTCGCCCTCGTTTGTCAGACAGACGGGGTGGCTTTTCAGGCGTTTGGAGACGCGGACGTCTTTGACCTTGTCGCCGAGGATTGCCTTCATGGCCTCGAAAAGGTCTTCATGCGCTGCCTTTTCCTCTTCGGTGACTTCTTCTTCGAAGGGTTCACCCAGATCACCGCTGGATACAGAGCGGAACTCCTTGTCCATGAAGGTACCGAGCATCTTGATGGAGAACTCGTCTACCTCGTCGGTGAAGTAGAGGATCTCGTATCCCTTGTCCTTGACCTTTTCTGTCTGCGGCATACGATCGATGCGTCCGATCTCTTCACCGGAGGCATAGTAGATGTAGGGCTGATCGTCGGCCATGCGATCGACGTACTCTGCGAGGGTGACCAGTGCTTCCTCTGAGGAGGAATAGAAGAGCAGGAGATCCTTGAGGAAATCGCCGTGCTGTCCGAAATCGCTGTAGACGCCGTACTTCAGCTGACGACCGAAGGACTCGTAGAAGGTCTTGTATTTGTCGCGGTCCTTCTCAAGCATCCGCTCGAGCTCGTTTTTGATCTTGGTCTTGAGGTTCTTTGCGATGAACTTCAGCTGACGATCGTGCTGTAGCATCTCACGGGAGATGTTGAGCGACAGATCTTCTGAATCCACCATTCCCTTGACGAAACTGAAGTAATCGGGCAGGAGGTCGCCGCATTTTTCCATGATCATGACGCCGGCCGAGTAAAGTTCCAGCCCCTTCTCGTACTCCTTGGTGTAGTAATCGTAGGGCGTGCGCGAGGGAACGTACAGGATGGAGTTGTAGCGCACCGATCCGTCCACCTTGATGTGCATGTGGGCGAGCGGATCGTCAAAACCATAGTGCTTCTCGTGGTAAAAGTTGACGTAATCTTCATCTTTCAGCTCGTTCTTGTTCTTGCGCCAGAGGGGCACCATACTGTTGAGGACCTCGGTTTCTCTGTAGGCCTCTGTGGCCCCCTCTTCATCGCCCTCCACAGGGCGATGCTTCTCTACCTCCATACGGATGGGGTAGCGGACGAAGTCTGAGTACTTCTTGACGATGCGCTTCAGCTCATGTTCCTGGAGGAACTGGTCGTAGGTAACCTCGTCAGCGTTTTCCTTCAGATGCAGGGTGATCGTGGTCCCCACGTCTTCCTTCTCGTGGGGTTCTATGGTATAGCCCTCGGCTCCCTCCGACTCCCACTTGTAGGCCTGGTCGCTCCCGTGGGCTCTAGAGATCACCGTCACGCGGTCGGCCACCATGAAGGCGGAGTAAAATCCTACGCCAAACTGACCGATGATGTCATAACCGTCCTTGGCCAGGTTGTCCTTTTTGAAATTGAGCGAACCACTCTTGGCGATAACGCCCAGGTTCTCCTCGAGCTCTTCTGCGTTCATGCCGATGCCCGTGTCGGAAATCGTCAGCGTCCGCGTCTCATTATCTACGGTGATGTCGATGTGGTAATCTTCTTGGTTGAACTGGATCGACGCATCCGTGAGCGCTTTGTAGTACATTTTATCGATTGCATCGCTCGCATTGGAGATCAGCTCTCGCAAGAAAATCTCAGGGTGCGTGTAGATGCTGTTGATCATCAGATCCAGCAGACGCTTGGATTCCGTCTGAAATGCCTTCTTTGTCATCCTCATCTCTCCCTTTTCTCGTTACTGTTCACGTTTCTTATTAGCACTCATCAATATTGAGTGCTAAACCACTACTATGATACGACATCTGCGGTGGTCCTGTCAATGGAAAATCCGCTATCCTACAGATGATAGCGGACCCAAAACAATCCGAAGGTCGTTTCGATTTCGATGTTCTTTCTCGCGCTCTTGAGTGCATCCCTGATCGTCCTCCGCTCCTTTTTCTTTAGTTGAGCCGTGGCGAGAAACTGCTGGAGGTCATGCCACTCGCCGTAGAGATCCTGCAGACCTTTCAAAACCTCTATCATCTTAGCCCGGTGGCGGCTGCGGACGAGCGATGACTCGACGGCGTAGCGTAGGTGCTTGATCATCACGCGGCGCTCATGCCAGGATTCTTCCGCCAGGATCGCTTTCGGATCGAGACGCTCAAGTGCTTGTGCCAAGGGGATCAGTTGTGCCTGTTCGATCGCCTCTCTTAGGTCCTTCTCTGAAATTCTGAGTTCCTGAAGAAGCTTGGAGGCTCTCTTCTCCTCCTTCCTTTTGTTTTTTTTCATGCCGGCCAGTCGCTTTGGTCCGAGGTAGGCACGGGCTAAGGCGAGATTTACCGCGGCCTCCCGCGCAGGTTCGAGTGCTCTGGACAGCCTTTTGAGGGGACGGATTATCTCTCCATCGCACTTGGTGGCCCCGAGAACGGCGCGCAAGCGACGGCAGGCCACGCGTAGATCGTGGACCCGGTCACCATCTAGTGTTGAGCCTTGCATCTGAGCCAAGCCCTCCAAGGTATCGTTCAAGTACTGCCGGCACCGACGGGGATCCCCAAGAACAGGTCCTTCTAGGAACAGAGCTCTCTCCGCCCGAAGGAGCCGGTAGGGATTGTGGTCATCGAGGGTGCCTGCCTCCCGCTGCGCAAGGCAATCGGCATCTTTCAAGGCCTCGTCCATCTCAGCATGGAGGCGGTCTTTCTTGGTGTGATATCGGATGGCCGAAGCAATGGCATCGATTGTTTCTTGTTCAAGGCCAAGGGCACTCAGTTGATGGCGAGCGATCTTTGCACTGCGTTGACTGTGTCCTTGGTCCTCCCCGCTGTAACGTCCCATGTCGTGAAGCCATGCGGCCATCTGTAACTGGTCGCGATCGAGGTGACGACGGACGGCAAGGATATCGCAAAATCGCACGACGGCCAGTACATGTGCTCTTTCTTCCGCCATTAGATCGGAGGGTAATTTTCTAATTTCAGCCATGGCGGTTATCGCCACGTCTTCGATGATCTTCTTATCGATCATAGGATCACCTCTCTCCATTTGTTCATATTTACCCCGAAACGGCCGGTTCAAAGCGTCTCATCGCGCCAAGCGGCAAGAGACATGATTCTTCTCGCCAACGACAGAAGACCAGGCATCCCCACCAAGAGACACCTGATCTTTGCTTTTTTTGTTTATTACGATTCCACGGGCTCCGCCTCACTGCGAAGGGTGTTCTTTTTTTCAGGACGCTCTTCATAGAAGACTTCAAAGTCCGGATCCACCGTTCCGATGCCCATGTACCTGGCTTTATAATCCTTGAGCAGATCGGAGAACTTCGGACTGAGGATGGCCAGGGCCACGACATTGGCGAAAATCGGAAGCGCCGTCGACATGTCGGAAAAGAGCCAGACCGTTGTCCCGGGGAAGGCGAAGTATACGGCGATCATCACGAGCGCTAAACCCGGTAAGGGATAAGTCCATTTGTAGATGGAGAGAATACGTTCCTTGGCCTTTGACTCACCGATCAAATAGCGGACCACGACTTCCATCTGGGCATAAAGGCCGCTGGCAGTCGTGATACCAAAGAAGAAGGTACCGATGGCCAGAATGATTCTTCCGAAAGAGCCGATGCCTGTTTCGAAAGCCGTCAAGGTCAGTTCTGCTCCTGATAGACCGGAGTTCCATTCTCCCGTGACGATGATGACAAGCGCTGTGATCGTACAAATGAACAGGGTGTCAACGGTCACTTCGAATATGCCCAAGATCCCCTGTTTCACTGGGTGGGCTACTTTAGCAGAGGCGTGGACCATAGGGGCGGAGCCCCAACCGGCTTCGTTTGAGAAAACGGAGCGCGCCATCCCTGTTTTAATCGCGTGACTGAAGGCAGCCCCACCAAAACCACCGATTGCTGCAGTGCCCGTAAAAGCGCTCCCGAAGATCAGTCCGAAGCTCTCTGGAACCAGCTGGATGTTCTTTGCGATGATAAAGAGTCCGGCTCCAAGGTAGAAAACAATCATAAAGGGGACGACAAATTCCGCGATACGTCCTAGTCCTTTCAAACCACCTGAGATCAGTAGGTAGAGAATGATCGTAAAGGCAATGGCCACGGGAATCATGTTGAAATCAAAGGTAGTGGCGATGGCTTCGGAAACGGTATAGATCTGAATGTTGATGAAAAAACCCACTAGGAAGCCGAAGGCAAAAAGGGCGCTGAGGGCTTTGAAAACACCGTGCATTTTTTTCTGTAGACCGATGCCTTTTTTCATGTAGTAGTTAGGTCCACCGTAGGCTGAACCGTCCTTATTATGCGATCGGTAGTGCACAGCCAATGAAATCTCGCTCATCTTGATGATCGTGCCGAGAAGACCGGCTACCCACATCCAGAAGATTGCACCGGGACCTCCAATGGCGATGGCCGCGGCGACACCCCCGATGTTCCCGACCCCTACGGTTGTCCCCAGGGCAATGCTCATCGCTTGAAAAGACGAAATCACACCCGCATCTGTATTTTTTCCTGAGGGCATAATGGCCTTGGTCGCTTCACCAAATGCGTGTTTCACAAATCGAAACTGAAAGAATCCATTTTTCACGGTGAGAAAAATTCCGATTGCCAAGATCGTGACGACCAAGGGAGTCCCCCAAAGAATTTCCCAAACGATAAATTCTACTGTTGCTTGAGTCATGATATCCTCCTTTTGCTTGTCTCCACCCTAAGGACCCCTCTTTGGGTCATCGGTGGATGCGTAAGCTGACGCAGTTGCTTGATCCCTTTCTTGCACGCCCCCACGTGCACACCCACTTGCTAGAATCTCAAGGACAGACAACTGAGTCCGCCATCGAGTTTGCGATACTCCGATGTATCCACTACGACCACATCGTATCCAAGCGCTCTGATCTTCTCCTCGGTTTTCGGATAACCAGCGGGAACGATCACATGATCATTGACCCAAATGCAATTGCAGGCATAAGCCTCGTCTTCCGGCACCACTATCTTATGGAAGCTCTCGAACTGATCGGCTGTGATGAATTCTCCACCGACAAGGAGATGGTTGTTCTCCAGATAGGCAAGACCCGTTTTAAGGTGTAGCATCTCCTTCATCTCCACCGCTTCACCGGTCATGCCGAACGTCTCGAGAATCTTGATGAACTGGTCGATGCCCTCTTGGTTGGTTCTCTCCGAAAGTCCAATGTAGAAATGGTCACCCACCATCATCACGTCGCCCCCGTCTAGGGTACCGGGTGACTCAATGCTTGCGATCTTCTCTTTTGAGTAGAAGCCTTCGATCGCCGTGCGGATGTACTCCTTCTCTTCGTTTCTCGATGCTGCCCCTGGATTCGTTATGATCGCACAGTGGTCCGTACACACGGCTACATCCTCTACAAAGCAGGAATCTGGATAGGACGTAAGTGCCTCGAGGACAAGCACCTCTACGCCACATTGTTTCAAAGCCTCGATGTATCGATCGTGTTGAGCCAAGGCTAGCTCGTAGTCGGGTTTACCGAGTTCAGGGGCCGATGTGATTCCTTCGATCATGGACTTGGCCGGACGTCTGACGATGGTCTGTTTAAACATAGTTTCCTCCTTCATTCTCGCCTCCCCTTCAATGGGGGGCCTTGTCGAGTAGTTTTTCTATCGCTAACAGAACAAGTGACGGTGTTCGATGAAAGGCATCTTCTTTCAAGACACGCTCGCTGATCTTGTGAAAATCCTTTCCCCAGGGACCGATGTTGATACAGGGCATGGCGTTCTTTGCGATGCTGGCAAAGGGAAGGAAATACTGTCCACCGTACAAAGGCATCTGCTGTGCCACGTTTTTCTCAAGAAGATCCACCTGAGGTGTTTCGAGAGAGGCGTAGCTTAGATCGGAGATGCCCGTGAAGTAAGCCTCTAGTTCGTAGGACTGTTGAAAGTGGTCCCTTGCATAGGCGTCGATCTTTTTGTACAGGCTTTCGATTCCCTGGCGATCATCCTGTCGATCCAAGTAGGAGACGCTCGGGTAGTAGGGTGGCTGGACCCCGATCACAACCAAGGGGATTTGCACACCGATTGCATCGACCAGCGTATCGACCAGTGTCCACGTGGCCTTTGCATAGTCTGTGTCTCCCGCGATCAATCCTCGCTCGGCCTCACGCAAGGCCTCTTCATAGACATGGACAAAGGCCCCACCGTGCAGCTGCTCACCCTCACAGAGCAAGCCGGAAAAAGTCATCACACGAGGGGACCACTTTTCGTAAGGAAGCACCCGCCCTGTCTTCTTCGCATAAAGACCGATCGCAGCATGGACCGCTTTGCCTTTCGTCTCTGTGGCCTGCTTGGCTATGTCCACCAGCTGTTGCAGGAGTTGACCGGGCTCATTGGTCAGTGACAAAACAGAGAGGCATCCATAGGCCGACAGCGGCATGGAGACATCGTACTGGCCTTTGCTATCGCGAAGCATCAACCAAGTGGGTGGTGGCGCCATTTCGCCGACCTCCGGTCGTTCGTCGCTAAGCGCGGGGTTCATCTCGGTTCGCGTGACGATTTCAGAGAGTATTTGAAGGGGATTAAAACCTTCCGGACTTTTTCCCGCGTGCGCGAGAACACCCCTGACATAGACAAAGGGTAAGGTCTTGCCGACAGATCCACCGGACACAATGCCGATGCCCTCATTTTTTCGCTGGTGCGGTTCTGTGTTCAACAGGCATTTGAATCGTAATCCATGCTTCTCTTTCAATTGATCGAGCAAGAGAATGGCCGAGCGCATGCCGGCCGACGTATTCTCCTCATCGGGAACAGCGATCATGATCACATTACCTGTGAAGTGAGCCAGTTCAGCGATCTTCTTCATGAGCACCATTTGAATGGCCCCACCGGCTTTCATGTCCGCCGTACCTCGACCGAACAGCCATTGACCGCTTTCGAGGTCTTCCCTGGCCTCAGGACTCAATACCTGTGGGCTACGAGCGAGTTGGGACATCAGAGCTTTCGGTTCAAAGGCAAGGGCTTTGTACTCGAGAAAGTCCTCGACGCCGACCACGTCGTAATGGTGAACCATCACGACAGTATCGGGGCCGTCCCCCTTGATCATTGCCCATGCTACCTTCCGCTCTAATGGATCTCCTGAGACCTCGAACAATCCTAGCAGGTCGGGATTCGCCTGAAAATAGGACTGGGATCGTAAGTACTCATGGACGAACTGAGCCGCAGCACTTTCCCTACGGGTTCCTGTTTGAGAGGGAATCGCTACGTAGGCAAGGAGTAACGTTTCGATCTCCAGGGCATCGATTTGAATCCCATCCATATCGTTATCCTTCTTTCATAGGCGGAGCAAGGGTGCGCTTAGACAGGTCGGACCACCTGTACCTCGATAGGAAACCTCTTTTCCGGGATAGGTGTATACTTTGCACCCGGCTTCCTCGAGACCTCTCTTGACGGTGTCGTTTCCTTCGATCATCAGGGCCACTCGGGGGCCCAAAGCGAGTACGTTGGTGCCGAGAGAGTCGTACTCCCCATCGGGGGTTTCGATCAGCTCCATCCCACGATCGATCAAGTACTCCCTGAAAAAAACTGGCATATACTTGGAGTATACGACTGCCAAATCTTGATCGACCATGGAAAGCACGCTCATCAGATGAAGACAAGCTTCTTCTCCGTCGGCGTGGGGCATGGGCACCACGATGATCTCCTTGACGATGCCTTCCGTCAGCTTCCTGAAGGCCGCGATTCCAGCGTCGTTCGTACGGTATCCTCGGCCGATGGCCACGGTCTCATGATCAAGCCAAACCACATCGCCGCCTTCGATCTTTGCAGGCGCTTCGATCGTACCCAGCGTTGGGATGCCTAGGTCCTCGAGGTAGGCTCTTGTCTCTCCCGCTTCCGCAGAACGCCTCACTTTTCCCATAGGAAAGTAGATCGCACCCTTGCTCGTCATCTTCAGTGGATCGTGTGCGTAAATGGAGTCCAGTCCCACACGATCGCTTTCAGGTAGATAGAAACACGCTACTTGTTCCTTGTGAAGGATCTCTTCAAAGATCCTGTACTCCTTTAGCACCTCATCGAAGTTCGGGGTGCCTATGAATCCATACTCGGGAGACTGTTCATCGAGAACAGTTTGACTCTTAAACGCGTCTTTCGGGTGCTTGATCAATACTTTTTTCAACTGACCTGTCATCGATTGACTGCCGTACATGCCACCACTCCTTATGTATACAATATTTTATATATAATATATAACTCACTTACAGTTTACGTCCATTCCGATTGCCATGTCAAGCGATTGAGTGAATTTTCTGTAAATACACAAAATACAATATACATAAAGCCGCAAAAAAAGAACTGATCCCAAGACCAGTTCTGTTCATATTAAGATTTCCATCTCCGCATAGCGTACATTCCAGTGGATGTCCCTTACGAATCGTCTCAGTGCCTCGCGGTCCCCTGCTTCGAATAGAGTGAGAATCTGCCTGTGCTCTTCATTGGTGAGCTTGAGCGCTTCACGGTAGCTGGCTTCGTCTTGCGTTCCATTGTAGGATTGCTTGATCAAAGTTCTTTTCAGGCTACCCAAGATACGAATCAGATCTTCATTTTCACTCGCCTGAATAAAGACATCGTGAAATACGTTTTGAAGCTGGTAATACTCATCGTACTGACCCTTCATAATACGGGCATCCATCCGATCGACTAGCTCGCCTAAGAATGGCAGATCGACAGCTTCTTTTTTATCCAGACACTGAATAAAGGCCAGGGCTTCAAGCGCTCCGATGATTTCGTAGATATTGTTCGCCCGTTCTACCTTGATTTCTCTGACGACAAATCCGCGCCTCGGAATTTGCTCAATACACCCTTCATTGCTCAGTTGGATCAGTGCTTCTCTGACCGGTGTTCTAGAAATTTCCAACGCATCGCAAATCTGATTCTCATTGATTTTTTCTCCCGGCTTCAACTTTTGCGTACGAATCTGGACAGAAATATAATCATATACGATATCTTTCAAAGATCGATATTTCAATGCAGGTTCCCCCCATATCCTTTTCTAGCTCATATTTTATCATATTTTACCATAGTAGCAAAGCCCGCTTCGAGCAGGTAGGTGCCACAAAAAAGGTTTTCGTTGTAGCACTGGTCCGGACAATACCGCAGTCGCTCTACACCAGAGGGTCAGTACACAACAAGAAAGATACCCTCGCGAGAGGGTATCCTTGTTGTCATTCGAAGTACTTCACGATCCCCCGGCTCAGGGCGGCGGCGAGTTCTTCTCTTCCGAAGTCGCTCATCAGGTATTCGTACTCACCAGCGTTGGGAACAAAACCCATCTCCACCAGTACCGCAGGGAAGGCCGTGGACCGCACCACATAGAAGTTGTTCTCATTGACGCGGCGGTCCTTTCGCCCGATGGCGATGGCTTCACGCTGGAGCAGGTCGCCGATCCCCCGTGCGAGCGGATGTTTCAGATGGGTGGAGAACCCCTGGATCTGCGTGATGTCGCGCTCGGCCCCAATACTGTTGGCATGGACCGAGAGCATGAGATCCGGCTGCTTCTCCAGTTGCTGCTGCAGGCGCTCCGAGAGGGATAGGGCTTGGTCTACTTGGCGGGTCATGATCACCGTCGCCCCCAGATCCTCCAGGCGCTTCTGGAGCTTTGTGGATACACCCAGGTTAATGTCCTTTTCCGTCAGCACATCACCCGACAGTCCCCTTGCACCCCCATCGCTACCACCGTGCCCGGGATCGATCATGATCTTGATGCCCGACAGCGGTAGTGGACCGCTTTGAACAACCGGACGCTGGTGCAGATGGAGGACCAAGGTCTCCCCTTCGCTTGTGAAATGATAGCCGTCGATCCGAGCGGAAGGGACAAGCGACAGCTTCATGCGATTGCCGTCAACCTGGATTTCGCTCACAAGCGGGCTCGTCGGGATCGGAACACCGCTTAGACGGGTGGTCTCGGGAAACGCTAGCGTCAGTACACCAGAGGCATAGGTGGCCGTGGCTCTCGGCAGATGGGTGAAGTCGAAGCGAAGTGTGGATCTGTCCGTCGCCATCCTTTTCAGATCGAAGGTTAAACCTCCGGTTTTCTGCGTCAGGGCCACATCGGACAGCTTGACCCATCGTCCGTCGGAAAAGCGCACCATGTCAGCATAGAGCGCATCCACGCGGTCCGTCATACCACGGGTCATGATCTCAGCCGAGCCACCGCTTCTGGTCGCGTTGAAGTAGCTGTCGACCCGGTCGCTTCGCATCTCACCGTAGTAACCGGCCGATTCCCCCAGCACGAAGAGCTGGGCCGTGGATCGAAGCGAGGAGGTCTTTCCCTTGAAGGTCATCTCGAATACCGGTGAACCCAGAGAGCGAAGACCGGTGGTACTGGTCGCCTTGGGGAAGGTATAGGTGGCCTTGTAGGTGGTGTTGTAGATAGGACCACCGTAATCAAAGGTCGTCCCGGGGGTCATCACCAAGGAATCGTCCCCCACGATCGCCCGCACCTTGGCCCCGATGGGGGCCATCACACTGAGGGTCATCTCTTGACCTGCTTCGTACATCACGATCCCCTCAGCAGGATCCATCGATGTGGCTACCAGAACCGGTGCTGAGACGGGCGTTGGCGTCCAGGACGAGCCGCCCTTGGTGATCGTCCGCGTCACAGAGCGGGTCCCCTGCGTAAAGGTAAAGCTATTGGCCCCTGCATCGAGGGGGACGTAGATTCCGAAGTATCCCGAGGCCGTGCGATCTGCGATGATCCGGCCGTTCATGACCAGCGGTTTCGAGGGATCCGAAGAACCGGCCAGGTAGTAGCCATCGGACTCGGTCCTGAGATCGTAGGACGGGAGCGAGAGGATAAGCGACGTACCTGTGGAGGCCGCTGCTAGCGGTTGGGTCGGTGCAGGCTCGGTCCCCCCATAGTGGTCCGCCACCGCTTCGAAAACCCTTGGATTGTTCAAAAAAGAGCGGTAGCTGAAAAAGATACTACCGTCGACTTCTCCCGACGCCTCGTTCATGCGGAGTTGTCGCAGGAGCTCCGAGGCACCGTACCAGGGATCAGAAGAAGAAGCGCCCACCGTACGGTAAGCGGCCTGTCCGATGTAAAGAGCGACATCAGAACCGCGGACCTGTTCGCGCCACCAAGACTGAAGAACGCCATAGTCGGCGATTTCAAAACCATTATGCCAGTAGATCTGCGGGGCGATGTAGTCCACATAGCCGCCCTCGATCCAGGCCAGGGTATCGGCATAGTGGGCGCTGTAGGAACTGTTGCCGCGTGTGGCGCTGCCACCGGGCACATCCTGCTCATTGGCCCAGATGCCAAAGGGACTCAGCCCGAAGGATACCTCGGGATCGAGGTCTTTGATCCGGTCGTAGACCTGCTCGATCATGCGGTTGACATTGTCCCTGCGCCAATCGTCGCGTGAAAGGTTTCCCCGGTTGAGAAGCGCGTAGCTCCGATCGTCATTGAAGTCACGACCGGGGTAGAAGTAGTCATCGAAATGGATCCCATCGATGTCGTAGTTCTCGATGATCTCGGCCACACCATCGGCGATCAGTGCTCTCACCGCTTCCTTTGCCGGATCGAAGTATAGGTTGTTCCCGTGGGCGACCACATACTCCGGGTGCTGCCTCACGATATGATCTTTTGAGAGGGAGTCTAGAGCGTCGTTCAAATTCCCCGTGGTGGACCGCGTCACACGGTAGGGATTGATCCAGGCGTGCAGTTCCATACCGCGGGCATGGGCTTCCTCGGTCCAGAAGGCCAGTGGATCGAACCCATCTGCGGGTGCCACACCCTGGTCGCCCGTGAGATAGGCTGACCAAGGAAAAAGCTCGGAGGAGTAAAGCGCATCTGCAGTGGGCCGCACTTGTAAAAAGACAGTATTCATACCGAGTCGCTGGGCATCGTCTAGGATCGCAATGGCCTCTCGCTTGAGTGTCACCGGATCTGTGGTAGCCGTCTTCGGGTAGTCGATGTTCCCCACTGTCGCCACCCATAGGCCACGCATCCCCTCTTCTTGTACAGAGGCATAGTCCGCCCGGTAGAGGGAAGTGAGTAGTATCAGAACCATTACAATCGTTAGGATTCGTTTCATCATAGCACCCTTTCTCGTGATAGTCTATCACCCCTATTCTAACGAAAGGAGCTCCTTCTGTCACCGCCTGTCACGAAGTCTTAATACAAAGGAAAACCACCCCTAGGGGTGGTCAATGGGTTCTTCTGATGCGTTGCTCATCATCCCGGATGGTCGCTTCGACTAGGTCGATGGCAGCACCGGGGTTGATGTGGTGGCGCCGGTCCTCTTCCATCTGTCTACGTTGGTCTTTGGAAAGATGATCGGCACGGATCATGGGATCACCCCGCTGTGCGCGGAGCACCTCTCGCCTAGACTTAAGGTTGATGATCTCGTGAATGAGACGTCTCATATCAGACACCTCCTTCCTGTCACTGTATTAATACCCCAAAAGGCGATCTTGTCACAACAGAATACCGGGAAGGGACAATTTTTCACCTGTGGCTGTCGAGCGCCGCTCCGATCAGAAGACCGATTCCTGTGCCGATTCCCGCGCTCATGAGCCAGGTAAAGCCCTCGTTTGCTTCGAAGAACAAAAGCCCGATCGTCGCACCCAGACCCGTGCCGAGAACGAGGCCCAGGCCCGTGTAAGAACCCTTTTTCTCTTCGCCCATCACAGGCCACCCCCGTAGAGGAAAAAACCCATCCAGAGCATGACGAGGCTGATCAGAAAGACCGAGAGCGTCAGTTGCCGTTTTTTCGCCGGATTACCCAGCACATCGCGGGCAAAGGCCCGAAAGGCATCGTAGCGAAAGAGCAGGGCCCCGATTTTCACAAGGGTCACGGTGAGCAGGAGGGCAATGATCCAGGTGTACGCCAGATCGGAGACCATCACCTGGTACCAGGTGTAGCCCACCAAGAGGACCCCTAGGAGGGACACGGCCACCACCCACCGGGGCCTTTCCTCCTTGTAAGCCTTTGTCATTTCCCACTTGTTCCACCGTTCTCCAAAAATGGTCATGAGGATCCTGGTGAGGATTCCCACCAAGGCCCAGCTGATGCTCAAGATGCTAAAGTAGTTCAGATTCATATACTCCTCCCCTTCTTCGTTGTTCTTTGGATTCAGTATAAAAAAAGACACCTCCATCGTCCATAGGAGATGCCTTAAGATGACCTTAAGATCTCGTTAATCCAATTGGGAGCGGATCAGTTCGTAGGCCCCGATGATGCCCGCATCATCGGACAGATGCGAGAGATCGATGGACACGCCATCGAGCAGCCCCGGCATGGTGTGGCGTCTCGTCTCGGCAACGATCGGCTGGATCAGTTCTTCCCCAAGGGACTCCATGAGACCCCCGCCGAGGATCAAGAGGTCCGGGTGGAAGATATTCACGAGGCTACCCGTGGCTACACCAAGATAGTAGGCGGCCCGTTCGATGACTTCGCGCGCGAGGCTGTCCTTCTCCTTGTATGCTTCCTCGAGTTGGCTACTTTTGATCATGGCACCTAAGGGATCCACCATATCCGTAAGCAAAGACGCGCGACCGCGCTCCAGCTCAGCACGGATGGCCGTCAGCATACCGGCCTTGGAGGCGTAGGCCTCGAGACATCCCTTGGCCCCGCAGCCGCAGAGGGTTCCCTCGGGCTGTACAACCATGTGACCCAGCTCCCCTGCACCGCCGGCACCGGTATAGAGCTTTCCGTCGATGATAATCGCGCCACCGACACCAGTACCGATAAAGAGGCCGATGACGTTGCGTTTTTCTTTGTACTTGCCTCGCCGCCACTCGCCGAACATCGCGACGTTCACATCATTACCCAGGACAAAGGGCACGTCGTAGTCCGCCTGGATGAGCTTTGCCAGGTTCTCATCGCGAAAGGGAATATTGGGGCTAAAGTGCACAGCTTTTCCCTCCAGGATCACGCCCGGGGCCCCGGCGCCGATGCCTATAATCTCCAGGTCCTCCTCCTCGCAGAGCTGATCGATCACCTTCATGATTTGTTTTCTCACCGTCTCGATTCCCTCGTCCGCCTTAGTTTTCTTCTTCACGCGATTGATGATTTCGCCCTGTTCATCGAACAGTGCGCCCAAGATCTTCGTTCCACCGATATCGAGTCCTATGGTCCCTCTCATGAGCAACATCTCCTTATTTTTTCTGTTTATGTTCGCTTATAGCATACCCTATACTGACCCACCCGTCACAGAAGACTCCGAAGTTTCATCGGAAAAGACCAGACTGTAGACCAAGGGCACGAAGACCAGGGTCAAGAGCGTGCTGATGGCCAGTCCGAAGATCAGTGCCGTTGCCATGGGTTTGAAGAGCTCGCTCTCTGATAAGGCCAGTGGCAAAAGACCGATAATCGTTGTGGTGGTAGAGAGCAGGATTGGTCGGAAACGCTTCGAAGACGCCTCACGACAAGCCGCGTCGACGGTCAGACCCTCCCCCCGGTGGTAGACGATATGGTCGATCAGGACGATGGCATTGTTCACCACGATACCGATCAGGCTGACGATCCCTAGGAGCGCCGTGAAGGAAAGCGGCTGGTCGATGAGGAAGAGTCCGAAGACCGAACCGGCCGATGCCAGCGGAACGGTCAAGAGAATCAACAGCGGCACGCGCGTCGATTTGAACTCAAAGAATAGGATCGTGTAGATGGCGCCGATGGCAAAGAGCGCCGAGGTCCCGAGATTTCCGAAGTACTTGGCAATTTTCTCATCTTCACCGTCGAGTTCGTAGCGCACACCCGATGTGTCCATCTGGTTCAAACGGGTCAGCAACTCTGATCGAATGGCCGAGCGGCTGTAGCCCGTGAGCACATCGGACGACAGGGTCATCACGCGCTTACCGTCGTATCGCTTGATCGTGGGTTCAACGGCGCGCAAGCTGACCTCGCCCAAAGCTGCCAGGGGGGTCTTCTGTCCGGTAAGCGACGAGCGGATCTGGAGAGTGCGTACGGCCTCTAGTGTCTCCGCATCGGAGACGATCCGGATCGGATGTTCCTCCACACCACCGCGGTAGGTTCCCACCGGTCGTCCCTGGACAGCCAGGCTGATCTCGTTTAACACCTCTGCCTTGGTCAAGCCCGCGTAAGCCAACCTTCCCTCGTCGAGAAGCCACTCGTACTGCTGTGTTCTGCCCTGGTCGTCGGTGCGGACGTTGAGGCTGCCCGGAATGGAGGAGAGGATCGTCCTGGCCTCCTGGACCACTGAGCGAAGTACCTCCACATTCTCTGCGTAGAAACGCAGGTTGATGGCCGCCTCACTGGGTTCCGCGTACTCGAGTGCCTTCACCGTCGCTTCCCCTCCGATCAACCGGCGACTGACCTTCTGTTGCAGTTGCTCCACGCGTTCGGCGTTGTCGGCATAGACATTTTTCTCCGGATCAATGGCGAAGGCGATCTGCCCCTGATCGGGAATCGGTGCATAGACGCCCAGGGTATCGTAAAACTTCGGCAGGCCTCCACCCACGGCGGCAGCCATCATCTCAACTCCCTCCTCCTCCGCTAGGATTTCTTCGATCTCCGCCACAAGCGCACCTGTGGCTTCACGGTCTCCTTTCTTTTCCGCCGTGATATCCACGTAAAGAAGGGTCTTATCGGTTTTTGGAAAAAAGATCAGGTCCAGGGCGAAAAAGGAGGACCCGAGGAGAAGGAGCAGTGCAATCCCCAGGATGAAGGCCCGCTTCTTATGATCGAGAGCCCCCGAGAGGATCCGCTGGAGGCCCAGTCGCTCCGCAGTGAACCGCGAGGGTTTTTCGCTTTTTCGAAAGAAAGTGTGGGCGAGAACCGGGGTGATGACCATCGCGACGAAGAAGGACGCCCCGAGCGACAGCATGACCACCTGCGGCAGGGCCTTCACGTAATCACCCGCCAGTGAACTGAGCAACAGAAGTGGCGAGAAGGCCGCAACGGTGGTGAGCGTGGATGTGAGCACGGGTCCGAGCACCTCCCGAGCGCCCGCGGCCACGGCATCGATCGTATTCCCCCTGAGATCCACCTGGTGCTGGATACTGTCGGCGACCACAATGGCATTGTCCACCAGCATCCCGAGGGCCACGATCATGGCGGCTATGGATATCTGGTGAATGGGGATCTCGAAGACGAGCATGAAGGCGAAGGTGATCAACATGGAGAGTGGGATAGCCGTGCTGACCACGAGGGCGTTGCGCGCGCCCATACCGACGAAGACCACCGCGATGACGAACAGGATCCCCATCAGAAGGCTCACGAAGAAACCGCCGACGGAGTCTGACACCTCGCGCGATTGGCTGGTGATGGTCCTGAGCACCACACCCTCGGGTAGACTGGGGCGGAAGGACTCGATAACGGCATCCACCCTACGACCGATGGGCAGGATATTCTCTCCCTCGGCGTAGGCTCCCGACAAAAGGACGGCCGGTGTGCCATCGATCCGGTAGGTGACGTTAGACTCCTGAGCTTCGAAATTCAACTCGGCCAGGTCGCGTAACATCAGGGGTGTCCCCGTCTCAAGCGATAAATCGAGAACGAGCTGTTCGAGCGCCTCCACGCGGTCGAAGGAACCGGGGATCACCAGCGGTACGGCCTCCTCGAGAGTCCCGGTTGGGATCTCCGTGTTCTGGGCATCGATCTGGGCAGCGATGTCCGAGAGGGTCACCCGCTGGTCGTGCAGGGCCTTGGCATCGACACGTACAACGAGTTCTGCCGGCGTATCACCCAAGGTCTCCAGTCGCGCCAACCCTTCCACATCAGCGAGCGCCTCGACCAGACGATCGGCGTGGTAACCGAGGATCTCAGACGGTACTTCTTCACCGCCGAGGGCAATAAGAAAGCCTGCGGTCTCGGTCACATCGGTGTTGATCATGATCGGACCGGCTCCCTCGGGGAGTTTTCCCTCGAGTACACCGAGCCGCCGGGTCAAAGAAGCAAAGGCCTCATCGGTGTCCGTCCCGTAGTCGAGCTGCAAAATCACCGTGGAGAGCCCTTGGGATGAAAAGGATATGGTCGAGAGATGACCTTCGGTGTTCCGGGTTTCCTCTATGATTTTCTCGGTGACGAACCGATCGACGGCGGACTGGGCCGCTCCTAGGTATGGGGTGGTCATCAGGGCGTAGGGCGCTTCGATCTCCGGTGCTTCCTGTTTGGGCAGGAGCAGGAAGGACACGACGCCGCCACTCAAAATCAACAGGAGCAGGAAGAAGATCATTTGCTTTTCGCCGATGATCCGTCGCATCATTGCACCTCCACTGTGTCGTGTTCCGAGAGCCGTGTCATGTTCTCGATGACCACGGCGTCGCCGTCCGACAAACCGCTGACGATAACCTCTTCACCGCGGGTGGCCACGATGTCGAGCGGTTGGAAACGGGCCCGATTGTCGTGCACGGTATAGACGCCGGTGATTCCCCTATCCACCAAGGCCGTGATGGGCAGGCGAAAGCCTGTCACCTGGTCCACGGTCAGATCCACCCGTACCACCTCGCCAACGTGAAAGCGCTCTTCCTCAAGCCGTACCTCCGCACGGTAGAGACCGTGGGCAGGGTCGGGGACATCGATGAGCCGGTGGAGTGTACCGGCGATCCGATCGTCGACGGTAGCCGCCATCCCCTCTTCGAGGCGGTCGAGGTCTTTGGCTGTGATTCCCAGGTCCACGAGGGTCTCCTTTCTCCGTAGGATGACCACGGGCACACCCCCGCCGATGACATCACCCGGGTTACCCCTGACATCGAGAACGACACCGGCGAAAGGGGCCGTGAGCTGGGCTTCGTCGTACTTTCTCGCTACCTGGTCGTAGGCACTTTTGGCGGCCAGCATCTGTTGACGCGCCGCTTCGATCTGTCCGCTTTCCGTGCCGGCCTGGGCTTCATCGTATTGGGCCCTGACGGCGTTGTAGTCGGCCTGGGCGAGATCTCGCTGTAAGGTGGCCTGTTCCAGGGCATCGGTGGAGAGGGCGCCCGCCTCGTGGAGGGTCCTGCTCTTTGCCAATTGGTCTTCTGCGTAATCCAGGGCGTTCTTCGCCTTGTCCAGTCGCGCGATAAGGGCGCGGAGGGTCTCCGAGCGCGTGCCGGAAAGAGCACTTTCGTAGTTGGCCTTTGCAGCCCTGTAGTTGGCCTCCGCGCGGGCGCGCTCATCGGCCAGGTCCGCCCGATCGAGGAGGGCGAGCGGATCACCAGCTTCAACGACCTCACCTTCCTCCACGGGAATCTCCGCCAGCCGTCCACCCCTTTCGTAGGAAGCGTAGAGCAGGCTCTCCGCCGCGACGCGTCCCAGGTAGCTGACCCTGACCGGGTGCATTTCAGATCGCACCTCCTGGGTCCGAACGGGTACGGGAATCTTGGCAATAGGGTCAGGTGAGGCGTAGAGGCGCAGGAAAGCAAGGGTCAAAAGGCCCAGTGCCAAGAGTCCAAATAATCCTTTTTTCATATCGACATCTCACCTTCTCGCTTGTCCACGACCGCAGCTCCCGCCAGCATGCGCTCGATAAGGGCGCGAAGGGTCTCCGGTGAGACGTTGGGATCCAGTTCCAAAAGATGGAAGAGGGCGCTCATGACCCCCCGAGCCATGGATTCACCCAGGACAAGGGCATCTCCCTTGCCCTCTTCGATCAGTCCAGCGCTCAGCTGCCCCGATAGCAGGGTTTCGAAACGTTCGATGAGCGATCGCATGGGCTCCACGTTGCGATTGGCGAACAGGATGGCGAGTCCCGTCGGTTCCTCCCCTCGGATCTGCAAAAAGGTATCGACCTCCTCGAGGGCCATGCGCCCACGTCCTGGTCCGATCTGCTCAAGACGCTCCGCAAGGGCCTTTAACCGTTCGTAGGTTGAACCCGTCAGCTCATCGTAGAGCGCTTGTTTTGAGGGTATATACCGGTACAGGTTTCCCGGGGACGTTCCCGCGTCTTTGGAAATCATCCGCATGGTCGTCTTCTGTAGACCGCGGGCTGTGAAGTGCGCTGTAGCGCTCTTTATGATCTGATTTCTCAGCTCGGGTTTTAGTGTTTGTGCCATAACTAAACCTCCGTTCATTATTGTATACACCATTGTTACCCCGCTCTGGTCGTCACACACGCAAAAAATTAAAAACGACATCCCCCTGCAGAGGATGTCATTTCTGGCCATTTTTCTACGGTTCCCGGTCATGCTTCCTCGAGGCGCGCGATCGCGTCAGCCCTTAGGGCCTTTTTCTCTAGGAGAACGGACAGACTCTTGGCCGTGGCGAAAAGTGCGTGGTCCTCGGTGAGGCCCCCTTGTAGAAAGGCTATATGGGGCGGCCGTATGGGTGCATCGGCGGAGAGCTCGATGCTCGAGCCCTGTACGAAGGCACCGGCGGCCATGATGACGGGATCGTCGTATCCCGGCATGGCCCAGGGCTCCGGCGTGACGTGGGCATCCACAGGGGACGCGGCCTGCACGGCTTGACAGAAGGCGATCACGGCCTCGGGCGTCCCAAAGCGGATGGCCTGGATGATGTCCGTTCGCGCGTCCCCGGGCTTGGGGTTCACTTCGTAGCCCAAGCTTTCGTAAGCGCTAGCGGCGAGCAGGGCCCCCTTGAGGGCGGAGGCTACCACGGTGGGTGCGAAGAACAGGCCCTGGAGCAAGGGGCGTGCCTGGTCGAAGAGGATTCCCGTCTCACGACCCAGGCCCGGCGTGGTCATACGCTCGGCGATGCGTTCCACCAGCACACTCCTCCCGGCGATATAGCCACCGGCCAGGGCCAGTCCCCCGCCGGGGTTCTTGATCAAACTGCCGGCGATGACGTCGGCACCTAGGGTGGTGGGCTCCTTTTGTTCGATAAACTCGCCGTAACAGTTGTCAACCATCACGAGCGTTGCAGGCGATCGTTTTCTGACCTGAGAGATCGCCGCTTCGATTTCAGCGATGACCAGCCCGCGGCGCCATGTGTATCCTGCGCTACGCTGGATGTAAACCATGGTTGGCCTGTCGGCCAGGGCATTGTCAATGGCCTCGTGGTCGAAGCCGCCCCGGGGCGTCAGGTGGATTTCTCGGTAGGCGACACCCCGTCCGATCAGACTGTCGGGATGGGGAGCATCCCCCAGACCGATGGTAGGCTGAATGGTATCGTAGGGACGACCCGTGATCGCCACCATGCTGTCATCTCGGAAAAGGAGGCCCTGCAGACAGAGTCCGATGGCATGCGTACCCGAGGTAATGGCCGGGCGTACCAGGGCATCCTCGGCGGAGAAGACCCGCGCGTAGATGGACTCTAGCGCCTCCCTGGCCGGGTCATCGTACCCATAACCCGTGTGGCCGTGAAAGTGGTGGGTCGAAAGACCATAGGCCTGGAAAGCCTCCAGTACCTTGAGCTGATTCTCCCTGCGGACCGCATCGATTGCATCGAAAGACGGACGCAGGGTCTTTTCTATCCGGTTCACATAGCGCCGCACCCCTGGATGGATCCCGAGGCGCGCATCGTAAGTCGTCGTCATGAGTGGAACGCTCCTTTTGAGCGTGGAAAAGACCCACCGGAAGATGGGCCCTTCACGCATCTTATGTTTTGTCGGACTGTGCGGGGTTAAAATTGACGGGTTTGGTCGGGATGATGGTGCTGATGGCATGCTTGTAGATCATCTGCTGCTTGCCATCGGAATCCATAACAATGGTATAGTTGTCGAAACCCTTCACATAACCTTTGATCTGGTAGCCGCTCACCAAGAAGATGGTGATCAGCGTGTGATCCCTGCGGACCTGGTTTAAAAAGACGTCCTGCAGGTTGATGCTGTTTTTCACTGTAGACTCCCCCTTATGCAAAAGTGCTTGAGACGAGGGCTAAGATCCTTTCCACGGCTGCTTGTGTATCATCGATCTGATCTAGATCGAGCCAGTGGATGTCTGGGTACCGCCTGAGCCAGGTCAGCTGGCGCTTGGCGTAACGTCGCGAATTCTTCTGTAGCGTCGCGATCATTGTGTCGAGATCGTATCCTCCCTCGAGATAAGTGATGACTTCCTTATACCCTATACCCTTTAGGGCGGGGGATGTATCATCTAGTCCTGAACTTTTTAATCTTTTGACTTCCTCGATCAAGCCCGCCTCGATCATCAGGAGCACACGCTGGTTGATCCGCTCGTAAAGGACCTGTCGATCGCGCGTGAGCCCAACGAGGAGGGGGCTAAGGCCGGGCGTCGGTACCGGATCCTTCTGAAAATCCTTCTTTTGACCGCCCATGTGCCAAATCTCCAGGGCGCGTAATACGCGCTTGGCATTGTTCGGATGGATCCTCCCTGCGGCCTCCGGGTCAACGACGCGGAGCTTCTCATGGAGCGCTTCGCGCCCCTCCCTCTCGAGAAAGGCGCTCATCTCCATCCTGAACTTCGGATCATCATCCACCTGACCGAAGTGCATGTCGTACAAGATCGCATTCAGGTAGAGGCCTGTGCCACCCGTGACGATAGGGATCTTCCCCTCGTCGTTCAGACGGTCGATCAGGTCGAGGGCCTCTTTTCGGTAATCGGCCACGGTGTACCGGCTATCCGGTGTGACGTGATCGATCAGGTGATGGGGAATCCCCCGCATCTCCTCTTCGGTCGCCTTGGCGGTGCCGATGTCGAGCCCTTTGTAAATCTGCAGGGCGTCGGCCGAAATGATCTCGGTGTCGAGCGCTCGGGCGAGGTCCACAGAGAGGGCCGTCTTGCCCACCGCCGTGGGTCCGGATAAGATCAGTACCTTTCGTGTTTTCACATCGGCCACCTCCTTTTTCATGTTCGTTTGAACTTCTTCTCGATTTCCGATCGTTCGATGTAAACCATAATCGGTCTGCCGTGCGGGCAAGTGTAGGGATCCTTCAGCTTCTTCAGGCCCTCGATCAGGTCGTCGATCTCGTAGGCGCTCAGTGCATCCTTCGCCCGGATGGCCCGCTTACAAGATTCCTCGACGATCCGCTCTTCGGCGTGGGCGTAGGTCGCCGCTTCTTCTGCGATGCCTTCGAGCAGCCGCTCGACGAAGGCACGGTCCACAGGATGATTGAAAAGAACGGGCACGGCGCGCACAGCAATCTCCCGATGCCCGAAGGATGCCACCTCGAGACCCAACCGCCCGAGGAGTTCCTTTCGCTCGAGCACCCGATCGTAGTCCACGGGGGGAAGCGAGAAGGTCATGGGCGTCATCAGCATCTGCGAGGCGACGTTTTTCTTGCGGTAGGCAGCCATGAAGGATTCATAGTTGATTTTCTCGTGGGCGGCGTGCTGATCGATCAGATAGAGCCGCCCCCTGGCCTCGGCCAGGATAAAGGTGTCGAGCAGTTGTCCGATGATCCGCAGATCGTCGTAGACCGTTTCCGATTCCCTGAGCAGGGTGGCATCCTCTACTTCTGGAGAAACAGGAACCTGCACCTCTTTTTTGAAAAGGGCATCGGGGACAAGGAGGTCCGCTAGGTCCACAGGTCGGTTGGTATCCTCCTTCTCACGGTGGAAGGATCCGGCCTTGCCGAACTTTTGACCGGCATCTCTTTCTTTCGGTTGAGTGGGACCTGCAATTATCTCTTCCCTTGGTTTCTCTGGTCTAGTGTGCCCTGGGTTTTCCGATTCTTGCGCAGGCCGTCCCTTGCGAGCGTCCTCGAAACGCACTTCTGGTGTCAGATCATGGGTCTTTAGCCCTCGGAGCACCGTGGTGTAGACAAGGTTTTTAATCGGTAACTGCTCATCGAACTTGATCTCCGTTTTAGCGGGGTGGATGTTCACATCGATGGAGACCGGTGGCACTTCAAAGAAGAGAAAGGCGAGCGGATGCCGGTAGGCCATGAGCTTACCCCGGTAGGCTGACTGCAACGCCTCGTCGATCTGGCTGTTCTCAACAAAGCGACCGTTGACAAAGAAGGTCTGCAGCTGCTTGTTCCCCCTGGAGAGGGAGAGCTTAGAAATATAGCCCTTGAGCGTGACCGCCCCTTCCGCCGTCTCCACGTAGAGCAGATCCTTGGCCACGTCCTTGCCATAGAGAGCAAAGATGGCGTTGAAAACCTTACCGTCACCGGGCGTAGTGAACTGATCGCTGTCATCTGCCGTGTACTTAAAGCGGACGTCGGGGTGGCTGAGCGCCAGTTTTGACATAAGTTCAGTGATCTTACGCTCCTCTGACTTGTCGGTCTTGAGGAACTTCAGACGGGCCGGGGTGTTGAAGAAGAGATCCCGAACGATCACCGAAGAACCACGTGTGCTCGATGCAGGGATCCGCTCGATTTCTCGGGGGCCCGCGCGCTTGACGCTGGTACCGTGGGGCGCTTCTTCCGTCCGGGTGATGAGCTCGAGCCGACTGACAACGCTGATGCTGGCCAGGGCCTCACCGCGAAAGCCCAGGGTCTCAATTTGGTAGAGATCATCGGCCGTAGCGATCTTACTCGTGGCGTGGCGCATGAAGACGAGATCGAGATCATCCGCCTCGATGCCCTCGCCGTCGTCCGTCACGCGGATGAGGGCCTTCCCCCCCTTCTCGATGGCCACCGTGATGGCCTTGGCCCCAGCGTCAATGGCGTTCTCCACAAGCTCCTTGACGACGGTGGACGGGCGTTCTACCACCTCCCCCGCGGCGATCTTACTGGCCACGGACTCGGGTAATGCGATGATACGTTTCGACATGTCGATCACCGGCCTCCCTTGGCCCGCTTGACGAGCTCGTTGAGGGTGTTGAGCGCCTCTAGAGGCGTCAGTTCTTCGATGTGGATACCCGCCAGATCCTCAAGAAGCGCCCGATCGACAGGTTCCTCGATAAAGGTCAGCTGTTCATCCTTGGCGGGTGGGGCCTCGGGCCGGCGGTTCAGGTCAGCATCCTCGAGATCGCGAAGGATTTCCCGCGCGCGGTTGATGACCTCGTCCGGAAGCCCCGCGAGTTTGGCCACCTGGATTCCGTAGCTCTTCTGGGCTCCACCGCGCTCGATCTTACGCAGGAAGACGATATCATCCGCGATCTCCTCCACGGCGATGCGGAAGTTCTTCACACCCTCCAGGCGTCCTTCGAGCTCGGTGAGCTCGTGGTAGTGGGTCGCGAAGATGGTCTTAGGACTGAAATCCTTGTGGCGCGTGAGAAATTCAACGGCGCTCCAGGCAAGGCTCAGCCCATCGAAGGTACTGGTCCCACGACCGATCTCATCGAGGATAATCAGCGATCGGTCCGTCGCGTTGTTCAGAATGTTGGCCAGCTCGCTCATCTCCACCATGAAGGTACTCTGCCCCTGGCCAAGATCATCCGATGCGCCCACGCGGGTAAAGATCCGGTCGACGAGACCAATCTCAGCGGTATCCGCCGGCACGAAGGATCCCATCTGGGCCATGAGCGTGATCAGAGCCACCTGCCTGAGATAGGTGGATTTGCCCGCCATATTGGGTCCAGTGATGATGTAAAACTGGTTGTCCCCGCGGTCGAGCTGTGTGTCGTTGGGGATGAAGGGATCGGAAAAGAGGGTTTCCACCACGGGGTGACGGCCACCTTCGATGGTGAGTGTACGGGAAGTGGAGATCGTCGGACGAACGTAGCGATTTTCGTAAGCCACCTCTGCGAGACTCAACAGGCAGTCGAGACGGGCCAAAGTGGCCGCCACACCTTGCAGCCGCCGCACTTCCTTGCCCAAGGAAATGCGCAGCTCGGCATAGAGCTCTGTCTCCAGGGCCACCATTTTTTCCTCGGCACCCAGGATCTTGGCCTCCAGCTCCTTCAGTTCGGGCGTGATGTAGCGCTCGCTGTTGGCCAGTGTTTGCTTGCGGATATAGTCCTCCGGTACCAGGTGGGTATTGGCCTTGGTGATATCGAGGTAATACCCGAAGACCTTGTTGAATCCGATCTTCAGGGATTTAACGCCCAGGCGCTCCTTCTCCCGCATTTCGATATCGAGGATCCAGTCCTTCCCATTTTGCTGGATATCCCTGAGTTCCGCCAGTTGTTCGTGGTAGGCATCGCGAAAGATCCCGCCCTCGGTAAGGACAGCAGGTGGTTCATCGACGATGGCTTCCTCCAGGCCTTCGTACAAGTCCACCATGGGATCAAAATGCTCGCGTATGCCGTCGAACACACTGTGTTCGGCGATCAGATGGTCCACTTCCGGTAGAACGACGAGGGAAGTTTTCAGCGCGATGAGGTCTCGGGGCATGATGCGTCCGTAGACGATTTTGGTCGCCAGACGCTCGAGATCGTAGACCTGGCGAATGTGGCTCCTGAGTTCACTGCGGAGCATCAGGTCTTCCACCAGATGGCCGACCACCTCCTGCCGTGCTTCGATGGTGGTGGCGTCCACGCTGGGTTCGAGTAACCACCGCCTGAGCAGGCGTGCGCCCATGGCGGTCTTCGTTTTATCGAGCACCCAGAGCAGCGAACCGCGGCGATCCTTCTTGCGCATCGTCTCCACGAGCTCCAGGTTCGAGCGCGTGAAGCCATCCAGGATCATGAAGTCCGCATGCTGGTAGTAGTTGATCTTGGCGAACTGGCCGAGGGCCGTTTTCGAGGTCTCCTCGAGATAGGCCACCAGGGCGCCCGAAGCGCGAACGGCGCCGGAAAAATCGGCGAGGCCCAGGCCACTGAGGGCGTAGGCTTCGAACTGACGGAGGACGCTTTCGGCTGCCGCCTCCTTTCCGAAATGGGCATCGTGGTAGGCCGTTGTGTAAAAGGGCCGGATGCGGCCCAAGGTCTCGAGCACCGCGGGATCCAGGGATTTGGGGTGGATGATTTCTGTGGGGTCGACCTTCAGAATCTCGTCGATCAGTTTCTGACGGGTGGACACCTCCGTGGTCTGAAAGAGACCAGTCGTCAGGTCCCCGTAGGCCAGAGCGTGCACGCCGGTCTCAGAGACGACCGATAGGATGTAGTTGTTCGTCCCCTCCTCTAGAAAAGACGGGTCCACCACGGTACCCGGTGTAAGGACCTGGACCACCTCGCGTTTCACGAGTCCCTTGGCCAGCTTGGGATCCTCCACCTGTTCGCAGATGGCCACCTTGAAGCCCCGGTCGATGAGTTTGGCCAGGTACTGGTCCGACGCATGGTAGGGCACGCCGCAGAGCGGGGCCTTTTCCTCGAGACCGCAGTTGCGCGCCGTCAGGGTAAGGTCCAAGGCGCGGCTCGCCTCGATGGCATCATCAAAGAACATTTCGTAAAAGTCCCCTAGTCGGTAAAAGAGGATGTGGTCGGGGTATTGGTCCTTGATCTCAAAATACTGCTGCATCATCGGTGTGAGTTTCGATCGATCCATAGGCCCTTCCCTCCTTTTTATCAATTGACGTCTTGTGTTTCTATGGGCACGCCGCTTAGCGAGAATCCCCGTGAACCAGTGATCCGAACGGTGATGAGTCTTCCGATGAGCGATTCATCACCCGGTAGCTGGACGGTGATGTGATTGCCCGTGCGACCGAGGACATAGCCTTCCTTGCGGCTGAGATTTTCCACCAGCACCCCGTGCACTTGTCCTACGCGGGCGGCATTTTTCTCGCGTACGATCTCGTTGACCCGGTCGAGCAGGCGGTCGAAGCGCTCCTTCTTGAGGGCCTCTGGAATCTGCCCTTCGTGGGTGGCCGCCGGCGTCCCTTCCCGCGGCGAGTAGAGGAAGGTAAAAGCGGCATCGTAACGGATCTGAGAGAGGGTCTCGAGGGTATTCTCGAAGTCCTCATTGGTCTCCCCGGGGAATCCAACAATCAGATCCGTCGTGAGGGTCAAGTCGGGCATCAGCTCCCGCGCATAGGCCACCTTGTCCCGGTAGGCCTCTACGGTGTAGCGGCGGTTCATGGCCGCTAGTAGCGCGTCTGATCCAGCTTGAATCGGCAGGTGCAGGTGGTGGCAAAGCTTGGGCAGACGCGCCATGGTTTCAATCAACTCCCGGGAGATGTCCTTGGGGTGACTGGTCATGAAGCGGATGCGGTCTAGGCCCTCCACGGCGTTGACCTGCTCGAGGAGACCCGCGAAGGACAGCGGTACTTCTAGGGTCTTTCCATAGGAATTGACATTCTGTCCGAGGAGCGTGACTTCTTTCACCCCACCCTCGACCAGCGTCCGCACCTCCGCCAAGATGTCCTCGGGTGTACGGCTTCGCTCGCGCCCCCGGGTGTAGGGCACGATACAATAGGTACAGAAATTATTGCAACCGTACATGATGTTTACGTAGGCCCGCGTGTCGAATTTGCGGTCCACGGGCAGGTCCTCGATCACTTGACCGTCCACATCCCAGACATCGATCACGCTTTCGCTACCGTCGAGTGCCTCGTGTAGCAGCGACGGAAAGACGTGGACATTATGGGTGCCGAAGACCAGATCCACGTATCGGTAGCGCGCCTTGATCTCCTCAACCACGTGGGGTTGCTGCATCATACAGCCGCAGACCCCGATCACGGTATCGGGACTTTTTTCCTTTACCGTTTTGGCGCGGCCGAGGTTACCGTAGACCTTGAGCTCGGCATTCTCCCTGACGGCGCAGGTGTTGAAAAGGATGAGCCTAGCGTCATCCATCTGATCCGTTTCCTCATAACCCATCCGGTGGGCCATGGCGAGGAGTTTCTCCGAATCGTGCTCGTTCATCTGGCATCCGTAGGTGGCAAGGTAGACCTTGGGCTTTTCATTCTTTTCTGAGTTGAGCTTAAACATTTCCTGCATGACGACCTGATTTTTCAAAAGGATATCGTCGTTTTCCCTGATGATTTTACTCACGTATATCGACTCCATTTCTGTTGACTTCGCATCTAAAAATTTTATCACATCCGGCGCCATTTGAAAAGAAACCCCTCGGTTTCCCCCCTGGGTCTAAACTATGAAAAACCCCTGAAGCTCGGTGCTCCAGGGGAAAAGTCAACTTGTCACTCCACGTGCTCACGCGAAAGATCGATTTCATAGATTTTTCTCGGTCGCCCTGTTTTGTTGGGACTTTCATGGGCCACGATCTCAGCGTACCCCTTGTCTTCAAAATTCTTGAGGATCCGGCGTGCGCTTCTAGGGCTAATCTCGAGAACAGTAGCGAACTCCTCGGCAGAGAAGCGACGGTTATTCGTCGCGTCAATCAACGCTTGAATCTTCCCAACGTAGGCGGTGCTTAGACCGAGGTCTGCAGCTACGCGCTTGATCATCGGGTTGGTCTCCTGTAGCTGGTAGCTCAGGGTCAACTGGCTATCCCTGATCGGCCCGTGCAATCTGCCATCACTCTCCATACGATACAAGCAGACCCCTTGATGGCCAATCGCCCTGTTGAGGGCAAGCCGTGCGTTCATCTCAGCCCTGTGCACCGTATTGCCATATCCGAGCCCTGCCGAGAAGGACTGCGTGATCTTCGAGAGCGTTCGCAGGAGTGTGGATTCAAAATGCTCCGCCTCGATCACACCGCGGGTAGCGAAGAGTAAAAACTCATCATGACCAAGGGGATGAAAGGTGCCGAAGACTTGGTTGGCCAGGGTGATCAGCCCGTTTTCAAATCGATTGCGTAGTTTCAAAAACTGATAGTCGGCGGCCCCTTCGTTCTTGAGTTTCAAGATGATCACGGAAAGCTGAGCAGCCCGTTGCCGCTGTACGTCTCCAATGTAGAGGGCCTTCAGTAGATTCTCGCGGATCACATAGAGCGTAGGCAAGACCTTGTAACTGCAGATGTCATTGTCACGGAGCATTTGGTGCGTACGCGAGAGACCAGTAATGGCCACTTGCGTTTGCCTGCTGTTGATATATGCGATGTGCTTATTCGCCAAATCCTCATAGCTGTCCTGCGCATCGTAATCTATGATTTCAATGCGTTCAAACTGAAAACCGAGTTCTTCCGCAATTTCCAGGACATCTTGAAGATCCACTGAATCTACGCTCAGCCGTCGATAGGGTAATCCACGGTTTTTTAGATCCCACAGGATACGGGCTAGGCTAAGACCTATGCGGGGTATGAAGAGCGCTGGTTTGGTAATCACACCAGCGCGACTCGCTATCCGATAGGGGATGATGCCCGAGTACAGCAAAACTTCCACTTCATTTTGTATTTTTTTCGTCAGTTCGACCGTTTCTTCCTTCACATCGTAAACACCCAGGACGAGGTCAAATTCCTCTTCCATGGATTCCTTGGCATGAGCGATACGATCGAGCGAGTCCTTTGGACCGATGACACCTATTCTTATGGCCATATTCTCCCTCCCCTGATACTCATTATACCATAAGGGGCGAGGTGTCTAGCACAGCTTAAGGTGTGATCCTTTCAATGATACCAGCAAAAACCCTTACCGCTTTTTTCAACACACGCTCATCAAAATCAAAGGAACGGTTGTGATGATCGGCCTCTAGAGCCGTGGCGAACACCATGTATAGGGCTTTTCCTCCCCGGTCCTCAACCCGCTTCATCATGAAGCTGGCGTCTTCGCTTCCACCGAGCGTGTCAGCCCGATCGATGACACGGCTGAACCCAGCTTTATCGCCGAGCGACGCTGCGATCTTCGCCAGTTCTTCCGAAGAGTTGGCACGTGTCGCTGCCCCCATCCTTTCTACATGGCAGGTGACATCGTAGATACTAGCGACACCTTCGACCACACGATACATCTCTTGCACCATGTATTCATTTAGCTCCGCTGTACTACCTCGCGTCTCTAAGACCAACTTCCCTTCGTCGGCGATTACATTACGACCGCTTCCTGCCTGGAGTTTTCCAACGTTGATCCGCGTGGCACCCTCACCATGTCTGGGGATCGCGTGCAGCTGTAGGGCGGCCGTAGCAGCAGCCAAGAGTGCATTGCGACCGCGATTCGGACTCATCCCGGCATGCACGGATTTCCCTCTGTACAACACATCGAATTTTGAAGTGGACAAGAAGTCTCCTACGTTAGCAAAAAGGGTATCTTCGCCACTGTAGATACCCACATGACCGGCTAAGAAGTAGGCGCAGTCATCAACCACTCCGGCGTCCACCATGCTCACGGCTCCTTTTACCCCTTCTTCTGCCGGCTGAAAGATTAGTTTCACGCGTCCGGACCAGCGATTGGTATGCTCTACCAGCCACTTCGCCAAACCCAGCCCAATGGCAATATGTCCGTCATGACCACAGGCGTGCATCAAGCCTGGATGTTCCGAGTGAAAATGCTCCTCATAGGGAAGATGTCCACTGGACAGCTCCTCCTGCACCTCCACACAGTCGATATCAAAGCGGCAGCCGATCGTCGGCCCCTCGCCGTTTTCGAGGATGCCCACTGCTCCGGTGAAACCATCCTTCATCGCCGCGAGAAGCGCGGGGTCCACCCCCGCTTCTCTTGCACGTTCGAAAGCCGCTTGGTCTACCTCTGGACTGGGAAGGCCCATGCGTTCGTCTTCACTAAGGATCTCGCGACCCAGTAGAACTCGATAACCCAGGGTGTTGAGAGTTTCAACAATCTTTGCCGTCGTCTGATACTCTGTGAACCCCACCTCAGGGATCGCATGGAAGGCTCTCCTCCACTCCACCAATTGTCTCTCATCGATCACTTTAAATCACTCCCCAGCCTGAGTGCCAAAGTAGTAAAAGCAGCCACTCCTGTACTTAAGACCCGATCGTCGAAATCAAACTTCGGATTGTGCACCTGCACGGTGTTTCCATCCTCTTTATCATACCCCAAAAAGAGGAAGACAGACGGTATCTCTTTTGCGAAAAAAGCAAAGTCTTCCCCCCCGGGTGCACCTCGATCGACACGAATCACGCGCTCATTTCCCAACAAGTCATCAAGTATGGGGAACACACGCTCGACTAGTGCGTCGTCATTGACAAGCGGAGGGTAGGTCATTTTGTAATCGAGCTCGACTGTGGTTTCAAAGGCTTCGGTCGTGTGCTCGGTGAGGCGTTTGACCTTCTCGTAGACTTTTTGACGTACTTCTTCGGAAAAGGTGCGTACCGTTCCTTCTATCCTGACGGTTTCAGGAATCACGTTATAGCGTGTTCCACCGTGGAAAACGCCGACCGTAACAACGGCCTGCTCAAAGGGATCGATATTCCGCGAAACAATACTCTGTAAGGATGTCACCAGATGCGCGCCGGCTAGGATCGGATCAATCCCTGTATGCGGCATCGAGGCATGGGCACCCTTGCCTCTGATCGTCATGATAAAGGGATCGGACGAGGCCATCAGAGGACCCGCTTTCGTTCCGATCGTACCAAAGGGAAGCGAAGGCCACAGGTGCATACCGAGCATGCAGTCCACATCAGGATTCTTCAAAACACCATCGGCGATCATATGTTGCGCGCCACCACCGTGGGGCGCATCCTCCTCGGCCGGTTGAAAAATCAATTTGATCGTCCCGTGGATTTCTTCACGCATTTCATGGAGCAAGCGAGCGGCTCCGAGACCCATTGCGGTATGTCCATCGTGTCCGCAAGCATGCATGACCCCCTTGTTCTGGGAGACGTACTCGTGGTCATTTTCCTCTTGCATTTCCAAAGCATCCATATCGAAGCGAAGACCAATCGTTGGTCCCGGATGATTACCGCGGATCAAGCCACAAAGGCCCGTCACATAGTACCCCTCTTCCACTTCTATACCCATGGACTCCAGGGTGCGCTTCACATAGGCAGAGGTTTTGTGCTCACTGCGACTGGGTTCTGGATGCTTGTGCAGGGTACGTCGGTGATCGATGATCCAATCGCCGATATCCTTTGCCCTCTCCTCTATTCTTTCGATATCCATAATCTCCTCCTCGTTTCACAAGTACAGGGAAAAAGAGAAAGCAAGAATGCTTTCTCTCTACCCGAAAATCCCGGCGCCTGGACCAAGCGGTAGGTTGAGTAAATACCAGACAATCAGTTGTAGGATCCATACGACCCCGAAAACCATGGCAAATGGAATCGTGAGGCTCATGGCCGTTCCAATCCCCGTATCATCATCATACCTTTTAAAGAAGCCCAGGAGTATGGGAAAGTACGGGAACAGCGGTGTGATCAAATTCGTTGTAGAATCTCCGATCCTGTAGGCTATCTGAGCGAAGGCCGGCGAGTAGTCGAGCATCATGAACATCGGCACAAAGACCGGCGCCAACAGTGCCCACTTGGCCGAACCACTTCCGATGAAAAGGTTGACGACCATGGTGAACAAAATCACGAGAATAATCATCGGTAGGCCCGTGAAGTTCAACATATTCAGTAGATTACCCAGGGAAACGGCTAGGATCAGACCAATATTCGTCCAGTTGAAGTAATTGATAAACTGGGCGATGATGAAGACCAGCACGATGTATCCCGACATATCCTTCATGGCTACACCCATCAGACGTGGTACATCACTTTCCGATTTGATGATCCCCACAGTCCGTCCAAAGGTAATACCGATGATCAAGAACCAGAGGAAGATGAAGGTTACGATACCACTGAGAAAGGGTGAAGGAACGATACCCCCCTCGGGGTTTCTGAAAGGTGATCCCGCTGGCAAGAGAGCAAGCACAACGATACCCCAGTAGAGAAGTGTTGCCAGTCCCACTTTCTTGAGACCTTTCGACTCCACTTCGGTCACTTCCATGGTCTCTTCAATCTCGCCAAGGGGTCCTTTGGGCTCATAAGGACCCATGCGTTTTTCCATGATCGACGTTACCCAAACACCGGCGATGGTCAATAGGAAGGTCGATACAATCATGAAATAGTAGTTGACCGCTGGAGACACTTCGACGGCGGGATCAATAATACGTGCTACCTCTTCAGTGATACCCGCCAGCAAGGCATCGGTCCCAACAATCAAAAGATTGGCCGTAAAACCCGCGCAGGCAGCCGAGTAACCGACGGCGATCCCCAGCAGAGGATTCTTCTTTGCTCCGTAGAAGATCGCACCCGCAAGCGGTGGAATGATGATGACGGCTGCGTCCGAAGCAATATTACCACAAATACCAACGATGAAGATTGCCGCGACCAAAAGTTTCTCTGGAGCACCCATGATGAACTTTTTCATGAATGCATTCATGAGTCCCGTTTGCTCGGCCAATCCAATCCCCAGCATCATGGTGAGGACGAGACCCAAGGGTTTAAAACCGGCAAAGTTAGACGTCAGGTTGATAAACATATACTGCAGGCCCTCTTTAGAAAAGAGACTTCTGGCTACAACCGGATCACCGCTCGTCGGATGACTCACCTGTACGTTCAATACCCCCATAAGAACAGATAGTAAAATGACAAAGGCTGTGAGCATGACGAATAGCGTGAAGGGATGCGGTAACTTGTTCCCCGCCCTTTCGATACCATCGAGCGCTCGATAGAATAATGACTTCTTTTCCTTAGGTTTTGACATGACGATCCCCCTTTTGGTTTTGGTCATATTATAGTCATGACCGATAACCCGACTATAGCATTTTTGTTACAGAATCGTCAATGATTTTCAGGGAAGCTGATTGACTCTTCTGAAAATGAGAATATGGATCATTTTATCGAGGGATTTGAACACGAAAAAACCCGGACTGATCGTCCGGGTTTTTCCATAAGCTTGCTCGTTCAGTTTTTCCTATAGGTCCTCGAGGGAGTTGAAGATCTCCTCGTTGAGTTCCCCTTCTGATTTAGCAATGATCGCCGTACAAACGGCGTCGCCTGTGATATTGATTGCCGTACGGCTCATATCGAGGATACGGTCGATACCCATGACGAGCGCGATGGCTTCAACGGGCAGACCCACCTGCTGGAGTACCATGGACAGCATGATCAGGCCAACGCCCGGTACGCCCGCCGTTCCGATGGAGGCCAGCGTGGCCGTGAGCACAACGCTCACCAGAGCCGAGAGACCCAACGGTACACCGTAGAGCTGGGCGATGAAGATGGTGGCCACACCCTGCATGATCGCTGTACCATCCATGTTGATGGTAGCGCCGAGTGGCAGTGTGAAGGAGGCCACATTAGAAGATACCCCGAGGCGTCTCTCTGTCGTCTCGATTGTCACCGGCAGCGTGGCCGATGAACTGGCCGTCGTGAAGGCCACAACCATAGCCGGGTAGAAGTTCTTAAAGAACTGGATGGGGCTGAGACGCGTGAACAGGAAGAAAAGTCCCTGATAGGTGATGAGCGCGTGGATCAGGAGGGCCCCGATAACCGTCAGCATGTAGGCAGCCAGCGGTCCGAAGGCCGCCCACCCCAGCGTGGAGAAGGTATTGGCCACCAGCGCGAAGACACCGTAGGGTGCAAGGCGCAGGATCAGGCTGACCATCTTGAGGATGACTTCGTTGAGTTCGTGGAAAAGATCGATGACCTTTTGAGCCTTGTCACCGAGTACCGTCAGCGCTGTTCCCGTGAGAAGCGCGAAGACGATGATCTGGAGCATATCCCCGTTGGCCATGGCTGCGATCGGATTGGTCGGCACCATGTTCACGAGCACGTCGACGAAAGGTGGGGCTTCGGCAGCAGCAAACTCGATGCCTTCTCTGTTCAGCTCAAGACCCGTTCCAGGCTGGACGATCGTCGCGAGGGCCATGGCGATCACGATGGCGATAGCCGTGGTCACGAGATAGAAACCGATGGTTTTCGAGCCGATCCGGCCGAGCTTCTTGATGTCGCCTATTGCAGCGGCACCGACGGTCAACGAAACGAAGACCAGTGGTACTACCATCATCTTGATGGCATTGATAAAGGTACTTCCCACTAACTTGAATAAAAATCCGATAATATAATCACGGATGAATGGCGTGTTGCTCATGGGATAGAGAAGTCCCCCGACAATGGCACCGAGTACCAGCGCGATGAGAATTCTGGTGGTCAACTGTTTTCTTTTCATGTGTTACCCCCTTGTGAGATGAGTGAAGCACCGGCGTGTTCGATGAGCGCTCTTGCGAGACAGGTCATGGGATCGATGGCGGTCGTCTCCCTGTAGATCGTGGAGAGTTCCGTGCAACCGATCACCATGGGTAGTCCCGCTTGAAGAAAATCCTCCATGAGTTGATCTGCCTGTTCCCGAAAAGGTTTTCCCGCTTTCACCGAATAAATCAGCCCCATCAGTCGGCGCTGTTGTTCTTTAGCTGGCGTGACCACGGCGATACCCTTCTCACCGAGCTTGCGGTGGTAGAGTCCCGTGTCGATGGTGCCGTCGGTGGCAAGGAGCAGGATTTTTTGTCGGTGGCTTTCGGCGATCCGGGCGGCTGTCAGTCCGATCATGTCGTAGATCGGTACATCGGTCGTCCGCTGCAGTTCGGGCAGGTAGTGGTGTGCCGTGTTGCAGGCGATGCCGATTGCGGATACACCACCCGATGCGAGGGTCGTGATCCCGCGGGTCATCAGATCCATCGGCGAGGGTCCCCTGCCGAGGATATGGGCGGTGCGGTCGGGAATCTGCGGGAGATTGTAAATCAAAAGGGGCACGTGTTCCTGGTCACGGGTCGCGTCGGTCATCTGTACGATTCTCTCGAAAAGCGATACTGTGGCCAGCGGGCCCATCCCGCCTAGCAGTCCGATCAGTTTCATGTTGAACCTCCTGGAGCGTTTGTTACATTATAGTAATGAAGCGACGAAATCCTACAGATTCTCTAGCAAATGTTACAAAGATTTTATGTAGAAGGATGTTTGACGATGACGACCAGCCCTTCTATGAACTTTTTGATATTCACTTTGCCGGTTTGACCACGGTTTCCCTTGAGATAATCCATGTGTTTGCGTACCTCGAGAAAGTCAAAGAGGCTCGAGGCATAGCGTGTGAAATGATCGTTTGTATAATCCTCGAGGCCCAGTTGGGCGATGTTGGAGAGGGCCTTGACGACGACGCGACGGATACGCTGTTCGATGGTACGCGTGTGCTCCTGGCTACCCTCCTCACGAAGGGCTTTTTCCCGCAGGTACTCGTAGAGATCGTTGAGCTTGTAATGGATCACCTGCTTACGTTCACCGTCCTCCCACCCCACGAGATAGAGGATGATCTCGCGGATCTCCTGGGTTCCCGTTTCGCCTGAGAGACCCAGGTCAAAGAGCACGCGATCGAGCCGGTTCACGAGTTGCCTGTCCTCCGTATCCCGCTCCTCCTCAAAATCTTTGAGCGTGTGGAAGGCGGAGCGGAAGGAACGGATGATGCCCTGCATCTCCAGCTTCTCGTTCACACGGCCGAGTACGCTGATGACCTCTACCACGTTGATGGGCTTCTGGATAAAGAACTCGATCCCAGCATCGTAGGCCCTGGCGATCATGGTGTCCTTGTTGACCTCGCTGATCATCACCACCAGGGTGTTTTGACTCCGTAGCTTGACCTCACGCGTGAGCGCGATCCCATCGATCGTCGGAAGTAGCAGGTCGACGATCGCCACGTTAGGTTGCTTCTGTTCGACAGCCTCGAGAAAGGCGATGGGCTCATGAAAGGTACCCAAGACGATTCCGATGTCGTGCTTGTCGATGATCGTCCGCAGCATCCTCCCGATTCCCAGATCGTCGTCAATCGTCATGTAGCTAAACATACACTGGCCTCCCTACTCGTAGATCAGTCGGTTGATAGGCAGTGTCACGGTGAAGCACGTGCCACTACCGGCTTCGCTGGTGAAGCGGATGGTTCCGCCCAGGTGCTCTTCCACGAGATTTTTCACGTGCACAAGGCCGATGCCCGTGGACATTTTTCCCGATACGGGATTGTATTTCGTGGAAAAACCAGGTGTGAAGATCAACGCCTGGTCCTCCGAATCGATTCCCGGACCGTTGTCGGAAACGACGAGCACCAGGTGCTCCCGCTCCTCTAAGATCGACAGGAGAATAGTGCCGGTCCTATCGAAGGCTTCCGTTGCGTTGTGAACCAGGTTGTTGAGGATGGTGATCAGGGCGTAATGTTCCTGGGTGGCCAGGTGAGCGCGGATATCGAGGGTAAAGTCCACTTCTTTTCCCATGCTCCTGGCCACCTTGGCGCTATTCTCGGTGAGCAGGTGGGCCAGTTCCTCTAGCTGCATATGCTCCGTCCCGGTCTTCAAAAGCGTGTTCTCAAACCCAGCCACCACGCGGATATAGTCCTTTTTGATCTCGTGGATGTCCTTTGCGATGGTCAGTGCCTTCTCCCGGTTATGGGGTTCTTCGAGCACTTCGTAAAGATCATAGCTCAGCGCCATGGCGTTCTCGATGCCATGCACCGACTTTCTCAAGTAGTAGAGTTCCGCCTGCAGACGGGCTTCTTCGAGAAGCCGGTCCTTCATGTGGCGGAGGCGTTCTTTGTCCCGCATCCTGGCCAGGGCACTGCGCACCACGAGGCGTCCGACCACGGTGATAGCCGCCCGCATGATTCCGGTGATCAGAATCGAGGACACGATGGTCTCGAAGGGTGTCCCCTGCCACTCGCCCCTAGCCAGTACCTCCAGGATGTTCGGGATGACATCGGCCACCCAGAGACCCATGAGCAGGTAGAAGGGTTGTCCCTTCTTCTGTCTGAGCCGGAGGAGATCGAAGACAAGACCGTAGACGACGTAATAGAGGCATACGGGCAGATAGCGCAAGATCACCGAGGGAAAAGGATCGTAGGCGATGGTCATCGTGTGGATGATCCCACGGAAAAAAGTCATGGATAGACCGACGAAAAGTGTGGTACGCTTGATGGGAAGATCCTCAAGATCGAGCAGGAAGAGATTCAGGGCGATGACGGAGAAACTGAACCGAAACGCGGAGGAAAAGGGATTGAGATAAAACTGCCCGATAAAGGTCGTGGCCAGCACAACAATCAGCATGCGATCAATTCTTCCCATCTTGCCCATGGTCTCCCCCCCTACCATCAATGAGTTGCCTTCACCCTCTAGTATAGCGGTTTTTCTCCTTAACGAAAACCCCGGTTGAGAAAGGATACCCCCCCTTGTATACCCTGCTGAAGATCCTACGCCGTACGGGCGAACAACTTTATGATGCACTGGCCTTCCTCCTCGCCTTCTGGATTTTGTACAGTGTGGTCACCCCCCATCTCGATGTCGTGAGCCTGCGTAGCTTACTCACCGGGGCGACCTCGACCGTCGGTGCAATCCTGGCGGGCTCTGTGACCATCTTGCCGGCTTACGTCGCCTTCCCCCTGGTGAAGAACCTCACGGCCTACGGCCTGCCCCTTGCCCTTGCCGCCGGCTTCTCCACATCCCTGATGATGGTCAACCTCTTGACTTTTCCACTGGAATCTCATTACCTGGGTATCCGCTTCGCCCTCTTTCGCAACGCGATGGCCCTGCTCGCGGCCTTTACCACCGTACTGGTCTTCGGTGCTATCTCATGAAACACTTGAGACATCTCGCCCTAGTCTTGGTGCTGCTCTTCCTTGCCTATCGGGGAGAGCTCGTTATGCCCGACCTCGACCGGGCCGCCTTCTACCTGATCGGAATCGTGGGGATCTTCTTTCTCCTCTCGAGTCTGGAGATCCTCTTGCCTTCCGAACGCGTGGCCCATCATCTCGGAACCCAGACCGGAGGCCACGGGATCCTGGCAGCCCTCTTCATCGGCAGCACCATGGTCGGGGGTGCTCCCATGGTGCTGCCGGCTTCAAGGCTCCTGAGAAAGCGCGGCGCCCGGCCCATGAATGTGACCTTGGTGGTCGGTGGGGCCGGTGTCTGCAGGGTCTCCCTCCTCTTCTTTGAAGTGCAGTTCATGGGATGGATGGCCACCCTCCTGCGCCTGGGTATCGCCCTCACCTTCTTGTTGCTGACAGCTTATCTCGTGGAACGCTGGGGACTGCTCTCCTGAGCACAGGATTTACCATTTGTCCGTTATTCTTTATGGGATAAGGGTAACATAATGATAGATTAGGAGGTTCACCATGAAACTATCAAAGCGTATTCTCACCCTACAGGCCTCGCCCATCCGTAAGTTCGCGCCACTAGTCGGGGAGGCCGTGAAAGCAGGGAAAAAGGTCTATTCCCTTCATATCGGACAGCCGGAGATCGAGACCCCGGATGTCTTCTTCGAAGCCATCGGTAACTTCGACGAAAAGGTCCTGGGCTACGCACCGAGCCAGGGGCATCCTGCCCTCATCCGGGCTTTGGTCGCCTACTACGAGACCCATGGGATCACCTTCGGCGAACAGGAGGTCATGATCACCAACGGTGCTTCCGAGGCCCTCTTCTTTGCCCTGGCCGCCGTGGCCGATCCCGGGGATGAGGTACTGGTTCCCGAGCCCTATTACACGAATTACAATGGCTACTGCCAACTACAGCAGATTACAATCTGCCCGATCACCACCTACGCTGAGACGGGCTTCTGTCTCCCGCCACGGGAAGAAATCGAGTCACTCATCACAGAAAGGACCCGGGCCATCTTGCTCTCGAACCCAGGCAACCCCACCGGTGCTGTTTACTCAGAAGAAGAGGTGCGAACCGTGGCCACCATCGCCCTCCAGCACGATCTTTTTATCATTGCTGATGAGGTCTACCGTGAGTTTATCTATGATGACCTCACGTCCGTGAGCTTCGGCCAGCTTGAGAACGTGGCCGATCGTGTGATCCTCGTGGACAGCATCTCCAAGCGTTTCAGCGCCTGTGGCGCACGGATCGGTTCCATCGCCAGTCGAAACGAGCAACTGATGGCCGAACTCATGAAACTCGCGCAGTCGCGCCTTAGCGTCCCGACCCTCGAACAAGTGGGCGCTGCAGCACTCTATCGAATGGACCGTCGCTACTTTTCCGAAGTGAAGGCGACCTACAGCCGCAGATGCGATCTCGTTTTCCGCATGCTGAACGAAATGCCCGGGGTGCTGTGCAAGAAATCGCGTGGGGCCTTCTACACCATGGCCAAGCTCCCGGTAGAGGATGCAGAAGCCTTCGTCACTTGGTTGCTCACGGACTTCGGACGCGACGGGGAAACCGTCATGGTCGCACCGGCCGTAGATTTCTACGCCTCCGAGGGACTGGGAAAAGAGGAAATTCGTATCGCCTGTGTCCTCGAGGACCAAGCGCTCGAGCGGGCCATGGACCTCTTACGAGAGGCTCTCGCCCTCTACACCGGGGCAAATGAATCGTAAATCGATCTCCAGCAAGAAGCGCGCCATCTCAGACGAGAGATGGCGCGCTTCTTGTGTTTCTGATCCACCGGCGCATCAGAGCGAGGTGTTCTTCTTGTAAAAAAAGGTGCGCATGGATTCGAACTGATACTTCTGGGGGCTGATGATCTGTTCGGTGCTCCCGACGAAAAAGATCCCTCCCTCTCGGAGCGAGCCGTTGAACTTCTTGTACATCTCATCCTTCGCTTCTTCCGTGAAGTAGATCATCACGTTGCGACAGACGATCAGGTCGAAGCCGCTGGGGTAGGGATCCTTCAAGAGGTTCATACGCTTGAAGGTCACGCGTGACTTGATCTCATCGGTGATTTTAAAGGATGGTCCCACGGCCTCGAAGAACTTGGATTTCAAGCTGTCCGGTACGTTGGCGATGGACTTGGCCGAGTACACGCCCAAACGCGCCTTGTTCATCGCTTCTTCATCGAAATCCACAGCGTAGATCTCAATGTCCCTCAGGGGCAGGTGGCGGCTGAGACTCATCACCAGGGAGTAGGGTTCTTCTCCTGTGGAGCAGGCTGCGGACCAGATCTTGAGCTTGCGCCCGTGGGCGAGCAGGGCCGGGTAGACCTCTTTTTCGAGCACCTCCCACTGGTTCGGATTCCGATAGAACTCCGAGACGTTGATGGTGAGGTAATTGATGAACTCGTTGAACGCCTCTTCATCACTATCGATCATCCGAAAATAGGCATCGAAGGAGTCCTTCTGGTTGCGGCGGATGAGACTGATGATGCGACGTTTCATCTGTTTTTCTTTATAGAGGGAAAGGTCGAGATGCGTTTTCTTGAGCACCTTGGCCTTGAAAGCTTCGTATCCTTCCATGACTGCGATCCTCCTGTATTATGGATAGAGAAAAAGCCGCTTTTCTAATGAAAAACGGCTTATCATCTCGCTTATACTTCTTCTGTAGTCTCTTCTACTTCTTCTTCTTCCAACGTCTCTTTGATCGAGAGTCGGATCTTACGGTTCTCGAGGTCCGTCTCAAGAAGCTTCACTTCGACCTGCTCGCCGACGCGTAAACGGTCGGAAGGCTTGTCGATGCGCTCGTGAGCGATCTGAGAAATGTGCACGAGTCCCTCGATACCCGGCTCGAGCTCGATGAATGCGCCGAAGTCCGTCAGGTTGACGACACGGCCCATGTACGTTTCTCCAACTGTGAAGTTTTCTTCGAAAGTCGTCCACGGATCGGGCTTCACTTGCTTCGTACTGAGGGAGATTTTCTCTTCCTCTTGGTCGAAGCTCAGGACTTTCACCTGTACCTTTTCGCCCGGTGTGAAGAATTCCTTCGGAGACTGCATACGTCCCCAAGTCATCTCGGATACGTGGATCAGTCCGTCGACACCGCCGACGTCTACGAATGCACCGAAGTTGGTGATGCGCTTGACTTCACCCTCGATAACCTGACCCACTTCTACGCTGTCCCAGAATTCCTCACGCATTTCGCGCTGGGCTTCCTTGGCAACGAGCTTGCGGGAGAAGACTACCTTTTTGCGTCGCTTGTTGAGTTCGATGATTTTGACTTTTAACGTCTCGTCCTTGAACTTCGTCAGGTCCTTGACGTAACCGATCGCCAAGTGGGATGCAGGGATGAAACCGCGTACTTCTTTGTAGTAAGCGATGACGCCACCCTTGACCACTTTTGTGACCAGCACTTCAATTTCCTCGTCCTTGGCGTGGAAATCTTCGAGCTCGTCCCAATCCTTGAGCATGGATACTTTTCGAAGCGACAAACGAACGTTACCTTCGCCATCGTCCAAACGATCGATGTACACATCGATCTCGTCTCCCTCGTGGATTTCAGACTTGAAATCGAAATCGTCTTCCGTGGGCATTTCGCTCAGGGGAATGATGCCATCGGCCTTGTAGCCAACGTTGACAACCACGTTGTCCTCATTTACCTGAACCACTTTGCCTGGATACACGTTACCCCTTCTGGGTACGACCATCTCCGATTCCATTTGCTCGAGCATTTCTGCCATTGTAGTGTTGTTACCTTCCATCAAATAAAAACCTCGCCTTCATTTTCTATTTTAAAAATTATATCATGAATGATCCAATCCGGTGTCGAGGCACCGGCCGCTACCCCTATATTATCATATTTTTGAAAATCCGTCACCAATAAATCGTCTTTGTTTTGCACAAGATAGACGTGTGCGCAGTGCTCTTTCGCACGTTCATACAGTTTTTTCGTGTTGGAGCTGTTTTTACCGCCTACCACGTAGAGAAGATCCACGCGTTTGGCCAGTGCCACCACTGACTTCTGACGTTGCTCCGTTGCACTGCAAATGGTGTCGTAAAGCTTCAGGTGCGGCATCTTTTGCTCTAGCCGGTCGATCATGGATGCGTAAACCGCCTGGTTAAAAGTGGTCTGGACGACCACGCTGTAGTGGACTTCGGGATCGAATACCCCGTGTTCGAGCGCTTCAGGGCCCTCGATGATGATCACGCGTTCGCCTGCCCATCCCGCGATGCCCACCACCTCTGGATGGTTGGCGTTGCCTAGGATCACCAGGGTATCCCCTGCCTCTGCACGCTCGGCGACAATCTTATGGATGCGCTTGACGTAGGGACAGGTGGTATCGATGACCTTGAGCCCACGGGTTTTGAAGCGCGCCTCCACATCGGGACTCACGCCATGGCTGCGAATGATCACCGTACCCTGGGTGATGGCATCGGGGTCGTCCACCGTTTCGATCCCCATCTCGGCCATCCGCTCGATCACACTCTCGTTGTGGATCAGCGGACCGTAGGCCGTGATCTTCTCCCCTGAAGAGGGGTCGAGAGAAAATACCGTATCCACGGCGCGCTTGACACCGAAGCAGAAGCCCGCGTGTTTTGCGATCTCAATGCGCATGTGCTCACCGTCCCTTGTAATACTGCATATCGGCATAAATCCGATCTAGCATGTCTTTCACAATCGCCCCGGCCTCCTCGGCGGACAGGCGTCCTTCCGTTTCGGGGAGAGGATCGTGAAAGTGTATCCGCACCGGTGAGAAGAGCCTGTAGGTGCTGTCCACCGTAACGGGGACCACAGGAACCTTCGCCCGGGAGGCGATGACGATGACACCGCTTTTTCCCTCGAGGGGTGTTGTGGTGAAGTTTCGCGTCCCCTCGGGGAACATCATGAGCTTCTTGTCGTCTTTGAGAACCTTGAGCGCCGTTTTCACCGCGCGGATGTCATTGGCGTCTCGGTCCACGGGAAAGGCCCCGGCATAGGAGATCAGCTGCTTGATCACCGGTACCTCGAAGAGTTCCTTTTTCGCCATAAAACGGACGAACTCAGGAAAGAAGGCCCCGACGATCACGGGATCGTGCTGGCTGATGTGATTGGGCGCCAATACGCAGGCACCCTCGGGCACCCGGTCGATCCCCTCGAGCGTCACGTGGAAGAAGATCCGGTAGTAGAGCCGGATCAAGCCTTTTAAAAAACCCTTCACGAAGCCACCACCTCTCTGATCACTCTTATCATGATCTCGAGCACACCATCGATATCGAGGTGGGTCGTGTCGATCACGTGGGCATCCTCTGCCTTTTTCAAGGGGCCCACCTCGCGGTTGGCATCGCGTTCATCCCGTTCCTGGATCGCCGCCATCATCTCGTCGAGATTCGCCTCGTGTCCCGCGCAGAGGAGCTCCTCCACCCTGCGCCTGGCGCGCTCGGCCACCGTGGCGGTCAGGAAAAATTTCACGTCGGCATCGGGCAGGACCACCGTCCCGATATCCCGACCATCCAGGATCACGCTCTTCTGGCTCGCCATCTGCTGCTGTAGGGCCACCAGACGCTGGCGTACCGCCGGTAGTACGGCCACCTGGCTGACGGTGTCGTGAACGCGGGGCTCGCGGATGGCGGTGGAGACATCGCGACCATCGAGATAAATGGTTCCCTCAACAAAATCGATCGCCATCTCATCGAGCACACCTTCCACCGCCTCGACATCTTCCGGATCGATTCCGCGCTCGAGGAGCCCCAGGGCCACGGCCCGGTACATGGCACCGGTATCGATATAGGCGATGTCAAGACGATCGGCCAGTCGTCTGCTGATGGTGCTCTTGCCGGAGCCGGCCGGTCCGTCGACGGCGATTGCGAGTCGTTTCAAGGGAGTTCCTCCTTTTTCTTCACAAGAAGATACCACCCTTTTCAAGGTGGTAAGCATAATCTATCATATTATAACCTATTTCTTCCCTTTTGGCAAACGGTCATCGTAGATATGATAGGTTTGCCAGATTTCCTCGAGTTTTTCGAAATTCGCCTCCACCTTCTCACGCTTTTTCATACTGGACGCTATGATCAGCGCGTTGATCAGGCTCATGGGCGCCACCAGTGAATCGATGAAGGTATTCATGTTGTACTTGGCCGTCAGACAGCAACCGACCATCTCGAAAAGCGGTGAGTGTCGGCTGTCGGTGATCCCGATCACCCGCGCCCCCTGGCTCTTGGCAAAGTCAACGACCTCGAAGGTCTTGTTCGAGTAGCGGGGAAAACTGATGGCCACCAGCACATCCCCTTCCTGCAAATTCAACAGATGGTCGAACACGTCATAGGTCCCCAGCTGTGCCACGTGGACGTCATCGAGCATGAAGTTCAGATAAAAGCCCAGGTAGTTGGCCAGGACCGAGGAACTTCTGAGGCCCAGGATGTAAACCTTGCGGGCCCCGTGGAGAGCCTCCACCATCTCGTCCATCATTGCCGTGTCGAGTCCCTCGATGGTCTTGCGAATGTTCTCGATGTCGAGGTGCATGATCCGCTGTAGATAGTTGACGTTCTCCCCGATATCCTTTGAAAGCTCGAAACGCTGCACTGTGGTCAGTCGCGTTTTGATCGCTTCCTGGAGACCCTTTTGTAGCTTCGGGTACCCCTCGTAGCCCAGGGCATTAGCCAGGCGGACCACGGTGGATTCACTGACCTCCGTGGCCTCCCCCAAGGACGATGCCGTCATGAAGGCAACCTTGTCGTAGTTCTTCAGGATGTAGTCCGCGATCTTCTTCTGGCTCTTCGATAAGGTCATGTAGTTTGTTTCGATCCGTTTGAGCAGGTCATTCTCCATGGGCACGTCTCTCACCTACCCTACTAAACGGTAACCGGCCTCAAGGGCGGCACGATTGAGCTTCTCCGTTCCCTTGGGCACCCGGGCTAGGATGGCACTGAGAAGTGCCTGTTCACTGACGATGTCCGTGAGCTTCAAGATGGCCCCGAGGGCCACGATATTGGCCACGATGATCTTGCCCACATCTTCTTTGGCCGTCTGCAGGATGGGCACGCTGACAACCCGGCTCTTGTCGTAAGAACCGATGTCAATGGTGTCGTCCACGAGCAGGATCCCATCTGCCGCGAGACCCTCTCCATATTTGTCGAAGGCCTTCTGGGTGAGGGCCAGGACGAAATCCGGTGTCGTCACCTTGGGAAAGTCGATGGTTTCATTGGAAATGATGACCTCGGCTTTACTGGCACCACCGCGGGCTTCCGGACCGTAAGACTGCGACTGAATGGCGATCTTTTCTTCTGCGATGGCTGCCTCCGCGAGGATGATCCCCGCGAGAATCAGACCCTGACCACCGGACCCGGTGAGTCGAAAGGATGTCTTCGTCATCTTATTTCTCCTCCTTCATGCGGTCGATGATCTTCTGGTACTCTTCCGTGTACTCCGCCTGTTCCACACATTTGAACTCGCCCATGAGCATCTTCCCGGCGCGTTTTTCTTCCGGCAGTTTGTCGTAGGCCTTGATGTCGATGTAAGAATCCTTCAGCCAGTTCATCATGTTCACGGCCGATCCCTTCTTGTTCTTGCGTCCGTAGTAGGTCGGGCAGATACTGACGGCTTCCACCAGGCTGAATCCCTTGTGAGAGAGGGCTTTCTTGATCAGACCCTGAAGGGGCTTGGCGTGATAGACCGTTCCGCGCGCAGCATAGGTGGCACCGGCGGACGCGGCAAGGTGGGCGATGTCAAAGGGCTTATCGATGTTCCCGTAGGGCGCCGTCGTTCCGAAATCATCGGTGGGCGTGGTGGGCGAGTACTGTCCACCGGTCATCCCGTAGATGTTGTTGTTGAAAACGATGGTCGTGATGTCGATGTTTCTTCGGCAGGCGTGGATCAAGTGGTTACCACCGATGGCCGAAGCGTCTCCATCTCCGGAGATCACGATGACCTTGAGGTCGGGGTTGGCCAGCTTGACGCCCGTGGCAAAGGCCAGGGCACGACCGTGCGTTGTATGCAGAGTATTGAAATCCATGTACCCGGGTGCACGGGAACTACAGCCGATGCCCGAGACCACACAGACCTCGTCCTTATCGTATCCCAGCTCATCGATGGCCTTAACGATGTCAGCCATGATGATGCCATGACCGCATCCGGGGCACCAGATGTGGGGAAGTTTGTCCTGACGGAAGTAATTCGTGATCAGTGGATTGTTCATGACTAGAGGTCCCCCTTGATCTTCTCAACGATTTCTTCAGGCGTGAGGATATCTCCGTTGCCCTTACCGATGTGCATCACGTCGGCATCGCTCTTCACGATACGCTCGACTTCTTGCACGTACTGTCCGATGTTGAGCTCAACGACATAAAGCGTACTCACCTGCTGGGCAAGTTGCTTGATCTCACGCTCCGGTGAAGGCCAGAGGGTCTTCACACGTAGCAGGCCGATCTTAACGCCTTCTTCGCGGAGCATCTTGACGGCCGCGCGGCTGGCGCGTGCGCTCGAGCCGTAGGAAACGATGATTCTCTCGGCGTCCTCTGTCATGAACTCCTCCACCTCGACGATATCATCGTAGTTGTCGGCGATCTTGTTCATCAGGTGATCGAGCGCTTTGCCGGCATTCTCCGTGCTGTTCGAGGGGAAGCCCGTTTCGTCGTGAAAGAGCCCCGTCACGTGGTAGCGGTACCCTTCTCCGAAGGCGGCCATACGCGGTACGATCTCGCCTTCAGGTGTCTTGTAGGGGATGTATTCCTCGCCCTTCACAGGCTTCGTCCGGGTGTAGATCTCGAGCTCGCCCTCTGCAGGGATCTCGATTTTTTCGCGCATGTGACCGACGATCTCATCGGTCATGAGGATGACGGGTGTTCTGTATTTTTCGGCCAGATTAAAGGCCCTGACGGTCATGTGAAAGGTCTCTTCAACGGATTCGGGCGTGATGGCGATCACCGGGTGGTCGCCGTGGGTACCCCACTTCGCCTGCATGATATCACCCTGCGCCGGTGAGGTGGGAAGACCTGTGGAGGGGCCGCCACGCTGAACGTTGACAATCACCAATGGGATCTCGGCGATGGCCGCGTACCCCAGGTTCTCCTGCTTGAGACTGAAGCCAGGACCGCTGGTGGCCGTCATGGACTTGGCACCCGTGAGGGAGCCACCGATGGCCGCTGCGATTCCGGCGATCTCATCTTCCATCTGGATGAACTTGCCACCCACGCGCGGGAGCATTACGGCCGAGAGCTCGGCGATCTCCGTCGATGGGGTGATGGGGTAACCCGAGTAAAAAGTCATGCCGGCAGCGATAGCGCCGTGGACGCAGGCCTCGTTACCCTGCAGCAGTTTCACGTTACTTTGTTTCATCTTCGATTCCCCCTAGGTAGATGGCAAAATCCGGGCACCTGAGCTCGCACTGACCGCACTTGATGCAATTCTCACGGTCGAGCATTTCCACGCGTCCATCTTCATCGAACCCGAGTACTTGTTTAGGGCAGAAGGCGATGCAAATCCCACAGCCCTTGCACCACTCTTTTTTGATCTTGACTTCAATCGAATCTCTCGACATCACAGACCCTCCTCATAACAGTTGTGTTCCTTCGTTAACATTCTAGCAAGTATAAACCCGTAATGCAAGAATTATTGCAGAATTACGCCGTGTATACAATCTTTGAAATTTTTCTTGCATTTCGTATAATTGTCCCTTTGTATACAAAAAGCCACTCTCATTGAGAGCGGCTGAAAAAAGACCTATCGCTTGTGGAGTAAAAAGAGTTCCGGCGGGTGCTTTTGCTGGTTGATAAAGTGATGATGACTTACCCCCACCTTCCGCTGGTCCAGTGCGGAAAGATAGGCGATCAGCGCCTCCTTCTCCACCCTCCCCTCGGGATGACCGGGGTAAACCATCACGAGGATCACACCACCGGGGCGCGTGAGGGCGATGGCGGACGCCAGGGCGGCGAGAGTCGTCTTCGCCTGGGTGCGTCGCCCCTCCTTGTTGCCGGGCAGGTAACCCAGGTTAAAGACAACGGCATCCACGGGATCGGTGAGCAGAGAAGCCATCTTCTCGTGGCCCATCAGATGAAAATGACAATTCGAAAAGAAACCGGCCGCCTCGAGGCGTTCGCGGGCACGCTCTAGGGCAGTGGCTTGTACGTCGAAGCCGTGGAGCGTGATGTCGGGACAGAGGCGCTTGATCTTCAGCGCATCGTGACCGTTGCCCAGGGTCGCATCCACGACGACCATCCCTGGTTTTAAGTAAGAGGCGAGCAGCAGGTCCCCCAGCGTCTGAACGTGTTTGAACATGCGGCTCATCCCTTCTTCTTGGCGTGACAGGCCCTCTCGAAGAATGCCGGCAGACTCACGAGGTAACCCTCGGCCGTCGCCTCTGCATCGAACCCTTCAAAATACTCGGAGTAGTCCGGTTCAATGACCACCAGCACCTCAGGATGTCCCGACAGATCAAGACGGTTGAGCATGGCCTTGATCAGACCATCGAGCAGACGGTGGCCGGGATCGGCAATGAACAGGGCATAGCGGTCGATGGTCATCCGTCCGTCGATGGCACGGGCGGTGGCATAGCCCAGAAGCTCGCCACGATCGAGCACCAGCATCGTCCCCTCTTTGGGGAGGGTGGCCAGGTCTCTCGGTAACAGCGGCTCGAGCTCAGTTTTCAGTGGTAAGATTTCTATCATGGTCCGTTCGCCTCCTTTCCTTCAGCTCCCGCTCAGGTGGCATCCCTGAGCGATTTGACGAAGAGATCAAAATCCTCGAAACGTTCGATGGGGGGAAGATCCGTGATCTTCTCGAGGCCGAAGCTCCGGAGAAAGAGCTCGGTGGTCCCGTAGATGATGGGGCGACCGATCCGCTCGAGCCGTCCCTTTTCCTCCACCAGGCCACGGTCGATGAGATGGGACAGGGCAGAGTCGCTGTTCACCCCGCGTACCTCCTCGATAATCGCTTTGGTCACCGGTTGCTCATAGGCCACCACGGCCAGCACCTCGAGGCTCGACGGGGTGAGCCCCTTGGTCTTCGATTGGCTCATCAGGGTCTCGAGCACATCGTGGTGTTCCGGCTTTGTCACCAGCTGCACCTTGGTGTTGATACGCACCAGATGAAAGCCGCGCGAAGGCGCGGCATAGTCTTCTTCTAGTTCTCCGATGATCCCCCGCACCTCTTCTTCTGATCTTTCCAAGGCCCTGGCGATGCGATAGAGGCTCAGCGGTTCGCCATAGGCAAAGAGAACGGCCTCTACGGCCGCTTTAAGCTGTTGAGACATGGGTGACGCTCCTTTTCTGTTCGATGGTGATCGGTGCGTAGAGGTCGGCCTGGGTGATCCGTATCTCCCCCATCTTCATGAGTTCGAGCAGGGCGAGGAAGGTGTTGATCAGTTCGAAGCGGTCCGACGGATCGCCGATGCAAGCGAGAAAATTGATGCCCTCAGCCCGGGACAAATGCTGCCGGATCGAGGCGATCTTTTCCTCGACAGTGTAGGGGTCACGTCGCAACTTATCGAAGAAGTCGCGTTTGTCCGCATTGAAACGCGTCGCTCGTACCATGAGCTTACCGATGGCGCGCTCGAGCAGCCGGGCATCGAGTCCCTCCAGTGGTTCCTCCGCTTGTTCTTCGAAGGTGATGGTGGACATGGGCTTCGAAAACACACGGTTGTACGTCGCCTCGCGGTCTTCGAGATACTTTGAAGCCTCCTGGTAAATCTTGTAACGAACCAGTTTTTCTACGAGCTGTTCCCGTGGATCCGTCCCGTCGAAGGCCTCGATGACATCGAGGTCCTCATCGGGCAGCAGCATCTGCGATTTGATCTCCAACAACGTGGCGGCCAGGACCAGAAAGTCCGAGAGCTCCTCGAGATCCGTCTGGTCGGCTGCGGCCAAGTGGTCGAGGAACTGACGGGTGATCCGGTGGATGGGGATATTGTAGAGATCGATGGAGGCTTCCTTGATCAGATTGAGCAGGAGATCGAGGGGGCCTTCAAATTGATTCAGTTTCACGGCATAGGCCATGGTCAAGTCCCCTCCTTCAGGGTCGATAGCAAGATCTCCCGATCGAGCGTCGGATCGGCGAGCAGTCGGGCCCGTACTTCTTCGAGCGCACGACCAAGTGCCGGTCCGGGGGTGTAGCCCAGCGCCAAGAGGTCGGAACCGGTGATCCTTCGTTCGATGGTCGCCCGGTGTGCGATATAACGCCGGATCAGATCATCGTCGAGCAGACGCGCGTACAGCACCAGCTCCTCTTCTGGCAGAGTACCGAGGAGGCGGATGAGGGCGACACTCACGTTCCTATCTAGTGTAGAATACCTCGAGAGGAAATTCAAATATTTCTTTCGCGCCCTACGAAAGGCATCGTCGGTGATACCCTCGAAAAACGGATCTGACAAAAATTCGCCGAGGTGGTCCATGAAATAGGCCACCCTATCGATTGAGAGCCCGTCGGCTCTCATGGGCCAGATTCCCTGCAAACCCAGTGTCCGGATCCTAGAGAGGAAGGGCGTGAGCTCGGTCCGCTGCAGCTCGCTGTAGATCCGATCGATGGCGGCCGTGAAGTCGACCTCCTTCCACCGGTGTTCCTGCATGCGCGAGAGAAAACCGGGATCAAAAGCAAAGCCAAGCTGGTGGTGATAGCGCAGCGCCCGGACGAAACGGCTGGGGTCATCGAAGAAGGTGGAGGGGGAAACGGGGCGAAGTCGCTTTCGGCTCAGATCATTGAGCCCCCCCACGCGGTCGATCAAGAGCAGTTCACCGGTGGGGAGTATCTGAAAGTAGAGGGCGTTCACGGTGAAATCACGACGGAGGGCGTCTTCTGCAAGCGAAGCTTTCTCCACCCGCCCATCGGGATCATCCCGTCGGAGATGGGTGAAGGTCAGCGTATAGTGTCCCCTCTTCACGTGGAGGGCGTGGTAATCCTCCCTGGTGAACACAGGGGCGCCGAGATGTTCGAAATAGGCCTTCACATCGCCCAAGAGACCGCGACAGGCGATGTCGAGATCCAGGGTGCGGTGATCGAGAAGCGCATCGCGCACAGCCCCCCCGGCAAAGTAAAGGTCGTGAAAACCGCGGATGGCAAGCAGGTCGCGGATGACCCCCTCGTCATCGATAAGATCTTGTATGTACACGTTAACACCCCTCACAGGTTTCTTTGCTTACGAAAAAAAGATGTGAGCGCAAGGCTCACATCGTGATGATCCGGTACCCCTCGTCTATGTAATCCTGTAGACTCGGGTGCCCGTAAAGTGAATCGAGCAGCGGTAGTTCTTCCTCTCGAACGGCCTTGAGACTTCCCATCTTGTTGCTGCAGGCCTTGCAAACACCGTCGATGAGTCCGGAGAACTTCACGCGCTCGTAAAACCCGTTGACCGGATGCTCCGGATGGCGAATTTCATCGATGAGCGCCGTGGCGCCCCCCTCGATGACGACGGCCACTTGGTTACCCCGCTCGTGCATGTCGAGGGCGTTGATCAACACGTGCATGAAGCACATGGGATCCGGATTAAATGCAACGAGGCAAATTTTCTCATCCATTCGCTGTCTCCTAGAAGGGGAAGTAAGCCTGGTCGGACCAGTAATCGCGCCTGAGATTCTCGTACTCCGTGGCGAACTGGTCGTAGTGTACCTGTTCCCACTTGGCCAGGGTCTTGTAAAGCGTCTCGGCCACTTCAAGCTCCGTTTCCTCAGCAGCTTTCTCATAGAAGTCAACGCTGGCTTTTTCCATCTGCATCCCGATGCCAAAGACCGACACGGCCAGACCTGCGTTGTCACGGTCCACCTTGTCCCACTTGAAAATTCGCGGGCTCGGCGGGTTCTCGAGATCCTCCAGCTTGATTTCGTCCTCTTCCGAGGACTTCAGGCCATCGAACAAGGAGCGGAGCCATTCAACATGCTTGCGTTCTTCCTCGGCTAAATTTTCAAAAGCCGCCTTGACCTCGGCATCCTTGGCATTGGAGGCTGCCAGTTTGTAGAACTCATAGCCTTCGATTTCATTGAGCATTGCTTGTTTGACCACTTTGATTTCTTTATTGATCATGTTATCACCTCGTTTGACTTTTTACCCAGGTGATCCGGTGTAAAACAGCCGACACGAGAAAAAAGGAAAGACCCCCGGAGAGGTCCTTAGAAGGTACGCATACCATCCTTGGTGATGATCGCTTGGATCAGCGGCTTATGCTCGGTCGCTTCTGGACCGATGGTCACCGCTTTGGCAAGACGGTTCTTCGCGTCGGCGAAGGTCTCCGGCCGCGTGGTAAAGAGACGGGCGATGACATCGCCTTTGGTCACCGCATCGCCAATTTTCTTCTCCAGCAGAATGCCGGCGGCCATGTCGATGGCATCCTCTTTGTTCTGGCGGCCGGCACCCAGGATCATGGCGCTGATGCCCACTTCATCGGAGGCAATGGCCGAAATGTACCCGTCCTGTTCGGCCACGAAGGTCGTCTCATGATCGGCCTTCGGTAGCACGCCGAGGTCATGGCTCACGCGATCGTCGCCCCCCTGGCTCTTCACAAAGCGTCCGAAGGCCTCTAGGGCCCCGCCGTCCTCGAGTTTTTTTGCCAGCAGATCCCGAGCTTCTTCAAAGGTCCCTGCACCACCAGCCAGGAAGACCATATTGGCCCCCAGCGTCAGGCAGAGTTCTTCCAGATCCGACGGCCCCTCCCCTTTTAGGGTAGCGACGGCCTCGATGACCTCCAGGCTGTTGCCGATGGCGCGTCCGAGCGGTTCATCCATGTTCGTGATGACCGCGATGGTCTCGCGACCCATATTCGTTCCGATGCGCACCATGGTCTCGGCAAGCTCTTTGGCCTCGTCGAAGGTCTTCAGGAAAGCGCCGGAACCCACTTTGACATCGAGCACGATGGCATCGGCCCCTGCGGCCAGTTTCTTGGACATGATGCTAGAGGCGATCAGACTGATGTTCGACACCGTGGCCGTCACATCGCGCAGGGCGTAGAGCTTCTTATCCGCCGGTGCGATGTCGGCGGTCTGGCCGATGACCGCTACCTTTTCCCGATTGACCTGGCCGATGAAGTCCTCGATGGACAGCTCCGTATGAAAGCCCGGGATGGACTCGAGCTTATCGATGGTCCCGCCGGTGTGGCCGAGACCCCGGCCGCTCATCTTGGCCACGGGTACACCCACCGACGCCACCAGCGGCGCCAGCACGAGAGTGGTGGTGTCGCCCACGCCACCGGTGGAGTGTTTGTCCACGATGGTTCCCTCGATGGCCGACAGATCGATCACATCGCCAGAATGCATCATGGCTTCGGTGAGGTCCACCGTCTCCCGGTCATCCATCCCCTTGAGGTAGATGGCCATCAGGAGGGCCGCAGCCTGGTAGTCGGGAATCGAGCCCTTGGTGTAGCCCTCAATGAAGAACTTGATTTCCTCGGAGCTAAGGGCCCTCCCGTCTCGCTTCTTCTCGATAATATCGTATACTCTCATGGCCCTCACCTACAGCATCCGCAGGATCATGCGAACGAGATCGATAAAGGTACTCTTCACGCGGTCCGCGGTCTCCACGACCTCCTCGTGATCGAGGGGCTGGTCCAAGATGCCCGCGGCCATGTTCGTGATACAGCTGATGCCCGTCACCTTCAAGCCGGCGTGCGCCGCCACAAGGGCCTCAGGGACAGTACTCATGCCCACGGCATCGGCACCAAGTATGCGCGCCATACGCACCTCTGCGGGTGTCTCGTAAGAAGGCCCCTGGTTGAAGCAGTAGACGCCCCGCTGCAGGCGGATGCCCGCGTCGAGCGCCGCGTCGAAGATACGGGCCGTGGTGGCCTTATCGTAGATATCACTGGCATCGGGAAAACGGGGGCCGAGCTCCGCATCATTCTTGCCGTGGAGGGGGTGATCCCCGCTCATGTTCAGGTGATCGCTGATGAGCATCAGATCTCCGGGCAGGTAGCTCTCGTTCACTCCACCGGCCGCATTGGTCACGATCAAGCGCTCGACACCGAGGGCCTTCATCACGCGGACAGGGAAAGTGACTTCTTTCATGTCATAGCCTTCGTAATAGTGGAAGCGACCTTGCATGGCGATCACGTCCTTGCCCTCCAGCTGCCCGATGACGAATCGACCGGCGTGTCCCTCGACGGTGGAAACGGGGAAATGGGGAATCTCGTCGTAAGGGATCATCGTGGGTGATTCGATTTCTTCGGCCAAGACCCCCAGACCGGAACCCAGGATCAGGCCGATCTTGGGGATTTCTGTCATCTGTTCTGCAATGACGCGTCGTGCTGCTTCGATTTTCTGTCGCATGTTTTCGTCCTTTCTATTGATCGTGAGAACCCTATAGGATTTCGCTTTTGAAACTCGTTCCGTTGCCCGTTCCCTTGATGTTCAGAATATCGGCTACCGTTGCGGCAATGTCCGCAAAGGTTTTGCGCGTGCCCAGATTGACACCAGCCTTGACCTGATGTCCGTAGACCAGGATCGGCACGTACTCGCGGGTGTGGTCCGTTCCCTTGAAACCGGGATCGTTCCCGTGATCTGCAGTGAAGATCACGATATCATCGGCGCGCATCGTAGAGAGAATCTCCGGGATCCGCACGTCCGTTTCCTCCAGGGCCTGCTTGTACCCCTCGATGTTCCGGCGGTGTCCGTACTTGGCGTCAAAATCCACGAGGTTCGTGAAGATGATGCCCTTGGAGTCGGTGGCCAGGTAGGCGAGGGTCTTGTCGATCCCGTCCATATTGCTCTTCGTGTGCACATCCTCGGTGATGCCCTGGCCGTTGAAGATATCGACGATCTTGCCCACGGCCTGAACAGCGTAACCCGCCTCCTTGGCGTGGTCGAGCACCGTGGGCCCAAAGGGACTCAGGGAGTAGTCCCGCCGATTGGAAGTCCGCTCGAAAGAGCCGGGTTCGCCGATGAAGGGGCGCGCGATCACGCGGGCCACGGCATCCTTACCGCGGAGGATCTCCCGGGCGATTTCACACATCCGGTAGAGTTCTTCGAGGGGTACCACTTCTTCGTGGGCAGCAATCTGGAAGACGCTGTCCGCGGAGGTATAGACGATCACATCGCCCGTCTCCATGTGTTGTTCGCCGAGTTCCTCGATGATTTCAGTACCCGAAGCGGGCTTGTTGCACAGGGCCTTGCGACCGGTCTTTTCCTCGAAAGCGTCGATCACGCGGGGTGGAAACCCTTCTGGATAAGTCTTGAAGGCCTCATCGATCCGCAGGCCGGCGATTTCCCAGTGCCCTGTGGTCGTGTCCTTGCCGTTGGAAACCTCCATCGAACGACCGTAGGCGCCCTTGGGCTCATCGACAGCGGGAAGATCCTCAACTCCTTCGATGTTTCCTAGTCCAAGGGATAGCAGGTTGTCGATCTTGAAGGTTCCCTCTGCACGGGCCATGGAACCCAGGGTGTTAGCCCCGACGTCGCCAAAATCGGCGGCATCCGGCAGGGCGCCGATGCCCACGCTGTCCAGTACAAATAGCAATACGCGATTGATCATGGTCATTCCTCCTTAGCAAAAAAAGCCCAAAAAGAGCCCTTAGGCTCTCGGGTGACTCATCATGTAACCGCCAACGATCCCGTCGGCATCGAGGGACTCGGAATCGAATCCCATGAGATAATCGACCAGGGGTTTTGGAGCCCCCTGCTCCTCCAAGTGATGCCGGAGACTATTGCGGATGGTGTTGGGTGTCAAGTGGGTGCCGATGCCATGGCGCTCACCGCGCTCTTTGGTGATCTTCCACAGGCTCTGCCGGGTCAACCGGTCGCCCTGGTAGTTTTCGAAGAGCGGGTCGGTCGCCTCCCTCTCTGTGCTCGCCAGGTGCGCGCTGAGTAAACTCAGGGCGCGGTCATGGAGGGGTAGCTGCCGATTGTCGATGGAGACGGTCCCCATCTCCAGATCCACGTCCACGCGATTGAGCGCCACGATTTCCGTGGCCTTCATCCCCGTTGCGTAGAGCATCTCTACGATGGCTGCATCCCGAAGGGACATCGTCGACTCCCCCGCCTCGGAATCGAGCACCCGGCAGAGCTCTTCATAACTGAGGACCTGCTGTTGACGTCGACGCTGCTGGAGTCCCTTGATCTCCAACGTGGGGTTCCCCTCGATCCGACCGGTGTGGTGGAGAAAGGAGAAGTAACGCCGAAGGGAAGCCAGGTAGCGGTTGATCGTCGTGTTCTTGAGCGACTGCTCCTTTAAAAAAACGCGGTAGGCGTAAAGATCAGCAGCGGAGACATCGTTCAAATCATCAATCTGACGACCCCCCAGGTAATCGAAAAATTTCCTGAGGTCGAGATGATAGGAGTTGATGGTATTGGTGGATAGTTGAACTTTTTGCGTTAAGTAAAGGTTGAACTCTGTTGTGTATGTGGTCATGGCGACTCCTTTTCATTGTACCCCTTGTCGGGATGTCGTCATACGGATGCGGTTTGTTTTTGTAAAAAGTCTACAAAGTTTTGAGATGGGTGAAGATGCCCGTGAGAAATTCCGAATTGGTGATCTTGCGCTTCTTCACTCCGCTGACACCCGCGAAAATCTCCAGCATCACCTCGAGGTTGCCCCGGTTGAGGGAAATCTCGATGGCATTGCGGATCGCGCGCTCGACGCTGGTCCGATTGGTCCCAAAGGTGTTCGCGATGGCCGGATAGAGATCCGTGGTGATTTTCACATCCTCGAACTCATGGGCTCCCAGGTACTTCACACCCTCGATGATATACTTATACCCTTTGATATGCGGTGGTACACCGATACTTGCCAAGAGCTCGATGATCTTGGCTTCCATGGAGGCCTCGATCAACTCGTTCTCCGACTGTGCCTTCTCCTCGGTGCTCCCCTTTTGCGTCATCTGGCCCAGCCGTTCGAAGAACACGTTGATATCAAAGGGCTTGACCACGTAGTAGGTCGCCCCAAGACCGAGCGCGCGGCTGGTGATATGATCCTGTCCCACGGCCGAGAGCACCACGAACTTGATCTTGTCACTGAGCCCTAGTTCCCGCATCTTCTCGAGTACGCCGATGCCATCGAGACGCGGCATGATGATGTCGAGGATCACGATGTCCGGCATCTTGTCGATGATCATGGAAACGGCTTCGCGTCCATCGTAGGCCACCCCGGCAATAGCGAAGCGATCGTGATCCTCAATGTGGTTTTTCAAAATCCCCGCGAAGTTCTTGTTGTCGTCCACCACGAGGATGCTTCTCTTCTTGTCAGACATGGGCATCGGCTCCTTTGACTCGGTTGATCTGTTCTTTCTTTTGCGCCGCGTTCTCATAGAGATTGGCCACGTTCTGTCGGGCCACCTCGTTGAGCAGGTCACCGTTGAGCAGGCGGTTGAGCTCGAGCATCCGCTCTTCTTCCGAGAGGACCCGCATGTGGGTCAGGGTCCTGTCCCCTTCATCGCGCTTCTCGATCATCAGGTGGTGATCGGCCATCACGGCGATCTGCGGCAGGTGCGTGATGGCGATGATCTGTCGGGTGCGACTGAGCAGGTAGACGGTCTCCGCCACTTTCTGAGCCGTGAGCCCACTGATCCCCGCGTCAATCTCGTCGAAGATCATGGTCTCGATGGTGCTCTTGTCTCCCAGCACGTTCTTGACGGCCAACATGATACGGGAGAGCTCACCACCGCTGACCACATCGCGCAGCGGTCGTAGCGGCAATCCGCGGTTCGTGGCGATATCGATGGTGATGCGGTCTCTGCCTTCGGGTGAGGCGGGCGCCTCCTTCACGGCGACGGACAGGCGAGCGTTTTCCAGATTGAGGCGCGAGAGTTCGGCAAGCACGGCTTTCTCGAAAGCCTCTGCCGCGCCCCTGCGCGCTTCGGTCAGTCTGGTGGCCTGTTCATCGTAGGCCTTCTCCACAGCAACCAGGTGCGCCTGGGTTTTCGTACGTTCCGACTCCAGGTCGTCAAAGCCCCTGTGTTCCTCCTCCAGGTTCTCGCGGAAGTCCAGGATATCCCCTACGGTTTTTCCGTACTTGCGCTTGAGGTGATTGACGGTGTTCAGACGTTTTTCCAGCCGGGCCATTTCTTCCGGCGTGTAAGCGGAGTCCTCCACCACACGCTGCATCTCGAAAACGGCATCCTGCAGACGGGTGGACGCTTCGTCGTGGGCTTCGTAGACGGGCCCCAAGCGCTCGTCCACCGTCAGGTGGGCGCCGAGGGCCTTGAGATTGCGACCGATCTGGTCCAGGATCCCCTCATCCTCCGAGAGTCTGGCGTAAACATCAGACAGGGCCTCCATGGCACGTTCGAGCGAGGCTTGGTTTTTAAAGATCGCATCGAGATCGTCGTCTTCTTCCGTCAGACTGGCTTCATCAATCTCCTCTATCTGGTACGTAATGAGATCGAGCCGGCGGTCCCGGTCGGCCAGGGCACCTTCGATGGCCGCGATCCTCTTCCGGGCGCGGTCCATCTCCCCGTAGCCAGCGGCCGTTGCCTCGAGGGTGGCGGTGATGCCTTCGCCCAGGTACCGATCGATCAAACCCAGGTAGGCGCTCTCGCGCAGAAGACTCTGGTGCTCGTTCTGGCCGTGGATGTCGATCAGCACCTCACCGGCCTGTCGCAGGCGGGTGAGGGTGGTGACCTCATCGTTGATGCGGGCCACATTGCGGGCATTGTCGTGGATCTGCCTGGTAACGATGATCTGCCCTTCTTCTGGGGTGATGTCGAGCTCGGCCAGCCGGTCGATGACCTCCTGCGAGCCCACTTCAAAAACAGCCTGGATCACGGCCCGGTCCTTGCCCGGTTGTATGTAATCGGTGCTGGCATTGGCGCCCAGCACCAGATCGAGGGCGCCCACGAGGATGGACTTCCCCGCGCCGGTCTCCCCGGTGATCGCGTTGAATCCCTCCTTGAAGGGGATCCGTGCATCATCGATCAATATGAATCCCTTGATGGTCAATTCCCTTAACAAGGTATCAACACCTTTCGTCTATTGTCCGAGGATATCGTCGAACTGTTTGAGCAGTTTGGGCACATCATCATCTGTACGCACCAAGAGGAAGATCGTATCGTCGCCGGCGATGCTACCGACGATCAGATCAAAATCCAGGGCATCGATGGCCGCGGCCGCAGCGTTCGCAGAACCCACGAGGGTTCGGACCACCACGATGTGTCCGGCAAAGTCACGGGAGATCACCGTGTCCTTGAGCAGTTTCAGGAAGCGATCGTTCACCACACCCTCGCGCTGCTTGAGCGAGGCGTACTTGTACTTCCCATCGCGGGAGAGTACCTTGATCAGCCCCATTTCCTTGATATCCCGAGAGACGGTGGCCTGCGTGACATCGTACCCTTCTTCCTTCAGGTGCCGGGCGAGTTCTTCCTGGGTTTCGATTTCACTGGAATTGATAATCTCTAAAATTTTCGAATGTCTGGCGTATTTCACGGGTCACGCTCTCCTTTCTACATCGAAGGCTCGTCGGACGACGGGCGCTATGTCCACTGTTTGCTCTGTTCGCGTGGTCCCTAAGTGGCAAAGGTACTCGCGGTTGCCACCTGTCCCGGTGATCGGTGAGGGGGTGAGTCCAGCGGGGTATAGACCCACGCCCACCGCTTCCTCGAAGAGCCTTTCGATCACCTGACGGTGGACGGCAGGATCGGTCACGAGCCCCCCCTTACCCACGTGGGCGGGTCCGGCTTCAAACTGGGGTTTGATGAGCAGGATCACTTGTGCACCTCCGGCCATCAGATCGGGAAGCAGCGGCAAAAGATGCGAGAGCGAGATAAAGGAAACGTCGGAAACGATCACATCGAAGGTCCCCAGTCCCATCTCCGAAAGCTGTCGAAAGTCTGTCTGCTCCAAGACCCGGACCCGGTCGTCACCGCGAAGTTTCGCATGAAGTTGGTCCCTTCCCACATCGACGGCCGTCACCCCAGAGGCCCCCTTCTCGAGGAGGACCTCGGTGAAGCCCCCTGTGGAAGATCCGATGTCCAGGCAGCGTTTGCCTTGGAGGGCGATGGGAAAGTGCTCAAGGGCACCGAGTAGCTTGAGGGCCCCGCGTCCCACGTAGGGAAAGGGCGTCCCGTCTAAGACGATCGATGCATCAAGAGCCACTTTTTTTGCCGTTTTCGTTAAGATCTGACCATCCACCCTCACGATCTCCGATCGGATGGCGCGCTGGGCCCGCTCCCGGGTGTCAAAGAAGCCCCGGTCCACGAGCAGTTTATCGAGCCGCTCTTTTTCCACCGGCACCCAACCTCCCGAGATGTGCGAGCACCCTGTTGGCAAGTCCTGGTCCGTCGAGACCCAGGGAGCGGTAAAGGTCCGACTGGGTCCCGTGGGGGACGAAGAAGTCGTCGATGCCGATGCAGTGGATGCTGCGGTCGAGGGTGGCAGCGAGGGTCTGCCCGTAACCGCCGGTGAGCAGGTGGTCTTCCACGGTGATCAGGATCTCATGGGACTCGGCGATTCGAGACAGCGTCGCCAGGGGTAGGGGTTTGAGGCACCGGGCGCTGACGACCGTTGCCTCGATCCCCTGTACTCTGAGAAGATCAGCGGCCTCGAGCGTGGGACTTACCATGTGACCCACGGCCACTAGGGCGACGTCCTTGCCGCTTCTTAGGATCTCCGGTTCATAGAGGTCACCCATCGAGGGGGCCACTTCGATGGCGGTTCCCCTGGGGTAACGCAGGGCCAGTGGTCCCGCCACGCGCTCCTCGCGCATCATGCGCTCGAGCTCCGGACCGTCTTTAGGCGCCATCACCGTCATGTGAGGAACATGGGTCAAAAAGGCCACGTCAAAGAGACCCTGGTGGGTTTCTCCGTCCTGTCCGACGATACCAGCGCGGTCGATGAGAAAACGGACCGGCAACTGCTGCAGGGCCACATCGTGAATAATCTGGTCATAGGCACGTTGCAGGAAGGTGGAGTAGATGGCCACATAGGGTCTGGCACCGGCGGCCGCAAGACCCGCGGCCATGGTCACAGCATTTTGCTCTGCGATCCCAGCGTCAATGTATTGGTTGGGTAGGGTATCCTTCAGCTGCATCAAACCGGTCCCACCGGGCATGGCGGCGGTAATAGCCACCACGCGGCCGTCGGCCTTGGCAAGATCGAGCAGGGTTTGGCCGGCCACATCGGAATACGAGAGCTTTTTGTCCGTGTTCGGTTGGATCCCTTTTCTCACATCAAAGGTCCCCACCCCATGGTACTTGTCAGGGTTGTCCTCAGCCGGTCGGTAGCCCTTCCCCTTGGTGGTCTTCACGTGCAGGAGCACAGGTTTCTCGTAGTTCTTGATGAGGGTCAGATGCTCGATCACAGCTTCCAGGTCGTGCCCGTCCACGGGACCGATGTACTTGAAGCCCATCTCCTCAAAAAGAATCCCCGGGATCATGAAGTACTTGAGGCTATCCTTGAACTTGGTCAGCGGTTTCATGAGGTCCGGACCAATTTTCGGGATGCTGGTGAGCCCCTTTCGGGTCGATTCTTTAAAACGGGTGTAGGGTGTCGACGTGGTCAGTCGCTCCAGGTAGTGGGCGATGGAGCCGATGTTTCCGTCGATGCTCATCTCGTTGTCGTTCAGGATCACGTTGAGGTTTTCGCCCAGGTGCCCCGCCAAGTTCATGGCCTCGTAAGCCATGCCGCCCGTCATCGCACCGTCGCCGATCACGGCCACGACATCATAGTCTTCCCCCGTCAGATGACGTGCACGGGCGAAGCCCAAGGCAGCCGAGATACTGGTGGTACTGTGCCCTGCCTCAAAAACATCGTGTGGGCTCTCGGAACGTTTCAAAAACCCACTCATCCCACCCTCCTGACGGAGCGTGGGAAAATCCTCCCGTCGTCCGGTGAGGAGCTTGTGGACATAGGCCTGGTGACCCACGTCGAAGAGCAACTTGTCCTTTGGTGAGTCGAAGACCGTATGCAGGGCCACAGTGAGCTCTACCACACCCAGGTTAGAGGCCAGGTGACCACCGGTGGAAGAAATGGACTTCAGCAGAAAATCTCGGATTTCGATCACCAGCCGCTGCCGTTCTTCGCTCGTCAATTGTTTCAATTCTTCGGGCCCCTGGACCCGATCTAAGATTTTATACACGTTACCACTCACTTCTTTATCGATAATGGAGGGATCCGTTCCCCGGCGAAATGATAGCCGCGGGCCACGAAATCCACGATTGATTTCCAGCGGGTCAGGGCGAGTTCCTTGCCGAGGGCCTTACCACCCACGGTGAGCGCTGCCACCAAGCTCGACAGGAGCACGGTGATCAGGCTGATCACGCCTAGGGAAAGGTTCAAATGCGCCAGGTGTAGGACGATGACCCCCACCGCAGTGCCGCTGATGATGCCGGCGATGTCGCCGATGACATCGTTACAAAAATTGGACACCATGGATGCGTTCTGCAGGAGCACGATCGCATAGGGGGCGTGTGGAACATGCCGCGAGGCCATGGCGTTAAAGGGATCTTTTTTTGCCGCTGCGATAGCGATTCCCACCATATCCGCTACGACTCCGATCAAAATGATGAGGAGGAGCGTCGCGAGGGAGATCAGGAGTCCGGATCGCCTGAGCAGCTGATCCGAAACACTACCGATCACGGCAGAGAGCAGGATCGTGATGAGCATGATCCTGAGGATCCAGCGGCGGTTCTTGGGTTGTTTGCGCCTTTTCACGGTGAGAATCACCTCTATGATTGTGTTGCCATTTTTAGAAAAATGAGGGTGGCGGGCAGCGAGTAAATGCTACGGCTTGAGGTCCAGTAGGGTTTCCCACGTCCGGGCTGTTCTGTCGCCAGATCAGCGGTTTCCCTTTAACCGGTCGTCCGCTTCGTCGCCGAAAGCGAAACTGGATCACCACTTAGTCCGTACTTTAATCCCCGATACCATCAGCCTAGGGGTTTTCCCCAGCAGGCCGGTTGTCTCCTAGCCTCTTTTGCAGAATCGGTTTACACGGCATTAACGCCGGTGCGCCGGGCCCGGCACACGACCGTCTGTCCGTGGTCTACCGGATACCACTCAAGGCAGGCTACACTGCACATAGCCCTTCGACCATGATGCAGGTTTACCCCCGTGATCGACGATCACCGAGGCCTCCACGGACGGGAGGGTTCACGCCCACATGCCATTGTGGATCGCCCCCCCATCCTTACTCCCAGAAATGACCCACGACTGGGCGTCGCAAGCCACAACCAGGAACTTCATCGAATGTGCCCTTTAGCGGATTTTTAGCCCCGCTTTCAAAAACAAAGGTCCTGACTAGGATACTGTGCCACCTCTTTTCACTATAACATAAGATTGCCCACGACCATACCTAAAATTGCACCCGCGATGACCTCGAAGGGCGTGTGCCCCACCAGCTCCTTCAGCTTATCTTCCTCTAGATGCTTGTGCTCAAAGAGCTCGATGACCAAGTAGTTGAGCAACTTGGCCTGCTTGCCCACGGACCGCCGGACGCCGGAGGCGTCGTACATGACGATGAGCGAGAAGACCAGGCTCACGGCAAAGATCGGCGAGCCATAGCCGGCCAGTTTGCCCACGGCAGTGGTCAGTCCCACCACGAAGGAGGTATGGGAGCTCGGCATACCACCGGATTCGAGAAAGCGGGTGATATCGAACTTCCTGTAGTAATAGTAGTAGGTGGGGATCTTGAGAAACTGCGCGACGAACCAGGCCACGAAGGCCACGCCGAAGGCTGTGTTCGTTGAAAACTGACTAAAGAATACCATGTGGGCTCTCCTCCCTATGCGTCGCGTTCGAGCAGGTACACGGTGAGTGCCTTCAGGAAAGGATCGTTTCCGATCGCCTCAAGATGATGGAGGGCCTCGGCGGTCAGGTCTTTTACCCGCTCGCGGGCCCCCTCGACGCCTAGAAGGATCGGGTAGGTCACCTTCTCGTTCTTCTCATCGCTTCCCACGGGTTTGCCCAGGGCTGCCTCATCGCCGGCGATGTCCAAGAGGTCGTCGACGATCTGAAAGGCCCGGCCCAGGGTCCGGCCGTAGGCCGCAGCCGTGGCCACCTCCTCTTTCGAGGCACCGCCCAGGATGGCCCCCACCTTGCAGGCGGCCTCGATGAGGGCCCCGGTCTTCAGAGCGTTGATTCTGTCGAGATCCGCTTCGGTCCGTCCGGGCTCATCCTTGATGTCGAAAAATTGTCCCAGGATCATGCCCCGGCCCCCGCTGGCACCAAAGAGCGCACCCATGGCACGGATCTGACGGTTCGCATCGGGCACGGGTGCGGCTAGGGTCAGCTCCATGCTCAGGTTCAAGAGGGCGTCGCCGATCAGGATAGCATCGCCCTCACCGTAGACCACGTGACTCGTGGGCTTTCCCCTGCGCAGTGCGTCGTCGTCCATGGCAGGCAGGTCGTCGTGTACCAAGGAGTAGGTGTGAATGCACTCGATAGCCGCGCTGAAGTAGTTCACTTCCGTGCCTTTTCCACCGAAAACCTCGTAAAAGGCCTTCAGAAGGATAGGACGCAATCGCTTGCCCCCGGCACGCAGCGGGTAAAGGAGGCGCTCCTCGTAAGGGCCTTCTCCCGGTAACAAGGGGGCAAGCAGGCCTGGATAGGTCGCCTCAAAGGTCTCACGGCGGAGCGTCAGTTCACGCATTCCCTTCCTCCCCATCGAGCGGGATCTCTTCTAGGGAAGCATTGATCTTGGTCAGCCGTCCCTTGGCGCTGGTGAGATGGTCCATACAGGCCTTGTAATGACCCACGCCCTTTTCGTAGGCATCGAGGGCCTTCTCGAGGGCGATGTCCTCTTTTTCCAGGGTGGCAACGGCGTCCTTGAGCATTTTCAAATGGGTTTCGAATGTCTGTTTAGCCACGATCTTTCACCTCAATTTCCTCTACGGTAGCCTGCAGGGACCCATCGGAAAGACGGATATCGATTCGATCTCCGATCGCCAGGTCCCCTATGCTTTTCACCGGTTCCTTATCCTTTTCCATGTAGCCGTAGCCCGCCTTGAGTCGCTTCAGCGGGCCGTTTGCCTCCAGCAGATCGCCGATGGCGAGGGCCTGTTGTTCCTTGCGAAGGACATGACCTTCCGTCCGAGCGGAGAGCGTTGCGATCAGATTGGCCAGCCCGGCCTCTTCGCGCTCGAGGCGGTAGCGAATTTCATTTTCCATCCTGCGCAGACTGTCCTCGCTCAAGCGCCGCGTCTCGGCCTCCAGGCGGCGGTTGATCCGCTCGCGGCCTACTTGCAGATAGGCCTCGGCCCGACCCATCATCTCTACCACCGTGGGGCTCACCCGTTCACCGGCAGCGGAGGGTGTGGGGGCCCTCAGGTCGGCCACGAAATCGCAGAGGGTGTGATCTGTCTCGTGGCCCACAGCACTGATCACAGGATGCCGGCTCTTGTACACGGTCTCCACCAGTTGTGTCTCGTTGAAGGCCCATAGGTCCTCGATGCTCCCGCCACCGCGCGTCAGGATGACCACGTCGATGTCCGCGCGGGTATCGAAATAACGGATACCCGCGGCCAGGTTGTCTGCCGCCCCCTCCCCTTGTACGAGACTGGGGTACAGGACCAAATCCAGGGTAGGATTGCGGTGCTGTATGACGCTGATCACGTCGCGAATCGCAGCACCCGATGCCGATGAGACGATGCCGACCTTCTCGGGGTAGGTTGGGATCTGTCGCTTGCGTTCTTCATCGAAGTAGCCAAGGGCCTCGAGACGATCCTTTTCCTTGAGGTAGGCCTCGTAAAGGGCACCGAGTCCAATTTTCTCCATAGTGCGGGCGTAGACTTGAAAGCGTCCGTCGCGTTCATAGAGACCGGCCTGGCCCTTGATGCGCACGTGATCCCCTTCCCTGAAGGTTTCCTTCAGGTGGTCGTGGCTGTTTTTGAACATGACGCAGTCCACGCGTGAGGCGTCGTCTTTCAGTTGAAAGTAGGCGTGCCCGCTGGTGTGGACCTTATAGTTGGCCAGTTCCCCCTCGACGGTAAGGACCGATAGCAGAGGGTCCGCCTTGATGATCTGGGCCATGTATCGGTTGAGTCCCGATACGGTGAAGGCCTTCAGTTGCATGAAATCGCCTCCTCGGCGTGTAGGGCGACGCCCACGGCATTGTCCGATGCGTAGCGAGGGTCGCTAAAGAGGAGCCTGTCACCCAGCTGCTCCTCGAGATAGTCTCGGATGTAAGCATTGCGCATCACACCACCGGTGAGGACCACCTCGCCTGTGAGCTGATGGATCAGATCCTCCAAACAACGGGCGCAGGTATGCTGAATCTTGGCGGCGATGATCTTAGGATCCACCTTCCGATCGATATCGCGAAGGGCCTGGCTCTCCACCCCGCTCAGATTCAGATCGAGTCCCTTGAGGTGGTAAGCGTAGGCGTCCGAAGGCCTGGTGTCCCCGGCCAGGGTTTCCAGGTGACCGCCGGCGGGAAAGGGCAGGCCTAGGGCCACGCCCACCCGGTCGATCACCTTACCGAAACTGAGATCGAGCGTCCTGCCCACGATGTCACCGGTCAGGTCCTCGCCGACCTTCAAAATCTCCGTGGTCCCACCGGAGAGGTGGAGGGCATAGAAAGGGGCCTGGGGTCGCTTGTCCAAGCGATAGAGGGCTGCGCGCAGGTGGCCGCGCTGGTGATCGTAGGCGATGAGCGGAATCCCGAGGGCCATGGCGAGGGTCCCGGCCACCTGGCTACCGGCCAAGAAGACGGGCATAAAGGAACTTTCCTCTGGTCTGGGTTTCGTAGAAACGCCCACGGCCTTTAGACCCGTCAGATCCGGAAGATCGAGGGCCTCGATTACGCCCGCCAGCATCTCCTGGAGATGTTGATGGTGACGGTAATAAGCTTCTTGCTGGCGGAGGCCACGTGCGCCGGGTTTCACCTCGAGCATGCGGCGCTCTTCGTGGAGGAGCTCACCGTCCTCTACGACGGCGAGGCTCGTGGTATAAGCGCTGGTGTCGAAACCGAGCACCATCTTACAGTGCCCCCAGGTCCCTCATGATCTTGTTCAGGACCCCGTTGACGAACTTGTGCGACTGGTCGTCGGAGTAGTGCTTGGCCAGTTCGACAGCCTCATTGAGGGTCACCTTTGGCGGGATATCGTCGAGATAGAGCATCTCGATAACGGCGAGTCGCATCACCGTGAGGTCGAGCTTCAAGATTCGTTCCAAACGCCAGTCGATGAGCTTTTCCTCGATTTTGCCATCGATCGTCGCCTTGTGGGCGTAGAAAGCGTCGATGACGCGGCGGACGTAGTCCGAGCCCTTGTCCTCGATACGCTCGCGCGGCAGCTCGTCCTGGACGGCGAGTTGGTAGAGCATCTTGAATGCGTGGTCACGTTCTTCTTTGCGGGTCATGTGATTGGTTCCTCCTTTGGTCTTTGCGAGCGGAAAAAACTGACTCCTGAAATGACGGGAGTCAGTCCTTCTTGTCCTCACCTTTTTTGGCCACGTTGATGCCCTGCACGTGAATGTTCACCTCACGTACCTTGAGTCCCGTCATGGTCTCGATGGCACTCTTGACGCCCTCTTGTACTTGCCATGCAATCTCCGGGATCTTGATCCCGTAGTCCACGATGATGTTCAAGTCCACGGCCACGGATTCCTCTTCTAGCGCCACCTGTACACCCTTCTGTAGATTCTTCTTCCCGAAGATCTCTGCCACGTTGTCGGTGAAGCCACCGCTGAGTCCCTCGACGCCGGCGATTTCCGAAGCGGCGATGGAGGTGATGATGCCGATGACCTCGTCGGAGATGTTCACATGTCCGTAGTCCTTGGCCTTCATTGTATGATTTTGATCTGCCATGTCAGATGCCTCCTGTTCATTGTTGTCTTCTCCACCTATTATACCATAAGTCGGGAGAGGGTAAAAAAGGAAAAGAAAGCACAAATCGTGCTTTCTTATACTCTCGAGAGATATTCACCCGTGCGGGTATCGATCTTGATCGTGTCGCCCTCATTGACAAAGAGGGGCACCTGGATCTCAGCTCCGGTTTCCACCACCGCTCGCTTGGTCACGTTGGAGGCGGTATCGCCTTTGATTCCCGGCTCGGATTCCGTCACCTGGAGTTCCACGAAATTCGGGGCTTCGACGTCGAAGACCTTCTCCTTGTAGAACTTGATCGTAGCGCTATCGTTCTCCTTGAGCCATTTGATGGCTTCTTCCACCTGCTCGTAAGAGATCGGTACCTGCTCGTAGGTTTCGTTGTCCATGAAATAGTAGAGGTCACCATCGGAGTAGAGGAACTGCATGTCCTTGCGCTCGATGTGGGCCTTGGGAAATTTCTCGCTGGGGTTAAAGGCATCTTCTCTGGTGGCACCCGTCGTGAGGTTCTTGTACTTGGTGCGCACGAAAGCGGCACCCTTGCCGGGTTTCACGTGTTGGAAGTCGAGAACCACATAGGGCTCTCCGTCCATTTCAAAAGTCATGCCTTTTCTAAAATCGCCTGCACTGATCATATTTTTTCACTCTCCAAATTTATTTTTTTACTAGAGTACAATGAGCTCTTTCGGTGAACGGGATAAGATCTCACACCCCTCATCCGTCACCAGCACCAGATCCTCTATGCGCACGCCGCCGAGATCCGGTACGTAGATGCCCGGTTCATCGGTGACAATCATACCTGCCTCCAGCTTGTCGTCGGCGCCCGGTGCGAGCCTGGGGCTCTCGTGCACCTCGAGTCCCACAGCATGTCCGAGGCCGTGGCCGAAGTGATCGCCGTGCCCGGCCTTCTCGATGATGTCGCGGGCCACCTTGTCCACACTCTCTCCGGTGACGCCGGCCTGGATGGCGGCGAGGGCCGCTTCTTGGGCCCCGAGCACCGTATGGTAGATGTCGCGCATCTCGTCGGAGACCTCACCCACGGCGATGGTACGGGTCATATCGGAGCAGTAACCGTCGTAGACGCAACCGAAGTCAAGGGTGACCAACTCGCCTGCCTCAATCACCTTGTCCGAGGCGATCCCGTGTGGGAGTGCGCCGCGTTTACCGGAGGCCACAATGCTCTCGAAGGATAGTTTGGTAGCCCCGAGTTTTTTCATCTGCATCTCGAGGGCCAGGGCCACTTCCCTTTCGGTGACGCCGGGTTTGATCATGGTCAGGACGTGGTCGAAGGCGCGGTCGGCTATCGATGCCGCCGTTCGGATCGCTTCGATCTCATCGGACCGCTTGATCTGCCGGATCTTTTCGATCCTGTCGCCGATGGGCACGAGGCTTGTGTCCTCGAGTTCGTCGGTGTAGGACCGGTAGTCTTTCACGGTCATGAAGCTGTCCTCGAAGCCGAGGCGCGAGAGCTTGAGCTCGGCAATCAGGTCGATTACCTTTTTCTCACGGTTGTGCAGCAGGATCTCAAAATCCTGGCACTCTTTCGCCGCCTGGTCCTTGTATCTGAAATCCGTGATGAACAGGTTGCGGTCTGCTGTGAGCAGGACGTGCCCGCTCGATCCGGTGAAGCCACTGGTGTATCGTCTGTTCTCGGGCCGCGTGATGAGGAGACCGTTCAGGTTCTCCTCCTTCATGAACGCCCGGAGTTGTTCAATGGTTGTCAAGATTCATCCCACCCCTTCAAATGTTGGATCAGCGCCTGCACACCGAGCACGTAGCTCTGCGCTTTGAAACCGGCGATCTGACCGATGCAGACCCCGGCGATGACGCTCTGTTGACGGAAATGCTCACGACGGTGGATGTTCGAAAGATGGACCTCCACCACCGGTACGGCGGCCATATCGATGGCGTCGCGCAGGGCGATGCTGTAGTGCGTGAAGGCACCGGCGTTGAGGACAACACCCACCTCGCGGTCGATCTCTTGCAAGCGGTCGATGAGATCACCCTCGTGGTTGCTTTGGTAAAAATCAAAGTCCACGGCCGGGAAGGTTTCCTGGAGAAGCCCCTCGATGGCATCGAGGGACAAATCCCCGTAATGCCCAGCATCTCGGAATTCCAAAAGGTTCAAATTCGGCCCGTTGAGCACCAGTATCGTCATGTCCGTTTCCCTCCGTTCATCATACCACAACTCATGCGTTGAGGCTAGTCAGTAGCGCGTCTACAGCCGCTTGGATTTTCATGTCGTCCACGTCGATCACGAGATCAGCACAGGCCTCGTAAAGGGCCGATCGTTCGGCGAGCAAGGGGTCGATGCGGTCGATGCCAGCGGCCAGGAGCGGTCGGTGGGCGGACTCCTTCGCCAGCCTCTTTTTCAGTATCTCGGCCCCCGCCCGTAGGTAGATCACCCGGCCGGTGGTGGCCATGCGGTGTCGATTCTCCTCGGAGAGGACGATGCCCCCTCCGGTGGCGATGACCAGGGGGGCGCCGGCCAGTCTTTGGAGCGCCTGGTGCTCAGCCAAGCGAAATCCCGCTTCTCCCCGCTCGGCAAAGAGCTCGCTGATCTTGCACCCTTCTCTTGCTTCGATCCGCTCGTCGAGATCGACGAACTTCATACCGAGTTTCTCAGCCAGGGGACGTCCCAGGGTGGTCTTGCCCGAACCCATCATGCCGATGAGATAAAGTGTCATGCGTCCTCCCGGGGGTGATTCTTGACCCGCTCGATGGCCCGGTAGAGGACGTTGGTCACGTCCACCTCGGCCTGGGTGGTCAGTTCCTCGAGCTTGGTGAAGAGCTCTCCCATCTCTGTATTCACGTAGTGGGGCTTGAGCTGGTTCAAGGCCAGGGCCTTGATGTCGTCCAGGTCGTGCTCTGAGGGATGGTAGCCGGGGAAATTTTTCAGTACCCTGGGCAGATAATAGTTCACCGTATCTTCCATAAAGTTTTTCATGTCCTATGTACCTCCTGAAAGTGTGTCGTGTCCTGTCTAGAGCAGGGATAGGATTTCCTCGGTAAAGAGGGCGGCGAGCCAGGTGCCGATCCCGAGGAAGGGGCCGAAGGGAATCTTGCTCTTGAGTCCCTTCTTACCCGTGACGAGGGAAAGGAGTCCGTAGAGACCCCCGAGGACGAACCCGATGTAGATGGCCACGAGCACCTGTCCGAGACCGAGCCAGATGCCCATGGCGGCCATGAACTTGATGTCCCCTCCCCCCAGCGGTCCGAAGTAGGCCACGATGAGAAGCAGGATGCCGGCGATGAGAAAGCCGAGGGCCATATCCAGCGGTCCCCTCTGTCGAAAGATCAGCTGGAAGATGAGACCAGTGACCAGCGCTAGGACCACCAGCTCGTTGGGGATGATCATGTGCTTGGCGTCGATAAAGACCATGGTCACCGCGATGCAGGCAAGCGTGCCGTAGAAAACCAGCAAGAATCCACTGATCCCAGCCGTGGCCATGAGCCCGAAGGCCAGGGCCGTAGCGATTTCCACCGTGGGCGTGCGCCATCCGCCGAAGAGGGTCAGGCTCAGCCAGTTCTCCCCGCTGGTCAAGGTCGTCTTGAAAAACGTGCGCTCCTGAGGTAGAAGGCAGATGGGGACGCGCAGGAGCGTGCCGATGAAAAAACCCAGCAGGGTGAGTAGGATCGTCATGTAGCGCCCCCTTCTTTTGTTAGAGAAATGTCTTTATATACCAGTATAACACGTCATGGCCGTACAATGCAGTGAGAAAAGCGGCCGTGGCCATGGCCGGCGCGAAGGGTATCTCCATCTTCCTGCCCACCGCCCCACCAGTAAATTTTTTGACGATCACCAGCACGAGGGCCACGTAGAAGGCTCCGATGCCAGCGAGGAGTGTCAGCGGCCAGCCGAGATAGAGTCCGATGGTGGCCATGAAGAGCACATCACCGAAGCCGAAGACCTCCTCCCCGTAGATGGCCCTGGCGATGAGGAAGATGAGCAGGTAGAGACCAAAACCAGTGAGGCCGCCCCAGATCATGCTACTGATGCCGAGGTGACCGGCGCCTGTGCTGGCTCCTGCCAGGGCGAAAAACAAGAGAACCCTGTCAGCGATGATCTTGTGATCGTGATCGATCAGGGCCGTGATAAAGAGCAGGGAAAAAAGCAGGGCCAGGTGGAGAAAACCGATTATCCCCTCACCATGGTGAAATGCCACGAGGAACAAAACCCCCGTTGCCCATTCCACCAGTGGGTAGCGCCGACTAATGGGCGCACCGCAGGTCCGGCAGCGCCCCTTGAGAAAGAGCCAGCTGAAGACCGGGACCAGGTCACGTGAAGAAAGGGGTCTTTCGCAGGCGGGGCAAAAGGAGCGGCCCCGCGCTATGGAAAGATCCCTTGGAATACGGTAGATCACCACGTTGTAAAAGCTGCCGAAGACCAGACCGTAGAGAAAAACAATAGCACGTATCAAAGCGTTCGCCTACCTCAGGGGTAAGGGGCCGTCGGCCGTCAGCTCGTGGAGCATATAGACGGTCTCGGCTCGGGTGATGGCCTTTTTCTGGCTGGAGAGCCCTGCGGACCGCTCGAACTTGTCGTAGAGCATGTCGCGCGCGAAGGTCGACCAGGTTTGTTTGTCTCGGCTGATATTGGTCATGATCATCATCATCTGTTCGTAGGTGATGGTGGCCCCTGCCCCGAAGGTATCGGTGCCGGTTCCGTTCATGTAGCCACGGCTGGCCACGAAATAGATGGCATCGGCGTGGGTCCCGAAGGTGTTTTCATCGGTGAAGGTCCGCGTCCGGATCACGCTGGGCGCGTAGGCCATCTCATAGAGGATCTGGGCGAATTCACCGCGGCGGATGGCACCGTCGGGATGGAAGCTCGAGCCGCCGGGTAGAAAGCCGCGCCGGAGGAAGGTGTAGAGCTCGTCGAAGGCCCAGTTGTACTGGATGTCCGTGTAGAGCGGGTAGCCTGAATCGATGAAGATAGCATAACGTCCCCCGTCGTAAGCACCTGCGGGGATGGCCATCTCGAGATAACCGTCGCCCTGGCGGGTCCGCTGGTAGAGCCAGCGGGTTCCTTCGAGCTTGTAGATCCCAGCGCGGTAATCGCCGTGGAAGACGAAGCGCAGGGTGATGGGACTACGGAGCGTGGCCGCGCTACCGAAACTGGTGGCGTGGACGCGGTAGACGGGGGTCACTTGTTCGTAGCTACTGGTGTAACGGCCGAGGGAGTTCTGCTCACGGGTGAGACCGAAGGTCGCCTCGCCGTATATGGTCCCCGCTGGGATCTCCAGGCGTACAGGCTGGGTCACGGCAGTGGAGGCGGATCCCCCGCTAAAGTTGGTGGCCACGTCGTCATAGGTTAAGGTGGCCTCGTTCATGGTCACGCGCTGGTAGTTAATGTTCTGGTCTTCCTGCTCGAGGTTGGCCAGCTGGAAGGCGTCTTTGTAGGCCTGGTGGAAGGCCGTGCGGAAGGCCTCGATGAAGTGGACGCGGTAGGCCGGTGCCTCGCGGTAGAGATGGTAACGCGAGAGGAGGTTGCCCTCCTTCTCATAGAGATTCAGCGCCCGGTGGGAGTCGTTGAACTGTCCGAGCTTGATATCGAGAATTGCGTGGAGCTCACCCTGTTTTTCACCCATCTCCGTACCGTGGTCGTTGGCATTGGTACGGTCGGCGTTCTGGTCCTGGGCGTTGGTCAGACGGAAGGCATCGAGATAGGCCTTCTCGTAGTTGATGCGGTAGCTCTTCAAAAAGGCATCCTGGTAGGCGCGGGTATCGTAATTCAGACGGTAGGTCAATACCGTGTCCGTGCGGGCTGGGTAATCCCGCTCCCACTTGGAGATCAGCTTCAAGTTGAAGTCGGCTCGACCGGCGCGGGCGCCGTCGAGGCTCCCGAAGAAGGCGCCGTGGTCTTCTCCGAAGTCGACGCCGGTGGCGCCCTCTTGGATCTCAAGACGTGTATTGGCGTAACCGGCTTCGTAACCCTCTTCAAAACCATCTTTATAGCCGCGCAGGAAGGCCCGGCGGTAGTAGGTGCTTTCGTCCTCTAGGTTGAACTCTTTTTCCACATCCTCTTCCTGGTCTTCATAGGCATCTTCCCAGTCGCTGTCGCGACCGTTGGCGAAGTCTTTGTAGCCCAGGACGTTACCGGTGATCTCTCCCCAGGTGTATCCTTCCTCGTAACCATCTTCATTCTCGATGGACCAGGTGTTCGGGGTGGCCGCGAAGGCCAGGGGTGAAGCCACCACCAGGATCAGTGTGAGTGCGATGAGTGTCGTGGTCAGTCTTTTCATGGTTTCTCCCCCCTTACTCTGCCGACGTAACGGTCTGCAGGCTGTCGATGACGATGTGACCGGTGAGCGCACCTTCGATGCCACCGGAGCCGATGACAATCCGCTGGACTTTCACAGGATAGCTGAGGTCGCCGGGCAGGCCCGTGGACACTTCAGACCAGGCGCCTATTTGACGCTCGCCCGTGAAGGACAGTTCTGTTTGCTTGCCCGTGGCGTCGATCAGAACGACACCAAGGGGATGGTTGCTGCTCTCTCTGGCGTAGACGAAGAGGGAGAGTCTCTCCCCCGCCCGGTCGATCATGACGGGTGACCCGTCGAAGACCAGGTTGATGGAGGCTTCGGGCATGCGCTCGAGGAAGTTATAATCGATATCGAGACCGTAGGCGCCGGTGTGGGCGCGTCCGGTGAAGGAGGTCTTGGCCACGATATTCTCAGGTTTCGGTACTGTGAAGAAAGCCTGGCCTTCGAAGCCGGCGACGGTCCGTCGGATCACGCTCGGTGGCATGGGACCGAGGTCGCCATCGTCCTCGATGACGATAACCTCTGATGCGCTCTGGCCTTGTTGGTAACCGTCGAAGCTATCGAAGGGCGTCTCGCCCTGGAAGGGCGCGTTCGTACGATAGGTCTCGAAGGTAGTGTATGTACCGTTGTAGCCGTTCAGAGTCGGTAGACCGTGAAAGGCCATGTTGATGCTACCGGTGAGGCTGCCGTTCTGGTCCTTCATCAGGCGGAAGCTGTTCATGGCGATAAGCTTGTCCTCCGCTTCGAAGCGTCCGAGGAAGGTCTTGATGGCATCATAGGGACCGACGAAATCCATGGAGAGGCCGTAGGCTTCGTGGAAGATTTCTTCCGTTCTATCGGTCATATCGGTGAACTGATAATTGCGAAATCCAATGACCTCCTGGGGGTTGAAGTGATTGACCATGGCCAGGAGCTCTTCTTGTTCGAGATTGCCATAGTAGTACTCTTTCATGGTGTCCATCTCGTCAGTGTAGTTTGCGATCTCTTCTTCGAGAGTAGGTTTTTCGGCGATGAGCGCGGTGATTCGCGCCTGTTCAACTAGGACCAAATCTCGCTGTGCTTCAAGCTCTTCGAGTCTTTCTTCCTGGGGCACTAGGATAAATTGGTAGTAGGCGAAGAGAAGGAGGGTTACTCCTAGGATCATCAGGAGTTTCTTGTCGCGATTGGTGAGGGTCATCGCGCGTTCCCCCCTTCGATGGACGAGCCGATGGTAAAGTTCACGTAGGGGTCTTCCTCATTGATGCTGGAAAGAAAGACGTTGTAAAAGTCCGTGGACTGGGTGAGGTTGTATTTGAGTTCGGCCACCCTGAGCGGATGGTAGGCCACACCCTGTAGCTGCATACGGTCGGACTGGACATCTAGTGATTTGATAAAGCTGTTGGCAGGCATGCTGTCCTCAACTGCAGCGAGGACCTCTGTGTCGAAAAAGTTGTTCTCCTCGAGCGAAGCTGTGAGCGTGCGGAGCTCTTCCACCTCGGCGGCCTTCTGGTCGCGGTTGGCACGGAGTTCCTCTACCTCGATGATAGCGTTCTGCGTCTTGGCCGAGTTATTGAAGGCTTCCACGCTGGTGATCTGGTCTTCGAGGGTCCTCGTCTTGCTGTAGAGGCTCACCTGGTAGAAGGCAACGATGCCGAGGACCAGGATCAGAAGAACAGGGAGGATCATTTTCTTCAGGTCTGTCTTTTTCCGCTTTTCTTCAAAGGGTTCAAAGAAATTAAAATCTCTCAAGGCATTCACCTACCTTCTGATCAACGCGCCGTAGGCGTTGAGGTACAGGGGGATCTTGTTGATGTCATTGTTGTGTTCTTCAGCGAGGACGCTGAGCTTGAGGATGGTTTCTGCGGGTAGACCCAACTGTTCGGTGAAGAAGGCGTCGAATCCTTTGATCTTGGCGCCACCGCCAGTGAGCAGGACGTGGTCGATGCGGTTGTCGACGGACCGGGAGGTGAAGTACTTTAGGATCTTGCCGATGTCGTCAGCCATGTGCTCCATGTACTCATAGAGGGCGCGTTCTTTCTCGTCGAGCGTCTGGAATGTTTTTTCGTTGAGGAAACGGAGGTCTTCATCGAAGAAGCGGTCGCTCTCCGGTTCGACGACCTTGAAGTTGCCGATGATTTCGATCAATCCCTTGCAACCGTACTGAATCAGGCGGTTGAAGTTAAATTTACCCTTTTCAAAGATCGTAATATTGATCATCTTGTGGCCGATATCCACCACGGCGAGAGAGGTGTGGGTCACGAGGATATGGTCGTTGATCCGGCCGGTGACCTCGAGGAGCTTCTCGAGGGCGTTGGTATGCATGTCGAGGGCCACGGGTTCGAGACGCAGGTTGGCCAAGAGGTTGTGGTAGTCCTTGGCGATCTCGCTGGGCAAGGCACCCACCAGCATCTTGTGCCTGGGGGTCTCGTCCCTCTCCTCGATTTCCTCCATGAGACGGTGTTGCAGTATGTAACTCTCAGTGTCGATGGGCAGGTACTGTTCGATTTCGTAGCTGATAAGACCTTTCTGGTCTTCTTCGGGTACCTTCGGGATGAAGATCTCCCGTTTGATCATGTCGCTGGTCTCAATGGTGACGACTGCCTCTCGGGATTTGACGCCGGTGGTCTCGATGAGCTTGGCGAGGACCTTTTCGGCGGCGTCCATGTCGATGAGGTTGCCGTTTTCCACCACGCCGGGCGGTAACACTTCTTCACCCCTTGTCTGGATCATGAGGGTATTTCCCATCCACTGGCCTTCGACGAGCTTGATGGCCCGACTACCGAAGTCGATGGACAGAAGATTGCCTCGTTTGGTTTTGTTGAACATCCCTACTCTCCCCCTTTTTCTCTGCTTATCGTATCGCTTTGATCACTGTGGCTTTATCGGTGACATGCTCGAGTAAGATTGTTTGGTCGATCAGGTTGTGCTCGTAGAGCGAGATCATATAGTCGTCCATGGTCTGCATGCCCAGTTTCTGTCCGGTTTGGATAAAGGAGTAGAGCTGGTGGACCTTGTTCTCCCTGATGAGGTTGCGGACGGCGGGGGTGACGATCAAGCTCTCTACGGAGGCAACACGGCCCCCACCGTGTTTGCGCGGTAATAGTTTCTGGGCGAAAACGGCCATCAGGGAGTTGGCGAGCTGGATGCGGATCTGCTGTTGGTGGTGGGATGGAAAGACATCGATGATCCGTTCGATGGTCTGGTAAGCGTTTCTCGTATGTAGGGTCGCGAGGACCAGGTGTCCGGTTTCAGCAGCGGTGACAGCTGTGGCGATGGTCTCGAGGTCGCGCATCTCGCCAACCATGATGACATCGGGATCCTGGCGCAGACCGGACCGCAGGGCGTCGTTGAAGCCTATGCAGTCACGCCCCACCTCTCGTTGGGTGATCAGGCACTTATCGTTGTGGTGCATATATTCAATGGGATCCTCGATGGTGAGGATGTGAGCCCTTTTTCGCTTGTTGATGGCGTCGATAATCGACGCGATGGTGGTGGACTTGCCACAACCGGTGGGTCCTGTGACGAGGACCAGGCCGGACTGGAACTCGGAGACATTTCGGATGCTCTCGGGCAGACCGAGTTCTTCGGGTGTGGGGATCACGTCGCTGATAACGCGACAGGCGAGGCCGATGCCCTTGGCGTATTGAAAGACATTGATGCGGAAGACGTTCTTGCCGGGGATCCGGTAGGCCATGTCGACTTGCCCGCTGGCCGTCAAGGTATCGAACTGTTCGTCGTTCAGGATCACGCGGGCAAAGTGATGGGTGTCATCCGCTGTCAGCGCCTGCTGGTCCAGCGGCACCAGCTCTCCGTCACATCGGGCGGTGGGTGGGTCCCCCACGGCCAGGTGCAGATCTGATGCGTTTTTCGAGGCTGCTTCGAGCAGCAGTTGATTGATGTCCATGGGCTCGCCTCCGATGCGTGTTCTTGTTCAAGTAGCTATTTTGAGTAGTAAAGGGTGTTACCGGAGTCTTCTATTGCTGAATTAATATTGTTCAACAGTACTTTAGTCGTGAGGTCGTAATCTACCTCGCCGTCTGAGGAAAGACCTCTGATGGTGTACTCAACAAAGTAACGATCGTCTTGCTGAACGATTGAGAAACTTGCTGATTGTACGAGGGGATAGTCAGAAGATAATGAAGTCTGATCAACCATTTCATCGAGTGTGCTATCAGTGATACTGATCAAGTTTGTATTACGTATAGTTGTAGAAACATAATCATTAGCCATGCGGACATCAAATTGGACTGACGCTAGCGTATCGCCGCGATTAAAGGCAGTTACGTTAAAAATGAAAAACTGTATGATCACAGTTCCTATGATGCCGAGGAGCGCTACTGTTACAATCAACTCGACGAGCGTGAATCCTTTCAGAATCATTTTCCTAGTGCTATGTTTCTTATTCACTCTCGTCACCTCCGCTCTCACTTCCTGGTTAGGGTGCTAAAAGACTCACCTGTGAAGGTATGCTCTACCGTCCATGTGTTTAGGTCGCTTGAAGAAATCAACTCTTCGTGGCTGGCGATCCAGGCGTCACCGGAACTCATAAGTATTGCATCATAGAAATCTGATGTTCCGAAGGTAGATTCATTCCAACTAGTACCGTTGTCTCCAGACGTCAATATCGTTCCTGCGGCTCCTACGATGATGAGTTGACCCGCACGGTAATCAATTGCATGGAGGTCAGAAGTTGTAGTAAGTGGTACCTGTGTCCAGATCTCAGCATCTATATCCACACTACGGTAGAGCGTTCCTCCGGAGCCGAATGCAAGGAAATAAGCCGAGGCACCGTCATCATATCCAAATGTTCCGATGAAGTCAGACATTATCGTGTCACTTTTCTCTACCCACAGCGTTCCATCTGATGAATAAATACGCCCGCCCTCGCTACCAACAGCTAACATGGTGCCAGTGATAGTGCTGGAGATTTCGTGCAATGGTTTTGACCCTGTTCGGGTATAAGCTTGATTCCAGTTCACAGCATCTGAACTCTTGTAAATCTTACCAAGATCGTCCGTCGCATAGAACTGACCAAGTGTGTTGTTCCAGGTTATTCCAGTTAGATTTCCTGCACCTATAATTACTCGCGAGGTCCAGTATTCTTTATCTTGGCCTACGAGCACCTGTCCCATTTCTCCTACAAGCACATAGCGGTTATTCCCAAACACAGAATCGTTGACGGTAAAAGTAGCAGGAAACGGAACTTCGTCCGATCGATTCAACCAATTGGTTCCATCATTTGAAGTATAAACATGGTGAGCACCGGATTCTTCCGTTGTTGCTACGATCTCTGGCAGCGGTACGTTAATTTTTGCTCGAGACACTTCTGTCGGTTCATCTGTGATAGGTGTTAACACCCGGAGAACATACTCAGAACCTGAGTTCAGAAGGTTTTCATCAAGTGGGAAACTTGCTGTCTCAGGATCTACAATCGTCATCTCAGCAGAATCGATGGCTAACACCTGGGAACCAAAGCGGTCGAGCACTTCAGCGTTCGTTTGCGAGGAAAAACTCGTACCATCTCCATTGATTGTGATCGTGAAAGGAATCTCGCTACCTTCAATCCGAACCTTTGGTGTTATTGAAATTGTTGATACCAGCGGAACGAACACCTCCATGCTTGATTGAGCATCTCTCGCGTATTGAGTGGTTTCGACTAGACCACCCGGCACATCATATGTGACCCCATCAAATGTGATGGATAGATCATTTGTCTCGATGGCTTCTCCCCTTGCTATCCGTTCTTCCAAATCTTCCTGTGCTTTTGCGTAAGCTTCGGCTTTATTTCCAGCGCGGTAAACCGTCAACACACCGGTGGTGAACATCGATAGGAAGGAAATCAGTATGAGACTCAGGATCGCTAAGGAAATGATTAGTTCAATCAAAGTCATTCCATTTCGCTTTTTCATCCTACACTCCCCCCCAAAAAAAGCTTAGTGTCAAACGAATACTGTATAAACCAATGCATAAGCACTGGAATTGCTGCAATCTATAATTCAAGAGGCTTCCCTCCCCATTTTAGGTTTCAATACTCCCCAAAATGTGTAGGTGATTAATATCCGACTACCAAGCACCCGAAAGGAGTTGGCCTCTTGAATACGAATTTGGTGACCACGCTACTTTTTATGCTTTGTGCGCAGTCTTCAGTCATTGAGATCCTCATGATTCTCAACTTTGCGATCAATTACAAGAATGCTAAACCTGAAGGTCCATTGAGCCTTAGGTACCAGCAGTTCCAAATCGATCAACCTCCGCTTATTGAAAAGATCGATTACACGAGCTACCACAAGCGGATCAACGACTATTTCCTCGCTACAGGAAAGAAAATCCGTCCTGTTCAGCGTCGAGGTGGTGCGAAGGTCCCGAGTCACGTGAAATGCCCGTACTGCAAGGCGCCTCATAAATATCTTTACCGGAACAACGGAAACAAGGGAAATCAATACCGATGTAAAGTCTGTCATCACAACTTCAACATCATGACCGACCGTGATCGAAAGCCTTTCACCCTAAGATGTCCCCACTGCGCTAAACCGCTAGATAGAATTAAGGAGCGTGACAACTTCAATGTGTACAAATGCAGAAATGATCAGTGCTCTTTTTATCTCAACAATCTTGCGGCCATGTCGGATGCAGACCGCGATCGTTTCGAATGCTATCCCACGCTTTTCAAGGTTCGGTATATCCACCGTGTTTTCAACGGCAACTTTAAGGAACTCTCACGTGAATCGATTGATCTTCCGAAGGTTGATCTCTCGCGCATTCACGCACCACACTATATCCTTGGACTCATTTTGAGCTACCGGATCAACTATGGCCTTACTGCTAGGAAAGTCTCGCAAATCATGCGCGAGGTCCATTGTTACAAGGTTTCTGCCCAAACTGTCCTCAACTACTGCGAGGCTGCAGGCTACATCGTAAAACCCTTTTTGGATACCTACGACTATGACTTGTCCGGTTCCTATGCAGGCGATGAAACCTATATCAAGATCAGGGGTAAGCATGCCTACATCTTTTATTTCATCGACACCGTCAAGAAGATACTGCTCTCGTATTATGTCTCAGAAAGACGAACGTCTACTTGTGCCATGAAGGCACTTGCCTACGTGAGAGAAAAGCTATCTCCCTATGATGGTAAGCCTACTTTCATCACCGATGGAAATCCCATCTACAAGCTGGCTCAATACTTCTACGCAGAGCCCGAAAAGAACGGTGGGACGCCGGAAGATAAGTTTGAGTTCGATCTGGTCACGGTCTATGGGCTCACAAATGCTGATCCGATTTCAACGGAGTACAGACCGCTCAAGCAAATCATCGAACGTTTGAACAGAACCTTTCGGGCTTCTTATCGATTGACCAATGGCTACCATGCTTATCACGGATCCGTTAGCCATGTGAACCTGTTTGCCGTTCACTTCAACTTTCTCAGAACCCACAGAAGCCTGGGGAACAAGGTGCCCGTTCCGATTCCAGAGATTGAAAAGCAGAAAGACATGCCCAACAAATGGGTGAAATTACTCCACCTTTCGCAAGAAAAAATCCTGGAGCTCCAAAGGGTAGCTTGACCCTGTCGAAGTTGATAGATACTACCAGCGGTAGCGCACTACCGCTACTTCTTGTGCTCAAATTTCTCGTCCGTTGCCTTTTCCCATAGCTGTCGGGAGGCCTCGAGCCGACCTATGGTTTTCATAGATCTTTAGACACTACCAAAAAAAGATCGATTTAATCCTGCCATCTGTAGTTAACGTAAGAAACGCCTACATTAGAATCTTCTACTTCAGAATAATTTGCCATATCCGGGTTGTAAGTGATTGTTGTATGGTTAAAAAGATGAACTGTTTCACCTACGATTCCACCATTCAATTCACCATGTTGGGCATTGTTCCATTCCACTGTGGATTCCGGGGCGTAGATGAACACGTTGTTTACTGCTCCTGCACCTTTGAATGTTACTGTATGGTCTCCCTTAACGTAAATGTAAAGGTAACTATCACTAGAACCGGTTAGTACCCCGTTTGTCTCAATCGATACATCACCTTCTACGTAGAGATGAGTGATAGTACTCGGGCCTTCACCGGTCCATGAAGGATTGGGTACAGCAACTAGCCCACCATTTTTAACAGAGATCGAATCAGCTTGATAAATGTATTCGTTATCGCTATTGGTCAAAGCTATGGGTAGATTAACGGTTGTCCCATTAATATCCTGAACCGTAGAAGTAATGTCAATAGCCCCGGCCGGGATGTTTACCAGAGGAATCTCCATTGTTGTATCTGTGATTTCATCTCCAGTGACAGTTACTTTGTTCGGATCTATCCCAATGCCGCCTGTAGTTTTTGTAGCAATACTCCCTGTAATCGTAGCCCCATTAGCATTTCCATTGTTTGGACCAATATAATGATCTCCAACGATCGCATGGTTCAAAACTTCAGGCGTGCCTGTTGTTCCTTTAGTGAGGAGTAAGCTCGCATCTTGTGTTACTCCGTTGTGTGTTGCGGTAGACGTGATGTGAATAAGAGTGGCATTCGAAGGATCCTGCTCGACTGACACAATAAAATTTCCATTCCCAATCTGATTGTTACTATCAGAAGTCTTTCCAATCAAATTGTCTGCATCGCCATCATCATCAGCCACCATGTAATCCGCGATAGCCTGAGCACCTGATCGAGCGATGTAATAAGCTTGAAGTTTATCTTCATTCCGATTAGTGAATCGATTCTCGGCCACGCTCAAATTTAGAAGCGCAGTACCCAGGATCATGAGAACTACCATAACGATCAACGTCATAATAAGCGTATAACCGCTCTGCTCATTTCTCAGTTTCTTTAACATCTTCATCACCTCTGTGATTCTGATTGAAGGACGTACCTAACTACTCAGTTACCCCAGGTAGTACCGATACAACACCATCACTATCAATTCTCACAATATACTGCTCTCCAGGTGAAGGTTCTCCAGCCCCCACAGTCACCCCACTAGGCACTTCCGGCCATCCATCAATATAGCCTGAGAGAAGGTCTCGATCGTTTGTTTCATCTACTACCACATTGGGGTTTTCTGAACGAAAGATCTCAGCAGATTCCATAAGAACTCTCACGTTGTGTTCATGAGCAACAGCGCCAGCTTCTCTTGGAAACATCCCAAGGCTGAGCATTGCAATGGTGGCCAGGATTCCCATAATCCCGATGACGACAATCAACTCAACCAAGGTAAATCCTTTGTGATCTTTCTCTTGATTCATTGTCAGTCACCTCCATGGGTACCAATGAAATCTACTTCATGTATGTCTGCGAAAGATAAGTTATTCTTTCCTTGTGGTATGAGATTTCCTCATCACTCGAGAAGCCAGTGGATAATTTCATCCTCAAATCATGCAACACGATCAGTTCAAAAACACGTGTTTCGAGGTCTGTTTGTGAAGCTCTCTTCAATGCAGGTTCTTCTAGTGACAAGGCTTGATCGACGAATGCCAAAGCTTCTTCTCTTCGATTAGTCTCCAAATACAACGTAATCAAATCAAAGTATCTGCTAAAGATAAAGGTATTATATTCAACACCTAATCGAAGGTGTTTTTCTGCTAAATCAAGCTTCCCTTGTTGTCTATATAGATTACCCAATTGTTGGTGCATACGACCATCTAACTGTACGATGTCTACAGCTTTTCTCATCTCTTGAATAGCTAGGCTCAAAGTTTCGGGTTTTTTGTCAGTTTCATATAAAGCTCTATAGTTATCACTATTCAGCATGTACCCCATACCGTTAATTGGGTAAAATCGATTCACTCGATCGAACAACGCTATGGATCTTCCGTATTGTTCGTGAGCTGTTAATTGCATCGCGTCTTGATAATAATGTGTAGCAGCAAGATGCCACGCCGAGAGTGAAATACCCAACATCAGAAAAAAGCTTAATCCTAATTTCTTGAGAAGCGAGGACTCTTTACTCACCTCTATTGGCAAAAGTCTACCTAGCACTGCAAAGAATAAGATAGTAACAGCTGGAAAAGTAAAGGAAAAATCCATTCCAATGTGCAATAGAAATGCTATGATCGGTGCGATCAAGTGCTTACTATCACTGACCACTCTGCTGTTAGAAATCTTCTTGACTACCGATACGAAAAAAGCGAAGGCTAATGTAAGTCCTACGAGTCCTAATTCTGCTGCAAACTGCAGATACTGATTATGTGCAAATCGCGAGTACCATTCATTGGAACCGTACTCTGTGAAGTAGGTTAAGAAATAAGTCCCTAGTCCGTGTCCAACAATGAGTTTACCTTTGAATACATCGTAAGCGACTCTCCAGAACTCCAAACGACCCGATGAAGAAGACTCAAAGGATGAAGTGCGGAGCAAAGACTGCGTGATATCAAATCTAACAAAACCCATTTCTTGTAAAATAGCTCCTGTCCACATGATTCCTTGGGTCAGGATAAGCGCAGAAATAATTATGATTACTGTGTTTCTAAGTCGCTTGAAAGTTTCTTTGGAATCCCGGTTAAAAACCAACATGAGCAATCCAATTGAACTAGCAATAAGGGAACCGCGTGAACCGGTTAAGAAAAGTGCGCTCATCAAGATCAATGACGCGATCCATAAACTCCGCTTACCGTCTGTAGAATACCTTCCCCAGGATACTAAGAAAAGCATCCCCAAATAGATTCCAAAAGGATTGGGATTCGTAAAGGTACCCATGATCCGCATCGGTTGAACGAATACATACTCTAGGATTCCGAAGATTGCGATGGCACATCCGGTAAAGATCACTAGCTTGCCAAGAGAGTAAGTCTCATCATAGGTCAGACCTCTAGCGAGAAGAAAAACCAATACATAGAGAGATAATTGAAGTCCTTCAATAAGTGTTCTCGTGGGCTGAATCGACCAAAAGATACTGATAAGTCCATATCCAACAAATATCGAAGCTATTGCTGTTGTCCGATCAAACGACCATCGCCGAGACTCTTGAGAAATCCCAATCAAAGAGAGAAGTCCCCCGATTATCAACACCCAGAAAACAATACTATGGTCAAATCCGGCATTAAAAAGTGGAACCAGTAAAACAATAACCCCTAATGCGACGACGTGTATCCGGTTCTCGAACTGACTGATCACTTCCCCCACGTATCATCGCTCCTATAATGTGTTCATGCCATACAACGAAAGGACGATTCCTTCATCCCCTCGTTGGATGGCACGAGCCATCCAATGTTCTTTCATTTCTTCCTTATCGGGGTCAGGCCCCTTAATGGAAGAAACTTTTCCGTCAAATCGTGCCAAGTACTTGAATAACATCTTCTCAGCAAATCAGCCGAAAAGTTGCTTCACCAAAAGTGCCAGTCTCTGAGATCAGATGCTAGTTTTCAAAATCATACTCCCAAGTGTCTCCATCAAATGATGTAGTTAATACTCCACCAGCTATACTATATGTAGCTGTAGCTGGAGTTGTTGGTACCCCACCATCCAAATATCCCGTAAGATTATTGACGGCGGTAGGCCAAGTGCCCGCTTCAGAAAAATACATTTGAGCAGCAGACACTAGAACTCTATGGTTGGATTCTGCAGCGCGAGACTCAGCTGAATCACCGAACTCACCCAACCTTGGCACAGCAATCGCTGCCAAAATCCCCAAAATAGCAATCACCACAATCAGCTCGATCAGTGTGAAGCCTTTCCTCTTCTTGTTCTTTCTCCCGAATACTTTGTACATGTTCATCTCTTTTCCTCCCTTTCAAGTTATAGGTGTAATTTTGTATATCTTAACGTTATCTGTTAGATGGTCTGCAGCATATCAAAGAGCGGCAGCATCATGGAGATAACGATAAAACCAACGATGAGTCCCATGACGATGATCATGAGGGGCTCGAGTAGTGTGACCATGCGCTGGAGGGATGCCTCCAGCTCGTCGTCGTAAAAATCTGCGGTCTTGCCCAGCATCTCCTCAAGTGCACCGGACTCTTCCCCGATCCCCACCATGGAAATCATCATGGGTGGGAAAATGTCCATGCGCTTGAGCAGTTTGCTCAGGCTCGTCCCCTTCTTAATATCCTCCGTCACCCGCTCCAAGCGCTTGATGACCACCATGTTGCCGGTCACCGTGCCCGAGGCTTCAATGGCCTCCACGATCGGGATCCCGCTACCGATCAGCGTCGACAATGTTCTCGTGAACCGCGAGGTCGCGATTTTCTTCAAGGAAGACCCGATAATGGGGAGTTTCAGAAGGATTGAATCCACCCGGAGCTTACCCTCCGGCGTCTTTATGTAGTTCCGTACAGCATAGACGATCCCTCCGATCGCCAAAATATAGAGGCACCAAAAACGCTGGATCGAATCGCTGATTGCGATCAGCACCCGCGTAGGCGCCGGAAGCGGTACCCCTGACCCCTCGAACATACCGATAAAGGTCGGCATCACGAAGGTTAAAAGGAAGATCACCACGGTAATCGCAAAGATGCTGAGGACCGCCGGATAGACCAGCGCACCCTTGATCTTGGCATTGATCTTGGTCTCCTTGTCATAGTGGGCCGACATCTTGTCCAGCACACCATCCAGGTTACCCGTCATCTCACCGGAGGCCACCATACTGATGAGCAGCGGCGGGAACACTTTCTTGTGCTTTTCCATGGCAATGGATAGCACCTCACCCGTCCGGACATCATTGGCCATCTCATCAAGGGATTCACTCAGCGTCTTGTTCTCCGACTGCTCCTCCAACACTTCAAGAGACGTGAGGAGCGGCATACCGGCATTGAGCATCGTGTACAGCTGCTTGGTGAATACCGCCAGGTCCTTGGACTTGACCTTAGGAAGGAACAGCGTCATTTCCGCCACATCCATACCCTCTTGTTCTACACTTTGGACCCTGACCGGTGTATGTCCCCGAGAACGGAGGAGACTGAGCACCTCATCCTTCGTCTCGGCCACCTGGTGGCCTTCTACCACCTCGCCTCCTAGGTCCACTGCCTTGTACTTGAACTTAAACGGCAAATCATCACCCCCTTATCACTGGTAGCCGACCTGACGCAGGATCATATCGCGGTCGATCGCAAACTTGTGGAGCGTATCCCGATCGATGGTCCGTGATCGGTAGAGATCGATGAGCGAAGCATCCATCGACTGCATCCCGTACTTGGACCCCGTTTGGATCGCCGTGTCCATCTGATGGCTCTTGTTGTCTCGGATCAAATTCTTGATGGCCGTTGAGCCGATCATAACTTCAAAGGCCGCCACACGACCGCTCCCATCCGCCTTCGGGATAATCTGCTGGCTCACCACCGCCTCGATCACACTGCCCAGCTGGACGCGAATCTGCTGTTGCTGGGCCGGTGGGAAGACATCGATAATCCGGTCGATCGTCTTAGCCGCCCCCAGGGTGTGCAGGGTACTGAGCACCAGGTGACCTGTCTCCGCCGCCGTGATCGCCGTCGAAATCGTCTCCAGGTCCCTCATCTCACCCACCAGGATCACATCGGGATCTTGACGAAGTGCCGCTCGTAGAGCCTCGGCAAAACTATCGGTATCCGTCCCGATCTCCCGCTGGTTCACGATGGACCGGTTGTGCTTGTGCAGGAACTCGATGGGATCCTCGATGGTGATCACATGCTCGTTCCGGTGTTCGTTCATGTAATTGATCATGGCTGCCAGTGTCGTGGACTTACCACTGCCCGTTGGCCCTGTCACCAAGATCAGCCCCCGCCTTTTCATGCACAGGTCCTTGATCACCGGCGGCAGGTGAAGGTCCTCCATCTTGGGGACCTCGAGCCCCACGATGCGAAGCACCATAGAATAGCTTGCCCGCTGCTTGTAGACATTCACCCGGAAGCGACCGATATTCTGGATTGCAAAAGAAAAGTCAAGCTCTCCCTTTCTTTCGAACTCTTCAATCTGCTCCCTCGTCATGATCGAGAGGACCAGATCCTTCGTCTGGATTGGAATCAACTTCTCTTCGTTCATTCGGACCAACTGTCCGTCCACCCGCATCACCGGTGGTGAGGCCACCGTGATGTGCACATCCGAAGCCCCCGCGTTGATGGCCTGTTGTAGAATCTCCTGGATCGTCATTGCTGGCACCTACCCTTCCATCTGGTACGTTACTTTGACCATTTCCTCCACCGTCGTGACACCTTTCATCACCAAATCCCTGGCCGATTCCTGTAGCGTCTTCATCCCCCGCTTGATGGCATGATCCTGTAGCTCATCCACACCGGCGTTCCGGTTGACCAGCGACCGGATCTCCCGATCGATGTGCATGATCTCGTGGATCGCCGTCCGCCCGAGATAACCCGTTTGGTTGCAGGCATTACAACCCTTGCCCCTCCGTACGGTCACCGGTTTATCGATCTTGAGGATCTTCATCTCCTCTTCCGTGGTGGCATGCTTCTCACCGCACTTGGGACAGACCATCTTGACGAGACGCTGGGCGACCACGCCCACCACTGCCGAGGAGACCATGTAGTTCTCGATCCCCATGTCCACCAATCTCGATACCGTGCTAGCCGTATCATTGGTGTGGACCGTGCTCAGCACCACGTGACCGGTGATGGCCGCCCGTATGGCGATCTCCGCCGTCTCCGTGTCCCGGATTTCCCCCACCATGACGATGTCGGGGTCCTGGCGGAGGATCGACCGGAGGCCACTGGCGAAGGTAAGCCCCGCCTTGGTGTTCACCTGCACCTGGTTCACCCCGTCGAGCCGGTACTCCACCGGATCTTCCACCGTGATGATGTTCTTCTCTATTTGATTGAGTTCCTTCAGCACTGCGTAGAGGGTCGTCGTCTTCCCACTCCCCGTGGGCCCCGTCACCAGGATCAGTCCCTCGGGGGACTTGATGATCTTATCGAAGCGCTCGAGGTTGTACTCGGTAAATCCCAACTCCCGCTTGTCCACCACGATCCCGCTTCTGTCGAGCAGGCGGATCACCACCTTCTCCCCGTAAACCGTGGGAAGCACGCTGATTCGCATGTCGATAAAATTATTGTCAATGATCGTCTCGATCCGCCCATCCTGCGGGATGCGGCGCTCCGAGATATCCATCTTACCCATGATCTTGATCCGCGTCACCAGCGCCGAGTGTGTCGCCTTGGCGGGACTCATGACCTCGCGTAGTTCCCCGTCCACCCGGTAGCGGATGCGCACGTGCTTCTCGAATGGTTCGATATGTATATCCGAGGCTTTCACCTTCACCGCCTGGCTGATGACCGTGTTCACAAGCCGCACCATGGGCGCGTTCGTCACATCGTCATCCTCCAGTTCCTCCTCGTCCTGGAAGATCTGGTGCTGGGCCTTGAAGTCCTCTACCGCCTTCTCCGCCGCGTCGCTGGCATCGTAATAGCGATTGATCGCGCGGATGATATCACCCTTGGCACTGATGGCCACCTCTACCTCCATGCCCGTGGTGATCCTGAGGTCGTCGATGGCGATCATGTCCAGAGGATCGGCCATGGCCACCATCAGCTTCCCGCGCTTGATAGCCACGGGGATTACCGTGTGCTTTGAAGCCAGTGATTCCGAAATGAGCTTCGGCGCCTTGGCATCTAAAATAAACCTGTTGAGATTAATGTGGGGAATCCCCAGCTGAAACTCCAGCACCTCCAGGATCTTTTCCTCCGTGATGGCATTGTCCTCGATCAGCTGTTCACCGAGCTTGAGACCTGAGATTTTCTGCGCAGCAAGAGAAGCTTTCAGTTCCTCTTCTGTGATCAGCCCGTGATCCACCAGGAGATCGCCCAATCGTAGTTTTTTCTTCGCCATGACGCCCACCCCATTGATTACCGTTTACATTAAGATAACGAAAAAAGCCGCAGAAAAAAATCCGCAGCAGAACCATCGTAGTCGAGCATTTCGACCGTAGACTTCGAGCTTTGCGTCGCCGCCTTTCGACGGTTTTGCCAAATTTGGTAAGAATGAAATTAAGGTTTCTTAATACTTATCATTATAAGCCGATTACCAGTTAGTGTAAAGATATTATGTCAATATAATGGAATGCGTTCAAAATAATTTAAATAAACGCAAGATAAGACTCCAGGGGGACTGAGGTGTCCGTCCAGATGCCCATACCGGCCGCCGCCTGACCCACCAGCATGTGGAGTCCGTTCGCCACAGGATGACCACTTGCGGCCGCTTCTTTTAAAAGCAGGGTACGCTCCGGATGGTAGATCAGATCCACCACCATGGCCCCTGCCTTCAAGTCATCGATTGAAACGGGTATCTGGTCTTCCATTTTGCCCATTCCCACCGGAGTGGCGTTCAGGAGCAGATCCACCTCAGGGGCGTAGTCACCAAAGGACGTCAGATCCCATCCTGTGACCGCCTGATCAGCAAAACGTTCCAGCATGTGCCGGCGCTTCTCTTCCGTGCGACTGAAGACCCGGACTTCTGCGGCGTCAAGCTGTAAGAGCGCCAGCACAGCGCTTTTCGCCGCACCACCAGATCCAAGGACCGCTACCTTCTTCCCCCGCACTGTAAAACCGTGAGAGGTCATTAGGTTTTTGATACCCACTGTATCTGTATTGAAACCAATCAAACGACCCTCTTCCCAGCGGATTGTGTTCACACTCCCGAGCAAGGCCGCGTCGCCTCGAATCTCGTCGAGGTAGGCGATGACCCGCTCCTTGTGAGGTGAAGTGACATTGAGACCACCTATGCCGATCGCCCGAAATCCCGCGATCGCCTGTGACAATTTCTCAGGTTGCACCTCGAAGGCCAGGTAGATGCCGGAAAGGTTAGCTGCTTTCAAATAGCCATTATGTAACTGCGGGCTGATCGAATGGGCCACAGGGCTTCCGATGAGTCCGTAGAGTGGTGTGCTGCCGTTAATCTGCATAACGATCTCCCTTCTGCTCTATTTCTCCTCGCTCTCTGCTTGCATCATACCACAATCACAAGTAAAGCTGGGTTAAAAAAAAGCCAAAGACTGAAGATCAGTCTTTGACTATAGATCGAACCTTGGCCACCATGATATCGATGGCCACCTTGTTGTAACCGCCCTCTGGTATGATCAGGTCGGCGAATTTTTTCGTGGGCTCTACGAACTGCTCATGCGCCGGTTTCACCGTGGCCAGGTACTGGCCGATGACGGACTCCAGCGTACGCCCGCGTTCGTTGATATCGCGCGTGATCCTGCGGATAATGCGCACGTCGGCATCCGTCTCCACGAAGATCTTGATATCCATTAGATCGCGCAGGTCCTCGTCCTCCAGAATCATGATCCCCTCCAGGATGATGATATCCCGGGGGTAGATTCGCTTGGTCCGCTTCTCGCGGTTGTGCTCGGAGAAGTTGTAGATGGGAGCTTCAACGGGGTGGCCCGCGAGGAGCTCTTTCAAATGCTGGACCAGAAGCTGGGTGTCGAAGGCCAGGGGATGGTCGTAATTCGTCTTGATGCGGTCTCCATAGTCCAGATGGCTCTGGTCATTGTAATAAGCATCCTGCTGGATGATGGAAATGTTGGTCTCCGGTAGGGACTCGAAGATAGCTCGCGCCACCGTACTCTTACCGGAACCCGTCCCACCAGCAATACCGATCAATAGGGGTCTACTCATCCGCTAGTCCTCCCTTTTCATCCGAAGCAGATCCATGGGGGCCACGGGCTGGTCCATGGCCATCTCAAAGATCATCTGGGGATGGGGCACCGACTCGATCGCCGTGCCCTTGTCGTCGTAAAGTGCCGTCACCACCTGCTCGAAGCCCCGGTAGTCCGGTCCGATGACCTCCACCGTGTCGCCCACGAAAAAGCGGTTTCGCTGTTCGATGGTCGCCACACCGCGCTCGGCATCGTAGGCCTTCACCACGCCCAGGAAGTCGTAGTCCCGGATGTAGCTCGAGGTATCGTAGTGCTGGTCCTCTTCATCAGGGCGTTTGAAGTAAAAGCCCGTGGTGAACTTCCTGTGTGAGACCTTGGCAATCTCCGCCAGCCAGTTGGGCTTGGTCTCGAAGGCATCTGGATCCGCAAAGTAGGTATCAAGAGCCTCCCGGTAGACCCGCACCACGGCCGCCACGTAGTAGAGGCTCTTCATGCGACCCTCAATTTTGAGGCTGTCGAGGCCGCTCTCCATGAGCTCCTTCACGTGGTTGATCATGCACAGGTCCTTGGAATTGAAGAAGTAGGTCCCCTTGTCGTCCTCCACCACTTCGTAGGCTTCACCGGGCCGCTGCTTCTCCACCAGTGCGTACTCCCAACGACAGGGGTGAGCACAGGCGCCCTTGTTGGCGTCTCGACCGGCCATGTAGTTGGAGAGCAGGCACCGTCCGCTATAAGCGATGCACATGGCCCCGTGGATGAAGGCCTCCAGTTCCAGGCTCTCCGGGGTCTTGTCCCGGATCTCCCAGATCTCGGTCAGGCTCATCTCCCGCGCCAAGATCACGCGCTCGATCCCCTGCTTGTGCCAGAACTCCGCCGACTTGTAGTTGGTATTGTTGGCCTGGGTCGACAGGTGGAGGGTCAGGTGGGGGGCTTTTTCCTTGACGTACAGCAGGGTCCCCGGATCCGACAGGATCACGGCATCAAAGGGAATGTCCTGGATCTCATCGATATAGGACTCCAGCGCTTCGATATCCTCGTTGTGGGGGATGATGTTGAGCACCAGGTAGACCTTGCGCCCTAGCTCGTGAGCGTAGGCCACGCCCTCGGCCATCTCGTCGAGGGAGAAGTTCTTGGCGCTGGCGCGCAGACCAAAGATCTCACCGCCGATATAAACAGCATCCGCACCGTAGTGCAGCGCCACCTTTAGTTTTTCGAGATCGCCCGCCGGAGCGAGCAGTTCAGGTTTTGTCACGTTGCGTCACCGCTTTCTCTTTGTCTATGGGAAATCGCCACCCCATCGCCCATGGGTAGCACCGTGGTGGTGAGCTCGGGGTGAGCGTAGAGATAATCCAAATAGCGTCGCATGCGCTTGACGATGGTCTTCTTGCGCCGGACCACGTAGGCATCCGATGCGATCATCCCTTTGTAGAGCACATTGTCCGACAGGATCAGGCCGCCGGGTGCCAGGTGGGGATAGGCCCGGTCGAAGAACTTCCGGTAGTGGCCCTTGGCCGCGTCGATAAAGATCATATCGAACTGGCCCTCCAGGGCCTCCAAGTGGTCGAGGGCCTCCCCTTCGAGCTGGGTGATCTGGACCGGTCCGTCGTAGGCCGCCACATTGGCCTTGGCCCGCTCCAGGTAGGGGGCGTAACGCTCGATGGTCACGATCTCCCCTTCTGGCATATTGTGGGCCATGACCAGGGTGGAATAGGCCACCGCCGTGCCGATCTCCAGGATCCGCCTAGGGCGGTGCAGGGCAAGGAGAAACCGGAGGAGCCCCGCTACCTCCGGTTCCACGATGGGGACCCTATCTTCTTCTGCTCGCGCCCTCAGGGACGCGAGAAAAGGCTCCTCGTCGGGTAGAAGCCCGTCGAGGTAAGCCGTGATCTCCGGGGCCACCATCGTCATCGAGGGTGCCCCCATCACTCGTTCACCCGTGCCTTGGCCCGGTTGTGATCCGCCAGATTCGTCGTGAAGACGTGGGAACCATCGTCCTCGCCCGAAACCACGAAGTAGAGGTAGTCCGTCTCCTCCGGGTAGAGGGCCGCACGGATCGAGGCTTCCCCGGGAGACGCGATGGGCGCCGGGGGAAGACCCGCGTGCTGATAGGTGTTGTAGATCGAATCGATCTCAAGGTCCGCGTAGAGGAGCCGTTCCTTCCGCTCGCCCAAGGCGTACTGGATGGTCGCGCAGGACTGCAGGGGCATACCGATCGCGATCCGGTTGTAGAAAACGCTGGCGATCGTGGCACGCTCATCGTCACGCTTGGCCTCGCGTTCCACGACAGAAGCCATGGTGATAAGTTCGCCCAGGGTCATCTCCCGCTCGTCGAGCACCGCCCAATCTTCAGGGGCAAAGACCTCGCCGAAACGCTTCAGCATCCGGGTGAGAACCTCTTTCTCGTCCGTCCCCACCTCAAAGGTGTAGGTGGCCGGGAAGAGGTAGCCCTCGAGCAGGTGGTCCCTATCGAGACGATAGAGATAGTCGATCCCCTCGAAGGTCGCCGTGGCCAATAGGTCACGGTAAACCTCGGCCGAACCAAGGCCCGCCTTCTCGAGGCGGGTCAAGATTTCCTCGAGCTCAAGGCCCTCGGGAATGGTCACCTTCACGGTTTCCACGTAGACGTCGCCCTCCACGAGGGTCTCCAGGATTCTTCTGTTGTCCATGGCGCGGGACAGACGGTAGGTACCCGCCTGCATCTTGCCATCGGCCTCGAGTTCCTTGGCCTTCATCTTGAAGATCTGCATGCTCTTGATCAGACCAGCCGATTTGAGATCCTCGGCGATACGTGTCGTCGAAGCGCCCGCGGGCACCTCGAAGGTCACCAGCGAATCGTCGGTCGGATCCACAGGGGCGGCCGCTTCATCCACGGCCGAACACCCTGTCAGGGTCAACAGGAGCACCAGCATCAGGAGCCACTTTCTCACCGTATCATCCTCTCTTGCTTATCGATCCTTGGATGCGGGTCCTCAGACCTGCATCACGATGGGCAGGATCATGGGATTCCTGCGCGTCTTCTTATAGAGATAATCGCTCAGGGCACGCTTGGTCACGTGCTTGAGCTGAGACCATTCCTTGTTGTTCTTGGCCAGGCTGTCCTTGATCGCCTTGTCCACCACGGCGCGAGCACCCTCCATCAGGTCCTCGGACTCCCGTACGTAGACGAAACCGCGGCTGATGATATCGGGACCGGAAGAAAGTCTTCCCTTCTTGTCCATGGCGAAGACCACGATCATGAGACCATCTTCGGAGAGGTGCTTACGGTCGCGGAGCACGATGTTGCCCACGTCGCCCACGCCGAGACCGTCGACCATGGTGATGCCGCTCGGTACCGAACCTGCGATCTGCGCACGATTTTCATCGAACTCGAGCACGTCACCGTTGTTCAGGATAAAGATGTTATCGGGATCCATGCCCATGTTCTCCGCCAGCTTGGCGTGGTGCTTGAGCATAGAGTATTCACCGTGCCCCGGGATAAAGTACTTAGGCTTCACGAGGGCGTGGATGATCTTAAGTTCTTCCTGGCAGGCGTGGCCGGATACGTGCACATCGGCCAGGGACTCGTAGATGACCTCGGCGCCAGCGGCCATGAGGCGGTCGATATTCTGCTTGACAGGTTTCTCGTTGCCGGGGATCGCAGAAGCCGACAGGATCACGAGATCCCCGGGTCTGAGGTCCAGCTGACGGTGCTCCGCACGCGTCATGCGGCTGAGGGCGGCCATGGGCTCACCCTGTGAACCCGTTAGCACCACGACGATTTCGTTGTCGGGGTACTTGTCGATATCGTTGACATCGATCACCAGGTCGCGGGGGAATTTGAGGTAGCCGAGCTCTGTGGCCACGCCCGTCACGTTGAGCATGGAACGACCGGAGAAGGCCACCTTACGGTTGTTGGCCAGGGCGGCGTTCATCACCTGCTGTACGCGGTGGACGTTCGAGGCAAAGGATGCCACGAAGATCCGGGCTTCCGTGTGACGGAAGATATTCTCGAAGGTCTCGCCCACGGTGGACTCGCTCATGGTAAAACCAGGGCGCTCGACGTTCGTACTATCGGCAAAGAGCGCCAGGACGCCCCGGTTGCCGAGCTCTGCAAATTTACCCAGTTCGATCATCTGACCGTCGATGGGGGTGTAGTCGATCTTGAAGTCACCTGTGTGGATCACGGTACCCACTGGCGTGTGGATGGCCACGGAAACCGCATCCGGAATGGAGTGGCTCACGCGGATAAACTCAAATTGGAATTTCCCGATCTGCATGTGGTCCCCAGGCTTGATCACCTGTGTGCGCACATTCTTGATATCTCTGAATTCCGTGAGCTTGCGATCGAGCAGGCCGATCGTCAGGCGCGTACCGTAGATCGGCACGTTCACCTCGCGCAGGAAGTAAGGGATACCACCGAGGTGGTCCTCGTGTCCGTGCGTCAGGATGATCCCGCGGATTTTTTTCTTGTTCTCGATCAGATAGGTGTAGTCCGGGATGACCACGTCGATGCCCAGCATCTCGTCATCCGGGAAGGTCATTCCACAGTCGATCAGGATAATTTCATTGTCGTACTCATAGGCCGTCATGTTCTTTCCGACCTCTTGTAGGCCCCCGATGGGCACTAATTTTAACTTCGATTTTTTCTTAGACATAATGTCTCCTTTCGTGCTTAAAAAGAAACCCTGTAAAGATCACAAGGTTTGTTGACAGGATTGGCAGATACCATAGAATTTTAGTTTATGATTGGTGATCAAAAACGCAAACTGCGTTTCGATCTCATTTTCTAATTCATCTAATAGATCGAGGTCAACCTCGATGATCTTGCCGCACTTGGTGCAAATCAAGTGGTGGTGATGGTGATCTTCATCATCATTTTTTAATTCGTAGCGAATGCAACCGTCCTCGAGATCGAGCTTGGTGATCACATCGAGCTCATTGTAAAGGATCAGCGTGCGATAAACAGTGGCGAGTCCGATATCCGAAAAATTACGTTTGACGATATGATACACATCTTCCGTACTGAGGTGCTCGTCCGCATGCTCGACGATCACATCGTAAATGGCGATGCGCTGTGGTGTTAATTTATAACCGCGGTCGCGTAGTTTGTTCTTCAGTTCTTCGAGTCGCTCGTGCATAGTCATCTCCGCTCCTAGCTTCTTTTTTCGATCAGGTCGTAGTAGGCATCTAGAACGCGTTCGATTTCCATTTCATCGTCCACACCCTCGAAAAGATACTCCTCGTCGGATTCCTCTAGGCGGAAAATCACAACGCTATCGTCGTCTTCCTCATCTACCGGTGTGACGATCGCATAATCCTCGCCATCCACATCAAAAGTGGCCAGCACCTTAAAGACGACCTTTTCGTCATGCTCATTGTATAGTTCGATCATTTCCAAAGTTCGTTCACCCCTTCTGGGTACGTCGGTCGAGATAGGTTTGCAGAATAATTTGGGCGGCTATCCGGTCGATCAGGGTCTTCCTTCGGTCCCGCCGGAGATTCCCCTCCAGCATCAACCGGTTCGCCTGCATGGACGTCAGCCGCTCATCGATGGTCTCGATCGCAACATCGTGATCGATGCGATCGGTATGACGGAGCTTTTTCTCCAGCAAACGTAAAAAGGACATGGTCTTCTCATGTTGAGGACCCTTCGATCCGTTCATGTTGATCGGCTCACCGGCCACCACAATCTGCACGTCGTGCTCGGCAATCAGCGTCACCAGGTAGTCGATGTCTTGCTTGTTGGATACACGCCGGTAGGTCTCTAGGCCCTGGGCCATGATCTGGAGTGTATCGGAGAGTGCGATGCCAATGGTGGCATCACCTATATCGAGGCCCATGAGTTTCATGCGTCCACGACCTTAATGCAAAATTCAGGGCAGACCGGTGCGCAGTAACCGCAGAGCACACAGCGCGATGGGTCGACCTTCATTTGATTTTCATGCATAACGAGCGCCTCCTGACCACAGACCTTTGCACACGCACCACAGCCCGTGCACCAGTCGTGGATGAGGAGCTTACGCCGCCTCGTCGACAGGGTCGCGAAGGCGGGGTGGGACAAATCTTGATGGCTAGCAAAATGTACATTCGCATTGATCTCCTCTACCGAACCCATACCGATAGCCACAGCATCGAGCACATCGAGATCCAGGCAGTAGCGAAAGCTCTCCGCGTACTCCCCGATCAAATGGCCTCCACCGAGCGGTTTCATCCCATAGAGATAAATCCCCCGCTCCTTCGCCTGACGAAGCAGCGGCAGTAGCTCTTCCATGGTCCCGTCGGCCAGACCCAGACCCCTCCTGTTGACAATGGGGTGGATCACCTCGATCATCGGCTCGTCGAGCGCAGCGCGCACAGCAGCCACATGGTGGGTGGAAAGCCCCGTCTTGCGAACGAGTCCCTCCCCTTTCATGGCATAGAGTGTCTCCAGGGCCTCACGATGGCCCCTCAGGGTGTGTTCGGACTCCTGCTCGTGCAGGAGGAAAAAATCGAGATAGTCCGTGCCGAGTGCATTGAGCGCATGCTCCACACTTCGCTCGGCGCCGGCTCGATCGTAGGCATAGCTCTTCGTCGCTAGGACGAGACTCGCGCGGTCCACATCGGCCAAAAACAGCCGGAGGGCCGCATAGTTGTCATAAAGCTCCGCGGTGTCAAAAAATCGTATGCCACGATCATAAGCATAGCGCATGAGCCTAGCCCCTTCAGCGGGAGATAGTCCGCGCTGGAGGGGGCTGAGGGTCAGCGTACCGAAGCAAAGCTTCGAAAGGTTGTTTCCCGTTATCATCCTACTTCAGATAGGCCTTGAGTAACTCTTCAAAGATATCATCCCGATCAACCTCGCGGATGCGCTTTCTGGCTTCCTTGTGCGTGGTGATGTACGTGGGATCACCGGTGATCAGGTAACCGATCAACTGGTTGTATGGATTATACCCGCGCTCTTCGAGGGCACCGTAGACATAGGCCAGTGTTTCTTTGACCTTTTCTGAGATGTTTTCTTCGTTGTAACCAGGATACTTCACTGTATGATTCTCCATCGATATCCCTCCTCGTTACCTCTATCATACCCTATATGAGAAATATTATCTATCTTTTATTCTAGATTTTACCGCCGCAAAGGCCTCGGGTAGTTTCGAGGCATCCCGTCCCCCCGCCTGTGCCATCTGGGGTTTTCCACCACCACCGCCGCCGGTGATCTTGGCGGCCTCGCGGATCAGGTTGCCCGCGTGCACGCCTTCCTTCACCGCTTCGTCGGAGGCCATGGCCATGAGCACGACCTTGTCGCCGTCTACATTGGCCAGAAGGGCGAAACTCTTGGGGAAGAGACCGCGGATCTGATCGCCCAGGTTTCTCAGGGTATTCACATCCACACCGTCCAAGATCCCGGTGATCACCTTGATGCCGTCGACTTCCTCCGATGAAGCGAGTAACTCGTCCAGCGTGCTGTTGGCCAGCTTCTGCTTGAGGCTATCGTTCTCCCGCTCCACGGTCTTCAATTCCTCGAGGAGACTGCTCACGCGGTCCACCAGGTGATCGGAATCGGTCTTCAGGGTTTGGATCAGTAAGCCCACGCGCTCTTCGAGACCACTGAGATAGTTGATCGCGTTCTCACCGGTGACGGCCTCGATCCGGCGGATGCCGGCGGCGATGCCCGTTTCCGAAAGAATTTTGAACAGTCCCGCCTCACTGGTGCGCTCCAGGTGGGTGCCACCACAAAGTTCCTTCGAGAAACCGCCCATACTGACAACGCGGACCCTTTCCTCGTACTTTTCACCAAAGAGGGCCATGGCGCCACCGGCGACTGCCTCTGTCATCGTCAGCACTTCCGTTTGCACCGGCAGGCTCCTCAGGATCTCGCGGTTCACGATACGCTCGATCTCCTCGATTTCCTCGCGGCCCAAGGCCTCAAAGTGGCTGAAGTCAAAACGCAGTCGCCTTTCGTCTACGTAAGAGCCGGCCTGTTCCACGTGGTCGCCGAGCACAAGGCGCAGGGCGCGGTGTAAAAGGTGGGTCACGCTGTGGTTGCGCGCAGTGGCCATGCGCAGCTTCTCATCCACCTTGGCCTGGACGAACTCGTCCTCGTAGAAGGTGCCCGTAAGCACCTGGCCACGGTGGATGGTCGTCCCGTAGGGACCCTTGACCGTTTCTGTCACATCAATGCACATATCGGGCTTGGACAAGACGCCGCGATCGCCCACCTGGCCACCGCCCTCAGCGTAGAAGGGCGTTTCCTCCAAGAAGACCTCCGCCACGTCCCCCTTGTCGATCCGGTTGACGAAAACGCCATTTTTTATGATGGCCAGAATCTTGGTTTCCTTCTTCAACTGATCGTAACCGACGAAGGTCGTCTTCAGCGTATCCTTGCGCTCCACGATGGCCGTCTCTTCCCAGCCCACGTGGTCGCCGTCTTCCCTGGCCTTGCGGGCCCGCTCACGCTGGCGCTCCATGGCCAGGTAGAAGCTCTCCTCATCCACATCGAGCCCCTTCTCTTCTAAAATTTCCTTCACCAGATCGATGGGGAAACCGTAGGTGTCATAGAGTTTGAAGGCCAGCTCGCCATCCAGGATCCGCTCTTTTTGCGCCATGAGCTCACGGATGTACTCCTCGAGAATCTGCGTCCCTTGGTCGATGGTCTCATCGAAACGCGCTTCCTCGAGCGCGATGATCTTCTTGATATAGTCCGCACGGTCTTTCAGGTTAGGATAAGCATCACCGGAGGTCTCGATGACGATGTCCACGAGGTCTGTCAAGAAGGATTTCTTGATCCCGAGGAGCTTGCCGTGACGGGCGGCCCGGCGAAGCAGACGACGGAGCACGTAACCGCGACCCTCGTTATTGGGCATCACGCCATCGGAGACCAGGAAGGTCACCGAGCGGATGTGATCGGTGATGATCCGGATCGAAATGTCCTGCTGCTTGTCTTTCCCGTATTGTTTGCCGGAGATACGCACCACCTCATCGAGGACGGCCTTGATGGTATCCACCTCGAAGATGGACTCCACACCTTGCATGATCATAGCGATACGCTCTAGGCCCATGCCCGTGTCGATGTTGGGCTTGGCCAGCAGATGGTACTCGCCGGCCTCGTCCTTGTCAAACTGGGTGAAGACGTGGTTCCAGAACTCGATAAAACGATCACCATCATCACCGGGTTCGCATGTATCGGAGACGCAAGGGTACTTTTCCCCGCGGTCGTAATAGATCTCAGAACAGGGGCCGCAAGGACCCGTGCCGATTTCCCAGAAATTATCTTCCTTGCCCAGGCGTACGATCCTGTCCTCGGGAATCTTGATGTTGTCTTTCCAGAGTGCATAGGCTTCGTCGTCCTCGAAGTAAACCGTGGCCCAGAGCTTGTCCACCGGCAGGTCCAGGACCTCGGTGCAAAATTCCCAACCCCACTCGAGCGATTCTCTTTTAAAATAATCGCCGAAGGAGAAGTTGCCGAGCATTTCGAAGAAGGTACCGTGGCGGTCGGTCTTGCCCACATTGTCGATACCCCCCGTACGGATGCACTTCTGACATGTGGCCATACGCTTGGACGGTGGCTCTTCCGTGCCCATGAAATAGGACTTGAGCGGTGCCATGCCGGCGTTGATGAGGAGCAAGCTCTTGTCATTTTGAGGGACCAGCGGGTAGCTGTTCACCACATGGTGTTCTTTTTCCTCGAAGAACTCGAGAAACTTCTCTCGGATGGTATTCAAACTCATTTTTTCCACGGTGGATCCTCCTTTTTCTCACAAAAAGAATGAAACCTCAAAAACAAGATGTAGGGACGAAGAACTCGCGGTACCACCCTACTTACCGCCCCGCTAAGGGACGATCGCTCATTTTAGAGGTTTCTCATCTAACGCATGATCTACGCTGTCCTTTCGGACAGGGCCATCAGCCGGGTAGCTTCGGATCCGCGGTCGTCTCTCAGCAGTACACTGACGCCCTCTCTGTGGTTGCTTCCTACTCATCCCGGTCGGCCGTACATAATATTCGTTTTCATCTAAAGGATATTATACCACACCGTCTCTCTTTCGCAAAACACTTTCGATCGTACCTCCGCCCAGGATCTTATCGCCCTCGTAGAGGACCACGGCCTGGCCGGGGGTGATGGCCCGCTGGTCTTCATCAAAGAGAATCGTTACGCCCTCGCCGGTGATATGAACCTGGGCAGGAGCCTCTCTGTGATTGTAGCGGATCTTGGCTTTGCAGCGCAGCATCCCTTCTGGCGCCTCGATGGCCATCCAGTTGAAATCTCCGGCCACGAGGCCCGGTGCGTAGGTCTCCGGGTTATCGCCCAAGCGGATGTTCCCGCTGTGGGCATCCATATCGGCCACGTACATGGGCTTGCCAAAGCTGACGCCGAGCCCCTTGCGCTGACCGATGGTGTAGTAGCGCAGGCCCTTGTGTTCGGCCAGGGCCCGGCCCATTTCGTCAACGAAATGCCCTTTGGTCACGGGATGGGGAGAGTGTTCGTCGAGAAAGCGGTGGTAGTCATTGTCCGGGATAAAGCAAATTTCCTGGCTGTCGCGTTTTCTCGAGATCACGGCATCGAGGGATGCCGCCACCTCACGCACTTTTTCCTTATCCGTGAAATCGGCCAGTGGCATCAGGGTATGGGAGAGCTGCTCCTGGGTTAGATTATACAGGACATAGGACTGGTCCTTGTCCGAGGGCAGGCGCTCAATGTAGTAGCGTCCTGTGTCGGGATCTGTCTTCACGGCCGCGTAATGTCCCGTGGCCACGTAGTGGGCGTCGAGCTCTAGGGCCTTGGCGAGGAGCTCGTCGAACTTGAGCACGCGGTTGCACAGGATGCAGGGATTGGGCGTCCTGCCCTTGGCGTACTCGGCCATGAAATCTGCCACCACAGTCTTCTTGAAGACATCGGTGAAATTCAACACGTAAAAGGGGATGCCCAAGCGGTCGGCCACGCGCCGCGCGTCGTTGGCCGCCGAGAGCGTACAGCATTCTTTACCCGTCTCCGGGAAGTCTTCCGTCTCTTCCCAGAGTTTCATCATCACGCCGATGACCTCGTAGCCTTGCTCTTTCAATAGGTGCGCGGCTACAGTGGAGTCCACGCCCCCGCTCATACCGATGACCACGCGGTTCTTGTTCGCCATGGTGATTCTCCTTTCCATCCGTCCGTAAAAAAGCCCGTGGCGAGCACGGGCCGAGTCTTTGCTTAAGCGTCGAGGGACACGAGGCCCTCGTCATGGTGGTGATCGTCCGTCTTGTTGGGATCAAAGCCCTCCAGACCTTCGTAGTGCTTGTCGTTCTTCTGTGCGTAGTCGTAGACCGCGGCCTTGATCGCCTCTTCGGCGAGTACCGAACAGTGGATTTTCACGGCGGGCAGGCCGCCCAGGGCCTCGACGACCTCGCTATTTTTCAACGCCAGCGCCTCTTCCACAGTCTTGCCCTTGACGAGGACCGTGGCGATACTGGAGCTGGCGATAGCAGAACCGCAACCGAAGGTCTTGAACTTGATGTCGGTGATCACGTCGTCCTCATCGATCTTGAGGTACATGCGCATGATATCACCGCACTTGACGTTGCCCACCTCGCCCACTCCGTCGGCGTCCTCGATGACACCCACGTTTTGGGGGTTCATAAAATGTTCCATCACTTTTTCAGTATACATATCCTTCGGCCTCCTATCCGTTGTAAAGCGGTGACATCTGTCTCAGTCGATCGACGATGGTCACCAGGTTCTCGATAACAAAATCTACATCTTCTTCTGTGGTGAAATCCCCGACGGTCAGGCGGAGCGATCCGTGGGCGATCTCGTGTGTCAGGCCGATCGACATGAGCACGTGCGAGGGATCGAGCGAGCCCGATGTGCAGGCTGAACCGCTCGAAGCGGCGACACCCAAGAGATCGAGGCTGAGGAGCAAGGATTCTCCCTCGATGTATTTGAAACAAACGTTGACGTTGCCGGGATGACGCTTCTCGGGATGGCCGTTGTACTTGGCCTCGGGGATCCGGTCGATAATGCCGTGGGCCAGTCTATCCCTCAGTTTCGAGAGTTCCTCGATATGATAGTCGAGGGTGGCCGTGGCCATCTCGGCGGCTTTTCCAAAGCCCACGATGCCGGGCAGGTTCTCCGTACCGGCGCGGCGCTTGCGCTCCTGAGCCCCTCCCTCGATCAAATTCTGAAGGCGGATGCCCTTGCGGATGTAGAGCACACCCACGCCCTTGGGTCCGTAAATTTTGTGGGCCGAGAGGCTCATCATGTCCACACCCAGGGCCTTCACATCGACGTGCAGATTTCCGAGCGCCTGGACGCCGTCGGTATGAAAGGCCACGCCGGCCTCCCGGGTCACAGCGGCGATTTCCTCGATGGGTTCGACGGTACCGATTTCGTTGTTCACGTACATGATCGTCACGAGAATGGTCTCTGGACGGATGGCGGCCTTGACCTGGTCTGCTGTCACGAGGCCATAGTCATCCACATCGAGATAGGTCACCTCGAAGCCTTCCTTCTCCAGGGCCTGACAGGTGTGCAGGATGGCGTGGTGCTCGATCTTCGTCGTGATGATATGGTTTCCCTTGTTCTTGTGCTGTCTGGCGTAACCCTTCAGCGCCCAGTTGTCCGCTTCCGATCCCCCACCGGTGAAGAAGACTTCATCGGGTGAAGAGCCGATGGCATCGGCCACCTGGTTCCTGGCCTTGTCGATCACGACCTTGGCCTCGCGACCAAAACTGTGCACGCTCGACGCGTTTCCATAATGCTCTGTGAAGTAGGGGAGCATGGCGTCCAGGACTTCTTTTTTGACTGGCGTGGTTGCCGCGTAATCGAAATATCTTTTCTTCGTTGCCGTCATCCCTCATCAACCTTTCATGATTTGATTTGCACGAGTTCCGTCTGTTCGTCCAGCATATCCTGCAGGGTGATGTTCTCCACCACATCGTCGATGCTGGCCTTGATCTTCTTGTACACCACCCGCGTGACACAGAGGTCCGCATTCGAACAGTTATCGTCCTCCAAAATACACTCAGAAGGCGATAGCGGCCCCTCCAGTATGGTGAGCACGCGACCGATGCTGATGGCCTGCGGCGCATCCGTGAGCATGTAGCCCCCCTGCGCCCCCCGTACGCTCTTCACGAGCCCCGATTTTCTAAGGGGAGCGATCAGTTGCTCGAGGTAGTTCAGGGAGATGTTCTGTCTCTCTGCGATGGTCCCCAGTGAAATGGGCCCGTCACCGTAGTGCTGTGCCAGGTCGAACATGGCCTTGAGCCCGTACCTACCTTTTGTGGATAATATCATTGGTCTCTAACCCCAATCCTTAGTATTCTTGTCGGAATTCATTCTGAGTATAATATATCCGATTATTCCTGTCAAGATTTTCACTGGTTTCATTATAGCAAAATCCCCCCGGGAGATAAACGACTTCTTCGTGCTAAGATGTTAAAATTATATCATATGGTCTCTCTCTTCAAACAAAGAGGCTACAGTCACCTCTCTCCCCTGCCGATAATATACTGTACATAGATGAGGCACCCGCGCTGACCAGGAGGAACGCTATGGCCAACGACCTGAAAAAACTCTACGAACTACAAGAGAAAGCCAAGACCTTCGAGCGCATCGGTTCCGAGGACCGCGCACTGGAGCTCTATCTGGAAATACACGAAACCTGCAACCCCAACACCTCGAACCTCTTCGACCGGCCCATGATCCTGCTAGAAAAGAAAGGACGGATCGCAGAAGCCCTCGCCCTGTGCGAAAAAGCCATGGTTCTCATCGATGAGGACAAGATGAACGCCGTCCGGTCCCATTACGAGGAGAAAGAGGGACGGCTGAGGCGAAAGCTCTCCTCGGAAAATAAGTCGAGCGGTCAGGACAAGGGGAAAGGCAATCTCCGCCTACGCTGGATCCTTCCCCTGATCCCCCTTTTCCTTGGCCTCGGGCTCCTCTTCTTCCTCTTTTCCCCCAAGCCCTCGGTTTACGACGGGCTGGAAGTCGACCTGTCCGAAGTGAACACAGGGTCCGTCGGCGATCTCGCCGATCTTTTCGGCGAGGGTGAAGATGTGGATTACATCACGGACCGGATGATCCGTGGCACGCGGGCCGCCGCCCTCTCCTACCGCGAGGTGATCGACATCGCCATCGTCCCCGAGGAATCGAGCCTGGGCATCGGTATCTTTTTTGAAGCGGGAACATCCTCCGACGACGCCCAGTCCATCCTGGGGGAGATGGCCAGGACCCTGGGCGGTCTAGCCGCCGCAGAGTTCTCCGAGCTCAGGAAGCCCACCCCGCTGACCCTCGGTGAACTCTACCGACACTACGATCTCTACCTGCTGGGTTTCGACAACCAGGAGGTGCTGGCCAAGGGCTCAAAGGGCCGGGCCTCCATGAGCATCTACTGGCGGGACTAGGGATAAAATTAAGTAGGCGCATTCGCTTAAGAATGCGCCTCTTACAGATCCGGACGTGCGGGTCATCGCATCCGGCTCCTCCACAACTATCCCCCTTGGGGGTGGTAATCATCGTAAATTTTCACAAGGTCCACAAGACCTAGGGAGTCAAACCATTCATTCGGCATGGCCATATGCGCTTGCTTTGATAGCGAGTTATGCCATCGGCTCATGGCCAGCGGAATGATTCTTCCCCTCCAGCCATTGCGACGCATAGCCTTGTACATTTTCTTTGGTTTTCTCCAGCTCCTCATCTGCACCATGCGTAGGCGCCTTCTTATCCAGCTCATAGCATTGGTAAGAAGGGTCTTGATATTTGCGATTGCATAGTAGTTAGCCCAGCCTCTAAGCACTGGATTTAACCGTTCCTTAATGAGGTTTCCTATGTTCACCGTCTGGTTCCTACGGGTGATTTTCTTAACCTTGGCTTTGAAGGTTTTCACCTTCCTTTCCGGCACTCGAATCGTTCCCCACGGGGTAAATTCAAATCCCAGAAAGACGAAACTCTCTGTGTAGCTATCCACGATTTTAGTCTTCTCCGGATGTACCTGGAGTCTATAGGTACCTTCTAGGAATTTATTAATTCCTTGCAGTACGCGTTCCGCTCCCTTTTGAGATTTATGAAACACAATGAAGTCATCCGCATACCTTACCATCTTATGACCTCGTTGGGCCATCAACTCGTCAAATGCATGGAGATAGATATTAGCGAGCAAGGGGCTAAGCACTCCGCCCTGCGTCGTTCCCTTTTCCGTCTCGTGAAAATATCCGTATTCAAGCACTCCTGATTTTAATGTTTTCCTGATAAGATCGAGTACCTCCGGGGCCTCGATTTCTTTTTGGACTTCCTTCATCAAAAGCTCTTGATCTATGGTGTCAAAGTACGATTTCAGGTCTGCGTCTATGACATATCGGTAACCCGATCGTAGGACTTTCTTGATTTCATCCACTGCCATATGCGCACTCCTGTTCGGTCTAAATCCATAACTACACTCAAGAAATTTCCGCTCAAACCGCGGTTCAATCACCAGCCGGATGGCCTGTTGAACAATCCGGTCTTCTACGGTTGGTATGCCTAGGGGCCGTTTCTTCCCGTCCGGTTTATCGATGTACACTCGTTTGACAGGCTTTGGTCTGTAGCTTCCCTGCTTTAGCTTTGCCTGAAGGACTTCTAGATTGTTCTCCAGGTTCTCCTTATAGTCAGAGAGCGTAATACCATCCACCCCAGCGCTACCTCGATTCCGTTTGACTTTCTTAAACGACTCCTTGAGATTCTCCATCTCATAGATTTTCTCATACACGGCTTTACCACCTGTTTTCCTTTGTGTCCTCTTACTCTTACTCGCAGACTGCTTCTTCCTTGTTTCCCATGCTACGTACCGGAAGATATTTATCCGTGTATCGCTTTTCTTTAAGCGTCCTCTGGATTTTCCCCCATAGCAAACGGTGTACCCTTCTGTTCCACCCCGGGTCTTTAGGTCTTTCACCTCGCCGGCTTCTGCTCGCTCGTATCGGTCTCTAGGATTGCCTTGTCTGTCTTATTGTGGGTGCATAGGCCTTCGCGCGCATCCATGGGCCTTTTGGGTCCCATGTGCCCCCGCATTCTGTTGATGCAGGTCATCTATGTGCTGCCCTCCACTTGTCGCCAAGCTTCATTGCATAGACTTCTTCACTACTATACCGCACTCTGACTCCTCACCAGCCATCTAAATCCTCTCCTGCTTTCGCCTTTGATGATTTATACCCTTTCAGGAACCGATGAGGTCTCCATGGGTCACGTCAATATACTTTCCCACTGCCCCAGCCCTCTTAACATCATGTGGATCTGCTTATGGTATTGGAGTCTCCCACACTTTACAAGGTTCTCCTCCAGCATCATGCTACCATGGGTTTTAGTTGCAGCTCTGTGCAGTGGTTTGCCTTACGATCCTCCGCACCCCTTTTCGCAAAGACGCACTATCGCTCAGCTATCTGCTTCCGCCATATCGGTGCATTCGGGACTTTCACCCTTTAGTATATTGCGCTGCCACGCGCACAAAGATGGAACCGGGATTCTCCCTGTTCCATCTTTTTTGTCATCCCTATTCTTCATCAAAAGCCATCTCGTCAACATCATCACAGCAACAGCCGAACAGCCCCTTGCACTTGTCCTTCAACTCGCTAAAAAGCTCATTGCCGGGTTTCGGCGCAAAGAACAGGCCCACGACCAGTCCCGCCAGGATCCCCAGGAGAAGCCCCGTGACCATGGCCTGCCGGGCCGCCGATTTGCGCTTGGCCTCCAGTTGGAAAAATTTTTCTTTTGTGATCATCATCCACTGCCTCCTTCATCTAGTCCATCTCTACTGCATACATACCCAAAGGAGGCGGCGGTCAAAACGGGAAAATGTAGATCCTCACCAAATGCCCCCGACCACTCTAGAGATGGTAGAGTTCTTTTCGCCGGCTCTTGAGGAGAGGAAGTTCCTCACGGATCCGCCTCTGCTCATCGAGATCGATGGCTTCGACGATCAGACCCTCCCAGGCATCGAGCTCCGTCATGACCTCACCCCAGGGGTTGGTCACGAGGCTGTGACCGTAGGCCACGTAGCTACCGTCGACATTCCGGGCCGGCGAGCAGAAGACGAAGTAGACCTGGTTGTCCAGGGCACGCGCCCTGGCCGTGAGGTGCCAGTGGGCTGGACCCGTGGTCATGTTGAAGGCCGAGGGCACCGCCAGGATCTCCGCACCCTGGAGGACCATGTTGCGCGCCAGTTCTGGAAAGCGGCTGTCAAAACAGATCATCACGCCGACCTTTCCCACCGGCGTCTCCACCACTGTGGTCTCATTTCCAGCGGAAAGAACCGCCGACTCCTGGAAGGTCATCTTGCCCTTCACGTCAATATCAAAGAGATGCATCTTGCGGTGTTTTCCCAAGATTTCACCGCGCGGCGATAGGATATATGCGGTGTTGTACAGATCCTCACCATCGCGCTCGGGGATCGAACCCATGACCAGGGTCACGCCCGTTCGTTTCACCACATCTTGCATGAACCGCAGGCTCTTTCCTTCCCCCTCTTCGGCGAACAGGGGAAAGTAGTCGTTGTCGTAGGGGCAGTTGAACATCTCTGGGAGTACCACCAGAGAGGCTCCCCGCTCCGCCGCCTGCTCGATGAATCCGGCGGCTTTCTCCAAGTTGTGCTGTTTGTCCTCTGTCACCATCATCTGAACAACACCCACATGTATCTTTTCCACTTAAAAGACCTCCTCATCCCTACTTCTATCGTTTCTTCCATTGTATCAGAGGGTACCTTTAAATAGAAGCCCACGACGAATCGAACACGAGAAAGGAGCATCACCCATGCAAGGAAAACTCTATATCGACGGTGCCTTTACCGACGCCTCAGACGGCGCCACCTTCACCGTACAGGATCCCTTCAGCCTGGAGACCATCGGGACCCAGGCCGCTGCCACGTCCACGGACCTCGATAAGGCCATCGCGACCTCGGAGAATGCCTTCGGTCTCTGGCGCAAGAAAACCGCATCCGAGCGAGCGGCCCTGCTCAGGGCCTTCGGCCAGAAGCTCGACAAAGCCCAGGAAGAGATCGCACAGATCATGACCAGAGAGCAGGGAAAGCCCCTCTCCGAGGCGCGGGGTGAGATCGCCTATGCCCGCAGTTACGTGACCTGGTACGCCGAGGAGGCCCTGCGGGTCAATGGCGACCTGATCCCTTCTTCCGCCACCAACACCCGCCTGAAGGTCCTCAAGGAACCCGTGGGACCCGTCGGCATCATTACCCCCTGGAACTTCCCCATTGCCATGTTCGTCAGGAAACTGGCGCCCGCCCTGGCCGCAGGCTGTACGGCCATCGTAAAACCGCCGCGCGTCACCCCCTTCACCGCTGTGAAGGTCTTCGAACTCCTCCATGAGGTGGGCTTTCCCAAGGGCGTCGTCCAGCTCGTCACCGGCGACTCTGCCCTCATCGGCGATCATTTCCTCGACGCACCCGGCATCAGGAAGATCTCCTTCACTGGATCGACAGAAGTGGGCGTCGAGCTCATGGCAGGCGCTGCAAAAACCCTGAAGAAATTATCCCTAGAACTCGGCGGACACGCTCCCTTCCTCGTCTTCGACGACGCGGACATTGCCGTGGCCGTGGAGGGTACCATCAACGCCAAGTTCAGAAACTGTGGCCAGGTCTGCATCGCGGCCAACCGTGCCTACGTCCAGGAATCGATCCTCCCCGACTACCTCGATGCCCTGGTGCCCGCCGTGATGGGGCTCACACAGGGTAGCGGTCTAGAGACCGTGGACATGGGGCCGATCATCGATGAGAAGGCCTTCCGCAAGATTGAAGGCCATGTGGCCGATGCCCTGGCCAAGGGAGCCACCCTCGTCACTGGTGGCAAGGGTCAACGGGCGCTCGAGGGACGCGGCGGATACTTCTACGCCCCTACGATCCTCACGGACGTCACGCCCGACATGCGCATCATGCAGGAGGAAACCTTCGGTCCTGTTCTGCCCATCTCTACCTTCACAACGGAGGAAGAGGCCATCGCCCTGGCCAATGACACGCCCTATGGTCTGGCCGCCTACTTCTTTGCCGGCGGACTCTCCCGCGTGACGCGCGTGGAGGAAGAACTCGCCTACGGGATGGTGGGTGTGAACACGGGTCGGATCAGCTCTGCCCAAGCACCCTTCGGAGGGATCAAGATGAGTGGTTTCGGACGGGAGGGTGGCTCCTACGGCATCGAGGAGTACCTGCAGACCAAATATATCGCCACTCGGATCTAGCGAGAATTACTGGGCCTCTTTTCGATAAGAGCCCTCTGTATTGTATAGGAGTGATTGTCTTATGATTTACCTGATGTTAGCCGAGGGGTTCGAAGAGATCGAAGCCCTCACCACACTCGATGTACTCCGACGAGCCAATCTGCCCGTTGAGTCCGTCTCCATCGAAGAGACCCTCACGGTCAAGGGTGGACACGGGATCACGGTCAGTGCGGACCGGATGCTCTCCGACGTCGCCTTTGATTCTATCCGGATGATCATCCTACCCGGCGGCCAGCCAGGCACTCGGAATCTCAAGGCTTCGGAGAGGCTGAAGGACCTGCTCTTTTTTGCGAAGAACCAGGGCGCCTTGATGGCGGCCATCTGTGCCGCTCCTACCGTCTACGGTAGCCTGGGTTTTCTGAGCGGAAAACGCGCCACCTGCTATCCCGGGAACGAATCCGAGCTGATCGGCGCCAAGCACGAGGAGGCCGATGTCGTGGTGGACCTGCCTTTTATCACCGGTAAAGCGGCAGGTGTGGCCGTGGACTTCGCCCTGGAGCTCGTCAAAGAACTGATCGATGAAAAGACCGCCGAAGAGGTTCGAAAGCGCCTCTACTACCGCGTATGAAAAGCGGACTCTTTTCGTCGCTAGAGCTGGGTAGGCATGTGATCCGCAATCGGATCGTCATGCCGCCCATGTGCATGTACGCCGCCGCAAAGGACGGTCGCGTGATCCCCTTCCACGTGATCCATTACGGGGCCAGGGCCCTCGGCGGTAGCGGTGTCCTCATCACCGAAGCCACCGCTGTGGAACCGGTGGGCCGGATCACCGATGGCGATCTCGGCCTCTGGTCCGATGGGCAGATCGCAGGACACCAGTTGATTGTCGGTGCCGTTCGCGATGGCGGGGCCCTACCGATTTTGCAGATCGCCCACGCCGGTAGGAAGAGCCAGGTGCCCGATGCATTACCGGTGGCTCCCAGCGCCCTCCCCTTCTCAGAGGATGACCGGACGCCCATCGCCATGGGGGAAGAACGCATCGAAGAAGCCATTGCGGCCTTTGTGACCACTGCAGAGCGTGCCATGCGCGCAGGCTACGCCGGTGTCGAGGTACATGCCGCCCACGGCTACCTGCTCAACAGCTTCCTCTCGCCTCTCACCAACCAGCGCGAGGACCGCTGGGCCGATCCCACGGAAGTCCTCTCCAGGGTGGTCCGTGGTGTTCGGAAAGCCATCGGTAAAGAGGCGCTGCTCTTTCTCAGGGTCTCTGCCGAGGAGTATCACGCCGGGGGCAACCATCCCGAGGACATTGCCGCCATCGTCAACCAGGTCAAGGATCTCGGTCTCGACGTGATCCACGTGAGTTCCGGTGGGGTCGTCGACGTGGCACCGCCCAGTTACCCGGGCTACCAGGTGGCCTTCGCTGAAACGATCAAGAAGAAAACCGGACTACCCACCATCGCCGGGGGTCTCATCACCACGGCGGAACTGGCCGACGAGATCATCCAGAACGGACGGGCCGATATGGTCTACTTGGGCCGGGAGCTCCTCCGTCACCCCCAGTTCCCGCTCGAGGCTGCTAAGAAACTCCGTCAGGAAATTCCCGTCCCCAAGCCCTACGAGCGGGCCTACCGCTGACGACAAGAATCCCTCTCGAGATCAATCGATCTCGAGAGGGATTCTCTTTTTGTTCCTATTCGACAGTCGATCAGAATCCGATCAACGATCATTCACCACTGATGGTCACGCTCTTTTCAGCTGCGTTCCAGTCCACGCGGTAGCCCAGGGTCTCACTGATCACCCGTACGGGGACCAAGGTGCGGCCGTCGCGGAGCATGGGGGCCGAGTCGAGGGTGATTTCCTCACCGTTGACCATTCCCATGTTTTGATCGATAAAGAGGGAGATGGAAACGTCGCCCAGTTGATAGGAGACGCGCTTCTCGCTGCCTTCCCAACCGATCTGAGCCCCTAGGGCTTCACCGATGAAGCGGAAGGGTACCATGGTGCGGCCGCCGGTGATCATCGGCGGTACATCCAGCATCTCGGCTTCAGAATCGACGGATGCCTCTTCCTCGTCGATCACCAGACGGATCTGGCGCTGGACGGGCTCGGGCATCGGATCGATCATCGGCGGAATGATACTGGCGCTCCAGTAGTCCATGGAGTGGATCAGCACATCGGCATAGATCGATGCGTAGAGGATATCCAGGGGTTTGCCCTCGGCTTCGAGTCTTGCGCGCATCCCATCAAAGTCCTCGGGGCTGACGATCTCAGCCTCCACATCACTGGCTGTCGCGGCGTAGTCGAGCAGACTCTCCGCAGACATTTCGACCAGATCATCGATCCCATCACCATCAGAATCCGGATCGCCATCTAGGATGGCCATGGCGCCTTCTAGGGCTCCGAAGAAACCAGAGGATACGCCAGCGTCGCTAGCACCCAGTGCCTCTTCGAGCCACTTGAAGAATTCTTCAGAAAGTGGATCGAGACCTGAGGCCAGTGCCTCGCGGGCTCCCTCTTCATAACCGGCTTCTGCTAAGAAGCTCAGGATGGCCGCGTCCATGTCATCGTCATCGATGGCTGCATCGACGCCCAGGTTATGGAGGAGACCGATGCTCATCTCGGCTTCTGGGGCTGTCCATCCGCCACCGGAGTCATCAGACGCCTGACCGGCGATAATGGATCCGCCGATACCGCCGGCAAGTCCCCCACCGATACTACCGGTGTAGGCGAAACCACCGAGGGCTCCGTTCACGTCTGCCTTCACGATGCGCTTGAGCTTTTGCCACCAACCGGGTCCAGCCTTGGGTTCTGGCATGGGTTCTTCGTCATCAGCATCGATCGCACGGCTTTCCCAATATTCGTAGCTGTGCATCAACACATCGGCTACGATGGCGGCTGCCACGGCGTCAGTCGGCATGTCACTGGCCATGAGTTCTCTGGCCACAGCTTCGAGCTCGGCGAAATCGATCTCGTCCGGTTCAATCCCGCTCATCTTGGCGGCACGTGTCTTCAGGCTCATGGCCGCTTTCTCCACCAGTTCGCCGGGATCGTCGGCGTCTTCTTCTAGGATGGCCATGGCTTCTTCGAGAGCCAGGACAAAGTCATCGGAGAGGCCGCGATCCGACCGTAGTACGCGAACCAAGATCTCTTCTTCGCTACGGACCTCCCACTCTGAGGCCATGAGCTCGCCTTCGATACCCGCGATCTTCATGTAAGCGTCGATAGCCGCATCGATCTCGGCCTCCGACTGGACGGTCAGCGGTTGGTCACCACTGATGGTTCCGAGGGCCAGGTTGTGGTGGAGGCCCACGCTGGCTTCCGCGTCAGCAGGCGGTGTGTATCCTCCGCCGCCCTCGCCGTTCTCCAGGGCCTCGCCGATGGATCCCTTGAGGCCACCGATGATGGCGCCGCTACCGGTGCCCGTGTCTAGGTAACCGTCGAGCGCACCCAGTGCGTCGGCCTTCACAATCTCTTTAAACCGTCCCCACCAGCGCGGGGCCGCTTCCGCGGGCATGGGCATGACCATCACCGCGAGTAATACCAGTACCATTGATAGTGCGATCCTTCGTTTTCTCATGATCTCACACTCCTCGTGTAGGTTCTTATTTCTCTCTACGTTACAAGTTAATGATACCCGGTATCAATATTGCTCAACCATGTTTCGTCCCACGAAAAAGATCGTCCCTAAGAAAACTAAGGACGATCTTTTTTGTATCGATTTACTTTTTCCCGAGCTTCGGGTGGTTGATCTTGGCGAAATACGCCAGCAGCCTCTGCTCCTCCCCCTGCCCAGTGGGCCGATAGTATCGCTTGTGGGCCTGTGCATCGGGAAGATACTGTTGATCGAGATAGTGGTCCGGTGCATCGTGGGGATAGCGGTAGGTACGCAGGGTCTGCCCCTGCTTCTTCTCCTCCATGGCCAGGCTCGTCCCGTCCTTGAGGTAGGTGGGCATGGGTCCAATCTCCTCGGACTCCAGATCCGCCAGGGCCTGGTTGATCCCCAGGTAGGAGGCATTGGACTTGGGCGCCGAGGCCACGTAGGTAGCCGCCTGGGCCAGGAGGATCCGGCCCTCAGGCATCCCGACCTTGTGAACTCCATCGAAGGCGCTCTGCGCGAGCACCAGGGCCATGGGGTCGGCATTGCCCACATCCTCCGAGGCGCAGATCAGGATCCTGCGAGCGATGAAGAGGGGGTCCTCCCCTGAGGCAATGAGCCGGGCCAGGTAGTGAAGGGTCGCGTCGGGATCCGATCCGCGCATGCTCTTGATAAAGGCCGATATAATGTCGTAGTGCTGGTCCCCCGACTTATCGAAACGCTGGACCTTCTGGCCCGTCAGCTCCGATAGCATCTCCTCGGTGATCGTCACCTGACCCTCGTCTTCGGCGAGTACGGCCATCTCCAAATAATTGAGCAGTCTGCGTGCATCACCCGATGCCATATGGTAGAGCCACTGCCGGGCGTCTTCACTCACGGTAATCGCACGTGTACCGAAACCTTTTTCCGCGTCGCGCAGCGCCCGTTCTAAGACCTCTGCTAACTCTTCTCGGGAGAGTTCGGTGAGGCGGAAAACGTGCGACCGGGAAAGGAGGGCACTATTGACCTCATAATAGGGATTCTCGGTAGTGGCACCAATAAGGGTCACCCGTCCCTTCTCCACGTAGGGAAGGAGCGCATCCTGTTGGGATTTGTTGAAGCGATGGATCTCATCGATAAATAGGATCGTCCGGGTTTTCGAGAAGGCCAGCCGTTCCTTGGCCTCCGCCACCACCCTGCGGATGTCCTTCACGCCCGAGGTCACAGCGTTGAGCTTCTCAAAATGACTGGACGTCGTCTCGGCGATGATCTGGGCCAGCGAGGTCTTTCCTGTGCCCGGTGGCCCGTGCAAGATCACCGACCGAAGCTGATCCTTCTCAATGAGACGCCGCAGGGGTTTGCCAGGGCCCACGACGGCCGATTGCCCGAAGAACTCATCAAAGGCCACCGGCTTCAATCGTTCGGCCAGTGGCGCTTCCTTGGTCTCGGCTTTTTCTGATAACAAGTCAAAGAAATCCATGTCTATCGTCCTTTCGAAACATCAGGGTGCCCCTCGATAAAAAAACGCCAGAGCTTATCCTTGTCCTCACCGGCATAATCGATGCCGACGCGGGGTGCAGCCACGATCTGAGGCGTCGTATCCCCTTCCTCAATCCAGAGCCTGTCACTCCTCACGAGATCCATGCCGTTGTGGCCGAGGTCAATGGCCATGGCACGGGCCAACTTTCCCGGGCCACTGGTCAGCTCCGAACGCTTCTTCCCCTGTCGATTCTTCTGAAAAAGCGACAGGTCACCCAGGGGCTCTACCGCTCGGATGAGCACGGCCTCGGGTACATCCTTCACAGAGGCCACGACGTTGAAGAGATGATACATACCGTAGATCAAGTAGACATAGACGGTACCGCCGTCGGCGTAAAGGGTTTCCGTCCGGTCTGTACGCCGGTTGCCGTAGGCATGGCTACCGCGATCGACTGCACCCATGTAGGCCTCTGTCTCCACGATCTTGGCGCAATAATGACCGTGGTCGGTCTTGTGATGCAGTGTACAACCGAGCAGCCCGCGGGCCACGGTGATACCATCCTGTCTGTAAAAGCTTCGATCGAGCATGAGCCAGCTCTCCTCTCCATTCTAGTGCAAAAAAACGAAAAAGGCAAACAGATATTCCTATTCGCCCATGAGTTGAAAATATACTTCCCGCTGTCGGTCCCGGGTGTCGAATTCCACGAGCATGATCGACTGAAAGGGGCCGAGCACCAGTTTCGAACGATAGATCGGTACGACAACAGTGGGACTGATCATCGCCGCCTTTAGATGAGAGGAGGCATTATCGTCCTGGAAGGTGTCGTGGTGGGCATAGGAGACCAAACGTCCCGAGTCATCTCGATAGGGAATGTAGCGGTTCATCAGCTCGCGAAAGTCAATATCCACCAGCCGCCGTTCGTCCTCCATGATCAACATACCACAAGCCGACCCCGTGGTAAAAACCGTCAGAAGTCCGGCGCGCAAGCCATACTTCTCTATGGTTTCACTTAAGAATTCCTGGGCTAGATCCGTGACGTTGGACACACCGAAGTGGGCTGTGGTCGCAATGATCTCGCGCTTGTGGTAAATCGGCATGGTGGACGTCCTCCTTTTCCTCATTATACCAAACTAGCGGTGCAAAGGGGAACTGAATGCACGCACAAAAATCAGAAAAGAATCCGATGGCCTCGGATTCTTCTCTAGGGGGTTGTGTTGGGTGCCCTGAGGGCAACTTAAGAGGATTTTGGGGGCATGACTGTGGCTTCACCCTCCAGAACGACCAAACCGTCCTGGTTGGTGCAAACCGTCTCGAGCGTCATGATATTCTTATCTTCGCGGTAGGTCGCCACAGTGACTTTGGCTTCAATGGTATCACCGATCATCACCGGCGCCTTGAACTTCAGATTCTGACCAAGGTAGATGGTGCCCGGCCCCGGGAGGTCCGTGCCCAGAATGGCCGAAATGAAACCGGCCGTCAGCATACCGTGTGCGATGCGTGTTTTGAAGCGTGTTCCCTGTGCGTAGCGCTCGTTGATGTGTGCCGGATTAAAGTCCCCGGTCACACCGGCATAGGTATAGACATCGTATTCTGTGATGGTCTTTTCGAATTTTGCCTGATCGCCGATTTGGAACATACTCTGGCCTCCTATTTGTTCGCGAGTGCTTGGTTCAATTGTGTGACGAGCTCTGGTACGATCTTGTGGATATCTCCGACGATCCCGACATCGGCCACCTCAAAGATCGGCGCACCTTCGTCCTTGTTGATCGCCACGATGAAGTCGGCTTCCTCCATACCGGCCACGTGCTGGATGGCACCGGAGATTCCGAGGGCGAAGTACAGGTTGGGTCGTACGGTTTGACCCGTTTGTCCCACCTGGCGGTCCTTGGCGATCCAACCGGAGTCGACAGCAGCACGGGAAGCGGATACAGTGGCACCCAAGGTTGAGGCCAGTTCCTCGAGGAGTACGAAGCGCTCGGCTCCGCCGACACCACGTCCACCGGAGATCAGGATCTCTGCTTCTTGGATGTTGATGCGCTCTTCTTCATCGGCGAGCACTTCCAAGATCTCCACGTCAGCGGCATTCTTCTCGAAGGCCACGTTCATGACTTCGATGGTCCCTTTTCGTGCTTCGTCATAAGCGATTTTCTCCATGACGCCGGGGCGAACGGTGGCCATCTGCGGACGGTTCTCCGTACAGATGATCGTCGCCATGATGTTACCACCAAAGGCCGGGCGCGTCATGAGCAGGTCGCGCTCTTCGGAAATCTCGAGCTTGGTACAGTCGGCAGTGAGACCCGTTTTCAGACGAGCTGAAACACGGGGACCCAGATCGCGGCCGATAGAAGTGGCTCCGATCATCACGATCTCTGGCTTCTTCTCTTCGATTGCAGCCACGAGTGCTTGGGTATACTTCTCTGTCGTGTAGTGGTGCAGTGACTCGTCTTCAATCACGATGACCTTGTCGGCACCGTGGTGCGTCAGCAATTCCGCCTTGTCCATGACCTCGTCTCCGATGATCACGGCCGTTACTTTTTCTCCCAGCTCGTCGGCCAGCGATTTGGCCTTGCCGATCAGCTCGAGGGAGACGTTCTGGATCTCCCCGTAACGTTGTTCAACGAAAACGCAGATCCCTTTGTATGCTTTCAAATCCATATTGATCTCCCCTCGTTATATAATGTACTTTTCTCTGAGTTTGTCGATGATAACCTTAACCGATTCGTTGGCCGACAGGTTAAAGACCTCGCCCTTGCCCTTGGCACCCTTGGTGAAGGAAGCTTTGACCTTCGTGGGACTACCGCCCAGGCCCAGGACTTCATCGGCGATATCCAGATCGGCACGCGTGATGGTCTTGATCTCCAGATCTCGGTTGGAAGCAACGATACCCGAAACTGTCATGTAGCGTGGCGTGTTCATCTCTGCGAGCGTCGTGATCAGGCAGGGGTAGTTGACTTTCACGCGGTAGTGACCACCCTCGAACTTACGATCGACGATCGCGTGATCGCCCTTGTGCTCGTAACCGTTGGCGTAGGTCACCTGGGGCAGGCCAAGGTGCTCGGCAATCTGAGGGCCCACCTGAGCGGTGTCACCGTCGATAGCCTGGCGGCCAGCGATAATCAGGTCGTACTCCATATCGCGCAGGGCTGCGGCCAGTGTCAGTGAGGTGGCCAGTGTATCGGAACCGGCAAAAGCCCGATCCGTGAGGAGCACAACATCATCCACACCCATAGCGTAGGCTTCTTTCAAAGCATTCTCCGCCTGCGGGGGACCCATGGTCACAACAGTGATGTGTGCGTCGTGTTCTTCTTTGATTTGAAGAGCGAGCTCGATACCGCCCTTATCATCGGGATTGATGATGCTCTCCACGCCATCGCGGATGAGCGTTCCCTTGACGGGATCGATACGCACTTCCGTGGTATCGGGTACTTGTTTGATACAAACAACGATTTTCATGTGCTGGTCGCCTCCCTTTATCGTAAGATGCTGCCTGCGATGACCATTTTTTGGACTTCGCTGGTACCTTCGTAGATTTCCGTGATCTTTGCGTCACGCATCATGCGCTCGACGGGATACTCTCTCGTGTACCCGTAGCCACCGTGGAGCTGAACGGCTTTCGTCGTGACCTCCATAGCTGCTTCCGATGCAAAGAGCTTGGCCATGGCCGCCTCTTTTGAATAGCTGAATTTCTTGGCCTTTCGATCTGCCGCCTGGTACACCAGCAGTCGAGCAGCGTCCATGCGCGTGGCCATGTCGGCGAGCTGGAACTGCGTGTTCTGGAATTTAGAGATCGGTCGTCCGAACTGCTTTCGTTCTTTCACGTAGTTGACTGTCTCGTCGATGGCACCTTGGCCGAGGCCCAGTGCCTGGGCTGCGATACCGATACGCCCGCCATCGAGGGTCTTCATGGCAATCTTGAAGCCGAAGCCTTCTCTTCCAAGGAGGTTTTCCTTTGGTACGCGGACATTTTCGAAGATCAGTTCGCTCGTGGCCGAACCACGGATTCCCATCTTCTTTTCTTTCTTACCGATAGAGAAACCTTCGCGATCGGCTTCTACGATAAAGGCGCTGATGCCCTTGACACCCTTAGCCTTGTCTGTCATGGCCATCACGATGTATACGTCGGCATAGCCGGCATTGGTGATGAAAATCTTGTTGCCAGTGATGATGTAGTCATCGCCATCGGGAATCGCTGTGGTCTGCTGCATCCCTGCATCCGTACCGGCGTTCGGCTCAGTGAGGCCGAAGGCTCCGAGTTTTTCCCCGGAGAGGAGATCGGGCAGGAACTTTTTCTTTTGCTCTTCTGTACCAAACTCGTAGATCGGCGCGCAGCAGAGCGACGTATGAGCGGACAGTACCACGGAAGTGGTACCGCAGACGCGACCGAGTTCTTCTACGGCCATAACGTACTGGAGGTAGGTTCCTCCCTGTCCACCGTACTCCTTGGGGTAGCAAATCCCCATCATGCCCATTTTAGCCATCTTCTTGACGGTCTCTAATGGGAATTCCTCGTTCTCGTCCACATCCTGTGCCATTGGTTTGACTTCGTTCTCGCAGAAGTTGCGGAACATCTTCTGCATCATCAGATCTTCAGTCGTCAGATTAAAATCCATTGTTAGCTCCCCTTTCTTTTTTGTTCTCACCCTACTATGTCGCAAAGCTCGTGCCAACTTTGTTAATCTATAGACAAAATAATTTTGGGCCTATTACTGGCTTTCAGCGATTGAGTCCAGGAGTCCATTTGCATCTAGTTGCGTTTTTGCAACGTTCATTGTTAACATTTTAACGCAAACCCGCCAAATTACAGCCGTTGCGTTTATGCAACGGCTGTTTGCAAAATCACAACAAGTTTAATTTCTCGTACTTCGAACGTTTTCTCACGAAGGTCGACGCGTCGATACCCAGGGCCCTAGCAGCGTCGCGTACATTCCCGTGCTCCTCATAGGCCTTGTCCAGCATCTCGGCCTCCAATTGGCCCACGGCCTTGCGGATATCCATGATCTGGACGCCCCGCGGCTCCTCGATCTCCAAATCGTCGGGCAGATCGTCGGCGCCGATGAGCGACGAAGGGCTGATGACGAAGAGTCGTTCCACGATATTCTGGATCTGGCGAACGTTGCCGGGCCAGTCGTAGTTGCAGAGCAGGTCCATACAGCGGCTCGAGATGATCTTGTTCTCACTGTAGCGCCGGTTGAGTCCATCGAGAAAGTGTTGGACAAGCGGGTAGACATCCTTTTTTCGCTCCCGGATCGGTGGGACTTCAATGGGAATGATGTGGAGTCGATAGTAGAGGTCTTCCCGGAAGTGGCCGGCCTTGACCTGACCCTCTAGGTCCCTGTGGGTCGCCGCTAGGACGCGCACGTCCACAGCTTCGGTTTTCGTGGCACCGATGGGTTTGATCTCCCCCTCCTGGAGAACCCGGAGGAGTTTCACCTGCAAGTTCAGCGGGAGCTCGGCGATTTCATCGAGGAAGATGGTACCGCCGTCGGCGATCTTGAAAAGGCCCTCTTTCCCCTCCTCATTGGCACCGGTAAAAGAGCCCTTCACATAGCCGAAGAGTTCCGACTCGATCAGGTTCTCAGGCAGTGCCCCGCAGTTCACTTTGATGAAGGGGGCTTTCTTGCGGTCGGAGTGGAAGTGGACGAACTTGGCGATCTCTTCTTTTCCCACGCCGGTTTCACCCAGGATCAGTACTGTAGAAGAGACGGGCGCCACGCGCTTGGCTAGGCGGAGGACGTCGGCCATCTTGGGGTCGTTGTAAATGATGTTCTTGGATTTCGTGGCCTCGAGGTTCACGGCCTCGAGGCCCTCCTGGTAGCGCAGGTTCACAGGACCCAGCCGCTCGAGGGAGGCCTTGGTCTTCTCGAAGCTATCCTCCTTGTTCGATTGGACGTAGATGAACTTGAGCCGTCCGTCGTCATCGAAAATCGGTTTTCCCGTTGTGATGATGGTCTCCCCACTCTGCAGGGTCTGCTCGATGCTGGTGGTGGACCGCTTCTTCTGGATCTCCAGAAAGACCGACCGGTTGATGATGTTGGACTTGAGCATCCGCTGGACCGTCCAGGGTTCGCTTCCTTCGAGACCGAAGAGCTTCTGGTAGGCCTGGCTCATGAAGAGGAAGTTACCCTCCACATCCACCAGGGCGATGGGGTCGGACCCGCGCCGGATGGCCTCGAGATGCATCCCGGCCTCCAGACCGCCGTCGCTCTTGAGCACGAGCTCATAATACTGATCGTAGCGCCGAATCGAGGCCATGAACCGCTCGCCCTTGTAGACTAGGGTCGAAAGATCCTCCTCATAGGCCAGTCGGTCCACACAAGCTTTATCGAAATACTCGAGGAGGGAGTAACCGGAAGCCAGATCATCGAACCCGGTCTTCTCGTGGATCTCCTCGATTCTATAGTCGTAGTTAAAGGTCAGTTTAAGGGCCTTTCGCACATGAATCACCTCTCAGGTGCTATTGTACCATGCATTTGATAAAAGTTTAACTATTTCGCAGAAGTTTCACATTCAAAGCGCAAGATCACACCATCGCGCGTCCTACTTGTGAATAGGACCGCTCCTAGTACAAATCGAATGCACCGCCTAGGCGGGAAGAACCCCTCCTCTGGCGGTGCATTCGATTTAGTCTTTCACCAGCTGGAAGACCACGTACATCATGACCTTCTCTCCGGAAGGTGTCGGCAGTCCGAACTCGAACTGTCCATCGATCATGGGACCAGCGGGGTGCTCCTTGACTACGGCCTCGAGGGCAAAGGTTGCCATCGCGCCTTCCATTTCTTCGCTCATGGACATGGTGAGCACACCCTCCTCGAGCATCAGCGGAGGCAATCCATCGAGCGTTTCTTCACTTCCGAGTAAGAGCATCGTGAGCTCGAACTCACCGTTCTCGATCACAGCCGTGGCCGTGGTTTCCTCGCCGATGACCTGGCGAATTTTGTCCTTCTCCTCCTCGGAAATATCAGCAGCCAGCGCCTCCATGTTGGTGATCTCCGTATACATCAGGGTGCCCGAATAGGTCCCGTTCAATGCTTCCATGGTGATCTCGCTCATCACGCCCTCGCGGCTGATCGATTCTGATACTTCCACTTCCGAAAGGGTGCCCGTCCAGATTCCCTGCATCTCCCAGACACTTCCGGAATAGGCATCCTGGTAGGTCACGCGGTAATCGCCCTCTAGGGCCAGGTGGTCCTTCTCTTCGGTGATTGTCGCTTCGTAGAGTAGGCTCGTGCCCGATTCATCCTCTTCCATTTCGATTGTCAATTGGTCGCCCTCAAGCTTAGCGGGATAGCCTTGGTCAAAATCGTAGCCTAGAGAAGCTCCGGAGATCCTGGCTGATCCCTCCCCGTTTTCGGCGAGTGCCAACTGCACGTTAGCGCTGGTCGAACGACCGATGCCCACGTTAAAGCTGGGATCAGTCTTTCCATCGAGGGTGATCTTGATCGTGGTGAACTCCGTGTTCCAGTTACCGCTGACGCGCTCTGCGTCGATGCCACCACCACCGATGGAGGGCAGCGATACATCCGGAAGACTGGGAGCATTGAAATCGAAGCCAAAAGTGCTGATCAGCGCGACCACCACCAGGAGCAGGATCACGCCCAAGAAACCGAGCAGCACCCCTTTTCCCCTCCCCTTCTTTTTCTGGGGTGGCTCTTTTCCGAAATCTCTCGAAAATTCTTTGAAGGCATTGGCAGATGCGGGCGGACCCGGTCTGCGGTTGGGAATCGGCGTTTTTTTCGACGGACGCGGAAGAGACGTCTGCTCTTTGGGACCTCTCGGGGGCGATTTTTCCTCCTCCCTTGGCGCCGGTGTCGCCTTTGCAGCGGGCGCTTCCACCTCGTGCTCGGTTTGGGGAGGAACCACCGGTTCCACCGCAGCCTTTGGTCGGTCGGCTTCTGGCTCGATCGGCTGCCAACCGCACTGTCCGCAAAACTTTGCACCGGGTTTCATAGGACTACCGCATTGACCACAGAACTTTGCCATCTCGAATCCCTCCTCTATTGTCGTTTAAGTACAATCGGTGGTGCCGTGAGATAGATTTCATCCTTGCTGTTGATCACGATCATGGCCGCATGGGATGCTTCGTCGGCGGAGATCGATTCGACGGTATAGTAGAGGCCCACGGTGCCATTTCCCAGGTCTTTGCCGTAGAAGTCCACCTCGTCACCATATATGCTGTTTTCGATCTTGTAATCATAGCCGGAGCCGCCGGCAGCAATCGTCAGCGTGGCCTTTTGACCCGACATCTGAACGGATCCGGACCAAGTTCCCACCAGGTCGATACCGGCGGTCTTCGCCCCCTCGACCTCGAGGACAGCTCCATCGCTCTCGGGTCCGTAGACCGGTTGTTCCGCCTCGATCATCTCACGGTAGGTCACCCGGTAGGTGAGTTTTTGGCCGGGATTCTCCAGAACCTCCGCAGCCCGTCCGAGGGCGCCCAAATCGAATTCCAGATCGCCGATCCCTTCGATCCCCTTCTGGAGATTCTCCTCTCCGTATTCATCGACAAGCTGCTGTCGGTACTCGGGATCTTGGGCGAGGTATTTGATCGCCGCCTGCTGCATCATGGACTTCATCTGGGGATCATCGTAGTCCACCAGGTCACCCGATGCGTTGAGTTCGAGTCTATACACATCCCCTTCCATCTCGAATAGCAACACCTGACCCTTGGGATCGGTCAGGGTGACAAGGTGTCTGGTCACGGTCCCCGACTCGACGAGCGGCGACGGATTCGGAATCCTCAAGACCAGTTCATCTTCCTCTTTCTCGAGCTCCATGGGATCCGGCTCCACCATCAAGAACACATGATAGGGGGCTTCGAATCGGTCGAGCCAGGAATCATTGTACAGGTGCATCTCCTGCAGGTAGAAGAAACTCTCCCCGCCGAAGTTTTCGAACAGTTGCAAGCGTTCTGCCGTGAAAGCTTCGAAACGCTTATTATTTCTCGCCACTTGCAGATCGAAGTAAGGACTTTGTTGCACCTCGTCGTCGCCGAGCAAAATGGCGATCGATACATCATCTGAATCCTGAAAACGCTGACGATCCAGGTCAATGCGATAGGATCTGATGGGTGACGCATAGGGGTTGTTTTCCAGTGCATGGGCCACATAAGGTTTGGCTCGATTCAAGGTGACCTCCGGATACATCCACTCATGGAAGGGGTTACCAGGAGTCAGTGCCTTGTTGGTCCCGGTAATCATATCGTTGATTCTCCCTCGGTAGTAGACGCCAAGGGAATTCTGGAATCTTTCGTGGCTACCGGTGGTGACCTTCACGATGGACTCGATAGGATCCTTCCAGCTCCCTTTATAGGCTGTGAGCAGACGTTTGAGATAGGCCTTGGGTTCTTCTTGGTAGTGAAGGTCGCGGAGTTTGAGCAGTGCATAGCCCATGGCGTACCCCTGGTTCTGCCTGGCCTCTGCCAGTTCGTCTGAACCCAGGGAACCCCAGTAAGCCTCATCTCCGATTGCCCGCGCATAGCTTTGAAAATACTCTTGGACCATGGGTTGGAAGTCTCCGGCCACCAGCTCTTTGGATTTGTAGAAGGCCGCCGCTTCATTTTCCAGAAGGATGGCCGTAGCCTCCCAAAACCAAGTGTTCGCCTTCCAGTCTACCCCGTAGAGGTAGCGTGAGCTCTGCGTAACGTGCAACAGTTCATGAGCTGCCGTGACCAGGTACTCCGACTGCCGGTAGGCATCGGCATTCTTTTCCATAGGTCTTAGCGTCAGATAGGGCTTGAGCATCGCCGCGTTATAGGAACTGCCGAGATCTTTGGCCCGTTTAGAGACCATGACCATGACGCTAGGCGGTGATAAGAGGTCTCGTTCGGTGTACAGGTAGTAGTTGGCGTGTAGCACCGCATCGATGGCTTTGGTCAAGCCGAAAGGCAGGAGATTTTCGCGCTTCCACTTTGCACCGTGTTGTTTCTTAAACGCTTTGTAGGCTTCACTTTTGACGAAAGCCTGGGCCCTTTCGATGGCCTGGACATCGGGTAGCTTTTGCACGCCCTCCAGGTAGTCGAAGACCAGGCCGGGGTAACTCGGTAGTTCGTGGTTACGCATCGCTTCATCGATCACGCGAGCATAAGACTCGCTGGGATCGAGCAGACCCTTTTCTTGATACAAACGGATCTCGGTTTCAATCGCCTTTTTCACCTCATCGGGGCGGTTGAACCCCAGGTCGATGGGATAGTAGAAGGTATAGCGGGAAAGGTCTTGATAGTGGGCCTTCAGCCTCGGATCGTCGAGATCTTCCTTTTTAAGGTCTTTTCCATAAAAGACATCATAGGGATCATCGCCAAAGGCATCTTTAAATGCCTTGTGCTCTTCATACATATGGGCCCCCTTGGCCACGACACCCAATGTAAAGAGCAGTCCCGTGACGGAATTATGATTCGTTTGATAAACTAAAAGGTCGTCTCGGATCTCGTATCCTAAGAGCTCAAAATCACCGGGCGTATCCCCTCGTCGAAAGACGATCAGGTCTTCGTATAAGGCCGGATCGATCCCCTTTTTCGCAAGGTCCACCTCAATCGTGTAGATCCCCGACGTGTGTTCACCGGGTGCAAGTCCTGCGTCGAAATGATTGGCGGTAAGAAGGAGCAGCTCATCATCTAAAAATTCCGATTGTAGTCCTTCAAATGCTTCACCTTGAATGGCTTCAAGGATCACCTCTTCTTCTCCCGGTTCTGTGGAACCCGTGAGCCGTACGGTCGTGTCAGCAGTTTCAGCCACCCTCTGTTCCGGTAGCACCTCGGGTTCTTCAAAGGCAGGCAGTGCCTCGGATGCCGGCCTTGTGCTCTGTCCGGCTATCCCTTGGGAGGGCTCTTCATCGCTTTCTCCGAACAAATAGATTCCTGCGGGGATCATCAGAAGGAGCAAGAGGGCCACACCGATCCACAAGGGCCTGGCCTTTTTCTTACGGCCGTGGGACGCGGCGCGTCTACCTGTAGCCCTCACCGGATCATGTGTACGCTCACTCTGCGGAGTTGAGCGAGCCGTGTCTTGGGTAAAGATCTCTGTCACCATAGGCTCATCGGTTAGCGTAGCCCCGCAGCTCGTACAGAACTGGAATTGCCCGGCGACGGGCTCTCCGCAAGTCGGACATCTTCTCACTTCGAGTGAAGCACCGCATTCCGTACAAAAGGTCATCGATTCATCCTGCGTCGTACCACACTGGATACACCGTTTCATTCAAAACACCTCCGAAGGGGTCGCGAGCCGCACAAAAAAAGCGGCAGTCCTCCCTATTTCTTTTTACCCGCTCGCCGACCTGTCAACGCGGTTGTCAAAAATGTGGAAACTTGCTTGTTGACAGATTCTTGCCACTTGACAAGATCCTTGATTCAAACCCATCGCTTTCTAGAATAAAAGCCACCCCGGAGGGTGGCAAAACAAACTAACTATTTCGCAGGCATCATGGCGCGGATCATTTCTGTAAAGGCTTGGGGATTTCGTGTCTGAATCAGGATTTTTCCGGGTCCTGTGAAATGGCAAACGAGGCCCTCCCCAGAGGTCATGGACGAAATCCAACCTTTTGATGCTTTGTCGATGCTGTAGGGCATGTGCTCAGACCAGGCGACCAGGTGGTGGTTGTCGATGGTCACGCGTTTGCCCTCGGGCACTTCCAAGGTGTGGATGGCACCGTGGGAGTTCACGAAAACTGTACCGTTTCCGCGGATGTTCAATACGAAGAAGCCTTCCCCAGATAGAAATCCCTTGGACAAATTTTGCATCTGCGTGTCCACTTGGACTTGGTCTGTGGCCGCCAAGAAACCATCCTTTTGTACCGTATAGCCCTTTCCCTGCGAGACCTCGAGGGCCACAACACCACCGAGTGAAGCTGGCGCCAGGGTGACGGTCCCGGCTCCGTTCTTTGCATGGAGGGTCTGGAAGAAGAACTTTTCACCGGCCAACATGCGACCGAGCCCCTTCATAAGGCCACCCTCGGCCTTTCCTTCTACGGTGATGGTCTCGTCCATGGACACCATGGCACCGGACTCTGCTTTGATCTGTTCTCCACTTTCGAGCTGAACCTCCAGTAATGGGAACGCCTCGGGATGATGAATCGTGTACTTCATGAGATTCCTCCTCTAGATCAGACCATCTGTCTGAATTCATATGTGTTATCTAAGATTAGTATATCATATTTACCATATATTGTAATTTAAATTTTTTAAAAACTATCTCGTGTACCGATCCCACAGTTTGCCGAGAAAACCCCGGTCTTCAAAAGCACCGATATCCGTGCTACCCTTACGCCGCACACCGCGTTGGTCCGTGTCCAAAAGCTGATCTCCTCGAGCGATGGCATTGGCGAGTGGGCTCGAGGATGCGAAGGCACAGGTCCATGTGGGGCCGCCGTGATCGGCTGGTGCCAGGAGCATGGCATCTCCCGAAGGGACTCCCTCCAGACTTCCGTCGCCCACGAAGGTGTCCGAGATCTCCTCGATGAATCCCTCCCCGTAGAAGCCGAAACCACCGGTCCCGAGGAAGTAGTCGTTCCTGGCGTTCTGCGAGATGACGCTAGCGCGTATCCTGAGCTTGCCGAGGTTGTAGATGCCCCCGCCCTTGTGCGAAGCCGAGACGTTGTCCGTGATGGTCGTGTGCAGCAGTTCCAGGTCGCCCCGGAGGCTGATACCGCCGCCCTGTTCACCAGAGCGATTGCCCACGATGGTCGTATTGATCAGCTCTGCGCTGCCCTCGCAAGACACGTGGATACCGCCTCCGTTGCGGACGGATTCGTTGTCCATGACCAGACAGTTCTCCAGTACCGCCACGGCGTCGCGCTGCACCTTCATACCGCCGCCGGATCCCCCGCAGTCGAGTCCCGCCAGGTCCTCTTTCGGTGGACGCGGGATACCGATGTTGCGGGTGAGCACCGAGTCTTTCATCAGAAGGATCCCTCGGTTGTCGATCCCCACGCCGTAGGTGGCACGGTTGTCGCTGACGATGCAGTTGTCCAGCGTCACCTGTCCCCGGTTGAGGATTCCGGCTCCACCGCGGGGGACCTCATCCCGTTTCCCGTGGCGGACGGTGATTCCTTCCATGTAGAGAGCACCGGTTTCTTCCACGGTGAAGACCCGGTCGGTGGCCAGGTCCAGACTTTCTGCTCCCTGTACAATGGATGCATCGGGACCGAAGCCCATGACCACCACATCGTGATCGATCACGATGCCGCTTTCTGTGTGGACTTCATCGATAAGCCAGATCACAAGGCCCGTGCCCTGGGTACGATCGATGGCTTCCTGCAGGCTTGGGTAATCTCCTTCCGCACCGACGGTCACGATGGTCCCTTGGCTCGATAGCACTTGTTCCCGGGTGACGCCTGCGTCCCAGGGTTTTAGGGTGAGTATGAACAGACTCAGAACCAATGCGATGATGATGCGTACTTTTTTCATCATGTCCCCCCGACGTGTCTTCTTCAGTACTTTTCTTCTCCTTAGTTTCCATAATAACAAATATCCTAGTCTATGAGCGAATAATAAACAAAAGGACTATAACGTTAAGATTTACCGTGTTACAATGGATTCAACTGAGTTTCATTAGAGTGACGAAGGATGTGACATTTGTGTTTGACTGGATACTGAGCGCCGTAGACGGCATACAAACGATACTACTCATGATGATTATCATGAAGACACGACCACGCTTCTGGAAGATCCTCCTGTTTGTCGTTGCAAATACGCTCGTCATTGAAGTCGTAAAACCCTTGGTAGTGGCACAGGGACCTTCCTTCGCTTGGAACAGCCTGATCGCCATCATGGCTTTTGCTGTCTATGTGGTGGCCATCCAATGGATTTTTCAAAAACCCTTTCACTTTGCACTGGTAAGCGCGTCCTATCTGTTTGTCATCTTCTTTTTGTTCCAACTCTTCTCGTTTTTGATCATGATGATTCTGGGGCTTTGGATAAACTTTGGAGAGAACATGTTGATGATCACAGAAATAGCCTACTATTCAATCATCTTATGCGTAGAGATCTTTCAACCCAAATGGCTCCGTCGTCCCCACCAACACCTACATGCCTTTGTAGCACGACGAACCTATGCTAAGATGCTTGTGGATATTCTCCTCGTGATCCTGTTATTCTTGTTCACGACCTCTTTCATATTTGAAGCTTTTCATGAATCACCCTATATGTCGAATCGCATCTATTCGGTCGCGACTTTTTCACTCGTGTTCGTCATGGCCTTCATCGTCCTCTTGAGAGCGATTATTCAGTCTCATAAAAAAATCGACTATCAAAAAAATGAAGTCCATTTGAACAGCCTACTCATGAAAATCGACCAAATGCTCTTTCAAGGGGCTAGTGATGATCAGGTCTTAACCCACCTAAGCAATAGCCTCCTTGCGCATTATCCAGATGTTGCTACTTGTGAAGCTTACATCGTAGCGACCGATCAACACATCACGATTGACTCTTCCGCTAGTCCTGATGACAACGTCACGCCAGACTATCTCAACTTCGTTGAACATCAAAAGAAATTTCAAGCGAAATCCGATGTGATTGCAGATGTTTTTCTTCCATCGATCGCCACAAGCGAAGGATTGACGCTCCGCGTCCCCATTGTAGACGACGGCGACCTCTTTGCACTGCTTTCGCTCTCAAGTAAAGATCGCGATACCTTTGACGATGAAGATCTCACCCTCGCCCGGTCGCTAAAAGACCAGCTCGAGGGCATCATAGGGAAACACCGGGCCTATCGCCAGGCCATCCATGCTTCTACACACGATGACAGCACAGGCCTTTACAACCGAAGGCATACAGAGGAGAAAATTCTCGCGCATATATCGGATCACGAAAACGGAAACCGCCGCTTCGCTCTTGTTCTGATTACCCTCTTGGGGCTCGATGAAATCCGTGCGGATTATGGCGATGACCAGATGCAAGCGCATGTGAAGGACTTCGCAGATTTCTTGAAGGCACACGTAGAAGAGGCGACTCTCATCGGTCGCTACAGTGAAAACGAGTTCTTGCTCATTTTTTCCCAGGCAGATCGCATGGCCGTGGATACCCACATGAGCACCATGAAAGTGAACTTAAAGGAAATCCCCTTCTCACCCATGAAACCACACTTCCACTACGGTGTTTCCTTCTATCCGGACACCTCTCGATCGCTGACACGATTGATCACGGCAGCCGACCAACAGATCGTTGTTAACCAGCGACTGAAAGAAGGCCTGGGATTAACCTGATCCAAAGGACCAAACATGAAAACCAGCCGGTCGCAGCTCCCACCTTGGGAACTTGCGACCGGCTGGTCTTTTGCTTTCATTTATTCTTTTGTGACCTTCTCCACATAGTAGCTCGTCATGGCGGCGAGGAGGGCTCCGTAGCTCAGTTTGAACTGCAGGATGTCGCCTACCTTGTAGGCATCCTCTGTCGCTGTCAGGTCTACGATCAGGTGGTCGCTCGAGGCACCGATGATCTCGATGCGGTCGTCTTGCGGGATGAGACCGGAAGGATCCACATCCTGTCGGCCGATCGCCAGGATCCCCCGCTTCATCTTACCCTTATCTTCAAAGACCGGTTTGTTGCCGAAGGCATCCATACCGATGGTGCCCTTAGGCACACTGTCCTTCACCTTGCACTCGATGATCTCGGCTTCGAGCAGGAAGGCATCGTCGTGGGTTCCCGGGTAGCGGTCTCCTTCCTTGGTCTCACGACCCAGGACAAGGACCTCGCCAAGACGCAGGTTGTTGATTCCATCTGGTAGACGGTTCTCGCCGATCAGATAGATCGACGACGAGTTGCCACCAGATACCATCTCAAGTTTCAGCTCGTGGATCTCTTCGATCTGCTTGGCCAGTCGCGTCAGCTCGCCCAGATTGCCTTCTTCCGGGATCACCCCGCCGTAGCAGGTCAGGTTGACCCCGATGCCGTGCAGGTCTACACCCGGTAGGTGGAGAATCCGCTCGACAGCGGCGAGCGCATCATGCGCGAGGACACCCTCCCTCAGATCACCCAAGTCCACCATGAGGATCACGTGGTGGCGGATCCCCAGCGCCTCGGCCGCACGGCCGAGGGCCTCGATGGTCACAAGCTCCGAGTTCAGGCTGATGTCCGCGTAGCGCACCACCTCTTCCACCTCGGAAAGCGAGGGCAGGCGTAGGAGCACCTTGGGGATCTCATCGAAGGCGGCCAGCGCCTTGAGATTCTCCACCCGTGAATCGGCCAGGTAATCCACCCCGCCCTTTACAAAGGCCTCCACCACATCGGGATGGGCACAGGCCACCTTGGTCACGCCCATGATCGATAGGCCCGCGGCCCTGGCATCGCTCTTTAGTTTCGCAGCATTGTCGACCAGTTTTTTCTGATCGATGATCACTCTTGGATACATCTTACTTCACCAACCCCAAGCTCTTCTTCAGCAGGTACAGGGCACTCTCCGGATACTCCTTGGAGAGCACGCCGAGGGAGGCCATGATATAGTCGTTGTCGATGAGTACCTTGGCCTCATCCGTGGGCAGCAACTTCTCACCCTTGTTCGACGGCGCAATGGCCATGAGGATCTTGTCGCGGTCCGGCAGACGCGTCAGCGCTCCGCCCGTACCGATGATCGTTTTGATGCTGGTCAGGTCCTTCCCTTCGGCCAGCACCTTCTTGCCCTCGCCACCGTAGAGACTCCTGAAGCCTCCAGCATGACGATGGGCAGCCCGTAAGACCGCCTCAAGGGCCAGGCGTGTCACAAAGGTCCGTTCCTCGTCTGTTGTCGGAATCGGCGGATGGTTCTCGATCAAATCGTTGATCTTTTCCACAGGCATCCCCAGATCCACCGTCAGTCGGTCCATCCCGATCAGGTTCACGATGTTGCGCATGTTCACGAAAACCCCGAGATCGCCCTCCACGGTACGCTTGGCCTTGGGCTCTGGACTGATCAGATTACGGCTGATCTCCTCGGATCCCTCGGCCACCGAGTGCAGATCCGTGGTAGCCCCGCCGACATCCACCGTGATCAGATCGCCCAGCTCCTCTTCGAGGAGTTTTGAGGCCTCCATCACCGCACCGGGTGTCGGGATGATCGGTCCGTTGACCAGGTCCTTGATGTGATCCATCCCGGGAGCATGGATGATATGCTCCTCGAAGACATCCTGGATCACCGCACGCGTCGGTTCCACATTCAGCACATCGATCTTGGGATAGACATTTTCCACCACCGTGAGATAGGACTCCAGACCGTAGTCCTCGAAAATCAGGCGGATCTCTTCCTGGTTTTCCACATTCCCGGCATAGATCACGGGCACCTTCAGCCCGAGCTTACAGATGGCCTCTGCATTATCGAGAGCCGTGTCCCGCTCACCATAGTCCACCCCACCGGCGATCAGGATGATATTCGGCTTGATCTCCTGGATCTTTTTCAAATCGCTGCGGCGCAAACGGCCCGCCGTTACCAAGTGCAGGTTGGCCCCGGCTCCCAGTGCCGCTTCCTTGGCCGCCCTAGCCGTCATATCGTAGACGAGACCGTGGACGGTCATCTTCAGTCCACCCGCCGCACTGCTCGTCGCCAAGAGCTCATCATAGGTCAGCGCATCCGCGTCCATGTTTTTCGCGAGGTCGTCGATGGCGCTTTGGAGACCGATGTTCACGTCCCCCTCCAGCACCGAGGTGGGCGCTTGGCCCTGCCCGATAAAGGAAGGGGCATCTGTATGGATGCCCCCGAAAGCGTTGACGACCGTCGTGGTACTGCCAATTTCAGCTACCAGTACCTCAACGTGCATACAATCACTCCTTATTATTCTTCTTCTTTTTTCGCTTCCGGCTCGATGCCCAGACGCTCCCACCGCTTCTTCACCAGGTAAGTCGCCACGTTCACGCCGCGGTCGTTACGACCGAAGCCCTCATCCATCCCGTTCTCCCGGGCGATCTCAGGCGTTACCTGCGTACCACCGGCCACGATGATGAACTGATCGCGCACACCTTTTTCTAGTGCGTAGTTGTGAATGCGTTTCATGTTCTTGTAGTGGACGTCATCGTGCGAGATGATCGTGGAAGCCATGATCACGTCGGCATTGTGCTCGATTGCCGCGTCGACCAACTTCTCGATCGGCACACTGGTCCCGAGGTACTCGGCGTCGATGCCGTACTTCTCGATCCCGCCGTGCTTGATGTCGATAATCTCACGCAGACCCACAGAGTGCTCGTCCTCGCCTATGGTACCGGCGACAATCTTCAAAGGACGCGCTTCGATTTCCTCTCGGATCTCGTCATCGCTGAGCACCTCTGGCTCCGGTGGAATCTCGAGCTGCGATGTATCCAGATCGAAGTCCAGAACACCCTTGAGCTGTACGCGCGTACCCTCTGAAGGATGCATGGCCTCGAGGTGGATGACCTCGACGTCTCTTAAGTTCATCTTCTTGGCGAACTCGATCGCAGCGTACTGAGCCACGCGTCGCTGTGCCGGTAAGAAAATCTCCACCTGCACGACCCCGTCACCGAGCCACTGGACTTCAGGCTTGAGGTAAGAAGAGTCGCCCCTGTATTTTTCCGTCTCTTCGAGACGATTGTTCACGTTATCCTCTTCATCGAGCTCGTCGATGTAGATGATCTTCTCCGGCTGCTCGAAGGTTGACCCGTCGATCAGCTTAGCAGGATCATCGATCGCAGCCTCGTCGTACTGGGCCACATTATTGTGACCGAAGTGCGCGGTCACGGGAGCAAAGTAATCCTCGTCACGCTCGAAGACCGTACCGGCACCGATACCGCCGTTGATCTTTCGGCCGATCCCGTCGCCGTTACGCTGTGGGTACTCTCCCGAATCGACGAAGTAACCCTTCTCAACGGCCTCAAAGTAGCCACCTTCTTCGATGATTTCCTCGAGGAACAAAATCGCACGCTCTTTGAGCTCGCGCGCCTTATCGCGGAGGTAGCCCTCTTGCTTCAGCTCTACCATGTCCATGAGCGAATCCATACCGACGAGCGCTTGCTTCGCTGTGTCGCAGGCCTCAATGTTGAACATATGCCACGGTACATTTCGCCCTTCATCCGGCGTGATCGTGGACTGGATATCCGCACTGGTGAGACGGCTGATCATCATGTTGAGCACGTGGGTAACCGTCGCTTCACGAGAAGAACTCGTGATGTACTTGGTGTTCATCTGAGCGCGCATCTTGTACTCGCTGAAGACTTCACGGAGCGCCACGGCATAGGGCAAATCGAGCTTCATTGCCGGTGCTGGCACCGCACTCGGTGGCACCGTGGAGAGCGCGATGTTCTCTTTCGGCATACCGCACTTATGCGAGTAAAGGGCGTTGATCCCGTGCTGTACCATCAGCTCGGGCATAACCTTCCAGGCCTGTCGGGCAGTGGCGTTGGCATTGTGCGCACCATCGATCTGCACCATGTCGGCCCAAGTCATCACTTTTTTACTCTCTGCCGCATCGACAAAACTGCGGACCATATTGATGTTTCTGTAGAGCACGTTGTACTGGGGATCCTGGTGGGCACCGTTGACGCCCTCTTCCGCCAGCATCACGGCGATATCAGGACCGGCCACACCGGAAACATACGAGTGGTAATTGATCGGACGGCCCACTTCTTCCTCGATCAGATCCAGGGCCTTTCTATGTGCACGCACCTGTTTTCTGGAGATCGGGATACCACCCGTTCCCTGTGGCGTCCCCTCGATGAGCCCATCGAAGTGGGACTGGCCGGCCGTACGGATGACCATGATGTGGTCTGCGCCGTGCCATGCGGCCATGCGCATGCGGCGGATGTCATCTTCAAAGCGACCGGAGGCGATCTCGGTAGTGATCACATTATCCGGCTGCGGATCGATATCGTCAAAGTAACGGGCCGATGGAATCCCGAGGGACTGTTCCATGGGCTCCGCACAATCTTTGTAAACGAAGGGGCCCATCTGTAGATTCTCCACCTTCTTGCGCCATGTCCAACCGCGGCGCTTGGGGCGGTAGTCCTCGAGACCCTCTAGAATATCCCGTACATTGAGTCGTTCGTTCTTATCGAGTTTCATCTATTTGTCCCCTCCCTTGAAATACTCAACGGCATCATCCCAGTGCTTGCCGTCGATCAGTTCGAGTCCTGCCTGTCGGACGGGGATGTTCTTTTCCTTGGCCACGCGGTAGACCACGTGCCCCACGCCCTTGCCCATCAATCCGCGGTCCACAGCGCCTTCTACGAGGGGTTTCGCCTCGATGGAGCTGAAGCCCATGCGGAGCAGAACAGAACGCTCGATGGAAGGACTCGTGTGGGTCTTGGCCAGGTCTATGAGGGGATCAACGATCTCCTCGACGAGACCCCAGAACTTCTCGTGGATCTCCTCATCAGAAAGGGATGTCAGGTGCTGGTGACGCTTTTCGAAATCGTCATCACGCTTTAAAAATCCGTGCATTACACAACCTCCTTGTGACTCTATAGGTTCTCCCGGATCTCGGTCTCCATCTCGCGCACGCGCTCGGTTGTTAGCCGCGTTTCTTCCGCGAGATAGGCAAGGTCTTCCTCCGTGAGTGGTTTGTCTTCATTGTAGCGAATGGCGTTCTTGATGAAGCTCTTGCGGATCTTATCCAGATCCAGTTCATGTGCTGCGATCTTCGAAGGATCAGCCGGAAGGATGATACTCTTACCGGGCACCTCATCGCGGGGATTACCGAACTTCAGCTCGATGCCGTTGTCCCGGGCAAAGGACAGCTGGGGCTGGATGTGTTTCCCGGCTCCTGTGTATTCTGTCTCCTGGACCACAATGATCTGGTCTTTGTCGAGCTCTGCCGCGATGCTGAAGGCAGCCGCAAGGGATGTGTTACCAGCGGGTCCTCGCTCGAGGCCCTCGATCTGCGCCAGCGTTTCCGTCATGTAGAAGGTTTCCCCCTGAGTGACCGTCAGGTAACGGTCCATGTAGCGCAGGGGGCGCGCGGCGGAACGCGGCACATCGGATCGATCCGGCCACGTGGCAAAGGGGATGCCAAAGCCCGTATGTCCCGTTGTGAAACTCTTGCGGTTGAAGTCCACATCCGACGCCATGTGCAAACCGGAAAGATCCACACTGGCAGCGACGACCTGGCTATCCAGAGCGCCGGCCTTGATCAAGCCGCGGGCGGTTCCCGTCAGGTTGCCGCCGCCGGCATTGGTGCAGACCACCACGTCGGGGTCGCGCCCCTCACGCTCGCGCATCTGCATGGCGAGCTCATAGCCCAAGGTCTCCACGCCGGCGATGCCGAAGGGCGTGTAGAGCGAAGCATTGAAATAACCCGTTTCCTCGAGCAATTGTAAGAAGGTGTAGAAGAGCTCGGGACCGACGGTCAATTGAACGACCTCCGCACCATAGGCCTCACATTTTCTGGCTTTCTCAATGATCTCAGGTTGTCCCTTATGCTCGGAATCGTAGCACTCCTGGACGATGATGCACTTCAGGCCCAGCATGGCCGCCTGAGAGGCTACGGCCGCACCGTAGTTGCCGCTCGTGGCGGCGATGACACCCTTGTATCCATTTTTCTTCGCATGGTAGACAGACGTCGCGGCGCGGCGCGCCTTGTAGCTACCCGACGGATTCGACGCCTCATCCTTGACGAAAATCCGAGCGCCTTTTCCCTCTGGAGCGAACTTTCTCGCCAGTGCCGTGAGGTTCTTCAGCTCGATGAGCGGCGTGTTGCCCACCCCGGTCTCAAACTGCATCTTCTGCACGTCCTCGAGGGTGTAGCCCACTTCCTTCATCATGCGCTCATAATCAAAGGTCACGCCAGCACCCTCATACTCACTGTAATCGATGCCCACGGACTTGAGCATGATCTCATTCTTCTTGGCCATCATGGCTTCATAACCTTGATTAGGCATCGGCTTCACCTCCAAATAGGATCTCCCTGAGGTCGCGGCCGATTTTCAAAAGCTCGGGCACGTGGTTACCGAAACTGTGCTTGTAGGTCGGTGCGATCTCCACGAGCTCACCGGACACCTTCCGCCCGGTCAGGGTCTCCACGGACACCTTGTCGCCAATCTCCGCGGTGTCTTCCACCAGAAGACCCGTGATCCATCGTTCCAAAGGTACGTTTTTCGTATCGTCAGGCACCTGGGGTGCGCGCTCTTCCGATGTGAGTACCACATCGTACAGACGCACCCAGTCCCCTTTCTTGGCTGTCAAGATTATCTCTCCTCTCTTATGAGCGTTCGATCATATCGCGTACATCGCCCATCATGGCGCGCGGTACGGGCAGGTCGATCATCGTGCGCAGACCGGGACGTGCGTTGATCACGTGAGGGATCATGTTGACGCACATGGCGATCGTTCCCAGACCACCCTCCACCTCCGGTGTGATGGCCATATCGATACGCGGAGAGCCTTCGAGCGTGATGTAGTCGCCCGTCTGAACGCCCACCATCTCAGGTTCGATTTGCTGGGGGTGGACCATGTTGATCTTGAGCTCGCCATCGACGTAACCCTGACCCGTCATGCTCACACCGGCTACGTCGCCTGCTGCGGCGAAACCGTACTTGGACTGACGATCGACATTTGTCACGATCGGCTTCATCTGCTGCTCAAAGCGGTCGACTTTCCAACCGAGGGCGTCGGCGATCATTTGTACGGACTCTGCGAATCCGACGTGACCGGCCAGGGAGCCGTCTTCTACACCCTTGTCGAAGTCCTCGACGGTGATGCCCACACCCTGCTCTTCCATAACGGCTTTACCGAAAGGCGAGAGGCTGTTGACGCGCTTGGCAATCACGTTGTCAACTCGTGTCATGGCGCCCGTGAGGGCTACGACCAAGAGATCCATGATCATGCCGGGGTTGATGCCCGTACCGAGAACGGTCACACCATTGGCCTTTGCAAGCTCGTCGATCTTCTCGGCCAACTCCGGCTCCTGAGCCTGTGGGTAGGCCATTTCTTCCGCCGTGCTGATCACGTTGACACCCTTCTCGACGACCATCTTGATCTTATCGAAAGTCTTGGCCGTAAAGGAATCCGTAGCGATGAGACAGACATCACAAGGAACCGATAGCACTTCTTCAATGCTGTTGTTGATGATGACCTGTGGATGCCCCTTGCGATCGACACCGAGCACTTCGTGCATTTCCTTGCCTACACGCGCCGCGTTGCGGTCACAAACACCGATGATCTCGATACCCACTTTCGTGATGAGCATCTCAGCCATACCACTACCCATTGCGCCGAAACCCCAAATTGCTACTTTTACATTTTCCATTACACAAACACCTCCATAGTATTTTCACCCACTATAGGTGCAAGGTACGTGCCAATGTCAGAATACAATGCAAAAATACATGAAAATACTAAAAAGGACAGGTAAAGCACAAAAAAATGACGGTTTTCAGGAAAACCTTTGCCGGCAGATGGGCATATTTGACACGCCCGCCTCTTTATTGTATCGAAAAAGGGGAAGACATGCAAAAACCGCAAAATATCTTGCATTTACAGTGCAAGATATTTTGCGGTCTCTCTATTCGCGATCGAAGCCATATTTCTTCAGTTTGTACTGAAGGCTTTGCCGACTGATCCGTAGCGCCTTGGCCGTCTTGGTGATATTCTGGTCGTGAAAAGCCAGGTGCGTGCGGATCGTATCACGCTCGATCCGCTCGACATAGTCGTCGAGCCCCTCAAAATCAATGGGTTCTGCCTGCGAAACATGGGCTTTTTTCGCCAGCATGACCTCTTCGATATGGACGGGTAGGTGTTCGCGGGTGATCACGTGCTCATCGGTGACCATGTTCATGGCCGTCTCGATGTAATTCTTCAGTTCCCGGATGTTCCCCACCCAGCGGTAGTCCTTAAAGGCCTTCATCAAGTCGTCGGAAAGCATCCACACGTCCTTGTGCAGCTTCTCATTGAAGGCACGGATGAAGTGGTCCACCAGTAGCTCGATGTCCGCGGGGCGATCCTTGAGTGCTGGTAGGTGGATTGGAATCACATTGATCCTGTAGTAGAGATCCTTACGGAATTTTCCGGACTCCAGTAGTTCCTTGAGGTTTTCGTTGGCCGCCGCGATGATGCGCACGTCCACGGGGATATCCTCCTGACCACCCACACGGCGGATGTAGTTCTCCTGTAAAACGCGCAGGAGCTTGGCCTGTAGGCCCTCGCTCATGGAATTGATCTCATCTAGGAAGAGGGTCCCACCCGTGGCCTGTTCAAAGAGACCCGGTCGGTCCTCTGCCCCTGTGAAGGTCCCTCGGTTGGTTCCGAACAGGATGCCCTCGAGAAGGGTTTCTGGTAGGGCCGCGCAGTTCTGAGCGATAAAGGGAGCGTCCGCTCTCGGGCTCGCCGAATGAATGCTCTGGGCGAAAAGCTCCTTACCGGTCCCCGTCTCCCCGTAGATCAAGACAGAAGAGGCCGACTGGGCCGAGCGTTTGGCCACTTTCACGGCGCTCACATAGGCGGGATCTTTTCCGATCAGTTCATCGAAGGTATAGATGCCCCGGCTCTTCATGCGCTTTTTCTTGGACCCATGCAGCTGTTCGGTGAGCTCCATGATCCGATCGGAAAGATCCGATACGCTGGTCAGGTCCTTGGCGATCTCCACGGCACCGAGGAGCTCTTCGCCCTCGAAGATCGGATAGGTATTGTTCAGCGTCTTGATCGCCTTCCCGTTGTGGTTAAGGTAGCGCTGCTCCCGGTTTGTAATGGCCCGCTTGGTGGCCAAGACCGTGAGAAGGGTGGAATTCTCTTCCGTCCACCGGGGGTAGACATCGAGCAGATGTCTGCCCAGCACCTCCTCCCTGGCGAAGCCCTCGATATTGGCCATGGCCCGGTTGTAATGGATCGTCACACCATCGGCACCAATAATGTGGACGCCCTCCTCGATACTATGCAAAATTTTTTGCACCGATTGGTTCAGAAGGTCTTTCACGCGTTTTCACCCGCTTTCATGCGAAAGGTTAAAAGATAGGAAAAGAGGAAGAAGAGGAAGCAAAAAAGGGCAAAGGGGGCATAGGCAACAGCCGACACCCCGGTGAGTCCCGTGATCACCAAGGCGTTGACGTTCCAGGGAAAAAGGGGTGCCAGGATGATGCCGGATGCGGCCACGGAGGTGGCTACCGGCGCCCGCCGGATCCCCCGGTGCTCTATCTGCTCACCCAGGGCAGCGGCCGGCAAAACAATCCCCACCGTTTGGTCGCAGGTGACCACCGTGGCAAAGCCCGACAGCAGGTGGAGGCGGCGGTTGAAGCGCCCTTCGCCGCGATAGGGACCGATGACCAGACGCACGGTCTTCTCCAGTTCCCCCGTCAGCGACAGGAGGGCTGTCATGAAGACCGAACCGATCACGATGAACAGGACCTCCACCATGCCCAGGATGCCCCCGCTCTTCAAGATCGGAGCCAAGACGGGATCGTCTGTGGAAAAACCATAAAGGGCTGTCCGAATCACGTCACCCAGGGGAACCGCCTGATAGACCCAGGTCACCAGAAAGGTCGCCACGACACCAGCGCCGATAGCCCGCACCGTGGGCACGCCGAGGCCCGCCAAGAGGAGCACGGCGAAGGGAATGACCAGGAGTACCGGTGAGAGCGCGAAACCCGAAGCCAGGGCATCAGAGAAAGCCGGATCCAGTTGGACGGCCGCCTCCCCCGTCTCCAAGAGGAGATAAGCTCCCGCTGAAAAGACCATGGCCAAAATCAGGGGAAGTGCCATCGTCCTCAGGACCCCCCGGTAGCTGGTTCCGTAACTCTTGATGGTCAGACGTAGGAGTCCGGAGATGGGACTGACCACATCGGCCACGAAAGCGCCGGAGACCAGGACGCCCACGAGCAGGGCCACCGGGTACCCATAGCCGAGGCCCAAAGACAGGACCACGAGACCCAGGGTGCTCAGGGTTCCCAGGGCGGTCCCCACGAGCACACTCATGAGCGCCGTGAGCAAAAAGGACAGCGGTAAAAACACAGGTGGCGTCAGGAAGCGCCCCGAGAGATGGATCATGGTCGGCACCACGCCCGAGGCAAGCATCAAGGCGATGAAGGCGCCAAGGGTCAGGATGAGCATCAGGATCTCTCCTATATCCAAAAGCGTCGCCCGCAGTTGCCTAAAAATTGCGTCCAGGTCAATGCCCTGCCGGACCAGGAGCAGGCTATCGACGATGCAGATGACCAAAAAGGCATAGGCCAGGCTGGTCTTTGTCGCCACCGCGGCGATCAGCGCGATCAGGTTGAAAAGTAACATCACGCGAAAGGTTTTCATATGCACGGGGGAATCACCCTCCTTTCATGACCGACTGTTCTGCACGCATGAAGGGGGTGGCTTCCTTGCGCGAAAAATTTTGTGAAAAGACCGGCCAGATAAACTGGCCGGTCCCTAGATCAGGCTACTCGTACACGGGGAAATGCTCGCAAAGCGCAAGCACTTCTTTCTTTAGACCCTCGAGGTCCTCATCGCCTGTCAAGCAGCGATCCATAAGGTCCACGATCCGGTCCATCTCTTCTAGGCCCATGCCGCGCGTGGTAACGGCGGCCGTTCCGATGCGTAGACCGCTCGTGACGAAGGGACTTTCCGTCTCGTTGGGTACCGTGTTTTTGTTCACGGTCACATCAATCTCGCCCAAGCGTTTCTCCGCTTCTTTTCCCGTGAGGTTCTTGTTGCGCAGGTCGATCAGGAAGAGGTGGTTGTCCGTTCCACCGGAGACGATCTTGTACCCTCGTTTCACAAGGCCTTCGGCCATGCGCTTGCAGTTATCGACTACGTTCTGCTGGTAGGTGACGAACGCCTCGGACTGGGCCTCGAGGAAGCTCACGGCCTTGGCAGCGATCACGTGTACCAGCGGACCTCCCTGCGAGCCGGGAAAAATGGCCTTGTCGACCTTCTTGGCGTGCTCTGCCTTGCAAAGGATGGCACCACCGCGGGGACCGCGGAGGGTCTTGTGGGTGGTCGTTGTAACGAAGTCCGCCACTTCACAGGGATTCGGATGGAGCTTGGCTGCCACGAGGCCGGCGATATGCGCCATGTCCACCATAAGGTAGGCACCCACTTCATCGGCAATCTCTCGAAACTTCTTGAAGTCGATGATCCGGCTGTAGGCACTGGCCCCGGCCACGATCATCTTGGGCTTGACCGCGAGTGCCTTCTCGCGCACGACCTCGTAGTCGATCATTTCCGTCTCCGGATCCACACCGTAAGATTCGAAATTGTACAGGATCCCCGACATGTTCACGGGTGATCCGTGGGTCAGGTGACCGCCGTCCGTCAGGTTCATCCCGAGCACCGTATCACCGGGTTCGAGCACCGCGTAGTACACGGCGAAGTTCGCGTTGGATCCCGAATGCGGCTGCACGTTCGCATGATCCGCATCAAAGAGAGCCTTGAGTCGCTCGATGGCCAGGGTCTCCACCTCGTCTGCATAGACACAACCGCCGTAGTAGCGCTTGCCCGGATACCCTTCTGCGTATTTGTTCGTGAACACACTGCCCTGTGCCTCGAGGACACCCGGGCTCACGTTGTTCTCCGATGCAATCAATTCGATACCGTTATTCTGTCGATCGAGCTCTTTCTGGATCGCGCCGTAGACAGCGGGATCGCAGGATTTAAGATCTTTGCAAAACATCGTATTACCCCCTAATACTCGTGTTTTTAGAGTTCTCGTCGCGCGACGATGGACACGATCGAAGCGAGATAGTTCCCGCTGTTTTTGAATCGATGGTCATTTTTCTTGATCACCAGATAGGTGATCGCTGTCGCCGCTATAGAAAGTATAGCAGAAATCACTTCCGCCTGACCAGCGAAAGGCGTGAAATTTAGTAAAGTTGTACTGAGGACCAAGGTGGTGATCAGGACGATCAAGGGGATGGTGTAGGCGATAAAGGCCGCTACCAGGACATTTTGGTCGGCCATATCGATTTCGACGAGGGCCCCGGTCTTGGCGCCCAGTGGATTGAGCGCCTCCACCTCGATCACCTTGATCGATTCCTCCTGACCGAGCTCGCAGGCGTTGCAGTGGTCGCAAGCCTCGTGTCGGACCAACTGGACCTTGGCCAGATTGCCATCGCAGGCGATGACCTTCCCCTGTCTATTCATCGTCGCTCGTCACCGCCTGGATGCCGAGTTCGGCGAGCTGCGCCTCATCGGCCAGGCCCGGTGCTGCCGTCATCAGATCCGTGGCGTTCTGCGTTTTCGGGAAGGCGATGACCTCGCGGATGTTATCGGCACCCGTCAGGAGCATCACGATCCGGTCGAGACCGTAGGCGATGCCACCGTGGGGAGGTGTGCCGTACTTGAAGGCCTCGAGCAGGAAGCCGAACTTCTCCTGGGCCTCTTCAGCGGTGAAGCCTAGGGCTTTGAACATGCGTGACTGGAGCTCCGAACGGTGGATCCGGATGGAACCTCCGCCGAGTTCCACCCCGTTGAGCACGAGGTCGTAAGCGCGGGCGCGCACCTTGTCCGGTGCGGTCTCGAGCAGGTCCTCATCCTCAGGTTTCGGCGAGGTGAAGGGATGGTGCTTGGCCACATAACGACCGGCCTCTTCATCGTGCTCGAAAAGCGGAAAGTCCGTGACCCAGAGGAGTTTGAACTCGCTTTTGTCGAGCAGATCGAGCCGCTTGGCCACCTCGACACGCAGGGCGCCCAAACTGTCGAAGACCACTTGTGGTTTGTCTGCCACAAAGAAGAGCAAATCGCCGTCGGCCGCATCAAAAGCCGTCATGAGCTTGGTCTTCTCTTCGTCGGAGAGAAACTTCGCGATGGGACCGGCGAGCTCTCCATCGGTCGTTTTGAGCCAAGCGAGTCCCTTGGCCCCGTAATGAGAGACGAAGTCTTCGAGTTTCGTGATGTCCTTGCGTGAGAAGGAGTCGGCGTAGCCCTTGACGTTGATCCCGCGCACGTGGCCACCGCTGGCGATGGTCCCACTGAAGACCTTGAAGGTAGAGTCGGCCAAAATCTCAGTGGCGTCCACGAGTTCAAAACCGAAGCGGATATCCGGCTTGTCCGAACCGAAGCGTTCCATGGCCTCGTCGTAGGGCATCCGCTGGAAGGGGGGCTTCACGTCCACATCGAGGGCAGACTTGAAAATACGCTGCATCAGCCGTTCGTTCATAGCAAAGACATCTTCCTCATCCACAAAGCTCATCTCGATATCAATCTGGGTGAACTCCGGTTGGCGATCGGCGCGCAGGTCCTCGTCTCTAAAGCACTTCACGATCTGATAGTAACGGTCGATACCGGAGACCATGAGGATCTGCTTGAAGAGCTGGGGTGACTGTGGCAGGGCATAGAAGTGACCGGGGTTCACACGCGAGGGCACGAGATAGTCCCGAGCACCCTCCGGCGTGGGACGGGTCAAAACAGGGGTCTCCACGTCGATAAAGCCCTCGGACTCCAGGAAGCTTCTCACCTCGTGGGTCACCTTGTTCCGAAAGAGCAGGTTCCGCTGCATCTTGGGTTTTCTCAAGTCCAAGTAACGGTACTTCAGTCGCAGTTTTTCCGCGGCCTTGTCATCGTCCTGCACGTGGATCGGTGGCACTTCCGAGGCATTTAAAATCTCCAGATCCTCGGCAAAAATCTCGATGTCGCCCGTAGGAAGATCGGCATTCTTCGACTCACGCTCGTGCACGACCCCCTCGATGGCAATGACAAACTCCCCGCGCAGGCCGTTGGCCTTCTCGAAACTCTCGGCGTCGACCTTTTCGTCGAACACCACCTGGCAGATGCCTGTACGATCCCTGAGGTCAACAAAGATCAAGCTCCCAAGGTTCCGCTTCTTCTGCACCCAACCCGTGAGCACCACTCGCTGGCCGATATCACCGGCTCTCAGTTCACCATTGTATCTCGTTCGTTTCAAACGCATCTATTTCTCCTCCTTCACCAGGGCTTTGACAGCCTCCAGGTCTTTCAAGTCAATTTCCGTCTGGTCGCCCGTGCGCATGTTGCGCAGCGTCACGACCTCGTCGGCCACCTCATTATCGCCGATGACCACCGTGAAATCGGCGTTCGTCTTGTCCGCGTACTTAAATTGGGACTTAAAGGAACGTCCGAGGTGATCGATGTCCACGGCAAGGCCTAGGTCCCGTAGCTTTTTCGCCGTCTTCATGGCGTAGCGTCGGGCGGCCTCACCCATGATCACGATAAAGATATCGATAGGCTCCTCTTCTCCGAAAGAGAGTCCCTGGGCTTCCATGGTCATGATCAAGCGTTCGATCCCCATCCCAAAGCCAACACCGGGTGTCGCGGGTCCGCCCACTTCCTGTATGAGACCATCGTAGCGTCCGCCACCGCAAACGGTGGACTGGGCGCCGATATCCCCGGAGATGAACTCGAAGGCCGTCTTCGTGTAGTAATCGAGTCCGCGAACAATGTAGGGATTCACCACGAAGGGCACTTCCGATGCCTCGAGATAGGTCTTCACCGATTCAAAATGGCTTTCGCAGGCTGCGCACAGGTGATCGGTGATCACCGGTGCCTGTGCGATCACCGGCTGGCAACTGGTCACCTTACAGTCGAGCACCCGCAGGGGATTCGTCTCGATCCGTCCCTTGCATGTCTCGCAGAGGTCTTCTTCATGGGACTCCAAGTAGGTCTTGAGCATCTTGTCGTAGGACGGTCGGCACTCGGGACAGCCGATGGAGTTGATCTCTAGGTGGATGTCCTTAAGCCCCAAGGTCTTCATGAGATCGTCAGCCAGGGCGATGACCTCCGCATCGGAGGTGGCCGTCTCCGATCCGAAGATCTCGATGCCGAACTGGTGGAACTGCCGCAGGCGACCGGCCTGGGGTCGCTCGTGGCGGAAGCAGGGGGTTAGGTAAAAAATCTTCGTGGGCTGTGCATCGGCGTAGAGCTTGTTCTCCACGAAGGCGCGGACCACGGGGGCCGTGCCCTCGGGCTTGAGCGTGAAGCCCTCTTTGTCGAGGTCAAAGGTGCCGGCCTTGAACTTGCCGAGCCCCTGATCGGAGATCACCGTGTACATCTCTTTTTGCACGATATCGGTTGTCTCCCCCACCCCGCGCTTGAAAAGTTTCGTCTTCTCGAACATGGGGGTGCGGATCTCACTGTACCCATATTTTCTCGTGATCTCACGGATCGCACCTTCCACGTACAACCACTTCTTCACGTCGTCAGCCAATAGGTCGCGCGTTCCCTTGGGTTTTTGTATCATTTTCGCTCCTCCTCCTTTTCTGCCATCAAAAAAACTCCCGTCCCCTAGGGACGAGAGTCTATGCTCCCGCGGTGCCACCCTGTTTGACGCCCTCGGGCGCCCACTTCGTTGGTCGATGCTTTTCTTGCGGGTGTCCTTCACCGGGTAGCGGATTCCCCGGCTCTCACCGTCCCGGGGTCGCTTGGAATCGTACCGCGGTTACTGCTTTCTTCCGCGCATCGTTTCGTTATGTGATTGTCTTAAGTATACTGATTTCACTCACCTGCGTCAAGCGGATAGAGCGCTTCGAGAGAGGCGATCTTCTTCTCGATCAGACCATCGATCTCGCGGACGTACTGCTCGAGCCCTTTGATGTTAGAAAAGCGCTCGAAATGATCGGGCGTGATCGACCACTTAGAGGCACTCCCGGCCCCGAGGGCCAAGATCACGTGACGCTCGCCCATGATGCGCACATTGTAGCGGTTCACCGGACCTCGGGTGAAGCCCACGTTCTCCAGGTGACCGATCATTTTCTTCTGGCGGTAGAGGTAGTAAGGGTCGTAGCCCGCCCTCTCCAGCAGGCCAGTGGCCAGGGCCATCATGTCCGTCACCAAGGTGTCGCGCTCGAGGAGTTCAGATTCCAGGGCCAGACCAGCACCGCGCTTCAGACTGAGGGTGTGCACGGTGATCTGGTCTGGACCCAGGGCACAGAGGCGGTCCACGGAATCGGCCACCTCGGCCAGTCCCTCGCCGGGTAGTCCCAGGATCAGATCGGCGTTGATCTCAAAGGCACCCCGCGCGGTGGCCCGCTCGAAGGCAGCGATGTAGTCCGCGGCATCGTGACCACGGTTGATGCGACCGAGCGTTTCATCGGATAGGGTCTGGGGATTGAGGCAGATGCGGTCGACCCCCTGCTTGTCCAGCACATCGAGCATAGCTTCTGTCACGGTAAGCGGTCTACCGGCCTCCACGGTAAAGGAGCGGACCTCATCTCGATCGAGATGGGCGAAGAGCCCTTCGATGAGCCGGTCCAGCTGGTCCGGCGTGATACTGGTGGGCGTACCACCGCCGATGTAGACATCATCAATCCTATACCCGCGCGCCCTAAAGAAGCGGATGGTGATTTCGGCTTCTCGCAAGACCGCCTCGATGTAAGGTTCGACCCAACCCTGTTTGCGGTCGATGGCGTTCGAGGCAAAGGAACAGTAGGTGCATCGCGTGGGGCAGAAGGGAATCCCCACGTAGAGACTCATCGCTTTTCCCACGCCCTCCGTCAGAATCGGGCGCTCTCTCACGGCCACGCGGCACATGAGATCGATCTTATCAGGGCTGATCAGATAGGTGTGGGCTAGGATCTGCCGCGCCTCTTCTTCCGAATGGCCCCGGTCGTAGAGACCGTGGAGAATCTTCATAGGGCGTACGCCCACCAGGATCCCCCAGTCGGAGGCGGTGGTGTAGTGGGCCGAGAGGGCGCGGTAAAGGGCACGCTTGGCCACCAGCGGGTCGTCCGACAGCTCCAGGGGTACGAAAAGGACGTCCTCCTCCCCGCGATCGATGGAGAGTCGGACGCCTTCTGCGTCTTCGATCAGACGCACCTCATGGGTCGGTGGGATATCAAAAAGACCCTTCAGGTGGTCGCGATCGTAGGCTTTCATCCACATGTCAGCAGCCCCTAGCGCACGTACGGGTTGTGCTTCTTCTCGTGACCGATGGTCGTGGCCGGACCGTGGCCGGGGTAGACCTTCGTCTCATCGGGAAGTCGGTAGAGATTCTGTTTGATCGAGCGGACGATCTCAGCCTGGTCCCCGCCGTGCAGGTCCGTGCGTCCGATGGACTCGAGAAAAAGCGTATCCCCTGAAAAGAGCACGTCGCCGAAGCGGTAGGACAGGCCACCCTTCGTATGTCCGGGTGTACCGATGACCTCGACGGTCATGCCGGCGAAGGGAAAGCTGTCCCCGTGGCTGAAGGTACCATCGGCATCGAGCGTCGTCTCCCCACCCGTGTGCGCCGACAGGTTCAGCGCTGCGTTCGTGATCATCTCCACATCGCCCTCCCCAACATGTAAGGGACAGTCGTAGCGCTTGACCAGTGGTTTTACGCCGCCGATGTGGTCCCCGTGTCCGTGGGTCAGGAGGATCGCCTTGGCTTTCAGCTCATTTTTATCGAGGAAGCCGATCACAGGGGACGGATCGCCACCGGGATCGACGATCAGGGCCTCGCTCTCGTGGCTGACCACATAACAGTTGGTCTGCAGGGGGCCCAATTGAAAAATTTTTATTTCCATGGTTAAAACTCCTTCTTTGAATCGATGAGTAGTGTGACGGGTCCGTCGTTTTCGAGCCGGACCATCATATGGGCCTGGAAGGTACCCGTCTCGCACCGGATGCCCTCTTGTCTGATACCGGTGACGAAATCTTCGTACAAGGTCTCCGCCACCGCGGGCGGCGCGGCGCTAGTGAAGGCCGGTCTGCGCCCCTTGCGACAATCACCGTAGAGCGTGAATTGACTCACCGCCAGCATCTGGCCACCCACGTCCTTCAGGCTCAGGTTCATCTTCTCCTCGCTATCTTCAAAGATCCGTAGATTGCTGATCTTGTTCACCATGTAGGTCACATCGTCGGGACCATCCTCGGCGCCTACGCCGAGCAGGACCATCAGTCCTCTCTCCGATGCGCCGACGGTCTCCCCATCGACGGTCACAGAAGCCCCCGTCACCCGCTGCACGACTGCTCGCATCTTCTTCCTCCTTAGCTCGTCACCCGTTTGACCTCGATGATCTCGGGCATCTGCTTGAGTTTGGTCATCAGTTGTCTCAGTTGGTTCTTGTCCTTGATCTCAATCGTCAGGTTGATGATCGCGATCTGGTTCTTACCGATCTTGGCGTTGACACCCGTCACGGTCAAGGTCGTTTCAGAGATTATCGCCGTGATATCGGAGAGGAGGCCCTTGCGATCGGGTGCCACGATCTGCACCTCCGTCGAGTAGTTGTAGCTGACATCCTCGGACCACTGGACTTCGATAAAGCGTTTCTTCGTATCATCTGCCTTCTCAAAGTTGGGACAGTCGGCCCTATGGACAGTGATGCCACGGCCCCTTGTGATGTAGCCGATGATCTTGTCCCCGGGTACGGGGTTACAACACTTGGCGTAGCGCACGAGCACGTCGTCGATCCCTTGGATCTTAACGCCACTCTTGGAACCGCGTTTTTCTTCTTCGCGGGATTCACGCTTGATGTCGATGACATCAGGCGGCTCTTCCTTGTGCTGGTCCTTGTAGATCTCGCGGATCTTCGGGAGCACCTGGGTCATCTGGATGCCGCCGTAACCGATGGCAGCGTAGAGGTCCTCCACCTTCTTGACGCTAAGGCGCTTGAGGATCGGATCCATATACTTGTTGTCGCTGAGGACACCCGCACCGAAGCCCGCCTTGCGCACTTCCTTCTCAAGCATTTCCTTGCCCTTTTCGATATTCTCTGTCCGACGTTCTTTTTTGAACCAATGCTTGATCTTGTTCTTGGCATTGGTGGATTTGACGAACTTCAACCAGTCCCTAGAGGGACCATTGGCGTTTTTCGACGTCAGAATTTCCACGATCTCGCCGTTCTTGAGCTTGACATTAAGGGGGACGATCCGACCGTTCACCTTGGCCCCCACGCACTTGTTCCCCACGGCGGAGTGAATCTTATAGGCGAAATCAACGGGTGTAGCGCCGGCGGGCAGATTGATCACGTCACCCTCTGGCGTGAAGACGAAGACCTCATTGTTGAAGAGGTCGAACTTCAGGCTCTTCATAAACTCACTCGGGTCGTTGAGCTCGCCCTGCCACTCCATCATCTGACGGATCCAGCTAAGCTTCTCCTCCATCTGGTCGCCCCTGTGGCTCCCTTCCTTGTACTTCCAGTGGGCCGCGATTCCATACTCGGAGACGTGGTGCATCTCCCAGGTGCGGATCTGGATTTCAAAGGGCTCGCCTCGGTCTCCCATGACCGTGGTGTGCAGGGACTGGTACATGTTAGATTTGGGCATGGCGATATAGTCCTTCACCCGACCGGGGAAGGGCTTCCACATGGCGTGCACGATCCCGAGCACGCTATAGCAATCGGCCACGGAGTTGACGATGATCCGGATAGCCGTGATGTCGTAGATTTCCTCGAAGGTCTTAGACTGGTGATGCATCTTCTTGTAGATCGAATAGAAGCTCTTGGGCCTACCGTAGATATCGTAGTCAATATTGTTCTCATCGAGTTCGATCGCCAACTTTTCGATGACCCCATTGATCACCTGCTCGCGCTCGTGACGCTTCTTGTTGACGAGAGTACGTAGCTCCTCGTAGCCCTCGGGGTCGAGGAACTTCAGGCTGATGTCCTCGAGTTCCCACTTTACCTTGGCGATACCGAGCCGGTGGGCAATGGGAGCGTAGATCTCGAGGGTCTCCTTCGCCTTCTCCCGTTTCTTCTTGGGCGTCATGTACTCCAGGGTACGGATATTGTGCAGACGGTCGGCCAGCTTGATGAGGATCACGCGGATATCCTTGGCCATGGCCAAGAACATCTTGCGGTAGTTCTCCACCTGACGTTCTTCCTTGGTCTCGTAATGAATCTGACCGAGCTTGGTCACACCATCGACCAGATTGGCCGCATCTTCCCCGAAATTGGATTTCACATCTGCTGTGGTGATGTTGGTGTCCTCCACCACATCGTGCAGAAGGGACGCGATGATCGTGTCCTCATCCATGTTAAGTTCCGCCAAGATCAGCGAAACCTCGACGGGATGGATGAAGTAATCCTGGCCGGATTTCCTTTTTTGGCCGAGATGAGCCATCTCGCCAAAGTTGTAAGCCTTGGCGATCCGGTCGAGGTCGTACTTGTCATTGTATTTATTGAGTTCGTCGAGATAGTCTTTCAACAACATGATTTCGCACCTTCAGACGTCTTGATAGTCATTTTCGTATGACACTCATTATATCGAAAAGAATCGGATGTTTCAACAACCGTACACGGTCGGCTCAAAAAATGTTGAAGTCCACCCTTGGGCGGACCTCATGGCTATTCCTTGATAATGGATCGGACGTCGTATCCCTCGAGCATCTCGCGACCTTTGAGAAAACCGAGTTCGATCAAAAAGACCAGACCGACGACTTCGCCGCCGAGGGCCTCGATCATCTCCACGACCGCTTTGGTCGTCCCCCCCGTGGCGAGCAGATCATCGGCGATCAGTACCTTTTGACCGGGCCGGATGGCATCCTTGTGCATCTCGAGCACGTCGGTACCGTACTCTAGCTCGTACTCGTAGCGCAGAGTCTCCGCGGGCAGTTTGCCCGGCTTACGAATGGGCACAAAGCCCTTTTTCATGGCATAGGCCATGGGCGTGCCCACGATGAAACCGCGCGCCTCGGGACCCACGATCAGGTCGAAGTCAAGATCCGATACCTGGTCGATCATCGTATCGATGGCATCTCTCAGTCCCTCGGGATCTTTGAGTAGTGTGGTGATATCTTTAAATGAAATCCCTTTCTTGGGAAAGTCTTCGATCACGCGAATTTTCGCAGTAAAGTCCATACTTGCCTCCTATTGATTGAGGATCTCGGCGTACCGCCGGTGAACGGCCGTGTGTTCGAGATCAATTTTCTTCTTGGGGCGGTGCTTCTCCTTCACAGTGATGAGATGCCCGTCCAATTCGTAGGTTAAAAGTGACAAACGCCCGAGTAGATCGAGCCCGATCAAGATTTTGGCAGCGGTGAGACCCAGTTGCTTGACCAGATCATCGATGCCGGTGGTGCCGACCTCGATCCGGTAAATGTCCAGGAGCTCCTCCCGATTTGGCATAAAATGCTCGGCCGGTTCCATGTAGCGCGTCAGGGGTTCCTTTTCATACACGAGATAACGCGTATCGAAGGGCCGGTCGTAAAAGCTCAGTGCTTCCGGCGCGAACCGCGAGAGCTCTTTGAGCGTTGGCAAGAGAAGGATTCTCTCCTCTTCGAGCTTGCCTTCGATCACATCCCGGTATCCCTCTAGGGTAAAGATACAGAGGTGGGGTGTCCGTTCCTCGGGATGGGCGTAGCGCCAATCGGCGCGGCCATGGTTGGCCAACACCATGCGGCCCTGGTCCAGGGAGAAGAAGATCCCCTTCTTCGTAAAGGGCAGGTGATCCTCCGAGGGACGTCTGAGATCTCTTACCAAGAGCTGTAGGGTCACGGTGCCGTTGTACTCGTTGCGCTCAAGATGACCCACGAGATCGAGGACCTCTCCCTCCGAAATGGGAAAATCCTCATCGATCATGCGAAAGCCGATGGCATCGAGACTCCTGCCGTCTTTCACAAGGGTGAGCTTGAGGTGGTCACGTTGCTTGCCCACGGCGCGTCGCTGGGCTACTTTCATCTGTTTGAAGTGGAGCAGCGGTCGCGGGTTCTTGACGCCAAAGGGCTCGAGACGGTTCATCTCATCGAGAAAGTCAAAGTGCAGGGCCCTGGCGTCCACCGTGAGGTCGTAGACGACCTTGCGGTAGAAACAGCTCTCGTCGTAGGTGGACAGCTCTTCGTTGACCGCCCGGACGAAGGGCGCCACATTCTCGGCCGTCATGGACAGTCCGGCTGCCATCTCGTGGCCACCGAACTTCAGGAAGAATTTCTTGTAGCGCGACAGGATCTCGAAAAGATTGAGATCGTCGATCGAACGGGCCGATCCCTTGGCAATGCCATCGTCCTCTAGGTTGAGGACCATGCTCGGTCGGTGGAAGCGCTGGGTGAGCCGCGAGGCCACAATACCGATCACGCCGTGGTGCCAGTTTCGGCCTTGGACGATAATCATGCGTTCTGTCGCCAGGTCCACGTGCTTATCGATGTAGTCGAGGGCCTCGTTGAAAATCGCTTCCTCGATGGCCCGGCGCTCATCGTTCATGGCGTTCATTTTCTGGGCCAGCGCGATGGCCTCCGATTGCGAGCGTGTCATCAGTAGCTTCACGCCGATCTGTGGTTCGTTGATCCGCCCCGTGGCATTGATCCGGGGTCCCAGGTTGAAGGCAATGTGACTGGCCTCGATCCGCTGTTTTTCCAGACCGCTCACCTGGTAGAGCTCATAAAGTCCGATGTGCCGGCGGCGGTTCAATTCCTCGAGGCCCCTGGCCACGATGATCCGGTTCTCATCGACAAGCGGCGCGATATCCGCCACCGTCCCCAGGGCCGTGATCCCGATATAGGTATCGATGGTGGAGAAGAAATGATCGTTCCCCAACAGGGCGTGGACGAGCTTGAGGGCCACGCCTACGCCCGCCAGCATGCGGAAGGGGTAATTCCCCACCTTGGGGTTCACGATGGCCACGCAGTCCGGTAGTGTTTCCTGTGGCTCGTGGTGGTCTGTCACGATCAGGTCGATCCCCAGCTCCTTGCAGCGCTCGGCCTCCTCCACTGAGGTGATGCCGCAATCCACTGTGATGAGGAGATCGCATCCCTTCTGATAGATGTTCTCGATGGCCTCGGCGTTCAGCCCGTAGCCTTCATCCTCCCGATCTGGGATATAGTAATCGGCTTTGCAACCGATATGATCAAAATAATGTAGCATCACGGAGATACTCGTGATCCCGTCCACATCATAATCACCATATACGGTGATGCGCTCCTTGTTCTTGAGGGCTCTTCGAATACGCCCTACGGCTTTGTCCATTTCTGGAAACAAAAAAGGATCGTGGAGATCCTTCAATGTGGGTTTCATGAAGGCCGATGCTTTTTCCGGCGTATCAAGCCCCCGTTTGACGAGTAAATCCGCCATGATTGGACTGACGTTGAGGGACCGCACGAGCCTTCGCGCTTTTTCGGGGTCTCCGATTCCCTCCCGCCATATTTTTTCATCCAACATGTATTACACCCTTCCCGTCTGCTCTCCTTCTTCCGAGACGGTGGGTTCCTCCTTCGCTTCGGTGTTCTCAACGACGACCTGGTCGCGTTCTTTCTCCAGGAGCTCTCGGCGCTGCTTCTCCGCTTCAACTTGAAGCACGAGCGCTTCCTTCTCCTTTTCGACAGCCGTCAGCTGCTTTTTCAGTTCCTTCATCTGCATGTTTTTCTTCACTTTCTTCACACTATCGAGCAAAAACACGATCAGTGCGCCGAAGACACTGGAAACCAAGATCACGATGGCCTGGCTCAGTTCAAATTGTCTGAACAGCAGGTTGATCGTCACCACGTTCGCGTTGAGTAACGCGAAAAGTGCCACGATGATCGCGAAGACCAATGAAATGATAAAGGTGATTTGCATCTGGGTGCCTCCTTTCCTCTTTTCTCCATTATACCCTCAACAGGCCGCTTTCACTAGACTCTTTTCGGTTTGAAGCGCGTTCTGAGCAGGGCCCAGGTGGGGCTGGCGATGAAAATCGATGAGTAGGTACCCACGATCACACCGGCGAAGAGCGGGAAGGCAAAGTCTCGAATGGACTCGAGACCGAGGAAATAGAGGCTGCCGATCACGAGACCCGTGGTCAGCGAGGTGTTGATACTGCGCGAGAGCGTCTGCTTCACACTGAGATCGGCGATATCGAAAAAGGTTCCCTTGGTGTGGTAGAGATTCTCCCGGATCCGGTCGAAGACCACGATGGTATCGTTGATCGAGTACCCGACGATGGTCAGGACCGCCGCGATGAAAGAAGAGTTCACCGGCACACGGAAGAGACTGTAGATGGCGAGCAAAATCGCCACATCGTGCACGAGGGCAAGAATGGCTGCGAAGCCGAACATCAATTCGAAACGGAACCAGATGTAGACGAGCATACAGACGGCTGCGGCCAGCACGGCAAAGAGCGCACGTTGCTGGATCTCCCCACCGATGGTGGGTCCGAACTGTTCCGCACCGAGGAAGTCCGTATCTTCAAGGCCATAGGCTTCTTGGAAGACAGAGAAAATCTCCATGCGGCTGGCGTTGTCGAGGGACTCACGGGTTTTGATGATAATCTCGTGGCGCTCCTCACCGGCGTGTACCACCTCTTCCTCCAGATCGAAGGGTGCCAGAAGCTCACCGATGGCGTCGAGGGAGACCTGCTCGTGCAGATCGATCTGAACCATCGTACCACCGGTGAAGTCGATCCCCAGGTTCACCCCGAAGATCACGGCGGCCAGAATACCCGCTAGAATAACCGCTGCAGAGAGGCCGAAGAACAGTTTGTGGTGTTTGATCATGTTCATGCTTTCTCGACCTCCTTATGACCGAAGTAACGTTTCTTGTTGAAAGCCTTAATCAGAATGATATCAAAGAGCATCGTGCGCGTCACGAAGACGGCCGTGATCATCGATGTGGCAATACCGATCATAAGCGTCACGGAGAAGCCCCTGATAGGCCCTTCCCCGAAGATGTACAGGATGATGGCGGCGATGATCGTGGTCACATTGGCATCCACAATGGTCCGCAGCGCCTTCTGGAAACCCGCCTTGATGGACGAGCGAAGCGTCTTGCCAACGGCCAGCTCCTCTTTGATACGCTCAAAAATGATGACGTTGGCATCGACGGCCATACCAAAGGACAGCACGATACCCGCGACACCCGGGAGGGTCAGCGTGGCGTCAAAGGCCGTCATGGTGAAGAGCACGATGGTGCCGTAGAGGACCAGGGCGAGGGCCGCCAGGACTCCGGGCAGGCGGTAGTACAGGATCATGTAGGCTACAACCAGCAGCAGACCGATCTGGGCGGCGTCGATGGCCAGTTTCAGCGAGTTGAGACCCAGGGTTGGTCCGATGACGGAGGTCTGGATCTCCTCGAGATTGACAGGTAGCGCACCCCCGCGGATGAGGGCCGCTAGGTTGCCGGCCTCTTCGAGCGTAAAGTTACCGCTGATAATGGCTTCCCCGCTCCCGATGATCACTTCCGTGACCGGGGCGCTGATCACAACCCCATCGAGTAAGATGGCGATCTGTCCGAAGCCTAGCTCCGATTCGACGGCCTTCCGCGTGGCTGCTTCGAAAGCCCGCGTGCCCTCGCTATCGAAGGTCAGGGACACGCCCGGGCGGTTGTCCTGGTCGTAGGCGATCTCTGCGTTTTCAACATTTTGTCCGGTGAGAACCGTCTCGGCGACGAAATCCTCACGCTGCTCGTCGATGGTCGTCATGTCATCGACATCCACCAAGGCGAACTCCAGCTGTGCTGTCCGTCCGATGACCGCGATGGCATCCCCGGCATTGTCGACGCCGGGTAGCTCGATGCGCAGGCGCTTTTCCCCTTGGACGGAGATGTTGGGTTCTGTCAGACCCAGTGCGTTCACGCGACGCCCGATGACACCCTTTGTCTGATCCATCAATCGCGTCAGTTCTGTTCCGGTGGCGTCTGTCTGGGCCTCGTAGACCACGACGACGCCGCCCTTGATATCCAAACCAAGGTTCATATCCTCGGCGATGGGCGCCACGCGGTAGTTCCCCACGCCGACCCCCGTCAGGGCTACGGTGACCATCAGGGCGATGAGCACCAGGATTCCCGCTAGTTTCACAGGCTTCATCTTGCGTCTCCTCCTTTTGACTCAGCATGGGTACGTGCCAAGCGCACGTACTCTTCTGCCGACTGGGCAATGTGCGCAATCTCATCTTCCGTCAGAGGCCGCACGACTTTTGCCGGTGTACCCATGACCATAGAGCCCGGCGGAATCACCGTGCCCGGTGTCACCACACTTCCGGCCGCCACGATCGAGTTAGCGCCGATCCTGGCGCCATTCAGGAGGATCGCCCCCATGCCGATCAACACGCGGTCGGCTATCTCGCAGGCGTGCACGATGGCCCCGTGACCGACGGTCACCTCGTCCCCGAGGATCGTCGGCTCGTCGCCAGCGATGTGTAGCGTGCAGTTGTCCTGGATGTTCGTACGCTTGCCGATCCGCACGAAGTTATCGTCCCCTCGGATCACGGTGCCGAACCAGATGCTGGCCGACTCAGCGACGCTCACGCGTCCGATGAGCTCAGCCGTCGGTGCGACGAACGCCGTGGAATGGATGTCGGGCGTATGTTCTAAATAGGGATACGTCATTTTGATGATCACTCCTCGAGCATCTCCATGGCCTTGAGGTAAATGGCATTTTCGATGCGATGCTTTTCCATTTCGCAACCCAGTGCGTAGGGTTCCGTCAGGTTTCCGTTGAAGTTATAGGCATTGGCATGGCAGCCGCCGGAGCAGTAGAACTTGGCCCAGCAGGCTTGACAGGTGGGCTTGTGGTAGACGTGGGCGGCCGCGAAATCATGGGTTTTTCTCATGGTGACCGGTTCCTCCATCACGCTACCCATCTTGAACTCCGGTTTGCCGACGAACTGGTGGCAAGGGTAGATTTCCCCCTCCGGGGTGATGGCCAGGTACTCCGAGCCGGCGCCACAACCGGAGACGCGTTTCACGGCGCAGGGGCCCTGATCGAGATCGATGGCGTAGTGGAAAAAGTGGAAGGGTCTCCCCGACCGGCGTCTTTCGATCATGGCCTCGGCCAAGCGATCGTAGGCCGCCTTGATGGTATCGAGGTCCGATTCCCTTAAGGCGTAGGCGTGGTGCGGTTCAGCCACGACGGGCTCCACCGAGGTCTCGTTGAAACCCAGGTCGTGCAGGTGAAGCACATCATCTGTGAAGTCCGCGTTAAAATGCGTAAAGGTGCCCCGGACATAGTAATTTCGTCCCCCCCGCCTGTCCACGAGCTCTTTAAACCTGGGTACGATCAGGTCGTAAGACCCGCGTCCGTTGGTGGTGGGGCGCATCCGGTCGTTGATTGTCCGGTCGCCGTCGAGACTCAGGACCACGTTGTGCATATTTTCATTGAGAAAATCGATGATCTCGTCATCGAGGAGCACGCCATTGGTGGTCAAGGTAAAGCGAAACCGCTTGTCCCTTCCCTTTTCCAGTTCCCTACCGTAGGCCACGAGCTCCTTGACCACTTCGAAGTTCATCAGCGGCTCCCCACCGAAAAAATCCACCTCTAGATTACGACGGTTGCCGGAGTTCTCCACGAGAAAGGCTAACGATCGTTTGCCGACCTCCAGGGGCATGAGGAGACGATCGCCCTCGAAATCCCCTTGGGAGGCAAAGCAATAGGTGCACCGCAGGTTACAGTCGTGGGCCACGTGCAGGCAGAGGGCCTTTACCACGGGTTGGTGGGCGTTGATTTTCTCGACGGGCATCCCGTCTTCAGAGAAAAGAAGGCCCTCGTCAATCAACTGCTTGACCTCTTCCTCCGATTCGCGCAGGGCCTTGGGACCAAACCGCATCTCCAGCATCTCGCGATTGTCCACTTGTTTTCCGTCGTGATGTGAGAGAACTGCGGCCGTCACGTCGTCGATCATGTGAACCGCCCCGCTGTGTACGTCGAGGGCGAAATAGTGTCCGCCTCTGGTGAATTGATGAATCAAAAAAACGCCTCCTCGCTAACGTGAAAAAAGCAGCCTAGGCTGCTTTGGGACTCTTGCACTTATTTTTCGCAGGACTGGTTTCCCACCGTGCAGCTCGTCTTGCATGCGGACTGGCACGATGTCTGGCATTCACCGCAACCGCCCGTCAACAGGGTGGACTTGAGGTTCCCGCGCGTGAGCGTCTTCACGTGTTTCATTCGATTTCCCTCCTACCATTATCAAAAAATCTTACCCAGACAGTATATCACATTGCCGGGCTGTTGGCTACTTATCTACGTTTCCGATCGCCCATTTTTTGATCTCGATCTGCGTTTCCCCGACCTTCAGGAGGATGTCATCTTCACTGATGCGTTTCACTTCACCCTTGATGCCACCGATTGTTGTTACGCGATCGCCATTTTTGAGCGCATCACGCATCTGTGCCAACTCTTTGTTCTTCTTTCTTTGCGGTCGGATCAAGAGAAAGTACATGAGTCCGAAAAGCGCTGCGATGTAAAAAATCTGGATCATAGCATTGTTCATAATTTGCCTCCTCGTATTTTTAAGTTCAAGACCATTCTACACTAATTTTCGGTGACCTTCAAAACTTAACCGTCGTATTCGTCGAAAAATTCTTTCTTGAAGGCCAGCAGGCGGTCTTCTCGAATCGCCTCGCGGATGTTCTCCATCAGGTGGAGGAGAAAATGCAGGTTGTGGATGGTAAAGAGTCGAGCCGACAGGATCTCGTTGGCTTTAAAGAGATGACGCAGGTAGGCCCTGGAATAATTGCTACAAGTGTAGCAGGAACAGGCCGCGTCCAACGGACCGAAGTCTTCTGTGTACTGGGCGTTCTTGATGCTGATCCGCCCCTTGCTCGTCATGGCCGTGCCGTTTCTAGCGATACGCGTCGGTAGCACACAGTCGAACATATCGATCCCGCGCTCCACCCCTGCAAAGAGAGCGTCTGGACTGCCCACACCCATGAGGTAACGGGGTTTGTCCTTGGGCAACCACTCCACGCTGTAATCGAGGACCTCGTACATGATGTCCTTGGGCTCCCCCACGCTCAATCCGCCCACGGCGTAACCGGGGAAATCGAGAGCCAGCAGTTCCTCGGTGCTCTGCTTCCTGAGATCCTTGTACATACCACCCTGGATGATCCCAAAAAGCGCTTGCTCGTCGGGACGGGCATGGGCTTCCTTCGATCGTTTTGCCCAGCGGGTGGTGCGCTCAAGGCTTTTCTTCACGTACTCGTGATCCGCAGGATAGGGCGGACACTCGTCGAAGGCCATGATGATATCGGCCCCGAGTGCGTTTTGGATGGCGATGGAATCCTCGGGGCGGATGAAATGATAGGAGCCATCGATATGTGACTGGAACTTGACCCCTTCCTCCGTGATCTTACGACTGTCGCCTAAGGAGAAAACTTGAAAGCCACCGCTATCGGTCAAGATGGGGCCGTCCCAGTTCATGAATCGATGCAAGCCCCCGGCCCGCTCGATCAAACCGTGACCGGGGCGAAGGAAGAGGTGGTAGGTGTTGGCCAGGATGATCTGGGCACCCAGATCCTTGACCTCTTCCGGTGTCATGGCCTTGACTGTGGCCTTGGTCCCCACGGGCATGAAGATCGGGGTCTCGATCTCCCCGTGCGGGGTGGTGATGTGCCCCAATCGGGCGCGCGTCTCCTTGTCTTCTTTTAACAGCTTAAAGGTCAGTGGCATGGTTCTCTCCTTCTGGATTCGTCGGTGGTTTGATCAACATGGCATCGCCAAAGCTGAAAAATCGATACGCTTCTTTTACAGCCGTGCGGTAGGCCTCAAGGGTACGCTCTCTACCGTAGAGGGCGCTGACCAGCATGATCAGGGTGGACTCCGGTAGGTGGAAGTTCGTGATCAGCCCATCGATACATTTGAACTGATAACCAGGATAAATAAAGATATCCGTCCATCCCTTGCTCGCCCGCACGACCCCAGACTCGTCCGCGATCGATTCGAGGGTTCTGGTGGAAGTAGTCCCCACGGCGATGACCCGTCCCCCCTTCTTCTTGGTCTCATTGATCAAGTCGGCTGTCTCTTCAGAAAGATCATAATACTCTGCGTGCATCTCGTGATCGGTGATCTCGTCGGCTTTTACCGGCCGAAAGGTCCCCAGCCCCACGTGGAGGGTCAGGGGGGCGATGCGGATGCCACGCGCCTTCAGCTGATCGATCAGGGCCTCGTCGAAGTGCAGTCCCGCCGTTGGCGCCGCTGCTGAACCCTCCTGCTTGGCATAGACCGTTTGGTAGCGATTCTTTTCCTTCAGTTCTTCCGTGATGTAGGGGGGCAGCGGCATATGCCCCAGCTCGTCTAAGATCTCCTCGAAGATTCCTTCGTAGTGCATCTGCACGATGCGGGTTCCGGCTTCACCGTGTTCCAGGATCTCGGCGATCAATCGACCGTCACCAAAGACGATCTCGTCGCCAATCTTGGCCTTGCGACCGGGCTTGACCATAGTCTCCCAGCGGTCGCCCGTCAAACGCTTGAGCAGTAGAAACTCAACGGCCGCCCCGGTCCTCCGCTTGCCGTAGAGGCGAGCGGGGAGCACCTTGGTGTCATTGACAACGAGCAGATCACCGGCCCTCAGTTCCTCGGTAAGATCGGAGAACTGTTTGTGTTCGATCGTCTCCTCGCCACGTTCGAGCACCATCAACCGAGAGGTCGGCCGATGGCGCAGGGGGACCTGCGCGATGAGCACATCGGGCAGGTCGAAATAAAAATCTTGTCGTTTCATATGCACGTAAACTCCTATCTCACTTCGGTGTTCGTATAGTAAAAGGTCAGGATCTCCTCGAAGGTCGCGCCCTCCTCGGCCATGGTTCGGGCGCCCCACTGGCTCATCCCGATTCCGTGACCGAAACCCTGACCGGCGAAGGTGATTTCATCGCCGGTGGTCTCCACTGCTGTGATGCCACGGTCCGTCGCCGCGTAGAGCGAACCACCGAGCGCTTCATCGCCCCCGATCGATCGCACCACGAGTCCACGGGTCTCACCGGCGCGTGAGGTGACGGCATCGCGCATGTACATGTTACCGCCAAAATCCACTTCATACCAGATGGACCGGAAGGTCGTGTAGCCAAAAATCCGGCGTACGGCTTCTTTCTCCAGCGTGACACTGTCGCGATTGCCCCGGAAGGTGATCCGCTGCACGCGAAAGTCCTGAGCCACTTCTTCTACGGTCACGGCAATCAGATCGCCGATCCGGTAACCGGCTTGCGCCAGGGTCCGCTCGATTTCCTCGCGGGTGTAGGTGGCCGACCAGCGTTCGCTGGGGGTGCCGTCACTGTAGGGATCGGGTTTGCCCACGAGATAGGCCGCGCCGCGCGACCAAACGTTCTCGACACTGGCCGTGTGTCCACCACTATTCGCATGGTAATAACACTGCACCAGGTCGTCCCCGTAATAAAGGCGTAAATCGGACGTTTCGTCGACGGCCCGGTTCGTTGCCGGTGCCTCGATGGCCATGCCACCGTAGACCTGACAGTCCGTGGTGTCGCAAAGATCGTACCCCTTCTCGGCATGTTTCGAACGACTGCTCTCGGCAAAATTGCGCGCGGCGATCGCCTGGGCTTTCAACGCTTCCAGCGGCCATGAAGGGGACATTTCTTTCGGCAGGACACCGTAGAGATAGTGATCCATCAGTACGAGGTTGATCCCCTGGACCCGGCCATTGTACAAACTGGCGGTGGCGCCGCCCCGGTAGCTGGTCCCGTCGATCACGACTCGTGAGGAGTCAAGGTCCTCACCGCGTGCGAAGAGCACCCAGTCACCTGTGGGCAGGGCCAAATTGCCCCCCGCATTCCCGCTGAGCACCAGTTTGCCGCCCGATTCCTCGATGACCACGCGCTGGTCCGGAAGGCTTGTCGCCGGTGAGCCGTCGGTCCACAGGTCAAAACCATCCTGGGATAGCACCACCACCGCACTGCCTTCGGTCACGCCGATCTTGAGGGAATCCTCGGCCGCAAAGGAGACGGTGGACAGGAGCAAGAAGGCTAAAAGGGTGAAAAAAATCTGTCTTTTCATCATTCGAACACCTCGTTCCAGTTGGTCAGGTCCCGCACCACTTCCAGGTGCAGGTGGTCATAGGCCTGAGCTGTCGCAACGCGTCCCCTGGGGGTGCGCTTGAGGAAGCCCTCCTGCAGAAGGAAGGGTTCGTAAACATCTTCGATCGTGGTGGATTCTTCTCCGGTGGCCGCGGCCAGGGTCTCTACCCCCACCGGCCCTCCCTCGAATTTCTCGATGATCGTCTTGAGGATTCCACGGTCCACAGCGTCGAGCCCACGGGCATCGATGTCGAGCATGGCGAGCGCAGCATCGGCGAGGGCCAGGGTAATTTTACCCTCACCCTTGACCTGGGCATAGTCGCGCACGCGCTTGAGGATCCGGTTGACCAGTCGCGGTGTGCCACGGCTCCTGCGTGCAATCTCTAGGCAGGCATCTTCGTGGATCGGTACGTCGAGAAGCTTCGCACTGCGATCGACGATGGCACGCAGTTCCTCCGGTCGATAGAGCTCGAGCTTGTTGATTACGCCGAAACGATCCCGGAGGGGAGCGGTCAGTTGTCCTGCTCGCGTTGTGGCTCCGATCAAGGTGAAACGTGGCAGATCAATGCGCACCGACCGGGCTGCCGGGCCCTTGCCGATCACGATATCGAGGACGTAATCCTCCATGGCCGGGTAAAGCACCTCTTCTACGTGTCGGCTGAGCCGGTGGATTTCATCGATGAACAAAACATCACGGTCCTCCAGGTTGGATAGAATTGCCGCCAGGTCGCCAGGACGCTCGATAGCGGGGCCTGAGGTGATCTTGATGTTCACACCCATCTCGTGGGCGATGATCATAGACAAAGTGGTCTTGCCGAGCCCAGGGGGGCCGTAGAGCAGCACGTGATCGAGCGGCTCATCCCGTAGGCGCGCAGCCTGCATGAAGATGGTCATTCTTTCCTTCACACGCTCCTGGCCAATGTAATCTACCAGTCGCTGGGGTCTCAAACCCCCATCATTCTCCTCGTCGCGATAGGTCACATCGGGGGTGACGAAGCGATTGGTCTCCATGAACTCCACGGATTAACGCCCTCCCTTCGCAGTCATGTTCCTGAGGGCGATCTTGACGATCTCCTGTGTGGATAGTTTCTCCACATCGACATTCTTCAGGAAGTACCTCACCTCTTCCGAAGTGAAGCCCAGTGCCGCCAGAGCATCGAAAGCCTCCGAGTGACCGGGTGAGGTGGAGACAATGGTGGCATCCGCGCCGACGACCTCGTAGTCTTTCTGGATCTTATCCTTGAGTTCGAGCACCAGGCGCTGGGCGGTCTTCTTACCCACCCCGGTTACCTTGGTGAGGGAGCCGTGATCCCCTGAGCCCAAGATTGATACAAGCTCCCCCATGCGGTAGGTACCCATGATGGCCAGGGCCACCTTCATGCCCACCCCACTCACCGACGTCAGCAGGTGAAAAAGCGAGCGTTCCTCACGGCTGGCGAAACCCACCAGCTGCATACTATCTTCCTTCACCACTAGTTCTGTATAGATTGTTCTCATTTTCGGGTCCTGTCCCACATCGCGAAGTGTCTCCGTCGAAGCCATCACCTTGTAACCGGTATGACCGCAAGCAAGCACAAAGCTCATCTCCTCCACGTGGACCACATCACCCGTTAAGTAGTCGTACATCAGCATCACTCCTACCTCTCATCATACCACAGGAAAGCCCAAAACGAAACGGAATCAGGGTCCTTCAAAGCGTTCTTCCCGCGTCATTTCCCTTCTTGGTCAAAGGTACTTGGATGCCTCCCGGCGGGTCAATGCGGGGAGATCGCTTTCTCCGAGGAAAGAGCCCACCGTCTCGGGGGCCGTTTTGCTGTAGGCCCGCAGGGCCCATCCCATGGCCTTGGCGATGAAAAAAGTCTTCTCCCCACTGTAGGTTCGGATCAGATCGAAGAGAAAGACCTCATCGGTTTCTTCCTTATACTTCAGCTGATGAAGGAGTAGCGCCCTGGCGTGCCAAGTGGAACGCCTGTGGTCGATCTGATCCCGCTCTTCAGGGAAGAGCTTGAGAAAATCTCCCAGAGCATTCGCGGCCACACTGTCCACCGTATCCCACCAGGGCGCATGGCAAAGAACCCAATCGATCGCTGCAAGGTCCTCCCGCTTCAGTTTCTTGCCCCGGGCATTGATCAAGTCACAGGCCACGTAGTGCATCTCGCGCTCAGGATAGCCGTAGCAGGCCACCGCGAGGGTAAGCAGGGGCATCTCCTTGAGCCCAGGAAAGGCTCTCAAATGGTCGGCAAGCATCCGTCGCCGGGGACCGGCCTGTATCCCCAAGAAGGGAAACTGGTCCTTCATGTAGGTACGCATGGGGCCGCTCTTCTCGGGGTCAGCTTCCTTTTTCATCTCTTGGTAGAGTCTATCGATGGAGATCGTCCCCTCCTCCTTTCTCGGTAAAAAAAATCCCCCCGCCTGTTATGAAGGGGCGGAGGGAACTATTTATCGACGGTCAAGTGCCCTTTTTAAGAGCGGTTGTTCACATGACCAGTATACCATACTCTATTGGTTTTTTTCTATGGTTCCTTGCATTCAGGCCGCGTCTTTTAGAACCTCCGGACGAATGTCCACGCGCTTGAGGCGCAGGGAATTGTAGACCACGTTGAGGGAGCTCACGCTCATGGCGGCGGCTCCGATCATGGGGTGGAGGAGCCCGAGCATGGCCACGGGAATGGCCACAGCGTTATAGAACCATGCCCAGAAATAATTCTCCTTGATCTTGCGGAAGGTTGCGCGGGAGAGGAGTATGGCAGACAGAATTCCGCCGAGCTCGCCCTTCACGAGAGTGACATCGGCCGCTTCGATGGCGATGTCCGTACCCGTTCCGATGGCGATCCCAATATTGGCTTGCTTCAGAGCCGGCGCATCGTTGATCCCGTCACCCACCATGGCGACGATCCCATGGGATGCCTGTAGGCGCTTGACCTCGTCCACCTTGCCTTCGGGTAGCACTTCTGCGATGACGTGGTCGACACCGGCACGGCGCGCGATAGCAGCCGCCGTCCTGCGGTTGTCACCGGTGACCATAGCCGTTTCGATGCCCAGTTTGTGCAGGGCGGCGATGGCCGGTGCAGAGTCTTCCTTGATCGGATCGGCCACGGCAACGAGACCCATCAGGCGGGTGCCTTCGGCGGCCAGCATGACCGTTTTGGCTTCTTCCTCAAGGTTGGCAATCGCCTTTTCCCAGGCGTCAAAGGTGACACCCTCGCTTTCCATGAGCTTGCGGTTGCCGAAAAACAGTTCCGTGCCATCCATCCGCTTGGCCCGGATACCGAAACCAGGAAGGGCTTCGAAGTCCATCACCTGGTTGGGCTTGATCTCCATTTTCTTCGTGTGATCGAGAATGGCGTTGGCGAGGGGGTGTTCCGAGCTGGCTTCCAAATCAGCGGCAAGCTGCCAAAGGTCGCTTTCTTCCACACCGTCGGCCACACGGGAATCTGTCACGGCCGGTCGACCCAGCGTGATGGTCCCGGTTTTATCGAAGATGACCATCTTGAGGTCCTTGAAAGTCTGCACGGCTTCACCGTTGCGGATCAGGATACCGTTCTCGGCTCCCATACCGCTACCGACCATCAAGGCCGTGGGCGTACCGAGTCCCAGGGCACAGGGACAGGCGATGACCAGTACGGCCGTTGCCGTGACAAAGGCCGTTGAAAGTGCATTGGCGCCTGGATTGACCCAGGGGAAATACTGGGCACCCCATTCCAAGATCCCCTGGTGAAAGGCCGGGAACAGGAGGTTCGAGGAGAAAACGAGGGCCGTGATGATCATGATAGCCGGTACGAAATAACCCGTGATCCGATCGGCGAACTCTTGGATCGGCACCTTGGAACCCTGGCAGGCCTCGACCAACTCGATGACCTGGGACAGGAAGGTATCCTTACCGGTTTTGGTGACGCGCACGCGAAGAATTCCCTGTTTGTTGATCGTAGCGCCGATGACCTCGTCGTCCACGGTCCGCTTCACGGGCATGGACTCTCCGGTGGCCATGGACTCGTCCACGGTGCTCATCCCCTCGACGACGACGCCGTCCGTCGGAATCTTTTCCCCGGGCCGAACGATCATCAGATCGCCAGGCTGCAGTTGCTCCACCGGGACCTGCATCTCTTCACCGTCGATCATGATGTTGGCGGTCTTGGCACCCATCTCGATCAGTTTTTTGATAGCTTGTGAGGCGCGCCCTTTGGCGCGCGTCTCCAGGTACTTACCGATCAGGTGGAAGGTCATGATACTGGTGGCCATCTCTGTGAAAGCCTGCAGTGGCATGAAGAAGGCCAATAGACCGATGAGGTAGGGCGGTACGGATCCCAGGCTGACGAGCACGTCCATGTTGGGGGACTTGTTCTTCAGCGCGTTATAACTGGCCCGGTGCACGTGTTTGCCCAGGTAGAAAATATTGGGCAGCGCTAGGATATTGATGATCCAGAGGTAGCCGGGAATTTTCGTGACGAACATATGAAGGATCATCAGCAACATGACGGTGCCCGACAGGGCGACAGAGTAGAGCATTTTTCGTTTGGCCTTCTGCATCATCTCTTCGTCTCGGTCGACGGCCTCTCTCCCCTTCTCCTCGGAAAGTAGCTGATAGCCCAGATCGTGCACGGCCTTTTCGATAAAGGCCCTGCGCACCAGTCGCACGTCATAGGTCACGGTCAGTTTTTCTGCCGCGAAGTTGATCGTGGCCGAGTCGATGCCCGCCATTTTACCGAGCTTTCGTTCGATGGCTGCCGAACAGGCCGTACAGGTCATGCCCGCCACCTTCATGGTTTCAGTTTTCGTGATTCCCTCTTCCTCCTCATCAGCCTCGACGGAAGTAAGGTCCGGCTGATAGCCCAGGTCTTCGATCAGGGAACCGATCTCCTCGATAGACAGCGCGCTATCGTCAAAGGAGACCATGAGCTTTTCCGTGGCGAAATTGATGGTAGCGGTATCCACCCCTTCGGTCTTGTTGAGCTTTCGTTCGATCGCTGCCGAGCAGGAGGTACAACTCATCCCGTCGACGCGTAAGCTTGTTTTTTTCATGGATTTTTCGCTCCTTTACTTGGCGATTTTTTTAAAGGTCGTCATGATCTCATCGGTAATCGTGGGGTCGCCCTCTTGGATCTGGCGGACCACACAGTGCTTGACGTGACTCTCGAGCAGCACGAGTTCAATGGACCGGAGGGCCGACCGTGCTGCCTCGAGCTGATGGATAATATCATCACAATAGGTTTCTTTTTCAATCAGTTTCTTGATCCCCCTGATCTGTCCTTCGACACGACTCAAGCGGTTGACCATACTCTTTTGCACTTCGAGGGAATGGGCTGATGCATGTTTGTCTTCGGCCATGGGTCTCCTCCTATCTCAAATGTGTATCATTCTCATTATCTGACCCCAGTATACCATACCCCCCTATGGTATGCAAGTGGTAAAAATGAAATCGTAAGACACCCGTTCCAGTGACTACGATCCCTTTCTCCCTCTAACGATCCGGACCCGTAAAATGATCGCTGAACCAGGCCACGGCGAGGTCTACCACCCGGTCCATATATCCAACACACCCGTGCCCGGCCCCCTCGATCACCTCGAGATGCGAGGACGCCGGTAGCCATTTCATCCCCGCGCGCGAGTGACCGAGCAAGGTCAGCTCCTCCTGGTCCTCAGCATGGTCCCCGTGGAGGATGAGCACCGGGCAGGCTACGGATGCAAGTAGCGCCTGCTGGTCAATTTCTTCAAAGTCACGGAGCATCTGGTGTCCCAGCTTACGCAGACTTCCGTTCTCCATCTGGAGCGTCATCACACCCTCGCGCTTCAACTCCTCCATCTTCTCGCTTGGGAAGATAGCATCCCAGTCGTAGTGCATGTTGTGGGTCAGGGCGCCCATGAGGACCATGGTACGGATCCCCTCGTCCGCGCACCTGAGGCAGATGTAAGATCCGAGGCTGTTGCCGAAAAGACCGATTTGTCGGTAGCCTCTACCGCGTGCCCACTGAAGGGCCGCGCGCAGATCGTCCACCTGTCCCGCAGCGCTGAGGATGGCGGGATCGGACCCCCCACTACCTGAAAAATCAAAGGCCAGGGCAGAGATCCCCGCCTTGGCCAGGGATCCGGCCATGCGTTCGAAACGCCCCTGCGAGGATTTGTCATTGAGAAAACCGTGGGCCAAGATCACGATACGCTCGCCATCGGCCTGATAGAGATAGCCCACCAGCAACTGCTGATGCGTATTGAAAAATCGAACGTCTTCCATGCTATTTCCCCCCCTAGTTAACAGCTCCTTCTACCATACCATAATTTCGTATTTCTAGACGCCGATGAAGAAGAAGACGCCAAAAACTCCAGTTATGAAGAAGATTCAAGAAGCTCTCATCTAGCATTTTTTGAGATGTCCGAAGAGGTGGTCGTTTGCCCCGGCCCCGACCATTCGAATGGCATAAAAAAAAGATGCCTCCCTTTCGGGAGACACCTGGCTGTATAGACTTATGCTTCTGTAGCTTCTGGATCGATCTTCTCCATCGTGATGCCTGTGTATCCGTAGAAAATGGAAACCAGCGGATTGATCAGGTTCAGGAAGGCGAAGGGCAGGTATGCGATCGTTGCCACGCCCAGTGTGGAGGACATGAACAGACCGCAGGAGTTCCAAGGAACCAGAGGCGATGTGAGCGTACCGGAGTCCTCGAGTACACGGGAGAGGTTCTTCGGATGGAGGCCCATCTCGTCGTAAATCTCCTTGTACATACGACCGGGAATAACGATCGCAAGGTACTGGTCACCGGCCACGAGGTTCATGAAGATAACCGTCAGGATCGTTGCGAGCACGAGGTTACCCACGTTCGTAGCGAACTTGAGGATTTGATCGGCAACTGCTTTGAGCATGCCGCTCTTCTCCATGATGCCGCCGAAGGTCATGGCGATCAGGATCAATGATACTGTCCACATCATGCTGTCGAGTCCACCCTTGGAGAGCAGATCGTCGATGGCAGCGATGCCAGACTCAGAATAGTAACCGTAGTGTGCAGCGTCGATGATGCTTCCGAGGCCAGAGCCCTGGAAGATCCATGCGAAAACGCCACCGATTAATACGCCACCCATCAGACCGGGCAGTGCAGGTGTACGCTTGACGACCATGCCGATAACCAGCAGTGGTGCGACCAAAAGAATGGGCGACAGGTTGAAGTTCGCCTCGAGACCCTGTAGGATCACTTGGATGCCTTCAGTATCTACGCTACCGCTTGCATAGCGCATACCGATGATGCCGTACAGCACCAGCGCGATCAGCAGCGATGGGCCTGTCGTGAAGAGCATGTGACGGATGTGATCGAAGAGCGTAGCGCCTGCAACAGCAGGGGCCAGGTTCGTCGTATCAGACAGCGGGCTCATCTTGTCGCCGAAGTAGGCGCCTGAGATGATTGCACCGGCCACGAGGCCGAGGGGCATACCCATACCGCCACCGACACCGATCAGGGCTACGCCCACCGTACCGGCAGTTGTCCAGCTTGAACCTGTGGAGAGCGATACGATCGCACAGATGATCGCAGCCGCCACGAGGAAGATTGCTGGCGATAAAAGCTTCAGTCCGTAGTAAATCATCGTAGGTACGACTCCGCTGAGGATCCAGGTTCCGATGACAGAACCGATGACCATCAGGATCAGGATGGCCCCCATGCTCATCTTGATCGTGTCGACGATCCCCTCTTCAAGTTCTTCCCATTTGAATCCGAGACCGAAAACGGCTACTATCGCTGCGACGACGGCAGCTGCGAGGATCGGGATATGAACGTCGGCACCGAATACGGTGAGACCGAAGAACAAAAAGGCGATCAGTGATAGGATTGGGATAAGTGCTAGTCCTAGTGTTGCTTGTTTCTTTGGCAAAATAATTCCCCCTTAATATAGAATTGTCTACATTATAGGGAACGACCCACACAAAAATTTAGATTTCGTCAGGTTCCTTCACCAAAGAAAGTTGAATTTGTTAAAAAAACGTTTAAATTTGCGCATCTTCTGACAATAACAGTAAATTTTCGATAAAACGCTTCACATTGATCTTCCCGCCGCCCTGCCGTTTACCTCGGATAAAATCCATCTCAGCCTTCACGTTTTCGAAGTCGTAGAGGGAGTTGGAGAAGCGCATGAAATTCTCATTCATGTAATCCTCAAGACCTACGTTGGCGATATTGGCCAGACCCTTGTTGATGGCACGTCGGATCCGTTGTTCCATGGCCCGGGGATTATCCGAGAGTTTCGCACAAATCTCACTGACTTTGAAATCAAACCGGTGACTGTTCTGTTCAATCATAACATCACAGATCTCCGAAATATCCCCACAGCCCTTCTCCCCCATGATCCCGAGTTTTGAAAAGATGAACTCGATGTTGCGGCGTTGGTCGACCTCGGGCTCCTCGTGTGCCTTCACCTGGACGTCCTCTCCGATGACCATACCTTTGATGATATTGAACTGCTTCTCAAGCGTCATCTTCTCCGACAGGATCTCAACAACGCGCGTCACCTCCACGCGGTTGATCGGCTTGTGGATAAAAAAGGACACACCCGAATCATAGGCTTTCTGCACCAGGTCCTTGGAACTCACCTGGCTGATCATAATGAAACGTGTCGTCTTGTTGGCCTCTCGCACGCGCTCGATAAGGCGGTTGCCATCCATGCCGGGCATCAAAAGATCCACGAGCACGATGTCGGGACGCTTGACGATCAGATCCGACAAGGCACGCTCTGGATCAGTGGCGAATCCAGCGATTTCTCCGAGTCCTTCCTCTTCAATCAGGTTCTCGAGCATTTTGATCACCAGGATATCGTCATCGATCAGGTAAAAGGTCATGGTTTATCCCTCCAGTAAACTTGTCTTCAGTGCAATGCGAAAGATGGTCCCTTTACCCTGGACCGAGGTGACCTCAATGGTCCCGCCGAAGCGATCTTCCACGAGCGTCTTGACCATGGTCAGGCCGATACCACGACCGACCTCACCCGTCACGTCGAATTTTGTCGAAAAGCCGGGATCGAAAATATAGGGTAGATTCTTTTCCTTGATGCCCTGACCATTGTCCTCGATCACGAACTCGTTATAGGTCTCCATACGATGGTGGCGCACCCAAATCCTATGGCCCGGGTCACAGGCTTCGATGGCATTCGAAATGAGGTTGCGCAGAATGCTCATCATATAGTAATGGTCTTGGATCTCCACGTCATCGCGAATATCATAGTTGATCTCGATGCCACTCTCCCCTTCTGTTTTCTCAAAACTCTCCTGCAGCAGGGCGACCAGATCCGTGAGCATCATCTTGCCGTAAAGCTCACCCTCCTGGCTCGTGCGTTCGATTCCCTTGATCACCTGGATATAGTTCTTTTTGATCTCATGGATATCCCGCGCGATGGAAAGGGAAAGTCGGGAGAAATCTCCCTCCTCCCCGCTGATCTCATAGAGTTTGTAAGCATCGCGCATGACTTCCTCGATGTACTGCATATTGTTGCGCATAAAGTAAATCTCACTCTTGAGATCCGAGACGAACTGCATGAAGTAACGGTAGCGCTCGAGGTCCGCCTCGCGTTTTTTGATCACGTCGAAGTATTTAAAGATCATCACCGCAACGAGTCCGATCATCGTTCGGATCAGCGCGGCGAGGACCAGGGTATTGAAAGTAAACAGATCGATGGCTGAGAAACCCGATCGTACGATAAGTTCAATGGTGTTCGCGAAGAAATCGGAGAACAATACCACGACAAACCATCGGCCGATCCCCTTCTCTTCGGAGCGGAAGAAGAATACATACAGGAGGAATCCATAGGTCAAATCAAAGATCAATATTGGAAAATCCACCAGTGTGGCTTCGGTAAAAGAGGCATAGGCCCCGGTGCCGAGTACTCCTCGGAAGAGGAGCCCCGTCGCACCGATGAACAAGGCCGTGATCATCGGATTAAGCTTGTGCTCAAAATAGTAAAAGACGGGTAGGATGGCCACCGACAGAGAGATGCGAAAATCATCTACCAGCACGTCTAAAAAGATCTGGCTTAAAAATGCATCGAACACAGCGATGAACAACATGTACTTCACCATCGACATAGCCTGCGAACACCTTCCTTCCCTACTCTTCCGATTATACCATATCGCACGAAAAAAAAGCCCCTCACGTGACCGTAACGGGTCTGTTTCACAGATCCGACGAGATCTGTAGGGGATCTTGACGAAAAACATCGGGGATCTGCGGAAGAGACACAAATGCCCGATGACGGGTTCCACCTCGGTTCATCCCACGTTTTCTCCAAGGGTCAGTGTCATCAGTTGCTCCCACATAGGCCCTAGCAATGCAGGAGAGGATGCCCACTGGCAACACTTTCCTAAGCCGGCATACACTGTACCATGACAAAAACCACGGCATAACCGTGGTCTTCATACAAATCCACTTATCGCATCACCGTGCGTTTTCGAGTAGCTAGAGGGAACCGGGTCATGTGGAAAGTACGGTGTCACTTCGTCTCATCAGGCCGGTTGGCGGTGTGATGAGATGGTCTCGTTTTCCCTGCTGACCATCTGGTAGTATTGACCCCGTTTTTTCATGAGCGTCCGGTGATCACCGGACTCCACGATTTTACCGGCCGAGAGCACACAGATCCTGTCAGCCTTTTTCACCGTCGCAAGCCGGTGTGCAATAATGATGCTCGTGCGATCGGACATCACGCGGTCGAGCGCACGCTGGATCGACTGCTCGGCCAGGGGATCCACGGAACTCGTGGCCTCATCCAAAATCAAGATCTTTGGATCCGATAGGATTGCGCGCGCCATGGCGATCAGTTGCTTCTGTCCTAGGGACAAATTGCTCCCCTCTTCCGAAATCACCGTCTCGTACCCTTCCTCAAGGTGCCGAATCATCTCGTGCACCCCCGTGATCTTGGCTGCCCGGATCATTTCCTCGCGGGAAGCCGCAGGTCGGCCGTACAGAATGTTATCTGCGATGGTTCCAGAGAAGAGCTGGGGCTTCTGGAGCACGTAACCAAAATAGGAACGAAGGGTTCCATGATCTAGAGCAGAGTAAGGGATCCCATCGACGAGCATCCCCCCTTCGGTGGGCTCGTAGAAACGGATCATCAGGTTCACCAGGGTGCTCTTTCCCGACCCCGTCTCCCCCACGAAGGCCACGGTTTCTCCAGCCCTCACTTGAAAGCTGAAATCTTCAAGGATCATAGTTCCCGGTTCGTAGGCAAAGGACACGTGATCAAAGACAAGTGCCCCCCTTTGCACGACGGTAACAGGGGCGGCGACCGCGAGCTCCCTCGCCGGGTCTTCCGCTTCCTCGAACAAACCCACGACCCTTTCCACGGCCGCTTCGCTACTGATCAGCTCGGAGAAAACCCGACTCATTTCCACGATTGGATCGAAAAGCCGCATGGCATAGTTGATGAACAGCACATAGGTGCCGTAGCTGATGGCTCCCCCTTCGGCGAGCAACCCACCCTGTACCAGCGCAAAAATCGTGCCCAGTGTCCCGATGCTCATGACGAGGGGTTGGTAGAAGGAGGAGAGTCTGCCAGAAGCGTAAGCCTCCCCGTACATATCACCGACCAGACCCTTGAAATCCTCCTTCTGGCGTGCGGCGCTGTCGATTATCTTCGAAACGATCGCACCGTGGATTGCCTCGGAAAAACGCCCCGTGATCGTCGCATTGTACTTACGCACCTCGCGCTGCCGGGCGATCATCTTCTTCTGGAAGAAGAGTGCCGCGAGTGCAAGCAGAGGCACCACCGTGAGGGTCACGAGGGCAAGCCGCCAATGGATGGACAGCATGATGCAGGCGATCAGGAGGACCGTGGACATCCCCCAGACCAGATCCACCATCCCCCAGGCCAGCGTATCACCGATCTTGGAGATGTCGCTGGTCAGGCGGCTGATGATCCAACCGTCGTTGTTTTTATCGTAGTAGGCTACGGGTAATCGCTGCAATTTCGTGAAGGCCTTTCGCCTCAGATCGTACACGACTGCCGCTTCGATTTTCCCAGAAAGATGGATGAAGAGGAAAATCATCAGCGCGAGGCCTAAGATCAAGCCCATATAGACCAAGGCGAAGGCCTTGAGTTTCTCGTCGGCCGCCGGGGTGATGATCTCATCGATGGCGTAGCGCGTCATCAGTGGGAAGGCCGAGTCGATCAGTGCCACGCTGATCATCATCAGGGCCAGTTTCTTCAGGCGACCGCTGACGTGTGCGAAGTGCACAGCGATCTTCCGCCACGTCTTCCATGTCGACATTGCTTTCAACTCCTATTCGAGGGACGTCGCGAGTCTGGCGCAGTCCCGATAACGTCCATTTGTTTTCAATAATTCCTCGTGCGTACCGGCCGCCACAAGCCGACCGGCCTCCATCAGGAAGAGACGATCGGCTCTGCGGACTGCAGAGAGGCGGTGGGATACAATCAGTGTTGTCCTTTTCTGCCCCAGCTTCTCGAGTTCGTCGAGAATTCTCGATTCCGTGGTCACATCCACGGCACTGAGCGGATCGTCGAAGAGATAGACATCACGTGGTTCATATAGGGTGCGCGCCAGGCTGACGCGCTGCTGCTGGCCTCCGGAGAGGCTGAGCCCTCGCTCCTCCACCATGGTATCGTAGCCGGCTTCAAACCCCATCACCGTGTGATGCAGGTCGGCATGCTCGGCCGCATGAACCACACGTTCGATCTGGCCACTTTTTTCCTGGGCGTGGATATTTTCCTTGATCGACTGGTGGAAGAGGAAACTCTCCTGCATCACCATGCCAAACCGCCGCCGCAGGTGCGATCGATCGATCTCCCTCAGGTTTACGCCGTCAAGAGTGATGCGTCCCTCATAAGGGTATAAGCCCATGAGTACCTTGAGGAGGGAGGACTTACCAGAACCGGCCGGGCCCAAAATACCGATGGTCTCGCCAGGTTGCACCTCAAAACTCACGTCACGCAGTGCCCTGCTCCCATCATGATAAGACATGGAGACATTTTCGAAACGGATCTGGCCGTGGAAAGAAGGATGCAGCAGGTTTGCATTCTCCTCCTCTTCAGCCGGACTATCCAGGATCTCGTCGATCCGACCGATGGCCACGGTAGCCTTACCAAACTCCGATAGAATTCGTCCGAGCTGCCTGACGGGCCAGATCAGCATGCCCTCGTAGCTGGTAAAGGCGATCAGCGTACCGAGGGTCATCTCTCCTTTCAGTGTGAGGAAAATGCCATAGTACAAGACGATTGCCGCCTGCGATAGTGTGATCAAGTCTGAGTAGGACCAGAAATATGCAAATTTTGTCACCAGTTTCTCAATGCGATCGGCATAGTCACGGTTGTGCACATCGAAATTCGCTTCTGCCCGTTCTTCATTCCCGAAAGCCCTGACCACGCGCACACCGGCGATGTTCTCGCCAAGGGTACTGGTCATGCGGGCTTCGGCTTCATCTGTGACGGTAAAATACCGTTTCACGATGAAGAAGAAGTAGACGGAGCTCGCGAAAATCAATGGCATCAGCCCCATGGCGACGAAGGTCATCTTGACATGCAACGTCAGCATCAGGCCCAGGATCAAGAAGAAAAGGAAGATCACCCTTGCGATCTCGACCACCTGAACGCCAATGAACCGGCGGATGGTCTCCACATCGGAGGTACACCTTTGGAGAAGATCTCCCTTCTCGTGCGTATCGTGTCCCGAGGCTTCCATCGCCAGGATCTGTCGGAACAACCGCTCCTTCAGATCTCTCGTTAGGTCCTCGGACAGATGGGCCGCGAGGGCCCCTTTCTTGTATTCGAAGAAGAATCGCAAGAGTGTGATCACTGCCATGACTATGCCTACTTTAAAAAAATCGACACCTAGCATTTCTTTCATCCATTTCATCTCGGGTTCAAGACCTCCGATGATCACATCGACTGTATAACGGATGATCAGCGGTGTGATGAGACTAAAGAGTGTGAAAATGATGACGTAGGCGATTTCTGCGACGATCGATTGTGTGTAGTGCTTGAGATATTTCAACATGTGCAACCTCCTTACCGGTTGGCTTGGGATAAAAAAAGACGCCCGGATAGCACCGTGGCGTCGTGAGGGTATGGAAAAATATACCTTCTGTGGGCATAAAAAAGCCACGGGTGTTGTACCCGTGGCATCTCGTTATGATAGCGGCGCGCTAAGAAAACCTCAGAGACGTTGCGGGTCCTGTGATGCAATTGTCAAGTACAGCTGTCTGAAGTGCGATTGGGTTACGAGCTACATATGCATTGATCAACATCACAAAACCTCCTTTCGTGTAAAAGTTTTTTTATACGCTAACAACAGTATAAGTGAATTTTCTAAACTTTCAACCCTTTTTTCTCATTTGTAACTTTTCTGTAAACTACCTTAACGCGGCGACCCATCGCGTTTGATAGGTTTGGCCTTGAGTGCCTTTACCGTGGCTTCCAATCCACTGTGCTCCACATAGCGGTCGATCAGCATCTCCGTGAGGTTCGATAAACTGTAAAGATGCGTCAGGAGTGCCTCGTCATCGCCCGCCGCTTCGCAGTCGGCGATGAGTTGGGTCAGGTAGTTCTTCTGACGTTCAAAAATCTCATCGGTCCTTTTATTCTGAAATTCATAGAATGCGTCGTGTATGATTACTTTCAAAGTGAATTCATCCTCCCAAGGTATCCAGTGCTTGTTTTAAATCGTCGATCAGATCTTCTTGGTGCTCGAGCCCAGCGGAAATTCGGATCAGGGACTTGGGGATCTTGGCCTCGGCGAGTGCCTCGTCCGAGTACCCCAGGTGCGTCATCCGCGCGGGCATTTCGATCAGCGTTTCACAATCACCAAGCGAAACGGCCAATGTCATCAGATCGAGGGCCTCAAAGAAGGTATCCACTCGATCGAGGTGTTCATCCTTCAGGGTAAAGGCCACCATGCCGCCCCGACCCTCCATCTGTCCTTCGATTCTCTCCGGTCGGTAGACGCGCTCCACCTCGGAGCGTCCGGAGAGGTAGTCGGCGATGGCATCGGCATTACGTTCGTGGCGGTCCATCCGGACGGCCAGTGTCTTCAAGCCCCTGAGCAACAAATAGGCATCGAAGGGGCTGAGGACTCCACCCAGTTCACACATGTAGTCGAACTTCAACCGGTTCACATACTCCTGATCGGAAGCGACGGCCACACCAGCCACCACATCCCCATGTCCTCCGATGTACTTGGTGGCGCTATGAACCACCACATCGGCTCCCAGACCGAGCGGTCTTTGCAAATAGGGGGTCATGAAGGTATTGTCCACCACCAGCGTAGCCTCACCCTTGTGCTTGGCGATGGCTACGAGATCGAGACTATCGAGAACGGGATTGGTCGGGGTCTCCAAGTAGACCACCTTTGCGTCTAGGGTCCCGAGCCGGGCGATTCCTTCCTCCGTGGCGAGATCCAGACTGATGGCCTCCACCTGATACTTTTTCATGAACTGAGTCAAGAAGGTGTAGCTTGATCCGTAGAGCGTCCGGTGGAAAACGACCCGGTCGCCCGGTGCCAAGAAAGACATCAATACGCTGGAAATCGCTGCCATACCCGAACCGAAGGCCACTGCACCCACACCGCCCTCTAGAGCAGCGATCCGTTCTTCGAAGTCCCGGAGCGTTGGATTGTTTCCCCTTGTGTAAACGTAATCCGACGATCGAAAATTCATCACATCGTCAACCTGTTGCAGATTGTCGAAGGAAAAGGTGCTCGTTTGATAGATCGGTGTGGTCAGCGCCCGGTGGGCGTTCTCGTGTTTGTCTTTTCCGTGGATGGTCATGGTTTCAAAGCGCATCGATCGGCTCACCTCTGTCCATATTTATGCAGGTAGAAGTCACGCATGGCGTCCACGTCACTCTCCGTGAGGCTCACGGGGCCGCCGAGCTGGTAGCTCAGGAGCGTGGCCATGGCCGATTTCTCCATGACCGCCACGATTTTGAAAGTCTCCTCGAGCGACGGGCCGCAGGCCAGGGCCCCGTGGTTGGCCAGGATTACCCCATTTCTCCCCTCGAGCGCCTTCACAGCCTCCCTGCCGAGTCCCTCGGATCCGGGTAGCACATAGTCCGTCACCCGGATGCCTCCACCACAAATCTGCACGAGATCCTCCGCCGAGGGTGGGAGCTCGTGACGGGCGATGGCAAAGGCCGTCAGATAGGGCGAGTGCGTGTGTATGATCGCTTTCACATCGGGTCGCGCCTTGTAGATCGCCAGGTGGAGCGGCCACTCGATGGAGGGCTTACGCTCCCCGTCGATCACCTCTCCCGCGAGGTTGAGCACGGGGATATCCGTTACCGACATGGTATCGTAGGCCATCCCGCTGGGCGTAATCGCCACGAGACCCGGATCATCCAGCCGGAGACTGATGTTCCCCCAGGTGCCCACCACATGATGTTCCTTCAACAGTTTGCAACCCATGGCCTGGATTCCTTTTCTGGCCACTCCCATTTTCATCATAGAACATCTCTCCCCTTCTATAGTTTGATCAGCGCATCGGCGCACGAGCACGCGGGATGTTCAGGAACCCGGAGCGTTGCGATAAAAGCATCCATCAGAAGCGCTTTCTTTGACGCCACACTCCCCATGATTTCATCGTGGGAAATGTGGTCGGTGACACCTGTACAAAAGTTGGTCACGATGCCGACGGATTGATAGCACATGCCAAGTTCTTTGGCCAATACCACCTCAGGGACACCGGTCATCCCCACCACGTCACCGCCGATCTGCCGGTAGAAGGCGATTTCGGCGGCCGTCTCAAAGCGAGGGCCCTCGGTACACACGTAAACGCCCGTCTGGTCGATCGTCAGTTCTTTTTCCCTCAGCCGGGAGGCCAGCACCTCGCGTAGCGAGGAGCAGTAGGGTTCCTCCATGCTCACGTGAGCCACGTCACCGTCCTCGAAAAAAGTAGAGGGTCTGGCCTTGGTAAAATCGAGAAAATCCGTGATCATGACGAGACTACCGGGAGGCAGGTTCTTGTGTACACTGCCCACGGCTCCTGTGGCCAGGATCCTCTTTACCCCCAGTTCCTTGAGAGCGTAGAGGTTGGCCTGGTAGGGAATCCGATGGGGAGCGTGGCTGTGGGTGCTCCCGTGACGGGGTAGAAAGACCACGTCGTTGACAAGGTAGACCCTCACCTCTCCATAGGGGGTAGAGACGGTTCGCTCCGCCATCTCCGCACCGGTGTCGTAGACCCCAGTGCCCCCGATGATCGCCCCGATCATCGGAGGGCCTCCGCCAAGGACCGGTCGAAGGGTGGCGTGAGAATCCCTTTTTCTGTGATGATCCCTGTGATCAGCTCTGCATCGGTCACGTCGAAGGCCGGATTATGACCCTCGATTCCCTCCGGAGCAATGCGTTCTTCTCCCACGAGGAAAATCTCCTCATAGGCGCGTTCTTCGATGGCGATATCAGCCCCACTTTTTGCCGATAGATCCACCGTGCTCGTGGGCGCCACGATATAAAAGGGCACGCCATAGTGCTTGGCCAGGAGACCCAGCATGAGTGTGCCGATCTTGTTCGCCGTATCACCATTGGCCGCGATGCGGTCGGCTCCCACCAAGATCACATCCACTTTTTTCGTTTTCATCAGATGGGCCGCAGCGCCGTCGGCCTGGAGGGCAAAGGGAATCCCGGCTTTCTTTAACTCGAAGGCCGTGAGTCTGGCCCCCTGGAGCCTTGGACGCGTTTCATCGGCATAGACGAAAAGGTCCCCGTGGGTATCGAAAGCCTTCTTGATGACACCAAAGGCCGTACCCAGATGGGCCGTGGCCAGTGCCCCGGTGTTACAGTGGGTCAGGACCGTCGATCCCGGGGGGACCACCGCGAGCCCGGCGGACGCCATGGCCTCATTGGTCGCGATATCCGCCTCGTGGATGGCCACGGCCTCCCTTTCGAGCGCTTGGAGCTGATCGGATAAAGGACGATCGTGACGGAGCACGCCCCTCATGCGATCCACCGCCCACATCAGGTTGACAGCGGTGGGGCGCGCCTGCTCGAGACGTTGCGAGAAGTCCTCAAGTGCCTCTGGCCGCCGCTCCGCAACAAGGGCCCTTGCCTCTAAGAGCAGGGCATAGGCCGCCGTCACACCGATGGCCGGTGCGCCCCTGACGACCATCGAGGCGATGGCCTCGATCAAGGGTTCCCCACGATCGTAAGAGATGTACCGTTCCACCGTGGGAAGCACGCGCTGGTCGATCAGCGTGAGGGTTTTGCCATCGTAGGTGATGCTCTTGAAATCACTCATGCCTGCTCCCCCCTCTTCACCAGATCGAAGGCCGCGCGTTCCCCGCGGGCAATAACCTGATCCTCATCCATCGTGGTGAGGCTACCCTCTTCCATCAGGATACGCCCATCGACCATCACCAGGGTGACATCCGAGGCCTGGGCAGAATAGACCATGGCAGCAGCCGGGTCAAAGAGCGGTCGCAGGTGGGGACGGTTGAGGTCCACGAGAATCAAGTCCGCGCGCTTGCCCACCTCTATGCTACCCACGAGATGATCGATGCCGAGCGCCTTGGCACCGTTGAGCGTGGCCATGCGCAGGACCAACATGGGGGAAAGCACCGTGGGGTCCTGTGTCAGGGCTTTATGGAGGATCGCCGTCACGTGCATTTCTTCAAAAAGATTCAAGTTGTTGTTCGAGCTGGCCCCATCGGTACCGATGGCCACATTGATCCCTGCCCCGAGATAATCACTCACGGGGCAGAAACCGCTGGCTAATTTCAGATTACTCTCGGGGTTGTGCACCAAGTGCACATCGTAGTGCGAAAGAATCTCCAGATCGTCAGGTGTCACGTGCACGCCATGGGCCATGACCACGGGCACCTCGAAGAGGCCTATGGACTCGAGATAGGCCACGGGTGTCATGCCGAACTGCTCGAGCGCTTCATCGTGCTCACGCTTTGTTTCCGAAACATGGATGTGAATACGCAGGCCCCTTTCCTTGGCATGGGCAATGATCGTCTCCAGTGTCATCCGGTCGCAGGTGTAGGGTGCGTGAGGGGCAAGCATGATCTGCAGGCGCCCATCGTCTGCTCCGTGGTAATCCCGGGCCAGCTGCACGGCGTCACGTATCTTATCCGCCACATCCTCACTGCTCACGATGCCCCGGTTGATGACCGCGCGGATACCCGTTTCGCGGGCCGCGCGGACCACATCATCGCAAAAGAAGTACATATCGTTAAAGGTCGTGACGCCGCTACGGATGGACTCTGCGATGGCCAGCATGGTGCCGTCGTAGACATCCTCCCCCGTGAGCTGGGCTTCAGCAGGCCAAATCTTCTCCGTGAGCCATTCGTGCAGCGGAAGTCCCTCCGCGTAATTTCTAAACAGGCTCATGGCCATGTGAGTGTGCGCGTTAATCAGTCCTGGCATCAGCAGGTGACCGCTGGCATCGATCACGCGATCGGCCTGACCTTCTACCTCACCGATGGCTGTGATCACACCCGCTTCAATGCGAAGATCCGCCTCAATGGGCCCATCGTCCACCATGGTCAAGATCCTTGCGTTTCTGATGATTGTTGTCATGTTATCTACGCCTCCTCCGTTGTCTTTTCTCTCCCCATTTTAACACAAAAAAAATCCCGTACAGGGATTTTCTAGCGGAATGAATACTCCCACCATTTGGTTTTCGCAGGAAAACTTGAAGTGGGAGCTTCTTAGCAGGTTTTAGACCCGTAGATTGCTCTTCCTCAAATACGGCTTGAACGCAGAAACCTAAACTGCTTTCAACTAAGACTCCGCATCCAGGCTAATGATGGATCTTCTTCGTATAAACTTAACAAAGGAAAGATTCTAGCCCAATCTACGGTGCAAAAACGAAGGGAGAGAGCATTCTTTACCACTAGTAGCATTGTCATACTCTGTAGTTAACTTGATTGTCAACCAGCCGACTGAGTAGCCTTACAAAAAAGAAAGTACTCAAGAGAGAAGAAACAGAGCCCAAGCAGGCTCTGTAATGCCTAACCCCCACCTATAGAACAAGGGGTTAGGCTTTTTTATGAGTTCAGCCGAATTTTCGGTACCTCCTGTAACGCCGATCGAGGCGTTCCTTTTCCGAGAGCCCCCACAGGTTTTCGAGATCTGCGATGAACTGTGCGCGCATACCCTCCATTTCGCTTGAGTCAACGGCCCGTGGTGTATCCAGTATACCGTCGATGATCCCCATGCGTAGGAGGTCCTCCGGGAGGATCTGCATGGACGTAGCAATTTCCGGTGCCTTGGATGCATCCTTGTGCAAGATGGCTGCGAAGCCCTCCGGTGACAGGATCGCGTACATCGAGCGGTCGACCATATAGACTTTGTCACACAGTGCAAGGGCCAGGGCACCTCCGCTGCCCCCCTCACCCGTGATCACCGCGATGGTGGGGACTGAGAGTCCAGCAAGGGCCTTGAGGTTTTCAGCTATCGCCATTCCCTGCCCCCGTTCCTCCGCTCCCAGGCCACAGTAGGCACCGGGCGTATCAATCAAACAGATGACGGGGCGGTTGAATTTCTCTGCCTGTCGCATCAGGCGCAGGGACTTCCGGTATCCTTCGGGATGCGGCATACCGAAGTTCCTTGCGATATTCTCGTCCACATCGCGCCCCTTTTGTATCCCGATAACCGTCACGGGCTTTCCATTGAGCCGGGCCAGGCCGCCGACGACCGCGCGGTCTTCTCCGAAGGCCCTGTCACCATGACAAGCGAAATAATCCCCAAAGATGCCTTCGATGTAATCGAGTGCGGTCATCCGACCGGTCGCCCGCGCCGACTGCACGCGCTCCCAAGTGGTCGGTGGCTTCTCCCTTTGATCGAGCTTCTTACGAATCTCCTCGATCTCACGGCTCAGGTCCACCTCGCCGGCGTTTTTCTCCAGCGTCTCGAGCATTTGTCTTAACGCGTCCATGCACACACCTCCTCGTTCTGGTGGTAGTCGATGAGTTGCACCAGGGTACGCTTCATCTCACGTCGGGGAACGACGGCATCGACGAAACCCTTTTCGAGCAAAAACTCAGCCCGCTGGAATCCCTCGGGTAGCTTTTGGCGGATGGTCTCTTCGATCACGCGCGGACCGGCGAAACCGATCAGGGCACCGGGTTCTGCCAAAATCAGATCGCCGAGCATGGCGAAACTGGCCGTGACCCCACCCGTGGTGGGATCGGTGAGAACGGAGAGGTAGAATCCCCCCTCCCGGTGGTGACGTTCAAGGGCTGCGGTCACCCGGGCCATCTGCATGAGGGATAAGATCCCCTCCTGCATCCTGGCACCACCGGAGGCCGAAAACAAGACCACGGCTAGGCCTTCCTCGGTCGCCCTTTCAAATAACGTGCACAGAATCTCCCCCACTTCGCTGCCGAGAGATCCCATGAGAAAGTCAGCGTCCATCACACCTATGGCCACGGCTCTACCATCGATGGTGCAACGCCCGGCCGTCGCGGCCTCCCGATGACCCGTTCTCTTGCGCAGGGTTTGAAGCTTCTCAAGATACCCGGGAAAGGCGAGGGGATCCTCTGCGACGGGACCGATAGCAAAGGGGGCAAAGCTCCCCTCGTCCACGAGATCAGCCAGTCGCTCCTCCCGACCGAGCCGTCGCTTCGCACCGCAGGTGGGGCACCGCTTGTCCCCGCTGTTCTCCTGCAGGCAGACGGGACATCGGATCACGCCACTGCTGATCGATGCCGCCTCTGGCTTGACCTGGGGCAAGGTGATGTATTGGGTCTTTCGAAAGAATTTATCTAGCATCTACTTCTCCTCCAGGGTCTTGGTATGATACGTGCCATCGAGAAACGCCGTGTCCCGCATCAGCTCTTTCAGATAGGAGACATTGGTCTTGATTCCCTCGATCAGGAGTTCGTCGAGCGCATGGCGCATGGCACCAATGGCCTCTTGCCTCGTCGCACCGTGGACGATCAACTTGCCGATCAACGCATCGAAGTAGGGCGGGACCTTGTAGCCGTCGTACAGGTGGCTGTCCCAACGGGTCCCGGGTCCTCCAGGGACGTGAAACAGGCGCACCTGACCCGGTGAAGGCCTGAACCCTTCTGACGGATCTTCGGCATTGACGCGACACTCGATCACGTGACCGGCAGAAGCCGACACCGTCGGGAGCGGTTCACCCGCCGCGATGCGGATCTGCAGGGCCACAAGGTCGTTGCTCGTCAGCATCTCGGTGACCGTGTGCTCAACCTGGATGCGTGTGTTCATCTCGATGAAAAAATACCGCCCCTGACCGTCAACGAGAAACTCAACAGTACCTGCACCCCTGTACCCCGTCAACCGACAAAGATCTTCCGCCGACTTTCCCAGGGCTTCGGAAAGAGCGGGCGCTACGGTTGCACCCGGTGATTCCTCTACGATCTTTTGATGCCGTCGCTGCATGGAGCAGTCACGTTCCGGAAAGACCACCACGTTCCCGTGGTGGTCGGCCAGCACCTGGACCTCAAGGTGCTTGGGCCTTTCCAGGTACATCTCCAGGTAAAGACGGTCGTCTCCAAAGGCCGCTTTCGCTTCGGCCGAAGCCGTTTGGTAAGCGGCAGTGAGTTCCTCTCGTCGGTTGACGACCCGCATCCCGCGGCCACCGCCTCCGCTGACGGCTTTGAAAAGGACGGGATACCCGAGCTCATCGGCAATCGTCATCGCCTCTTTGACATCCGCGAGCGGTCCTTCGGAACCACCGATGACAGGGACCCCAGCTTCGACGGCCAAACGTCGTGCCTCCGCCTTGTCTCCCAACCGGATCATGGTCTGCGGATCCGGGCCGATCATCACGATCTGTTTGTCCAGGGCTTTCTCAAAGAATGCGGCGTTCTCCGAGAGGAATCCGTATCCGGGATGGATCGCCTCGGCACCGGTGACAAGGGCAGCGCTGATGAGACGATCGGGCATGAGGTAGGAACGGTGGTCGCCGATGCAGACGGCCTGGTCGGCCATCTGAACAGCCAACGTCTCACGATCCTCCTCAGCGTAGGCAACGACCACTGCACAGTCGAGCCGTTTGAGCGCCCGCAGAATCCTGAGAGCAATTTCTCCCCTGTTGGCGATCAGTACCTTTTGAAACATCACGCGTCCACCTCAATGCGAACGAGTACATCGCCGTACTCGCAGAGGCTGGCGTCCGCCTTCTCGACGGACAGCACGCGACCGCCGATCTTGGACTTGATCTCGTTCATCACCTTCATGGCCTCGATGATCCCAACCACCTGACCGACCTCCACACGATCCCCGGGGCGAACGAAAGGGGCTTCTCCGGGTGCGGCCGCTTCGTAGAAGATTCCGACGAGCGGGGCACACACCGTTTCGACATTCGCCGCTTCCTGTTCCATCATCGGTTCTGGTGCCGCTTGCTGGTCTAGGGATGCCACCGTAGGTCGGGATTGCTGCCCCTCTTTCGCGAGGGACAGTTTTCCGCCGGGCAGTTCGAGTTCGAACGAAGACGCGGTGCTCTGGTCAAATGCATGTAAGATCTCAAGGATCATCTCTCTATCCATGGTTCTCCTCCTTCTGTCTGTTGACCTTCATTTTATTATTAGAGTCAGGTGTTGTCAATAGTTATTAGTATCTGGTACTAACATTGGGCAAGAAGAAAGACCCGCGAAATGTGCGGATCAGAAGGTCACTTTTTCATAATTGTCTTCTACGTATCGACTGAGCGAATAGAGGTAATCCGACAGGCGGTTGATGTAGCGAATGACCTCTGGATTGATGGTCTCTTCATGGGCCAGGTGTATGATCCGTCGCTCTGCCCTCCGGCAGACGGTCCGCGCCAGATGAAAGTAACCGCTCTCGATGTTATCACCCGGGATCACGAAGTACTCCGGAATCTCGAAAAATGCTAGGAGACGATCGATCTCATGCTCGATACCCTCGACATCTTCCGCCTCGATCGTCCGCATCAAGATGCTCGTATCCACGGTGGCCAGCTCGGCACCCACGTCGAACAATCGTCGCTGCACATCGTGGAGAAACTTCTGCGTGGGTCCGTCCTTGATATAGTGCTTGCAGATCCCAAGGAGCGCGTTCAACTCATCCACGGTGCCGTAGGCTTCCACACGGCTATCGTCTTTAAAAATCTCGGTGGCATCGAAGAGCGAGGTCCTCCCCTTGTCGCCAATTTTGGTATAGATAATCTCTTTGTTCTCTTCACTCATCACTGGACACCTCCAGGTTAATCGGTATGGTATAGGTCGGTTCGATCGCTTCTAGGGTCACTGTACAGCCCACGGCATGGATGGTCACGCCCCCGGTTTCAGCATCACGCAGAGCGTTGGCAAATTCAGGATCCATCGATGCATTGGGGCGAAAAACGCTGGCGTAATCAAACTGGACCAAGAAGACGACACTACACTTATACCCAAGAGCGCGTGCTTCTACCAACTCCCGAAGGTGTTTTGTCCCACGGAGCGTCGGAGCGTCGGGGAAGGCCGCAATCCCGTCCCTTTCGAGGGTCACTCCCTTGACTTCGATCAGGTGTTTGGTTTCGGGCAGAAATAGGTCGAAACGGGAGTTGAGGACCGTTACCTCCCGCTCGATTGTGCTTTCGGGAGCAAAGGGCAGCAGTCCCTTGCGAATGGCCTCGATCACCAATGCATTGGGAATATGGGAGTCGATACTGATGAGCTTGTCCCCTTTCTCGGTCAAACGAAGGGTATAAGCCGTCTTGCGATGCTCTTTTTCAGCGTAATCCACGTAGACCCGGTTACCTGGAAAAAGCAGTTCGCTGAGACGACCGGTGTTGGGAATGTAACAGCGGTGGTGCTTGCCAGCCACGTCAATGATCCCCACGAAGCGGTTCTTCTTCTCGACGAAGGTCACACCTTGCAGGGGATTAAAATCCATGAGAAACGCCTCCAAGCTTTTTTTGCATGAGCGTGCTCCGTCCGAAGTCAGGATCCTCCTCTTCGTTCACCATCTGGTAACCGAGCCCCTCGTAGAAAGAACGTGCCGTCAAGCTGGCGTGTAGGATCACCCGCTCTCGACCCCTTTCGGCGAGTTCAGCTTCTAAAAAAGTCATCATCCTGCGTCCGTGGCCATGACCCATCAGGGTGGGCTCGGAAAAAAGGCCGATGATCTCGTTCTCCATCAAAGCTCCGGTAAGGACCACCTTCCCTTCTTCTTCTAGGACAAATTGATCACCACGATCGATGATTTCCTCGATACGGTCCGCACTGTAGTGCGTGATCATGAAGCGGATCACGTGATCTGGATAATCACGGGTGTTCACTTGGGTTAGCGAGCGGCGGATCACCCCCTGGATTGCCGGGATATCACGACGGCAGGCGCTTCTAATCGGCATTGGCCACAGCCTCCTTTAAGGTTTGTATCGTACGGTCGACCAGGCTCTCATCGATAGCAAGCGCATAGTAGGTAAGAGTCCCTTCCCCGGTCTCCAGAGAAAAATAATCGTAATGATAGGTAGCAAGGACGCCCTCTTCCCTTGGGAAGATCCACCCGTACTGTAGATACGAAAGTCGCGGACGCCATGAGGCATGGGTCGGTGTGGTCGTCTGCAGTGCTTTGGGACCGACAAAAGCCACTTCAGGCGACGGATGGAAGGACGAGAGCACGAGCCCCTTGAGGTCGTAAATGACCAGTTCTCTTAAGAGGGTCTCATCCACCTCCCGATCGGGACCGAAGGCGTAGGCACCGTAAAAAGCGCCTAGGTAGGGACTCTCGGGATCAAAGAAGGGCGAGCTGAACAAGTCCGCAGACCTAAAGCCATAGTGGATCGTCACCGGTTCACCCCTGAAACTGGACAGGTGGTAGCGGTAGGGTTTGGAGAACGCCTGCGTGATGTCCCCGGGAAACTCGGGTTCAGGGCCCACCCGATCGTGGATCAAGTTGTTCACCGGCCGAAGCAGTACCGGTACCGTGGTGTTGGCAGAGAGGATCACCAAGATCAAAAAGAGCAACTGAAGCTTCCGCTTAGCCGAGGACATTGAAGGCCTCGAGCAACCGGGGTATCGTTTGTTTCTTTCGGGAAACGACACCTTCTACAAAGCGTCCCTGGTGCATCTTGCCGCCGAAGGCCAGGGAAAGCAGACGTTCGTTCTGGGCCTCATAGAGGAGGTAAGAACCCTCCTTGATGATGTCGGTGATCATCATGAGCGTGAGATGGTGATCCTTACTCTCGTGCAGATTGGTGAGTTTCTCGAGAATCTCCTCCTTGCGCTCAAAGAGATGTTCGATATCCAACGTGAAAAGCTGGCAGATCCCCACCTTGTAACCGTGGAGATTGAAGGCCTTGAAGTCCTTCATCACCAGGCTATCCACATCAGCCCCTTCGATTTTGGTCCCTTCTCTGAACATGTCAAGGGCAAACTGGTCGAGATTCAGATCGATCAGCCCGAGCAGCTCGTCCACGACGCGTTTGTCCTGATCGGTGGTGGTCGGAGACTTGAAGTAAAGGGTGTCGGAGATGATCCCTGCAATCATCAAACCGGCGATTTGCGGTGCGATCGCAATATCCTGCTCACGGTAAAGACTGTAGATGATCGTGTTGGTGCTCCCCACGGGCATATTGCGAAAGCAGATGGGCACGTGGGTAGAGAGGTCTCCCAGTTTGTGGTGGTCCACCACCTCAAGAATCTCCGCTTCCTCGATACCCTCGGCGCTCTGCCCGTATTCGTTGTGGTCCACGAGGATCACCCGTTTGCGTCCTGGGTTCAAGATATGTCGGCGCGCCACCGTACCGAGGTAACCACCGTTCTCATCGATCACGGGATAACGCGAGTGTTGGTTGGTTTGCATCTCTTCTTTCAGTTCCTCGAGATAGGCTGACACCCGGAATGTGACCAGATGCTTGGACTTCATGATCTGGTGGATGTAGTTGAGCTGGTTGACCAGCTTGGAGGTAATATAAGTATCGTGGGGGCTACCGATCAGGCTCACCCCACGTTCGGAGGCCAGCTCAATCAGATGATCGGAAACCTCCAATCCTCCGGTTACGATGATCAGCTGTACACCGTGCTCAATCGCCCGTTCGATGACATCGAAGCGGTCTCCCACGAGCATCACCGTGGAAGGGGTGAGCGGCACCTCGCGTTTGAAGGTCCCGTAGTGGTAGGCTGCTACCATGATGCTCCCTTCGATCCCTTCGTGTGCCTGGTGATACACCTTGGCATTGAGACCGTCGATGATGTTACGAAAAGACGTGGACAGGCGATAGTAGTTGCCCGTGATAAGGGCCATTGAAATATCCCTCATCGTCACGATCCCGAGGAGCTTGCGCTCGCTATCGATGATCGGGAGCGTCCGGATCCTATGGTCCTTCATAAAATTAAAGGTCTTCAGAATCGACGCGTCAGGTCCCATCGCCGGGGTCCTGTCATAGGCTAGGTCCGAGACCTGTACGCGAACATCCTCTAAAAGAGGAGGTAGGTCGTGATCGAAACGTTCGAGCACGTAGGCTGTCTCACGGTTCACGGGGCCCAGCCGATAGGCCTGTGCCTCCATGCCCATAGCGCGTTTCAAAGCCTCGAGGGCAATGGACGACGCGATGCTGTCGGTATCTGGGTTGATGTGGCCGAAGATTTTTACGGACAAGAGAACACCTCTCCTTCGGTTCAGGGGTTTACAGCGGCGGCTGTCTCCGGTTATACTAAATACAAAGTGATGTCCATTATCAAAGGTGTAGCGTAGGAGGTGCAATGTGTTTTTCGAAGACGTATCACAAGAGAAGTTTGACGATCAATATGACAAGGTTTATCTCAGCATGGTCAAAAAAATGGCGGACGATCCCCACTATGGCACTGCAAAGCTGAAAGAATTCATCGACAGTCTCTACGTCCTCCAAGGTAACGACTGGCTCGGACGGGGCGAAGCCTATCACCAGAATCTTTCCGCCACCATCGCAGCCTGTGAGACCCTTTACGGCGAACGATTGGAAAAAGAGTAGCATGGCCCTTAGAAGCCATCGCTACTCCTTTTTTTCATTATCGGATGATCAAATCCTCCAGGGCCCGTTTCGGTACGTAGTGAACGCCCTTTTCGTCACGATGATACTTCACGTCACCTGTGAAGGGTTCGAGCTCCACCGTCTCCACGGGTCTACCCAAGGCGATGACCATCAGGATCTCCAGCGTATCCGGTAGATCGAGTGCTTTTCTGAGGCCGTGCTTGTCGATGGCCCCGAACATACAGCCTCCGAACCCATCTTCAGCGGCGGAGAGCAAGATCGTCTGAGCCGCAATGCCATGGTCCCAAAAAGGATTGGAGCTTATCTCCTTATCGAGGGCCACCGTCAAATAGGCCGTCGGCATCTCTTCCGTTTCTGGACCCGCCCAATCCGTCAGGTAGCCCGCCCACTTCAGGTGAGGAAATACTGCTGTCTCCCCCTCGTCATCCAAAGAAATTTTATACTTGAGCGGCTGTAGGTTGGCCGCTGAGCTGGCCAGGTGCGCATTATCGATCCAACCCAGGATCTGTTCTTCTGTCAACTTCACGCTGCGGTCGAAACGTCTGTACGAACGGTTCTTTCTGACTAATTCTCTAATCACCGGCTAAATCCTCCTTCATTTGTCCCTTGTTTTTACGTAGAAAATTCCATTTGGTCTCTGCCGTCAGTATACCCAAAAAGATCAGGAGAAAACCAAGTGCCATTTTAATGGTCAGCGGCTCGGAGAGCAAGAGGATTGACAAACCCGTTCCGAAAACCGATTCCAACGAAAGGATGATCGCCGCGTGCGTGGCGCTCGTGTACTTTTGAGCCGTCGTCTGAACCAAGAAACAGAACAGGGTACTGAAAACGGCGAGGTACATCATACTCCCGAAGCTCAACCAGCTGTGTGCAGTGGGAAATGGATCGAAAAAAGGTGCAGTGATCCAACTCAAGCCCGCGGCAACACCAAACTGAAGGATCGTGAGGACCACGGTGTCCTCTTCCTTCGCAAAAATTCCGATGGAGACCATGTGCGCGGCGAAACCTAGAGCGCAGACCAACGTCAGCGCATCTCCCCGGTTGAAAGAAACCTCACCACGAAGCGAAAGGAGACCGATGCCCGCCAGTGTGACGAAGGCAGCGATCAGATTGTAACGATCCGGTCGGTCGCGGCTGACGATCCAATACAAATAAGGTACGATCACAACGTAAACCGCCGTGAGAAAGGCATTTTTCGAGGCTGTGGTATACTGCAGACCGACGGTCTGTGCCGCGAAGGCCAGGTACAAAAATAGGCCGATGATCAGGCCGCCTCTGATGGCACGTGGCTCCATACCCACTAGTTTTTTGTGAAAAACAGCGGCCATCAACAAGAAGGCCAAGGTGAATCGAAAGGCCATGATATAGAGCGGCGCATAGGCCTCGAGGGCCCATTTAGATGCAACGAAGCCGCTCCCCCAGACAAAGGCCACAAAGACGAGCGCAAGGTCCGCCTTGATGCTTTTTTTCATTCTTAATCCCTCCCTACTCATTAGCATAGCACAAGAGAGCGCTTTAAAATGAGAAAAATCCTTTCGAACCTCGAAAGAAATGGTAGAATGGGCTGGAGGAGTTGATTTGATGACACTAGAGAACCGGCGAATCGCCGCTTTCACCGCGATATTCTGCTCGATTCTGTGGGGCAGTGCCTTCCCCACGCTCAAAGTGCTTTACAAGGTTCTGGCCGTACCGGCTGGTAACGTCCCCATGAAATGGCAGTTGGCCGGCTTCCGATTTTTCCTCGCCGCTCTCATGGTGGGTATCGTCTCCTCGGCCGTCTTTAAGATCGACCTGAGGATCCGCAAAAAGGATCTTGGCCTCTTCATTGCACTCGGTCTCCTGCAGACCTTTCTCCAGTACACCTTCTTCTACGTTGGTGTCGGCAACACCAGCGGGATCATCTCGGCGATCCTCACGACTTCGGGCACTTTTTTTACCGTTCTGGTGGCGCATTTTTTTATCACTGGCGATCGATTGAACCGACACAAGATCCTAGGCATCGTCCTGGGCTTCGCAGGGATCCTGATCTTGAACCTCGGTGGCGATGCCACCTTCCGCCCCGTCTTCCGTTTGACGGGCGAGGGTTTCCTGCTCGGCGCTGGACTGACCAACGCCTTCGCGATCCTACTGGTGAAGCGTCTCATCAAGAGCTACCATCCCTTTGTGGTCAATTTCTACCAGCTGCTAATCGGCTCCACCTTGCTGGTCCTGCTCGGGGTGACCACGGGTGGTGGCGTCACCCCGGTGAACGGTGCGGGGCTGGGGCTCCTCCTCTACGGGGGCTTCATCACTTCAGCTGCCTTCTCTCTTTGGTACGCCCTGCTTATGCACCACGCGGCCGGCGAGATCACCATCTATAAGTTCGTAATTCCCATCGCAGGCTCCCTGCTCTCGGCCTTGTTCTTACCGGATGAAAGCTTCACACCCCTCATCTGGATCAGTCTGGGACTGACGAGCATCGGCATGATCAACCTGTATTTACGGGGGTTCCTAGCGTCTTTGTCGCACGCCCACCGATGAATATTCCCCTTTCCTTTTCGAAGGAAACCACCCCAAAATACCGTCGGATCATGGATCCCGTCCGTCTGTTCAGGTGACAACCGGAGGCCATGCGTTTCCACAGGGGCGTGGCCGCGTTGAAAAGTGGCGCCGCCACCGGATGCTCCGGAAGGACGTGTTCGATGAAGAGATACTGTCCACCGGGCTTGAGGACGCGGTGGATCTCCTCGAGACCGGTCCCTGGATCTTCCACGGAGCAAAAGAGCAACGTTGCAATCACCGTATCAAACGTTTCCGATGCAAAGGGAAGGCTCATCACGTTGCCTTCCCTTTTTTCTGTGATCAGTTCGGAGCTATGATCCGGCCGCTCGAGATCCAAAATCCGATAGGTTTCAATCAGCGACCGATTGATATGCGGCAGATTGGCCCCTGTGCCGAAGCCAATCTCGAGCACATCGCCCGAGGCGTAGGGCATGATCTGCTGCCTAAGGTCTCCAACAGTTCCCTTCTCGAAGGGAAGCATGAAGAGGTCGTAGCCATTCATCGAAAGCCTCCGATCCATTCGTAGACGAAGGCTTCCAGCAGGTCGCTCGTCTCTGTCAAGGATTGTTCCAGCGATACGATCCGCCTGAGCACGCAGTGCACGCTGCAGTCGGCCACCTCGTGGAGCTGTTCGTAACCGTCTTCCAGTCCCGCTGCCAAGACGAGCCCGTAGACCCCGTGTCGCTTAGCGAGTCGCAAGACACCCACCGGAAGCTTCTGCCGAAGGGTCTGGTGGTTCACCACGCCCTCAGCCGTGACCACCAGATCGTACTGCTCCCTTGCGAATCGACCCTCCAGATCCAGGAGCCCGGAAAGCACTTCGAACCCAGGCGATAGCTTCGCACCGAGATAGGACAAAAGGGTGGCCCCGATGCCCCCTGCCGCGCCGGCACCCGGGGCTCGGCTGTCGTGGTCTCCGATGAGTGCCCCCAACCGTCGGAGACCGCGATCGAGCCTACGGACCATGGCGGGATCGGCACCCTTTTGAGGCGCATAGACATGGGCAGCTCCCTGGAGACCGTAGAGGGGGTTGTCCACATCGCAGAGCACCTCGATCGTCACACCGGCCAGTGGGTCTTCCGTAGGCGGGTGGATTTCTTGGAGGGCGTAAAGATCCTCTCCATAGCCCGCGAGCTCCCTTCCGCTTTCGTCTAGTAAACGGTAGCCCAGTGCTCTCAGCATACCGAGCCCACCGTCGCTCGTGGCGCTACCCCCGATGCCCAGGGTGATGCGATCAAATCCCATCGCCGCTGCATGGAGAAGCATCTCACCCACACCGTAAGTCGTCGTGCGCTCTGGATTCTTCTCATCGGACGCCAAATGTCCGATCCCCGCGACCTCGGCCATCTCAAGGTAGGCACGGTGATCGTCAAGATCAAGATAACGCGCCTCGATCCGATTGCCGAGGGGGCCGGTGGCCTCTAGGTCCACATACCTGCCCCCGATCAGGGAGGCAATCGACGCCATGGTCCCCTCTCCCCCGTCACCCAGTGGAATCTTGTGCACCTTTGCGTCGGGTTTCCGACGGAGGACCCCCCTCTCGATGGCGTTGGCGACCCCTTCCTGTTGTAGACTTTCTTTAAACCCATCGGGAATGATACAAATTTTCAAGGGCGCTCCTCCTTGCGAATTGTGTAGTTTTCTGCTGACGCATCTTTTCTAACTATGATATCATGAATAGAGCACACAGACTACAGGAGAGAAAAGGAGCTGAGCACATGAGTGTCCATATCGATGGAAAACGCGGTGACGTGGCCGATCGCATTCTGCTACCGGGCGATCCGCTAAGAGCTAAATACATCGCCGAGACCTACCTCGACGATGTCACACAGTACAACTTTACCCGGGGTATGAACGGATACACCGGCACCTATAAAGGCAAGCGCGTCTCCGTTCAGGGAACGGGGATGGGGGTCCCATCGATCGCCATCTACGTTAACGAACTGATCAAGGAGTACGGTGTCAAGGAGCTGATCCGCATCGGATCTTGTGGGGGTATAAAGGAAGATGTCAAACTCATGGATATCGTGATCCCCATGAGCGCTTCGAGTGATTCTTCCATGAACCAGCTGGCCTTCGGGTTCAAGCAGTACGCTCCTACACCGAGTTTTCGACTGTTCAAGTCCGCTGTGGAAACGGCCGATAGAATGGGGCTGACCTACCACGCCGGAAGCATTCTGACCACTGATCATTTCTACCATCCGCAGCCCGACCATTTTGATCTCTGGAAGAAGTACAATGTGATTGGTGTCGAGATGGAGTCCACGGCGCTTTTCACTATCGCCCAGGAGTATAATGTCGACGCCCTGACCCTCCTCACGGTCTCCGACCACGTGTACACAGGAGAAGAAGTTTCCAAGGAAATGAAGGAAAAGCGCTTCGACGAGATGATCCGACTCGCGCTCGATTTATAAGAACAAAAGAAGCGTCGCCCTATCCGGTCCTCGGATAGGGCGACATTTTTTTAATTACAATCCTCATGCGACATCATGCGCTTCAACACCTGCACCGTCCTTCAGGTGGTGACCCTGACTGGAGATGGATGGACCCACCTTCTCGCAAAACACCACCGCGTAACCACTAGGAGAACGATGGACAGCGAGAGGACCTTCGCGCTGATCGCCACCACGCTTTGCTTTCTCCTAGGGCGCCTCGTTGCCCGCGCGGTGTTCTAGTCGATAAAGGTGAGAACCTCCTCGATGGGCCGTCGCTTGGGTCTACGCGACGGCCACTTCTCGGGCACACCAAGGGGGGTGAGACAGGTGAGAAAGAAGCCAGGTTCATCGAAGCCGATCAGGGCCTCGATGGCCTCGCGGGCGTAGAGTGGGCCGGTCATCCAACAGGTCCCGTAACCGAGATCCGCTGCGGCCAGCTGCAGGAAGGCCATGGCCGCAGCGGCATTTTGGATGCCGGGTTTCGGGCGATCGATGGCCTCGAGCACCGCATCAGGCGATCCCATGGCCTGGTGTTGGCTCAGCCCCGTGCTCGCGTAGTCGCTCGAGTAAATTAGCACCACCACCGGGGCGCGATCGAAAAGACTATGGTACTTCATCATCTTGGAGAAGCGTTCGGTATCGGGTGCAGAGGCCCCCGCTTCACTCAGTCGTCTGTTCTCCTCCCGGACCACTTGAGCCATACGCGCGATCACACCCGGGTTACGCACCACGACAAACCGCCAGTTCTGAACGTTCTTCCCCGAGGGCGCCTGCGTGGCCGCCTCGACGATCGACCGGATGTCTTCCTCAGGAACGACTTGGTCTGTGAAGTCGCGGACGCTGATACGTCTTTCGAAAAGTGGATGCATTAGGACCGTCCCTTCTTTTTCTTGGGCACCTGGTGGATCGCCTCACCGCCGATGGCTGCCACGGCTTCCATAAAGGTCTCGCTGAGGGTGGGATGGGCGTGGATAATCTGGTGGATCTCCTTGGCCGTCATTTTCCGATCGATGGCCACCATGGCCTCGTGGATCATGACCGAAGCCCCCTGACCCATGATCTGACAACCCAAAATGACCTCCTCCTCAGAAGCGATGATCTTCACGAGCCCTTCCGTCTTTCCGAGCGCCAGGGCCTTCCCGTTAGCTGCAAAAGGCACCTTAGAGACTTTGACGGCGATCCCAGCAGCCTTCGCCTGGTCTTCGGAAAGCCCGCAGGTCGCAATCTCAGGATCGATGAAGATACAATTGGGGAACAAAGCGTGATTGATCGCCGGTGCATGCCCAGCGATGCGTTCCATCACGTCGATTCCCTGGTGGCTGGCCGCATGGGCGAGTAGACAACGTCCGTTGACATCGCCGACAGCGTAAAGGCCGGGAACACTCGTCTCAAAGGCGTCGTTCACCACGATGGCCCCTTGGTCCATCGCCACCTCCAGCCGCTCGAGGCCGAGTCCTTCGGTATTGGGCCGACGTCCTGTGGCCACGAGCACAGCGTTAAAGGATGTCACGCATTCCTTGTTCTTCTTTTCTGTGTGGAGCATGCACAGGTCCCCCTCCTGTTCGATCTTCCGAACGAGAGTGCCTGTTTCCAGTGTGAGGCCCTTGCGCTTGAGGCTTAGCTGCAACCGCTTGGTCAGATCCTTGTCTATCTGGCTGAGAATCTGCTTCTCCCCTTCGTATACGGTAACCGAAGATCCGAGGGCCCGATAGATCTCGGCCATTTCCATCCCGATGACACCGCCACCGATCACCGCCAGGCGTTCGGGAATCCCGTGGAGTTCTAAGGCTTCTCTGGAGGTCATGACCCCCGGCAGGTCCAGCCCCGGTATGGGTGGCAGCGCCGGTCGAGATCCCGTGGCGATCACCACATGGTCTGCCCCGTACAGCTCGTCTTTCACCCGTAGTGTTTTTTGATCCTCGAAGGTCGCAAATCCATCGATGACCTCGACACCATTGGCCGCGAGCAACTGAACGATGCCACCCACGAGCTCATCGACCACAGCGTTCTTGCGTGCGCGTATCACGTCTAGATCGACTCGAAAGCCTTCGATTTGAATGCCGAACTGTTTGGCTTCTGATAAAAGATCCATCACTTCCGACTGTCGATAGAGCGCTTTGGTCGGGATACATCCGTAGTTCAAACATGTACCGCCGATCTTGTGGTCTTCCACGAGGCCAACGGATAAACCGAGTTGAGCACCTCTGATCGCAGCGACATAACCACCGGGTCCACCGCCGATCACCAGCACATCATATTTTCTCACATTGAATCCCCCTTTGGTCATCTCTTCAGCCCGCAAACGGGCATCATATCCTCTGGTTCATTTTTTGTCGTTCCCCGCCATTATATCATGCCATCGGGGGCTTGTGTACCGATGAGAAAACACGAAAAAAGGACCCGAAGGTCCTTTGCAATCATAACATCAAATTGTGGAGCTGTGCGTCTTGCTGCATCTGCATGACGGTCGAGAGGTGCTTTTTCTCCTCCGCCTTGATAATCTTAAGCTCTTCTTCTGCGATATTCGGGAAGAAATCAGCCAGCTGGTTGACCATGAGCAGTGTGTCCCGTTCGATACGCTCTGCCAAAACCAGCGCTCGTTCTTTTACGAAGCGCTTCTTCATGCCTTCGTTTCGGAATAAATTATAATCGATCAGCGAGCGTGTGAACTCATGGTCTTCGTCGGTCAGATCAACTTCCAACTGCCCATCGAGACGCTTGAGCAAGGCACGGTAGATCTTTTCATGCCGTTCCTCATCCCCCGCCAGTTTCTCAAAAACAGCCTTTGATTTAGACTCGTTCATTTTTGACGCCAGATCGTGGTAAAGCTTGGCCACTTCCTGTTCACCCTCTGCAATGAGCTCAATGAGTTCCTTGGCATTGTACTTTTTCAAGATCACTACCTCCTTATACGGACTGTACTGTGTACTCCATCCTATGGATACCCTCTGTTGGTGTGGATACTCATCCGAATACCATTTTATTCTTACCCCTCGCCTTGGTTTCGTAGAGCACACCGCCTAGGGGATTCTCTACGAGAGCCCGTCTGTGTTCATCGATCATGATCTGAAGAACCTCGGGCGAAAGGCTGATCCTATGGGCGGTCTTTTCGCCCATCCGATTGATCAGAGGACTCGCATGAATGATAGTTAGTTTCTCCACTCATCCTGTGTGGTTTTCGGATTCGAGACCTTCTTTCTCTTCTAGAAACCGGTCGAACTGCGACAAGGCATGTCGGCGGATGGTTTTGTTCGGAAGATTGAACTTGACCACTTCACCCAGATGCCGGTAGGACCCGTCGATTCTGGCTTCTGTCAAACGTTTCGCGAGTAAATCCACTTCGCGCTGTAACAAACGGGGTATTGTTGGGCTTTCTGTTTCCGAGACGTACCCCACGATGCGTCGCTTGGCGCTCTCGATATCCGCCAGCATAGAAGAAAAATCCCCCACGAGATCCCCGGCGATCACATAATTCACGATGGGATACGACTTCTCCGTCTCATCACCGATAAAATGGCTGATGCCAGCCGGGTTAAAGGTGATGCCCCTAGCAAAATCCTTGAGTGAAGGTCGCCGGGCGAAAAGATACTGCACGATCGTCCCGCCAAGGGAGTGGCCGGTCAGGACCATCTCTCCCTCCCATGAAGCGATGTCGTCGATAAAGGTGAGGGCATCCCTCATCTGCTCGAGTTCATCAATGGAGCGTTTGCCGAACACCAGATTCAGATCCGTGAGAAGCAGGTCTTTGATCGGCTCATGTAGAAAATCCGTACCGCAGAAGGCTATGATTTTTTCCTCCTGCGATTCAAAGACCATCGCTTTGAACCCACTGGACGCAGAAGCAACGTGCACCAGCCGCATTTCTGCGATGCTGTCGAACCCCTTCTCACCCACCCGGTCCACCACGCGTCGTTTGACACCTCGGTCAACCTCTCCAAAGGGAACTGGCATCTCTGCGAGCGGTATGTACGTGCACTCCACAAGTGTTTTCAACTGCATGAGTGAGGCCATTTGATCACCCTTCAATGAGTACCGCCCGAACCGGCGCGGCCTCCACGTTATCGATGGCTATGGGTAGGGCAAAGAAGTCGTAGTACCCTTCTGCCACATGTTCCAGTCTCAAACCCTCTAAGATACAGACGCCTTCCGATAATAGGATTTTGTGGGTGGGATGTCCTTCCTGGGCTCGCTCGATGCCCAGCCCATCGATGCCCACACCCTTTAGCCCACGGTGGGCCAAGATCTGGGCCGCTTCTTTTTCTAAATAGACAAAGGTAAAATCGAAAACGGTTTCGCTGGAATTGCGTGTCTTCAGCAACAGCCAGTCCACGCCATCTAGGTCGAGTCCCTCCACCGCTGGAGCATCCACCTTTTCTTCAAGGTGGGATAGATCGACCACAAAGGCTCTGCCCCAGAAGGTGTCGAGCGTATAGGTACTATCGATGGTCCCACCACCGGGCATCATGTGAAGCGGTGCATCCACATGGGTGCCGGTATGCAGGTTCATGGTCAGCATCGTTTCCGTCGAATGTCCCGAAGTACTCTGATGAAGAATGGGACGCTTTTCTTCTTTATTTTTATAGACCATCATATCGGCATGCACGGGCATGGAGATGTCGATCAATTTCATATCAGTCTACCACCCTTCCGTTTATCCAGTAGAGTCCATCGCGACTGAGCAACTGTAGGCTCGACTGCGGCCCCTCTGTGTGCTGTTCATACTTGTGGAGGGGGAGTTGGTACTTGTTGCGCCAATGACGGATCTCATCGATCACACGCCAGGCCTGTTCGAGTTCATCCCAGCGGGTGAAGAGCGTTCTTTCACCGCGCAGCACATCGGCGAGCAGCTTCTCATAGGCTCCGATGGACTTAAAACCGATCTTGCAAGACTGGCAGTATTCCATGCTCTCCTGAATCACCTTGTCGTTCATACCAGGTTCCTTGACGTTAATCCGAAAGTAGACGCCCTCCTCTGGTTGGATCTTGAGGATCAACAGATTGTTGGCCACCTGTTCAGCACTGTAATCATCATCGCCGCATTTAAAGCGGATGATGATCTCCGCCCTCTTCTCTTCTAGGGCTTTCCCTGTTTTGAGATAAAAGGGTACACCACGCCACCGGGGATTATCGATAGCCATTTTTAGGGCCACAAAGCTTTCTGTATCCGAATCAGGTGCCACGTGTTCCTCTTCGAGATAGCCCTCGTACTGTCCGAAGACGAGATCATCCGAGGGGTTTTCAATCCGGAGCGAACGGAGCACCTTGACCTTTTCATCGCGGATGTACTCTGTCTCGTAGTCCAGCGGCTTTTCCATGGCGACCAGCGCCAGCATCTGCAGGAGGTGGCTCTGCACCATATCTCTCAACGCCCCGGCATCGTCATAGTAGCCGCCGCGTTCACCGATGCCCTCCTTCTCCTTTACGATAATCTGCACGTGTTCGATGTCGTAGTTCTGCCAAACGGAATCGAAAATCCGGTTACCGAACCGCAGGACCATGATGTTCTGGATCATTTCCTTGCCGAGATAGTGATCGATCCGGTAGATATTCTCCTCGTGAAAGGTCTTGGCAAGGGCTTCGTTGATCGCCGTGGCCGACGCCAGATCGGATCCAAAGGGTTTTTCGAAGACCACGCGGTCCTTTTCTCGGACGAGTCCGGCGTCCCTCAGGTGCTCTGCGATGGTTCCAAAATACTCAGGAGAGGTGGCCAGGTAGAAAACCCGCGGTCCTTCATCGAGACGCTCGTGTAGCCTTTCATAGCCCCTTGTCTCTTCAAAAACCATGCGGTGGTACCCGATTCGATCGGTAAAGTCCCCATCATCAATGTCGGTACGCTGCTTCACGCGTTCACGGTAGCCCGCATCATCCAGTTCCCTGCGACCGATGGCCAGAATTCTTAGTTCATTGATATGCTCATCTGGGCTCATTTGGATCTCGTGGAGGGCTGGGAGCAGTTTATGAAAGGTCAGGTTTCCCGTTCCTCCAAAGATCACCACCTGGTTTGCAATCATTTTTTTAGCTTCCATGGATACCCCCTACTTCTTATGCAAAGCGTGCCCACCGAACTCGTTGCGCAGGGCGGCCACCACCTTGTTCGACAGTTTTTGCTCGTCCTTGGACATATTTCGAACAAAGAGAGCAGAGGTGATCACGGGCAAGGGCACGTTCATCCGGATACCTTCTTCGACGGTCCACTTTCCTTCTCCCGTTGCATCGATGATGGGAAGAATCGGACCCAGTTCGTTTCCATGTCGTGAAAAAGCGCGTTCGGTCAGGCGCATTAAAAGGCCCTCGATGATAGAACCGTTGGACCAAACGCGGGCGACCGCCTCGAAATCCAAATCGAACTCAGAAGCTCCGAGCAGGTCAAACCCCTCGCCAATTGCCTGCATCATACCGTATTCAATACCGTTGTGCACCATCTTGACAAAGTGACCGCTCCCGGTGGGACCGGTATGCAGGTAACCCTTCTCCACATTGATGCGTTCGAAGACAGGTTTCAGTTGCTCGATCACCTGATCTTCGCCACCGACCATCATACAGGCACCGTGACGAGCCCCCTCCTGACCACCGCTCGTACCGGCGTCCACATAGTGGATGCCCTCCGTAGCAAGCAGCGCTTTCCTTCGAAGCGTATCACGATAGAAGGAATTCCCGCCGTCAATCAGGATGTCCCCATTTTTCAACTTCGGCAACAAAGTGTTGATCATCTCATCAATGACCTCTCCCGCCGGAATCATCATCCAGAGGATTCGCGGACTGTCGAGGGATGCGATCAACTCATCCAAATCATCCGTTGCCTCCACGCCTTCCTCTCGAATCGTCTCGACCTTCCCGATCGATCGGTTGTACCCGACCACCTCGATCCCATTGTCCTTCATGTTCAGCGCTAGATTGTAACCCATTTTTCCCAATCCGATCATACCAATTTTCATTCGCCATGCTCTCCTTTCATCTGTTCGTGTACTACATAGATACCAACATTTTCTCAAGTAAAACAAATCACCCCCTGCGAAGGGGGTGAAAACATACACTGATCAGCCAGCAGATTATCCGTGCATGTGGAGGACCATGCTGTCCAGATCAGGCCTTTCTCATCATTTCTACCAATCGCTCGAGGAGTGGTTTTCTGACCTTCAGCTTATCGATCTCCAGTTTGCCCATGTTCTTGTGGTTGAGCCGCCTCTGGATCTCCTCTTCGAGGATTGTCATCACCAGCACGACCACGGGCACCCCGAGGAACATTCCGACCAAGCCGAAGAGATAGCCTCCCACGGTCACGCTCACGATGATCCAGAAGGCGCTGACGCCCACTCGATCGCCCAGGATGATCGGGCCCAGGATCAAGCCGTCGAACTGCTGGAGGATCACGATGATCACGAGCACAAGAATCGTCTGCTCCGTGCTATTGATCAGGGTGATCAGAACGGCCGGAACAGCCCCTATGAAGGGACCGAAGTATGGGATCATATTGGTAATTCCGATCACGATAGAAATGATCAGGGCAAATGGCACGGCGAAGAGATATAGGAACAGATAACACAAGAGCCCGATGATCGTGGAGTCGATCAGCTTTCCCACCACGAAGCGTTGAAAAATGCCGTTAGCCGTGTGCGTGACGCTCATCAATCGCTCCGCTTTTCGTTCGTCGAAGAAGGCGTAGGTAAAGCGCTTGATCCTGGCGATCAGTTCCTTCTTGTCGAAAAGAATATAGATGCCGATGACCAGCGAGACCACAAAGTACATGACGCGTGAGGTCACGTTCAACAGGTGTATCAGGGCGCTGTTGAAAAGGCCGCCCACGAGACTGCTGGCACTGTCGATCAAATTCTGCACCGCCTCATCGACGTAGGATTTCACCTCAATGAGGTACTCGTTGTCGATGCCCGATAGTACCCAGTTCTCCACGTCAAGATAGCTCACATCCGATAGACTGGCCACGAGCTCCTGTATATTGTTGATGATCCGTGGAATCGCCAAAGATAGGATTAGAATAATGAATACGATGATCAGTACCACGGTGGCCAAAATGGCAACAGGTCTGGGTAAACGGAAAAATCGCGTCAAAAGCCGCACGATATTATCGAGCAGATAAGCGAGAATGAAGCCGAGTAGCAGTGGCGAGAAACCCTTGTTTAGAATAGCCAGAAAGGCCGTCTGGCTGATGAGGTAGTATCCGAAAATGCTCCCGGCGATCAGGAAGATCAACCGCCGCAATGTCCATTGATCGCGCATGTTCATCCCCCTATGATTTTGACGAGCACGCGCTTGTCACGCATACCGTCGAATTCGCCATAGAAGACGGCTTCCCAGGGGCCAAGATCCAGACGACCCTCACTCACGGCGATGACAACCTCTCGGCCCATGATCGTCCGCTTCAGATGGGCGTCCCCATTGTCCTCAAAGCCATTGTGATCATATTGATCGTAGGGTTTTTCCGGTGCCAACTTCTCTAAGAAGCGCTCGAAATCTCGGTGCAGACCAGACTCGTTATCATTGATGAATACACTAGCGGTGATGTGCATGGCATTGACGAGCACCAGTCCCTCCTGCACCCCACTCGCCTCGACCGCTTCTTGGATCTCATCGGTGATGTGAAGGAAGGCCCGTCTCGTTTTCGTGTGAAACCATAATTCCTTACGATAATGCTTCAAAATCTATCGCCCCTTTTCTCAACGCTGTAGCACGCATTATTTCTTCAATCGACGGATTTCATCCAAATGGGACGCCAAGATGCTCACGACTCTCGGGTCAAAATGGGAACCACTCTTCTCTCTTAAGAACGCTAGGATCTCCTCTTCTGAGTAAGCCTCTCGGTAAGCCTTTCTCCTCCCCATGGCATCGAACACATCCACGACCTTCATGATGCGGGAGTAGATAGGAATCTGCTCCCCGACGATACCCTCTGGATAACCGGTGCCATCGTAATGCTCATGGTGGTACCGTGCCACTGATGCAGCGATCTGTAGCAGGGGGATGCTCTTTGATTTGAGCAAATCGTAACCCGTTTGGGCATGGGTGGACAGCACTTTGAACTCCTCGGGCGTGATCTCCGTCCGTTTGTTGAGCAGGGCTTCAGGCAGCGCCACCTTTCCCAGATCGTGCAGGGGAGCCACCAGTCTTAGGATCCGACACTCCTCTAGGGAGAGTCCCGACTCTTTGGCCAGTAACCAGGCGATTTCTCCAACGGTTCTTGAGTGTCCCTCGTCAAAGAAGTCCCTTTTTTCAACAATCTCGCTCAGCTTCACGAAGACTTCCTCCTGAGCCGAGGTGATGTTCTCGAAAATCAAAACGTTGTCGAAAGCGATGGCCACATTAGAGGAAAAAAGGTCCATCAAATGCTGATCGACATCCTCCACATCAAAGTCATAGGCGATGATCAACAGCTCTTCGCGGCCCGTGATCAGCGGATGGTAGCCCACGAAATATCGTCGCGATTGCTGGGATCTGGCCTCGGTCCTGGCGCTTTCGATCAAGGCGAGCAGTGTCTCGTCACCGATCACGGAAAGCGGCTTTCCGATCGCTCCTCGGAAAAGTGCACTGGCATCGACAATCTGCCCATCCAACAGATCGATTGTGCTCACCTGGATGTAGAGCGCATGGTTGAAGTCATCGAAAAGGGAACGGGCTTCCTCGACCAGTGTCTCGGCAAAGCGCGATAGATCCTTGTAGCCGTAGAGGTGGGTCGCGGCCTCGATAACGCGCTCGAGATTCTCTCGGTTCTGATTGATCCGCACCAAATCGCTATAGCCCCTCAGGGCTGCGATCAAGGTTGTGGTCATCTTGGTCACTGTAAGCTCCGTCTTTGTCTTGTAGTCATTGATGTCATAGTCGATCACCACCCGTTCCTCTGGAGCGTACCCGGGTTGTCCCGTCCGCAGAACGATGCGAACGAATTGGTTCTTCAGCTCTTCTCGGATGTAACGGACGAGCTTCAATCCCGAGTCCTCTTCTTCCATGACCACATCTAGGAAAATCAGGGCGAAATCGTCGCGGTGCCGCAACAACGTTTTGGCTTCCGCCGCACTGTAGGCACTGAAAAAAGACAATTCGCGATTCATAAAATGAAAATTATTCAAAACCAGTTTGGTCGTCACGTGGACCGAAGGCTCATCGTCTACAATCAGAATTCTCCACGGACCCTTTTTCTTTCTCTTTGCCTTCGAAGTTTCCTCTGCAAAGATTAGCTCTTCAAGCATCTGAAACGTCCTCCTTGGGAATCCTGATAACGAGTGTTGTCCCCATATCCGCTTGCACCAGCTGAATCGATCCCTTCAGTTTCTGGACCACAGCATTGTATACGATCGATAGACCCAGACCACTTCCGCCTTTTCCCATTTTCGTTGTGAAAAAGGGGTCGAAAATCCGATCGTGATACTCAGGAGCGATGCCCCCGCCGTCATCGTGGAAAAGAAGGCGTAGGTGATCCCCTTCATCCGTGGTCCTCACTTCGATGCTTCCGCGCTGTCTATTTTCGAACCCGTGTCGCAGGGCGTTCATAACCAGATTCGTGAAGACCTGACCGATCAGACCGGGATAGGTTTCCATAGATACCTCGTCTCCTGTGATCGCAAAGGACACATCCATTCCCTTGTACTCGGGTGTCAAACTCGTCACCACTTCTTGCAGGTAGGCTTTCACCTCGAACGTCCGTTTCTTCTCCGAGATACGATCGATCGAGATGTTCTTGAAAGAAGACATGAGCTCCGTTGCCTTCGTTAGGTTGGCAAGGAGCAGTTCAGTCGTCTCTCGCGACTCATTGAAATAAGCCTCCAGGTTGCTCCTCGACATCTTCTGGTTACCATAAGTCTCTTGTAAGCGATCGAGCAACTGCGACTGATAGCTCGTGAGGGTTTTGCTGAGTCCAAGGGGGGTATTGACCTCATGACTGATCCCCGCCACGAGATGTCCGAGGGAAGCCAGTTTTTTCGCCTGGATGATCTCATGGTGCATCCTCTTGGTTTCTTCTAGGGAAGCTGCCAACTGCTCCGTGCGCTCCAGTACCTTTTCCTCGAGGGATGTGTTCAAGGCATCAAGAGTGTTCTTTTGCCTCTCGATCATGCCAGCGTATTCCCTACGTTTGTTGATATTCAGCACCAACAGGATGATGATGCTGAGTAACGTTAGGATGATCATCAGGGAGGCAATCAGAATCTCCCAGTGCTGCTGTACAAAGGACACAGGTCGGTCGTACCACTCGAACGCGATGGTCTCGATGCGCTCGTGCGATAGACTATAACGCATGGCCTCGGAGTAGTTCAAGTAGCTGGCCGAGGGTACCCCTACAATGGGGAAATCATCGGGATCGGCACCGATGAGGATTTCCCCGGCCAGTTCTGCTGCAGCGGCCCCATTCTCCACGCCTCCGAGCATCATGCCACCCGCGGCTCCCCCCGGCAAGTAGAAATCCCAGTAACTGAAAATCGGTATCGTGGCCACTTCGTAGAGCAAATCGAAACTCTGCTGATAACTATAGTAGCGGCCTGACGTGTCTTGATTGAAGACGAGCATCACGAGGACAGCATCCTCGAGGTTCGAAACGTCTTCCGTCAAGCGATTCAGATCATCCGTGAGCAGAAAGTCGATCTGAAGATCGAAAGAGGTGGTCGATAGGAGTTCTTCGATGCTCCGCTTGATCCGCTCGTTGGTCAGGCTATCATCCCCCACCAATAGTACCGATTGTCCTCCTTCGTAAAGCTCATCGAGCAAGGTGAACATACCACGGTGGTCGAGCGCCTCCAGCACGCCGGTGATCCGATCCCCCTTGAGATCCTCGGCATAATTGACCCCCGAAAAAACGATCGGTGTATCGGGGGTTAGAAAGGTCAAAGCACGATCGCCTAGGAAATCCACGGCATAGTCGTCCGTCACATAGACAAGATCAAAGGATCTATCTTCATATTGTTGGTTGAGAAAGGCTGTTTTGGCTTCGAAATACGCCGGACTGTTATATTGTTTGGCATCCAGATAGACGACATCCACAGCATCCGTATCCTGATCGAAGGCGAGGGTCTTGAGAAAACCCGCTTCTTGATCGGCAGTCCACTGGTTTTGCGCCGTATAGGAGTGCACGATCAAGACCTTGGGATCGGCTGTGCCTTGTCCGTGGACCGCCGGCCCGGCCAGGAAGATCAAGCCTAAGACCATCGCGGTGAAAACGGCATTACGCAACTCCTTCATTCGACACCACCCCCCCTGTGCTTCTAGTGACCAAATTGTTCTTCTACATACCCGCTTCTCCTTGCGGGCAAACCAAAAAAGCCCCAATCTCTATCGATCCAGGGGCTTGTAATCCACATCTTCGGCATCGCGATCGTAAGAGCCCGGGTCTCGATCGGAATCCGGATCTCCCTTCGACTTGATCTCCACCTTGGGTTCTTGCGAAACAGATTTGTACCGATGGGCATCGTAGAGGAGCTTTCCCCCGATGAAAAGCAGTAGCAGTACGCCCAAGGGTGAAAAGAGCAACCGGACGGCAACGCCCATCAACATCATGACCAAAACCATGACCATGATCCCGACGAGACAGCCAATGGTGTCCAGGTGAATCATTCGCATCGTGTCACCTCGTTTCCAATGTATTCACCTTTCATTATAGTTGATATCCGGATAAAAAAAAAGCCGGTAACCCGGCTTCTCTTCTTAATAATCGTCAGACCCTCTTTCACCACCGACTATGGCGACGGATGCACTCGCTCCGATTCGCGTGGCACCGGCGGCGATCATAGCCACTGCCGTCTCGGCATCGCGAACGCCTCCGGACGCCTTTACGCCCAAATCCGGTCCAACGGTCTTTCTCATGAGCTGGATATCCTCGATCGTCGCACCACCGCTGCTGAATCCAGTGGAGGTTTTAACGAAGTGAGCTCCGGCCCCCTTAGCAACCTCACAAGCCTTCACTTTCTCCTCATCGGTCAACAGGCAGGTTTCCAGGATCACCTTCAGACGCGTATCTTGGGATAAAGCGTCGACCACCGAACGGATATCCGCCTCGACGGTCTCCCAATCAGCATTCTTTACAGCGGCGATATTGATCACCATGTCGATTTCGTCGGCGCCCGATGCGATGGCCTGTTTCGTCTCGAAGGCTTTCGCTTCCTTTGTGGTATTGCCAAGGGGGAATCCCACGACGCTCGTGACCTTGACCCCGCTGCCATCCAAGGCATCCTTGACCAGGGGCACGTAGAAGGGATTCACGCACACCGAATAAAATCCGTGGGTCTTTGCTTCCGTGCAGACCTTGAGAACGGCCTCGGCGGTCGTGTCAGGCTTTAAAATCGTATGGTCGATATACTTTTCAAGTTTCAAACGATCACTTCCTTATCACTGTGTAGTCTAGTGTCGGACACCTGCCAAAAGCTAGATGACCTCTTTTCTTCCATCCTACACCAGTGATGCGCAGTCGTCAACGCGAGAGCTTGATTCTTGTGGGTTCTTTACAACCGTCGAAACCTTCGATGATCCACGCATCGAAAAGAGGATTCCCAAAGCAGAGGGCAACGAGACGGAACATCTCGTAGATGCCACCCCTGATCCGTTCATTCAAAGTCGTCCCGGCCGTCATCAGGAGCCACACTTCCTCCACCTGGCTCTCGAGTGTGCCAAGGTGCATCTTTCTATGAAAGAGCGTCTCCAGACGGTCGACGAAGCATTTTGTCTGAGCCGTCACCCCATTGAAGTAGACGGGGCTGGCGAAGATCAGGCGATCGTAAGCCAAGAGTTTTTCCACGAGGTCCGGATGGTCGTCCCGAATCACGCAGGTACCCCTTTCGCGACAAGCCAGACAACCTTTGCAAGGTGCGATCCGATAGCGATCGAGGTCAAAGCGATCGTAGGATGCAATCTGCTTTTTTTCGAGCAGATCAATCAGTGCGCGGTGGGTGTTTCCTCGCAAATTGGGTCCGCCAAAGATGACGGCCGTTCGCTTCACTTGTAGATCACCTTCTTCAGCGTCGCAATATATGGCAGATTTCGGTACTTCTCCGCATAGTCGATGCCGTAACCCACGATGAACTCATCGGGGATATCGAAGCCCTTATAATCCACGGGGATCTCCACCTTCCGACGTTCAGGCTTATCCAGGAGCGTACAGACCGTCAACGAGGCGGGTCCCCTGCTCATAAAGTTATCCATCAGGTAATGGAGGGTTAGCCCCGTATCAATGATGTCCTCGACGATCAATACATGACGGTCCTCGATACTGTGGTCGAGATCCTTCATGATGCGAACGACCCCTGAGCTTTCCGTCGCGTGCCCGTAACTCGAAGCAGCGATAAAGTCCAGCTCCATGGGCAAGTTGATTTCTCGGATCAGGTCACTCATGAACACGTTGGCCCCTTTGAGCACACCCACGACAAGTAGTTCTTTGCCGTAGAAATCATTCGTAATCTCAGCACCCAATGCTGCCACACGTTCCGATAGTACTTCCGTTGAAAACAAAATATCCTTGATGTCATCTACCATTATTCAGCACCTCTTTCGATTCATTTTCGACCCCATTATACCTTTTTGAGGCGAAAAATGCGAACCTTATTCCAGGTGCACGCGATATCTTTCGTCTGCTATGTCGATCTCATCTCCTTCCTTCAAATGCTTCTTGCGCTGTAGCCTCCGCTTGTTGAGAAAAGTTCCATTGCGACTACCCAGATCCTCAAGCTCATAGTATCCGTGGTGCTCCGCAATTTGGGCATGGAGCCGGCTGGCCGACACCTTGTCCAGTTGCAGATGACAACTGCGGTCACGGCCAAAAACAAAGGGCGATGAGACCACATCGATCACTTCCCCAGTGCCCAGGTGCTCCAAAGTCATGCTTTCTTTGGTGGCCAGAACCGTGGCCTGCTCCTTCGCCTGTCGGAAGGTCACCAGACCCAGATGCTGATTGGCAAAGTAGGCGAGGGCCACGAGGATCAGCACTGACCCGAGTATAACGAGCCTATCTATTTTTAAAAATACCGTTAGACTGTAGAAGAGCATCAAAAGTATTGCGACTCCAGCCAGGGCCATGAGGGGCACCTTGTAACTGATCGACTGCCATTTCATCTGATCCCTGTTTTCCACCGCGAAACGCTTCTTCTCATAGGTCTCTTCGAAGCCGTAGATGTGGTAGTGATCGATGGTCTTGTGCTGCACAATCTGCGTCATCATGGCCAGGTACCGCTCTTCGATACCACGCCATCCGAAGATTACTTCCCGGAAGAGATGGGCTTCCGTCTTCTCCAGTTGCAAGTCCTTGACGGGTAGGTAGAGAAAACGCAGCTCACCCCTTTCGTCTACGTAGACCGCATCGTATTGTAGATGCAGACGCTCTTTCGTGAGGAAAAAATCTTTCATCTGATCGATTACCGCTGCAGTCCCGTCGACAAAGATATTCCACCTGTCCAGGCTAAAGGGATGTTCCTCCAGATAGGCTTTGAGCGGAATGCAACCCTTTAAGTCGTAAAAGAGCCCTACTTGTGAAGGTAGGGCTTTGTAGGTGGGCTGGATCACCCCCTCGATTTTACCGCTCTTTAGAATCTCCATTTCCATGCTCAACAGGTGGGCCTCATCGCAGGGATAGTAATAATAGTCCATGGCACATCACCTAAAGCTTCGTCGGATCGATCACATTGCGATCGAGATTCTTCATCATGCTATCCATATAGTCGAGAATCCCATCCTTGAAGACTAGGGCGAGGCCCACGAGGATGGCGATGAGCACGACCATCTCGATGGTCCCCATTCCCGCCTCGTTCTGTAGTTTGATAAAGCTTCTTGTTATCCAGTTCATAGTCATCTCCTTTATATCAACCCAATAGTGTAAGCAGGGACGGGGCCACCAAAAGCGCCAAGATCGCGAGGAAAATCATCATGATCGGCAACAATAGCGCCTGGTTCATCTCCTGTGCTCGCTTTCTCGCGTGATTCATCCGCATTTTGAAAAAATCCTGCCCCATGTTATAGAGTGCTTGATAGGCCTGGGCTTCTCCTTTCTCAAAGCTGATCGCCAAGTAGTGTACGAGACGCCTGACCTCCACGAGCCTCACCCGCGTACTCTCTCGTCGTAGAGCAGCCATCACCCCGCGACCCGATAGCACCAGATCCTTCTTCTCCGATGCAGAGAATGTCACCATCTCTGCAATTGCCCGGCGTACTGCCACCTCGAGCGGGTTGCCCGCCAGTAGATGCAGGGTAGCGTACTGGAGCATTTGCTGGTAGTCAGCAAGAATCTCTCTCCTTCTTTTCGCTTGGGCATCGAAGCATTGCTTGTGATATAGGTAGGCTACCAGTAGCGGAGCCGACATGAGTCCGAAGGGTCCCGCTCCGCTCAGAAGAAGGAGCAGTAGATTCAGCGGCAAGAGTACGATCATCAGAGCAGCAAACTCCTCGGGAGCCACCAGGATCAGATGCGTGCGTTCGTGGAGCCACGCGACATATTCTTCAAATCGACGGACACCCTTGAACCCTAGGGCCAGGCGATCGAGCCGATCGATCTTCTGCTGATCGTAAAGGACAAAGAGTACGAGGTTCACGATCAAAAAGATCATAGAGAGACCTTACTGATCATGCGGAACATGATTATTTCTGCAATCAGGATGAGGACCAACGAACCCCAGAGCACCAAGCTTCCTGGACCCGAATCCTTCAATGGATCGAGATAACCATCGAAGAAACTACGGAGCAAGAAAACGAAGGCGACCGGCATCACCGAGATCACGGCAGCCTCTACTTTCTTTTCATTGAGCATCTTGTCGATTTCTTCTTCGAGCTCAATCATAGTCTGGAGCGAATCACCGGTCCGCTCGATCAGTAGCTTCCGATTGGCCCCGGAATACAGGGCGTCGATCATCATATCGAAAAACAAGATCGATTCCTTATTATCCAAGAGTGCCGGCAGTTCTGCCTTCAACGGAGCAATGGGTTTTTTCAAATCGAAACGACGGTTGATTGCAACCACCACACGCTTAATGCCATGTTCCTCCCTCTCGAACAATCCCTCGAGTTCCTGTAGGGCCCCTCTGAAACTGGTCCCCGAGCCTAGGGTCGCGGATAACATTGCAAGACAGCCGTGGAGTTTCCTCCTCTCCTGGCGCTTCACTCTAGCGGCCTCGATCGGTCGGATCCCCCGGCGTAGCCCTATGGCCAGCGGTACCGCGAGGACCATCGAGATCAAAAGGAATGTCGTGAACAGATAGAGCACGAGCATCAGCAGCATCACGAGAATGATGTAGATTGCCAAGTCTTGCTTTGTCGGTCGAAAGTGAAAATGGGTTCGAGCACGTATTCTTTCTCTTTTAGATCCGTTAGTGCGTATAAGGCAAACAACCTCCTCTCACCGTCGGTTTTTTTCAAGAAGATCATGTAGTCGATTGCACTCACGATCATCCGCTTGAGGGATACTTCTGAAATATCGTAATGTGAAGCGATCATGGTCTCAAGGCGGTAGAGCATGTCGACGGGTGAATTCCCGTGGCCGGTACCCATGGAGCCATCGTGACCGGTGTTCATCGCCTGGATGAGATCAAAGGCCTCTTTACCCCGTACCTCTCCAATCACAATCCGATCAGGTCGCATGCGCAGTGCATTGCGAATCAAATCCGATGCTGATACACCGCCCCCGTACTCGTTGTTCTGTTCTTTGACCTCGAGATTGATCACATTTTCAAAGGCAGCATAATCCAGTTCGCAGGAGTCCTCGATGATCACGATCCGCTGACCAAGACAGGCCTGGATCATGGCATTGAGAAATGTGGTCTTCCCAGAACTGGTACCACCGCAGATAAAAAGATTGGCACGCTCATCGATAATCTTGTCCAGAAAATCATGGACCCTATCGTCCATCGTCCCTCCTGCTTTCAACGTTTCGAGCGTAAAGACATTGAATTGAAATTTTCGAATCGTCATGACCGCACCGTTGATCGCAATGGGCGGTACCAAGATATTGATTCGCTCACCAGAATCTAGCCTGACATCGACATAGGGGTGGGAGGTATTGACGCTCTTGTTCACCGACGACACGATCTCTTGTATCAACGTCATGAGCGACTCTTCCGACTCGAAGATCACATCGGTTCGTATCAAGTTTCCCTCTTTCTCGATGAAAATCTCATCGAACTGGTTGACCATTATCTCCGTGATCGATGGATCGTCAATCAGCGGTTGCAAGATGCCGTAGCCAAAGAGATGATCGAGCACCGACTTCTTGATGGCCAATTTGTCGGGGATTGTCAAATGGCCATAGGTAACTGACTGCATCAGAAGTTTGTCGATTGTCTCTTTGACGGCATGCTCTTCAATGGTTTCCATCCAGGCTAGGGAAGCTTCCACTGCCGCGAGCAGTTTATCCCTCAGATCGTTCATGGTACAGTACCATCTCCCCGAAGGTCTCGATCTGGTAGACCCCGGGGGATTCTTGGGTGCATTGCTCTGAACAGCCGATGGCGTTGATCCACCATCCCCGCTCGAGCAATCGGTCGTACGTCGATGTCGGTTGTTCCGCTAGATTCAAGAAAATATACTCATAAGGGAGAGATTCGAGTTTCCCTACTAAATCCACCGACTCGACCAACCGATAATCTGCCAGCGCATCGAAGGAAGCGATCACGTCGATTCCCTTCTCCACGCTGGTTTCGATGAATTCTCCATAATCGATTCCACCCTCCATACAGTACAAAACCTTGGAGAAGTTTGGCGCGGTTCCCGCTGTACTTCTGTAGGCCAGGTCGACGAAAAGCACGCGTTTCTCAAAAGAACTGAGATAAGCGTAGAGCCCTTGATAGTATGCAATCTCTCCCGTGTTCATGACCCCGATTAAGGTGGTCGAGCGGTAGTGCCCTTCAAAGAGATCCCCGAGTTTTCGCAGCAGGGTCTCCTTGCCATCGAGTGGATCGAGATGACAGTCTGCATCATGGTGGGTACTGAACCCAAAAAAGATGAAGACGCCCTCGTGCCTCTTGATGCTGGCATCATCCACCACGACGACGCTTTCCTTCGGTGCCAGTGCCATGGTCTCTAGTTCGTGCATCTGAAAATCCATGTGCAGGTTCTTGAGCAGTTCCGTGAGCCGATCGGCCGACTCTGTTCTCAAATTGTACTGATAGATGTGCTTCATACCATCACCCCTATCCATATATTACCATTTAAGCGTTCTATTTGCAAGAATTTTCCATATATGATCAAAAAAAGCACCACCCAGAGGGTGGTGCGAATCGATCGATTATACGGGATAGACGTTTTCTTCTTCTTGGATGCTATTGTCCACCTGGTATTTCTCGGCCTGTCTGAAGTTGAAGTAATCCAGTGCCACCTGGGGAAACAACGCGTAGCTCAGCACATCTTCTTCTTCTTCCATAAAGGCGCTGATTTCATTTTTGTACGTGTCGAGCATCGGTTCAAGCCCATCGGCGGGACGACCGGTGATCTGTGGTTCGTCACCAATGATCTTATGAACGATCTCCTCGCCAATCGCAACGGTCGGGCGACCGTACATGCCCTTTACGTAGGCTTTCACCTCTTTGGGTACCATCTTGTAACGCTCTCCAGCGATTACGTTCAGCACCGCCTGCGTGCCTACGATTTGGCTCGTCGGTGTCACCAGCGGTGGGAAACCGAGGTCTTCTCGAACGCGCGGCACTTCCTTGAGCACCTCGTCAAAACGATCCAGTGCATTTTGCATCTTCAGCTGGCTCACCAAGTTCGAAAGCATGCCTCCAGGTACCTGGTAGACCAGCGTGTTGATGTTCACGCCGAGCACCTTGGGATCAAGGAGTCCCGACTGAATAGACTTCTCTCGCAGTGGCTCGAAATACTCACGGATTTCATTGAGCTTACGAAGGTCCATATGTGTATCGTGTGCCGTTCCGGCAAAGGTGGCCACGAGGGACTCCGTTGGCGGTTGGCTCGTTCCCAGGGCAAAGGGGCTGATTGCCGTGTCAATGATGTCGGCGCCGGCTTCGACAGCCTTGAGGTAGGTCATGCTGGCCAAACCGCTCGTCGCATGCGAGTGGACTTCCAGCGGTACAGTCGTAGCGGCTTTAATCGCCCCGACCAGCTCCTCGGCATAATAGGGTGTGAGGAGGCCAGACATATCCTTGATACAAATCGAATCAGCACCCATGTTCTCGAGATCCTTGGCCAGCTTCACGAAAACTTCTGTCGTGTGGTAGGGGCTCGTGGTGTAACTGATCGCACCCTGTGCGTGCCCGCCTTCCTTTTTGGTGGCTTTCATCGCCACCTCGAGGTTTCGTAGGTCGTTGAGGGCATCGAAAAGTCGGATGATGTCGATACCGTTCGCGATGCTCTCTCGTACGAAAGCTTCCACGACATCGTCAGGATAGTGACGATAGCCAAGAATATTCTGTCCCCGCATCAGCATCTGCAGTTTAGTGTTCTTTACATTCGCACGAATCTTACGAAGACGTTCCCACGGGTTCTCGTTGAGAAAACGTAGGGATGCGTCGAACGTCGCACCACCCCACATCTCGAGCGCATAATAACCCGCCTGATCCAGTTTTTCTATGATCGGCAACATCTCTTCCGTTGTCATTCTCGTTGCAATTAGCGACTGATGGGCGTCGCGTAAGACTGTTTCCGTAATCTTTAATGAAGCCATGAACAATCCCTCCTTAAGTTTCACCTACATTTTAACAATTGCCTGAACCTGTGTACAGGTTTTCAAAAAAGTGTTATCATGAAGATAGTTCGTTTTATTAACTTATCGATATTCACAACTTAAGATTATAAGGTGATTGAAATGGATAGCACGGATATCAAGATTTTAAAGATTTTACAAGTCGACGGACGGATCTCGATGAAGGATCTGGGCCGGCAGGTGAACCTGACCAGTCCCGCCGTTTCCGAACGGGTGCGGCGCTTGGAAGAAAAGGGGATCATCCGCGGCTACACGGCGATCGTTGACCCGAAGAAACTACATAAAACGGTGAGTGCGCTCATCAATGTGGCCATGAAGGTCTCCTCCCATGAAGCCTTCATCCAGCTGGCCAAAGATGAACCTTCGATCATCGAGTGCCACCACATGACCGGTACCGATTGTATGACCGTCAAGGTGCTCGTCGACAACACCGAAGAGCTTGAAGATTTGCTCGACCGCATCCAGACCATCGGCGATACCCGCACATCGATCATTCTCTCGAGTCCCTTGGAACGAAAGCCTATACTCCCTTGATCTGACGGTCTGGGGAGTTTTTCGTATGTACGCAGGAGGTTCCCATGTTTTCAAAAAATACTTTTCGGTTCATCTTCATCCTGTTGTTCCTGGCCATTCTAGTGAATGTCTATTATCTCTACTCCAAGCCGGTCACACTGACCTTTTATGCTCACAGCGATAAGGATGGATTTATATCAGAGTTGATCGAGCGCTACGAGATGGAAAACCCTAAAATCAACATTCACCTGGTGGAGCTGCCGGACAATACGAACCAAAAATACGAGATCATCCTGAGCACGCTGGCCCTCAAGGACGGGAGTATCGATATCATCGATTCCGATGTCACCTGGCCCGCGATTTTCCATGCTTCCGATCTCATCGCACCGATTGATGACTACATCGGGCAAGAGGAACTCGACGCCTTCTACGCCTCGGCCCTCGACAGCAATGCCTTCGACGGCCGCTTGTACGGCCTTCCCTATCGCCTCGACACGGGATTGCTCTATTACCGATCCGACCTGCTTGACGCCGAAAACCTCGAGGTCCCGAGCACCTGGGAGGATCTCCTGTGGACGATGGAGTATATGAAAAAGAACGACCAACCCTACCAATACGCAGGCTCTTGGTATCCCTTTGAGGGCCTGACCTGTAACGTCCTAGAGTTCATCTGGGCTACAGGCGCAGAGGTCTACCAAGATGATCGTTATACGATGACCTCTCAGGATGTCATCAAGGGAATTGATTTCATGACGCAGTTGCACCTCAATGGGTTCACACACCCGGAGGTCCAATCCTTTACTTCTGGTGAGCTGAGAGAGGCTTTTGTCAAAGGCGAACTCTTATTCATGCGTGACTGGCCCACCGGGTACAAAGTCATCGAGAAAAATGAGGAGCGTGCGTTCCCGCTTTCGGCTGTGGGCATCAGCCCCCTTCCCTCCTTCGAGGGAGAAGGTCGCGGTCACGGTACCCTTGGCGGATGGCAATATTTGGTTGCCAAACACTCCTCGCATAAGAGCGAGGCCGTCGATTTCATCCGGTACCTGACTTCCGAAGCCGTGCAGCGCGAGTCCGCCCTTCGCTATCACTACCTCCCCTCGCTACAGCACCTCTACCATGACCCCGATGTGCGTGCAACCCTTCCCATCGCAGACATTGCCGATGAGCTGTTCGAACAAGCGAAAGCGCGACCCACTGCCCACGATTACGACCTCTTTAGTTATGCCGTGCAGGAAGAGATCACACGGGCCCTCCGTGAGGAGATCAATATCTACGAGGCCACGCAGAGCATCGAGGAGCGCATGCGATGAAGCGATTGATCACCATCGGCCTACTCGCCATCGCACTTCTTTTCGCCACTGGTGATCTGGGCTATGCCGATGATGTCTACCAATTCCTGGGAATCCATGATGACTTTCCCTATCTCTATACCGATCGCAACGGTATGCCTTCCGGGATTATCGTCGATTTTTTAAAATATTTTGAAGAGAGCGAAGGAGTGCAGATCCAGATCGAGTTGATGGCGCTTGAGGATCTCATCAAGCACGCCCAGGTGGAAGAACCGGCATTGGTCTATTTCGGTTCGAGCGACCACCAGTATGAAAACTTCCAGGCCTCTTCTCCCCTCTTCGTGAAACGCTATCGGATTTTCTACCGGTCGACCATGGTTGACCAACTCTATGGGCGTTCGTCGGATAAAAGTCAACTGATGGACGAACCCATAGACAAGCTGATGAAGGATACCATGAAACTCTCTGGGGATCAAATCGTCGAGATCGGGAACTATGATGAAGGCCTCAACCGATTGAATGAAGAAAATGTACTCATAGCGCCGACCTACCAGATTTTCGCGCTAGCCGCCGCGAGAGGGGAAGAGCCGCCAGATCACTTTGATGGAACCCTGTTGCTCGAGCGCGCCTCTTTACACGTCCACCGTGCCTCCGGCCCTCTCTATCGTCGGTTGAACCTAGCCATCAACGAACATATAAAAGAGGGTACCATGGGGTCCTACTTCGATCGCTACCTGCGTTCAGACGAAAGCTACACCTTGAGCCCCTATATCGTGGTCTTCAATAGCATCGTCCTCCTAACGATCCTAGCGCTCATTTACTCTCGCTACCAAAATGCGAAATTACAGCAGCTGGTCAGCGAACGTACGCGCCAACTCGATCGACAGATGCGGCTCAATAAGAGGATCAGCGAAAAGAAGATCCGGGACATCAAGAGTCAGAACGATTATTTCATCAGTATGTCCCATGAACTACGCACCCCTCTGAACGTGATCCTGAGCAGCGTGCAATTGGGGGAAAAATACGTTGAGAAGAACGACCAAGAGAAAATCGTCCGCTATATGGCAGAGAATGCCCAGATCATCAAATCGAATAGTTACCGCCTGTTACGGGTGGTCAACAACCTGATCGATTTGAGCAAGCTGCAGAATGAAAACTACGAACTCAAGATCGATATTGTCGATATCGTTTACCTGATTGAGAATCTTTCGGAGTCCATTGCTCCTTACCTGAAGGCAAAGAAGCTTACCTTTCGGATGGAGTCTGTCGAGCAGGAGTACTATATTGAAGCCGATCCCTTTGCAGTCGATCGGGTCTTCATGAACCTGGTGGCCAACGCTATCAAGTTCACGCCTGCCGGAGGTCACATCTCGATCAAGGTGGAAGGTTCTGACGAGCAGGTAAAGGTACACGTGATCGACGATGGCAACGGCATCGCCGAAAAAGACCGCGAGAGGGTTTTCGATCGCTTCACGCAGATCCACGAGTCGGTGACCAATAAGAACGAGGGCAACGGTCTCGGTCTGCACCTGTCTCGCCATCTCGTCGCTCTCCACGGTGGTACCATCACGCTCGAAAGCGAGGTGGGCCGCGGCTCAATCTTCACGGTCACGCTGCCACGCATCACCACCTACCCCGTGAAGGATTTACAGGCCAGCAGAAGGCGTATGGAAGATCTGCACAATGTGCACCTGGAATTCTCAGACATTGACTTCAATTGAGCGCTCCCTTGAGGGGGCGTTTTTTACATCTACAAAAAAACGAAGAGATACCTCCCCGATCAGGAAGACATCTCTTTTTCGATCAGCCACTGGGGATGCTCTTTTAAAAAAAAATCGCGTATCTTCTGCGGCTGTCTGCTCTCGAGAAAACGTCTTTCCAGTTCCCTCGGTACATATACTGGTTCGCGATGGTGGATGGATGCCAGATCGTCACCCGCTTGCCGTGTAAGCAGAGCCACTTTTCCATCTTCGCGATAGAGACCGGCCAGGGAGAAAACCGCCTCATTGGTGGCCACGCGAAACTTGTCCTTCTCCCTGTCCCATTCGTAAAAATGATTCACTGGTATCAGACAACGCCGCTCAACGAAGTGCTTTTGAAAAAGCGGTTTCTCCAAGAGGGTCTCGAGTCGGGCGTTGATCAGCGGCCGTTTCATAAAGGAGTAGTCCAGCCCCCACTCTAGCGGAAGCGGCCCCTCGGGGGTAAGAGAGAAGACCATCATCGATGGCGTGATCTCCCCGTGGGCGTAGGAAAAGCCGGGCATGCCGGGAAGGCCATATCGTTCGAGCAAGGCCTCGAAGGTCATGTCGAGGAAAAACCGTCCGCACATTTAACCCAACTCCATGGCATGGCAAAAGGCGGTGACGAAGCGGTCACGATCAAGGTGCGTGGCCACCTGAACAGGAGCTCTTCTTTTGTCCTCTCTCGTGCGTCCCCGTGACTCCCCACGGTGCTCTGCCGCGACACCGTGGCTTTCATAGGAGAGCACGTCTTCTGCTGTGGCCACTGCGGCGTAGACAGCAAGGGGATCGTGCAGGAGAATGGCCTCATCTCCGTGCTTGCGCTGGAACATCAACATGTAGTCAGCGCTTAGGCCCGTCAAGAGATCACGCACGGGCCCATTGCCGATACCTTCGATGTCTTCCTTCCTTAGGCGCGCATGCCGGGTCACGTCGAGCCCGATCATGTGCACTTTTGCACCGTGGCCGAGGATCGTATCCGTAGCCTCGGGATCACAGTAGACATTGAACTCTGCATGGGGGGTCACGTTGCCATCGCAGGCGAAGGCGCCTCCCATGAAAAAGACGGCGTGCAGACGGTCCATAAGGCCCGGATCTGATTTCGCGGCGAGGGCCAGATTGGTCAATGGACCCGTGGCGATGTAGACTAGATCCCGATACTCCCTCGAGGCCTCCAGAAGGCCCTCGACGGCCGATTGGATTTCTGCACCTACGGTCGGAACCAACGATGGCAACTGACCGTTGAGGCCATCCGCCCCGTGGATATCCGCTGCATCGAAGGGTGGTTTGACCAGCGGTGCCGCCGCCCCTTTGTACAAGGGCAAGGGCCAGTCGAGAAAGGTCAAGATCTTCCGGGTGTTCAGCGTAGCCGTCTCGAGGCTCACGTTACCGGAGACGGTGGAGACCCCCACCACATCCTCCCTGGCGAGGGCATGGAGCAGCATCAACCCCATGGCATCATCAATACCGGTGTCGACATCGATAAAGTATTTCATTCACACGCCTCCTTTCTGTGCATGATGATCACGGCCTCTTTGGCCTTCAGATAGTATTTATCCACATCGATCGTACGGTTCTCATCGAGATAGACTCCGTTGATATCGGCAATCAGGTGGTTGAACGCACAGGTTTCGATTTCCGTTCCCGTCCCCGAAAAATTGAAAATCACCTCGATCGAGCGCGGCTTCTCTTGGAGCATTACACGGACAACGCCGGCCTGTAAGGTTTTAAGATGCACTTTCTTCCGAATCTCCGAAGAGGTGGGCAGTCGAAAATGGCGGTATTTTTTTCGCATGCTGATCAGATCCCGTACATAAATATAAAAGTCATGGAAGGTCTCTTTCAGTTGCCAGTCGATGGCATTCACCTCATCTGGGCTGTTGTAGCTATTGTGGACCCCCTTCTTATCACGCATGAACTCCGTCCCCTCGTGAAGAAAGGGTACGCCTTGAGAGGTCAAGAGCAGTAAAAAGGCCAGCTTTGACAGGCGCACGTAATCCTCCGTAGGACGATTGGGCAGACTCTTATGCAGCTTGTCCATGAGGATGAGATTATCGTGTGCTGTGAAATAGTTGATCACTTCAGAAGGTTCCTTGGCAAATCCGCTGAGATCGCCCGCGAAATTCACCTCACCCACGATTCCCCTTAGGATACGGTGCATCTCGTTGAGATTTCCCTGGATAGCCCCCCAGCTTGCACCATTGTTGTTTCCCCTGATTGCATCGCGAAAGTCATCGTTAAACACGGCGATGGCATGGCCCTTCTGTTGGCCCTTATAGAAAATCTGCTCCTCAGAAAGGGTAGTCTCTCCACCAATCCAAGGCTCTCCGTAGAGCAGCACATCGGGGTTCTCTTTTTTGAGCACGTCTTCGATGTCATACATGGTATCCACATCCATCAACCCCATGAGATCGAATCGGAAGCCATCGATATGATACTCGTCCATCCAATATAAGAGGGAATCTTCGATGAAGGCGCGCACACGGTCTTTCTCTGAAGCCAGTTCGTTGCCTACGCCCGAACCGTTGGAAAAAGATCCATCCTCATTCAAGCGATAGAATCCACCGGGATCTAACACGTTAAAGGGAGAGTGGTCACTTCTGTACGTATGATTGTAGACCACATCCATCACCACGCCAATACTCCGGGCGTGAAAAGCTGCGATCAGGGTCTTGAGTTCGCGGATGCGAGCCAAGGGATCATCGGCATCTGTCGCATAACTTCCCTCGGGTACATTGTAAAGCTCAGGATCATACCCCCAGTTATAGCCTTTTGGGTCTCGCTCGTTCACGCTACCAAAATCAAAAATCGGCAACAGGTGGACATGGGTGATCCCCAGTTCCACCAGGTGGTCGATTCCCGTCGTCATACCCTGCAGATTCGTCCCGCTCTCGGCCAAACCAAGGTACAATCCCTTGTGCTGGGCACCCGAGCTATCATGGATCGTATAATCTCTTACGTGCAGTTCGTAGAGGATCCGTGAGGTAGGGTCTGTTTCGATCGTATAGGTCTCCTCCCGAAAACCCTCTGGATCCGTTTCTGTGAGGTCGATCAAGGCCGAGCGCAGGCTATTGGCAGAAGATGCAATGGCAAAGGGATCGGTAATCTCCAAGATATCCCTTCCCTTCCGAACGAGAAAAGTGTAGAAATACCCCCTGTAATCTCCCTCTAACACCAGTTTGAAGCTGTCATCGCTCACCTTTGTCATCGTGCGCACCTCGCGGTTCTGACAAAGGCTATCGCGATAAAGGGCGACCCGTAGGTCGCCCTCCTCAAATTTCGGTGCATAGGCGGAGATGACCGAGCGTTCGCTTGATATTTGCGGTCCGAATTGACGCATCTAATCACGCACCTTCAGGTTCATCGGCGTTTTCTTCACATCCCAGATATTCGACGCATACTCATTGATCGTATTATCCGATGAGAACACACCCGAGCATGCGATGTTCGTGATGGCCATCTTCAACCAGCGGTCGCGGTCTCGATAGTAATTGTCGATTCGCTTGTGAGCGGATGCATAGGAGTCAAAGTCCTTCAGCACAAAATACTCATCATTGTGCTTGAGTAGTGAATCGTAGATAATCCTGAACTCATCACTGTCCACGGCGAAGAAGCCGTTGACCAGTTGCTCAAGTACCTTGCGAATCCTGGCATCTTTTTCATAGATTTCATAAGACCGATAGGACTGGGCCTCGTAGAGCTCGTAAATCTCCTCTTCCTTTAAACCGAAGATGACAATATTGTCGATGCCCACTTCCTTCTTGATCTCCACATTGGCGCCATCTAAGGTGGCGATGGTGATCGCACCGTTCATCATGAACTTCATGTTCCCCGTTCCCGACGCTTCCTTCGTGGTGGTACTGATTTGTTCGGAAACATCCGTGCCGGGAATCAAGATCTCGGCGAGGGAAACACCATAGTTCTCGAGGAAGATCACCTTGATTTTATCGCGAATGATCGGATCATTATTCACTTTAGCCGCCACCGTGTTGATCAGTTTGATCGTCTGCTTGGCGATATGATAGCTCGGTGCCGCCTTCGCTGCAAAAAGGAAGGTCCTCGGTGGGATATCCAGGTTCGGATTCTCTCTCAACCGGTTGTAAAGGTCCATGATATGCAGCACATTGAGGATCTGCCTTTTGTACTCATGTAGTCTTTTAGCCTGCACATCGAAAATCGAACGGGGGTTCACGATGACACCGTTCTTCTCGGCGATGTAGGCAGCCAGCCGGTCTTTGTTCACCTGTTTGATCCGCTCGACCTCTTGCTTGAAGGACGCATCCTCCCGATACTTGAGCAGATCTCGCATCAAGATCGGATTCTTCTGCCAGTGGGTCCCCAGGGTATCGTTGATGAGACCCGTTAGCTCTGGGTTCGAGTGGAAGAGCCAGCGGCGGTGGGTGATTCCATTGGTCTTGTTATTGAATTTATAAGGGTAGATCTTGTAAAAATCCTTGAGTTCTTGTTTCTTCAAGATCTCCGTGTGGAGCTTGGCTACCCCATTGACACTGTGGCTTCCCACGATGGCGAGAAATGCCATGTGAATTTGGTCCCGTGCGATGATCGCCATATCTTCGATCTTCTGCAGATCCCTGATCTTGTGCTCGTGCCAGAGCTCATCGCAGAAGCGACGGTTGATTTCTTCGACGATCATGAAGATCCTGGGCAAGAGGCGGCGGAATAACTCTACAGGCCACTTCTCAAGGGCTTCCTGCATGATCGTGTGGTTCGTGTAGGCCATCGTTTTTTTCGTCACACCCCAGGCTGTATCCCAATCTAGATTCTCATCATCGATCAAGATCCGCATGAGTTCCGGTACACATAGGGCCGGATGGGTGTCGTTGATGTGAATCGCTACGTACTCATGAAAATCCTTCGGATGCCTGCCCATCTTCTTGAACGATCGCATGATTCCCTGTAGGCCCGCGGATACAAAGAAATACTCCTGCTTGAGGCGGAGTAATTTTCCCTCTTCGTAGCTGTCGTTCGGGTAGAGGACCTGGCTGATGGACTCTACGGAGTGTTTCTTTTCGAAGGCACGGATATACTCTCCTCGAGAAAAGGATGAGTAGTCAAACTCCCCGTGGGCAGCCTCTGCGCTCCATAGCCTGAGCGTGTTTACCGTGTTATTGTCGTGACCCACCATGGGCGTGTCGTATGGAACAGCGCGGATCGCTTCGTAATTCTCGTGTACGAACTTGAGCTTTCCATTCACTTCAACAGGACGGACGTTCCCCTCGAACTTTACCATGACGGCCTTGTCCTCCCGTTTAACTTCCCAAACGTTGCGATTGTGAAGCCATCGATCTGGGAACTCCACCTGGTAGCCATCGATGATTTTCTGCTCAAAGAGACCGTAGCGATACCGGATCCCCACACCGTGACCGGGAATGGCAAGGGAACTCATGGAGTCGAGAAAACAAGCGGCCAAACGACCCAGACCACCGTTGCCGAGTCCCTGGTCCCGCTCGACATCGCTCACTTGATCGAGGTCGATCCCCATCTCCGCGAGACTTTCCCTGACCATTTGGAAGATGCCCATGTTCTCGAGGTTGTTGATCAGGAACTTTCCTGTCAAAAATTCCATGCTGAAATAGTAAATCTGCTTCTGGCGCTTCTCATGGTAATAATCATTCGTCTTGATCCAATAATCAGTTAGGTACTCACGGACCAACTCACCCAGTGCATTGTACTGCTCCACGAGGCTCGTCTCTTGAATGGGCTTTGCACTCATGGATTTTAGTTTGCGCTGGAAGTCGGTCTCAAATTGCGTTTTCGTTAGATTCACGTCGATTCCTCTTTCTAATTGATGATGGAACGGTAGAGGGTCAGATATTGACCGCCACTCTGTTCCCAACTGTAGTCAAACCGCATCGCCTGGCGCACAAAGCGATTCCAGGACTTCTGATCTTCATAAAGTGCCAGTGCATCTTTAATCTTAAACAGGAGTTCATGCGCGTTGTAATTTTTAAAGCCAAATCCATTGCCTTCACCGGTGAAGGCATTGTAAGGAATCACCGTATCCTTCAATCCTCCTGTTTCGCGCACCACCGGGATCGACCCATAGCGCAGTGCGATCAACTGACCAAGCCCACACGGCTCGTAAAGGGAGGGCATGAGGAACAGATCGGAGGCCGCATAGATTTTATGGGCCAGGTCATTGTCAAAGTAAATATTGGCCGAAAGCTTGTCGGGGAAATAACTCTCGTACTCCCTGAAATAGTTCTCGTACTCCTTCTCCCCCGTTCCCAGGAGCACAAACTGTACATCGAGCTGCAGGAGCTCGTCTAGAATGTGACGGATCAGATCCAGCCCCTTCATATCCGCCAGTCGTGTCACCATGGCGATCATGGGCACGTCTGGATTGACGGGAAGGCGCAGACGATCTTGAAGGAAGGTCTTGTTCTCATTTTTTCGCTTCACACAACGGGCATCGTAATTCACATAGAGATGCTCATCTCTGAACGGATAGTAAATATCGTAGTCGATGCCATTGACGATTCCCGACAGTTTGTGCGCGTGGTGCCTGAGCAAGCCATCGAGTCCCTCACCAAAGAAGGGGAACTGGATCTCGTGGGCGTAGGTCTCCGAAACGGTGCTCACGTGATCGGCGTAGACGATCCCTGCCTTCATGAAATTGATATGGCCGTGGAAGGCCACACCATCTTCATGGAAATAACTCATATTCAGGTCGAGGAGATCCGTCAGGACGCTGTGGTCGAAGATCCCCTGGTACTTCAGGTTGTGGATGGTATAGAGTGTCCTGATCCCTCGGAAAGAAGGATCCGTCTTCTTGTAATCATGGAGCAGTAGCGGGACGGCTCCCGTGTGCCAATCGTTGGCATGGATCAAATCGGGCTTGAAATCTAAGAGCGCCGGTAAGGCCAAGATGGCTTTAGCAAAGTAGCTGAAGCGCTCCCCATCATCGTAATGACCGTAAAGACTATCGCGCTTAAAATAATACTCGTTGTCGATAAAATAAAAGACGGTCCCATCGTGCACCAGTGAGTAGACACCAACGTACTGATCGCGCCAGTTCAACCGAACGGACGTTTCGCCGACAAGCTCCATTTGTTCTTTGTAAACGTCGTGGATCAACCCGTATAGTGGCATGACCACACGCACATCCTCACCCTTTGCATTGAGCGCTTTCGGTAATGCATGGGCTACGTCGGCGAGCCCACCTGTTTTCATAAAAGGGGCCGCTTCCGCGGCCGCGAATAAGACTTTCATAAGTTTCTTTCTACCCCCTATTCCACCTAAACTGTGGCACCTTTCTTGATGACATACGGGTTTTGCTTGGCTCCGCTTAAATTCTTGTTGGCGCTCACGATCACATTCTTATCGAGAATCACGTTCTCGAGCACAGCTCCTTCGCCAATCTGCGAACCCTGCATGATGATGCTGTCCTTGATATGCACACCCTTCTGCACATGCACACTTCGGAAGATAATCGAATTCTCCACTTTTCCGTCGATGATACAACCGTTGGCGATAATCGCATTGTTCACCTCAGCATCTTCCGTGTAAGACGCAGAGGGTTCATCCTTGATCTTGGTGTAAATGAGGCCGTTCTTAGTGAAGAGCTCATCGTAAATATCCGTATCAAACAGTTCCATGCTCGTCTGGTAGTAATTTTCCGTACTATTGACCACCGAGAGATATCCCGTGAAAGGATACCCTTTCACCGTCAAGGTTTTCATCCGGTTGAAGATGGCCTGCTTGAGATAATCAGCATCGCCGTCCTCAATGGTCTTCTCGATGATATCGATCAAAAGATCTTTTCTCATCAGATACATTTCCATCGAAATATTCGACTCTTCCTGCCGTCCAGTGTTTTGGCCTATCCCGATGACCTCTTCGCCTTCTAGCTTCAACATATCACACCCTGTATAGCGATCGATATCCTCACCCTTAATCGGCTTATAAAGAATCGTGACGTCGGCGCCCGACTTTTTGTGAAAGTCAAAAGCAGGACGGAGGTCGATGTTACACAGCATATAGCTCCTCGTGATCATTACATACTCCTGCCTTGACGCCTTGATAAACTCGATACTGTTCTTAAAGTGTTCGATATCGCCAAAGCGCTTGATCAGAGAGGTGTAATCGTACATGGGATTCAAGATGAATAAACCGCCGATTTTGCGGTCCAGATCCCACGGACGGCCAGAACCCACGTGATCCATCAGGGATCGGAACTTATTGCGAGTGAAAATGCCCACCGTACCGATACCTGCGTTCACCATGTTAGAAAGTGTAAAGTCGATCAGCCGGTAACGCCCCGCAATGGGAATGGCCGCTAGCGGTCGGTTGAGCGTCAGTTCGCGAATCCTATCTTCATTCTCACTGAGATTAATAATACCTAAAAAATCTTTCATCGATCGGTCCCTCCCTATTCGAATAAGCCTAAGTCTTCTTCACCGTAGAGCAGGATCTCACCATCGGCAGAACCGATCGCTTCCCCCTCACCGATCTCTTGGTTTGACATGACGATCGAGCGGTTGATCACAGCATCTTTCTTGACGTGTACACCAGGCATGATCACCGAATCATACACCTCAGCACCTTCATCCACTTTCACGCCGTGGAAGAGGATTGAATTGCGGACCAATCCCTTGATCACACAACCCTCGTTGATCTGAGAACTGAAGACCCTGGCCTCTTTTGCGATGTACTGCGGTGGATAGTTGGGGTTCCGGGAATAGATTTTCCAGGACTTATCGTACAGATTCAGTTCGTTGTCGTTTCTCAGGAGATCCATATTGGCTTCCCAAAGGCTGTAGACCGTGCCGACATCCTTCCAATACCCCTCAAAGGGATACGCGAACATCTTGACGTTCTCATCCAGCATCCGAGGAATGATATTCTTTCCGAAGTCATTGTTGGACTCTTCGTCCAGATGATCGAGAATCAGGTGTTTTCTGAGCTCTTTCCAGTTGAAAATATAGATCCCCATGGAGGCCAGGTTGTTCTTGGCCTGCTCCGGTTTCTCGTCAAACTCATAGATCGACAAATCATCATTGGTATTGAGGATGCCGAATCGATAAGTGTCCTCCCAAGGCACGTGGATGACCCCAACGGTCACGTCCGCGTTCTTTTCCTTGTGATAGTCGAGCATTTTCATGTAGTCCATCTTGTAGATGTGATCACCCGATAGTACCAGGACATACTCGGGGTCGTAGTAATCCACATAAGTAATGTTCTCGTAAATGGCATTCGCGGTCCCCACGTACCATCGGGCGCCCTCTGCGCTCGTGTACGGCGGTAGTACCCGCACGCCACCGTTCTTCCGATCGAGATCCCAAGGGGCTCCGATGCCAATGTGTGTATTCAACACCAGTGGCTGGTACTGTGTGAGGATTCCCACGGTGTCAATGCCGGAATTGGCACAGTTCGATAGGGGAAAGTCGATGATCCTGTACTTTCCGCCGAAGGGAACCGCCGGCTTCGCCAGCTTTTTGGTCAGTGACTTGAGTCTGGATCCCTGCCCCCCTGCCAGCAGTAGCGAGATAATCTCTTTCTTTGCGTAACTCATTGACTCTTCCTCCTTTTCTTCTTAAGGTAAACGCCCCCGAGCGGCGGTACCGTGATGGTCAAGCGATGCGAAAACTCCTTATGGGCCTTTTCTTCAGTGACCAGTTGATCCGGTTGGTCTAGTCCGGAACCCCCGTACCGCTTCTCATCGCTATTCAATAACACTTCATAGACACCCGACTCATCCACACCGAAAAAATAGTCTTCATATACCTCCGGTGTGAAATTCAACACGCCAATCACTTTTTCTCCAGCTTCATCGGCACGTTGGAACACCAGCACGGACCGGTCTTTGTCATCTGCCTCCAACCATTTGAAGCCGAAATGATTGTAGTCGTTCTCACTGAAGGCTTTTTCTTCAAGATAGAGTGCATTGAGTTCTTTTACAAAGGCATGCATCTCTTGGTGTGCTTCGTAGTCCAACAAGAACCAGTCGAGAGGCTTCCATTCGTTCCACTCGATAAACTGACCAAACTCTCCACCCATGAACAGTAGCTTCTTTCCCGGATGCCCCATGAGATAAAGATACAGCACCCTCAAGTTCGCGAATTTTCTCCAGTAGTCACCGGGCATTTTGTCCAGTAGGGATTTCTTCCCGTGTACCACCTCGTCGTGTGAAAGCGGGAGAATATAATTCTCGGCGTACATGTACATCGTGCTAAAGGTCAGCTTACCGTGATGATATCTGCGATGGATGGGATCGAGTTCCATGTAGGATAGGATATCGTTCATCCAGCCCATGTTCCATTTGAAATTAAAGCCCAATCCACCCTCGTGCACAGGATGTGAGACCTTCGGCCAATCCGTCGATTCCTCTGCGATCATCAGGATGTCCGGATACTGTTCGAAGATCACCTGGTTCATTTTCTTCACGAAAGCCACTGCTTGAAAATTCTCGTAGCCACCCTTTTCGTTCTTGATTTTCTCGCCCCGCTCGTCTTCGCCATGATAGAGCATATAGGCCACAGCATCCACCCGGAGGCCATCGATATGGAACATCTCGAACCAGAACATGGCCGCGGAAATAAGAAAGGATTGGACCTCCGGCTTCCCGTAATCGAAGTTCAGCGTCCCCCAGTTCACATTCTCAGCATGCCTCGGATCAAAATGCTCGTACAGTGTGGAGCCGTCGAAACGGATCAAACCGTGAGCATCCTTGCAAAAATGGCAGGGAACCCAATCGATGATCACACCGATACCCGCCTTGTGCAAGGTGTTGACGAAGTCCATAAAGTCCTTCGGTTCACCGAAGCGACTGGTCGCAGCAAAATAACCGGTCACTTGGTAACCCCAGCTGCCATCGAAGGGATGCTCCATGATCGGCATAAGCTCCACATGGGTGTAGTGCATCTCTTCTAGGTAGGGAACCAACCGCTCGGCGATTTCCTGGTAACCCAGGGCTACACCCTCTTCATCTTGTTGCCAGCTCATCAGGTTCATCTCGTAAATACTCATGGGTTCCTTGTACGGCGGTGTCTTTGCCCTTCGATTTAACCACCGTTTATCTGACCAACGGTATCCGTTCAATGAATACAGTCGAGACCCCGTGTTCGGCCTTGTTTCGGAATAGAATGCGAAGGGGTCCGCTTTCAGTAAGCGTTCGCCTTCTTCAGTAAAAATCTCGTATTTGTAAACTTCCCCTTTTCCCAAACCTTGGATAAACCCAACCCAAACACCCGTCGATTCCAGTCGTTCCAAGGCATGAAATTTCCCGTTCCACTCGTTGAAGTCACCCACGACCCTCACCACGCGTGCGTTAGGGGCCCAAACCGCGAATCGCACCCCTTTTCTTCGGTCGTGCGTCATAAAATGAGCACCGAAGAAATGATAACTTCGGTAGTTGGTTCCTTGATGGAATAAGTATGTATCAAATGTACCTGGATCTATGCTTCGCATCTCATACATAGTCGCATCACCCCTCTTCCTTAAGATACCCTGATCGTCCTCGAATAAGCGTCTAGTTGTCCCTACACCCATTATAGTAGATGTTAACATATTTTAACACAGTTCATGTGGAGATAACCTTTTCACATTTTTGTCATCCCCTACAAACTTGCTCGCACGACAGGCCGGACGTTTTGCAGTGAAGGGTTTAAAAAGGTGTGCAAAAGGTTCTGAACGGGGTATGCATGCTTGTAGAGGAGGTGACCCCATGGTCTATGAAATCATCGAAATCGAGTTGCGGCTCTACCACGTTTTTTCAATCAAGGATCGTCGTGCCATCATCCGCCCGCTGACCGAGAGGATTCGCAACCGCCTGAATTTTTCCGTTATGGAAGAAGCGCCAGAGCTTCCTTACGACCACACGAAGCTCTACTGTGCGCTGGTGGCCGCCGATCAGCGTCATCTCGACCAACAATTGCAAAGCCTCCGCGATTTAATCGATAGCTATCACCGCGTCGAGATGATCCGGTTTGAACCCACAGAATAATAAAACGCCCCCTTCTAGAGGGGGCGTTTTACATCTACTTGAAAATTCCGAAGGGCTTTCCTACTTTGAGGAACTCCCGTTCGAAATGATTGTTCAAAATGTTAGCTGCTGCACCGTAGAATCCGACCATGGCGATCAGAAACTCCGAGATCGCGGCCATTTCGTGCATCAAGCCTACGGCAATTTGGAAAGTGGACAATGTCAAGCCGATGAAAAGGAAATCGATCAGGACAAAGATGATGAAGAGAACCTTATTGGTCTCCATAGCACCAATCGTCATGAAAAAGGAAAAGATAAAATACCCTAAGAATGCAAAACCCAACTGTCTGGGGTCGGCTGTAGCTGCCATCGTTTCACCGAATACGCCATTTTGGATCATCCAGGTAGCGGCGACCGAGAACCAGAAAAATGCGTATCCACCGAAGGCTGTCGCCCCGAAATGATTTCCCTTCTTCGCATCGTTGATACACGCGAACAACTGTGCGAAAGCTCCTAGAAAAATCGCCCATGGAATAATCAGGCTCGTACCGCTGGTCCAACCGAGTTTACCTGTTGAAGCCACCAGTGTGACCATCGCCAGTCCGAAGAGCCCTAGGGCCGATGGATCCGCCGTTTCGATCTTTACTTTTGTAGTTTCCATAATTACCTCCCAAAAAATTCTTGTCAACTTTATAACGATATCAGGAGGTGCGGAATCTGTCAATAGACAGGAAGCAAAAAACCCCAGGATAATTCAAATTTCTTTAATTCGACGCCGTATTGTGGTAAAGCATGCTCTGCAGTTCTCTACAGATGGTCATGACAAGGGATTCGGGCTCAATTACTTTCACACCGGCTCCCAAACTGAGCAGCCAGCTCTTGATCTCCGTTTCACTGTCGAAAGTCCCTTCATAGCGGATACGCTCACCCTCCAGTGGCGTGATCTTTTGGTCGGGAGTGAACACGGTCTCGCTCAGTAATTTGGAAACGGGAAAAGTCGCCTCGATGACCAGGTGGAGTTTTTCTTCGTGCATCACCCCAAGGTTTTGACTGAGGAAAGAATTGAGGTCGAGGGTAGGATCTCTTGTAAAGGATTCCGCCGAGAGATAGAGGTTCTTGATCCTGATCAGCTTAAAGATTCTGAGCTCTTCCCTCAACTCACAGTACCCGACCACATAATAAGCGCCCTCACTTTTCAACAGATGGTAGGGGTGAATGATGCGCCGGAGGGCTTCATCTTTGGAGAGCGCGTAGTAGGTCATGTTGAGCTTCTGTCTAGCCACAATCGCCTCCTCGATCTTCTGATAATAGCGCTGCTCCTTCTCATGCTCGACACTGACCTTCTCCACGCCAAAGAGGGCCATGCTCTCTCCTCCTCGTCCTCCTGTGAGTTTGTCGAGAGCTATCAGTGCTTCGTCGCGGTAGAGAAAGCTCCGATCCCCCTGGATCACGCTCTTGAGATGTTCTGCCGCTCTGCGCTCTTCTCGTGTGAGGGCCAAGGGTGGGAGCAATGTTTCGCCAGCTAGGGTATAGCCACCGTCGGGACCACGTTGGGATGCGATGAAAACCCCGGCCTCCTGAAGGTCCTGTTTGTACTGTCTGATCTGACGCTCTGACACTTCAAGCTTTTCTGCTAGATCCGATATGTGCCACTGCCCGCGTACCCGGAGCAACTGGATCATACGGAGCAAATTCGACAATTTTGACATCAAATACACATCCTTCCATGACCCATAGATTCGATGCCGCCGATCGAAAGTCCTGCAGAAAATAAAAAAAGCTGAATCAACTCGATTCAGCTGAACTCCTTCTTCTTAAACCCACCGCCGCGTACATTGTCCAGATCCACCAGGGTGATGAAAGCCTCTGGATCAATACGGTCGATGATTTCGTGCAGTTTGCCGATTTGCATATTCGTGAGTGTGCAATAGAGGATACGACGACCCTGTTTGGTATAAGCGCCCTGACCTTCGATGAAGGTAACTCCTCTCTTGAGCTCACTCATAATCTCATCGCCGATGGCCTCGGTGTGATCCGAGATGATCATGGCTGTTTTTCCTGAGTTAAATCCCTTTTGCACACGGGCCAGCGTCTGGTAGGTGACAAATAATGCCACCAAGGTGTACGCTGCTGCATTGAAGCCGAAGATCAGGCTGGACAGACTGATAATCACAGCGTTCATTCCCATGAGTAGGCTGCTGACCGGTAGATTCCATTTTTTCTTGATGATCGCCGCCACGATATCCATACCGCCCTGCGATGCGTGGTTGTTGAAGATCAGCCCCATACTGATGCCGTTGAGTATACCACCGAAGAGCGCCTCTATGATCAGATCATCGAGTGGATTCATGCCAGCGAGACCTTTTGTCGTATCGATCATCAATGTCACCAGGGTCAGCGTGATGAAACTGTTGATGGCGAACTTGCGATCGACAAACTTGCGCCCGAGGATAAACAGGGGTAGATTGAGCGTGAAAAGCAACACACCCGTCGGGAGGCCGGTCAGATAATGGATCATCATGGCAATTCCGCTCACTCCGCCGGCCAATAAGCCGTTGGGGATCAAAAAGACGTTGACTGCAATGGCGGTGAGAAAAGCCGCTAGTGTGATTTGTGAGTACTTAACGAAATGATGACCCAGCGGATCATCCTTTTCTTTGATTTGTATCATTTTTTTTCTACCGGCTCCTTTCAAGAACTCTTCGCCACCATTATAGACCATGGGCTCTTGAAAACAAGGGGTTTTCCACTGAAAAATCAGGGCGGTGGGTCTTCATTTCTACCGATTTGTTACAGGAGTACAAATCGATTGAACACCCTCGGTATGAAGTCGCTTTCTTTTGCTCTTCACAGGAGCAGTGTGCCAAAAGTGCACAGCGCTTTTGTGCAAAGTCCACAAACGAAAATGGCGCCCATCGGGCGCCAGTTTACATCTTCTCATGGAATTTGCGTATCTTGTTGGCTACGGTGCTATGGGTCACACCTAAGGCCTTCCCAGCTGCATTGAAACTTCCGTGCAGTTCATAGGCTTTCTTGAATATCGCGCGTTCGTATGTCGCGAAGGAGGCGAGATCACCCGAAGAAGTCAGGTTGATCAAGCCGCTGGTCATATGATACTGGGGGTAGGCTTCATACTCCTTTGTGATCGAAGGGGGGATATCGTGCAGAGTCAGGGTCGTTCCATTGGACAGGATCACCATACGTCTCAAAAGGTTCTCGAGTTCTCTCACATTGCCCGGCCAATCGTAGGCTTGAAGCACACGGTAGGCGAGTTCTTCAAACTGGTAACCAGAATCAATGCCCATTTCTCCGGTGATTTTCCTGGTGAAATGGGGGATCAACAGAGCCAAATCTTCTCGTCTTTCTCTCAAGGGGGGGAGTTCAACGGGAATGATATTGAGTCTGTAGAAGAGATCCTCTCTGAAGTTACCCTCTTCGACGGCCGCTTGTAACCGCTTGTTCGTAGCCGCAATAATTTTTACGTCAGCGGTGCGTTCCTCGTGACCACCGACCGGTGTGTACACTTTGTCCTGTAAGACCCGTAGCAGTTTGACCTGGAGATGCAAAGGAAGCTCGCCGATCTCATCGAGGAACAGCGTCCCACGATGAGCCGCTTCGAACTTGCCCCTCTGGTCTTGATGCGCGCCGGTAAAAGCACCTTTCAGATGTCCGAAAAGCGTGGACTCCATGAGATTCTCCGGAATTGCTCCGCAGTTGAGGGCCACAAAAGGCCCGCTCGAGCGGTGCGATGCCCGATGGATGGCGCGCGCCAAAACTTCTTTTCCCGTACCACTCTCGCCCATGATCAACATGCTCACATCAAGGGTGGCTGCCTTGTGGGCTTTGTTCAGCTCTCTCAGCAAACGGGGGTGCTCCCCGATCATCTCGGGGAAAGGGTTTTCCAGTTCATGGACAGCGGAGGGGATCTGTTGCACTCCTTGCTCGTATTTCTGATCCTCCTCATAATAGCCGACGGTACCTAGGAAGTCCTCGTCATCAAACAACGGATGGGCAGAAACCTTAAGCCGTTTGTTCGGTTGAAGCCCCTTCAGGTAACCATCGAATTTTCTCCGCTGTTTAATCGCACGGAGCAAGAGATCATCGTAAGCTGTGTGATGGAACTTTCTGCCGATCACCTCGCCATCTGTTGTACCAAAGAGTCGCTTGTATGCTGGATTCACATAACGAATGCGACCGTTTTCGTCCACGAGGATCACACCTTGGGGCAAGGCCTCGTAGGCTGCTTTGAACAGACGGTCATCATCGTGATCATTATCTACGATTTTTCTCAACCATGCGGTCTGACTCATACACACTTCCTCCCCTTACTTGGCCGCCATACTTCTCGTGGCAACGATAGATACGCCGGTGCCTGCAACATTCTCTATAATGACATCGCCCACACTAATGGGTGCTTTTACCGTCACTCGGTTCACATCAGCCATCACCTCAAAAATCTTATCCTTTGGTATAGGATCGGCCGTTTTGACGGGTAACCTCGGGAGAACCCCATCCTGGATCCTGACGGTGGTCGGTACAATCCGGGTTGGGTTTTTCACCTCTTCCACGGCATACTTCTCACCCCGCGGGCACTGGTTGCCCTGTACTTGGAGCTCACCGTCGACTTCGGTAATCGTCATGCGACAACCGATCGGACATACGATACAGGTCATCTCTCGTTCGAAAGCCATCAAACCACCTCCACTGTCAAGGGACCGTCCACATCCTGGAGCAGTTCCGTTTTGATCTTTAACTGTTCCATCTCACCTGGTGCCATGAAACGCTTTTTGAAGGACTTGATGACGCGTTCGCCCGACTTAATCTGCACTTCTTTGCGCTCGAAAATCTGACGCACGCGGAGGTAAAGGGTCGTATCCCCCTTGAGGTTTTCCAACCGGAGCTGGTGCGGCACCACGTAACCCACGCCAAATCCCGCTTCCGTTCCAATGATATGGTCGGATGCTTCGAACTCACCGCGGATGTAACGGGCGGCCATGGTCCCGGCTTTCTTGCTCTCTTCGGAAACGTAGTCCACCAGATCGTGGACGTGTAAAACGTTTCCGCAGGCAAAGACTCCTTCCACGCTGGTTTCCATCGACTCGTTGACGATGGGACCATTGGTCGTTGGATCCAAGGTGATCCCAGCCGTCAGACTGAGCTCATTCTCTGGAATCAGACCGACGGAAAATAGAATCGTATCCACATCAAAATCCATCTCTGATCCAGGGATCGGGCGGAAGTTGCCATCCACCTTGGCCACGGTGGCACCCTCCACGCGATCCTTGCCGCGGATATCGGTCACTGAATGGCTGAGATAGAGCGGGATGCCGTAGTCATCCAGACACTGGACGATGTTCCGATTGAGGCCTCCGGAAAAGGGCATGATCTCCACGACCGCTTCCACCTGCGCCCCTTCGAGCACCATCCTCCGCGCCATGATCAGACCGATATCTCCAGAACCTACGATCAGTACTTTCTTACCGACCATGTAGCCCTCCATATTGAGGTAACGCTGCGCCGTTCCAGCAGAAAAGATCCCTGCAGGTCGCATCCCGGGCACACGGATGGCACCACGGGTTCTCTCCCGGCAACCCATAGCCAGGATCACGGCTTTCGTCTGAAGCGTTTTAAGGCCTTCCTCCTTGTTAATAGTCGTGACCACTTTTTCCGGTGATATCTCCAGTACCATTGTGTTCAGTTTGTACTCAATCTCCATCTCGGTCAATTGATCGATAAACCGTTCTGCGTATTCAGGTCCTGTGAGCTCTTCCTTGAACTCATGAAGTCCAAATCCATTGTGGATACACTGCTGGAGGATTCCACCTAGTTCCCGGTCGCGTTCAAGGACCACAATCTTCTCCACACCATTTTTCTTCGCCTCAGTCGCAGCCGCGAGTCCCGCGGGACCTCCGCCGATGACGATCAAATCGTAAACCATCTATATCGTCTCCTTCGTTTCGCCTGTCAGAATGTAGGATCCTGCATTCTCCTGCATGATCTCTTCTGGCGTCACTTCTAACTCTCTGGCCAAGATCTCCAGCACACGCGGACCGCAGAAGCCACCCTGACAGCGCCCTGCACCCGGTCGGCACCTACGCTTGATGCCATTGAGCGTGCGCCCACCAGCCGAGCGATGGATCGCATCGACAATTTCAGCTTCTGTGATCGTTTCGCAGCGACAGATCACATTTGCATACTGGGGATTCTCGCCGATTAACGACTGTTTCACTTCTTCTGACGCCTCGTGAAACCTCACGCGCGGACGGCGAATGGGATCGAAACCCTGGTTGGGTGTCACGTCGCCGAGGATACCTGCGATCTCTTCGGCCAAGTCGACCGCTACGGCCGGTGCCGCCGAAAGCCCCGGTGACTTGATTCCTGCGATATTGAAAAATCCCGGCACCCGATCGGACTCTCCAATGACAAAATCATTGCAACTCGGCTCTGCCCTTAGCCCAGCGAAAGTCGTGATTGTCTTCCCAAAGGGAATATGCTCAGAAATCCGCTTAGCCGATTCAAGAACAAAGGCCAAGCCATCCACCGTAGTGTTGACCGCTCCCTTTTGATCTTGGTCGAGATCTTCAGCGTTAGGTCCTATGATCACGTTATGATCGACCGTCGGTGCCATTAGGACACCCTTTCCTTTTTTCGTGGGTGTCTGGAAAATCACGTGGTTAACGATTCCGTGGGCTGTCTTGTCGAGCAGATAGTACTCGCCTCGTCTCGGTGTGATGGTAAAATCACTCTCGGTGACGAGGGCATACACATCCGCAGCGTAGACTCCCGCTGCATTAACGACTACTTTCGCCTCGACGACATGATCAGAACCAGCATTGATCACAAATCCGTTAACTGACTTTTCAATGGTCTCGACAGCGTAATTCAACTTGAGCTCCACACCGTTGTCGATGGCATTTTCCGCATACGCGATGGCCATTTCCCAAGACTCGACGATGCCAGCCGTTGGTGCGTAAAGTGCAGCCACCACTTCGTCTGAGAGATTAGGCTCTAGTGTTTTCACACGCTCACGACCGATGATCTCGAGTCCTTCGATCTCGAGCTTCTTACCATTCTCATAAAGGCGTTCTAGCTCTTCACAATCCTCCTCATCGTATGCCACGACTAAAGAACCGATTCTTTCGAAGGGAACGGAGAGTTCTTCGCAGATCTCGCCGTACATTTGGTTCCCTATGACGTTGTAACGCGCTTTCTTTGATCCGTAGGGAGCGTCATATCCAGCGTGAATAATCGCGCTGTTCGCCTTCGTCGTACCGTTGGATACATCGTTGGTCTTCTCGAGGATCACAATCTTCAGATCATATCTCGCGAGTTCCCTGGCCACCGATGCACCGGAGATCCCGGCACCAATTACAGCCACATCGTACATCCCTCTTAACCTCCTCTTGGTAATAGAAAAAGAGCTGCACAAACCCGACCTAAACTCATTAGGTCGAATCTGCACAGCTCTCTCATCTCATGTGCTAGTTATTAAATTTGTTTCATTATATCAAGCTGGGAAAACATTTGCAAGCCAAATTTTTAGGTGAAAGTTACCGTTGGCTTACTTTTCCCATCCTTTTGAACATGCGACAGCCTTCTGCCAACCGGCGTATTTTGCATGGCGATCGTCATCGGACATCGATGCATCGAAGGTGCGGTCGATTGCCCACATTTGCTTGATCTCATCTGTGGACTTCCAGAAGCCCACAGCGAGTCCCGCGAGGAAAGCCGCTCCGAGAGCCGTCGTTTCGGTTACCATGGGGCGATAGACCGGAACACCCAAGATATCCGACTGGAACTGCATTAGGAAATTGTTAGCAACGGCACCGCCGTCTACCTTGAGCGTTTCGAGATCGATACCCGAGTCATTCTGCATAGCCTCGAGTACGTCGCGTGTTTGGTAAGCCATGGACTCGAGTGTCGCGCGAATGATGTGGTTGCGATTCGCACCGCGGGTCAGACCAACGATCGTACCGCGCGCGTACATATCCCAGTAAGGAGCGCCCAGACCAGCGAAAGCGGGCACAACGTAGACACCGTTTGTATCCTCTACTTTTGAAGCGAAGTACTCTGTGTCGGATGCATCGGAAACCATCTTGAGTTCGTCTCGGAGCCACTGAACAGCTGCGCCTGCGATAAAGATTGAGCCCTCGAGTGCGTATTCCACCTTACCATCGAGACCCCAGGCAATCGTCGTGAGCAAGCCGTGGTCAGAAGTGACCATTTTTTCGCCCGTGTTCATCAACATGAAACAGCCCGTGCCGTAAGTGTTCTTCGCCATTCCTGGTTCGAAACAAGCCTGTCCGAAGAGTGCGGCCTGCTGATCACCTGCGATACCCGCGATCGGGATCATAGCCCCGCCGAAGGTCTGCTCATCCGTGTGTCCGTAGACGGCTGAAGACGGCTTTACCTCCGGGAGCATGGCGGCGGGAATTCCGAGTTCACCGAGGATCTTCTCATCCCACTTCAGCTCTTTGATGTTGAAGAGCATCGTTCTCGAAGCGTTCGAGTAGTCCGTCACGTGCACTTTGCCACGCGTCAGATTGTAGATCAACCAAGTGTCGATATTTCCGAAGAGCAAATCTCCCTTTTCAGCCTTTTCACGGGCGCCTTCCACGTTGTCCAGGATCCACTTGACCTTGGTGCCACTGAAATAAGCATCCACCACGAGACCCGTGTTCTTCTTGATGTATTCTTCCAGACCACGCTCTTTCAGATCGTCGCAGATATCGGCCGTACGGCGGCACTGCCAAACGATGGCGTTGTAAACGGGTTTGCCCGTGTTCTTATCCCAAACCACTGTGGTCTCTCGCTGGTTGGTGATTCCGATCGCGGCGATCTCCTGCGGGCGGATATCGGCCATCTCGAGTACTTGGCGGGCCACACCTGACTGGGTTCCCCAAATTTCCATTGCATCGTGCTCGACCCAACCTGCCTTGGGGTAAAACTGGGTGAACTCCTGCTGGGCTGTTTTCACGATCTGTCCATCTTTAGTGAAAATAATTGCTCTAGATGATGTGGTCCCTTGGTCGAGTGCTAAGATATACTTCTTTTCCATTTGTTGTACTCCTCCTTCAATTCGTTAAAGTCAGTAGATGATTAACCCAAATGCGAAAGAATGAAGCCACCGATAACACCACCGAGAGCAGCGTAACCGGCATTAATGAGACCTTTACCAAAGTGATCCTTCGAGATAGCCGATGCAAAGAAGAGACCTGCACCTGCTGCCCAGGCCATATCCACCCAAGCGCCGGTCTGCACGATCATACCCACACCATGGTTCAAAGCCCATGAGGTTCCCACGATGAAGCCTGCTGCCAACCAACCACCGAGTCCGCCGTAATCATTGGCCAGTTTACCCCACAGCAGTCGAATGAGAAATGGAAAGATAAAAGCGCCACTGAACGTAGTAATTGCTGCTGAAAATGTCATATTCATTCCCTCCCTTAAGCCTTGATGACGTGACGTTCCATAAGTACAGCTGCGTATCCTCCAACAATGCCGCCGAGCATCACGACGAGAAGTGTAGGGATAGCGTCGATGCCCACCTGGATACCGCTTCTGAAGATGGGTGCCATGGTTCCTGCTACACCGATGCCGAGGGCCATATCCACCCAAGCGCCATCGTTATTATGAATGCCGATAAAGTGATTGAGATACCACATGGTACTGATGATGGCAAAACCTGCGAACCAGCCGCCGCCGATACCATATTCTGTGGCGAAAGCACCCCAAACACTCATTACGAAAATACCTGCGATTGCTGCGCCGAGAATTGTTCCTAAATGTTTCACCGGTACACCTCCATAGTTTTACAACTTCCATACCTCTCGATTCGTAGAGGAAACGCCTACTGCGCCAGCTTTCAAAGCCGCCATGACCTCATTCTTCTCCTTGATCAACCCGCCGGTGATCACCGGAATGTGAACGGTGCCGGCAATCTCAGCCGTTACCTTGTTCATGATACCGGGAAGAAGTTCCACAGCATCGGGTCGATTTTCTTTTAAAGACCTGATGCCCGTATCCAGACTGAGGGAGTCGAGAACGAATAATCTCTGAACCACAAAGACTTTTCTTTTCCTGGCGTGCTTCACAAGACTAGCTCTTGTGGTGATGATGCCATCGACCGGAATCAGATCCAATAGATAATCCAGACCCACCGCATCTTTCGAAAGACCGTCCATAAGATCGAAATGGATAAATACATGCTTCTCTCTCGCGTGGATTCGCTCCACAACCTCTTTAAGATTGAGAATCGTACCCGCGAGCAGAAAGATGATTTGACAGTCCGACGCAAGTGCTTCGTCGAGATTCTCCAGATTCTTGATTGCCGCGATGATCGGATGTTCATGGACCCCTTGAATCAATAAATTCCCCATGATGACCTCCTGCCTTACTATTACGCAAATGACATGCCAACTTAAAAACGTTGCAAAATGACCTTAGGCAAATGTTTTCTTGATGATTTTTATCAAGCGATGATGTCAATCGCTCTCCCTCTGATGGTATTCGACAGCGAGATTCAGAATATTCTCAAGTTTATGCGATGGAATTTGAGCGTCAGTATTATTTTAGCACAATTTGAAATCCAAGTTACATGGTTACGAAAAAAAGACGTACATTGAACTACACATGACTAAAGTTACGAGTGTGCGGACGCTAGATCATCAAGAAAAGCGCACGTGATCGTCTTTTGTATACTCTCTAATCGTCGTCAGCATATGCCCCGCCCCAGCTGTTGACTGAGAGCCAAAAAAACACAAAAAAATATACGCCCCTAAGGACGTATATGGCGGAGCGAGAATCGGGTAACTTCGTTACTAGCGATCCTAAACGGTACTCAAGCTAAACTCTACCTAATTTAAGCTTTACTGCCGATTGAAACTTCACTTCACTCAGTTTAAACCATTCACATACTAATACTTTACGATTCTCTGCGAACGACCAAAGCGCTGGGTTACCTAATTCTTTGGTAAAGCTACCGATTCTCTCCGCCTGTGAGGAGCTTTCGATCTCTCCTCACTCATTAAATACCCAGCGCTTCTCTTCTTAAACACTTATTCTGAATGATCAAGAAATTCTTTCTTAACGGCTTTCAGTCGACCGGGATGCACCATCAGATCATAACCTGTCTTGGCGAGTGATGCTACCGTGCGCACCGCCTCCTCCATTGCGTAATCCGTTAATGTGGCTGCAGCGAACTCTACCGTATGGCCAGTCAGGCTCTCTTTGGAGATGGGGAAGTAGGGATGGATCGTCGGACAGAAATGACTCACGTTCCCCGCATCGAGGGAACCATAGCTCGAACGGGCTTCATTGACTGCCTCAGCACCAAAGTACAAGAGATTCTCTGTATAAAGGTCCGAAAGGGCCTCATTGGTGATCAGATTGTCATAGGAAGACTCGTAGTGTGAAATTTCCAGCTCACAACCCGTACCGAGCGCTGCTCCCTTCGCACAATTCTTCACCTTTTCCACTAGCTCCAGCAGGTAGACTTTCGTAGCAGCGCGCACGTAAAACTGACTGATCGTCAAATCGGGTACCACATTGGCCGCTCGGCCACCTTCTGTGATCACACCGTGGACCCTCGCATCGTCCTGCATATGCTCCCGTAGGGCGTTGATCATATTGAAGGTCGATATCGCCGCGTCCAGTGCATTGACTCCCTTGTGTGGATGTGAAGCGGCATGGGCCGTTTTACCCGTGAACTGAAACTGGATCGCCTGCATGGCCAGGGACTTTCCACTTTTGAAGTGGCCGTCGGCAGGATGGGCCACCATGGCCACGTCAATATCGTCGAAGGCTCCACCTTCGACCATTTCCACTTTGCCCCCACTCGTTTCCTCGGCAGGCGTTCCCAAAACAACGACCCGTCCGCCTTGGTCACCCATGATCTTTGAGAGCAGAATGCCCGAGAAAGTGCTCACTGTGCCCAGCAGATTGTGGCCACAACCATGTCCGATCCCGGGTAGCGCATCGTACTCCGAGAGATAGGCGACGGTCGGACCGGGTTTGCCAGAATTGTATGTCGCGCGGAAAGCCGTTTCCAAACCCATGTAGGGCTGCTCCACATCAAAACCGTGGGCTTCTAACACCTCGCGGTGGGCCTGCGAGGAATACTCTTCCTGGTGACCCAGCTCGGGATGCTCATAAATCCTCCGGCTGAGCGCTTCCATTTCAGGTTTCAGTTCACTCTGTAGTGCGTTGATCTGTTCTTTCATAACGGCCGTCCTTTCTTCGTCTGAGCGGACCACCTAATCTGGCCCGAATGATTTCATTGTGTTTTACCGCCACCTGTCCACCGATCAGTACCCGGTCGATACCCACCGGTGGGGCCGTCGGAGCATCAAAGGTAGCACCATCTCGTACCGTGTTGGGATCGAAGAGCACCACATCAGCATCAGCGCCGGGCGTCAGGCGTCCCTTGCGCTCCAACCCGAAACGATCGGCAGGCAGGCGCGTCATCTTGTAAAGCGCTTCTTCAAGACTTAATACGCCCCGCTCTATCGCGTAGTGGCCTAACACCCGTGGAAAGGTGCCTGCACCCCTGGGGTGGCCTTGACCCGATCGATAGAGCCCATCACTCGCTACACTGACAAAAGGTGCCTGCAGACAGAGGGCCACATCGGTCTCGAGCATCACATGGGCGACCACGAGCATTTCGGGATGCTCGGCGCGAACCTTCTCAAAAAGCGCCCGATCGCAACGCTGACCGGCATAAGGGGCTTCGGTGAGCGCAATGGCCTCAGGTCCAACACCCCATCGCTCGAAACACCCCTCATCAAAGACTGCCGATCCGATATAGGTGGAAAAGGCTGCGTAGGGATAACAATCAACGGCCACGTCCACACCCGCATCACGAGCTGCCTGTATGAGGTCCAGCGCCTCGCCCATCATCCCGAAGGCCGTACAGCTTCCGAGGTGGGAAATCTGCATGGGCAGCTGCATGTCCCTAGACAAACGGATCAGTTCGCGCACGGAGTCGAGCCCGGCGTCGGCGTCACTTCGAAAATGTGCCGACAGGTAAAGGCCACTCCCCTCGAGGCCCCTTAATAGCTTGGTCATCTCTTCATAGGGGATCCCTGGAGAGTACTCGAGACCAAAGGACAAGCCGATAGCCCCGAGGCCTATGGACTCGGACAGCAGTCTGCGCATCTTCTCAATCTCTTCATCGGTGGCCGCTCGGTAGCGATCTTGAATACCCACCTGTTCTCGAAGGTAATTGTGCCCGATGAAGGTCGCGTACTGGATGGGTGAACCGTTCTCCTCAATAGCCTCCAAAAAGGAGGCCACGGACTGTCGATTGTTCCCGCAGTTGCCTGCAATCGCAGTGGTGACACCCATGCGGACCATCTTCTCCGCGATATCAAAAACCAGTGCACCTTCCCTGTACCCCAGTACCTCTTCGTGCATGTGTACATCGACGAACCCTGGTGCCACTATGAGTCCCGATGCATCGATCCGCTCGACGTTCTCCGGTACCTCCCCACGCTCTTCGATCACACGCCCCTTCTCGATCCATAGGTCTTTACGGACCAACTCTTTCGCAGAGCCGTCGTACAACAGCCCCTTTTCAATGATCGTTACCATCTGACCACCTCCTGTAGGTGAAAAAAAAAGAAAACCGGGGCCACTCGAACCCCGGTATGTTGTTATCTGCAGAATGCTTCGGCCACGTCGCGATAGACCGCCACCATCGCATGGAGATCGGCAATCGGTACACGTTCGTCCTCCGTATGCGAGTAAGCGATCCTACCGGGTCCCGCAACCACCGTGGGAATCTTGGCGAAGTGTGAAAGGAGTGCTGCATCGGTCCAGCCCCGATCGGTGGTCAAAACGGGCTCACGTCCGATCACTCGAGTCATGGCCTTGACAAGACAGGTCACAATCTCTGCATCCGGCGCCGTGTTGAGGTATACATGATCGAGGGTCAGCATATTATTTGGCATTCGGGAGAGTGTAGCTTCGAAGGTCGGGTCCCTCTCTTTCATCCCATCCAAGATCTCCTGATACTCCGCAAGGACCGTCTGGACACTTTCCCCAGGAATATAACGCCGGTCAATCTCGATACGACAGTGATCGGCTACGGAGCTCGGTTGTGTTCCACCTTCGATCCGCCCGAAATTCATCACCGATCGACCCATCGTTGGATGGGATCTGGTGGACAGTTCCGGCTGGAGGTTAGTCTCGATCTCCGAAATGACACCTGCGGCTTTGGAGATCGCGTTGACCCCCAAGTGGGGCATGCCACCGTGGGCCGCCACGCCTTGGATATCGATAGCGAGCCACTCGAGTCCACGGTGCCCGATGGCATAGGCGTCGCCGGAAGGTTCTCCGACGATCGCACCATCTGCTGTGAATCCCGATTTCACGAGATACTCCGTTCCTTCGGATCGTTCCTCTTCGCCTATGACCCCACTGAAGACGACATCACCTTTCAGCGGGACGTTCCGGCGCTTGAGATCGCCCATCGCCACAAGCATGGCGGCGATGGCCCCTTTCATATCATTGGCTCCGCGACCCCAGATGCAACCGTCTCTGATCTCGGCTGCAAAGGGATCGATGGTCATTCGGTAAGGTGGCACCGTGTCCGTGTGTCCGTTGAAGAGTAGTGTCTTACCACCACCGGTACCCTTGAGTCGTACCATCACATTGGGACGCTCCCCTTCGACCTCGATGCATTCTGCATCGAGACCCAGGGTATCACGGGCATACGCTTCAATAAAGAGAGCCACCTCCCTTTCACGACAGGCTACATCCTTATGACTAGGTCGTCTGACGAGCTCTTGGGTCAGTACCGTCACCTCTCGCTTAAGCGCACCACTGATCATGACTTAGAAAGGTCCGTAGTTAATCATATTGGCAACGATCAAAATGACTGAACCAACGATCAACCAGATGACCATCAGGGGCCAGAGAAACTTGACCCATTTCTCATAACTGATCTTAGCCACGGAGAGTACACCCATGAGGGCGGCTGACGTGGGGATAATCGAGTTGGTGAAACCATCACCAAGCTGGTAAGCCGTTACGGCAACCTGACGATTCACACCGATCAGATCCGAGAGCGGTGCCATGATAGGCATCGTCGCAGCAGCCTGTCCGGAGCCCGATGGAATGAAGAAGTTGATAACTACCTGCACGGCATACATGCCGAGTACAGAGATGGAACTCGGTAGGGTCTGAATACTTGCGGCCAGACCGTTGATGATCGAGTCGACGATAAATCCATCCTGCATCACGACGAGAATACCGCGCGCGATACCAACGACCAAGGCACCGAACACGATACCACGGGCGCCCGCAACAAATTCCTGGGCAATTTTCGTCGGTCCAAGTTTGCCGAGGAAACCACCGATGATTCCCATAGCGAGAAAGGTGCTAGCAATCTCCGTGATGTACCATCCCGCGTTGAATACGCCCCAGATGATGAAACCAAAACCCACGGCGACATCGAGGAGCACCAGGTAGTGTTGGCTTTCAAGTTTAGGAATATCAGAAAGGTCGATGATCATGTGTTTTTCCTCTTGTTCAAGAGCATAGACGATAGATTGCGATGGATCGGCCTTGACTTTTGACGCGTAGCGCATCACGTAAGCCGTGGTGATGACCAACATGACCACGAGGATCACCAATCGGAAGGTCATCCCGGAGAAAAGCGGCAGTTCCGCTATCCCTTGTGCCACACCAACGGTGAAAGGATTCATGAAGCCCGAGGTGAACCCACAGGCAGCACCGAGGGTGATCATAGCCGTTCCCGTGATCGCATCGTATCCCAGCGCACGCGCCAGTGCAATACCAATGGGGACGAAAACTATGGCCTCTTCGGCTAGACCGAATGTACCACCGGCGATCGAAAAGATGACCAAGAATACCGGGATCATAAGCGTTTCTTTCCCTTTCATGGCCAAGGCTGTTTTGGCGATACCACCCTCGATAGCTCCTGTGGCCGTGATGATTTGGAAAGCCCCGCCCACGATAAAGATAAAGAACACGATGCTCGAGGCTGCGTTCATACCCTTGGGCACCGATTGGAAGAGATCAAAGAAACTGGTCGGGTTCGACTCTACTTCATGGAAAGAATCGGCAGCAACGACGTTTCTCCCAGTGTTTGGATCTTCAACCCGGTCGAACTCACCTGCTGGTACAATGTACGTGAGTACCGACATGATCATGATAACGATAAATAAGATGACGTAAGTATGCGGTACTTTGAAGATTTTCTTCTTACCTTCACTCAATTTGAATACCTCCCTACTTTCACCCACCGGTCTCGGCGGGTAGCGATTGACAGACCTCTTCTGAACCCGGTCTGGTGGGTCTTTTACCCCTCTTTCGAGTCACCTCCTTCTTAGCAAATTTATGGCATCAACCGACGAATACGTTCGGCACCATCCATTAGTTCCCCCAGGATGTTGTCGATCAACTCATCGGTGAGCGTCTCTTTGATTGCAGCGGCGGCCACGCTACCGACCACCCGTCCCTCCCTGTTCCGTACGGGCACGCCGATCCCGAAAGCCCCGATCATATTCTCCTCATCGCTGATCGCATACCCTTTCTCCCGGATCTTAGCGTACTCCCTGAGTAGCTCATCGGGATCGGTGATGGTATGGCTGGTTCGCGGTGTCAGGTCCGCCGTGCGAACCAAACGTTCGAGCTCAGCGTAAGGTTCGTAAAAAGCCATGATAGATTTTCCATAGGCCCCGCAGTGGATGGGATAGTAGGTCCCTGGTCGATACCCCAAGCGAAAGGGAATATGGCTCTCCACTTCGAAGACATTGATAATCTGGGTACCCTCTAACTTTGAGAATCCTACGGAGACCCTGATCTTTTTCGCCACATCATTCAAGACGTAGTTGGCATAGACACTGAAATGATCGCGGTTGATGTACGCGGCACCGATGTGATAGGCCTCCGGGCCGATCGCGTACAATTTGGTCTCGGGATTTTGCAAGACGAGATTCTCCTGGATGAGGTTGGCCAGCAATCTGTGCGTTGTCGAACGATTGATCGCCAACACTTCAGCCAATTCCTTGGCCGTCCTACCTTCGTCATGGTTTGAAAGATCTTTGAGTATATCGATTGCCTTTTCAAGAGCATTTCGCTTCATCATTCGGGACTCCTTCGTTTTGTTCATAATATGGACAATTGTTCGTTATTTGAACTCATATAGGTGATATTCGACATAACTTTCTAAACTCCTTCTTTTTTTCTGAATTTTTTAAAAATATTTTTTTGAAATCTCCCCTTGTAACACCCCGCTTCACACCCCCACATCTTGTACGCTCCCAAAGACAAAACCACCATATATCCGCTCCATTTGTAATATTCCCATAAATATGCTATAATGGTGTCAACCCTTTCGCGCGCTAATGAGCAAGAAAGCGTGAGGTTTGACGAATACAGCTGAATGGAATAAGGAGGCTTTCATGGCTAGACTGCCTAGAAAAAGTACAGCGACCTTTACCCGATCCGATGTTCACGAGTATGATTTCCCATCGTTACACGAGCAGATCATCATCAAGGAAACCCGCGGACGGAAGAAACGCCGGATCGTAGGAACCGTTCATCAGGTCTACGATAATTTTATTTCGGTTCAATTGAAGGGTAAGGAAATCTACGAAAGTTTTTTGAAGGTTGACTTTATGACAGGTCGTCTTGAACTGATTTCATAACACTAAAAAAACCCACCGCCATGGCGGTGGGTTTCTTCATGGGGGTAATACCACCGCATGATAAATAATTAATCATTTTCGTTCAAAAAAAAGCCTTCCTCTAACAGGGCAGCATAACGCATCAAGCGTTTCTGTCCCCCTTCATCGAGCGAGCGATAGAGGGTGATCAAATGGGCTTCCGCCTGACTAACGTCACCGTAAGCCCCAGGGGATTCCCGCGCCACAAGCTTCACATCGCCTCCATAGAGAAACCAGTCGACAGGCGCATCGTAACAAAGGCCCAACCGGTTCAACGCCTTAGCGGAGGGCTGGTAGCGATTGTTTTCGATATCACTGAGGTTTCCCGTGGAAAGGCCCGTCTGCTCCTTCACTTGACTCAAGGTCAATCCTGACGCCTTTCTAGCCGCTTTTATTCTTTCGCCGATGGTCGACATGTCATCACCTTCTTCGGATAATCGAGATTTTATATGACTACATCTTGATATTATCGGATATCTGAGATATTATTATGGAGATTCATGGATTATTTTTCTAGATTTTCAACCGATAACCCACTCAGGAGGACTCCACATGATCAAGCGAAAGCTGACTCCCTTCGGCGCGAAGGTGAAAGATCGCCTCATCGAACGTAACATGACCCAGAAGGACCTGGCTGAACAAGTGGGTACCTCAGCGGTCTACTTGAGCATGGTATTGCACGGTCAACGCTCCGGCAGAAAATACCTTCAATCGATCTGTGAGATCTTGGATCTCGAGATGCCCGATTAAGAATTAATCATATTGTATCAAATCCAGCCACCGATTGCACGCTCTAGGGCGTTTCAACCGGTGGCTATTTTTATAACCGCTGGTCAAAATGACGGATGAGCTCATAACTAACAGGCTCGAAATACCGCAAAAAGAACCGCCGGCCTCCTTTGTTAGCCGTTCGCACGGTGACGCTCACACGCTTGAAACCGGACTCCGATGCTTCGCGAATCAGCCGACGGATCAAAAAGTCGCCGATTCCTGCCTCCCTGTGACCCATGTGGGTAAAGATCATGAAAACCCCCAGCGTCTCTTCATCCTCGAGCAGGACAGAACCGCGATCCGGTGAGGAAATAGCTTGAACCGAGGCGATGACCCGATCGTCACGCTCCACGACATAGCCCAATTTCATTTTCTTTTGCATTTGCTCATAGGGCTTGCGATCCACCAGCTGGTAGACTGGTGAAGCACTTAAGTAATGAAGAAAGGCAGTCAGTTGATCATCAAGAACCGGGCGATCAGACCTTGTGATCGGTCGAAAATGCAATTCTTGAGGTGTTGGCACCAGGTCTTTTGTCGTTCTCGTCACGCCATCCATCTGCCGGATACCATACTCATAGCGAATGAAATGATCGATCAGTCGCTGATCGTCCACGATCATACGGACGGCATGTTCACGAAAACCCTCGGCCACCCATTTGCGCGTGATGGCCTTGTACATGACATCGTAAATCGCCACCGCTTCCTCACCATCTGCGCCGTGTGCCCACTCTGGAGTCAAGATCCCGCGGCGGCCTGAGGCCAAGCCCTCCACTGCCATGCCCATCATATAACCGACGATGCGATTTTGATCACGTACAATCACGCCTTTCCCGTGTTTCAGCGCATAACGCTGTAAGGCCACGATCAGCTCCGCATTGAGAAACCTCCTGGGCAGGTAGTTTCTTTCCTTCAACACCTTCCGATAATGCGCAAGAAATAATTCCGCCGTTTCCGGAAGGTGAGATAACGCCATTTCCTGAGCACTCCACTTAGACTTTGGCACGCTGACATCCCCCTCTCTTCTATATGAGAAGATACCCAATCTACGCATAAAAAAAAGCACCGGATAATCCGGTGCTTCTTAATTCGTCTTAAACAGGTGTCACATCTTCAGCTTGAGGGCCTTTAGCGCCTTCAGTTACTTCAAATGTTACAGCTTCGCCTTCTTCTAAAGATTTGAAGCCAGGCTTGTTGATCTTAGAGAAGTGTACGAACACGTCGTTGCCGTCTTCAGCTTGGATGAAACCAAAGCCTTTTTCAGCGTTGAACCATTTTACGGTACCTTTCATGATTTTGCCTCCTTTACTTATTCATTTACTACATTACTCAGAGGAAATCATGGAGCTCCGACGTGCTTCTAACAGATCTTCACTATGTTTCCTTGATGAAATGAGCTTACAAGTAGAGTATACAGGTAATCGATCACTTTGGCAAGTGTTATTTTCAAACACTCCTTTAGCTCTCCGCCTACGCTGTTCTCTTGCTCTCAGTTACTTACTATATAGCAGTTCATCACATAAGTCCAGTCTTTTCGCTATGAAAACGTTCCCTATTACTCCACTAGCCGTGAAAGTGTTGCACCGCTTGCACTGAGGTGCTAAGATACTGTTATTCGTATACAGATTACTATTCATGCTCCAAAGGAGGAAGTCATGACACACTTTGGTTTATTTGATATTTTAGGCCCCGTGATGATCGGTCCTTCTAGTTCCCACACAGCGGGAGCCGCGAGAATCGGTTTTATCGCCAGACGCTTGTTCGGGCGTCAGCCCGAACAAGCGATTCTCACGCTTCATGGCTCCTTCGCCAAGACCTATAAGGGACATGGTACAGACAAAGCACTGGTCGGCGGTCTCCTTGGGTTCATGCCCGACGATCCACGGATCCGAGATGCCGAACAACATGCAAAAGCGCACAACTTCACCTTTGAATTCGTCTGCACCGACCTCGGGGAGGTACATCCCAATACAGTGAAAGTTCATATGTCCGATGCACAAGGACAAATGGAGATTATCGGATCCTCCATAGGAGGCGGGCGTGTGAATATCATCAAGATCAACACGACGGATGTCCTCTTCACCGGTGACTACGCGACGCTGATCACCAAACATGAAGATCGTCCCGGTATGGTCGCCCGTATCACCACTCTGATCGCCGAGCACCAGATTAACATCGCAACCCTCAGTGTCTTTCGCAATGACCGTGGTAAGCGAGCAAGACTTATACTGGAGTCCGATGATACGATTCCAGCTACTGTCCTAGAAGCCCTCGGGTGTCTCGAGTACGTAGTGGAAGTCAAATACCTGCCTAAGATGGAACGATAGGGGGACACTATGCATAAGAACCTAGCGGAGATTCGCGCTTACTGTCAATCGAATAACATGAGCTTTTCAAGCTACAGCCTACAGATTGAAAAAGATAGCAGCGATATGTCGATGGCTCAGATCCATTCCCTCCTTGACGAGCGCTTTGATGTCATGATGGGCTCTATCGAAGAAGGACTCGAGCGGCAGACTGCCGGCAAGATCATCGGTGGCGATGCCCAACGCGTGATGAAACGCGCCCAGGCCGGCCTCAGTCTCGGCGGAGAACTCCTCGGCCGGGCGACAGCCTACGCTTTGGCCGTCATGGAGCTTAACGTATCCATGGGTCGGATCGTCGCCTGCCCGACGGCGGGCTCCTCCGGCGTCTTACCCGCTGTCCTAAAAAGCCTGACGGACAAACTGGATGTGGATCGCCGACAAATTCGAGAAGCGCTCTTGACTGCAGGTCTCATCGGCATGGTAATCGGCCGCAACGCCTCTCTCTCGGGCGCTGACGGTGGTTGTCAAGCCGAGGTTGGCTCTGCCTCGGCTATGGCCGCTGCGGCGGCCGTGGTGCTTTCTGGGGGGTCTGACGACCAAGTCGCTCATGCCGCCGCCATCTGCCTGAAGAATCTCATGGGTCTTGTCTGTGACCCGGTGGCCGGACTTGTGGAGGTACCCTGCGCAAAACGCAATACGATCGGAACGGCCAATGCCCTGATCGCCGCCGATATGGCCTTGGCGGACGTCCCCAGCTATATCCCTTTCGATGAGGTGGTCGCGGCCATGCATCGGGTCGGTCGCCAGATGCCCGCGTCCCTGAGGGAAACCGCCGAAGGAGGCATCGCGATCACACCCACGGCAAAACGATTCGAAAACCGAATTTTTCAGACGCTTTGATGATTGATCGCCCGCACACTCACGACGAAAGTCACGAGTATGCGGGCGATCTGTCGTTCAACGCAGAAGATGTATCCTACACGGACATATTGGGGCTAGCATGAGAATACCGCAGTGCAGGCAATGTTTTTTCCTCACAGCCGATCATGACGGTTTCCGTTAGATGAAATTTTGTGATGCATGTCACGGTGTCCTTTGGATCATGCGTGGTATACTCAGACCAACAAAAGGAGAAAGGAGATGTCGTATGGCTAGAAAAATTACTGAACACATTTCATGGGTGGGTAAAATCGACTGGGATCTGAGAACTTTCCACGGAGAGGAATACTCCACCCACAGAGGATCCTCCTACAACAGTTTCTTAATCAGAGATGAAAAAGTTGCGTTGATCGACACAGTCTGGATGCCCCATGACGATGATTTCGTTGCATCTTTGAAAAAAGAAATTGATCTCGACAAGATCGACTACATCATCGCCAACCATTCGGAGGTCGACCACTCCGGTGCACTGCCAAAGATCATGCGTGAAATCCCGGATACCCCGATTTACTGTACAAAGAACGGGGCACGCATCTTGAAAGCCCACTATCATCAGGACTGGAACTTTGTCATCGTGAAGACCGGCGACACCTTGGATTTGGGCGAAGGACAACTGGTATTTGTCGAAGCACCGATGCTTCATTGGCCTGACAGTATGTTTGAATACTACACGGCCGACGAAGTGCTTTTCACGAACGACGCCTTCGGTCAGCATTACGCCACCGAGCATCTCTTCAATGACAAGGTAGATGAGGCGGAACTCTACCAAGAAGCGCTCAAGTACTACGCCAATATCCTAACACCCTTCAGTCCGCTTGTTACAAAGAAAATCGAGGAAGTACTTTCGTTCGAATTACCCGTGCAGATGATTTTACCCTCTCATGGTGTTCTCTGGCGAGAAAACCCCACACAGATTGTCGAATCCTACCTCAAGTGGGCAGACGGCTACGCGGAAGACCAGATCACAATCCTGTACGACACCATGTGGGATGCCACGCGTACGATGGCAGAGGAAATCGCCGCCGGCATCCGTGAGATCAATCCTGAGGTCACCGTCAAACTGTACAATGTGGGTAAGACAGACAAAAACGACGTGATCACAGAGGTCTTCAAGGCCAAAATGGTCTTGGTGGGTTCCTCGACGATTAACAAGGGCATATTATCCGGTATGGCAGGAGTCCTGGAAATCATCGAGGGACTTTCCTTCAAAAAGAAAAACGGAGCCGCCTTCGGTAGCTACGGTTGGAGCGGGGAAGGCCTGAAGATTCTGACCGAACGGCTCGAGAAAGCTGGCATCGGCGTCATCGACGAAGGCCTGCGCCTCCTCTGGCAACCCGATGAAGACCAGAAGGAAGCCTGCCGCGCTATGGGTCGACGCGTAGCCAAGCAACTGACCTGATCCAAGAGATCCACTTGCACACCTAAAAGAGCGTGGTCGCCTAGGCGACCACGCTCTTTATCATACTTACGTTATTTCTTGGCCTTTTCGACATCTTCTTTCACGTCGTCAGCCGTTTTTTTAGTAGTTTTCTTCACGTCTTCTGAGGCCTTCTTGACCGATGATTTAACATCTTCGGCGCCCTCTTTCACGTCTTCGGCTACTTCCTTTGAAACTTCTTCCACATCTTCAGCTACCGCTTCTGCTTCTTTTTTCTTGCCTTCAATCAGTTCGGAAGCCTTTGACTTGAGTTCAACACCTTTTTCCTTCAGGTTCTCACCCTTGGCCTTGACGTCTTCAGCTGCACTTTCGGCCGCATCTTTCACTCGGTCTACACCCTCACCAACGGTCTCCTTCACATCACCGCGTAACTCTTTGCCTGATTTCGGTGCCGTGAACAGTGCTGTGACACCGGCGATCAAACTACCGACAGCAAAGCCTTTACCCACATTTTTAGCCGTCTCAATCTTTTGCTTGCGTTCATGCTCTTTTTTCTTCTTCTCAATCATTTTTAACAACATGCAATCACTCCTTTGTCCGAAATTCGTTTCATCTAATTGATATCCAAGTATAGGGAGCTTTAAACAGAGACTTCCCTATCCCTTGACCAGTACTTGTAATTCCGTGATCGCAGGCTCTACACCCAGCCTCCCATCCCGAGTCACATGGTAAACCTCTAGAATGGGTCCCGCCTGCCTGTAGTCGTTGCGAGAGAGCCACCCCTGGAGCGCCTTATGTGCCTCGCTCTCAAGAGCTTCCTGATCACCTTCAAACATGAGAGACGCATAAAGCCCGCCCTGCAGTTTCAAAAGATGTTTAGAAGCCATAGGGATGTTCTGGCTCAATTCAAACCCGAACTTCATGTACTTAGCCCCCTCTACAATCGCCATCTTAACACCCTTGTGGATATACCTGCGCCGGTAGGCCAAACGGGTCAACTCATGATAGGCCTCGCTAAAAGTCGTCTCTCCTGCCGTTAAGAAGAAAAGGTAGCGTTCTTCGAATAATTTCAGATGCACCGGGTGAAAAACGCCATCACCATACGTACCGTAGGTACTGATCAGTCCGTTGAGTTGTCGTTCGACCTTTCGCAGCTCCTCCATTTTTTGCTCGACCTCTTGCTTTTTCTGGTAGACCAACCCGAGGAGTCCTCCCTCTTCCTCTTGATCCATCGCCTCCTTGATCGACTCCGGAGAAAAGGAGAGGCCTTTTAAGGCATTGACCAGGAGGAGGCGTTCCATCTCTTCCACACCAAAGGCTTCTTCGCGATCATCAATCACCGCGGGTTCAATGAGTCCCCCCTCACGGTATCGTTCGAGTGTTTTGAGTGGTAAATCGCAAATATTCGCCAGTTGTCCTTTCGTCAGTAGATTTCGTTTCATGAGATGACAATCCTCCTAGGGTAGCGGATGCCCAGCGGCAGCCGTCCAGAGACCGTACCACTCATCTCTGCTGAGTCGACAATCGATTGCGCGACAAGATCGGTGAATGCGATTCGGATCCGTTGACCCGATTATCGGTCTGATCTCTTGCGGATGTGCCAACAACCAGGCGAGAACAATCGCCTCGACCGAGCAGTCTTTCGCCTCGGCAAGTGCCCTGATCCTCTTGACCGCCGCAAGATCGTTCAATGAAGCGTCCGCACCGGTATAACGTCCCTGTGCCGAAGATCCCCAGGCCTGCAGTTCGATCCCTTCCCTCTCGCAATAGGGTAAGGTTCCCGGTGAGAAGTGAATCGGATGACTAGGCCGCTGGTTGAATAAAAGTGTGGTCTCCACGAATCCACGGTGGGCAAGACTCATCTCGAGCTGCAGAGCCTGTGGGCGCAAACCGGTGAGCGCCGTAAACCGTTCCATTTGATACTCATCCATATTTGAAAAACCCATGGATCGGATCCATCCCATGGCCAACAATTTTTTCAAGGTGGCACCCAGACCCTTCATGTCCGTTAAGACGTCGGGTCGATGGAGAATGAGACGATCCAGGTAATCGGTCCCCAACCTTTTCAGACTGCCCTCCACGGCAGCCAGCAAGTGTTTCTCAGAAAAATCGTATCGCTTCTCCACGATGATACCGGCTTTTGACTGCAAAAAGACCTCGGATCGCTCGATATTTTCGCTCTTCAGATAGCGACCGAGCAAACGTTCCGATCGTCCCTCCTGGTAGATATCCGCCAGATCGAAGAATCGGATTCCCTCCCCGAGTACAGCGTCAAGGGTCGCCGAGGTACGACGTTCATCTTCTTTCGTCAAGGGGCCCTTCCCCCAACCACCGAGCCCCATTGTGCCGTAAATCAGACCTTGAAATTCCATCAGAATCCCTCCCAGTTTAATGCCATACCACTGAATAGGGTCTCCACGGGCATCTCGAGATGACGTCTCATTTCTTCGATCACCCTGTCATCGGTACAGTGTCCCGTGTAAAGATGCTGGACCCCTCGCTCTTCTAGGGCGTCGGTGGTCCACTTCGCCCGTTCATCCCATTGCAACAGGTGAAACCCACCCACTACAGCGACGAAGTCCTTCCTATGCGTCACCTCCATGGCATAATCGAGCATATTGATCAGGCCCGCATGTGCGCATCCCGTCAATAGGACCAAGCCTTCGGAGGTCCTCATGACCATGGCGGAATCATCAGGCATCATGTCTGTCCGTCCCTCACCATTGACAAAAGCCTCCGATGGTTGTTCCTGCTCGTGGCGACGAGGGATCTCCCCGAGAAACAGCAACTCCTGGTTGATCCAGTAGGGTTCTTTGCGAAAAAGACAATCGAAATCTTGTTTTAAGCGTACGGGGGGATAGGCGAGTCCATTGGTCGATCCATCGCGTCGTCTGAACTTGCCATCGAGTGCCTTGGGATGGCAGAGGAGCCGTTTGCCCTTCAATCGCCCAAGGCCGCCCGTATGGTCCCAGTGACCATGACTGAGGGTCACGAGATCCACATGATCTAGGTCTTTGCCCAGCCGCTCGGCGTTTCTCGCAAAAGCGCCAGATGCGCCGGTGTCGAAAAGCACAGAATGGATGCCCTCGACCAAAAAGGCCAAACCGTGTTCCGATTCCATCGGTTCCTTTGCATGGTTTTCCATCAGGACCGTCAGTTGTATCATATGTCTCTCCTATCTCTCGTCCGCTGTCTGTTTACCAACCAAAGTAACTAATGATGCCATAGGCAATCGAGGTGGTGCTCGCCGCCAGTACCGTTCCCCAGCTGATATCCACGATCACCAGCTTGAACGGCCATCCCTCGAGGGTGGCTAGGTTGGTCAGATCGTAGGTCGCATAGGTGATCATACCGAAAAAGCCACCCAGTAGCAGGGCCTTGCTGAGCGACTCACTCCGTAGCGCGGGCAAGAGGGCGAAAACCATGATGCCCACGATGTACAGGCCGTAAAAAATGAGGGCTGCCGGCCAGTTCACCTGCTCGGCCATCAGGGGCCCCAACTGCTTCCTGTAAAAACCTCTTGCCACAACGCCCAGCCAGACCAGATCGATCGACATGAAAACAACAAAAGCAACGACCCATATTCTCAAGTAGCTCATATCCTTCAACTTCCTTTCTGCTATTTATTCTCCATTATATCATGAATCACCCAGCCGTTTGATGATGGCCCTCAGAAGCGCGTTAGACATACCGGTTGCTCCAGTCCCAGCGCCCTGTCGATGCGCCGGAGGACACCGGATGAGGTCGTCTCCAATCGGCCATAGTTTTCCAATGATTCCAGGCGGACGGCCCCGTGATAAAATCGCGAGAACTCCGCCAGATCCATGCGAATCTCCACCTCAGAACCCACACCCTCCAATCGGGCTTCTATGGGTGTGCTCTCCCGAGGTATGTCGACAACAAAGCGCACAGGGGGTCCCTCGTATCCCCTAAGGGCATCTAATGCTCCCTGGACATCGAGGACACGGTAACTGATGCCAAGGCCCTCTCTGGCCATCATGTGGGTGATCATGGGCATCATCCTGTGAGCACCCGCGAACTCGATATCCTCGAGCAGGTGGTGGAAATCCGGGGAAAAATCACCAATAGCCACGCGTTCGGTCTGGTCCGCCTGAGACGATAGAAAATCGACCATTGCGAGACGCGATGCCGGTGTCTTGTGCAGCTGTTCCTTGACCACGAGGGTCTGGTCCCGTAGGTAGTGTCCCCCCTTGGCCTCCATGGAGAAGGTAAAGTAGCCGATAAGGTCCCCGTCTAATTCGATCACAAGACGTCTATCGATGGTATCGGCGAAGAGTTGTTTCTGCATCATGCCAGGGTTCCCGATCATTCCGTTTCGCTTTTCCGCCAGATCCGCGTAGAGCGCCATCACCCTGGGCTCATCCCTCTTTTCGAAACGGCGGATGAATTTCTTAAGCCCCGTTTTTCGAAAGTGAAGCGGGTTAACGTAGAAGTGGTGATAGGGTGTGCCTGTGCCGAAGCCAAAGGCACGGTAAAACTGGTGCCTGAAGGGATAGAGAAGCATGGTTTTGACCCCGCGCTGCTTTGCAGAGGTGATCATCTCTCCAATGAGGAAGCGGGCGACGCCTTCTTTTTTTCTCGTGAGATCAACCGCTAGAGACCCTAGACCCACCGCCGGGACAAAGCGACCATGTAGATTCAGTTCGAGATCGTACTGCACGCCTGTACCCACGAGGGCTTCCCCATCATAGACTCCTAATAAAGTGCTCTCCAATGATGTGATCACTCCCCTGAAACGTTCTATCACTTTCTCTCTCACGTCTTCCGATTCCTCGTAGAAAGACGGGTATGCCTGCATCTCTAGTCGCGCGACGCGCTCGAGTGCACCTTCATCCAGGGGAATGACTTTAAACTTTTCCATGGCAAGACTCCTTTCCCAACGACAATAATTCCTGGGCTCTCAAATGTAGGGTTCTCCTTATCCCATTTGTACCACTAGAGCTGGTTCTGAATCTTATCTCGTGCTACAATAACAACATCTTGGTTACTCGAAAGGATGAATCTACCATGTCATCAAAGAAGACCTATCTGCTCATGTTGATCGGCACATTCTTCTGGGCAGGCGCTTTTATCGCCGGAAAATTTGGCGTCGCGACCATGAGTCCTGTGCTTCTCACCTATTTCAGACTGCTTATCGCGGCCGCCATCCTGTACCCCATCGTGGCCAAAAGAGAAAAGAATCTCCTACTGCTCGATCGGGCCGGCTGGCGAAAAGCCCTGGCCACGGGTCTCGTGGGTATGATCGGTTATCATCTGTTCTTCTTTACCGCGCTACGGTACACGAGCGCTACGAAGGCTTCTGTGATCAATGCCATTAATCCGCTGCTCACAGCCGTTCTCGCTGCTCTCTTACTGGGTGAAGTCATTCCACAAAGGAAACGACTTTTCATTCTAACCGCTTTCGTGGGTGTTCTCCTGACCATTACGGGATGGCAACCTTTGATCTTGTTAAGCGAAAGACCCAATATCGGTGATCTTCTCATGCTCTGCGGTACCTCAGCATGGGCATTTTACGGCATCCTTGTCAAGCGAGCTCTGGTCGATCGTTCGGCCCTGACCTTCACCGCCGCCACCTTTTTATCGGCCGTGATCCTGCTCACACCCTTTGCTATCTTTGAAATGACTGCACCGGGTTTCGAATGGCCAGATCCCCTGGCCTGGTGGGCAGTCCTGTACATGGCCATCTTTCCCACTGTGATTGGTTACTCCATCCAGCAGGTGGCCATCTCTTCAATCGGTCCCTCGCGCACAGCCCTGTTCATTAACCTCGTCCCCTTTTTCTCCATGCTCTTGGCCTTTCTCATGCTGGGTGAGACCATCGATCCGTTGAATCTGGCCAGCGGTCTTGTAATCGTCACTTCTGTCGTCCTCTTCTTGAGGCGTAAACCTATCCTGGGTAAAGGCTTGCAGATCCGCGCAAAAAAAGCGTGACCCCGGGGTCGATCGACCTCAAAGTCACGCCTTCGCTGCTAAATGGCAACAGGGTGTTACACTATGCTCTTTTTAATCTTTCTCTCTTCTCGTGATGATTATGGTAATGGACAAAAGCCTCGTGGGCTTCTAGTGTTGTCATGAAATGGGCGTGAATCGCAGCAGGTACTTTATAGGCCAGGATCCGCTCCCGCTCCATTCGAGATGCCTTGGACAGGCGATGCTGCCCGTCGATCACCACGTACTCCCCGGGGTATAGTTCCGCTAGGATCACGGGTGACAAGACGTTGACCTGCTCCATATGCTGTTCATCGACCTGTAGATAGGGGTGCATATAGCGTTCCACCCGAACAAAACGCAAGTAGCGCAGGGCGAACACTTGCCTCAGGTACTGCTTGAGAGCTGTGATGTGCCATTCGTAGGGACCGATGGCCAAGTACTCCTGACCGGCCTGTAGAGGAATCGGTGAGAAAGCTCTTTTCTTAATCATATATATCAAACTCACTCTCTATTCAAATAGAATGAGGTAAGTATATAATAAGCCAGGCCTTTTGTCATCTTTTTTGTCGAATTCTGTCGACCATTCTCATCAAGGAGGAGTTATGAAGAGAACGATACCCCCGATCATCGCCATACTCGTGGCCTTCTACATTTTTTACCCGCTCGCCCAGTTGTATGTCTTCGATCAATCGGTCGTCGAGCTACCGATGACCTCTTATTACCTCGTCCGTGTTCCCGAGTCGTCGAATGAAGTCGCCGTCTTCTCTCGCTACATGGAAGAACGAGGTTTCGAGCAGATTACCCAACTGGGCGGACTCCACCGATACCAGCGAGGCCAAGAGATTCTTTCGGTGACCAACAACCAGCTCAAGACGATGCCCTGACCCTTAGTGGTCAGGGTATTTTTTCATCCATTCCATTGTCATGCCGAATCCTTGTTCCAGATCATCAGCCAGTTCAACCAGCAGTGCCTGTTCCTCGAGTCGATCCAACCATGGACCGATTCCTTCGATTGCAACCCCACCCGCGCCCAATAATCCGCCGGTCATTGCTCCCATCAGAGCGCTGTCTCCATCAGCATTCACGGCCATAAGGAATTTTTCCCTCAGGGAAACCTGGCGCTCGCTACAGTAATAGGCATAGAGAAGGGGGGCCACACGCTCCACACGTCTCCGTAGACGTTTCTCGACCCTTCTCGGTCCACCGTCGCTCTTGACGATCTTCATTCCCTTCTCCAAATGGTCGTGCAAGCGGTCACCACGCTCATCTTCTTTCAAGATCCCCAGGGCCTTGCCAAAGGCTTGCTCTCCACTGGTTGTCTTCCGTCTGCAGGCGATGAGGAGCGCAAAAAAGCCAGTGAGACAACAAGCATAATCATCAGCTGTCGTGAGTCCAGCCACTCCCTTACCATAGCGATAGGCTTCTTTGCCTTCAAGACATAGCCCCACGCCCATCGCCCGGGGAACGAGGGATCCCTCTGCATCGGAATTCCCGGAGGCCTTGAACTGAAGGGCAACTTCACGCGATAACAACAGTCGGCCCTCGGCTGTGGAAAACCCCCTGTGGTCGTATAGGGCCTCCGCTTCGAGCAAACAGCCGTCGTAGACATAATTGTAATCGTAAGTCTTCGGGTACCCTTGGGTGTACAATCCGCGAAGGTAGGCAAGGTAAATCATTTTCAAAAGATCGGCCTTACGATTGTGGACGCAGCGTGAGCGGTAGCGTAGGAGGGCCTCCACGGTAAAGATCTGGGCCTTTGTCAAGTCGGACCAAATAGCTCCTTTCTCTTTCCTAAAGTATAGCTTCTCGACTCCCAGATCCCCGTACTTTTTCTTCAATTTTCTGTAACTGTGCTTGCCCGCTGGTGATCCCAAAGCATCCCCCAGGGCGAATAGCAATAGGCAGTTTCTGCGTTTGTTCTCCACGATTCACTCCTTTCCCCCGATGATTTATTATACCATATTTTTCCATATAAGTGCAACAGAAGACCCGCCACTCGGCGGGTCTACCATTTTTCAGGTCTGTTCACCTCAACATCGGTTACCGTGACGTGGAACCAATCATAAGGACCTTCGGGTAACTGCCAGATCACCACAGCCTTTGAAGGGAGGTAGTAGTCACCGTACTGCCGGTAATCTGATACGGGAATCTCCCAGGGGCGCAACTCGCTGCCTTCTTCTGTCACCATGAACCGAAGGGTTCGAAAGGAGTCCACAAGTCCCGTTTCCGCGTTAAAATAGAACCGACCCGAAACGGTGACGCCCCCGTAAGACATCGTGGCCTTGGCCGTGGTCGCATCCTCGGCCTCCCAGGTGATGTATGGGGAGATGGCCGCGGTGGGGACCCATACCAGCTCACCGAGATACCGCTGCATGCTCCCCTCATCGATCTCTTGCCCCCTGCTATCGACGGCTTTGAAGAGACTCAGGGGCTTGATCAACATGTGTCCACGACCTTCGGTAAAGAGGTCGCGACCCGAGATATGAATCCCCGGGGCCGCCTTGATTTGCGCCTGCCAAAGGAATCCGGGCGCCTCCGTCCGGTCGTATTGATCGGCTGTCGCTTCCAGCCAGCGGCCGTCGGGTTTCAACTTCATCTGAATGTCTTGTTTGATCCGCACCGACCGTATCACAGGCGACCCCACCACACCACTCGCGCGCAACCACCGCTGGACCGGTTCAGGTAGGTCCTGGAGTTCAGTTTCCGAAACGCGCGTGAGTTCTCCCATGGAACCCGAGAAGAAATCTTCGATCTCCCTTTCTACCTGCCGTTCGAACTGCGACTTGGCAACCGTTGATAGGATCAGAATGAATACTAGTAGTGCGATCACTCCACCGAACAGAATTTGCAACATCAGTTTCCCCCTCCTTTGTCCTCTTCTACTTTTCATCGGCCTTCTCCACTGCATCTACGATGGCGTACATCAGCGCCTTGCTACTGGCCGTGGCGCCCGACACCACATCGACGGACAATCGGTTCGTCTCGATCACGCGGTCAAGTACCAGCTCCGCTCCTTTTCCAAATCCGTGCTCGTGATGCAACAACACAATATCCGTCACTCGCTCCGATCCAATGGTCACGACCAGTTCCACTGCAAGGTAAGGGTCCAGTACGTACTCACCCGTATACGACCCATCCTCAAGACCGGTCATGGACATGACGGGGAGCGGTAGTTTCTCGACCCGCTCGTTGAAGCCTCTGAGCTGAAAGGCAAACACTGCACCGATCACCAATAGCAACAATAACAACAGCAACAGTCCTTGCTTCTTCATTGGACATCGATCTCCCACTTCACCAAACGATCGAGTTCCCTCAACACCTGGTTTCTCAACATACTGTAGTGCCGGTATCCCCTTCCGGAGAAATAAAAAAGGAGTTTTCCATGGAGCGACGAGCCCAAGAGCTCCGCAATTTCTTCGGGCCTTCCAACGAGCTTGGCGCCCGCATCTTCGCACGCTTCGATCAGACCGACCATCGTCCGTGTGATCGCCGGTACCGCCGGTTCACTCTGTACCTTGGGCACCGGATGGACCATCGCTAGATGAAATCGACGCGGATGCATCTCAAAATAATCGAGGTAGGCCTCGATCCCCAGAACCAGTTTCGCTCTAGGAGCCCGTTCTTCTTCGGTCCTTTCTACGATCACCATGTGAAGCTCTTCTAGGGTTTCAATCATGGCAGCAAGAATTAATTCGTTCATATCTGAGAAGTAATTGTAGAGCGTGGCATAAGAGTAGCCAGCCCTCGTGCCCACTTTTCTGGCGGACAAGGAGGCCACCCCTCCCTCATCGATCAGATCTCGCGCCGCGGCCACAAAGTAACGCGCCCTTCCTGTGGGCCCCCTCGGATCCTTCATCTATAACAACCTCCAATTTTTAACGATGTTCATTATGTTAACAGTGTTAATTTTAATATATCATCCTCTATCTAAATGTCAAGAGCAATAATAAGAAAAGATGCCTGTGTAGGCATCTTTTCTTATAGTTTCAGTTGCTCCCTCTCCATCAGCGGATACGATCGAGCTTCATAAACCAAGGCCAAGGGTTCGGACCCCTTCTCCAGGACCGTGATCTCCTGTCCACGATGGCTCAGGGACAAGTACAGGTGGTAATCTCTGAAACGTAGCTTGAACGAAATGGTCTCCCACTGCTCGGGCAAACGCGGTGAAAGCGCGATTGCGTTGTGTCCAAAGGTCACACCGGCGAAGCCATAGACCATCATTTGCCAGAGTGCACCGCAGGCAGCCGTGTGGATCCCACCGATAAAGGTACCTCCGCTAATGGCTTTGTTCGTGTTGAGCAGATCGATCGTAGCAGACTTCCTGAAATAGCGGTAGCTTTCCTCGTCGTAACCGATTTGACTGGCGATGATACTGTACATGGAAGGGCTCAGGGAGGAACCGTGTTCTGTCAACGGCTCATAGTAATCGTAGTTGGCCTTGACGATCTGGGTATCGTATTCATCGTGCAGGACCATCATCTGGATGACATCCGCCTGTTTGATCACCTGTGTGAAGACAGCGATCCCATTGGGCCAGCCCCAGTACTCTCCCGGATCCTGGAGACGCTCTTTCAAAGCGGACGGTGCAATCCGCTCGAGATCAAAATAACCGTCGAACTGTTCGATTACGCCCTGGCCATCGGGCCTTCTGAGAAAGAGATGATCGCGCATATCCTGCCAGACCTCGATCTCCCTTTCCGTCAGCCCCACCTTCTCTTCAATCTCCTGCAGGCGACCTGCCGATTCTTGACGCATACGTTCGTAAACGTAGAGTGCCTTGTCGAGAACAAAGTGCGCTTGCTTGTTCGTGAACACATTGTTGTCCACATTCTCATGGTACTCATCGGGCCCGAGCAAGCGTATATACTCGTAGCGCGATCGATCCACATTATAGTGAGCCCTCGACATCAGGAAAACGGCGATTTCAAAGAGCATCTCTGCTCCTTTTTCCACGATAAAAGACCAGTCTCCCGTCGCTTCGTAGTATTGCCACAATGCATAGCCGATATCCGGGGAGATGTGAATCTGCCAGTCGTTGAAGTGGTTGCGGATCTTTCGGCCGCTGAGCACGTCTATGAAGAAGAAATCCGGACACAGCTCCACACCTTTACGCCCACTGATCCAGGGATAGAAGGCACCGCGGTAACCCAATTTCTCAGCTTTCTCCTTAGCACCCGCTAGTGTATTGACCCGATAGGACAAGATGTTTTTGACCACTTTGGGGTTCGTATAGAGAAACATAGGGGCATTGAAAATCTCCTGATCCCAGAAGGCAGCCCCTTGGTAGGCCTGACAGGACAGGCCGCGGGCACCGATGGGCAATTCCTTATGAACTGGTGTGGCAATGATGTTGTGGTAGAGATTGAAACGGACGAGAACCTGGTCCACAACATCGCCCGTCAGGGTGATGTTATACAGGTCCCAGTAGTCGCCCCAGGCCTTCTCCTGTTCTCCGTAGAGGGCATCATAGCCGTCTTCGGCGGCCTTCCGTAGCAGATTAATGGTCGAAGCCCTGGGGTCCTCCACATCGTTACTCGTAAAGATAGCCGCATATTGTTCGATCGCTACCGTCGCACCGGTGTGCACATCAATCTGGGCCGTCTGCAAGAAGCCACCCTCCACTTCCGTCGCTTTTCCGCTCCAAGAGGTCTTTGTACCGACCACAATAACCGTTTGCTCCTCGCGGGTGACCGCCGTGGCCAGAAGCAAATCACCCTCCTGCTCATAGGTCAACGACGCGAAATGATCGCCATTCAAACTCCACACATCGCCATCGATACCGCCAGTGAGGTGAATCTGTCCACCGGCTTCCGAAGAGACCTCGAGTCGCATGGTCAGCAACTCTTTTCTCTTCAGACTGGAGAACTTCTCTTCGCGAATACGAACCCCATTGCGATAGGTAAGATCCGATCCGTAGACCCCTCGTTTCAGATCCATGGTCCGCTCATAAGCAGTGGGATTTGAAGTAAGCGGACTATAACGGTGGCTCTGATCATGCAACTGGAGGAAGAGACCATTGGGCACATTGCAGAGCTCACGCCATTTCCCATCGGCATTATCATAGGTATCCGTCACGATACAGGCCGTAAACTGACCTTTTCGATAATCCGGAAAGGTCCCACGATAACCAAGGTACCCGTTGCCCAATAGAAAATTACTCCCCGACGTGATAATCTGCTCGCGATCGAAGCAGGTCTCGATCAACTGCCAGCCATCTCGTGTTTGTAACGTCTCGTTGATTTTCATAGGCTAGCGGTGGCCAGCGCACCATGGTCCCCATCGCACGGGTGCCCACCGTATTCACATCCTTTCTTTCACATTCGTTGGTCTTTGGCCCCGAGGCGAACTTGCATCCGGACCAAGGTGTTCAGGTCGAAGACCTGAGCACAAGGGTGTAGGCAAGCTGTTTTTCCTCGACCGGCCGTCTTTTTTCTCTCATTCGGGCAATCAAAAGCCGAACGCCCTGTCTTCCCATCTCCTTTCGGTGTTGTTCGACGGTCGTTAGCGCGGGCACTGTGTAGGCGCCGATTTCCAGTCCATCGAAACCCGCGATGGCCAGCTCATCAGGTACCTGCAAACCGAGGTCGGCAGCCGCCCGTATGGCACCGATCGCCATAGAGTCCGACGTAGCAAAAATGGCGTCGGGTGCATCCGCCTGAGAAAGCAATATCTTCGCAGCGCGGTATCCTGAAGCCAGCGTATGATCGCCGCTGGCGAGCCACGTGGGATTCTCCGTGATGCCCGCCTTGTCGAGCGCCTGTCGATAGCCTGTGCGACGCGCCACATCGGTATTCGGATCCCCACATCGACCTGTGATCAGACCGATCTTTCGATAGCCCCGCCCGATCAGATGCTCCGTCATCTCTCGGGCAGCCGCCTGATTGTCAATGGAGACGCGGTCGACAAAGGGCACTTCGGTCAGCGTTGCCGTGGACAACAAACAGGTGGGGCAAGCGATGCTCTCCAAACCCACTCCTACGGCTTCATCTACAGCGGTGCCCATGAAAAGCAAACCATCGATGTTCTGGTTCCGCATGAGCTGAATCTGCCGATCGAATCGATCCAACTGGCCATCCAGATGTGCAAAAAGCAGTCCGTAACCCGCCCGTTCGGCCTCTTCCTCGATCCCCGACAGTACGTCCGTGTAAAAGGGATTATTAAAATTCATCACCAAGACCCCTAGGGTTCTCGTCTCGTTGGTCTTCAGACTCCTGGCTTGTTGATTCGGCCTGTAATCCAATTTTCGCATGGCATCCAAGACCCTGGCACGCTTCTCGTCACTCACGTTGGGTTGATTGTTCAAGACGCGCGAGGTGGTCCCCAGACCCACGCCGGCCTCCCGGGCGACATCCTTGATCCCAATTTTCTTTGCCATGATATCCCCTTTCTTTGGAAACGTTTCCAACCACCTTCATCATAGCCCCCTCAACGTCAAGTGTCAAGGGGGCTATGGTTAGTGATTCTCACAAAAAATCGCGCGAATTTTTTCTTTCTCTTCTATAAACACGCTGACGAGCACGGGGTCCAGGTGATTACCAGCCGATTCGCCTATGATCGCCAGTGATTTGTCGAATCCGAAGGCGGGTTTGTAAACGCGCTCGGACGTGAGCGCATCGAAGACATCGGAAATCGCCACAATCCGTGCCGCGAGCGGGATCGATTCTCCCGCGAGGCCATCCGGGTAGCCACTTCCATCCCACCGCTCGTGGTGATGGCGGGTGATCTCCTCCGCCATCCGGTAAAAATCTGGATTGAACCCCTGAAGTCCCTCGCGCAGGGAGGTAAAGATGTCCGCGCCTTCGGCCGCATGGGTCTTCATGATTTCCCACTCCTCGGGATCCAGCTTTCCAGGCTTCTTCAAAATCTGATCGGGTATAGCCACCTTGCCAATATCGTGTACCGAGGCGTGGCGCTCAAGATTCTTTACGAAGTCCGAGTCGATCCGATAGTTCTCCTCATGATGGTGGCGAAGTGCCTCGGCGATCACTACGGAATAACGGACCATTCTCAGAATGTGACCACCGGTCTCATTGTCCTTCTTGTCCACTAGCTCAGCAAAGGTATTGGTGATCTTTGAGAAGATTGTTTTCACCAGGTAAGACTTATCAAGGAGCGGGGCCAGCTCGTAGGCCACTTTCTCCGCGATGCGCAAATCGCCGGCACCAAAGGCATCGACCTGTCGTGAGCTAAAGAACAGCAAACCGAATGTCGTCTCCTCCATCACGAGCGGCACCACGATATTCGACCGGACACCCTCTTCCACGATCAGCGACATGGACTGGCTATCCGGTTTCTTTTCGAAGTTACTGACAAGATCACGGGTGATCAAAGCCTCCCGCGAGTGGATGGTACGGGTGAGACTCGTCTCATCAAAGGAAACTGAAAAACCCGGTCCCAATAGGATCTCCCCGTAGTTCGTTACCCCGTGCTCTGCCATGATCCGGCGCTGCTTGTGATCGACAAAGGCGATGCCAATCCGGTCCACCGGAAGTGTCGGGCGGATGCTGTGAAAAAGATCCTCGATCACTTCGTCCATCAGATAGCCACGGGAGGCGATCACCTTGATCTTGGTGACAAGTCGCCTCTCCTCCAGGATGCGGTGCACCAAGTCAACGATTTCCTTCTCCTCGGCGAAAAAGGCGGTCATCTTCGGCAGGTGTTCTCTCTGGAAATCCTGATCGTCCAGCATGCGAAAGCCCTCGAGAATAAATCGAAAATCAATCCGCATGAACTTCACGAGCAGTACGGCCAGAAAGGAGAGGAGTATGAACAGAAAGTAGAAGAGTCCGTTCACGAGTCCAATGTAATCGCGCTTGGTGCGCACGTCGATCCGGTCGTACTGTTCACCCAGCTGATCGATGCCGATCTCGAGACTACCATGCATCTTGGATAGCGTTCCAGGATCGATTTCCAGATCTTCAAAGGAAGGGGGATAGATCGAACGCACCTGGGTTTCTAGCCCCACGATGGCCTCGCGAAGCACCAGAACCCGATCGTTTAAAATAATCAGTTCATCCTCGTACGCCCCACGATGATTGAGCAGCGAGACCGCCATTTCTCTCGATAGATGATCCAGCGTCGACCGCATCATGAGCAACTGGCCCAGTAGATTCTCCCGGTTTCTGCCGTAGGCCTCCGACAGCGAGGCGAACCTTTCTTGATCATCGCGCGATAGATCCGGCCGTTGAGTTGCCAGGTTATCGAGCACGCGAAGCGGGAGGGTGCTCGCTACATAGTCTTTGTCTAGTTCGTCGATCCGCGTACCCATCGAATCCAGCTCAATGTTCACCTTGGCCACGAAGAAATGATTGTAACCCACTGTGAGCACCAAAAGCAAAAGCACAGAGGCCACCACCAGGATGACCAGATTCTTCACACTACGCACGCTCTGGCCTCCTGCGCCTCAGAATCCCGTCCAAATGGTCCACATGGCTCTCTTCTTCTTTCACGATATCATCAAGCCGTTCGAGTAGCTCCTCTTGACCCTTCCGCTCCCGAAACAAATCACGCAAGCGGATGACCAGCGCCAGGTTCTCACGCTCGAGATCGACGGCGAACGATAGGAAGGTTTCGATCGTGCTTGGCGGGGATTCGAGCGTCGGTTGAAAACGTGAAAGCAATTGGCTCGTCTTATGGTAGAGATCTAGTGGGACATCGCTGTGTGCATAGGACACCATCATCTGCCTGTACAATTTTTGATGTCTGCGCTCTTCGGCGGCGAGCACCAGGGCCAGGGTCTTCAAGTCCCGCTCGATCTTTTCGGTTTGTGCGAACATATGGTAAAACGAAGTGGCTCTTTCCTCCACCCGTATAATCATCTTAAATACATCTTCAGTCGTGTACAACATGGATCCATCCTTTCAGGGTCTAATGTTATCATTATACACGAAGCTGTTCCTAGAAAACAAGAAAACCGGAGATGCCGTTCACCCGCACCTCCGATCTCCCACGCAATACAATTTTTCTATTGAAAGTGACTGCGCTTTCTCACGATCTTTTCGATCAAACGTCTCTGTTTCCCACACACCACAGGATCCAGGCGGAAGTACAGGCTACCGAGTAAACGCTTGATATTCTCTTCGCGGTATTGTTTCTGAGGGTAGGATAACTCGTCGCTTACACCCGCGAATTCATCCAGCCAGCGAAAGAACATCCCGTCATCGAGTTTACCCGCTGTGCGCAAACGGAACACACCGCTGACAATTCGATCTGATTCTTCATTGATCAGCACATGGGTCTCATTAGAGAAGTGATGGGTAATCGCAGCCAGAATCCGCTCGACATCTTCTTTCTCGAGGTTCTTGAGTCCGGACAATGCTCCAATGGCATCACCGCCATGGGCGATGCTATGTGCCCAGCCGTAGGCCGCATCGTAGCCACGACGATCGACTTCGCCTTCGAAGTAATGAAGCACTGCCGCCACGAGTCCTTTTTCCTCGCTAACAGTCAGAATCGATGCGGTTGTCGCTAATCCGATTATTTCCGTGAGCAGCAAGAGGGAGAAAGAACGGCGGAACACAGCCTCCTCCTCTGCTTCCCCCAACCCATGTAAAAGGTAACCGCTGCCACAGAGCTTTCTCGCGAGCTCCTTTACGTAGGTATCCGGTAACAGACCCCTTTCGATCAATGTCCCCACAACAGGGTAGACCATCCCATCGCGAAGCTCAGGGTCCAGACTCCCGATAAAGGGTAAGATGTCTTCTGCCAGACCAACCGCTTCCTCTCCCTCGGGTAGTGGTAGACATTCTGCCACTAAGGGTTGGAGTCTGCGCCGCACCTTTTCTTCCATCCAAGCGAGTGCCTCCTTCTCCACGCGAGAGATCCAAGCTTGCTTTCCCGCACAGTAGGCCTCGATATCCTCTGGATACTGGGCGGCCAGGGTTTTCTTCAGATCGGCGTAGGTCTTTGCCTCCTCGGGGTGTGCCCTCAAGAAGTCCCTGAAGGCTAGGTGCCTGAGTACATGGGGGTCACCATCGACGAATACATGGAGGTGATGCGTCCGCTCTTTCACCCCCTTGATGAAGAAACGCCTCCCTAAGATACCGTAGGGTCCCATGGCTTTGTAGCCGAGGGTCTTTAGGTCTTCCTCCAGCTCTTTCTCTTTTGAAAAATCATACACAGTGAGCATCAGATCGATCACCGGTTTTGCCTCGAGTCCCGGTACTGAGGTGCTACCGATGTGGTGGAGGGATAAAAAGAGCTCCTGAACGCACGAGATGATCCGCTCCTCCTCCTCCCGAAATGCCTCTACCCAGCCATGTTGATAGGGAACAACACGGACTCTACGCATGGGACCATTTTTCTTGGTGGATCCGTCTTTCATCGTAGCGATCTGGGACTGTTTTCTTCTCTGCAGGGTGACCGATTGACAGGAGGGAGAAGGGCCTATAGGCCGATGGAATCTCGAGAATATCGCGAATTCGTTCCATCCGTTCTGTGAAAGGAGCCACGCCCAGCCAGACGCCCCCGAGACCTTCCTCGGCAACGGCGAGCAGCATATTTTCCGTCGCAGCGGCGCAATCCTGTTGCCACACCTCCGGATACTTCAGTCCCTCTTCCCCGGCCACCACACAGATGGCCAGTGGCGCTTCTTTGAGCATCCCTGCGTAGGGGCTCATCTTCGAAAGCGCATCGAGGCGTTCACGTTCCGTCACGACGACGAAGTGCCAGGGACGTTGGTTCCCCGCAGAGGGAGCTTGCATCCCTGCAGCCAGAATTCGACGGATCACTTCCTCCTCCACCCACATTTCTTGGTATCGGCGGATGCTTCTTCTCTTTTCAAAAATGGTCATGAAATCACCCTTCCTTTCTACGCTTATCATACCAAAGTTCGGTGCTACGAAGGTTGTAGAGGGGTACGATTTAAGATTAATCTCACCCTCCCATGCGCAGAAAACACTGACGGAAGTTTTCCGCCAGCGTTTCGATGAGAGGGTCCTTGGCCTTTAGGGAGATCCTCAGCTCCGTAATGGAAAAAGATCCGAGCGGGGCGCAGCGCTCCGACAGGATCTCCCCAGTGAAATCTGGATGGACAAATCGTCCGTCTATCTTCTCCGCGCCCTGTTTCAAGAAGTAATCGACCACTTGACGACGGGCGATTCCCCTCAGTTCGATCACGATCTCGCGCATTCCGAAGCCTCTCCCGTCAAGATGTCCAAACCGTGTGCCATGGGATCGAGAATTAGGTCGAGGCACTCGCGCACCGCCTTGGGACTCCCAGGTAAGTTCACGATCAGTGTGCCGGCCCTCAGACCAGCGGTCGCCCTGGACAGCATCGCCCGTGGTGTAATCGCCATGCTCAGCGCTCTCATGGCCTCGGGGATTCCAGGCACCAGTCGTTCTACGACAGAGAGCGTCGCCTCGGGGGTCACATCTCGACGCGAAAAGCCCGTGCCGCCGGTTGTCAAAATCAAATCCACCTGGTGTTCATCTGATAGTTCACACATAGCAGCCGCCAAAAGCTCCTTTTCATCGGGCAGGATCCTGCTGTCTACAATAGTATACCCACGCTCTTGGAGCATCGTGGCAATGATTTTGCCGCTCTCATCTGCCCGTTCACCACGCGATCCTTTGTCGCTCGCTACGATGATCGCCGCTCGCATCAGAGACTCTCTCCCATGATCTCGATGGCATCGCCTACTACGATCTCTCCGGTTACGATCACACGCGTGAAAATTCCTTCGCGCGGCATAATGCACTGGCCTACCTGCTGCTTGATCGCACACCCTTCATGGCATTCTTTACCGATCTGAGTCACCTCGTGTACGGTGCTACCGATCTTCAATCGGGTGCCCACGGGCAGGTTGTGAAGGATCAGGCCCTCTGTGGTCAGGTTCTCGGCAAATTTTCCCGAACACAATCCCTCCACTCCCTGTTCACGCATTTTTTGGACACTCTCCTCAGCCAATAGGCTCACCTGCCGATGCCATTTTCCTGCATGGGCATCACCCTCGAGCCCATGTCCCTCGATAAACCGACCCTTATCGATTGGGGTCTTGATCACGCCTTTTTTCTCTGAAATATTGATTGCCTTGACCCATCCCTTACTCATGCTCATCCCTCCTGTAGTGGCCGCTTTTGCCGCCTTCTTTCTCTAGTAACTGTATACGCTCGATGACCATCCCACGATCAATCGCCTTCACCATGTCATAGATCGTCAGGGCCGCTGTGCTCACAGCCGTCAGCGCCTCCATTTCCACACCGGTCTTCCCTTCAGTTCTCACGCGGGCCTCGATGCGAATGCGCGCTTCTTCCAGGTCAGTCTCAAAAAGCAGATCCACTCCCGTCAGCATCAAGGGATGGCACATGGGGATCAAATCGGAGGTTCGCTTGGCACCCATCACACCGGCCACCTGGGCTACGCTGATGACATCTCCCTTTTTGAGTCCACCCTCCACAATGCGTCGAAGGGTCTCGGGTGCCATGCGCAACCACGCCTCAGCCACCGCCATGCGCTTCGTCTCTTTCTTTTCCCCTACCTCTACCATCGTGGGTAGGCCCCGCTCATTAAAATGCGTGAGTGAATCCATTCTAACCTCCGATCTTGTACATGTCTCGTGTAATGGGCACAAAGCCAGGGTCGTCAATGAGATGACGTTCCGGCTTATCCAGTATGGCGCGCGCCAGAGACCACCGGATCTCCTCTATATCGCCCACTGCCTTGGCAATGTTGATCTCTCGGTTATCGTGGAGGCAGGGCTTCAACCGGCCATCGGCCGTCAGGCGGATTCTGTTGCATGTTGCGCAGAAGTGATCGGAAATCGGGTCGATCAATCCCACTCGTCCCGTGCCATCTTTTTTCTCATAGTAGCGCGCTGGGCCGTCGCCCACAGAGTCAGAGGCCACAAGGTCCTCCCGTCCGTCGAGTAAGGCCTTGCCAGATAGGAAGCGATCGACGGACCATGACGCGGCCTCTCCGATAGGCATGAGTTCGATAAATCGCACCTCTACACCGTCTCGCGAGAAGGCGATGAATCGGTCGATCTCGTCATCATTGAATCCCTTGATCAGCACCGTGTTGATTTTGACAGGTGTCAGACCTGCCTTTTTCGCCGCCTCGATACCATTGAGGGCATCCTCCAGATGGCCTCCCCGCGTCATGGCCTCATAACGCATAGGATGAAGGCTATCTAGACTGATGTTCACCCGATCCAGACCGGCATCGGCCAATTCATCGGCATAGCGAGCCAGGAGAATCGCGTTTGTCGTCATCGAGAGAGTGCTGATGCCCGGAATCGATTTCACGCGTCGCACGAAATCCACGATCCCCTTTCTCACCAGCGGTTCCCCTCCTGTGATCCGCACCTTTTCGATACCCATCTTAGCGGCCTCTTCGACAATTTCACATAGCGCTTCGTAGGACAGGATACCCTCGTGCTCTTTCTTCTCGATTCCTTCAGCCGGCATACAGTAGCGGCACCTTAAGTTACACAGATCCGTTACGGAGAGTCTCAAGTAATTGATCTTCCTTCCGATACGATCTTTCATCAGTCACTTCCCCCAATCCTTTCTACGGTGATCTCATCGAGTCGATAGCCACCGATTGTATCGAGCCGTGCTGCAAAAGCATCGCTTTTCATCACAGCTAACAGGCGGTCGATCCTTTCTTCTTTTAGATCCTCGCACCGCAGGACGAAGTCATAATCCTCTTCCGCGACCGGTATGAACCTTAGACCATAGCGCAAAGCCACGCTCTTGATTCCGAGTCCGACGTCGGCTTGTCCCGACTGGACGGATAAACCCACGGCCGTATGGGTGGTCAGAACAAGATCACCGGTGGCAGCTTCACTACGATCGATCTCCCCGCTCTTCAACAAATGATCGAGAAGCACACGGGTACCGGCGCCCCGTTGCCGATTGGCAAAGCGAAGTGTTTTGCGTGCAAGATCTGTGATACCGCTGATCTTTTCTTCGAGATCCTCGCGGACGTACAGACCCTGTTCCCGCTTGATCCCACGGATCAGACAAAAGCCTTCCCCAAGGTACTTCTTGACCGCCTCCCGGTTGTATGTCCCCTGCTCAGGATCGAGCAGGTGGATACCGGCCAGGTTTGCCTCCCCGCGCTTCATGGCCATGATCCCGCCCATGGAGCCCACATGGGTGGCATTCAAAGCATAGGGGTTCATCAGTTCGGAGAGCTCATCGATCAAAATATCGTGGGAACCCATCACCAAGAGCTGGTGGTCGATCTGATCGATCGGCCTGAGGAGGGTGATTGTCACCTCTGTCCCCTGCTCGATTCCTTCGGAGGCGAGCGGGACCACGAGGACCCCATCGGCTCGCATCAGGCTCATCGTGGAACCCGCTCCTCGGTCGAGGGGCGTGGCCAGCAGTCTGCCATTGACCCGTCCTAGTTTCACGCGGACATACTCGCGATGCTTCAGGGACGAATGCACGCGTCGGGTCAACGTTGCCCGTACATCTTCTTCAGGTGGTAGCTCACTGTTCGATAGGGCTGCAATTATCGGTCGGGCGAAGAGACGGAATGCCAGGTAGCAGGAAACGGGATACCCCGGCAGGCCCAGGATGGCCGCTCCTCCCACCTTCCCGAGCATCACGGGTTTTCCGGGTTTGATCGCAACACCATGGAAGACCAGGTCGCCCAGCTCTTCGATCACCGATGCAGTGTAGTCCTCTGTACCGGCCGACGAACCGGCGTTTACGATCACAAGATCGCTCCTTTCCAGTGCTCGCTGCAGGGATTGCCTCAAAATCACCGGGTCATCGGCAACGGCCTCGAGTCTGTCCACCGTTGCCCCTTCTCTTAGCGCCAACGCCTCGAGCATTGGACCATTTCCATCTAGAATCTCCCCCGGGGCCACGTCGGTACCCGCGGGACGGATCTCGTTGCCCGTTGGGATCACTGTGACATGGGGTTTCTTGTACACGGTAAGATGGGTGATCCCCCCGGCCACGAGAGCCCCGATGGATTCTGGTGTCACTCGCTGGTTCGAAGGTAGGATCAAATCACCCTCAGCCATATCCTCCCCGGCCAAACGAACGTGTTGCCAGGGATGGGCCCGGCTGATAATGACGAAGTAGCCGTCGCCATCACGGGTTACATCTTCAATCATCACCACGGCGTCGCATGCCTCGGGGAGCACGTCACCCGTGTCCACGACGTGGGCGTCGATACCCGGGCTCAGACGCAGAGGGTTTCGCTCGTGCACATCCTCCGTAAGGGATGCCCGCAGAGCGATGCCATCCATGGCCGATGCGTGGTAATGGGGGTTCGACCGTTTGGCGTAGACAGCTTCTGCCGTCAATCTGCCGAGGGCCTCTCCCAGCGGTAGTATTTCCGTCCGACGTCCACCGCCAAAGGTCTCATTGATCTTAACCAGTGCCTCATCATGGGTCAGTGTCTTCAAATAGATGCGTCTCTTCATCGTTCATCTCCTCCGAATAGTGTGACCCAGAGCTGATCACCCTGTGCGATTCCTTCCTGCGACTTCGGTATGACCGTGTAACCGTCGGCTTCCGCTAGCAGGGAAACCATACCCGATTTTCCGCGGACCGGGTAGGCAACCATCTGTCCCGCCTCTTCCTCCAGTTGAACCGTGACGTAGGCATCTCGCCCATGATTGGTATGATCGTTAAAAGCTGCCGTCGCCACCATGCTGATTTTCGACCGCTCACGGTGAAAGAAAAGCCGCTGGATCATGGGAGCCACCACAGCCTCGAAGGCGATCAGACAACTCGCAGGATGACCGGGCAGACCGATGATCGGTTTGTCTCCCATCCCAGCTCCTAGCGTGGGTTTACCGGGCTTGATGGCGGCCCCATGAAAGAGAACACCGGGAGGGCCCAGGCGATCGAGCACTTCTGACGTGTGGTCCTTGGTGCCCACGGAACTTCCCCCGGAAAGCAGAACGAGGTCCGATCGTTCTAGCAGGTCGCGGAGGGTCTTCTCCAACACCTCTGGATGATCCTCCGCATGGGTGGTCATGGTGATCACACAGCCCTCTGCTTCTAAAAACGCGGCCAGCATCGGGCTGTTGGCATCTCGCACTTGTCCCGGTTCCAGCGTGCTCTCGACGGGTACGACCTCGTCACCGGTGGATAGGAGCCCCACTTTGGGCTTTTTGTACACCCATAGCGCCGTGATACCCAGACCTGCGAGTAGACCGATGTGCTGGGGACGAATTCTCGTCCCGACGGCCAGCACCTCTGCGCCGGCCTTCACGTCATCTCCCCTCATGATCACATTGTCCCTCGCCTGCAGGGGGGCGAGCACTGCCACTTCGTCGCCGAAAAGTTGTGCATCCTCGATCATGGCCACTGCGTCGGCTCCCTTCGGGAGTGCGCCTCCGGTGGGGATGTATAGGGTCTCTTCTTCACCCACCGTCTCCTCTGTCACGGTGCCCATGGATAGGCTCCCCTTGAGACTAAAGAGGGCCGGTAGCGCTTCAGATGCTCCTTGGCAGGAGGCTGCCTTCACAGCGTAACCATCCACGGTCGACCGATCGAATCCCGGAATATCCTCCGGTGCCTGGATCGGCCGCGATGTGTAGCGACCCACCGCATGATAGAGGGAGATCTGTTCTTCCCTCACCTCGTCCTTACGAAAATGATGTTCTAGAATCGCTGCTATCTGTTGTGTCGTTTGTACTGTCAGCATGATTACCTCCATAGCACGAGATGTTTGTGTTGTTTTCCATGGTCCGTAATGCCCTGTCTCTCCAGCAGCAGGTGTCTACTGCCGATTCTTTCGGCCTGGTGCATGTGGTGGGTAACGGCGATGACCGTACAACCCGTTCGCTCCTGATGGGACAGGAGTGCACTTTCAATGGCTTCGGTGGTCGTGGGGTCCGCATTGGCCGTTGGTTCATCGAGCAGTAGCAGATCGGGCTCAAAGACGATAGCTCGGGCGAAGGCCACTTTCTGTGCTTCACCGGAGGAGAGCCGTCGGTTACTCTTGTGACTGAGATCCGTGATCTGAAGCTCTTCCATTACACGCTGGACGCGCTTCTTTCGATCCGTTTGCCCAACACCCCTGAGCTTAAGCGGTAGTGCGATGCTGTCGAAACAACTCATGTCCAGGCGGTGCGCCTGGGGACCCACATAGGTCACCCTGCGGCGTATCGTATCGTCGATCGTCTGTTCATCGTACGCGATAGACCCATCGTCTGCTTCCTCTAGTCCGGCGATCATACGCAGCAACGTGGTCTTCCCTACGCCATTGGGTCCCACAAGCGTGTGGATCTTCCCCCCCTCGAAAGCGATGTAACCGATATCAATCACGAGGCGATCACCTTTGGTTTTCTTAAGATTTCGGATGTTAATGTTCATGTCCTATCACCCAATCGGATGTGTATCAATACATTGATGATCAATGAGAGCGTCAGGAGAATCAGACCCATGGCGATCGCACGTTCATATTCTCCCATGCTCTGGTGCATGGCGATGTAGGTTGTCATCACCCGTGTGTGGTGCTGGATGTTGCCCCCGACGATCATGACTGCACCCACCTCACTGATGGCCCTGCCGAATCCTGTGGTGACGGCGATCCCGATGGTTTTTTTAAACTCCCTGATCATCAAGAACAGACGTTGTCTGCCGATGGCACCGAGGGTTACGGCCACATCCTTTACTTCTTGCCCGTGTTCCGATACGGACTGGTAGATGATTCCCAGGATAATCGGTGTGATCAAAAGCGTCTGGGCGATGACCATCGCCTCGATACTGAAAAGTAGCGATAAGGAGCCCAGTGGTCCTCTTCGTGAAAGAACAAGCGCTACGGTGAGACCCACGACAACGGGCGGCAGTCCCATCAGGGCATGGAGCAAATGTCCAAAATGTTTTTTGCCCTTGAACTGCGCGAGCCCAAGACCTACACCAGTGGGTACGGCGATAGCCGTACCCAACAATGTAGATAAACCGGAGACCACAACGCTTCGCCACAAGATGTTCATGATCTCAGCGTCGGCCGAGAGAATCAACACGATAGCTTCCTTGATCCCTTGCCAGATATAAATCAATGTGGTCCCCCCTACTATTTACTCTGCGCTCGGGAAGAATAAGGACTGTCCGAAAGACGCCTTGCCGAATGCTTCGATTTGTGTTTGCACTTCTTCCGATGTGATCCAGGTGACAAATGCTTCTGCAGCTTCAGCATTGACCTCAGGATGCAAGTCGCTCGAGACGGGAAGGACGCCGTAAGGGTTGAACAACCTTTCATCACCGTCATAAACGATTGTCATGTCCAGATTGTCCTGCATACTCAGATACGTAGCACGATCCGACATCGTGTAGCCTTCCATTTCATCGGCCATGAGAAGCACATCGCCCATCCCTTTTCCAGCCGACAGGTAGTCCGCCCATTCGGGTGTGACGGCGAGGGATGCCCAGAGGCTCATTTCTTTCTTGTGTGTACCGGAGTTGTCGCCGCGTGAGACGAAGGTCAGCTCATCCTCCTGGATGGAGCTGAGGGCCTCTTCCAGAGATTCGTATGTACCCGCTCCCTCGGGGCCAAGGATCACGAAATCGTTGTACATGACATCAGCGCGATAGGGTGCATACCCTTCTTCTACCATCAGGTCCTCGTCGGGACGGGCATGAACGAGCAGAACGTCCGCTTCGCCATCTCTACCCATTTGCAGCGCGTTGCCCGTTCCTACTGCGACAGTCTTCACCGTGTAACCGCTGGTAGCTTCGAAGTCCGGTAGAATCTCGGCGAGCAGACCGCTGTTTTCCGTCGAGGTGGTCGTTGCCAGGATCAATTCTTCATCGGCCGGAGAACTGCAGGCTGTCGCCGTGAGTAAAACCACTAGTATCAATCCTAGGATCACATTTTTCTTCAACATCTTATTTCCTCCTGTAAGTAGCATCCAATCTATGGACGCTCATCCTTTCCAAAGTGGGAGGCGATCTCCTTTCGAAGGGTCGCCCATCGGTCTGGCAGCCATGACCAACGCTTTAGGTCGACAGACTCGGAACCAGGTGTGCATGGTCTTTCGATGAACCTTTCGATCCACGGTTTTTTCGGTGATTTCTTATCTTGATAGTAGGTTGAAAAAATAGCAGACACCATGAAAGGTATCTGCTAGAGGATTTCCTTTCCAAAGTGGGAGGCAATCTCCTTTCGAAAGATCACCCATCGGCTTGCAAACCATGGCCTGGGCGTTAGGTCTGCAAACTCGGAATCATGTGATGAAGTTTTATAGGGAGAAGATTGTCATTTCCATCTCGAAAAGATCGATGTGTAGAATCCGCCTAGAGAGAAGTGTCCCTTTTCCAGCCAGTATTTTTACCACTTCTGCCACTTGAAGGGATGCGATGGTGGCCGGTGAAAAGGATGGATTCCCGGTCCCTGTCTCTACGCCATGATCGGCGCCTTCAGGGTACACGTGATCCAAGGTCCGATCACCAGGCAGAATAGTTGTCACTTGACCCCACCAACCGGCGATCGCCCCGTGAACCAAGGGAATCTGTGTCTCCTCAGCCGCACGTTGTAGGATCTTCCGCGTTGGGATGTCATCGAGACAATCCACCACAACCTGATGACCTTCGAGAAAGGTCGTTGCATTCTTTGCATCGAGGTTCATGTAAACGGGTTCGAGCTCGACCTCGCTATTGATCAGCTGAACGCGACGTGCTGCTTCGAGCACCTTGACTTCGCCGATATTCTCCTCCGTCGCTAGGATCTGACGATTGAGATTCGTCTCATCAAAGGTATCCCCATCCATAACCGTCAGGTGTCCGACACCGAGACGCGCAAGCATCTCGATGACGTAACCACCCAATCCGCCGGATCCGATAACGAGAACCCGCGCGTTTTTTAGCTTCACTTGTTCTTCAGTGGTCAGGATGCCATTGCGATCATATCGTTGCAATCAACCACCTCCCACCGGTGGGAACACCGAGAGGTAGTCTCCCGGCTCTAGGTGCGAATCGAGTGCTCCGGTACGTCCATTGATCAGTAGGATCGCCACTTCTTCCTTTGGAATACCGAGACGATCGATCAGTTCGGCCGGTGTAACACCCGCTTCGGCCTCAAGCTCCACGCGCTTCCCACGATCCTTACGGAGAGTAGCGAAGAGACGGATTTCTACCTTCACGTGTTGTTCCTCCTTTGGCGTTTAGAGATAACTTATACGTTCAATTTGCTGAGCGTTTCTTCCGTTGGAATACCCTCGACTGACCAACCGCGAACACTGTAGTACTCCGGTAGCATCTGATCGAGTTTGGTAACCCAACCCTTAGATGGTCCCGAGGTAATCGGCTCTTCTAACAGACGCTTGGGTAAGGTATCTTGAGAAGGATCGACCCCTGACTCCAGGTTGAACATCTTCTCGAGGTTCCAGATGCGATCCCCAGATTCTAAGATTGTATCTCCCGTGTGTTCCGTACCACAGACAGCATTGAGCAGTTCCGCGTAGTCGTCGGCACCCAGTGCAAAGGAAGTGAACAGGCACAGGCCCATCGAGTCGATAGTAGCGGTCAGATCTTGGAAGATCTTCGTCCAAGTGGCCTTTCCTTCGAGCGAGAAACGATCGAGACTCTGTGGAAGCGCCAGGATCTCAGGAGAGATCAGATATCCGCGTACGTGACAACCGCCGCGATTCGACGTAGCATATTGGAGACCTTGTCCCTGGATACCACGTGGATCGTAAGCGGGCAGCTCTTGTTTCTTGACGCTCATAGACAGTTCCGGTACACCGTAAGATTCACAGAGACGGTAGGAACCATCGCTCATCTTGTCTCCGAAGCCTTCGCGAAGACCCATGCGCTTGACCCATTCGACAATGGCTTTCTCATCGCCAAACTTCAGCGAAAGACCCTCGAGATCTTCTTCTTTGATAAAGCCTTTCTGGAACAACTCCATGGCCGCAGCGATCGTCGTACCGGCCGAGATTGTATCGAGACCCATCTCATTACACCAGTAGTTCGCCTTGATCACGGAGGCGAGATCTCCCACACCACAATCGGCACCGAAAGCCCAGATTGTTTCGTACTCAGGTCCACCGCTCTCGATGCCATCCACCTTCGTGCGACGACCACAGGCGATCGGACAACGGTAACAGCCTTCACGTTTGATCAGGTATTTATCGGCAAGCGTCTCGCCACTGATGGCTTCAGCATGTTCGTACTCGGACGTCTGGAAGTTGTCCTTAGGAAATACACCGTTCTCATTGATGATGTTCACGAGGACAGCTGTACCGTATGCGGGAAGTCCCTGGCCCGTCACGCCGTTTTCCTTGATCTTTTTCAACGACTCGGAGAAGATCTTCTTCAGACCCTCTGGATCGGCGATCTCAACCGTTCCGGTCCCGTTGACGGCTATTGCCTTCAGGTTCTTCGAACCCATGACTGCACCGACGCCAGAACGTCCTGCGGCGCGGTCCTTATCGTTCATAATCGCGGCCATGCGCGAGAGTTTTTCACCGGCAGGTCCGATCGTCAAGACCTTGGTCTTGGCTCCGTGTACATCCACCAGAAGATCCGTAGTTTCCGAGACAACTTTACCCCAGAGATTCGAGGCATCCTTGATTTCCACTTGATCATCCACGATATTGAGGTAAACGGGTTTGTCCGATTTACCTTCCACAATAATGTGATCGTACCCGGCGTGCTTCAGCGCTGCACCCCAGAAGCCACCTGAGTTTGAAGAAGCGACGGTGTCGGTAAGCGGTGATTTTGTGATCACCATGTAACGACCACCCGTGGGTGTAGGTGTACCGGTGAGTGGACCTGTAGCAACGATCAGCTTGTTCTCTGGACTGAGTGCATCGATCTTGGGATCGATCTCATCCATCAACACCTTCGAAGCAAATCCTCTTCCCCCAATGTACCTTGCCGCTAGGGCTGCGTCGAGCTCTTCGACGCTAGTTGTGCCTTCAGTGAGATTCACGCGTAAGATTTTCCCTTGGTAACCAAACATCATTAACATCCTCCTTTTCTCAACCTACCCCCTATATGTGCAACATCGATGCCAAGTAAGAACATTCTGAAAATACAACGTGTGTAGCCCTGCTCATTTGCGCTATGTTCCATTTGAGAACAACGAAGGAGCGCTAAAAGCGCTCCATAATCGAACAGTGTTCCTTTTAAGAACAATCTATATCGTATTTGCTCATCTTGCGGTAGAGTGTGTTACGTCCAACACCCAAAATTCTGGCTGTTTCCGAAACATTGAAATCACAAGTACGGAGCATATCGCGAATATAATGATGTTCTACTTCCTCTAGACTCATCAGCGGTGCAGAGGACATGTGCCCCGATGCAGGCCGATCCGTAGAGGACTTGAGGTCCACAGGGATACGCTCGGTGTTGATCATCAGCTCGACAAAATTCTCCAGCTCACGCACGTTACCAGGCCACTCGTAGGCCATTAGGTGCTCCATGATCTTGTGTGGAATCGGGATCGGCTTCTTATTCAGCTTCTTACTGATCTTCTCCACGAAGTAATCGATCAAGAGAGGAATGTCCAGGGCTCTTTCCCTGAGGGATGGCAGGTGGATAGGCAGAACGTTCAGCCGATAGTACAGGTCGAGTCTGAAGTTTCCTCGCTCCACCTCCTTGGCCAGATCCTTATTCGTCGCTGCGATCAGTCGCACGTTCACGGGAATCACTTCATTGCCGCCCACCCGCGTGACGATACCCTCTTGGATCACACGGAGCAGTCTTGTCTGCATATCCAGGCGCATCTCTCCGATCTCATCGAGGAACAAGGTCCCTCCGTCTGCAATTTCAAATTTACCCGGCTGCCCACCGGTCTTGGCACCAGTGAAAGCGCCTTCTTCATAACCGAAAAGTTCGGATTCGATCAGATTCCTCGGGATCGACGCACAGTTGACCACAAGAAAATTCTCATCTTTCCTGGCGCTCTGATTTTGGATCGCATGGGCAAAAACTTCTTTGCCGGTGCCGCTTTCTCCAGTGATCAAGATCGTCGAACGGCTGTCCGCTACCTTCTTCGAAAAACGAATGGCCTCTAAGATAGCCGGCGATTTTCCTATGATTTTATCGAAGGTGTAAATCGCACGGCGACCGACGATTTGGTTGGCCATTTTCCTGACTTTCTTGACATCACGGAAGACAAAGATCAATGCATTGATCTTTCTACCATCGCGCACGGGATAAGCACTGACATTATAATGATGGACATTGATCTTGGCACTAACGGTTACCTCTTCGCCCGGAAAAAGATCATCCTTCAAACACTGTGTCCTGATTTCTTCGAAACGTCCGACGAGGTCCCCTAAATTCTTCTTGATCAATTCCTTCTCTTGGTATCCAAACATTTTCTGGACCACTTTGTTCACGGTACGTATCTGCCCCTCTAGATCGCAGGCCACAATCCCTGCGCCGATGGCATCCATCAGGGTACTGATGAAATGATGACGCTCTTGGAGTACCATGTTCTTTTCCTCGAGCACTAGGTGGTTCTCAATGGCATGAACAGCTGAAACGACCATACCCAGCGTATGTGCGTGGACACTTCCCTCGTTCCCCGTCATATCCAGAGATCCAATGATCTTGCCCTGCGGATTTCGGATTACCGCGCCGCTACAGGTCCAACGGTGGTAGGCCTTGATGAAGTGTTCATCTCCCGTGACCTGTAGCGCCACACCTTCCGCCAATGCGGTTCCCATGGCATTCGTGCCTATATGCTCCTCGCTCATGTAGGCGCCCGGCACCATCTTCAGATCCTGGGCACGTCCCATGTTCTCAGGATCACCTACGATGTACAGGATACACCCCTCCTCATCCGTCAAGATCAAGAAGAAGTTGGTTCCCTTAACGAACTTGTAAAGCTCATCAATGCAAGGTCGGGCACTATCGATCAACCACTGATTCCGCTTCAGGTGTTCGGCCAGCTCTTCCTCGGAAAGTATCAGACCTGAAAATTCACGTTCGTTATCCACCCCAAACTGTCGACATCGGTCGTGTGACCTGGTGATCATGGGTGAAAAGACTTTCTGTTGCATCTAGTTCACTCCCCTTATCTACGTGCGATACTGCTCGCCTCTCGCCAATTTCTTTGCCCCTGGGATTGAAACGGCTCACTTTTCACATTACGTTAATTGTAGTTAGTATAGCAAACATTGGCACGGAATGATATCGATTTCCCAGGATTCACATCGATACTTTTTTAACATTTTCTAGTGGAATCATTCGAATGACCGCCCCCCATACCAATTGACACATGTTATCATTTGTGCTATAATTATCTTAATAAACTACTTTCAAGGAGGCTCACAAATGAAAAAATCAATTGATAAGAAGAAGCTCGGCGACACAAGCACGGAAGCTTGGGCTGATCAAGAAAAACTCAAGAAGGAAACCAACGTGAACATCCCCTCCGAACAGGCAGTTGAGGATGCGAAAGAATGGGTAGAAGAAAACGAAAAATAAGCTAAAAAGGACCGCGGTCATGGGATCGCGGTCCTTTTCTCTTATTTCTATTTTTTTACAAAGGTCCCGCGATCTAAATCATCAAAGGCCTGCTGGAGCTCATCCCTAGTGTTCATTACGATGGGTCCACCCCAGGCTATCGGTTCGTTGAGTGGTCGTGCGGCCATCAGAAGACATCTCAAACCTTCTGCTGAGGAAAAACGCACCCGATCCCCCTTCTCCAGTAAAATCCCCCTGGCCGAATCCGTTGTATAGGTCTTACCCTCGTCAAAGGTGATCTGCCCCTCAAGAAGCAACAGCAACACTGTGTCCTCCGTCGGAAGAATGTACTCAAAAACACCCGATGGAGACAGGGTGATATCGAGATACACGGGGTCGACAAAAGTACCCGAGACAGGCCCCTTCTTTCCTTTGTACGTACCGCACAATACCCGCACCAGCTCGTCTTCTCCCTCGTAGATGACGAGATCCTCCACTGTGATATCCCGGTATGTCGGTTCTGTCATCTTATCTTCTCGGGGGAGATTCAACCAAAGCTGGCATCCATTGAGATAATCCGAGGGAATCGGCATCTCCTGGTGCAAGATACCACCACCAGCGGTCATCCACTGGCAACCCATGGGTTCGATCACGCCCTCGTTGCCGAGACTATCACGGTGCTCCAACTGCCCGGCGAGCAGATACGTGATCGTCTCGATCCCCCTGTGCGGATGCCAGGGGAAACCCTTCCGGTATTCTTCGGGATCTGTGGAATCAAAGTAATCGAGCAACAAGAAGGGATCGAGCTCCTCCACGTCGCGATGACCGATCACGCGGGTTAAATGGACGCCGGCTCCATCGATGGAGGCCTGGCCGTTGTAAATATTTTTCACTTTTCTCGTCTGCATGTACTCATCACCTTCCTCCTTTCACCTGTACCCCGATCTGTGCCTTGAATCCCAAGGAGGTGCAAAAATTTGTTATACTTGTAAGCGTAGAATCATGTGTGAGCTGTTTATATGAAATCCAAAGAAGAAAACAGTGCCCTATCTCACGACTGAAGTCACGAGTGTGCGGGCACTAAAGCACCAAAGCGAGAGAGAGGATTGAGTTATATGTCCACGGCTATCGGAAAAAAACGAGAACGGGCGGCCATCGCATGGCGGTCCCTGGACGGGGCCTTGAGTTGTCCCCATTGCGGGTCGTCCATTTCACTGACCACGGCAGCGGCCGTCTGTAGCGCCGGTCATGCCTTTGACCTGTCTCGAAAAGGAACCTTGCATCTGCTCGCTTCCCCCCATCAAACGCAGTATGATCGCGCGCTCTTCTTATCACGAGAGCGGATTATCGCCACGGGTCTCTACGACCGGGTCCTCGACACCCTCGCGGACGAAATCTCCTGTTCGAGCGAAGTCCCCCTTCGGCTGGTCGATGCCGGTTGCGGAGAAGGTTCCCACCTCCGACGGTTAAAAACACGCATTCCACCCAAGCAAGAGCCCATCTGCGTGGGAGTCGACATCGCTAAAGCGGGAATCGAAATCGCTGGCACCGGTGAGCCCGACGTCCTCTTCGCCGTCGCCGACCTGGCCAAACTCCCCTTCGCCGACGGCTCCTTCGGGGCCATTATCAATTTTCTATCACCTGCGAACTACAACAGTTTCCGTCGTGTGCTCACGAATAGCGGTAGACTGTACAAAGTGGTCCCCGGTCCAGATTACCTACATGAAATCCGCGTGGCCCGATCGGAAACAACCGAGGGACACTATCGTAACGACGCGGTAATCGAACAGTTCCAGGGACAGATGGAGCTTGCCAAGCAGATTCATCTCAACTACACCTTCCCTTTGGAAGTAGCGCGACTTGAAGACCTCGTGCGTATGACACCCTTGGGCTGGCACGATGATGGGCAGGTGACCGAGCGACTGAAGGAAGCATACGGAGGATCGATCACCATTGACCTGACCATTCTGATCGGGGAATCATAAGAAGAAGAGCGGTGCCGCGGCACCGCTCTTCTTCTTATGATCTATTCGTCGAAGGCTTCAGAAACCTTCCACTCTTTCCACACGTTTCCCACGAGGTCGGGGCCGGGCCTTAACGTCTTCTTGCCGGGTTTCCAACCGGCAGGTGTTGCCTCTGTGCCCTTCTTCTCGCGCACGAGCTGGAAGGCCTGTAACTGTCTTCTCGTCTCCGCTACGTTTCTTCCTACCGGCGGAGTAAGCACTTCGTAACCTTGAACGATGCCATCGGGATCGATGATGAAACGCCCTCGCGTCTCAACGCCTCCCTCTTCATCGTAAATACCGTAGCTTGTTCCGACACTACCGCCGGAATCCGAGAGCATGGGGAATGGCACCCCACCCTCAACCATCTTTGAAAGTTCATGCTCATTCCACATTTTGTGGACGAATACACTGTCTACGCTCACTGACAACACTTCGCAACCTAAAGCCTTTAGGTCGTTGTATTCGGCGGCTACCGCCGAAACTTCAGTCGCTCAGACGAATGTAAAATCACCTGGGTAGAAACACAGGAGTACCCATTTCCCCTTGAACTCCGACAAACTGATGTTCACGAACTCACCATTGTAAAATGCGGGCAGCGTGAAATCAGGAGCCGGCTTACCGACTTTGATCATGGAACGCTTCGCCTCCTTCACCTCCACCGTCTGGACTGCCGACGGTGCTTCCTCTGTCTTTTTAACCGCTGGTCTTTGACATCCTGGTTTAAAAGGTTCGGGCATCTGCACTCACCTCCTCGTGAGAACCTCATGGTATCAATACCCATATTTCTCAAGAGTGAATCGGCAGGCGCATGGCATTAGCCTAGGGATTACCAATTGATCACCTCGATCATTTAACCCGCGAATAACGACCGAGCACTTGGAAGGCAGCTGTCTCACGTCGGACCTTGGCCAGCGTCCGCTCGAGAGTGCCCTCTTCTGAGCATCCCTCGATGTCCACGAAAAAATGATACCCGAAATCTTCGTGCTTGTTTGGTCGAGAAGCGATGTGGCTCAGGTTGAGGTTGCCCTCGGAAAAGAGCGAGAGGATATTGGCAAGAGCACCCGGTTTATGCGGCGTTTCAAATACTGCCGTTACTTTCTCCCCCTCCTCTTTTTGCTCTCGACTGATGATGATGAACCGGGTCCTGTTCGCCACTCGGTCTTGGATAGGACCCGCGATCAGCTCCAGCCCATGGGTTTTCGCCGCATGGGGGCTGCCGATCGCCGCGGTATCGCTGCACCCGATCTCAGCCGCCTTTCGGACAGCAGCGTCGGTACTGGCCATCGATAGGTGGTCGGCGTGTAAATGCTCCTTCAAGTAGGCCTCGCACTGGGCGAAACCCTGGGGATGCGAGTAAATTGTCCGTAGGGACTTTGGATCCGCCCCCTTCTTGCCGATCAGATAGTGAAGAATCGGCCGGTAAATCTCCCCGACGATATGAACCTCACGGTCGACGAGCAAATCGTACACCTCATCAATGTTTCCCGTCGTGGAATTCTCAATGGGCAGGACGGCCTCATCGAGTTCGCCAGAGGCAACGCGATCGATCAGGTCGCAGAAATGGTCGGCACCGACGAGCGCCGCACCCTCCGGGTAGATGGCTCGTGCCGCCTCGTCGGAGTGTGATCCCTCGCCACCGAGGTAGCCCACTGACTTCCTACCCTCGCGCTGACGTTGGTGCTGGCGACTAAGGGTGAATAGCTGTCCGTAGAGCGACAGAATCATCCCTCGTCTTTGCTCGTGCTGTACAGTTGAGGCGATTCGCTCCCGGATGGATGCCTCCCGGTTTTCATCGGTTATGGTCAGATGGTGTCGGCTCTTGTGCTCGCCGATATGCTCAACCAGTTGAAGGCGCCGATCCATCAGCTTGATGATTTGATCGTCGATGCTATCGATGGCAGTCCGTAGCTGCTCAAGCTTCTTCTCTGGCATACACGTCACCTCCTAAGGCTATGTAGTCGTTAAAAAAGGTCGGGTAGGATTTGGACACGGCTTCACTTCCGTGAATGCGCACAGGATCCTCCGAACGCGTGGCAGCGATAGCCAGTGCCATGACGATGCGGTGATCATTCCACCCTGACACCTCGCCCCCCTGCAGCCGATCGACACCATGGATCACGAGACCCTCGGCTTGCTCTTCGATCCGTGCTCCGAGCTTATTAAGCTCCGTGGAAATGGCCCTGAGCCTATCGGATTCTTTGATCCTCACACGAGCAGCTCCCACGATCGTCGTGACACCCTTGGAAAAGGTAGCGAGCACTGCGAGAATCGGTACGAGATCGGGGCACTGGCTCACATCGATCTGACACCCGACGGGTGTCGTGGGCTCAGCCCAAAGAGCCTCGGCCGATCGGTGGATCCGCACCCCGGCCGCTTCCAGGATCTCTAAGATCCTGCGGTCTGCCTGCGCCGAGTTCTCGTCCAAACCGCGGAGTTTTAAATCAGAGCCCAGAGCACCGGCCACGAGATAGAAAGCTGCCTGGGAGTAATCCGCGTCAGCCGACACTGCTTGTGGGCGGTACTGCTGTCCACCGGGGATAAAGAAACTGCGGTTACTGTCCCTTTCGACCGTGATGCCAAAGGTTTCCAGCGTTTGGAGCGTTAAGGCCACATAGTCCGCTGACTCCAGGTCCGTAGTCAGGACGATTCTACTGTCCCCTTCCAGTAGGGGGAGTGTAAAAAGGAGCCCAGAAATAAACTGGCTGCTGACATCCCCTGTCATCGAATAGATGCCGGGAGACAATCGTCCCTCCACCGTAAAGGGCAGCTCTCCACCGCTCTCATAGGCGATATGCTTCTCATCAAAGAGCGTTTTGTAGACCGATAGGGGACGTAGGGAAAGCCCGGGGCTACCCGTAAAGGTCACCGGGCCCGACACCAGACCTCCTAGCGGAAGGAGGAATCGGATCGTCGAGCCGGACTCCCGGCAGTCGAGGGCCTTCGATGGAAGCAAAAGGTCCCGTCTGCCCGTGACTCGAGGGCAAGAGAGCGTACCCTGCACCTCGACACCGAAGCCCTCAAGTACATCTCTTGTCGCCTCCGTATCCTCGGAGACCAGCAGGTTCTCCAGATGAGACGTTCCATCGCCAAGCGCCGCGGCGATCAGCAGACGATGGCTGACACTCTTCGAAGGGGGAACGTCGATGGTTCCTTTGAGTTTCCTTGGTCGTATGGTGGTGATCACTGGCTCTCCTCCTTTTCGTCGAACAGTTGCCGGGCCGCCCGATAGGCTTCATCGTCGTAGAAACCGATTTTCAAAACCCCTGGGACGCCTTCGCGGACGTGCAGAATCTCGATGTCGGCTATATTGATCCCCGCATCGGCCAGGCGACCGGTGACCTGTGCGATACCGCCGGGCGTATCCACCAGATCCACGTGAATCGCGCGGTCACCCATGAGCGTATCCTTAGCCCCCTTTGGAATCGCCTCGCGCAGCTCGCTAGCACGCTGCAAGAATCGACCGAGTCCATCCGGAGATCCCTCCGTCAGGAGCCTTTCCACCTGGTCGAGCAGACACCGGTGTTCATCGATGGCCGTGAGAATCTCTTTCTCATTATAACGCAAGATGTGGCGCCATAGCACGGGATTACCCGAGGCGATCCGCGTCGTATCTCGAAAGCCCCCGCCGACGTAATAATCCGCACTGCCTTCGAGCTGGTGAACGAGCAGGGTCGCCATCAGGTGGGGGAGATGGCTCGTGCGGGCCACGATAGCATCGTGCTCAGCAGCATCCAGGCGGACACCCTTAGCACCGATAAAGGCAACGAACTGCTCGAGGGTAGCGCTTGCTTCCTCCTGGTCTTGTGTACCCGTGAGGAAATAGTAGGCGTTCTCAAACAAATGGGCGCGTGCGGCACCAAATCCCGAGTTCTCCGACCCTGCCATAGGGTGTCCACCGACAAAACGTCGGTGCGAGAGGTGCTTTTCGGCCAGGCTATGGGGCCATACTTTCACGCTTCCCACATCGGTAATCAGGGCTGTTTCCTTTGTGAGACGACCGAGCATGGAGAAAACCTCATCGTAGCACTGCAGCGGTACGGCAACGATCACCAGATCGGCCGCGGCCACCATCTCCTCGAGGGAGGCTTCCGAAGACTCGATGGCACCGATGGCCTCCGCGGACCCTTGGGCCTCCGCATTCAGGTCGTAACCCAGCACCCGACCCCCGAAGCCATTCTTTTTTAGGGCCATTGCCAGGGATCCGCCGATCACACCGAGCCCCCAGATCAAGATTGTTACCTTGTTCTCATCAAAGGACTGCATGCAAACGTCTCACAGATTCGGCTAGTTGGTTGAAGTTCTCGGGCTTAAGCGATTGCTGGCCATCGGAAAGCGCGTGCTCCGGATCATGGTGGACCTCGATCATAAGACCATCGGCGCCGATGGCCACGGCCGCTCGCGAGAGTGGTGCCACCAGAGACCATTTTCCCGTAGCGTGGCTTGGATCGATGATGATCGGGAGATGACTGAGCTCTTTGATCGCCGACACGGTCACCAGATCGATGGTGTTCCGTGTGTAGGTCTCGAAGGTGCGGATTCCCCGTTCACACAAGATGACGTTGGGATTGCCCTCGGACATGATGTACTCTGCAGACATGAGCAGGTCTTCGATCGTCGCGGCCATCCCCCGCTTCAAGAGAACAGGTTTGTCCTGCTGACCGGCGCGTTTGAGCAGGGAAAAGTTCTGCATGTTTCTGGCTCCAATCTGAAGGATATCCGCGTATCGGGCGACCACATCGAAATCATCGGTGCTCATGACTTCGGTCACAATTGGAAGGCCGGTCTCTTCGCTCGCCTTCGCGAGGAGTTTGAGACCCTCTTCCCCGAGTCCCTGGAAGCTGTAGGGGGAGGTCCTGGGTTTGAAGGCTCCCCCGCGCAGGAAGGTCGCACCCGAGGCCTTGACAGCCCTTGCGATGGTCATCAGCTGTTCCTCATTCTCAACCGAGCAAGGACCCGCGATCATCGCCAGGTTCCCACCCCCGATACGGTGACCACGGATATCGATCACCGTGTCCTGCGGGTGGAAAGAGCGACTGGCCAGCTTAAAGGGTTCCTGGACCTTCATAACCTTCTTGACCAAGTGATGGGCCCTCATGTGATCGATATCGATCTTGGTTGTGTCGCCGATGATCCCCAATACATCGAGTCGTTCGCTACCTGCATCCTTCACCGTAAAACCCTCTTCCTCGAGCTCTTTGACAAAAGCAATTTTTTCCTCTTCTGTAGCCTTCTTTTCCATAACGATAATCATATCGCATCCTCCTTTTTTGTTGTCCCCTTAACCTTCGATTCGCGCTTTCACCCAATAAAAAAGAGGCTCCCCTTCTCTAAGAAAGGAAACCCCCTTTAAGCTTCATCATTTGATGGACGGAATATCGCCTCACCAACCGAAATCAGGTGTTCTTCTTTCAAAAGTGCTGAGAAGTGGTTCTTTATGATGGCATGTGAAAAAGCCGGCGCTAAAATAAGCATAGCCCAGGCTAAAATAATCATATGCAAAATAAGAACTCATGGTGACCTCTTGCATCATTTTTTTAATCATCATGACGTCGTCCCCTCACTTTTGAATAATCTGTAATAATTGATATTGAGTATACTGTATCTCACCCTATGGGTCAACCCCCCTATAGGAGGTCTTATGATTCTAAGGCAGATCCACTGTTTCACCGACGAAAATAGACGGGAAATCGTTTTTTGAATTTTATAAAAATTTCACAAGGACTCTCGATCCTTTGGCTTTGCTATGGCCTGAACCTGTGAAGATGCACTGTGAAGAGCGACCCCTTGCCAAGTTGACTCCTTGCCTCGATTCGTCCATCCACTTGTTCGAGCAGTTCTCGAGAAAGTACCAGACCCAGTCCGAGCCCTTTCTCTCCGCGCACCCCACGTTCGCTGTTGTCCGGGGCGATAGCAAACAAGCCCTGGAGTCTTTCCTCTGTCATACCCACACCACTGTCGCTCACCGTGATCTCTACTCCCTCTTCGCGATCACGGGCCGATATCTGGATACGTCCTCCCGCTGGGGTGAACTTGATTGCATTCGACACTAGGTTGCGGAGGACCGTTTCCAGCACGCGTTCATCGGCTTCGGCGTACGGCTCACCCTCACAGGAGACCCTTAACTGGAGATGCTCACGCTTCACTATGGAACCGAAGTGTGATGCCATGCGGTCTATCATGTCGCTCACGGCTACCGGCACTCTCCTGATTGCACCATCCTCATGGGTGAATTTGTACCAGAGCGTCAGGTCCGTCAGGAGATCAAGGGTCTGTCCGCCCAACTGTCGGATACTCGCGATCAAGCCCATCTCCAGTATCTCGCTATAGGTCGTTTCCCCGAGTTCAAGCAAGGACACCAGGTCCATCATGCCGGCGATCGGAGAGCGTAGATCATGGCTAAGCAGGGAGAACAACCGGTCCTTCATCGCAATCGTCTCTTCCAGCCTCGCGTTTAACACCCGTTGCTGGTCGAGAAGCCGCGAGATCTCGGCGTTCTTCTGCATCACCTCGCGCTTGGCATTGATCACCTCGTTGTTGAGGCTGCTCATCTCGTCCAAGTGGCGGTGCATGTCCTTTTCAAGCGTGGCACGGTCTCCTTCCAGTCGCTTTCTCTCATCAAAACCTATGATCGTCACCTGGCCTCCCTCCTGTTTGCCGATGCATTGGAAAACCTTCTTTCTTTGCCCATCGGTAGTCATCACAAGGGTTCCGAGCACGTGCCTCTGGTTTTGTTTGAGCGCCAGTCTGAAGTCAAAGAATGAGGTCAAGCCCTCAGGGTCGATTATCGCGGCCAAGGATTTTCCCTCGGTTTTATGCCATTCACAACAAGGATCTTCTTGAACTGCCAGGACAACAAGCTCTTCATCACACAGGAGGACAAAGGCCTGATGCGCTATCCTTCCCATCCAACTCCCTCCTTTGCTGTCGTTGTTTCGAACAAGCGAAGAACCGCTTCAAATTCACCGGCCGATCCATCCGCACCCACCTTACGGTATAGCTCGGAATCGATGATGAAGGGATACCCTCCGACCAAAATCGGTATGTACGGGAGCTCTTCATGCAATCTCCGGATCATTGCTTTTAGCTTGGGCAGATGATAGGCCATGGTGCAGGATAGGGCTATGGCATCCACGGCTTTCTCACGCGCCAAATCCGCTAGTCCCCGGCCTGGCGTATTGGCGCCCAAGTAATAGGTGTGCCAGCCACTCGCCTCCATATAATCACAGACCATCCGCATGCCCATCTCATGCAGTTCACCACCCACGCAGGCACCGATCATACTCTTGTCCTTTTTCGGCGTGGCAAGCAACTCATCGTAGAGCAAGGACATGATGAACTGGGTGGCCGCTGTAGCGAGGTGTTCTTGTCCCACTGTAATTTCTCTGCGGTGCCACAGTTCCCCCAAGTTGATTTGAAAGGGATGAAAGACATAGCGGTAGAGCGCCTTGATCGGTACACCCTCGGCAAGAGCCCTGCGGATCACGCCGGTGGCCTTCGGGCGATCGGCGGCGAGCAGGGCCTCCCCATAAGCGGTCAAGATATCCTGATGCGGTGTATTCAGTCGTAGGGCCGCGTCCCCGGTCTCCCTCTTTGCGAGATGCACCAAACCTTCATCAATCCACTTCAGGAGCCCGTCGGCCAGCACCGCCTCGCAAGTGCCCTCGCTTTTCATTTGACCGAGATACGTGGCAATCGCGCGGTATGAACCCGTTAGCGTGTGCGCGGGAAGTCCCCTATAGTGGAACAGATCCTCGGCCCACTCCAGGTATTTGTGAAAAATTGACTTGCTCCCTTCCTCGTAAGAAGTGAGGAGGTAGTCCAGGTTGCTCGTTGTATTCTCGAGAGCACGTGCGTACTCCTGATCCTCTAGGGACTCAAAGGCCGGATATTGTTTGTGCTGGAGTGCAACGAGGGCCCGCGCGAGTAGCGCCTTGTCCCGTCGCAGTGATGCCACGTCATGATAATCGGTCATGATACAACCGCCCCTTTCTCTTTACATATCCCATCTAGTGTACCAGACCTTTTACAAAAGAAAAAGATGCCCCGGAAGGCATCTTAGAATTTTAGAAAATTTTGTCCGTAGTATACACCGTAATCGCCACCGAAACAAACACCGGTGCCCAGGGCTTCGTAGTCACCCACCAGGTTCGTCTGGTGTCCCGGTGAGTTGACCCATCCGATAAAGGCCGCGAAGGCATCAACCTGGCCAGCTGCGATATTCTCACCAGCGCCGCGGTAGGTGATTCCCTCTGCCTTGAGACGGTCGAATGGATCCGTCCCCTCCGGTGAGACGTGAGCGAAGTAGCTCCGCGCCGCCATATCCGCCGCATGAGCTTCGACAACGGCTGAGGCCGCAGCGTGTGCCCGCAGGGTATTCAGCCCACGATGGCGCCTATAGGTGTTCGTTAGATCAAGAATTTGTTTTGAATAGTCCTCGGCGAGTGTCGCGGATCGTTCACCGTAATAGCCATTGAGCTGTCGCTCCCAGGCGCCATCGATGATTTTCATCCCGATGATCTTATCCTGCTCTTCATACAGACTCACGTAGTCGCCATCCACTGTGTAGAGGGACAATCCAGGACCCCAATCATAGCGATAATGAACATTTCCGCGGGTGATCGTGCTTACCTTCTCCGCCGCCAGTCGGTCTTCCGTGAGGGCGCCCTCGGCTGTTGTCATCTCACCATACAGCGTCATCAGGGCGACGACTTCACCATCATCCATACCGATGGCATAAAAGGCTGCCCCGGTGTAGATCCACCAATCGAAACCGTAGGGACTCACGTCCACGCGGTCGGGATCACCCAGGCTGGTCACCACCTGGTCCTCCATATCACCGAGCTGCAGGCCTCCAACGCGTAGGGACTCCGCAGGCATTTTTTCCGGAAGAACCGTTTCATCGGCGAGAAATTTCGCCAGTACCGTGGCGGATTCGGCGCGTGTTAGGGCGCCTAGGGGGCGATAGCATCCGTCGGGGTAGCCCGAGAGATAACCCAGGGCCATGGCCCCAGCAACCGCTTCACGATAGAGTGGTGTCACCTCGTCAAAATCCAGCGGCGCCTGCACCTCTTTGTCGACAGAGGACTCTACGGACTGAAGTTGGTGTAGGTTCACCAGCACACCGGCCATTTCTTGCCGCGTCATGGGTTCATCGAGCGCTTCACGCGATAGACTGACCAGAGCAGTGCCCTCGAACAACCCCTTCTTCTCGGCCAAATCCACAATTGGACCGGCCCAATAGCTCCCACTTGCAGCGACGGGGAGACTTTCGCCCATGACCTTGAGGGACATGGCCGTAAACTCGGCCCGCGTGGTAGTCGTATCCGGTCTAAAGGTACCATCGGGATAACCCGATAGCACCCCTCCTCTCACGAGTGTATCGATCGCAGACTCGCCCCAATGTCCCTCGATATCCGTCAGTCCAAAGGTCCCGATAACGGGCGTGGTGACGAGCACCAGCACCAATAAGAAGGTGGTGACCTTACGGTTCCAATCTATTCTCTTCACTTGATTACCTCTCTTTGCATTCTTCTCGTTGACATAATACCATCAGAACCATTGTATGTCATCCTTACAAAAGAGTGAATCCCCGTGGACCATCTGTCATATTTTTTTAATCAAAAGAAGGGTTTGCAACAAAATCCCGGTACATCTTCTCGATGGATCTTCTCATCTCCTCGTGAAAGGTCGATGCGATCTTGCGATCGTAGAAAGCCAGTGCGCGATTGGTATAGCCAGCGGGCGGTGAACTGTTCTCAAATCGATCGTAGCATGCCAGAATCTCCTCGTCGTTCAGATCCCTGTACCGCTCTTCAAAGACCACGAACCTGCGATCAAACCGCTCCCGAGGCGCTGGCTGCTCGTCGTGATGGCCCATCACGAGTAGGGTGAGCGGAAAGGTGTGCTCGGGTAGGTCGAAGAGATCCCTGTGGACCTCGACCTGCTCCATGATATCCCCTATGTAGCAACTACCTATACCCATTGATTCGGCAGCGATCACCGCATTTTGCGCAGCGATCAACCCATCTTGTATGGCCAAGGTGAAATCAGCAGCGTCTGGACCTGTGTATCGTTGCCCTCTTTCACGTTCGAAAGCTTCGGCGCCCTTTAATCGGAAATAGCGATCCCAACGCCGGAAGTCGCCCACAAACAAAAGACCCACGTCGGCAGACGCAATAAAGGGTTGATCGTCACAGGTTTCGGACAGTTTGGCCAGCATCTCGCGTTCGCGGATGACAATGACAGAGTAGAGCATCATATTACCGGCCGTAGGGGCCCTGAGGGCCGCTTCGATCACTCGATCGAGTTCATCCGGTGTGATGGGCTCCGCGTTAAACCGCCTGATGCTGGTGCGTTGGGCGATGAGTTGCAGGGTATCCATAGTATTTCTCCTTTCGATTACCATATTTGAAGCGACAACGACTGACAACAGATCTACTAAGAAGAGAAGCGGTACCTCAGCAGACGCTTCTGACTGGTCTGCACGCATGAATGAGGTAACCACCTTGCTGGGGACTTAGTGATGTCTAGGCCTATTGCCCGGCTAAATCAAATGCTACTTCGGTATTGACGATCACAAGGACCTTGGAAACCGCCGTACAACTTTCTACGAAGACCTTGAAATCTTCTTCACGACGTGGCTCGGCGAAGGGCTCGCGTTACAATTTCAAATTAGTGATGACCGGGGCCGATCTTACCTGGGACCGTTCAGGAACCAACAAAACAGATGATTCCAAATAAAGACGACCGTCTCCCGACGGTCGTCTTCTCCCATGGGAATCTCTTGCCGCGGGGTCATCCTTCGATCAGGTCCAGACTCACCATGATCTCTCTGAATTTTTCTAGGTCGATCGGCTTCCATGCGTAGGCGTGGCAACCGTACTCATAAGACTCCATCACCGTCTTCTTATCATTGATCGCCGAGGTCATGATGACTTTCACGCGATCCTCGTCTGGTAAATCCCGCTTCGTCTCAATTGCCCGGATCTCCTTGAGGACCTTCAGACCATCTAGTTTCGGCATCATGATATCCAGACAGATCAAATCAAAGGGCGATTCATCTTCAAGTGCCTGTTTATACAAGGTGACGGTTTCTGCACCGTCTACCGCAATGTCACAATCACCGTAAATCGACAAAAATTTCTTCATAAAGAAACGACTTGTCATGTCGTCTTCAGCAATCAAAATGCGCATGTTCTACCTCCTACTGGAGCGCCGGGTATGCTGTAGCCAGAGCTAACACTTGCTCCTCTTGCGAAACCCAGACGCCGTGATCCACACGATTCTGCCTGCTTGGCGCTCGTGTGCTCGCAACATGTTGGATATTTACCCATCGAAGGCTAGCTTAAGCGAGCGGTCGTTCTTTTTCAGTGTTTGAACGACAACTTTTTTCTAGAAAAGCCCTGTAATCTGGTGGTGGTCGGGTTCGAGATCCATAGGACCGACTTTCAGCTGTGTTTCCACATCATCAAAATGCCACCACTCATCTTCGAAAATGCGAAAGCCCACCGACGTCATTACCTCTTGCATCATAGCGAGATTTTCCAGTTGGCGCTCCGTGTAGATTTCCGGGTGCTCCGGGAAGGCATCGGAACGATCGCTGAGATCGAGATAGTAGGACGGCATTTTCAACTCTTCACCCGTATCGAGGTGTTCGAGAGTCACATCGAGAGCAGTGCCTTTTTGATGGTCACTCTCCCCCACCCTGGCCACGTACACATTGTCAAACTCAATATCCGATAGTTTGTTGACAATCGCATAATGCTCCCGCAACCTACGCTGCATCTCATAAGAGCGGTAGGCCTCGATGATTTTCAGACGCACATGATGCTCCCGCATAAAGCGTTCATTGGCCCTTCTGATTTTCTTGATCGTTGCCACCCTTGCGAGCGCACGTCTGTAGAGCTTGAGCCTGCGGTAACTGACAGCACCACCGTCAAGGGCCCATCTTCTCTCTGTATTGTTCTTTAGATCTACGGCGATATTCGGTACCGCTCGTTTGATCGGCACCAGGGCATCGTCCGGAAGGCCGGAGAGATCCAGATAGTATTTTCTCATGATTTCACCTCTGTTATCGCTCTTTTGTATGTCTCGGGGGTCATTGTATCATGTCCACCCGAACGAAGGAAGGGTCAATCGCGAGCTTCTCTCGGCTCGTGTGGTTCCCTGACCTCACCCAGCGCAACTTCTCTGCCCACACACCGGTTGCGACCGGAACGCTTCGCTTCGTACATGAGCCTGTCGGCCAGATCCACCAGCATTTCCGGTTCATCGCCCATCTGGGGCACCGTGGTTACCACGCCCATACTCACGGTCACACGTCCAAAATTTTCATTGTAAGCGTGTTCCAGATTCAGGTCGTCAAACTGTGACTGGATACGCTCTGCCACCTCCATGGCCCCCTCGTAGGTCGTGTTCGGCAGTACCACGATGAACTCTTCACCACCGTACCTGCCTACGAAATCCTCAGGTCGGTAAAGCGTTTCCCTCGCGTTTTTCGCAAGCTGTCGAAGCACTTCATCACCGGCTATGTGGCCGTAATGGTCATTATAGTTCTTGAAGTGATCGATATCGAACAAGATCACGGAGAGATCCAGTTGGTAGCGCATGCAGTTTCCGAAGTGTCCTGCCAAGAGCTGCTCTACTCCCCGGCGGTTGTAAATTTTCGTGAGCGGGTCCTCTAGGGAAATCGACTCCAGCGCTTCTTTTTCTTCTCTCATTTCAGAGAGTTCTCTGACCTTTCGCTCGAGGTCGATCCGCTGTCTTTCGATGGTACGCCGCTGACGGTAGAGGTCACAGAAGACACGGACCTTGCTCTTCAGGACGATCGGATCCACCGGTTTGAAGAGATAGTCCACCGCCCCTACTTCGTACCCTCGAAAGACAGACTTCTTTTCCTTGGAAATCGCCGTCACGAAAACAATCGGAATCCGGCGGGTTTTCTTGATGCCCCTGAGTAGTTCTGCCGTTTCAAAGCCGTCCATGCCGGGCATCTGCACATCCATCAGGATCAGTGCGAAATCATGGTCCACACAAAGGGCCAGCGCCTCGTCACCGGAAAACGCCTTGACGATCACCACGGGTTCCTCGGACAGGATGCTCTCGATCACGAGATGGTTCTCTTTTCGATCATCGACCACTAAAATCTCTACAGTCTCTCTCATCCTTCTTCTCCTTTGTCTTCCGGTGGATGTGTGTTCAACCATTCGGTGATGGCTTCGATCGACAGGATCATCTGGGGATCCGCACGACCGATAGCAGCACGTGGCATGATTTCTACTAGGGCTTCCTCTGGATCCTGCACGATGCACATACCACCGAGATCGTGCAGGTGCTTTAAACCAGAGGCTCCGTCGCTATTGGCGCCCGTCAAAATGATTCCGACTGTTCTTTCGAAAAACGCTTCGGCTGCCGTCTCGAAGGTCACGTTTACCGAGGGTCTAGCGTAGCATACCCGCTCATCGCTCGAAAGCGATAAGCTGTGGTCACGCTCGACCAGCAGGTGGTAATTCGGTGGGGCCACGTACACGGTGTTCTCCTCGATTTTTACCTTATCAACCGCTTCTAAGACTATGAGCTCCGCCGCTCTCCCGAGAATCTCGGGCAGTTGATTTTCCTGATGTGGACTCACATGTAAGATGAGTACCACCGCTCGGCCTTGAGCTGGTCGCAAACCTTCGATCAACCGGGTCGCTGCCTGGACACCCCCCGCCGATGCACCGATACAAACCAGTTGGCTTATGACCATCAGGCATCCCCTTTTCTACGGTATAGGCTCTGGGATTCATCGAGCACCTCAAAATGTGAGGCTTCCCTGGAGATCCGTATCGACTCCTTCAGACCGAGTCCGAGCACACCTCCGGTGGCCAAACTCTCCCGAAAAAGGCCGAATACTTGATCCTGGAGTTCCCTGTTGAAATAGATCAAGACGTTGCGACAGAAGATTGCCGACATCTCACCAAAAGTGCCATCGGTCACCAGATTGTGGGTGTCGAAGACAATGTGCTCCTTCAACCCCTCATCAAACATCACGTGATCGTACCGTAGCGTATAATAATCGCTCAGGGAGCCCGTACCACCGGCCTCATGATAATTCGTCGTGTACTGCTTGATCTTCTCAAGCGGGTAGACGCCCTCCCGCGCCTTGGTCACGAGATGCTCATTGTAATCCGTGGCATAGAGTGTCGTGTCAGCCAATAAGCCCTCTTCGGCCAGCAGGATGGCGAGGCCATAGACCTCTTCTCCAGTTGCGCATCCTGCCACCCAAATCTTTCGCCCTTTTGCCCGGTGGGGCAACCGACCCAACTGTCGTCGCAGCGCTCGGAAAAAGGTGGGATCTCGGAACATCTCCGTCACGGGTACCACCAAGTGGTCGAGCAACCGTCGGAAAACCTGCTCGTCGTTCAGGATGGCGTGTTGGTAGGCGCCAAAATCCGCATATGGCTCTAGGTTGAGGGCATGCCTAAGCCTTCTCGTCATGTGAGCACGTGCGTAATTTCTCAGATCGTGTCCATAACGACGCCAGAGCCCTTCCAAAAGCAGATCGATTTCAATCTGTTCCACCCCCAAACGCTCCTTCTCATCGCTCATGATAACCACACCTTCATCGTCGCCACGAGCTGTTCAACAGCAACGGGCTTGGTCAGATAGTCGTCGGCACCAGCCTCAAGGGCACGCTTTCGATCCTCTTGCATCGTCTTGGCACTTAGCGCCAAGATCGGCATATGTCCTTTCCCTTCCTTTTTTCTGATTTCCACGAGCGTTTGTAGGCCATCTTTTTTCGGCATCATCATATCGATCAACAGAAGGTCTACCGGATGGTGATCAAGCAAGTCTAGCGCCTCGTACCCATCACTCGCCGTATGAACGGTCATCCCCATGCCCTCGAGTAGATGCATCATCGCGAACAGGTTCCGCTCATCATCGTCTACGACCAGGACACTCCGGCCTTCCAGGTGTTCCCGGGAGACAGTCCCTTCAACCTTTCTACCCAGGCTCTTCAAAAACAGAACCACCTCGTTCATCATACGCTTATGCCTGTCGGCTTTCGTCATCTTCCCAGCCTTATCGATCGCTTCCTCGAAGATCCGCTCCTCTTCCACCCCAGAAGCATAGAGTACAATCGGTAGCGAAGCATGACCCGCATCATCCAGGCGCTTGACAAGGGTGAGCGCCGATGGCTCGTCGAGCGAGCGATCGATAATCAGCACTTCGGCTCCACGATTTTTCAGGATTTCGAACATTTCCTCACCAGTTTCCACACGGGTGAGCACGCAGTCCCCGAGTTTTTCGAAATCGGCAAAAGTCTCACCCTCACAGTCACCCACGACCAGCAGCCGGGTCTGCTCATCGGGTCTTACCGTCTCGACGGCGGCTAGGGTGCGGTAGACATCCTTGATCTGTAACGGCGGCCGCAGAATCTCCGTGATTCGATCGGACCGCCTCGGGGATTGCCCAGCGAGCAGGTGAAGGGGCACACCGGTCTGGTCGAGCACTCGCTCGATCTTGTGCTGAAAGGCATCCGGGGTCGCATCGGAAACATTGGGATCGAGAAGGATCGCTCGCGGCAATACCTTTTCTAGGTACGCCATGGACTCCTGGGCTCCTGAGAAGGATTGTGCTGTCATATTCTGTTGCACGATCGCCTCGAGAATCGCTGACTGCAGGTCCTCATCGTGCGTCACGACCAACAGCTCATCTACCGGCTTCAGTTCCCCAGGCCTCTGCTCTTCCACTTTCTCGAGATGGAGGGGTCTAGAAGGTGCATTTTCCAAGGTCTCGCTCTGCGCTACAAAGGGTAGGATCAAGGTGAAGAGACTCCCCTTTTCGGAGGATTTTTTCAACATCAGGTGACCGCCCAACCGTTCCGCCAGCTGGCGGCTGATCGCCAGTCCCAGACCCGTACCCCCGTATTCACGGCTTGTCGTTCCGTCGGTCTGGCGGAAGGCATCGAAAACCAGCTGTCGTTTATCCTCGGGTATCCCGATGCCCGTATCCTCCACATCCACGGCAAAGTATCGCTTGGGGTTCAAGGCCAATTCCTCCCCTTCATGCCCGGCCACTGGACGGATTCCCAGGGTAACGGTCCCGTGCTTCGTGAATTTGATAGCATTGGACAGGAGGTTTTTGACGATTTGACTGATACGGTATTGATCCAGGGCTACGGTCTCCGGGAGACCCTCCGCTAAAAAGGCATTGAACCGCAGGTGATGAACCTCGGCCATAGGCCCAAAGAGCCGTTCGTGATCCAGTAAGAACTGGGATAATTGAAAGGGTTCATGAACAAACTCCACTTTTCCCGCTTCAATCTTTGATAGGTCGAGCACATCGTCGATCATGCGCAATAAGTCGCGACCCGAACGGTGGATCGTCTCTGCAAACTCCCCTTCCTTTGCCGTCAGGGCATCTTGACTCCCCTTGTTCATCAAGAGTTCGGAAAGAACGAGGATACTGTTCAACGGTGTTCGCAACTCGTGGCTCATGTTTGCGAAAAATTCCGTACGATGGCGATTGGCTTCCTCAAGCGCCACTTTCTTATCGAGCACTTCCTGATAGACGTCCAGCAGCTCCCGATTCTTTTGGTCGAGGACCCATTGCTGTTCCTCGAGTCTCTTGCTCCTGGCTCCCAGCTCCTCATTGGACACGCGCAACTCTTCTTGCTGTGCAAGAAGTTCGTTTTCCGATGCCATTAGACTCTGTGCCTGCTGTTCAAGCTCTTCATTGTTCTGACGGAGCTCTTCCTGCTGTTGCTGTAGTCGCTCCGCCTGACGGGTCGTACGATCCAAGAGCCACTTCATCTCCTCCGATAAAAAGACCGTGTGCAACACATCACCGATCTCTTCTACCGCTTTCTCTAGGGTGTCCCTCTCCTCCTCTGACCAGGCTTTCAAGCGTCCGATCTCGATGAGACCATTCGGGCTGTCCTCGTACAGAGTTGGTTGAAGCGTTAGATATGGCGCCAACCCAGCGCCTGTGCCGGTTGAAAAAGCCGTCGTCATCACCTCGGTCGTCTCCAGGTATCTCCCTTGACCCTGGTCGATCGTGATGCCCAGAAGGCCCTCTCCTGGGCGAATGATCTCCTCGGGACACTCGGGTACCCCGTATCGCGACACAAGGCGGTAATCCCCCTCGTGGGTCACGAGATAGAAGGCTCCACTCACACCTTCGAAGTGATCCACCACCTGTTCGAGAAGCACACGGATCAAGGCGTCGAGGTCCATCTCGCGGCGCATGGTATCGTTCAACTCGTGCTGAAGGGTGACCACTTTTGCGCGGTGCTCGGCTTCACTGAAGAGCGCTTGAATCCTGTCCATAAAACGATTGAAGGCTCTCGACATGTCGCCAATCTCATCTTGCAGACGCGTGGACAACCGAAAGGTCGCATGAGCGTTACCCGAGGCAATCGCATCGAACTCCCGCGTCAAGGTGCCGATAGGGTCCAGGATCTGACGGGAGAGCCCGCGCGCCACCAAGAGGGCTGTGCCGATGGCGAGGGCTGCCATCAGACCCATCATGAGCCCTTTGGTACGCATTTGTCCGGAAGCCGCTGAGAGGAGGTCAGCGGACTCGATGCCAATCGATGCATTGATTGCACCGATGAGCGCAGAAACCTGTTCTCCGGTCGTGCCCATGCGAGCGACCAGATTGTTGTAGATCCGCGCCTGGTTGTGATAAAGATGCATGCCCTGATCATAATCAGCCATCAGGAGCCGCACCTGGGTGTAACGGTCGGTACCCCCTACGCGATCCGCCAAGGGACCCACCCCTGCGATCTGCACCATGAAGGCATCGAAGTGCTCGCGAAAGAGGGCGTAGGATGTAGCTCCCTGCGTCTCCACGTAGGAAGTGGCATAACGCCTTGCCAACAACAGCTCGATCTCGGCCGTGTGAACCCGTCGGAACATCTCGAGGTGTTCAGCGGCTAATGCTACTTCTGAAAGGGCCCCGAGCTCCGTCACGAGGAGGTCCCCTTTTTCTGTCAGCTCTCCCGATACCGCCAACAGTTCCCTTCCCAGTACAGTCAACTCACCGAATCGACGGTTGTAGAGGGAGAGCAAGCTGTGGATATCTTCCATATGTCGAAGTCTGGACGGATTGTCAGTCAAACTCTCGAAGCTGTCGACGAGACGATCAATTGTGAACTGTGCATCCCCCTCTGTGGTGGGTAGCTCCCCTATGGCCTGGTATGTGCGAAAGGCCAGCCGGTTCTCGAGGAAAGTCGTTTCCAGCCTTGCTGCAATCTCCGACTCTTGACTGAGTCTGTCGAGTCGCGTCATCTGTGCTTCGTTGCGACGGAAACCCAAGAGACCGATGCCCAGCGCCGCGCTCATCAGCAGGATGACGATCATAAATCCAATTGTAATCTTCGTCCTCAGCGTGGTCTTTCTTAAAAGCATGCTGCCCTACCCCCCTATATCCACAATTCCTGTTTCGATGGTTTTCTCCTATTGTAACAATTATCGGTGAAACTAGCGACTTTTTTCCAGAATCGATGGGCATGTAAACAGGACCAGTCTTCGCCACACTTCCATAGAGAAGGTGGTCGACGGGTCCTGTAACACGCGAAGGTACTTCAGCTTATCTAATACCGAGCTACATTCTCTGCAAGGAGACGATAGAGCTTGGGGATGATCTTGGTCACCTCGGGAAGGTAGACTCGTTCTCCCATTTGTTGCACCTGTTTCCCGGCGAGATCGACAGTAGACAGGGGGGTTATCAATTTGGCCAGGGCTTTCACCAGAATGTCGTACAGGTCGCGCGGTAGAACCCGACTGGATAAAGACGCCCGCTTTCCATACGAATCCGAACAGTTGAAAATAGAAGGAATCAGCCATGCCCGATAGGTAATCGCTGTGAGGAGCGACGCCAGCTCCCTGTCGGAAGTATCCGATTGTTCGGGTACCTCAAAGCAGCCCCTACACTACAAGCTTAAGAAGCATGACCTGAATCTCAAACTATAAAACTAGCGTAACATGCAGGTAATCGGGTAGGAGGGAGAATAGCATAATTCTCCCGACCTCCCACACCACCGCAATTACCGTACGGTATACGGCGGTTCCATAGATTTATACTCTTACAGTTTTGTAGTAATCGGAAAAGAATAGATATCCTGCTTCTCTCAGCAGGTTCTCTGTGATGCAGCAACTTAAGATTTGGCTACCGGCTACATGCCGGTAGCCTTTTCTCGTGTTCGCATATTTTATCGCGTTGTAGTGATTGTAGCCCAGTTGCCTTAACCGGCGTTACCTCGTTGTTTCTGCTCTCATGATTTGACTTTGCCTTGCTCTGTGGCATTGTCCAGGAGCAGACATTTTTGCTCTCTTGTGCTGCCGCAATCGGCATAGTAATCTATTATCAGTAATGATTAACTGGTAATGAGGTGAAAAAAGAAAACACCACTTCACAAGGACCCTCTGGCAAGATTGTCCCTCGTAAAGTGGTGTTCCAAAACCATGATAATGATATCACTCTATGAGGTTGAGCACAATCCTGAAATTGATACTTTTCGTTAGGAGTAAAGAGCTTTTACCATGCCCCATTTGCGGAGGCTACATGAAGGTCGGAGATACAAGAAATCGAAAGTGCATCATGGACAATGGAGAGCGCCGAACGTACAGAATCAGAAGGCTTCGCTGCATGGAGTGCGGTCTGATCCATCAAGAGCTACCTGACTTCATGATGCCTTTCAAACACTATGAATCGAAAGTGATCGAGAAGGAAATCGATGGTGGTCAGGATCATTGTCCAGCGCCACCTACCACGCGTCAGCGCTGGTTACTTTTCTCTCGGTCTTTCAGTAAAGTGGCAGAGGCCATTTTGCAACGTTCATGGTACTCCGATTATCTTAAGACCCCCCCGGGTAAGAACTCAATTTTTCGCTCCACCTATCTGCCACATCTACGTTGTTGATTCTGATTAGTTATGGGACTTCAGTTTGGAAACCTTATCCATCAACCTGCGCCAAATGTGCTTTCTGATCGTCAGACCAGAGATTTTTCGCCGGCTTCCTTCAGATTACCCGTCACCAGGGACACCCTTGTCTTAAGCTATGCACTTCCCACTACTAGGGTGTGCTCGGGACTTTCACCCGTTAAATTACGCCCACGCCGGGCGCACCAAAAATTGTAGACAGAGCTTGCTTGAGCAAGCTCTGTCTACTTATTGACCGAGAATAGAGAGCAAGGTGTCTATCATTCGGTAGTCTTTAGTTCAACTAACTTCTTAATCCCTTCATCATCAAAATCTGCGATCGTGCGACCCTTCATATTATCTTCTCGTCCTACACCTAAAATGGTACTACCGATCATCACAACGAGCATAGCAATCGCATAGAAGACGAAGGGGGTCACTTCCATTGCAGTCAAGGGATGTGCACTTCCTTGTGTGAACCCAATGGTATAGATGATCGCAGGTGTCCACGGTAAGGAATAAACCAGCGTACACGATGTGGCGTCCAGGAGGTTGGCTGTTCTGTAAGGACTAATACCATGTTTTCTAGAAAGCGGTTTCGCAAAGGAAGCGCCTATGGCAAGGATGGCCGGTGCATTGAGCCCCATCAGTGCGGATAGCGTGATAGTCATCCCCATGATGGAGAATTCAGCACCCCTGGCAGTACTAGCAACGCGGCCCAGTGACTTTAACAGTTTCACATCCCCTTCTCCATCTCTCATGATTGCAATGGAGCCGAAGAGTAAGATCGCGAGTAGCACAACTTGCATCATGCTACTGATTCCAGTGTAAACAAGACCATCCACAGTTCTGTCTAGACCAGAACCGGATACACGGAACAGAGCTTGTTGCGTTACACCCGCAGCCGGATCAACTTGCAAGAAATCAAATAGATTAAATACAACGCCCGTGAGCCCTGCGAGTACAGAACCCATAGTCGTGGCGATGATGATGTCGCCAGACTTTATGGCGATCCAGATGGTGAGCGCAACAGGAATTAGCATTACCAGCGTAATCGGATCGTAGGCGATCTCGCCAACAGCAGCTGTGCTCCCTGCATGGGTCATACCATAGGCGACAATACCCACGACAGTCATTGTAGCTGCGATCAATGCATACTTCAGGCGTGATTTCACAACACCTGGGACATCGACTCCCTGAGATGTCGCAGAGCAGATCGTCGTATCCGACACCGGAGCTAGGTTATCTCCAAATGCGCCGCCTGATACAATTGCACCTGCTAACAATGCCGGGTGCGCACCTAGAGCAACACCCGCAGGATAAAGAACGCCCATGCCTGCTGCGATTGTTCCGAAACCAGTTCCTGAAGCTGTTGCAAATACTGCTGATGTGACGAACGAAACGACCACGAATAATGTGCCTCCGATCCCCAGCGACGCAGCTGATCCGGCGAGGCCCATGGCCAGACCAGATTCTCTCAGAATCCTTGAGAATACACCTGCGAAAATCCAGCATACAACCGGTATGATCGCTTCTCTACTGGCCATGCCATCAATAATTGTCGTACTAAACTGTTTTTTGTCTTTCGCAAAGAAAAACGAAACCACAAGTGCCATAAACGCGGGTATCCAAAGTGCGCCATTGGAAATTGAGCCCCATACAAATGTTGTTTGTACGATAAGTACGAGGAATACGATGAATGGGATAAAAGACATCCATTCTCCGCCATAAAACTCTAACTTCTCTTTTTTGATCATAAAGACCCTCCTATCAAAATAATATATGAATTCCGACATCACATTATATGGCAATCTTCGTGCCAATTATTTTTAGATAATTTTGATCGGAATTGGTCGTGATTCCGTCCGAAATCTTTAAAAAACAAAAATCTGCTACGCACTTTTCTTCCAGGTAGGAAGAGAAATGCATAGCAGAAGACTACTATCTTTTTGAATCGGCTTTCAAGTCATACTCGACTAATTTGTTAAACAACTGTCTGCGACTCAAGCCGATTTGCTTAGCCGTTTGCGTGATGTTGTTGTCATTCATGCGAAGTGCCTTACTGATGTATTTTATTTCAAACTGCCTCTTTGCCTCTCGATATTCGGGGATCGCCCGTTCAACGGCACTATCCGTCGGATGCGCTTCCACCTCAAACCGAACTAGATCAGGCGTCATTTCATCTAGGCGTAAAACGCCATCTCTAGAGAACACAACGAGACGCTCGATGATATTCTTTAGTTCCCTTATGTTGCCCGGGTAATGATAGTTCATTAGCGCATGCTCTGTACCTGGTTCAATTCCACATACCTTTTTTTTCATTTCTTGGCTGTAACGTTTGATAAAAAATTGGATCATATCCTTCAGATCCTCTTTTCGTTCTCTAAGCGGGGGAATTTCGATTTGCACGGTATTGATTCGATAGAAGAAATCTTCTCTGAACCGTCCATTCTTAATCTCCTCAAATAGTACCTTGTTTGTTGCTGAGATCAGTCGAAAATTGATGTGGATTTGCTTATTGGACCCGATTCGCTCAACATATCTATTATCTAGGACCCTCAGTAATTTCACCTGGATATCCAGACGCAGATCCCCGATCTCGTCGAGAAAAAGGGTCCCACCGTGCGCTTCCTCTAGCCGTCCAATCCGCATAGCTGTGGCTCCTGTAAATGCCCCTTTTTCATGCCCAAACAATTCAGACTCGAGAACCGTTTCCGATATAGCTTGGCAGTTAACAGGCAAAAGAATCTCATTTGATCTTGCGCTTTTTTCATGGATCCACTTAGCAAAGATCTCTTTTCCAACACCTGATTCTCCAGTGAGCAGAACGTTGCAATCGGACTGACCGAGTGATTCCACTAGATCGAGAATACGCTGCATTCTAGGATTCTTGGATCGCGTTATAAAGAGTGAATCGCTGGATTTAACATCTGCAATACTCTTCTCTGTTTCAAAATGCACCAGGCGCTTAGCCTTTTCAATTTCTGCGATGAGCGCCTGTGGATCATGGCTCTTGATGAAGTAACCAAGGGCGCCGTTCTTCATCGCCTCTACGGCTCCGCTTACACTTCCGTAACCTGTTACAATAATCACTTCGACCCGACTTCCATAGAGTTCTTTTGTCCTCTTCAACAGGACCATGCCATCATCACCCGGCATCAGAATATCTGATAAAACGATAGGATAATACTCCTGTTCCAGTGCCATCAGAGCCTCGTCCGTACAGGAGGCTTCCGTTACGAGGAAACCTTTGTCTTCTAGCAGCATTCTGTATGTCTCCCGGTATTCCATCTCATCATCAACGATTAGGATTTTTGTGTATTCCATGGTTTCCTCCTGATGTCTACCCTCTTCAAACACGGTCTTTACTTTCTAGAACCATTCTACCTATCTGGGGATGGAAATCTCGAACATCGTCCGAGCGTCATCACTTTTTCTTAGAGTCAATTTCCCTCCCAGTTTTTTAGCTTCGTTGTAAGCAATATACAAGCCCAGGCCAGTACCTGATCCCACGGCCTTCGTCGTATAGAAGGGATTGAAAATATTTTCCGCTTCCTCTTCTTGAATCCCGCAACCTGAGTCGATGACTTGAATCTGTATCGTTTCTTGACCATCATACACGTGAATGGCTATGTTCCCCTCTTCTTCGATCGCATCAATCGCATTGGAAATTAGGTTGATCAGTATGTGCCTCAAGGACTCAGCATTTGATGTCACCTCGACCTCCTCGGGACATACCAAGTTGAAACTAATTTTTCGCTTTGACATGGGCTTATTCTCCAGTGCCACGATTTTTACGATGAGCTCTTTAAGATGAATCTTCCGCATCTCATTGTTGGTAAGTCTTGAGAATTCAAGGAGATTATCTATGGTTCGACTTGCTCGATCTACGGCACTGTTAATGAGTTCGAAGGATCGGATCGACCGATCGTCCTCTACTCGAGATTCTAGAATAAAACTCTGGTTTCTGATGATCCCCAGAGGATTTCTTATTTCATGGGCCATGCCTGCAGCCAACTGACCGATTGCAGCCATCTTGTTCGCTTGAAGCATCTGCCTTTCAGAGGTCTTTTCTGTCGTCATGTTCTGAATGATCAAGAGTAAATTCTTCATTTCTACATCCGCATTTCGAAGGGGGTAGATACGAACGAGATAATAGTGATTCGATTTCACCAGCTCTCGCGTGATGGATTCCCCGGTGTGTTGGGCGTACTTAATCATTTCATCAACCGACGTATAATCAAATGCCTCGAGTATAGTTCGAACTGGACACTGTAGGGTCTCCTCCTTACCACTTTCGAGAAAATTCAAAAACGACTGGTTGATGTTGACCACCTTGAAATCGAGGTCGATCAATGCAATATACTCTGCCATCCCGTCAAAAGTAATCTGCAAATCGTTCCTACTGTTGATCAGCTCAAACGTCCGCTTCTCCACTTCTTTTTTTAGGGATTTGTTCCATAGTGTCATAGAGATCAGAATCATTCCGATCAGACTGATGGAGACCACTAAGAGCCTGAGTAACAATACGTAATCGGGGGTTTGTACAATCGGGGTTGATATGCCGAACCATTTCTGCTGAATACGCTCAAGTTGTTCTGTTTTCGCAAGTGCGGCAATACCCTTGTTGATGACGGGCACCAGTTCTCTCTTGGCTTTTGGGATCCCGAGGACGACTTCATTATCATACAAAGCACCTCTGGCGATATGTAGCAAATGGTTGCTCTTCTTCTCGTTGATCTGGTAAAGAATAACAGGTTCATCACCGGCGACAGCATCCACCTCTCCATCCAGAAGCAAGTCGAGGGCGCTGCTCACATCGGATACGGTAACGATTTGAATTTGTGGATAATGGGTGAGCAGAAACTCATTGACGTAGTCGCCTTCCTGTGTGGCAAAGCGTAGGACACCCAGTTCTTCTAACCGAAGATGAGGATCTTTCGACACCACGACGCCTCGCAAATTATATATGGACTGCGTGAAAACAAAATTCTTTTTCCGTTCCTCACTAATGAACATATCACATAAATCCGTAGTTCCAGAAGACAACTCGCTCAGCGCTTCATCCCAGGGCAACGGATGCATTTCTATCGGTGTTTCTAACTGTAAAGACAATAAGTTCATATAATCGACTGCTACACCTTTGTACTGACCATCGGCTGGATCAACAAATCGAAGAGGTGGTGCGTTGTTATCTGCAGCATAAATCAGGGGCCAATGGTCTACAAGGAGCTGACGTTCCTCTTCCGATAGCATCGCCCCATCCCACCTACCAAAGGTCACACCCTTTTCAATGAATACTACACTCGAAACGAGGAGTACTACTGCTGATAAAATTAGAACCTGCCACCATCGATTCATTTTCATGATTACTCCTTCAATAGCTGTGCATTAATCCACTACGTTGATCTAAGATAAATCTAACGCAAAAACACTTCCAATATTTCAGACTCCCCGTCATCTGATCATCACGATTTTATTATACGGCAACTTACTCCATTGGCATACCGAATTTACAATAAGAAACCGTCATTTTCGATTGAAAAGTGGTTCTTTATGCAATAAGCGAGAACACCCGTGACTTTAGTCGTGGGATGAACCTGTGGACTTTGACCTAGAGTCACTGATAAACTAAAAATGAACATATATTCTCATAAATTCTTTACAAGAAGGTGGTTTTTTGTTAAAGCATAAGGCGTACAAGTTCAGAATCTATCCTGACAACGCTCAAAAAGAACAGATCGCAAAGACAATCGGCTGTAGTCGATACATCTTCAATCACTTCCTGAGCGAATGGGAAACCGCCTACAAAACCACCGGCAAAGGATTAACTCGCAGCATTTGTTCGAGTCAGCTTCCTTCGCTTAAGAAAGAGCTCTCCTGGCTAAAGGAACCTGATGCCATTGCTCTTCAAGCGTCAATTATAAACCTCCAAGATGCCTATACACGGTTTTTCAAAGGAGAATCAAAACATCCACGGTTCAAGAGCAAGAAAAATCCCGTCCAGTCTTACAAAACAAAATTCACCAATAACAACATCGAAGTCAAAGGCAACCGCCTCAAGCTTCCGAAACTGGGTTGGGTGAAGTTCGCCAAAAGCCGGGAGGTTGAAGGGCGGATCATGAATGCTACCGTCCGCAGAAATGCTGCGAACAAGCATTTTGTTTCAATTCTTTGCGAAGTCGACATTGAGCCATTAAAAAAGATGGGTTCTTCTGTTGGCATTGACCTTGGACTGAAGGATTTTGCCATTCTTTCCGACGGAACGGTCTATGACAACCCTAAATTCTTTCGCTCACTCGAGAAAAAATTAGCTAAAGAACAGCGCATTCTTTCTCGCAGAAAAGAGCGAGCGAAAAAAGAGAGACGGAAACTGTCCGAAGCGAAGAATTATCAAAAGCAGAAGCGAAAAGTATCTCTCCTTCACGAGAGAATTAGAAACAAACGTGAGGACTACCTTCATAAGCTTTCAACCGAGATCGTCAAAAACCACGATGTGATCGGCCTAGAAGATCTTCACGTAAAAGGTATGGTGAAGAACAAAAAACTTTCGAAGGCAATCTCCGAAGCAAGTTGGGGACTTTTCCGCGAAATGCTCGAGTACAAAACAGACTGGTATAGAAAGACCGTAGTAAAAGTTGCCCGTAATTTCCCTTCAAGCCAGCTCTGTTCATCATGCGGATACAGAAACAAAGCCGTCAAAGATCTCTCCGTGAGAACATGGACATGCCCTGAATGTGGCACCGCTCATGACCGAGATGTTAACGCAAGCATGAATCTTCAAACCGAAGCCTTACGGCTTCTAACCGTGGGGACCACGGGGCTAGCCTAATAAACAACTGCCCGTTAGGGCGGTCTTCCTAGGAATCTTGGCACTTCAATGCCGAGTAGTTCAATACAAGTCATTTCGCTCTCTCGATAACGAGATCAATCGATGAAAGTACTGTTCGTCACATCAATAGAGCTATCAAGTCGGGTATTGGGCCCTCACATCAGCCCTTATAAGACACAAGTTTTCTGTCGATCAACCTCATGAGCACTTCAGTCTTTGGACTGAGGTGATTTCCATGGATTCCAGGTGCCGATCTAATATGTAAAGGTCCATGATAATTCCCAATTCCACGCACCTTTTTGATGAGCTCATCGTAGCTGAAGTGATAGGTCTTCTGAGTATAGGCGAGCGGGTATTCTTCGAGGGTCAGCGCTCCGACCGGGACAAAAAAGCAGCACCTCACTCGCAAGATCCTTGCGCGTGATCGCGCAGGAGATATTGTCGAAGGGATTTGGTGTGACCTTTGGCACAGCGTTACTGAAGGCCGTGAGCACTATGTCCAGAAGGATCTTCTACCCACTCGTCGAGACGCTCGTGCTCTATGATAATCTCAACTATGATAAGGATCAACTGAACTGAACCATGGAACCGATACCACAACCCTTTAAATTCTCAAGGTTCTGAGGGGAAGTGATTTGATCTGATCGTGAATGATACCGTATCAGCCTCTTCTTCCCTAGATCTCATTAATACTCTCCAGAGCCTGCCCGATCACCACATCATCGATGTCATGGATGGTCGCATCTACACACCGCCAGTAAGAGCTGACTTGCGAGTTCCGACAGGGTATGGTTCATCAGGCCCTCTGATGTGGATCATCGGTGTAGGATCCCCTTGAGCATAGTCGTCTACGCAACTAGCGAATCGTCCAGGAGAATCTTCAAAGAGCCACGACGGGAGCGTGGACCTGGCAATCCAGGTGGCACCCTTGTCAACAAAGGATGCGAAGACCTCTGAGTTGCGGAAGTATCCGATTGTTCGGGTACCTCAAAGCAGCCCCTACACTACAAGCTTAAGAAGCATGACCTGCACTTAATATCTAGAGCCCCCGATCGCGAACGATCGAGGGCTCTCATCTAGCCGTGGACATGTCTATCCCATAATTTCTTTCACACGACCTACCGTGCCGTCCTCCAACCGCACCTTGATGCCGTGGGGGTGGCTCGGTGATTTCGTGAGCAGTTTCTCTACAGTACCTTCCGTGAGCTTACCCGTACGCTGGTCCTGTTTCTGGACGACGCGCACGCGCGTGCCTACCTTGATTTGACTTCTCTTTTGATGGTCCATTGTATCATTCGCTTCCTTTCTTTTTTCTGTTTCTAATGTATAGCCAACGACCCAAGAGGAGAAAGATAATCGCCACCAGGATCATCGGTCCGAAGATCACGATCATGAACATCGTTCCATAGCTGGGTCTGTACAGCATCACCGAAAGGCCCAGGGGGATCAGCAAGAGCCAAGCGGTCTTTCTTCTCTTGTAAAGGCTCAGTAGCAAAACCAAGAGCAGAAGAGATGCACCCCCAGCGATCAGGTTGTTTATCCCCCTGCGGTTGGTGCCGAAGGGTAGGCCCGATTTTTTTGCATAGGACAGGACCCAGGTCTCCGCAGGCAGGTTCTCGTACGTGCCCCGTTGGAGCGTTTCCGATACGCTGTCGAGGGGAATCGAGCTATCAAGGGCGAACGCCGATGGGTGCTCGACCTCCAGCACAGTCTGCGTCTGTCCTTCGAAGAAGGCTGCTGGTGAGAGGAAGTACACCTGTGCCTGGATCCTGTTGATCACCTCATCGCGATTGAAGTAGGCGGCCCTTGCTTTGAAACGGATCTCCAGGGTGTGATGTTCTCCACCTGCGAGCCAAATCGTGAAGGGCACGACGCTAGCCTCGTCTCCCATCACTTCGACAGGGTCGTCGAAAGTACGTCCGTCGATTGGATCACGAAAGAGAATCTGCTCATCGTGGTTCCAGTTGGCGATCTGGCCCTTTCCGGAAAAAGGCTCGCCCGCCGTGATTTTTTACCATCGAGGGCGACGGTGAACGCTTCTGGTACTCCGGCGTGCATGAAATACAAAAGCAGCTCACGGTCCATCTGCTCTAGGTTCTCCAGTTCATAAATCACATGTACAGCGGCCACATCCGACCGGGCCTCCTGAAGGGTGTATCGAATGTGGGCACGATGCAGGGCTACACCGTTCTTCCCATCGAAAACCACCACCCCGGACTCTCCGTCCCAGACGGGAGGAGCAGCGTTTGAGAAAACGGGACTCGACAGCAGACCTATGAGTAGGATCCATAGGATCCCGATCCTTCTCATCTTCATCACCTCTCTTGTACCTATAGTATAACAGATACACAGGGTATCCGTTTGAGCGCACTTAAACAGACAATATGAAAAGCCAAAATAGACGCCTTGTAGAACCAACGGCCCTGAAAGCGCCTTCGTGATGAGACGCTTGTCGTCCGCACTCACTTGACTTTCTCGTGAGTGCGACAAATATGTACTTTGCACACAAGCGATGCATCCATTGCAAAAAGGAGCACACTTTTTTAATGCGGGGGACTATCTTAGCCGCTGGCTTTCTTCCCGTCTAGCACGGCAAAAAACTTCCCCCTGGTCTGCCAACGGGGCCATGGTTTTCCCGGCAGACAAGGGATGATGTCCGTCTGTCTTCCTATCACCGCTCCGAATGGTCCCTTTTCCCGTGACTACGTAGAAAAGCACGTGTACCGACACACCGTGTGGTTGTACAGGATCCCCCACACGAAGCTCGTGGTTCAATTCTCCCTAACTCCTGAAAAACAACCCGTTGTCTTCCGAATACCACACTCATTATCATGCAAAGCAAAAGGAACCCGGTCAAACGGGTTCCTTTTCTTCATTTTCAAACCAACGATTGGAGTGAGTAGACCTCGAGATCAGACTCCGGTATCTTCAATCGGGCGATCTCCAGGAGCGCCCGGAGCGTATCCAGATTGGTCAGGCAGAGGAGGTTCTTCTCTAGGGCCGCCCTTCGGATTCTGAAGCCATCGCGCGTTGCATCTTTGCCCTTGCTTGGGAGGTTGACCACCAGGTCGACCATCCCCTTTCGAATCACCGCGAGCACATCGTGGTCTCCACCGATCTTATCGACCACAGCGGCCGGGATCCCCTGCTGTTTTAGATAATCTGCTGTTCCAGCGGTCGCCAGGAGCCTGTAGCCCATGTCCACCAGCTGGCGGGCATAGATTGCCGCTTCTTCTTTGGTCGGGTCGGATACTGAGTAGAGCACCGTACCGCCAGGTGGTAGATGGACGCCCGCGGATAAGAAACCCTTCTGAAGGGCCAGGTCCCTCGTCTTCTCGATGGCCAGGACCTCACCGGTGGATTTCATTTCAGGCCCCAGGGCTGTGTCCGTCTGCGGTATCTTCTCCATGGAGAAGACCGGTACCTTGACAGCGTAAAAAGATTTTTCCGGATAGAGCCCACTACCATAGCCCATATCCGCCAGGTCTTCTCCCAGCATGATCCGTGTCGCCAGGCTCACCATGGGCACGCCCGTGACCTTGCTGAGGAAGGGAACCGTACGCGACGCGCGCGGGTTGACCTCAATCACATAGAGTTCTCCCTCGGCTAAGATCATCTGGATATTCAGAAAGCCCACGATCCCGATGGCTTCCGCCAAACGTTCGGTGTAGGACAGAATCGTCTCCTTTAACCCATCGTTGAGGCTGGTCGCCGGATAGATGGCCGTGCTATCCCCGCTGTGTACACCGGCACGCTCGAGATGCTCTGTGATGCCGGGCACGAGCAGGGTCTTGCCGTCATAGAGCCCATCGATCTCGATTTCCAGACCCGTGAGGTAGCGGTCGATCAAAACGGTGTGCCCCGGAGCCCTGGCGAAGGATTTATCCAGATAGCTCTTGAGCGTCAACTCATCGTAAACGATCTCCATCCCCTCACCTCCGAGGACGAAGCTGGGTCTAACTACCAGAGGAAAGCCCAGGTCTTTTGCCGCGGTAATCCCCTCTTCTGTTTGTACAACGGAGGTTCCCTTCGGTCTGGGAATCTCACACTGGGTCAAGATGGTGTCGAAGGTCGCGCGATCCTCGGCCGCACGCATGGCCGGAGCTTTGGTGCCCAAAATCTCGATTCCCTCTGCTTCACAGAAATCCACGAGACGGATGGCGGTCTGCCCGCCGTACTGGAGGATCACACCCTCGGGCTTCTCCTTCTCTACAATCCCGAGGAGATCCTCTCCGGTGATCGGGTCGAAATACAGCTTATCCGAAAGGTCGAAATCCGTGCTCACCGTTTCAGGGTTGTTGTTGAGGATCAGCGCCTCATAACCCAGCTCGGCTAGTGCCATGACCCCGTGGACCGAACAGTAGTCGAACTCCACCCCTTGACCGATGCGGATAGGTCCGGATCCTACCACCAGAACCTTCTTGCGATCGGAAACCGTCACCTCGTCATGTAAGTCGTAGGTAGCGTAGTGGTAGTTTGAGGTCGCCTCAAACTCTCCTGCGCAGGTATCTACCGTCTTGTGAACCGGTAGGATCCCCATCGCCTTTCGCCTTGCGTGAACGTCGCTCGCCGTCGTCTGGTACCAACGCGCCAGCGTCTCGTCGGCGAATCCGACTTTCTTCAGGTAGCGTAGGCGATCGGTATCGATTCCAGACCATGGGCGTCCGATCTCTTCCTTCTCGATAGCCACGAGACCCTGGATCTTGTGGAGGAAGAAAGGATCGACAGTCGTCAACTCATTCAGTTCCTCCACACTGAAGTCCCGTCGCAGGGCTTCAGCGATCAAGAAGAGACGCTCGTCATCGGCCAATTTGATCCGCGCGATCAGCTCCTCTCGCGTCAGCGTGTCGATGCCCGGCATGGAAAGATCCGATCTCGTGCCCTCGAGAGAACGAATACCCTTGAGCAGAGCAGATTCAAAGCTGTTCCCGATGGCCATCACTTCTCCGGTGGCCATCATGGTGGTGCCCAACGTGCGTTTCTCGCTTCCCAGCTTCTCAAAGGGCCACTTGGGCATCTTGATCACGCAGTAATCGAGGGTCGGTTCGAAACACGCCATGGTCTTACCCGTGACATCGTTCGTAATCTCATCGAGTCCGTAGCCGAGGGCGATCTTGGTGGCCACCTTGGCGATGGGATATCCCGTGGCCTTGGAGGCAAGTGCCGACGAGCGGCTCACCCGGGGGTTCACTTCGATGAGATAGTACTGGAAGCTATCGGGATCGAGTGCAATCTGCACGTTACAACCGCCGATGATCTCCAGGGCCTCCACGATATCTAGGGAGGCCTTGCGAAGCATCTGGTACTCTCGGTCGCTCAGCGTCTGCGAGGGTGCCACGACGATGCTATCCCCCGTGTGGATGCCAACTGGATCCACATTTTCCATGTTGCAAACGGCAATGGCGTTTCCCTTGCCGTCGCGGATCATCTCGTACTCGATCTCTTTCCATCCCCTGATGCTCTTCTCGATCAGCACCTGACTGACGGGGCTTGCGGCCAGACCTCTTCCCGCCACAGACAACAGCTCTTCCGCGTCATCGGCAAAACCGCCACCGGTGCCGCCCATGGTAAAGGCTGGGCGCACGACCACAGGATACCCGATACGATCGGCCGCTTCTTTGGCTGTGGCTAAATCTCCGGCCACATAACTCTCGATGACCGGTTGACCGATGGCTTCCATAGCCTTCTTGAACAGATCCCGGTCCTCGGCACGTTCGATCGATTTGGGGTTGGTACCGATCAGTTCCACGCCGAATCTCTCGAGTACCCCTTCGTGCGAGAGCGCCACCGCCAGGTTGAGGGCAATCTGTCCTCCCATCCCGGCGAGCAGCGCATCTGGTCTTTCCTTCTCGATGATCTTCTCGATAAAGGGCACGGTGAGCGGTTCGAAGTACACCGCGTCGGCATAGGTTGTATCGGTCATGATCGTGGCGGGGTTCGAGTTGACCAAGATCACCTCGAGCCCCTCTTCTTTTAGCACCTTGCAGGCCTGCGTGCCAGAGTAATCGAACTCTGCCGCTTGGCCGATGATAATCGGTCCCGATCCGATTACGAGCACTTTTCGCATGTCACCACCCCTTTCACCAGGTTGTAGAAGGCATCGAAGAGATAGACCGAATCACCGGGGCCAGGGCTGGCCTCCGGGTGGTACTGTACGCTGAAGATCGGCAGATCTCGATGCTTGATTCCCTCTACTGTTCCATCGTTCAAATTGCGGTGAGTGATCAAGAGGTGCGCGGGGAGGCTTTTTTCGACAATGTGGTAGCCGTGGTTCTGGCTGGTGATCACCACGCGACCGGTCTCTAGATCTTTGACGGGGTGGTTGGAACCACGGTGGCCGAAGACCATCTTCTCAGTGGTCGCGCCGTAGGCATGGGCCAAGAGCTGGTGACCAAGACAGATGCCAAAGGTCGGCAGTTTGCTCGAGAGCACGCGTACGTGATTCACGACTTCCTCCAGGTGGGCTGGATCCCCAGGACCGTTTGAGAGAAAGAGACCGTCAGGGCCGTAGGACATAACCTCGGCCACCGAGGCGTCCGCAGGAAAAACGCGCAGCGAGAAGCCTCTTGCCTGAAGGGCCGTCAGGATGTTCCCCTTGATTCCAAAATCAAGCACCGCCACCTTGATTGGCCCTCCCGGTAGATCATAAGCCTTCGGAGTAGTCACCTGATAGACGGCTCCGGCATTGTCGAAAGGCAGTGGAGACCACTTTGCAGGGCTACCCTTGACGATCATACCGGGCATGGCCCCGTGGTGTCTGATGTGTCTGGTGAGGGCGCGTGTATCGATACCCTCGAGACCCAGGATCCCATGTTTCTTGAAGTAATCCCCCAGAGTACCCGTTCCACGCCAGTTCGAATAATGGTGGGTCAGTTCTCTCACGACAAACCCCTTGACCGTGGGACCACCCGACTGGTGATCCTCTGTGTTGATCCCATAGTTTCCCATGAGCGGGTAAGTCATCACAACAATCTGTCCATGGTACGAGGGGTCTGTCAATACTTCTTGGTAACCTGTCATCCCAGTATTAAAAACCACCTCGCCAAGGCTCGCATTGGTGGTATCACCAAAAACAAACCCCTCAAAGGTGGTCCCGTCCTCAAGTAACAAATATCCTTTTTCCATATCTTCCACTCCTTCACATTCTGCGTCTCCCGGACGCGGTTAAATCATGACGAGCCCTCTGACCTTATAGGTCAAATTGCCTTATGATAGCATGCCGGAAGAGAAAAATCAAGCGTACCATTTCGGATGTTTATACGCAGTTTTGTATATTTATTAATATAATCGCATATATTTCCCTTTTGCGCAAGTAGAAAACGTTTTCTACTTGATCTTTTCCAGCACTTTCTTACAAACAATGTGCCTTCTGACGCCTGCATATTTTTTAATGGTGACCTTCCGGGCGTATCCTGTCCTAACGGGGGTATACTCCCAGTAGAAACACAGAGAAAACCGCAAAGGAGGCAGCGCGATGTCACAACCCATTCTAGTTGGTGTCAGCGACCAACCACTTTATCTGCTCCCCCAGATGGCCAATCGCCACGGATTGATCGCGGGAGCGACGGGAACCGGCAAAACGATTACGCTGAAGGGATTGGCAGAATCCTTCAGCGAACAAGGAATTCCCGTGTTCATTGCCGATATCAAAGGTGACCTGTCAGGGACCGCTGTACCGGGAACGACAGGCCCGAAGCTTGTGGAACGCATCGAGAAAATGAATCTTTCGCCCTTTACCTACCAAGGCTATCCCTTGGTATTCTGGGATCTCTACGGAGAAAAGGGTCACCCCATCCGCACGACGCTCTCGGAAATGGGCCCCCTGCTTCTTTCCCGTCTGCTCTCCTTGAATGACACACAGACCGGCGTGATGCACATCCTCTTCCGTGCGGCCGATGAACGTGGACTGCTCATGGTCGATCTCAAGGATCTCAAGAGCCTGATTGCCTTTGCCACGGAGCACACCAGTGAACTCTCCAGTGCCTACGGGCACATGACCAAGCAGTCGCTCGGCGCCATTTCCAGGAGTCTTTTATCCCTTGAAGAGCAGGGCCTCGATTTATTCTTCGGGGAACCAGACCTACAGATCAACGATTTTATCCGACACGATGATTCGGGCCGAGGTATTATTAACTGCCTCGCAGCGGACCGACTCTTCCTTTCCCCGGGCCTTTATGCTACCTTCCTACTCTGGCTACTCTCTGAACTCTATGAGAACTTACCGGAGGTGGGAGATCAGCCACAACCGGAGATGGTCTTCTTCTTCGACGAAGCCCACCTACTCTTCAAAGACATGCCCACGATCCTGTACGATAAATTGCATTTGATCATCCGACTGATCCGCTCGAAGGGCGTCGGGATCTATTTTTGCACGCAAAATCCTGTCGATCTACCGGATGAGATCCTCGGCCAACTGGGCAATAGGATCCAGCATGCCCTGCGCGCCTATTCACCTAGGGAGCTGAGGGCGCTGCGAGCAGCAGCAGACACCTTTCGACCCAATCCCGCGATCAACGTGGAAGAAGAACTCACCACGCTTGGTGTCGGGGAGGCGCTGGTGAGTTTCCTCGATACAAAGGGAATTCCCTCCATCGTTCACAGGGCTTTGATTGTACCACCGCACAGTCGGATGGGCCCCTTGACCCCTACTGAACGCGCTATGTGGATCGCCGGTTCCTGGGCCGCCGGAAAGTACGACCAACGGGTCGATCGGCACTCTGCCCACGAGATACTGGCAGCCCAGGCAGAGGCCGCGGCCATGCCACCCCATGTCCCAGCACAAGAAACGAAGAGGTCCACCAACCGAACGACGCGCAAGCGCAAAACAGATTCTTCCTTCGATCGTCTGTTGAAATCCGCCGCTTCATCGGTGGGACGGCAGATCGGCAACCAGATTATGCGCGGGATACTAGGCTCGATGAAAAGATAAAGGGTAAAAAACGCAAAAAAAAAAAGAGGACGCGTGAGCGTCCTCTTTGATCAGGTGAACCTAGGATGTCTTTCGACGGCTGTTCGTCGTCCGACCCTGTCCACTTCTATTGCCTTTGTAGTTTCCGTGACGCTTTCGTCCGTTACCGCGGTTTGACCGCGTGGCAGATGTTAGCTTGTCGGATCCCTCGATGGGCATACCGATCGTTTTTTCGATCGTACGGAGCATCGCGTGGTCACCAGGGGCGATCAATGTGATGGCCTCCCCCTTCTGTCCGGCACGACCCGTACGGCCGATCCGGTGGATGTAACTCTCGGCATCCCCGGGGATGTCGTAGTTGTACACATGCGTGATGCCGTCGATATCGAGCCCACGGGCCACGACATCCGTCGCAACAAGAATCTGAACGCGGCTCTTGCGGAAGGCCTTCAGGGCACGCTCTCGCTTGGCCTGGGTCAGGTCCCCGTGAATTTCCTCGGCACGGATGCCCTTGAGGTTCAGTGCCTTGCCCAGCGCCTTTGTGCGTCGCTTCGTACGACAGAACACGATAGCCATGAAGGGGTTATCGTTCTTTATCGCCTGCATCAATGCCTCTTGTTTCATCCGATCAGAGGTTTCAATGACACGTTGGTCGATGGTGTCGAGGGTCACGTTCTTACCCTTCGCTTCGATCTCCTCTGGAGCGTTCATGTAACGCTTCGAGAGCGAGCGGATAGGTGCAGGCATCGTGGCCGAGAAGAACAGGGTCTGACGGCTATCGGGTGTCTGCTTGATGATCTTCTCCACGTCGGGGAGAAAACCCATGTGCAGCATCTGATCTGCTTCATCGAGCACCAGTGTGGAGAGCTTCGACAAGTTCAACGTTCCACGGTTCAAGTGATCGAGCAGTCGACCAGGTGTCCCCACGACGATCTGAACGCCACGTCGGAGTTTCTTGATCTGTCCGTCGATTCCCTGACCACCGTAAACAGCCAGTACCTGGCCACCACCGGCCTGAGTCAGTTTCTGCGCTTCTTTTGTGATCTGAAGGGCCAGCTCACGTGTCGGTGTGATGATGAGCGCTTGCACGCTTCTGTCTTTCACATCGAGTTTCTCCATGATCGGAAGCATGAAGGCGAAGGTTTTACCCGTTCCCGTCTGTGCCTGTGCGATCAAATCCTTGCCCTCGAGAAGATGCGGAATGCTCTTCTCCTGGATAGGCGTGGGTTCTACAATCCGGTTGCGCTGGAGTACGCTCCCAAGTTTTTCGTTCAGTCCGAGTGCTACAAATGCATTGTTCATCAAAATAGAAATTTCCTTTCATATGTCGCTAAAAGCTTCAAAAATTGGTTGCGTCGTCAAGCGTACCGGGGTGGATCGTCAACGGTTTCTCAAAAGATCAGCGAGTCTCTTATCGTTTTCATCGCATAAAAAAACGGCTTCCGTTCACATTGATCCCCCGGTCCCCATTGATAGGGGCACGCTTGGATGAACAAAAGCACAACTTCATACAATGATAGCACACCATGGTCTGTCCGTCACGTATTCTTTTTAGTACAATCGCACTTCTTTTTCCTTGTTTCGAAATGAACCCCTTGTGCGCCGGCCGGTTAACATAACAAGTTCTGGGTATATATTCATTGACAGAGACCGCCGATGCACTGCACCCACGGTGGTCTTTCGAAGGAGGGAATACCATGTTTGAAAAACTGATCGTAGCAACCGATCTATCCCCGGCATCACTGGCGCTAACCAGATCGCTGGGGGCACTGAAGCCCAAGGGTGCGCGTCACTGTCTGCTCCTCTATTGTTTTGGACTGCATCGAACGGGCTCCTTCGCACTTTCTTATGCGATGGATGTGGTCGAGTCCAGTCTCACCAAGCACCGCGAGATTCTCGAGGCCGAGGGCTTCGATGTGGAGACTCGCATCCTGCCCGGCGTCATGAAGCAGGAGATCGATCGCATCGCGGTCGATGAATCCTATGATCTGATTGTCGTTGGCGATCGAGCCCACACGCTCACGGGAGAGGCATACTTCAATGGCCTCGCTTACGAGTTGATTCACCACGCGAGACGCCCGGTCATGGTCGTGCGCCTCGAGGAGAAGAAGGAAGAAGAAAAGATCCACGTCCGTGCCAGGGGGAATCTATCCGGTCACCTGCTCTTCCCAACAGACTTCTCGGATAACGCTCACCATGCCTTTCGTCGACTGAAGGAACTGATCACACCAGAACTCGAACGGGTCACGCTTCTTCACATCGTCGATGAGGCCACGGCAAAACAAGATAGCACCCCCGACAGTAGTACCATGGTCAAAGAGGCTGAAGAGCGCCTCGCTGCACTGAAGATCGCCTTAAGCAAGGAGGCCGATGTACCAGTGGCCATCAAGGTCGTCACCGGTCATCCCACGGGAGAAATCTTGGATTTTCTCGCGAAGGAGCAGGTCGACCTCGTGGTCATGGGTAGCCAGGGCCATGGTTTCCTGAGAGACCTATTCTTGGGAAGCGTCAGTCACAACATTGCGCGACACGCACCCTGTTCGGTGCTCCTCATCCCTGCGGAACGATAAGACTTCTCGGGATGAAAGGACCACCCGTCTTCACGACGAGTGGTCCTTTTCTTCATCGGTCAACCGACTAAGTGATCAGGGCAAAACCTACCCCCAAGCACAGGAATCCGAGGCCACCGACGGCGTGAGTGAAGTAGAAAAAGGGCGTCGGCTTCCCACCCTTCTCGTGAAGATCACGCGAGAGATGCCAGAAGGTCTCGGGAAAGAAGAGGTAGGCCGATCCCACGGCCGTGAAAATCAGATTGAAGACCAAAGACAAGAACAAGCCTTCATCCCCCCGCTCGTCGATCTTACGCGTGAGTTCCATCACCAATCGTCCCTCTACCGTGTCGGTCCTCTTGGCCGTCACAGGATACCGATCGACGAAATCTCCCGATCGGTACACGCTATAGGCAGCGTTCTCCGCATCATACTCCCGTCGGAGCGCCAATCCTTCGGACCGGATTGTCACCTCATGGAAACGACCGTTCTCGCTTCGATCCTCACCAGGCAGTGCATAGAAGGGCTGCCCCTCTTCCGTTTCGAAGACATATCGGTCCTCTTCCCAGCCCCTGTATACATAGGTCGTCCCATCCACGTAGACCTGTCTTTCCTGTCGGTCTTCGCTCACGCTGATCATGGCGCCGATGAAAAAGAAGAATAGAAGAAAATATAGAAATGCCCGTCCAGCACCGAAACGTTCTTTCCACCTTGCTATCCTTCTGAAGAGAATCATTGATGCTCTCTAAATTGATGCGTCGGTGTGATCCGGTCGGTAGCCATCTCCTTCATCGTGGTCACGTACCAGCGGCGGGTCACAGGTAGGATCAGGCTAAATCCCACCACGTCGGTAATCAGACCGGGGGTGACGAGCAGAAGACCCCCGATGAGCACGCAGAGCCCATGCAGCAACTGGTCCGTCGGGACACGTCCGTAAGACAGGTCCGCTTGGATGGCACGATAGACCGCCACGCCTTCACCCTTGGCTAGATAGGCCCCGATGGCACCTGTGATCAGTACGATGGCGATAGCGGTGCCCGCCGACGTCATCTCCGCCAGCTTCATGAGCAGATAAAGCTCCACGAAGGGCGTGATGGTAAAGAGAAGAAAGAGTTTTTTAAACAAGTGTTTCATAAGCGCTTCACATCCTTTGTTTCATTGTAACAAACTCGTATGCAAAAGATATGAAGAAACTAAGAACATTTCATCATCGCGATCCCAGAAAAGAACGGAGGTCCCAATGGATCAGACGAGGTTAGAAGAAGGTCCTATGCTCGATCAGGTAGACATTGCCTACGCGCTCCACGAACTGAAGATCCATCCGACCACGGGGATCGAAACCCTTAGAATCCTATCCTGCAACGAACGTTTCGCTCAGCTCACGGATACACCCAAGGACCAGATACCAGGCAAATGCATCGACGAACTGCTCAGCGCTCGTGATGCAGGGGATGAGAGCTGGTTATCTCTCTTCCAAGAAGCCATGGAACAGAGGACTCCCGTGGCCTTCGAACGTCATGTCCATAGCTCCGATCGTCACTTTCGGATTCTCATTCACCAATTGGCACCACATCTGTTCACCACCTTGTTCGAAGAAATCACCGACCGCTATCTCATGGTTGATCTCTCCCGTCATCTCCTCGAGGTGACGGACCTCTCCTTTGACTATATCACCGAGCAGATTCGCCGGTTGTCAGGGGCCCGGTACGCCGCCTTTAACCAGTTTGAGAGGGATGGAGCCCACTTTTCCACCCGTGCTTTGGCCGGCTCTACCGAACACCTGAGAAGGATCAGCTCCTTGCTCGGGATCCCCCTTGTCGGCAGACGTTGGGAACACGATCCCTACCGCCTGGAACTACTGAAGAGAGAAGGCCTGGTGGTGCTCCCCACCCTAGAGGACCTCTCCAATGGCGAACTTTCCCGTCATACGATGGCGGTCGTTGCCAAAACGCTGGGTATCGGGTCTGTCGCACTGCTCCGGGTGGCCATCCACGGGGACATCCTTGGGGACTTCACCCTGTTATTCGGAAGAGATGTAGTGTTGAAAAACCAGAGGTTGATCATGACGCTCACCTCAGAAATCGCCTTGCGCCTTGAAATCGATCGCAAACACGATCGTCTCGAGAAAAGTCGCGAGCGCTACGCATCCCTTGCCTCGGAGGCGCCCGTGGGCATCGCCGTGATCGATACCATCGGTCAGATCCGATACCTCAACCAGAAGTTCATGGGCATTCTGACCGCTTACGATCCTAAGGCTGGTATTCCGGACAATCTCATCCACTACCCTCCCTTCGTCAAGGAGGGCCTTGCCGACGCCCTGCAGCACACGATGACGTCTCAGGAGACAACCATACAGGAATTCTCCTATCCCTCTGCCGAGAAGCGCATCCTCTACCTCCGCGTACACGTGAGTGCTGAGCTGCTCGAGAATCGCGTGACAGGAGCGCGGCTGATCGTAGACGATCTCACGGATCGCTACGAGGCCGAAAAACGTCTCTTGGCAAGCGAAAACAACTTCCGACATTTTTTCGAAAACAGCAGGGACTTGGTCGTCGTCTCCGATCTCTCCGGTTATATACTGAAGAGCAACGATACCGCCATAGATCGGCTCGGCTACAGTGCAGAAGAACTGGAGACCATGCAGCTAATTGATCTGCATCCCCCTTCTGCCCATACTGAGGCTGAAGCTTTAATCGATCACTTGCTCGCCGGAGAAAGAGATACCTGCCCGCTCCCCCTCATCACAGCGCAGGGGTATACCCTGCCTGCGGAGATACAGGCCTGGCGTGGACAATGGTCTGATGAAGAGTGTCTTTTCATCGTAGCAAAGGATCTGTCCTCAGAACAAGCGGCCCTTCAGAAGTTCAACCGCTTTTTCGAGAACAACCCGGCGCTCATGACCGTAAGCCTCCTGCCAGAGGGCAAGATCACAGAAGCCAACGCCTCCTTTTATGAAAAGACAGGATTCACACCCGATGAAATCATCGGGCACGCAACGAAAGACCTCGCCCTCTTCGCAGGAGACCAGACCGATGAGATCATCCATTCCCGCCTGGCCTCAAGTGAGGCGATTCATCATCTGCCCGTCAGACTGCGTACGAAGGAAGGTGATTTGCTCGAGGGTCTGTATTCCGCGGAGCGTATCGATAGCCAGGGGGAAAGCCTCCTCCTCTCCGTTTTCGTGGATATCACGGAGCTGAAAGAATCACAGGCGGCCATCACGCACCTCAGCTACCATGATCAGCTCACGGGCCTGTACAATCGACGATTTTTCGAAGAAGAAATGGCCCGATTGAACACCGCTCGTTCCTACCCCCTGTCGTTGATGATGATCGATGTGAACGGCCTGAAGCTAATCAACGATGCCTTCGGTCACAAACACGGCGATGACATGTTGATCGCTGTCGCCGACACACTGCGGGATGAGTGCCGTGCAGATGAGATCATCTCTCGGATCAGCGGAGATGAGTTCGTCCTCTTGCTACCCAAGACACCCCCCGCTGGTGCGGCCCACATCGCCTCGCGAATCAAAGAACGGCTGTTGGAAATCAATGTCCTAGGCCTTCCGATTTCTGTTGCCATCGGTCACGCTACGAAACGTGATGCGGAGCTCGAGTTGATCGCCCTGTTCAACCGGGCCGAAGAAGCGATGTATCAAGACAAACTGGCTCACGGGAGCAGCCACCGTTACCGGACCGTCGGTTTCATCCTGGCGACACTCTACCGCAAGCATCCAGAGGAAAAAGCCCACGCGAAGCGCGTCGGTCGTCTGGCCCAGGAGTTCGCCTTATATCTGGGCCTCCACCGAGAACACGCCGAGCTGCTGCAGATGGCCGGCACCGTTCATGACATCGGCAAGATCATTTTACCCGCCGAGATCCTCGACAAAAAAACAGCCCTCACACCCGAAGAAAAGCGACTGATGCACCGTCATCCCGAGGTCGGCTATCAGATTCTGCGCTCCGTCGACCACTACGCCCCTCTCGCCCCCATCGTCCTCACGCACCATGAGCGCTGGGATGGTACGGGTTATCCCGGTAAGTCCTCGGGTGAGCAGATTCCAAAGGATGCTCGGATCCTGATGATCTGCGAGGTCTACGACAAAATCACCCATGAGCGCTTCGACATGCCGCCGATGACCGAAGAAGAGGCCCTGGCTTTTCTTGCCGAAGGCGCAGGCGGTCATTTCGATCCGGAGCTGGTGACGGCTTTTATCCGGTGGAAACAAGAAGACACTCCAGAATAGAGATAAAGACGCGTGCGCGATCCTATCGATCGTTCACGCGTCCTCTCTTATGCGTTCTTTGTCTGTCTTCTCCAGTTGATCAAGGCCAGCACCATGGCGATCGACGCCATAATCAGGAAGGCCGCCGGTAGAGAATAGGCTTGGCCAATCCAACCCACCAGGGGAAAAAGCACGATCATGAAGAGGCTGAAGACCATGCTCGAGAAGGAAAGTACTGTAGCCCGTTGATCACTGGGAATCAGCCGATTCAAGTAATCACTCAAAGCAACATAGAGAAGGCTCTCCATGACAAAGAGGATCAGAAAGAACACATGGGGCCAGGGACTGAGGGCCACACCCCCCAACGCCAGTGCCACGAGAAAGGGGGCCATCGTCAGAATCTTACGTTCACCCAGGTACTGCTCGATCGTCGGTGCCTTCAGGGCGATGAGCGCTGCCCCCAGGGAAGAAACGGCGTAGAGCATTCCGATGGAAGCCTCCCCCGATCCAAGACCCTTGAGGTAGTTCTGCATATAGTAGAAAAGGGTTGTCGTGAAGACAGCGATGCCCTGGGTGAATCCGATCAGGAAGGCGACGCGGGGCGTCACGCGGATGACGGCCAGACTCGCTTTGATCTGTTCGGAAAAGGAAGGGTGCCTCTCACCCGCTTTGCGAATCGGAGGCTCCTCAAACCGAAAGGACCAGAGGAAGGCGAGTGCAGCAAAGACCAGGGTCCACCGGAAGGCCATGGGATAGCTGGTCTGTGCCAGCATACCCCCGACCAGGAAAGAGGTCGTCGACGCCAATTGATAGAAGACTTCTTTCTTACCCGCGACAGCCATGTAGGCGTCGTTCGTCCCCACGGCCTTCATGGAGTCGTAAATCAAAGCTTCTCCCGCTCCAGACTCCAGATTATAGGAGAGAGCGGTCAAAACAAAGGATAGGGCAAATCCGAAAAAATGCTCCGCCGTGAACAGCATCCAGACGCTGATCAGTGACAACAGACGGCCCAAGGTCCGGCTGGTGCGCCGTCCGAAAACGTCTGCGACCACACCGGTTGGTACTTCCATGGAAAATGAGGTCATGTGAAAAATCGTCTCCAGAAGACCCAATTGGACCAGGCTCATCCCCTTGTGGGCCAGATACAACATCCAGATCCCCCGGGTCAGGTCGACATTGGCCAGTAATGTATACAGATAATCCCGAGGAACATTTCGCTCGAGGTTTTTTTCTATGATCATGATAGATCGTCTCCTTTCGTAGATCGCACGATGCACAAGCGATGCCCGCCCGCCACGTCCATACGTCTTTCAACCGAAATGAGACAAAAAAATACCCGGGCTCTCGCCCGGGCCTGCGTTCTTTTCAATATAGAACGGTAGCTCTCAGATCAAGTGCCAAAATTTGTCACATGGATTTGGACGCACGAACCCCTTGGTCGTGACGATCGTACCCGTGACATTTTGGCGTGTGGCTAAAAAGCCGATCCATTTGCTCATGAGAACCTCCTCGTTCTTCTCCATTCATTTTACGAAATTTTCCGCCACTGCGCAAGAGCCCGGCGCATTTTTTGAAAAAACGCACGCCAAAAGGGTATCCATAGAGAAAAGGAGGTGAAAACCTTGACCCATACCGATCAACAGACCATCACCACCCTGCTCCTACAAATGACACTCGATGAAAAAATCCGTATGCTTTCCGGTCGTGATTTCTGGAGCACCGAGACCCTCGAGCATCTCGCGATCCCCTCGATCACGCTTACAGATGGTCCGCACGGAATCCGCAAACAGCCCGGCACCGCGGATCACCTTGGGCAAAACCCCAGTCTGCCGGCCACTTGTTTTCCCACCGCCAGTACCCTCGCCTGTAGTTTCGATCCAGTATTGGCAAGAGATATCGGTGGGGCCATGGCCACCGAAGCGCTAGCGCTCGGCGTATCGGTCATCTTGGGTCCGGGGATCAACCTCAAACGAAGCCCCCTCTGCGGTAGGAATTTTGAATACTTTTCAGAAGATCCCCTCCTTACAGCCCAGATGGCCATCGGCATGATCGACGGCATACAGGAGCAGGGTGTGGCCGCGTGTCCAAAACACTTCGCCGTCAACAACCAGGAAACCCGACGCATGACCATCGATGCCATCGTCGATGAGCAGACCCTCCGCGATGTCTACCTCCGCCCGTTTCAGCTGGTGATCGAAAAGGCGCAACCCGCTTGTCTGATGACCGCCTACAACCGGATCAACGGCCACTATGCATCCGAACATCCGATCCTCCTCAAGTCCATCCTGCGCCAGGAGTGGGACTACGACGGTGTCGTCCTCTCCGATTGGGGAGGGACCAGCGATCGGGTCAAGGCCCTTCTCGCTGGGCTCGATCTCGAGATGCCCGGAAGCGATGGCTTCCACGACGTTGAGATCGATCGTGCCGTCAAAGAAGGAATCCTAGACGAAGCCGTGATCGATGGTAGCATCAGGCGATTGCTTCGTCTGGCGGGCCATACCGCACCGCTTGAAGCTTCCGAACGGCCTCCGCACACCGGTCATCACGAACTGGCCAGACGTGCCGCGGTCGAGAGCATTGTCCTGGCCAAGAACGATCGACAGCTGCTGCCGATCACCGGTGACAAGCCGATCGCTGTCATCGGTGCCATGGCCATCGCCCCCCGCTACCAAGGCGCGGGGAGTTCCAAGATCAACCCCATGCAGCTAGACCAACCCTTGGACGCCTTGAAAAAGGCCGGGCTTGACGTCACCTACGCACCAGGCTACCGGCTCGATCGCGATAAGAAAGACGCCGAGCAAACCACGCGAGCCCTCCGATTGGCCGCCGAGCGAGACTTGGTGCTCTTTTTCTGCGGCCTGCCGGATCATTACGAATCAGAAGGCTTTGATCGAAAACACCTCCTTCTTCCGACGAACCAGATCCAGCTTCTCGAGGCCCTTCTAGAGGTTAATCCCAACACAGTGGTTCTCTACTTGGGCGGCGGACCCGTCGCGACGGATTGGATCGACCGCGTCCACACCCTGATGATCCTGTACCTAGGTGGTGAGGCCTTGGGATCCGCTCTGGCGGACCTGATTACCGGTCGTGAGAATCCCAGCGGCCGTCTCGCCGAGACTTGGTTCCGTCAGTTGAGTGACATCCCTTCCACCGCCCACTTTCCCGGCGGACGCGATCGGGTCCACTACCGGGAAGGGCCCTATATCGGCTACGCCGGTGCAAGGGAAGAAGTGTGTTTTTCCTTCGGTCATGGCCTCTCCTACACCACTTTTTCCCATGGAAAACCTCTTTACAGAGACCGCGGGGCTAGCAGGTCTGTGTTGCTGACGGTCGAGAACACAGGAGTCCGACGCGGAAGCGAATCCCTTTTGCTCTTTGCCCGGCAACTGACAAGCAGGGGCTATGGATTCCCGCGCCAGCTCGTGGGGTTTCAGAAGACGAGACTCGATGTCGGGGCGTCCGCAGAAGTAGAGATCCAGCTCGCCGAAGACGCCTTCCATCGCTACGACCCCTCCTCTGGTCAGCGGATCGAGGCCGGTGGCAGGTACCTACTCGAGGTGGGCGGTCATCGACTGGAGATCCTGCACCCCGGACCGGAACTCATCACCTCCACCGACGCGGCCCTCGCCGAGTGGATACGATCACCTGGTGATGGGTCGGTTCCCGACCCACTCTTTGAAGAGATGTTGGGCCGCAAGCCACCCCCTTTAACGGAGAAACGTCATGGTTCCTTCGACGAGAATACCCTCCTTCAGGACATTGGGGTCACCCCCTTCGGGCGGTTACTCAGAGGACTCGTACATTTTGCGATGTTGCTCGCTGTCTCAGGGAGTCTCCACACCCGGCGGATGCTGTCGGCCATGGCCATGGACCTCCCCCTTCGCTCCCTGGGGCTCATGGGAGGGGCGTTCTTCACCCAGCGCCGTCTGCAGGGCATCATCGATCTTTTAAACGGAAAACAATTGGCTGGGTGGGGTAAAATTCTTTTCACAAAGCCTCCACGCAGATAGGAGAAGACGGCAAACTAGTCTTCTATGACCCGCTCGAGGAGCAAGCGACGTTCGAATCCCCCGCGTCGCTGCTCCTTTTTTGAGCGTCGCATTTCCAGGGAAATCTGGTCTTCGCCCTCGAGGGCCAGTAGGGCCAAGATCACCTCGTACAAGTCAGCAAGCTCTTCCGGATCCCCGGATGCTTCATACTCTGCCAGCTCTTCGTGGAGCTTCTCGATGAGCTTTTCTCGATAGGTCTTTTCATCGAGCTCGTGGATCACGCAACGTTTCCCATCCGCCTCGATGATCTCGGGGATGCGGTCACGAACGAGCTTGTGATAGTGTTTGATCATCTGCTACCTCCCTTTCGCTCTACTTTCTTCATAAGTATCCACTGCACGTTAATCTGCGCATCAAGTTTTGGAGATTCTTCCCCAACTGAAGTAAGGGGCCTTCTCGCCTTATCTGTAAAAAGAAGGTCGTCCGGTTTCGGGCAACCTTCTTTTTCCTCATGTAGTGTATCCCTTCTCTACTCCAACCGCATGAACCGGTGCTCTTTACACACACCTTCCAGGGTGCCGGGTCTCGCGAGGAAATAGCCCTGACCGATGGGACAGCCTTCGTTCTGAAGAATTGCTAACTGTTCCTTGGTCTCAACGCCTTCAGCCACAACGGCATAGCCCAGGTCACGACATAGGGCCAGTAAATTCTTAATGATCATCCGATCCATCTGTGATTCCGTGACTTTCCCCACGTAACTGCGGTCCAGTTTGACCTGGGAGATTGGCAGTTGTCTCAAGTACGTGAGGGAAGAGTAACCAGTACCAAAATCATCGAGGGCAATCCCGACACCCAGTGCACGCAGTCTGCCCACGCGGACGATGGCATAGTCCACATCACCAAAGAGAGCGGTCTCTGTGATTTCAAAGACAATTGTCTCTGGATCCACCGCATAGGCCACGAGCAATTTTTCCACCTTGCGCACCAGTTCTGGGTCCATCAGGGTTCGGGCCGAGAGGTTGATGGATACCTTGAGGCCTCCAAATCCCTTATGCTCCAGCTCTCGTTTGGCCCTAAATGCATGCTCGATCACCCATAGGTCAACAGCGAGAATCTGCCCTGTTTCCTCTGCTATAGAAATGAACTCATCCGGTCGTAGGGACCCAAGTTCCGCATGATCCCAGCGAACGAGCACTTCTAATCCCACGGGGCGATCATGATCTTGGATATCGAAATAGGGCTGGTAGATCAAATGGAAGCCATCTTCAACCAGTGCACGATCGATCTCGCGTATCACTTGCATACGCTTGGACTGACGAAGCGATAGAGATTCGGAAAAGAGAACGCAGTTGTTCTTACCCCTAGACTTTGCCTCGTTGAGCGCCATATCGGCATTCCGAAACAGATCGATGGCATTCTGCCCATCTTCAGGGTGTTTTGTCACACCGAAACTACAGCTCAGGGTCTTTTCTTCTTTATCGAGAACGACGGCTGAGCAGAGAGATGACCTAAGACGCAGAACCTGGCTCTCGATGCTCTCGTGGGTAAAGGGTTTCCTGAAGAGTATGCCAAATTCATCGCCTCCCATGCGGGAAATCAGATTCGGCGAGAGCACCGTAGACTTCAATCGGTCGGCGACAGCCTGTAAGAACTTGTCACCGGCAGCGTGTCCCAGATGATCGTTGATGCTTTTGAAGTTATCGATATCGAGAAAGATCAGCGAGAAGGGTTCCCTGCGCTCCACACAGGCCCGCACTTCGATTTCCATCAAGCGTCGATTCCCTAGCACCGTCAAATAATCCGAGTAGGCCATATGCTCTACATTCTTCATCATACGGTTTTGCTGGGTGATGTCCGTGCCCACGGTCAGGTAATAGGTTTCTCCCAAGGTATTGGTCAGTTTACGGGTATTCAAGATCGTGTCGACCGAACCGCCGTCTTTTGTCAAGAGCTGGAGTTCCCAATTCACTAAGTCCCGCTGATCGATTTGATACTGCAGGCGATCGATGATACGAGACCGGTCTTTCACATGAAGAAAAAACGGGACCACAGCCCGCCAGCTCTTGCCGATGAGCTCTTCAGATGGATAACCGTAAAGCCGTTCTCCAAAGGCATTGAGCGAAGTCAAGTGACCCCGCTCATTCCACGTGGCGAACAGGATCGGCGCAGCGTCCACGAGGTGCTCCGCCAGATGCTTCTCTCGGAAGAGATGGGTCTGTGTTTCCTCCAGCGTTGCGTTTGCTTCTTCCAGCTCAGCATGTGTATCACTGAGGTCGCGATAAGAAGTGCGCAAACGCTCGATATAGTCGGCAATGATTCGCCCCTGTCGATAGACCAGCCCGTAGACGAGAAGCGTGGTGATCCCAACATAGAACCAACCTTTGAGGGTTTGCGCCTGTTGCACGCGCTCCGCATCCCCCAAGAGAAATAAAAGCAAACGATCGGTCAAGAGAATCCACAGAAAACCAAAAATAAAATACTTCACAGCAATGGCCTGTGCTTCGGAACGAGGGGGCAAGCCGGACGTAGTGTACTTCACTTTCGCTCCTCTTTCTTCACTATAGGTCTTCTCTTTCATCCGATTCGCTCCTTTCCTCTTATGCCACCTTTACGCCACCTGATGATTATTCTTCCATTATAACAAAAAGCCCGTCCGAGGGACGAGCTTTTCCAACATTTTGCACTTATACCTTGAAACGATCGATAGCGCTAGAAAGCTCCAGACCGATTTGGTTCAGATCCTGCGCAGCCTTGGCCACTTCCTCCACAGCATGCGTCTGTTGATCCATTGAAGCGCTCACCTCCTGAGAAGCGGCGGCGGTCTCCTCCGATACGGCCGAGATGTTCCCGATGCTCACGACAAACCGCTCGCGGTCTTCATCCACTTCCTGTACCGCAGCACCGATGAGCATGATCTTATCGGCGATTTGCTCGTAGGCCCTTCGGATGGATCCGAAGGCTACCACCACATCGTGGACGGCCGTGTCCTGTTGCTCAGCGAGCCGCTTCAGGGTTCCCATGCTGGACACAGAAGCGCTACCGTCGGAGCGGATGTGCCCCACGATCACACGGACGCGATCGGCCGATTCGGCCGATTCTTCCGCCAGTTTGCGGATTTCCTCCGCCACCACGGCAAAGCCACGTCCGTGTTCTCCGGCACGTGCCGCTTCGATTGATGCGTTGAGCGCGAGCAGATTCGTCTGCTCACTGATCGACGCGATAGCATCTAGAATGCCACCGATGGCTTCCGTCCGCTCGTTGAGCTGAAGGATCGCGCGCTCGATATCAGCATTGGCCGCCATGGCTTCCTTGTTTTTCTCAGCCAAGTTCTCTACAGACCCGATACCCTCTTGGTAAGCGTAATCCGTTTCTTCTGTGATGGTGAGCATCTCTCCGGTCGTCTGACCGAGCGTCATAAAGCGTTGGGACAGGCTATCGGCGATGCGGGCACCGTGTTCAGCATCGCCCGCCTGGTCCTGGGCACCCCGGGCGATTTCGTCTACAGAGTGAGCAACCTCATCGGCCGAGGCGCTGACCTCTTCACTGGTGGCCGCTAGATTCTCCGATGCATCGGCCAGGCTCGTCGCCACGCGCTTGATCTCACCCACCAGTTTTCCCAGTTCAGCGATTGTTTCGTCGAAATAACGGCTCAGCGTACCGATCTCGTCATCCGAATCAATGGCGCTACGCACATCCAGGTCACCGGTGCGCGCCTGCCGCATCGTCTCCACAAGACGGTCGATCTGTCTCTTGAAGCGACGCGTGAACACCTGGACGAGAAAGACAGAAAGGGCGATAGTAGCGAGCGATACTAAGAAAATAAGCATCAGCACCCGCATCAGGTCCCTGTTGATCTCCTCGTAGTAAAGGCTTGATACTACGATCCAGTTCAGGCTCTCGATCCGGCTGATCGCCCCATATTTCTTCTCCAGGGTACCGTCTTCTTCTTCTTCTGCAAAATCAACGCCCGCTTCGTTTCCGCTGGCCAGTGCCTCTTCGAGTTCCGGGATCGAAAGACCCTTGCCGATCAACGTCGCATCGGGGTGGGTCATGATCGTCCCCATGCGGTCCACGACCATGGGGAAACCGCGCTCACCAATGCGAAAATCTCTCGTCTGCGCATTAAGTGTGTCCAGGGTGAGATCGGCAGCGACAACACCGACGAATCGGCCCGCCGGATCGTAGACCGGTTGGCAGGCCGAGATCATCATCTGATCCACCGTATCGTCGAAATAGGGATCCGTCCAAATAAAAGATCCGGCCTCCTTGGCCGCAAGGTACCAATCCCTTACCCTCGGGTCGTAGCCCGGGCCGAGATCGTCATCGGGCTTCATGAGCATCCGGCCGTCCTCGGTCCCCATGTAGAGGTAAAAAATCCCCGGGTTCTGGTTGACAAAACCTTCGAAGGTAGCGAGCAGCTCCTGCTCAGCGGTCTCATCCGACATGATTTGGCGCAGTTCCCCCTGCTGGCCCAGTGCGCGGACGATTCCCTCGTATCCCGCCAAGTAGTTGTCGATGGAAATGGCAATCTGATCGCTGAGGTCCTCTGCAGCTTGTATCCGCTGACTTTTGATCAGCTCCGAGACACGCCAATAGACGCCAGCGCCCACGAGCGTTTGCGCGAGTACCACCACCCCGATCAAGAGCCACAGGATTCGGCTCGCCAAACTCTTGTTTCTTTTCTTCATATTCTTCATTTTTTTCCCCCCATTAAATGCATCACTTTTATATCGTATCACGAAATACTTTAGCATACATGCCTGATAAAAATTCAAAAATCATCGTACAGTTGATGGAATATGCCGGAATATGACAAAAAAATAAAACCCAGTGCTTAAAAGCACCGGGAGATTTTGAAGGATTCTGTTAACGGGTACATTTCAGGCCACAGCTGATGGAAACAGCGCATGGGTCTGCCAAGGGAACGCAGAGGAATACCGTTAGACGCTAGGGATGCTGGTATGACCCTCTGCTTGGACGACGGTCAAGAGGAATGACCTGTTTTCTGAGACGTCCCCTGCTATTCTCTTTCGTATCACTTCCTCCGTCTGACAGAGGGCTACCGCAGGATGGACAAAAGCTCGCTTCGGTGTTTATCAGCCGCGTGCCACACTCCGTCTACCCCTCGTTGCCAGTCGACAGCACCCCGTCTACAATCCCAGTTCCTCATCGATCAACACCACGTGGATTCGACCCTGCGGGAAAGATTTCTCCGTGATCGTCCACACATTGCAGATCCTATCAGGGCTTGCACAATCGCTACAAATGCCTGTAACGCGACAGGGGGTGCTGAGCCCTGGATGTCGGATCGCGTTCTTGACTGCCGTTTCGTTTTTCACGCGGTCCATCGCACACTCAAGATCAGGGACGATTTTATTCTTTCCCATGAAAAGGACCACGGTCTTCGGCCCAAAGGCGATGGCGGCCACGCGATTGCCAACCATATCCAGGTTCACAATCTGCCCGTTTTCGGTCAGGGCGTTGCTACCGGTGAGAAAGAGATCTGCCAAAAGCGCACGTCTGCGGTTCTCTATAATCGTCGGCCGGTCGAGAAACGCATTGAAAGTCTCGATGAAGGTAAGGTCCTCACGATTCCTCAGCTGCTCCAGAACGCCCGTGGCCATCATGGTCTCCGAATCAGCCCAGGATACGACTTGGTGGTGGTCGGGATCAAGTACTCTCTCAAAAAAAAGTTCAGCTGCTTCCTGCCGATCTTTGGTTCTGTGTACGTGAAAACCGTTGCGCCGCAGCGCATCGATGGTCCGCAAGATCTTCTGTTCTTCCATTCGCACTTCTCCCCTTCAGTTCTAAGTAGGGCGCTGCTCTAGTAGCGCTTCGAGCCCAGTGATTTTTCTATTCTGTTCCGAAGAGCACAACACCTTCCGTTCCGTGGGCACCTGCACCTCCGCTGTAAGCAGTCGGATATCCAGCTTATGAGCATTTTCAAAAGTTGCCACGTGGGTTCTCCCCGAAAGCTTCAGTGTATCCTTTTTCCTGCAAACGGTCGCGAAGGGACAAACGCTTATGTCCCGCGCGACCTTCTAGACTTTCGGCCACCACCAGCGCGTTCAGAACGGCCTCTTCCGTGGCCTCAATCACCCCTCGAAAGGCCAGGTCCATCCTGTCTTCAGCGAGCACCCGCCAGGTGTAGGTCGTGCTCTCGGGCCAGTGTTGACTTCTATTAGCCGTCGAGAATCCGATGACCACATCACCGCTCCCGTTGCCGAGATAAGAACCCGTACGGCCGAGCCCGACCACGGCCCTTCGTGCCATGCGGCCGAGCTGACGTTCGGAGACTGGCAGATCCGTACCGAGAAGGATGATGATCGACCCCTTGTCCACCTCTCCTTCACTGAAGAGCGCTCGACCCACGGGGCGTCCACCCACGATCAGATCGGGGCCTTCTCCGAAGTTCGAGAGCACCAAGATCCCAATATGAAAAATTTCATCTCCGACCTCAACCCTTCTGGAAGAGGTGCCGATGCCGCCCTTCAGACCATAGCTCGACATACCGGTCCCGGCACCCACGCACCCCTCTTCCGTGTGTTCCTCCGCAGCCTCCACCGCTTTCACGACGAGCGGGTCGATCGGCACGTCGGCTTTAAAATCATGCAAGTAACTATCGTTGCATTCGCAAACCACGGGATTGACCGTTCCGGTTTTCCTGCCGATCTCTGGATTTTCCGCCATAGACAAGCGGATCGATGCATCGGCCACGGCACCGACGTAACGGGTGCTGCAGAGGAGAATCGGACTCTCGATCGTCCCCAGCTCATCGATCTGCATCAAACCGAGACTCTTGCCGTAGCCGTTGATCACATGGGTCACAGCCAGAACCTTCTCGCGAAAGAGATTCCCAGCGTGGGGCAAGACGGCCGTTACCCCCGTTCGGACATCTTCTCCTATTGCAGCGGCGTGGCCAACGCTCACCCCCGGCACATCGGTCATCGCATTCTCAGGACCCGTCGGTAGCCGACCGATCTCGATCCCCATATCCCTTACACGCATCACATCGCCCCCATCGCTTTCTTTCTAGCATACCACAATAAAGGAAGGGGAAGAAAAGCAGATCGTCAGGCGATCTCAGTCTCCTTCCCCGGTTTGTCAAATGATCTGTACACCACGGTCGCTCATGGTTCTCCGTGCGCGGTCGCCACCGGCGACGGTGACGGCCCGGGTGGCCTCGGCCACGAGAATGGCATCCAATCTAGCGTCCAAGGCATCGAGGACCGTGGATAGGACGCAGACGTCCTCGGCCAAACCAGTGACGATCAGTCGCTTCACACCCATCCGCGCCAAGAGTTCTTTCAACCCCGTTCCATCGAAGGCTGAGTTCTGGTCCCGATCGAAGCGTGTACCCTTCGTCACCACAATCGCCGCTTCCGGAAGTTGAAGATCCGGGTGAAAGGCAGCGCCATTTGAGTCCTGTAGGCAGTGTACGGGCCATGATCCGCCGCTTTCTTCGAAACTTGGGTGTTCCCGAGGGTGCCAGTCTCGGGAGGCGATGATCGGTACATCTGATGCCGCGGCCGCGGCAATCAGCTCGTTGGTAATGGGCACCACCCGATCCCCACCGGGAATCGCCAGCGCGCCGCCGGGACAGAAGTCCACCTGTACGTCCACGATCAACAATGCATCGCTTCTTTTAAAAGCAAAGTCATCTATTTTCATGCTCGTCACCTCCTCTTGGTCCTCGTTTCAGAGAATAGACCAACTGCAGATCCCGTGGATCTGCCTCCGCCAGTTCTCTGATTACCTCCACCGCCTCCCGACAACCGAGGGCTCGGTAAAATGCAATCGTCTCTTCAGCAGAACCCGCACAAATATAAAGATGATCAGCACCCAGCTCTTTCGCCGCTTCAGCTAAGTAATCGAAAAGCCTTCGTCCGATGCCCATTCCCCTGCTCTCACGACTGATGAAAAGTTGGTCGAGCAGAGCGTACCGGTTGTGCTCACCGTACAGCTCACCCTTGATCGTTCCGAATCCTTTCATGATTCCCTCGCGATCCAGTGCGCCGATGGCCACGCCACCTTTCGAAACGGCATCGACAAATCCCATCCGGTGTGCTTCTTCTCCATTGGGCCAAGTTGGATCCTCGTAGTCGATCCGTACCAACTGTCTCACACCATCGATCTCTCGCCACGCGCGTCCGATGGTCTGAGAAGCATCGATGACATCCATCTTCCCAACATCCGACGACTGCAAGCGACTGTAGTGCGGCGGCTGGTACATTTCGCGATAGAGCACCAACTGACGGTCATAGGGTTCTAAAGCAACTTGCTCCGGAGAGCGCCACGGTGCATCGAGGCATCCGTGCTTGAGGTAAAACCCCGTTGACTCCACTGAGGAGTGTGCAGAAATATAGAGGCCCTCCGCCTCCGGATCCAACCTTTCCAGCGCATCTTCAAGGAGCATCGTGCCAACTCCCTTACCCCTATGGTCACGTGAAACGTGACAGTAGTAAAGCTGTCGGAATTCCCCCTTGGGTCCCAGCTCTTTACTGACCGTAGCGGCAAAACCCACGATCCGGTCATCTGCCCGCACCATTGTCACGCGCCCACCGCCAGCGTCAATAGCCCTTAGTCTATTGGTGATTATCGCGATTTCCTGCGATGTCCAATCTTCCTCGAAAACACAAGTTTTCTCTACCCAGTTTCCCTTTTCCTCGCGCCACACGCGCTCCACCTTCTGATAACGCCGGAAGGATGCTAAATCTTCTTCGCGGATGTTCGCCACCTGTTTTACGATATAGTTATGCTTCGATGTACTCAATATGCATCCTCCTGATCGCTCAGATCGCCTATTTTTTCGTTATAACCCGCTCGTAGGCCTCGATATAAGCGGCCACACTCACCTGTTCGCACAGTTCACCGATCAAGCTGAGCACCTTCTCATCCACCGCTTTGAAGCGCAGACAGCTTTTGCCCATATTGGGTTTCTTGCCGAAGCGCTCCCGATAGATTTCACGGTACCACTCTTCCACTTCCGGGAAGAGTCCCAGTGCCATGTGGTAGACCGAAACGTACTGTTTCTGATTGGCCAAAGCGAAAAAGGGCAGCGGTTCCTCGGGGTTCACGTGATACCCTGCCGGGTACCGCTCGTGAGGAATCGCATAGCCAATCATACCGTTGGCCATCCCTTCCTCCACTCCATCTGGAAGGTGACGTCGCATCACATCGCGCAGTGCGGCGATCATCGGCCGCCGCTTTTCATCCAAGGACTCCATGTACGCTTCGATCGTTTTGATTTTATTATCCATAACCCACCCCGTTTCTCTTGATCTGATTTTTCTTATCCCAGAAGAGCGCCCAGTTTACCTTGTGATGCCATGCGCATCATCCATTTCTCTGCAACGTTTTTGTTGAGGACCGACAGTGTGGGGAAAGCGTGTTGTGTCATCAGGATCTCCATGAGACCCAGTTGATGTTGCATGGCCAGTGTCCACTCGCCGATTAGCTCCGAAGCCTGTTCCCCGACGACGGTCGCACCGTAGATCCGTCCGCTGTCGTCGGTCACGACCTTGACGAAGCCCTCCGGTGCCCCGTCGGTGACAGCCCTGGCGTAGGTGGCATAGAGTTCCTTGATCACGTACACCTCGAAACCCGCCCTTTTTGCCGCGCTCTCCGTATAACCCACTTGGGCAACCTCCGGGTCTGAATAGACCGCCGTCGGCACAACATACCGGTCGCGCTCGAGATGTTCTGGTTCCTTCTGGCTCATGGCCTGCATCAGGGAGATCATGGCCTGGTGCATGGCAGCGTGGGTGAGGAGCCATTTTCCGTTCACATCTCCTACGGCGTAAACATGACGTTGGTTGGTCCGGTTATAGGCATCTACCAGAACGCCCGACTTATCGTAGTGGATCTTGGCCGCCTCGAGATCAAGTCCCTCGAGTGCTGGTCTTCTCCCGGCGGCTACGAGCAACTTATCGGAGGTAAAGGTGCCGGCCTCCGTCACCGTGATGATTTGCCCATCCTTTTCCTCTACGGACCGGATGGTCGTACCGTTGAAGAAGGCGATGCCTTCTTCCGTAAAACGTTCCTCTAGCACGGCGGCCGCCTCCGCATCTTCTGAAGGGAGCAGGTGATCGTCCATATGCACGATCGTCACCTCGCTACCAAGACGGTTGAAAGCCTGGGCCATCTCCACACCGATGACCCCACCACCGATGATGGTCAGTGTCCCAGGGATCTCTTTCAGATCGAACACATTGACATTCGTGAGGTACTCCACCCGATCGATACCCTCGATGGGAGGGATCATGGGGGTCGTTCCAGTGGCGATAAAAATCAGATTGGCTATGTACCGCTCACCATCGACCAAAACGGTCTTCTCATCGATGAAAGTGGCCGGGCCCTTCCCAAGCAGCACATCTGCCGACTCAAAGCGGGCCATGAGCGGTGCGCCCGTTTGCGAAGCCACCCGTTCCCTGACAATGGCCAAGGGATCCTTAACCTCGACCTCTTCCTCTAGAAAAAGTCCGAAGGCCGATAGTTTCGCCGCATCTCTTTTCATCTTGGCCGCTTTCAACAGCGCCTTCGACGGGATGCACCCCACGTTGAGGCACTCACCACCCACTTTTTCCCGTTCGATTCCAAGTACCTTCAGGCCCAGTTTGCTCCCCATGCCCACGGCCGTCATCCCTGCGGGACCCATGCCGATGACAATCAGATCATAGTTCTTCATGCGTCTCCTCCTTCACACCATTATCCGTTTCATGGATTATATACCCGAAAGCGGTGTGTTCATGAGAAAAACCCACGGCTTGTGGGTTTTTGCCTATTCAGCGCACGTGGGTGATGATGGGTTTCCCCTCCCGATCCACCAAAACCGTCAACCCTGCTCCGTATCCTTCGGATACGAAGAGGTAGTTCACGCCGGTCTCAGTGTCCACGATCACACGAACTGACCGGAGTAGTCCTTCTTTCTCCTCAACCACAAATCTCTTTTCAGCCATTACAAAACCTCCCTATGCACCCTCTATCGTTCCGTGCCAGATCATGTGCGGCGCATCTTCTCCCCAGTAGCCGGGGATAATCACCGCCGGCTCACCCAACCGCTGCTTCCAGTAGACCTGGGCGTATCCGTAACCACTGTCCAGCACATAGCTCCTGTGTCCACATCGCTTGAGATCTTCCTCGGCCAGTGTCAATAGGATCTTGCCAATACCGCGCCGTTGGTAAGTGGGTAAAATGAACACCGTCCCAATCTCCATGGTCTCGGCATAACGCCCTTCGGAGAGCTCACGGATCAAATGGCCGGGTGGTCCCCACTCGATGGTGGCCACAATTTTACCCGCCCATCGCAGGACATAGAAGTGGCCCTCTTGCCGGTCACCCGAGAGCACTTTGTTGAGCAATATCCTTTTTTCAGCAATCAAGTCCGGGACCGCTGGATGATCGGCACCCAACCCCTCCCTTTCGAAGTTCGATCGGATCACCTCCGTGAAGAGGGCGTGTAGTTCCGCTCGGTCTTCTTCTGTGGGAAGGTGGATTTCCAATGCCTGTAGCCTGGAACCGGACACCTGTGCTTTAAAACGTTCCCTCAGTTCCATAAGATCATTTCTTCTATTCAAGTATCTTCCTCCCTCGGTCTTAGCATCAGCCGGTCCGGTGCCGACCGAAAGCCATAACGTGCATATAAGCTGTGGGCATCCTTTGTAGCGAGCACGCCCAGGCAATCGCTATACTTAGGTTCCTTCAAAATATAACGCATCAGGGCCTTGCCCAATCCCTTTCCGCGGTGCCCCTCGTCTACGATTACATCGCAGAGCCAGAAGACCGTCGCATGATCGCTCAGGACCCGCGCAAAAGCCACGAGACGCCCCCCTGACTTCAACCCGTACAGATCACTTGCCTCCATCGAGGCAGCTATCCTTTCGGGCGTTCGCTCGGATGCCCAATAGGACTGGGACAAGAGGGCCGCCACCGCTTCAACAGAAAAGGCATCTGCTTCCGTTGTCAGGGTATAACCTTCTGGCATCATGTCCTTCCACCCTCCTTCTTATGCACGTGCTTCTGGAATCGATCGGCATCGATGGGACGTCCGTGTCCTGGTAAGTATGCCTTGACACCCAGGGTGCTCAGTTTCTGCCAGGTGTCCAGAAGCTTCTGCTCCTCTTCTGCAAAAGGAGGATAGAAGGACCAGGGCACCACGTGAAAGAGCGTGTCGCCCACGATGCAAAACCCTTCCTTTAAATGGACGGACGCGGAACCCGGTGTGTGTCCGGGGGTATGGATCACTCGCCCCTTCACGCCGTAGGGGGCGAGATCAAAGTCCACATCGAAGGTTATCTCCGCCTCAACCGCTTGGAAGGTCCCTCCCCCGGGTAGTCTGTTCGCCAGGTGCGACAGAAGACGCGTGAAGAAATGGGTCCCCTTGGGAAAAGGAGTACTGCCGCGTGCGAGGGCCTCCTTTTCCAGACGATGGACCAGCACCGGCGCCCTGGACCGATCCCGAATGTCTTTGAGCGCCCCCACGTGATCGTAGTGCACATGGGTCACGATAATCAGCGATAGATCCTCGAGACCGAACCCTTCGGCCACGATGGCCTTCTCAATCTCTTTAGCGTGCCGTGGATGTACACCGGCATCCACCAGAATCACGCGAGTTCCCTCAAAAATCAGGTAGGCATTCACTTGCCCTAGTCGCATGCCTTTGATCATTCCGATCACCTCCCAGCCTTCCCTTTTCTTCTATTATACCGCCTACCGTCCTCCAAGGTGGTGAGAATTGTCCGCGATCGCTCGATTTAAGAAAAACCACTGTTAGCTTATAGTGGATGAATCGACCGATGCAAAGGAAGGAGCGACCTTTTTTAAAGCACTTACATTCGAAACGAGAGGCGTTTGAGCACACACTAGCTCAGTGCAAGAGAGTCCAAAGAACCCCACGCGCCTTCATCGCAAAAGACTGGCTTGCTTTGTACCTGTGTAGTATGCTATGTATAGAATGATTTGGGGGTAATGCCATGAAAAAAAGATTTTTGTTCGGCGTGGTGGCGATTGCATGTATGCTACTTATGACAGTTCTGATTCACAATCGATCCAAACCGATTGCGATGATTAAAGATTCGAAAAGTATCAATGCCATCACCGTGAATGATCAGAAGATTGTAGATGAAATGATCGTGAGTGAGCTGATAGATTTACTACAGGAATATATGGTGGTTGAGACAAGCAATCCATTTCCAATGGCAACAGACAAAATAGATATTGAAATCGATTATACTGATCAGCATAAACCGAAGCATATTATTTTGGGAGAAGTCAACATCATATATGAATCCGCTGATGAAAAGGTATACAGAATCATTGACGCTGAACAATTGCAGCTTGAGATAAAAAAATATTTAGAATGACTATCATTGATGATTTAGCGCCCGCACACTCACGACTGAAGTCACGAGTGTGCGGGCGCTAAATCATCAAAAAGGCGCATCCCAGCAGGGTGCGCCTTGGTTCATTTATTTGGTGAAGAGTCCCTTCTGTAGGATCTTCATGGTTTCATCGACGATAAAATCGAAATCTGGCTCCTCATCTTCATCGAACATCACGTACTTGAGCCCCACGAAGTTCGAGACCCCCATGAGGAGGTAGCTCATCACGGTCAGATCTGCATCGATGACCTCTTCCGCCTCACGCGCCTGTTCGAGACCCGTACGATAACGTTCGGAAAAGGATTCGTAGTAGTCAACGAAAAGGGACTTGTCGATGTAGAGGGATTCCCAGATGATGTTGTAAACGTGCTTGTGCTCGTGAATATACTCGAAATAGGCCCTCAGGCCGATGCGTTCTTTTTCAGCCCGCGTCTTGTAGGGATTAGCAGCCACTGCAATCGCCTTGCGAATGTCGTGGCTGTAGCTGAGCAGGAGGTACTTGTAGAGCGTATACTTGTCTTTGAAATAAATGTAGAAAGTCCCAGGAGCCACGTCAGCCGCCGTCGTGATATCCACGATCGACGTACCGTGGTACCCCTTCTCGTAGAAAATCAGTTCAGCCGCGCGCATGATCCGATCCATGGTCTTCTGACCACGTTTTGTTTTCGGGATGTTGACATTATGCTCCATGGGACACCCTTCTCCTGTTCTATGGTCTTGTTTTCGCGTGTGAATCCGGCACCTATTTTATCACAAGCCCTCTCATTATGAAAGAAGATTCAAGTCACGAGATCATAGTACACTTAAAGTCACGTCAAGAGCATTGACGAAACCAAGGGTCAATGTGGCAAAGAGCCCGGGCTTTTCGTACATCGAAGCATGACCGGCACCCGGCAGGATGATGTGTTCCGCCGCCGGCATCAACCTGGCAATCAGGACTTGCTCGGCCTTGGGCGTGATGACATCCTCCTCGCTGGAAACCACCAGGGTTGGGATCTCAATGGCCGCCAGCGAAGGCGTCACATCGTGGTCCTCGGCACTTTTCGTCAGTCGGATCATCCTGCCGATGAAGTCCATGTCGGAAAACACCGATTCGACGAGCAGCTCCTGTCTTTTCTTCATCCAGTCGTGGTTTTTCGTGTAGAATCCTGGGGAGTAGATCACGGGGATGGTCGTGAGGTAATAATGTAGGGGATTCGACGCGCTGAGGTTCCACGCATCGCCGATGTCCTTCAGCCAAGGAGTCGTGCGCGCCGCTGTATTGAAGAGTACGAGACGGTCCACCCGGTGGGTGTGATCGACGGCAAAGCGCAGGGCCACCTCCCCGCCGTAGGAAATTCCCACGAGGTTCACAGTAGCCAGCTCCAAATGATCGAGAAGCGCTTTGAGCATGGATACTTGCAGAGCCTGCGTGTAAGGCCTATCCATAGCCCCCGATTGGCCCTGATCAATAAAATCCACAAGGATCAACCGATTGTTCTGGGAAAAGGATGCGACAAAAAGGTCCCAGCTTTTCGTGGACATCATGATCCCGTTCAAAAGAACAAGGGGACGCCCTTTCCCATGCTCTTCAAAATAGATGTCCTGGTCTTGAAATCGAAAGACAGCCATGGCTTATCTCCTGTGCGTCAGGCCGAGACTAAAGGCCTGTTCCCAGAGCTCCTCACGGAACTTGGGGTGGGCGATAGCGATCAAACGCTCGATCCGCTCCCTCACGTTGGTCCCCCTGAGCTCCGCGACTCCGTACTCCGTGACCACGCGATCCACATCGTTACGGGAGAGCGTCACAATGGCCCCGCGCTTGAGCATGGGTACGATCTTGGAGATTTCCTCCCGCTCACCCGTCTCCGGATTGCGGACCATCGCCGTGGAGTAGAGGGCGATGAAGCTCCTACCGTTTTTGGCGATTTGAGCCCCGACGGCTGTGTCGGCCTGTCCGCCGGTTCCGGAGAACTGAACGGGTCCGATGGACTCGGAGCAGACCTGGCCCGAGAGATCGACCTCCATCGATGTATTGATGGATACCATATTGTCGTTTTGACCGATTACGTAAGGATCATTGACGTAATGGCCGTCGAGCACCATCACAGAAGGGTTATCGTCGAGAAAATCGTAAAGCTTTTGATTGCCCAGGGCAAAGGTGCACACGACTTTACCCGGATGCAGATTTTTTTTCTTCCCAGTGATAACACCAGCCTCGATCAGATCGACCATCCCTGAGGTCAGCATCTCCGTGTGGATGCCCAGGTCCTTCTTATCGAAAAGCGCCGCGGCCACGGCGTTGGGGATACCACCGATGCCCAGCTGAAGGGTATCGCCATCCTTTATCTGTTCGGCGATGTAAGCACCGATCTTCAGGTCTTTCTCGTTCGGTGGTACGTCGGGCAGGGTGGGCACATCGTAATCCACCTCGATCAGATAATCCACCTCGCTCACGTGGAGCTCCACATCTCCAAAGGTACGGGGATACTTCTCGTTGATCTCCAGGATCACGACTTCCGCCGCCTCGATCATTCTTTTCTCGTAGGTGTTCGACACACTGAGAGAAATGTAGCCGTGTTTATCCGGAACGGTCGCCGCGCCCACGTAGATCCTGGGCTTGACATGCGCCAAACGCTTGGTACCTGCCAGATGCAGGTGATTGGGGATGAACTGTACGTTGCCGTGGGGAAAGGCTTTGCGCAGTCCCGGCGAGAAGAACCAGCCGTCGATCGCTAGGGTCTCCTTGTACGCTTCCTTGAGAAACTCTCCCTTCGCAAGGGACAGACAGTTGGTGATGGTCACCTGTGCCACGCGTCCTTTTAGCCTGTGAACAGCCTCCATGAAGGCTTTGGCCTCCGCGGCACCCAGTCCCGTGACGATCTGGTCCTCCGAACGCACCAGTTCGAGAGCCTGTTCCACTGTGATGCATTTTTCCTGATAGGACATTGGATTCCTCCGTTTCTTCTGTCTCGATATAAAGAGAAAGGACGGGATGGCCCGCCCTTCTTAAATGGTGCAACCGTTGCTACTCGTTTCCGAGGAGCTCGTCCATGGAGCGCAGGCCATCCTCTACAATCCACTCACCCTCAAGATTCTCATGAGATACTTTGGACAGGTTCATTTCCTGTGTACCCGCTCTCATGCCACCTTCGTAAGAAATCTGTCCACCGAAGGGGTTTTGGATGGGTGCTTCTTCCATGGCGTCCATGAAAGCTTCCCATGTGAGCGTACCGTCCACGCGCTTGAGACCTTCTACGAAGAAGTGTCCGGCGATCCAGCCGGTCATAGCGTACACATTGTCGGCGTACTCTGGAGTTTGCTCTGCGTACAGTTCGAGTGCCTGGGCGCGTTCTCCTTCGAAGGATACCCAACCAAGACCGTAAACATCAAATTTTCCTGCGATTTCATTCACCATAGAAGCCGCAATGACAGGAGATACATTCACATAGGTCGTGATGACGTCCACGTTCACATTCTGAGCCGCGAGTTCTTTCACAATTGTGGGGATGGTCGCCTGGATAGCTGCTCCGAGGATAAAGTCCACATCGGCGTTCTTGATGCTCGTCACGGCTGAGGAAACGTCCGTGGCACCGGCTGTCACCTGCTCGGCCACAAGTTCCACCCCAAGCTCTTCGGCTTTTGCCTGGGCACCGGCATAGAGGTCTTTTCCTGCGTCGTCGTTGGTGTAAATCACGCCGAGTTTCTCCGCACCGAAGTCACCCACCGCGCGTGCTACCATGATCTGTCCTTCCGTCTTGTAGATCGGTTGAACGGGGAAGATCCCACGCTCGCGACCGGTTGCGTTATCATTGTAGAGTTGTCCAATACCCGTGGCGAAGTACACTGCCGGGATACCGTAGTCCTTGACATCTTCGATCGTTGCGCCAACGACGGGCGTCCCGAAGTGGCCCACGAGGGCAAAGATCTCTTCATCTTCCACAAGCTGGCTCAGTGCTGCGCGACCTTTGACGGGATCGAACTCATCATCCGTATGTACGAACTCAATCTGTCGACCGTTCACGCCACCTTGTTCGTTGATCATTTCGAAATAGGATACGATCCCGGCATTGAAGGGTACTCCTACTGGAGCGTAGGCGCCGGATGTGGCCGCCGAGTTACCGACTTTAATCGTATCTTCGGTGACCCCTTGTGCTGGCTCTTCTGAAGGTGCTTCAGCTGCCGGAGCATCGGAGCCATCGGCGGGTGCTTCGGATTCGGTACCCGCATCGGTGCCGCAGGCGGCCAGCGAGAATGTCATGACGATGGCGAGTAATAGAGCGATCGTTCTTTTCATGTGTGTTTCCTCCTCAAATTGAATGGTCGACGGCTGATCCGTCGAAGGTGTTTGTGCCGATGATCCGGCATGTTGACATCTATCACTTCTTCACCCGGCAAAGGGCGATGAAACGAGAAGAAGGTTAATGCTTGCCGAGATAGGCCTCAACGAGTTTCGGATCATTGGCCAGGGTGGCCGCTTCACCGGACATCCCGATGTTTCCGAGCTCAATCACGTAGGCGTAATCGGCGATCTTTAGCGTCTGGGCTGCATTCTGTTCTACGATGACCACCGTTGTGCCCTCGCTGGCAATTTCCTTCACGATATGCATGATATCCTGGACAATCAAGGGGGCTAGACCCAATGACGGTTCGTCGAGTAAAAGCACCTTGGGCGCACTCATCAGGGCCCTGGCAATGGCCAGCATCTGCTGTTCCCCACCGGACAAGGTAGAGGAAATCTGTCTCTTCCGCTCTTCGAGGACGGGAAAATAACGGTAGACGCGTTCGAAGCTGTTCTTGATCGCTTTCTTGTCACGCTGCGTGAAGGCCCCGACCTTTAGATTTTCCTCGACGGTCAGTTCTTTGAACACCGCACGCCCCTCAGGTGATTGGCTGATGCCCAGGGCGGCGATTTTCTCCGCCTCTTTCCCAAGGATCTCCTCTCCGTATAGTTTGATCGATCCCTTGGCATCCTCCACGAGTCCAGAGATTGTGCGGAGGGTTGTGCTCTTCCCCGCTCCATTGGCACCGAGTAGGGCCACTACGGATCCATCGGGTACATCGATGTCGATTCCCTTCAGTGCCTGGATGGCACCGTAGTTCACTTGCAGACCACGAATCGCGAGGGCAAGATTCTTCTCAGACATTTACTCCACCCCCAGGTAGGCTTTTTGAACGGCCTCGTTCTGCTGGATTTCCTTCGGTGTCCCGATGGCAAGCCTTTTACCGAAGTTGATGGCACAGATGCGGTCGCAGACATCCATCACGAGCCGCATGTCGTGCTCGACCAAGAGGATCGAACAGTCGAACTGATCCCGAATCTCCCGGATCAATCTGGCCAGCTCTAGCGTTTCCGTATCGTTGAGACCTGCCGCCGGCTCATCTAAGATGATCAGCTTCGGTCGTGACATCAGGGTACGTGCCAACTCAATCTTTTTCAGGATGCCGTAGGGTTGCCCTCCCGCCGGCTGGTCCTTGAGATGATCGAGATGCAGTACAGAGAGGATTCGGATCGCCTCCTTCTCATATTTTTTCTCTTCCTTCCGCGCCCGGGGCAGACGAAGCGCCTGCTCGAGGGTCGAGGCCTTGAAGTCGATGTGCGCACCGATCAACACGTTGTCGATAATCGAGAGTTCTTTGATCAACTCAACGTTCTGGAAGGTGCGGACGAGCCCGAGGCGAATGATCTTGTGGACCGGAAGATCTGTCAGACTGTGTATCCTTTGATCACCCGCTTCGAACAAGATGCTACCGACATCGGGTTTGTAAAACTGCGTGATGCAATTGAAGACCGTGGTCTTACCGGCACCGTTGGGACCGATCAGACCATAAACCTCTTTCTTTTTGATATCAAAGGAGAGGTCATCGACGGCCTTAAGACCACCGAAGGCGATAGACAGGTTCTCCACCTTCATCACCAGGTCCTCCGGAAGATGCAGTGTCTGGCTCATCTCGCGTCACCTCCCTTGGTCAGCTTTCGTGCCAGGCGTTTGAAATCGCTCCCGATGCGGATCAGACCGTTGGGATAGAACATGATGACCACGATAATCAGTACGCCGTTGAACACATAGGAAAGGTTCTCGAAGTAGGGTATCTGCTTTAGGAACAGATCCGGTACCGCGAAGACCACGAAGGCCCCAAGCACCGTTCCATAAATCGAGCGCATTCCGCCGATGACGATCATGGCCAGAAAGTCCAGGGACAGCTTGAGCGTCCAACTGGCCGGGTAGGTGAACTTGACAAAGTGTACGTAGAGGACACCCGCCACGCTAGCGAACATCGTGGCTAGTGCAAAGGCCGTCAGACGATACCTGAGCAAATTGACGCCCATGGCCTGGGAGGCGGCCTCGCTACCCCGCATGGCGTTGAGCGCTCTTCCGAGATAGCCGTTCATCAGGTTATAGGTGATCATCATGATGATCACCAGCACAAAGACAATGAACAGATAGGTAGTGGATCGATCCAACTCCAACACGCCGAAGAGCGTGGGGTAGTTAGCCGACTTACCGCTGAATCCCCCGGTAAACTGGTCGAATTCCTCGAAGGTCTTTCGCAAGATCTCTGAGACCGCTAGCGTCGCAATGGCCAAGTAATAGCCCTCGATACGAAGGGAGACGAGTCCGACGAGCACACCGACGATCGTGGGAAAGATGATGGCGGCGAGCAGGGCGACTTCAAAGGGCCAACCGAGGTCCATGGCCACGTAGGCCGATACGTAGGTGGCAAGTCCCATGAATCCAGCGGTACCCAGGGAGATCAATCCCGAGTAGCCGAGCAAGATGTTGAGTCCGAGTGCTGCGATGGCGTAGATCAAAGCGCCACCGATCGTTGTCACGGCTGCGTTTTTCATCAGACCCACGTTCGCCAGAAGTGGAACGGAGGCGAGGGCGAGTCCGAAGAGCACGAAACCGAGGAGTGGATGTTGTTTTCCTTTGGTCAGCATATTACACCTTCTTCACGGTTCGTTTGCCGATGAGTCCATAGGGTCGGAAGACGATAAAGACCAGGATCATGATGTAGAGGATCTGCCCGCCCCAAACTGAGGAGACGTAAAAGAGCAAAAGGTTTCGCACGATGCCCATGATGTAGGCGCCGATCACCGGACCGTAAAAGGTCTGGAACCCACCGAGCACTACGGCCACAAGGGCCGTGACCTGTACTTCGTCCATCAACGTCAGGGTGACGGAGGTCATTGGGGCCGTCATGATACCCGAAAGGACACCCAGGATACCGGCGACCGCCCAGGCGGCCAAGGTAACGGTTTTCGTAGGCACCCCCATGAGCCGGGCCACCGCGTCGTTCGATGCTGTGGTCCGCACGGCGAGCCCCCATTTGGTATTCTGCAGAATGTAGAAGAGGCCCATCATCACGGCGAGGCCCAGTGAGATGTTAAAGAGTCCGTTGTAGGAAATTGAGGCGCCACCGATCATCACATCCCCGCTTTCGATCAACCGGGGTAGTCTCAGTGGATCCACACCGAAGAAGATCGGCGTAACCCCCACTACGATCATGATTAGACCCAGGGTAATAATCTGTTTCGCCACGGGGGATACTTTTTTGGTGTGGCGGATAATCGCAAGGTCGATGAGAAAACCGGTGAGCACCGCGCTCACGATCCCGCCGACGATGGCCAGCGGTAGCGGTAGACCCAAACTGTTGAAGAGATAGGTGACCACAAAGGTATTGAACATGGCCACAGCACCCTGTGCAAAGTTCGTGATGTTCGATGTCCTGTTGATGATAATGATCCCGAGGGCAGCCAGCGCGTATATGCTGCCGGTCTCCAGACTGCGGAAGATAATCTGTAAAAAGGTACCCATCACGCTTCACCCCATCTGATGATATTCGCGGCCCATACGTATCCGATGCCCGCAGCCACCATGGCGACCACGCTACCTTCTTTCACTTTCTTCTGCTCTAGGGCCAGGTGTAGGGAGAGAATCTGATCAATCTGTCCGATGTGCCCGAAATGTTCGAGATAGATTGTCTGGTCCTCCGCAAGATCTAGTTCCTTCAACATGGCCTGATGGCCAGAACGCTTCATATGCAGTATCGCCAGGTAGTCAATATCACTGCGCTCAAGCTCCGATTTCTCCAGCGCCCGATCTACGCAGGTGAGCCAATTGTCCAGTGAAACCTCGTTCAAACGAGCTTTCATTTTTACCGGCTCCATCAATCGGAGGCTTCGTCTGGATTCTGCCAGATTCTTCGACGTGATGGGATTCGCCGTGCCGCCGATCTCCACGCCCGCGGTTCGGGACAGGGATCCGTCGGCCACGATATGTGATCCGAGGAGCAAGTTCTTCCCGTGGTTCTTTTTCAAGATCAGGGCACCACCTCCGGCACCGAGATTATACATCATAGACATGTTCGGATCTGAGTAATCCACCAGATCGCCGTTCCGATAGCCTCCGGCGATCAGAACCGTCTCAATGGTATCGTCCGCCATAAGCATATCCTTGGCCATTTTCATTGTTGTCACCGTGGTACAACACCGGTTCGCTGTGTCGATACCCCAGGCGTTCCTGGCCCCGATGCGATCTTGTATGTACAGAGCCGAGGTCGTCAGCGGGTATTCCTTCCACTCCTCGCCGATGTTCAAGATCACATCGATCTCCTCTGGGTCGATACCCGTTCGCTCCAAGACGTCCAGCGCAGCCAAGGCGCCCATCTCCTGGGTTCCTTCCTCTGGGCTGGCCATCGGCTTTTCAATGATGCCCAGTTTCTTTCTCACGGCATCTTGGGTCCATGTGCCGCCCGTTGCCGCGGCGATCTCTCGATCGGACATACGGGATTTCGGGAGGTAAAGGCCTGTTCCTACAATACCTACGTTGGTCATGTCCTTTCCCTCCTTAGAGTCGCATTCCTCCGTTGACGCTGAGATTGTGACCGGTGACATAGGACGCGTCGTCAGAGGCGAGGAACAAGGCGACCTTCGCAATTTCTTCCGGCTGAGCCAATCGTCCGAGCATCGTCTGCCCCGCAAATTGATCGAGCAGTTCCTGCGGTACAGTCTTGAGAATGTCCGTCATCGTGTAACCAGGTGAAATGGCATTCACACGCACCTGCGCACCCTTTCGTGAAAATTCCTTAGCCCAGGTCTTCGTGAGACCGATGACACCGGCTTTGGTCGCCGCATAATTGGCCTGGCCGATGTTCCCATACTCTCCGACGACCGAGGAGATGTTGATGATCGATCCGCTGCCTTGCCTTTGCATGATCGGGCCGATGGCGCGTGCCATGTTGAAGACGCCTTTGAGATTCACATCGATCACTAGGTTCCACATGTCATCCGTGATCTTATGTGTGAGCGCATCCCGTGTGATCCCGGCGTTGTTCACTAACACGTCGATGCGACCGTAGTCGTTCATCACGTGCTCGACGAAAACCTCGATCGCCGCGACGTCTGTGACGTTAAGTGGGTAATCTTCGATGCCATCGACCCTTTGCTCCGGCTCGCCCATATCGACAGCGATGACCTTAGCACCTTCTGCTGCGAACAGTGTCGCCATCGACCGGCCGAGACCTCTTGCGCCTCCGGTGACGATGGCCACTTGATTTTTTAATTTCATGAGGGATTTCCTCCTTATGGATGTGAATGAATTTCGACATTGGGTGGATCGTTCGGTTCGCGACCCGAACTTACATGAAACATGAATCACCCTTCATGTTTAGGATAGATGAAAACCTTTTCCGTGTCAAGAGCGGAATTTCTTAAATACAAAATTATCAAAAACAATGCGATGGCGGGTTACTCTTTGGGGAGTAACCCGCCATCGCGTGCGGCCTATGCATGTGATGTAATTTCACCGAGACTAGCGGCGATGATCGCAATCGCCTGATCGAGTTCGCTGTAGCTGACGGTAAGCGGAGGCACGAGACGCACCGCATCCAGTCCGGCTCCCACCAGTAAGAGTCCCTTGTCCATGGCCACGTGAACCAGTTGCTTCGGTTCGCAGGTCAGGGCGAGTCCGATCATCAGCCCCTTTCCCCTGACCGCCGATATCAAGTCGCTTCCCGTCATCAGTGCCTCCAGCCCCTTCTTCAGATAAGCACCCTTCTCCTCCACTGTATGGAGGACCCCTTCTGTCTGGAGAGTATTCAGGACCGCGCTCGAAACGGCGCAGGCCAACGGACTTCCCCCGAAGGTACACCCGTGATCACCTGGGACCAAGGCCTCTGCCGCCGCTCCGGAAGCCAAGGTAGCCCCGATGGGAAAGCCTCCACCTAAGCCCTTGGCCAGACTGACCACATCGGGCACCACTCCGGTCTGCTGGTAGGCGAAAAACGTCCCGCTCCTACCGACTCCCGTCTGTACCTCGTCGAAGAGGAGCAGGGCGTCCTGTTCATCGCACAGGTCTCTGGCTTTTGCCAAGAAAGTGGCGTCCGCCTCGATGATCCCCCCCTCCCCTTGAATGGGTTCGAGAATCACGGCACAAACTTCCGGCCCCATCGCCTGTTCCAGGGATGACATATCGTTGTAAACGAAGGATCGGCATCCGCCGATCAAGGGACCGAAGGGAGCCTGGTACTTCGGTTGACCCGTGACCGTCAAGGCACCGAGACTCCTTCCGTGAAAACTATTCACGGCGTATAGAATCGTGTTTTTTTCCTCTCCACCGGTAAGACGCCCGTGCTTCCTGGCAATCTTCAGTGCCGTCTCCACCGCCTCCGTCCCACTGTTTGAAAAAAAGACGTTCCTGTGATCTGACAGCTTGAGAAGCTCTTCGGCTAGCTTCAGCTGTTCTTGAGTCCAGTAGAGATTTGACACGTGAATCAATTTTTTCGATTGCGAGACAAGGGCTTCGGTCATGGCTGGATGCGCGTGGCCGAGACAGTTGACGGCCACACCCGCCACGAAATCCAAGTAGGCCTTGCCCTTATCGTCGTAGACCATCGTCCCCTCGCCGTGGGTAAACGTCAGATCAAATCGCCCGTAGGTATTCATCAGCATTTGCTTATCCATCGTTCCTACCTCCTGTCTCCTTTGAGATCATCGTTCCGATGCCATCGTCTGTAAAAATTTCCATCAAGAGTCCATGTTCCGTGCGCCCGTCGATCATATGGACGCTGTGAGCACCACCCACTATGGCCTCCTGTGCACATCGCGTCTTGGGGATCATCCCACCGGAGATGGTCCCTTCTTCGATCAGTTGGTCGATTTCTGAGGTGGATACTTTTGAAATCAAACTGCTCGGCTCGTCCAGATTCCTACAGAGACCTGGGACGTCCGTCAAAAGAATCAGCTTCTCTGCACCGAGGGCCGCACTGATGGCCGCTGCCACATGATCCGCATTAACATTGAAGGCCCTTCCCTCGCCATCATCCCCGATGGGACTGATCACAGGAAGGTAACCGCCTGCGACAAGGTCCGCTACGATACGGGCGTCGACGGCCTCCACTTCTCCCACGTAACCCAGGTTGATCGGCTCTCCCCGATCATCCGCCGATTTGCGCTTGACCCGAATCAACGAGGCATCGCGTCCGCTGATGCCCACGGCACGGATCTGGTGCCTGCAGAGATCGGCCACGATGGATTTGTTCACCGAGCCCGACAGGATCATCTCGACCACCTGCATGGTCTCAAGATCCGTCACCCGGTGGCCGCGTTCGAATCTCGATTCAATCGCCAACCTTTCGAGATGTCCTGTGATCGCCGGTCCACCACCGTGGACGAGAACCACATTGATCTCAACAAACGACAACAGGGCCACATCCTCGATGAAAGCCTCACGCGCCTTGTCCCGTGACATGATACTCCCCCCGTACTTGATGACAAAGGTTTTTCCCTTGAATTCTTTGATATAAGGCAGTGCCTCGATCAAGACCGAGGTTCTTTTTTGTGGCATGTGCTTGTCTCCTTTCGTCAATGGTACCATCCAATGTTTTTCTTGTTATTATACATATATAATAATATTTATACAAGAAAAATGCGAAAAAGCTTGAAATTCGACTGAGATTTATGCATAATTATGTATAAATATTTCTATTCTATCTTCCTGAAAGGAGACCATCATGATCAAAGTCGGTTTGATAGGGGCAACGGGTTACGCCGGTCAACAGCTGGTGTATCTCTTGCGAAACCATCCATCGGTTACACTTCAGTTTGTCAGTTCACGCTCCCACGCGGGAGCCTCCTTTGAAACCATCTACCCCGCCCATGGCAGCGACACGGGCTTGACGCTCATCGGCATCGAGCGGGCTTTGGATAGCCTCGATCAGATCGATCTGCTTTTTCTCGCTCTCCCCCATGGGAAGTCGGCGCCTCTCGTGGCCAAGGCACTGGCCCTTGGGAAACGTGTCATCGATCTGGGCGCAGATTTTCGATTGAAGGATGCAGAAGAGTACAGCCGCTGGTACGGGGAAACCCATCCGCACCCGGAGCTTTTGGGACAGGCCGTTTACGGGCTCCCGGAGCTCAATCGCAAGCGGATCGTGCAATCCGATCTCATAGCGAATCCAGGATGTTACCCCACGGCCAGTGTCCTGGCCTTGGCACCGCTGATCGCCGGCAACCTCATCGATCCGACCACCACTGTGATCGATGCGAAGAGCGGTGTATCCGGGGCCGGACGCTCACCACAGACGGCGACGCTTTTCGCTGAGGTGAACGAGTCTATGAAGGCATATGCCATGGGCACACATCGGCACACACCCGAGATCGAACAGACGCTCGGTGGTCTGTCAGAGCATGCCTTCAACCTGGTCTTCACCCCGCACCTCGTGCCCATGAACCGCGGTATTCTGGCCACTTGTTACGCGCAGCTCAAACCCTATGCAAAAGGGCTCTCGTTAACGAAAGTCTACGAACGCTTCTACGAAGATGAACCCTTCGTCCGCCTGCGCAACCTACCACCGGAAACGCGGTGGGTACGGGGAACGAACTTTTGTGATCTCCACGTGACCGTCGACAATAGGACGAATCGCGTGCTTGTGGTCAGTGTCATCGACAACCTGATCAAAGGCGCTGCGGGACAGGCGGTACAGAATATGAACCTGCTCTATGGACTAAAAGAAGACACTGGGCTCACGGCTCTCGCCCTGGCTCCTTAACATTGGAAAGGAAGGTCAACGTATGAAGATTCAAAAAAATATGACGATTAACGATGTGCCGGGATTCAAAGCCGTCGGTATTGCAGCAGGACTGAAGAAAAGTGGAAAGAAAGACCTCGCCTTGATTCTCTCGGCGGTGCCTGCGGTGGCGGCAGCCGCCTTCACAAAGAATATCGTGAAGGCTGCTCCTCTGCTCCTTGATGCTGACCACATCCGACATCCGACAACCCGAGCGATCTTGATCAACAGTGGCAACGCCAATGCGTGTACGGGCAAGAAAGGACTGCATGATGCACTGACCATGGCCGAGACCACGGCCGATGCCCTTGGGATCGATACCAAGGAGGTGCTCATCTCCTCCACAGGAATCATCGGACTGGCACTACCCATGGCCAAGATCAAAAGTGGGATTGCGACCATCTGCCAATCGATCGCAACACCCGATGGTCCTTCGGCGGCCGAAGCGATCATGACAACTGATACCTTTCCAAAATCCATCGGTGTCACCCTCGAGATCGACGGAAAGACCGTCAGTATCGCTGGGATCGCCAAGGGATCCGGTATGATCCACCCGAACATGGGCACCATGCTGGCCTACGTGGTCACGGATGCGGCGATCGAGAAAGACGTGCTCGAGCAGATGCAACAGGCCAGCGTGGAGGATACCTACAATATGATTTCAGTTGACGGTGATACCAGCACCAACGACACGGCGGTAGTGCTGGCTAACGGCCAAGCAGGTCATCCGCCCCTGCAGCCGGGTACGGACGCTTACCAACAGTTTGCCGAGGCTTTCCACTGGGTGAATACGGAACTGGCGAAGCTCATCGCCCAGGATGGTGAAGGGGCCACCAAATTGATTACCGTCAAGGTAAAGGGGGCCAAAGCAATCGGCGAAGCGAGAAAACTTGCCAAATCGGTGATCACATCGAGTCTCGTGAAAACCGCTTTCTTTGGAAACGATGCCAATTGGGGGAGAATACTCTGTGCACTGGGTTATTCCGGTGGCAGTTTTGTACCCGATCAGCTTGATCTTTCCTTCGAGAGTTCCGCCGGTCATATCACACTGATGTCCGATGGAGAGCCCCAGTCGGTCGATGAGGATCAGGCGACCGCTATTCTTTCCGAACCCTTTGTCGCAGTGCACATCAATCTAAAAGATGGGGTGGCTGAGACGACGGCTTGGGGCTGCGACCTCTCCTACGATTACGTGAAGATCAACGGTGATTACCGCACATAGAAAGAAAAGGGGGGGTGCCCGCGGGCACCCCCCCTTCTCTTTCTTGCTAACCATTTCGGAGGTTGCGACAGCTGGGGCTTGTCAGCCTCCTGGATTTTGGGTATACTCACCTGAAGAAAAGGAGCGTGACCCGATGTCAAAATCCCACCCCACCTACTCACTTGTGATCGCAGCCCTACGCACGACCTTCCCGGTGATGCTCGGCTATATCTCCGTGGGTACCGCCTACGGGCTCCTCGCTACCACAGCTGGACTTTCACCCTTTCTCACGCTCCTGATCAGCCTGGTCGTTTACGCTGGCTCCATGCAGTTTGTACTGATCGCCCTGATCAGCGGAGGTGCGGGGATCCTGCAGGTCATCGTGATGACCCTTTTTGTCAATATTCGCCACGTCTTCTACGGACTGTCGCTGATCGGGCCCTTTTCGCGCATGGGACGGGCCAAGCCCTACATGATTTTTTCCCTGACCGATGAAACGTATTCGCTGCTCACGGGGATCGAGGTCCCCGACGGGTTGAAGGAAAGACACTTTTACCTGGCCGTCTCAGCACTCAACCAAGGCTACTGGTTGATCGGCTCAGCCCTCGGTGCCTTCGCCGCTTCCATCGTCCGCTTCGACACCACAGGACTCGATTTTGCCATGACCGCACTCTTCATCATCATCATGATGGAACAGTGGCGGGCTTACAAGGATCACCGGCCCGCCCTGATCGGTCTGGGCGCCTCTTTCGTAGCCCTATTGTTGTTCGGCCCCGACCAAATGGTCATCCCCTCGATGATCTTCATCGTTGGGATTCTGCTCTTCACGAGGAAAACCATGGAGGAGGTGGTCTAGATGGCAAGCAGTACATTGGTGTTGATGATCCTGGCCTCCGCGGTTGTCACCCTTTTGATCCGGGCCCTGCCCTTTCTCTTCGTGCGCGGTGACCGAGATCTCCCCCCAGTGCTCGCCTACCTCGGTGGTGTGCTCCCACCGGCTGTCATCGCTATGCTGGTGGTCTACGCACTGCGTAACACACCCCTGCCCACCTGGCCCCACGGTCTTCCCGAATTTATTGGGGTTCTCACCGTTGTCATTCTGCATGCTTGGAAACACAACACCATGCTCAGTATCGTGGGCGGTACGGTGGTTTATATGCTTCTGGTGCAGGTCGTCTTCTAGATTTCCTCGATACGAATCAGGATCTCATTTTTCCTCAGCGGTGATGGCATAAAGGGCGGGTCGTAGAAGGCCGTGAAGACCTGATCGCTATGATCATAGCCCCTGATGTTCAACCATTCCAAAAGCTTGCGCTTGTATTTGTCCAACCGTTCATCGCTCCAGCCCCCGTGAAAGGTGATCGCCGCGAAAAGTCCGGCTTTCACCTCATGGGCAGAGAGTCTCGGGTCGTTGGGCTGCGGAATCGTCTCCACGTGGCTACTGGGCACGATAAATGATAAGCTCTCGATATCTTCTCCCTGACGGAGCACCGGCGCAGTCATAGCCATCTTTTCCTTTTCACGGTTGTCCGACTGGATGTACCGGAAAAGGGTCCTGAAAGCTTGGTCGGCTTTGGCGTCCCTATCGCTTTCGTAGCGCATGAGCCAAAAGGACCGGTAGCGGCGCACCTCGATATGCCCATCTCGGATCAGCACCTCATAGTCTGGTGTTTCGTATTTGGACACGCTCGTTCAACTCCTTTCTTCAAAGCATATATACCCCATAACTGTATTCTGATCGCAAAATAGAAAGCTGCAGACCCTCTTTTCAGAGGATCTGCAGCTTCTCTATTTGGTGGGGACCGCCCCGTGCACCGGTCTTGCGGGAGGACGCTTGATCGTGAGCGTCAACAATCCCCCCAATGCCGCGAATCCGGCGGCAATCAAGAAAGTGGGGACAAGTCCTCCGGCCAGGCCCTCGACCAGCGGTCCCAAGAGGGCGGCGAAACCATAGGCTTGGTAGACGACACCATAGTTGGCGCCAACGTTCTCCAGCCCAAAGTAATCTCCGGTGAGCGCTGGGAAGACGGCCAGAAAGCCTCCGAAGTTGAAAGCGATACCGGCGAGCGAAGCATAGAAAACCACAGCAGAGGCAGTGAGCAGGCTCAAGGCGATCAGTGAAAGGGCTGTCAGACCGAACATCCAGTACAACACTTTCACACGACCGGCTCGGTCGGAAAGACTACCCCAGAAGATGCGTCCGCTCGCATTGAACAGGGCGATCACAGACACGGAGTTGGCTGCGGCCACGGCACTGAGCCCGACGAGCTCCACCCCGATATCCTTGGCAAGGCCAATCACCAACAGCCCAGGCATACAGGCAAGGAGATACACGATCCAGATGCTGCCGAAGGTCTTGGTACGGACCATCTGGCCCACACCGTAGCCGGCGGTGGGAAGCGCCTTCCCCAACGGCTTTGTCCCTCGGTCCGTCGCTCCGGCAGACCCGGGTACACGCAGAAACTGGGCACCGGTGATGACGATCACCATGTAAAGGAGGCCGAGGAAAAAGAAGGTATCACTCACGCCGCGGGCCGCCAGGGACCGTACGATCACGGACTTGAACACAAGGCTACCTGCTCCGAAGGCCCCCACCGCGATGCCCGTGATAAAGCCCTTTTTCTCGGGAAACCACTTGAGACAGGTGGAAAGCGGACAAACGTAGACGAAGCCCACACCGATACCCGACAGGACCCCGTACCCCAAATAAAGCACAGGGAGCGAGGTGGCTTGTGATGCCACGAGCAGTCCGGCACCATACAGGATGCCACCGATCGTGGTTACAATTCTAGGACCGATACGGTCCTGCAATCGACCGGAAAAGATCGTCGTGAAGGCAAAAACAAAGATGGCAATCGAGTAGGTAACCAAGACCTCCTCGGTAGACCATCCGAAGCGCTCAGAAAGCGGTTGGTTGAACAAACTCCACGAGTAGATCGCACCGATACAGATCTGCACGAGCACTGCACCGAAAACCACCCACCACCTGTTCATGATGTGACGGGACATAGCATCACTTCCTTTCATGTAAATTGAACATATTTTTAATAGATTACCATTCTCGCCGTACTTTGAGAAGCGGAAAACGATTGCAAGTTTATAAAATAAGTTGCGCTCGGAGGGTTGACATGCTGGAGATTCAAATATATCATATGTTATATAACATTCGATATATATGAAAGGAGCATCCTCATGCCCCCAAAAGTCAAATTCACCAAAGAGCAGATTGTTGCAACTGCACTAGAGATTGCCAAGAAGGAGGGGATCAGCGGAATAGCCATTCGCAAGGTCGCCGAAACCCTCGGTTGTTCCATCGCGCCAATCTATGTGAATTTCGAAACGGTCGACGATTTGAAAGAAGAAGTCGTGCAGGCAATTGTATCTCTCGGCAACCAGATGGTCGCTGAGGTGAACAGTGGTCACCCCTTCCGGGATATCGGTATCGCCAGCGTGCGCTTTGCATCCGATTACCCCACCCTGTTCTTCGAGATGACCCAGCACCAACATACCTATGGAGAGGCCTATGCAAAAAAAGCCGATCAGGGGTTAGTCGCACTGATGAGACAAGACCCTGATCTCCAAGGCATCGTAGACACAGATCTCCACCGACTCCTGCTCGAGCTGAGGGCCTTCCAGACGGGACTCGGGATGATGATCGCCAACGAAACCCTGCCCAAAGCCTTAGGAGAAAAAGAACAACTTGCGATGCTCGAGGAAGTGGCCGAGGCTCTTATCGCAAAGATGAAAAGAAAGGAGCACGCTTAATGAGTCACAAGATATTGATCATCGGTGCAGGGATCGCCGGTCTTTCCACCGGTGCTTACCTGCAGGCGAACGGATATGATACCGAGATCTATGAAGCCCACACCCTGCCGGGCGGTGTGTGTACCGCTTGGCAGCGCGGCGAGTATACCATTGATTATTGTGTGCACTGGCTCATGGGCACGCGAGAAGGAACAGGGTTCGACCGTATGTGGTCGGAACTGGGCGCGCTGACAGAGGTGGACGGTCAACCGACACCCATCGCTAATTTTGACGCCTTCACGATCATCGAGCTATCTACCGGTGAACGGGTTACCCTCTTCTCAGAGATCAGCAGACTAGAGGAAGAATTTCTGCGCATCGCTCCCGAGGACCAAGGCGAGATCAAACGGCTCTGTCGTGATATGCGAGTGCTGTCCTCCTTCCGGATACCGGTTGCCACTGAAGCGTGGCGTACCCTGGACAAGATCCGATTCGGTCTCGAAAATGCACCCGGCATGCTTAAAGCACTGCGTTACATGCGCATGACCATGGGAAAGCTGGAAGAACGCTTTTCGAATCCCTCGATGAAAGAGCTCTTCACCACGCTGATTCCATCGGACTGGTCGGCCAACGCCTTGGTCTTTGGTCTCGCCATGCAGCACACCAGGTCGGCGGGGTATCCGATTGGTGGCTCCCTCCCCTTGGCCAAACGGATCGAGCGCACCTATCTCGAGCGCGGAGGCGTGATTCACTACGGTCGAAAGGTCCAAAAAATCACCACGGAGACCGGAAAGACCACCGGCATCCTGCTCGCAGACGGGCAAACGATAGCGGCGGACACTGTTGTCTCTGCCGCCGACGGTCATAGCACCCTCTACAGGATGCTGTCGGGCGAACACAACGATCCGAAGTTAGTAGCTGCTTATGACAGCTACCCCCTCTTCCCCTCCTCTCTCTATCTTGCCTTCGGGGTCGACGCCGATCTCTCCCACCTGCCCCACGCCCTCGTCATGAGACCGGAGAAAGCCCTGCGCCTACCCGACGGTTCCACCCACGAATCCTTCAGCGTCAACGTCTATCATTTTGATTCCACTCTGGCACCGGAGGGAAAAACCCTCTTGACTGTTCTGATCAATACCTGGGAAACGGACTACTGGCTTCGGCTGGCCGAGAAGGATCAAAAGGCGTACAAACGTATGAAGGACGCGGTGCTCGACGCTGTCGAGCACGAGCTCACGAAAAGATTTCCCGCGATGCATGACCGCATCGAGATCCGCGATCTCTCTACTCCCCACTCCGTGGTGCGCTACACGCACAACTGGCGCGGTAGCTACGAGGGCTTCGCTCCCACACCGAAAACCATGCTCAACCGTTTGCCGAAGTCCCTGCCCAGCCTTCAGGGCTTCCACATGGTGGGCCAGTGGACCGAACCGGGTGGTGGCATCCCATCGGCTGCTCTCGATGGGCGAAACTTGGCGAGGAAACTGTGCAGGCGCGATGGCAAGATCTTCACAGGACGCTGAAACCGTCTTTGTGGGGGGCTAGCTCCTTTGGCTGGTCTAAGCACTCAACGTTGCCGATCAACCCCAATAACTGGAAGGGATCGACCCTACCGGCACCTTCCTATGCCTATCGACCTTCAGCATCTCGAAACGCTCGCATAAAACCTATCTGCTCTGTTCGGTTCTGTCGATCTGTTGTTTCCAGAACGTGCAGAAATCCTGGTGATCCCTAGAAAACTGGCTACCTTCTAAGGTGACGAAATGAAAGGCATGGGTGACAGCAAAGTCTTCGAGTTCAAGCTGCACCAATGTGCCCCGCTCGAGTTCTTCTGTGGCGGCCGATCGGTAGAGAAAGGTGATACCCAGTTTGTGTGCCACCAGACGCTTGATCGCATTCATGTTCCCGATCACAATTTGTTCCTTGAAATGGTCCGTGTGCAGATTCGCCTCACCGAGCGCACGTTCCAAAATCTCGCGGGTGCCCGAGCCCGGCTCCCTGATGATCAGGGTCTCCGGCAACAGGGCATCGAGGGTCAACCTCCGTCCGACCAAGGGATCACCTGCCGCTGCCACGGCTATAAAGGCCTCCCCTTGCAGGCGTTCGGCAGCAAAGGCGTGACGATCGAAGTACCCTTCGATCAGCGCCGCATCGAGCTCGCCGGACTGCAGACGTCCGAGCAACATAGCCGTGTTGGCCACCACCATGGACAACCGAACCTCAGGATGGGCAACCATGTAACTCTCCAAGATCGCCGGTGCCACGAACTCCCCGATGGTCAACGTCGCACCGAGCCGGAGCTGTCGCTTCTCCTCTTTCACCAGCAAAATTTTTTCTGCGATTCTCTTTGCATCGACGGCAAGCGTGGTGACTGCACTCTGCAAGAAGGCTCCCTCCGGTGTAAGGGACAAGCGGCGCCCTTCGTAGATAAAGAGCCTCACCCCGTACTGTTGCTCCAGGTACTGGATGTGCTGCGTCACCGCAGGTTGTGTCATCGAGAGCACACGGGCGGTCTTTGTATAGCTCATCTGCTCACAGAGGGTCAAGAACGTGTACAGCCTGGGATCCAACATAGCCTTTTCCTCCCTTTGAAGACGCTTATTTATAAATTCATCTTATATAATCATCACAATTGATAATTTGATTTTATATCTGACTCGCCATACAATCAAGGAAAGAATGAAATCCCAACCCAACGGAGGTAGTACTATGTCGAAAAAATCCATCTTCGGCTTCCTGCTCGTCGCAGCACTGGCAGCCCTGTCCACCTTTCTCAGTCGCCTTTTACCCCATCAGATCATCGGCGCGGGGGTCTTCGCCCTGCTGATCGGGATGTTTCTCTCTTCAAGGAACATCGATCTCTCCCCCTACGAATCAGCCTTCACCTTCTCTTCAAAAAAGCTGCTGCGGGTGGCCATCATCCTCATGGGCGCCACGCTCAGCGCCGTACAAGTCATCGAAGTGGGTCGCTACTCCTTGATCGTCATGAGCTTCACGCTCTTCGCGGCCTTCTTCGGCGGTCATGTGCTGGGAAGGCTGCTGGGTATGGACTGGCGTCTTTCTAGCCTGATTTCCACGGGCACAGGCATCTGCGGAGGTTCGGCCATAGCCGCGGTGTCTCCCGTGATCGAGGCGGACGACAGTGACATCGCCTACGCCATCTCAGCCACTTTTCTCTTCGACGTGCTCATGGTGGTGCTCTTCCCACTGATGGGTCGATGGTTCGGTTTATCCGATATCGGTTTCGGCCTCTGGGCGGGCACGGCGGTCAATGATACCTCTAGTGTGGTCGCCGCTGGTTACGCCTTTTCCGACCTAGCGGGTCGTTATGCGACTGTGGTCAAGCTCACTCGGACGCTGACCATCGTCCCCGTGGTGATCTTGTTCTCCTTTATCTCCGCTCGGTCCAAGGGTCGCGCGGGCATGGAAGCCACGCGCCAGAAGGTATCCGTGAGTGGCATCTTCCCCTTCTTCATCATCTTCTTTCTGCTGATGGTAGTCGCCCGGGCACTCGGATGGATCTCTCCAGAAGCTGCTGATATTCTCGGTAGCGTGAGCAAGTTCGCCATGGTCATGGCCCTCGGGGCCATCGGTTTGAAAACCGACCTGTCGAAACTCAAGGCTTCGGGCTGGGTGCCACTTCTGCATGGCTTCCTCGTTTCAACCCTTGTTGTGGTCGTCTCCCTCGCAGCACAATCCCTTTTGGGCCAATTATAGAGAGCAAAAGGCACCGCCATCGGCGGTGCCTTTTGTTCTCACCCTACTCAGGATTTTTTTGGTGGATCGAGTTCCAGCGTAATACGCGAGGTGCTCGTACAACTCGACGCCTCGGAAATCGAACAGCTGGCGCTGCATCCGGGGCAACTGTTTTTTTTCATCGAACCAATGGTTCGTTTGACAGCCCAAAGGAACAGGCCTCCGAACAAAACCCCGATAATGATGGTAGCCAACATGAAAATCTCCTCCTTATGCCACGACGCGCTCGGGTAAGCGCTCGCGATCGTTTCTTCTGATACTAAAGATCACGTACGCGGCCATCAGCGCTGCAGCAAACACAGCCGGAACAAAACCAGTGGCCAAACGTCCCTCCAACAAGATCGTTCCCACTTGGGTAATCAGCAGAGCCAGACCGTATCCCATGCCAAGTTGGAATCCGATGGCTCTAAAAAGCCACTTGCGGTCTTCCATCTCTGCGTTCATGGCACCAATCGCCGCGAAGCAGGGTGGTGTGAACAGGTTGAAGGCCAAAAAGGCATAAGCGGTGACGGGTGTGAACAGGCTCGTCAAAGGGCCACCGGGCACGTGTAGCGCCTCTTCTGTGGCCACGACCAACAGAATGGCAAATGTGGAGACAACATTTTCCTTGGCGATAAAGCCCGTCAAGGTAGCGGCAGCAAGCTGCCAGCCCACGAAGCCCAGTGGGATCAGCAGTGGAGCGATCACGCCACCGACGGAGGCCAGGATGCTATTTCCCTGATCAGCCACCACCTGCAGGTTCCAACTATAGGTCTGCATGAACCAGATGAGGGTGTTCATCACGAGGATGATCGTGGAGGCCTTGTAGATAAAACCTTTTGCCTGTCGAATCATCTGGCGGAAGGCGTATTTCACACTCGGGATCTTGTACTCAGGGAGCTCGATGAAGAAATTCGAACTGCTTTCCCAGCGGAATAGACGCTTGAGCAAGAGACCACCGATGATGATCATGACCACAGCCATGATGTACATACTCGGTCCTACCCAGGAGGACTCAGGGAAGAAGACTGCAGAGAACAGGGCGATGATCGGTAGCTTCGCTCCACAGGGAACGAAGGGCGTGAGCATCGTGGTCATGCGACGCTCGTTCACATCCTCGATGGTTCTTGTCGCCATGACACCGGGGATCGCACAACCGGATCCCACGATCATAGGGATGATCGACTTACCGGAAAGGCCAATCTTTTTAAAGTAGCGGTCCATCACAACAGCCACTCGGGCCATGTAACCGCTGTCTTCTAACAGACCAAGTAGGAAGAAAAGGACCATGATCAGGGGCAAGAAACCGATCACGGCTCCCACACCACCAATAGCACCCTCGATGATCAGATCTTGCATCAGAGGTGCCACATTGAGGGTGGCGAAGAAGGCCGCGGTGGCCTCGGGAATGATCTCGCCAAAGAGTACCTCGTTAAAATATTCGGAAAGGGCTCCACCGATGCCCTCGATGGCCGTAGCATAGACACCCCACATGATGAGGAAAAAAATCGGAAGACCGAACCACTTGTGGGCGAAAATTCGGTCGAGTCGGTCTGACATCCGGAGGGCAGAAGCTTTGTGCTCACGCTTAAGAGCACCGCCAATCATGTGATCCACGAGTTCCTGACGTTTTTCGTCATTGGCTCGATCGGCCACGGGAAGCAACGCACGAGGTGCATCCTCAACCTTGATCGCCCGGGCGATCAGATCTTTGAGCCCCGTCCCCTTCGTGGCCACCGTGGGCACGATGGGGCAACCGAGACGCTCGGCCAAAAGTTCTACCGATAGTTGATCCTTCCTTTTCTCCAGGGTGTCTGTCTTATTCAGAGCGATCACCATGGGAATATCGAGTTCGAGAAGTTGAGTGGTCATAAAGAGGCTCCGCTCGAGATTCGCGCCATCTAAAATGTTGATAATGACATCTGGCGCCTGGTCCATGATGAAATCACGAGTGATGACCTCTTCCCCCGTAAAGGGGGTGACAGAGTAAGCACCGGGGAGATCCACCAGTGTGATGGTTTGATCGGATGGAGAAAATTTCTTGCGAACTTTTGCCATACGGCTGTCCACTGTAACGCCTGACCAGTTACCTGCAGTCTCCCGACTACCCGTAAGATGATTGTAAAGTGTTGTTTTCCCGCAGTTCGGGTTACCCACCAATGCTATGCGCATAAGAGCCTCCTTTTTAATATGAATGCGAATCAATCAATGATATGGAGTGAGAACTTTTATCAGTGGAAGGTGAAAAAACAGGGCCGTCAATTGGCCCTAGACCTGCAGATGGATGGATCGTGCCATGTTCTTGTCAAGCGCATAACGTCCGTCCTTGATACTGACAACGTAATTTCCTGCCAGAATCGATACCAGCGTGATTTCGGTGCCCTTAGAACAGCCGAGGGACCGGAGGAATTTGGACGTCCTTTCATCCCCCTCGATCTTGTCGATCACGGCACTTTCGCCTACTTTGAGTTCGTTCACCCGCATGCATTCACCTTCCCTGATATATCTATCACATTTACATGATAAAGATTATCACTATCAGGGGGTGGGTGTCAATAGATAAGACCACATTGGAACGATTACAAATCGAGAATGCCGTCGTCCACACCCTCGTGACTTCATTCAAAACTTGACGAAGTCATCCTGTCCTCTTTGGTTAAATACCCACGTGGCGTCACCATTGCCGTGTCAAGGTGTGCTGTCCGGCTGTTACCCACGATCACGAGACTGTTCATATCGACCGTCTGCGGATCGATTCGATCCGTTGTCGTCCAGATGACCACCTCGCCAGCTCGATAGGCATTCTTGACGACGCCAACGGGCCGATTATCCATAAGTGTCTCCGTGATGATCGATAGTGCCCTCGTGAGATGATTCGGTCGCCCGTGGCTTCTCGGATTGTAAAGGGCGATGACCAGATCCGCTTCTGCAGCCAGGCGCAGGCGCTTTTCAATCAAGTGCCAGTCTGTCATGAGGTCGCTGAGGCTGATCACCGCATGATCGTGCATCAGAGGAGCCCCGAGTAATGAGGCGGCTGCGCTCGAGGCGGTGACCCCAGGTACCACCGCTACTTGTAGGGATTGCTCTTGTGTATCGACCATTGTATAGACCAAACCGGCCATGCCATAGATCCCGGGATCACCGGAACTCACGATGACTGTACGCTTACCAGCGAGGGCGTGATCGATGGCCGCTCGACAGCGCTCCGCCTCGCCTCGCATCCCATTGGATACGACGGTTTTCCCAACGAGCAGGTCCTCGATCAGAGCGGTATAGGTGCGATAACCCACAACGACCTCTGCCTCATCAAGAATCCGAAGCGCCTGGAGAGTCATCTGCTCTCGGCTCCCCGGACCGATGCCGACCACATGCAGAATCTGATTTCGGGGCTCTTTACGCATGATTTTTCTCCTCTCGGTAGCCATGGGCAAAGGTGGGATCGTAGAGAAGCGAACGGGCCCCTTCACTCTCCAGAAAGCGACCGACCAAAATCTGCGCCGTGCGCGTGATGCCGGCTTCTTTCACTTTTCCCGCTATGTCCGCCAGGGTGCCTTCAACGATCTTCTGATCGGGCCAACTGGCACGCTGGACGACGGCCACCGGTGTTTCGACGGGATAATGCGTCAAAAGATCCTCCACCACTTCATCGATCGCCTGTACCGAGAGAAAAATGGCCATTGTTGCCCTGTGTTTGGACAACGCCACGATAGACTCTTCCTCTGGCACCGGCGTTCTTCCGGCGCGACGCGTCAAGATCACCGTCTGGGAGACACCCGTCCTGGTGAACTCTCGACGGAGGGCCGCTGCAGAGGCGACAAAGGAGCTGACACCCGGGATCACTTCATAAGAAATCTCTCGTAAATCCAAGGCATCCATCTGTTCTCCAATGGCACCGTAGATACTCGGATCTCCCGTATGCACCCTGGCCACCCTACCACCCGCTTTGACAGTTTCTCCGATGAGAGCGATCACCTCCTCATGGGTAAGGCCCGCGCTACTGATTCTCCGTGCACCCGGCTTGATTTTTTGGACAACGGCCTCCGGGACGAGCGAACCCGTGTAAAGCACCAGGTCCGCCCCCTCGATCACACGCTTCCCCTTGACGGTAATGAGTTCCGGATCTCCGGGTCCTGCTCCGATGAAATAAACACTACTCATTGGTGCCTCCTTTCTTACTAATCAGAATAGAAAAATAAGCTGGTCGCATACTCCTCATCAGGTCTTTTGCATCGAGAATCCGCTCTCCGCTCATGCCCACGCGTTCCACCAGCACCATCTGTCGATCGGATCGCAAAGCCCTCGCTAGTGTATCTGGATCTAAAGAGGGTTTCATGATCACGACGGTATCCACGGCTTCGGATGCGTCCTCGACTTTCTGGTTGTCATGACCCGATCGGATGATCAGCGATTGATCGTCCACCACTAATGGGCTTTTCATTGCGGCCGCCCCGGCTAAAAATGATGGGATCCCCGGAACCACTTCAAAAGGGACACATCGCTCTATTAAATAGGGGACCGTTAGCATGAAGGTGCTATAGATACTCGGATCCCCCAGGGTGATGAAAACACCGATTCCACCTTCTCTTTGGTGTTCATGGATTAACTCCGCATTCTGCTGCCAGTGGATCGAAAGGAAAGCTCGGTCCGCTGCCATGGGATAGACCAGGGGAATCAAGGATGCCGTCGTTCCCAGCAGATGAGGCCTGATGATCTCGAGGGCCGTGCTCTTCCCGCCTTCATCTTTCACCGGGTAGTAGATTCGAGAAGCACTGTTGAGTAGACGAAGGGCTTTTAGAGAGATCAGCTCAGGATCTCCCGGTCCCACACCCACGCCGTATACCTTATCCATGTTGTACCTCCTTCAAATGCCCGATGAGCGCGTCAGCTCCTTCTGTACGACCGATCAATCCTCTCTGGTAAGAGAAGACCAAGACCTCGATCTCCAGCCGGTGGTAGACATAGGCTTCCAAACGTTCTTTCACCGATCTAGCCAGTTGATTGAAAACATAAGCCTTGTCCCACCGGTAAGCCGCTTCTACAGCTTCTTCTGTTGTTTGCATCTCGTAGAGCGAGCGGATCTGTTCAATTGTCAGGTCGGCGTACAGAAAATGGGCTGACAAAATGGCCATGCGTCCGTCGGCCACTCGGTTGTGGGTGTGAAACACACCACCGGCGACCTTGGCCAGCTTTCCGATATGGCCGGCAAAGAGCACACGTTCGACCCCCTTCTCGACACAGGCTTCGAAAAGAGAACCAACAAAGTTACTGATCCTCAGGATCCGTTCTTCAGGGATCTGCTGCTGCAAACAGTAGTCCCTGCCGATATTCCCGGGCACGAGGACCAGCTCATTTTCTCCTTTCTGCTGCAGTTCTAAAACCAAACTGTCCTTGAAGGCCTCGTCGCTCATCGGTTCAACGATACCGGTGGTCCCGAGGATCGACAACCCGCCCTTGATACCCAAACGCGGGTTAAAGGTCCGCTTCGCCAGCTCCTCTCCTCCCGGGATTTCGAACACGACCTTCAGGCCACCTGCGTATCCTGCCGCTTGACATTCAGCCTTGACGGACGCCAAAATCATGCGTCTGGGGACAGGGTTGATAGCCGGTCCATCGGGAGCAACCGCCAGACCAGGCCGGGTCACCTGTCCCACACCCCTACCGCCTACAAGAATCATTCCGGGCTCATCGGAAAAAGAAACCCTAGCCCTTAGGGTCATACCGTCGGTAATATCGGGATCATCTCCTGCATCCTTGATCACGGCGCAGACGGCTTCCTCCTTCCCTTTGCTCGAGCCGACAATTTCAACGGGTACCGTCCACCCCTTGGGTGTCTCCATACGCAGGAACGTGGGAGCGACACCCGTGAGCAGTAGCCGGGTGGCACCACGCGCCGCCGCCGCTGCACAGGTGCCTGTGGTGTATCCGAAGCGAAGCCATTTCCCCCCGCGGTAAATTTTTCGGTCTGCTTTTTCCATTCTCATCCGAGGTCATAGAGCCCCTCTCTCCTCCTCTCGAAATAGTTCCGCTTTGCACCGGGGTCTTGGGCCTTGTCCACGACCTCAGGATTCAAAGTGAGCACGATAGGATCCCTTTCCGTTTTGCCGAGAACCGATCCATCCGGTGCAAAGGCCATGGCACCTCCGGAAAAGGCGATGCCGTCCACTTCCCCGTAGAGATTGGTGGCCAGTACGTACTGGCCGTTATCCATGGCCCGCGCCGCCAAGTAGCGCGACCAAAGCGTCAGCCGATCGCCCGCTATGACGGGTGATGCGTGAGGAACGACCATCACCTGCGCACCCCAGTTGCGATGGGTGAGAAAGATCTCGGGAAAATGACCCTCGATACAAAGAGCTGTTCCAAACTGCCATCCCCTCCAGCGGAAGGGTACCAAGCCGTCCCCCGGTCGACATATTTTCTCCTCACGCCTGCCCAGGTGCGTTTTCGCATAGACCGTGAGTTGCCTTCCAATGTGTAGGTATGCCATCTGCCGACGCATTCCCTCGACATAGGAGGCTCCGATCATCAGGGAAAGATCCGCTTCTTCAGCAGCCTTTCGGATGCGATCGAGTTCCGGCGCACTGTTTTGCAACCAGTTGACCTTGTAAGGGTCCGACGTATATCCCGTCAGAGCTCCCTCTGGAAGGATCAAGAGTGCCACATCTTCTTTGGCGTATCGCTGGATGAGATGCAGGACACCCTCTGTGTTCCGCACAAGATCAAGCCTGTTTTCAAAGGGACACAAGGCCACTTTCAGTCTGTCCATCGATCCGCCATCGCCTGGGCCAAGGCTTTCAAAAGGTCTTCTGCGCAAGCGTATGCATCTCCCGGGACCTGTGGTCGTCGGACCATCACGATGCTTATCCCCAAGCCCTGGGCCGCTTTGATCTTATCGGTCAAACCACCATGACGACCACTTTCCTTAGTCAACAACCACTTGATGCCGTGATCCTCCATGACTACGCGGTTAAACGCTTCGGTAAAGGGTCCCTTGGCCGCCAAGATCTGACCGATCGACAACCCCATTTCATGACAGGTGGCGATTGAAGCAACACTAGGTAGGACGCGCACCAACAACCTTGTCCTATCGATTTTTTCAACGATTCGAGGTAGTGCGCGGACGCCCGTGGTTACAAAAATCGGTCCCTCCGTTTCTGAGAGAAAACGCACTGCTTCCCCCACCTCATCAAACATGGTGATCTCCCGGGGCAAAGAGTCCCCTCCTTCGCGTTCGTAACGGAAATAGGGCATCTCGAGTGTTTCGGTTACCTGACGCAAAGTGTGGGTGACGCTCACCGCAAAGGGATGGGAAGCATCGATGACGACCTTCACGTGCTCTTTTTCTATCAACCTTTTGAAGCCCCCGCTACCGAGCGGACCACGATGGATTGTCCCCTCGTCTGCCCCGGGATACAGATGCCCAACGTGATCGGTTACTGTGCTCACGTGTATGGCGTACCCTAGGTTGGTCAATCGCCTGTAGATTTGAGACGATTCCGTGGTGCCACCCACAAGAAGAACCGTCTGTCGCGTCATTTCTCTGCTCTTTCGATCCAACATGAAAAGGTCATCCCCTTTCCCCTGTACACCGAGCCCACTTGAACCCCACCCTGCGATGCAAGGTAACCACATGGTGCTGCCACGGCACCGACTCCGATTGTGCGCTGGACGAAGTCCGAGGTTTCGAATGTTTTTTCGACCTTGGCGATTGCTTCGATCGAGATTGTCTGAGGATCGATGGCACCAAAGGTTCGCTCAAAAACATGGTGGCATCTCTTGAAAGCGACCGACTTTGTTTTTAGATCGATAGACGCTAGACACTTGACGCGTCGAGGATCCATCCCTTGACGCATTAAAAACGCGACCAGGGCATCAAACAGCGTCTCACCTGTGATCTCCCTGCGAAATCCCACACCAACCACCACATTCTTAGGGAGGAGCCTACAGACCACCCCATGCTCATGGTCGGTTCCCGGTAGATGCTCAATCATAATCAGAGGAACCCTTCCTGCGCTAGGGGTTGTCGGCACCTCACCCCTCAGGTAAGACCCCGGATCCCAGTAGGTGATCGGTTCGCCATTGACCAGCCGTGCCGTTGCCCTTATGACTTCTTCTCGATCGGCCATGATCAAACCATTACGCCGGGCGAAGAGATCGACCGCTTCGATCCCCTGCCCATCTGAGGCAGTGGTGATGACCGCCTCGACGCCCAATTGATCTGCAATCTGCTGAGTCAAGCGGTTGGCGCCGCCGAGATGGCCCGAGAGCAAACTGATCGGAAAGCGGCCCTGTTCATCAATAAGCACGACCGCGGGATCCGTGAACTTATCACAGAGTACTGGCGCGATCAACCGCACGGCAATACCGGTGGCCATCACCAAGACCCACGCATCATGTGTTGGCCATTGCCTTTGAAACCAGCCCTTCACGGGTCCTTCCCAAGGGGATTCTTCTCCCTTTGCAAATGAAGCCTTTGGATAGTGAACCCCCTGTAAGTGCTGGTTGATCCTTCTCGCCGTCTGCGCCCCACGACGCGTCAGACTGACCAGGCCGATGGTTGTTTGCTCACGCATCACCGCTGATCACCTGCCGTTCAGCACAGAGGAGAAAAATGGGATTCTCGCTTTCTGCCATCCCCATAGAACCCAAGCGATCGAATCGCGAGATCTGTATCTGGGCAATAGAAACGAAGAGGTCGTCACGCTCGTTAAAAAAGCGCCTCGCTTCCTCTAGCGTCTTCAGGGTGATCGCAGTCATCACAACAATCTGTACACTCGCCTTCTCGAATACTGCCGCTAGGATGCGGTCGAGCTGCCCGCCAGATCCTCCGATGAACACTTTCGTGGGACGATCGAAGATCTGCTCAAAACAATCCGGTGCTCTACCCGCGAAGATCTTGAGCTTGTCCGCCTTGAGGTGTTCACGGTTCTCTTTGATCAACCGGAGGGCATCGTGCTTGACTTCGATGGCGCACACGGCCTCCACTGGGCTGCACAGGGCTGCCTGCAGGCCCACGGAACCGCTGCCGGCCCCCACGTCCCAAAGCACATCGTCCTCACCGAGATCGAGTTTCGAGAGCGCAATCGTTCGCACCTCTTCCTTCGTCATGGGTACCTTTCCCCTGAGAAACTGCGCATCTCTAATCCGCATCGACAATCACCACCGCCAGTGGATCATAGGGTTTTCCCAAGAGAGCGACCGCAGAACCCCTGTCGATCACTTCCTCCTGACTTCCCAACTGGCACCCTACGGTCACTCGAGTATGGCCATGGCCAGCGGCGACCAACTGCGTGATCAGATGGTGGGGTGGCCGATCCGGATCCGTCAATAAAACCAGCGATCGTCCCGCTCGATAGCGTTCGAGCCACGCATTGTCACTCCCATGCAAGCTCACAAGATCATACTGCTCCCAAGATCGACCAATACGTGCGAAAAGATACTGAAAAGCGCTGATCCCAGGGACCACCACCGCCTCTGGAAACTGACAGAGAAGCTTTCGAGACAAACTGTAAAAACCCGGATCACCCGAGACGAGCACCACGGTTTGATCCGTGGTGCGGCTATTCTCGATCCAAGCGCTCACTTGGTCCAGCCTGCCCTGATAAGAGGAAATCTTGACACCCTCGGGCAGGAAAGAAGCGTCCAGTAGACGATCGGAGCAAAAAATTCTCGTGGCACGCTCGATCTTTTCTATGGCCTCCAGGGTCAGCGTGCGCGCTTGACCCGGGCCGACTCCTACGATAAAGAGCTCGCCTTTCATCCTTCGTCCACTCCCTCTTCTACACTTAGTTTCATCAGGGCGTTCATAATGGAAGCCGCCACGGGACTCCCGCCCTTTCGACCGCTTACGATCAGATAGGGAATCCCCAGCGTTTTGGCCAGTTCCTTTGATTCTGCAGCCCCAACGAAACCAACGGGCACACCGATCAAAAGCTTTGGGGGCTTGATGCCGCGCTTAAGCTCCTCGGCCAAATGGAAAATGGCTGTGGGCGCATTGCCACAACAGAAGATATCGATTCCACCTCTAAGCCCCTTTTCAATGGCTACCATCGAGCGCGTGACATTTCTCTCCACAGCCTCCGCGTGCACATCTGCATCATGCACACAAGTTACAGGACGTACCAGTAACCGCCTGGCATTCTTCTTATTGAACCCGGCTACAATCATCTCGGTATCGGTGTAAACAGTAGGACCCTTGCGGAGCAGAGATAGGGCTGTTTCCAAAAAGGTATCGGATATCTCAATGAGCCGGGCGTACTCGAAATCTGCGGTCGTATGGATCACTCGGTAGATGATTGGGCGCAGTGCCTCCGCTACCTCCAAATCCATCGCTTGTGCCTCGCGATGGATAATCTGTAGACTTTTCGCTTCAATGCCAACCGGACTCTTTTCATACATGGGGATTACCTAGTCCGCGTACGCAGGGTAGATGGTGTTGAAAAGGTGTTCCGCACCTTCGATCTGGCGAAAGGTCGGTGATGAAATCAATTTTTCGTCAACGATCAGCACCCGGTCTTCACGAACCGCCCTGATCGCATCGAAGCCAGGTCTGGATTGGATCCCTTCGATCGTCACACCCTTGTTCATGACCCCTTCTTGTGCAATGTACACATCGATCCTATCGGCTTTCTCTAAAATGCGCTCGACTCCATAGTCTGCGACGCTCGAGGAGGACGCTTCCTCGAGATCCACCTCGGCCACATTCTCAACACCGATGATCTCCAGGGTCTGGTAGGCCATGGACCCGCGCGCTGCGGTTCTATAGTCTTTCTCCCTTGATTCGAAGAAGACCCCTAGCCGTTCATTTTCTGGAATCGCGGCAGCACGGTCCTTCAGTTCCTGTAGTCTCTCCGCATAGATCTTTAAAGCCTGCTCGGCTTCGTCTGTCTGGTCCACGATCCTGGCGAGCCGCAGGACATAGTCATCGAAGTCATCCCCGTGAAAGTCAAGGGCTACCACGCGGATACCAAAGTCCTCCAAGGGCTCGAAAGTGTCGACAAATCGCTTGGCCATGGCGCTTCTCACGAGAACAACATCGGGCTTAGCCGCGATGAAAACCTCCGGGTCATCTTTGTAACTGAAGCTCGGCTTCTCAAGGGCCTCAGCAGGATAGGCTTCGCTGGTACCCACACCGATCAGCTGATCCTGTGCATCGATGGCGAATAAAATTTCAGTCATGGCGGAGTAGGTGCTGATCACACGCTCTGCCGGCTCGTCAAAGGTATGGGTCACGCCTAGATCATCCACGAAGGTAAAGGGTTCGAAAGCCTCCTCCTGAATTTGTTCCTCTCCTAGAGAGACCGATTCACTGGAATCTGGCTTGGGTTCTTCAACCACTTGCGATAGAGAGTCTGCTGTATCACATCCCACCAAGGTCAAGAGGAGCAGCAGGAGCATAAGCACTGATATGTTTTTGATTTTCATAGGATTCCTTCTTTCTTTTTTCAATATGTTGTTCGTATCGAATGCCACGGGCTTGTACGCTCGCCCTTACTCTAAAAACACGTCGGATCATAGCGTCGGTCATGACCTCGTCTGCCGGACCAGATTGATGCAGGCTACCCTCGTGTAAAACGGTCAGGTCATCGCAAAACTGATGGGCCAGCTGGAGATCATGGAGTACCATGAGGATGGTTTTCCCTTCCTCGCGTGTTTTCTGTTTCAGGGCCTGTAGAAATTTGAGTTGGTAGTAGATATCGGCGTTTGAGAGCCCTTCGTCGATCAGAATCAGTTCGCTTTCTTGGGCCAGTGTCTTGGCATAGAAGACACGTTGTTTTTGGCCACCGCTAAGTTCCGTCATCGGGCGATCTTTTAGCTCCAACAAGTCGCTCTCATAAAGCACCGACTCGATCTTCCGCGGGTCAATCCCGCCGTGGGCGAACTGTCCCAGGGCCACGACCTCTGCCACGGAAAGATCGAACTGATGATGCTGCTGTTGCCTCATGTAGGCAACGTGGCGCGCCAGTAGCTTCCGGGAGAAAGTGTCCGTACGGCGTCCGTCGATCCGGATGGTGCCTTCGTGGGGTATCAACCGTACGATGGCATTGAGGATCGAGGTTTTGCCGCACCCGTTACTGCCCAGAAGCCCGTGGAGTCCACCACGTGCCAGTGAAAAGTTCACATCTTTTAGAATTTCCTGTTGGCCAAAGGAGATGCCTAGGCCATTGATTTCAAGTATCGATTTCATGTGATCGAACGCCTCCCTTGATAGAGGTACAAAAAGAAGGGTCCTCCGATCAACGTGGTGAGAATCCCCACGGGCACGGCGTGGGGGAGGTAGGCCCGGACCACCGTGTCTGCCGATAACAAGAAGAGTGCGCCCAAAAGGACTATGATCGGTAGGCATCTACGGTTCGAACTCCCAACCAGCATGCGCCCGATGTGGGGTGTGATGAGACCCACGAAGCCGATGATTCCGCTAAGCGACACGGAAAGTGCTATGAGCACGGAAGTCGCGATCACCAGTACCTTGTAATAGCGATCGTATTCGAGCCCAACGATCAATGCCTCTTCTCTCCCCATCATCATGACATCCAGTTCTTTCCGCCATCGGTAGAATCCACCCGTAGCCAGGAGTACCACCGTCAGGAAGACAAGAGCACTCGCGAGCGAAGCGCCACCTAGGGATCCCATGAGGAAGGCAATAATTCCCGCCACCTGCTCGTCGGCCAGGTACTTGATAAAAGTGATACCAGAGGATAGAATCGTGCTCACGATGACCCCGGCGAGTACCACGTTGGTCGCATGAAAGGCACCGCGATGGGAGGCCACCCGGAGCACCACGAGGAGTGTAAGCAGTGCGCTGAGTACCGCCGTGATCTGATGCGAAATGTGCAGACCATACCGCATATTCAGATAGATAGCCACGGAGGCACCAAAGGCTGCACCTGATGACATCCCGAGTGTCGACCCACTGGCCAGCGGATTGTTCAATAGGATCTGCATCGTATGTCCGCTCAATGAGAGTGCGATACCGACCGCGATGGCCAGCAGAATCCGGGGCAACCTGATCTTGACAAGAATCACCCGTTCGATGGGATCTTGAAAGCTCTGGGCATGCGCGTGACCACTGTAGAGTGCGATGATGATCATGATCAATAACAAAAAAACCAGGACCACCAACGCAAGAATTTTCCTTTGTTTCAAAGGTTTTCCTCCTCGTTGATGCTCCTGTAGCATGAAAAAACGCCCATCTGGGAGATGGACGTGGTTGATTCAAAAAGCGATTGCCTTTTTCACAACGTCGATCTTTCTCATGGCCCAGGAGAAAATCTTTGCTGCAAATCTGGCAGGTCTACCGGCTCGACGTCATCCTCTAGGACCCTTCCCACTCGAATGCTCGAGCAGTGGTTCGTTTCCCTTCGTCAGTCATACGGTTGCTGGGACAGCTCGGGCTTTGTACCCGATTCCCTATTAAGTCTTTCGACACCAAGTTTGCTATGAACTTCACAAACAGTATAGCAGAGGGAAACATTCTCCACAAGTCCTTTCGCCAAATGAGCGTGGATCGGATCCTGAAGAGCCCGGATTCAGGCCTCTAAGCGATCGAAGGTGTTCTCGAAAATTTCAAGATCTTTTTCATGGAAGAGGACGAACCGGATCTCGCGCAACATCTCGAGATATGGCAGTCCATCGAGTACAGCCTTAAGCGCCACCTCTGCTGCCTCTCGGATCGGGTAACCGAAGATCCCCGTGGAAATCGCTGGAAAGGCCACGGACTGGACATCGTGGGTATCGCAAAGCTTGAGCGCCGCGCGGTAACAGGTGGCCAGCAGTTCATCAGACGGTTCATCCCGACCGTATACAGGCCCCAGGCAGTGGATCACATACTCATTGGGCAATTTATAGGCCATGGTGATGACCGCTTCACCGGGTTCAATCGGCGCATAGGGCCGACAGGCTTCCTCTAGTTCCGGACCAGCGGCTTCATGGATGGCCCCGGCCACACCTCCACCGGGTTTCAGCGCGGCATTTGCGGCATTGACCACCGCCATCACATCTGGTTGGTCGGCTATATCGCCCACCACCAGTTTAACCGTGATCCCTCCGATCGTACGCTCTAACATGATTAGCCCTCCTTAGGTTTTCCTATTTGTGTGCTTAGCACCATCTATCGAACACGCTCGGAGCAGTACAGATTGCTGTACCATCCTTGCGGGAGTTGCTTCATGGCTCTTTCGTGCGGGTTAGAAAAATGATTCCCCTGCAAATAGTCGTTCCCCTGGTCGCTTTTATCCTCTGAGATCAGCCGAAGGTTGGATGGTGCGTCGAGAAGAGGGCTTGAAGACCTCCTGGTGGTGTACTGATGATCGGGCTCTTTTCCATGATACCCTTCAAATGGTTTCTCTCACAAAATATCTCTTCAGTTTCCAATATCGAAAAGTACGCGCCAGTCACCCGTCTCATCTCTCTTCCAAGTAGTGGAGTAGCTCCCCTTCTCGATGATCTTTTCCCCTGAAGGGATCTCGTAGCTACGTTCATAGGTCCCACTGGTGTGACCGAGGGTCCCGTCAACGGAAACCTGTGCCTCCAGCGGCTCCCAAATCAGTTGAAATCCCGGCTTATCGAAAAAACGCCTCATCGCAGCTCGGATCAGCTCTCGTCCGATCAGTCGGTTTTCACGGCCAGAGACCATGATCCCATGCTCATCGAAGCCTTCCGCGAATGCACTGCCGCCACCTTCCTGCACCGCATCGCAAAAGGCGCGGTCCGCTTCCATCAGCTCCTCCTCTGGGTTCACATGGACAGGCTCGAAGAGCAGCGGCAGACCATCGGGATCCACAAGGGCCAGGCTGCCCATCGCCTCTTCATAATCGATCGACTGATTATCGAACAGCGTTCGAATTTCATCTAATCGGTCGCTGTAAAAAGAGAGATGATTCGACTCCAGCATCCCTTCGAAAAGGCCTATGACCACACCATCGGATTGAAGCACCCGCCACTTTTTTCCCTCTCGATCTGGAAAACCACCATTTCTATGCCCACCATCGATCGTGCGAAAACCCAAGGCTTGGTAGAATGCCAAGGACTTCTCCAGATCCTCCGTCTTTAAGTTGATTGCCACATGTCCTGTCATCATCCGTTCTCCTTTCCCATATTTGTCCTTCTCTTGTTCTCTCTTGACTCTTGTTCTGACTTACACTACACTGGTAAATGAAAATACTACATACGCGAACAGGTGCCCCGGGTACGGGGAGAATAGGGAATCGGGTGAAAGTCCCGGGCGATCCCGTCACTGTATTCGGCGAGCAGACTCCTCATCATGCCACCGGCTGTAAGCATACAGCTGGGAAGGCGAGAGCCCTGCCTTGACCCGTGAGCCAGGAGACCTGCCTGTTCGTCAGCTCCCGACCCCAGGGGTCGGACGTAGGACGATGGTAAAGTCCACGGTCTTTTTGACCGTGGGCTTTTTTTCGTCTAAAAAATAAGAAGGAGTGATCACATGTCTTCATCCCAGCGCCGTATCCCTATGATTGGCTTGTTTCTCGCCATGAGCGTCATCGGCTCCCTCATCAAGATTCCCTCCCCCACGGGAACCATCGCCCTTGATGCCCTACCCGGCTTCGTCGCCGCCACCCTTTTCGGAGGCGGAACCGGTGCTCTGGTGGGCAGTCTAGGCCATCTTATGACAGCAGCCTCCGCGGGCTTTCCCCTGGGTCCCCTCCTCCACCTGTTCATCGCCCTAGAGATGGGGCTCGTCATGTGGTGCTACGCTTATCTCAGGAGTCGGGTGAACCGACCTTTGACGCTCGTCCTCACCATCCTGGCCAACGGGATTCTCTCCCCACTCGCCTTTGCCTTCATCCCGGGTTTCGGTATGGGCTTCTTCCTCGCTATGGTGCTACCACTTACCGTAGGCAGCGCGGTCAACGTGCTACTTGCCGATCTGATCGGTGAGCGGCTCATCGGTCGCGTAAGTGAACGTCGCTATGCGAACGAATAGGGATATCAGCCTACACTCTTTGAACGAAAGACAAGTCCTTGTCGTCGCCTGTGACTCCTGTGGGGGTATCGGGGAGGCTTCCGGTGATACCGTGATCTTTCCAACAGTTGACGTCGCCGTGCTAACGGCCCGGGTGGTCCTGATGGAGCTCCTTTCCTCAGGCGCCTCGCTCCTCACAATGACGGCCGCGGTCTGCAACGAGCCCGCAGTAGGCGATCAGGTCCGCCTCGGCATCGAAATCGCTCGCGAAGAGGGAAATTTACCTGCTTTCGAAATCACCCTAAGCACAGAAAAGAACATCCCCACCTCTCAAACCGGGATCGGTTTGACAGCCATAGGCATCTGCGACCGCGACAACCTGCGGATCGGTCGCACGACGTCCGGCCACCATCTCTATGCTGTGGGTCGCCCCAAGGTCGGAGAAGAAGTGGTGGCGGACGAGGGCGAGATCGCTACGCTTGAGATCCTGACCAAGCTGCTTCAACATCCTCAGGTGGTGGAGATTCTGCCCGTAGGCTCCGGTGGCATCGCTAATGAAGCCACCTGTCTCGTCGACACAAGGAAACATAAGATTGAGTGGCAGGTGATCCCCGGTTTGGATCTAGACAAGTCCGCTGGACCCAGCACAAGCCTCGTCATCAGCACACAGGGACCACTCGACCCATCGTTTCTTTCACCTTGTCCGGTCTACCCGATCGGACTGGTCCGATGACCCCTTCCCCTCCTTTCCCGCCCAGCGTTTGGGAAATATTCCAAGGTGCATCCCGCGGGATTTTGTGATAAAATATTGCCTGTTGAGCTCAATGAATCATAGCATCTAGCGGGAGGCATACAAGTGGTCAAAGATTTGAGAAACGCCCTGCACAAGCTTTCGATGTCCAAGAGACAGCGCATGGTGGCAGGTAACCAGCTCCTCCAAAAAGAGAAAGAAGCGCTGATCATCACGATCGCGGTCCTGATCACGAGCCTTCTCATCTCCGTGGGTCTGTTGATCACACATGCTTTTTAGTCAAAAGAGTCGCCCGAGCCGGGCGGCTCTTTTTTAATTATCGGTCACCTGACCCCCATAATGGTCCATAACAAAGGTCTGGTCGGTAATCGGCGGTCTGACGTACCGCTCCTCGACCTCCCGAGGTTCGAGTGCAATGGGTTCGGGCGTTAGGTCCTTATAATCAATCTGCTCGAGCAAATGACGGATGCAGTTGAGCCGCGCGTGTCGCTTGATATCGGCATCCACCACATACCATGGGGACTGCTTGGTATCCGTGTGCGCGAACATGACATCCTTGGCTCTTGAATAGTCCACCCAACGTTTGCGCGATTCCATATCCATCGGGCTCAGTTTCCAGCGCTTCGTCGGATCCTCAAGCCGGGCCTCGAAACGTCGCTCCTGCTCCTCATCGGAAACCGAGAACCAATACTTGATCAGGATGATGCCCGAACGAATCAGCATCTTCTCGAACTCAGGACAGGTCCTGAGAAACTCGCGGTACTCTTCATCCGTGCAAAAGCCCATGACACGTTCCACTCCGGCGCGATTGTACCAACTGCGATCGAAGAGTACAATCTCGCCGGCAGCAGGTAGCTTGTTCACGTAGCGCTGGAAGTACCACTGTGTTTTTTCCTTTTCCGTGGGGATACCAAGGGCCTCCACTCGGCAGATCCTGGGGTTCAGACTCTCTGTGATTCTCTTGATCACACCTCCCTTACCGGCGGCATCGCGCCCTTCGAAAATCACCACGACCTTGAGTCCATTTTCTTTTACCCACTCCTGGAGTTTCACGAGCTCGATCTGCAGTTTCCTCAGTTCCTTTTCATAGGGTTTCCGCTTCAGTTTCCGCCGTTTGATTCCCTCGATCTCCACTGTCTTGAAATTCTTCGATGAAAACCCCTCTTTCTTTTCCTTCTTACCCATGGAACTGCTCCTTTCCCTCTGGTGATCCACACCTTCTGATACACGTTACAAAGTGATATACATATACCCCCTACCACCGTTAATTCCCAACGAGTTCGGGAAAATGCCTTCGGAGCATCGATTGAAATGCAGCTGCATCTTCGAGTTGAATGACCCGCTTGTCGCCCGCTTCCGTCAGCAGAAGGCGGTCGTCGGTCAAGGAAACTCTTCCGTTTTCTGTGAATCGTGAGAGAATCGTTCCCTTGCGAAAGCGCGAGTCAGGTGCCTTGGCATAATGGTAGCACTGTTCCTTGAAATCCTGCAGCTCTCTGGCGACGGGACAAAGTTCATAGCAAAATGACCGTTCTCTCTCCAGACCCTCTCGCCAGAGAATCCTATTGTCATTCTCTTGTTCCAACCAGAACGTTCCGCGCTCGTCAGAGAATTTTTTATCCACCACCAAGGGGAACGGCTCAACGAAATGATCGCCAAAGCCCACATCCACCAGATAAGATGCACCCTTTATAGCCACCTCAAGCACCAGATGGTCAAAAAAAGTTCCTTTCTCTTCAACCCGAGCACCGAGCATCCGCACATCGAAGCCGATGACTTCCAGAAGCGCGGCGAAGAGACCGTTGAGCTCGTAGCAGATGCCACCTTTTCCCTGGTACAAAATCTTATTCTCTAGAGCTCTTATCTGCAGGTCGGGACATGCACCCTCTCGAATCATCAGGTTTTCGAAGGGAATGTGCTCGAGATGGCGCCGGTGCAGCAGTTGTAGCGTTTCATGATCAGGTCTGACCTTCCGATCGATAGCCAGCCGCTCGAGATATCGATCGAAGCTTCTACTCTCCACTACCCTTACCTCCTTTCAGATCCTAGCACAACTTGACATCCCTATCATAGCGCGTTAGCTCCCGTATCGCCATAGTGGCTGAATATTTAAGAAATCAGAAACCGGATGACCTCCGCAGATCGGTGGTCATCCGGTTTCTATGATCAGTAAATGGTGGGTACGTTAGCGTTTGCCCCCGGCGTTCGAACGCCCTTGGCTCTTGTCATCCGTCCGATTGCGATTGGATGGGGCCTCCTTGAAGGCCTCCACGACTGTGAAATGAATGACCGCCGGCACATTGTCTCCGAAATAGACCTGTTCACCACCGTTCATGATGGCCAGGGCGTAACGCTCACCGATTTCCAGATCTGGGAAGGACTTGAGCTTCAAGTTGTACTTGTAAAAGCCTCCCTCCCCACTGGCGACCGTGGCGCGAGCGTGCTTACCCGATCCGGTGTTCATCTTAAGCTCACCGGTGCTGATCTTGATCACGGCATCGGTGGTGCTGCCGGCGGGATCGTAGATCCAAATTTCCGGGGTCAAGAGGGGGTCGGACACCCAGAAACGAATGGGCGCACTACCCTTACCAAGCTCGAATTCCTCCTCGGTCGGTGGTAACCACAGGCCCAACATATCCGGCACGGTCAGTTCGGGGATTGCTTCGAGCAGGAGAATCACTTCACCCTCCTTCAGGCCCTCGGCAGTCAGGTGCAGGTGGTAGTGGGTCTTGCTTCTATCCTCAGCCGTCACCTGGATCACCATCGTATCGGGTAGCTGCGTGACCGTCGAATACTTCACTGTCGCGGCCTCGTGATTGGCTACAGCGTAGATCGACGGCAAGACCTGGATATCGGCCTCAAAGACATAAGGATAATCTTTTTTAGCGGGATCGAATCCAGGAATCCGCTTCCCATCGATCAGAATCGTGAAGAGCGTGGAATCACTGCTCAAACCGAGAACTGCTTCCACTTCATCCGCTTCTTCACCTTGACCTCCCTGGCCAGTCTCTACAACGGGGTCTTGGTTGGGTACAGTCGCATCATGGGGGTTATTCCCCTGGCCCTGGCCTGACTTTTCTTCGGGAACGACCGGATCTTCCGCTTCGTCATCGCTGACGATTGATTCCTGTTCTTCTTCAATGCCCTCGTCGTCAGCGTTTTCGTTCCCCTGTTGTCCGTTCTGGTGGCCCGGATTTTCTTCCGCTGGTGCTGCTGGTACTTCCTCATCTACCACCAGATCGATCGCCGGGGAGTCCTCCACTGCTTCTACAGGTTCGTCCGGAACCTCCTCTATCGGCACTTCGTACTTTTTCGCCTGTCCGGGGGGCACCGGCTTGTCTGGCTGATCCCACCCCTGGGTCTCCTCATCACTCACTTTCTCAGCGAGTACTTCGACTGATTCTTCTTCCACAAGTGCCGCTTCTTCTTCCGACATTCTCTCGGCCCAGATCGGAGATGCCCCCCGATTGGGCGCCTGGATAGGAAGGATGGCGCGACTTTGGGTGAAGGTACTACCCGTCAGGATAATCATGGCAAACAAGGCCAAGAACACCCATTTCTTTTGCTCCCTCAAGCGCCTCATATTGTTGTTCCTCCTTTACGAATTCCCCTAACCTCACGGATTGGCCCACCCACATTCTTGTGAGCCAACCCGATGTTCATGTACCGCGTATTACTTTTTACTCAGCCATTGATCACCTCGTTTTCTCATTGGCGGTTACCGTGAAGTGTACCGTTTTTGTGGCCGTGTTCCCCGATAGGTCCATCGCCTCGACGATCAGTTCATAATCACCGGCAATTGAAATTTTCGTACCCAAGAGATACTCCATGCCGTTGAGTAGAAGGGTCAAGTCGGACAGCTGCGTACTGTAGGTATCGGTGACCATCACCTCGGGTTTGGCATGCTGACGGTAAGAGCCCCCTTCTTCGACACCCTCGATCACGATCGACGGGGCTGTCTTGTCGATCACGAAGTCCACATGCCGGTCGGCCGTGTGGGTGCCAGATACAACGTTGACGACCAGTGCGTATCGACCCTCTACTGACAGGAGGGCCTCGTTGCCGATCGGCACTTCACCCCCATCCCTTTGCAAGGTGATCGTCGTTTCTTCGCCTTCGGTGTAGATGGCAAGGTCCACATCTTCACGTGTGTACTCACCACTTGTCACACCTGTGATTTCGATCACAGGCACTCGGCTGTCGATGGTGAAGTCGAGTGTTTTTTGCGCTGTATTGCCCGAGAGGTCCTCAGCGTAGACGATCATCTCGTAGGAGACCGCCTCCTCACTTGCCTCTAGAACGAAAGGCTCCGTGAAGATTCCGATGGCACCGCTCGAAGTCAACTCGTCATAGTCACCCAAAGTCACCTCGGCATACCATGTCCCCAGCTCGCTCAACACCACATCGATCGCCGCATCCGAACGGAGGACGTCGCCGTCATTCACGCCGGTAACGGTGATGATCGGTGGGATGTCATCGATCGTGTTGATCGTGCTCGCGATGCTCATCCCGCTCGGGATGATCCTTCTGAACATGACGTCACAGGAAGTCTCGCTCGCTTCGTTCCACACGGCGTAAAAGACGGAACCATCCGGCGACATCCGGATCTGGCACTCGGCCTGGGCCGCTGCCTTCTGACCCGTGTCCTTGGCCAACCAATCCCAAACGACCTTCGCTTCGCCGGGGTGGTTCCCCTGGCTATCGGGATTCGTCGTCTTGGTCAGGGTGTAATAGGTCTCGCCAAAGTCCGTGGTGTAGCTGTAGTAAAGATCCAAAGGTTCCTTGGTCTCTTCGTCTCTCTTTCCGGGATTCGTCGATGTCCCGTAGGTGACCCAGAAAACGGAAGTGTCCCGCTGGTCCTCGGGATAATCGGATCCCACGATCGAGGCCGGTCCGCCCACGAGCCTCGGCTCGATGACGGATTCCTTGTTATTGCTCTTCAGTGACAGGTTACGCATGGGTTCGAAGGCCCCTGCAGCGTAGGTAGTTTCAACGATCTCGCGTGTATCCTCATCTCGATCTTCACTACCCGTTCCGTCTCCGAGGCCGAGCTTGAAGAGCTCAGTATGAGTTACCCCACTACCTTCAGGATCCGTGGTAAAATTGTGTCCACCGTCGAAGGAACGACGGACGTACAGGTTATAGATATCGTTGCCGTTGCGCGCGGCCGCCCAGTTGGGCGTCCAGTCGAGGGCGATGGCCAGCATATCCCCGCGCAGGATTCCGCGGTGGGCCCTAGCATCATCATAGGGATTTACCCAGGAATCATCGGACAGGTTTTCCTCGGTCTGTTCCCAGTTGAGCACTTTCAAGCCCTCGCCCTTGCTGTCTTCGTCGTTGTTCTCGTTGATCAGAGTCTCACCAACGGAAACGCTGCTGATGTTAAAGTTGTCTTCCACCAGATACTTCACCGCGTAGGGATTGCCGGTATCGGCCTTGGCAACCTCCCAGCGTCTCATGAAGATGTCAGAAGGCCTTCCCTTGCCCTCTTCACCCATCTTGTAGACCATGACCATGACGGTCCCTTTCTCCGTCTCAGCCTTACCTGCGATGGCCGCCGATTTGCCCTGGATGATCATACGGGGACGACGGGCATTCTCATAGGCCGGTAGACGCGTCACGCCATCCCAGTCGTAGAGGAAGTCGCCGATTTCATCCGTCAGGTAGAGGAGTCCCGTTGCTTCATCGAGTCCGTAGAGGACCCCGTCCTCTCGGGCATAGAAGGCCTTCTCCTCATCCGAGTCGATCTTGATCTGCGGGTTGATAATGTGCCCCTCGGCTACCAGATCCGGTCCGTAGAGATCGAAGGAATGGTAGATCACATTCTTGCCTTCGTCGGCCACATAGGCGTCCTTACCCCGCTGGGCACCCGTTCCCTCGCCGTCGGTGGCGGCGTCAGAGATGATGACATCGCTAGGGTCTTCAACCGTGATCGCAGCATCGGTGGTCGAGCCACCGGAGCTTCCTGCGTCATCCGGAGGACCGGCGCCCACGCCCTTGGTCTCCTCGTAACAGATTTGGACCCAGGCGCTCACGCTACCATCTTTCTTGGTGTACTTCTGCAACATGATGTTGGGTCTAGAGGCTCCGGTGTTCCCATCCATGAGGCGGCCGTCGGGCGTGATGGCGATGTACTTGTCCGCCCCCTGGTTGTTCACCTCATAGTAAAGCTGATCGGTGACGCGGTAGCCACTCGGAACATGATCGTAGAAGTCGGATAAATCCACGTAACCGTACTGGTGGGCACCCTCGAGTTCCTTTTCACTCACGAGTGGTAGGAAAGTGCTGGCGTCCACATCGACCCATGTGAGTTCCTCTTCGGGTAGATCCATGTCCGTCGTATCGATCTTCATGTTGCTCAGGTTCAGCGTATCGTTATCCGAGATGCGCACGGGTAACCTGAAGGGTACCATTGCCTTGGGTCGACCGCGGACCTCTTCATCTTCCTCGCGGTCCTGGGACTGACCGTTGGGTTCAAAATAGGAATCAATGTCGTCGAAGGCATCCCATGGGACAAAACTATACCAGATATCCGTCTTGTGATTGGTCGTGGCACCGCTCCACCCCTCACCGGGTCCGGCCTGTTCACCGGGCCTAAGACCCTCTGGATCTTCTTGCCAAACCACAGCAAAGCCTACGTCTTCAACACCGTTCATCATGATCTGATTGGCATCGCGACGTCCGGAGGTGAGTCGCTCGGGTTTGTACCAAGTGATGGTGCCTGTGGCCTCGTCGATAACACCGCGGCATGCCCAGACGACACTGAAGGGGATTTCCCCTACCTCAGGATAGCCCAGTTCTGTGTAGTCCAGAGAACGCTGCGGTCCTGATACGCCCCAGATGTCTTTCTCGTAATAGGCATCATCATAGGGATCATACTTTTCATCTTCAGGATCCTCGTTGATCTTGATCGCATAGGTCGGACGACCCGTCTTGGCATATTTCGAGGTCCAGACGGCCAAGATGTAGTTCCCCTTCACTCTGATCTGGGGCTTATGGGTATCGCCGTAAAAATCCGTTCCATCGGCCAGCTTGAAGGAAGACTTATCCGATGACTTGGAAAGATTCGTGGTCCTCCACGTCCCTCCTTCGTCTCGGGAAACGGCAGCCATGACATCGTCGGCCCCTGTAGCGAGATTGGCCTCCGTATAGCAAGAGATCAGTGGTTTAGCCTCGTTGCGCTCTTCGAGAAGCCGAGGCACGAGATTGCCCTCAGCATCTTCCACATTTTCATAATAAGCCAGCGTCACGGGATCTCCGTTCGCCTTCTGCGCCGGTACATAGAGATTCATGATCTCCAGCTTGGCTTTTGTATTCTCTTGTTCAGACGTCTTGGAGACATTCTTCCGTACGATCGTGCTGCTCGTGCCGTCTTTTAAATTCTCCTCGGCTTCCGCACGCGTCACAAGGGTCAGCGAACCACCCAGGAGGGCCTTCGTCTCGTCGAGCAGCGCATCGATCTGTCCATCGTCTTCGAAATCGATGGCCTCGATGGCCAGGCGTTTCATGGCCGTATCAAAAGCCTCGGCCGTTTCCTCCTCGATTGAGATGCCATCCTTGGGGATCCCGTCGGTGTCGAGACTCTGGAGGACCATGGCCATGTTCACGACCGCAGGATGATCCGTCCTCGTGGTCCCCAGTAGCGACATGGGCGTCATGCGGTGATCGGCTCGCGCGTGACCGATGAAGGTATGCCCGATGTACAGGGAGATCTCTTCACCCTCGATATAGTAGAAGGACCCACCTTTGTCCGTTTTTCCCTGTTGCGTGGGTGTACGATACTGGACCCCCTCCACCGGCGCATCGACAAAATGTCCGCTCTTGGGGTGCACGAGTGCGTACTCTGACCAGTAACCACCCTGTCCTGAGAAGGTGTGGATACCCCGTGCCCATGCCCTGTACTGTGTTCCTTTCTTCTCCGAGGTGTCCTCCACCTGGGCATGTACCGCGATCTGTGGAAAACGATCCTTCTCGTCGCGCCTCCCCCAGGCGATACCCAGGTCTTCCACGAGCTTGAGGGTCAGTAGATAGCTCGACCGACCATCCTTGAATCGTTCCATGTACGGAAACTTGTTCACCAGCGGATTTGCACCACCCGAAGCGGGCAGGACATCGTTACCGACAAAAATCTCGATATCCTTCCATACCCAGCCCTCGTCGGCCTCGAGGGAAACGAAGAGTTCGTTTCTCGAGTTCCAAATGGAACAGGTGCCCACGACCACCTCTGCATCGTGGATCGCCCCTCCCTTCAAGATGACCATCTCCGTTTCATAGAGTCCAGGGCCCACATAACGGAGCTCCGCAAGATTATCCGTGTCTGCGAGTGACACCGTCGGTGCCATGGCGCCCAACACGAGCAACACCATCAATAGATAAGCGATACCCCTACGGTTCATAAACTTCTCCCTCCCTACTCACAATCGTTGATCTCGAACACGCCTCCCGTTAACGTCCTTTCTTAGATAGCCTATCACCTCTTTCTCTCGAGAGACCTCCCCTGACGCAGGAAGCCATTGAGTAGTAGTCTTACCAGTAATTTTTGATAATGATTTCACAAAAATAGACCCATCTAACGAGCGATCGGTCTTGGGTAAATGGCCTCCCCCTCGGACTGGAAGGCGGTGTGGATAGGAGATCGTTAATGCGAATAGGTTACAATTTCTTCAAAGAATTCCTGCTATAAGGCCAGTCACTTTCTACTGCTGATAACATCCATTTCTCTACATTTCTACCCCGTTTTTATGAGTTCGCTCAAGTTTGCATCATTTGATAATATTTCTCATTATCATTTACCTCATCTGATCATTGGATTAACATATAAAAAAAGAGAACCCATTTTGTAGGGTTCTCTACTCTCCAATATCTTCCATTGCACTTCGCGCCGCAATCCGTCCGAACACCACAGCATCGAGCAGAGAGTTGCCCCCCAGGCGGTTCAAGCCATGGATCCCTCCGGTGGCTTCTCCCGAAGCATAGAGACCTATGATCGGTTCGCCAGAACCGTTGATCACGCGGGTCTTCTCGTCTATCAAGATACCACCCATGCAGTAGTGAACGGCCGGTGTCACGCGAATGGCGTAGTAAGGACCGCGATCGAGCTTACGCGCCAAAGATTTGCGTCCGAAGTCGAGATCCTCTCCCGTCTCGACGAAGCCATTGTAGCGTTCGATAGTCCGCGCCAGGTGCATGTGGTCGATGCGCAACATCGCCGCAAGATCCTCAATCTCCTCAGCCGATGTCACCAGATGCATATCAATATAGGCATCGCTAGAAGCAAGGGAACGCCGGATCGGTTCGTTGAAAACGAGGTAAACCTCTTTATCAGCCTGTGACAAAAGGTCTTGACTCAAGAAGTCCCGGTTCTTTAGCTCATCGGCAAACCGTTCTCCTGCATTGTTGACCAAAATGCCACCATTACCCCGTAGCGCCTCTGTGATCAACACACCGTACTCCAGAGAGACCGTGGGATGCGTCTGGATGTAAGACATATCCACCAACTCGACATCGAGCTCTTCAGTCAGATCGAGAAAATCTCCTGTGGCACTGGGGCTGTTGGTCGTGTGATAGCCTTTTAATGTCTTGTTGTAGTAGACGAACAGCTCCGGGCTACCACCGAATCCTCCGGTCGCAATGATCAGCGCTTTGGTCCTAATCACGTACTCTTTCCCAGTACGATCGACCACCTGGACGCCCTCAATACGTCCTCCCCTTTCGATGATCTCGATGGCCTTGTGCTCGAGACGCAGATCGATCGCTGCATCGTTGATCCTCTCCTCGAGCACCGTGACAATCTCTCCACCCACCGGTTGACCCCCCATGGGTCGATGGGTCCTGGGTACAGAATGACCGGCCAGGATCCCCACATCGCTCAAATCGACTCCGAGATCCATCAACCAGTTCACAGCCGAGGCGCTCTCCGCCGCCATTATTTCGATCATGTGAGCATTGTTCTGATCGTGCCCAGAGCGGAAGGTATCTTGTATGAAGGTCTCTTCCGAATCCGAGATATTCAGAGCCTTCTGGGCTTCTGTTCCAATGGCGTTGATGCCTGCGGTCGCCCGCCAGGTATTCCCGCCAACATAGGGCATCTTCTCAAGCACAACCACTTCTCTCCCATCTCCCGCGGCCTCGAGTGCAGCGCTCATTCCACTGGCGCCGGCGCCGATCACCACGAGATCTGCGGTTTCTTCCGGTAAGGCTGTCCACCGAAGGGTTGCGGTTATGGCACCTAGCAACAGGAGCATGATCAGGATTCCTTTGATCCGACTCATCTAATCGACATCCTTCTCGGCGACGGTATAGAATTTCTTCGGCCTTCCTACTTTGCCGTACGCCAAATGTTCCGTCGCCCTGTGCTGCTCCACCATATACTCCAGATACCGGCGGACGGTCACCCGCGCAAGCTGTGTACGTTCGGCGATCTCCACAGCACTCAGCGGTTCTGTCGACCCACGTAAGGCTTCTTCAATACGATCGTAGGTTGACGGGCTGATGCCTTTGCCCAGTGTGCGGTTGTCTACGTTTTGTTGACCCCCGATCATGCGATCGATGTGGGACTGCTCAAGGGCGCTGTGCTGGTCCAGCTGGTTCTTCCTGCTGTCCACCTTCTCGATCGCTTCTTTAAAGCGATGGAACTGAAAGGGTTTGATCAGATAATCTACCGAACCGAGTCGAAAGGCTTTCTCCACCGTCTGGGCGGAGTTATCGGCTGTAATCAGGATCACATCCACATCGCGCTGTTCCTGACGGATCCAGTCGAGAAGGTCCGGTCCGTAGTCATCGTCCAAGTAGACATCTAGGAGCACGAGATCGATTGACTCTTTCACCAGCCGCTCCTTCGCCTCGTCGAGTGTAGCCGCTTCAAAGACCACGTGCGTGGATTTGATTTTTTTAACGAACCCCCTGCTGACCTTACGGACCATGGGGTCATCTTCTACGATCAATATCCTCATTTCGCGTCTCCTCCTTTCGATTCATGGGCAGGTTCACACTGCAGTGCAGGCCTCCGTCCTCCCGAAGGGCCAATGTGCCTCCAGCCCGCTCGATTTTCTCTCGGACGATGGCAAGACCAAAGCCGCGGTCGGGTCCTTTGGAACTAAAGCCTCTCCGCAAGACTTCTTCCACGGCCCTTCCCCCGAGACCAGGACCGTTGTCGCGGACCTCCAACAGCGCTTCTGCTCTGTTCGAACGTAGCGTCACGGTGATCCTGGCGTCCTTTCGTCTCGCGAGCGCCTCGATAGCATTGTCAATCAAGTTCCCCAAGATCGATGAGATGTCGCTTTCCATCATGTGTTCCGGTAAGCGATCAATGTAGGTGTCGAGCGAGAGGCGCAGGTCAATCTTCCGTTCTGATGCTCTCGAGTATTTTGCCAGGAGCAAGCCTGACAACGCAGGAATCTTGACCTGGTCTCGCAACTGGCGGATCACCGTTTGTTTCGTCTCCGTGACCTGCTCGATGTACATCAGTGCATCGTCGTACGATTCGAGCTGAATCAATCCAGAGATCGTGTGCAGTTTGTTCATGAACTCATGATTTTGCGCTCTCAATGCTTGGGTCAACTGCTGCATATCCGTCAGCTCCTCAGCACGTTTTCTCACGAGGCTCATATCCTCGATACGGCAGAGATGCCTGAGCCTGGGGTCCACTGCATGCAGCGCAATGATCTCAATCTTCAGAAACACCCCTGAGTCGCGTCGCCACTCGCGCTCGACCGACACTTCACCGATTTCACGGGCCTCCTCGAGAAGATTGGTAAACAACAGGCGTTCCTGTGCCATACCGACCGCAAGCTCCGGCTGATCGAGCAAATCCTTGGCCCGCTCGTTGATCATCGTGATCTTACCCAGGTGATCAATGGCAAGAATTCCTTCCCCGATGTTCTCGAGGATAAGCTCGCGATCTTGAAGCAACATAGCAATTTCGCTGGGTTCTAAACCATAGATCGATCGTTTGATGTTCTTGGCCAGCTGATGGGCCACGAAAACTCCCATACCGATGGCTACCACCGCAAAAAGGATGAGCTGCAGTGCGAAACCGCTCATGGTCTGCAGGATGCGACCGTTGAAAATACCCACGACCACCAGACCCGTCTGCACCCCTTCGGTGTAGATGGGTGCGTAGCCCTCCACCATGGCGTTTCTCGTCATCTCATAGTAGTAGCTGGGCTCTCCGGGTATTTCTCCCACCTTTAGGTCCGACGAATCTCCCGTGGTGTTCAGTTGATCAGGATGCGGATGAGCAAAGTACCGTCTATCTTCGTTAAGAATGTAAAGGTACTGGATGCCCGTTTTCAGATGAATACTCTCCACCAGGCTGTTGATCGCGATGTAACCATTCTCTTTGATGATTTTTTCTTTGATCACGGGATTCTCAGCTAGGATCACAGCCTGATCCATAGCATCCATGGCCACCTGTCGCTGGATAGAACGGTACCAGGTCACGTACATGGTGAGGGTCAAGAAAAGAATGAGCACCGTGATGATGACCGCCAGGATCGCCGTGATCTTCTGTTGTAGTTTCATCGACCCCTCTCCTTCCTATCGTCCATTCGTACGTATTCTAACACAAGTATGTACATGCAGAAAAGAGAAGCTTTCGCTTCTCTTTTCCCATATGAGGGGTTCATTCTATATTATTGTCCGATATAATCCGTTGCACTCTCTGCCGCCACGCGTCCGAAGATCGTGATGTCGGCGAGAGCGTTCCCACCGAGGCGGTTGTTACCATGGACACCACCGGTTACTTCACCGGCTGCGAAGAGCCCTGCAATCGGTTCACCTGAGGAGTTCATAACCATGCCGTCGATGTTGATCTCCACGCCACCCATTGTGTGGTGGACAGCAGGAGCCACTTCGACCGCGTAGTAGGGGCCGTTTTCTAGAGTAGTGGGGAGATCTTGTCTGGCGAAATCCTGATCTTCGCCCGCTGCAACATATGCGTTGTAAGTGGCGACCGTTTCAGTGAGCGTCGCAGCATCTACCTCTATGATTTCTGCCAACTCTTCGATGGTCTCCCCTTCAAAGAGAAATCCCTTTTTATAGTAGCCTTCGATTGCAGCGAGACTCTCTCTGACCGTCTGATCGAAGAAGAGGAAACTGCTGGCGCCTTCTTGTGCCAACTGGGCATCGGAAACCACTGCGCGCGTCTCGAGTTCGTTGACGAATCGCTTCGCATCGCGGTTCACGAGAATCGCACCATTACCGCGCACGGCTTCTGTGATCATGTAATTGTTCGAAGGCATGACCGTAGGGTGCGTCTGGATCTCTTTCATGTCAACATAGGAAACGTCGAGACCTTTCGCAAAATCCACTACGTCTCCCGTGGCGCCGGGATGGTTCGTCGTCCCGTATCCCTTGAGGGCAGGATCGAAAGAAGCCACGAGCTCGTTATTCGCCCCGAACCCACCTGATGCCACGATCACGGCCTTGGCTTCGATTGTGTACTCGCCTTGGTCAGTCTTGACAATGACACCTTCTACAGCGTCGGCGTTACCATTGATCTTGATGACCTCCGAGTTGAGAAGAATCTCCACACCGCGCTCAAGCGCTTGCTCGTGTAGGATTTCTGTCAGGTGTCCACCGACTGCAGCACCGCCCGTTGGACGGTGAGCACGGTTGACGCTGGCGCCACCCATACGACCGACGTCCGATAGGTCGGTACCGAGATTGATCAACCACTCGACCGTTTGAGCAGAACGCTCAGCAAGCACGCGGACAAGGCTTTCGTTGTTGATATTGCCGCCGCCCTTCATGGTATCTTCAAAGAAAATCTCCACATCGTCTTCAATACCGAGAGCCTCTTGGCTGACGGTTTCAGCAGCGTTGAGTCCGCCTGTGGCGTACTTCGTGTTTCCACCGACCATAGGCATCTTTTCCAAAACGATGACATCAACACCGTGATCAGAGGCTTCGATAGCTGCCGTGAGACCTGCCCCGCCGGCACCGATGATGACAAGGTCCGTTGAGCGGTCCTCGAGGACCACTTCTTCCTCTTCTTCATCTACAGTGGCCACTGGTGCAGTACCGTCGATACTTGCCTGGGCAAGCGCCATGGTCGCAGCCTCTTTCACGCCAGTCGTCGTGACCGTCGCACCGGCCACCACATCGATATCTGAGGTGTTGGCCTCGACGATCTTAGTGATCATATCCTCGGTAGGCCCCTCTGCAAATTCTGAGTCGTTGAACGCCAAGATCTCGATTCCCTCGATCTCCGTCTCCGATACCGTTACCGCCACTTCGATGGGACCCGCGTGACCCGCGCCCTCACCTTCGTAGGTACCCGGTGTGTAGATGGCTGCCACTTCTTCTTGATTTGAACACCCGACAAGCGCGCTTGTCGCGATGAGCATGAACATGAGTACAAACATAAGGACTGCATTTCTTTTCATCATCATTTTCCTCCTTTGATCAACGTCTGTTTTCGCGTTAAGGTCAGTGTAGGATAATGACAAAGTTTTATCAATCTTTTGCTCTTATTGGTTCCTTTTGTTCATTTTGGTCCCAAAAAAGAAAAGATCATCCCTTGTTTACAGAGGATCATCTTTTCGTCTGAGACAGGTTAAGCGAATCGAACGGATTATAGCAAGTACCTGAGATCTGTGGCCATAGACGGGTAGGCAAAGAGCGTCTTCTTCACTTCGTTGAACGGGATCTTGAAGCGCATGATCATGGTGAAGTGGTTGATCAGCACGTCTGCGTGATCCGCCAGTACATGTACACCAAGTAGCTCGTCCGTCTCCTTGTCCACCAGGATCTTCACCATGGCGACGGGCTCATTGGTCCTGCTATAGGTATACCAATCGGTCATGTCCATGGTTTTTACAGAAAAATCGAGTTCCTTTTCCCGTGCTTCTTCTTCCGTGAGACCCAGGATTCCAAGCTGGGGCTGGGTAAAGACCACCGAGGGCATCTGACGGTAATCGGACTTCCGTGTGTTCCCCTTGAGCAGATTGGTGGCAACGACGTAGGATTCCATCGAAGCCACGGGGGTCAAAGGTAAACCAGGAGGAGTGGTGACATCCCCCGCTGCATACACAACTGGGTTCGAGGGGCTCTGCTGGTAAAGATCGACGACAATCCCGCCCCGCTCGGTCGCAACGTCACCTTTTTCGAGTTCTAAACCCTCGAGGTCCGGCACGCGACCCGCTCCATGAAAGACTCGGTCACAGTGGAGCTTCTTGATGCTTTTCCCGTCCCTGCCGTAGACTACATACCCATCTCCCTCTCTCTCAATGCGGTCGAGGTCCGTGTTCAGATGGACGTGGATGCCAAGCGTCTCCGAGCGTTTCACCAGAGCGTCCACCAGCCCCTGATCGAATTGCTTGAGAACGCTTTCGCTCCTGTTTAAGATTTGTACCTTGGCACCAGCCCGCGCTGCAATGTGGGCGAACTCGAAGGAAATAAAACCACCACCGATAAAGATGATCTCCTCTGGCAGTGTATCCATCTCGAGAAAGTCCGCGCTATAGGAAAGTAGATCCTCACCGGGCACATCGAGTCTCCTCGGTTTCGCACCGGTGGCCACAAGAATATGTTTCCCCTCTAGGGTTTCTCCGTTGACTTGAATTTTGTTGGTATCAACAAATGAGGCCAGACCATGGTAGGCGTCGATACCAGCGTCACGGTAGCTTTTCTCCCGATCCTCTGGCACAGGATCGGTGAAGGTGCGCTTGTAGGCCATCAGTTCGGTCCAGTCGATCCGACTCTCCCCGACGATTCCCTTGCCCTTCATCCGATCCACCCGGTCGATGATCTCCCCGGCCCCCACGAGCACTTTCTTGGGATCACACCCCCTCAGGGCACAGGTACCACCAAAGGGTTTCTTATCGATGATCGCCACATTCCATCCGGCTTTTCGACATTGGTAGGCCGCTACAGCGCCGCCTGCTCCTGTACCGATCACAATCAGATCATATTGTTTCATGGGTCCCTCTCCTTCGCATGGTTCTAGTGGGATGCAACGCAATGCTCCACATCCTTCGTTTCAAGTTATCATTCCATGGATACCCGCCACGGATAGGGTCAATCGTACGATGAGACCTGCTCAACTGCAGAGGAGCGGCGACCACCTGTCACCGCTCTCTTTTTCACTGCATGCGTTGGATCTTACCAAAGGGAAAGATCCCTCCTGTCACGAGGGTCCTCAGAGCCAACAGGCCTTGGGTCACACCGATGGCGAAAAAAATCACGTGCAAGGGACTGACTACCTGCAGGATATAACATTGGATCACGATCCACAGAATCATGGCCACAGCCAAGGTTCCGCTGATATAACCGCTATACCACCAACGGTAGCGCATCGTCCATCCCGCAAGAAGGTTCCCCATCCCCAGAAAGAACAATAGGAAAAGTCCGGGTAGCAAAAAAGATTCAAAAGGTCCCTTCTTCAGTGCCTCTGTCCCGATACCCATGGGATCCATGGGGTTGAGCACGGCGCCGAGTCCCCCGAAAACAGCTCCGACCCCCACGAAATAATGCAATCTTTTCTGCAACCTCACTACGATCAGCCCTTTCATATTTATCTAATGGATGCGATCCGATCGGCGAAGGCATCGATGGCCCCCCAGTCACGAAAATCACCCACGGGCGCCTTCACTATCTCGATAATCTTGCGATCGAAAAATCGCAACCGCTCAGGGTCCAGCTTGCCTCCGAAACAGGTAATCTCCTCAGCCTGTATCGCCTCGATGATCGGCAAGAGAGAATCCGGGTACAGCCTCCCCTCCAGTAGTGCCTCCGGCTCTCCCTTATCCGTGGGACCGGAGCAGAAAAGCCATGTCGGTTTACCCGATAAGACGTTCACCTGTTTCTTCAAAAATTTGACCATATCCTTTCTCCAAAACCCCATGTACAGGGCACTGCCCAGGACGATGCGATCGTACTCGGATACATCCTTCACCGTCTTGATCTCACGTACTTCTGTATCGATGCCCTCCGCACGTAAACGTTCCGCGATACGCTCAGCAATTTCAGCCGTTGCGCCTTTTTTGGTCGCATAACCCACCAGAATTTTTTCAGCCATCTCTTCTGATCTCCTCCTTCAACTGCTCACAACGCACCGTTGAGGCTTTCTTCCATAGCTCATTCCTTTTCACTGTATAGCGTGAATTGATTTTTCCCTTTGGATTTCGAAAGATAAAGGGCCTCATCGGCCAAGCGTAACACTTGGTCTAGCTTTTCATGATCCGCAGGCCAAAAGGCTCCACCGATGCTACAGCCGATCTCTATGATTTCCCCTTCGATCGCCAGCGGCTCGTTGAGCTTACCGATCACACGATCGGCCACTACGCGGACGCTATCATTGGGATGATCCCCGGCGATGTGAAGCATCATCACGAACTCATCTCCTCCGAACCGGGCGACGAATTCCTCGACCCTCACCGTATGTTGGAGTCGTGTGCCCACCTCACAAAGGAGCTGATCGCCGGCGTCGTGACCCAGAGTGTCGTTGATCTTCTTGAACCCATCGAGGTCCAGATAAAGGAGGGCAAGTAGGTGCCCGCGCCTCCTCGCGTGGGTCATGGCATGGGTTACTTCTTCTTTAAAAGCAGACCGCGTCATCAGGCCCGTCAGGACATCTTTTCTCGACTCTACCTCAAGATCATTGAGCGCTGTTTCTGTTTCGGTTAGACTCCTGATCAGTTGGTCGAGAGCGTCTGACAAACTCTCGATTTCCTCGATCCCCTGATTTCTCGGTATCTGCACATCCTTGCCTTGGCGCAAGCGATCGGCCGCAAGGGTGATCTCCTTAATGGGTCCAGCGATTTCCAGCGAGCGCTTCCACCCGATCCACGTGAAGAGCAATGTCAATAGTCCTCCAATGGCTAGGATGAAGAGTTGCATACGTCTCACCGATAAAAAAGCCGTGTCTACGGCTTGTCGCACGAGGATACGCCAGCCAAGGCCCTCGTATGAGCCATACCCATCGGCCAAAGCATAGCCCGTGAGGTACTCGCGTCCATCCGGCCACGTTTCCACGCGCCAGCCGGTCTCTCCTTCCCCGGCCCTGTCTAGGCTCTCAAAGGCAACCGATCGACCGATGAGATCCTCGGCGCCCAACAAGATCACATGATCCTGTCCGCTCACGATAAACACTTCCAGGTCCCGTCGTTTCTTTAAGGGGCCTAGAAAATCCCTTTCCATTTCATCGGCCCAGTCCCAGCTCAGATGTGCCGCCAGCACACCCGTGAGCACGCCCTGTTGGTCGTACACAGGCGCGGAAATATCCACAAATTGAAGTGGTTCTCCCGTCGGATTCGGTAGTAACTCCGAGAGCAAGACGGCGTCGTGCACGTCGCCGATAAACCGCTCCTCCAACGCTTCGAAGAAAACCGGTCTTTGCGAAATATTCTCTCCGACCAGTATATCACCTGTTGCCGCGAGGACCTTTCCCTCACCATCCGTGAGCCCTATCCAGGTAAAGGATGGAAAGCTCTCTTGCAAACGGTCGATCAGCGCTGAAATGGTCCCCACATCCCTTGCACTTTTGAGTGCTTCGAGCTCGCTCAAGATCTCGATCTCACCCGCCCGCGACCACATGTAAGCATCAAGCTGTTCGCCCATCTGGTGGGCAGTTTCAGCCAGGGACGAGCCGATCTCCTCTTTGACATCACGCGTCGACCGCCACCCGATGGCTACCATGAGTACCAGGGATAAAGTGGCCAACAGTAGCCCCGTGGAAAGGGCAATCTTTGCCCTCAGTGTTCTCGACTTTTTCATCTAGCCATCCCCCGTCATCGGTCCTATCACCCTGCAATCCTATTTCCTTCTATACCCAAAGGACAGGGGTCATCCTCGGCCTTTCGTCCTGAAAGAGAAAAAGATCGGCGATTCACGAAAATTATGCGCAAGGAAGCTGCCACATTTATGTGTACAGAGGAATTGCGTACACTGGGTCTTTTGTCATTGATGCTCTCTAGATAACCAAAAAAGACAACATCTACATATTCATCTATTGAGAGCAATCGTCTTCAGTGCTTTTCAAGGATCTCCAGATGTTGAACATGAAGAGTGTGCTCAAGAGCGTATTAGCATGAGTACTTTGTTGATTGCGCCCGTGTTTCTTCGCTTGGTAGACACCCTCGTCAGCCCGGTAGAGGAGACTCCCCAGTGTATCCCCTTCGCGCCGACTGACCACACCGCCAGAGACGGTGAAAAAGACCCCGCTCGCGACCGTTGGTGGTCACGAGCGGGGTCTCCGGACGATCTAAACGCTTTTATTGCTCATCGAGATAGAGGGCATCGAGTTCAATCCAGTAAGAGATCTCGTCTTGCTGGACGTCAACGTTGATCTCAATGGTCCTGAAAACTACCAAGACCCGCAGGTCCTCTGTTTCAAAAGTCGTGCTCATCTCCTGTACATCGTAAGTCTCCATGTTCTTTTCGCCCGGAGGGTACTTCTCAGTTGTCTGATCGATAAAGGAATCGAATCCATCCTCTAGGATCACGTCTTCCCCCTTCTCGATCCGGAGTGTCGGAAGCGTCTGACGTTGATCGACAATCCAGTGAAGCCTGTAGGTCGCCTTTTCTCCCTCGATTACCACAGGCTCTTGGTTAAAGGTATCGTATTGATCGAGGCGTACCATCCACTCGTAGCCATCTATTCGCATGGCCCCCTGTTTCAATCGCATGGAGGTACCGAGATAGTTGGACCTGCCCGGGTACACCTGGTTATCGCCTTCGGGCCACAGGGGAGAAAAGCCGAGGGTCTCCTCAAAGACCAGTTGGTTGTTGAGGTCTCGATCAAACCACTCGGGTAGCCTTGCTTCCGCCTCACCAGCAAGAAAATAAACGCTGTCAGTGATTTTTTCGCGTTGGTTATCCGGAATCGTAGCGGACGCGGGATTGAGCTCCCCATCCGCCAGGATTCCCGTTTCGGCAAGCAATCCCTCGAGTCGGTCGACCTGCATGGCGACCGGTAGCTCATGGTAACCGATTCCAGGGAGGACCACTGCGAAAGCCAGGAAGCAGGCAAGCAAAGCCATACGCCTGTGGGCTTTGTCCCCTGTGAAAAGCAGCAAGACGACGGCTTTGATCGCAAAGATCCACACGATCAAGAAGCCGTACTCAGTGTACTTGAGCCCACCGGTGCTCAGCTGTCTCCAAAGCGCCCAGGCTTCCGCAGACAAAATGACAAGCGCAGCATAGGGAAATACGCGGCGGTACAAGCGCGCCGTGGTGGAGTCATGATGCTTGGTCATGACAAGCAACCAGAATCCGTAAAAGGCGTAGGCCGTGGCAATGCTCGAGAGCTGGACGAAAGAGTACCCAATGTTCCCGAAGAGCGTTCTGGCCGTCCACAATAGTAACACGATCGTCAAGGCCAAGAGAATCGGGATCATGATGGTGCCAAAAAGCACCTCGATAAAACGCGGTTGCTCTTCCGCCACCTTTCGATGCGGATCCTTTCCTCCCTTTTCAAAGTGTGGGAAATAGCCTACGAAGATGGTAAAGGCTGTGAACCCCGAGAGGGTGGCAAGGTAGCCGTAGACCTTCTCACTCATCTGTGGGAGAAGAAGTGTCTCGATGGCGCCAGCGACACCCGATGTGCCTGCCATCAGCACCACCCCATAGATGAAAGCGATGAAGAAGGCTTTGTGTGTCATGAAGAGGGCGCGTGAGAAGTCCGAATCTGCATCGGCATCACCAGCAAGGATCACGAAACCCAGCAGACTGATGAAAAGCACAGCACTCACTCGGGCGCCGGCGATGGTCGAGACCGTCGTGTACCTGATACTGCTCTCATCGGCACCGAAGAAATACAAGGTGAGAAAGGTCACGAGAATGGCCAGTGCGCCCAGGGCATTGGCGATATAGAAGCTTTTCTTGTCTCCAAATCGACTCTTGGCCGCCGTGATCGTCATGAGGCTGAAGAGCGCACCCACGGCGAAGGCCAGATGCAGACAGTTGAACAAAAAATTATAAGGTTCCTGGGCAGGCCAGTCCAATTGAATACGTACCATCGTCACGATCGCAAAGAGCACTGCACTGGCAATCGACATGGGAAAGGTACGAAAGGCGTTGGCAGCACCCTGAAGACTCTTGACAATCCTTCTTTTGATTTGATCCATCATCCTTACCTCCTCAAGAGAGACCATCGTACTGCGAAAGCCATCGGGCTTTCGACAACACCGCTCTCCTTATTCCATAGATACACCGAAAGCTCATCATTATGCAGGCCATAGCTTTCTTCCATGGTATTCGAGGGGGCTATCTATGATCCCTATCCAAAGGTACCAGTAAGAAGACTTTTCTATTTCAAGTGATAGTCGCGTACTTTATTGTATAATTGCCGAAGACTGATCTCGAGTATTTCTGCCACTGCTCTCATATCTCCATTATGTCTGCCCAATAATATGGCGATATGCCTACGTTCGGCTTCTTCACGCACTGACTTCAAACTCAAATCTGTAGGCTGAGAATCAAAAAACCCATGGTCCGTGAGTATACCACGGTCGGATAAAACAACCAGTCGTTCCATAATATTCTTTAGTTCGCGCACATTCCCCGGATAATGATAACTCATGAGTTTTTTCATTAAAACATCTGAAATACGATCGATCGTTTTGTTCATACGTTTTTGCGTGATCTGCAGAAAATGATCGATGAGTAAGGGTAGGTCTTCTGGCCGTTCTCTCAAGGGTGGTATTCTGATCACCATGGTGCTAATTCTGTAGTTTAGATCTTCACGGAAGGATTTCACTTCTATTGCACTTTTCAGATCGCGATTCGTCGCACTGATCAATCTGAAATCCGATTGAATCTCACGATTGCTTCCGATGCGAGTCAGCCGCTTTGTTTCGAGTGTCCTTAGGATTTTCACTTGTGTGGAAAGCGGGAGGTCTCCTATCTCATCGAGAAAAAGAGTGCCCGAATCAGCCGCTTCAAATCGGCCCACGCGACACTCGGTGGACCCTGTGAACGCACCCTTTTCATGACCAAACAATTCCGATTCTAACAAGCTATCGCTAAAAGCGTAGCTGTTGATCGGCATGAAAATTTGGTCTTTTCTTTGGCTACAACTGTGAATGTACTCTGCAAACACTTCTTTGCCAACACCTGATTCTCCTAGCAGCAAGACACTCACATCCGTTGCTGCAACTTTTCGCGCGTGATCAAGTGCCTTTTGAAAAATCGGACTCTTGCTCGCCATCAGATACTCTTTGTTCCCAGAGGCTAAAGCCCTGAAGGACTGGTTCTCACGTTTCAATCGTTTCATCTGCTCGATTCTCTCTAAATCGAGCAAGAGTTCTTCCGGATCGTTCCCTTTGATGAAATAAGCATAAGCCCCTTGCCTCATCGCAGTCACGGCCGTTTCAATGCTTCCATAGGCTGTCATGATAATCGTCTCAGTGTCCGGATGCTTTTCGATTGCTTCGGCCAGCAGGTCCAACCCTGACACTCCGCTCATGATCAGGTCTGTTATCACGACATCGAAAGATTCTTCACTCTTGAATAATTCAAGAGCAAAAGCTCCGCTGGTTGTCGTCGTCACTTCATACCCTTGCCGCTCCATCATGATCTTCAATAGAGCAATTGAATCAGGTTCATCATCTACTATGAGTAATCTAAGCGAATGCATTCGTTCCCTCCCTCTTTGGTAAAGTGACGGAGAAAGTTGTTCCTTCACCTATGCTGCTTGAGACCTGAATGTCACCCTCTGATTCCTGGACCAGCGTGTACACAATATATAGCCCCAAGCCGGTGCCACCGTTCGTTGTCTTGCTACTGAAAAAGGGTTCGAATATTTGATCCATATGCTCCCTCTCGATGCCTACTCCTGTATCGCTAACGGTCAATTGCAGCTCTTGATCGGATACAGAGGTCTTAATGGTCAACTCCCCACTCTGATCCATAGCATCTATCCCATTTTCCACGAGATTAATCAGCACATGACGGAGAACGTTGCTGTTGATTACTATCGATGGATTCCCTTCATGAAAGAAATGTATGGAGATCTCGCTTTCTTTACATACTTTGCGATAGTAAGTTAAAACGTCTCTCACAAGTTCATGCACCTGAACGCTCGTATGCTCCACTCCAGTTAGCCTTGCGTAGTTCAAGAGATTATCTATGATTCGATTGGCACGCTCGATGGCCCGATCTATTGCCTCTGTTACAGACACTGTTTCTTTTTCAGCATGAGGTGCTGTCGCGAGGATGTAGCTTGAGTTTCGAATAATGCCCAAGGGATTTCGCAGTTCATGTGCCATGGCCGCAGCCAATCTTCCAATGGCTTCCATCTTGTTCTCTCTCACCAGTTTTTCTTGACGAATTCTGTCCAGCGTAACATCACTCATCACGATCAGCCGATGATTAGCCATGCTTTCAATGGACAATATGCGTAAGTCAAAGACACGTCCGTGGATTCTCAGATCAAGTCTTCCTTCTAGGCCATGACTCAAATAACTTGGGTCGATGGCCTCTCCCAACCTTGAAGTGGCTATTTGATCTCCCACGCGCAGGTCTGTCCATTTTCTCATCAGTGGATTGATTTTTCTAACGCCCTGCTCATCGTCCATCAACAGCACACCGGATTCAATGGTAACAAAGACGCTTTCCAGTTCATCTGTCAGGATCGATAGTTCTCTGGTGCGATGGTCCACCAATCTCTGAAGACTACGGTTCCAAAGAAGGATCATCGAAAAAAGCATCGCACCAATACCGAGTACTGGTATCCAAATTTGTTTGAGCTTCTGATAAGAACGGATCTGGGCATTGCTCTGAGCCGTTCCCAACCACTTCGACTCGATGTTCTCAATCACTCCGGCCTGTTGTAGTTTAAAAATCGCCTTATTCAGAAGCGGTACAAGCTCTGGCTTGTCTCTTGATACGGCAAGCACACTCACTGAATCGTAAATGGGTTCTTTTAAAAAACGATAGTGTTCGGTCCGGTCAGCATTCCTTAAGATGGCGCGCATGACAGGTTCATCTCCCGCCACAGCATCTACTGCTCCTGCAAACAATAGCTCAATCGCACTGTAGATGCTATCCGTATACACCAGCGTCACCTTCAGCTCTTGTTCTTTCAAATGGTCGATCACCACATCACCCTGCTGAACGGCTACTCTCTTTCCTGATAGATCTTCTAAGGAGGCCACCGATCCATCCACTGGGGTGACGACCATGCCCCTCAGGGCATAGAGCGGTTTGGTGAAAAGGTATTGTTGGCCTCTCTCTTCGGTGGGGACCATATCTGCAAGATCCACTTCCCCGATGGCTAGAGCTTCGAGCACGTCTCTCCAGTTCATGGACTTCGTTATGATGTCCGTTTGCAGTTCAATTGCGAGTGCATTCGTACTATCGATGACAAACCCTACGTGTTGATTCGTTTCCTCATAATAACGTACCATGGGTGGCTCGTTCAGAGTACCTCCAAATACCAGAACGTCCAGTTTCTCCAGTATAGCTCGCTCCTCTTTCGAGTAGTCTTGACTGTACTGAACATACTCCATAAGATTCACATGGTAGTCAATCGAAACAACTGCATTCAAGTAGTACACTCCTGAAATCAGAGCGATCGCGAGGGTAAAAGCGATGATTTTCTTCAACAACTCACATCCTTAAAAAAAAATGACCCAGGGATAAACCCTGAGTCTAGTATGGACGATGGAATCTAGGCTGACAAGCTCTTTTCCTCTTCCGTCACCACGACATCCTGTGGATCGAGTTTTGCAATCGTAACGCCTACAAAACTAAGAGCGATGACCACGATGGGCATGCTGTAATTGAAAATCGCATAGGGTGCATACTGAAGGGTCGGAACGCCTAGAACGCCATAGAGAAATACACCACACGTATTCCACGGTATCAGAGTGGAGGTCAGTGTTCCTGATGATTCCAGTGCGTTCGAAAGGGTCTTGGGATGTAGATTCATATCCTTGTAGGCCTGTGCATACATGCGGCCGGGTACCACGACGGAGATATATTGCTCCGGCATCGTCATATTTGAACCGATGCAAGTGGCAATGGTCAAACTTATCAAGCCTTGGGCTGTCTTGACCCTTCTCAGCAAGCGCTCTACAATCACTTCCAATTGCCCTGTGCGCTCCATTATGCCGCCGAACATCATGGCGATGATCGTAAGGGATATGGAATACATCATGTTCATCAAGCCACCGGCTGTCAAGAGATCATCGACGGCGGACACACCGGTCTCCGATACATACCCCCCGTAACCAGCGCTTAGGATATCACCAAAATCTGCACCTTGAAAGATGGGAGCCAGTACAGCTGCGAGGACGATTCCAACAAAGATACCAGGGATCGCAGGCATTTTTTTGGCGATCAAGAGAATGACTGTTACCGGCGGGAGCAACAAAAGGGGCGAGATTCGAAATGCACTATCGAGACCTTCTCTCATTTGATCGATTGCACTGATGTCCACAACGGTTCCTCCGTAGCGCATGCCAAGAAAACCAAAGAATAGAATGGAAATACCATAGGCCACTGCTGTAGGCTTGAACATGAACTTGATATGGGTAAAGACATCGGTACCAGCCATAGCGGGAGCAAGGTTCGTGGTATCTGACAGTGGTGACATCTTATCACCAAAATAAGCACCTGAAATGATGGCACCCGCCGCAATCGGCGCAGGGATACCCAATCCGCTGGCGATGCCCATCAGCGCAATACCAATGGTACCCGCCGTACCCCAGCTTGTACCCGTGGCCAAAGATGTCAGGGATGTAATGATCAATGTAGCTACTAAGAAAATTTTCGGTGACAAAATACTCAAACCATAGTAGATCATTGTGGGCACTACTCCAGACAGGAGCCACACGCCGATGAGCACACCGATGATGGCTAGGATAATGATTGCCTGAAGTGCCTGGCTAATGCCATCGAACATGTATTGTTCTACTGCTGACCATTTGTGACCGATTCTCATGGCCATAAGTGCTGCAAAGGCTACACCCATGAGCATCGGAATGTGTGGGTCGGCACCAAAGATGGCGATACCAGCACCCATTGTTAGAATCAATAAACCGAAAGTGATAATTGCTTCATGAAGATAAGGCATTCTAACTTTCACTTGTTGTACCTCCTTGATAGTGTGGATGACCTACCCTAGATAGATTGCAAAGCACGTGCCAAAGTAAAGAGAAGCGTTTTCCTCAGAAATGCCCCTTTTTGACTCTTCGAAGTGAAGAATCTTTCATTGTCTATGAAATTTATTTCAATTGCTCAACATGAGGAGAATCCTATCTTTCGTACGGAGTGCAGAAAGACCCATGCAGTATCGCCTACTCATCTGATTATTTTTAATCAAGAATCATTCTCTTTTCGCATGAGATCTCCCTATTGGGGTATACAGAAAAACAGAAGGATGATGCCTTATGAGAAAAATAGTGAATAGGCGATCGATCGGTTGGTTGTTGCTTCTCATGATTGTCATGACGATGTTCACCATCCCATCGCGCGCTCAAACAGAAGGTCCTTTTGTTTACACGATTGAGATTCAAAAAACCATCACGGCTGGAACTGCCGCTCTGATTACCCGTGCCATCGAAACAGCTGAAGAAGATGGTGCCGAGGCCGTGGTTCTGCTGATCAACACACCGGGTGGTCTCGTGGATGCCACGCTGGTCATCCTAGAGCAAATGCTCTCGGCCGAAGTTCCGGTGATTACCTACGTAGCTCCTCAAGGAGCGATCGCAGCGTCAGCTGGAAGCTTTATCCTGATCGGCGGTCACGTGGCGGCCATGTCACCCGGTACCACGGTGGGGGCGGCAATGCCCGTGATGATCTCTCCAACAGAAGGCTCGACGCAAACAGCCGACGACAAGACAATCCAGTTTCTAGCCGGTCATATCCGGAGTGTGGCCATGGAACGCGGTCGCCCTGGAGATGTCATCGCACGTTTCGTGACTGAGAACTTGACACTCGATGCCAACGAAGCACTGGAGGAAGGTGTCATCGATACCTTGGCTCCCAACCTCGAATCCTTGCTCGATGAGCTAGACGGCCAGCAGGTTACCATCGTAGACCAGGAGGTCCTCCTCACCACTCGTGATGTGGAGATCCTACCGCTCGAGATGTCGGCAAGTGAGAAAGTGACTAATATGGTCAGCAATCCCCAGATCAGTTTTCTGCTGGTCATCCTGGGGATCTACGGTCTGATCATCGGTTTCCAAGCACCCGAAACTTTGGTTCCCGAAGTCTTCGGTGCCATAGCCCTAGTCCTGGGGCTTTACGGTATCGGGATGTTTGAGGTCAATTTCTTCGCAGGACTCCTTTTGGTCCTCGGAGTAAGCTTATTGGTCGCCGAGGCCTTCACACCGACCTATGGTGTGCTCTCGGTAGGAGGTGTGATCGGTATCGTGTTAGGCGCTATGTTTTTACCAGCCGAGCCATTGATGCCAGCGGCCTGGTTCGTTTCACTGAAGTACGTTGCTTTCGGTATCGGCATCGGTGCTTCCCTACTCCTTGTCGTGATGCTCAGAGGCCTGTTGAAGGCAAAGAACGCCAAAGTCGTTCAAGGAAATGATGAGTTTGATAATCTAAGCGGGGTCGTAATGGATACCTTATCCCCAGAGGGTCTTGTGAAAGTGCAGGGTGAAATCTGGAGGGCCCGTTCGGAAGACGGGCAGGAAATTATTGAGGATACCCCTGTGAAGATACTGGATAGAGATGGTTTTCTTTTGATTGTTGCACCGAAAAATCAAACCAGCCAAGAACAGCAGGAGGAGTGATGTTATGTTTTTCTTGAACACAAGTTTATTGACCGCACTAGGTGCTATACTGGTTGTAGTGGCTATTCTGATCAAAGCCATTTACATTATCGTTGAATACGAACGCGGTGTCATCTTCCGACTTGGGCGACTAGTTGGCGTCAAGGGGCCAGGATTGGTCCTGATCATTCCCTTCATCGATAAACTGACCCGCGTGCCCCTCCGAACCGTGGTCTATGACGTGCCACCTCAGGAGGTCATTACCAAAGACAACGTCACCTGTAAGATCAATGCTGTCCTCTATTATCGCGTCGTAGAGCCCGATCAAGTGGTCGTCAAGGTGGAGAAGTATCATCAGGCGACGATCGAATACGCACAAACGACCTTACGAAGCGTCGTCGGTCAAGCGGACCTCGACGAACTGCTCGGTGAGCGCGAGAAGCTGAACAAGATCATCCAGAAGATTGTCGACGAGGCAACAGATCCCTGGGGTATCAAAGTGACGGCCGTAGAGATCAAGGATGTCACGCTTCCCGTAGAGATGCAACGCGCCCTGGCCAAGCAGGCCGAGGCAGAGCGTAACCGTCGCGCGATTGTCATCCAAGCGCTCGGTGAGAAGGAAGCTGCCGTCAAGATCGCCGAGGCTTCCGAGATTCTCTCCAAGCAAGAAGGCGCCATGACACTCCGGATGCTCCGTTCTCTTTCCGAAGCAGCCGATAAAGATTCCAATACCGTGCTCTTCCCACTTCCGATTGAGTTCCGTTCCTTCCTCCCCAAGCTACAGCAGATGGCGGAGGAAGCTAAAAAGGAAAAATAGACCCTGAGCCCCTCGAGGGGGAGGACCGGAGAATCCCGGCCTCCCCCTTTTGACAAGCCCCCTAGGAGGAAAACCATGTTCCAGCTGACCCTGAGCATCATTGTCGTCGTATTCATCATTGAACTGACCGTTTCGATTCGCAATTACACTTACAGAAATGAGCCGATTCCATCCAATGTTAAAGACGTGTACGAGCCCGACGCCTATAGGAAATGGCGAAAGTACACAGCGGAAACCTTCCGTTTTTCAACCATTATGAAGGTCTTACACACCATGTTACTGATCGTCCTGCTCTTCATGGGGTTCTTTCCGTGGCTCGCCAACTTTAGCTCACGCTTGACAAGCAATCCGATCGCGGAAACGATTGTCTTTCTCGCCCTCTACTACCTGCTGGAATATCTCGTGGACATCGGACCTATGATCTACAGGAATTTTAGCATCGAGGAGCGCTACGGTTTTAACAAAACCACACCTAAGACCTTTCTAGCAGACCAGGTGAAATCTCTAGGGCTCACGGCTCTTCTGGGCGGAGGTCTCCTTTATGGTTTCTTGGTTCTCTACAGCCGACTGGGAAGTCAATTTGTTCTCTATGCGTGGGTGGCATTGATGGTCCTTAGCCTGCTGATCAACGTGCTGTACACAAAGGTCTTCGTCCGACTCTTCAACAAGCTCACACCGCTACCGGAGGGCGAGCTGAAAGAAAAGATCCGGGCCCTGGCCGACCAAACAGACTATGAAGTGAGAAAGATCAGTGTGATGGATGCTTCCAAGCGATCTACACGCCTCAACGCCTTCTTCTCTGGATTCGGTCGTTTCAAACAAATTGTTCTCTTCGACACGCTGGTGGAAAAATGTGATGCCGACGAAGTGGTCTCGGTATTGGCCCATGAGATCGGCCATGCTGAACACAAGGATGTGTGGAAGAACTTCCTGCTCTCCTCACTTCAGATCGCAGGAATCCTGGCGCTTCTCGCCCTCTTTCTCGATTACCCCTCTCTCGTCACGGACTTCGGTTTTTCATCTGCGCATCTGGGCTTTTCCCTGGTGCTCTTTGCGATTCTCTCGGAACCACTCTCCCTGCTCCTCGGCATCCCGCTCTCAGCTCATTCGAGAAAGGCGGAATATCGGGCCGATGCCTATACCGTGGAAGTGGGTTACGGCGGGGCCATGATTCGAGCGCTCAAGATTCTTGCCCGCGAAAATTTTTCCAACCTCACCCCCCACCCCTGGATGGTCAAACTCAGATACTCTCATCCACCGATCAGCCAACGGATCGAGGCCATTGAAGTACGTATGGAGCACAGAAAGGATGGTTGATGATTTTGCAAGCCCTGTCGATCCGCTGCTATGCTGAGCTCAACGACTTTCTTCCGGAAAACAAGCGGTACTGTACCTTTAGTGAAGAGCTCACGCAAACGCGTAGCCTGAAAGACCAGATCGAATCCCTGGGGATCCCACACACGGAGATCGATCTAGTCCTGGTCGATGGTCAGCCCGCTCCCTTTAGCACGGGATTAACAGGCGGGGAGCGGATCAGCCTCTACCCCCGTTTCCATCAACTCCCCGTTGGGGGTGTTTCATTGGTCAGGCCACCCGCTCCAAACGGCTTCCGTTTCCTTCTCGATGTACACCTGGGGAAACTGACCTCCTTGCTTCGTATGCTGGGATTCGATGCGATGTATCAGCGCGAGGCATCAGATGCATCACTTGCCATAGCGTCTGTGGAGAGCCAGCGTGTCCTCCTGACCCGAGACAGAGGCCTGTTGAAAAGAAGCCTAGTGACCCATGGCTATCTCGTCCGCTCAGGAGACCCAGACGAACAGCTCAGCGAAGTCCTCCGACGTTTTGAGCTGCTAGATCATCTGAAACCCTTCACTCGGTGCATGGTCTGTAACGGACCTCTGCTACCTATTTCCAAAGAGCAGATCGAAGGCCGGCTCCCACCCAAAGTGCGCGCAGCTCACGACACTTTCTTACAGTGCGCTGAGTGCAAGAAAGTCTACTGGCGTGGTACGCATTTCAAAGCAATGGTTGCTCGTATCGAGCGCATCCGAAGGTCACTTTGAGAAACTGCAACAAGAAAGAGAGGACGATCCATCACCTTCACGGGTGATCAGTCGTCCTCTCTTTTTTTATTCGCGGATATCAAATTTCGAAATCGGGTCGGGACCACGCAGCACCTCCCGCTTCACCTCTAAAACACCCTGGTGGTTCGTCACCGTGCGCCACTGAACAGCCTGGATTTCCTCACCCACGAGTTCCATCGCCGTGATCCGCGTGGGGTAGATACAACTACCTGTATTGAAATAGGGCAGGTCTTCTTCCTTTGGGTACTTGAACTGGTGCGTGTGACCGCAGATCAACATCTTTCGGTGCTTACCGATCCACTTGACATAGTTGCGTTCAATCTTGTGCCGCTTATGGGGGTTCTTCACTGGGCTGGCCGGGTTCTGGATGCCAAAGGCATGCAAAAATCGCCAGAAATACTTGAGCGACAGCATGGTGAAGAACCAAAACTGATCATTGAGAAAGTCGCCCTGGTGGCCATGAACCGTCAGGATCTCCTGTTCCGTCTTTTCATTTCGCAGCACCAACCCCTCGTGCGTTGTCAGTCCACCCAAGAAGGGATGCTCCTTTTCATGGTAGTGATCATAGTAGCTGTGATAGTTCTCTTTCACATAGTCTGGGTCCTTTATGTAGACATTGTGGTTCCCATAGAGCATGATCAAGCGTCCGCTCAGGTGAAAACGCTCCAAGGCGTCGAACACATCCGTATGAGCCCGCTTGATATAGGAAAAGTCGTGATGTTCCCACAGCTCATCGCCATCACCCGCCTCAACATAAGTAAACTGATGCTTATAGTAATACTCCAAAGCATGCAAGAAAGCATTCTCATTTCTCGTAAATTCATCGGCCAAACTCCCGTTTCCTCGGTGGCAGTCACTGAAAAAAACATATTTTGTGTGCTCATTTACCGGCTCAACACGGGCATTTCGATAGGCTTCCATCAACCGTTGATCGGTGCGCATCTCCTACTTCCCCCTTTGAATCGTTCTCTTAGTCTATTTATACCATCGGTCGAAAGCCTTAAGCGGAAAACGACCAAATCGACAACGGACCACGGAAAAAGCATCCCATCCTTACAGATGAGATGCCACAAATCCATGCTTGCCTATTTTGCTTCTTTCATCGCCGCATGAAGGACTGCTTCAATATCGCGGCCGATAGCCGACAGTTTTTCACTCCCCATGGTCTCTACCAAAGTGGTGGGACTGATCAAACCGAAATACACCTCACCCTTCTTTTCGTAGACCACCATCTTGCAGGGCAAAAAGAGACCTGCTGCCGGATCGATCTCTAGAACTTCTTTTGCCTTCAGTGGGTTACACACCTCGAGCATGTGGACCCTAGCATGGAGATCGAGGCCCTTACCCTCGAGCGTACTCTTGAAATCCATCTCCCAGAGTACACCGAAATCACGCTCTTTCAATGCCTCTTTCAGCGCATCGATCGCTTTGGTCATATCCTTTGACGTCATCACGTCATAGCGAATTTCCATTTACACGCATCCTTTCTGATAGGGATTTGCATCTTCCTTTAATAGATTACCCTAACCATCGTGGCATAATCACCCCCCAGAGGGCGGGTCGCTAACGTTTAAAATTAAGTAGGCGCATTCGCTTAAGAATGCGCCTCTTACAGATCCGGACGTGCGGGTCATCGCATCCGGCTCCTCCACAACTATCCCCCTTTGGGGTGGTAATCATCGTAAATTTTCACAAGGTCCACAAGACCTAGGAAGTCAAACCATTCATTCGGCATGGCCATATGCGCTTGCTTTGATAGCGAGTTATGCCATCGGCTCATGGCCAGCGGAATGATTCTTCCCCTCCAGCCATTGCGACGCATAGCCTTGTACATTTTCTTTGGTTTTCTCCAGCTCCTCATCTGCACCATGCGAAGGCGCCTTCTTATCCATCTCATAGCATTGGTAAGAAGGGTCTTGATATTCGCGATTGCATAGTAGTTAGCCCAGCCTCTAAGCACTGGATTCAACCGTTCCTTAATGAGGTTTCCTATGTTCACCGTCTGGTTCCTACGGGTGATTTTCTTAACCTTGGCTTTGAAGGTTTTCACCTTCCTTTCCGGCACTCGAATCGTTCCCCACGGGGTAAATTCAAATCCCAGAAAGACGAAACTCTCTGTGTAGCTATCCACGATTTTAGTCTTCTCCGGATGTACCTGGAGTCTATAGGTACCTTCTAGGAATTTATTAATTCCTTGCAGTACGCGTTCCGCTCCCTTTTGAGATTTATGAAACACAATGAAGTCATCCGCATACCTTACCATCTTATGACCTCGTTGGGCCATCAACTCGTCAAATGCATGGAGATAGATATTAGCGAGCAAGGGGCTAAGCACTCCGCCCTGCGTCGTTCCCTTTTCCGTCTCGTGAAAACATCCGTATTCAAGCACTCCTGATTTTAATGTTTTCCTGATAAGATCGAGTACCTCCGGGGCCTCGATTTCTTTTTGGACTTCCTTCATCAAAAGCTCTTGATCTATGGTGTCAAAGTACGATTTCAGGTCTGCGTCTATGACATATCGGTAACCCGATCGTAGGACTTTCTTGATTTCATCCACTGCCATATGCGCACTCCTGTTCGGTCTAAATCCATAACTACACTCAAGAAATTTCCGCTCAAACCGCGGTTCAATCACCAGCCGGATGGCCTGTTGAACAATCCGGTCTTCTACGGTTGGTATGCCTAGGGGCCGTTTCTTCCCGTCCGGTTTATCGATGTACACTCGTTTGACAGGCTTTGGTCTGTAGCTTCCCTGCTTTAGCTTTGCCTGAAGGACTTCTAGATTGTTCTCCAGGTTCTCCTTATAGTCAGAGAGCGTAATACCATCCACCCCAGCGCTACCTTGATTTCGTTTGACTTTCTTAAACGACTCCTTGAGATTCTCCATCTCATAGATTTTCTCATACACGGCTTTACCACCTGTTTTCCTTTGTGTCCTCTTACTCTTACTCGCAGACTGCTTCTTCCTTGTTTCCCATGCTACGTACCGGAAGATATTTATCCGTGTATCGCTTTTCTTTAAGCGTCCTCTGGATTTTCCCCCATAGCAAACGGTGTACCCTTCTGTTCCACCCCGGGTCTTTAGGTCTTTCACCTCGCCGGCTTCTGCTCGCTCGTATCGGTCTTTAGGAGTGCCTTGTCTGACTTATTGTGGGTGCATAGGTCTTCGCGCGCATCTATGGGCCTTTTGGGTCCCATGTGCCCCCGCATTCTGTTGATGCAGGTCATCTATGTGCTGCCCTCCACTTGTCGCCAAGCTTCATTGCATAGACTTCTTCACTACTATACCGCACTCTGACTCCTCACCAGCCATCTAAATCCTCTCCTGCTTTCGCCTTTGATGATTTATACCCTTTCAGGAACCGATGAGGTCTCCATGGGTCACGTCAATATACTTTCCCACTGCCCCAGCCCTCTTAACATCATGTGGATCTGCTTATGGTATTGGAGTCTCCCACACTTTACAAGGTTCTCCTCCAGCATCATGCTACCATGGGTTTTAATTGCAGCTCTGTGCAGTGGTTTGCCTTACGATCCTCCGCACCCCTTTTCGCAAAGACGCACTATCGCTCAGCTATCTGCTTCCGCCATATCGGTGCATTCGGGACTTTCACCCTTTAGTATATTGCGCTGCCACGCGCACAAAAACCGTGGCATCGTAAGATGTCCACGGTTCGTTTGTATAGGGAAGATGCTATTTACCCAGGTAAGAAAAATGCATGTAGTCTTTGCTCGAGGGCCAGGCATCGCCACCCCAAGCGAAACCATATTTCTTGAAAGCCCTCACCACATCACCATCTGGGCGAATCGAGTAGGGGTTCGTACCGGGTTTCCAAAAGGAACCAGAAACCACGGTTCCATCCGAGCGGATCATGTAGTTCTCCACGGGGTTGATATCGATGGCAAGGCCCCACCGGTGTTCGGAGCGCGTATTTGAACGCCAAGCGTATCCACCCATGCTCTTGATCGGGAACTTTTCAGGCCCTTCGAAGATCTCTTTGAAGATGGCTGCGACAAAAGGGGCTATCGCTCTGTTTATGGTCACCGATCGCTTAGCCGCAACCTTTTCACCGGCACCGTTGAGCTGCCATACATCGACAGACACCGACACCATATGGCGCTGGGCTTCGGCTGCCGTTTGATAGCGCGCTGTATCCGTGTCACCGAAAATCAGGGCGTACTTCGCGGCATTCGTGCCGAGTTGGTGCACGGGATCATTCAAGTTGATCCTCGAGTCGCGGCTGAAGGCTCCACGGCTCGTCACAGGCAGAGAAGTAGTTTCCAAAGCCAGCGCCTTTTCATCGACCAATCCTTCAATAGAAAAGTCCGATAGACTGTCCAGGCCATTGATCACCAGCTGAAGGGCCTCTGCACGTGATGTTGAGGCCTTCGGCGCCAGCTTACCCGCCCCAGTTCCCGAGACGACCTGTCTAGTGTACACTACGAGTGCTGATTCAACAGCCCAGGGACTCAGCGCGTCTGCATCTTGGAATGCTTCCTTCAATTGTTGTGTATTACCTGTGTTTTCTTCTTGATTCTCTAGAGCTGACAAGAACTTATGTATCATGACAAAGAGTTCTTCTCGCTTGATCTGTTCCTCCGGGCGAAAGGTTCCATCGGGATATCCCGATACAAAACCCAGTGCGTAGGCCGTATCGGCATAAGGGCCGGGTCCATCGCTAAAGGTCTTGGACCCATCGTATTTCGGTAGTACACCGTCTGCTTCAAAATAGGCTCTCACAATGATCTCAGCAAATTCATCTCTTGTGATCGTCTGGTCGAGGGCTAAGTCGTTGAAACTTTCAGGAACAATGCTCAGGGCATCAGCCTGGGCCAGTCCCAATCGGAACCAATTCGGCACCCCTTCGTAGGCAAAACTTTGAACGCCCATCCCTAAGGTCAACACCAAGAGGAGCAGACCAAGGGACAGGCTGCGCGAGACGAAATTTTTCATATTTTCTCCTTATCGGTCGAGTGGTAAACAGAGGCGAAGACTCTCGGCTACGAATAAGCGTATGTGTGTTTGAATGGTCAGTATTATGTCTATCTTAACATAAGATGAAATAGATTCATATGTTGTTTCGATTACATGGCAAAAAAACGACACAAGGGCTTACTTAGTGTGAATGATTAGAATGTGGAGAAATGGGCAAATATGTAATAGCAGCTGTGGAGGTTTCGGTCCTTCACAAATAACGGATTGTACAAGGAGGTCTTATGGGCATTCTTAGTTGGATCATCATCGGTGGACTCGCCGGATGGGTCGCCAGCATGATCATGGGAAGTAACGCAAGCATGGGTTTAATCGCTAATATTTTGACGGGTATCGTCGGCGCTTTCATCGGTGGTTTTGTCATGTCAATTCTCGGTGGCCAAGGTGTCACGGGTTTTAATCTCTATAGTTTTGGTGTTGCCACTTTGGGAGCCGTGATTCTGCTTTTCATCGTAAAAAAAATCAAAGGATAGTACCCGCACAATAGGTATGAAGACTAAGAAGCAGCCCGACGATTCATCGGGCTGCTTCTTAGTCTTCAGGCATCGTTGACCTGTTCTTTCTCCGTCTTCGCCATGAAAAAAGGTTCGAGAAGGGGATAGAGTTTTGGGCTGTTCACCACATAGCTCCGGTGGGTTTCCCCGGAAAGAATCTGTAGTTCTGAATCTGGGATGTGGTTCGAGATCAAGCGGGTGTTGGATTCAAGAACCATGTCATGCTTACCCGCTAGCACGAGAACAGGAATCTGGATATGCTCGAGTTCAGAGATTTTTATATCTGGTTCCTCCAGCATCATCCTGAACTTATCGTCTTTGTTGAACCGGTACATTACCCTGATCATCCATTGCCATCTTCGCTTGAGACCTTCGGGCTTTGTGTTCGCACCGCTAATCGCCAGACGAGAGAGCAAATCAGGGTGATTGATCGCCAAGAGTAGCCCGATGATCCCACCATCACTGAATCCGTAGAGCATGGGTTGTTTGAGATCCAGCGTTTTGATGAAGGCCACCACATCTTCTGTCATCAGCTCATAGCTGATGTGATCGACCGGTTCACTTTTCCCATGTCCCCGGCTATCGATTGCATAGACCGTATGACTCCCGGCAAGTTGTTCCATCAATACATGAAAAATCTCATGAGACTCTCCATTACCATGAAGCAAGATGACCGGTGGACCCTCGCCAACTCTTTCGTACCATAATTGCGTTTCGTTCACATGAATTTCCACAACCTCACCTCCAGAGGATCCCCAGATCCTCCTATCCCCATCTACGCTTAACTCGCCGGTTTAGGCCCGAAATCTTGACGGATGATCGGCATGATCTCTTCATTGGGTATCCTGAACTCTTCCGTCAGTTGATCTGCTGACAGGACTCCATCTTTAAAGAAAACTACATGATCTTCTTCGAAGTATAAACCCACCTGCTCAGCCTGATAATCACTCCACGTTTCAATGAGCTTTGAAAAAATCTCCTGACTAGCGGCATCCTTCTTAATCAGGTTCTCGAAGAGAATCTCGTTCGAGCTTCTGATATCTAGATTGACGCTTTCTCTGATCACAATGTCACGACCGTCGCGATCAGTACCTTGCGCAGAAAAAAGAACGCTCAGGCGATCATTGTTCTTCAACTTCAATGCGTAGTTCATCTGCATAGCTGAAATTCTATCTCCGTCTGCATAGGTTTCAGCAACTGACCGTAGACTCTGGTTCATGTAGTCTTGTAGAAGCTCTCCTCGAAAACCGGAGATCTGCGGATATTCGATGTCATGCCGGTCCATCGGATCTTCATAGATTCTTCGCTCCACACGATACATTACGTCAGTTTCTTCTGCAACAGGTATTGAATCTTCTACTGGACCTTCTACCTCATTCTCGACCTGCTCATTGGGAGAAACCTCGATGCTCTCCCTCTCATCACAAGCCACTAGGGTGCCTCCGAGCATCACCAGACAGAGTACCCCTACTATTCCTTTGCCTAACCGCCTTTTGCATTTCTGGATCATTGTATCGCTCTCCCTACTAGTAAGCCTTACTGCTCACTGGTTCCTCATGATTAAGACGGTTATCACATGCACAAAGTTTCAGCATTAGTGAAATGATCTTCTTTTCTCGAGAAAGATTAGCATCTGTACTTATTTACCTTATGGGCAAGGAGCGTCACCTTGTCATCCTCAGAGGGTACGAAAAAAATCTCGACCGAACCATCTTTTGTACGCGCCATGATTTCGGCCTTTTCTGGTAGTCCTTCTGAATCCACCCATTCGGCCACGATAATCTGATCACTCTGAAGATTGTGTAGAAATTGATTCATCACCTGTTTCCATTTGAGGTCTTCTACCACCTGCTCCCGGTCACCACCGAGCAAATTCACGATATACTCACGGGTATCGTAGATGTGGAATAGTTCGCTGGGAATGACCACCGCTGGGCCGTAGAGGGTATATATGTCTTCAGCCAGTTCAATCGCACGTCGAGGTGTCATGTGCTGCTCCTTTCTATGGATTTCTTATCCTTCTCACATTACTTTGATGATTTAACGCCCGCACACTCGTGACTTCAGTCGTGAATTAGGGCGTTTTTTCGCGCAGTATGCTCAATATTCCTTGTCGAGAAAACAGAACATATGTTACAATAATTGAAAGGTGATTTCATTAATTTGCCGATCCTTTACTATATACCCGGATCATTAAAAAACATCCTGTACTTGTTCAGATTCACCTACTGGACCCCACCGTTTCTAAAAAAACAGTGGGGTCTTCCTAGTAAGCTGCAAGCTCTCACAAGCCCCGTGGAGGGAACGAGTATGCTAGAGCTGGCGAGCAGTATGCTCCCCATGGCATGAAAAAAGCACAGAGGGTGATCCGTCCTCTGTGCTTCCGTCTATAACAGTTCGATGAGGTGCTTTTCAAGCTTTTCCGGTCTATCGGTCGGTGCGAAACGGCGTACGACGTTACCCTTCTGATTGACGAGGAATTTTGTGAAGTTCCACTTGATCTTTGACGAGAGTAGTCCTCCTTTTTGGCTCTTCAAATACTTGAAAAGTGGCGACTCATTTGGACCGTTCACATCGATCTTTTCAAACTGATCAAAAGTCGTTCCAAAGTTAATCGCACAGAACTGCCCGATCTCAGCCGTGGTCCCAGGTGCTTGCTCGCCAAACTGGTTGCACGGAAAATCCAAAATCTCAAAACCCTTGTCGCGGTAAGTATCATAGATTTTTTGAAGTCCCTCGTATTGAGGGGTTAGTCCACACCCCGTGGCGGTGTTGACAATCAACAGTACTTTTCCTTCATATTTGGATAAGCTAACCCGATCACCCGATGCATTTGTAACTTCAAAATCATAAATTGACATTCGGAACCTCCTTTTTAATTGCTAACAATTTAATTGTACAAAACTTAAATGTCTCTGTCAATGTACCATCATATAGTTCGCAAAGAAAAAATGGGCTTGTCGCCGCATTACAGTACCCATTGGTAGATCAGAGGAATGACAGCCACTGCCGTCACCAACCTCGCCAACTGAAGCGTACCGATCACCACGATATCGGTATTGAAATCCTCGGCCAGTACAATCATCGTCGAGAGTCCTCCGGGTAATACACTCATGAAACCTGTCATGTAACTAATTTTGAAAACTCTTGAAAAAACGTAAGCGAGTAAGACGCTCGTCGTAATGATCAGCACGGTCATCATCAGCATCGGCCGCCAATCTGCCAGGATTGTCTTTATGCTCTCGGGTGTGAAACTGACGCCGATCATCGCACCCATACCGATCTGTGCATACTCGTAGATCTTGATATGAGGTGTTTTGAACTCTTTTTTTGAAAACCGCTGCAAGAGAGCGACACCAAAAGTGGCTCCGAGCAATAAGGCCGCCGGAAATCCTATGAGCTGAAAGATGAGGGCTCCGACTGAGCCAACGGCAAAGATCCAAGTGGCTGAATAATAGGAGGCGTTCAGATCAGAATAGTCCTTACCCTTTAGGTTGCTCCGCTCCGGTGGTTCCTCCGGAATCTCCACGAGACGAGCGATGACGTGCTTGGCAAGGAGCGGTATGATCATCACGATTGAAAAGTAACGAAGCAGCTGGAAAGCAGAAACCTGGGCGAGATCCGCACCGAAACTCAGTGCCAGAGCACCGGCCTCCGCCACACCACCCGGAATCACAGCCAAAAAAGATGTACTCTGGTCTAAGGTGCTAACCTTCATGAGGAGGCTCCCGTAAAGCATGGTGATCAACACATAGGCCAGTGCAAGCGCCACCACGGGTGTCTTGAGCCTTGTCAACCGCATGGTCGCTTGTCGATCGAACCGAAGACCCAGGTATACCCCGAAGACAACTGAGAAAATGCTCTGAAAAAACTGGGGAGCTGTCACCTGAAAACCGATGTACTGAAGCGTTGCTACAGCTACAATCGGGCCTATGATTCTGCTCGCGGGAAATCCCAAGAGTGCAAAGAGCTTGTACCCGAGAAAACTGGTGATCACGAATAGAGAAAGTGATATCAGGATATGAGCCATAAACTATGCCACCTTCTTTTCTGTCCACTTCTTAACCCGCAAGTAAGGAACGAGCCAACGTCTTTTCCATCCTACCTGATGACGGATGAGGAAACAAGACCCGTCCTTGCTCTTAAGGCTGTACACGGTCGCTGAGCACTTGAAAAAGATCGACTGTTTCCAAATTGGAGTTCAAATTGAAGATCACCTGTTGCGTGTCCGTCTTCATATAGATGAAAGGAGTTACTCGCTCGTCCACGAGAAGGTTCACAGAACCAAAGCCATCGACTCGAAAAAAACCCTTGTGATGAGGCCCTAGCGCCGACCCATTTGTCTTGAGAATCACTTTGGGAAGATCGGTCAGGAGGGTCACTGATTCTAGTTCCTCCCATCTGAACATCTCCCCATACATGCCTTCAATTTCTATTCCCGTCTCATCCAGAGTCACTTCTATCGGACGAGTGGAGTAGATCATAAGACCACCGACACCGACTAGCACCAGGACGATAGGGATCAACTTCAAGGCCCAGCGCTTCTTCCCTTCTGCGCCCGGTCCTGCTGACGGGTCGAAACGCTGTGCTCTCACGACCAACCAGAGTGTGGATACCATCAGAAACAAGAAAGGAAAAACCGAACCCCAGGACGTTTCCTCGATAAGAAAACCCCCGGCCACGAAAAACACCACGGCGTTGGCGTAACCGTAGTAACCCATGAGACGGGCCAATCTTTCTATGTCGACCCCTTCCTTCTGTTCTCGTGTCATGGTGTTATACCCGGCGATCAGAAAGTACATCTTGTAGTGATGGACAAGGAGTCCGATGAGAAAAAAGGTAATGCCCAATACAAAATACATACACATGGTGCGATACCTCCCCTGGTTAGGTCTTTTGACTGCTATGTTCGCATCTTAAGACGGTAGCACTAGGCCCACAACGGTTTCCGGCGTGTCCAGTCGCTGGCCGATCAGGTACAAGATGGCCTCATTGAAATACGCACGATCTTGCATAAATGTCCGTGAAAAGGATTGGACCAGCGATAGTACCTGTTCATCGCTCAGCCCTTTCTTTTTCATAGCCAGACCCACTAGATGAAACTGCAGGAGAGCCACGAGCAAACAGATCTCTAGGTAGGAGCGCCAGATTTGGTCCTCTCGAAAAAGCATCGCCCCATATAGATAAACATGGTTCACGATGAAGTTCTCAATCAGACACGGGCGTTTTTTAAAGTACTCTAGCACCTGATGATCAAAAACAGAACGATAGATTTCCTCTTCTTGTCCGCTCTTCATCCGTTCAAAACCGTCGAGCATTTCGTTGAGCAGTCCTGGGTAACGCTTCGAGAAGAAGCCCACGCGATCTCCCGCGGGGAACTTCAGCGACAATAAGTGATTCAAATGTGTAAAGGTCCGCGGGTTGATCATATGGTACCCTTGCTCCTCGATAAGATCATCTGGATGATGACCCGCTAGTACCCGGATCAGATAAGCACCTGTATGATGTAACCGCTCATCGATGGAAAAGCGCCGATCTCTCAACAGATGAAGAACCTGTTGCTGTATCCAGATCGTTTCGGGCGAAGTCTCATTTGCATGGTGTGTATCGGACAACATCCCTTGCATGGGTTCTCCGGGGGACTCAAGATCTACCTCCATGCTCGCTGATTCAAATAGCAGGCTCTTTGCGGCCACAGAGCAAGTGGTTTCTAGGCCAACCATGATTTTCTCACCCGTCCTGTAGATCACGCGGGGGTATGTTTTGCAGGTTTCTGACAGCGCCTCTTCTCCTAACGTCAGTTGCACGTTGCAGTACGACTCTTCGTTCAAGAAGGGACAACGCCCCATAGGATCGAGCTGGATGAAAGCATGATCATGTTTTGAGATCGAATCGTCATTCTCCTTTATATATCGCTTGGCAATACGTCGAATGGTTTCATCCTTACTGTTGTGGTAACGCTCATAGGTTGCACGATCGATCTGAATCTGCCAGCGTCCACAGCATGTTTCTAAGCATTCTTCAGGTGAGCATCGGAAGTCACGGTAGTATCGGGGTCTAATGATCTTGGCTGCATTGAGATTCATTGCAATCACCTTTTCTATTGGTTGTGTCGCTCTATAGGGCTCTGCTTCTGCGGGCTGACCACTTGCTAACCCCTCTTTTCTTCGAAAGGTGGCACCACCCCTCTCGCAACCACAGTTTCTCATACCGGGGGTGTGTTTGACAATTGATGAAACCTTAAAGTTGTCTTCAGAAGATATAAAAAAGACCTCGGCTTCCATATGGCCAAGGTCTTGGTCCAACACTAGCAAAAATCTTGGTCATTCCCATTAAGCTCCCTCATATAGAGACCGTCGATGTACGCGTTACTCTGAAACTATTCTACCGTCTGGGTGTCATAGGCCCAAGAGGGTCTCTCCAGTAGTGCCTCATTTTTTCCGATTGCTTTAGCCGGAAACCCCTCTAGTACCTGGTGATCCTCAAAGGTACTCCTCTGTTTGACGAGTGTCCCCGAGGTCACCAGTGTATTCTCCCCGAGACGACTGTAATCGCAGACGATCGCGCCCGATTCGATTACGCTATGTGCACCGACGGTCGTCCCGTGGATGATACAGCCGGGTCCAATGGTCACGTGATCGTTTATGATCAACTCGTTGTCCGGCAAAAGATGAAGGACCGTGTTCTCGAGGATCTGCACGTTGCTCCCGATCTTCACGGGACCGTGAGAGTCCCCTATAATCTTAACGCCCGCTCCTATAAAGGAATTTTCTCCGATATGTACATCCCCGTTAATCTCAGCCGTTTCCATGAGCACGGTTCCCTCACCGATCTCCGGATGCATACCCCGTAATGTGTACGTCTTCCCCATCTCTTCCATCGCCCCTTCCCAACGGTACTCTGTTTTTTCATCATACGTCAGATCGTTTCCCCGCATCCTTGCCAACATCTCTCGGTCATCCTGTGTCAGTTTTCGGATCACTCGACCTGGTCTTCCCACGACAACCGAATCGCTGGGGATCTCTGTGCCCTGCGGGATAATCGTTCCTTCGCCGAAAATGCACCGGTCCCCGACCTTGGCGCCGGGTAGAAAAATCGTTCCGTTTCCGATCTCACACAGGTTGCCGATGGTCGCGCCGATCACGATACACTTGTGACCGAAAACTGTTTTAGCACCAACGGACAAGGGATGGTCGTGGGTACTGATCAGCACGGAATTCTCCAGTACCATAGAATGTGCTCCAATGGTCATTTGCATCCCTTCCGATCGGAGCACCGTTCCCTGGGCAATGCGAACACCCTCTCCGTGGATGAGCACACCATAAATCCTGCTTGATTGCGCTTTGTTCAAATGCATAGGTGTTTTCCCTCCTTCTGTTACTTCTTCTACCCGAAAACCAAGAGGTCATCCGCAGGCGATTATTGGATTCGGTTTATTTTTAGCAAGAGGGTTCACGTGGTCACCTACAATTCGGCAAACGTTTTCGCTTTTCAACCGAAAACATGAACATTTCTTAAAATTTCACTGAAAATCCGTGGCAGATGGCCCCTTTGGATGTTAAAATGAGTAGTGTATACAACCGTACAATGTTCGAATTAGTTGTGATGTGGGGACACATGAGTATATTAGCAAAGGAGATGTGTTATGAGTAAACCTGTTATTTCTGCACACTTTCAGTCCAGGAAACCATCGGACGTGCGCTTGGCACAGATGAAGTACGACGAGCGGGAGGTCAAGCCCGAAGCAGTGATCAACGTGGGTATCGGTAATGTATCGCTCCCTACGAATCCTGCTATGAAAAAGCGATTGTTTGCTCTCGATGCACCGGAGAGTCCTTTCAATGAAGGTGTCATCCGATACTCCGGTACCGCAGGACTACCCGAAACACGTGAAGCATTTAAGAATATCCTCCACTGCGAAGGATTTGATACGAGCAACCTACATGTACAGGTAACAGACGGTGGATCTGCCAGCATGGAGCTGGCCCTGATCGGTGTCTGCGGACCCGCTGGTGCCGATGAGAAGCCGCTCATGATGATCGATCCGGCATACACCAACTACATCTCCTTTGCACAACGCGTGGGACGAAAAACCGTCACGGTTAAGCGTCATCTGAACGAAGATGGGAAGTTCACCCTGCCGGAGCTCGACAAGATCGAAGAGACCATCAAGGAAAACGATCCAGGTGCTCTCCTGGTCATTCCTTATGACAATCCGACGGGTCAGCTGTACGAACATCACACGATGGTCGACCTCGCGAAGCTCTGTGTAAAATACAACATGTGGATGATCAGCGACGAAGCCTACCGTGAGCTCTACTATGAGGACGATAAGGAACTCGTGAGTATCTGGGGCGTAACCGATGAGGAAGTCCCCGGTATCGAGGGAAGACGCATCAGCATCGAGACGGCTTCTAAAGTATGGAACGCCTGCGGTCTGCGGATCGGTGCTTTGATCACCGACAGCCTAGCGTTTCACACGAAATCCGTGGCCGAATATACCGCCAACCTCTGTGCAAACGTCATCGGCCAGTACATTTTCGGTGCGCTCGCTCATGAATCCAAAGAAGATATTTTGGGATGGGCACAGGAAATGCGCTCCTACTACGGAGAGCAAATCCTTAAGGTTTACAATGGTCTTAAGGTCGAAGAGCCCGGTTTGATCGTTTCAAGCCCGGATGCATCCATCTACACGGTTGTCGACGTTAGAAATGTCGTGAAACCCGGCTTCGATGCCATCGATTTCGTTCTCTACTGTGCTGGAGAAGGTGCTGTGGAGATTGACGGTGTGGAGACAACCTTGCTCGTGGCCCCAATGAAGGGCTTCTATGATGTAAAAGGTGACGAAGCGAATCCAGGAAGCACACAGTTCAGGATTTCCTTCGTCGAATCCCCTGAGAGCATGGCCAAGATTCCCAAGCTCTTCGTTGCATTGCTCCGACAGTTCGAAGCGCAGAGATAGACCCACAATAAAAAATCACTAGAAAACATAAAGAAGAACCGGAGTGCATGCATGCACTTCGGTTCTTCTTTATGCTCTGCGTGGCCGTTACACTTCTTCAAATCTCCCCATTTTCCGCATCCGATGGCCCCAGCACTCCGTGATGATACGCTGACCGGCATAGACTGACGTCAGGGCAGGGTCGAGAGCCGGGGCTACTTCCACAAGATCAAAACCGATGATCGGAAGCTCGAAAAGTCCACGCAATAAGTCCAAGAGCTGTCTCGAAGTCAGACCCCCGAATTTTGGTGTGCCCGTCCCCGCGGCATACCCGGGATCCAAGGCATCAATATCCACGGTCAAGTAGAGGCTCTCGAAATGTCCCATCTTGCGCTTGACCTTTTCGATCACGCCGTCCGTGCCCATCTGTTCAAAAGTCGCTGCACTGACCACGTGTACAGGGTTCTGCTTAATCACTTCAATCTCTTCCAGCTCCGCCGAACGGATCCCGATGAAAAAGAGGCTCTCCCCTCCTTCGATGTGATCGAGCTCCAGTGCCCGCCGCTCCGTAGAGCCGTGGGAGAGATGGTTACCGTCGATCTGATCGCATAGATCGAAATGGGCATCGATATGGATGATGCCAAAGGGATGATCGATCGTACGGTCGATGCCCTTCAGAACGGGAATGGTCACGGAGTGATCACCTCCGATCATGGTGAAAAAGGTTTTGCTCGCGACGAGCTCTGCCACTTGGTCCTCCACCCGGGCGAAAACTTCCTCTGTATCTTCACCTGCGAAATCTCCCAGATCCACGACCTGCCAACCGCGCATATCCTCAAAGTGCTCCGTCGTAGGTGGAATGGGCAGGCTGCTCTCCCGGATCGCCCGCGGCCCATCGGCTGCCCCCTCACGGTAGCTCACGTTTGCATCGTGGGCGATACCGAAAACCACTACATCGGTTTTTCCAGTGATCGCATCGGTATCGCTCCCACTACATAATCCACCCCAAATCTTCTCAGCTCTTATCATTTCATCTGTTAATTGCATAGTCTCCTCCTTTTATTGTTATCCTCATGTTCTCTATACCCGTTGAAGCATACAATTACGCTTTCCATCAGACGCCCTTCGATTGTCCCGATGGGCAAACACTGACCGTCCACTTCATAATGTCATGGCCATGAGATCAGGTATACGCCCACGAAAAATAGAGTGCCCCCTTCAAGGAGGTGCATTCGCCTAGAGAGCAAATCCCGCTATCAAGGCCAGGATAACGATCAGAGGTGCGGGGACCTTTCGCGTGGCGAGGAGAATCAGCGTCACTAGTGTCACCAGTAGATTGTCCAGGGCAAATCCGCTCTTTTGCATCAAGATGATCGCTGAAACCGCAATCAAACCACCGGCCACGGCGTTGATTCCCTTCAGGGAGATTTTGATTCCTTTGATTTTCTTCAGGTTTTCCCACACGGGATAGATGAAATAGATTAAGAGCAACCCGGGTAAGAAGATGCCGATGGCACCGATCAGGGACCCCATCGCCTGGTAAAATACACTCTGTCCCCGGGCGGCCATCCCGCCTGCGTAGGCGCTAAAGCTGAACATGGGGCCCGGGAGTCCCTGTACGAGCCCATAGCCCGTGAGAAACTCCGGACTCGTCATATAAGCGTTGACCTCCACTAGCTCGCTGTACATCACCGGAACAACGACCTGCCCCCCACCGAAGACAAGGTAGCCGTATCTGTAGAAGCTCTCGAAGAGGTGGATTAAGCGCGTGTCCCAGGTTAAAGTCAATACCAAAGCGGTCAAGGCGATCACCACAAAGGCTATGAAATAGGGCCACGGAGGGGACAACTTCACCCGATTCCATAGATTTGTCTCTCCGCTCATGAGAATACTGGTGATCCCACCGGCCACGAGGACCGCAGGAAAAATCCAGGGTGAGCGGATGAAAAAAGTGATCAATGCCGCCAAGAGAAAGAGCACCAGGGTCATTCCACCCGAGAGCACCTTCTTGCCGATTCTGTAAGCCGCCAGAACAATGAATCCCACGGCCATGGGCCCGATGTACCTGAGCCCATCCTGAGAGATATTTGCGCTGGCCAGTATCTGATAGAGAAAAGACAACACCGTCATGGCCGTGATCACGGGTACAGCCCACACGAGCATGGTGAAAAGAGCCAATAGAGGTCCCCCTGTTTTATAGCCGATGGACACAATGGTCTGTGAGCTCGTAGGACCGGGTAAGATGCTACAGAGAGCAATCAGCTCAACGAACTCCTCCTCTGTAAGATAGTTTTTTTTCATAACCAACTGGTCGGTGAACACACCATAGTGGGCCTCCGGCCCGCCATAGGCGCCGAGGGAACAGATCAAGACATCCTTTAAAAAGGACGGCCATCGCTCGCGTGTAATCGATCGCATTTTCTCATTTTTCTTCATGGGTAACTCCTTTCAAAGGCCACTGATGAGGTCTGCTATTCATAATATCGTTTTTCGATATCGATTTTCGTATTCAATGAGTACCCACGTACCCTCGCTTCAAACACTAAAGAGGTGTAATTATTAATGATGCGACCAAGGCCGCATCTTAAGATCAGAAATCCTTTCATTCATACTTTCCTGTTATGGCCACCCTTGTCAATCATCTCCTCCCACCATGGATCCTTTTTACACAGACATCCAACCAGAGAGAACCTTATAGAATGTACAATTGATGAGCAGATAGCCGGTCAGAACCATCCCCTGGACAACAACAAATGCAACCTTTGTGCGGAACTTTGTACGCATGAGTAATGGTAAGAAAAGAAAAGAGTGAATCATAAGAGATAGCACAGCAAAGATGGCGACCCAGTAGTACTGTGCACCGGGAAGATAAGCTGCTAGCCAATAAGAAGCGACTATGGGAAAAGCGATAGGATATACTATCATCGCAGCAATCTGTTCTGAGGCAACCTGGAGAAACAAGGCCAGGCCGATGCTCAGAACTGTCGACAAGGCTATGATCTTCGAATATGGGGTAAAGAAACGCACGCTCGTGGAAATATCGATCTCCTGATCATTTGCTCTGGCACGACCATTCTTTGACATAATCCGAACCTCCTCTATGAAGCAATTATACCACGAGGGGCTGGGGACCCGTCACAGCAAATGACAAATGAAATCCAAGTCAAGTTTCTCTTCTCCCCCTTGCCTCCTTTTTTGTAGCACTGAGCAAAAATATCTAAATCCCCATGAGATCAGCTCTTGACATAAGTTTATATAGGTAATATATTACCTATTTAGAAGTAATTTTACCTCGAAAGGATGATTTGCCATGCTCCTACACTGGTCAAAACAAAGGACCGCCTGGCTATTGCTCTCTTTGCTCGCGCTGATCGTCAGTACCATCGGCGTCGTTTCTCCCGAGATCTACCGCGATGTGGCCACCACCGAGCTCATGGCGGGGACCATTGCCCAGGACCTCCAGTCCATGGTGATGTCCCTCTTGCTCCTCTTCTTGGCCCTCACCACGGAGGAAGAACACTGCCGCCGTCAAACCCTGGGCATCGGGATCCTGGGCTACCTTGCCTACGCCTACAGGATCTATGCCTTCGAACGCTATTACAACGCGCTCTACTTCCTCTACCTGGCCATCCTCACAAAAATTCTGCGCAAGGAAGCTGCCACATTTATGTGTGCAGAGGAATTGCGTGCACTGAGTCTTTTGTCATTGATGCTCTCTAGATAACCAAAGAAGACAACATCTACAGATTCATCTATTGAGAGGAATCATCTTCAGCGCTCTTAGAGAATCTTCCGTTGTTGAATAGGAAGACTGTGCTCAGGTGGCGTATGAACATGAGTACTTTGTTGATGTGTATTCTCATTTCTCAAAAGAAAAATCGTTTGCATATGGGCTCTTTTATACAAACAAGCGTTTCTTTTTGTTGGATGATTTGATAGAATATACATAGAAAAGAATCTAAACACGTAGGACTACGGGGTGGTGTTTTTGTGGCCAAGAAAAAGAAGACCGCATGTTTCGTGCTCACTTTAAAGCTCAATACCGAGAAGTATCAATCAGACGTTCTAAACAAGCGTTTCGAAGTTTCCAGAAAGATCTATAATGCCTGTCTAGGCGAAATATTAAAGCGCTACAAGCACCTTAAGCGGAGCCGTGCTCACAAGACTACAATTGGAGAATACATATTTGTACGAGATCAAATCTCTGACATTAAGTCTAAGTACTTGAGAAAAGTGATGCCCACTGCTGTTAAGGCCGAGTTGAAGATCCTCGAAAAGCGAAAAAAAGAGCTTTCAAAAACCCTTTCTGATTTTCGTCTTTCCTATGGTGTTTCGGAGTATCAACTGCATGCCTTTGTCGGACCTATGAACCGACATTTTGGGAAGAATATGGACATCAATACCGCCCAGAAACTTGCCACAAGAGCATACTGGGCTCTTGAAAAGGTTGTGTTTTCTGATGGTGAAGACGTCCACTTCAAACGATTCGGTGGACTGAATTCTGTAGAGGGAAAAACCAACCGCTCGGGGATTCGATTTAAAGAAAATGCGATTCACTGGAATGGCCTCAAGATTCCTGTGATGATTCGTAAGAACGATTTGTATGCACAGGAAGCCCTTTCGAGAAGTAGAGTGAAGTACTGCCGCATCGTCCGACGTTTTGTAAAAAACAAGTATGTCTTCTACGTCCAACTAGTGATGGAGGGGACCGCTCCTCCGAAACGGAATCCGGATGCTACAGTAAGAAGAACGTATGGAAGTGGACGCGTCGGCATCGATCCGTCCCTTCAGAGCATCGCCGTAGTGAGCGATACAAAAGCTTCTTTGGTTGAACTGGCTCCGTCTGTTGATTCGATGGACAAGAAAATCCGGAGAATCCAGCGGTATCTCGACAGGAGTAGGAGAGCCACAAACCTAGATCTTTTTAATGCCGACGGAACCGTTAAACGTGGAAAGCATAGGTGGGAGTATTCCAACGGATACATGAGGGCATTTTTCGAACTAAAGGAACTAGGGCGAAAGAAGCGGATGGTGTTGCGGCAGGAGCACAATACACTTGCGAACGAAATCCTTGCTCTCGGAACAGAAATCTACGTCGAGAAGATGGATTTCAAGACGCTCGCAAAACGTGCGAGGGATACAGAAATTTCCGAGAAGACGGGTCGTTACAAACGGAAAAAACGATTTGGGAAGAGCATCGGCACCAAAGCACCCGTTCAATTTCTGACCATTCTAGATCAAAAGCTACAAGCCATCGGAAAAGAGATTCTGTACATCAATACCTACACTTTCAAGGCGAGTCAGTATGATCATGTGACGGATTCGTACGCGAAAAAGAGCCTGTCTCAAAGATGGACTTCATTGGGGGACCTAAGGGTCCAACGGGACCTCTATAGCGCCTTTCTCATCATGAACAGCCATGAGAATCTACAACACACCGACCGAGATCGGTGTTTCGATACATTTGAACCTTTTCTTGCCAAGCACGATCAAGAGATTGAACGACTCAGAAAGACAGAAGATTTGAAGTTATTTTCAAGTTTCGGTGTAAATCAAACTGCTTAATACAGGTAATTGGGTCGAGCTGCCGGCCTTAAGCTACCGCTAAGACTTCATCAGGAGTGTAGGTAGTAAAGTCCAGATCAACGGAGTGAGTTTTGTCGATCAGACAACTTTTTTCGGCTTAGAAGCTTCTATTCATTTGGAACCTACCGCATTCATGCGTGCAGAGCAGTCAGGCTCTCCACTTATTGCTTCATCGGGGACATGGTCACCTTCCGAAAAGAGAGCATCGGGACGGACCGCATCGGCAGGGGATTGCGGGCCAGCCAGATTGCCCTGCTGATCTTCATACCGATGATGTTCAACCTCCTCTGGGGAAACATGCTCCTCGGCTATATGGCCACGGGTGACCGTATAGACTATTACTATTCGATTTTTGTGATCGATTTGAGTTTCATCATGCCCGGCATGTTGTTTCTGGCCTATCACCTGAAGAAAAGGCACCGGATGGCCTATGTCTTCTCCTCTGTTCTGCTCTTTATAGGCTTTGCCATCCTGCTGCCCGTGGGGCTTGGCGAGCTTCTCAAGCCCCTGTACGGACATGCCATCGACTTCGCAGGTCTGGCCACGTACCTCACCCTGTCTTTGTTCTTTCTCACGGTTTCTCTGCTGGGGATCCAATCCATCGACCGGAAAACCACTGGCACCCAAGGAGGTACGCATGAGTGAACACAAGCGACTTGAAGAAGAACGTCAGATTTTCGGCAACCTGTTTCTGATTTCCAACCGCCTGCAGACCTTGATCGACCGCGATTTCGCTCCTCACGGCTTTACCGCCAAACAGTGGTTTCTCATGGCCAGCATCGGTGATCTGGGGGGAACGCCCCGCCTCTCCGAGGTCGCCTACCACATGGGAACCAGCCACCAGAACGTGAAGCAGCTGGCCAAGAAGCTGGCAACCTCCGGATTTGTCGATCTGTTCACCGATCCCGAGGATCGGCGAGCCAAGCGGTTGAAACTCACGCAGCAATCCATGGATTTCTGGCAAGATCGTCAACACGAGGATCTTGCTTTCCTCAAGATGCTGTTCGGTTCTTGCTCAGATGACCAGGTCGAAACTCTCGATGCCTGTCTCCGTCAGATGGCTAAAACACTGAGACAAAAGACATAAACTACAGAAGAAAAGGAGCACAGAATAAGCCCGCTGAATCATTGGTTTTCAGCGGGGCTTGTCATGTACTTCGCGCTGTCCATCTTAGTACGGTCGAAGATCCTTCAAACCCTACTTGCTTAACGCTGGTAGTTGTTAAAATGCTCATATAATAGAGGGGTTAATGCAGCTTTTTCAAATGCCCCCGTCCTTACCATCGCACAAGGTGTGCCTTCGTCCGTCAGATGAGATCTGGTAGCGTATCGATCCACTGTCTAAGGTCCACAAGACTACCCTGTCGGTGATGGGAAAAGTCCACACCCTCACGCTCGATGAGGTGGTCCGTCACCAGGAACGTCTCTATACCAAGCTCCGTCACACAGAGATCCTCCTCGACATCATTCCCAACCATGGTGCACTCCTCAGGCTTCTTGCCCAGCGTATCCAATACGCCTCGGTAGTAGGCCAGGTTAGGTTTGGCATGACTGCATCCTTCAAAGGTCGTGATAAGCGAAAAATCATCGGGTTCAAGCCCGGCCCACTGGATTCGGTATCTTGTCGCAACGGCGGGAAACAATGGATTCGTCGTGAGGGCCAAGGTATAACCCTTGCTTTTCAGTCGATCCACGCAAGTACGCGCCAGCGGATTTGGCTTGGCCACGACCTTGGCCTTGTCAAACTCCCTTTCGTAAAACACGTTGAGCAAACGTTCGACCCTCTCGACGTCTCCATCGTAGGCTTGTTCAAAAACAGTCCAGAACCGCTCTTCGTTCGTCATGGAACCATCGTTTCTCACCATTGCATCGGTACCCGCCCAGATGGCTTTGGATAAGGGTTTCGGGTCGATTCCTTCAGCCGCCATCATCTTGCCCATCAATCCAAAGTACGTTTCTAAGAACTGTTCCTGATCCATGGGAAGCAGCGTCCCGTCCAAATCAAACAATATGGTGTTCATCTATACACGCCCCTTTTTTCACTCTGTTAAACATTCACGTTCCTTATAGAGTTTACCATAGATTGATGGTGGCGGACAAAGGGCTTACTGCTCATGCTTTCTCAGGGCGACACTTCTCCCACCTCGTTCAATTGAGAAATCGACTACCTTGGTAATTTCAACCTGATCGCGATCTCCTTATGATCCCGACTTATCTGAAGTTACTCTCCCTAGGATCAAAAAGGTGCCGCCGATCCCTCACGTAGATTTCCAGTGTCATCGGCGGTCGCCCGAGGATTCGCTCGAGGGTCGGATCCTCTCCCTGGCCCACGCCCCACCGTGATGTGAGGTACAAGATTGTCGAAACGGTGGCAAAGCCCTGTCCCTCACCACGAGCGATCAACCGCTTACGATAGGACAGCAAGGACGGGGCTGGATATGTGATCTCTCTTCCCAGTACGGTCGAGAGGATCTCGCCCACCTCATTCATCGTGTAGACCCCCGGACCCGTCAGTGGATAGGCTCGATTCTCGTGTCCGGTTTCTGTGAGTACCCTGGCGGCCACCTCTCCGATATCACGGGCATCGATCAGGTTCAGGGATTTGTCATCCATGGGTATGTAGAGTTGGTCTAGCTCGCGAATATCCGGTGCGTGCACACTTTCGAGATTCTGCATGAAAAACCCCGGGCGTAGGAAGGTGTAGGGTATCCCACACCGCAGGATCTCCTTCTCGACCTTTCGGTGGGGGAGCACCGGAATCTTATCCGCCCCGAGAAGGGACAAGAAGACGATATGCTTTACCCCCAGTTGCTTTGCCTTCTCGAGGAAGGGTCGAAAGATCCCCTTGGCATCTGTTAAGGCAGGAGGCCGCATCAGAAAGAGGGCGTCCACCCCTTCTAGAGCTCCCTTGAAAGTAGAGGGATCCTCCAGATCCAAACGCACATCTTGATCGGTGGAAACCCTCCGCTTCCCCGCTCTGAAGGTAGCCCCGCGCCGTTCGAGGGAGATGACCACGGCGCGCCCCACGTGCCCCGTGGCTCCTGTGACCAACACTGTGGGTTTACGCATGCTTGTCCTCCTCCAGCAACCGGTCGAGTATCCGTACGAAGACCACCTGGTCCTCTTCTGATAACTTGGCAACGAAATCTTGCTCCACCTGGTCTGCCAGTGCCATCAAAGTATCCAAATGCTCGATCGCCTGGTGCGTGAGCAATAGGTGGCGGGCCCTGCGGTCCTCTGGCGCCGGGACCTGCTCGATCCACCCGGCCTCCTCCATGCGTTTCACCAGCCCGCCCGTCGTGGGTTTGTCTTTCCCTAACATTCTGGCTACCTGTGCGGCCGTCAATCGCTCTTGGTGATGATAAAGAATCATCAAGAGGCCAAACTGTGCCGCCGTGATGCCCTCTTTAGCTAATGTCTCCTCCAGTTGCTGCCGCATGAGCCGTGAGAGGGTCATGAGCCTTTCTGCTATAGTTTGCATAAACAACACCCCTTTACATAGTAAGTATACTTACTATGTAAAGGGGTGTCAATCATTTTGGACCTGATTATGATCAGTCGAGCCGCTCGGCAAGAAGCTTAAGCCCCTCCGGGTTGATGGTATAGCCTCTTCCCTTCTTCTCGATGAGCCTCTCTTCTCTAAACTGCTCAAAAGTGTGGAGCAGGTGGCGGTAGCTGACGCCCAGGTACTCGGCCGTTTCTGTGTGTTTCTCGCGGTACAGCCCCTCCTGCTCGGTCAACAGGATATAGGACGCCAGACGGTACTTGAGGGCGAAGCGCTGTTGCTTGGCCTGGAACTGCGTGCGCTCGAGTAGCTTTCTACCGATATAGCGACTCATCATCAGTAGGAAATCTGCATCCGGCAACAGGAGCTCCCTGGCTATGTCCATGGGCACCGACAAGCACTTGCAAGGACCTATGGCAATGACATCCTTGTGCGCTTTTTCGATACCGATGAGGGTCAGTTCGCCGATCCAGTCCTCGGGATGTACGAAATGGACGATCGAACGCGACCCGTCTTCGTGGACAACCGTAATCTTGGCCTTGCCCTCCGCTAGAAAATACAAGCGGTTCAGGGGCCGGTGGAAACCTACGATGGCTTCAGAAGATGAAAAAAGATCCACTCTCAGCTGTAAATGATCTGGTTCGTGCCCTTGCAAAAGGCAGGCAATCTTCTCTTTTTGTTCTGCACTACAGGTTTCATAGGGAACACTTTCCATTAAAACACCTCCTGAGTATGAGATATCTCATATTTTACCCCGTTGAAGTCCCGTATAATCGAAGAAAACCCACACCGCGTACGAAAGGAACATGCGATGAGCAAATCGAGCAACCTCTTCAAGTCCTATTTCTTCTACCTCCTGTCCGCCCTGGGCATCAGCCTGACCATTAAGGCGCACATTGGGGTCGGTAGCTACAGCGCCATGAACATTGCCATAGCCGAGGTCACCACCATCCAGGTGGGCACGATCACAACCTTTGCCAATGTCTTTTTTCTGGCCCTCTACATGCTGCTCACCGGCTTCAGGCACAAGAGACAGTACATCGTCCAGCTGATCTCGGTCATGGTCTTCGGCGCCTTCTTGAACTATTTCACCTACACCCTCTTGGCCCCGCTTCAGCCCGGTGACTACGCGATGCGCGTGCTCCTGATGGTCGCAGGCACCCTGATCGGCGGCCTCTCGGTCGGAGCGATCACCCACTACGGGGCCATCACCTTTCCCATCGAGAGCGTCTGCGTCGAACTCGCAGGGCGAACGACCCATTCTTTCCGAGGTCTCCGGTACAGTGTGGATTTCTTCGCACTCATGGTCTCCCTCTTCATCAGTCTCACCTGGCATCTCCCACTCTTTGTCCGCGAGGGGACCCTGATCAACCTGCTGCTTCTCTCCTATGCCATGGCCGCTTCCCTGAACTTCTTGGGGCAGCGACAGAATCGACTAGTCTGATCACAGGATCCGGCTGGTTGTTCTATTCTAGCGCGATCTTCACCTGTTTCAATGAGCGTAACTTTCATTTGCGCCCAATCTGTTGATATTACCTACCGGTTGTTATAAAATATAATTTGGTCATATTTGTTTTTATTCGAAGATACGGAAGCAACCGGAACGGATAAAATCCACTCTGGAAGGGATAGGCGACAGATCATGGAGAAGAAGAAAACAACACTTTTGGAAAGATGGAAAGCTCATCGCATAGAACGACAAAAAGGCACCCAGAAGAGTCCCATGGAACGGGTGCTAACCTTTACCACCTGGGCGCTGATCATCGGCACCTGGTACACGGTGACGCGCTTGGGTCTTTTTTCAACGACCCTCGTCCCCTCTCCCATGCGCGTCTGGGACGCTTTTAGGGACATTTTGAGCGATGGGTACAACCGGATCTCACTGTGGATGCACCTGTGGGCCAGTTTCAGGAGATTGTTCCTGGCCATGTTCTTTGCCATCGTCATCGCCATCCCCCTGGGCCTGCTCAGCGGTTACAACGGCAAGGTGCGGGCCATCGTCGATTCGGTGGTCGAGTTCATCCGTCCGCTCCCGCCCCTGGCCTACTACACGCTCTTGATCCTGTGGTTCGGAATCGATGACACCTCGAAAGTCATCCTATTGTACCTGGCGGCCTTTGCGCCCATTTACATCGCCTGCGTCTCCGCTGTGACGAACATCAACGAGGACTACATCCTCAGTGCGCGGTCGCTCGGGGCCACACCCCGCGATGTCTTTTTAAAAATCGTCCTGCCGGCTACCGCGCCGGGGATCTTCACGGGTATCCGAACGGCTATGGGCGTATCCTACACGACCTTGGTCTCCTCGGAGATGGTGGCCGCCACGTCGGGAATCGGTTGGATGGTGCTCGATGCATCGAACTTTCTCAAGTCTGATGTGATCATCGTGGGCATCCTGATCATGGGCTTTACCGGCATTCTGATCAACTGGGGTCTTCGTACCCTTGAAGATAAAATTGTCTATTGGAAGGGTCACGTTTAAAATGAAGGAGAGAAAATGACAATGAATATGAAACGAATCCTACTCATGAGCCTCGTGGCTCTCTTGAGCTTCTCGCTACTCGCCTGCTCCGGACGTAATGATGGAAGTGAAGCGGGGGGTCTTCCCGAGGAGATCAACATCGGCATCCTGCGTGTCCCCAACGACGAGACCATCGCGATTGCCGAGGGTCTGTTCGATCAGTACTACGGAGAAAGAGGCATCGAGGTCAACTACTTTACCTTCGACTCCGGTGTGGACGCCAACAAAGCACTGGCCTCCGGCGCCGTGGACTTCGCCACGATGGGTAACACCAACGCCATCATCTCCCTGGCCATGGACCTTGATGTCGAGCTCGTCTGGATCCACGAGGTACTGGGCGAAATCGAAGCCCTCGCTGTGAAGGAAGGTAGCGGCATCGAAACCGTTGAGGATCTAGCTGGCAAGAAGATTGCCACTCCCTTTGCTTCTACCGCCCACTACATTCTGCTAAATGTGCTCAAGGAAGCGGGCATCGAAGACGATGTGCAGCTTCTGGATATGCAGACGGCCGAGATCGTGGCCGCCTGGGAGCGTGGGGATATCGACGCCGCCTACACGTGGCAGCCGTCCCTCGGTGAACTACTCAAAAGCGGGGACATGCTCGTGAGCAGTGAGGACATGATCAAAAAAGGCTTTATCACTGCCAACGTCGCCGTCGTTCGAAAGGGCTTCAGCGCCCAGTACCCAGACCTGGTGGTAGATTTCACACGCCTTCTGGGTGAAGCCGGCGACGTGTACCGTAACGACCCTGAGCTCGGCGCCGAGAAAACCGCCGAAGAACTGGGGATCACCAAAGAAGAAACCCTCGTGCAGATGCGCGGATCCATGTGGCCCACACCAGAGATGCTCGTTGGACCCGAGTACTTCGGTACAGTGGAAGAACCCGGAGATTTCGCCCGCATCATGAAGGACACGGCCGACTTCTTGGAAGCGCAAAAGTCGATCAACGAAGCGCCCTCTCAAGAGGCTTTCGATGCCTACGTGAACCCCACGTACATCCAGCAGTCCCTCGACAGCGCTCAGTAAACCCACAAGAAAGGATTCGATCATGGCAGATGCAACCCAGCAAGAGATCTTACTCGAGATCAAAAATCTGAAGAAGGAGTACCGGTCCAAAGAGGAGACCGTCGTTGCCATCGAGAATCTTGATCTCGAGATCAGGCGCGGTGAGTTTCTCTGTGTCCTCGGACCTTCTGGCTGTGGTAAGAGCACCCTGCTCAAGATCCTGGCGGGTTACCAAGAACCCACCTCCGGAATGGCCACCATGGAAGGGGACCCGATCCAAGGGCCCGATTGGCACCGCGGCGTAGTCTTCCAGTCGCCCACCCTCTATCCCTGGATGAGTGTCCGGGAGAATGTGGAATTTGGTCCCCGCATGCGCAATCTGTCCGAAGAAGAGATTGAAGAGATCCGCACCCATTTCCTCGAACAGGTGAAGCTCACGAGCTTCAAGGACAGCTCGACCTTCGAGCTGTCCGGTGGTATGAAGCAGCGCGTGGCACTGGCCCGTGCCCTGGCCAACTACCCCCAGGTGATCCTGATGGATGAACCCTTCGGCGCACTCGACGCCCTGACCAGGGCCAACATGCAGACGCTCACCAGGGACATCTGGAAGGAGAACAATAGCACCTTCTTCCTGATCACCCACGACATCGATGAGGCCCTGATGATGGGCACGCGGATCGTTGTCATGTCGAAACGTCCTGGTCGCATTATCAAAGAGTTTAGCACGGACTTCACGCACACCATTCACGAGGAACGAACAAACCACGTGATCTACAGCGAAGACTACTTTGAACTCAAGCAGGAGATCCTGAGCATGATCAACAGCCAAATTGAATGATCTGCCATCATAAGAGCCTCGATCCCTTACAAAGCGATCGAGGCTCTTTCTCTTGGCCATCTACCTTTCAAATTTTACAAACCTAAACCCATTTCCTTTCAGATTCTACAACCTCACACCGGTAAAGAACGTGTTATACTCGTGAAAGACATACTTTCAAGGAGGATACCATGCAGAGCAAAGGCATTTTCTACCTGATGATCACGGCGATCATCTGGGGCACATCATTCGTCGCACAAAAACTCGGGATGAACCACGTCGAACCCTTCACTTTCAACGCAGTTCGCTTCCTGCTGGGTTCGCTGGTACTTCTCGCGGTCATCTATTTTCTTAGAAGCAGGCGTGGTCGACGTAAGCCGACTGCCACTGCCGTCGAGAGCAATCGATCGGATCTACTGAAAGCAGGCCTCCTCTGCGGGGGCGCCATGTTCATGGCTGCTTCGACGCAACAGATCGGGATCGTTCACACCACGGCCGGTAAGGCGGGATTCATCACGGCCCTTTACATCGTGCTCGTGCCGATCCTGGGGCTCTTCTACCATAAGAAGGTGGGCAAGATCACCTGGGGAAGCGTTGGTCTCGCTGTCATCGGCCTCTACCTATTGAGCGTGAACGGGAGCTTCACGATGGCCCGCGGGGATGCCATCGTATTGACCAGCACCCTCTTCTGGGCCCTGCAGATCGTCTTCGTGGATCTCTACGGAAAATCCGTCGACGGCGTGGAGCTATCCTTCCTACAGTTCCTCATTGCAGGGGCCCTGTCGCTCCCCGCCGCTTTTTTATTCGAGACACCGCAGATCGGTCTGATCATCGAGGCTATGGGCCCGATTCTCTACGGTGCCGTCATGGTCGTCGGCGTGGCCTTCACCTTCCAGATCCTCGGTCAAAAAACCGTACAGCCCGCGCTTGCGGCTATCATCATGAGCCTCGAGTCAGTTTTCGCCGTGATCAGCGGTGCCCTCTTCCTCTCCGAAACCTTGACACCCCGGGAGCTGATCGGTTGCGGTCTCATGTTTACCGCCGTCGTCTTCTGCCAGCTCGATCCCGGAAACCGGTCGATCGAGGAGGACGTCCCAGGCCCCCTGGGAGAAGTGAACTGACCTCACTTAGGGGCTAATAACGCTTCTGCTTACCGACCCGCTCGGACATAAAATCCACCAGGACCGCTCTTTCGACCACCTGCTCGTCGCCGGTGGTCATTTCTTTTACCGTCATAAGTCCCGATGTGAGCTCGTCTTCCCCCAAGACCAACACAAAGGGAATCCCCTCTTTGTTGGCATAACGGAAACTCTTGCCAATCTTGCGCACCGTGAGGTCCACGTCCACCCGGATTCCGGCATCCCTGAGCTCACGGGCCAACTTGAGCGAGGCGATCGTAGTACCGAGGGGAATCAGGTAGAGATCCACAGGTGGTTTTCGAGCGCGACCTTCCCTAACCTGCAAAGCCGAGTAGATCACATCGAGGCCAAGTGAGAGACCCACGGCGGGGTAGGTTTTCCCGTCACCGAGAAACTCGCCGATGATCCGATCGTAACGACCACCGCTGGCCACACTGGAGCTGATGGTGCCTCCCACCTGGAAGAACTCGTAGACCGTACCGGTGTAGATATCCAACCCCCTGGCAAGAGAGGGATCAAAACGCACTTGATCGGATAAGCCGAGCGCTTCAAGGGCCTCGAGCAATCGGCTCATTTCTACTATTCCCTCGATCAGCAGGGGATCTGAGGAGTCGATCTCCTCCAGGGCTTTCGGGTCTTGCCCGACGGAACCTAGGATCCGGAGGACCTCATCGATCAGCGCATTCGATAACCTTCTTTCGAGCAGTTCCTTTCGGACTCCACTCTCTCCAATTTTCGCCCGTTTGTCCAGGACCAAGATCACGTCGTTGCGTTTCTCGGCAGGCACCCCGGCCAATCTGAGCAGACCGGATAGAAGTTTCCGGTTGTTCACCGTGACGGAGACCGGCATCTCCAGCTCACGAAAGACCGCGAGGGCCAGTTCTATCAGCTCTACCTCGGCCATGACCGAGCCGATGCCCACAACGTCCACATCGCACTGGATAAACTCACGGCTCCGGCCGGTCTTCACCGGTCCATCCCGAAAGGTCTTGCCGATCTCGTAGCGCTTGAAGGGCATCCGTAGACTCGGGTTCATGCCCACCACCTTGGCAAAGGGCACCGTCAGATCGTAGCGCAGGCCGAGGGCGCGATCACCCCGGTCCGACAGTTGGTAGACCTCCTTTAGGATCTCGGCACCGCCGGCGTATTTGGAAGCCAAGAGATCAAAATTATTGAGAATCGGCGTCTCAATGGGCTGGTAACCATACTGGCGAAAGTTCCGCTCCATGACCTGCCTGATCTCGTCTCTCAGTCGCTGCTGATCTGGGAGAAAGTCCTGGGTTCCCTTTACATTCTGCAGTTGATCGTTCATTTTCATTCCTCCTTCAAAAATAGCTTAGTGTCAAACGAATACTGTATAAACCAATGCATAAGCACTGGAATTGCTGCAATCTATAATTCAAGAGGCTTCCCTCCCCATTTTAGGTTTCAATACTCCCCAAAATGTGTAGGTGATTAATATCCGACTACCAAGCACCCGAAAGGAGTTGGCCTCTTGAATACGAATTTGGTGACCACGCTACTTTTTATGCTTTGTGCGCAGTCTTCAGTCATTGAGATCCTCATGATTCTCAACTTTGCGATCAATTACAAGAATGCTAAACCTGAAGGTCCATTGAGCCTTAGGTACCAGCAGTTCCAAATCGATCAACCTCCGCTTATTGAAAAGATCGATTACACGAGCTACCACAAGCGGATCAACGACTATTTCCTCGCTACAGGAAAGAAAATCCGTCCTGTTCAGCGTCGAGGTAGTGCGAAGGTCCCGAGTCACGTGAAATGCCCGTACTGCAAGGCGCCTCATAAATATCTTTACCGGAACAACGGAAACAAGGGAAATCAATACCGATGTAAAGTCTGTCATCACAACTTCAACATCATGACCGACCGTGATCGAAAGCCTTTCACCCTAAGATGTCCCCACTGCGCTAAACCGCTAGATAGAATTAAGGAGCGTGACAACTTCAATGTGTACAAATGCAGAAATGATCAGTGCTCTTTTTATCTCAACAATCTTGCGGCCATGTCGGATGCAGACCGCGATCGTTTCGAATGCTATCCCACGCTTTTCAAGGTTCGGTATATCCACCGTGTTTTCAACGGCAACTTTAAGGAACTCTCACGTGAATCGATTGATCTTCCGAAGGTTGATCTCTCGCGCATTCACGCACCACACTATATCCTTGGACTCATTTTGAGCTACCGGATCAACTATGGCCTTACTGCTAGGAAAGTCTCGCAAATCATGCGCGAGGTCCATTGTTACAAGGTTTCTGCCCAAACTGTCCTCAACTACTGCGAGGCTGCAGGCTACATCGTAAAACCCTTTTTGGATACCTACGACTATGACTTGTCCGGTTCCTATGCAGGCGATGAAACCTATATCAAGATCAGGGGTAAGCATGCCTACATCTTTTATTTCATCGACACCGTCAAGAAGATACTGCTCTCGTATTATGTCTCAGAAAGACGAACGTCTACTTGTGCCATGAAGGCACTTGCCTACGTGAGAGAAAAGCTATCTCCCTATGATGGTAAGCCTACTTTCATCACCGATGGAAATCCCATCTACAAGCTGGCTCAATACTTCTACGCAGAGCCCGAAAAGAACGGTGGGACGCCGGAAGATAAGTTTGTGTTCGATCTGGTCACGGTCTATGGGCTCACAAATGATGATCCGATTTCAACGGAGTACAGACCGCTCAAGCAAATCATCGAACGTTTGAACAGAACCTTTCGGGCTTCTTATCGATTGACCAATGGCTACCATGCTTATCACGGATCCGTTAGCCATGTGAACCTGTTTGCCGTTCACTTCAACTTTCTCAGAACACACAGAAGCCTGGGGAACAAGGTGCCCGTTCCGATTCCAGAGATTGAAAAGCAGAAAGACATGCCCAACAAATGGGTGAAATTACTCCACCTTTCGCAAGAAAAAATCCTGGAGCTCCAAAGGGTAGCTTGACCCTGTCGAAGTTGATAGATACTACCAGCGGTAGCGCACTACCGCTACTTCTTGTGCTCAAATTTCTCGTCCGTTGCCTTTTCCCATAGCTGTCGGGAGGCCTCGAGCCGACCTATGGTTTTCATAGATCTTTAGACACTACCAAAAATAGAAAAAAAGCCACATGGGTCTTCCCCATATGGCTCTTCTACGAAGCACCACTCATGGGGACAAGCACAAATAGTGCTTGTCCCCTGACGTTTTTCAGGTTCAAGCACGCTCCCTATGATGATGCATATGATGCAGTAGGCTCGTGTTCGGAATCGGTCTCATGGTGTTCTCCTCTTGTGATTTTTTTACAGTCTACCAAAATTCTCGCCCATGTGCAAGAAAGAGTCACCCCTCTACTATCCGATCATCGACTCTAGATAATCGAAGGCATCAATAAATTCCGATTGATCGCCAAAGAGTTCCAACATGAGCATGGGGTCTGTTCCGGAGGTGTTCAGATTCAAAATCAAGGTTTCAAAGTCGATGCTTCCGCTCTGCAGGGCACCGTGATTATCTTCTGATCCGTCGTTGTCGTGCACATGCAGATACTCCAGACGTTCCCCGTACCCAGCCACCCACTCCACCACCCCGCGAGCACTCAGTGCATGGGCATGGCCGATATCCAGGCACAGGCCGAAGCGTGAAGAGCCCAACTCTTCGATGATTTCAGTCAGAACACCCGGGTCTTGGTGGTGGATATTCTCGAGTAGCACCTTAACGCCGAATTCTTCGAGCGTCGGGAGAAAGGAATTCCAGAAAGTCACACTCTGTTCTACCAAGAGCTGTCTGTAGCTAGGCGAAAGCTGTCCTTTATCATGCGGCGAATGGATGATTACCTTGTCTGCGCCCAAGCGGCGGGCGGCCTCGAGACATCTTTCGTAACGCTTACGCGTAACCGAACGAATGATGGGATCAAAACTGTGCGGTGCGAGATCGATGTATGGCCCGTGTAGCGAAAGCTGGCCCTTGAATTCTGATAGAGACGCTTCATACTTCGCCAAGATTCTCTCGAAATCCTGGTCAAGAGCGGAGGGCATGATGAAGTCTTGAATCTCGATCCCATCGAGCCGATCGATCAGCGCTTGATCGAAGTTCAACCATTTTTCCAAATAGACGGCAGCACCGATTCTCACAAGACTCCCCCCAAATCGTCAGATTCTAGAATTTTACACTCTTATCAGCTTACCATGATTCCACTCTCGAAAGCCAGTCTTTAAAAAGATAACTAGCGCACGCCACGTCAAGTTCGGGGGCAATTAAAAAACAAGCCCGTCATGATGCACCAACAACATCGTCTATCTCCAGAACCAAGCGCCGCGTGCACTGCTAGAATGGTCGGACTTGAAAAGCATGCTTATTCTTATCAAGTCCTGATGAACGCAGGTGCAGAAACTGATCATTTTTCACAGTCTGCAAGTGATTTGCACGGATTTCATGGTACCCTTTTTGCAATAATATGCATAAAGGAGGTAACTAATATGACTATCTTTTTTCTCTTGATCATAAGCTTGGAGTCGGCGGCGCTCTTGGTTCTTTATCGATCTATGATCCGGCTCAAGTCCAGCCATCACATAAGCCCGGGAGATCCAACATTACTCGCACCCCAAGACAGAAACGATCAAATGGCCTTCTGGAGTCGGTTCGATCTAAAGATCAAACAGATTTTGTGGTTGTGCGGCGAGAACCACAAGGTGTTCTCGGACTTGCTCGAGAAACTGGGTGTCGTCCGCGACTATGGAACGGATAATGTGGCCGGCATTGAGGAAATCACGGCCTCGGTGGGCTCCCTCGAAGACATGACGGTCACGCTCAAGGAAACCACGGTAGCGTTGGTTGAAGGGAAAGACGCTTGGCACGCGGCCTTCGTGCGCACGGAATCCCTTTTCAACCGAATCGACGAGCTGACGGGAGAGATCGTTCTGAAAACCCACTTGGCCCAAGGAGGCAACCATGCGCTCCAGTCAGCCGCTGGAGAGATCGATCGTATCCTGGGGGCCATCCGCGACATTTCCAAGAAAACCCGACTCCTGGCGCTCAATGCTTCCATCGAGGCCGCCCGGGCCGGTGATGCGGGCCGAGGCTTCGCCGTCGTGGCAGAAGAAATCACCAAGCTCTCCACCCAGACCGAGGGGGCCATTGTCGATATCGAGCACATCGTGGGCGAGTTCAGAAGCCGTACCTCTGAACTAGACGGACACATGGTCGCTGTGGAGGAAAACCAGGATGAGGTCTCCCGATTGGTCGATGAGGGCCGTGAAGTTTTCAAGACCGTCTCTCGGACCTTCGAAATCCTCACCGGCGCCATCGGGCAAGTGGACGACCAGACCGATGTACAGCGGGAAACGGTCTCTGATCTGAACGACGCCATCAGCTTTTTAGCCTCTGCCATTAGCGATACCCACGAGCGCATCCTGAGTGCCATTCTACAGACGGAGAAGCTCCAGGCTACCAACGAGGAGCTTAACCGTGCCTACGGTACGCTCGAAGAGGAGAGTCGCACTTTTTACGCGCGAATCCCGGTAGAAGAACGCAAGAGTACGACCCTTATCGGAATCAACCCTTTCACTTCACCTGCCCAGATTGATCACCTCTACGGCCCGATTTTGCGTGAGATCTTGGGAGAGAAAACCTGCATTTTTGTCCCCAAGAGCTACGATGAGGTCCATGGGTCGCTTGCGAGCGGACAACTGGATCTGGCCTGGCTTTCTCCGCTGGCCTACGTCTCTGCCAAAAGCGTCTGCCACATCGATCCTCTCGTATCCCCCGAGGTCAATGACAAGGCCTCTTACCACGGTTACATCCTGACGCGAGAAAAGACCCCCCTTTCTAGGGACATCGGTCGTTTCGGCTTCGTAGATGAGAAGAGTGCCTCCGGTTACCTGTACGCCAAGGCCTACCTCGACGAGGGGGGTTACCATTATGAACCCGTCTTCCTGGGAAGCCACGACCGCGTGATTGAAGCCCTTGTGAGCGGGCAAATCCAAGCCGGGGCCACCTACGATGAGGCGATCGTCCACTACGGGCCGGACGCCTCCAACCTCCATTCCCAATACAAGACGCCCCCTATACCGAAGGACGCCATCGTGCTCAACCGCGATCGATTCGGTAACGACGAAAGTCAGCTCGTCAAGCGCTTCATGGCCTACTCGGGAAGGAACAGCGCCAAGATCACCGGTTTTGTCGAAGTGGCTGACTCCGACTACGAGATCATCCGTAGCCTCGATCGATAAAGAAATCCCTCCCCTGCTTGATCAACAGGAGAGGGATTTTTCGATGGTTGCCTATTCGAGGTTTTCCCCGGCTGTGATGATCTCCGGAGCATATCCCCAGAAGAGGCCGGACTCCACAACGCCTGTGATCGCCTTGATCTGTCCTTCCAGTTTCTCGCCGATTGCATCGAAGCTTACATCCAGCAGTAGATTCCCAGCTTCAGTGATCAGGGGGCCATCCTTGGCCTGCGCTGGCCGCAAGGAGATTTCCCTGGCTCCTAAGGGTTCTAGGTTTTGGACCACGTGCTTGAGGGCCATGGGGCTAATCTCGATGGGTACCGCAAAACCTGCACCCAGCCTCGTCACCAACTTGCTCTCGTCCACCACGATGATTCGGTGCTCGGTACTTTTCATCACGAGTTTCTCTAGAAAAAGTGCACCCCCTCTTCCCTTGATCAGGTTCCCCCCCGGATCCACCTCGTCGGCGCCGTCGAAGCACCAGTCCGGCCTCTTTTCGTTCAGCGCTACCACGGGAATACCAAGCTCGTGACAGGTATAGGTGATCTCCTGGGATGTGGGAATCGCCTCGATTCTGAGACCTTCCACTTCCATACGCTTGGCGATGGCCAGGGCCGTCAGGTAAGCAGTGGATCCAGATCCAAACCCGACTACTTGACCATCGCACATGCGCTCGGCCACTCGGGCCGCCACTACTTTTTTCTGCTCGATGCGGTCGATTTCTTTCGACCACCCGAGATGTTCGATCTTCTGATAGTGCCACTTCATGATTACCACCTCACTTGACTACTTCTTCATTCCTTTACTTACCCTGATTGGCTGATGATCCTCATCCTCGGCAATGGAAATCTCGCGTGCAAATGCAAAACCCCGCCAAGAGCGACTGTCTCGCCTTCGGAGGGGTTTTTCATTATCGTTGCTTTGCAATGAAATCGCGGTACCAGTAGTAGGAATCCTTGGGGGTCCGTTCTCCCGTTTCGAAGTCCACATGGACGATTCCAAATCGCTCCTTGTAGCCTTCGGCCCATTCGAAGTTGTCGAGCAGAGACCACTGGAAGTAGCCGGTGACATCCGTCCCGTCTTCATGGGCGCGCTGCAGTTCCCCGATGTAGCGGGCGAGGAAGTCGATGCGCCCCGGATCGTGGACCTTGCCATCGAGGGACACCCAGTCTTTCATGGAGAGTCCGTTTTCCGTCACGATGATCGGCACCTGGTAGCGCTCGTAGAAGAATCGCGGTCCCCAGTAGAGGGATTCCGGTACCACGTTCCAGTTGAGTCCGGTCACCGGGTGGCCGCTCTTGGGTATGACCCGCTCGATCGTTCCGTCCGCCGCCCTGACCACATCGCCACTGTAGATGTTCACCCCGAAAAAGTCCACTGGTGAGCTGATGATCGCAAGATCTTCTTCCAGCGTGTCGGGCAGGTAATCGGTGAGCTCTTCCATCACCCAGTCGGGATATTTTCCCAGGTAAATGGGATCGTTCCAGAAATCATTGTCAAAGGTGAAGTCCGTCTCGCTGATCTTCCCCCTCCGATTGCCTCTTCCGAACATCATCTCATAGGCCGCCTTGCGATCGACCTCGGTGTCCGTAGCGGGTACGTAAACCTTGGATGCCGGGGCGTAACCCACGACGCTGTTCTCCACATTCTTCCGGATGATCCGAACGGCCTTGCCGTGGGCCAGGAGCGCGTTGTGGCTCATTCGGATGATGTCGTAGGGGCTGAGCTTCAGGCCGGGAGCATGGACGCCCGAGAAATAGCCGAGGCCGATGAAACACTGGGGTTCGTTGATGGTCATCCAGTGCTTGACCCGGTCGCCGTAACGCTTGGTCACGATCTCGGCGAAATCCGCGAACCAATCGGAGGACGCATCGTTCAACCAGTGCCCTCTCTTGTAAAGCGCATAGGGGTAATCCCAATGGAACATGGTGATGTAGGGGGTGATCCCGTTCTCCAGGAGGCCATCGATGAGGCGGTCGTAATAGGCCAGACCTGCCTCGTTCACCTCCCCTGTTCCCGTGGGGATGATCCGGGGCCAAGCGATGGAGAAGCGGTAGGCATCCACGCCGAGGTTTTTGATCAGGGCGATGTCATCCTCCACCCGGTTGTAGCTGTCACAGGCAAACTCCCCGTGGTCGCCGTTGTATACTTTTCCCTTGGTTTTCGCGAACAGATCCCACACGGAAAGGGCCTTTCCGTCTTGGTCGTGGGCGCCTTCAATTTGGTAGGAGGCCGTGGCGACCCCCCACACGAATGGATTCTCTTTTGTCATGGTCTTTTCTCCTTTATATCGATGGGGAAATCCCCATTTGTTCTAGCTCTATTAGGTCTTCATTTACTCTTTGACGCCACCCATGGCCACCCCGGCAACGATGTATTTCGAGAAAATCAGGTAGATCACGAGAAGCGGCGCAATGGTCATGGAGATCCCCAGATAGATACTGCCCATCTCTGTTCTAAAGATATCGGCACGTAGAAGTTGCACGAGCATGGGGAGCGTGAATTTTGATTCCGTCGAGAGGAGCATAAGCGGCATGAGGAAGTTGTTCCAGGAGGTCACGAAGGCAAAGATGCCCATGGTGGCCAGCGCCGGCTTCATAATCGGTATAGCGATGGTGTGGAAAATTCTGAGCTCGCTCGCGCCGTCGATCCTGGCCGCTTGGACGAGTTCAACGGGAAAGACCGATAGGAGGTACTGCCGCATGAAGAAGACCGTGGCGGGTGTCGCGATTGCGGGCAAGATCAGGGGCACGTAGGTATCCACCAGCTCAAGGTTGAGCATCATCCTGTAGAAACCAATCATCGAGATCTGGGTGGGAATCATCAGGATGAGCGCGATAAAGGCGAAGAACAACTTTCTTCCCTTGAAGTTGTAGATCACCATCGCATAGGCCGTCAAGGCCGAGAAGTAGAGCGTGAGGAAGGTGGCTCCCACGGAGATGGTCAGGCTGTTGAGAAAACCGCGGAAGACGTTGATGCCCATACGCTCGAGTACGCTCCAGTTGTAAGGTGCAAAGTGGCTCGGGATGATGGACAAACCCTGCTGGATTTGTTCCGTCGACCGCGTGGCGTTGACCAGCATCAGTGTAAAGGGGACCACGCTGAGTGCCAATAGAATGATACAGATGGCATAGATGAAGATGCGTGTGATCCACAGTCGCGTCTTGTTCGTATTCCAGTGTTTATACACGGTTCTTCCTCCCTCTGATTCTACCCTTGGTCTCGTCTTTTTCGCCTAGGAGTCTGAACAGCACGGTGCTGAGCATCACGATCAGGAAGAAGAGCAGGACCGAAGCCGTTGCGGCGATATAGTAGTTGCGACTGCCCAGGAAGGCTTGTTTGTAGATGAACATGGTGATGGTCTCCACGGCAAAATCCGGATTCCCGTTGGTCAAGAGAAAGGGAATATCGAACATCTGCATACCGCCGACGAGCGAGGTCACGAGGATAAAGAGCATCACGGGCTTGATCAGGGGCAGCGTGATTTTCCTGAACATCTCAAAGCTCGAGGCACCGTCCACCATGGCCGCTTCGTAGAGACTGGGGTTGATCCCCATGATGGCGGCGCTGATGATGATGAAGGTCTGGCCGTACCACATCCAGAACTGGATGAAAGAGACGATGCCCCTGGTGGCCATCTTACTGCGGAAGAAGTCAAAGGGTTGTTCCAGTACGCCCAGCCCCAAGAGAAGTTGGTTGACAGGACCCGCCGGGTAGTTGAACAAAGAATAGAAGAGAACGGCTACGGAAGCTGCTGTGATGATATTAGGCAGATAAAAGGCGACTTTGAAAAAGCCCGCGCCTTTGATTTTTAGTTTTGAGTTGGTCATCCAGGCTGCCAAGGCGAGCGCGATGCCCACCTGTGGAATAAAGTTGATGGTCCAGATGATCCATGTGTTGCGTATGGCCCTTAGAAAATAATCGTTCTGAAAAATGGCGATGTAGTTCCTGAACCCAACGAAGTTAAACTCCGTGTTCCATCCCTTGAGATCAGAGAAGCTCAGGGCAAAGGTATAGAGAATAGGGTACAACTGGAAGATCAGGAAAGCCAAGATGAAGGGTAGGATGAAGAAGTACCCGAATCTCTCGTGTCTTTGAATACGGCTTGCTTTCGTTTTGAACATAATTCTCTCCTATCGTGTCTGAAAAAATAGCAGAAGCTATTGACAACAGCTTCTGCTATGGTTCCTTTTACTCGACTTCGAGGTCAGGGTAGTAGTTCTTCACGGCGGATTTGAAATCGGCCATCGCTGTTTCCTTGTCTTTTTCACCTTTTGAGTAGGCGATCAATTGCTCTTCGAGGAGGACCTGGATATCTTGGTCGTATCCCGTGATGATCGTAGCGTCAACGTCTTCCGCCATTCGGACGAAGGCAGCATAATGATTCTGACCATCGAGGAAAGGCTCGGCGTAGGTGTCCTTGATCTTATCGACAACCGTCACGTTCGACAGTACATCTCCCGTCTCAAGTGCCCACTCTTCGAGGAAAGCTTCATTCAGCGTCATATACTCCACGAGATCTGCAGCTGCCTGTTCCATCTCTGTGCCTTCACGGACGGCCAACCATGTGCCGCCCCAGAAGTAGGGTGATGGTCCCTGGATCATCGCCCAATCGCCTTCGGTGCTTTCGCCGGTATTAGCGTTCGTTGCGTTGGGCTTGAGCACGTAGTGCAGACCCCAGGTTGGCAGAAAGTAACCGAAGACACTGTCCCCGGACATGCCCGCGAACCAAAGTTCTTCCCACTGGTTTGCCTGAGCCGAAAGACCTTCTTGTTCGAATCTCTTGGCCATTTCCATGAGCTCGTCAATCTTGGGATCGATGATCAGTTTGTCGTCTTCTACCCATCCCTTCTCACGGGCCGCGAAGAAGACCTGTGTCAGATCACCCATACTACCAATGGCGCTGACTTGACCGCCTGATTCTTGGTTGATCCTTTTGGCCACATCATAAAATTTATCGAAGTCCGACACGAGCGCTTGTACTTCTTCTGGCTCGCTGGTTCCGAGAAGCTCTTCTGCCATGCTACGGCGATAGAAATATGCACCCGGTGTTGCCTGCCAAGAGAGACCCTTGAGCACGCTGTTTTCGTCTCGGGCCACGTCCATCACGTAATCGAGCGTGTGCTCGGACTGGTCTTCAAAACCGAGATCCGTGAGGGGCTTTGTGTAAGGCGAGTTCGTGTACTTCTTGATGTAAGCTGCCTCCAGTGCAAAAACGTCCGGTGCACTCTTTCCAGAGGCCAGAGCTGGGTCGAGCTTTGACTGGTAGTTCTCGTTCGGGACCACGACAATCTGCACGTCGTAGGGAAGATCCGGATTATCTTGTAAATAGTGATTCTCGATCATGCCCTTGATTTCTTCAGTGAAGGTCCAGACCACCAGTGTGTCGCCATTGTTTTCGGCGGGTACACCATCTTCTGCTTGATCGACCGGTGCTTCTTGGCCAGAACAGGCCACTGTGCTCAAAAGCATCACTGTGATCAGTAAAAAGCTTAGGAATCTTTTCATTTTTCCCCTCCTAGGTAGAACCCTAAAGGCTACGACAGGATTCTCCAACGACCAGTTCGGGATCAATGGTGGTCGATACCGTCTCATCGGTCTTCGACTCGATCATCTCGATACAGCGTAGGACCGCTTCTTTTCCAAGTCGGTCGGTCTTCTGTCGAACCGTCGTCAGTTGTGGCGAAATGAGTTCTCCGAGTTCGATACCATCGAAGCCGGCGACAGAAAGATCACCGGGTACATCGAGACCAGCCTTTCGGATCGTCTTGATCCCCCAGATGGCACTGTAGTCATCTGGGTAGATGATGGCCGTCGGCAATGTCTCACGACGCAAGATCTCTTCCGTCTTCTCGATGATCACTCTCTTTTTGTAGTAACCGCCACTAATCAGTTTGTCCTCTCCAATGGCTACACCATGGTCTTTCATGGCACGTCTGAACCCTTCGATTCGCAGTTCGGTCACATGGTTCATGTGTCCGTAGATGAAGACGATTTCCCGATGGCCCAGTTTGAGGAGATGCGAGGTCAGTCGGTAGAGTCCGTCGTAGTTATCCGACTGGACGCTGCTCACCTTCTCATAGGGATAGTCGATCGCGACCACAGGGATCTCACTGTCCATGAGATCCTTGACCTGGGGGTCTTCGAAGTTGATACAGGCGATGATCACGCCATCCACCTGCCGCCTTCTGCAGTGCTCGAGATAGGTCATCTCTTGATTTCCAAGGTTCTTGGAGATAAAGGTGACATCGTATCCCTTTGCTTCCGATTGGGTTTTTACAGCTTCAAGCACCTGTGCGAAATAGTAGTGCGTCAGGCCGCTGTTCGTGTCGTCTTGAAAGAGTACGCCCAGGTTCCACGATTTTTTCGTGGCCAGTGTCTGGGCCTGTGCATTGGGAGAGTAACCCATCTGTCGTGCAACTTTCAGGATCCGTTCTTTCGTGTTGATGTTGACATCAGCGTAATCGTTAAGCGCTTTCGATACGGTGGCGCTGGAACATCCGCATGCCTTTGCAATATCATAAATTGTGACCATATAATCCCCTTCTTTCGAAACCGTTTTCGTTATCTTTTTCATTATATCCACATCTGCGGATCTTTTCAAAAAGAGTTTCGAAACCGCTTTCGTAAAATGGTAAAAAAATATATATTTATCACTTGTTTATGAATGGTTCCGACTTCGAAACCGCTTTCGATATCTGCATTCTATCATCCGTCTTTTTTCCTGTCAACCGATTTCCTGCGAATTATCTGATTTTTTCATAACGTTTTCCCAGTGTCGGTGGAAAACGTAGGTCCGCATGTTGATCTCATTCCTTAAATATAAACGTTTGCGCAATCTTAAGGCTCACCCCGACGCTACTGATGCTAAAATATTCATGATGGCTCGAACGGTAAAGACAACTCGGTTGATATCGCAATCTCGAAAGGTGGTAGACCCATGCAAAAACGACTGATCTTATCCCTACTTATGATTTTGACACTATCGATCCTATTCCTTCCCTATCCTTCTATCGCTACTCAGACCATACAGGTCATCCACAATGGCCAGACGCTGGCTTTCGATGTGCCGCCGACGGTCATCGAAGGACGGACGCTTGTTCCGCTGCGGGCAATTTTCGAGTCCCTCGGGATTTCGATGACCTGGGATCCTGAAACGTCAACCATCAGAGGGCGCTCTACGGATCGCGACATCTCCCTGCAGATCGACTCTGCCGATGCAGTGGTCAATGGACAGGAAGTGACCATCGACGTGCCCGCCACGCTGATCAACGGCAGGACCATGGTACCGGCGCGCTTTGTCGCCGAGGCCTCCGGAGCACAGGTGGTCTGGCACGATGGGACGCGGACGATCGAGATCACCTCGGTTGAAGAGCATATTGCACCTCCGAGTCCATCCCCGATCCCAGTGCCACGGGAAGACCAGCAACTGTCTACCGTGGAGCTGGCAGAGCGATCGAAGGCGGCCGTCCTACTGACGATCTACGGCCCGAATGGGCAGAGAATCAGTTCCGGTAGCGGATTCTATGTGGACGTTGACGGAAAAATTGCGACCAATTTCCACGTTATCAGCGGTGCCCACCGTATTGAGGTGATAGATGATGACGGTTCGCGTTACAACGGTGGTGTGCACGTGCTGGGGTATGACGTCGAGCAGGACATCGCCCTGATTCAAATCGAGAAGAAGAGCCCGGACTACATGCGCTTGGGCGATTCAAATGCCTTGCAAAGAGGAGAAGCCATCGTGGTAATCGGTAGTCCCTTTGGGCTTCAGAACACCCTATCAGAAGGAATCGTCAGTTCCCTGAGAAATCAGGACATCCAGATTACAGCTCCGATCAGCCCCGGTAGCAGCGGCGGAGCACTGCTCAATCGCACGGGTGAAGTCGTGGGGATTACCTACGCTGGGATCACAGATGGCGAAAACTTGGGCTTTGCTATTCCCATCGAACGCTACAGAGAAATGTCAAAAGACGAGAATCTCACGCTGGTTGCCTTCAATCGGTTGGCCAATCAGATGGAAACACCCACAGGGCTAAAGCTCACACAGGTGACCGATTCCTCCATGTACATCTACTGGGATCCAGTGGATGGCGCTGACTATTATGCCGTGTTCGTGAGCGAGGGCACACCAGATGCTTTCACTGAGATAAAGCCGGATAGCGAAGCGGCGGGTTTTCAGTGGGATGATGATTTTTGTGTGAATTACTACAACCTGACACCCGGGGAAACCTATTATGTGAGAGTGGCCGCGGTGAAGAATGGCGCCGTTTCCCCCTTCACTGAGATCATGACACTTACGCTAGCGGGCCACGCCAGCTATGACGACTACGCCGCGTATCTGATCGAGAGTAACGGACGCTTCACCTATGCCGGATACAACCTGAACTTTTACCAAGTGGTGATCACCGAAGGCGACGATGGCTCGGAACTAAGAATCGTCTACCTCTTCAGTGGAGATGAGAACATCGGAGATGAGTACTGGACTTTCCTAGATAAAAAAGGCGATGCCTTTGAAGACCATTTCGGCCAGATCGCAGTGGAAGCGGGTTATTACTACGAAAAGGATGTCAGCCTTGGCCTCGCCTATACCGGATTCTACGACACCTACCCGAATCAATATGAAGAGAATAGTCTCTATGGGGGCGACACTGTAGAAAAGGATGAAGAAAACGACCGCTGGGCGGTCTTCTATCCGGTGATGCTGATCAACGCTCCCCTCGAGGATGATTACTTCTATCCTTCTTGGGCCAACTGACCGAGCGACCACACAGATAAATGAAAGCTAGATGTCAAAAAAATGAAACAACGTGCTCAGCGCTCAGACGCTAGGCACGTTGTTTTGTTGTTAGTAGAGTTTTACCGAAACGGATTCTGCTGTAAGGTTCTTCATTCGTTGGGCCTCATCGGCTCGTTCGAGGGCAAGCCCCGTACAAAGCAAATCGATGACGTAAAGCTGTGACACCTTGGCCACAAGGGAGCCGCCATCCATGGGGTTCTCCTTTCCCGAGGTGAGCAATACATGGTCGGCCAGTTTCGTTAGGGGTGATTTCGTGTAGTTGGTGATCGCAACGACAGTAGCCTTCTGTTCTCGGGCTGCGCTGACAGCGTCCACAATATCGATCGTACTTCCCGAAAGACTGATCGCGATGACCACGCTCTCTTCATCGAGAGAGCAGGCTCGAATCATTTGAAAATGTGGATCCGTCACCACTTCAACACTCTTTCCTATGCGCATGAATCGGCTTTTGAGATCACATGCCGAGATCCCGGAGTGGCCGACCCCGTAGATGACCACATCTTTTCTCTGATCGATCAATCGGACGACCGAATCAAGCGTTTCACGATCAATCACCTCGTAAGTGTCGTTGAGCGTATCGATCATATTGCTTCGGATTTTCTCTACGTAAGTTTCATCGTGATGCGGACGGCTGATCAGCGAGAGCTCCTGGGCTGCGGCCAACTTAAAGTCCTGATAACCATTGAAACCCAGTTTCCTACAGAAACGTAGGACCGTGGCCTCGCCCACGTGACAGATTTCCGCGAGCTCCGTCAGAGAATGGTACATCACCTCATCGAGATGATCTTTGGTGTAGGCGTACAGCTTCTTATCCGATTTTGTGTAGGTATTCTTGTTCTGCTCGAGTAAAATGGATAGTTTGATTCCGTTGTTGTCTGCTATCATCTAGATCGCGCATCCCGAAGGGCTTACGCTTGTCACCTCTTCTCTTTTCTCCATCATAGCTGAAAACACCTCTTCTGTCACGTAAAGGCAAACACTGGGATGATTCCGCAGGATTGTGACCGGGCAGTCTTCTGTCACCGGACCGGTTAACAATCGCGTGAGCGCTTCGATTTTTTTCACTTTGTCGACGAGCAAAATAATATGACTCGCCCGCATGATGTTCTCGGGACCCATGGTCAGCGCACGAGTGGGTACCTCCCTAGGACTTTCGAAGAAGCGAGCGTTGTCATGACGTGTGCGTTCGGCTAACTGCACGAGATGGACTCCCTGTTCGAAGGACGTGCCCGGTTCGTTGAACCCGATATGACCGTTGGACCCGAGCCCGAGGATCTGGAGGTCCACAGGGTTCTTCCTGAGCTTGTCTTCATAGTTTGCACAGGCCTCGTCTGGAGGAAGTAGCGGATCAGGCAAATACACCTGTTCACGATTCATGTCCACGTGATCAAAAAGGTATTGGTCCATGTAATGAGCGTAAGACTGGAGAGCGCCCTCCTCCAGACCCACGTACTCATCGAGGTTGAATGTAGTCACTTCGCTAAAAGATACCGCTCCCCGCTTATAGAAACCGACGAGGTGCTCGTAGGTAGTCAGTGGCGTGGATCCGGTGGCAAGACCCAGCACAGCATTTGGTTTTTTATCGATCAGTCGACAGATGGTTCGGGCGGCGATCCACCCCATCTCGTTGCCATCGGCAACAATTTCGATGGTCATTCTGTTCTTTCGTAGCATAAGCTCCCCCTACAGTATGTCTGCATAACATTCAGTTCTCGGTCTAAGACCACCAGGTCGGCATCTCTTCCGACGGCTATTTGCCCTTTTCGATCCGCGACACCCAAAAGGCTGGCCGGGTTGATCGTCAGCGCATCGAGCGCCGTTTCTAGGGATACATTCGTTTGCTCCAGATACTCCTTCAGCGCCCGATCTTGGGATAATACACTTCCCGCTAGTGTTCCTTCTTCGGTGAGGACCCGCGATCCATCAGACATTACCTTTATTTCTCCGAGATGGTAAGTACCCGCTTCCAGCCCCTTAGCCCGCATAGCGTCAGAGACCAAAATCACCTTACTCCTTGGCTTCGATCGTGAAAAAATCTGCACCGCTTCTTTCGCAACATGTTCACCATCGGCGATCAGTTCCGTATACAGGCGATCATCGGAGAGGGCCACGCCCACGACGCCAATCTTCCTGTGATGAAGCGGGGTCATGGCGTTGTAACAGTGGGTGATACACGATAGACCCCGGTCGACCGCTTTCTTAAGTGTCTCTGGTGCAGCCACCGTATGTCCGGCACTCACGACGACCTTGTTCTCGACCAGATAGTCGATCAATTGTCCCCCTGCATCTTCCTCCGGCGCCAGGGTCACCATTTGGATATGCCCCCCTGCCCTTTGCTGGTAGTGTTCGAAACATTTGATGTCAGGCTTTTGTAGATACACCTTCTTGTGGGCCCCTGCCACTTCTGGCGACAGAAAAGGACCTTCGAGATGTACGCCCAAACATTCTGCGCCGTTCTCCAGTGAGAAGTGCGAAAGAACGGTGAGTGCCTTTTCGATCCGCTCGGGTGCATCGCTTAGCGTTGTCGCGAGAAAAGAAGTCACACCCTCTTGAGGTAAGTACATGGCGATTGCTTCGTTGCCCGTGGCATCGGCATCCATAAAATCATGTCCGCAGGCACCGTGGATGTGCTGGTCGATGAATCCGGGAACCATCATCATCCCCGACATGTCGATACCCTTCATGCCCTCGACCATGGGACCGAAACTCAGGATGCGTTGGTCCTCAATCTCCAGATAACAATTTTCCCAAAACCCTTCTAGAGTGTAAAGATTCACATGGATAAAACGCATCAGATCAACTTCCTTTCCCTCAGGTGCACGAGTAATGCTCCGTAGAGGTTGGCTTGGTTTCCACTGCTCATGAACCGCAGGGACAACCCTTCCCGATAGACGGGAATCAAGCGTTCTAACAAATGCGTTTCAATTCGACTTCGCAGGAACTCTCCCTGGGCTGTGATCCCGCCGCCGATCAAGATCAAACTGGGATTAAAAATGTGCACAAGACCTTTCAACCCCTCTGCCACGTGGATGATCCATGCATCCAGCACAGCCAAGGGTTCTTCTTCTCCCGAGCGGCAACGCTTGAAAAACACCGGCAGAACATCGATTCCAAGTTCGTGTTGTACCGCATGAGATAAGGCACTGGTCGCTGCGTATGTTTCGTAGCACCCTTTCAACCCACAGGCACAAGCCCGGCCGTTCTCATTGAGTGTCATATGTCCAAACTCAGCGGCTGATCCCCTGGCGCCCCTAAAAATTTCGCCATTGATCACAATAGCGCCACCGATGCCCGTGCCAAGGGTCAGTGCGAGAAAGGTCGTCTCATCCAGATTTTCCTTCCAGTGAGCGCCTAGGGCTGCACTATGAACGTCATTCTCCACGGTGGTGGGTACACCCAGCGCTGTCTCGAGACGTTCTTTCAAAAGAAAACCCGTGTATCCCGGAATCGCACCGGTGGCGCTGATGATTCTTCCTGTGGAAGGATCCACTTGACCTGCTGTGCTGATGGCGATTCCATCAGAAGGGTACCTTCTGAACAAATCAACCACTACCAATAGGAGTTGGTCGGCAGAAAAAGCAGACGTGTGCTCTGTCCCCTCTGCCGAGAATGAGCCGTTTTCATCGGCGAGCGCCCATTTCACGCTACTGCCACCGATATCGATGGTGAGAATCTGCATCGCGAACCTCGCTTTCTATCTTACAGGACCATAGGAGAAGGCAACTGCCTTCTCCTCTTGTTGGTCATGGCATCAGTAAGTTGGGTAGGAACATCACGATCTGTGGGAAGAGCGTCAAGACGACCAGCGTGATCACCAGTGGGATCAGGAAGGGTATGACACCACGGGTGATCGTATGCACGGGGATCTTCCCGACCCGGGACACCACGAAAAGTGCCATCCCCATGGGGGGTGTCAGTATACCGATCATTAGGTTCAAGATCACCAAAATTCCAAAGAACACTGGGTCGACCCCGGCGGTAACCACCACGGGTACCAGAATTGGGACGAGCAGTACCAGTAAGGCCAAAGCCTCGATGAAGGTTCCCAGGAAAAGAAGCAGGGCATTGATCATAAAGAGCAAGATCAGGGGGTTGTCGGAAACGGTTAAGAATAGCTGGGCAACCTTGATGGACACCTGTTCTCTCGCGATGACCTGGCCAAAGAATTCCACGCCCATGATCATGAGTACGGTCACGCCGGATATTTTCATGGCCTCAACCACACTGGCGAAAAGCTTCTTCATGGTCAATTCTTGGTAAACGAAAAACCCAAGAATGATGGCATAAATCGTTGCGATTACGCTGGCCTCTGTAGGGGTGAAATACCCCGAGAAGATCCCCCCGATAATGATCATCGGGGTGAGAAGGGCCCAGAAGGAAGACTTAAACGATACCCAACGTTCAGCGTTCGTCGCCTTCGGTGCTCTAGCGTACCCGCGCTTCTTTGCTAAGTAGTAAGCCATGACGATCAAAGAAAGGGCCGTGATCACACCAGGAACAAAACCCGCTAGAAACAGTTTGGCGATGGATTGATCGGATACGATTCCATAGATCACCAACGGTATACTCGGAGGTACCAAGGGACCGATGATACAGCTTGCAGCGGTGATACCACCGGCGTAATCATCGTCATAGCCCTCATCGCGCATGGATTTTATTTCCAATTGTCCTAGGCCGCCGGCATCAGCAAGAGCCGATCCAGACATCCCGGAAAACAAGAGGCTCGCCAGGATATTCACGTGGCCCATCCCACCCGTTAGGTGGCCCACCATGGATTTTGCGAAACCAAAAATGCGATCGGTGATCCCCGAGGAGTTCATCAGTATTCCGGTCAATGTGAAAAACGGTACCGCCAAGAGAGCGAAGCTGTCGATGCCATCGACCAGTTTGGCCCCAGCAAAGAAGACCGCATTAAAGTTCATACCCGTAAAGTACATGAGTCCACCGAAGATCAGGGCGAAGCCCACGGGAAAGCCGATGACGAGGAGAAAGAGCCAGACGCCAAAGATCAAACCGATGCTCATATCGTCATCCCCTTTCCGCGTTCTCTGTGGTCCGTTACGTTACGCTCGATATGACGGTAGATCATTAACAGCGTCGTAGCAGGTAAGGCCACGTACATATAGGCATAAGAGATCCCAAGGGAAACAATCATCACCGGGAGTTTTCTGATGGTCATGTTCACACCGATGAGCAGCATGATCACAAGAATACCCAAGACCATCATCTGAACGATGAAATCAATGTACCGCTGTACTTTCTCGGGCAGTTTCTTGACGAAAAAATCGATGTACACATGGTTGTTCTCTTTGATCGATGCGCTGACGCCCAGGTAGCCCACGTAGACGAACAAGAAGCGGGCCAACTCCTCCGATTGCTTGAGAGGCAAATCAAAAACCTGGCGCGCTAGAATCTGTGCAATTAGAACGAAAAGCATCAGGAGGAATAGACTCCCCCCGATGATCTCTTCGAAGTGCTTAAGGAAATACTTCATCTGCTATTCTCCACTCTACTATCGTGCGTCGTTGATAATTGCCAACGCTACATTGGCAACGTCTTCACCCATTTTTTCAAAGTAAGCTGGGTACGACTCAGCAACTGCTGTTCTGAATGGTGCGAGATCCGGTGTTGTGACCGCTAGACCTTCACCTTCGAAGAACGCGATGAGCTCAGCTTCTTCCTCTTGGAAAAGAGAAGTGTGGTAGGCCGCAGCCTCTTCAATCGACTCGCTCAGAACAGCTTGCATATCAGAGGGTAGCTTCTCCCATGTGTCACGGGCCACGATGTAGTTCGCATCGTTGATCACGTGGTTCGTCATGGCAATGTAGTCCTGTACCTCGTGAAACTTCACGGCTTTGATCGTAGACAGTGGATTTTCCTGTGCATCGACTGCATTCGTTTGCAGGGCTAGGTAGACTTCTGTGAAAGCCATGGGTGTTGGTGAAGCACCAACGTACTCAGCGTAGTCCAGTAATGGCTGGTGCTGGGGTGTGCGGAGCTTAAGACCCGCCATGTCGTCGATGCTTTCGATCGCCCGGTTCGACGAAGTTTGACGTGTGCCATTGTAGGCCGTTGCCATCACATTCCAATTATAATCATTGTAGAACTCCTCATGGAGACCTTGTCCATACTCCGTTTCATAGAGGACGCGGGTTAAGTGATTGTAGTCGTCAAACATATAAGCGAGACCAGCGAGTTCTGCCCGGGGCACCCAGATACCCAGTCGTCCTGTTTCTGCGAAAGTAATATCCAGTACACCAGCGGTGAGCTGCTCGAGCATCGCGCGATCATCACCTAGCTGGGAGTTGGGGAAGAGTTCGACCGTCAAGCGACCGTCGCTCTTTTCCATGGCAAGTTCCGCAAGCTTTTCTGCTGCCCTGTACTCATTGGACTGATTACCCGCTACCATTCCAAATTTCAGTACAAAGGATTCCTTCGGCTCTTCAGCCGTTACTTCCGCCGTCTCTTCATTATCATTTGTATCTGCAGGTTCTGTGCTTCCGGTATCCGTTGCACAACCGGCTAGAATGGAAAGGGACAATAGGAGAACAAGTGACAGGGCCAACCATTTTTTCATCTGTGAAACCTCCCTAGGTTATTCGATGCTCTCGCATCTTGTGGATGAACTGCTTGGTGATGAGCTGGGGTCTGGTGATCGCGCTACCCACGACAACAGCGTGAGCCCCCAGTAGAAGCGCTTCATGTGCTTTGTCTGGTGTATCGATATTCCCTTCTGCGATCACAGGGATGTTTACTGCTGCGACCATACGCTCGAGTACAGTGATCGGATCATGTCCAATCGTGTAATCCGTGTAACCCACGAGTGTCGTGGCAACGAGATCTGCTCCCAGTTTCTCGGCAAGAATTGCCTCTTCTACTGTAGAAACATCCGCCATGAACAACTGATCTGGGAAGCGCTCCTTAAGGGATCCGAAAAAAGCCTGAATCGAAGATCCATCTGGTCGAGGTCGATCGGTCGCATCGAATGCGATAATCTCGACCCCGGCACGCACGAGTGCTTCTACTTCTATCAAGGTCGGTGTGATACGCACCGGACTTTCCTCGTGGTCTACCTTGATAATCCCGATCAAAGGAAGACTTACTTCTTCTTTGATCGCTTTGATATCCTGGATTCCATTGGCTCTGATGCCGCCTGCTCCACCTTCCGCTGCGGCCCGCGCCATCTTGGACATGATGAAAGCGCTGTGGAGCGGTTCATCGGCGAGGGCTTGGCAGGAGACGATCAGTTGCCCCCTGATTTCTTCGAGTCTGTTCATAGTGTCACCATCATTACCTTCTCAACTTTTCAATTGCCTCTAGCAGGATCGGAATGTTCTCTTCCTGTCTTTGATCAAGGGGTGCGAAAGGAAACTTGCAGTATCCAGCTTCGGCGCCTTGCGCCGTGATCAGCGCTTTGATCGTTGGATAGAGACTGTTCGCGACGATTCCCTCGATCACAGACGCGATCTGATGCTGCATCTTTCTCGCCTGATCACACTTTCCTTCCCCGACTAAGGTTTGCACCCGTCTGGTCAGATCGCCCATTACATTGTATGTGCTGCCGATGACACCGTCGCATCCGAGGGTAAAACCAACGAGTGCGATCTCATCGTAACCAAAGTAGAGGAGATCATCTGGAAAAGCGTTCCGTAGTCTTTCAAACTTAGCAATATCCGCATCGGAGAACTTGATGCCCACGACACCTTCAATCGCTAAGAGCTGCCGGTACTTCTCAATATCGAAGTTCGCGCCGGCCATGGAGGGGTTCGCATAAACGATCATCGGGTGACCGATGGCTTCGTCAAGCGTTTCATAGTAGGCGCGCACTTCTTCAAAGGAAAATCTGTAATAGTAAGGTGTGATTGCAGAAATGGCTTCATAGCCGAGGTCACGCGCGTGCAAACCAAGGCGCTTGGCTTCCTCAATGTCCAGTGAGCCAATCTGAGCGATCAGCGTCACTGCATCTCCCGCTTCTTCTTTGACGATCGAAAGCGCCGAGCGTCGATCTGCTTCTGACATGAGAAATGCTTCTCCAGTCGAACCTCCAACATATAGACCATCTACCTGCATACGATCGATATTGTGGCGTACAACTTCGCGTAGTCCCTCCTCCAACAATCGACCGTCACGGTCAAAAGGTGTCACGAGGGCTGTTATGATTCCTTTCATCTCAAAGGGCCTCCTTGAAATATTTCTTCAGATTAGTTATCCATATGGAGTACAACTTCATAATACTAAGGAAACCGTTTGCTGTCAATAGAGATTTGGTGTTTATATTCTTTTTTATATTATTTTTGGAGTTTTGCTCCTATCTGCGCTTCATGGATTTGGTCAAAAGGAAAAACACCCCGCTCCTACCCTCGCGAGAGGGTAAGAACAGAGTGTCCCTTGTCATTAAAAATAGACGCGATCCAAATGATCAATCAAACTCTTGCGTAGTTTCTCCAACTCTTCCCTGTAGTTCTCAGCACCATTCGACGGTGTACGATCGTTAACAAATCGGCCCCTGTTCTCTGCTCCCCAAAAGCCAGCGGTATCATCATCCATCACCGCGAAAGCTTCCATGTAGCGATCCCAAGCTTCATCGTTGATCCCCACACCATCTCCCATATAGCCCCGACCACCGCCGAGGAAACCTGCATTCATAATCGTGTAAAAGGACTTGTCCGCGAGCAATCCCTCAAGTCCGTTTTCTGTATCGCGGTAGGCAAACTGCTTGGCGAAGACCGTTTCCATGTACCCCTTTACGATCGCCGTGGGCGTATCGTGCCAGTTGGGATAGGAGAAGATCAGGTGGTCGGCTGCAGCCACCAGATCCTGTTCCGCAGCGATGGTCGCCGAGGCTTCACCAGTACCATCCTTGGCATAATAAAAATCCTCCAGACTCAGTACGGGGTTGAAGTCCATCGCGTACAGGTCGCGGATCTCCACCTCCATTCCCTGCGCCTCCAAATGCTTCATCGCCGTGAAGACCAGATCGTACTGGACGCTGTACTTTCTCGGATCCCCAACGATAAAGAGGGCTTTCTCCCGGTCGCCATCGGTAAAGCCTCCGGGTTCATAGGTACTGATCAGCTCATCGGGCACGATCGATGCGGAGGTCGTTCCATCGACGCTAGCCGACGAGGCTGCATCCACCTCTGTCTCTTCCGATAGTTCCGCTGCAGGTGCATCTTCTACCGACACCGCTTCAGCGGCGGCCGTCGATGCGTCGGATGTACACCCGACAGATCCAATCGCCACTAAGGCGACTACCAAACAGATCATCCATTTTTTACTCATATGCTTCCTCCCAAATTAAACGCCTAGTTTAGTTGTATGAGTCGATTAACTTTTCAACGAAAAACTGTAGCTCTTCACGTAAGATTTCATTCTTTCTCTTGACCATAGCACAGTGAATCCGTAAGTTCTGGTCTTCAAAGGGTATTCTCGCCAAATCACTGTGAATTTTTTTCTTGCATTTCCAATCAATTTCTAAGGCAAACGAAGGCAAAGCGTGGAGCGCATCGTTATAGGTTTTATTCCCGCTGGCCATCAAGACCTTTGCTGTTTCAGGAACGCCAAGAAAACGTAGTTCCTGTTCCAACGTAAACATCCCCTGGAAGAAATAGGTCTTCTTCACATGAAATAGTGCTTCCAGATCCCCCCGCGTCAAACGCGGTTTCAAGCTCAACTCATGGTTCGTGCTCATATGTACCATCATTTGACCGGAGAACAAATCTTCCTTTTCCAATCCTTCAGCGGCCAAAAAACCATCGAGCTTCTTACTTTGAAAATCACTGTAGATGATAATCCCTAGATCGCAAATCCTTCCGGAGACCTTGTCCACCGCTTCTTCGATGCCCACTTCATATAGCTCAAAGGAGACGTTCTCTTGATTGTACCTTCTGCAGATTTCGAAAAACTGATGATTGATTACCTCGCTACCAAATGAAGCGATCTTGATCATATGCTCATTGACTCTCGTCAGCAGCCTGTTCTCAGTCATTTCAAAATGTCGCACCAAGGATTTTGCATGATGGTAAACCTCCATGCCGTAGGGTGTTAAGGTAACACCGCGGTTTGTTCTATGAAAGATCTCTTTTCCAATCTCTGATTCAAGCTTTTGTATCTGATTGCTTAGGTTCGGCTGGGATAAATAAAGATTCGTAGCAGCTCTCGAGATACTGCCCGTTTCTACAATTTCAACAATGTACCGCAACTGATGAAACTCCATGGTCAACTCCCTTTCCGATCATTTCGTTATAATTATAACTAAGTTCATCATACGTTAGCTTCCTTCTCGAAGCAATACGTCTGGCCATATCGATTCTTAGGTGCCGGCACAACAGAGGCGCTCAGACGATGACCTGACTGCTCTGCACGCATGAATGCGGCAGGTTCCTTGCGCAATATTTTGTGAGCCGTTTGGAGACTCAACACTCAATTGTCACTGTGGACCATATAGCGCGTTATTTTTCTCCTGAGATGGCATTCGTACTGTTGATCTACCCTTCTACGAGCAGAACAAGCGCCTGGAGTGTTTTGGTTCGAACGGCATTTAAAAAGGCCGCAACCTCATAAGAGGCCACGACCGGACTAAGGGGAATATCATCTGTTTGAACGACTCGTTCCATGTAGAGAGTAGTACCCCAGACAGTGATTACCAGAATTCAACGGTCACCACTCCATGAGCAGGTACATTGAAAATCCGAGAACTATCACCTTTAAAGCAAAATAGTGCGCTCCTCCGCATACGCCTCGGAACATTTGATAAAATTTACAAAAAATTCACATCTCACCGAATTATTGTTGCTTCAGAATTAAGTCTCGCTCTCGTACCACGATTAAAACCGTGGGTTCTCTCGCGAATTCTTTATCATTTTGTGCGAACATGTACAGAGAGAGCATAGACACATTGCAGTTACCTTGGGCGAGTTAATTGAGTGTGCTTCTACATGTAACGGTAAACGATCGACTATAGATGATGATGAAACCCAACCTTCAGAATCCGATGACCCGCGTGAAAGCCCGCGCTTTCGATCGCACCCTGCGAGGCCAGGTTGGTAATAGAAGTGGAGCAGATGGGCGTTCGGCCATAACGGATACACTCTTCTTTCAGATCAGTCAAGATAGCGGTGGCCAACCCCTGTTTCCTTTGGTCCACAGCCACCGAAACGCCGAGGTGGTCAAAGCCCTCTCGCCTCTCATCTCGACGTACTTCACCGGTGGCGATAAGACGGCGGCTTCTCTCGTAAAGGTACAACTGACTACGATCAATCAACCCTCTGTAGTAGGGAGCCACCCACTCCTCCAAGGGACCCAAGTGCACCTCATGATAGCTCAGTACCCTAGCGAAATCTTGGTCGGTAGCCGATCGTTTTAGGATCTCTTCGAAAGGCCACTCGCTCCTTGCATTCTTCAGGTGCTGGTACAAGAGCGTGTGCAGAGTCATTTCCCGGGCATTGTCTAAGAAAAGCGGCAGACTCTTAAGATCGAGCGAACAGGCAAAGCCCTCCACAATCCCTCGGTCTTCAAGCAAGCTTTTGAAGATTTTTCGATCCCACTCGCGATGGTACTCGGAAAGATGAAAGGCGAGTAGCCGGTTCTCTTCATCCACACTAAAGAACCCCACCGGTCTCCCGTTTAACAGGATCTCTTGGTGGTTCGCTGGTGCGATGATCGCCTGCTGCCACATATCGTCCATCGGGAGCAAAAGGCCATCAAAAAATGAATGTAGATCCGGATCGATTGTCTTCCGGTATGCAAGCTCATTAGTCAAGAACCTTCCTCCCTTCTTGGTACGTTCCTGATCAATCGAGCTTCTCGATCTCCGTCACACACTGGGTCTTGATCGTCTCGACGAGAAACTGCAGCGCATCGATCACGTGGGGGCGAATGTCACCGCCGACGAGAACGTACATGATGTCGTCGCCTACCTCCAGGTAACCCTCGTTCATCCAGACGCGCACGTGGAAGATCCCCTCCATCTTTTTCGTTTCTTCGATGGCGGCTTCCACCTTTTGAGCGTCGTAGCCAAAGGTCATGCCGGTCACCTGCGACCCATCGTCAATGCCCTGTCGGACCTTGACCTTGGGCGACTGTCTGACGACACCATTGTGGACGAGATACATGCCTTCTTGTAAAGCAGACGGATCTGCCTTAGACTCTTTTAACCAAACATCGATCGACGGTGCGGATTTTTTCATCGTGTTCCCTCCATTTTCTTTAAGTAATCATCGCAATGCTGGTGCATACCATGGGCTGAGGCGTTACTCGTCCAACAGGCCAATGGTCCTCTCGTACTCCTTTTGACTCGGTGCAAATCCCTTCTCCTTAGCTGGAAACTGCCGGTCGAAGACCTCCAAAGCATCGTGATCCGGGTCGTCAAGGATATTGGAAAACTGAGCGTAACCGCTGAGCCCTTCCAGTGCTCCTTCGTAGAGGGGAAGCACCAGGAGACCCTTGTAGAACTTTCCATCGGGCATCGAGATCCCGTACTTCTTCCCGCCCGCGAAACCATAGGGCTCGTAATGGTAGGGATAACCCAGGGTCAAAATCGCCCTGTGTCCTTGGGCTATCGCCACCGAAATCGAATGCTCGATCAGTCTCTTGCCCAGCCCTTGTCGGTGCAGACCGGGTAAGATGCTCACGGGACCAAAGGTGATGGTCTCCACCTCGCCTTGGTTTTCGGTCATGATCTTCGACCGGGTGTAAAAGATACTCCCGACGATCTCTCTGTCGACCTCGATGACAAAGGTCAGATCCGGCAGGAAGTCGGGATGTTCCCTCATCTCGTGAATGACAAAATGCTCAAAACACCCCGGAAAATACAGATTCCAAAAGGCCTCGCGCGCCACTGTCTCCACCCTTCGGTAGTCCTCCGGCTTTTCCTTTCTGATGACAAAGTCCATCGGTTTTCCTCCTCTACTGATGCGACCTCAAGATGCCTGTTGCTATTCACATTTTACCATACCCTCCAGTAGCCGCTTACCAAGAGTTTCCTTGACTTTAATTTTTTCTAAAGGTTCTTGTGGTATCATGGCCCTGTCGAAAAAAAGACAAGAGAAAAGAATGAGAGGATGCACAAGAAAGTACGAATCCCGTTGATACTTCTATTGATTGCAAGCCTGCTCCGGTGGGAGCTACTACCGGAAAGTCTCGCTAAGTGAAGGAGATCGTGTGCACTTTGATTCTCAGGTGCGCACCGAAGAAGGCGCGCTCGAGGCCGTCATGCTGAATGATGAAGAAGAGAAACTTCTGACCATCTCGGATGGCGATATTCTCACAGTCCTCGAAGAAGGAACCTACACCATGCGGGTCGAGGCCACCGATCACGTGGGAAGTTTTAAGTTACATTGGGCGGTGAGTGAATAATCCTTTTATTTGAATCGGCCGGTTCCCACATGCGGGACCGGCCCACTTCCTTTTTTGATCAGAAGCCGGCCTCTTCACCCACGATCATGAGAATCATCCGATCCGGTTCGCTCTGCCCTTCGGTGATCTGCAGGTGGAAGCACACGCGCTCCTCTGAATCGCAATCGACACAGCGACCGGCCGCAATACAGGGAGGCCGGTATCCCGCCCTGTGGGCATTCCGTGGTGCCGCGTGATCCTTGGCACGACGGATCGCTCGCTCGAGGGTTTCTTCAATCTTGTTCTTTCCCACGATCACAAGGACCCGGTCGGGTCCATAGGCCATGGCCGCCACACGATTCCCGCTGTGGTCGATGTTCACAAGTTGTCCTTCTGCTGAAATGGCGTTGGCACTGGCGATATACCAATCCGTTAGCAGGGACATTCGCTTAAGTCGCTTCACCTCGTCTGGGGTCGTTACAAGGGTCTTATCGTAGACCACATTTCCCCTGTCAGTCAGGGCTTCCGTGAGTCCCATCCCCCTGATTGTCTGCGAGTTACCAATACCCACGGTGTCTACCACGGGAATGATCGATAGCACGCGTTCTCTCGCCTCCGCAAAGGTACGGGCATACGCCACCCGAATATTCCTCCTCTTGAACTGTTCCTTTAGCTGTTGAAAATCCTGCTCCATTCTTCTCCCCCAATACTAGATCTGGTCTTCTCATGTTCTTTGACGAAGGGTTCTTTTCCTCCGCTTGCTTGCCTCTCTCCATTATACCGCTGTATCACCCAGCAAGAGCTTAAAACCGGGACCTCGACGCCTTCGATTTTTGGTGATTTATGAAGGAGGGTGGTAAATATAGAATGACAAGATCGATTTCCCGTTTGCGTAGCTAGGAGGCAAAGACAATGGACAAGATCCTAGAGTTGAAAAATATATCCAAAAACATCAAAGGGAAACCCATCCTAGAGGACATTAGCTTTTCGATTGATTGCGGCCAGGTTTATGGTTTTCTCGGACCGAACGGAGCAGGGAAAACCATGACCCTGCGTATGATCGTGGGCCTGATCCGTCCGACGACTGGCGAAATCCACATCATCGGTAAGAATATTCAAGGCGATTTCAGAGCGGCCATCGAAAGGGTCGGATGCATCATCGAGACCCCACAATTCCACGAGTATATGACGGGTTTCGAGAACCTGTGGCAACTGGCTAGTATGGAAAGAGGCATCCAGGAGTTCGAAATGATGGACGCCGTCAAAAAGGTTGGTATGCAGGCGCGCATCCACGACCTCGTCAGCACTTACTCCCTTGGTATGAAACAGCGCCTCGGCATCGCCCAGGCCATGATGAAAAAACCAGACCTCTTGATCCTGGATGAACCGACCAACGGCCTGGATCCCGCCGGTATCAGGGAATTCCGTGAGCTGGTTCGCTTTCTCGCCAGGGACACCGGCCTCACACTCCTCATCTCCAGCCACCTCTTGTCAGAAATTCAGATGATGTGCGATGAAGTGGCCATCATCCTCCACGGTCGAATCATCAGGACCCTGAAGGTTGACGATCTCCGCAGGCAGCAGAAGGTCACCTGGTCGGTAGATCACCCCGATCTTGCGATGAACGTGTTAGCAGAGCAATTTCCAGAAGTACCTATCACCAGGGTCGACCAAGAACTTAGCGCCATGATCGATTCCGATCTCCTCCCTCAGATCAACGAGCAATTGGTTCATGCCGAAGCGGGACTTCTTGAGGTCTGCCGACATCAGAAAACCCTGGAGGATCTGTTCATGGAACTGACCGGGGGTGAGACCATTGGATAGACTGGTTGAAAATGAAGTGATCAAGGTGCTCAAAAAGAAACGCCTGCACGTGATCCTGGCCATCCTGATCGTTTTGATCGGTCTCTTTACCTACGGAGAACAGTACACCCTCGAGCGCACCCGGGACCGGGTCACCACGGAGCTGGGCATCGAAAACACACAGCGCTGGCAAGACCTGATTGAACAACAGATCTCGGATCTCAACAGGCGACTGGACAGTCCCTACATCCCCGAGGAGGGCAAAGCCTCGCTCAGGGTACGGATCGAACAGCTGCAATTCTTTCTCGATGAAGGCATCGATCCCATCAGCCCTACTGCGGCACGATTCATGGGTGAGTTCATGGAGCAGTCGGTCTTTCTCCTTCTCCCCCTCCTGATCATCCTAGTGGGTGCCGACATGGTCTCCGGAGAGATGAACACTGGAACGATCAAGATGCTACTGACCCGTCCTGTCAGACGGTGGAAGATTCTACTCGCCAAATGGATCGCCCTTTCGATCCTTTCGATGCTAGTGGTCCTACTCATGGCACTTGTCTCACTTTGTGTTTCCCTGGTCGTCTTCGGTGTAGGCGGGTTCGACGAACCGGTCATCACGGGCTTTCGACTCGTGGGTGATCAGCTCGACACCTCAGTCGTACGCACGATTCCACAGTGGCACTACCTTCTGATGGTCTATGCCATCGGATACTACGTGGCCCTCGTCATCGGCAGTCTCACCCTGATGGTCTCGGTCCTGATGCAAAGTGCCGCGGCTTCGATCGGCGTGCTCATGTCCACCTTGATCGGCGGCAGTTTTCTCAGTTACTTTATCGCCGACTGGGCGATCACGCGTTATCTCTTTACCGTGAACCTCAACCTGATCGCGTTTTTATCGGGAAGTTTCCAGGTTTTCGAAGGACTGAGCATGCTCTTCTCCACCCTGGTACTCCTCGGATGGATGGTCGGTGCCCTGGTCATCGCCTTTGTCGTTTTCGAAAGGAAGGATATCTATGCGTAAGAGACAGCGCTTGCTATGGTATAGTATCGCGGTGCTTTTTCTCCTTGGCTTTGCGGGATTTCTCACCGGCTTCACACAGGCGCTCAACATCGGTCTCGCTGTCACTCGCACAAGCGAACCCGTGGGGCAATCGGATGATAGGCCCTCCCTTCCCTCCGCAGTGGCTGACGGGCACATGGTGGCCCTCGGCGACTCTCTCGCCAGGGGCACCGGTGATCCGACGGGTCGGGGCTTCGCCGGGCGCACCCAGGAGCTTCTGAGCCGAGATACGGGCGATGAGATTGATCTGATCAACCTGGCCGTCGAGGGAATGCGCTCAGACGAACTGCTCGATCAGTTGCAAGATCCCGGTGCACTAGTGCAGATCGAAGGCGCCCGTTGGATTCTCCTGTCGATTGGAGGAAACGATCTGCGGGATGTCGAAAGGACACCTGCGCTAGAGCAGGATAACTTATTTGCAGAACAGCAGGCACGTTATCTCGAGAACCTGGCCCAGTGTATCGATCAGATCCGATCGGTAAACGACAGGGGGCAGATTCTCGTGCTGGGCCTTTACAATCCAAACGATGAGGCTACGATCCGGACTCTCGAGATGCTCCACCAGTGGAACCATCAGACACAGTTGCTCCTCACACCACGGGAGCGCACCCTTTTCGTTCCCACTTACGACCTGTTCGCCAACCACCTCGAGGACGCTCTATCCTTTGACGGTCTGCATCCCAATGAACAAGGGCATCAGGCGATCGCGCGTCGATTTTCTGAGGTGCTCTCTCTATCGACAGAGTGAGCTGTTCAACACGATTTTCCTCATTAGATCCCTAGGATTATGAAAACATTTGCATCGATTCCAAGCGTATGCTATGATGACAAGGACAATTCAATCGAACGTAAACACTGGGAGTGTCGGTTAGGCCGACTGAGAGGAAGACCCGTTAAAGTCTTCGATCCCCGTACCTGATCTGGGTAATACCAGCGTAGGAAAGTGCTTTGCATAAAGTTTATCTCTTTTTGCTAAACGAGAGCATCGCCTGCGGGTGATGCTCTTTTTTTCGTCCCAACAGGTCGTTCGATCGAATCACTTCTTACCAAAACAAAGGAGGTTAGCATGCACATTCGAAAACTAACGACCGCTTCTCTACTCATCGCACTGGGTGTCGTGACCGCACATATGATCTCGATTCCCGTCGGAGTCGCCCGCGCCTTTCCCATGCAGCACGCTATCAATGTCATGGCCGCCGTGCTGCTCGGCACCCCCATGGCTATGATCATTGCTTTTCTCATTTCCCTGCTTCGTTTCATGCTAGGCACCGGCTCCTTGCTCGCCTTTCCAGGAAGTCTCTTTGGCGCGGGACTAGCCGGGCTGCTTTACGCCAAGACCGGGAAGAAAAGTATGGCCCTCACTGGAGAGGTGTTGGGAACGACATTCCTCGGCGGTCTGAGCGCCGTATCCATCGCCCGACTGTTCTTGGGCTTCGGAGGTGCCGCCGGTTACTTCCTCCTGCCCTTTGGCTTGAGTTCGATGACAGGCGCTTTCATCGGATACGCCATCTTGCGCCTGTTACAGGGAGCCGGTAACACCGCCAAGGGCGTCAGAAAAGGAGGTCAAGTATGAAAAATGTACTGACGATAGCAGGATCAGATAGTTCGGGTGGAGCCGGTATCCAGGCCGACCTGAAGACCTTCAGTGCTCACGGAGTCTACGGTATGAGCGTAATCACGGCAATCACGGCGCAGAGTACACGCGGTGTCTTCGGCGTACAAAACGTAGACCCTGAGATCATCCGAAAGCAGCTCGACGTACTCTTCGAGGATATTGAGATCCACGCGATCAAGATCGGCATGGTTTCCACCATAGAGACCATCGAAGTAATCGCGGATTTTCTGGAGAATCACAGGGACATACCTCTTGTGGTCGACCCCGTAATGGTCTCGAAAAGCGGATTCCATCTCTTGGATCGAGATGCTAAAGATGCCCTGATCCGGCGTCTGCTCCCTCTGGCGAATCTTTTAACACCCAACCTCCCGGAAGCCGAGGTCATAACCGATCTTCCAGTGACCAACCTTGAGGAAATGAAAACGGCGGGTGAATCGATCCGCCGTATGGGACCTGATCACATCCTGATGAAGGGGGGCCATCTGTCGGGACAGATGGCGACAGATCTTCTGTACGACGGTAACTCTTGGCAAGCCTATCCATCGATCCGTGTACAGACGAAAAACACCCACGGCACCGGCTGCACCCTATCGGCCTCACTCGCGGCCAATCTGGCCAATGGACTGCCAATCCATGAGGCCGTGCAGCATTCGAAAGCTTACATCGACCGCGCCATCGCATCCGCCCTGTCCATTGGCACAGGACCCGGACCCGTCCACCACTTTCACCCCTTCTACGATCGTACGGGCAAGGGTATCCACCATGATGAAACTTGATTTCGAAGAGGCCTTGCTCCGGATCCGAGAGAGCAGACCGCTCGTCCATCACATCACCAATTATGTGACAGCTTGCGACTGTGCCAATGTCGTGCTCGGCCTCGGGGGCAGCCCTGTTATGGCCGATAGTCCGGAGGAAGTCGTCGAGATGGTTTCCATGGCCTCGGCCCTTGTGCTCAACCTCGGGACATTGAGTCGGGATCGGCTGGAAGCCATGCTCCGGGCGGGAAAAGAGGCGAATCGGAAAGGGATTCCCGTTCTCCTGGATCCAGTGGGCGCTGGTGCCACGGTCTTTCGTTCGCAGGCTGCCAAGAGCCTCCTCGAGCAGATCACCTTCGCCTTTATCCGCGGCAATGAGTCTGAGATACGCTCGCTCCTTGGACTTGCCGGAGGTCCCAGAGGTGTCGATACGCGTGATTCTTTCACCGAACCTTCGACGGAACTGGCCGCAAAGCTTGCCCGTACTTACGCTACAACCGTCGGTGTGACCGGTGCGGTCGACATCGTTTCGGATGGTCGAAAGACCTATAGGGTGCGCAATGGACATCCTATGCTCACTACGATCACAGGAACGGGCTGTATGACCACGTCGCTGATCGGTACTTTTCTCGGTGCTCATGTATCTCCGCTAAAGAGCGGTCTCCTGGGCATTTCCCTTATGGCCATCTCTGGTGAGCTGACAGCCGAGTCACTGACACCAGAACAGGGAACGGGTCATTTTCATAGTCATCTCATGGACTTTTTATCCCGATCTGTAGCGAATGATTTGCGAGAGCGATTGCATCTTGAGGAGGCAACGAACCATGATTAATCTACAAGAGCAGCTGAAGCTGTACCTGGTGACGGATGGTAACATCACATCGGACGAATCCCTCTTGTATGTGCTCGAGGAGGCGCTGATCGGCGGTGTGACCACAGTGCAGCTAAGAGAAAAAGGCTGCACCACTAAAGACTTCATGCGCCGCGCAAAACGCGCGCACGCTCTAACGAGAAGATACCAGGTCCCGCTCATCATCAACGACCGGGTGGATGTGGCCCTGGCGATTGGAGCAGAGGGCGTGCACCTTGGTCAGCAGGATCTTACCGTTGCCGACGCCCGGAGAATCACCGGACCCCATATGCTCATCGGGGTTTCTACTGCGACCCTAGAGGAGGCAGTGATCGCTGAGTCCGAGGGTGCTGATTACCTGGGTGTGGGCGCCCTCTACGCCACCGGTACCAAGACCAACACAAGACCGGTGTCACTCGATACGCTCAGAAGGATCACAAGCAAGGTTCAGATTCCAGTCGTTGCCATCGGGGGGATCAATCATGAGAATACCCCTCCTGTAGTCCGCTGCAATGTGCATGGTATCGCCGTCGTCTCCGCCATATGTAAAGCGACTGCTCCGCGCGAAGCCGCAGGGCAATTCATCGAAACAATTGACAAAACAAGGAGGAACGCATGATGCTTCCCTACGCCATAATCATTGGTTCACTGTTTACCGCTGTCGTCCTTTTCTCCGTGATCGGTATTCTGCACAGCAAGGGTAGAATACAGGGTAGCGATGACTTTTTCACCGCCCGTGGTAGCACGGGTACGGGCTATCTATCCGCTACTTTCATGGCCTCATTTCTGGGCGTCTTCATTCTCTTCACACCACCAGAGGCAGGCGCCATCGGTGGGATCAGCGCTGTTGTCTTCTACTCCCTTGGGCTCGCTGGTCTTTACCTGGCCTTTCTCTTCCTCGGCCCCAAGATCCGTCAGTACCTTCCTCACGGGAGCACGCTCAACGATTACGTCTCTATACGCTACGGCAGGGGTATGTTCACACTGACCTTTCTCATCTCACTCTTCTACATGTATGTGCACCTTATCGCCGAACTAACAGCCATAGCACTCCTTGCCCGAGAGATGGCAGGTATTCCGATGCTTCTCACCGCTTCTCTCGTGGGAACTGGTGCGCTGGTCTACACGACCTACGGCGGTTTGAAAGCCTCGATCTTCACAGATGTGATCCAGATGATCCTAGTTATACTCCTGCTCGTCATCACGGGTATCGGTATCACGGTTTACGTCGGCAGTCCCACCGCCCTTATCGATGGAACCCGTGAACTGATGCCGCAGCTCGTGCAGTTTGATAACCCGGTGGGAATCGAATTCGGCTTGACACTGATGATTGCCGTGATGGTGGCAAACCTCTTCCACCAAGGCTACTGGCAGCGAATCTACGCGGGAAGTAATGATAGCAGTCTGCGCAGAGCGCTCAAGATCTCCTTGGTTCTGGCCGTTCCGATTATGCTGTTCACCGGTCTCCTGGGCGTGTTCTCCACCGGCCTGGGCTATACCACCAACCCGTCCGTCGCGTTGTTCGCTATGATCTACTCTACCTTCCCAGTCTGGTTGGTTCTAGTCCTTTTCCTTCTGGCCGTCGTCCTCGTGATGAGCACGGTGGACACGCTGTTGAACGCGCTGGTGACGAGCTTGCTCCTCGGTTCTAGAAAGAGACAATCGGCGGTGGATATGAAGGTGCAATCGCATCGCATCCGGTGGATCGGCATCGGCATCACGATCTCAGCAGCATGGATCGCCTCCATGGGCTTCAGTGTTCTCTCCCTCTTTCTCCTGGCTGATCTCCTCTGTGCGGGTCTGGTCATCCCCTTGTTCTACGGTCTCTACGACGCCAGATTGTCGGGAAAGGTCGCTCTGATCGCATCGGTGATTGGTGTGCTCTCGGGTGTTCCTTTCTTCCTGAAGGGGGAGCTCTTGATCAGTTTCCTGCTCCCGCTCCTCTCATCGACCGCCACTATCTTGATCGGTTTGGCCTTTTATTCTCCAAAAAGACAGAGCGCGGATCAATCCGTGTAAAGAAAGGAAGAGGTTGCCCCGCGGCAACCTCTTCTTCTATCGCGTAATTATTTGTCGATGAATGAAAACCGATCCACCCTCTGTCCCTCCACCTCCTTTTGATCGAGGAACATCTCGAGCGGTCGCACCCAGATGCTGTGGTCTCCGTACAGTTTCTCGTAGACCACTACTTCTTCCTCCGTTTCGCTGTGCGTGGCAATGTGGAGCAGTCGGTACTTGTTGCCCTTGAAATGTTTGTAAATGCCGCCTACGACCAAGTCTTCTTTTCTCATGAGAACTCCTTTCTCTTTTCGTGTTCATTCTATTCTACACGATTTTCCCTCGTAAACTGACGCGCATCAAGGTTTCGCGAGCGATTCTCCTGTAGCATGGACTTACAAAGAAAGCGAAAGGAGCAAACCATCATGTTGAAAAACATCCACCAACACAAACCTACCCTCACCTTCGTATCCGGTCTGCTCATCGCCCTGGGCTTCCTACTCGGCGGCGTAGGTTTTGGATTTTGGCGAGACATCGCATTGATCCTAGCGACATTCGTAGCCAGTCTCCCCATTGCCGTTACCGCCTATCGTTCCCTCAAGCTTGACGCTCCCACTGATGTTACACTAGTTTTATAGACACGTTCTAAGCGATTTAAAACAGCTGCGGTAGAGTGGCATCTCCTAATTTGAATAGATGATCGCGTATCGATATACTTGAATGAGTTAGGAGATGATAGAAATGGCAAACAACCGAAAGCACTATGATGATGATTTTAAAAAGATGATAGTCGACCTATACAAAAGTGGACGATCTGCAGATGAGTTAGCCAATGAGTTCGGCATCTATCGCGGAGCAGTCTATCGGTGGAAGAAAGAGTTTGAAGTCGTTCATCAAGATAATGGGCAAGCCTTAACAAATCGCGATATGACTGAGATGAAGAGAAAAATGGCTAAAATGGAAAAAGAAAATGCCATCCTCAAAGATGCTTTAAGAATCATGTCAAAAAAGTAACGACCGGGCAGCTCCATCAGACCGCGCACGAAGTTGTAAAGCTTCACAGTAGCTCAGTATCAATGACGTGCGACCTGCTCGGTATTAAGCGGTCAACGTTTTATGAAAAGGAATCGAGAACCCCAAGCCAGCGAGATCGAGAGAACCAGGAGCTGCGGGAGCAGATTCTACGGATTTGGATGAACAGCAAAAAACGATACGGAGCACCCAAGATCAGAATGCGCCTCAATGAAAAGCGTGCGAAGAAAGAGCAAGGAGCCGTTGGCATCAACCGTGTACAACGCTTGATGAGAGAACTGGGTATTCATTCGATTACTAAGAAAAAGTATAAGCACCACGCTTCAAAAGCGAATCACGACCCTCTTCTAAAAGATTTGATTGGTAGAGATTTTAGGGCTTCGACGCCTTTTGAAAAATTAGTCAGTGATATTACATATATTCATACCGCGAGACACGGGTGGTGCTACCTCGCTGTGATCATGGATGTATACTCAAAGGCTGTCATCGGTTGGTCATTCTCAAAGAAAATGGACGCTCGGTTAACGAGTGATGCTCTCAAGAAAGTGATTAAAAAGGGACTGTTTCACCGAGGTACGATTCTACACTCAGATCGGGGTAGTCAGTACACCGCTCACGCCTATAGAGCTTTAGCTAAAAAATATGGCTTTCAGCAATCTTTCTCAGCTGTGGGCTGTCCATACGATAACGCGTCCATAGAGTCTTTTAACGCTGTTCTGAAAAAGGAACTCGTGCACCATGAGAAGTATGATACGTACCAGCAGGCTCATATTAGCCTCTTCCAATATATTGAAGCATTCTACAACAACCAACGGATCCATGGGTCCATTAATTACCGAACACCCAATGAAATGTTGAAGAGTCACTAGCAGCAAACTTTTGGGTAGAATAGTGCAAGCTAGGTTTATGCCGCGAAAGCCACTTCGGTAAGGGTGAATCCCCTCTGGTATGCTTTCAAGGTTTGATAGGGCTACCGATTGATAGACTCAGGTGTCCAGAGGGGATAGGGCCCCTGCCGAAGTGGAACGTGGAATAAATAATTCAGGAGAGAATCCATCCTTAACAGCGATTTGCTTAAAACTTGTCCAAAAACTTGACTTAGATCCACACAGCTAAAGCAGTGGGATTCCCGAGTGATGAAAAAGCGACTTCCTGCGAAGCATATTGTTCCATTTCTGACCGCTTAGTGTGACCTCGGGCCAAGGGGGCGCCATCACCCCTCCTAGGGCAGTGCGTGTAACACCCTAGGCTGATAGACTGTTACCGTCTAGCATAGTCTTGCGCTGGATATTGCTAGCCCCGACAAGATCTCTGTGAGCCTCAAATCCACACTGACAATGATGTTTTCTATCGTTCGCTGTGTTTTTTGTCCCTCAAGAAGGACACGTCTTTGAAGTATAGGCAGGATCTACATACATGACCTCGATACCTTCCAGCTTTGCCTTGTACTCAAAGAACGACGATAGACGATAGAAGGACCACTTATGCAAGCTGTGTTTGTTTTTTCGACATGTTCTTGTCGTTTTTCGGATGCAAAAGAACAGCGCCCTCATTCAAGACCCGACGGCCGTGAACGAGAGCGCCTGTTATGCTCAATGTCGATAAACTCGGTTGGCCGAGGAGAGGGGCTCCGAGTACATCGATAGGATATTATGCTAGATGATCGAGTGCTGCGAAAGAAAGCTTTCTAGCTGATGTCGATCTGGTAGGGCTTCCTTGGCTCCACGGGCTGTAACCGATAGCGCGCCGGTTCCGTTCGCATAGCGCATACGGTCGGTAGCGGAAAGGCCTCGAATCATGGCGCTCAGGTAGCCAGCGGCAAAAGCATCCCCTGCTCCGGTTGTATCCAGTGGCTTTACAGAGAATCCTTGAGATGCAAACTGAACACCTTCTCGTGTCACGAGTATGCTTCCCTCTTTGCCCTGCTTGTAAATAACTGTCTGACATCCTTTTGAGAAAAACAATGAAAAGTCTAGATCCTCGTGATCACCAACCAACTGTTGGTACTCCACACGATTGAGAAACAATAGATCGACCAGTGGCAGCAAAGGTCCTAACACTTCCATCCCATGTCTGCAGATCAAACTGCCGGGATCAAAGCTGGTTTGCAGTCCATTCTTCTTCGCACGCTCCAAAAGGGGTCTCACCATGTGCAGTTGCGGACTGCTCATATGAAAAATGGAAGCGGTAGCAAAGAGATCCTCCGGTAAATCTGCCTCGGACATCGCCGCGTTTGCACCGTAATGGGTCATCAGGCGTCGTTCTCCGTGATGATCCAAAATTGAGATCACCATTCCTGTCATCTGATGTTTCTTAACGATCAGACGAGAAAGATCAACACCTTCTGAGCGAAGCTCTCCCAGCATACGATCTGCAATGGGATCTGAACCTGCACAGCCTAGAAAAGCCACCTCGTGACCCAATCGAGACAATCCCACGGCAACATTTGTCGCAGCACCTCCACAGTGGATCGAAAGATCTTCAATGGGTAGCTCCTCATCGGGTTCTGGAATGCGATCCATGCGGCCGATATAATCGGCATTCAGATCCCCATAGCATATCACCTCTGGGTATCCCATATATTTCCACCTCCTGCTTAATCTGTCTAACGATACTTGTTGACTACATCCATCAAGCGCTTGGTTCTTTCCACACTGACGGGATTCCACCAAACACCGTCCTCTTTGAGGTAAGATCCCACGATTGCGCCACTGGCAAACTTCAATATTTCATCAGCATTCTCTGGCGTCAAGCCACTACCCACGATCACGGGTAAATCTGTGCTTTCACATATTCCCCTGAGTTCCTCGATACGCGTGGCATCACCTGTGCGATTACCCGTTGCGATCAACACATCGGCATCAAAGAAAATATTATCACGTGTCTGCTCACCTAATGACCGATCGGCCACAATCGCATGACTGCCGTGCTTCACGTGCACGTCTGCAAGCACTTTGATGTCACTAGCCCTCAGCATGCTCTTGTAGCGCATAGCTTTGGCCGATGCACCCTCCATGATCCCTTCGTTTGCCACGTAGGCGTTAACCCACTGATTCGATCGCACCCACTGGGCTTCTGTGACCTTTGCTGCAGCTAGAGAGGCCAGTACGCCGTTGGCTAAAAAGTTAAATCCAAAGGGCAGCTTTACCAGTCTGGTCACCTCTTTGGCCAGCACAGCCAGTGCTGATACCGTCTCATGTCCGAGATCCTCTGGTTTCGAAAAGGGGATGTCCCATGCATTTTCAAACATCAAGCCATCAACGCCACCTTCTTTCAGTGCGATGGCATCACGGATGGAAAACTCAATGATCTCTTCCATTGTCTCTCCATTGTAACGGGGAGCGCCCGGAAGTGGTTTCGTGTGGATCATGCCGATAATTGCTTTTTTCTTATTGAAGATCGTCTCAATTGCATTTGGTTTTTCAGGTAAGATTCCTACATGTTTCATAATTAGACTCCTTTCTATGGCTAACTCTTCTTATTTGATCTTTTCATATTCAGGTTATTGACCCATACGGCCAAAAGAATCACTAGACCCTTGACCATCATCTGGTTATAGGAGGATACGTTCATCAGGTTAAGGCCATTATTCAAAATGCCAATGATCGCAACACCCATAAACGTACCACCGATGGAGCCAACTCCTCCCATGAGGCTGGTTCCGCCGAGCACAACTGCAGCGATGGCATCGAGCTCTGCACCTTCACCAACGTTGGGAGACCCGGTGGATAAACGAGAAGCCAAAATAATCCCGGCTAAAGCCGTCATGAGACCAGCGTAGGCATAGACACCTATAAGTGTCTTGTTGATGTTGATCCCACAGAGTCTGGCTGCTTCTTCGTTCCCACCTACCGCGTAGACATGACGACCAAAACGAGATTTCTTTAGAAGCAAATGTCCCGTGATCCCCACGATCACCATCACAATAACGGGGATGGGAATAATCCCGATGTAACCACGCCCGAGCATCTTGAACGCTTCAATCTCCACATAGATTGGTCTTCCTGTTGTGTAGACAAAAGCCAAACCGCGAAGAACCGTCATCAAAGCAAGTGTCACGATAAAGGCCGGGATTTTCTGTGTAGAGATAATAATCCCTTTGCCTGCTCCGATAAGGGCTCCAATCAATAGAACTGCTACCATTGCAACGGGTATGGATAATCCCATGTTCACAATCAACCCCGCTGTAATGGTACCAATCAAAGCCAAAACGGCTCCAGCGGATAAATCGATTCCCGTCGTGATGATGACAAAAGTCATACCAACGGCTACGATTGCATTGGTCGATGCCTGCCTCGCTACGTTTAGCAGATTGTCCGCTGTTAAGAATCGATCTGTCATCAGACTGATGATCAGAAAAATCAAAATGAGTCCGATGCTTGCGCTACTCTTTCCTGCAAACACTGACCGTATTCTGTCCTTGAGGCTCCGTTGGGAGGCCAAGGGTTTCTCCTTTGTGATATTTTTACTACTCATTGATCTCGCCTCCGAATGCTAGGGTCAGGATATTTTCTTCTGTCATTTTGTCATTTGATAGAATTCCCGAAATATGACCTTCGCGCATGACCAAAATGCGGTCGCTCATGGCCAGTAGTTCTGGAATCTCGGATGAAATCATCATAATGCTGACGCCTTTCTCGACAAGATCACCCATCAGCTTATAAATCTCGGATTTTGCACCGACATCGATTCCCCTCGTAGGTTCATCCATAATCAGTAACTTGGGGTTCAACATCAACCACCTGGCGATCAATGCCTTCTGTTGATTACCTCCGCTGAGCTTATTGATCTGCTGGTGCATAGAGGGTGTTTTGACACGCAAGCGTTCGACTTGCAAAGCGACAGCTTCTTCCTCTTTAGACTCATCCACAAAGAAATCTTTGAGTTTACCGAAGACTTTGAGACCGGGTAAGGTCATATTTTCCTTCACCGACATATTCAAAACCAGGCCAGTCCCTTTTCGGTCTTCTGATATGAAGCCCATCCCTTTTTCAATGTGCTTCTCAGGACTACCTTTATGAAGCGTTTCTCCATCGAATTCGATTGAGCCCGTTTGATAATCCCGTAGGCCAAAAACCGCCTCCGCTACCTCAGAACGCTTACTACCGACCAATCCACCGATACCAAAGATTTCACCTTTTCGTATGTCAAAACTAATATCATCAAAGGTTCCTACTGAAGCCAATTCTTTTACGCTCAATAGTACGTCACCGATGGGTACTTCGATTTTCGGGAAGAAGTCATCGACTTTCTTATTGACCATAAGATTCACGAGCTGTTCTGTACTCGTCACCCCATCTATGGGCAGCGTATCAATCACCTTCCCATCTCGCATGACAGTTACCCTGTCACAGATAGCGAAAATTTCTTCCATGCGATGTGAAATGTAGATGATACTGACGCCCTCAGCGCGTAACTCCTGAATCAATTGAAATAGAATCTCCGTGTCTTGCTTGGTGATCGACGAGGTTGGTTCATCCATAATCAAAATTTTTGTATCCATAGAAAGCGCCCGAGCAATTTCTACCATCTGCTGCTGAGCTACACTTAAATTCTTCACAAGCGTAGTGGGTTTCACATTTAATTTGATCCGCTCGAACAGCTTGGCCGTCTCTTGGTTCATCGTCTTATCATCTATTAGTCCATAGCTAGGATGACGACGTTCACTCCCCATGAAAATGTTCTGTGCTGCTGTCATTTCGGGAAACAAAGTGAGTTCTTGGTAGATTGCGTTGATCCCAAGACGCTTCGATTGATGCGGGGTCATGTGTGTGATGTGCTCTCCCCGATAGATGATTTCACCTGAGGTCTTCTCATAGGCACCTGTCAAGATTTTGATGAGCGTTGATTTACCCGCTCCATTCTCTCCGAGCAAAGCATGGATCTCTCCTTTTTCCAATGTGAATGACACACCATCGAGGGCTTTGACTCCGGGGAAATGTTTTGTGATCTGTTGCAATTCCAATACGGTTTCTCGCGACATCTGATTCACCACCTTAAAACTGATGTTAAAGAAGCATCAAAGTGGGAGATCCTATGGACCTCCCTGCTTTGATCGCCCCGATAATTTCTTTTTCTTATTGGTTCAAGAATTCATCAACATTTGCTGCGTCGTAGAGAAGAACTGGAACAGGAATGTTCGCGTCGATTTCTTTACCTTCAATTTTATCGAGTACGGCGAACACAGCCTGACGACCCATTTCTTTCGGTTGCTGTTGAATCATAGCAAGGATGTTACCCGACTGGATCCCACCTGCCGCTTCTTCTGTCAGGTCGAAACCAACGATCTTCACGTCTTCACGACCCGCTGACTCTGTTGCGGCCATGGAACCCAAAACACTATTTTCAGCAGTTGCGTAGATGATATCGATATCCGGATCTGCCTGTAGAATATTCTCCACGGTATTCATTGATTCTTCGCGGTCGTAACCCGGCTGCGGGTTCAAGATCGTAACGTTCTCCATACCTTCAAAAGCAGTGAGGAATCCGTCGATCCGCTGACGCTGGATGCTCGACTCAAGCCATGTTACCACTGCGATCTTGGCTTCGCCTCCCAGTTCGTTTCTGATGTACTCCGCGGTGTACTCTCCTAGCTCTGCACCGGCTTCGTCATTGAGTGTTCCGACGAAGCTATCCACAGCATCGGTATTCAATTTCATGTCGATCGTCACAACCGGTAATGACTGCGCAGCTTCTTCAACGGCCGGAACAATCGCTGAGGGATCTGTACCCACTACAATAAGACCCTGAACATCCTGCTGGGCAAAGTCTTCAATAGCAGCGATCTGTCTTTGAGGATCGACATTGGGATCATTCACAAGCAAGTTTACATTTCGTTCTTCGGCCGCTTCCTTCATACCTTCATCCATTGCAATAAAGAACTGGTGCCGAAGTGTTACAGTCGTTGCCCCGATGGTAATCTCTTCAGGTGCATCACCACTCGTTTCTTCAGGAGCCGGTTCATCTGCTACGGGTGATTCCATTGTACAACCTGCGAATAACGTTACAGTCAAGACCAAGAGCAATGCTAAACTCATCATTTTTTTCATTTTTGTTTCCCCCATATGTTTCAAGTAGTTTAGTTACGACTTAACCTGATGGTGTATTTGTACTTATCAGCACGGTAGTGCATCATGACATACTCCACCGGTAAACTCTCGCTGGTATAGGTAATCCGTTCGAGAATTAAGAGCGGAAAACCCTTTTGAATCCCCAGCATAGTAGCAATTTCTTCATCGGCAATACCGCCTTCTAACGTTTCGTCCGCATAAGCCAGTACCACTCCCGACGATTCCAAAGCATCGTATATCGATTCAGTGTAATCAAAAGTATCGATGGATGCCAAGGGAGTCCCCTTTAGAACGGAAAGGTTAATATAACTATCATGGATTCCTACTTCCTCACCATTGATCAGACGCAATCTGTTGATATTTAGAAATGAAGTATCTTTTTCCAAGCCCATCTTATCAGCCACGTGAGGATATTTTCCCTTTTCGATCCTCAGAGTTTCTGCTTGGGGATTGAGACCTTTCGATCGAATGTCCTCCGTAAAGCTCGTGAGATTCGGTAGGCTGTGAGATAGTTTCGGGAAGGAAACAAAAGTCCCTTTCCCTTGTTTCTTCGTTACGAGACCGTCATTGACCAGTTCGTTCATCGCCTGCCTCACGGTAATTCTGCTGACACGATACTGATCCTGTAGTTCCTTTTCCGAAGGAATTGGATCCCCAGGTTCCCATACCTTATCTTTGATCTTCTGAGCGATCAACTCTTTGATCTGAATGTAGAGTGGCACGTGTTTGGATCTGTCAACTTTCATAGAGGACCTCCTTATATTATAACGTTATAACCTTTTGTTATAATATATTTTACGCTGAACGACCTGATCTGTCAATCTCAATCAAGTGTGCTCACCTCGTAGCTCCTCTTAAGATGACTTATCGTTTCCTGTCCATTCCATCACTAGCAATGCTATGATTTTGATAAAATCTAGGTACTGATCAATCTCCACATACTCATCGATTCCATGGGCCCTTTCTATGCTGCCCGGTCCGAAGAGCAGTGTGTCCGTCTTACCGTAATGCTGTAGAAGACGCGCATCACATCCGTAAGCACACCCCCTGATTAAGGGTGGTTTCCCAGTGATCTGCTCTTTCATCTTGCCGATCAAATGGCTAATCGGCTCATGATTTGGCATTTGATAGGCACTCCCCTCTTGATAAAGCTGAAGATCAGGAGCGTGTTCACGTAGCCAGTCATCGGACTGAGCATAGTGATCGATGCACTCTCGAACTACCTTTTTCATTCTTTCTCCACGACCCTGTTCATCCGCAAGGCCCATGGGAAAATGAAACCCAAAGTCAAGAGTGCACCGATCAGGAACGACTGATCCTGCCATGCCACCATGTATGGTGCCAATGTTTAGCGTTGGCGGTGGATAGAAAGAATCTTTGTGGTTCATAGCCAATTCCTTTTCGAGCGACTGCAGGGCCTCAATCAGACCCATCATCTTCTCAATGGCATTGACCCCACGCCATTTCAGTCCCGAATGGAGTGCCTTGCCCACTGTGGTCACCTTGAAGAAAACCCATCCCACATGTGCGGGCATGATCATCAGCTCCGTAGGTTCTGCCACAATCGCCAGGTCAGCCTGGTAGCCTCGGTCGATCGCCGCAATGGTGCCTCCCCCACCTCCTTCCTCATCCACGACACTTTGGAAAATGATATCTCCTGCGGGTTGAAAACCCAAATCGACCAAGCTCTTCACTGCGAGGAGCATCCCCGCAAGACCCGCTTTCATATCACAAGCACCACGCCCGAAGAGTTTTCCATCGGTTCGATGGGGTTCGAGCGGATGGGCGGACCATTGATCTAGTGAGTCAAAGGGCATTGTATCCATATGACCATTGAGAAGGAGGCTACGTCCAGATCCAGTACCCTTGAGAACACCGACTAGATTCTCTCGATCGGCATAATCGTGGCCCAGTGATGCCTCGGGATAATGCTTCAGTCGATCGTCATCAGGACTGAAGCGATCGATACGCAGGTTCATGCGTTCCATGGTTCTTTCGATAATCCGTTGTCCATTCTCTTCACTGCCACCGTCTATGCCATGATTCTTGTTGGTCGTATCTTCTCGTATCAACGCTTCCAGATAGGCAAGATGTTCTTCGCGATGCGCCTCTAAATAGTCCATTATTGTACGTTGATCGATCATTGTTTCACCATCTACTTCCCTGCCAACCAACGTACAGACTGTTGCCACAGTCTTCCGTAATCGGACCACTCGCAAAATGCTGGTGGTGCCCAGTGGGGAGAACAATCGGAGGCAAAGGCCATCGTACGACCTTCTCCATACATTCCAACAGCAAGGATCGGATCATCTTCTCTCTTGAGCAACAAATCTGCTTCTTCCTTTAGGATCAGGCGATTGTAACCGAGAAGATGCGGCCAATCGTTGCTTATCCCTTGTAAGATCGGATGACCTGCGTTCTGCACTTCGGGTGTGAAGCCTTCGGGAACCTCTTCTCTGTCGTCGTACGGATAGAGAAAGACCGGCAACAAGGATTCTATCGGGCTACGGTGATATCTAGCTTTGCCGTTGATTCCCTGGAAACTCATGTAGCCACCGATCATGCAGAAGCCGCCACCGTCTGCAACAAACTGTTCGATTAACTTCAGTCGATTCACAGTGATTTCGGATCGCTGGAAAGTTTCTGGGGTGAGCAGGAAGGTATCCGCACCTACGTCACTCAGTAAGACGACATCAAAGGCACCCAACGCATCGAGCGTTTTCGGGAAATCTGCTGCCACTTTGTGCGAAGGCATATAGGTGATCTCAATGTCCTCGCTTTCCAACGCATCAAAAATCCAGCGCGTCGCCTCTTCATAGAAGCCTACCGAAAAAAAATCAAATCCTTTCCCTTCAGTCAATTGTGTGTGCCACGATTCGCCTACAAAGAGTACTCGAATCATCTCATCATCCAATCACATCACTCCTTTCAAAACAACATGTCATCATGTCGTTATAACGTTTTCCTCATCTTTTATGATAAGTCAGACAATTAAAAAAATCAAGTGCTTTCTTCAATTAATTTGTAACTCCTCTTCCTCTTCAGACGATTTCACAATTTGTAAACGCAAGACGAACCCCGATCGAACGGGTCAAAGACCATTCGATCGGGGTTCATCTTACATCTAGAATCGTTTGAGCATATGATTGGTGAAAATCACCCTGTCTTTATATTCTGCGTCTACAATTTGGTTTTCTGAGGGTCATTACTTTTTCTTTTTCCTCCAGTAGTTGATGGACTTTCCCTCTTTGCGCCACTGGGCGAACTCTGCCGTTGCAGTAAAGAGTGCATCCGTCGATGAGTTCAGCGCTGTTTCTGCAGAGTCCTGGACCACGCCGACGACGAAGCCCACGCCGACCACCTGCATGGCGAGATCATTGGGAATGCCGAAAAGGCTACAGGCCAGCGGAATGAGGAGAAGTGAACCCCCGGCAACCCCGGAGGCACCACAGGCGCTCACGGCCGCCACGAGGCTAAGCAGCAGGGCTGTACCGAAGTCCACGTTGATATCAAAGGTATTCACCGCCGCGAGCGTCAGCACGGTGATCGTGATGGCCGCTCCGGCCATGTTGATCGTGGCACCCAGCGGAATCGAGACCGAGTAGGTATCCTTATCGAGTCCCAGCTCGTCGCAAAGCGTCATGTTCACGGGAATATTGGCGGCCGAACTTCTCGTGAAAAAGGCCGTGATCCCACTATCCTTGAGGCACTTGAAGACCAAGGGGTATGGATTCGTGCGCGTATTGATGAAAACGATCAGCGGGTTCACGATGAGTGCCATGAAGAACATGGCACCGAGTAGTACCAGCAAGAGGTTCCCGTAGCTCATCAGCGCGCTCAGGCCGCTCGTGGCGATGGTATCAAAGACCAATCCCATGATGCCCAAGGGTGCGAAGTTGATGACCCACCGTACGATCTGGGACAGCGCCTCGGCGAAATTGTTGATCATGGTCTTTGTGGTCTCGGGCACATCCTTGAGGGCAAAACCCAAGAGGAGGGCCCAGGCCAAGACACCGATGTAGTTGGCGTTGTAGAGGGCGCTGACGGGGTTATCCACCAGATTGAGCAGCAAAGTTCTCAGCACTTCGGTTACGCCGCCAGGAGGCGTGATGTCCACACCACCGGTAGCCGCGAGGGTCAGCTCCACGGGGAACAGGAAGCTAAAGGCTACGGCAGTGAGCCCGGCGAGAAAAGTGCCGAGAAGATATAAAAAGATGATGGCCTTCATATTGGTCTTATGACCGCTCTTATGCTGGGCGATTGCCGACATGACTAGGAAGAAGACCAAGATCGGTGCGACGGCTTTGAGCGCACCGACGAAAAGAGTGCCGAAGATACCGATCGGGGCAGCCGCCTCCGGTACGGTTAAGGCCAACAGGATACCGATGGCCAATCCGATGATGATCCTTTTGACCAGACTCATCTGGTTCCAGCTGTTCAGTAGTTGTTTCATAAAATCTCTCCTTTGCATTCGTCAGGTTTCCAAGTTGTCTTCGCGGAGGTAAATATTCCTTCATTGGGTCAAATGCCACCGCTTCCATCATCCATGTATCGGTGATGAAAGACAGGCGTTTTTGCGTCGTCATCTTTGTTTCGTTTTTGTCACATGTACAATAATCGCACAACCACACAAAAAAAGCAACCGCAGTTGCTTTTTTTGAGATGTATAATTTTTTTTGCTTGGCCATCGTTACCAATCGTGCGAAGACATTCCGCATAGGTTTCATCTCCACGGGAGCGCAAAAAACGCATAAAATTGAGCACTCAGCAATGTGGTATGATAGAGAAAAGACTGCCCAAGCGTTGTATCCTGATCGGAACTGAACCTTTCATAACTTCCGGTCGTCGAGAGGAGTCACAGATGATGAGAAATATACTGGTCGATTATATGGCGCGCTTCTCCGACGCGCCCTTAGAAGAGCTTCGGGACATCGCAGACAAGGTGTTGGTGAAATCCTACGAGCAGGGAACCCTCTTGCTCCGGCAAGGGGATGTCCCTGACAAATGTTACTTTGTGCTAAAGGGATGCATCCGCCAGTATACGATCGACGAGGAGGGACGCGAGACCACCTCACAATTTTACACCGAAGAGCAGAGTGTCACCATCTTTACCGAACACAGCAATGACAAGACATCCAAGTACTCGCTGAGCTGTACGGAGGAGTGTGTCCTCGTGGTCGGTGATCTGACAACATCGGATGAGCTGACGGAAATCCACCCGGCGCTCGAAGCGATGACGAGAAAAATGATGGAGGCGAATATCGCCGGTGCTACCGACCATTTTGCGGCTTTCGTCGCCAAAAGGCCCGAAGACCGCTACAAGGATCTCTTGGAGAACCGGCCGAATCTCATCGAACGCGTGCCCCAGCACCAGTTGGCCAGCTACCTGGGCATCACTCCGGAATCACTCAGCCGCATTAAAAAGCGCATGCAGGCATCCGACGAAGAATCCTGAGGGGTTCCCTACTCTGTCCGACCGCCGGTTTTCTCGATAATCGCCAGTTCGGTCTTTTTCACCTGGAGTTTTAGTTCTTCCCTGGCGGTCTCGTGCTCGAGCTTTTTCAAGTACGCCTGGTAGAGAAACAGGGCGATGAGCAGGACAACGGAGAGTCCCACCATGATGGTGATATAGAAAAATAATTCCAATTCATTGCCTCCTTAAGATATGCACGGTTCATGGGTGCTGCTGATAGCTCATAACGACTCGTGATCGAGGACCAGGTTGCTAGCCCTTGATCAGTAGCCAGACGCCGAAGCCCACTTCGCCCACCATCATGGGGAGACTGAGTACGGTCTCCAGGAGTCCTGCGGTGGATGCGAAGGCTGGTCCCAGGGCCCCCAGCAGGTGAATGAGCGTGTAACTTACTCCGGCGACCAGTAAAAGGTATCCCCAGAGCTTTGGAATCGATTGATCGCGAAGAACGATCCAGCCCACCAGGAAAAGATGGGCACCGAATAAAATGAGCCCCATGGACCAGAGGGATTCAAACCGCGCGATTGATCCGATCAATTGGTCGGCTACCTGATCGGTCGATGACATCGACGCTAAGGAGATGGAGGCCGCCCGTACGAGAGATCCAACGGCCAGGGCCAGGACCCCAGAGTAGATCAAGCGGATCCAACCAGTCAACAGGGCGAGGCCCCTGGAAATCGGTGCCAGGTAGCGGTAGAATGCGTAGGCCACCAGGACGTCGGTGATCACGATGACGACCCACCCCAGGATTTCGAATCGAAAGAGCAGGGAAGACGCTCGAACATTCTGCAGGGTGGCAGCAGGGTCGGCGCTATTGACGAGTGACGAGTGAACGAATCCATATGAGAAAAAAGCCGCGAAGGTCATGATCAGCAGGGAGATTCCAGCCATGAGTGCAAAGGGTCTTCTTTGTTCTTGGAGCGTATTGGTTTGTACCATTGGTTTACCTCCTTATTGGTTATCTGAAGTTTACCATACACGGAAGAAGGGGCGCATTGACGAAAGTCAATATGCCCCTTCTTTTCTCGATTTTCTCTCCTCTTATAAGCATAGATACGTGTTGATGGGCTTTTCCCCGTAACCAGGCTTATCCGGTCTTCCTTCCGAGCAGAGCATCCCTTACCTTCCATATGCCTGCCTTCGCCTATGGTTAGCAGAAAAGCTTATCAGTAAAACTCCTTGAAGCCTGATGTCCGTAGCCTCGGAAAGATCAGTGGACCCATTCACAAACGGCCACTGTACAGCATCTCCTGTGTGCTGACTCTATCAACGGGTATACATAATGATAAGGAAATCAACTGAATCCTTAGAAATCCCCAGTTAGACGGGATGCTCGGATGAAGTTGAGCGAAAGGAAACTGAATTAAGGAGGAATTACGTTGAGACGAAGAACACTATTGAGTCTCATGCTAGTATTATTCATCGGTTCTTTGGTTGCACTGTCGCCCGCAGCCGCCCAAGAACACAATACGATGGACAAGGCAAATGAAAGGGCCTACTTAATGGGATTGATTGAGGACGCCGAAGCCACGGGAAACCCAGGATTAAAAGAATGGGCACTGAAACGGGCAGAAATGTATAATATTATGCTCGGTACCAATGGAAGAAAGATTTCAGTAGAAGCTTCCGGGGAAGGGATCTGGATGATGCCCGGATTGCGTGAGCTAGACCCTCATATTTTTGGCACTCCGCAAAATCCCGATCATACCCAGTTGTTGCCAGTCGAACAAAGAATGGTCAGCGCAGATGGCACGCGCTTCACAACTACTGCAATGCCCGGACCGTTTTCAAATAATATTGCTGAAATCGATAATGGCCACTTCAACCTTTACGCCGAAGATAACACGTTGTTAGATCATCCAGATTCCGAAGACCAGGCTGAACTAGAAGCCGTCTTCTATGGACCTATGGGCGAAAAAGAATATCGCGTTACACTGGATACGATCCTACCGGTTGGACCCGAACACAACTTCTTCGGAGGAGTCGGTACAGACGTACTGATCCACGGGGACTCGAATATTGGTGAGCCGCTGATGCCCAAACTGTGGAACTATACAACCGCTTGGGGTCTTGGTGAGCTGTACATCGATGGTGAGATGGTCGATAGCAATCGACTGATTCACTTGATGGTGAGCCAGAGGGTTAGAGACGAGAATTTTCAGCTCGGATTAAATGTGGCTATGCCGAACCAACTGGAGATTCATCTGATCCTACCCCCTACAAAAGTCGAAGAGGGAGCCGTCTTTGATAACCCGGTACCTACGGGTGTCATGCTTCCGAACGGTGAAGAACAGCCCTTTATTCACGTCAATTTTTACGAGAATATTGAAGTCACCGGTAATCGATTCTTAGAATAACCCTTGCCAGTAGACTAAGGTGCAAACCAACGATAGCTGTTGGTAAGCAGACACCTTCGATAATACGCACAACTGAGAAACCTATGGTGATGAAATCGCGGATCTTTAGATCCTGCGACTTCATCACCTTTTTTTGGTGTTTAGTACATAGAATTTCCACAGAAAAGAAAAAAACGATTCCCGTCTTCACAAGAGCATGGCGAACAAGCGGGTCCCCTGCTAAGGTATCCACAGGGATTCTTGCGGTCCAAGATAGGAGAGATTCCCTTCTTCATACATAGCAACTACCTCTGACATATGATTTTGGCTAGCATTTCACCTCCCCTTTTGCAATGGGAAGGTGAAATGTCGTTACTCCAAATGGTTTTCTATAGCTGCATGTCCTCCCCCACCCCTTTCATACATTTAGCGGTCATCGCTGTTCAGTGGCCATCATCATCAGCGCCATTTGCACATAGAGAAGATCCTTCTTGAAAGCATGGCCGACGAAATGATGGGAAGCAACGGCATCAGCGGACACTTCTTCTTCCCGGTGAAAAGGCGGGCACGGGTTGAGCAGCACATCCTGTCCCGCTAGCGCAAGCCGTCTCAGGTCTATCTGGTAACGCGCGTAATAGGATTGGTTCCTATAGTTTTCAGGAAGCGGATCCGTTAGGATCACATCTGTTCCTGGTAGCATGCGATCAAGATCCGTAGAAAACCGATAATGCACATCGTCCTCTGTGATGCGTTCGTTGTCCGGTGCAGCATGACGAAGCGTAAAGCCAAGGTGTTTTGCAGCATGGGCCCAAGTTCTGGCGATGTTTCCCGCCTCCCCGATAAAGGTGTACTGAAGCGATCGAAAGTCACCTTTTAATCTATCCAGCGCATAGAGATCTGCGAGAATTTCGCAGGGATGATTCTCCCTTGTCATGGCGTTGATCACAGGCACTGGGCTGATTTTTGCCAGATACTCGAGAAGGGCAAGATCACGATGACGCATGACGATCAAATCCACCCAATTGGCCATGTAATGCATCACATCCACCGGATCCTCCTGCTTATCCAGCGTCTCCGGTGGAAAGAGCACGGGTTGACCGCCGAGTAGCGATACGCCACGCTCGAAACTCAGTCGGGTGCGCAGGCTACTCTGCGGAAAGAAGAGGGCGACGGTTTTATTTTCCAAGGGGCTATGTCGCTCGCCTTTTTTCAACCGATCGGCCAGATCGAATACCGTGTGAACCTCTTGTGTAGACAAATCGGATACATGTAGAAAGTGCATGGTCTTTCCCCTTTCCTATCCTTCCCAGTCCAAAAGTCGTTTCTCTCCTTCAAGTCGCTGGATTGCCCCGATCTCTTGACTGACCTCTAGCACGCCTTTGTACGCTCCGGATGTCGTTCTGAGGGCGAAATATTGGATGAGGACCTTCTGACCCTTCATGTCAATCCAGAACTGTACGTGATCTTCTTTGCCCTCGCGGAACTTCTCCACGATTTCCTCCACAATGTGCACGCTGGCCGGAGGATGGCACTTGTCCACATCCCGACCGATGATCGCCGGCGAGCGGGGGAAAAACCGATCCTTGGCCTTGTTGAAGAACCGCACCTTGTTGTTTTCGTCCACAAAAGTCAGGTCCACGGGCAGGTGGTTGAAGATCAGCAACACCTGCTCGAGATCCAAGATCCCGGTATCCGTCTTCAAAGTGATTTTTTCATTGGCGCCGGTCACTTCGAAAGCTTCAGATGGTTCTCCAAAAGCAGATTTGTCTTTGTCAATGAAAGGAAAATCATAGTCCAGGCTCTGCCGGTACATCTCGTACCACTCCAGGGTGCCGAGCACTTCACTGGCCGCTGGAAAAAGCAGCAAACGTTCTTTCTTCACCACGCCGAGCAGATCGAAGAAGAGGCTGCCGATCTCCACATTGATGTCTTTTTGGTCGGCAGAAGGATCCTTGAGAATCGCAATTGTCCGGGCGAGCTGAGCACGGACTTCATCGTGGAGTGCCCACATGATCTTGAGGCCGTGGAAGCGCTCGTGGGCTTTCTCCAGGTAGGGAAACAGAATGTTCTCCTTCTTCACATAATGGGCATCGAAAGCATGTAGTTCTTCGATCAAGGGCAACAGTCTGGTCCGTTTATCCTCCGCTTCCTTCTCCTTAAGTATAGCCTTGATCGGCTCCATCTTCTCTTCGAGCGCCTGATTTTCCAACATCAAATCTTGGAGGAAGTTGTCGTTTTTCGGTGATTGCCATTCATATGAACTCAAGCTCTTGTAGAAGACATTGATCACCTTGTCGAGAAAGACCAAGATCTCATCGGCCCCTTTACCCTCTTCCAACAAAGCGTGGAAGACGGCAAAGGCCTCTTGTGGTGTAACCCCTTCTAATTCTTCTCGATAGGTATCGTAAAGCTCTTTTCCTTTCTCTTTTTGCCCAACGCTCTGGACGTACTGGACCAGACGCGCCACTCGCTCTTCTTTCATTCTTCTCAGGCCTCCTTGTTCGCGATACATGTCAGTTTAAGCATACCCATACACGCATCGGCGACACAAAACAGTGCGTCAAAAATTTCGGATTAACTCTTAAACTGAAAAAAACCTGCAATAAAAAAGCCACCCCTGTTACGGCTACGCAACAGGGATAGCTTTTCATTGTTCGATAGTGAGAAGGAAAATACTCTCGTCTTATGCTTCTACTGCATGAAGGCTGCGACGTCTTCTTCCGCCGTCGTAATGCCGGCGATACCGAACTTCTCAACGAGGACACTGGCCACATTCTCCGACAAGAAGGCGGGGAGCGTCGGTCCCAGGTGAATGTTCTTCACTCCGAGTGAAAGCAGTGCGAGAAGAACGATCACGGCCTTCTGCTCGTACCAAGCGATGTTGAACTCGATAGGCAGATCATTGATATCATCGAGTTCGAAAACTTCCTTGAGTTTCAGCGCAATCACGGCGAGGGAGTAGGAATCGTTACACTGACCGGCATCGAGGACACGCGGGATACCACCGATGTCGCCGAGGTCCAGCTTGTTGTAACGGTACTTCGCACAACCTGCCGTTAAGATTACGGTGTCCTCGGGGAGTTTCTCAGCGAACTCCGTGTAGTACTCTCTTGATTTCATTCTACCGTCGCAACCACCCATGACGAAGAACTTCTTGATAGCACCGGACTTCACTGCGTCCACCACTTGATCTGCGAGTGCCATGACTTGGTTGTGAGCAAATCCACCGACAATGGTCCCGGTCTCGATTTCTTCCGGTGCGTCGAGTTTCTTCGCATGTGCAATAATCTTAGAGAAATCTTTCCATCCGTTTTCATCGGCCACAATGTGCTCGCATCCAGGGTAGCCGGAAGAGCCGGATGTGTAGATGCGTTCTCTGACCTCTTCTTTTCTCGGTGGAACGATACAGTTAGTCGTGAATAAAATCGGCCCATTGAAAGAATCGAATTCCGTGATCTGTCTCCACCAAGAACCACCGTAGTTGCCCACGAAATTGTCATATTTCTTGAAAGCAGGATAGTAGTGACCCGGCAACATCTCACTGTGCGTGTACACGTCAACACCTGTTCCCTTGGTCTGCTCAAGGAGCATCTCGAGGTCCACGAGATCATGACCTGAAATCAAGATGGCAGGGTTGTTCCTGACACCAATATTCACCTCGGTGATCTCAGGACTACCAAAGCGAGCGTTGTGCGCCTCGTCGAGCAAAGCCATGGCCTTTACGCCGTGTTCGCCGGTCTTCAGCGTCAGTGCCACGAGATCATCTGCCGACAGACTATCATCGAGAGTGGCCGCTAGCGCCTCGTAAACAAAATCATATATTTCGGGATTAGTTTTACCCATGTTATAGGCATGCTCTGTGTAAGCGGCGATGCCCTTTAGTCCGTAGATAATCAGTTCTCTGAGCGAACGTACATCGACATTCTCTGTCGCCAGTACGCCGACCTCAGGACTGTTCATCTTCTCTGCCATATCTGCGCCTGTTTCCACCTGGAAAGTTGCCGCATCATGGAGGCCTTCTAAATTCAGGTTATTCACAAGATCATCACGCATCGAGACCATCAATTTGATCTGATTCTCAATGGCCGTCCAGTCGAAATTTGCGTTCGTGATGGTCATGAACAGGCTTTTGAGCATCTGGTGGTTCAAGGTCCCCAATTCCTTGACATCGAGATCCGCCTTCTTGACGATCTGTGAAATCCCCTTGAGTGTATAGATCAGAAGGTCCTGGATATTGGCAACGTCGTCTTTTTTACCACAGACACCAACAACTGTACACCCTTCGTTCTTCGCCGCTTCCTGACACTGATAACAAAACATACTCATTGATTCGTCCTCCTCATACTCCTTATTCTGAACACTTTCAGCGCAACCTTCCTTTACTCTTGATTTCCTTCGTTAGAACTGATCGCCTCCTTCGTCGCCATGGTTCTATAGGCTCTCCATCTATTCCTATACCCCTTATTGGCAAGGCTCAACAAAATTTGTAGGATGGTCGCTCTTATGAGGCATACTGCATCGTCCCTTTCATGCGGTTTAATGGTTCTACACAGTGCCAACAAGCCCTCTGTAACCTGTCACTGCTGCCCACCATCTGAAAGATCACGCGTTGACATAGATTTGCAGAATCAAAAAAAACGAGCGTCTCCGCTCGTTACACTGGGCTACCCATGACTGCGTTCACGGGTTTTGCTTGTCGCCATATGGAAATGATCACCTTGGCTCGTCTCAGAGAAGTTTGATCAACGCATCGATCTCTTCATCCGTCGTGGCCCAGCTCGTGGCAAAGCGGACAACGGTGTGCTCATCATCGTACTTCTCCCAGAAGCTGAAAGCTACCTCTTCCTCAAGACGCTTTAATTCCCCGTTCTCGAGAACGATAAAAATCTGATTCGTCGGGGAATCGATCAAAAAGGTGTACCCTTTCTCGCGAAAAGCCGCTTTCAATCGCTCTGCCGTATGCATGGCGTTTTTTGCAATCTCCATATAGAGTCCATCGGTGAACAGGGTATCGAATTGGATCCCCAGGAGCCGACCCTTGGCGAGAAGGGCGCCACGCTGCTTGATGATGGTCGTGAAGTGATCAGGAGTATTCTGCTTGGTGAAAACCACGGCCTCACCGCAGAGCGCTCCGACCTTGGTGCCCCCTAAGTAAAAAACATCGACCAACGCCGCGAGTTCCGGAAGCATCACATCATTTCCGGGGCTGACGAGGCCATAACCCATCCGGGCACCGTCGAGGTACAAGGGGATCTCATAGTCACGGCAAATTTCGGATAGCTCCTTGAGTTCTTCCCTCGTGTACAAGGTTCCGTATTCCGTGGGATGAGAGATATAGACCATACCTGGATAGACCATGTGGGCGTGATTGCCGTCGGCGTAGAAAGTCTCAAGGTAGTTGCCTACCGCTTGCGCCGAGATCTTTCCTTCCTCATGTTCGATCTCCAACACCTTGTGACCGGTGTACTCGATTGCCCCGGCCTCGTGGAGACTCACGTGACCCGTCGTGGCGGCGATTACACCCTCATAAGATCTGAGCATGGCGCTGATCACCGTGGCGTTGGTCTGCGTACCACCCACGAGAAAGTGGACGTCCGCCTCAGGGCACCGGCAGGCTTCCTTGATCTTTTCCTTGGCCGATTCTGTGTACACATCACCACCGTAACCGGCGTGCTTTTCCCTGTTCGTATCGATCAGTGCCTGGAGTATCTTTTCATGAGCACCTTCAGAGTAATCGTTGACGAAGTATAACATATGCTCCTCCCGTCTCTACTGTTTTCTTCGATTGTAGCACGTAGACGGGAAGCGAACAAGGAAGCGATCCACGAAGGGTGGGCGGCTCCACGGTTCCTCTGTTATAATGGATAGAGGAGAGATCCCTAAGATGAGGAGCGGATGTTGATGAAGGTCACGTTAAAAGACATTGCCGATGCCACTGGTGTTTCCATCACGGCGGTATCCAAAGTGCTCAATCGAAAGCCCATACGGATTAGCCAAGAGAAACGGGAGGAGATCCTAGAAACAGCCGACCGGCTTAACTACCGGGTCAATCGCGCTGCGCGGGCCCTGGTGACGAAAGAGTCCGGTCTCATCGGCTTGATCGTCCCGGACATCGAGAACCCCTATTTCTCCCGTCTTGCCAAGCACCTAGAGAAACGATGCCTGGAGGAAGACCGCGTTCTCTTGATCCTGAACAGCAACGAAAAACGCGAGATGGATCTCAAGCTCCTCGACCTGCTCGTCAGCCGACAGGTGGACGGGATCTTCCTGTGCCCTAGTTTCGAAGCTTTTACCGACGACCGATTGAAGAAGCATATCGACAGGCTTTCCGTTCCGCTGGTCCTAGTGGACCGGGTCTTTGAAGACCTTGATGTCGGCCAGGTGTGTTTTGACAATGCCGCCGGAGCCTACAAGGCGGCCCGCTTCCTCATCGATCGGGGACACCGTAAGATTGGAATCATCGCGCCACCGCGTTCGGAACAAGGAGAGAACGCGCGCTTAGAGGGATTCACCCGCGCCCTGATGGAGGCAGGTATCCCCCTAGACGCGCGTTACGTCCAGTATGGGGATTACGGCTACAACAGTGGCTACGAGGCGGGCAAAGAATTGCTCGAAACGGACATGACGGCCCTTTTCTCCTGTAACGACCGGATGACATTGGGTTTTCTAAAGGCACTGCGCGAGGCAAAGAAGAGCATTCCGGACGACCTTTCCCTGATCAGCAACGACAATATCCCCGATGACTATACCTTTGGTCTGGCGATCACCACCGTGATCCAGGATGTGGCCGTGCTGGCCGAGGAGACCTTCGAGACTTACCGAAGGCTGATCGGCCAGGACGAGATCTCGCGTACCATCCTCACCCCCACCCTGATCGAACGGGATAGTGTCATCCCCTTAAGCGATCAATGAAGAAGCCATTCTGAAGCAAGAGAAAAATTCTTTTCAGAAATGAAGAGCACCTGTGTCGACCGATTCATCTTGAACGGTTGGCACAGGTGCTCTTCTTGTATCCAGAAGGACATCACAAAGCTCATTCCTACCCGCTAGCCTATGACGACCTCGCCGAAGCCCAGAGAAAGGGCAAGGGCAGCGTAAGAAGCCATCTGCTCGGAACTGGGCATAAGAGCGTCTTTCATCTTGCCCTCGACACCGTGGGTACGAAAGGCGATGAGTTTCAGGCGCGTGGATGCGATATGCTCGGGGATCGTCTCGCTCACGCCCCGAAGTGAGGCCTCGATGTCCACCCACTCCTCTTGACAGACCAGGCGGATTTCTTCGAGCTTGCCCGTGGTGGCTAGGTGACTGAGGTTGATCGGCAGGGCGCCCGTCGGCCGTCGGCCGGTGAGACGCTCGAAGACCTCTTCATCCCAGGCCTTAATATCCAGCATCACGCCATCGGTCACCTCAAGCAGGTCTGGAAAGAGCGAGAGGTTCACCGTGCCGTTGGTATCCATCAGCGTGGTCATACCCTCTGCCCTGGCCAGGCGAAAGAGGTCCGTCAAGAACTTGGGGTAGAGGGCGCATTCACCACCGGAGGTGGTGATCCCGCGGATAAAAGGAATGTTGGGTCTGATCTCCTCGAAGACCTCCTGTGCTGACAGGATGCGTACCTTGGGAGAAGCGAGATGCGGGCACACGTCGACGCAGTGGTCACAGTCGATGCAGGTTTTTGGATTCCAAGAGACCTTGCCATCTACCTGAGCCAGGGATCCGCTGGGACACCCGGGGACACAATCGCCACAGTGGTTACAGAGATGGATGGTCTCCGGATTATGGCAGTAAGCGCAGTTCAGGTTACAGCCCTGGACGAAAACCGCCGTTCTCGCTCCCGGGCCATCTACCGTGGAGACGGGGATGATTCTATTGATATAGGCTTTTGCCGTTCCACCTGTGATTGATGATCCGAAGGTCTGCAAAAGGTCGGTTTTCTGATGCAATGCATTTCCTCCCGTCAATCCGCCATCCGTACTTTTCGCTCGGCCAATTTGTTCACTTCATAACTGGGCGCGCCCAAGTGCGTAGTATTCTGCAGTACCGTTTCCTCTAGGTTGAACTTTTCCATCTCGCTACGCTTCACGAGGTATCCTGTGATCCGAACGAGATCTGTGTCTGCCGCGTAAAAGGACATATAATGGACGCCGACGTTCATGGCTCCCTTGACCACATCGAGCAGGGAGTCTAGGTTGGCATCCACGTGCGAAGCGATCGGGAAAATGTCGCCGACACCCGATGGGAAATACTTGTGGTACCTGGAGGAGTGCCGGAGGTGTTCGATGAAGCTCTCGGGCTCATCACCCACCGGGATCCGCACGCCAGAGGTCACACCGAGATCCGTGTCCACGCCCACCTGGGCGTGGAGGACGAACTGACCCCCGGTCAGCGGTGAGTGGGGTGCCTCCAGCTCGTCCACGAGCTTCTTAACCCGGTCCATGATCCGGTCGGCCAGGTCATCGGCGGCTTGATCCGTTCCGTAGACGAGCCCCTGGTCCTTCAGGAGCGTGTTGACGCCCTCGGCGAGGCCCGTGATCCCGAACATGCCGACGAAACGGTCCTTGGAGATCAGGCCCTCTTTCACGAGGAAACTGCTTTCGAAGAATCCAGACTTCTCCACGATAAACCGGATGCGCTGGGCCATGTAGTCGCCGATGAGACCGACGACCTCGGGCAGGAGCTCATCCATGAACTCGTCGACACTGTCCGCTACCTCCGCCAACTTGGTCAGCGTCAGGCGCGTGAGCGTGTAAGCACCACCCTGAACCGGCAGGATGTTGTAGCAGCTCGAGATCCCGTACTCACCCTCGTAGGTGTTCACGTTCGCTTGGTGGTTGCAGATTGCAGGATTCGAACAGGCGAGGGAGGTTTCGATGGCCTTCTTCATGAAGGCATCGCTGGTGACTTTTGGGTCGTACTTGATCGTGAAGTTGGGCACCGCGTTCTGCAGCCCCTTCTCCGCCTCGAGAACCAGTTCCCCGGCGCGGCTTCCTTCAGGACCGATGTTGGCGTGACAGAAGGAGTCCGTGATCGTGCGGTCCAGGTAGTTGAAAAACAATCTGAGCTTCTTGATCACCTCTTCATCGGAGAGATCATCGATGAAGGGCGCGATCAATCGATCGAGGTTCCCCAGGTATACGGGGAAGTTGGTGATAGAAGGCGTGTGACGATAGACGGTCATCAGGGCGAAGATCAGTTCATCGAAATCCTGCGGAGGCGCAACCTCGAGAAAGTCACTGCCTTTCTCGACAAACTGCCCGTAGTCCGGCATGATATAGCGCGGACGGTAGGGAGCGTTCCCCTCGTAAAGATCGTGGATGCAGCCGTTTTCAAAAAATGCCTGCATCCGATCGGAAACTTCAAAGATCTCGAAGGCATTCTCCGCATGTTTGGCCAGATTCATCAGCTTCTGTTCGTGGGTGAGCACTCTTGAGGTGAGCACGCCGTAAGCAGCTTCGTTGTTGAACATCATTACCCCTCCATCTTCTCCTGTAGCGTCCCGGGTGATGCGTCTCTCATCACCTTGGTTTAACGTTTGATCACTATCGATTAACATAAGTATACCAGAGCGAGAGTCGCTAGTAAAGACGTTCTGTCCAACAGAGAATCAGTACTCACTGGCGACGGATCAAAGAGATAAAGACACGCTGCCACGCTCTTGACAAGCGGGCACCATGTCTTACAATCCGTGCGAATCAGTGAAGCCGCCAATGTCTCATCTGCTCTTCGCAAACACCTGGACGGATCTTCCACCCCTTCTTTTAATCGAGTAGGTCGATATTTTTCACATCGCTGATAAACATAAAGCCCGGTGCATGCGTGATGGCGAAAGGAATCTTGCTTTTTCTCAGCGCATTCTGAGGGGTCACACCACAGGCCCAAAAGACAGGTACCTCATCGGCTTGTATCGGAACAAAATCTCCGTAATCCGGCTCTTCGATCCGTTGGATACCGATGGCCTCAGGACATCCCACATGAATGGGTGAACCGTGAACCTTCGAAAGTCTCGAAGTGATCTCCACAGCCTTAGCGACTTCGCTTCCTTTGATCGGTCGCATGGAGACCACCGTGTTCCCTTCAAAAACACCACTGCCCTTGAGCGGCAAATTGGTATCGTACATGGCTACATTTTTTTGCTCGTTTATATGCCGAATTGAGATCCCGGCTGCTAGCAACTCAGATTCAAAGGAGAAACTACAGCCCAGTAAGAAAGCCACCAGTCCCTTGTCTTTGAAATCCGATACGTCCTCGCGTTCTTCAGAAAGGACACCCTCCCGATAGATGCGATACTTCCCAAGATCTGTGTACAGATCGGCATCCTCACCAATAGCAACGGAAGAAGCACCCGGGTCCGATACAGCGAGAACCGGACAGGGCTTTGGATTGCGCTGGGTGAAGAGTAAAAAATCATAGGCGTAGGCCTTGGGAATCATCACGAGATTCGCTTGTGCGTACCCTAGGCTCACACCTGACGTCGGCTGATCGAAAGCTCCCTTTCGAATGAGCTCTCGCATTTGTTTTGGATGCATGGTCTTTACATTCATACTAGCGCTCCCTTATCGTGACAAGATAGTTTTCATTGAGGATGCCGATGGATAATCTCTGGGGATGTTGGTCTACCCTCAAAGGATCCCTTTGCACGTCCTGGTATTCTTTTAAATCCTGATGGTAATCTCGCCAAAGTGTAACGGCTTTTTCTGCCCCTATGGCTTCAAAAGAGATCCGGTCACCTGGTTTTCTCTGAGCGAGATAGGGCAGATCCATTTGAATCACTTGTCCGATTTTCGTGTACCCACCTGTGGTCTGCCGATCGGCCATCATGATGATCGGTTGTCCGTTTCCAGGAACCTGGATCGAACCGAATTGAATGGGCCCAGACAGGATATCCCCATTCGTCTTATGACGTATCTGAGGACCGGACAAACGATACCCCATCCGATCAGAATCATTCCCTATACTGTACTCGGAAGATAGGAACACTTTCATTCCTTCATCGGTAAAAGCCTCCACCTCATCTCCCAAGACAACGCGAACCTTTCTATTGCGATACACCGGATCGATCAAGGAGGAAGAGAGGGATCTTTTTTCAATCCAGTCATGCATCCGAGTGATCGTTAATGTATCCCCCTGTCTGATCGCTCGTCCTTTGAAGCCTCCTATGGCTGCCCGCAAGAAGGTGGACTTGCTACCGAGCACTTCGGGAATCACGAAACCACCCCTGATCGCCATGTAGGTTCTCGCTCCCTTCGATGCAAAGCCACCTGATAGTTCATCGCCAGCATTGAGGTAAAGTGTCTGATCCTTCCCCACCGGTTCCCCATTGATCGTAAAACCCATCTCTGCTCCCGTGATGGCAATCAGTGCATCTTCTTGGAACTCAAAAGTACTGGCAAGTAAGGTCATCTCCATCACCGCTTCATCAAGATGGTTGCCCACCAGAAGATTGGCGTGCTTCATCGCAAGATGGTCCATGACCCCCGATGGAGAGATCCCGCGATCTTGGTAACCGAAGCGTCCAGCATCCTGCAGGGTTGTCAGAAGACCCGGTTTCTTCACAAGAATGCCCGTCATGATCCATCCTCCCTCTCGATCTCCTTGTACTGCTCCACCGTGATGGGATAGAACTTCACGTATTGTCCGGCAGAGAGCAAGACCGGTTCTGACGACTCCGGGTCGAATAATCTCAAGGGCGTCCGACCGATGATCTGCCAGCCCCCAGGACTAACGATGGGATAGACACCAGTCTGAGGGCCGGCGATCCCCACTGATCCCGCGGGGATTTTCTGTCTTGGTTGTTCTTTCCTCGGCGTTGTGAGCCCCTCGTCCATCCCTCCGAGATAGGGAAATCCCGGTGTAAACCCGATCATGTAGATCAAGTACTCTCCTTCGGTATGGCGTTTCACAAGCTCCTCCCGATTGATCCCCAGATAGGTACATACTTCTTTCATATCCAGATCAAAGGGTTCCTCATAACAGACGGGGATGTTTACGATCTCCTTCTCAACAGCGAGCTCCAGGTTATGACTCACAGTGATCCTTTTGATTTTACAGAGTAGCTTTTTTGCGTCGACCAAGAGCGGATCAAAGGTGATGACGATCTGTCGAAAACCCGGTACGATGTCGCGTACTTCGCGCTTCAGTTCTTCTTTGAAACACCGCGTGAGCACACGAATCTCTTGACTGATTCTCTCTTCAATCCGATTCGGATAATTGACGGCTATCGCCTGATCGCTCAGACGGATACATTGTGGGTGCACAGGCAACATCCTTTCATCATCCGATGGTTACACCTTTCTTCTCAAGGGTAGCGCGTAGCGACTTGACGAAGGCCAGGGCTTCTTCATGATCTCCGTGAACACAGATGGTTTCAGCCCGCATGGGAATCATCTTACCACCGATACTCTCAACTTCTCGATCTCTGACCATGCCCATCACTCGTTTTGCGCAGACTTCCACAGAGTGGATTACTGCGTTCGGCTCACCACGGCTCACCAGTAGACCCTTGTCCGTCACCTGTCGATCGGCAAAAACCTCACTTGCAAAGGGTTGTGCCCTCTCTTTTGCAGCCCTTTCCAGGCATGAACCCGAAAGGCCGTAAAGCATCAGGTCAGGATCAAGAGACTGTATGGTCTCTACAATAACTCTCGCTAGCTCCAGATCCCTCGAAGCGCGATTGTAGAGTGCACCGTGTGGTTTTACATGGTGCAATCGACCGCCTTTCGACCGAACGAAAGCGTCCAGCGCTCCGATCTGATACAAGAGAAGTCCCTTCACTTCTCGGTGCGAGAGACTCATATCACGACGTCCGAAGCCTTCTAGATCTCGGTATCCGGGGTGTGCACCGATCTTTACCTGATGCCGCAGTGCCAGTTCAACGGTTCTTTCCATCGTGACAGGATCACCCGCGTGAAAACCGCAGGCGATACTCACAGAGGACACCAAGGGGATGATCTCGGCGTCCATTCCCATTTCATAGCGACCGAAGCTCTCGCCCAGATCACTGTTCAGATCAATCTTCATCTGCTCCTCCCTCCAGCAAGGAAAAGGTGGCCTAAGCCACCCTTATAGAATCCCCATGACCATGAGTAAACTCCGTGCGCCGAGAACAATCGCGACGAGGACGACGACCCCACCCAAGACATTGGTAAGGGGGGTGTTCACGTAAGTCTGAAGTCTTTTCTTATTGTTCATGACATAGAGTAGGAAGATCGCGATAATCGGTAGCAGGATCCCGTTAGCAGCCTGTGCAAAGATAATGGCGCTCAACGGTTTGAGCCCCAGACCGGAAAACACGATACCGACGCCCAGAACGACCATCCAGATGGCTCTGAATCTCTTGCTCTTCATATCCTTTTCCCATCCCAGTGCACCGGAAGTGGCATAGGCTGCAGCCAGGGGTGCCGTGATCGCTGAGGAAAGTCCTGCGCTGAAGAGTCCGAATGCAAAGATATTTTTCGCCCAAGAACCGAGCAAGGGTTCAAGCTGAGTCGCCATTTCACCAGCATTTCCAATTGCGATACCCGAACCGAAGAATGCTGCCGATGCCGTGACGATCACCGCCATGGAGATCAGACCCCCCAGGACGATAGAAAAGATAATATCAATTTTTGAATCTTTGATGCCACTGGCATCACTCCAGCGCTCCTGAACCGCCGAGGCGTGAAGAAATAAGTTGTAGGGTACAACCGTTGTTCCGATCAGTGCCACGACCAGAAGGGCCCCACCCTTGGGTACTGAGGGTACAAAACCGGCCATGATGGCCCCCAAATCGGGACGGACGATAATGGCGGTGGTAATGAAAATCGCGCTCATCGCAACGACCAGACCCACGAGGAATTTTTCCACGATCCTATAACTGCCTGAGAACAACAAGATAAAAGCGCCCGCACCCATGAGGGGCCCCCAGATGTTCATTGAGATTCCGGTGATCGCTTCTAATCCCAGTGCACCGCCGAGAATGTTCCCCGTTTCGTAGGCCGCACAACCGATTCCAATCGCAGCGATCACGAGAAATACGCTGGCGTATTTCAACACAGGATTCTCGAATTGCTCACGAAGCGCTTCTCCGAGTCCCAGGCGCGTCACGATGCCTAGTCTGGCGGCCATTTCCTGAAGCACGATTGTGGCAAAGACAGAAAAAGCCATGGCCCATAACAGCGCATACCCATACCGTGCTCCCGCCAGGGATGCTGTGGTGACCGTCCCGGGTCCGATGAAAGCAGCGGTGACGATTGCCGCCGGTCCCATGGACTTGAGTTTCGCCATGATGCCCCCACGACTCTTGACCTGTTCCTTTTTTACTTCAACACTCATTTGAACTCCTCCTTCTATTTTCTAGTTCTTTATTATCGCAAGTCATGTGCCAACTTAAACCCCTCTTTTTTAGGCTCTCAGACCATTTTTGTTCAAAAACGCACGAAACACCCGTGTGAAAATGCACAGGTGTTCGTTATCGATCATCAGATATTGTATTTGCTCATCCGTCTCATGAGTGTGTACCGAGTAATCCGCAGCATCTCAGATGCTTTCGATATGTTACCATCCGTAAGCTCAAGAGCTTTCAGAATATAAGTCTTCTCGATTTTTTCGAGTTCCTTCTCCAGGTCAAATCCATCCTCGACCATGGAGGGAGGGGCGATGGGCTCTCTCGATGCCCTGGGTTTGTCGAATACATGGAAATCTGAAGTGAGGAGCACTTTGTCATCGGATAGAATACACAGTCTTTCGATCACGTTCTTAAGTTCCCGTACATTCCCCGGCCATGGATAGGTGGAAGCAGCCTCGATAAAAGCGCGGGAAACCGAGATCTCTTTTCCGAATTTATGAGCGTAGATGCCAACGAAGTGCCGGATCAATGTGCCCAGATCCTCAGGCCGATCTCGTAGCGGAGGCATCACCACGGGAAAGACGTTGAGCCGATAATAGAGATCTTCCCGGAACTCTCCAACCTTAATCGCTTCCTCGAGGTTCTTATTGGTCGCCGCGATGATCCGTACATCGATGGAAAATTCTTTGACGCTCCCCAGACGCTTGACTTTCTTATACTCAAGTACACGCAATAACTTGGCCTGGATCTCCGGTGAGAGTTCGCCGATTTCATCGAGAAAAATTGTTCCCCCATCGGCCGCTTCCAGCAGTCCGACCTTCTCTCCCGTGGCGCCGGTAAAAGCACCTTTCACATAGCCAAACAGTTCACTTTCCACCAGATTCTCAGGCATGGCCGCACAATTAATCTTGATATTCGGTTTATTGATCCTCGGGCTGTTCTTATAGATATACTCTGCTGCCAGTTCTTTCCCTGTGCCGGACTCACCACGGATCAAGACGGTCACATCCTCCATCACCGATACCTTAGCGAGTTGTGAAATCAGTCGTAGCATCTGGTCAGAAGATCCAACGAAGTCCAACTGATTGAACTCTTTTTCTTTCTCATGGAGATAGATTTTATTCTTCAGCACCTTCATATCCAGAGCCTTTTGGATGGTCATCTCGAGTTCGTCCAGATCAAAGGGTTTGTTGAGGAAATCAAACACACCTTTCTTCACCGCGGTCACAGCGGATTTGATATCGCCATGGGCGGTGAGTACGATGATCTGAACGTTCGGATTGAAGGATCTGAGCTCATCGATTAAGGAAAGTCCATCCTCTTGACCCAGTTTTAAATCCAGAAGAATCACATGTGGTACCTGTTCGCGGTTTGCCAGTTTCGCCTCCCTACCATTTTTCGCCGATAGGACTTCGTATCCTGCATCGCTTAAACTTTCGCCTATGACCAGACGAATACTGGCCTCGTCATCTATGATTAAAACGCTACGCATGTCTTGCCTCCTCAAATAATAACGTTACGGTTGTCCCAACACCCTCGGTGCTCTCGAAATCAATCTGACCGTTGTTCTCTGTCATTAGCTTCTGAACGATCGAGAGGCCTAGTCCTGTGCCCTCTTCAAACCGGGTGAAGAAAGGATCGAAAAGATGCTTGATATCTTCTTTCGCGATGCCACGACCACTATCCTGTATCCGTAACACGATCCATCGCTGACCCGATCCGTCGGTCGTATGGTATAGGGCTATCTTGAGCTCCTTCTCTGTCTTCTCCATGGCATGGACGGCATTTTCAAATAGGTTCAACAAGATCTGCTTCAACTGGTTGGGATCGAGTAAACACTGACCACGCTCTAGATCTGAAGCGACCGACCATCTCACACCCTCATCTTTGAAGTAGTCCTTCATCAGTTGCAATGCGCTCATCAGTTGTTCTTCCAAGTCACAGATGCGTTGATTGGCCACCGATGGTTTGGCATAGTTGAGCATTTCGTTGATCAGATGGTTCAACCGATCGATTTCAGACAACAGCATGTGGTAAATGTCAGCGGAGGCCGTATCGTGGTTGTATCGCTTGTAGAGAATCTGAATACCGCCTCTGATTCCAGTCAAGGGATTTCTAATCTCATGGGCAAGCCCTGCAGAAAGACGTCCGAGTGAGGACAGTTTATCCATTTGTTCCACTTGACTCTCGAGCATGCGACGTCTGGTGATATCATGTAGGCTGATGATGGCGCCGACCTCTTGCAAGTCAGTTTTCGAGAGATCCAGGTGATAGTTCTTGCCTGTTCGGGCATCTTTCAGTCGATAGACCTCATTCTCTTTAACGCTTTTCAAAAACAACTTCAATTCTTTACCAGATTGACTTTCCACCAGCTCCATAGCCTTCCATTTTTCTGCTCGTTTATTCAGAGCAGAAAGCCCCTTCTGGTCTACCAAAAACAAGGCTATGGGGGCATTCTCGAGAATCTTCTGATTCAAAGCCTGCAGAGACTCGATTGCCTCCGTGCTCTCCGCGATCGTTTCCATCATACTGTTAAATGCATTGGCCAGGATGCCCAGCTCATCCTTGCGATGGGTCATGGTCATCTTTTCATAGCCACCGTTTTGTATCGTCTCACAGGTTCTACGCATACGGCGCAGTGGATTCGAAATATAGTTGGCCAGAATAATGATGATTTGAGTAGAAACCAGCATGGAGACGATTGCAACCAGAATGGAATTCTTCTGGAAATCAAAAAGGCTGTTGGCTAGCTTTTCCCTTTCGTAAGCCAGGGTAAGATATCCCTTCTCCTCCGGCAGATAACGGTAACTGATCAGTAATTGATCGGTGAGAAGGTGTCCGACCTCATTTTCTGAAAGGTCGAACTGATGCTCGGCAACCAAGTCAAATCTATAGCCAAAGAGCTCTTCCTCAGGCTGCTCGGCATCGATCAAGAGAAGCAGTTGATCCATATGGTTCCATTCTCGCTCGAGTGACATTTCATAAGCATTTCTATAGGAAAGTGCACCGATACTAATGATCGGTACGATGATCAAAACCAATAGTGGCAACAGTATCCGGTTCTCAATATCCAGCCTGATCATTGACCTTCTCCCCTCGCAGGCTGAACAGAACGAAGCACACCGTGGCCACGGTGAAGGAGGGGATCACCGGATGCCATAGCCTCACTTCTGTACTCAGACCACTTCTCAACAGTGCGATAGCCATGACCAGCAGTCCTGAGATAATCGAAGCTTTCACACCGTGGATATTCGCTCTCTTCCAGAAGACGCCACCGTAGAGCGGTAAGAAGAACGTCACCGAAAAGACCGCCCACACATAAGAGCCGTAGATCAGAAGACTCCCCGGTGGCGAGAGGGATAAATAGAGGCTGATCGTGGCGGCGACAATGATGGTCATGCGAGAATAGGCGAGAACACGTTCTGTTGTATAAGTCTTCTTACCAAGTGCCGAGACAATGTCGATCATGAGGCTGCTGGATATCAGAAGAAGCTGGGAGTTGATCGTTGAGATCGCAGCCGCCGCCATCCCGATGAGAATAAGACCGCTAAAAGGTGTGTAGATAGTATCATTGATAAGGTTGGCATAAACGGCGTCGACAGACTGAACCGCCGTGAGATCCGGCTGTAGTACCCGACCACCTATTCCGATGAGCGTCAACAGCAAGTACATCGCACCCAGAATAAAGGTCGCATAGGCGATCATTTTCTTTGCCGTTAATGCATCCTTAGCCGAGGAGATTCGAATCAGGTACTGGGGATTTGCAGAGAGACCGATTCCCCATGCGAAAGCCGTAGAAAAGAGCATCGTGAAACTTGCATTGATCTCGACCACCGACCCACCGGGATTCTTAATGGATGCTGCCGCCTCGTTGATCATCTCGAAAGAATCGAACCTGCTTAGGACCAGTACGCTCGTGATCGCCACGCCAACAATGGTGATGATGATGTTGTATCCGTCCGTCTTGGCTACAGAGAAAAACCCCCCATAGGTCGTGTATACGATGAACAGGTAGATCAGCAGTAAGGAAATTTTATAGTCGATCGCCAGGAGCTTGGTCATAACGAATCCAAATCCGGTGATCTGGATGATGATATAGAGGATATAACAAAAGATCATAACCACGCCACCAAAGATCTGTAGGTTCTTCGAATCATATCGTTTGTAGAAATACGAGGGAATCGAGACCAGGTTGTAGGCCTTCAGTGGATCCACCAGAAGAATCAACAGGCCCGCACCAAAAAACCAACCAACCACTGAGTAAAGGATCACTTCATAGCCAGAGGAATACACTGATCCTGTGAAGCCCTGGATCGATGCCACGCTAAACCAGGTGGCCGTATAAGTGAGAATGGATGCCCAAAGACCGATTTCCGTTCCCCCGATGAAAAAATCTTCGATGGTCTCCGTTTTCTTCAGTCCTCCCTTTCCAACGAAAATGAGGCCCAGGGAGTAGATGGAAAAATAAATCAAGTAGATCATCACTTTATTCATGTGGTTTCCTTCTTTCTGTAACCACCATGAGAATATAAGGGGTGACCATGGACGACATAAAGAAAAATAGAACAACAAGGGCTGTTTCCATGGGGATTCCAAAGATCATTGGGCTCTCTCCTCACATTCAGATGCATTGTTTCTTCTATTGTAGCCGTGAGAGGCTAGTGAGCACAAGGTAAGCCCGTGAACAAGTGCGAAAACGACCATTGTGTTCGAAATCGCACAGCGTGTCCATACCGTCCATCAGACGCAAGAAAAGAGCGGGGTAAACCCGCTCTTCGTGTCCTCACCACTGCTTGCTATTGGTATTGGTCAATGATGCTCAAGCTTGACTCCGTACAGGCGACCGATCTCCTCGATGTCCTTCTCGAGGGCCTCGTTGATCGGTACCCCCTTCTCGCTTCGTTCGACATAAGCCAAATGTTCCTTCTCTCCTGCTGTATAGATGCGCTCTTCACCCGGTGCTTTTTCCGATGCCCGCAGGGCCCTCAGGATCTCGCCCGTTGTTTTCTTGAAGGCATCGAGTTCTGTAAAGGCCTCAACATCAATGGCGATAAAGAAATGACCCAGCCGGTAGGGCACTTTCTCCCCGTCCGACATGCCCGAGAGGGCCTTGAGGAAGGCGCCGCCTTGCAGGGCTGCGGACAGGATTTCGACGATGGTGGCGTACCCGTAGCCCTTGTAGCCACCCAAGTCTTCGCCGATACCCCCGAGGGGGGCTAGCGCTGCACCGCCGGAAACCAGGTCCTTCAGTACTTGTTCAGTATCCGTGCGCGGTTTCCCGTCGCTTCCGATCACCCAACCGGAGGGCAGTTCCTTGCCTTCCCGCTGGTAGACTTCGATCTTCCCACGCTGGGAGATCGAGGTGGCACAATCGAGTACAAAGGGAAAATCCTCATCCGTGGGAATCCCAAAGGTCAGGGGATTGGTCCCCAGCATATTCTCGATGCCAAAGGTCGGGGCGATGGATGGCCGGGCGTTGGTGCCCGTCAGGCCGATCATCCCAGCCTCAGTGGCCATGGTAGCGTAGTAGCCTGCGATACCGTAGTGATTGGAGTTTCTCACAGCCACCATCCCCATACCGAATGTCTTCGCTTTTTCGATGGCCATTTCCATGGCCCTTCGCGAGACCACCTGACCCATGCCGTTGTTGCCGTCGAGAACGGCAGTGGTCGGCCCTTCCTTGATCACGTCGATCTTGGTCACCGGGTTGATGATCCCACCGCGGATCCGGTCGATATAAATGGGCTTGAGTCGACCGATCCCGTGGGAATCGATCCCCCGTTTGTCCGACTCAATCAGCACATCGGCACAGATGGCCGCGTCGGCCTCCGGTACGCCGGCCACCACAAAGGTATCTCTCATAAACTGTTCTAATACATCAAAGGGTACTCTCACGTCGATCATGCCTCCTGGTCTTGGGTACTCTGATTGATGACACCAGTTGCTTTCGTCAATCCTTTACCCCGACAAGAGGACAACAATCAGCGCCTACCCAAGAGACCTTACTCCCGTTCTTTCGTCACGAAACCCAACAGGTCGGAAATGAGGCGGGCGGCTAGGTAAGAGGTGGTATCCCCGGCCACATCGTAAGGTGGAGAAACTTCTGCAAGATCCATCCCGATTACCGGGTGGCGCTTGCAGATGGCTTCGAACATCTCGACCATTTCGTCGTAGTCAAAGCCCCCAAACATAGGGGATCCCGTGCCCGGGACCATGGTGGCATCCATGGCATCGATATCGATGGTGATGTAGACCTGGGCCCCTTGGGGTAAATCAGTCAAGATTTGATCGATCCCCCTCTTTCTGATTTCTTTGGGTGAATAAAACTTGGTGCCATGGGCCTTGGCATCGGCGAAGTCCTCTGGACCGCTGCTGCCGATCCCGCGAACGCCCAGTGTGAGAATGCCTGCCACATGGTCAAGGCCGGCGCAGTTCCGCATGGGCGACCCGTTCGATAGGGTTTGGCCGCCGATCTCTTTCGTCCAGTCCAGGTGAGCGTCAAAGTGGATAATGTGCACCCCCTCGCAACCCTCGAATCCCCGGAGGATCGGGTAGGTGATCGAGTGGTCTCCACCCAACACAACGGGCATGACCCCCTGGGAGCGAAGGAGTGAGATCGCCGCGGTGAGGTTATCCAGGGAGGTGGCAAGATCCCCCGGCACATAATCCACATCGCCACAGTCCACGATCTTCCAGCGGTCCGCATCGAGAAAGGCTGTTTCCCGTTCGGGATCGTAGGACCCACCGGATTTGTAGCGAAAGCGAGTGGAGGCGACCCGGATTCCCCTTGGGCCCAGACGCGTTCCCGTTTTTCCCTGGATGCCTATATCAAAGGGCGCACCAAGGATCGCGATATCCGCATCGACACGGTGCACATCCGTACAGAGTTCCGTTTTTGCGAATGTAGCGATGCCGCTGGGCGCCATGTTCACCGGCTTTTTTGTGCTGAAGTTATCCATGGTGACTCCTTTCTAATACCAACGAGTGAAGTGGGAAGAGCAAAGATTATAATCAAGCCTCATATGTCTTAAGACTCATCCTTGAGCATTTTCGTTAATCGTCACTTCAATTCTACCCCAGGTTCACAAACAATAACGATTGTGTTTTTATCCCAGCACTATTGTGGAACTCTATGGATGGGTTGCCGAGGTCAAAAAGTGCCGGGATACACTCCCGGCACTTTTTGATGTTCTATGCATCGCTAGCTATTAGGATATCTAGCACAAGCCGACAATCAACCGACGTTTTGCTTGTCGATCTCCGTTTCCATCTCAAGCGTTAAACCCATCGGCTCGTCTCTGAAGATCCTATCATCCATCGTTTTTAGTTCCTTTGCAACAATTGGTTCAAACTCCATTTGCGACAAGATATCTCGATCAAGATCAATTCCCGGTGCAATTTCAGTCAGCGTGAGACCTTCGGGCCTCACTTCGAACACACAGCGCTCGGTGACCAAGGATATCTTTTTATCCTTCCTAGCTTCGACCTCGCCATTTAAGGTGATGTGTTCCAATTGTGCAATGAATTTCTTCACTTTGCCTTCTTTTACAATACTCAGTTTGCCGTTTTCCACAAGGGTTTCGAGCCCACCAGCAGTGAAAGTTCCACAGAAAACACACTCTTTGGCGTTCTGGGAGATGTCTATGAAACCACCGCAACCCGCAATCTTGGGCCCGAACTTGGATACATTTAGACTGCCCTTCGCATCACACTGGGCCATGCCGAGGAAAGTCAAATCAATGCCTCCACCATCGTAAAAATCAAACTGGTAGGGGTGATCGATAATCGCCTGCGGTCCATAGGCGCTACCGAAGTTCAGTCCACCTTGTGCTGAACCACCGTAAATTCCCGGTTCTACCGTTGCTATGAAATGATGCTCTAACCCCTCTTCTTTGAGCACATCCGCCACACTTTCCGGGACACCAATACCGTAGTTCAATACCCTTTTATCTGCCGTCACTTGCATTGCTGATCGCCTCGCGATAATCCTACGGGCGTTCATATTTGTTGGTTTTATTGCTTTTTCAGGAATGATCCCATTCGATGAAATGAAGTTGATATCAAATTGGGTCGCAGCGTTCTGCATGTGATTCTTTTCATCTTCCACAAGAGCAACCACATCTACCATCACGCCAGGCACAATCACATTTTTGGGGTCAATGGTGCCGCGCTTGACCAAGCGTTCGACTTGAACAATTACAAGGCCTCCATTGTTTCGAGCCGCCATGGCCACAGGCAGGTGTTCGAGACGAAGCGCTTCTTTACTGATGCCAATATTACCATCTTCATCCGCTTCCGTTCCCCGAATGATTGCAACGTCAATCTTCTGCGATTCATAGAGAAGGTACTCCTGCTCTTCAATTTTAATTTTTCGCACCAACTCCTCGGTCGTTTTTTCATTCAGCTTTCCACCATCGACATCTGGATCCACGAATGTACCAAGACCCACATGTGTAAGTACACCCGGTCTATTCGCCGCCATATCCCTGAACATGTTGGTCAGTACACCCTGTGGAAAGTTGTAAGCTTCAATTTTATTCTCGCTCACCATGTCAACCAACCGAGGGATCAAACCGTAATGTCCACCGATGACTCTTTTCAATAACCCTTCGTGACACAAGTGATTGATTCCGCGCGCACGTTGACCATCACCAACTCCGGAGGCCCACATCAGTTGGATATCCCGGGGAGATCCCAAATCCAAGAAGCGCTTTTCAATTTCTAAAAGCACTTCTTCCGGTGCTCCAGTCAATAGGAAGCCTACCGTTCCAATCGAAGCCCGATCTGGAATCATCGCAGCGGCTTCTGCAGTTGTAGTAAAGATCACATTACTCAATGTCTCCATCCTTTCTAATCATCAGGCCGATCAGATGATCAGCCCACCGCTAACTTCAAGTACAGCACCATTCATATAACTCGACTCATCAGATGCTAAGAATGCGTATACATTCGCCAGCTCTTCGGGCTGTCCCAGGCGTTTCATAGGCACTTTATCTTCCATCGATTTGATGACCTCTGCTGGCATCGGATCAATAATCGATGTCGCGATAAAACCTGGACAAACAGCATTCGTACGAATACCCTTACGCCCCTGCTCCTTGGCCCAAGTTTTCGTAAACCCGATGACACCAAACTTTGTCGCCGCGTAATTCGTTTGACCGAAGTTTCCATATACTCCGACAATCGAGGAGGTGTTGATGATGGCTCCCTTTTTTTGCTCCCGCATGATTTCGATCACAGCTCTCGCGCAATTATAGGTCCCCTTGAGATTGATATCTACTACTGTATCGAACTGCTTCTCCGTCATTTTGTGGAGTTGTGCATCCATGATGATTCCCGCATTATTGACAAGCACATCGATTCGTCCGTATTTTTCCATCAGCGCATCGACCATTTCCTGGATTTCATCTGTTTTCGTGACATCTACTTTGAATCCATGGGCGCTACCACCCGCATCTTCAATCGCAGTGACAACTGACTGCACCCCTTGCATGTCGATATCGCACACAGCGACAACCGCACCCTCTTCTGCAAATTTTGATGCCGCAGCAGCACCAATACCCTTGCCCGCACCTGTGATAATACATACCTTATTCTTTAGTTTCATAGTAGCCTCCTATTCAACTTCTAGTCTCATATCAAGTCGATAACATTTTTCATCACATCAAGCGTATTGACTCCACCCTCTGGTTGGTGTTTGCTCTAACCTAGACGATTCCTGTTACGACATACGTCATCATGATTACGATCGTTGCCACAATCGGTAGCACAACCGTTACCATCCCGATATCTGCGTATCCATCTTTATGCGAAATCCCCATGATCCCGAGCAGTACAACAATTGCCCCAGAGTGCGGTAACGAATCAAGTCCACCCGCTGCCACCAGCATAACGCGGTGAATCGCTTGGGGATTGAGACCCATCTGGAGAAAATCCTGCGATAAAGCCGTAAGGGCAATACCCGTACCCCCCGAAGATGAACCAACGATACCGGCGACGGCACTTGTCGACACACCGACTTTGAAGATTCCCGGAAGATCCATGCCTAGCACAAGATTTTTAAAGACATCAAATCCAGCGGTTGACTGGACAACACCACCAAAACCAACGACAGCTGCGATTGCAAATAGCGGTACCACTGAACTTACTGCACCATCGGTTAACGTCTTATTGAGATTAGGCACATAATCCCTCAATGTGATTGCAATGACAATTGTTGCCACGACCAAAGCTACGATGACCGCCCAGAAGCCATTGATCCCCATACCGAGATCATTATAATGCTCAATCACAGAGGGTTTCTTGAAGTAGATGTTTACTAAGAAAAAATTGATCACGAAGATTGTGATGATCGGTAAGAAGGACAAGCTAATGGGAGGTAACTTCTCATCGACCACATGCGTGTGATCGTCATGATTCCCGTATAACTCTCCTCGGGCCTTGAGCATCTCAGCTCGCTTGTTGATCCACATGTTACCCAATAAAAACATAATCGCAGCTGCTATGAGTCCCAGCACCGGAGCCGCATAGATGTCTGTACCCAGGGCTGCTGTGGGCATCGCATTAAGAGCCTGGGGAGAGCCAGGCAAGGCTGTCATCGTGAAGGTAAATGCACCAAGGGCCACAGATGCGGGCAACAGCCTCTTGGGAATATCCGCTTCTTTGAACAGCGCCATCCCCAACGGATAGACGACAAATACTACAACAAAGAGAGACACACCACCGTAAGTGAGGATTGCTGTGGCGAGTACGACGGCAGTCACAGCACGCTTTTTGCCGAGCTTCCCTGCGATCCAATGTGCAATTGATTTTGCTGCACCCGTCACATCCATGAACTTACCGAAGATTGCTCCCGTAAGAAAAATCGGGAATAGTATTCTGATGTAGGAAGCTGCTGTCTCCATCAGTGGACCTGTAAATGCGTGTAATAGTGGCATATCACCCGTCACAGCTACTAATAGCATGGACAATGCCGGCGCCAGGATTAAGATGGATACACCTCTAAAAGACAGATAAATCAGTAAGCCAAGTGCAACGACTATCATAAGAATTCCTGAAATCATTCTTGATGCCCTCCGTTCTCATTTAGTTTGAAAAGTGCCACGTAGTTATTCACAGCACTCCCGCCTAAATTCAGTGTCAAACCCATTTTTGCATTTTCTACGCGTTCACCTAACGGGTTCCCTAATAATTGTCTTGTCGCGAGGACAGCCATGGAAACACCTGTGGCGCCTACTGGGTGTCCTTTGGCCTTGAGACCCCCCGATGCGTTAACGGGTAATCTCCCACCGGGGTACACCGAACGATCCTTCAACAGATCGCATGCTTTACCCGGCTTAGCCAAACCGATGGCTTCGTAGGCAAGTAGTTCGGCAATGGTAAAACAATCGTGGACTTCCACAAAATCCAAATTTTCTACCGTGATCCCTACTTTCTTGTACAACCGATCAACAGCTTTGATAGCACCGGTGAACTCATATTTGGCTCGCTTCTCAATCTCTAAATAGTCGGTCACATGGGTAAGTTCCAACATTTCGACATAGTCCCGACCGAGCGCCGCAACATTTTCCGATCGTGTCAGTACGATTGCTGCCGCACCGTCAGAAACCAATGAACAGTCGTGCAATCTCAGTGGATAAGCAATCATCGGGTTCTTTTCTTCCGGTAATGAGGCAATATCCTCTTCCGTCCATTCTCTTGCCATTTGAGCACAGTCGTTTTTCAGGGCATTTCTATAGTTCTTCGATGCAATGCATCTCAACGCGTGCGTCAGTTCCTCTTCAGAAATCTCGTACTCTTCCATATATCCCTTTGCGAACTCAGCGAATAGGCCAGGGAAAGTGAATCCTTTTTGAGCTTCATCGGTCTGATGAGAAGCCATGGCCAAGACCTCGGTGACGCCTTTGGTCTTTAACGATGTCATCTTCTCAATACCAACAACCAGGGCATAGTCTACTTCCCCTGCTAGAATGGCATTTCTAGCCTGGCTAATCGCTGCGAAGCCTGACGCACAAGCATTCTCAACGCGTGTTGTCGGTGTGAATCTCAGACCGGGATCTCCATTAAGTGCCAGTGGAGCGATGTGTTCCTGTTTGTTGAAACCACCACCACTGTAGTTTCCTACCCATATCCCACCGATCTTTTTAGCACCGATTCCTGCATCTTTTAATGCCCCACTTACCGCTTGATCGAGCATCTGGTAAATGCTCTGATCGCTCTTACCAAATTTCGAATGATATGTTCCGATAACTCCTATTGACATAATTCCTTCCCTTCTCGATTCCTCTGGTTCGCCGAAAAGAACCACAACGTTTCTGCTTCGTGCTTCTTTCGAACTCTAGTCCATCGTCTTGACAGACATCATCGTTTTTAACAATATTAAGATAATTCCAAAAATACCCGGGTGATATGCTATAAGAGCAAATGAGATGCCAACTCTTGCAAGCCTTGGAAATACACATTTCTTTCATATGAACATAAAAAGAGTGTCGCATTATAGCGACACTCTTTGGGAAAACGATTGCCTTTCAACTATGTGAGAAAGACTTATGCCAATGGTTCTAAGTGTTCTGTCTCGATAGACCGACACTGTCTTGAAATCCCGACACCTTCTGTAGGATAATAACCTTATCGCTTTTCTTGTATCGAAATCTGATGTTTCTCCATCTTTTTATATAGCGTTGAACGGTGAATACCGAGCGTTTTTGCTGTGAGCGAACAATTAAATTGGTTTTTTTTCAACTCGCTAACGATCATTTCCTTTTCAAAATCATCAATCATCACTTCTAACTTCTTGTCACTCTGTTCTCGCACACGACTGCTCAGGCTCTTGACAATGTAAAAAGGTAGGTCTTCCACGGTGATGATATCACCGTCCAACATGTGGCAACTGTTGCTGATCACATTTTTGAGCTCTCGGATATTGCCCGGCCAATCGTAGTTCATGAGTACATTGCTCGTCTTCTCACCGATGCTTACTCTCCTATGGTACTCTTCGTTGAACTCATCGACAAATGCGAGGACAAACTCGAGAATATCCTCCCTGCGTTCTTTAAGGGGTAGGATGTTCAGCTGAACCACATTCAAACGATAATAGAGCTTGATTGTAAAATGAAATTGAAACAATAAAAAATCCATAGTGTGCCAACCTGTAATATAATTAGTTCACCACAAACAATTATAAGGAGGGCATCACTATGGATACCATCAATGATACACCAGTTGACCGAAAGAATAAACATTTAAGTGCATTTGAGCGGGGTGAAATTGCATCTCTGCTCAAAGAGGGCTACAGCGCTTATGCCATCGCAAAGAAGCTAGGACGAGCGTATAACACGATTCGAGTCGAGCTCGAAAGAGGTACTGTCACCCAGATCAAAAACGACCGCGAGGTAAAGATCTACTATCCAGATACCGGCCAGCTCATTTACGAGCGTAATCGGGAAAACTCGAAGAAACAATACAAGCTGCTCGAGGTCAGAGCTTTCATCAAGCATGTTATGAAACAGTTCAGAAAGAGCAAACATTCGATCGACGCCATCGTTGGGCAAGCTCGAAAACTAGGGCTTTTCGCACCCTCAGAAATGGTCTGTACGAAGACCCTTTACAACTATATCGACCTAGGCCTTCTTGAGATCATCAACCTTGATCTCCCTCTGAAAGTTCGTCGTTCGAGTAAACCCGCTCGCGTACGGCAGAATAAGCTCAAGCTAGGGACAAGTATCGAAGAACGCCCAGAACACATCAATGACCGCAGCGAATTCGGACATTGGGAGATTGACACGGTCATCGGCAAGAAGACCACGGGAGAGCCTGTACTCTTGACGCTCACAGAGAGGCAGACGCGTTATGAGTTGATCATCAAGATACCCAGTAAAACGGCACACGCCGTTATGGAGGCTCTAGAGGAGTTGACTACCACATTTGGAGCGTTCACCCCGGAGGTCTTCAAAAGCATCACGAGCGATAATGGCACCGAGTTCTCAGGTTTAGCTTCACTAGAGGAGCACATCAAAACCAGCGTCTACTTCGCTCATCCCTATACCTCAGGTGAGCGTGGCACTAACGAGCGACATAACGGAATGATCAGAAGGTTCATCCCAAAAGGGAAAAGCCTAAATGACTTCTCTGCTGAGTATATTGCTTGGATCGAGCTCTGGTGTAACACATTGCCTCGCAAAATCCTGGGGTATAGCACCCCTGAAGAAGCCTTTGAGGAAAAACTAGGATTACTTAGATGCAGTTAGATTAGTCCATCGGTTACATATTGGCTCACTATTTCAATTTGCTATTGCAATCGAGGAAACGATAATAGAGATCCATACGGAAGTGTTTCTCCTTGATTTCATTGACTAGCTCTTTATTTGTAGCGGCAATAATCCGCACGTCTATCGGGATCGTACTGGTGCCCCCTACTCTTTCGACTTCGCGTTCTTGAAGGACCCTCAGGAGTTTTGCCTGCATGTTGAGAGGCAGATCACCAATCTCATCAAGGAAGATCGTTCCTCCATTAGCAAGTTCAAACTTACCTTTTTTTCCACCTTTCCGAGCACCGGTGAAGGCACCCTCTTCATATCCAAAGAGTTCAGATTCCATGAGTTCATTTGGAATGGCCGCACAGTTCACACGAATGAATGGACCGCTTGATCTCGAGCTAGCATAGTGGATGGCGCTGGCGAAGACTTCTTTCCCAGTCCCGGTCTCACCGTGTATCAAAACCGTGAGATCGTTCAAAGCAGCTTTTTTTGCCACTCGTTTGGCCTCGAGTAAATTGGAGTTGATGCCAACCATATTCTCAAAGGTATAATGATTCATCTTGAGTCGCTTCAACTCGCTCTTGTAATACTCGAGCTCACTATCTTTTTCCCTAAGTTTTCCCGCTAGCATCACGGTGTTCTTGGAGAACTTGATCTGCGCAACCGCTCCGATCACATGATCTCCATCCATAACCGGCGCTCGCGAGACAACTACGTACTTCTCGTTCAACGGAGTTTGATCCTCGACGAGTTTGTGAAGAACCCCCACCTCAGTCTCCCCACTTTCCATGAGCGTGGGTAGTTTAGAGTTTGGAATAAAATCATAAACATGTTTACCAATCATATTCTCCTTGATCTGACCAAGATATTGACTATATGTCTCATTGATTTCCGTGATCATTCCATCTTCATCAACAATCAGGTAACCATCGTCAGAGATTTCCATCATTTTCTTATAGAGAATGTTCTGTTGTCTCAGATTGTGATCCATTAGACTCTCCCTCTCTTTTCCTAGTAAAACTAGTATAGCACAGAGGAGTTGCCTTGACTTTGGACTCGAACAACCAATCGAGTGGTTGTTATGAAAAACGCAATTGACCGCTTATCCGATATCCACGTACTGATTGGACTGGCTCAAGATCTCGATCGGCATCCTGTCTCGCAGGCGGTACTCGATGCTGATCGGTGCGCTCCCGTAGTGGCTGTCGTAGTCGGCGAGACCCAGGCAGGTGTATACCCCCGCATTGCGATAGACATCCTGCTTGTTCTCGCGCACGAAGAACAGGACGCGGGATCCATTCTCCCGCTGGTGGATGTAGCGCTGTCCGGTGGGACTCGTGACGGTGGTCCGGCTCTGGGACTGCCAGTGGAAGAGATGCTCATCCAGGGCGTAGTCCTCGTATAGGGTCGACTCGGTAAAATGCTTCTCCGACTTGTTCAGGGTCACCAGGAAAAGATCCAGGTGCAAGGCCGCGACATACTTGACGCCCTCTCGCAGGGGCATCTTCTTATCCTCGGTACTCTCTCCCAGAGCCGCCAGGATCTGGTCCCGGCTATAGCTGGCGTGGCGTTCGAGCGGCACGTCCGGATGAATTTCCACCACCTTGGGCATGTTCTCGGCGAGATCCAGGTTGTAGTCGATGAGCTCCAGGAGCTCCGCTACGATCCCCGGCGAATGTTCTATGATCGCTTTCATTTCTTTGTGGAGTGGCATCTCCGGGGCGTCGGTGAAGAGGGTGTAGTGGAACATCAGCAGTTGCCTTGCCTCCCGTGGATCCAGTTTCTCCTTCGGATGCCGGAGGTAGGCTCTTAGGAACTGTAGCCATCCGATGTCATCGATCATGGCCACCTTAGAAAAGAGATCCTTGAGCTTGCTCACGGAAACTAGTGGAGATTTTCCATCAACGCAATATCCCTTAGGACTTTTAAACTCTGTCAGAAAAGAATAGTGGTAGAGCTCCAGTGCGTCCAGATCGTAGAAGCGGAGGAAGTTCCCCACGGTGAGCGGATGGGCCACATCGGCTCGGTAGGCCGCGACCATCTGGCGGAGTTTGCTCGTCCGGATCTTGCCGCTTTCGAGGTTTCTCAGTACGTACGCCTTGGCATAGCGTTCAAGCTGGATAAAGCAGTTTCTCGGGATCGATGGGAAGTCGTGTTCAAACTCCTCCCGGAGCGACCGCGAGGTGCGCCCCATGAGCTTTTGGAACTTCATCCGGTAGTCGTACTGCTTGTGGGCCTGTCCGATCAGATCGAGGACGGTGAGCACTTCCTTTTCCTCATGGAGCCTTAGCCCGCGTCCCAGCTGCTGGATGAAGACCGTGGCCGAGTCCGTCGGTCGGAGGAACAGAACTGTGTCGACGAAAGGAAGATCGACGCCCTCATTGTACAGGTCCACGGTGAAGATGAAGCGGATCTCCCTCCTTTCCAGACGCTTTTGAACAGATCTACGCAGTCCTTTTGGCGTGTTGGCATCGAGGGCTTCAGCTACGATGCCCGCCCGGTTGAAAACCCGGGCCATATGGGCGGCGTGAGCCTGGTCCACGCAGAAGCCTAGACCGCGGACACTATTGAGATCCGTCACGTACTTTGAAACAGCGGACAAGATCGCTTGGTCGCGTTTATGATCGCCTATGTAGGTAACACCGAGATCATTCGTTGCGTACTTTCCCCGCTCCCATTTGACATCGGAAAGGTCCGTGGTGTCCGTGACACCAAAGTAGTGGAAGGGACAGAGGAGGTTTTGCTCGATGGCCTGGCTCAGACGGATCTCGTAGGCGATCCGGTCATTGTAGTCGCCCAGGATATCGATGCCGTCCATGCGCTCAGGCGTGGCGGTCAGTCCCAGTAGGATCTGGGGCCGGAAGTATTCCACGATCCTCCGGTAGGAGTCCGCGGCCACATGGTGGGTCTCGTCCATGACGATATAATCAAAATGGTCCTTCGCAAACTGGCTGTACTGATCACCGCTGTTTAGCGTTTGGACGGTGGCGAATAGATGCTGGTAGTCGGTCGGCACATAGCCGCCGCCCCACAGCTCGCCGAAATTCTGATCGCGCAAGACGCCCCGGAAGGTACCCATGCTCTGCTGGAGGATCTCCTAGCGATGGGCGATGAAAAGGAGTTTTGCCCCAGGGTTCTCTTTGTAGAAGCGCTTGAAGTCGAAGGCGGCGACCACGAGATTTCGGTAAGACCCGTGCACGGTCCGCTCGATCTCCAGGTGATCCAGGATTTCCTCTTGGTAGGAGTAGGGCTTGAGGTCGAAGTGGACCATTTCCATCTCAAAGTCAATGGCCTTCTCGCCAGCGATGGCGTGCTTGAGACGCTCGATATCCTCCGATTTCTGGCCATCGAAGGTCGAGAACTCCCTGAGGTGCCAATAGGATTCAAAGGTGTTTTTGAACTTCTGGATGATCTCTGGCGAGGTGTAGGCGGAGACCTTAAGGTTCCACTCCGTCCCTTCGCTCAGGGCGGCGCGGGACAAGTTGGATGAGCCGATGTAGGCCGTGGAAAACCCCGTGTCCCGCTCGAAAAAATAAGCCTTGGCGTGCAGGCGCGTCCTTTTTGTATCGTAGGAAATCTTGATCTCGGTGTTCGGTAGAGCGGCCAGCATTTCGATGGCCTTCAGATCCGTGGCGCCCAAATAGCTGGTGCTGACTGCTCTGCACGCATGAATGCGGCAGGTTCCAAATGACTAGAAGTTTCTAAGCCGAAAAAAGTTGTCCGATCGACAAAACTCACTCCGTTGATCTGGACTTTACTACCTACACCCCTGATGAAGTGTTGGCGGTAGCTTCAGGCCGGCAGCTCGACCCCATTACCTGTACTAGGCGGTTCTAGTTACACCGAAACTTGAGAATAGCTTTATATCTTCTGTTTTTCTAAGTCGTTCAATCTCTTGATCGTGTGACCTAAGAAAATGTTCAAATGTATCGAAACACCGATCTCTGTTGGTGTGCTGTAGATTCTCATGGCTATTCATGATGAGAAAGGCGCTATAAAGGTCCCGTTGAACCCTTAGGCTCCCCACCGAAGTCCATCTTTGGGACAGACTCTTTTTCGTGTATATATCTGTCACATGATTATACTGACTCGCCTTGAAAGTGTAGGTGTTGATGTAAAGGAGCTCTTTTCCGATGGCTTGTAGCTTTTGATCTAGAATGGTCAGAAACTGCGCTGGTGCTTTCGTTCCAATACTCTTCCCAAATCGCTTCTTCCGTTTGTATCGACCTGTCGTCTCGGAAATTTCTGTATGCCTCGCACGTTTTGCGAGCGCCTTGAAATCCATCTTCTCGACGTAGATTTCTGTTCCGAGAGCAAGGATTTCGTTCGCCAGGATATTATGCTCCTGCCGCAACACCATCCGCTTCTTTCGCTTGAGTTCCTTTAGTTCGAAAAACGCCCTCATGTATCCGTTGGAGTACACCCATTTATGTCTTCCGCGCTTAACGGTGCCGTTGGCGTTGAAAAGATCTGGGTTTGTGGCTCTCCTACTCCTGTCGAGATACCGCTGGATTCTCCGGATTTTTTGATCCATCGAATCAACAGAAGGTGCCAGTTCCACCAAAGAAACTTTCGTAGTACTTGATACGGCTATGCTCTGAAGCGACGGATCAATTCCGACGCGTCCCTTTTCATACGTTCTTCTTACTGTATCGTCTGGATTCCGTTTTGGAGGAGGGGTCCCCTCCATCACCAGTTGGACGTAGAAGGCATACTTGTTTTTTACAAAACGGCGGACGATGCGGCAGTACTTCACTCTACTTCTCGAAAGGGCTTCCTGTGCGTAGAGATCATTCTTACGAATCATCACGGGGATCTTGAGCCCATTCCAGCAAATCGCATTTTCTTTAAAGCGAATACCCGATCGGTTGGTTTTTCCCTCTACAGAATTTAGTCCACCGAATCGTTTGAAGTGGACGTATTCACCATCAGAGAACATGACTTTCTCAAGAGCCCGGTATGCTCTTGTGGCAAGTTTCTGGGCGGTATTGATGTCCGTATTCTTCCCAAAGTATCGGTTCATAGGTCCGACAAAGGCATGCAGTTGATACTCCGTAACACCATGAGAAATGCGAAGGTCCGAAAGGGTTCTCGAGAATTCCTTTTTTCGCTTTTCGAGCATCTTAAACTCGCCCTTAACAGCAGCGGGCATCTCTTTCTTAGGATGCTTCGATGCAACCTCGGAAATTTCATCCCTTACGGATAGGTATTCCTTAAGTGCTGTTTTGTATGCACGGCTCCGTTTGAGGTGCTTGTAGCGCTTTAAGATCTCGCCGAGACAAGCGTTGTAGATTTTTCTGGAGACTCCGAAACGCTTGTTCATGATGTCCGATTGGTGCTTCTCGGTATCGAGCTTCAAGGTCAGGACGAAACTTGCGGTCTTCTTTTTCTTGGCCACAAAAACACCACCCCGTAATTCTTCGTGTTTGAATCTTGATCTATGTATATTTTATCAAATCATCCAACAAAAAGAAACGTTTGTTTGTATAAAAGAGCTCCATATGCAAACAATTTTTTCTTTCAAGAAATTTCCTTTACTCTCGAGAATACACATCAACAAAGTACTCATGCTCATACGCCACCTGAGCACAGTCTTCCTATTCAACAACGGAAGATTCTTTAAGAGCGCTGAAGACGATTCCTCTCAATAGATGAATCTGTAGATGTTGTCTTCTTTGGTTATCTAGAGCGCATCAATGACAAAAGACCCAGTGCACGCAATTCCTCTGCACACATAAATGTGGCAGCTTCCTTGCGCAGAATTTTTGTGATCACACGGAGGGGTTTCGTTCGGGTGTGCTCCGCCAGGTCATCGTAGATCAGCCGCAAGCCACTGTGCTTGATGAAAGAGACCAGGAGGTCCACGCGGTCCGCCGTGGCGATCTCGCGCTTAAGCTCCCGGTAGACCTGGGGCTCGTGGCGGTTGCCCGTGAAAAGGCTCGACCGAGCCGCAGAGGTCTGAGGGATCCGCTCTTTGATTTCGCTCTCTTTCATGGGTATATCCACTGAGGCCCTCAGGAGTTTGGCCTCCTCGATCAACCAGGCATCTAGCTCCTCATCGAGGGTCAGCTCGGCAAGGCGCGCAATCAGTTCGTTGGTGATGGACAGTTGGTCCGAGAGCGCCTCTTTCTTCTTGTAGTGCCTGAGCCCGTGTTCGAGGGCTGCTTTCATGTACAGGGCAAAGACGGTTCCCGACTCGGTGGCATCGAGGTTCTCGATCAAGAGGCGTTCGGATTCCGGCAACTGACCGATACGCGCGCTCAGTAATTTGGTGATCAGTGTTTCGTATAGTTTCAGACTTGCCATGAGATCATCCTTTCGATCGGATCGACTTCAGCAGATGATAATGGGTATGATAGGAGTAGAGAACGCAAATACCGTTCTACAGGAGGTAAGCCCTTATGGAGACCACTCATTTTAGAAATAACTTGGTAGCGGAAAGCAAAACCGAACTGTTCTGATGATGGAAAAGCGGGCCGATGCCCGCTTTTTCTTTGCCCTGGTGCTCCAACTCGTTACCTACTTCTCCACGATAAAACAGAGGGTTTTCGATGACTGGGTATAGGGCGTGCCCGATACATCCCCATAAAACTCGTGGGAAGCAAAACCCACAGCGCGCGTTTCCTCCAAAAGGCTCTCCGGTGTGAAGGATCGGAACCAGTTCCTGATCACATCCACCTGTCCCTGCTCATCACAAATCACGTGCTGGTCGAGCCGCACGTCCTCACTGTAGATATCATGTGATTCCAAATGAAGATAAGGACCGGGCTTCCAGAAACCACCCTGCTCCTGCAGACCCCATGTTTTCAACTCGTCACAATCTTCAAAATGCCGATGAGTAAAAACATCGAAAACCAGTTTCCCACCGGGTTTCAACGCCCGGTAGATCCTTTCCATGAGTGTTGCCCTGTTTTCATCCGATAGCACCGAGTAATCGCAAAAGATCAGTGTCACCAGATCGTAGGCTCCTTCGTAGTTCATCTCCAGGTAATTCTGGTAGAAGAAGTCTATATCCGGATCCTGTTCCTTGGCATAGGCAATCGAGCGTCTTGAGAAATCAACACCGGTGACCTGGTAACCCTTCCGGTGAAACCGACCGGCATAAAGACCTGGACCGCACCCGAGGTCCAAGAGCCTTGGGTAGTTCTCCGGCGGTGCCACTCGAGCTATCCACTCGACCGAACGATCGATAAATGCATGGCTTCGACTGGCTGCATCCCATGTGGGGTGGAGGTGGGCTTCGAGCATGCCCTTGGAGATATGCGCATCATCCCAAAAGGCGCTCGTACTGGGGCTGTATAGCGGTGGTTTCTTCAAATGTTGAAAGACCTGTTTCATCTGCATAGGTTTTCTCCCTCTGGATTAGTCACATACATTTTGTGCTTCGAACTCCTCGCGGGTGAGGCCGAAGTGGATCTCATCGTGGTACCTACCGTTGGTGTAAATCATCTGTCGTCTAACGCCCTCTTCCTTGCAACCGAGTTTCCTGAGCATCGTGGCCGAGGGAACATTGCCCTCGAGCACATGACCATAGTACTTGTTCAGCCTTCTCTCAAAAAAGGCGTATCTGAGCAAGATGCGCATGGCCGCTGTGCCGTACCCCTTCCCCCTGTGATCGCGGTCGATGAGCATCCCGACGCTGAAGGTCCCGTGATGCTCATCGACGGAGTTGAGATTCACCGCCCCCACTGTCTGGCCTCCGTGGTTCTCAATGGAGAGCATCAACCGTCCGGTGCCGGGTTTGAAGTCGATGAACTTTTCGACAAAGGCCCGGGATTCGGATTCGGTCGGAGGTGGCTCCACTTCACAGTTGAGCAGTCTCCGTGCCGGCGTATCGAATCGGTTGTAGTAGTAGAAGGTCCCGTCGTCTTCTTTCATCGCGGTGAGACGCACTTTTTCATCCTGCCAGAAGTAGTCTCTGTAGTCGATCGGTCTCATGGGATCCCCCTTCTCTTTCATTCCTTACGAGCCAATATCTATCTAGTCGCCGGTGACGTTTAGTTTTCCCCCTTTCGCTACATGGAGCTCCATACACCGGCTGTGATCGTAGCAACAGGGTCTCTTCTCGCCATCGGCCATCTTGGAACTAGCAACGGCGACCCTTCTCTCGCGCGTCTCGGGATTGGCCGTGGCACGCACCCAACGCACCCATTCCCACCGCGCTTTTGTCGTGATCGATGTCCAGAAAATCTCGAGTCCCGCACAATCGATGGCTTCAAACAGATCTGCAGGGACCTCGGGCTCGGGCCAGTCATCGATCGATTCGATGGAAAGGGTCAGCTCATCCTGATCAATCACCCTTTCCACTTCGCTCCTGAGTTTAAACCAGTGACTTCCCTCTCCGTCCGGTTCGAGCGGGAGGATAAACTCCGATGCGCCGATCCAAGCCTTCACAACGACCATGCCCCTAGAAGGGAGTTCCTCGCTCACGGAGCGCGGCAATCGGATGATCTTCCAGTCCTTGACCTGTATGATTTTAGTGTCAAACGTCAACATGTTGATCAGCTCCTATGCCGTAGTTTGTTCGTACGACGCCTCTTTAATCAGCATTTTACCCTTGGGTGGTGTGCCGAATCGAAAGAACACCTTAATCCTATGCTAGAGATTCATCGTTCAAGGCCACACCTTGACTGTAAGGTCAAAGCGATTTGTTTTATGTGACCGAGAACATGTTGTAATGCTTGAACAGACGGATATCCTCTCTGGATACCTTCAGCTCTCGTTCCAACCGGTCGTTCTCTTCCAAGATCTTTCTTGAGAACAGCATTTTGACGGCTACGGGCATCATGGGACGCGACGAAACCCCACAGAACAGACCCCATTTGGTCTCGGAATCGAGAAAAGACGCCAAGATATTGATGTTGACCTGTTCAATGGGCGTGTCCTTGTTCTGCAGAACGATACGCGTCAGCGCATCGAAATGCTCGATGGTACCCCAGTAGGTGTTCTCGCTGTTCTCGTAGGTTTCATAGTGGTCAAAGTTCATATGCATCTTGACCTTGTAACGGGACTCCCCTTCCGCCGCCAGGACATCGAACACACACCGTATGATACGGTTGGCTCGACCATCGTAGACATAGGCGTAAAACCGCGGTAAATTGTCAAAGAAGGCAGGCGTTGTCGCTCCCGAAGTCGGTAAAACTTCTTCCTGTGGTTTGAAAAGTAGCTGGTCCAAACGCACTCTGAGCACCTCGGCGATCTCATAAAGGGTTTCGATGTCCAAGATAATCTCGCCCTTCTCGTATTTGGAAACGGTCGCCTTGCTCTTGTTAATCTGTCCGGCCAATTGCTCGAGAGTCATCCTTCTCTGTTTGCGGTAGGTGCGGATCCGGCGACCGACCTCGTTGCTGATTGCTGCCATGGGTATCCCTCCTTCCTGTTTTGTTGCTTCAGAATTGACAAATGCATTGGTCGGACCTCTATTTTCAGACTTTTCTTTCATCCTATCAGATCGGTGGACGATTTTCTATTATGAATAGACTTTTTCGTTAAATAGTTTCTTCAAAGGAAACTACTATGGTTTTGACCTTCCTACGGTCAAATGATACAGTTTACTCACCGATACGTTGTACGCACACGAGAAAGGATGGATCAGATGGACTACAATTTTGACGAGATCATCGACCGGCAGAACACCAATGCGATGAACACCGACGGCTTCAGGGAGTACATATTTCACGCCGATGACACCATGGTTTTCCCCTACAAGGATGAGGACTTTATCCGCATGTGGGTGGCCGATATGGAGTTCGCCACACCAGAAGTGATCATCGATGCGATCAGGGACCGCCTCGGCCAGCGGATCTTCGGATACACGCGCGTTTTCGACAAGGGCTACTACGATGCCTTCGCCTCCTGGTGCGAGCGTCGCTACGGATGGTCCTTCGAACGAGAGGAACTCGTCATGTCCAACGGCATCATCCCTGCCCTCTTCGAACTGGTCGATTACATCCTGGCGCCCGATGAAAAAGTGCTCTTTCTCACCCCCTCCTATGCCTATTTCAAATACGCTGCCGATCACAGCCATAAGGAAGCGGTCTGCTCCGACCTGGTTGACCAAGATGGCTATTACCGGATCGACTTCGAGGATCTCGAAAAGAAGGCATCCGATGAAAAGACCAAGCTCCTGATTCTATGCAATCCCCACAACCCAACGGGAAGGGTTTGGTCCCAAACTGAACTCGAGCGGATTGCCGCGATCTCCAAGCAGAACGATCTCTGGGTCATCTCGGATGAAATCCACTGCGACCTGCTGCGCGTCGGCGAGCAGCACATCCCCCTGGGAAAGGTCATGCGGGATTACGATAAACTGATCACCTGCATGGCACCGAGTAAAACCTTCAACATGGCGGGGCTGATGATCTCGAACATCCTGATCAGAAGTGAAGCGCTGCGAAAGGTCTGGTTCGAGCGTCACTACAATTTTGATAATCCGCTGAGCGTCACAGCCTCCCAGGCTGCGTACGAAAAAGGAGAAGACTGGCTAGGGGCCCTACAAGTCTATCTTGACGAGAATTTTGCTTTCACAAAAGCATTCCTTGAGAAGCATCTCCCTAAAGCAGTATTCCAGGTACCTGAGGCCACTTATCTCGCCTGGGTGGACGTCTCCGCCTATTTGGCGCCCGATGTGGATCTTCCCCTCTTTTTCGCCAACGAGGCCGGTGTACTCCTCGAAGGCGGGGACATGTTCGTACAAAACTCCGCGGGTTTCATCCGTTTGAACTTGGCCTGCCCGCGTTCGGTGCTTGAGGAAGGGCTCCAGCGGATCGCCGAGGCCATAGAAAAGAATTTGTAGATGAATAAAGACCGTGGATTCTCAGAATCCACGGTCTTTTCTTCATGATTTAAATACTATCTACTGAGGATGTCTCCGCAAACAGAAATCATCCTCCTTTCTGATCAGATTGCTGTATCCATTAACGGATTGTCTCAATCGCCTCATCCACTTGTCCGATTCGATTGAAAACAGGTCGCGTGACACGCTTCACATGGGGAATCAGCTTGCCCACGAGGATCGCGCAGAGAACCGTGCCCTCTCGAATGCCCTGGAGACTCCCGAGAAAGATCAGCGACAGGACGATACCCGTCATGACGACCAAGGTGTCGATGACGACTTTCACCTGACCGAAGGACTTGTTTTTCGTCTTTTTGCTCACGGTCGTCATCAGGCCTTCCATGGGCATGTTCATGATGCCTGCGTCCATATAGACGGAAACGCCGATTGCCACCAAGACGATGCTGATGCCCAGGAGAGTGAGCTGTCCGAAATAAGTGGGCAGTGCAAAGGAGCCGAGGACAGCCTTTGCAAAATCCACGAAATAACCGAAGAGAAAGGAAAAAAGAATCTGCGTGAGGTTGATCCATTTGAAGGACCTGCCCTCGATGGCAAACTGCAAGAAGAGATAAAAGATGAGCGTGGCCGTTACCATCATACCGAGATCAACACCGGTGATCAGACTGAGAATATAGGGAAAAGAGCTGACCGGGGAAACCCCGAGATTGGAATTGATGGAGAAAACGACCCCAAAGGCCAAGACCATCAGCCCCACACAGTAGAGGATAATCCTCATCAAATACCCTGTCCATCGATCCATAATACACTTCCTTCCACGATGAATCCACTAGGCGCCAAGATGTATCGACTGGCCATAGAAAACGCAATCAACCTCCCCACCGATCACCTATGGGGGTGTAGTGGGTTATCTTGTCTCCTATCGTCAAAAAATAATAATATGAAGGATGCCCCGAAAAACAATGCCTATGACCGCAGCGATAATGGCGGGTTTTGCCACTTTCGTCACCCGGGGACCTGTGGCCAGTAGCACGGCCAGTCCAACGGGATCCAAAGGGTTCAAGGTAAAACCTGCCATGCGGTTGAGCTCCGCTGTGGTCATCAGGCCTTCCTTCATGAGATCCAGAATGATGGCCATCATAGCGGTGCCGCCAGCGATAAACTTGGTCACGATGGGCAGCACGGCGATGCTCGGGATCCCGATGGTCGTGAGGAGCGGGGCCATGATAGTCTCCAAGACGCCGATGATGCCCACCATCTCAAAGATGTTGACCATCAAAATGGCCAAGATCAGCGGTGGTATGGATTTCAGCGTAATGTGAAGGCCTTCTTCACCGCCCTTGAAAAGCAAGGGGATGATTTTCTTTTTAGGCTGTTGATTGTCTTCCAGGTCTTTGGATTTCTTATTTTTCTCTTCTGTTGGATCGTGTAGATTGCGTTTCACGCATATCTTAAAGGCGATAAAACTCGCCAGAAGTCCTGCGGGGATCGACGTTAGAATATTGATCGGCAGATTCAGTCCAACGGCCACCAAGGGAAAGCTGGCATTCGCCTGGGCCATCACCAGTATGGCGGCCAAAGTTGCGGCGATGCGAGCATCGCTGATGGAGGATCTCGTTTCCATCACCTTCAGCGTTGCCACGGGGGCAGCAAAGGAGATAAAGAGAATCTGGATCAGGGCAAACACCCCGAGCCCGGGAAGACCAAAGATCAGTAGCAGTGGGGAAAACACCAATGCCACTTTGTTGAGTACATTCTTCTCTTCTAGGACCTTCATGATGGCCATCATGGTGACCATGATCGGAAGGATCAAGTATAAGGACAGGTCGATGCCACGGGCACCGGATTGTAAGATAAGATCAATGATTTGCTGCAAGTAAGGGCCTCCTTCGTTCGAGTCTGATATTTAATATCTCATACATCATTCGACTTGTCTACGGTTGTTCGTCCGCATCCAGCACGCGACTCAAATCTTCAAGGTCGAACAGTCGAAAAGTATCGGTTGCCTTTGCATAGTTTTGCGCTCGATCGGTAAACCCTGCTTTAGAAAAAACATAATAATACCGTTCCTTGACCACGATTAACTCAGACCGACGTTCGAGGGTTTTCAAAACCTCCACATCAGTCGGCTCATTCCGGTACTTACATTCACAGAATAAGCCTTTTTTTTCTCCTAGTGCGACGAGGTCAATCTCCTCCTGTCGCTTGAGCGTAGGGTTGTTCCCCCACCATCGCCCGATTCTTTCAATGAAAAAGGGGATCTCTTCCTTCCTGGCCAGTTCCCAAACACACTCCGTGCAAATCTTCTCGAACAACTGACCAAGATACTGGTTGAGTATTGGCTTGACCTTCTGTGCATACGCTTCCTCTCCCATCCCTTGTTCGATGAGATGACGATAGGGAAAGACGTACCGAAAATGAAATTGAAATAACGGATCACGCATCTGGTAGATCGTTTTCCGGGAAGTATGCTTGTCCGTAACGGGTATCATTTTTTCGACCAACCCAAGATCGATCAAATGCCGCATGTAACCCGCAACCTTAGATGAGCTCTCACCAATTTTTGTCGCGATTTCATTCATTTTGCTTGCACCAGAAGCAATTGCCTCTAGAATCGATTGATAGACTGCCGGATTGCGCATCTCTTGCTTCAGGAGAATTCCAGGCTCCTCGTACAAATAAGAGGACGTGGAGAAGAGATACTTCACCATATTTTGATCAAAGGATAACTCAGGAGAAAACTGATCCAGATAATGGGCCGTGCCACCGAGCACACCGTAGCATTGGACTTGTTCCTCGGCCGAGTACTCAGGGAAGAACTGTCTGGCCACTTTGAACGCAAAGGGCTCCACTTTCATCTGAGCTGTTCTTCTTCCGAAGAGCGGACTCTTATGACCGAGCACTTGGTTTTCCATGAAACTCATAGAAGAACCGCATAAGACCATGAATAATTTTGTCGACAGAAAATGATGATCGATTATTTTTTGTAATGTTGACAACAGCGAGGAATTCTCTTCGGCCAGATAGGGAAACTCGTCGATTACGAGAACAGTGCGGGTATCACGTACCCTATCCGCCAGAAACAGCAGTGCTTTTTCCCAGGTAGCAAAGGTGGTCATATACTGTTCCATCTCAAAATGCCTGATGATCTGAGCAGAGAACTGCTCAAGTGACAACCGCTGGTTCTGCTGTTCGGCGACGTGGAAAATCGCATGCTTATCCTTGCAAAACTCTGCAAGCAAACGGGTTTTTCCAACCCTGCGCCGACCATACATGATCACGAGTTGGAAACGGTCCGTGGCATGGAAATCGTTTAAAAGTTTCAGTTCGTGTTCACGACCTATGAAACGGTTCATCAGTGCACCTCCTGGATGGGTTCGATCATCTCCATTGTACACGTTAATCAAGATTTACTCAAGTACGATTAACTTAATCGTACTTGAGTTGTGCTCCATGCCAGTGTTTCAAAGTCGCAGTAGCTCTTCCATCATGGCGCTCCGCCTTTTATAAGCTTTCTTCCATCGTCCGACGATAGTTTCGACCTGCTGCTTACCGGATGGATACCCGTGCATTCTCCGCAGGATGGCTACGATCTCCCGGTATTTCTTGCGATTTGAAGACACGCTGGCCATCTCTTCCACCTCTGAAACAAACTTTGAAAGGAGCTCTTCAGGATACCGATCCTTTAAGTGGGCCTCGTATTGGTTCATCAGATACAAACCCTGGTCATTGATGACGAGTGTCAGCAAGCGATCGAAGAGACCTTCTTCTTTATACAGCTCGGCCAAGCGATCTCCCCACCCAACGATTTCAAATACGCGTTCGCGCTTTTCAATCCACTCGACTTCAGGATAAAGGTTTTTGAGCGCCCTGAACCATTCGAGCTTACCCTTGTCATATTTTAGGACCAAGGACCAGAGCTCTTGTTCATATGCCTCGTGGTCTTGACAATCGAAATAGAGGTTTTTCAGCTGAACACTATAGTCTCTCTGAAGACCCGACCATCCATCTGTCTCATCGAGACCTTCTCTTAACAAAACGATGGCTTGGTCGATTTCCCCGCGTTCTTGGCGCCACGCGGCATAACGTTTTCTCACCTCGTCCAGCACGAGATGCTCCTCACAGTAAGAGATGACCTGATCATCCGAAGCCCCATTTTCCAATAGCACTTCCAATTGCCAAATTGCCCATTTCTCAGCGCTGTACCGGTTTGACCAGTCATGGGGATCTCTCTGGTGAGCGCTCACCCGTTCCTTTATATGCTCGATCAACCGATTGACGAAAACAGGCTCGCGAAAGTGTGCTCTCAGGAAATCCTCCAAATACTCTTCCATGTAATCGACCACCAACCCGCGAAGGTGCATAAGCATCCACCGGAACATTTTCTCCTTGACCGCCAGATCACACGTGAGGAGGATTTTCTCCCAAAGTGACGAGCATGCATCGGCAATGGTCATTGTACTTCCCATGGAATCGTCCAAATCCTGCTGACCCAAACGCAGGAAAAGGTAAGCAGATAGATCGAAGGCCTCTTCTTGGTGTTCGAAGGAAACGAGATTTGCCAGCTCTCCATCGATCAGAGCGATTAGATCTGTTTCGAAAGAACCCACACGAGCGAAATGGATAAAACCCGAGCGATCCTCATGTGCAGAAAAGATGCCGTCGATTCTTCCCCTAAGGAGCAATAAATCCTCTAGGCTCAGATCGCAATCGTTGAACTGTTGAAACCGATAGAGTAGCTCTTGATCCTGTTCGAGCTGTCTGACCAAGAATTCCTTGAGGCTCTTGTCGTCCGTTCGACCGACCAGATCACGCACGCTTTCATGCTCTTCGCGATCTTCAAAATCTGGGCTTTTCTGGGACAAGCCCTCCTGCCAAGCGAAGAGGACCGCAGCCATATGCTTGCAGTTGTTGCCATCGTTAGCATAGGGACAATTGCAGGTCATCTCCTTGACCGATCCATTTTCCATTGAAATTTGAACGTCATAGGGTTCACTTCCCTCGACCAACGCTTCGATGCGGTCTCCCTCCACAACCAGGTTTCGCACGCGACCGACTTCATAGTATCCACTACCCCTTTTCAGAATATGACCAGCGAACAAATCCATCCATTTCATTGACCGTTCTACCTCCTCATCTGCAGATCGAAAACCAGTGGACTTTTCTACTTTTTATCCATTCGAATCCCGCCTTCTCTGCTGCAGCCCTCGAAGCCGGGTTCGATGACACGCAGTTCCAATGGGGAATCCATCCCTCCTCTATGCAAGTGTTAACAAAATGTGCTGTCATGAGATGGGCCATGCCTAATCTCCGGTGGCTCTCTGCTACCTCGATGTCGATGGGTAGGCGGTTTTTGTAACGAGACGTACCGATGATCACGCCAGCGATCGTCTCCCCATCGATGACCACGAAAGCCAGGCTTCTAGCGAAGAACTGGTCCTCGCTCTCCCACGAGTCGTGAAGTCGGTCCAAGAGAAAAGCCGGGTTATTCACTTTTCCACTCTTCATTTCCTCCAGTAACTCCGGTGTTACGCGGTGTATGTCATGGTCCCTCTCCACTTCAGACTTTAGCGTGCCTCTGTGGACAAAATAGTATTCGTCCTCCCGGTCGATCGTGCAATCGGGAAAAAGACGGAGGATCTGTGCTTCCGTACGTTCGCTCTCCACGGAGAACTCAAAGGCACTGGATCCCCGATTGTGAAGCACTGCTGTGAAATCGTTTTTTATGTAAGAACCGAATCGTTCGAGCACACCGGGATCAGCAGGCTCACCGAAGAGATGAAATCCCCCCACGGGTTCGGAGTACACCATGGCCAGCGTAGGTTTTTCCGGATCATCGACCCAGACCTCCCCCTTGCTCTCTCCTGCCAAGATGCCGGAGTAACTCGGGTTGTCCTCGCTCAGGAGGTGCTTGATTTTCTTGTGGTCTATCTGGTGGACCTTTTGCATCTTGATCTCCCCTTACCTGTGATCGCTCGTCGAGGGTTTTCCCTCCTCTTCCCGAACCGCTCTCCTCATCTCGATAAAATCGTAACGTCCGCCGTAGGTCTCTTGTATGAAGTCCCTGACCTTCTTGAATCCTAGGGATTCGTACACACGGATGGCCCGGTGGTTGAAGTGGGCCACAGAGAGGACTACTTCCTTCACAGGTTGGGCGCATTGATAAAGGCTGTGTGCGATGCCCTCGCTCACATAGGTTCTGCCGGCGCCTTTTCCCGCGAGCAACGGTTTCATCCCGAGCCCGATGGTCATGGTTTCATGCTCGATGGTGTAGTGGAAAAAGCCCACGAGTTCACCACCACTTCCTAGCGCAGCGAAAAAACCGCCTTCCCAGTTGTCCACATCCAAAAAGGCCTCGAAGTCTTCTTGGTCTGTCTGCATGTCGTAGAAAGCGTACGCCCCCTCATAATGCCACTGATAGGCAATCTCCTCGGCGTAGTCTCGCTCCATGGGCACAAAACGGTAGGTCATTTTTGAATCCTCCTCCCAGTCGTCTTTCTGCATTGTATCCACCTAGAGCCAACCGAGCCCCACGCCGATGAACAACATCGCGGCGCTCGCAAGAAAGGAGGTGATCCCCCAGACCAAGGCCCGCCGGAACTGCTGTCCGACGGTATCGACATCCTTTTGCATCAGCAGACCATACCCTCCGACCACCACCATCCAGAGGATCATGATCAGAGGAACATCGTAGACCAGTACCATGATCAGGAGAAAGCCCAGCAGGAAAAGGGACTGTAGGACCACCTGGTCCTTTCGTCTGACGAACCGCGCGTACTCGGTGTAGTCCACTTCTCCGGCCCAGAAAGCACGCTGCATATCGATAAAGGCTATGAATGTTCTCATTTGTTCACCCGCTTCTCTTCTCGTACTCACTATTCATGACCATTGACGATCTCAGATATGATCGTGCAGAATCCCTGTCGATGAAGGCAATTTCTCGATAGAGCCTTTGTATCTCTTTCTACTTAAGATGAGTATGGTCAGATTGGCAAAAAAGATCGAGATCATGCTCAAGAGCAGTGGAACGCTCATAGGATTCGATACAAACCTCATCGCCATGAGCGCAAAAGCAAGCCCAAGCGCGGAAAGGCTTACACCCATGATTGAAATGATGTATTCGATTTTAGCTTTTTTCAAAGGATTCAAGATTTTGTCCTCCCTTTCTTTTCGGTCTTATCATTATACCATGTGTCGATTTTAAGAGCTCACGATCTAGAAAATGTAAGAACACTAGGTAGCTTAAAAAGAAAGACCGTTAAGTTAAGAACTCCAACCCAAGAATACCAGAAAATCTATGGTAACCTGTTGATAACGAGACTTCAAAAACTTTCGATTTCTTCCCAGAGATTATAAATAGTTGTGACCAGAAGGGCACCCCGTGCATCTAAAGGGTAGGAGGGTCCAATGAATGAGATGAAACAGATCATGGAACAACTCATAGATGAACACGGCGATCTCTTGAAGCGGACGGCCTATGTCATGCTGGGCGATGCCCATTTGGCCGAGGACCTGACCCAGGAAACCTTCATCAGTTTCTACAAGAGCTACCACCGCTTTCGGGGAGATGCCAGTCACGCGACCTATCTCTACCGCATTCTGATGAACCACATCAAGATGCACTGGCGAAAGAAACGTCCCTTTGTTGTGGATCCCTCTGAGCTTCGGACCGATTCCGTTGTTTTTGAAGACATGAGAGTGGATGCCATGGACTTAGAAAATGCCCTGAGACGACTGAAGCGCTCTTACCGGGAGGTGCTTACCCTGCATTACTTCGTCGACCACAGCGTGAAGGAAATCGCTGAGATCCTGGACCTGTCGAAAAGCAACGTGAAGATGCGCCTCAAACGCGGGCGCGAGGCGATGAAAAAAGAACTCACGGGAGGTGGGCGACCATGACCGATTGGAAGACAACGACCGAGCACATCACTTTCGAGGGAAAAAGTGACGTCCTCTCACGCATTGCCGAGCTAGAGCAAAAAGATCAGGGTCCCTTGGAGAAGCTATCGGCCCTGCTCAATTATGAGCTCCTGCTTCCCACCAAGGGTTTCGTGGCATGCTTGACCCTCTTTGCTGTGGTGGTTGGTATCCGGTGGAGCGATGTACCGGAAGGCACACCCACCTATCCCATTGCCGTGATCAACGAAAGGGGACTCCATGAGAAAACATATTAGGATTAAAGTTAAAACACTGATCGGTCTCCTTATACTGGTCACCCTGCTCTTTTTCTCCAGGAGTCTTTTCTGGCAAGGCCTAGCCTACTACAACGGCTTGGTACCGAATGATTATCAGATCGATCTGAATACTTTTGAAACGAACTCTCTGGCCGGCGAAAGCGAGCGCCTGGGTCTGCTTTTGAAAGAAAACAACTACCCGATCTATATGCTCGTGACCATTGAGGACGGCTACACCATCGAGGGCATGCGAATATCTTCTGCCGATGCCGATAAGATCCAGGAGACCTTTTTAACCTACGACGACCAGTACGACCTCTACGCCGACCATCCCGACTATGTGATCCGGGTGGCCCTTTCCCAGTGGTTCAGCGGTAACGTCGACCTCGCCCTCGACCTGATGGAGGGTTTCAACGATACCACGACAAACGATGATGTCCTCCTCGTTTCGGCTGGTATGCACCTGGGCCTCCACGACTTCGAGAAAAGTGTGGAGCAACTCGAAGTGATGGATCGTGATGCCTACCCTACAACCCGCGACGCCCTCTTCACCTTCATGGCACACTTTTTCGATTTGATGGTGCCGGAAACGGACGTAACGCTGACAGATTCCTCTTCTGCCGATAAAAATGAGGGCTACGCCTATCTCTTTGAAGATATCTATCGTATGAACAACGAAATCTCAAATCCCAGCTTCTTCCCCGAGGATCAAAATGCGGTACGGACCGATCGCACTGTAAGGGGCCGCGTGACCCTTGACGGCGAGCCCATCCGGGGTGCCTTTGTCTACGAGAAACTACATAGGGGCATGAGCGGCGCCGCCTCCCGTGCCTCTTCCCTGCTTGCGACGGATGAAAATGGCACCTACGCACTCGAAAATGTCCACGAGAATATCTTGGGCGTCGGTCTCGCCCTCCCCTGGCAGCTCGTCCACGACAAGCAGATGATGCGCGAACACTATACTTTCGCGAAACCCATGGAGGAGAACACGCAGGATTTCGAGCTCCACACGGGCGTAGGGTTCAAGACCTTTGAGATCGTCGACGGTACCTTGCACTACGAGATCGATGATCCCTTGGCCGGAAGCGGCAGGAACTACATGATCCGGGTCGAGCACACGGATCCCAAGTACGACGCCAACGCCGCGGCATACTCCGGTGAGATCGCGGACGCTCAGAAGGGGCAGGTTCAACTCGAAACGTTGCGCGCCAACAGCCAGATGGCCTTTAGCTTCAGTTCTTCTGAAGACGAGCTGGCCATCGAGCGCTTTATTGAGCCGCTCTACCTCTCGGATACCTACACCTTTCGTATTACGCCGGTTCCAAGAGACGGCGATGCTGACTACGTAACCAACGGCTTTTTCACCGACGCCCTCTCCACCTCTGCCTACGTGGAGGGACGTGAAGAGCTGAGTCCCGGGGACCAGCTCCTCGCCGAAGGTAAAATCGAGGAGGCCATCGCCTGGTACGAGTCCAATACTTCCGGCCACGGCCTCAAGGTCTTGTCGAATCTCTACACCAAGGGCTACCAGGTGGTCGAGGATCGCGATTTTGCACAGGTCCTCGGTGGCCAGGATTACCAGAAGGCGATCAACTACACCGGAGAGCTCATCGCTCTTTACGGTGAAACGGACCAGCTCCTCTCGCAACTCGCGAGACTTTACGGGGAGAGGGAGGACTTTGACACCGCAGCGAAGACCTACGCTCGGATGATCGAGAAAGACCCCAAAAACATCTACCTTCGGTCTGCCTACGCACGGAGTCTGATCAATAGCGGGCGTTTTGAGAAAGGTCTAGACTACTTCATCGTACATGTGAGCAATGAGCGCCTGCGTTACTGGGATGCCAACTATATGCTTCTTTCGAACAGAATCGAGGCCCTTGACACTGATCTGAAGAAACACCTGGAAGTTATCGACAACAGATCGGATTATGCACCCTTTCACGTGCTCATCCGAGACGGTGCCTACCGAGAGGCGCTCGCATGGCTGGATCGTCAGCCGGAGAGCGACATCAGTACCATGTACCGCCTGCTCTTTGAGGATGCCTTTCCGCACCTGAGGGCCGAAACCCCAGAGGACTTCGTCGACCGCTACCGTACCACAGTCAACGCACTGGAGGACCAATATGTCCGCGCCCTGCTCAAGGAACTCAAGCGTTATCACAACTGGTTCTGATGAACCTAACCCATTGATTCTGCAGACAAAATACGAAAGCCATCCTGAGTCGGGATGGCTTTTTCATTGCGCTGGATTCTCACTTTTGGATGCACTCGAGGTGGCTAGACAATCCTTCTCTAGCCTCCCTTCGCCTTTTTCATGCCTTTGAACCCCGAGATTATATCATTGATCTCCTCGGTGATGCTATTCTGTCTCTCCATGCGGTACTCTTTATCGAGCTCCTCCAGTCTACCCTCGATATTTTTCTCTGCAGACTCCATGGAAGCCAGTCGACTTGCGTTTTCGGATGCCAGGGAAAAACAGTATGTCCTGTAAAGGGTGATGAAGAAATACTGTTGTAGAATGTCCGAGAGAAGCTGCTCTCGATCCATCAGATAGGTAGGGATTGACCTTGAGTTCCACTGCCCTGTTCGCTGGGCCAATGCTTCGAAATCCAAGGGGAACAGTAGCTCGATTTCTTCTGCGAATCCAGCGGCATCCAAGGGCTTGTTGTAATACAGAAGGATCTTTCCGAGATGAGATGCGCCCCTGAGCTCGTCGATTTTCGCCAACAGTCTTTGTACCATGGGTGTGATCCCATCCTGGGTCTGTGGTACCGAAAAAAATGCGGATACCGGAAGATGCGTTTCCAGTCTGCTCATAACCTGCTGTCCGATTACAATGACTTGATGGCCTTCTTGCGCGGGGATCCTACTATTGGCAAGGCCCGTGATTCTTTCGTTGAAGCGTCCCGCCAATCCGTGATCTGAACCAAATACAATGTGGATCGTTTGATCCGCATCGATTTCCTGGGGAGCAAGCCTCTCTTCCTCTTTCGACAAAAGGATATGGAGAGCCATATCCAGCGTCCTACGGTATTCTCTTGAGGCTTCGGCAGCGTTTTGGAATTGCGTGATGTTGGTTGAAGCATGGGCTTTCATCGTGCTAACGACAGAATGAAGATTCTCAGCAGATTGGATACTCTTTTTTAAGGATTGCATGGTTTCCATTTACCGGTACAACTCCTTGCTTAGCCTATCTTCCACTTCACTTAGAAAGTGCTCCTTCGTCTCTTCCTCGAGTCGCTCAGCTTCCGTTATGCTCCTGAGAAAGTCCTCATCTTCTCGGATGATTTCCCAGATGATCTCTTCTGCTACGCTGATTTTTTCCAATGGGACATCATCTAGCATACCTGAGGTTGCGGCGAGCAACACTCCGATCTGCCGTGAGACCTCCACAGGGGAAAACTGGGGCTGGTTCAGCACCTCTCTGATGCGTCTCCCCCTTTCGAGTGTTTTTCTCGTGCTCTCATCTAAGCGCGTACCGAAGCTTGCGAAAGCCTCCAGTTCTTCGAACTGAGAATACGTGAGCTTCAGTGCGCTGGTGATCTGCCTATAAACAGGAATCTGTGTCTTACCGCCGACCCTAGATACTGACGTCCCGATTTCAACAGCGGGCAGGTTACCCTTTTGATAGAGTTTGGGGGATAGGTAAATCTGTCCATCAGTGATGGAAATCAGGTTGGTGGGAATGAAAGCCGAGAGATTCTCTGCTTGCGTTTCTATGATGGGAAGCGAGGTGATGCTTCCACCACCATATTCCTCTTTCAAGTGTGTCGACCGTTCGAGCAGTCTCGAGTGGATATAGAAAATATCGCCAGGGTACGCTTCTCTACCGGGCGGTCTTTCCAAGAGGAGGGAGAGCTCCCTATACGAACGGGCATGGCGTGTTAGATCGTCATAAATGATCAATACATCCTTCCCCTTTTCCATGAAATACTCACCCATGGAGGTCGCCGCGTACGGTGCGGTATAGGCTACTCCCGGGGGATCCTCGGACCCTGCGATCATGATGATTGTATACCCCATGGCATCATGGGCCCTGAGGGCATCTAGTGTCTTCGAAACCGATGTGATCTGCTGACCGATGGCACAGTAGATGCAGATCACATCCTTGTCCTTTTGGTTGATAATCGTATCGATGGCAATAGCAGTTTTGCCGGTCTGTCGATCGCCTAGGATCAACTCCCTTTGGCCCCTACCGATGGGAACGACAGAATCAACCACCTTGAGTCCCGTCTGAAGAGGCGTATTGACCGGTGCCCGATGCATGATGGGAGGTGCTTCCCGTTCGATCGGTAGACGCTTGTGGACCTGGACGGATCCCTTTTCATCTAACACTTCCCCGAGCGGGTTGATCACCCTTCCTAGAAAATCATCTGAAACGGGAATGTCGGCCACTTGGTAGCTTCTTTTCACCTTATCACCCGACTGGATATGATCAAAATCCCCAAGGAGAATCACGCCGATGGCTCCGGGATCGAGGTTGAAAACCATGCCCATCGTATCCCCGGGGAAACGGACGAGTTCTTGGTTCTTCACATCTTTGAGACCTTTCACAACAGCAATACCGCTATCTATGGATAGTACGGTCCCGCTTTCCTCGATATCTTTCTCTTTGATCTCTTTCTCGAGCGCCTGGTCAACTGCCTTTTCAAGAAAGGAGAGCTGTTCTCTTAGCATTGATTTCTCCTCCTAAAATGCTTTTCTTTCCAAAGCTTTGACGATGTTCTCCTCTGCTTCATCCAGGTACTTCTCGATATTCGTATGGATCGTTGCCGTTTCGAGTCGCAGTTCATAACCTAAGATGAGATCTTCTTCCACCCGATAGGTGATTTTTTCGTAGTCGCCTAGCTTTTCCACGAGCGTGGTCTCGAGGCGCTCCTTGTGTGTGTCAGACATTTCTTCTGCGCTCGTCACAGTGAACGCTTGCTCTTTGGAGGAACGCTCTGACGTGACAAACTCTTCATCCAAGGTTTGGATTCTGTCGAGAAAAGCCTCGAACACTTCGTCATTGAGCTCTTTCGTTGAAAGTAAACTGAGTATGTGCGAGGCGATCTTCATTGCATTGTGACCGAGTGTCCTTCTCACCTCGTCCAAGTAGTTCTCTTTATCCTGCTCCAGCTCATTGAGATACTCATTGCCTTTCTCCTGTGCTTCCTCTTTGTACTCCTCAATGAGGCGTTCCTTTTCCTTCTGTGCTTCTTGTTTGGCCTCTGCCAGTATCGTCTTCTTCTGGTCTTCGATTTCCTCCATTTTGTCCTCGTAAGCCGCGATCAGTTCGTTCGCGTGCTCCATTTTCTCATCTGCATCCCTTTGTTTCTCGCTGATCCGCTCCTGCCGTGATTCCATTGCTTGGATCACCGGTTTGTAAAAGAGCTTGTGAAGCAGGAAAAGGATGATGAAAAAATTGATAATCTGCGCTATCACTTCAAACCAGTTTATCTGCATAAGCCTATCCGATCACTTGATCCCAGAACGGATTTGCGAACAGCAAGATCATAGAGACGACGAAGCAGTAGATCGCCGTGGATTCGATCATAGCTAGACCGACAAACAGTGTTCTGGAAATCGTATTGGATTCGTCGGGTTGTTGTGCGATGGATTTCAAAGCCTGCGAAACAGCGTTTCCCTCACTGATCGCCGGTGCGATCGAACCGACCGCAATGGTAAGTCCCGCGACAATAATCGATGTCATACCGATAATGCTTATAGCATCCATAAATTACCTCCTCGTAGGGTGTTGTAGGTGAATGATCGATCTCTCCATCTTTCTCGATCGATCGAACAGGGATCCGTCTCTATTCATTGCCCTCAGCCGTGGATTCCTTCTTCTTCTCTTTTTCTTTCGACGCCGAGGCAATGTAAACAATGGCGAGAATGGCAAAAATATAGGCTTGGATCACCCCGGTGAGCAGGCCGAGGACCTGAAGGATCACCGGGAAGAACAAGGGAATGACCCCAAGCAGGATGGCCACGATCACGCTGGCGCTCATGACATTACCGTAAAGACGGATGGCCAGAGATAGGGTCCTGGAAATCTCGCTGATGATGTTAAAAGGCAGCATGATTACCGTGGGTTTGATGTACTCCTTCATATACCCGGTAAAGCCTTGGCTGGCGATCCCGTAAACAGGTACAGAAAAGAATACGCATAGGGATAGTGCCACAGTTGTATTGAGCGAACCGGTGGGCGAGATAAAGCCCGGGACGATCGAGAGGATATTCGCGAACAAGATAAAGATAAAGAGAGTCCCGATAAAGGGTAGGTATCTACCAGGATCCTGTTGGCTAATTTCTTTGATCTGCTTTCTGAGGGTTTCAATAACCGCTTCTAAGATGTTTTGCCCCCTCGTGATCTCCGATCCCTTGGTCAGGTTCCGCGTGATCAGGTAGGAGCCGAGCGATAGAATAAGCATCGTCACCCACGTGAAGACCAAGGTCGCCGTGATCCTAACGAAATGCCATTCGAAGTAGACAATGTCACTGGGATCTAGATTCACAACATCACTCCTTCCTTTGGTTCGTATCGGGAGGATGAATCTTCTTTTTTGTGTTCATGATCATAACGAACCGCACGAGGAGAAGACCCACTAGCGCAGTGAGCAAATTCCGATAATCGCCATCCATCAGATAGTAGAACCCGATCAACAGAATCAGCATACGCACGACTAGACTGGCGATCATCAAGAGGGCTGGATTTCTCGCCCGCTCAAACTGACGCACGGTCCAGTACAGTCCACCGAAAAAAAACACACCGAGAACAACACCACCAACAAATGCGATTACCATATATTACCTCCCGTTAGTCATCCTTACTCTTTTCATTGACCCAGTGCCAAGCGTTAAAGCAACCGATGATAATCCCGCCGAACAGTAGGGTTAATGTCCAGGAAAAATCCGATGCAAAGTTGTTGTCCAGGTAAACGCCAATCGCGATACCGATCAACGTGGGGATGGCGATGGACCATCCGACGATACCGAAAAGGCCCAATCCAAACATCACCTCAGAGCCTTCTTTTTGAGCCTTGATCTTCTTTCGACTATCCGATTCAACGCGTTTTACTAGCTCCTCTTCAGGAGTCGGTTCTTTCTTTTTCAAGGGATCACTCCTTTAGTCGAACTCTAAGAATCTTCTCACGGCATCCGTTTCCAATCGGATGAGCACTTCTTTTGCTTTCTTCTCGTCTTCATCCAGATCTCTGAAGCGACCGATCACGTTTTCGTTCAGACTTTCCAAGGAATCACCTCTGATCGCTTGAAAGCAAGAGACGTAAACCATGTCTCCTTTTTTAACCAAGACACCTCTCTGGATGGCGTAATAGATGGTTTCCTCTTCACTGGTGATGGTGAGAATGCCGGGTACAAGGCTCCAGGTGACATCGATGTGCTTGGGCAGGATCTGAAAGGATCCTCCGGCACCCGGAGCAGAAATCTTGGACACTTTCTGGTCCAGCAACGTCTTATTGGGCAGAATCAATCTGATCCGCACGATCTCCCATCCTTTCCTTGCGCTTCTCATCGGCCTCTTCGATTTTTCCGATCATATAGAGATCGCTCTCTTCGTAGTCCATGTACTCATCATCTAGAATTCTTCTGCATCCCTCCAGGGCATCCTCTAAAGCCACGAGCTTTCCAGCCATTCCGGTGAACTGCTCGGTTGTGAAAAAAGGTTGCGTCAGATAACGTTCCAGTCTCCTCGCGCGGTATACGGTATTCCGGTCATCCTTCGATAGTTCTTCGATTCCCAGCATGGCGATCATATCCTTAAGCTCTCCGTAGGTGGCGAGGGTCTTTTTGATTTCCCGCGCGATTTGATAATGCTCTTCCCCTACAATCTGCTTGTTCAGCATCTTGCTAGAAGAGTTCAAAGGATCTATAGCTGGGTAGAGTCCTTCGCTCGCCCGTTTTCTCGATAAGACGATCGAGGCGGATAGGTGCGAAAACGTATGGGTGGCCGACGGGTCGGTGAAATCATCTGCAGGTACGTAGACCGCCTGTATGGATGTGATCGCGTTCGATCGCGTGCTGGAGATCCGTTCTTCAAGTTCGGACAGTTCGCTGGCTAGCGTCGACTGATAGCCCACTCTCGATGGCATTTTGCCCATGAGTCCTGCAACCTCTGAACCCGCCTGAATGAATCGAAAGATGTTGTCGATGAGAAGCAGCACGTCTTTCTTCTCCACATCCCTGAGGTATTCGGACATCGTCAGGGCCGCATGGCCCACGCGAAATCTCGCTCCCGGCGGCTCATTCATCTGCGCGAAGATCAATGCCGCATTTTTCAGCACATCCACTTCCTTGACCTCACGGTACAGTTCTTCTGCTTCTCTCGATCGTTCCCCGATACCGCAGAAGACGCTGTATCCTTTCGTTTTTTTAGCCGTGTTATTGATCAGCTCGGTGATCAATACGGTTTTACCGACCCCCGCCCCACCAAATAGACCTGCCTTTTCTCCCTTCGCGAGAGGAGTGAGGATGTCGATCACCTTGATCCCCGTTAAAAAAATCTCGTTCGAAGCGCTCCTTTTCGAAAAGGGCAGCGGTTTTTGATGGATGGACTTCCGTGCGATTCCTTCAGGCAGGGTGGTCTCATCGAGGGTATTGCCAAACACGTCAAACATTTTCCCGAGAATCTCTTTGCCCACGGGAACCATAATAGGGCCCCCCGTATCCTCAATCGCATCTCCCCGTGAAATCCCCGCTGTAAAGGTGAGGGCGATGGCCCTGATCGTACGATCGTCTACATAAGAACTGACCTCTAGGATGATCTCACTTCTCTCACCCGCCACTAGCTTGTTCTTGAGGGCGGGTAGCCGATCTTCAAAGACGGCCTCAACAACGCTACCTCTTATGGATTTTATATAACCTCTGTTCAACTCTTCCATGATCACATCTCCTCACATATGATCGGGTGCCAACGCATCAAAAATACTAGCCATTTCTTCTATCAAACCATGAAAACGCACACGGATTATGACCTTACACTATTTACACTTTACCCGAAAGATTCCTGATGTAACTTTACCCTCTAAATCCCTCCCTGGTGGACTACCCATGATTTGCCCATTTTTTTCACTTGAAACAATCGGAAGAGCCTCTCTAAGACACAAAAAAAAGACGGGCTTTCGCCCGTCCAGTACAAATAAGAAAATGCGATTTCGCCCCTTACCCTTACTGGGTAAGTTCCGCCACGGCTTCGATTTCGATTCGGCATCCTTTGCTGAGTTCTCGGATCGGTACGATGGCTCTCGCCGGTTTGTGGTCGCCAAAAAACGCACTGTAGACGCCGTTAACCGTGTCCCAGTCCTCCGCCGTCAAGATGTAGACCCTGCACATGACGACCTGTTCCTTCGTACAACCGGCATCTTTGAGGACGCGCTCCATCTTGTCGAGGGCCATCTTGGCCTCGGCCTCTATACCACCGGCAACCGGTAGTCCTGTTTCCGGATCCGCCGAGGTTTGTCCCGATACGTATACGGTGTTTCCACTGATCATCGCTGGCACGTAGTGACCGCGCGCCGGTGCTCCTGTCACTGCTCTCATACGCTCATCTCCTTGAATTTTTCGAATTGGTCCATGCCGATATTGCCACCGGTGATGAACAAGACAACCTGATCTTCAGGTTGGAACCTGACCGCCCCCTGGAGGATGGCCCCGAGGGTGATACAGGAGGAGATCTCACCGAGTAGTTTCCCTTCGGTGAGGAAGAGCTTTGTTCCCCTCAGGATCTCTTCTTCCTCCACGGTAACGATCTCGTCGACGTGTTTCTTGACCACGGGAAAGTTAATCTCTCCGGGCCTAAGGGTCTGTAGGCCATCGGCCACAGACCGCGACTCCGGCGGCAGGAGGATCCGCTCGCCCGCGAGCAGGCTTTTGGTGTACCGCGGCACCACGGCGGGCTCCGCCCCGATCACACGGATCTCCGGGCGCGTGCCCTTGATTGCAGTAGCGATCCCGCCGATCAATCCTCCGCCCCCGATGGGCACGAGGATCGCGTCGAGATCGGGAAGCTCTTCCATGATCTCCAGTGCCGCGGTCCCTTGACCTGCCATGATCAGCGCATCGTCAAAGGGTGATACGAAATGCCACCCTCGTTCCTCGGCCAGGCCTCTGGCCACCTGCATCCGTTCGGCCGGCGAGCTGAAGATCACCTCTGCCCCGTAGGACCGTACACCGTCGACCTTAATCTGTGGTGCCGTCTCCGGGATCACGACGTGCACCTTAACACCCAGCTGCGCCCCGGCATAGGCCAGCGCCTTTCCGTGGTTACCCGATGAGGCGGTGACGACACCTCTCGAAAGCACATCTTCCGGCAAGGACATCAGGGCGTTTAGCGCACCGCGCACCTTAAAGGAATTGGTCTTTTGAAAGGACTCGAGCTTCGCATAGACCTTGCACCCGAGGTAAGCATCCAGATGGTGCAACCGGAGCAGCGGTGTCCGGTGGATGTGTGGATCGATTCTTTCTCTTGCCTTTCGGATCTCTTGAACGGTGATCATGGGTTGCCTCCTTCTGGTCATCCTTCTACTACTACTTTACCACGAATCGAGCAACATTTCATACGCAGAAAAAAAAGGAGCCGCTCGAATAAGAGCAACTCCATGGATCTTCCAACTAGTTTCTCAGACTGTGTATCGGAGCCGGGATCCGGCCGCCGCGTTCCACAAATGCTTTTGAAGAGGCGCCGTTCACCGGCATGATGGGCGCCCGACCAAGGAGGCCACCGAACTCCACTGACTCGCCAGCCTTCTTGCCGTGCACCGGTATAATCCTGACTGCGGTGGTCTTGTTATTGATCATACCGATGGCCGCTTCGTCAGCGATGATGGCCGAGATGGTTTCTGCAGGGGTCTCCCCAGGAATCGCGATCATATCGAGCCCCACGGAGCAAACGCAGGTCATGGCCTCGAGTTTATCGATGCTGAGCACACCTTTCTCCACGGCTTCGATCATTCCCTCGTCTTCACTGACGGGGATGAAGGCACCGCTGAGGCCGCCCACATGAGAGGACGCCATGGCCCCACCCTTCTTGACGGCATCGTTGAGCATGGCCAGGGCTGCCGTGGACCCATGGGTCCCGCAGGTCTCCAAACCGATCTCCTCCAGAATTCGGGCCACACTATCGCCGATCTCTGGCGTTGGGGCCAGGGAGAGGTCCACGATTCCGTAGGGCACCGCCAATCGTCTCGATGCCTCACGGGCCACTAGCTCTCCCATGCGGGTGATCTTGAAGGCCGCCCGTTTGATGGCCTCTGCCACCTCGTCGAAGCTCTTCCCCCTTACTTCCTCTAGGGCTACTTTCACCACGCCCGGTCCGCTGACGCCCACGTTAATCGTGGCGTCGGGTTCCCCCACCCCGTGGAAGGCGCCGGCCATAAAGGGATTGTCCTCCACAGCGTTGGCAAAGACCACGAGTTTGGCGCAGCCGATGCTCTCCTTATCCCTCGTGAGCATGGCAGTCTCTTTGATAATCTTACCCATCAGGGCAATGGCATCCATGTTCATACCCGCTCGAATGGTGGCTACGTTCACTGAACCACAGACGATTTCCGTCTCAGACAGAGCGCGGGGTAGGGCGTTCAAAAGGCGTAGATCGCCTTTGGTCATCCCCTTGTGCACGAGGGCGGAAAAACCCCCGATGAAGTTCACACCCACATCTCTCGCTGCACGGTCCATGGCATGGGCTAGATCCACTGTCACATCGGTATCGGAAGCCCCGGCGAGAAGTGCGATGGGTGTGACCGAGATCCGCTTGTGAATGATCGGTATGCCGAACTCCCGCTCGATGGCCTCCACCTCGGGTACTAAACGCTCGGCTACCCGTGTAATCTTATCGTAGACCTTTTCGACCATACGAGCGCCGTTGCTATCGGCGCAGTCGAGAAGGGAAATCCCAAGCGTGACCGTGCGGATATCGAGCTTCTGTTCGTTGAACATGTCCTGGGTGTCTAGAATCTGTCGCATTGTCAGCATAAAATCACCTATACCTGGTGCATAGCGGAGAAGATTTCCTCACGCTGCAAGCGGATCTCTGTCCCCAGCTCTTTTCCCACCGAGCCCAGTTGCCTCTGGAGCTCTTCGATGCTCACCTTGAGATCCGTCAGATCCACCACCATGACCATGGTAAATAGTCCCTGCATGATGGTTTGGTTGATGTCATCGATATTGGCGTTCTGCTCGTAAAGAGCCATCGACACCTTGGCGATTATACCCGGGCGATCCTTACCGATCACCGTGATCACTGCTTTCACTGCTTCCATCCCCTTCCCAAATTGTTACGCCACGCACAGGCAAGTCCGCAATGGGCGGACGGTTGTCTGTCGTTTGTCAATGCATCTATCATAACATAGAAAGGGTGTTTTTTGTGCTTACTTTCCCGGCAAACGCTTGCTTTCGATTGAAGCCTCCGATCTATGGATCAGTAGACCTTGCCGCTAGTACTCTCCTTGCTGGATCATGGCATCGGCCACGCGGATAAAGCTGGCGATGTTGGCGCCTGCGACCAGGTCGTAACCGAAACCATAGACTTCAGCTGCTTCCACGGTTTCCACGTGGATTTTTTCCATAATTTCCTTGAGCAGGGCGTCCACTGCTTCAAAGGACATCGGCTGGCGCATGGCGTTTTGCGTCATTTCCACGGCCGAGATCGCCACACCACCGGCGTTAGCCGCCTTAGCGGGCACAATGATCACATCATGCTCTTTCAAGTAAGCCAGGGCTTCGTTGGTCGTCGGCATATTCGCCCCTTCGGCGACGGCGATTACGCCCTTTGTCACGAGCTTCTCGGCGACCTCCAGGGTAATCTCATTCTGCGTTGCCGAGGGAAAGGCCACGTCACAAGGGATCTCCCAGATTTCCTTGGACACTTCGCTGTAAGTCGCCTGGGGACGGATCTCAAGGTAGCTTTTGATCCTGGCTTTCTTCACTTCCTTCAGCTCAATCATCGCGGTGACATCGATTCCCTCTGGATCGTGGATATAGCCGGAGGAATCGCTCATGGCGACCACCTTCATACCGAGCTCCATCGCTTTTTTCGCGGCGTAGCAGGCAACGTTTCCGGAACCGGAGATGACGGCAACTTTCCCCTTCATGGAAAGATTCAGATAGTCGAAGACCGCCTTGGTGAGGTAAAGGAGTCCGTAGCCCGTGGCCTCGGTTCGGACGTGGGAGCCGCCGTAGGTCAGGTGCTTGCCCGTGAGGACCCCATTGTCAAAACTACCGCGGATGCGGCGGTACTGGCCGTAGAGGTAGCCGATCTCCCGCGAGCCCACGCCGATATCCCCTGCAGGTACGTCGACGTCGGGTCCGATGTGCCGGTAGAGTTCGGTCATGAAACTCTGGCAGAAGCGCCGGATCTCACCGTCACTTTTTCCCTTGGGATCGAAATCTGCCCCTCCCTTACCCGCTCCGATGGGCCGACCGGTGAGGGTGTTCTTAAAGATCTGCTCGAATCCGAGGAACTTAAGGATGCTCAGGTTCACCGATGGGTGGAAGCGGAGGCCACCCTTGTAGGGACCGCGCGCTCCGTTGAACTGTACCCTGAACCCGCGGTTCACCTGGATGTTCCCCTCGTCATCGACCCAGGGCACGCGAAACATGATCGTGCGTTCTGGCTCCACCAGCCGGTCTAATATTCGCGCTGCTATGTAGTCCGGTCGCTTTTCGATTACCGGTTCAATCGAGTGAAAGACCTCTTCAACGGCCTGGATAAACTCCGGCTCCTGTGCATCTCTTTCTTTGATTCTAGCGAGTACTTCTTCTGTGTATGTCATGTGCTGTCCCCTCCTACAGGTCCCATGGTATGCTCGTTCCAGAGCAATCTTCATTTTCGTAGATTATTTATCAAGTTTATTGAATGTTTTTGAATGTGTCAATGGCAAACCCTAGAATATTCTGTATTTTTCAGTGTGCACTTTCAAAATTTATGCAAAGTGATTAAATCATTTCTTGAACAAAGGTGAGGAAAAGGTTTACCCTTCAATGTTCAGTTGGACTTCCCAAAATTGACCACTGAAATGAAGAAGCCACAAGCTGTGTACTTGAAAATCGGTCACAAAAAAAGCACTCATGGTGGAGTGCCTTCGAAAATAGTTGCCATTTCCCGATCATGCGTCCCAGTCCCTGCCCTCGGTGCAGAGTTCATCTAGATTCCCATCATCGAGAGCTGAGTCGCGGTTTCTATAGGGCACGGACCTAGCGCGTCCGGACTTATAAAGTGGACAAGATTTGGGCCCATAACAAAAGCTCTCAAAGCGATACTTCTTGATGTCGCGATCAAAATCCCACTGAATTTCCACATTGGACATGGTGGCCCAGTAACAGGAAAAGCACTTCCCCTTCCAGAGGTTCTTGCTTAGCATCCTGGCGCCCCTTCTCTCGTAGGTGGCCAGCTCCGGCAGTCGTCCGGTCCAGGGGGGTGTCCCACCGGAGGACGGCTCCCCCCTTTTGACCACCTTCATACTCCCCGCTCGGTAGAGATCCGCGTATTCTCTCGCAGGGAATTTTTTCGTCCAGGCCGTGCCCCTTGAGTTCATCATCGATCTGCAGATCCAGTTTCTGCAGCTGTTTTTCCGAGATGGCGACGGTAAATTCCTCTAGGTCGTTCTCGCTCTCACCGGTGAGAAACACGTTGTACCCTATATGATAATGGGTCCTGTTGTGCGTGATATACCGCCAGACCCTGGTCCGAGGTTGGATCGACCGGACCCTCCCCGACCATTTGACCTTGTAAGACACCTGTTCCCCGTAGCGACTCATCTCACATCTCTCCAATTCATTGCATCAGTCCTTTTGAACGGAGCCAATCTGCCACCAACTCTTTTTCAATCTGGTCTCGATAATCGAACCACTTTCTTTCGATCGCCGGGTACGCTCCAAGCAATCCTTCGATCCTTTTAACCGCTCCACGGCCATGCCCTAGGTGCTCCAATTTCTCTAGAAAGACCGGATCCTCTACACCACTGGCGAACCGTTGGAAGGTTCCCCAGTAATCTAGGTTTTTACTAGGGATAAAAATGTAAGCATCGTTGAAATCTAGATCCTCGAAGTCATCGGAATCCTTCTCTACCTCACGGATTTCTCCCGAAGGAACGTGTAAGAAAGACTCGTAACCAAACCGATCCCCCGAGAAGATGTGCAGGGCGATTTCTCCCAGATCATAGGCTTTTCCGTCCACCTGAAAGGTTCTCATCAGGAGATGGGCCATTACTTGGTCGGGTTCCACAACCCCACCGCGATCATCTTTGTAAAGACAAGTGTTCAAATGTTGACTAAGCTGGCGCTGAAAGAGTCCCTCCTCCTTGAAATCATCGAAGAAATATTTCAGCTCCAGGGCCGATCGATTGAGCACTCCCAGCTGCTGTCGCGTGCCACTTTTCGTGTAGATCGGCTCTCCCACACCTGCTATATAGGGAGCGATGAGATCTTCGGCGATACGACAATCGCTGAGTGCGGTGGTGAGGGTCTCTCTGATGATCTCGTCCAACCGGTTCATCTCTTTTTTTCTGACACCTTGAACTACTCGGCACTGAAGTGCCAAGATTCCTAGGAAAACCGCCCTAGCGGGCAGTTGTTTACTAGGCTAGCCCCGTGGTCCCCACGGTTAGAAGCCGTAAGGCTTCAGTTTTAAGATTCATGCTTGCGTTGATGTCTCTGTCGTGAGTGGTGCCACATTCAGGGCATGCCCACGTTCTCACGGAGAGATCCTTAACGGCTTTGTTTCTGTATCCGCATGATGAACAGAGCTGGCTTGAAGGGTAGTTCCGAGCAACTTTTACTACGGTTTTTCCATACCAGTCTGCTTTGTACTCAAGCAATTCGCGGAAAAGTCCCCAGCTTGCCTCGGAGATTGCCTTCGAAAGCTTTTTGTTTTTCACCATGCCTTTTACGTGAAGATCTTCTAGCCCGATCACGTCGTGGTTTTTGACGATATCGGTAGAAAGTTTGTGCAGATAGTCTTCGCGTTTGTTCTTGATTTTCTCATGAAGAAGAGAAACCTTTCGCTTTTGCTTCTGATAATTCTTCGCCTCGGACAGTTTTCGCCCCTCTTTTTTCGCCCTTTCTTTTCTGCGAGAAAGAATGCGCTGTTCTTTAGCTAGTTTTTTCTCTAGCGAGCGGAAGAAGTTGGGGTTGTCGTAGACCGTTCCATCGGAAAGAATAGCGAAATCTTTCAGTCCGAGGTCGATCCCAACAGAAGAACCCGTCTTTTTTAAAGGCTCAATGTCGACTTCGCAAAGAATCGAAACAAAATGCTTGTTCGCAGCATTTCGACGGATGGTAGCATTGATAATTCGACCTTCAACCTCGCGACTTTTGGCAAACTTCACCCAACCTAGTTTCGGGAGTTTGAGGCGATTGCCTTTGACTTCGATATTGTTGTGGGAGAATTTCGTTTTGTAGGACTGGACGGGGTTTTTCTTGCTCTTGAAACGAGGATGTTTTGATTCCCCTTTGAAAAACCGCGTGTAGGCATCTTGAAGGTTTTCAATGGATGCTTGAAGAGCGATGGCATCGGGTTCCTTTAGCCAAGGTAGTTCTTTCTTGAGGGAAGGCAGTTGACCTGAGCAAATAGTCTTAGTTAGCCCTTTGCCGGTGGTTTTGTAGGCAGTTTCCCACTCGTGAAGGAAGTGATTGAAGATGTATCGACTACAGCCGATTGTCTTTGCGATCTGCTCCTTTTGAGCGTTGTCAGGATAGATTCTGAACTTGTACGCCTTATGTTTTAACAAAAAACCACCTCCGCTCTAGAAGAAAATATGTTCATAAACAGTTTATCAAAAGTACAAGGTCAAAGTCCAGCGATTCACCCCTCAACTGAAGTAGAGGGCACTCTCGCTGTGGTGTCGTAGAGAAGCCTTCGAGAAGGGCAGCACGCTGCTCGAACCCTTCTGCCACAGGGGTCACGTAGAGGTCCAACATGTCGAAACGGTCGAAGAGGCGGAAGACTTTCCCCGCCGACGCCTTGTATCCAATATCGATGAAATCCAGGTCAAAGGTAGCCCTCTCCAGATAACCTCCCAGTATACATGCGGAACCACCGAGCAAATAAATCGGTGGACACGCGATACGTTTGAATGTCGCGAAATCGTCGGCATCCTTCAATAGTTCTCGCAACAACTCTTTGCCCTTTCGTTCCATGGCCACCCCACCCTTCATGTAAAGATCGTTTCCTCTATCGATTATACCACACACACAAATGAGTTGAACTCGCATGAACCGCCATCCGTCAACATCTCTCGCCCCTAAAACCATGAATGTGGTTCCATCCCAGTGGATAATCGTGTATCATAGTTACATAATAGAGGAGGGGGTTATCATGGCGAAAAAAGCTCATTTTTGCGTGCACTGCGGCAAACCCGTTGGGGCGAAAGACCGGTTCTGCCAGCACTGCGGAAAGCCGGTGCAGGAGATTGAAACCAGCGCACCTCAGGCGGTTGTACAGACAAAAGTAGAACCACAAAACCCTTTGAAGAAGGAAGCGCCCATACATAAAAATGAAAAAGAGACGGAGAAACCGAGAAAACGGCGGAGCATTTCTAAGGAGCTTCTTTTCTTTCTCTTGGTCTTCGGCCTGCTCTTCGTCTTCAGAGCCCACCTGCTGGTCCCACTCACGGGCATGTTGCTCGTGACCGTGGGCTGGACGCTCTACGGGCTGATTCTGCCGAAAAAAGCCCTTTTCTGGAAGGAACTCGGGAAGCGTAACCGCGGACGGGTCTTTCTCAGGGGCCTGATCAGTTCTGTGCTGATCTTCGCGATGCTCGTGATGAGCATCGCCTCACCAGTGGGCTTCGACACGCAGCGGGTTGCCGCGATGGCCTCGGATGAAGAGCAGCTCTTATCCACGGAGATCGGGGTGAGCGTGAAGCTACCGGCCTTCACCCTAACGGAAGAGGAGGAGCTGGTGATCGCGCCATCGTCAGAGGCACCCGAGGTCGATGGTGAGATCACCAAGGTACACGGCACCTACGACATCACCCTGGGCGATCACCACAGCTTCGACGGCTTTCTGGAGATCGATATTCCCTACAATCCCTCCGAGGTAGAAGGCGGAACGCCCGAAGAGATGCTGGAGGCCAAGTACCTCGACGAAAGTACCGGTACTTGGAAACCCGTCATCACCGAGGTCCACGATGGTTACGTCCGACTCTACCTGGACCACCTGACCAAGATCACCCTGGTGGAGACCTCAGTGAGAAAAGTGAGGCCCACGCTTTTTGCCGACGAGTCACCTGAAATCCAGGCGCTGACAAAACAGGCTGCGAACAGCACCAACATGGAAGATCTCGAACGGCTGGGTTGGAGCCGGGCCATGAACCTGTACGGCTTTACCGGTAGCGGGGTAACCATCTCCGATGAGGTCCTGAAATTCTCCGGCATGGGAAATACCGGAGACCTGATGAAGGGACTGGGTGTCGTCACCACTCTGACCCAGGTAATGGTCGAGATTAACGACGGCGACTACGAATCGGCCACCTTCAACTCGATCAAGGGCTTCATGAACTATGCCATCGCCCAGTGGGGCAGCGCCGCGCTCAATGTGGCCGGTGTCGGGATCTTTTTCATCGACTACTCCCTGAATGCCCTGGGTTCCGAAGCCCAGGCCCTGCGGGAAAGTATGCTGGAAGACATCTACCGGACCTACTACCAGCGGAATTACCGCCGGCCCAGGGAATGGTACAACGTCATGTGGCAGATCGCCAACACCTCCACCAGCCAAGAGGAAATGAAAAACCGCATGGAAGCCGAGATCGATGCCTATACTTCCCTCATCTGGAATGACGAGGGCGCTGTGGCCGAGCTCCAGGCAGAGCTCCAGGGTCACGGCTGGGCCTTTGAGGCCGGTTTCACAGAGGAAAAGAAACAGCAGCTCGAGCGGGCTCACCGCGAGATGCTGATCGCCACCCTGCAGCCGGTGATCACCACCGTGGAGAAGAATCTGCGCAATCAGTTCATCAAGCAGAAGGTCGCCGCTGAGCACCGTGCCCTGAACTACTTAGAAGGACACCTGGAGATTACCGTAGCCCTATCCGGCGGTACACCGGACGCCATGATCAAGTCGGAACTGCTTGACGGTGACAACGTCGTCTCCATCGCCGAGCCCTATGCACTGGAGAATCCCTACACGGGCAACGATGTGGCTTACTTCAGCATGCGCCGCGGCGATTTCATCGCCCTGGGCATGCCGGACCGGGTGCGGATCACGCAAGTGCCACCGGAGGGTGAAAGCACCACCCTCACCCACGCCATCGAGTTCCGCCAGGGATGGGATGGTGTGGCGCGCTTCTCCCTCGAGGCTCCGATGCTTCCCGAGGAAGAAGAGTATGTTGAAGAAGAGGAGTTCATCGAAGAAAATCAAGGGCTGGAGGAGAATACCGGGACCGTGGCTTCTAATGATGGTCCGGGAGAAAACAATCTGGCAATACTTTCTCGCGAAGACCGTCTGTCGAATGCCCTCCAGCTTTTTTTCAAGGAAATCGAACCCTTTATGGGGCGCCAGGACAGCGAAGCGTTACAGGCGCTTCAGGCATCCTACGACCGTTTCATATCCTCGGTACAAAATGACGTGAACATGGCTGGGACATCAGGAAACTGGCAGGAGGACTTCCTCTACATCGATGGAGGCTGGGAAGAGAACGGTGAACGTGTAGCTTCTCAGGTGGTCATCGCTCTTTATGAGGCGAGTAACGCTGGAGGAGAAACTGTAGAAGAAGACATTTCTGAAGATGAATACGTTTCAGATAGTTACAACGAGCCAGATTTCTCCGGTCTTACACAAGCACAATACGATGCGATGTCACCGTCAGATCGTGCCTTCGTGGATTACGTTCGCGCTAAGCAACTTTGGGAGTCTCTTCCGGAAGGTGGGGACAAAGACAAAGCGTACAACCAGATGAATGTGAATTACCGCATCTACCAAGAGGCACTAATCAATAGCCAGTAAGTGATCCGGTAAGAGGGTGAATCGAGTAATTCTCTATACCCCCCACACTATCGTTCACTATACATCGGTTCCACAGATTTATGCTCTTACAGTTATGCAGCAATCAGAAAAGAACAGAGATCCAACTTCTCTTAGTCTGTCATTTACGATACTGCAGCTTAAGATTTGGCTACCGGTTGCTTGCCTGTGGCCTTTTCTCATTTTGGAATATTCTAGCTCTGAGAGTACCACTGTCATCGGTGATTTTTTACAACCGTCTGAGATTTGCCGCCGGCCTTCTTCAGATTCCACGTCATCTGTGACATGCTTGCTTTGATCTGTGCACTGCCCACTACCAGGATGTGCTCGAGACTTTCCCCCGTTAGCTTGCCCCATATCGGGCGCTCCACATAGAAAAGGCCCCCGAAATTCGGGGGCCTTTCTCATGTACATCAGGTGATTATTCTTGAACGATAACTTCGAGAGTGCCGTACTCAGAGGGAGAGGTAGATCTGTAGTAACCTGCAACTGAAATGACATAAGCACCAGGTTCTCGTGGCGTAAACAATGCAATCCTTGGTGTGTAGCGATCATCAGTATTTTCATCAGATTGAATTGGAACAGGCGAACCAAAGAAAAGCGATGCGATTTCCTCTTCTGAATAGAAATCTAACAGCTCGGTGTACTCAATCATATAGTTCATTCTATCATCACGTTCCCCGTTGATTGTTTGGTAACAATCCCACATTTCCTTGTGAAGGTCGTCATATGGATCGGGGACGAGGAACACCATGGGAACGACATTCCCAACAGATACTTCTCCTTCATGTAACAACTGGATTTCACCGAACACGTCCTCATTTGAAAAGGAGTCTGTTAGCTGAAAACCCATGTAGGTTGCAATACCTATTGCGACGATTAGAATTGTCATGACCACTCGATGCGAGTGCTTGTTCATATCCTTCATGGTTTCACACATCTCCTTTCAAACCCTATCACAGACTAGATGTGTTGATCGACCAGGATCGGGTTACCGTCGGGATCTACCATGACGAAGCTACCCGGTCCTTTTTCTTCCTCGAGGGACTCCTGTTCGGTCTCAATGCCACTTGCCTTGATCTTCTCGTGAAGGGCACGAACATCTTCGAAGGCTTGCAGTTCGCTCGCCTCTTGGTCCCAACCGGGATTAAAGGTCAGGATATTCTTCTCGAACATCCCCTGGAACAGACCGACGATGGCATCGCCGTTTTTCATGATCACGTAGTCATGCTCCATGTCCCCGCCGATCATCTCGAAACCTAATTTCTCGTAAAAGGTCCTGGAGACCTTAAGATCCTTAACCGAAAGGCTGATTGAAAATGCGCCTAGTTGCATGGTTACCTCCCATCATCACTTGCCGCGTTTCAGACCGACTATGACGCTATCTTGACATGCAGGGGCAGATCACTCTTTTAGCTGGAACAGAATATCCGTCTGGAGTTTTTCCGGTTCTACTTCGTCGGGGTCATTCAGGTAGAATTCATAAGCAACGCCCGTCCCGTCTTGGCCCGTCTCTTGCATCCAGGCCATCAACGCGCCATAGGCCTGATCCAACTGATCGTAAGGACCAGAGTGGATCGTTTCAGCGTATCTGCCGGCCGGGATGCTGGTCATTTTGATCGACTCTGTCTCGGGGACCTCTCCATCGACGGGAAAACCGATTTCCACGTCCAGATCCTCCATGTCCATGTTAAAGTAACCGATATAGGGCACGCCGCTCGGGAACTTGCCGACGCTTCCCAGGTGCTCCATGATCTTACCGTAGACCCTCCCGATCGTATCGGGCAGCTCGGTAACTGCACACCGCGTTCGAACCGAAATGGTCCTTTGCTCTTCGATTGTCGTCTCTTTGCATGTGTACCCCATAGCAACCTTCCTTCCTCTTGAACTCCCCCAGAACTGAGAAGTTCTCCGTTGATCATCAGTACTACCATGATACCCGCCGGTTCTCACGCTAAGCAGAGGGAGATCTTAAGAATCATAAGCAATCGAAAGAAACGAGCCGAAAGGACCGCTTCTTCAATACTGTAGAGAAACGAAAACGAAACTGTTCGCGACCAGTCCTATTTGGCCTTCGCTTCATCATACCTTTTCGATCAAAGTCCCGATCTGAAAGAGCCGGTCCTCTTCCCCGGGCCTTGCGGTGATGGCAATGCCGTAGGGCTCGCCATCCTCCCGGCATCCGCCGGGCACCACCAGGCTCGGATAGCCGCAGGCCGCATAGATATTCGATAGCTGGCTGTTGATCCCCAGGCAGACGCCGCCACCGGCCAGGATGTCGTCCAGGATCCCCTTGGCGCGGTCGGCCATGACCTTGGCCAATCGGTCCACCTCTCCGCCTGAAAGCTTAGGGTCGAGGGCTTGCTCGAGCAGATCCATACCGTAGGGAGCCATATGCGCTGCATCGGTTCGATAGGCATTGACGATGGACTCAAAATCCAGAGCCACCGGTCCATCGATTTGATCGGTGAAAAACGCATTCACGTCCGCGGCAAAATCCCCCTCGAGCACAGGAGATAGGGAGATGCTGTAGGCACTTTCCGGGAAAGGTTTTCGTTCGATGGCTATGCCTTGGTCCTGGAGAAATGACGCCGCCTGTTCGATCAGCTCCGGGTCGGACCCGCGTCCCCACTCCTCAGCGGGCGGATCGAAGACCACAACCTTCGTTCCCTCCAACCTCTCGAAAGGGCCTGAGATGACCTCGGCGAAGGACCTGGCATCGCTGACGTCCTTGGCCATGGGGCCCGGTGTGTCCAGGTGGTGGCTGATGGGAAGGATCCCTTCTGCCGGCCAGGTCCCACGGGCGGGATAGAACCCCACCACACCATTTTGACCGGCCGGATACAGAATTGAGCCGTTGGTTTCCGTGCCGATGCCCAGCGGTGCCAGACCCAGCGCCAGGGCCACGGCCGTGCCCGTGCTCGATCCGCCGGCCTCGTAGGATCCGGTGGCGTGCATGGTCTGACCACCCATGCTGGAAAAACCGCAGACGCCATCGGTGCTCATGTAAAAGGCCCATTCGGACAGATTGGTCTTGGCCAGCACATAGGCGCCTGACGTCTCAATTTTCTCGACCAAGGGACTTTTCTTCACCGGCAGGTCCTTGAGCAGGACGGACCCTGCCGTGGTGGGCAGTTCTTTCCCCGTACCGATGTTGTCCTTGACCACGATGGGCAGGCCGTGGAGGGGCCCCCTTTCCCCTTTCTGCTGGTCCGCTTCTCTTGCTCTACTCAGAGCATCCGGGGCAAGGCGGATCAGACTACGATGGATATTCTTCTCCGACCGAATCCGGGAGAGATAGTACAGACAGAGGGTTTCATAGGTCAGGTGACCGTCCGCTATTGCCCTTTGCATCGAATCGATGGATTTTCCCTCCACCCAAGGGCCCACGGTCTCCGGCTCAAAGGACGCCAGTGCTGTTTCAAAGGGAGTGAAATCCAAAGGAAGTGCTTCAACCGGATCTCGGTTCAACTTTTGTTTCTCCACCTGCTCCTTTACAAAGCGATCGAATGATGTATCCATGTCACACGCCCCTCTCTCCTGATCCAAAAGCCACCAAATTACCATTCTCCTATTCTTTACCCCAAACACCCGAAAAAAGCACAGAAAAAATCCCTGTGTTAAAGCGGAGGTGCAAACTGTCGCTTGCAGAATAGAAATCGGTCGGCTATAACCTTATAACCGCAATGACTCGGCGCCCTTTTCCTTTTACTAGAGCTTTTCCCGAGCGACATCTCCCTTGGGGTCCTCCGATCCCTCGTAGCCTTTCCTCAGGTGGCTTATGGTCACCAGCAGGTAGATTCTGGAGGCAATCCCCAGGATGGCGGAGAAAAAAATGACCCCCCGATGGCCGAAGGTCAGTGCGCCGATGATCAGAATCAGGGAAGCGCCCATCAGAATGACATAGGTTCGATTCTTCTTGATCAGGGTCTCGGCTTCTTCTGCACGATCATTTCTTAGACGCTACTATCAACTTGAAGTGAACTTTTTTCGACCATTTATAAAATGTGGTTGCGCACACAACGCCGTAGGTTGTATAATTATCATATGCGTTGTGCGCACAACTTTCAACAACAGAAACAGGAGGATCACATGACTCATGCACCTGAGCAAATTGGAGACTTAGTCGTAGCAGTATACAAAGAGATCAAATCAAAAGTCGAGAAAGAACTCAAACCCTTTGGAATCGGAATGGGACAACTGCACGTTTTGATGCTTTTCTATGCACATGACAATAGTAGTTTCTCACAGAAAGAACTCGTAAAGCTACTGGACATAGATAAAGGAAACATCAGTAGAAATGTTAAGAAACTAGTGGAAAAAAATTATTTAGAACAAGTCTCTGAACACTCAAAACAATATCAACTCTCCGCTCAAGGAAGACTCGTTAAGAGTGAAGTAATGACTGCCTTTATTGCGCTTCATCATGCTATGACATCAGGAGTAGATCAAGATGAACTAGAACTAACCGTTTTGACTTTGTCGAAGATTTCTAAGAACCTGCAGGCTCTCTAATGAGAGTCGCAATTGTTTATTTCAGCGGAACCGGAAACACCAAGAACATTGGATTCGGTTACAAGAAACATTTAGAAAACATGGGGCATGTTGTTGACATCTCATCTATAGAGAACATTGCCTATTTTGAAGATCACGATGTTCTCATAGTCGGTGGTGCAATTTATGCAGGTACTATGCCCCATAAGCTCATCTAATGGTTCAACTTCTGCGGAAGTTCAAAGAAAAGAAATTTTACAGGCGTTGCATCCTTTGCACACGTTTTATCCACAACTGTCCAGCAAATGCCATTGCGTACAAAGGGAAAAGAATCACGCCCCACAGAGTTCATCATAACTTGGAGCTTTAAGATCAGGAGGTAATAGGATGAAAAGAAAAAACTTAACCGCCCTCGCCATCGGTTTAATCGCGGGGTTAATCGACTTGATCCCACTATTGATAGTTGGTGTTCCACTTCTCAATATGCTATCGATCATGGCATTTTGGATTATCACTAGCTTTTTCATTGCCCATGTTACGCTGCTTAAGAACGCTATGCTCAACGGTTTGGTGCTGTCAACTTTTAACATGCTACCACTGGTCATGGTTATCTATACAATCAATCCTAAGGACTTTCTTCCCATGCTTTCAATGGCCCTGGTTCTTGGTCCCTTTGTCGGGTATCTAGACGGTCGTCTGAACCCATGAAAAGAACAACGTCCGCACACTCACGACTGAAGTCAGGAGTGTGCGGACGTTCATTCATCAATAGCTTGAAGAAACTAATCCTAGCAAAACTTCCTCGAGGGAAAGGGCTGACAACGACCTTCGTTTAAAAGTCGCCGATCTGTAGCCCTCTCCACTCTATACCTTTTCAGGGCTTGAGATCGAGCGTGATTCCCTTGCTTTCACTTGGTCCTTCCCTGAGCGACATGCCTCTCAAGCGTCTCCTGCCCTTCGCTCACCTTCCTAAGATAACTCATCGTGACCAACAGGTAGATTCTCGAGCCAATCCCTAAGATGGCCGCAATGATGCTCGCAGCACGATGACCGAAGGTCAACGAGATTACAAGGAAGACCAGGGACAGGCCTATCAGGACCAGGTAGGTCCTATCCTTTACAATCAATACCTCTGCTTGTTCCAAGTATTGGTCCCTCTTAAGCACTTCAACAGAAAGATCCAAGATCCCATGAAAGACCACAAGTTCTGCGATCATGACGATCAGTGGCAAGAACAGAAGGATCGGCTGATGTCCAAGTTCACCGTAACCCGCGAGGGACAAGATTGCGCCCCCTAGGCTCAAGAGCACGAGTACCAGCGATTTCTTTCTGATGACTGCATACTCCTGTTCCTCTAGGCTCTCCTCAAACCTAGAAAGGCCGCTCATGACCATGAGCCATCCCACGAAAGCCGGCAAAATCCTCAGAGGCCCAACCGAGATGTTAAAAGTCGCTACAAGAATTCCCCAAAAAATGCGTCTGTATCCTTCGGCCATTAGTATACCCCCTGTTCTTTCAGATATTGGTAGAGTCGATAGAAATCGTAATTGTGGTACAGGCTGTTGAGGTTATAGACCCGCTGGGCGTAATCCCTACCCTGTTCATCGACAAGGGTGATCAGCGGTTGAACATCGAAGAGGATGTACGCTTCGCTCGACTCCTCAGTCGGTGGGATCTTTGCGGTCAGCCGCAGTCTGTCTCCCTTCTCGAGCCGCATGCCGCCGGCTACTTCTGCGGGTCGACCGTTTACCTCCAGGTGGATTCGATCGGCCATCTGAGAGAAGAGAGTCCCTTCGATCGATCGCAGTTGCAGATTCTCCTCTACCTTGTACAGAGTCTCACTCGTTCCGTCGGAGGATCCGGAGGATGACCGATGGTCGAGCGGTGCATGGTGTGCCTCCCGCAGGTAGAGGTGAATGCTTCCGAGGTCAGCCCTCATCTGGCTCCCATCGTTGAACTGGATAAGAGCCTTTGAAAGCTGGATGCCATCGATCGTTGCAGTGTCGGGTGCGCCCACGAGCTCGCAGTGCACCGTATGCACGCGGTAGCGGCCGTAAACCTCCCCGCTCTCCTGGGGCTCGGCGTTCCAAGAAAAGACGTCGCTTCCCGGGTATTTCGTCGCGTGGATCTGTATGTCCGGTTGATCGTCGAAGACCACGGCCGTCACCCTTCGCGTGTCCTGGCTGTTGCTGATGTACTGCAGTCGGAAGGAGGTCCTCTGCCCCTGGATCAAGTCCCGTGGAACACCTAGATCGTAGTAGTGGGAGAAGAACACGGGCTCATCCAAGGTCAAGGTCATCACCACGGCGATGCCCGAGACCATCAGGACCCCCACGATGATGAGGATTGTTTTGAAAAGTTTCTGGTTGATCGTCATCTGCGCACGTCCTTTACCTTCGTTTTTTTCTCAGATGTCTATTCTGCGATGGTGTGTAACCCCGGTTCATGTACAGATTCCGTGCCCCTTTGTTTGTAGGAGTCACCTCCAGAATAATGGCCACGCAGTCTTCCCTCTCTTCGAGCTGATCTAAAAAAGCACTCCCGATCCCCCGGCCTCTAAACGTTTCCTTCACGTACAGCTCGTCAACCGAAAGCATCCTACCCCCGTGCTCGTTGCTCCAAAAGGAAACGATCAAAGCGTAACCGACCATCTGGTCCTTCCGATAGAGGGCTTCGATCATGTCCATGAGCTTCTCTTGGTCTCGATAGCTGCGAAGAATTAGCATGATGGATTCCACCTTTATTTTTGACTCATTACTTCCCCATAGGAAATCTTATGCTTGCTCTACAATGCATTAACTTTAGATCCTGTGGTATGAAATGATTAGATGAAAACTTCTCTTTCTTTTCTCGAAAGGAGGAAATGTCCCATGCGTAGCGTCGTGCTCTCCTCCCTGATCATAGGTATCTCCATAATCATCCAGTGGGTCTTTTTTCTCATGACCGAGAATGTGCCCGAACTCCAATCCGAACCCCTCAGCATTCTGTTTCACATCACGATCGAGGGGATCACCGCACTCACCCTGATAGGATCTGCGATTCTTCTTCATAAGAATCGACCGAAGGTATCTTACCTAGCCGTTTTTGCTCAGGGGATGCTGGCCTATACCGTCGTCAACAGCGCCGGCTACTTCGCTCAGTCCGGTGACTGGCCATTCGTCGCCTTTTTTGCGGTTCTTCTCTACTTTTCTATCGACAACACGAGACGGATCATGAAGAGCACTGTATAAGGCCTGGCTCGAACTGCCGACGTAGGCAACATGGTGACGCTTATTCTCAGCATAACATACACGGTTGGCAAGTTGCCTCTCGAGACGAGATTTAAGGCACATGCAATAATAATGTCTTCGCTTTTCCTTCAACGCCAAAGTAAAACCGCCTACCTTCCACAGAGTTGGAAGGTAGGCGGTTTCTTTTCAATAGGTATACTTGAAGGTGCGTACGGAGGTGATGAGCGACAGGATCCCCAGAATCAGGAGGTAGGCGATGGATGAAAGGGCCACTTGGTCCATCTGGTCGAGGGACACGGAGGTCAAAAGCTCAATTCCATGCGTCAAGGGCATGGCCCGCGATACATGCTGTAACCAACCGGGCATCATGTGAAAGGGTACCGTGGCACCCGATAGAAAGAACATGGGAAAGTAGAGGAGCGTGGCCAGTAGATTGGCCATCTGTACGTTCCTGGCGACACTGGCGACCATGAGCCCCAGGGTGTAGAGACTGAAGGTCACGAGGAAGTAAATCAGAACAAAGGGAAGCACCGGGCCGGCGAGCTCGTACCCGAAACCGACCACGGCCGAGACCAGGACGAGGCCCGAGGATATGAGGGCGATCGACAGGTGGGTGAAAAACTGCACGGCCAAAAGCAGCATCGGCGAGCTCGGCGTCACCTGAAAACGCTGGAGCACCTGCTTCTCCCGGTAGGCGGAAAGGCCCAGGGGAATCCCCATCAAACCCGTCGCACAAATCCCGATGGTCAGGACCGCCGGTACTGCCCGCTCAAAGGGGGGAACACCCTCGATCATGATTGTGCCATGTCCGTAGAGAAAACCCAGGAGCCACAAGAGTCCCACCGGAATCATGACCCCGAAGAGGATGCCCGAAAAATCCCTGACCGTGAGTTTCCATTCGATACGAAATAAGGTGGTAAATGATTTCATTATTCCTTCCCCTCCTTTGTGAAGTGCAGATAAGCTTCTTCCAATGACGCCTTCCCGGATGCCTCCAGGATTTCGCCCACAGTCCCCGAGATCCGTTTCTCCCCCCGGTCAATCAGGAGGATCTCATCGCACAGGTGGGCCACTTCGTCCATGTAGTGGGAGGTCAGAATGATCGTCAGTCCCCTTTCGTTCTCCTCCTTAAGCAGGGACCAGATTTCCCTGCGGGCCCTCGGATCCATGCCGGTGGTAAGTTCATCGAGAAAAACCACCTCCGGCCGATTGATCATGGCGAGCAGCACCGATAGCTTCTGGCGCTCTCCTCCGGACAACTTTGCGACCTCTTGGTCCACGAAGGACTCGAGACCAAATCGCTGGAGCTGAGCCCTGTAGTCAATCGGATTTCGATAAAGCGCCGCAATCATCCGGCACATTTCCCCCAGGCGTATGCGATCGGGAAAAAAGTCCTGTTGAAACTGCACACCCACGTGCTCGTAAAGGTTCTTGTCGTGGGGACCCACCCCACGACCGAGCAGCTCGACCTCCCCTTGGTCGCGCGCTTTCGTGCCGAGGATACACTCAATGGTCGTCGTCTTCCCGGCACCGTTCGGTCCGAGGAGTCCAAAGATCTGTCCCTTCTCCACCTGGAAGTCCAGACCCTTTACCGCTACCTTTTCTCCATAAGTTTTTCTGAGTCCTTTGACCGCTAAGACTGATGTCGTCATGCTTTTCCACTCCCTTTCTGATTCCTATGACCTATCACTGTTTTCAGTATGAAGGCTCCCCCGACGGGAGAGTCAATGGAGCTTTTCGGAGTTAAGAAATAGGACGTATAGGAGGATGCGGATGATCAAACTGAAGCTAATCTCTTATGTCTTCCAGTAGCTCCAGAGAAAAGAATAGCGACAAGCTAATGATATAAGAGTAGACGTACGTTATTCAGTACGGTATAATGACATTAGGAGGTGATGCTATGTCTACGTTCAGTATATCCAACCTAAGAAAAGACATTTACAACATCATCAGTCAGACGATTAAGTTCAATGAACCGATCCACGTGTATACAAAAGAAGGAAATGCTGTCATCCTTAGTGAAGAAGACTACAACAGTCTCATTGAAACATTGTATATTTCTTCTATACCGGGTATGAAAGAAAGTTTAATCGAAGCGAAAAATGCGCCCGAGGAAGATTTCATTGACTCTGCTGAGGTTAAGTGGTAGATGTACAAGGTAATCCTTTCGAAAAAAGCCGTTAAAGATATCGAGAAGTTAAAATCAGCGGGACTATCGAACAAAGCGAAAAATCTAGTTGACTTGTTGAAAAAGAACCCCTATGCAAATCCTCCTAGTTACGAAAAATTAGTCGGGGACTTAGAAGGGATGTATTCTCGAAGGATTAACATCAAGCATCGTTTGGTATACACAGTCGATCAGGAAGCTCGTCTTGTCAAAGTTCTGCGTATGTGGTCACATTATGAATGATCAAACCCCTGGAAAATTCCAGGGGTTTTCTAGATGATGGAGGGACTGGTCTCATTGACCAGCTCTTCTTCACCTTTCCGATGTCATCTCAGGTAGAGTTCCTATCCCAACTGTTCTTCGATGGATTTTGTTGCCGGCGTAACCTCATCACCGGTATGCTTTGTCTCTTTCTTTTCCACCAGCATGACCCAGCACTCCTCTTCTGCTACCGGCTTGTGCCGGATCCCCTTTTTGACCACGTAAAAGTCCCCCTCCTCCAAATGGGCACTTTCCTCCTCCAGATGCAGAACGAAGCTTCCTTTGATCACGAAAAACATCTCATCTTCCTCCGCGTGATCGTGCCAAAGGAGCTCGCCCTTGAACTTGGCGATCTTGACATAGTCGTCGTTGACATCCGCAACAACCTTGGGTGACCAGAAGTCGGTCACCTTTTTGAACAACGTATAGATATTTCCCTTGATTTTCATTATGCAATCCCCCTTTTGTTCATAGGCCATGACCTGCGCACTCTCCTTAGATTGTACCAGAATCTTTTTACTAGCAGTATGAAACCTCCGCATTTAAGAACGCGTCTCAGACAAATCGGGTGGTTGCTCCACTAACAAAGGGGCACTAAAAAGACGGGCACTTTGGCCCGCCGTGATTATTATCCGATTTTCATGTTTTCCACTTCACTGCCGGGGCTTTTTGAGATGGCTCGCTTGCGAGCCACGGTTTCTTTCACCGCTCGCACGATATCTGACGCCGTGAGACCGTAGGCCTCGAGCAGCTCATCAGGATCGCCCGATTCTCCGAAGGTATCCTGAATGCCGACGCGCTTCAAGGGCACCGGATGGCTTTCTGCCAAGACCTCGGCCACAGCGCTACCAAGACCACCGATCACCGAGTGCTCCTCGGCGGTAACGACGGCGCCAGTCATAATTGCAGCCTTTTCAATGGCTTCCTGATCAAGGGGCTTGAGGGTGTGCATATCGAGGACGTGGACCTCGATTCCTTCCTCGGAGAGGGCCTCAGCCGCTTTCAGGGCTTCGTTCACCATGATGCCCGTGGCGATGATGGTGGCCTCCGTACCTTCTTTAAGCACCTTGGCCTTGCCGATGGTAAAGGTCTCCTCCTCATCATAGCAGAGGGGCACGCTGGCCCGGCCCAATCGCACGTACACGGGTCCTTCCATCTCAGCGGCTGCTTTCAACAGGGTCTGGGCGCTGGTTCCATCGGCGGGATTGAGTACCGTCAGGTTGGGAAGGGCTCGCATGAGGGCCAGATCCTCCACCGTCTGGTGGGAGGCACCGTCGGGTCCCACGGTCAGTCCTGCGTGGGTCGCGCAGACCTTCACGTTGAGCTTGGGGTAGCACACGGAGTTTCGCAGGATCTCGAAGGCTCTGCCCGCCGCGAACATGGCAAAGGTGCTGACGAAGGGAATCTTACCCGCCGCTGCCATGCCGGCGGAGACACCCATCAGGTTTTGCTCAGCGATCCCCATGTTGAAGAAACGCTCGGGACAGACCGCTTCGAAGGACGCCGTTTTCGTGGATTTTGATAGGTCTGCATCGAGGACCACGATGTCCTGGTGGTCCTTGGCATAGGTGGCTAAAAAGCTTCCATAGGCTTCTCGTGTGGCCATGTTCACGACTGATCACCCCCTAGTTCTGCTAGGGCCTTGGACAGTTCCTCCGCATTCGGGGCCTTGCCGTGCCAGCCCGCCTGGTCTTCCATGAAGGAAACGCCTTTGCCCTTGATCGTTTCTGCAATGAGGACCACAGGGCTGTCGACGGCTTCCGCCGAGCGGAACGCATGGATCAGCGCCGCTGGATCGTGCCCGTTCACCGGGATCACGTGCCAGCCGAAGCTAGTCCACTTGTTCGCCAAGGGACCCAGGCTCATCACCTCGTCATTGGATCCATCGATCTGCAGACCGTTGTGGTCCACGATGGCCACCAGATTGGACAGACCGTAGTGCGCGGCGGCCATGGCCGCTTCCCATACGATGCCCTCGTTTAGCTCTCCATCACCGAGCAGTGCGTAGATTTTTTTATCAGAGGCGTCTAACCGACTTGCCAGGGCCATGCCCACAGCTCCAGAGAAGCCCTGTCCCAATGATCCCGTGGAAAAGTCCACGCCGGGCACCTTTTTCATGTCGGGATGTCCCTGCAGAATCGATCCCATCTTCCTGAGGGTCCCTAGGATCTCGGGATTGAAGTAACCGCGCCGGGCCAGGGTAGCGTAGAGGGCCGGTGCCGCGTGTCCCTTGGACAAGACGAAGCGGTCACCTAGGCTTCGATCCGGCTCTTTTGGATCGATGTCCATGGTGTCAAAGTACAGGGTCGTCAGAATTTCCACGGCAGACAGCGATCCGCCGGGATGGCCGGAACCTGCCACGTGAATCATCTCCACAATATCCCGGCGAATCTGCTGTGCTACTGATTGCAACTCCCTATCTTTCATATCTCCTGTCTCCTATTCTGCGGAAGATTCCAGTAGGGCGCAGAGGGTGCCGAAGGCTTCCATCTCTGTCTCGGCACCCGGTACGCGCAGGGTCAACTCTGTCCCCTTCTTGGCCCCGAGGCCCAAGATGCTCATCATGCTTTTGCCGTTGTACTCTTTACCGTCTTTGATTAAGAAGACCTCCGAGGTCATCTTGCTCGCTTCTTTGACAAACTGGCTCGCCGGTCTGGCGTGCAGTCCCGATTCAGATAGAATCATGATCTTCTTTTCCATGGATACCCTTCTCCTTTAGATACTTTTGTACAGTCTTTTCAATCGCCTCGGCGGAGTCCAAACGGAGGACCTCCTCGAGGAGCACTTTCGATGAATTGCGGTCGAACCGCGAGAGCATCCAGCGGGTCTTGAGGATGCTAGATGCCGATACGCTGAACTCGTCGAGTCCCATGGCGACGAGCAGCGGGATCATTATAGGGCTGGCGGCGGCTTCACCGCACATGCCCACCCAGATACCGGCGTCGTGTCCCGCGCTGATGACGCGATCGATCAGGCGGATCACAGCAGGTTGATGGGGTTTGTAGAGTCCTTTGACAGCGGGGTTCATGCGATCGGCGGCCATGGTATATTGCGTGAGGTCATTCGTGCCTATGCTGAAAAAATCGACTTGTGCCGCCAGTTGATCGGCGATGATTGCCGCCGATGGGATCTCGATCATGATACCGACCTCGAGATCCGGATCGAAGGGGATGCCTTCGGATGTTAACTCTTCTCTTGCTTCCTGTAGAATGGCCTTCGCCTCGACTAGTTCGGTCAGGGTGCTGATCATGGGGAACATGATCTTGGCCTTCCCGTGGGCGCTGGCCCTGAGGATGGCCCGAAGTTGGGTCTTGAAAAGATCCTTCCGCTCCAGACACACGCGGATAGCCCGGTAACCGAGGAAGGGATTCATCTCCTGGGGTAGGTTCAGGTAGGCGATATCCTTGTCGCCGCCGGCGTCCAGGGTCCGGATGATCACGGGTTTTCCCTCGACACCCTCGAGAACCGCTTTGTAGATGGCGTACTGTTCCGCTTCATCGGGTGCTTTGGCCCGGTCGAAGTAGACGAACTCGCTTCTAAAGAGGCCGATACCCTCGCCGTCTTCTTGGCCGACGAGACCTGTATCCTCCACGCGGCCGATGTTACAGACCAGCTCGACTTTCTTTCCGTCAAAGGTTTGTGTCCTTTTGCCGCGGAAGACCTCGAGTCCCGTTCGGAAGGCTTCTTGCTCTCTCATCTTCTCGCGGTAGGTGGTGTGGATGTCTTCCGGTGGATCGACGAGGACCTTTCCCTCATCGCCGTCGACGATCATCAGTTGATCCATCTCAACGCTACCGAGGAGATTGTCAACACCCATCACCGCAGGGATCCCGAGGGACCGGGCGATGATAGCACTGTGGGAGGTCTCGCTCCCCAGGCGGGTGACGATTCCCTCGATTGCCTCGGGATTGAGGGCGATGGTATCCGAGGGGTGCAGATCGTCAGCCACGAGGATCGCGGGGCCTTGGAGACTACGCAGATCCACGGTCTCGATCTTGAGGAGGATCTTGAGCACACGCTCGCTGACATCCTGCAGGTCGGCAGCCCTGGCTCGAAGGTAAGGATCATCCAGGGCGCTGAGCATCTCCACAAAGGTGGCGGTGGTCCGGTCGACGGCCACTTCTGCGCACTTCTCCTCTTGAAGAATCTGGTCCCGGATGCCGGTGTTCCACTCAGGATCGAGAAGCATCCACTTGTGGGCCTCGAAAATGGCGGCCTCCTCTTCACCGAGGGTGTTACGCGTGGTCTCGTAGAGGGCCTCTACGGCCTCGGCGGCCTCCTCGACGGCGCGCTCCACACGCGCCACTTCCTCTTCCTTTTTCTCGATGAGTCGGTCGATGACCTTCACCCGCTGGTTATCGTAGATCACGGCCCTACCGATACCGATGCCCTGGGAGGCGGCGGTACCGATCAGGTGTTTGTCCTGTGGCGTCATGCCAGATCACCCTGAGGACTCATCTGCTCGAGCAGGTAGGCTTCCGCTTCTTTGCACCAGATACCCTTGTTCTCTTCGATGATTTGGGCCAGTTTTTTGAAGAAGGGGTCGTTCTCGCCGAGAGCCTTGAAGTCATCGATGGCCGTGAGGTCCATCTCGATGTGGGGGTAGATGATCTTCTTCCCGCCTGGGATCTCATTGAGGTGGAGGATCGCTTCGGGTGCAGCGCCCAGTCCGCCGATGTGGGTGATCATGTAGGAGGGATTGATCTCCTCTTTGGCCGAGAGCTCGAGGGACTCAACCATGTCGCCCGTAGAACCGCCGGAAGTCCCCACGAGGTGGGTACTGGAGTAGTGGACATGGTAGAAATTGAAGGGTACCTTGAATCTTTTGTCCGTGGGACCGGCGAAAAAGTTCAAGCAGCCGTCGTTGCCCAGGATCTCGTCTCCCTGTATGAGCAGCTGTTCGACCGGGGCAAAGACGAAAACGTCATCGTAACCCTTGCCGCTAGAGAGCGCCATCAAGGTGTCGATGGCCCCTTCGCCCGAGGTGTTCACGTAGGTGAGCTCTATACCTTTGGCAGCCGCTTGTTCCACGGTGATCAGCTGCTGGGCACGGTCTAGTCGGTCCTGGTTGATATCTGTGACGACAACGCGTGCGGGTTTCACCTTTCCGTTGATGGCGTAGTCGATGGCGCCGATACCCATGGGCCCCGCGCAACCGAGGAGGGCCAGTTGGCCGCCGGGCTTGATACCCATGTCGTGCTCGTAGATGTAGGGGGTGGTGTGGTAGCTCGCGTTGTAAGCGCCGATGATGCAGGACATGGGCTCGGATAGTGAGGCGTTGGCGTAGTAGTCATCCGTCATGGGCAGGACGCAGTCGAGATCGATGGCCAACTTGGGAATGATCATATAGGTAGCGTTACCACCGAAGGTCTCGTAGCTGTAGCCGGCGGAGTAGCCACTGTCGAGGCCCATGGCCGGTTGTAAGACAAAGCCCTCGCCGGGTTTGAAGCGACTTTTGAGCTTCTCGCCCACTTCGACGATTTCACCGGCGCACTCGTGGCCCGTGATGATTGGCTCCGTGGCGATGGTCTCCGGGACACGCTTGTGGTCCCCGCCAAGGATCGCCGCCTTGTAGGTGGACAGGCACAGGCTGTTGGATACCACTTTGACGAGCAGTTCTTCGGGTCCAATTTCCGGGAGATCAAACTCCCTGATGCGAATGTCTTTCTTTCCGTATAATGATGCCGTACGTGTACGCACGTTGCATTCCTCCTTCTGGTTCCGATGGACGGTGCGGTGTCGCTCCCGATCCATGTTGTAAGAGAAAGGTGTATCCCTGATGACGCTAGCGCCTCACCGAATACACCTTTCCTACTCTAGCTGCTGTGCACACGACCCTCTCGGGGGGCGACGGTGCACGGTATGTCACAGCCTGAAAGTACGGGTGCTTTTCTTAGGCTGTGGTCAGTTCTTCATAGAGATCGTTGAGATTGGGATCGTCCATGAAATTCTCGATGGTGACAATCCGCTTGTCCTTGAACTTCATCTTGGCGCGCTCCTCGAGGCTGGCGTGGGTGACGATCACGTCGGCTTCCTCTGGCACCTTCTCAATAGCAAAGTTTTTGACGGTTTTTTCGATACCCACTTTCTTGAGTTTCTTATTGAAGGCGTTGGCACCGAGGGCGCTGCTGCCGAGACCGGCATCACAGGCAAAGGCGATAAAGTTGATGTTGGCCGTTTGACCGCTCAAAAGATCTTTTCCGGCTTTTTTCATGTTCTTCGAACGCGCCATTGAAGCTTCTAGCTCTTCGTCCGACACGTCTTTGTTCTGGACCTTGAGGATCACGGAGGCGACGGCAAAGGCAACGGCCGTGGCCACGGCGACACCGGCGATGACACCTAGGAAGTTGCCGCGGGGTGTGAGGGCCAGGTAGGCGAAGATGGATCCCGGGCTGGGTCCGGCCACGAGGCCGACACCGAAGAGACTGAAGGTCGCGATCCCGGACATACCGCCGGCGATCATGGCGAGGATCATCACGGGGTTCATGAGCACGTAAGGGAAGTAGAGTTCGTGGATACCACCGAAAAAGTGGATGATGATCGCGCCGGGTGCAGATTTCTTGGACATACCCTTACCAAAGATACTGAAAGCAAGGAGCATACCGAGTCCGGGACCGGGGTTCGATGCGACCATAAAGTAGATGGATTTTCCTGCGTTGAGCGCTTCCTGCATGCCCAGCGGGTAGTAGATCCCCTGGTCGATGACATTGTTGAGGAAGAGGACTTTCGCAGGTTCGTTGATGATGGACAGCAGGGGTAAGAAACCTGTGGCCACGAGGCTTTCGATCATCACGGTGACGAACTCGTTGGCCGCTTGGATGACCGGGCCGATGAACTGGTAGGAGAACAGGGCCAAACCAAGGCCGATGATCCCCAGTGAGAAGTTGTTGACGACCATTTCGAATCCCGTGGGAATCTTGCCTTCCACCTTTTCGTCAAACTTTCGGATCAGGTAACCGCCGAAGGGACCGATGATCATGGCACCCAGGAACATGGGGATATCCGATCCCACGATCAGACCGATGGTACCGATGGAGCCCATAACGGCACCGCGGTCGCCACCGGTGAGTTTACCACCGGTGTAACCCAGCAGCAAGGGTAACAGGTAGACGATCATCGGGCCGACGAGCTGCCCGAACTGTTCGTTGGGAATCCAACCCGTTGGAATAAAAAGTGCGGTGATGAAACCCCAGGCGATGAACGCCCCGATGTTCGGTATAACGATGCTCGTTAGAAATCCTCCGAATGCTTGTACTCTAGCTCTTCTCGAACCTTCCATTTACAATTCCTCCTCGTGTCGTACTTTCTCCCCAGTAGATAGCATATCCAGTACCAGGTCGGCCTCGAGCCGGTGGTTCATCACCCGCTCGATATTCTTGCGATCGCTCTTTTGATAGAAGGCCGACGCTGCTTCGGGGCTCAGGCCCCCTCTTACTTTTCTGTTGATCAATCGTTCTTTCAACATGTTTTCGTTCGAACGGATAAAAATGCTGTAGTCGCTGAGTGATTGAAGATCCCGCCAGCCCGGTTCGTCGAGGAGCAACCAGTTGCCCTCGATCAGGACGATCTCGGAAGTAACGGGGACCTGGTCCTTCACCACATCGTGCAGGTTCCGATCGTAAATTGGCCACTTTACATCTTCGGTTCTCATCTGCTCGAGTTTCTCTTTGAAGGCCTTCAGGTCGAAGGTCTCTGGCATGCCCTTTACTTCGGATAAGTAGCGCTCCTTACCCTCGATAACGGCCTTGTGTGAGGTGAGGTATGCGTTTGTATGATGAAACCCATCCAGTGATAGGCACTGTACGGGGATGGTATGCTTCATTTTTTCCGATGTTTTTTCAAGAAAGAGTGCGAAGGTTGATTTTCCCACGGCCGGTGGTGCGGCAAGGAAAATGATGATCCGACGATCGTGTTGTCGGTATAGATCCTGGAACTTTTCGATCAGGGGTCTGATGACCTCCTTCAATTCCCTATCGGTGAAGTGGGCTTCGTAGGTGAAACCGTTGACGGTCAGCGTGGTGTTCATGATACCACCGATTCGATAATCCTTAGGATCTCTGCCTCCGTTTGGGCTTCTTTGATCTGGTCGACTTTCTCGCTGTCCATGAGCAGGTCCGTCAGTGAGGAGATCAGTTCGACGTGGCTATCATTATCGGTGGCCGCTAGTACGAAGACCAACTTGATGTCCTTGTCTTCAGGGTAGCTCACAGGCTCGTGGAGCTTGAGCAGAGAGATTGTCGTACGATGTGCCCCATCTTCCGGTCTGGAGTGTGGGATCGCCACCTCAGGCATGATGACCACATAGGGTCCGTTCTTGTTGATGTTCTCGATCATCGACTGGATATAGTCCTTAGTGATATATTCTTTTTGTAGAAGCTTCTCTGCGGCGAGCTCAATGGACTGTTCCCAAGTCGATACCGAATCTGCCACCTGAATATGGTCTTCAAAGTATTTCGCTATCATCGCGATACCCCTTTCTCGTCTTCTTTGCAATTCCATTATAGGACAAACGCTTTCATTTCGTAAGCTATCGATCCTTTCACTTCTTTCTGAAAATTATAACAGGTCAAATTTTTCACTTTGAATCGAAAGAATGTGGAAATCGACGAAAACCTTTTCCCTTGGTATACTAGATAATGAGTAGTTTTACCCCGTAGGGAGCGATTGATCCTACGGGCACTGGCGATCGAGATCCGGTCGATCGTTTTGCGTTTGCCAAATGAGCAGGAGGTGCTCACCAGATGTTGACCGAACGAGGACTTAGAATTCTCAATATGATCTTAGAGGCCTCCGAACCTTCCTCTTTAAAGGAACTGGCCGATCATTTCGATCTCAGCGTACGGAGTATCCGCTACGATGTGGATCATGTGAATGAGGTGCTGGCGGATGAGGGCTTGCCCACGATCCTGCGCCAGCGCGGTGGTATCCTTTCCATTGAAGAGAAGGAACCGATTAAAAAGTACCTCCTTTCCCTGGATGACTTCCTCTATTCAGTGGATGCAAGGAGAAAGTACATCCTGTGCACCATCGCGCTCACCGGCGAGATCAATATCACAGCGGTGGGCAAGGAGCTGGATGTCAGTCGCACTTCGGTAAAGAACGATCTCGAGGAGATTAAGGTCATTCTCGCGTCCCATCAGCTCGAACTCGTCCAGTCGCACCGGCGTGGCCTTGCTCTCGAAGGAAGAGAAAACGATATCCGGAACCTGCAGATGGAAGTGCTCATGGAGCAGTTAACGGCTTCGGGTGTGATGGATCTGCTGACGGAGCCGGTGCTCGAGGCTTATCTCGAGGGAATCGATGTGTCAAAGGTGGAGGATTTTCTCTACGCCATCGAGCTAGCGACGGACAACATCATTTCCGACCATGCCTATGAGCTGCTAAAGGCCTATCTGATCGTGGCGATCAAGCGCAACCAACATCATGAGAAGCTGGCCCCCTACCCGAATGCAGTCTATTTGGCCTCCACATCGGAGTTCAGGATCATCAGAGAGAAGCTGCATCTCTTCCGAGAAGGCTGCGGTGTGACGCTGAATGCAGATGAGCTGGCGGAGTTCGCGGATCTGTTCATCGGTAGCCCTTCTTATCATTTCCCGAATACCTACTATAAGAACTGGTTCGAGGTGGAGATCATCGTGAACAAGTTGATCGGTCGATTCAGCGCCGCCTACGGACTCGATCTTTCCTATGACAAGGAGCTGATCAAAGATCTGATCATCTTCATGAAGCCCACACTACACAGCCACTACCGGCACATCAAGCACCATCCCTTGGTGGAGGAGGATCCGAGGCGCCTGTACCCTAAGATTTTCGCAATCCTCGAGGATCTTTTAGGGCGTATCGAGGGGTTGCCGGTCGATCATTTCAACGAGGTGGAAAAAGCGCTGATCACACTCTACCTCAGGGCTGCCATCGACCGAAACCAGTACCGGTTGAAGACCAATCGTAAGGTCCTCCTGGTCTGCGGTTTGGGCTACGGAGCATCGAAGCTCCTGGGTCAGCAGATGAAACAGCACTACGATGTGCAGATCATTGATTCGATTCCGGTCCACCACCTGAAGAAGTTTGATCGCATGGACGAGGTGGATGTCGTGGTCACCACGACCAAGCAGGATTTCCCGGAGATCGGGAAGCCAGTGGTGGTCGTGAACCCGATCCTGACGACACGGGATTTCGATATCCTGGACCAGTGCAACTTCCCAAAGATCCGCAAGCGGATACGACTTTCGAAGTTGCTGAGTGCCCTGAAGGAAGATGTGGATTCACAGGTGCGCCGCAAGTTGGTGGAGACCATCAAGCAGGATATGGGTGATATGATTATCGATGATTTGGATCAATCGAAAAGGGGGCTGGTGGAGCACTTGCCGCTCGATCACATGCTCGTGAACGTAGAGGCCGACAGCTGGCAAGAGGCCCTGGCCATCGCCGGCAACCACCTGACGCGACTTGGCTACGTGGAAGACAGTTACACCCGGTCTCTGATCGATAGTTTCGAGAAGTTCGGGTCTTACATGATCATCAAAGATGGCATCGCCATCCCCCACGCAAAAAACGAAAACAATGTGCTCGGAACGGGCTTCGTTCTGATCACATTGAAAAATGAAGTGATGACACCCTTTGACAAGTACTTGAAGGTGATCTTGGCCTTTTCGTCGATCGACAATACAGATCACCTGCACGCGCTGACGGAGTTCTCCAATCTACTGGTTGATTACGATCTTAGGAAGATTTCCAAACAGATCCAGACCCCCAAGGAGCTGCTGACCTACATCCACATGGCCGATGATCTGTCGATGGACTAAACAAAATGGTCGTGACGCTGACCACAGCTCAAAAATAAAAAGCAACATGTCCCCCATTTTTTTTGAGCGGGGGCATGTTGCTTTTTCGTTGACGCGAGTGTGTTACTCCGATCGAGTCAAGGCGACGAGTTTGGCTAGGGTCTTGATATTCCTCACAGTCCCCTCCTGGTCCAAGGGGAAGCTCAGCTTGGAACGGCCCATGCCCTTGGGATAGTGGATGTACAGTTCCCTACCCTGTAGGCTGACTTCCTCTGGTCCTGGATTGTTGATCCTTGACATGAGATCGTCGGGAAGAGGGCTCCTGAAAAACATGACACCTACTTTGGAGGGCTCTGCATCCGGAAAGGGATTGTGCGCAAGTACCCGCTCAAGGTCACCTGCCGTCCGTATCATGACGGGGATATGTTTTTCCTGTCTCTCCTGCAGGGCACGCTCTAAGATTACGGTCAGCTCATTCTCCGTGCGATCGCTCGTGAAGAGGACGTTCCCGCTGTTGATATAGGTGCGCACGTCCCCAAGTCCCAGCTCAACGCAGATCCTTCTGAGCTCTGCCATGGGTAGTTTGTTTCTTCCTCCCACGTTGATCCCGCGTAACAAGGCAGTGTATGTATTCATTTTAATCACTCTCCTATTTTCCTCTACATCGTGACCGGCGACATGATCGGGATTTTCTGTTGCCCCAAAAGGCTGTGAGGTCCACGAACCACTTATTCTAAGCGATCCACTCGCTTCTCCGCGAGCGCCTTGATCCTCTCGAGCGCCCTCGGTAGACGGGTGTCGAAGGTTTCTTCCTGTTCAGCGGGTACTTCGGTCTCTATTGTTAGTGTCGTGGTCCCATTATTTTCAGTGAGGGCATAGCTTTCCCATCCGCCCGTCCACTCCTTCGCTCGCTCTTTTTTCCCTAGTTCTTTAGTATCCGCTTTATGTCTGAACAGCACGTACGCATGAGGCACCAGCTTCTCGACCAAGCTCTTTACTCCGTAGCCATTGACCGACGACATGAAGTGGACCTCGCTTCCCTTTTTCATGGTTCCTTCCATGTACATACCCTCGTCGATCGTGTCCGCCCAGTCGCGAAAGGAGGTATCCCCCCACAGGCTCTTCCATACGATTTCTTTAGGAGCAGAGATCCGGATCGAAAATCGAAGTGTTTTCATCATGTGCGCCCACCTTTTCTCTACATACAGTTAAGGGTCCAAAGTTTCAGTATGAGCCACACCCTTCGATCAACTCCCGTCGTTTCCCCTAGTTCGAAGAGAAAAGGCTTCATTGAACAGAACCGAGGAACACGGCACAAAGGGCAAAGCCCCTTACTGCGTGCGTGAATCCAGCCAAAAGCTCAGGTCCATCTCCTGTTCCTTTCCCTCTTCTGGAAACAAACGACCTGAGACCAGATGATAGCCTTGGTAGGTCAGCTCGTGGGTCATGCGGACGCCGGCGATTACTTCAGAGTAGTTGTCATCCGATTCAAGCAAACGGCGGAGACCAGAGCGTGTGAGGAGCCAGAACCCGCTCACGTCATCCTGTGCGCCGATAAAGGCCATGCTCATCAGTTGCTTTTGCGTCCTCTGGGTCGTTTGCCAGCCCTCATCCCCGCTGCTTTTCACTTCAATGCCCACCGCCTTCACAATGCCGTTTTCCACGACCATCTGGTGGTCGGGCCAGGAGGTCAGGGATTCGATGTGGATCACAGGGCCAGAATCGCTCGTTGCCTTCATCCACTCGCCCTTGCTGGTCAAGCGACGACCGATCTCCGGTGTGTCGGGACGATCGAGGAGGTCGTTGATGTTCTCTGCGTAGGCCGCAGGCGTCAGGTCTCCTCGGTTGACTGAATATTTCGCGCTATGAGCATCACCGGTACGGTTGATCAGCAACATCTGTACGGTGTTTGAGCATCAGCAATACGGTGTTTGAGCATCACCCGCTTAATTATGGGATCTTAGTAAAAGCATGGATAGAAGAGGGCAACCTATCGATAGTTCTTATATGCTACTTGAACACAATGTATGAGCTATGATCATCTAGCTATGTTGGTCTTTCTTGGATCAAACTGATCCTTGCCGAACCGATCATTTCCCATAGGTGACAGGACTGCCCTCATCTTTTATAACGCCATTACCGATAAGCCTACCACCAAACTTCAATGTAGTCTTGTGGAGTTATCGATTGACAAAGCTCTGAGCTAATATCCAGCATTCATTCCATTACGTGAGCATCTCCTTGGACATCATTAACTCTCTCATGTTTAAGGTGCCTGCAAATACCCAATTTGCATTATGGACAATCCGATCCATGATGGCATCAGCATGAATACCACCACCAAGTGATTCATGCCACTCTCCTTTTTTTCTTTGAGTACAGAATATCGTTGAGGCTACATTGTGTCTGAGCTCTATTAGCTCAAAGATAAAGCTATGATCCTGAGCTGAGAGATCATCAAATAACCACTCATCAATAATCAGCAATTCATAACGAGCCATTTTCTTGATCAGTTTTGGTATGCCCAAAGCTTCTAGAGATGCTTCATCCCTTAATATCATTAGGTCTGACATTCTGATATATCTCGTTCTTATACCGAGAGAGCAAGCTTGATTACCAAGTGCGCAAGCTAGATAGGTTTTGCCAGAACCCGTAAATCCATGAAAAACCACATTAGCATTTCTATAGAGGAATTTACAACTGGATAGAGATAGAATTTGATTTTTGTCCAGTCCCCGATTGTTTCCATAGTAGATACTATGTGTAGAAGCATTGGAAATACGGAACTTCGCTCCTTTTTTCAGACGTTTAACTTTATCATTGTGCTTCTTCTCATAAACAACATCAACGAGCAGCCCCATTCGTTCTTCGAAGGATAGCGAAGTAAAATCAGTATTATGCTCCTGAAACTCAAGGGCTTCAACCATCTCATAGAGATTCAGTTCACGTAGTTTGCGGCGTGTTTCTTCTGATACCAATGATCTGATCATTTTTGATCACCACCATAGTACTGAGCTCCACGCACATAACCCGTCGTACCTTCACTTTTAGAAGGAGGATTCTCCTTTGTGGCCATGTAGATGTGATCCTGATTAGATGCGAGTATTGACTTCAAATGTGAATAACGTGGCACTCGAATTTTTTCAAGTGCTAGCGAACAGGCTGCTTCTAACCTTTCACAGGAATATTTTTTACTCAGACGAAGCACGGATAACGAGGGATTGAAAGCCTGACTTTTGGTTTTCATGCTGTTGAAAATTCGATTGATAACTTCTGTTGTAGCGGGACCAATGGATGAAGCCCAGCTTAGAATACTCTCCTCATCCGGATAATTTTGGGTAAAGTAGTCTGGAAGATGCTCCGGACACGTAATCCATTGATGTTTCATATAGTCTGGGGTTCTGGGATAACTCCAGAGTCTCTCGTTCTTTAGGTATATTTCAACAGTCGCCTGATTTGCCTTGATATCTACCTTGGAACCGACATATTTATAAGGGACAGAGTATCGATTTGTCTTGAACGCTACATGACAGTCTGAGTTGACAAGGTGTCCGTATGACCATTCCGAAATCTCATATGGAAACTTGGGCAAGGGCCTTAGTTGTTCTTGTTCCATCTGATAGAAAATGCTGTCTCGGCTACCCTCACGCTTTTGAAAGGGCTTTTGATTATAGTCTTTGAGGTGGTCGTTAACTGCTGCTCTTATCTCATGTAGAGAGTTAAATGAATCATTCCGATGTTTGCCGATAAAGCTCTTAACGCTTTTATCAACGGCACCTTCAACAGAAGCCTTGTGTTTTGGCTTTTTGATGCCTGCTGGCATTATCGCAGTATAATAGTGATTCCCGAATTCTTCATATTGCTCGTTGAGTACTATGTCTCCTTCTTTAGGATTGGTGATCACGCCGGTTTTTAGGTTGTCACAAACGATCCTGACCGTTGAGCCACCAAAATATTCGAACATGTTGACGTTGCAGGTAATCCATGTATCCTGTTTCATATCCAAACATGGTTCAACATAGGTGTATTGACTATAGGGTAGGACTGCAACAAAAAAGAATACTTTGGCTACATCCAGTGTAGTCGGGTCTATTAGTTCTATTGAGGGACCTGCCCAGTCAACTTCACAAGTAACACCAGGTTTATGAACGATATGATTCGTCAGACTATTTGCTTTCACATATGCATTATAGCCTTCACAGAACCTGGTGTACCCCATCGCCATTGCTTCGGAATTTCGGCAGTAGTCACGGTATTCTTGCCATAAGGACTTTAAAGTGACACCAACCTTTTTTAGCTCTCCGTGCACATAAGAATAATCTGGGTTCTCATACAATGATTCGTGCACATGCCTATTAGGATAGAACAATCGATAAACTTCGTCATCCGTTCGATCTCTGACCTCTTCAAATGTCAGATCCATCTCTGCAGCTCGTTTGAAAACCTCACTAACAGAGTGCTGCGACACCTTACGACTTTTGCTAATTGCTCTCTGCGACATGTTGGCATCTCGAAGCTCCATAATGAGCTTCACCGGAATCTTTCTGGCCATGATGGCCTCCCTTCATGAACGTGAGATAATCCTCTCGATTCATTCTACATCCGGTGATGCTCAAACGCGTATTGATGATGCTGATGGGCGTACTGTTCCTATTCTATATAGTGATGCTGAAGCGCGTACTGATGATGCTGAAGCGCGTACCGGTGATGCTCAAACTGCGAAATAATCAGTTGACCGGCAGCTGGGACTGAAGCCCCACCCAGAACAGTCCGAGAAACAGAACTAGATAGATTGCGATGAGCAGCACAATACGCCAGAGCGTTTCTGTGTAGTGAGACAAAGACATGGGTCTCCTCCTTGGTGGTCTAAACCTTGTGTACTCCTGTCAAAGGATTGTCATGTTGCTGGAACTAGGAAAGAAAGGATGGCTCCTGCTATCTCTTCTTACTCTTACCATATTTTAACTTATCCTTGCTGATCCGCCGTCCCTTGACCCAGAGGAAATCCTGTTCGTAGGTAATCTTACGGAAGTTTTCCAGGCGCTTCTGGCCGAGATGGCCGTCGGCCACGGCCGCTTTGACCGCGCATCCTTCTTCTGTGTCATGCCGGCAGTTGTTGAAGTGACAGTAGATCGACCACTCTTCGATGTCTTCGAAGCCTTTTACCGCTTCACCGGACTGATTGATCACGCCGAACTCCCGCATGCCGGGGGTGTCGAGGAGGATAAAGCCCTTTTCAAAGGCCCTTAGCTGTTTACTGGTGGTGGTGTGACCGCCCTTTCCGGTCTTGGGGTTAACTTCTTTGACCCTCTGGATTTCGTCACCAAAGAGGGTATTGACGATGGTGCTTTTCCCCACACCGCTGGAGCCAAACAAGGCGATGGTCTCTCCTTTCCTCAGGAAAGGTGTAAGTTCCTCTAAGCCCACGGCGCCCCGGTAGGAGGAGATGGCGATCACATCTCCACCGGGATGGATCTTCCGGGCAATTTCCTTGTAAAAATCGATGCGGTCAGTGAGGTCGGCCTTCGACAATACGATGGTTACAGGAATATGATCATGCTTGGCCTGCGTGATGTACCGTTCGAGCCTCCTGGGGTTGAAGTCATCGTCGACGGCGGTGACCACGAAAATACGGTCGAGGTTCACGCCGATGGTCTGCTCCTCATTGATGGTACCGGCTCTTCTGCGGACGAACTTGTTCCTGCGCTCGAGCAACTCTTCGATCATATAATTGCTTTCATCGATCTGGCGGATAAAGACCCAGTCCCCGGAGACGACAAAATCGTCGGATCGATTGAAGAGTTTGTTGCTCATCATGCAGCTGATCAGTCCCTCCTCGGTGATGACATCTACGCGCTTGGCGTTAAAGGCCGTGATCACCCGGCCCAGGATCATCCCCTCTTTGGCCGCCCACCTTTCGATTTGCTCATCGGTCAAGCCGTAGTCGGTTAGGTAGCCGAAACCTTGGTCCTTTTTTCTGGTGCTTTCTACCATAAGTCACCCCTTCAAAGAGTATGCTCTCCTACTGGAATAGAAGAGACCTAATCGGATCTTATCGGTATTGACGGTCAACAGGTACAGAAACCCCGTGCAAGGGTCCTCTCGCATTCATGCGTGCAGAGCCACTAGCCATATCTCTCGCTCTGATTTTTCTTCTTCTATTCGCATTGTAACATGCCTGCCTAGTCATTTTCTCTCATTCGGAGGAGGATCGTCCGATCGGTAGGGATATTTAAGAAACATGCAAATCAAGCTTTCTGTAGATATTCCCTGTGTTCACTCGACCTTTCACAATGCCGTCAAAGCCATGTCCTTAGCTCAGGTACGAGTAGGCTGTAGCAATTCAATCTCACCCGTTGCTCCATTGACCCTCACACGTTGTCCATCCTGCAGTACGGACGTAGCAGAAGGAATCCCAACGACGGCAGGAATGCCATACTCTCTGGCAACAATTCCTCCATGACTCATTGGCCCACCGTATTCCATGATCAAAGCACCTGCGATGGCAAACAAGGGTGTCCAAGAGGGATTCGTGCTCTCTGTCACGAGGATCTCACCTTCTTTGAGCATTGTGGTCTTAGGATCGCATACAACCCGGATAATCCCTTCGTAAGAACCTGGTGATAAGGCCAGTCCTTTTAATACGTCAGCGTTAGGGGCGATTACGGTTGATGTGTAATAAGTCGCACCGTTGCTAAGGACCATGCGGGGGATAGACGTGCGTTTCATTTCCCTATCGTAAGTTTTTTTATGCTGCGCTACCAAGCCCTTCAAATCCTGATTACTGAAGATTTCCTCTTCGTAGAGGAAGAAGATCTCTGAAGGGACCCCCAATTGACCTCTGCTCACGAGATTCTCACCTACCTCTAACAGCGCCTTTCTCCCCAGTTCTAAAAATCTAACAATTTCAAACTTGGGGTATTCTCTCATAGCAAGAGCATATCGATAATTCACCATCATCGTATTCATTTTTTCCGCCAAGCGCTTCTTCCCCATCGAGCGTAGATCCTCGCAAATCGCCTCAATCATTTTCTCTGATTCCCTGCGCTTGGCTTCGTGATCTGCTAGGTTTCTCACGTACATCTGATCCACCCTATAGTTTTCTACCAAACCAATTAAATAAGCAGGATCTTCACGCCATCGTTCGGTCCCCAAATCCAACTCTATGTTCGCCCTATGTCCATAGGTTTCTAGGATCTGTTGAAATTCCGGATGTTCAACACTCGTTTCTAAACCTCTTTCATCTAATGACTTGGCATGTTTGTTCAGATCCACCATCATCTTCTGTGTGATACAACCCGGCAGAGACTGGATCAGCTTTGCCGGTTGGTATCTATTGGGGAGATACTTGTCTAAGACTTTCTCAATCTTCGTCAGGTTATTCACATCGATGCAATACATTGCCATGGTTTGAGATAATTTAAATGCTTCGACCAACACCTCTCGTGCGAAAGCTACACGCTCTTCATCCGTTTTCAACCCGTTGAAGATCTCCTCTTGTACTGCGAACGCTTCATGACCAAGAGCACGAATTTTATCATATCGCTCGTCGTTGGGAATCTTATTGGCTTCGCGCAATGTGCCTAGCAAAGACAACCCGTATTTTACAGCTCCCAGAGGAAGTTTGAAGTGATCGCCCTGCTTCTTAAAACGCTTACCATACTTGTCGATCACGCTGTACATAACCCCTTTGAAAGGTAAATCATTACCCGAAAAAGAAGAAGCAAACTGCTTTGCTACAAAATGATTGGACATCAAGTAGGTGATATCCATATACATTCTGTAGGCCGTGTGCTTCACAAAGTCATTGGTCAAGGGGTTCTTCTTGCGAGCTGTCATGACGTTGATGACCGTTGGATACATATTGCTCATTACGCTGAATCCAAGCGGCGTAAACGGCTCTTTCATTCCTAGCAAAACCGTGCCGGCATTCATGTAGGCTCTGAACTTACCATCTTTCGCGAATGTATCCATGGGGAACAATGTCGTGATCTCGCGTGATTGGAGCAAAAAAAGATCCCCGCTTTTATCAAATGCGAATTCAATATCCTGAGGCTTACCAAAATAGTTTTCTACCTTAGCGCAAACCTCAACGAGTTTTTTGAGTTTCTCCTCATCCATTGATCCTTCAGTTAGTGTAGCATCCAGGATTTCACCCGTATGCTTTTCCACGATGTATTGATCGGGTGTCACCCCACCACTGACAATTGCTTCACCCAAACCAAATGCTGTGTTCAGGACCAACTCATCCCTCACACCACTGATCGGGTTCGCGGTAAAGGCGATGCCCGACACCTGTGATCTCACCATTTTTTGAACAACCACGGCATGGGAGTATCCTTCTTCAATATTATGCCTGGCGCGATAGTCTGTCGCCCGATCATTATCCAGCGAATCCCAGCATGCTTTGATCCTCTCTTTCAAATCATTTTTGGTCACATTGAGGTAGGAGGAATACTGACCGGCAAAACTCATACCCGGTAAATCTTCAACTGTAGAACTACTCCTAACGGCTACATGTTCACTGTTCAACTTGTCAAAAGCCTCATAGATGCTTTCCATCAGCATTTCCTCCACCGAATCGAACGAACCGTATGCATCGTAAGCTGTTGAAAGGATCACAAAACCATTGGGTACCTGCATACCTTGATTGTACATTTTGGAAAGATTGTACCCTTTGCCACCCACTAGATCGAAATCCGAGTCGGTGATTCTATCGAACCATTTGATCATCTATAGCACCCTTTCTGAAACAGCCTCTTTCATTGACTGAAGATAGGCTTCTCCCATCTCGACCAAATGCACCGATGGATCCGAAAGACCCAACTGGCTATTGATTAGTGATTCGTTGAATCTAAGCATTTCATAGAAATCACCTTCGTTGTCTTTAACACCGGTATAGATGTATCTAGACATCTGATAGAATCGGATCACTTCCCGACTCCACAGTGTACCCAACTGTTTGGGGTACGATACATGAAACTCTCCATTCCGGATGCCCTGCTGAATCAAACGACAGTAGAAATCCGCGGTTTTTTCTTCAAAAACTTCTCCCATCCGTTTTAGCAACAGATGGTTGCCTTGAAACGTGTAGCGTTTCTTGATCTGATCCCAATTCTGGACGGATGCTTTCTTCACTTCATTCAAGCGGTAAAAGGCCTCGGTGAACTTCTCCACCACCGTGGAGGACTGGTCCTCCAACAGCTCTTCGTAATAATCCGTTACTTCCTCCATAGACATAGCAATTATTCTCTCGAGAATCTCATCCTTGGATTTAAAATGATAGTATAGACCACCTTTTGATGAATCAGCGGCTTTCATGATATCCGAAATCGTAGTTTGATCATATCCTTTTGCTACGAATAAATCACACGCCGCATCGATGATTCGATCCTTTAGTCCCACAGGACGCCCCCCTCTCACCAATAACAAACCGACCGTCGGTTTGTTATGATTTGAGCATATACCTCTTGCTCGCACTTGTCAAAAAATTCTCTCTTTAGGATTATCCTCTGTAATTACTCCCTTACCTCTTTCTTTCAAAAAAAGGACCCTCAAAACCTTGCGATGGCAAGGTTTGAAGGCGAAAAATCTCTGTATGCTATTAAGCGGGAACAAGCAAACACCATGACGTCATCGATCGAAGGGCAATGGAGGGATCCTGCAGGGAGAGACACCGCCCGCTTCTTAATCGGTCCTCAGCTGTCCTCGCGAAGGATCTTCTCCATGGCTTTTCCCCTCGCCAGTTCATCCACCAGCTTGTCGAGATACCGAACCTTCTTGGTCAGGGGCGTCTCGATGTCCTCGATCCGGTAGCCGCAGATGGAGCCCTTGATCAGGTGGGCGTTGGGGTTTAAGGTTGCTCTCTTGAAAAACACTTCAAAGGTCACGGCTTCTTCGATAAGCGCCTGGAGATCGCTATCGTCAAAGCCCGTTAACCAAGTGATGACCTGACGGAGCTCTTCCTTGGTTCTTCCCTTTTTCTCTACCTTGGTGACATAGTGAGGGTAGACTTCTGCAAAGGTCATTTTAGCCATGCGCGCGTCGTGTTCGGCTGTTGTGGTCATTTGATCACTTCTCACTTTCCCTAAAGAAACCTATGGTATCTCTCGCACCGATTGCTTGTATGAAAACCGCAACAACCCTCGGATCGAATTGACTTCCACTGCACTTTTGGATCTCTTCTATCGCCTCAACATGTGTCATTCCTTTGCGATACACCCGATCTTCCGTCATCGCGTCGTAGGCATCCACCACCGAGATGATCCTTGAAATCAATGGAATGTCTGCACCTTGCAGATTATGCGGGTAACCACTACCATCCCAACGCTCGTGGTGATGTAGAATATACTCTGCGATCGGCGCGAGATTGGGACAAGACATGGCGATTCTGTAACCAATCTCCGGGTGTTTTTTCATTTCAGTCCATTCTTCAGCACTTAATTTGCCAGGTTTCTTTAGGATCTGCTCGGCAATACCCACCTTCCCGATATCATGAAGAGTGGCCAAAAGCTCAATCTGTGCAAGCTCAATCTCTGACAGATTGAGACTCAAACCAATTCTTCGCGACAAGAGTGCGAGTCGTTCCGAGTGCTCTTTGGTCTCATGGCTCTTTTCGAGCAGAGTAGCCTGTATGGAAGAGATGATCGCACTGTACGAGCTATTCTTGTCGAGTAGCTTGCGCTGGTTCATAGCGTCTTCAGCTCTGGTAGAAACCTGGGCGAAGTCTTCGCTCTCTGAGATTTTCGTGCTTACACCAAAGGATAGGTTGAGTCGGTAGGCCTCGCTCATGACTTTAGCGTTAAAGGCATCGCAGGCCGCTTGGATGATCTTGAGCCGTTTCAAGGCTTCTTGGACACTTGTTCTTGGCAACAGAATTCTGAACTCATCGCCACCGGTCCTGGCAAGAATATCCTCCTCACGACTACATCGGCTCAAGAGCTCGGCCGCCTCGATGATGATCTTATCCCCCTCTGCAAATCCGAAGGAGTCGTTGATCAACTTAAGGCCATTGATATCGGCTATGATCAGCGACAGCGGTAGCTGGCTCGAAATATCCATTCGACGCAGCTTGTACTCAAAAAATCGACGGTTCAATAGATCGGTGAGTTGATCATAATTGTTCATATGAAGCAAGTCTTCCTCTGCTTTCCTGCGCTCCGTGATATCTTGGATTGTACCGGTAACCCCAACACAATGCCTGCTCTCGTCAAAAGTTGGCCCCACTCGAAAGTCTATGATCCGCTTCTGGCCATCCTTCCTGATGAGTGTTAGCTCAGATTTTTGAATAGACTTTTCGCTTCTGGCTTTTTCAAAAAGGCCGAAGGCATACGCCCGATCTTCCGGGTAGATGAACGCTGTGACCTCGTCCAATGTCCCTGTGAATTCCTGGTCGGTGATTCCAAAGATTCTCAAGGCTTCGAGTGATAAGGTCAAACGCTGACTGACCGTATCATAATCAAAGCTCCCGACATGAGCTATTCTTTGCGCCTCTCTCAGGTTCTTCTCGTTCTTCTTTAGTTCTTCTATTAATCTGATCCGCTCTGTGATCACCTCCGTGTAGACGATGATCCCGCCGATTGACCCATCCGACTCATACCAAGGGCGGCATTCCCATCGCGTCCAATCAGCGGCCCCGTTTTCTCGCAAGTACAAGTCCTTGTCTTTGGAAGAAACCACTCCCTGCAAGGCCTTCTGATGAACATCTCTCCATTTTTGAGGTAAGTCAGGAAAAACCTCATAGTGATGTTTACCAATGATCTCTTGGTCGTCGATACCATAAACATCAAGATACCGCTGGCTAACATACAAATAGTTCAAGTCTCGATCATGCACAGCTACTGCACTTCTGTTGTGTTCGATCACATAGCGCATCAAGTCGTGGGAATGATGGAGCGCATCTTCAATACGTTTTCTGGCTGTAATATCAGCGTCGCTCCCCCGATAACCTGTCAAAATTCCATCTTTGTTGAGTATGGGAAAGCCGTTGGTGGAAAGCATCACGGTATCTCCGGTTTTTGTTACAGCTTTGTTTTCCAAATCACGGAAAAGACCCTTTTGTTCGAAAACGGCAAACACTTTCTGCTTGAACGCCTCACGGTCTTCCTCAGGGTAGAGGTCATAGAAATGAACCTTGCCGATCAGTTCCTCGGGGTGGTAGCCTAGGACTTTTTCACCGACATGATCAACAAAAGTAAACAAACCCCTTTCGTCAACCTCCCAAGTGAACGTACGGCTCTGCTCGCTCAACCGTCTGTACCGACTCTCACTTCTGACGAGCGCCTCTTCCGTCTTCCTCTGTTCTGTGATATCTTGCATGATGCCGTGGGTCTGTATAAAGTCACCATTTGCGTCATAAGCAATTTTCCCTTCGAAGGCTATGAGCAAACGGTGATCGTCACTACAAAGCATTTCAACCTCGCTCTGTACCGTCCCTTCTGTTTTGAAGTCTTCAAAGCGATGGCGAAATGCTTCGACATCTTCCGGGCTGAGGAAATTCCCCAACCACTTGCCAATGACCTCTTCTTTTTTGTATCCAAAAGTATCGAGCCATTTCTGATTCACTTCAACGAAGCAACCATTAGCGTCCAGTGCCAAATACCCCAGTGGGGCTTGCTCAAAAAGAAGTTGAAACTTCTCTTCGCTTTCTTTTAGCCTGCACTCAATTTTCTTCTGCTCCGAGATGTCCTGCGCAGCTCCCCTGAGAGACACAATCTTACCAGAGCTATCTTCTATTGCCTCTCCTCTCACCCACATCCAACCGTTGCTACCATCACTTGTCACCGTTTCGAGCTCTAGCTCGTAAGGCACTCCATTTTTTCTGGTGAGGTCTAGGGCTGTCGATAGTCTCTCCCAGCTTCTCGGAGTGAATAACTTCATATGTTCCCTATAGGGCGGTGGTGGCTCACTCGGGTCAAAACCATACATTCTATAAAGCTCTTCAGACCACACCACTTGGTCCGTCGACAGATCCAGTCTCCATGTTCCTACCCCTGCAATCCGTTGTGACTCCAGTAGATCGTCCATGTTCTGATTGAGTTGGGCTTGATTCTCCAGTAACGTCCTCTCGTTCTTCTCAAATTCTTGATTCAGAGCCTTATGCTCGGTTTTTTCATTTGTCAGTTCAATGATCATCAGGATCATGTCTTTCAGAAATTTCATCGCCGTTTCAACGTTTTCTTTTGATACAACCGGGACTTCCTCTAAGGCTTGTAGATAGGAGAACGCATCAAATCCAAATTCTTCGGCTTGTTTCTTAAAGAATGCAACGTCCGGCTTCTCAAAAAAGAACTGACCTGAATAGAGGTTTGCAACATGCTCCCCACCGAATACAAGCGGTACACTGACATCGATCAAGCCGTTGAAGCACCTGTTGAAATGAAAACGCTCATCTTCACGATTATGATCGGCCAGCAAAAGATCACTGAGCGTGCATTTCGCAGCGGTTTGAGGGTTCTTGCGGTGAAAATCTATACAGATCTTTCTCCAACCCGATTTCGTTAAAACGGTCCCTTCAAGATCCAAAATGGCGGTAACAAACCCTGTCGATTGATTGAAGCCTTCGAGCAAAGCATTCGTCTTTTCGAAATCGAGTTTATCTATGATTCTTGATTTCATCGGTTGATCCCTCTTTTCCTTCGATCATATGATGGAGAGTGGTGAAAAATTTCAATATCTTAGCCCGCAGACCCCTATCTCCGACCACTGCCTAGCCGATCAGATGGCTTTCGCAAGAATCGTTTCCGCTTAGAGGATGTGAAAGAGTATTCACCAGTAATCACCCCATGAAGCGCACTGCCGTTAGGACAGTCTCCCTTATCGGATCCACCTCTGCGTATTGCCTGTAGAAACCTAGGCTTCTCGGGATAAGCATACCACAAATCTAATCGATTTATCCGCATCTTCGCAGCCAGCAACTCCTTTCGCAAAACTTTTGCCTGGTAGAGCCTTCCTTCAGGTGCTCCGCTTTGCTTTTGCATTAAAAATGCACATCGATAGACGCCCTCTGGCTGGAGAAATGCACTATCATTCGCTCGTCTCTTTCAAGCTCGAGTTCGATCTTCCCGTCGAGCGACTCTTTGATTCGCGAGCTCATCTCCCCATGGGCTGGAGAAGCCAGAGAAACGGGATTGAATTGTTCTGCCTGGAGCGTTAATCGAATTCCCCTCTTCTGTATCGTCACTGAGAAGGCGTCCTCCGACACGTCAAAATCCAAGATCTTGCTGCCCTCGATGCTAGAGAAGCGGTACTCTTCCCCCTCGTGGTGGAGGACTAGGAAAAAGCCCTTGGCATACTGTCCGAGCATAGGTACCGTGGCGTAGCTGAAAACGACGGATGTCTTTCCCCGATCACTTGCCTGAACCCACACGTATTCTTTCGGGAAGCCCGTTCCCCAGTCTTTCTCGATATAAGCGTCCGCATCTTGAAGAACCCAGGAACGATCACCGATCTGCAGTCTTCCCTTCACTGTATGGTGCATGCTGATGATCGAATGATTGCACTCGTTGGGTAGATAGGTGAGCCATCCCATGATGTTGGGCTTGAGGAGCGACCGGTTGATGGGAGAGAAATCGCCAAAGTGAAGGGTCCCCTTTACTGGAATGCCTTTCATCACAAAGTCGAGCGTCATACCATCTTTTGATAGCTCGTTCTTTCCAATACGGAGAACGAAGGGATCTTCATCCCACTCTAGTTCTTCGATGGGATAAGAGACATAGGCCGTGCCGTGGTCCAGGTTATCTTGAAACTGCAAAAAAGCGTGTTTGCTTTCCCCGTGGGTCGAGTAACCCCAGATGACAGAGCACATCAACCCACTTTCCCGGTCATCCACCTTGCAGAACCAGCCCTCGAAGGCGTTTTCTTTCTTCAATCCAACCATGATTCCAAATTGATCCATCGTATCAGCCACGCTTTCTTGAATGCTAGTGTACGTCGATTCGGTAAGGGATAGCCTTCACCACTCCACCTATCACCCTTGCCGACTCCTGATCTACCGCTATCGACTAAAGCGAATCGGGATCCCAAACGGATCCCGAACATCGCGAACGCCCTCTGCACACAATGGCGCAGAGGATCTTTTAACCTTCCCTTGGCATGCTTCGATCCCTTGCTTTATGATAAGGCGTTTTCTTCTCCAGAATCGAGTGTGAAGACACAGGTGGCATCGAGCCTTTGGCTGTAGGTTCTCAGCTCTTCGAAGTCAATCTCTTGGGGTAGTGTAAATACGTTCAAATCCGCCCATGGGATTTGATCCGATTCTGTCGCTAGCAAGGATTGTCTCCCTACATCAGATAGCCTGCTGAATTCCGAAACAAGCTCCAGGAACTCATCTGCCTGTTCTCTTTCCGATTCACTTTCGATCTTGGCGACAAACTGCAGATCAGCGTTCCAGTTGAGCTTGAGTTTATAGGCGATGAGCACGGCCAGATCGTTTTCTCCCAGTTCTACATCGATGTCCCAGTTTCCAGCTTGCCTCTCAAACCAGATGTTGATTTTGTTCTTCTTGCCCATTCTCCTGATCTTGTGCTCGTCGACTAGTAAGACGCCGATTCTATTCTCCCTACATGTGTTGATCACGTTCATAATCTTATCCTCTCGTTCGGTGTCCTCAGGCATGGTCAGCAAGATAAAGCTCGGCTTTAAAAAGGAACTTCGGAAGGTCTCGATCCCTGCCGTCAAGTTCTTGGCGAATTCTGCGACGGTGATCAGGGACCAAGTGGCAAAGATTCCCTCGGCCTTAATGGCTTCGACGAAGCGCTTGACCTCCCTGGTCAGCACCTCTTCATTCTCGTCTCGTGTGAGGCCCACGATCTTTAGAAATCCCTTGGGGTAAGAAAGATCTTTGACAAAATCATAGTAGCGATCGGCATGGTCGGGTCTTTCAATGGGAAACAGTAGGTTCGCCTTCCAAACGCGCTCCACGGGTACATCCAGGTTACCGATCTTTTTTACTGCCCATTCGGCCACTGCAACAAAGATACCGCTTCTCACGTCGCCAAAGGGAGCGTTCAGACTGCGCTTGATCAGCATGGTGTGAATCACGACGACCACGGCCACAGCGATCAAGCTGAAGACCGGATTGATGATAAACATCGCGAAGATACAGCCGACCATCCCAAGAAGCGGGACCACATAGGGCACCCTGAAGGTGGGACGGAAGCTGATGAGCTTCAGGTTTTGCTCGATGAAGACCACCATATTGATCATCGTGTAGGTTAACAAGAAGAACATGGTGATCAGCGGTGCGATGGTATTCAGGTCTCTGAGCATCAACACGGCCAGGGTAATGGCCCCTGTCAAGTACAGGGCATTGCGAGGTTCTCCCTTGGGTGAGAGCTCTCCGAACCACTTGCCTTTCGGAAGGATGTTATGGGTCCCCAGGGCCTGTAGGATCCGGGGCGCACCCACCAAGGAGGAAAGTGCCGATGAAAAGGTTGCACCCAATAGGCCGGCCAGTACTGCGGGACCCCAGGCTGCCTTGTCGATCATGATGTTGTAGTTTTCCACAAGTTCTTGTGGCGTAGCAGAACGGGCCAACCAATAGGCCAGCACCAGGTAGACAACAAGGCTCACGCCGATGGCACTCATGGTGCCCAGAGGAATGTTCTTCCGGGGATTTTCCAGCTCGCCCGACATATTGGCGCCCGCCATGATTCCCGTTGAAGCGGGAAAGAACACCGCGAAGATCGCCCAGAATCCGATGCCCGAGAAGTCGTTCTCGACGGAGCCGGGAAACTCCCCCCACCACTGGATGGGGTACTGCATGGATCCCTGCAGGGCCGAGATCCCGATGGACAGCAAGGAAATCCCGATGACACCCAGGATAAAGTACTGGATTTTGAAAGCGAAGCCAGCGCTGGTAAAAGCAATGGCAAAAACGATGGCAAAAACGACCAGATCAACGACCAGGGCAGGGTGTTCTGGAAACAGCCACTGCCAGCCACTACGGAAACCAAAAATATACATGGCCACGGCCAGTGCTTGGCACAGGTACAGCGGGATGCCGATGCTACCCCCGACTTCAAGGCCCAGGGACTGGGAGATCACTGAAAAAGCGCCCCCCGCACCGATCCGGATGTTGGTCGTAATCGATGACAAACAGAGTGCCGTGCATATGGTGATGCTGAAGGCCAAAAGAATAATCAGCCATGCCCCGAGCAGACCCGCGTTACCCACGACCCATCCCTGACGCAAGAACATGATCACGCCCAGTATAGTCAGTAGTGTCGGCAGGAATACACCGGTAAAGGTACCGAATAATTTTGTCTTCTTCTTATCCTCTGCCTGTTTCTTTAGGTTCTTGCTTTCTTGTGGTTCTAAACCTTGCTTTTCACTCATATCGATCCGCCCTCCCTCAGAACAACTTTCACATATTCTTCTTTTACCCCTAGGACGTTAAGAATACGCGTCAACCCTCAAGGCAGGCTACTGCCTATAACAGTGAGCCTCCCGAGGCGCCAATACGGCGGCTCAGAAAGCTCACATTAAAACATCATTCTTTTCTGCTTCGAGGAACAAAATGTTATCGCTCTCTCTAAATTACCATGCCTTGCTCGCAAGCTTTTCAACTCGTGCTCGTTTCCTTTGCTATAGGATCAAAGACTTAGTACCAATTGCCGCTACTAACTCTGATTCTGGTGATGTTTCTTCAAATTCTTCCTTCCTGGGGACAGGTTCTTTCGTTGATGAATCATTAATCACTAATCTCCATAGTTGTTCATTTAACAGAATTGCAGATAATGATCCACAAAGTTTTTTCAACGTGATTACCTGTCCCCGAGGGGAAAAATCGAGCTATAGTTTATAATGCATACCGGGGTGGCCTTCACGCTCGCGGTAGTGGCCTTAATTAAGCGTGAAGGTGGCCCTGTTTCACCGTGTCGATGGCCTTCCGGAATCGTAATATACACTTCACTAACAGCGTGCTACGACACCTTACGACTTTTGCCGATTGCTCTCTGTGACATGTTGGCATCTCAAAGCTCCATAATGAGTTTCACCGGAATTTTTCTGGCCATTATGGCCTCCCTTCATGAACGTGAGATAATCCTCTCGATTCAATCTGCATCCGGTGATGCTCAAACTGCGAAATAATCAGATGACCCCCACTTAGCAGCGATATGTCGCTGCTAAGATTTAAAAAACCCGCGGCAAAATAAGAGAGCACCGTGCGGCAAAACTAGTGAGCAAGGCATGATCGATCAGAGAGCTATAACACTAAGCCTTAACATCGTCACTTCTTTTTCTCATAACATGTCTAATGATGTTATCTAACTCTTCACCCAGCATCTCTTTCGCCGCGGCATAATAATCATTCAGGTTATCAATATCGTCAGGATTTCCCGGCCATAGTACCCTCATGGAATCCCTACTGATAACATCCGTACTAAACCCTTCAGAAATTGTACTTATTGCTACAATGATGTCATCAAAGAGACCAAAGGCATGCATAATGGCTTCGGGTACCACATCAATCGGGGAGACGATGTAAATGATCGCCAATACCAATTTGATTTTGAACCTTTCATCAACCTCTTTCGACGCGAGTAACCTACACAAGTAAACGAATAGATCAGGTAAGATCAACAAGGCTTCTAGAAAACGGTTCTCATATTCGACCTCTAAATGATTTACTTGACTCCTTAACTCCTGATAATGCTTATCTGCTTCCTTCAGTATCCTATCGATCTCCACGTATAGATTTTTACCTCTACTGAGATACTCAAGAACACTACGTATAAATGCATCCATCGTACTTAAAATTCGTTTTCTTATATCATCATCATGAAATGATGAATGCGCTGTAGAGTAGTTTACTATCGGCAATAGGAACTCAGGAATTTTGTTATTGTCGCTCGTAGAACGCATTGATGGTAAATCTTCACCAAAGTCGTCGATGCGATCCAATGATATACCATCCGCACGATGAGAAATATACCTATGCATCGGTGAGCGTTCTAATGCTTCTACAATCATCTGATAATCCAATCGATCAAAATCCTTTGCCTTTCGAACACCCTTTATTTTCTTCAATCCTTTTAGTACATCCTTTAGTTGCTCATCATTATACACATATCCCATTCTATGGCTCCTTCGCAACTCATCCTCACCCGTCAAGCAAGGAAGTTCTAAATTCGGGATTATCATCGGTTTAGAATTTAATCATGCCAACAAACGACCAGCTCAGAGACCAATCCTTTCTAGGTAATCGATAGGGTACACTTTATAATAGTTCGGCCATACGTAACCCTAAAGAGTAAACACTGTAGATGTTACCATAATCAGTTCTCATTTGAATTCTGATTTGATGAAACAAAATGCCATTCAATAGAATACGCTTTACCAGTAGCCGCTCCAATGTTCATCACATATTCCTCCAGCAACTTTTGAGCACGTTGTTGCGCGCTCGCTAACAAGGCCAGATCTTCTTGAGCTGATTGAACCATTCTTTCCTCAGCTTCTGCAAATGCTTGAGATTCATCAACTCCTGTGATGTCTGCAGAGTCCTTGTCTTTGATTAGGTTCGCCTCATTCAGAGCCACTTCATCCACTTCTGTTCTCAGTACCCTAGCTTCGGGCATTGTGATGGTCACTGTATCGTCTTTCACTACAATATCTAGAAGAGATGCGTCTATGCCGATCTCGACTATTCCGCTATATTCTATCCAAAAATGCTTGTCCTTTTTCCACAGCCAGAACCCTTCAGCGTCTTCCTCTTTGAACTTAGCAACATTGTGATAGTAGCAATCCATTACGGCCAACTCACTGATCGTTCTCATTTGAGAGACTTGCGGACTCATCTCTATCGGTTGTGCGCCCAATAGTGCACAAGAACTTATCACCAAGACGATTAACGATAAACTAACTAATAAGAACAACTTCTTCTTATTCATCATCGTTCACCTCTGATTACAATCTCATACTCAGGATCGTACTGCTGAACAAAAGGGCTGATTAGAGCTTCAACTATGTTTACAGCATTTTGTTCCGCCAATTCGAGAATTTGCTCTTCATTTTTACTTTCTCTCTCTACATCCTCTAGGCACGCTTTGTACGCAAGTTTTGTGATCATGTCATCATCAGAGACCTTATTCAAGTAAATGTAATCTAGTGATCCGATATCTACATGAATGTCACCAATTACAATCCCGGGCATCGTAATGATCATTCTCTTGGCCTCGATATCATTGACAATTCCTACCTTCTCAAAATCAAATCCAGCATTCACTTTCGCTTCATAGGATACATAAAAATCGATTTCGCTCTCATTTTCTTCGTTCATCACTTCAGCTACACCATTGTAGACAGCCTGATAAGTGTTCAAATCACTTATGTTGATAATCTTGTTCAAAAATGATACCGTGACGATTTCCTTCTGGGGTCTCAATCCATTTACGTACGAGTAACCACCGAAGGCAACAAGGATGACAATAATGATGAGAACTACCCTGTATGCAGACTTATGCCTAATCAGTTTCTTTAATCGATCCATACTATGTTTTCCATCTCTATCATTGCCCATAAACTCGCTCCTTCCAATTTTAATTAAGCGCCCTCACTTCATACTGTGTAATTTTCGCGACTTGCGTTCAGATCTTAGGAACCGCCTTTGCAGATAAGTAAAGCTTCAACAGATTACGAAGTGAACACTCAACATCACTAAGGAAGCTGGTCTCTTTCATCGTCCACTCCGCTCTTAGTCTGAATATTCTGTTAATTTTGGGCGCAAATTCATTCCGTCTTTTGCTTTTCATTCAACTACTGGACGTCCCTCACAATTCCCACAACCACACCCTCTCTAGCCCGTGTCACAGCGACATACTTCCGACAGGCGATCTGATGGGCTACTCGGCTCTCAGGCCCTTTGAGATAATATCCAGCGTTCTGCGAGTCTGTGATGAAGACATGTCGGAATTCTAGACCCTTTGCTCCTTCTATGGTCACGACGTTAAGCGTGTCGTTGGGCTTCGGGTACACATCATCCACAAGATCTGTGTAAGGTATACCATGGTAGTACAGGACACCCAGTACATGGCTCTTATACTCTGATGTGATCAGTGCGATCTCGTGCAGAGGAATACCCTCCTCTTGGAGTGTACGGATCTCAGCAACGAAGGTATCCATTTGCTCTTTGTATGTCTCAAAAGGCACGACCCTCGGTTCTGGTCCCGTAAGGATACTCTTGTAGCCGTTATGGCTCAACCTCTCCTTATCTGAGTTTCCAAAGTATCCGTAGGCAAAGGCATGGATTTCCTTGGTGGTTCGATAGTTCAACCCGAGGTGAACCGTTCGTCCCACCACGGGAATCCCGGTCTCCTGCTTCCAACTTTTCATCTGGAAGATCCTTTGGTTTTGGTCGGCCAAGATCATCAGGTTATCGGGGCCTTCCTCCACAAGTTGCCCCAAAGCCCTCAATCTGACGGGGGTCAAGTCCTGTGCCTCGTCAATGATCATGTGAGAAAAGCATGCCTCTACACCGGAGATAACTAGCAAGGCCGCCAGATCATCCCAGTCGGCCACATGCAGTCGCTTTTTTTCTTTGTTGACCCACTTGAAGAGATGCCAGAGCTCTTTTCGCTGCCGTAGCGAGAGACGGAATCCGCGCCTGCTTCGATCGGCGGTCAGATAATCTACTTCCTTAGAGTAACCCCGCTGCTGCACCATCACCCGGTACTCATCCTTGGCTTTCGATAATGCTAGCGACAGTCCACAGACCTTGGCACCCTCAACAAAGATTTCCTGGACACGTTTTAATGATACTGTGGGCACCACTTGATTACAGTATTTTTTCAGTGCGCCGCGAATCACTTCATCAGCACTGAGCACTACTATACGATCCGCTATCTCACCATCGCATAACCTTTTGATTTTTTCTTCCATCTGTCGTGCAAGCTTGATGCTGAAACTGCACAGAACCACCTGATCCTCTGGGTAGATCCTGGCCAAGTGGACAGCCCTGTGGAGGGCAACCACGGTCTTTCCGGTGCCCGGACCACCTTCTACCAAGATCGGGCCACTGTGCGTTTTCTCCACCAGTGCCCGTTGGTCCGGGTGGAGGAATAGCGCCAGCCTTCAAAGTCTCCTTCTAACAGTGCTCTCGAGATCGTACCGGGTACAAGTGGGGCGAAGCGCCTCCTGGCTTGGGGATGGTCGATGGCCTCCACCGCTTGCGTCTCCTCCTCATGGAGTTTCGCATAAGCGCCAGTGACATCCAACGACCCGGTCGCTAGATCGATCAAGACCTCGGCGATCTCCTCAGGGTAGATCTCGATAAATGCCATGAACTCTGTATCATCGCATATTCCGCAGAGAAGGTCTGCATGGCTCTCTGGTATACCTAGCTTCTCGAGATCCTTCACCATCACCCCCTTCAGTTCGAGTAGCCCCGGTGGCTGATACTCCGCCATCTGGCTCTCCTGGGCTACAGCTACCCGCTCCTCGACCTTGACCTGATCATAGAGAAAAAGGGCACCGTGAGATTCAATTTCTAAACGCTTCCCCCGGGCCCATGCATAGGCATCATCATGGTGATCAGCATGCAGTAATATCAGATGATCACTCTGATGTGATAACACAATCCTCAGATCCAGTGATGAGCGTACCGTTCGAAAGGTCTCATCACAGCCTTCGCCTGATAAAACGTGCATATGGAGGGATTTGCTCCGATGGTCTTCCGCAAGTTTCTCTAGGGTATCCTGGATACTCTTACGGTCCTTCCTCGAAAGCGGTCCCAAACTCTCTAGAAATGTAGGTGTTATATAGATTCTCATCGACCACTCTCCTTTGCTCACTGATTCACTTTTTAAATACTGATATCGGCCAGAGTAACTCCTTGTCGCTGGCAAATCCACCATTATCGGACACGGACTCACAAAAAACGGACTGAAGGCCACATGGTTCTCAGAGTTTCTTCACTTTCTTCCTTCTTGGGGACAGGTTCCTTAGTGGAAGAAACTCATTTATCGAATCTCCACACCCGTTTATTTCACTGAAGTACAGTGGACTGGCCATAAAGTTTCTTCTTCAAAAGTGCCTGTCCCCGCAGTGTTCACAGTGGACTGGCCATAAAGTTTCTTCTTCAAAAGTGCCTGTCCCTGTGGTCTGGTGGAAACTCTTAACCAAACTGGTGGGGGAATGTTAAACGGAATGGGTGGGCTTTCAAGCCGAAATACTCACTGAAGACCACTCAGATTACTAGGCTTTCTTCACTTTCTTCAGCGATAGGGACAGGTTATTCTGCGGAAGAAACTCATACCATCAGCTTCTACATGCTTTCATTTTACTGAACTACAGAGATTCTATCAAAAAGTTTCTTCGTCAATAGTGCCTGTCCCCGTGGTACGAGAGGATTAGCCCCAGTAATGATGGCCCAATTTCTGAAGCCATCATTGATCGTATTATCCATAATGCTCATGAAGTGATGATTGATGGGAATGTATCTATGCGCGAAAGGCACGGGCTGAACTCCAAAGAAAAATCGAGCTGCAGTTTATAATCCATGGCAGGTGTGGCCTTCACGTTCGTGTTAGTGGCCTAAATGAGCGTGAAGGTGGCCCTGTTTCACCGTGTTAATGGCCTTCCGGAATCGTAATATACAACTAGGCTTGAGGAGCGATTGGTCGATGGGTGAGAAATTGCCGAAGCGAAGACTCCCTCTAACAACAATGCCTTCCACCGAAAAATCGAAGGTCATGTCCTCTTCTGACAGATTGTTCTTACCAATCCGCAAGGTGAAGGGATTTGCCTCATAGGCCAGTGCCTCGATGGGATAAGAGACATAAGCCGTGCCGTGGTCCAGATTATCCTGTTACTGCAAAAAGGCGTGTTTACTGTCGACGGGGGTGGAGTAGCCCCAGATCACCGAGATCATCAACCCGCTTTCCCGATCATCCACCTTGCAGAACCAACCCTCAAAGGCATTATCTTTCTTTATTTCACCATGATTCCAAACTGATCCATCATAGCTTCACACCTTCCCGGTCCTGCTTTCCCCACCTTCATTGATCAGATTTTGGCACTACCTATGCATCATGAGCACCCCATGTTCTAATTGTTTCCGACCATGCTTATAAGCGGAGACCCTAAGCGTCGCGATCGTCTTTCCTCATACAGCATTTCTTATACTTCTTACCACTCCCACAGGGACAGGGAGCGTTTGGACCGATTTTTTCTTTCTTAACTGCAATGTATTGATCCGGTATGGGTATAGTATGCGGTCTATCTAACAGATCAAACATCTCCTGTGGAGTGTGCCCGTTGTTCTCCCAAATCCTCACGTTGTTCGCGAGCTCCATGACCAGCTGCAGAACCTCGTTCATTTGGTCTTCGTCATTGAAGCTGATCTTCCTACGATTGAACTCTGCCATGACCCACTGAATCGAGAAATCGTATCGACAATCCAAGTAGAGATCCTCACAAACAGCCACGGCCTTCTCCTCGTCTTCAAAAATGTGTTTTTTCATATAGGCGATGAGCTTTCGATATGCCTTGTTCTCTTTAATATAGAGTTGATCCACGTATTTTAGTAGCTCCTGCTTCTTTGGAACATAGTAGGGTTTGCCTGCTTTCTTTGCCATGTAGATGTCGAACTCGCCAAACTCATCAATGGATTCGTTAACGAAATGGTCTGGATAGACGTACACGAATCCCTTTTCGAGGTCTTCCGTGGATACGGCACCTAGATCAGCATAAGCAATCTTATCCTCATTCTGCTGATTGTAGATTTCGACAACTTTTTCCTTGGGGACAATACCGTAGAGATTGGTCAGTGCCACAATATAGTCCCGAATCATCTTTTCCGTCAAACTCGATCGCTCCTTTGGTGTTGCGTATTTAGGTTTATCCCTACCTCATTTGGCTAAGATTTCCCTCCGCTACGGAGTAAATATGATTCTCTGATAATCATATCGTCACCTCATTATTACACTATAGCAAATTGAAACCACTTCCTCACATATGATTCGATTTGGCAAAATAAAATCAATGTACCTATTCGTAATCTATTACAACAAAACAAATCTATGAGAAAGAGCAGAGAAGTCGAAGAGATCCTCTCTGCCAAAAATGATTCTTTATTGAGCGTGTATATTGCGATTCTGGAGATAATTTTGATTATTACCACTTTACTTCACTCAACCGACTAGTACTACTATCCTAGCACATAGAGGGGTGGCCTTCACGTTCGTGATAATGGCCTTAATTGAGCGTGAAGGTGGCCCTGTTTTACCGTGTTGGTGGCCTTCTGGAATCGAAATACTCATGCCAAAACGTCTGGCAATGAGGATTGTATTCTTTATTGCCGAGAATTGTACTTCTTGTTGCCAAACACAATTAGTGCCTGTCCTAGATTCATGGGGTAATAATGATTTGCCTTAACATCTCGATGACCTTTTCTACTTCTTTCGAAGCAGAAGCCTTTGGCGAGAATTCTGTGATGACTATACCAGCTATTCTCTTATCGTGGCAAATAGGCTTTAATAACCTGGTGATCGTCTCCATACGAAGACCCTTGGGGCTTGGCATGTATACGCTAGAAAGCTCTGACTCACTGATCACGTCAAGATCCAGGTGTATGAGAACCCTGGCTTCCTCTGATAGATTGGATAGGAACTCTTTCGCAACCTTTTCAGGGTCAGCTACTACCATTGATTTTTCATACTTCTTGACACCCTCAACCGAATAACTTTCATCCAAGGTTTCGGGGTCAAATCCCATGGCGGTCACTTTCTCATTGGTAAAACCTTCGAATGGACTTACCCACTGGTTTTCATGAGTAAGGAAATACAAAGTATAAGCCGTCGCACCCACACATTGTTCTGGAGAGGGTACCGGTAGATGTCAAGTTAGTTGTCCAGATTATCGATTGTGATACTACAAGTAGTCTAAGAGTGCGCTTGCATCTTTTCAATATATTTACATTCGGTTCTAGTATGCTACCCTGCGCTCGAGTTCTCCGTGCTATCATCAAGTTCAGTCTGGTTAACCGGATTCAGATAAACCGTATCTTCAATAGACCAGTTCCTAGTACTGCCTGACCATCTCTCGGGATGAGCAGCTTTAGCGGCTATGTAAATGGCATCTCGTTTTGCCAAGATCTCTTTTCCTAAGCCCTCATGGCGTTGGTGCGGTGTCAGATATTTGATGCCACTGTGCTTATGCGTGTGGTTGTACCAGGTCACTAAATCTTTACACCATGTGCGTGCGTCGCTGAGTGTTGCAAATCCTTTGAACGGATAGTTCGGCCGATACTTGATCGTTCTGAAAACCGCTTCTGCATAAGCGTTATCATTGCTGACCCTAGGGCGGCTACGTGACGGAACGATTCCGAGTCGCTGGAGTGTATCTAGTAGAGCAGCACCTTTCATCGGGCTTCCGTTATCGCTGTGAAGAACCAGGGGCTTTCGATTTAGAGCCAAGTTCTCCTTTAGCGATGCACGACGAATCATTCGGGCTGCATGCTCAGAAGACTCTTCTAAGTGGACTTCCCAAGCGACGATCTTTCGACTGAATAAGTCGGTGACCAGATAGAGGTAGAAGAACAGTCCTTTCACCGGCCCGGGGAGCCAGCTGATATCCCACATCCATACCTGATTGGGACCATTGGCTGAATGCGTTGCCAGCGGCTTACTTTCGGGTTTCTTGGACCTGCCTCGGTGATTCTGCTGCTTATGCTTTTTGAGTACTCTATAGTATGTGGACTCCGAAGCGATGTAAGTACCGCGGTCTAACAAGGTCGGGATAGCGTAGTGAGGGGAAGAACTCTTGAACTCATCGCTATTCATGATTGCTATAATCTTTTCTTCTTCCTCTTCCGTCAGCTTATTAGCGGGTGTAGGGCGATCCGCTTCCGGCCTTTGATCATCGAGAGGTGTCCGCTGATCAGTCCATCGCTTATAGGTTTTCTTCGTAACCCCCATCATGCGGCAGGCCATTTTTAAACGAGCTCCTGCTTCAACTGCTTCGTCAATCAGCGAGATTGCTTTTCTGCGATCAGGGGTGCTGATCATTCTTCCTCGTTTTCCCCCCAGATCGCATGCATCTTTTTTCTGAGCACCAGTAGTGCAGCTGTTTCAGCCAGTGCAGATTCCTTTCTAGCCAGTTCTTTCTTTACCTGCTTGTATTCCTTATCCCGATCTCTCAGCTCTTTGCTCAGGCGCGCTGCCTCGTCTGCTAGTCCACCGTTAGCCGTCATGCAGGCGTTCTTCCAAGCCTCGATCTGCTCAACATAGAGCCCTTTCTCTCGGCAGTAGGCGCTGAGCTCCGATTCGTTTAACGACGCTGTTTCAAGGACGATTTGAAACTTATCTTCCGAACTCCATTTCTCGCTGTTGGTTTCTCCATCGGTGACTACGAACCCTTCCTTCTTGGCTTCTCGCTTCCACTTGTAAAGGGTGTTCTCGGAGATTCCAGTTTCTTTTGAAATGCTGGCAACGCTCTTGTTGGACGGGGGCATCATCATTCTTTTAACCTTGTATTTGAACTCTTTGTCGTACCTAGCCATTGAATTTCCTCCTCGGGGGATCTTGGTTATTACCACTTTACTTTATTCAAGCAGCTGGTACAACTATCCTAACACATAGGGGTACCTTCATGTCGATATGATGATCTATTGATAGCAACTCCGCCTGCTTTCCAAAAACCCCGTAAATGTTTCGAAAGATCCACGCGAGAATACTACAACCACCGCCGATCACGATGGTAAACTTGGAGGCTTTAAACAGTTCATCTACCTTAGCCACTTCATCCCACATGAGTAAAGGTGCGGGCTAATTCCGAATGGGACCGTAATTATGGCGGTAGCTCTCGTTATCGATCTGTACGTCATCTAAATCCATCACTTCATGGTTCTTTTGCAGTGTCTCTAGCAAACCACCATTTCTAAAGGACGATGAACCTAACTCTGTTCCTTTATTGAGCATCCCTACATTAGAGGGTACCCCGATTATTCTTAAGTTCATGCGACCTACTCGTAACTAATAATACCTATTGCAGCTTCTCTGGTTTGATTGCGAATCCTTGAGCCTCACTCAGGTGGTCAGAGCACCACTTGTCGCTAACGAATCCACCGCCATTGTAGGCGACTCACCATGACGAACTGAAGGCCCACTAGATAAGCAGTATAAAACCTACGGGTCATTACGCTTTTGCCTTCATCATCAAGCATTCCGTTATACCATTTCTATACAAGTTAGGGATGTCACCAATTTCTGAATACCCAATTTTCTTGTACAATCTCTTTGCATCCGGATTAAAATCCGATACCACTAAAAATAGTTTTGAGTACTCTTCAAAATAGACATCCTCAACAAACCTCATGAGCCTTTTTCCGATCCCCTGGCCACGACTCTCACTTTTGACAGCAAGCATATGTACGTAGGGAGACGAGTGAAAGATTCCATTGACGATCACCCAAACAAATCCCTTACAGTTGTTATGACTATCGACTGCAACATACAGATCGTTGTCACGAAACCCTTTTTCCAATGCTCTTCGGGCTTTTCCCTTTTCCGAAAAATATCTCTTCCCCAGTTCTGAATTGACCAAGGCATCTTGGCAATCATCCATATGATTTATGCTGCCCTTAACGATTGATATTTCCATATTCAGTACACCCCATTATCATAAGCCTACTTCGCGGTATACCGCGAGAGGTGTTATAATTCTCTCTGATTGACCATGCCTTGCTCGCTAGTTTTGCCACTCGTCGCTCTTCTACTTTGCCATAAACTCAAAGACTTAGTACCAAATGCCTCTACTAACTCTGATTCTGGTCAAGTTTCTTCACTTTCTTCCGCGAGAGGGACAGGTTGTTCCGAGGATGAAACTCATAACATCAATTGCTACATGTACTCATTTTACTGAACTACATAGATCCTCTCGAAATGTTTCTTCAACAAAAGTGCCTGTCCCCGTGATGGATGGCCTCCACCGCTTGCGTCTCCTCCTCATGGAGTTTCGCATAAGCGCCAGTGACATCCAACGACCCGGTCGCTAGATCGATCAAGACCTCGGCGATCTCCTCAGGGTAGATCTCGATAAATGCCATGAACTCTGTATCATCGCATATTCCGCAGAGAAGGTCTGCATGGCTCTCTGTTATACCTAGCTTTTCGAGATCCTTCACCATCACCCCCTTCAGTTCGAGTAGCCCCGGTGGCTGATACTCCGCCATCTGGCTCTCCTGGGCTACAGCTACCCGCTCCTCGACCTTGACCTGATCATAGAGAAAAAGGGCACCGTGAGATGCAATTTCTAAACGCTTCCCCCGGGCCCATGCATAGGCATCATCATGGTGATCAGCATGCAGTAATATCAGATGATCACTCTGATGTGATAACACAATCCTCAGGTCCAGTGATGAGCGTACCGTTCGAAAGGTCTCATCACAGCCTTCGCCTGATAAAACGTGCATATGGAGGGATTTGTTCCGATGATCTTCCGCGAGTTTCTCCAGGGTATCCTGGATACTCTTGCTATCCTTCCTTGAAAGCGACTCCAAGCTCTCTAGAAATGTAGGCGTTATGTAGATTCTCATCGACCACCCTCTCTTGAACAACACGTTCACTTTTCATATACTGATTCCACTCTGAGGACCACCTTGTCGCTGGCAAATCCACCATTATCGGACACGGACTCACAAAAAACGGACTGAAGGCCACATGGTTCTCAGAGTTTCTTCACTTTCTTCCTTCTTGGGGACAGGTTCCTTAGTGGAAGAAACTCATTTATCGAATCTCCACACCCGTTTATTTCACTGAAGTACAGTGGACTGGCCATAAAGTTTCTTCTTCAAAAGTGCCTGTCCCCGCAGTGTGGCTCGCGTGACTGCCACGTATTTTCGACAGGCGATCTGATGGTCTACTTGACTCTCAGGCCCTTTGAGATAATACCCAGCGCTCTGCGAGTCTGTGATAAAGACATGTCGGAATTCTAGACCCTTTGCTCCTTCTATGGTCACGACGTTAAGCGTGTCGTTGGGCTTCGGGTACACATCATCCACGAGATCTGTGTAAGGTATACCATGGTAGTACAGGACACCCAGTACATGGCTCTTATACTCTGATGTGATCAGTGCGATCTCGTGCAGAGGAACACCCTCCTCTTGGAGTGTACGGATCTCAGCAACGAAGGTATCCATTTGCTCTTTGTATGTCTCAAAAGGCACGACCCTCGGTTCTGGTCCCGTAAGGATACTCTTGTAGCCGTTATGGCTCAACCTCTCCTTATCTGAGTTTCCAAAGTATCCGTAGGCAAAGGCATGGATTTCCTTGGTGGTTCGATAGTTTAAACCGAGGTGAACCGTTCGTCCCACCACGGGAATCCCGGTCTCCTGCTTCCAACTTTTCATCTGGAAGATCCTTTGGTTCTGGTCGGCCAAGATCATTAGGTTATCGGGACCTTCTTTCACAAGTCGAGCTAGGGCCCTCAATCTAACGGGGGACAAATCCTGTGCCTCGTCAATGATCATGTGAGAAAAGCATGCCTCTACACCGGAGGTAACTAGCAAGGCCGCCAGATCATCCCAGTCGGCCACATGCAGTCGCTTTTTTTCTTTGTTGACCCACTTGAAGAGATGCCAGAGCTCTTTTCGCTGCCGTAGCGAGAGACGGAATCCGCGCCTGCTTCGATCGGCGGTCAGATAATCCACTTCCTTAGAGTAACCCCGCTGCTGCACCATCACCCGGTACTCATCCTTGGCTTTCGATAATGCTAGCGACAGTCCACAGACCTTGGCGCCTTCAACAAAGATCTCCTGGACGCGTTTTAATGATACCGTGGGTACCACTTGGTCACTCTCATCTTTCAGTGCACCACGGATCACCTCATCAGCGCTGAGCACTACTATGCGATCCGCTACTTGACCATCATCGCATAACCTTTTGATTTTTTCTTCCATCTGTCGTGCAAGCTTGATGCTGAAGCTACAGAGAACCACCTGGTCATCTGGGTAGGTCTTCGCCAAGTGAACAGCACGGTGGAGGGCAACCACGGTCTTTCCGGTGCCCGGACCACCTTCTACCAAGATCGGGCCACTGTGCGTTTTCTCCACCAGTGCCCGTTGGTCCGGGTGGAGGAATAGCTGCCAGCCTTCAAAGTCTCCTTCTAACAGTGCTCTCGAGATCGTACCGGGTACAAGTGGGGCGAAGCGCCTCCTGGCTTGGGGATGGTCGATGGTCTCCACCGCTTGCGTCTCCTCCTCATGGAGTTTCGCATAAGCGCCAGTGACATCCAACGACCCGGTCGCTAGATCGATCAAGACCTCGGCGATCTCCTCAGGGTAGATCTCGATAAATGCCATGAACTCTGTATCATCGCATATTCCGCAGAGAAGGCCTGCATGGCTCTCTGGTATACCTAGCTTCTCGAGATCCTTTACCATCACCCCCTTCAGTTCGAGTAGCCCCGGTGGCTGATACTCCGCCATCTGGCTCTCCTGGGCTACAGCTACCCGCTCCTCGACCTTGACCTGATCATAGAGAAAAAGGGCACCGTGAGATGCAATTTCTAAACGCTTCCCCCGGGCCCATGCATAGGCATCATCATGATGATCAGCATGCAGAAGTACCAGATGATCACTCTGATGGGATAACACAATCCTCAGATCCAGTGATGAGCGTACCGTTCGAAAGGTCTCATCACAGCCTTCGCCTGATAAAACGTGCATATGGAGGGATTTGCTCCGATGGTCTTCCGCAAGTTTCTCTAGGGTATCCTGGATACTCTTACGGTCCTTCCTCGAAAGCGGTCCCAAACTCTCTAGAAATGTAGGTGTTATATAGATTCTCATCGACCACCCTCCTTTGCTCACTGATTCACTTTTTAAATACTGATATCGGCCAGAGTACCACCTAGACGCTATCAAATCCATCATTATCGGTATGAAATCCACAGAAAACGGATTGAGGACCACTCAGACCAGTAGGGTTTCTTCACTTTCTTCCGCGTGAGGGACAGGTTGTTTTGTGGAAGAGACTCAAAACTTCAGCAGCTACATGTACTCATTTCACTGAACAACAGAGATTCTCTCCAAAAGTTTATTCTTCATTAGTACCTGTCCCCTTAGTGAGTGCCTATCCCTGTGGTCCATGTACTCATTTTTCTGCACTACAGAGATTCTCTCGAAAGGTTTTTCATCAATAGGGCCTGTCCCCGTAGTAATATTAAGACCATCTGAACTTATTTAATTGTTAATATAGCTCTTTAATAGCTCAATACACTCAACTTTCTCATATTTATCTAAAGCTTTAAACAACTCGATGACTGATTCTACTCTCAGGTCTTTCATTCTTATCATAACTCTATCTCGATACGAATTAATAATCTCTACATTTTTCTCAAGCAAAAAATCGGGCAGAGATTCCGTACTCATCAAATACGATTGACATTCCTGGGCATTCCAATTACTCAGTATCTCATCAGTACTCAGTTTTCGTGTTTCCATCCAGAACTCATTCTCTTTGTTAATCTCTTTCTCAATCTCTAACTTATAGTTTTCAAACATGTCCACTAAATCAACATCTTCTGAATACTGTTCATACTTTAACTTCAGTTCATCAACTCTAGCAATCCTATGAGCTAAAGAATTATTAGCGTTAATCTCATTAATATCGTAAATGCATGTGGTTAGAGCACGTCCAATGCTTGTTATATACTCTTTTTCATCATGTCGGATTCCTCTTTCAAGTAGATCATTGATTAACTCTCTAACTTCCTTGACATCATTAAAACTCTTAATAGTAAACGCTCTGTCATATATTTGAGTAATCTGTCCAGTGATACTCTCAAGATGACTCTCAATCTGTTCCAAAGTAGCCCTTAAGTCACTCTGATAATTCTTTTTCGTTCGAGCATCCATAATCTTATTCTGCTCAATCAATTCTAGTAATTGATTACCTTCATTCTGATAGTTTAACAGTTCTTCTTGAGTAGAATATTTAGTTGGCCTTGTTACCTTAAGAAATGTATCACATTTCTCTACAGCTTCTTGTACTCTTCTAATTCTTTTTAAATCCCCAGTCGTTTCTTCCATATACTCAAGAGTTTCTACCGCATATTTATCGTAACCAAGTTTTCTAAGATTGCTTGCTATCCTCTCTAGCCATTTTCTATATGGCCCCACATTTGATACAGACATACACTTTTGTTGCTTAATGTAGTTCATATACTTGTCTTCAATTATTTTCTTTCCCTTATCAAATAATTCTTCGATCTTGGCAATCTCATCACTTGGAATAGCAAAACTTCCGGTGTCGTGTTCTTCCGCTTCGACTAACTCTTTTCCTTTTACCATTGCTGTTAGTAAGTACTTAAAATCCAAACCATCTGTGGTTCCTTTATAGAAATCTCCTTGAATACTAACAATTTTGTTTTGAAAACCCTTTAACTGATTGAGGCCAATATCAAGTCGCATGTGTGAAGCCTGAACCTTTTCAAATAAGGATTCGGGCGGGTCATTTTCTAGTTCTAGTGTCTCCAACTTTTGTTTCAATGCAGAGAACCTAGAGAGGTTAGTTTCATTCTCAATTTCATTGCATAGAACTTGGTATTTCTTTAAATATCCCTCGATATTGACCTTGATTATATTTGAATATTCTAACACTTTTAGGTCTATAAACTTATCTTTATAAAAAATGTTACTCCATTCTGAGTTCTTGATAACTTGTTCTTTGTAAAGAATTTTTGCTTCAACTCCTTTCAGTCTTAGATATACAGAAAGAAGCAGTGCAAACGAATAATCATTTAACCCTATAGGCGCGGAAACACATTTACGATAAATAGTGCTCAAAAGTATTTTTGCATCTGAGTAGAAGTGTTTATCTAACTCAGAAAATAATTTGTTCAAGTTCCGATTAGAAGGATACTGCATCTCATAATTCTTATTAAGAACACCCCAACCCACAATAGGATTAACAAAAACGCTTGAAACAATATTTCTCATCTTCTTATCCTGAAGTTGAATCCAAGAATAGTCAATTGCATCTGCAATCATACTTTTTGCAATCAAGCTCAGATTTTTCTTTGGTATAGATAATTGCTTATTTGTAAAACCCTCAAAGGGAAATGGAATTATGTCTGGATATAGCACCTTGAATCTTTCGTTCAAAAGTATTTTCATTCGTTTATCTGTTTTTGTAATACCTTCAGATGCAATTAACTCTCTTTTTGCTTGTAATGCTTTGAACGTTTGTTTCATATCAATATCATTACTGTCTAAGAATCTATCAATGAATCTACGGAACTTCATCGTTTCCTCTTTCGTAAACTTACTGACAATCTTCTCATTTAGTAACGTTTTGTATAGCATCCCATCATTATCATCTAACAACCACATAACTACTGGATACTTATCAATTTTATACTCATTATACAAATCTACAACATCTGTATATGAGTTCTCATCAGATAGGTATACATTAATAAAAACTCCCCGAGCAGAAGTTACTTGAGTACTGTTTTTAATATCTTCAATTAAAGATTTAAAGTAACTTCTGTCTAGTTCTTCAGTTGTTCGAAACTCTTGCTTGTATGTCCACTCATTTGTCCTTATGCTATTAATTTTTCCGAAATCCGTTTGCATGTCCGATAATAATCCTAATTTTTTCTTAACTTCTCCGGTTATCAATGACTCCATGGTAATATAGTCTAATCGATTCCGAACTCTACTAAAGAGTGCTCGAAAATCATTTTCACCCGTAGCATCCTCAACAAAGTCATATACATTTCTGTTCTCATCATAGACAATTACTCCAACACTATTCTCTAGAATTCCGAGACTATCTACAATTGTTTGAATACCACTACCAGACAGCGATGATAATGCTCTTAGCAACTCTTCCTTGGAGTTTACGCTTAATCTCAGGAGCTTAAACACCAGAATTGACGATAGTGTTCTTCTTTGTTTATCATTAAATTTTTCCCCATGTTTGGTGAGAATCCTTTCAAACATGATGCAGTTTTCGCTGCGTTGCCTGCCTTCCTTTTCTGCCAACAATAATTCTGTGAATAACTCTCCTTCAATAATATCAGTTGCAAATATCTCTGGTAAAACAGCCAGCTTTTCAATACTTTTATCTCCAATTTTTTTTATTGAGTCCATAAAGAAATTTAAAGCAGATCGTTGCTGATACCAATCTGATAAACTAGTTAGCAATAAGACAGATAGCGGATTCATTGGATAGATACCGTGTACAAGTACTCCAAAAAATTTCTTCTTCTCTTTCCATACGCCTTTAGTACTCGCATACATTGACCAATTTTTAATATCTTTAAATAATTCGCTATACTTTCTAGTATTCTCCGATGATTGCAAGTTATCAAGGATATAGTCATTGTACATTTGTTTATCTTTTTCTTTAACTAGATTTGCAAATATTGTCTCTAAGTTGCTTGATAAATATAGTTTCTCACCAGATTCATACCTACCTACATACCTAGCAATACTTGAAGACTTGTTCACTCGTGCCATATAAGTTTTTAAATCAGATTGCACAAAGGCGACAAAAATAATATTATTGTTTCCATCTTGTATCGTCTCAAAAATCTGCTGTAAGGCTGAATCACCAGCTAATTCTGGTCTATCTGCAGCAAACTCAATATATCTCCCAAATTCATCAAACAGAATTAGAATTTTATTGAACTCACCATTGTCGCCACATAGTCTTTCATTAAGCTTACCTATTACTTCACTAGCAGTTATCCCTTCATCCCAACGTATTCTTGTTCCATTAATCTTCTCATACACATTGTTGACGCGATTAAAAACGTCATCTCTAAAGATATTACTTGAGATAAACTCATGCAAGCTATCATTAGGTATCAAATCTTCCTCAAACTCTTTCAAAAACTGCTCTTCGTGCAATACATAGTTTCTTTCAATAAAAATTTTTGCAATAGTATATGCTTTTGTGATGTCTGAGAAGAAATCTTCACTATAACCATATGAAGCTAAAACTTTTTTTGCAGTTTCCATGATCTCAATATTCAAATTGAAATCTTTCATTCCATTTAGCACAAGCACCAAGTTCTTCCTATCGTTATTTGACTCAATTACGCTCGATAAGGATGCATCCGCACTTCTTAAATTACTCATAACTCTTTCTACAATATTTTTATCTCGATTCTCGAACAATTTGCCTATCGTGACTGCTAAATGCGATTTACCAGTTCCATACCCAGCAATTGTAAGCATGATGGGGTTGCCATTATCACTATACAACTTCTCCGAAATATGTTTCACATATGTGCATGTATCCATTAACATGTGATCCGAAAACTCAATATCTTCTTCTGTAACACCAAAAAATTCTGGTCCGTGAAATATGAAATTCTCAGCTATGACTTCCGCTTTCTCTTGATAAAACCAATCTACTTGAACAGCTCCCCCAAAAACAACATCATCTCTAATTCTGATTAGCTCTGATAATTTAGGCATATCTACACCCCTTAGATTAATTCAGAATACACTTGTGCTAGCAACTCAACGATACTTCTTTTAAAGACTATCGTTATTGGATTTAGTTGACGGTTAATATTGATCCATTCTCGTTCTGATGCTTCTTCAAGAAACTCTAAAGCTCTCTTCTCACTCCAGTTTAACGCCAAATGCCATTTTAGATCTTCAAAAATCTCAACTGAAGAGTACTCACTTCTGTTAACATCTAGTGATTTCAACTCAATAAATAAGCTGTACAGAATTCCATAGAAGAATTCATCTTCATAATGAAAGCTATAAAATCTTATACAATCTGAAATAACATCAATCAAGCAGAGATTTCCTAAAGAATTATCATTTACGTAAGTAGAATTATATGCTGATAGTTTTGTTGTGTTTCTATAGTATTGGTAGATATCATGTTCAATTACATCTTTACTTATCACTTGTCCATAGCGATGTTGTAATATTCTATTAATAAAGCACCATAGGCTTGATCCTACTTGTGGAGAAGTTAAAAACACATGGCAAATAAGTCTGCTTATCTTCTCTGAGAAAAAAGGATCTTCAACATGTACAAGTTGTCCAAAATCAGTTAGTTTTAAGATGAACTTTCCACTATGAACTTCGTATTTCAACAAATTCATATATTCTGAGTATTTGATATGTGGAACAACCTTTCCTGATGAGATTCCCGTAGGAATCCCAGTCATTCTAGATATTTCATCAACGCTTAGCATTTTTCCACTGTTAGCAATACTCAATATTTTTCCTACATAATCAAAATTGGGGTAGAAAGTCTGGTGGAAGTTAATACTATTGCTTAGCATTATACACTTCCTGGCTCACTTCAATAAAAGCTTCAATTTCTTCTTCTGTTACAAATGGAGATTTTGCTCTTAAGAACTCAGAAGACGAAGCTGTTTTCAATAACATGTCACCCTTACCCAATAAAGTCTCAGCTCCTGAAGAGTCTAGAATCAAGCTCGAAGCATGAGAATCCGAAACTCTTAAACCTACTCTAGCAGTCATATTATTACGAATTATTGTTGTAATAATGTCCGCTCTTGGAGATTGTGTGCATATGATCAAGTGGATTCCTGCTGCTCTAGCCTTTTGAGACAGAATTTTTATTGCACTCTCAAGACGTTTCGCTAAATCCTTATTCTCCTCCATTAACGCTGCATATTCGTCAAATACCATCAATATTCTTTTCATTTTTTTGCCTTTTGTCTTCTTGTTATATGACGACAAATTCTTCGACTTTGACTCCATAAAAGAGATGTAACGTTCATTCATCACAGATACTAATCTCTCAAGCTCTTTAACAGCCTGTTCAGCTTCTGTAATCACAGTCTTAGTATAAGGGCTCTCACTAAATGTGCTTAACTCAATAAATTTTGGATCGACTAAAATCATCTCTACTTCATCAGGTGTATAAATCATCATTACTGAAAGCAACATACTATTTAGCAGCACACTTTTACCACTCCCAGTTTGCCCCGCGATCAATAGATGAGGTGTGTTTGAGTCACTAAAGTCAATTAAGAGCGGATTTCCCAATATATCCGCACCTAATAATGCATAAAACTTCTTGTCCCAATCATTTATTACTCTAGATTCAATTACTTCATCCAGCATGTTTTTTAGTCCGATTGTTTGCCTATTGTCTCTAATGATATCCATAACAATTTTCCCATCTTTGATATAGATAAATGGCTTTTCATTTATGCTTAGCCAATACTTCATATCATTATCATATTTCTTAAGTTGATTAATGTTAACTCCTGTTGCTAGATCTAACTCGATGCGTATTATGTCGGGGCCAAATACAAACCCATTGATGTAGATTTTTGTTTTTCGATCTTTTAACTCTTTGTCTAAACGATCGAGCTTAGACTTCAAATCCATTTCCTCATCTTCAGTAAAAGAGACATTGTGACCATGAAAGATATTTCTGAACTCTTCAAAATGAATCATCCTATCCGATGAACTATAGTTTCTTTTTGCAATTAAAGATTGTGTAATGTCATTTTCATCTAGATGTACCGGATTCCTTTCGACTTCTTTTTTTACTTTCGATGATTCATTCAGTGTTGTAGTTTCAACGATGTTTTTAGTAACAAGCTCCCCAACAAGTCCACTTGTTTCTCCGTAAGGATTAATGTTTTCTGCTGAGATCATATTTGGCTCGACTACAGCAAGATCTTTCTTAGAATTATCGTTATGCATAGAGGAAATAAATTCATAATCAGAATTATCCAAGGTATCTAATAGGAGATTTCTTGTAGTAATCGAGCCAATATTGAAGTGTTTTATCTTGATACCATTATGAATAATATCTAGTTCAAAGTTGTTTGTTTTCTCTAAGTTAAATGAGTAAATGCAATTTGCAAACTGAACACTGTAGAAGTCACCAAAGATACCCATTACCTTCTTAGTGTATTGATCAAGCTCTTCATCATTTAAATTAATTGAGTTCTGTAAGGTTAGAATCTTATACAATTGATTATGCCAATATCTTCTCTTAACTCCTTTGGGCTTATCCCACAGATTCTCTAGTTTTGAAAATCCTGAATAAACTTGCTTTTTTGCTTTATCAATTGCTGTACCCATATAGGTGTTACTACCCATTTTACACTCAATAATTTTAATATTGACTCTTAGTAAAGAGTTATCTGATAAGCTATTGCTTTCACGTGGAACTTCAATCAGTAGAAAATCTGGTCTCATTTGATCATTTCCATAATCAAGCTCTTCACCAAAGATTTGATCATATAAATCCAGACTTAGTAATTTGCGATAATAATGGCTTGACTGATTAGCTGTATCAAGCTCAATTTTTGTCGACAAATAAAAAGCTAAGTAATCTTTTATTGCTTCATCATTGGGATTAATTGCCTTCAGTACTTCGGCACCATCCAGTTTATTAGCATAATCAATACATTTGTTTGCAGCTTTCTTTATCTCTGCGTTATCCCAAGTGCTAAATTCTTTTTTCATTCGCTTCACTAAATGCCGTCTGATATCTGTGAGAATTGCATCGGAAGAAGAAATTGTAGCATTCAGCTCACCAAAATATCCTTCACCTGTTGAATATCCGATTATTTCATTCCCTGTAAACTTAATCAACGACGGGTCAACATTCTCATCCAATATCACTACCCAATTAGATTTTTCATGTAGGATCTTAATTATTTCGATAAACTCTTCCCTAAGCTTACTCTCAGTCTGAATCTGGTAACTTTTCCTCTTGATATGAGGACTCTTAATTGTGGTGATAAGTTGAGTATATTTATCCTCACATTCAAACTGAAGCTGACTAATTGAAAGAAATCGCCTAGTCTGATCATTCTTTGGAATAGGTAAATAAGTACTAGGAAACATCATTTCCATGCTTCTATCTACTTCTATTGGGACTTCTTTGAGTTCAACATCTTCCATAATCTCGAACATAAAAGTAATGTCGCTATCTTGGATTGCATCATCAATTACATGTTTTGAGTTCCCACTTGAATAATCAACATATTGTATTCTTACTAATAAATCAACCAAATCATCTTCTGTGATGTTACTATCAATCCATGATTTTACATAATTATACACTTTGCATCTGTAATCTGTCGTATAAATTACAATTTCTATTCGAATCTCTTCATTTTTTCCCTTATAATCATCAACAATACCTTTTAAAGCTGCAATGATATCACTAAAGTTCTTCGGATTGAAAAACATTATAATTAATCCATCTTGTTTATATGGATAGATTGATAAGTAGTTTCGTATCGTTTTTCTTATATAATTTGAGACTGGTGTTGAAATCAGCTTGCCAGAAACACTTTCTAACTCATCATCCTCTTTCGTGAAAGAAGTGTTAAAATTGACATCCCCTTTTGCTTTTCCAAATAAAGTGGTATAACCATATGATTTCATGGTCCCTTCAAAGCGGTTCATTTCATTTATCGTAGTAGCTGTAGCAGAGGTAATTGTTGCGAGTTGATCTAACATAGCATACTTCTTATCAATGAAATTATTGGAAATTTCTGCATTCGGAAAATCTGTGTTTAAAATCTCGTCGATGCCAATACACAAATACAAATACCTTTGAATCATTTTCTCTAACATTACAGGATGATATGCAGGAATCATTGTAATCTGAGCACCTTTTTTATCTAGATGTTTTTCTTTTGATACGATTGTCATAGCTTTACTAAATCTATATACTTTAGTTTCTAATGAAGAATTCTTTACACTATCTAGCATTATCTCAGTATACTCTCTAAAATGCTTAAAATACTCTCGCGGGATATCACTTTGCATTATCCCCAAAAAGCCCTTTTCTTCTACATTTCTTAAGAGTTTAATGAAACTTTTTCCATAGTGGTACGCTTTTGTATCGAGTGTATCACCGTCAATAGCATTTACATTACAAAACAGATAATCAATTTCTGCCCTATCGTAAACTTCAAAAAACTCATCATCATTGTTTGCCTCAGTGGCAGATTCAAGATCCTCACATACTCCAATAGGTAAATAATGAGAAATCTCATCAATTTTCTTATCCACCAGTTTAGGAGAATCATCAATAATATCAAAAGCACTCACCCATGCGTCTTTATCAAAAATATACCAGACATATCTCTCTGAGCTGATAACTGAATCATCTTGGAAAATCTCGATTGAAAATGTGATTTTTGAAACACTGTCTCTAAAAGCAGCGGCTTTCAATATCCCAGATTTCACTAAATTCTGAACATTATTATTATCAAATGGATCAAACACCACATCATCGATTGACGTAGAAATAAGAAATACATTAAACTCTTCATTGAAATTATTCCTAATAGAAGCCTGAAGTATTGTATCAATACCTTTAATGAAACGTCTTACTTTATTCCACTTTTTCACTAAACCATCTTGATTCGAGTCTTCATCATCAATAACATTCGCAAGTTTAATCTGTTCTATTTCGATTCTAGAAGAGGAAAAATCTTCCTCGCCTACATTCCTTAAAGCCATTACTTGCTTGATGAACGACAAATGTATTGCGTTTATTGGATTCCCATATACTTTGATATCTCGATTCTTTGATTTTTGTGTCTTCCCAACCTTCATTCCTATGATTTTATCTAGAGTAGCGAAATCACATCTAATCAACTTTTCTCGCTTTGCGTCAATGTCTATGCCACTATAATAGTCAATCAAGTCATTCTTAACTTCGGAATAAGTGGTGTATCCTGGAAATACTAACTCAAACTCGCTATCAACATCAAGTCTATATTTCTCATAATATTGGTCAATCTTTTTTGATAGATTAAAGATTTTCTTCGCACTGGGCAGATTATCCATCCCAATTCTTCTGTTAAACTTGTGTGCTTTGTTAAATACCCCAATCCTTTTTGACATGTTAGTTAGTACTCTTGGCTCGATCATTCGAAAACTAGGGAACCCCCAAGCTTCATCCAGACTCTCCAAAATACAACTCTTGATCATTACTTCTTGATCCAAATCAGAATTTTCTTGAGCAAACTTATCAAGCTTAAATAAATCTTTCTCTACGTAGTAAAAAAGATTCTTATATATATTATTTATTGCATCACTTTTCATGTTATGAAAAAACTTTGAGTACTCGTCACCAATAGATCGTTCTATAGTATCCGGAGAGATTGTATAGAAATCTGCCAAGCCTCCAGTATCTACTACGAGTTCAGTTCCCATCAACAGAACGAAAGTTTTTTCATTTTCTATTGAAAGAAAATTTTCGTTTCTCCACTTCGTTAACGATCCATCTACTTCCACATAACCATTCTCATTTAACAACTCAATGTCACGGTGAAAACTCAGGTCTTTTTTCCACTCCAAATATTTCTCGCGAGATAACTTTGCAATAAGGTTTACCTGAGAATCTTTAAGCAATTCTTCAACTTTTTTACACAAATCAAAGTACAAACCAGGACTCTGAAAATTCTCTAACTTGATTAGTGCATAGTCCTCCATATGGTCTAATTGCTTTTCAATTTGACTTACTATCTCATCGACATATCTCATACTACAAAATCCTCCTTGCCATATGGATTATAAACAATTGCTGTAGCATCTGATAGCTCTCTTAAGTAACCATTGTTTCGCAACTGAATAACAAATTCTTCTAGGTTCTTAATCAGTGACGGTGCATAGACCTCTTCAGTGTGTACCCCCCGATAATGCCTAGAGTATTCTTCCTCACGTATGACAATGCCATAATGCTCATATAGTGTACTAAGGAAACTATCTAAAGTAATCGATGTCCCAGGCTCAATTAATGCCAGTACAAAAAAACGCATTATATCATCATTTAGGGACATTCTCATATTACGACCAGTAATTGGAACTATGAGACCGATCTCTTTCCCTAGTTTCCTTAATAATTTATGAGAGTTTGTATAAGCATTCTTTAAGCTCTTAATGTCATCATTACGATCATATTCCACTTGATCATTATTCCCTTCAGCTTTTTTCTTATGCTCTAGTTGCACTGATAATGCATTGGTCATATAATTCTCAATTTCACTATAATACTTAACTGCCATCATTTTGACTTTGTGGTTTACTTTACTAATAGCAGGTACTTGTATCAACCAAATCGGACTGCTTTCATCCTCTCCTATAGTGACAAAATATGCTTCTCTTACCATAAGTCTAAATATCTGCAAAATGATTCCTGTGTTTAGTAATTCGAGTTTTTCAAGTGGATTAATGTCTGTACGCAAAATATTTCTTATTTCCTTCAACGTATATGGAGCTACTTTAGAATAGTTCGCCTTAATCCAATGACATTCCATTTTCTGCCTATGGTATTCCTCAACTGAGTCATATCCGTTATGATCCATGTTCTCGTTTAAGTGTCTACTCCATAAACTCAGAATAAAAGTGGATAAAATTTTAAATTGAGGAAAGGAATTCAGTAAATCATTTATCCCCTTTTCAATTTCCTCAGCAATTACTTGGGCTTGATTATAATCTTCATGTTGCTGTAACCCTTGCAACAAGTGAAGATAGTATACCTCTCCACCTCGCCCTAGAAAACTATGCTTGGTGAAAGCAAAATCTTTATCTACACTTTTGTTTATGGAATCATACTCATAATAGTTCATCGCTTTTCTTTTAGTGTTGTTCTGCGCTTCAGCAAAAACTAGCTCTTTGCTTAGTGGCATCATAGATTGAGCAAACCAACTTCTTTGCTTAGTAATCAAACTAAACCCGTAAAATAGATCTTTTACTCGATGTGCCACTTGGCTAGTCAAATACATCTCCGTTTCAATACTTTCTTCAAGTAATCTATTGATTTCGTGACTAGCTTCTCTGTCAATCTCATGTCTATTCTCATTTTTACTGTTCTCAAAGAAAATAAATCTCTTTAATCCAATATTCGGGTTAGTGAAATACTCAAATCTTTTTGTTTGATCATAATCAATATTTAACCCGCCTTTACCCTTGTTACTGCCTATAAATACTAGCAAGAATTCAAGTAAGTACTCACCAACAGTTTGTCCTTCATATATTCTCTTACCATAAAGTTGTATCGCTAAGTTCTCTTTTGCGACTTCACGCTCATTCTTTAACTCCTGCAGATTCGGATAGTACATTGATTCTCCTCCTCCAAGTTTCAATAAACAAATAGTTTGCCTTCGATTTCATCAACTTGTATGTTCATTTTACATATTCTTTCACCAGTGATTAATAAAAGCGTCATTGCTTCATTGTCATGAACCTGATATTCTTCTAGTATTTGAGTCTTCAATTTTGATACTCCATGAGAGAAACTCGGATCTAGGTTCGTGAAAACATACCCCTCAAAAAACTTAAACATATACACCATGAATTCTGAAGTTATTGGAAACTTAACATTCTTCCCGATTTTTAAGTACATCTTGTTGATAATTCTGCCAGGCTCGTATTTGTGATTATCTTTTTCGATGACAACCTTAATGTCATGTCGTGGTACTTTGGCTATTAGCATTTGCGTATTCTGAACTTCATTGAAATCTTTTCTAAGTGTGATGTATAGACTTTCTTCATCCTTTGTCGGATATACTCCAACAAAGAATCTAAACAACGCTTCAAAAATAATTTTTTCAATTCTTCGCTTTTCTTTTTTAGAAAAATAGTCGTCATTTGTAACTGCCCTATAATAATCCATAAATGGCTCTGATATTATCGAGTTTTCAATTAAATGTTGATCTTCGGGACTATAGGCAAACAGGATGAAATACCTTCTGATTTCATTTCTTAAATTTGATGCTAATGGTAGATTCTCACTAATCCCCACTCCTGATCTCTGAACGAGACTACTAACTCTCTCTTTAACCAAATTAGGAAAGATATCATAATCTTCTCTAACAAATAACTCGTCATCAAACTTGCCGAGCGATTTTTTGTCCATAGATAAATTATTCAACTCTCTGATAGGTTTGATATTCATAGCGTCAAAATTTAAATTTTTTTGATCTCTAAAGCTCCCAAAGAAACCATTAGCGAAAGAGTACTTATTCAAAAGTGAATCACTCCCACTAAAATCTTGAATATTCTTACAGTTTAAGTTGGCAGTTATGCTGAAAGTTATATGCGCTAACATTTGTCGGATGGTCAATCTTGATCCCTTTTCTGATAACCAGTAATATATCAGACTAATTCTCTTTGCCATTAGAATAGGTTTTTCTGTTATCATCTTATAGTTGTTATAGATTGGACACTTTTCTCGATGATTACATATGAAACAATCTTCCCAAAGATCTGTGCTCAATACTTTCGGTAAAATTTTTTCGACAATGTATGAATTTTCGATATTCGCAATATTAATCATTCTAAACTCATATACTTTACTATTTGAGTTAACGACTATCGGTTCACTATCAACACTTTCTATACCACTTAGAATCTTTTTCTCAATATCAATAGCTGAAATATCTTTCTTAAACAACTCCTTAAAGGTATTGATTATTGGACCTGTGTTTGAAACAATAATCGCAGACTTTCCATTTTCTCTGCACTGGAGAAACTTTAGCAATAATTCTCTTTGAGCTTCATTTGATAGTTCGCTCATATCTTTAATGTAGAATAAGTCATTAAAATCATCACTTACTTCCAATGGACGCATCCCTTGATCAAAGTACCCAAAATCTTCTAACACTTGTACAAGTATGCTTGTTTTTCCATCCCCAGCGTGTCCTGTTAGAATAATGGCCTCGTGATTACCCTTGTCATTCTTTAAGTATGATGAGATTTTTTTTGAGATATCTCTCTTAACCTCAATTCTTGAGTAGTAATCTGACATCAACTGAGATTCCGCTAATGTGTTCTTGCTATCACTTTTAGCATTATGCATTGTATTTAGATAATTTATGAACTCATTCATATTCCCAGCCCCTCATCTTTGATACTAAAAAACAACTGATTAAAGTACTTTCCTAGAAAATGTTCAGTTCCTGATAGTTTCACTAAACTCTCAACTAGTTCAATATGAGAACTAGAGTATCCATATTTTCAGAGAACCATAGTTCACTGCTCTAAGATCTCAACGTCAGTCAGTATTTCGCGATCTCTAAGTAATTTAGCCTATCTTGAATGATTATGATGCAATTTGGGTTATCTAAACTTAACCACAGAAATTTGTATAGGTAAAACAAAATCGATTTTTGCTCCGACTATTATTTCTGGTCTCAAATCATCATAAAAGGTGGTATACATCAACGTTACAGTAGTAATCATTGTTCGAAATACTCGCGGCTTTCTTATTCTAACAATCATCCGAAACATGTATTGATCCTCTGATACTAACGGCAGTTTTCTTAACTGGGTATGGTTATAAATAGTACATGCACCATTTTTTTTGATAACCTATGAAACTAAATATTTTTCAGTGCTTGTATAAGAAGATTAATATCATCTTCATTATTCATTTCACTTAAACTGATTCTCACAGTACCATTTGTGCTCTTCGTTTTTAACAAATCATGGATAAGTGGAGCACAGTGGAATCCACTTCTGACTGCAATGTTAAAGTCCTCGTCAAGAATCATTCCTAAGTCATCAGATTTATATTTCTTATGAGTGATCGATACGATTGAGATATGATCATTTCTACTTTCAGGCAAGTAGAGTCGAATATTTTTCAAATGAAGTAAGTTATCAATTAGTAATTTTGTCAAATTAGACATCTTATCATTTAACTTTTCTAAAGTTGTATTATTTATCCATTCTACAGCGAAAAAAAGGCCCGCTAGTGCACTAATATTCGGACTAGCAACTTCGAGATAGCCTTCGTTATCAATATTTATCGAATCCGATCCGGTACCTCCGAGTACTAACGGATTCATGTGAAATGAGTCTCTTTTCACCATCACTCCTACTCCAAAAGGACCATAAAGATGTTTGTGGCCAGCAAAGAAAATACTATCAAATTCCTTGCTGAACCGAACATCCAGTAGACCCAGGGATTGTGACGCGTCAATTATGATTTTACATTCTGAGTTAACTCTTTTGGCGCATTGAGCCAGTCCGAGAATATCCACAATCTTTCCAGTAACATTACTGATGTGATTTATAAAGACGTAATCTGGTTTTTCATGATTTATCAATTGCTGAAACTTGTCATTAATTTGGTTCATTCCACTATCATAAGGGATGGTTATTAACTTGAAACCGATTATCTTCTGATAGTGTCTGAGAGGCCTCATCACAGCATTATGTTCAAATGGAGTAACATAGACATTATCTGATTTCCTAAAATTACATGAAGCTATGATCTGATTAGCTGCATGGGTTGCTGATGGAAAAAAGCTCACCTCGTTACTGGTAGCACTCAATAATTTTGCAATTGATTTTCTTAGGTTTTCTATCATTTCGGAAGCAACACGTGCCTGATAATAACCACCACGTCCTGCATTAACCCCATAATTCATAACAAACTGATTTGTTTCTTCAATAACTGTACTAGGCTTCGGCCAAGTGGTAGCGGCATTATCAAAATATGTTATCTGCCGAACTGATGGACTATTTAACAACTAAACCACCCTATTCTTATTCATCAAATACTTTAGTATTGACTTTCTCTCTTGAGAGTTAATACCTTCTCCATACTCTTCAATAATCTCTTCGAGTTCTCCCAAGAGATTCTTTCCATGATCCGATAAGTCTTCGATGCGAACACTCATTTCGGGTTTTGTATCTTCTGAGCTCCGTTGTGCAACAGATGCAAAGTAATCAAATGCAAGTTTTAATGATTCCTTAAAACCCATAACGTTATCTTCCGTCCAATCACTAATATGAAGTCCCGTTAATTGTTTTGCCAGTTGATTCACAATGTGGTGATCACTATAGGAATCCATCCTAGACACTTCAACTAGTGATTCTACATTGGCAGGTAATCCACCTAATTGAGCAATATGTTCGAATTTCTCGTTTTCATGATGAAGTAGTGAAGATAAACTCCCATCATAATTCGGGTCAATTGTTCGGAGTGCATACTTGATTACTTCAGACTCAAGTTCATCCAGATACCTAGACGATTGGTCCTTAAACTTCTTAATATTCATAAATATTTCCACGTAATCACTGCCCTCATAGATTTCGTAAACAACATTTTGAAAAAATGTACGAGGACTTATGGAGCTTTTTATCATTTCGTTTCGTAACTGTACAATTTCATCTTCAATTGAATTTTGTGTCTTAGCATCTTTTAAAAACCGTTGAGAAACTCTCGGGAGTTTTCTGAAAAATGAACGCATAGCATTATACGCAACGAAATAATGGTTACTCTTAGATTGGTTAGGCTCTGTAAACTCGTGAAACTCGTCTAGTATTAAACTCAAAAGCTTAATCATTTCGCCTTCATTTGGATCATCGCACACGATGGAATAATCTTCAGGATTCGATGTGATTCGATCTAGTATGTTTGACGTTATGACTAGTTCCTGATCCCGATAATATACCGAAAGCTCTTTTAAGTAGTTTTTCATTACGTATGCCAAATAAACTGGAATGATTCCTTCTCGCACTCCATAGGGAGCACTTGTCAATCTGCCCAATAGTTTTGAGAAATTGATTTTTTCATCTATAGATTTTTTGATTTCTTCATCGACCAATTTCAAAACTTCGTTTAGATGATTGTCATTACTACTATTTGACTCCCTTAAACCTTTATTGAGTATCATCACTCTATACAACGTTGCTTCCAAACTAAGTCCTTCTAATTTTTCCGAGAACTCACCAGTATATTCATTTAGAATATAATCAACAATCTCATCTCTTGCTCTCTTAACTTGTGAGGATACATTATGCTTATTGATCAGTTCATTATTTATAACCGGTGTGCGAGGAAACTTCGAGTGAATCACTTTTGAAGAGATCTTTGAAAGTACAGAATCACTTAGTATATCCTTCTTCTTTATAAAATCGTTCTCACTCATATAAAAAGCATAGGTCTCATTTTGATAAAAACTCATTTGTAACCGGTTGTCTATACTTCTGTAATAATCCTCAATCAGAAAGTTCAACTCCCCAATGAGTTCTTCATCATAATCACTCTTTGCTTGTGACTGCAACTTTGAAATGGCGTAGTAATCACTGAGGTCGTCGATAAAACTACTATCAAACCTATTGATACTTAATCTAACGATTACACCCGGGTAATCATCAATCAGTTGATATATTGCTTCTAACAGTTCACGGTTTTCCACAGGATCCATTCTACTCGTATTCAATATATTGATGATTATTCCATCATAATCAGAACCAACATATTGAAGCATAAGATCGCGTAGTTGCTCTGCTTGGGTATCGAGAAGAAAAACATGCTTGAGATAACGTGTCATCTTGTGTTCGTGATTATACTCTCTAGGAAGTGTATACTCAAAAATGAAATTCTCACTCAAGGTTTCCAAGATTTTATCATTATCGAAGCGACTTACCTGCGCATTGTTTATCAGTTCATTGATGTCCTGGGTTCTAGCTGATGTTAGTTCATAAGTCTGATCGTGTTTACTCAATCTAATTTTCCTATTATCAAGAAGTTTATTAAGCAGCTCGCGTGAACGATTTTCATCTATTTGCAATGCAAATCTGATGCTATCCACACTACTACTAATTATCCTCGGATTGTTGATCATTTGAATTAAGCCGATAGATTTTACTAGTCGTTTTTCCATTTCATCAATTTCGGCATCACAATGATACGATACTAATCTATACAGCCGTACGATATTTTCATCATACTTTTCTTTCCTAAACATTGGCTCAAAGTAATCAAATAGAACATCAATCGAAAGAAGTGGTGCTTGACCATCGTTCATCAGATAATCGGTTAAACTTGATCTATCATTTTCATGTAAGAAAGTAAACATACTTCTTTCATTCTGGCCAACTCGCTCACTCATTGCCACTAATGCCCCGACGGCGAATGGGTTCATTGGGAAACACTCATACTTAATCAAGTTAAAAGCATCTGCAAACTCTGTGCTTATCCAAGAAGAACAACCCTTAAGGGTATTCATATCCAATTCTTCATAAACTTTATCGATAAACTCCCTGTAGCCAGGTCTTTTAACAATTGATTCTCCAATCAACTTAACATGTTGTTCTGAGGATACCTGAAAAAACAAATCATTGTAACGACCTTCTACAGCTCGCCATGCATTAACCTTTTCTTCTGAAATCTTCGCAACGTATTGTTCAATGGGTTTATGAGTAATCAAGGTAACTGCCAAGGATGGATTATTACTCCTATCACTCAACTCCGCCAATGTCTGAAGAGTAATCAAATCTTTTGATAATTGATTTGCGCTAATCCTTTCTAAGTACTTACTGAACTCATCGAAAACAATCAAAATACCATTGTATTCGCAACTTTCCTTTAATTGAGAGTTGACCGAAATAATTAATGATTCGATGTCATCACTCGCCAAAGGATTAAACTTCGTACCTCCTGTCAACTGTTCGAAAAACTCGTCAAAGACATCAAGAGAACTATTATTGAAATTCTCAATAGAACGCATAAAAATTTCTAAGTTCTGATCTTTTCGTTCTAAATAAGAAGAAAACAAATCTATGATACTTGGATGCTCTGACTCCCAGCGATCAATTTGTACTAATATTGAATCAAAACGAGATTCATAGTGAATCTTATTTATGCCTCTCGTTTCTAATGCATTACTCAAAGCAACTCTAATCCCTTGATCTATTGATTCGGCTTTCGGATTAACGATTACCGGCATTATACTAGATCCAGTTATGTAGTCGAACAGCTCTCTAAACTCACGATCAAGTTTAGAAAATCTACTTTCGAGGAGCTCAGAATTAATTGAATGATCTAGCAACCCAAGTGCGGCTAAAATGAAATGGCTTTTCCCTTTACCATACGCACCTATAAGTACCCGGTTCTTACCAGATGAGTTTTCTGCTTTAAACCCAGAGATCCCTTTCAAGTAATCTTTCATCATTATTGCTATTTCTTCATTTGGAATGTATTGATTTACCCGCTTTTCATCATCTATGTCATATAGAAGATTGATAGAAAGCCGAAAATCTGAAGATAACTCAAACAACTCTTTATACATGAGCTCCTCCATTCTTCGCATGATAATAATCTAACAAAATATCCTTTCCAGAAATCGATTGATCAGATATAATCACTTGGTTTAATCCTGCTGTTCTCGTAAAAGATAGATATCTGTCCTTAGATAGCTCATCGATGTACTCAATCATTTGTGTTTTATCGAGATTGAATATTCTTCCAGGAGAATTAACTGCAGATACCAAATCTTCTAAAGGGATAAAATGGTTCTTTTTCTTTCCAATAGATTCATTTCTCATTCTGAGAATCGCGTAAAGCACCACCAACTTATCGAGTTGATCAATATCTGGTGTATTCTTTCGATAAACTACTCTCCCATCTACAGTGTTGTCTTTATCAATTAATCCTAGCTTTTGAAATGGAGAACGAAAATTTTCTTCGGGTGATAAGTGCCTAGAATCTTCATTAATATATGTTCTAATTAAGCAAATCACATCATCATTTAATGATTTTGATGAGAATTTCTTCCCATAATCTGAATTAAGCTTCTCGTTGATTTTTTGGAAAATCATTTCTCTTGTAAAAGTCTTTGAATCCATAGTGTTAAAAAATAAGTTCCATGTAGTTGCCAATTCTAAATTTCTAACAAAATGATAGTGTAAGATCCACATTGAGAACTCATCTTGTAAATACTTGTCGTACGTATAGATGACCTTGCCCAATTCATCCGTTAACATAAAAGACTTTTTCTTGCTATCAGATTTATAAGTCTCAATGACGTCCATTGCTTCAAGATAATATTTAATTGCTTTAACCATGGCTGATCCAACACCAAACTCATCGGTTGGAAACTCACTACTAAAAATTTCATTATTCTTATCTACTAGCTCCATTCCTTTGCTTAACCAACCTTCGCGGAGGTAAAAGGAGCTATGACCTTTTAGTTTGATTTTCTTTAGTACCATACAATCATTCCTTTATTTTAACTCGAATAATCTTCTTCAAGTAACATCCGTTATCAAAATGATCAATGCAGTTCAAGCAATGAATACATTTGCTTTCGTCGATAATATATTGTGTATCCTCTGGCTTATAAGTGTTCTCTCGATTCTTCCATGTAACCTTAATGGCATCATACTTACATGCACTTGAACAACCACCACAAGATAGACAAGTCTGATATTTAGTGATTTGACAATCAACCTTTTGCTTGATGTCTATGAAACTCTTAACCCTTCCTTTGGTTATTTGAGGATAGCGTTTATAAATCTTCTTAATGTGCTCCATGCTGATGATCGTTACTTTTAGATTTTTTCTCCCTTTTCTGCCCTGCAATTTTATCAAAGGATTATCATATGAATCTAATACATATACTTCGCCAAGTCTTTTGTCACCTATATCAGTATCAATTCTCCCAAATGGTTTAAAAAGCTCATATAGATCATCTGAAATCTCTCTCGTGAGATGATAATTAAATAAGTTCACTTCTGTTACACAAGGTTCATAATCAACAACGCCATTATTGGAAATTTCCAAACCATTGCCACCTTGTCTAGCTTTCCAGTTTCCACCACTGACATACTCTTCAGGATCACTTTTGTTTGTTTTCTCTGCAAAGTTTATCAGAACTCTATTCCAACGTGCTGAGTCTTCCGGGTGAAAAACGGCAGAAAGATACTCAGCCCAACTACTGTTATTAGGACAGCACCAACAACCCACACGTGAGAATCCTTTTCTGTATGCATCGTTAAAATCAACTCTTCTAGAAAGGATGTACAACCATACATCAAAATCAAGCCAATCAATAATCGGAGATACTACTCTTTGCTTTGCGATCTTTGGACTATCTGATTCACGCTCATACTTATTTCTGTTATTCGATTCGGCTCTTCTAATGCCTTGAAAAGAAAGAATCTTATTGGTGTTCTTAAATGCTCTATCTAGTCGATCTGATATTGGTCCTGTCTTGAAGTACACACAACACCATCTCATCAATCTACTTGGGGGTCCGATCACTTCAGACAGTTCAAAAAAATCATCTTTCTTGTTTTTTGGCTTAAATAGTGGCAAATGTTTCGTTTCTTTTTTTAGTCTCTCAACATACTGATAGGTTTCTGGCATCTCTAAAGTGGTATCACCAAAAAAACGTGGAACTTTTTTATTTGCTAACGACCGAATGACCAAATCATGAACAACAGTAGAATCCTTACCTCCTGAAAATGAAATGAACATTTCGTTTTCAGCGTAATCTGCTGATACTGATTCGATGAAGTTCATGGCTTCGTGTTCAATTCGATTGTATCTATTAGCATTCACTTCGATGAATTTTTGGTGATCCAAGTGAGCATTTTCTTCTAGTTGCTCTAACATAGGGGTAAGCTTTTCCATTTCATCACGTACCATTTCAGGAGAGTAACTCTGCAGCTTTTTCTTAGATACACTAAGTGACTTACCATCAAAATAATAATGTGTCGAACTTGCCCAAACAGATTTCGATTCAATTCTTCTAATCAAATCTTTGTTTGATTTATTCAGAGTCAGTAATGTCATCAAGAAAAGTCTTTCTTCTCCAAATACCGGTCTCAAATCAGTCGATAGATAGCTTGAACTATTCTCCAATTTTTGAGTTTCACAATAATTACATTTAGTATCAAAATGGGGAACATCATGGGTTGAGCAATAATAAATCTCTGATTTGATATTTAAGAAACTGTTGTCATAAACCCTTTTGAAATTGCTATATTCTTGTGATCTTTCTGCTCCTAGCTTCTCTAACTCATTCTTGCAGTAATTACACTTGTTCTTTTCAGGGTCCCGGTACACTCCAGAATCTTCTTGACCACATTGCTCACAAAAGAATTTTATCATTTATGTCATCCTTACTATACTCATGTACTTAAGTGCTCGTGTTTTACTTCACTTCATAAAAATGTTTCGTTTCTTTGGCACACTGGACAAATAAAACCATTGCCATCATTAGAAATGATAAACTTCGAGAGCTGTAAGATGTTTGCAACGGGATCATTTTCAAGATCCCTGTTACATTTAATGCACTTCTTCGGATTAAACGCATGGAACATGCAGTATAACTCTAAATCAGATTCAATTTCTGACTCAGCATCGCTAAACATGTTATGGTTTAAAAACTCAATATCGTAAACACCACTTCCATTTTCATGAAACAGAATCATATTCTTTTCAAAGTTTTTTGAGACAAACCTCTGAGTATGTTGCTGAAATTCATTTCGCCAAGTTATCTTTCCACGATAAGACTTCTGTCTATAGGATATGGATAGTTTCAGCTTAAAAACTTTATCTCTATGCCGCACGAAGATCTTAGTGAAACATTCGTTGAGATCAGCAATTCCAAACTTATCTAATATCTCTTGAGGAACCCCCGTGTTGTTATCATAATAAAATGATTTGTCGATTATCTTTATTAAGAAGGTATCATTAATTACACGCCATGAATAATGCTCTTTAATCAATTATGTCGCCCCCTCAGGTGTCTTACGTCTAGTCAGAGTCTATCATATAATCATCAAGCATTACCCAACCAAAATAAAATATTCCGGTAAACACTCTTCCCAAAAACTCTCAGAATTATCACATCCCAAGAGGGTTATTCTATCGTCCTTTCATAAGCGATTCAAACTCAATAAGGATCTAATTGTATAAAGAGAAGGGCTTCAACGAAAAAATTGAACCCTGCTTAGTTAGTCTCCTTCTACACCCACGCCACCATCTCCTGCTCGAAATTCCTCTACTTTTGTCGAACTCAGCATTATTTCTCTGTCTTTTCTGAACTTTTACTCCTCCGGCTCCTCATCCGCCAGATTTTCCTTCCAGAGCTCATACTTCTTCAGGTCCGACTTGATCTGCTTCCAGGCAAAAGCCACAATCACCGCATCATCACTAAAGCCCGCAAAAGGAATAAAATCTGGTATGAAGTCCAGCGGGGATACGAAATACAAAATCGTTGCCACGATCATCACGATCGACCCCACTGGAATCGCACGGTAAGAACCGTTCACCCAATCCCGCATCAAGGACAACATGGTAGCCATCTCTCCCAGCACACCATCGAGGGGGCCCTTGGCCGCCGACATCTTTTCCGCCGCTTCCTTGATCAACCGCTGCATTTTCTTTGGGTCGTGCAGATAAACCTCTGCCTTCTTCTCTCGTTTCGATAATTGCTCTCTGGCAGTGGTCTCATCCATTTGTTTTTTTGGTTCCATCCTCCTGCTCACCTCTTATCCACGTACTGTTCTCTAAAGACACTCAAGATCATCAACAGTTCCTCATCCAGGTAGCTCTGTACTTGCTTCTTCAAGTGTTCGGGGACATCATAGTAACCTTGGGCGATACTCCCGGCTATGGCCGCCTGGGTATCGCTATCACCACCCAGGCTCACCGCATTTCGGATGGTATCCTCAAAATCCTCCGACTCTAGAAAGGCCACGATTGCCTCTGGAACCGATCCCTGACAGGTCACGTCAAATGCGTATGTCGGTCGGACGCTATCCAAGGTAAAGGACAAAGCGTAGAAGTGGTCTTCTAAGAAATCTTTGATTTTTGCTTTCGACGCACCCGTCCGCGCCAGATAAATCGCCCCGGCCGTTGCCTGCGCCCCCTTGATTCCCTCCTGATGATCGTGACTCACCGAAGCCGTCACCTCCGCAAGTGCCAATGCCTCCTCCAGATTACGTGCCACCCAGGCTGTGGGCGACACGCGCATGGCCGACCCATTGCCAAAAGACCCGTAGGGCTTCGGCTCCTGGGCTTCTAGCCACTTTTTGAAGTTACCGCCGTATCCTGCATTGGGATACTGCCTACCCAAACGCTGCATCTCCTCGACAAGAACCCGCTCCAGCCCCTCTCTACCGGTATCTCTCTCCCACAGTAAAAGAGCAGAGGCCACCGCACAGGTCAATACCGTATCATCGGTAAAACGACCGTGCTCTGAAAAAAACGAAAATGCCTTGGTCTTGATCGGACGCACCTCGTAGACGGATCCCACGACATCGCCGATAATCGCTCCGTACATGGCCTCATTCCTCCTTTACATTTTCACGAACTTCGCCTTGCTACCCGCCGGTGTCTGCTCGATCGTGAGCTTCGACTCGATCCGTTCTTTGAGTTCCGGCACATGGCTGATGATCCCGATCAATCGGCCGTCGGCCTGGAGCTCGATCAACATCTCGATCGCCTGGTCCAAACTCTCCGTGTCCAGCGTTCCAAAACCCTCATCGATAAAGAGCGTGTTCAGCTGGATGCCCCCCGCCGTGTGACGGATGATATCCGACACACCCAGGGCAAAGGCCATGGCCGTCTTGAAACTCTCCCCACCGGAAAGACTCTTCACCGACCGCTTCTTACCCGTGTAAAAGTCATGGACCTCCAGATCCAGACCCGCGTTCTTCGACTTACCTGTGCTGTGCTCCGCCATAAACAACGTGAACCGTCCACCCGTCATGGTCTTCAGCCGTGCATTGGCCGCCTTGAGCACCCGGTTCAAGTAAATCCGTAGCACATAGCTGTTCAGGTGCATCTTTTGGCTGTTCTTACCTAACGCAAGATCCGCCAGGGTTCTGACCTCATGGTAGGCGTTCTCCCGCTCCTCGATCTCTTTCGACAGCCGCTTGGTCTCACGGAGCACATGCCCCATGATCTGCTCATCCGTCACGCGCTTCTGCTCGCGGTCCACCAAATCATCCAGCGCCGTCCGGAGTCCTTCTCGCTTTTCCTTCAGGGCCGACAGATCCACCTCCGCATGTCCCGCCAGCTCCTTGTCTAGGTCTTCTACCTGGACTTGCAGGGCCGCTAGTTGCTTTTGATAGCTCGTGACCTCATGCTCCAGCACCACTGTATCGAGACCTGACAGGGTCTCTTTTTCCTTCTCATAGGCTTCCTTGTCTGCAAAGCCTTCTTTCTCCAAGCCCATATCAAAGGTCTTTTCCGCCTCTTGTCTGGCCACCGTCTGCTCCGCCAGGTCTTTCTCCTTGATCGCGATCTCCGCACGCTTGCTACCTAGTGTTTCGCTCGCCTCCTTGAAGGCTTTTTCCACCGCGTCGATCTGTTTCTTGAGCCTTGCAATCCTTTCGTCCAGGGCACGCATCCGCTCGTCATAGGTCTTTCGATCCGGCAGATCCTCCGGGATCTGCTTTCTCGTCCCGGAAAGACTCGTCTCTGTGATGTCGCGTTTTCTCGTCGTCTCCTCCACTTGTAGGCGCGCCTTCTCCAGCTGGTCCTCCAGCACAGTCAACTGATCTTGCAGATCCGACAGACGCTTCTGGTCTTCCAGCCGTTTTTTCTTTGACCCCTGAAGGTTCCGGTAATGGTCTTGTTCTTTTTTGTGGGCCGCCACAACGCGTGCCAGCGCCCGGTCGGCCTTCTCCCCCGCCTCCAGCGTCACCAGTTCCAGTTGCGACGCCGCCTGGGCCTCGATCACACCGATCTCTTTCTCCAGCAACTGCACCGCCGTCTGGGCCTCTTTCACGGCCTTATCGGCAGCTACCAGGGCCTTTTCCTTTTCCTCCAGAAGGGCCTCTGACACCCGGTCCTCCTCACCCGAAGGGTGAGCCGGCGCCGGATGGTCCTCCGATCCGCAGACCGGACAGGGCACCCCCTCCTCCAGCGCTTCCGCCAGCACAAAGACCTGGTGGGCCAGGTGCATCTCGCGCAGTCTCTCCAGCTCACGGTCCGCCTGCTCGCGCCCCTTGTCCCTAAAATCCAGCGCTTCTTTGGCCTTGGCCAGGAGCTTCCCATGGGTCTCCCGGTTCGTCTCCAGCTCACCATAGGCCTCCAGGGCCTTCTTCTCTTTTCCGAGCTGCCGACCGCGCTCCTCAGAAGTCACCAGCTCGCCACCCACATCCTCCGACGCGCGGATCGACGCTTCCAGTGCTTTGATCTTCTCGGTCATTACCTTCCGCTGGTCTTGTAGCGACTTCAGGACCTTATCTTCCTGGTCCCTCGCTTTCGACAGGCGTTCAATTTCCTTCTCCAGTGCATCCAGGTTCCCGTAGAGCGCCGCCAGCCCCTTGAGCCGCGACTGGACGTCCTGCGCTTCTTCTAGGGCCTTCTGCCACGCTGGTCGTTTTTCGTACTTTTCTTTGGCCTCTGTATAATCTTTCGCCAACTTCTTCTCTGTCTCTTTCAGCGTCTCCAGTTCTTTTTGAATCAAAGCCAATGCTTTCTCCTCGCGAGCGAAAGCCTCCCTTAGCCCCGAGAGGCGCGCCAGGATGCCGAGGCGCTTCAACTGATCCTTCTTCTGGTCAATCTTCTCCCGGTCCTTTTCCAGCGCTTCCAGCGCTTCTTTTCTTTCTTTCAAAAGAGCAAAGCGCGCGTTCTTTTGTTCACCGATGGTCATGGTCGCCGAAAGGGCCTCGATCTCTTCCCGCTGGGCTTCCATCTTTCCCTTCTGAACAGAAATCCGCTCTTTCAAATCCTCCCGCTCGCTCGCGAGGGCCACTAGGAGAGCCTCGTAGTGGCGGTTTTCCTGACCAAGGGCCTCCTCCAACACCTTTTCATTCAGATGGCCCAGCTGATCGAACTGGTTGTTCCGCTCCTTCTCCAGGTCCTTCAGCTCTCCGTAGGCCGTCTTGGCCTGCTGGTCCATGGCGATCTCAAAACGCTTGTAAAAAACCGTATCGAAAATCTCCTGGAAGGCCGCCTCCCGCTTGGCACTATCCGCCGTGAGCAGCTCGCGGAACTCCCCCTGGGGAATCATGATCGTCTGCTTGAACTGATCGTAATCCAGACCGATCAGCGACGTCACCGCGCTGTCGATCTCGCTTTTTTTCGACAGGGTCTTCTCCTCTTCCCCCACGGGATAGAAGGCCATGTCCGTGGACTTGAAACTCTTGGACCCCTCGCTCACCGTCACATCGAGCCCCCGCTGCACGTAGTAGGCCTTACCGCGGATCTCAAAGGTCAGGCCCACCCGGGCCTTCTCCCCTTCCTCTGCGAAATCACTCACCAGGTCGTACTCCGTCTTGTGGGTCCCGCTGGGTTTTCCGTAAAGTGCGTAGGTCATGGCATCGAATATCGTGGACTTCCCCGCACCTGTAGGCCCGGAGATCAAAAAGAGCGATTCTTTTTCAAGGTCCGAAAAATCGATGGTCTCCTCCCGGTAGGCCCCGAAGGCCTTCATCTGTAGTTTCAACGGTTTCATCGGAATTCCCCCCTGGCCAGCTCTTCAATCGTCTCGCGGATCATTGTCTCCTCCGACTCCGACAGCGCCTCTTCCTTGATGGCCCGGTAGAAGTCCCGGACCAGCTCGTGGGCATCCAGATTCTCGATTTCCACCTCTTCATCCATCAGGCTCAGCGTGCCCTCGAAGCCCTCTCGCTCGAGCTCGAGCACATTGGGGTAAATGGCCTTGAGCCGGTTGATGGGATCACGCAGGGCTCCCTTATCCAACAAGCGAATCTTGTAGTAATGATTCCGCTCTTGGTCCTCATAGAAATCGCTTGACAGGAGGGTCTCCAAAGTCCCTTCCAAGAGCCTCAGGTCTCTGGCAGGTGCCAGCGGCACGTGCCGCATCTCAACCAACCCCTTGGGTCCCAGGTCCACCAAGGTGGCGCCGTTGTTGGCCCCCACCTCGGAGAAGGAATACTTCATCAAGCTACCGGCATAGCGAATCCTTTCCCCACCGGCCTTCTGCGGCCGGTGCAGGTGACCCAGGGCCACGTAATCGAAATCCAAAAAATGCGCGTGGCTTACCAGTTCCGTACCGCCCACGGACAGGCTCCGCTCGGAATCGCTCACCTCCACGGATTCGCGTTCCTTGCCCACGAAACCGTGGGCCACCATCACCTGGCGCTCGGAGAAATCGTGGTCCTTCTTGATTTTTTCCACCACGTGGGCGTGCACATCGTCAAAGGTCTTGACCTCCTCGTTACCCGTGACAGCCCGGACCACCGCCGGGATCTCAAAGGGGACCAGGTGGAAGGTCACCGGACCATGGTCATCCGCGAGCTCCACGGACTTCACCCCCGCCTCGAACTTACCGGCGATATGGATGCCCAGGGCATCGAAAAGAGTGGAGCCGAAACCGACGCGCTCGGGGCTATCGTGGTTGCCGCTGATCAGGAGCACCTGGTCCACGGGCGTCTCCTTGACGATCCGAGACAAAGTCCGGTTGAAGAGGTCAACGGCCTCCACCGGTGGCACCCCGCGGTCGTAGAGGTCGCCCGCGATAATTAGCACATCCACTTCCTCGTCCTTGAGCAGCGTCACGAGTTGATCGAGTACCACCGCCTGGTCTTGCGTCATGTGGATCCCGTGGATCAGCTTCCCCAGGTGCCAATCCGATGTATGACAAATGCGCATTGATACGCCCTCCTTCATCACTTAACAGTTGCCCTTATTATACCAGTTTTAACCACTTGCCGTTAGTGGGACCTTTTGTCGATTTCTGTCGATTTAGGACCCTTAGTTCCCTTGAGTTCCGTATGTTCTGTAGAATCGGGTAAGGAGAACGAACCCTTCACCTGTGCAAGCACATCGAAAGACCCCCTACTCCTTCCCCCTGTTCTGGATATGGAAACAAACAGCACCCACGATGGCAAAAGCTAGAAAGAACAGGGTCCTGCTGGGACTGAAATAAAGCGCCATGAGAAAAAGCATGAACAGCATGATTCCCGTCGATGTCGACATCCCATCCTCACCTCCTGATCTCATCTTACCGTCTTTTGCGGCGCTATTTCGTCACAACCCCAAAATAACAAAATTCCTCTATAGATCCATCACCTGCACCTCTGTCCACCCTTTGGAAGAATTCTCCCCTTTGTATTCTGCATCCAATGGGGTAGAAAGTAGATACACCCAAAGAAAGTCAACGAACCCTCCTTTAGGAGTGAATCCCATGAAACGGATCTTTAAAAAATCCCATAGATCACGATTACCCCAGCCCAACACCTGGTGGTTCTTCGCCACCCTATCCCTTGCGAAAATATCCTGGCTACACCTGGTCATCGGTGTGCAGCCCCTGCTTTTTATACCCGTCACCCTTTTCAACGGGGCGACCCTCTTTCTCCTCTACCGGTGGATCACCGTCAGGGGAAAAAAGGTTTCGACCACACGCCTATTGGTCCTACAGCTTGTCATCACCGTTCTCGTGATTGCCGATCTCATGTACTACAGTCATTTCTACACCCTCCTGCCCGCACACAGCATCCTCCAGGTAGGCCAGCTCGGCCCGGTGACGGGAAGCATAGTGGCCCTCTTTCGGCCTACCTACCTGATTATGACCATCGATGTCCTCTACCTCTTGTGGGCCCGCTTGCAAGAAAAAAAGTCCTTTCTACTCGTGCGTCAGAAACTCCGGTTAAAAATAGTCCTGCTCTCCTTATCTATGGTGCTCCTTCTCGGTTACAGTTTTCCCACCTTTCTCGGTGCCGCCGATCACCTGACCCCACAGAACCTGGGGGCCCTTCATTACCACCTCTACGATTTGGTCACACTGACCTTACCGAAACCCGCCGATGAAGACCAGGTGCAAGGCGTCATGGAACCGGTGACCGCGGAGACGGACAATCCCATGCGGACAGGACTTCTTGAGGGAAAAAGTCTGATCGTTATCCAGGCAGAATCCATCCAAGCCTTTGCCCTGGGACGCACCACCGCCGGACAAGAGATCACCCCCACGCTCAACGCCCTCTTAGAGGACGACAGCTTTACTTTCACAAACTACTTCGAACAGGTGGGCTGGGGCAATTCCTCCGATGCGGAGTTCGTCACCCACACGGGCTATTACCCCGCCCTCCAGTCCTACAGCTACGAAGCCTACGAGGACAACCACCTCCGTACGCTGCCGAAGGAACTAAAAAAATCTGGCTACACCACCATGGCCTTCCACGGCAACCGGCCGAGCTTTTGGAACCGCGAGACCATGTACCCAAAGATCGGTCTCGATACCTTTTACAGCAGTGAGAAACTGGACATGGACGAGACCATCGGCATGGGTCTCAGCGACCGGTCCCTCTTCCGCCAGGCCATTCCGATCCTGTCCCGAGCAGAGCGTCCTTTCTACGCCCTTCTCATCAGCCTCACCTCCCACCACCCCTACACCCTGCCGAAAGACCACCGGGGTCTTACCCTCCCCGCTCGCTATGAGGGTTCTGCCCTCGGCGACTACCTGCAGACCGTCCACTACCTCGATGCCTCGCTCGGTGCCTTTATCAAAGACCTCAAGCGCGCCGGACTCTACGATGAATCGGTCATTATCCTGTACGGGGACCACCAGGGACTCGACCACCGCGATCCGGAAGTTGACGACGACATGAGTGACTTCTTGGGGCGTCCCTACCTAGAGGAAGATATGTTCAACGTGCCTTTCATCATCCACATCCCCGGCATGAACCGCACGGAAGGGATCAAAACCGTGGGCGGTCAGATCGACTTCTACCCCACCCTGCGCAACCTGCTGGGCTGGGCGCCGGAGTCCGACCGCTTCATCGGCAAAGACCTGCTGAATGCCGAGGAGGGCTTCGTCGCCAAGCAGGTCCACGTCTCCCGCGGTTCCTTTATCAACGACCAGATCAGCTTCCTCTTTTCGCCGGACGGCATCTTCGAGAACAGCACCGCCCGCGACCGCGACACCGGTGCTCTTGTACCGCCCGAAGTCGGGCGCGCCGGCTACGAACGCGCCATGGGCGAAACCACCCTCTCCGAGTACATCATGGAGAACGACCTTGTCGAAACCGTCACTGAGAAGGGACTTCCCTTTATCCTGGAAATGATCGAGAGCGAAGAAGAATAACCCACCCGCTTCACCCCATCCCACAAGACAAGAGACCGTGTCAGGTACCCAATCAAAGGGCATCGTGACACGGTCTCTTTTACCGGTGGCGCATCCAACATCCGATCCGCCCTCTTTCCTACCTTTCCATAGCCGCCGTTCTGTATCTTTTGATCTGAACTGCATTGAAAAAGACCCAGTCTTTCGACCGGATCATGAAAAGGCTGTTCATCAGTTGACCGAGACCCGCCTGTTCGCCCCGTTGATAATCTCCTCGGGAAAACCCATGGCGTGCAAGAGGCGGATGGCATTTCTCGTTTGCGACACACCCTGGTTGATGATGTAATCGAAAACCACATCCTTTCCCTGCATCCGCTCGGCGAAGTAGTACTTTCCGTACTGCTCGTCCGGGATTTCCGTCAGTTCAGAATCATGAGAGGCCACGATGGCCAGACAGTGCTTGTCATCGAGAAACGCCAGGATCGAAGCCGAGGCCGCCACCCGTTCCTCGTTGTTGGTTCCCCTCAAAATCTCATCGATCATGCAGATCACCAGCCGGTCCTCGTCCAGACTGTCCAGGATCCGCTTGATGTAGCGGATCTCCCTGATATAGTAGCTCTCTCCCGCCATCAGGTCATCCCTGACGGCCATCGAGGTGATGATCTTAGCCCGGGGCAGCACCATTTCGATCGCCATACAGGTGTGGATATTTTGTCCGAGAATAGCGCTCAGGGCAACGGACTTGATAAAGGTCGACTTCCCCGAGGCATTGGAACCGGTGATGATGCAGCTGTTTTCCAGCTCCACCGAGTTGGGCACCGGCTTCTCGATCAGCGTATGGTAGAGTCCTGTCATACGGAGGGCGGTTCGGTCGGTAAATTTCGGTGGACAGTAGTAGGGCAGACTCTCTCGATAGGAGGCCACCGCGATCGCCGCGTCGATCTCCCCCAGTCCCTCGTAAAGGGAGAGAAAAGCACCCTTGTGATCGCGCAAGCGACAAAGGATCCGGTCGTAGGTCACAAAATCCCACAAGGTGGCTCCCACTAAGTAATCGTAGACCAGCGCCACAAGATCTCCGGTGAAAACGGCATCCTTTCTCACCTGTAGGAAACTGGTCGCCTTCCACAGGCGCTTGAAGGGCTTGAGATCCGCAGTGAGATGCGCGAAGATGGCTTCGTTGGTGAACTTCTTCTTGTTCGTCAGGGTGGTCGCGACACCGATCACGCTGTTCACGCACCGGATCATATCGAGGTGCTGTTCGAACCGATTCTTGCCGACGGCATAGAGCACCAGGTTTACAGAGAATACCGAGGCTACTGCCAGTTGTGCCGGAGCGGCTCCCGTGACCAATGCTGTGACCACAGAAGCGGCCAATAGAAGTTGCAAACCCTGCATCACAGGCTTACTCCACAAGCCCATGATCCGGTAAGTGTCGATGTCCTCTAGAAACCGTGGTAAATGATAGCTCTTCCTGTCCGTCCCCAGGTCCGATAGAAGTAGCTGGACCTGCTCGCGTTCTCGATCCTTCGAGCTAAAGTGGTCCACGCGTCTCTCAAAAGCTTCGCCGACTCCAGATGCCTTGGGTAGCCAGTGGAGCCTTGAGAAGAGCACCTGGTCTCCGGCAAAGGAGCGACACCCGTTGATCCGTTTGTACACCTCTTGCATCTCCAGGTCGTTCCAGGTGATGTCATCGATCCGTTCCTCTTCCGGGATCCGGTGGATGAAATGCTCCCAATGGTAGGCGATCTTGTCGAAATCCAGTTTTCTCTCCGCGGGTTTCTTGCCGAACTGTTCCTTGATCGTTACACGCAGTTTCCTTTTATGCAACCTTTTCTCGATGAGCATCAGTCCCTGTACGAAGAACAGAACGCCCATTACAATCCAAATCTGCATGGTCCTACCTCCCATCGGGTGCTAGCTGAGTAGCCCACCGGTCCAGCTCATGGTGCCAAATTTCGTATCATAGCCCGCCCGGATGATCTAACGACTACAAAGCCCCTCCCACACCAAATTGGTCTTTGAAGAAGCGGTACACACGCTCGCTGTACACAGGATCATTTTCCGGATGGAAAAAGTCCTCCCCCTCCAAGATCATGTGGTGGTTGCCCTCCTTTAAGAAGACCTCGACATGATCCGGCGCTACTTCTAGTATTCGCTCGAGATTTTTCACCGGCACTTGATCGTCGCCCTCTGAATGCATAAAGAGAGCCGGTCGATCCCCCAGGTGCTCGATCGCCATCTGGGGTGATCTGTGGCGCGTCGCGCGACCAAAGCGAAGCGTGGTATAAGTTTTCACGATCGGCCGCTGGAAGGTGGTGAAGAGTTTCGGTGCGCCCATCAGCACCATCTGGTCCACGAACTGGTCCTCGAAAGAGGAATAGGCCGAGAGGCTGACCAGGCCGTCGATCCCTGGCAGTTCGCCTACCGCGTTGATCGCCACGGTGCCGCCCATGGACAGGCCGTAAACCACCACGGGTAGGTCTTCGAACCGCGGGTCCGCTTCAATCACTTTAAGGACAGCCCGGACATCTTCCACCTCCGTGAAACCGAGGCCAATCTCCTCACCAGCGCTCGCCCCGTGGGCGCGCATCTCCAAGAGGTAGCTCTCGTATCCCCAGGCTCTTACCATCGCCGCATGACCGTAAAAGGCCGTCACCGATGGCTTGTGAATGCCCGAAAGAAAAATCACGGCACCCACTGGGTCATCTGCTTTTACGCGGTAGACCGCCAGATCAAATCCATCCTCGGTTCGAATATCCATTTTCTCGCTCTCGATCCCATGGTCCTCTGACGCGTGGATTTCACCGAAGGCCACCGGTGAACCGGCCATGTCGTCCACCACCTGGTGAGCGATGAGAAATCCACCACCCACGACCACCAGAACCGGCACCAGAAGGACCACAACTAGTATCTGCTTCCATTTTCTTTTTAACATATGAACGCTCTCCTTTTCTCCTCCCTTCAGAGTATCGCATTCCTCCTGATGTGGGTAGAGGATTTCTCTAGCGACCGACGGATTTAAGATTTATCGGCTCCCGCTTATGATAGGATGGCGCTGGGAACAAATATTCTTTACCATAGAGAAAGGAGCATCCCATGCCACACATCACCCGTTCCGACGTCAACCTGGACTGGGCCCATGCCGGCGTCGTCGAGGTCGGCGACCTAGTCTTCATCAGCTACTGCGTCGGTAACATCGGACAATCTATCGAGCGCCAGGTCCACGGTGCCCTCGACCACCTTGAGAAGCGATTGGCCTCTGTCGGCCTGACGCTCGATTCCGTGGTCAAGGTCGACTGCCTCTTTCGCGACATCTGGCAGATCCCGGTCATGGAAAAGGTCTTCAAAGAACGGTTCAAGGAACAGTATCCCGCCAGAAAGTCCATCCAGACTGCCTTCGCCCACAAGGGCGGGAACGAGGGCCTGCTCTTTCAGCTCGATGCTATCGCCAGCAAATGAACTCCTTTTAACTGAGTGGCGAACTGACACGAAAAAAAGAGGACCATGAATCCCTGCTGCTATCGCAGCTGATGTCCGTGGTCCTCATTGCTTTTTCATTCATTTTTTGCTAAGAGGCTTCTTGTAGCTTCAACTGGGCGACGACCGCCTGTAGGGGGAGGGCCTGGCACAAGCGCAGGATTTTCTCCTCGGCCCGCTGGAACTGCTCGAACAGCCGATCCGAGAGCGTCGGGTCCCCGTAGACCTTCCACGCCGTGGTCTTCACATGCTGGAGGCTCGGGTGCCCGATGAAACCCATGACATCCTTCAGCGGATAGCCGAAGAACACGCCGTACTCTTCCGGCAGTTGGTTGTCGATCAGGCAACGGTGTAGGTGGTCCATATAATCCTCCGCCGTCATCTCAGCTGAAAAACCACGGGAAGTAAGAAAGCGGAGGACGCGCTGGTCTTCGAGGAGTCTTGTCATGGTCTCCAGATGGTAGACGATCACCTTGATCGAGTTGTTTCGGCTGTAGACCAACTGGTAACGAATGCTCTCATGGGTGGAGAAGAGCATCTCCAGGTCCGCCAGCAACCTGTCGACGAACTTAAAGTCTTTTCTGAAACACAATATGTGCATCGGCTTGACACCCAGCAGGGTGGGCCCCAGTCGCATCATGAAATTGATCTCTCGGTATTTCTCATAGGAGGCCAGGCAATCGGCCACGTTGCATAGGGAGGTCATCACATCACCCCTTTCTTGAAAATGATAATTGTTATCAAGTATATTTTACACCAGTTTTCAAGCCTTGTAAATACACTTTTTCAGGGTCCATAGCAGGATCTTACTTTGGGGTATGAGGCCCTCGTTGCGAGATTGGGGGTGGTCAGCTTGTACAAAAACAAGTACAATTTTGGTAGGAGCACCCACGAAAGGAGAGAGAGCAGATGACACAAGTCACCATCACGGAAATGGAGCGCGGCGACTGGCCCTCCGTCAAGCGGATCTACAACGAGGGGATCGAAACGGGCATCGCCACTTTTGAGTCCAAGTCCCCTGGTTGGGAGATCTGGGATGCCCACCACATGCCCACCTGTCGCCTGGTCGCCAAGATCGGTAACGAGATCGTAGGCTGGGCTGCCCTCACCGCTTACTCCCACCGGCGTGTCTACTCCGGTGTGGCTGAAGCCAGCCTGTACATCGGCCGCGATCACCGCGGACAGGGAATCGGTAGCCAGCTCATGGAATCGCTGATCGAATGTAGCGAGGAGAACTTTTTCTGGACGCTCCAAGCAGATATCATTGCCGAGAACTCCCTGAGCCGCACGCTCCTCGAAAACCACGGCTTCCGACTCGTGGGGGTTCGGGAACACATCGCCCGCCGCGAGGGCATTTGGCACGACACCTTGGTCTTCGAACGCAGGAGCACCGAGATCGGCGCAGAGGCCACATAGAACGACAAGACAAGGAGTGTCTTATCATGCCCCTATCCCCCCTTCACATCCTGATCGTGGACGACCACGCTTTCTTTCGTAAAGGTGTGGCCCTCTTTTTAAAAAGTCATCCCGAGATCGGCTCCACTTATGAAGTGGCCTCCGGCCTAGAGGCACTAACATATCTCGAGACTACCGTGCCAGATCTCGTGCTGATGGACCTCATGATGCCCGACATGGATGGCATCGAGACCACCAGGTCCTTGCTCTCTGACCATCCGGATCTCAAGATCCTGGTGATGACCAGCCAGGACACCGGTGACCAGGTGAGAAGAGCCCTTACCGCTGGTGCCGCCGGTTACTGTCTCAAAGACGCCCCACCGGAGGAACTGCTGACCGCCATCACGGCCGTGGCCTCCGGTGGTACCTACCTCGGCCGTGGGATCAACCCCACCACCTTGACAATAACGGAGGATTCCCCCGGCTTAGACGACCTCACCGATCGGGAAAAGGACGTGCTTGCCCTCATTGCCGAAGGACTCTCGAACCGGAGCATCGGGGAGGCCCTCTTCATCTCGGAGACCACCGTGAAAAGCCACGTGGCCCGCATCTTGTCCAAGCTGGAGGTCAAGAGCCGGACGGAAGCCGCCCTGGTCTACAAGGAGCGTGGTTCCTCGTGATGCGCATGGTGGCCGAGACCATGTTGGTGGGGTTTCTAATCGGTCTCGTCATCGCCTCCAGCGCCCAGTGGCTGGGACTGACCTTTCCCATGGACACCCTTTCCCTCCTACCCTTCTATGCCGCCCTCTTGAGCGGCCTGGGCACGGTGGTGGCTACCGGGGTGACCGCAAGGCTCACCCACGCATCGCGTCCCTACGCCCAGATCGCTGGTTTTCTTGCAGCGGCCCTGGTCAATGCCGGTCTTGCCTATGGCCTCTTGACCCTCCACGGGACCACAGCGCTCTCCCCCTACATCCTGATCATCCTGTTCTCGGGTCTGGCCCTGGGGGGCCTCTACGGCCTCTATGCCGACCGCAGGGCCAAGGACCGGGAACGCCTGGAGATGCTCGAGACCTTGGCTGAGAAGAACAGAGAGATCGAGAAGACCACCCGCCTCCTGACACTCTCGGAGGAACGCCGGCGCATGAGCCGCGAGCTCCACGATGGGATCAGCCAGGGGATCCACGGGATGTTGTTTTCCATCGCCACCCTGGAACGCACCCTCGAACCCTTGGGGGAAAAGGAAAGAGACCTCCTCGACCATCTCAAAGAGACCGCGGAGAACACCCGCGACGAACTGAAGAATGTCCTGGAGGCCCTGGCCCCGGGCATGCTGGAAGACCACACGCTGACGGAGGCCCTGCACCTCTTGCTCGACGGGCTCGAGAAACGTTCCGATCTCAAGATCGAGCGCAAGATCGATCCTATCCAGGGCCTTGATCCCCACCTGGAGCTGTCGCTCTACCGAATCGCCCAGGAGGCCATCGCCAACGTCGAGCGACATGCCCAGGCAAAGCGCGTCTCCTTCCTCCTGACCTACGAGCAAGACGTCGTGCGTCTAGAGATCAGAGACGACGGCATGGGCTTTGACACGGAAATGCAGTACGCCGGTCACGGCCTTTCGAATTTACAGGCCAGGGCCAATGAAATCGAGGCTCATCTCACCATTAAAAGTCGGCCGAATCAAGGGACACTAGTCGAGTTAGAGATCCACCCATCATGATCCGCTTCTATTAGCGGATTTTTTTATGCCATTTCATCCTTACGGAGGATGCCCATTTCATTCTTACGGCTGTTTCGGCATAGTTTCGATCCCTGTACACTTAAACCATAAAAGCACGTACAGGAGGTTATCGATCATGTTCAAGAAACAATACCCGCTCCTTCACTGGTGCCTGGTATTCATGGGGCTTCACCTGGTAACTGCACTCATTCTCTACAGGATCTTCGGTTGGTTGTCCGGCCTGTTGCCCGTCGGGCTCTCGGCCCTCGATTTCTACGGGACCTTTTCCCTTTCGCCCGTGGATCACCTGATCCGCGGTCTTGTCCTAGCTCTGGTCCTCTACCCCATTAAGAAAAAGGGCAGGCTCAACTGGAAAAACACCCTCACCGCACTCTTCGTCGTCGGCCTCATCGGCAGTGTAGAACCGCAGCCCGGCACCATCGAAGGACTGATTTACACCATTACCACCCCTTTTGAGCATCTCCTGGTGATTTTGGCAGAGGGTCTCCGGATCCTGCTTTTTCTGATCCTCCTCAGGCGAGGGGGTCTGCTCGATGAAAACCTTGCGGATACCGACATCCCCACACGGTCCTACCGACGTTTCCTGGTCCTCCATCTTGTCACCTACTGGGGTGTGGGCATGCTCTTTTATCAGATCAGCGGTTACGAGGAGGCGCTGGCCACGGACGCCGCCTTTCTGCTCTACAGGGATTTAGAGAGTCTTTCCATGGTAGGTCTTGTCTTTTTCGGTCAGATCTTCCGTGGCCTGCTCCTCGCCGTCTCCATCCTGCGCCTGACGGGGCCACGCCCCTCGACCGGTACCCTCTTTCTCGAGCTCTTCGGTTTAACGGCCCTCGGGGGTCCACTCTTCGCCGCCAGCTTTTTCGACGGACTCCTCCAGGTGGAGAGCATCAGTGGCTTCCTGGCCAGCCTTGTCATTGGCATCCCGGAGATCACAGCCCAGATGCTCGTCTTTTCACTACTATTCGTTCACGGAATTCCTCGAAAGAGAGTCCACCGTTAGCTCACTGACTGCTCTGCACGCATGAATGCGGCAGCTTCCTTGCGCAGATTCTTGTGATTATATTCGAAAATTATATGCAATAAGCGAGGACACCCGTGACTTTAGTCGTGGGATGAACCTGTTGACTTTGTCCTAGAGTCACTGATAAACTAGACATGAACATATATTCTCATAAAATTTTTGCAAGGAGGTGGTTTTTTGTTAAAGCATAGGGCGTACAAGTTCAGAATCTATCCTGACAACGCTCAAAAAGAACAGATCGCAAAGACAATCGGCTGTAGTCGATACATCTTCAATCACTTCCTTCACGAATGGGAAACCGCCTACAAAACCACCGGCAAAGGATTAACCCGCAGCATTTGTTCGCGTCAGCTTCCTTCGCTTAAGAAAGAGCTCTCCTGGCTAAAGGAACCTGATGCCATTGCTCTTCAAGCGTCAATTGAAAACCTCCAAGATGCCTATACACGGTTTTTCAAAGGAGAATCAAAACATCCACGGTTCAAGAGCAAGAAAAATCCCGTCCAGTCTTACAAAACAAAATTCACCAATAACAACATCGAAGTCAAAGGCAACCGCCTCAAGCTTCCGAAACTGGGTTGGGTGAAGTTCGCCAAAAGCCGCGAGGTTGAAGGGCGGATCATGAATGCTACCGTCCGCAGAAATGCTGCGAACAAGCATTTTGTTTCAATTCTTTGCGAAGTCGACATTGAGCCATTAAAAAAGACGGGTTCTTCTGTCGGCATTGACCTTGGACTGAAGGATTTTGCCATTCTTTCCGACGGAACGGTCTATGACAACCCTAAATTCTTTCGTTCGCTCGAGAAAAAATTAGCTGAAGAACAGCGCATTCTTTCTCGCAGAAAAGAGCGAGCGAAAAAAGAGGGACGGAAACTGTCCGAAGCGAAGAACTATCAAAAGCAGAAGCGAAAAGTCTCTCTCCTTCATGAGAAAATTAGGAACAGACGCGAAGACTACCTCCATAAGCTTTCCACCGATATCGTCAAAAGCCACGACGTGATCGGCATCGAAGATCTTCACCTAAAAGGTATGGTGAAGAACAAAAAGCTTTCGAAGGCAATCTCCGAGGCAAGCTGGGGGCTTTTTCGCGAAATGCTCGAGTACAAAGCAGACTGGTACGGTAAAACCGTAGTAAAAGTTGCCCGGAATTTCCCTTCAAGCCAGCTCTGTTCATCATGCGGGTACAAGAACAAAGCCGTTAAAGATCTCTCTGTGAGAACATGGACATGTCCTGAATGTGGCACCGCTCATGACCGAGATGTTAACGCAAGCATGAATCTTCAAACCGAAGCTTTACGGCTTCTAACCGTGGGGACCACGGGGCTAGCCTAATAAACAACTGCCCGTTAGGGCGGTCTTCCTAGGAATCTTGGCACTTCAGTGCCGAGTAGTTCAACTCTTCGTAGATTTTCTCTTTCGTTCTAAGATGATCAACAGGCTTGAAATCGAGGCCGACGTCAACAACGTGGGCAGTAGAAGAATTGCAGAAAAATGTGGCTTTGTTGCCGAAGGAATCAAGAAGCAATCCTCCTATGTGAACGGCACATACAATGACAACGTACTCCTGGCCCTGGTGAAAGAAGACTATCATCGCCTCTACCGCAAAGAAGACTAATAGGGGCGTCAACAAGGGCCTTATCATCCTGCATACTAGAAAAGACCGTTCAGGGGTATTTCCCTCCGAACGGTCCTTCTTAATTGGTAGCTAGTGTAAAGATGCACTTGGTCAGCATTCCCTGCTTATATTCCTAATCCCAGCATTCTTTCTGTGACAGTGGATAACCGGCTTTCAAAGTTGCTACCATTGTACTTGCCCAGAGCGACTTCATCACAAAATTCGCCATCCAACAAGAACTTGACGCGATCGGATACGGAGGCGACTTTAGCATCATGGGTGACCAAGATGATCGTAGTACCTTTGCGATTGATCTCGCAGAAGATCTCCATGATTTCTTTGGAAATCGTTGAATTCAGAGCTCCAGTGGGTTCGTCCCCAAAAATGACGCTGGGCTCATTGATCAAAGCCCTGCAGATTCCCGCACGCTGCAGTTGTCCCCCCGAAACCTGGGTGACGTCTCGATCTCCCAAGTCATGAATCCCCACGGATTTCATCAGCTCGACCGCTCTTTTCGCAATCGCTTCTCTTGATTTTGCGTTCTCGCGAATGGCCGGAAGTATAATGTTATCCATCAGATTCAAATTGCTGAGAAAGGTGGGTTGTTGAAACACAAACCCCATCTTATTTCGTCGCAAATCAGCAAGTTCCCGCTCATGTAGCTTGGTCATCTCTTCCCCTAGGAAGTGCACTTTGCCCTCATCGATGTGGTCCATACCACTTAACGCGTACATCAGAGTTGATTTTCCCGATCCAGAAGGGCCCATGATGGTTAAGAAGTCTCCTGCTTTCACTTCAAGTGAAACCCTATTCAGTACATATCTGGCTCCGTCGATGAACTCAAATTTTTTGGTAATCTCACTACCTTGGATAATCGTCATTTTCTCACCCCTTTATATTGAGAGATATCTCTACGCGTTCCAAATCCCTTGTTCCGATCAAAATGGAGATCCAGACGGTCATACATATGGCCAGTGGTAGTATGAGGTAGGTGAACAGTACATTGATGCTAAAAGTAAAGGCGGTTACGCCAAAGTTCGCGATCATCAGCTCTGCCAGACGCTCTCCTACCGTGAGGGACAAAACAATACCGATTAGAATGGCCAACACCGTCACAATCAACCCTCGATAGATGAACTGAGATCTTAAGTCGACAGTGGTGAACCCCAGTATTTTTAACACAGCTATTTTATAGCGTTCTTTTGCCACAAGCATGCGGATAAACAACACAGTGATCAAGAACACGATGAACAGGGCCACAACGGTGCCCACCAAGGACGCGTTTCTGAATGAAGTCTTCGTCGTACCAAAAGTCTGATCGATAAATGCATCGATATCAGACACCTTTACGGTTGGGAACAGATCTTGATAGTCAGAAACGACTGCAGCTTTTCTAGCCGGATCAATCAAATCAGCATACACAATGCCCCACATGATTTCACTGTTTTCATCAACGAAGCCCGCTTTTGCTGTTTTGCCACCATTCGTCAGATCAGAATAGATGCCACTGATGAACAGCTCTTTTTCCGTTCCATCATGAAAAATCGTTAGGTGCTCACCGACTGACAAGCCCACCTCTTCGGCATTGATCGAAGACAAAGCGATTTCATCCTCGGCAACAGGCATTTTTCCCTCGGTGTACTCAATCGGAAAAGCCTCGTGATCACCTAATTCGATTTTCAACCTCACTTCATTTCCATGTTCATCTAAGGCCGTATAGGATCTAGCAACAAAGACTGAGAATGTTGAGATCCTTGCATCTTGATCCATTTGCATCTCTACACGGCTTAGCACCTTCTCCAGGTTTTCACCTTGTTGTACATCGATCCGAAGGTCACACTCCCCAACCCCCATATAGGTGATAAAGGACTCAGAGTCGATGGTATAGAACATGTTGGTCGGCAGGTTAATGATGAACACACTTAAGATGATCACCATACCCATGGTGAGGTAGAGCTTCTTCTTGCGCCCGATATCCTCTAATGCTAGGAATACATTCGTGTTGCGAATCCTTGTTTTTTCGAGAGACATCTTTAATCTCTTCTTTGGTTGATCGTGAACAACACCGAAACGAATGGATTCCGTTACCGAAACCCTCTTGATCCTTCGCAAGACCATGGAAACATAAGCGGTGACCAAGACGGTAATGAATACCGCGGCGAGTAAGCCCATCGTCATCTCACCCACCAGTGTGGAGGAAATACCCATAAACAATCGTACATTCTCCAAGAGGGCTCCTTTGAGTCCTAAGGATACGATGAATCCCAATAGGGAACCCATTGCAGCGATCAAGAAATATTTAAACAAGTACATTCTTTTGATATCTCTCACGTGGAAGCCAACCGCTTTTAAAACACCGATTTCCTTGTAATCGTCATCAAGCCTTGCCAGTAGCGTGAAACGGATGCATAAGAAGGCTATGATGACCACGATAAAGCTGACCAACAGTATGACAGCCATCATCAGACCGTCGGAGACACCATTGATCATTCTGAACAAAGGGTCGGTCAGTGTTGGTCCATTGGACTCTAATCCACTTTTCACATAATCTGCTTCGAAGGCTTGAATCGCATCGGGTCCGTTTAATCGAAACTCGATCAAGTACTCAACTCTCCCCAGCTCAAGAATGCTCTCGAAATCTGACGCATGAACAAGAAACCGCTTTGATGAAGACAGTGGTGAGTTCATCTGGGCATCTCTCAAGTAACCCTTTACGGAAAAAGGGATCCCGTGAAACGCTATTGTATCTCCGATCTTTATGGAACGATCCTTGAAATAGGCCAGGGGTACAAAGATCTCTCCTTCACGTGCCTGAATAGGTTGATTGTCGAGATCCAAAAGAAAATCAAAATTTTGATTCTGCTTCACGATACCGTTGTCTTGTACCGTATTTTGAAGCGGTCTTCCATTGATCAGCATATGCTCTGCATCAATATTCACAAATTCAACCAGCTGAAAATCCGACACAGATTCATTGGACGCTACGAATCGATCCATCCTAGGATGATCAATACTTCCCGTGTGCATTTGCATGAAATGAGGTGTTTCAGCTGCATTCATCATTAGCTCAATCGAACGCGAGAGATTAACAAATAGAATTGCAGAAAGCGATAGAAGCATGGAAGCTGCCCCAATGAACAGAATCATTGAAATTGTAATCCATCTACTCTTTTTAAAATCATTCTTCACCATTCTGAGTAACATGTTCCACCTCCTGCTCAACGGACAAGACCCTTTTCCAACGACTATGATCCCCTCTTAAGGCAGTTTCGGTATCTCACCTTCACTTGTCAGCCGAACACTGCGGGTTTTTCCAATCATTCTTCCTATCTCATCTACCGTAGTCTACCACACAGAGCAGAGGGAGATGATTGAATTGTCAGATTTTAATACTTTCTCTATTCGAGCTTAATCTCCAGAGTATACCTTTCTCCTTATTCCGATAAAAAAATCTCCCCACGATCACAAATCATCTTGATCGAGGGGGAGATGTTCCACTGAGCTAACCTTTCATCTTCTGCTTAAGTATCTTAAGATTTTTCACGACCTCTTGCGAATAACCATCGATAGCAATCAGCGCCTCATCCGCCTTCTTCAGATCACCGCGGTTGTAGGCGGAGATGGCTTGCTTAGCTGTCTCGTGAAGTCGCTTATGCGGTCTCTCCATCTCGTCCATAATCCTTTTGATTTCTGCACCCGTCACGGTCAGATCATCGACCCACTGGCCCAGCCGGCAGGTGTGGTGATTGCCGACGGTCTTTTCATCGAGGGTCGTGTAGCCCAAGATCATATTGTAGATCCGCCATTTCCACATCATGTGGTCGGTATGGAGAGCTCGATGGATAGGATCTCGTCCGAAGCATTTTGATCCTCCACTATCGACAGACGGATCTCATCGATCTTCTGGGAAATGGTGAAAAAAGCCTCCCCCGTCATCTCGGCCTCGCGGCTCAGAGCATTGGCCTTCTCGTTCACGTCCATCAGGTGAGCCGACATCTCTTGTGTTACAGCCGTCTGTTCTTCCGTATTTGCCGAGATATCCCGGAATCGGTCGCCCACTTCCTCCAGCGATCGAGTGATACCCTCGATCCCCTCGGAGGCTGACCTCATGGTGCTTCTCGACGACTCGAAGGAACGGGAAACGGTGTCCATCCCGTTTGAGGTACTCTTGATCTTATCCGTCAGCGTCGATACCGTCCGCTGGATGTTGATCACCTGCTGGCGCGTGTTCTCCGCTAATTTCCGGATTTCATCCGCCACCACGGCAAAGCCCCGTCCTTGTTCCCCGGCACGCGCTGCCTCGATTGATGCGTTCAGAGCCAAGAGATTCGTCTGGTCTGCCACGGCTTCGATCACGTCCACCATCTCGTTGATCCGTCCGGTTTCCGCCGTCACCTCATCCATGGCACGCTTCACCTTGTCGATCTCTTCAATATTCTTCTCCAATACTTCGAAAGAAGTCTCGATCCCTTGAAGGCTCGAACGGGTATCACCTACCGTCTGGACCATGTTGGTGTTCGATTGTTGCACAAATTCCGCGATGTCTTCTGCCGCCGCTGTCAGCTCCTCGCTACTCGCCGCCACCGTTTCGATCGTTTCCGACTGCGATTTTGCGTCTACAATCATTCCCCGCACATAATCGAGCTCCGTCATGTACTTCAAGAGATCGTTGACGCCACTGAGTGTCTTCAGCGAACAGCTCTCTTGGTAGGTATAGTTTTCTAGCAGTGCATCGTATTTTTCTTCGACTTCCTTCTTCTGAACAGCTTCTGGTGAGATCACCGGGCTCTTTTTCCGACCGAACATGAAACACACTCCTTTTGTTTAAATATTTCGACATTGATAACGATTATTCTCAGTATATCGTTCCACGATGAGAATAGATACAAGTCATCATGCACTCGGCAACATGTGAACCATTCTCAAAATAATCCCCTGCTCATGTATTATGTGCATTTGTCATGTCTCGGTCTACTGGTACTGGGCAATGTGATCACCACCATACCCAGGGAACCGCCAGTCCATGGACAGCACCCCAATAGTTGAACTCGCCATGACTGAATTCACGAGTGTGCGGGCGCGAAATCATCAAGTGGAAAGCCGTTTATTCTATGCGACCTCTCAGGGGTTGCTTTTCTTTGTGATGGTAGTGCTCAGCGAACGACTTTGATCCACTTGATCACGTCTCCCACCCTGTGTTCGACCGTTATGTTTTCGAACCCCGCTCTTTCAATGTTTTTAACCGTCTTTCGGTTAATGTTGGCACCGATCAAGCGGACGACGATCGGGTTCAGTAGATCCATCATGAGTCCAAGAAGGGATTTTTCGCTTCTGACATGCTCTAACATCACGAGCTCTCCTCCGGGTTTCAGCACACGTCTGATCTCCCGGAGACCCTTTACGGGATCGGGCACCGAACAGAACACATAGGTAGTGAAAACATAGTCAAAGCTTGCATCGTCAAAGGCCAAATTTTGAACATCCATCTGCCTCAGCACTGGTGGATTCTTCAATTTCTCAGCCTTTTCCCTAGCCTTTTCCAGCATGCTTTCACTGAAGTCGATCGCCGTGATCTCAGCATCTTCCGGGTAGTATTTCAGGTTCTTCCCCGTCCCGACACCAACTTCAAGCGTTCTGTCGTGCGCTCCACTGAGAATCTCCTGCCTCCAGTTCTCGGGCGTGATCCAGTCCATCGGTTTATCCATCCAATCGTAAATCCTAGACACACGGTCATATCTTTTCTTGATCCTCTTGGTCAGCTGATCCATGTGATCAATCTCCTTTTCTTCGCCCTAGATACCTTGTTGTTTGCCATCTCAATACTTTGACGGCTCTCCCTGACTACATACTATCATGCTCCCTGCAAAAAAAACGCCCCTTCAAAGCACATGCTCGTGCTCCGTTGGGGCGTATCTGTATGCCGATGTGTCCTCGCTCCACCTGAAAGAGAAAGGTATAGGCTCTCTCCGTCCTACGGGATCCTCTTTCGGAGGAGGATGGTGCGTCATAAAACTTGAAGCAGCAATTCTCGAATGGATTCATTGAGCGATGCATCGAAGTCTTGCTTGGATAAAACGTCTTCTAGAGCCTGTCGATCCAGTTGCATGCCCGCGAGAGCTGTTTCGATCTCTTGTATGGGGATTTCCTCTAACAAGTCCGTATAGCATTTTACCTGCTCAATGTGACCATCGATCAGGTCCAGATGCAGACTCATCAGCCCCAGTGGACTCTTATGCTCTAGGATGACAGAAAACTGGGGACTCTCGCCAAAGTTCCAGGACCAGTCTTTGTACTTATCGATGAAAGATTGTATATCCTTTTCCTCTCCAGTGATCCACTCGGTTGCCACCGGCTGATCACTACTCGATATGAAAGCCTCTATCAATGCTTCTTTGAGATCCTCCAGAGTAAGCGTGGGAACCAGCGTCTTGAGATTCACCACACGGGACCGTACAGAAGCAATCCCTTTGGTCTGTAGCTTCAGGGGAGAAACGCTCAGGAAACGCACCATCTCTGGGATCTGCACATCGTAAAGTAAAGTTCCGTGATGACAGTGAACGCCTTTCTCGGTGAAAAAAGCACTTCCAGATATCTTCTTGTCTGCAACCGTCAGGTCATTGCGACCCGAAAAGGCCGCTGTGATCCCCAGGGATTTGAGCGCCTGGATCACGATGTCCATATTATGGCTCACATCGGCTTCTTCCTCCTTTGATAAAAAGGTGAAGTTCAGATTCCCTTCATCGTGGTAGACCGCGCCACCGCCGGATAAGCGACGTACAAGGCGGACTTCCTCCTCCTCAAGGCGATTCACAGGGCACTCTTGGTAAGGATTCTGATTGCGACCAATGACCACTGTGCGCCGGTTCTGCCAGAGAAAAAGCAGGTGCTCATGATCAGCCAGTGTCTCCATCAACCATTCTTCTGATGCCAAATTGACAGCAGGATCCATCGAAGTGGAGAAGACCACACGCAAACGATCAGGCAAAGTGGATACCCCTCTTGTCCACCGATAACAGCGCCTCATGGATAGACTCTGCAGTGGTGGGATGTGCCACGATCACATGCGCCGCCTCATCGATTGTCTTTTTACTTGCCATCAGGTAGCCGACTGTGCTGATGAGATCTGTCGCATGTACCCCCACGATCGTGGCGCCTAAGAGCACCCTAGACTCCGGATCTGCCAGTAACTTCACAAAGCCCTTAGTCTCACCAAGTGCCTGGGCTTTTCCATTGGCTGCGAAGGGGAAGATCCCCAGTTGGTAAGGGATATTCTTTGCGATAGCTTCTTTTTCTGTCAGTCCCACCTGTCCTACAGGGGGCATGGTAAAGATGGCGCTGGGTACGCCGTCGTAGTGCATGCTCGCCTTGACACCACTCAAATGATCGGCAGCCACGATCCCCTGATGGGAAGCTACATGGGCCAGTTGGAGAATGTTCGTTACATCACCGATAGCATAAATTTTCGGATTAGATGTACACATGTGTTCATCCACCTCAATTCCGCTACCTTTTTCGTTTAGCTTCACACCCAGCTTCTCGAGATCCAGGGCATCCAGTGCCGCGCGCCTTCCCACGGCCATGGCCACCCGTTCGCTTGTCAGTAGCATACGTGCACCTTCTTTTTCTAGTGTCACGATCTTCTTGCCATCGAGGCTCTCTTCAATCGACAGGGCTTTAGTAGCCTCATGAAGATGTATCCCCTTCTCTCGAGCAGTCTCACCGATTACCTCAACCACATCCTCATCCAGTAGATTCAAAATCTGCGGGAGGAACTCCACCACATGCACCTCCGTACCGAGTGCATTGTAAAGAAAAGCGAATTCCATTCCGATGACACCGCCACCTATGATGACCATCGAAGCCGGTGCTTTTTCTAAACTGAGCAGCCCACGGTTGTCCAGCAGATCCTCTGCTTCGGCTCCTGGAATCGGCAAACGGAAGGGCTTAGACCCCGTTGCAATGATCAGGTGTTCAAAGACAATCGTGGCATCGAGTTTCTTATTCTTGACCACCAAAGTGGTTTCGTCCTGGACTTCAGCCGTTCCCTGTATGGTGATAATCTCATGGGTTTCCATGAGGTACTCAATGCCCTCCACCAGGGTATCCACCACTTGGTCTTTTCGTTTCATGATTCTTCCCACATCAAAACCAATGTTATCAGCAATCAGACCAAACTCGCAGGCACGGTGCATCTTCTCAAGGAGCTCCACACTGCTCACCAAAGCCTTGGTGGGAATACAGCCCCAGTTGAGACAAGTACCTCCGAGTCTTTCTTTTTCGATCAGGACCACTTTCTTCCCCTGCTGGGCTGCCCTGATTGCCGCCACATATCCACCAGGACCTCCGCCGACAATCGCAACGTCTGCCGTGTGATTCACTTTTTTCGGTGCCGCCAGTCCAAAGGAATAGCTCTTCTTTTTGTCGCCCTTCGCTACACCGGCAACTTTCTCACCTTCGATCGTACCGATCACTTGCCCTTTTTCTACTTTGTCTCCCTCGGCGACCGTCAGTGTTTTTAAAACCCCTTCTACTTCTGAGGTGATCTTAACGGTCCCCTTCTCAGACTCAATGACCAGCACGATATCGCCAGAAGCAATCGTATCACCAGCTTTTTTATTGATCTTTCCCACTTTCCCTGAAGTAGCATGTCCCGAAAGCTTGTGAACCACCAGATTGTGTAACATCATGTATCCTCCTCTTCATGTGGACTCAGACGAAAAAAGGGGCCAAGCCCCTCTTCTCTACTACAGAAAATCGCCTACGAATTCGTCCAGACACTCTTTGAGCAATGTTACAGAATAGGCCATGGACGGCCCGCCGCCAAAGGCCACAGAAACCATAGCCGCCTCAAGGATTTCCTCTCTTGTAGCCCCAGATTCGAGTGCCTTGTACGAATGATAGACGATGCAGTATTCACAACGATTGTAACAACCGATGGCCACACTGATCAGCTCTTTCATCTTTAGATCCAGCGTTCCCGGCTCGTAACTTGCACCCAAAAGACCCATGAAAGCTTCCACATGCTCTGGATTCGTCGCTGCCAAACCCTCTAATCCACCCACAAAATCATTCAGCATTTGTCTCACGTTGTACGCCATTGTATACTCCTCCTTTGAGATTGTTAGCAGTGCAATAATTGCTATGACAAGTAATATACTTAGTATAGCAAGTTGTTCGTTAATTTTCAAACGATTTTTGCAAAAAAAACAAAAAGTCTTTGGCAATTCCAAAGACTCTTCGTCATCCGATCCTCAAGGTCCTTAATCAGACGTTGGATCGTCAATATTCTGAAGCATTTGCGCTAGGACACGTTCATATGCCATTAGGTCATTCTCATCGATTCCTGCGATCAAATCGTTATTGAAGGTCTCCCCAATGGGCAGGAGTTCTTGAATCAACTTCTTGCCCTCAGGTAACAACTCAAGGGTTACCACACGTCGATCTTCCTGGCTGCGCACCCGCTCTACATATCCATCCCTTTCGAGTCGATCGATCAAACGACCTACGCTGGACTCGGCCACGTGCATTTTCTCCGCCAAGTCCTTCTGAGCGATTCCCTCATAGCGGTGGATATAATAAATAGCAATCCACTGGACCCGCGTGACACCTGTATCTTTTAGCCTTCGACCAAAGGCTTCTGAGATTTGCTTGGAGGCATTCTCAGCAATATGGCCCACTCACATATCTATATTGAAAAACACTTGCTCACCCTCTTCCCAAACTCCATTATGGAGGTCACTCTTTTCTCTCTTTTTCGTCTTCTTATCTTTCATTATACATGAATGATAGATCAAAAGAAAACACCCCACAAAAGCACTCCTGCTTTTGTGGGGTGTTTAGCACACAGTTCCCTATTTGATCGGTACCTGCAGTTCTGTCAGCCAATCCTCATCAGACTCCTTGTTCCAAATGCCGTCAATATAGCTCTCTCGGGGATTACCGACCATCTCGTAGCCATTCTCCTCGATCCACTGGAAGAGGTAGGCGTAGGCTTCCCTCAGTCCAGCGTAGGGACCCTTGTGGAGGACTGCCACGACGGTGGCCGACGGCAAGGTCTCGAAGGTGATCGCTTCCGTCCCCACACCAAAATCCGTCACAGCCTCGCAGTGGGCAATGCGCATGTTCTCTTCCCTGTACTCACCGTCGAGGTACTCGATGAAGCAGTACTCGGGCTCTGCGCAGGTTAAGCCAGGGTTGGTCTTCGTCACTTCTTCCCCGATGGCGGGGATCAGTTCAAAATAGCTCTCGTAGTTCGGGGCGACAAGCTCTTTACGGTAGATGATCTGCTCGGGAATCTCCTTGATCACAGCGTTGTACATGGTCATCTCTCCTTCTCTCAGGTTCCGGTTGAAGTAAGCCAGTCGCGAAAGCTGATCACGTGTTTCGGCGAGCTGTTTCTCTAGCATCACCTGACGGCGCGTGATGATCTCCTCCGCACCTTTTCCATCAAGGACCGCTGCAATCTCTTCTAAACTGAGTCCAACCTGCCTGAGGGACAGGATCTGATGCAGCTGTTGCAACTGGTCCGTAGTATAGTAACGGTAGCCGCTCGTCTCATCGATCCGAGCCGGTTTCATAAGACCAATCTCATCGTAGTATCGTAGGGTCTTGACCGTGGTTTTGGTGAGCTTTGAGAACAATCCGATCCGGTACACGTTTCTCACTTCCTTTCGCTTCTATCTTAAGTCTAGAGCCTCCTCCAAGGGGAGAGTCAAGCGATCCAATTCTTAACGTTTTGCGTGGGTTGCGATGGCGTCGCGCAGAAGTGTAACCACATCTTTCCCCGCGCGGTCATTGTAGTACTTAGCAAAGCGCTCATCGGCCACGTACATCTCGGCAAGTCCGATGTGGGCCTCCGGCGAGTAGCTCGGCCAGGTGTAGCCCAGCCACGCCCTGTGCTTCTCATAGACGCGCTTGCCAACTTCACCCTGCACATCTTTCGACCCGACCAGTTCCTCCAAGGCCTCGAAAAGTTCGCTTTCCACCTGCTTCATAGCCTCGAAGTCCGCTTCCGACAGGTTCATGAACTGCTCGTTCGAAGCCGCCACCATCTCCTCACCGTATTTCTCGCGGACCTCCGAGCCGTACTGTTTTTCATTTTTCTCCAGCTGTTCTTTCTTGAATCCCTCGAATTTTTCCTTGTCCGTCATTTCTACCTCTCCTTTGTAGTATCCGATTGTCCTGTCCACTGTCTGGATCAGACGGTCGAGCATCTCGCGCCGTTCGACGAGTTGCTTGCGGTGTGCCGCTAGCGACGCCTGCAGATCGAAATCCGGTCGATGGATAATCGCCCGGATCTCATCCAGGGGCATCTCCATCTCGCGAAAGAGCAAAATCTGCTGCATCCGGTCCACCTCCTCCGGCCCGTAGACCCGGTAACCGGAGGACGCATCCCTGTCCGGTGCCAGCAGGTCGATCTCTTCGTAGTAGCGGAGCGTTCGGGGGCTCACACCCGTCAACCCGGCCATTTCTTTGATTGTGTAAGCGATAGCTGCACCTCCTCACAAGTTCATCTTAAGGGATGACGTAACGTCAAGGTCAAGGGATTCAAGTGAAAAAATTAAACGAGGGACAAAGTCCAGGTCGTGCCGTAGCGATCGACCACGGTCCCCGACCGCCTGCTCCAGAGCGACCCACCAAGCGGGTCCAGCACTCTAACCCCATCAGCCAGTCGATCGAAGCGCTCTTCTAGAGACGGTTCATCATCGAAGCTAAGCTCCAGGTGCGGATGGCACCCGGACCCGGGATCAGCGATCCCGTCTCGATCGGAAAACACGAGGCTCACACCCCCAATCTCCAGGTGCCCCGAGAGCAACCTGGACCTTTCTTCTCCAAGGCTAGGGTAACATGACCCATCATCTCTTCATCCGACAAGATTTGCTCCGCCGGCGAAACACCAAAGGCTTCCGTGTAATACATCATAGCCTCCAGGGCGTTTCTATTGAACTGCATCCGTACTGACAAAACCATAGGGACAAGACTTCCTTTTACTATAGTTTACCATGCTACCGACCCCTATGGCGATTGACCGACCAGAAGGTAAGCTAAATACTTTTGCCAATACTCCGAATCATTACTCTGCTAAAGATTGACATTTCTTTCACGTGGGCGTACGCTATAGATGAACCGTTACGTACATACAGGTCAAAGGAGGTATTCACGTGAAGCTAAAGGGAAAAGTAGCCATCGTCACCGGTGCCAGCTCCGGTATGGGAAGAGAGATCGCCCGCCACTATGCGGCAGAAGGGGCATCGGTCCTGGTCGCCGCCCGAAGAGAAGAACGTCTGAAGTCCCTCGTGGAAGAGGTCGAGGCCGCGGGTGGCGTGATGAAAGCCTGCTCCTGCGACCTGGCCGACCCTGAAGAAGCCGAGCACCTGGTGGACAAGGCCATCAAGGCCTTCGGACATCTGGATATCCTGGTGAACAATGCCGGGATCATGGACAACATGTCCGGGGTGGGCGATGCCACCAACGCCCTCTACCAGAAAGTTTTCGACATCAACGTCCGGGCTCCTTTCATCACCATGCGTAACGCCATCAAGCATTTCGAAGAACGCGGCGGTGGTGTGATCATCAACATCGCCTCCGTAGGCGGCCTCTACGGCCACGTGGCCGGCGCCGTCTACACGGCCAGCAAGCACGCGCTCATCGGTCTGACCAAGAATACCGGTTACACCTACGCCACGAAGAACATCCGCTGCAACGCCATCTGCCCCGGTGCCGTGGCCACCGAGATCGGCCAGACGGAAACCATGCAGGACCTCAACCCGGAGGGCGCCGCCCGCTACGGACTGGGCTTCGCCATGAACCCCAGGACCGGCAAAGGTTCCGAAATCGCCATGGCCGCCCTCTTTCTCGCCAGCGACGACTCATCCTTTGTCAACGGCGAGGCCCTCGTCGTCGACGGTGGCTGGACTGCCTAGACCCTGACCCATAAAAGAACCCCTCTGTTCCTTTCGGGAAGAGAGGGGTTTCTCCTTGCTTTCAAACCATCCGTAATACGCTTACTTCCTATTCTCCGAACAAACCCGGTGCCTCCACCGTCATCAGCGGCGAGATCGGTGTGACCGACACCACCCGGTCCCGGTGGACCGCATGGATATCCGTCCCCACCGCCGCATACTTCACTTGCTCGTTCTGCTCCCAGGCCAATTGAAACCCTTCGTCTAAAGAACGGGTCAGGGGCTTCACGTAACTTCCGAAGTTCATATCGGCCTGCTCGGTCAATCGAACCTCGGTCTCCTGGTCAAGTCCCAAGGGAAAGTTCACATTGAGGATCTTGACCTGTCTCGGGAGTCCCTTCTCGAGCACTTGCTCCACGAGCTGTCGCACGTGGTACTGCTCCGCACACCAGTCGAGCGCTTCAAAGTCTGAAGAACGTTGGTGTTCCAAAGGAATCGCCCTGGAAAAGGCAATCGACGGAATGCCAAAGGTATGGGCTTCAAAAGCAGCTCCCACCGTTCCACTGCAGGTCAGGGCCAGTCCGAGGTTCTCACCGTAGTTGATCCCGCTCACGCAAAGGTCGGGCTTCCGATCGGCAATCTCCACCAACGCATGGGCCACCGCCTGGGCCGGTGAACCCTCGACAGCGTAAGCGTCGATCGATCGACCGTTGATCACCATCGTCCTGCGTTCAAGTCGGCCGACGGTTTCTCCTTTGAGCGAACCTCGCCCCATATTGGTCTGTTGTGACCGCGGGGCAACGACCAGTAGCTCGGCCATGGGCATCAGAGCTTCAATCGCGGCATTTAACCCCGGAGAGGCGATACCATCGTCATTGGTCACGAGAATCAGTGGTTTCATTCGACCGTAGTCTCTCCTTCCGCTGTCTTTACGTCCTTCACTTCTTCCATGTTAGACATCTCGTCAAAACTGGCAGGGTCCCGCATCACCACGAATAACGACGCGATGCTGAGCACACCCAGGAACAGGGCCGGAAAACCACCCAAGTAGGACAACATCTTGATGCCATCGAGACCGAGGGCCGTGATGAAGATCAGAGAAACCGCACCGATGATCACACCCCATGTGATCTTGATGGCGAGCGGTGCTTCCTCACTACCATCCCGTATCCCCGTCGTACAAATACTGGCCATGGCGTTGGTGGTTGAGTCCGTCGCCGTGATGAAAGAGATCATGACGGCGGTCAAGTAGAGGGCGATGAGGACACTCGACAGGGGAAAGGCTCTGAGGACCGCATAGGCAGCCGCTCCCGACCCTTGTTCGTTCATGATCGCCAGCACATCCACTCTACCGGTCAGCTGGAAGTTGATGGTCGTACCCGAGAGAATGGTCATCCAGACCGTACTGAAAACACTGGGCACGATGAAATTCATCATGACCACTTCTTTGATCTTGTAACCGTAGGCGATTCGAGCGAGGAAAACCGCCGCCACCGGCGCCCAGGCCATCCAGTTCGACCAGTAGAACATGGTCCAGTCAGATGCCCAGGTATCCCCTGCCGCCGTACCCGTGAAGAGGGCCTTGGAGAAGAGATTGTCCATGAAACCGCCGAAAGCCTCCGTTCCGAGTCCGAAATTAAAGACCGTAGGACCCAAGATCAAGAGAATCGCGATGATCACGTAATAGATGTAGACATTGATATCCGATAGGATCCGGATTCCTCTCATGAGACCAGTACCGGATGAAATGATAAAAGCAATGGTCCCGAGTACTGTGATCACCACCCAAAGCGTTTTGGAGTTGTCGATCCCCAGTAGTGCATTGAGTCCACCGCCCATGTTCATCACCGCCGTACCAAAGGAAGCCCCGATGCCAGCTGCCACGGTGAAGAGAACGATGGCATCGATGAGACCATTGATCTTTTCCTGGCGTTCTCTCGAAATCAGCGGTGCGATTTGGGACCCCACGCTGAAGGACCGCTTCATGTTGTAGTAAGCGAAGGCAAAGGCGATCGTTGGCACCGCGTAGATGGCATAGGGAACAAAGGTCCAGTGGAGGAAGATCGTTTCCATCGCGAACTTAGCGGCCTCCGGTGACATGGGCTCAATACCGAGGGACGCCGGTGGATAGGCCAGGTGCCACATGGGTTCTGCCGTCCCCCAGAACAAGATCCCAGCGGCTATGGTCGTACACAGGGTAATCGCAAACCACGAAGATTTCTTCAAAAGCGGCTTGGCCTTTTCCCCACCGAGTCGGATGTTTCCAAAGGGAGAGAAGAAGATGAGGACCAGCACGATCACCGATAGGATGCCCGAGATGCTGAACATCCACCCCATGTCCACGACCATGAAATTCTTGGCCATGGTCGTGACCTCTAAAAAGGCACTCGGGTTCAGTCCATTCAGTAGAATGGTCATCAGTAACAAGATTAGCGCTGGAAAAAATACAAAAGGACGTAATTTGTGTTTCGTCACCTGAGCTGTTGTTGTTTTCTGATCATCTGTCATCTTGAATCCCCCCGATGTGAATATCTAGTGTTTTAACCGCCACCACCTCGACCGCCATCCATTAGGATATGAGCAAACAGATGACAGGTTGGAACCCGCCATCTGTTGCATTGAAACTGAAACTCATCTCATTGGTATAGATTTTATGCTGTTACATTACCCGTTTCTTCGGTAAGTTCGTTTGCCTTCTGAGATTTATCAGAAGCTCGTTTTAGGAATATCAAGCTGACGAAGGCGATTCCGAGGAGCACCAAGATATAGGTGAATACCATTTTGTACCCAGCGATCCCAGGGTTCGTATCGAGAATTCTGCCCACGATTTTGAAGTTGAACATATCCGATGTAAAAGCGATCGTAGAGATCAAACCCATAGCGGCTCCCAGCAGACGCTTGGGTGTGCCCACTTCACCAACCGGCGCGAAGTACAGACCGCGCAGTACAAAGGTCATCAAACCGATCAGCGCGATGACCACGCTGATGATCAGGACGAAGGCAGCCGATACAGGTAGGATCATCGTGATTCCGATCAGCACGGCGAGGAAGACAACACTGATCTTCATCGATGGAATCGAAGAACCGGTTCTCGTTGTCAAAAAGGTACCCACGATACCAGATACGGGTCGGAACAGGTGGTTCTTGAAGGTCGCTACCAGCGCCGCTGCCGCAGCAGAGACACCGAAGACTTCCGTCATGAAAGGTGTAAAATAGCTTGATGTTGTATAAACCGTATAGATTGCGAAAATACATACCGCCAGGATCCATGTGATCGGCATCTTGGCCACTTCGAACATGTCCTTGATCACGTTCATACCGTTTTCACGTTCTTCTTCCGCGATGTTGTTATGGGGTACGAAAATGAGGGAGGCGACGCCTGCCAACATACAAAGGCCTGAGTATAAATAGAGTACAACGACAAATCTTTCCGGTGTGCTACCCACGCCAGCGATCATAGCCGTAGCGGTCAAGGCTGCGATCGAAGTGATCACGCCACGTCCACCTTCCGTCAAGGAGAAGAGTTTTCCCTGCTCACTCTTGTCACCGAGCATACTGATGGCCTTCAGGAAGGTTGCCCAGAAGGTAAAGATCGTGGTGATCCCCCAGAAGGCAAAGAGCATTCTGGCACCGTTGAAACTCGGCCATGTGGAAAGGTAGATACCGCCCAACCCCGTACCGATCAGCGAAAAGGCCAGCAGGTACTTGTGCGACAATCGGTCGGCAAGCCAACCACCTGGGATGTAGAAGATAAAGGCCAGCGTACCGTAAAAACTCATCAGTTCGCCGAATTGTTCGTGGGTTAAGTTCAGTCCCTCGCGAAGCGGATCATAAAATGTGTAACGCATGTAGGGAAGTTCAAAGATGATACCAGCAGCAGTCGCGAGGATTGCTACGACGATCCATTTCTTAGTGCTCTCTTTCATGTTTTCCTCCTTATAACCAATACAACACGCAATACGCCAATGAGTTTCAGGTTACAATCATCAGACTTCAGGATGGAATCAACCGAGCATCAATCGTTCAAGATCTTGTGAGAGATTTTCAACAGTTCGTCGGTGTGTGCCGGAATGTGCCGGTAGACTTTCTCGTTGATCTCAGCATAGAGATCCACATTCTTCTCCACGGGGACAAAAGTATCCCGTCTTCTCACCATATGGTCAACGGCCTGATCGCGGTCTTCGTAGATCCCTAGCGCAAGTGCGACGCAGATGGCTGCTCCCATGCTAGCAGAACCATTCACCACGTTCCTGTGCGCCGGAATACCAAAGACATCGGCGAAGATCTGCATGAACAGTTCGCCGTTCGATCCACCACCGCTCACGATGAGATCTTTCATCTCGACACCGCGCTCATCGCACATGGCCTGGGCGCTGTTCTTCATGGTCATGGCGATGCCCTCGAGCACTGAACGGAACATATGCGGTCCCCTGTGGCTACCGTTGAAACCGATCATCATCCCCCGCTCATGGAGATGAGAAGGTCTTGCCAACCAGTGGAGCACCGTGTAGAGACCATTCGAACCCGCCGGCACATCTTGGGCCAGCACATTGAGATATCCTTCAGGTGTCAGACCGCGCTCTTCGGCCCCTCTCACAATATCGGACCCGAGGAGATCCTTGACCCATGTTACCGTCGCCATGCCCCTGCGAATCCCACTGCTCTCGTAGAGGAACTCACCCTTGACCGCTCCAGGATTGCTCCAGTAGGCCGTTGTGTTGGGATCGTTGAAGTCCCCCACCATCATCGAGGTGATGTACGTTCCGAGCGATACCAGGACCGAACCATCGTTCTTGAGTCCTGCGCCCAGCCCTTCGACCGCCTTATCGTTGGCAGTGGTCACCACGGGGATTCCTTCCGGTAGGCCTGTCGCCTCACTAGCGAAGGCATTGACCCTACCCACAACTGTTGCAGGGTCCGCGAGATCGAAAAGCATCTCCCGGGGTACTTGGTAGGCGTCGAAGGTTTCTTGGTCGTCAAACCACTCCAGTGTCATGGGATCAATCGGCCAGGGACCCACGTAATTGCTGCGGGTGTCCTTGGTCTCACCGGTCAAGCGGTGGGTCAAGTACCCCGTCAAGGTTGTTACATAGCGGACGGCATCATCCTCATGTTCATAGGGTCTGGATAACCGGAGGTCCATCCAGCTCTGTACCGGTGAGGCCAGGTTTCCATCCTCCTTGACAAGCGCTCGACAGCAACGGATTGAGCCGAGACCCACGCCGATAATATCCTCCAGATTACCGTGGAATTTTTCGAACATACCTTTGCAGGCGGTCTTAAGGCTATCCCACAGGTCATCGTCCGGGTGCTCTGCCCTGCCCTCGCCATATAAGACGATTTCTTTTAGTTTCGTCGTGTGCGAGCATACTTCCGTGCCGTGAATATCGAATATTGCGACTTTTGTGCTTTGCGTTCCCCCGTCGATCGCTACAATATACTGATCTTTCATTCTCGTCTCCTCACTTCTATCTTTTCGATTGGTTACCGCATCAAGTAGCCGCCGTCGACGGTAAGGACCGTTCCGTTGACGTAGTCTGATGCCGGGCTCGCCAGGAATACCGTTGCGCCCATGAGATCCGCCGTGTCTCCCCAGCGGTTAGCGGGAATGTGCGCTAGGATCTCAGCGTTTCGCTTTTCGTCGCTGCGCGTCATGGCCGTAAGCGGCGTTGCGTAGTAACCGGGAGCGATGGCATTCACCTGGATGTTAAACTGACCGAGCTCATCACACATAGCTTTCGTCAGACCCACGATGCCGTGCTTTGTCGATGCATAGGCCGGCGACCATTGTCCACCCAAGAAGGAATAGAGGGATGCGATATTGATGATCTTACCGCTTTCTTGCTTGATCATATGTTTGCATGACTCGTGGATCATCTCGAATGCGGCGGTCAGGTTGATTGACACCATCTTGTCCCATTCTTTTCTCGTGTACTTCGTGACATCTTGGACGTTGATGCTGATGCCAGCGCAGTTCACCAGAATATCCACACTGCCCCAGGTATCCACGCAAGCATCGACGATCCTCTTGCACTCACCATCAGCCGTGATGTCCGCTTCCACGAATTTGTAAGCGGCACCGGTTTCTTCGATCAACTCTTTCGTGCTACCGTCATCATCCACCAAACTCGCAACCAGCACATTCGCCCCACCTTTGGCTAGGGCTAGTGAGAATGCCTGACCCAGTCCACCGTTACCACCTGTGACAATTGCATTTTTGCCCTCGAGTGAGAAGAAATCCAAACTAAAATCCTTAATATCCATCATTGACCTCCTTATGGTTTTGACACGTTGCTCTGTCGGATCTTTTCGGTGATTCTTTCAACGAACTCCAAGGCGTCCCCTTCCACGACCAAATCGGAGAGGGAGCAGATCGGAGCGTCCTTGTTGGTATTGACCGAGATGATGTGCTCTACATTCTTCAAACCTTCCACGTGCTGTATCGCTCCGTTGATGCCGAGTGCGATGTACAACTTGGGACTGACCGTTTTGCCCGACTGACCCACCTGGATCCGTCTGCTCGCGACCCCTTTATCGATCACCTTCCTGCTGGCCGACACATGGCCCCCCAGGTAATCGGCCAAAGTAGAAAGCTGATCAAACTGCTTGAGCATACCGCCACCACCGGAGATCAGCACTTCACTGTCCCGGATATCATAGGTCTGCGGTTTCTCCTTTGTCTCCAAAAGCTTCAAGCCCTGGTCTCGGACTTTGCGCGGTTTGAACGCGATGATCTTCGTTTCTTTTTCCCGAGCGTCTTCATACTGAAAGACATTGGGTCTGACGCTCATCATCAAGGGTCCCTCGCCCATCTGCTTGATCGCTGCCATGATCTTCCCACTGAAAGCGGGACGGATCATCTCGAGTTGATCGCCTTGGTACTGGATGTCCGTTACATCTGCCACCAGTCCCACGTGCAAGCGCATGGCGAGCCTCGGGGCCAGCATCCTACCTTGATGGGTTGCAGGAATCAAAATGCAGTCGAAAGCATACGTTTCATGCAGCTCCTCAAGAACATCCGTCACCATCATCGCATCGGATTGGAAAACCTTTTCCTCTTCGACATGGATAAATTGATCGAAGGCCCCCTTCACTTCTCCGTAGGTTTGGTTTACACTGACTGCTATGGTCTCGCACGCATCTCCGTAAATACGTCTTGCGACCTCGCGGAGATCCATGGCACTCTTGATATTTTCCGGATCGATGTAAATCATGCATCTCTTCATCTATAAAAATCCTTTTTCTTTTAAGAAAGAGTAGACCCTGTCGATGCCCTGTTCATCGTTGTGGACAACGACCTTGTCTCTCTTCTCATACTTTTTGACGAATGTCCGATTCACCCAGGTGAGTGAACCTTTCATCCCGATTTCCTCGGGGAAAAACCCAAGGTCCCCGTTGTTCAGCGTCTGGATCTGGTCACTCACATCCCTGTTGATATCGGCATACTTGATGTAAGGGAGTTTGTACTTGCTCTCTTTGCTCAAGCTCAGGATACCCGGCAAGTTCATCTCAAAGGTATCGACCGATTGTTCATTGTCGACGGTAAAAACAGCCGCCGAAGCATCCAAACGATCCAGATCGATGTGCATGACATGGGACATCTGTCGGTGGTTGAGCAGTTCTGCTAATTGTCCGGGCACATGTGAGGTGTCGCCATCGATGGCATGTGTTCCGGTCAAGAGCAAATCGTAGGTTTGGCTCTGGATGTATCTGCCTAGGATCTTGCTCGTTGCATAACTATCGCTACCGGAAAAGAGCGGATCAGAAATGTGGATCACCCGGTCGACCCCCATCCGGATCAAATCTTGCAGGATGGGCACGGCAGACTTAGGTGCCATGGTTACCACTTCGATCGCGACGTCTTGTCTCGCTGCCTTTGCTTTCAAAGCAAAGGCAACGCTACAAGCATCCTCTGGATTCAGGATCATCCGGACATTTTCCCGGACAACCGTGTTCCGTTCAAAATCATACTGAAATTTATCCACGTCCGGCACAATCTTCACTGAACATAGAAGTTTCATGGTCCTATCCTTTGTAGATGTATTTTTGAATAGCGTCTTCTTGTGGGAAGATCGTCCCGTAGTTCATGATGCCCTTGGGATCAAAGACTTCTTTGAGCTTCTCGAGCATGTAGAAGGCTGAACCGTGCTCTGCCTTTGACCACTCGTTTCGGAATTTCCCGATGCCGTGGTGGTGACACATAGATCCACCGAACTTAAGCGTCTCTTCCACAATGATCTTTTGAATCGGGTGGTGGTAGACCAGGAGCTCGTCTTCAGGTGCACAGTTGATTTCGTAGTTGTACACGAAGTACATGTTGGTACCGTTGATATAGCTATGTGAGGAGTGACCACCGAGCATCGTCAGTTCGTGGGCACGTGGGAACTCTGTGCGGATTTTGTCGATCACGCTGTTGTAGATTTTGGGAATCGTCTCCCAGTCGGCCGAGATCTCCGTGGTGTAGCCTGCGTGTGAATCGTTCTCCAGCATCCCCTCGAACTCATCGTCGATATCCTGCTGCGACCAGTTGAGGTTCTCAAACCAGTTTTGAATGTGCTTGCTGTCGACCTCTTTGATCACGCCGTCTTTGAATTTTTCAACGGCCTCTTCAATGGCCTTGCCCGTGGCATCTGCAATCCCCTTGGGGCCTTCTGCCATGAACAAGAGGACGCATTTTCCTTCGTAGAAGTGGTAGAAGTGCTGTGCGGCATCTTCCTCCGAATAGGCTCTAGCCACAGAAGGTCTGAATCCGTTGACCATCACTTCACGCAGCACGCTGACGCCGGTTTCAATGTCTTTCACAAGGTATCCGAAGAACTGGTTGTTCTCTGGGAAGTACTTGAAAATCTTCACGGTTACTTCTGTGATGTAGCAAAGGGTCCCCTCGTTACCGATGGCGATGTGTCGGATGTCCGGTCCTCCGGCTCGCCTCGATACGTTTTTGATCCGAGAGATATGTCCATCGGGGAAAACACACTCGAGACCGATGACCATGTCCTCGATACCACCGTAAAGTGTAGAGAACTGACCGATGCTTCTCGTGGCGACTAATCCACCGTACTTGGCAACGGGCTTTGATTGGGGCGAGTGACCAGTCGTGTAACCGATTTTTCTCAGTTCATCCTCTAGATCCTCCAGAGGTACACCGGCCTGAACGGTCGCCTGGCTATTGTAGGCATCAATCTTGATGATCTGGTCGAAATGCAGGGCATCGATTACCAGCGTGGTATCCTTCCAGTTCTCAAGTCCACCCTCGGTTGCTGTTTTGCCGCCTCTGGGAATGACATTGATCACGTTTTCGTTACAGTATTTAAGGAGCATACTCACTTCTTCTGTATTCTTGGGATAGACGATGGCTACAGGTAGCGGAACGTCCAAGACTCTTCGGGCTTTCGCATACTTCTTGTAACGGTCTGCCGATGCATCATAGAGATCTTCTTCATCGGTATTCACCTGTTCCGCGGACAACATTTCTTTCAACTGTTGAATGATCTGTTCTTTTTCCACTGTCGTTTCCTCCTAAATCATTTTCCTTCGATGGTTCCCGTTTTCTTCTGACATAAAATTCTGAATGACATCAAAGTGATGTTTTTAACTTAGGCTCATTATACGTAGTGAAAGGACCCATTGTCAATAATTTTCTGGAAATTTTTCTGATTTTGATTGAATAATGCATACTTTGTGGAAAACTTTCCATCTGATTCTTTTGTATTTTCAGACTTCTACACATTCTGTAGGGATAGTGATATAATGAAAAAGTAAGACAAAATGTAAAATGTTGGAGTTGAAAACATATGATCAAATTGAACATGGAACAACTGAATCCTCTTGAAGTGCAGATTTACGACATACTCTTAGCATACTCGAAATCACACCCCAAATTTCGAATCAATCAAGCTGCAACGTTGTGCGGTTGTTCTGAATCCAAAATTTCGAAGTTCGTAAAAAAGCTAGGCTTTGCAAACTTCAAACAATACCTGGAGTTTCTCTACGGATCGGAGCTACCGGTATCCGAACAATCGAACGAACTGGCGCGTATCGACCAGTTCATCGAAACCTTTGATCCTTCCTTGGTCGAGGAGCTACTGGAGCTGATTCTCACCCACGACAAGATCGTCTTTTTCGGTTATGGACCCTCTCTCCTCTGCGCACAGTATTTTGAATACCGTCTGCGCACCTGTTCGAACAAGATGGCCATGTCCGTTTCCGATGAAATCTCCGTGTCTTCCCTGGTCGATGAGAACACGCTCCTGATCATCTTGACCGTCACCGGTACCTTCCATTCCTTCGAAACCGTTTGCGACAATGCCAAGCGCAAGGGATGTGAAGTCGCCATGGTAGTAGAGGAGTACAACACCGATCTGTTCGATCAGTGCGACAAGATTTTCTGGTTGGCCAAAACGCCCCAACCGAATGATCTGAAGGCTTATGAGAAATCGCGCACCATTTTCTTTGTCTTCCTAGAAGAGGTCATCCAGCGCATCCTACATCATCAGAAAGCTTAGCATACCCCACGAAAAATAGTTCGCAGGAAAAAGGCTAGGGCATCGTTGCCCTAGCCTTGCTTTATGCCTGCGTAAGCGCCTTCGGTTGTCTCCTGCGTTTTGAACCGATCCAGCTCATCACGCTTCCTTCAGATGCTCTGCCACCGTCTTTGCAGTCGCGCTGGTGATCGCAATCCCGCCGAACAGACCCAAGGTCCAATTAGCATCCTCTGGGTTTACTCCTGCCAATAAGAAAAGGATGAACAGTCATCTGTCCATCCTTCGGGTCGTTACGATCGTGCATGATACGGTTCGAGGCGGGTATGAAATAGACAAATCCATAGTCAATGCTCTACTCGATGGTACAAGGGATCTTCAGATGATCATCTGGAAGAACGTATAGTTCAGGAGGAAAAGACCGATCTTGGACAGCGGAATCGCGCGTACACGTGCATCCTCATGAAGGCGCATCCAGCCACCGGTTTCTACCAACCCGAGGACGGATACAGATCCCGTCATACACCCGCCGCCGGCAAAGGAACTCCCGTCGTAAGGTAGGCCGTGGGTCATTTGTCGCGTCAGGCGTTCGATCAAGAGCATCATAGACAGGATGATCCAGACGAAAAAGAAATTGTCCAGTCGATCGGGACGGTAAATGATATAGCTGATCCCCTCGACCACAAGCCATACCGGTAATTGGTTGTATACGATCCATCTCTTCATAAAAATCTCCCCCCTTGTTTCCTTCTCTATACCTATCATACAAAAAAATGGATGTGAAGTTGTTAACACCCCTTCATGACTTTCTGACAATTCTGTCATCTTTTCTTTGACCAAAAGGAGGTTGCCATGCCGTCGATTCTCCCGATCTTGCTCATCGTCTCCATACCGATGATCCTACTGCTTCTCTATTTTCTGATCAAAATGAAAAAAGAACCGGGTACCACAGCGCCCGTGATCTCCCCTTCGGATGCCCTCGCCATGGTGAGGGACAAAGATGCCGTCTTGATCGACGTGCGCTCACAAGCAGAGCACGACTGGGAACAGGTACCGGGCGATGTGCTCATCCCCCTGGACATCCTGGTGGATGAGGTTAAAATCCGATACAGCGACAACACACGACCCCTGATCCTCTACTGCCGCACCGGCAGACGTAGCGCCATTGGAGGTGAGCAGCTTCTCAGGGCAGGCTACGTAAAGGTCTTTGACGCAGGCGGCATCGCATCTTGGGAAGGAGAAAAAACAGGAGACCGCTATCGCACGTGACGCGATGGCGGTCTCTCTCTAGTCTTTTCTCTTGTATAGCAAGGCCGTCACAATACAACCGAACACAAAGGTCGACAAAGCCGTCTCCACCATATGGGAGAAGCGCACGCTGGCCTGAGGAATCAGGGGATTGGCCAGCAGATGACCGATGTTCTGGGGAAGTGCGAACAGCGCCCCTACCAGGAGCATCGTGGGCACTAGGGACCACCGGGAACCGCGGATCACAGGCCAGGCGAAAAGCGTCCAAAGCATCGCACGTAGCACCTGGAAGGGAAAAAGGAATGGGTCCTCCCTGAGCGTCATCATGGTGTGGGTCCAGAAGGGGGCACTCGGCCCCGGGCTTCCGTAGAAAGCCCTGAGCTCAGGGTTCTGCCAGGCGATAAAATACCCTGCCAACCAGTAGACCACCACATAGGCAAAGGCGATCAGCAGAAGTCGCCAGATCACTTGCCCCAATGACCTGATCTGTACCCTGCGGACACTCTCCAGCGTGGATCCCCGTCCCTTGCCAAGGAGCCACACCGCCAACGGCACGTATAAAACGGCCACGGGAAGGCCCATGAGAAACAGTCGCGGTAAGAGCGCCGGATCCACCGTGAGCCCCGAGAGAAAGTACCAGGTCTCGATCTGCATGACAAAGGTGGTGGTGCCGTAATAGGCGAATCCCACCGATGCCATCAGCTTGACCCCACGCCACCGTGAGCTTCTGATCATCGCCGCGATGACCAGGACATGTACCCAGATCACCAGGAGCAGGGCGATCTCCGCCCGCACGGGACCCGGCTCTGGCATGATTTCAGGCAGATACCCGCCCACGAAAGACGATCCCCACAGGTAGATCGCCACAAAGGATACAAACAACGCCGTCCACCGGCCCACTTCTTTCAACACACGCACCATCCAAAACGCCCCCTCTATCCCTTCAGTATATCCCCAGGGACAGCAGAAGTGGGACGAATCAAGAAAATTTAAGATATGAAAGAGCGAAGCCGCGGGGGGGTTACCGGCTTCGCTCTTTTCTTAGCTCCATGGCTCGTTCTATGGTTTGTCTCTTATTCCATCTCAGCGATCATTTTCTCAAGGACCGGGGCCATCTCAGCCTCGTCAGGCCCATCGACCTTCAGGGTCACTTCAGCGCCCTTGGCCGCACCGAGACTCAAGATGCCCATGATCGACTTGGCATTGACCTCTCGGTCCTTGTAGCCGATGAATACCTCGGACTGAGCCTCATTGGCTTTCTTGACAAACTCCGATGCGGGGCGGGCGTGGAAGCCCTGGGGGGCTTGTAGTGTAATCTTCTTCTCAATCATATCAAACAGTCTCCTTCATAAACGCTTCCAGGGTCTCGCGGACCTCAGCTTCGGTCGATAGGTTCATGACTTCTTCCACAAGGGATTGTAAAGCCTTGGTATCGTGGGATCTGACCAGTTGCCGAGCGCGCAGGATGCTGCCGGCAGACATGCTGAACTCATCAAGACCCATACCGAGCAGGAGTGGGATCAACCGCTCATCTCCGGCCGCCTCCCCGCACATGCCTACCATGATTCCTGCCTCACGGCCGGCGTCGATGGTCATCTTGATCAGATGGATTACCGCCGGATCAAAGGGGGAGTAGAGATCCGTCAACCGTTCGTTCATCCGGTCGCAGGCCAGCGTGTACTGCGTCAAATCGTTAGTGCCGATACTGAAGAAATCCACTTCTCTTGCAAAAGCACGTGCCATCACCGCCGTGCTCGGAATCTCCACCATGATCCCACACTGGATCGATGGATCGAAAGTCATTCCCTCGGCTTCGAGCTCGCCCTTAGCTTCCTCGAGTAGGGACTTTGCTTCTCTGAACTCTGCTAGCGTCGTCACCATGGGGAACATGATCTTGATCTTGCCCCGCGTCGAGGCCCTGAGCAGGGCCCGTAGTTGTGTCTTGAAGAGAGCCTTGTCGTCGAGACAGATCCGCAGGGCCCTGTAGCCCAAGAAGGGATTGAGTTCGCTCGCTACGTTCAGGTAGGGCACATTCTTATCTCCACCGGCGTCGAGGGTCCGGATGATCACCGGGCGGCCGTCCATTTTCTCGGCTACCTCGCCGTAGACCGCTGCCTGCTCATCTTCCGAAGGCGGCGTCTTGCGGTCCATGAAAAGAAACTCGCTCCGGAAGAGCCCGACGCCCTCGCCATCGTTGGCAAGGACCGGTTCCACATCCGCCGGGCGGGCGATATTGCCCGCCAGCTCCACGCGTCTGCCGTCCTTCGTAACACTCTCCATGCCGATCAGACGATCGAGTAGCGCCTGCTCCTCGCGTTCCTTCTTCTGCAAGGCCAGGTAATGGTCGATCTCCTCCTGTTCCGGGTTCACCAGGATTTCCCCGGTACTCCCGTCCACGATGATCATTGCGCCGTCCTCGATCTTATGGTCGGCCGACAGGCCCACGAGCGCCGGGATGCCCAGACTCTTGGCGATGATCACGCTGTGTGAGGTCCGGTTCCCCTTCTCTGTCACAATGGCCACCACCTGCTCAGCATCCATCGCCGCCGTCTGCGACGGCGACAGATCCTCGGCAATCAGCACCGTTGGCTCATCGAAATGCGACAAATCTTGTTTTTTCACACCGGTCAGGTGACCGATCACGCGATCGGACACATCCACTAGGTCCGCCGCACGGGCCTTTAGGTACTCATCATCGATAGCCTCGAACATGGCCACCAGCGCATCCGTAGCGTTCTTGAGAGCAAAGGCTGCGTTCAGCGACTCCTTCTCGATCACTTGTTTGGCCTTGCCCGTCCACTCGGGATCGTGCACCATCATCAGGTGTGCATCGAACACCGCAGCTTCCTCGGTCCCCACGCGCTCTTTGGTGCGGTCCCGGATGACTTCTAGCTCCGATGTGGTCTGCGCCAAGGCCTCATCGAGCTTCTGCAGTTCAAGGGCAGGATTTTCGATCGTCTTTCTTTCGATGACCGGCACCTCGTCGATCACACACACGGCGCGACCGACGGCGATACCCCCTGCTGCTGCGATAGCTTTCATGCAAGCCCACCTACGCTTTCTTCAGTACGGATACGAGTCCACCGGCCACAGCTGTTCCAGCAGCGATAGCCACGAGATACATCACAAGATTGGTCACGGCATTCGGGATGAAGAAGACGAAGACACCACCGTGCGGTACGGCTAGGGCTGCGCCAAAGAGCATCGACAGCGCACCGGTCACCGCAGAACCCGCCATGAAGCTCGGAATCATACGCAGGGGATCGGCAGCGGCAAAGGGAATGGCCCCTTCCGTGATAAAGGATGCCCCCAGCGCCCAGGCGGCCTTACCCGCCTCACGCTCATCAGGTGTGAACTTGTTTCTGGCGATCAACGTGGCCAGACCTACGGCCAGCGGTGGTACCATACCGGCTGCCATGACAGCTGCCATGACCTGTGAGGACTGCCCCGCCACCAAGGTCCCCACACCAAAGGTGTAGGCCGCCTTGTTCACTGGACCACCCATATCGAAGGCCATCATCAGCCCCAGGATCAAGCCTAGGATCACCGAGTTCGCACCGGACATGCTAGTGAGCCAGTTGTTGAGTCCCGTGTTGATCGCCGCAACGGGCGTTCCGATCACGTAGACCATACCGAGACCAACGATCAGCGTACTGATCACTGGAAGCACCAGCACCGGCATGAGACCGGCCAGGGACTTCGGCAACTTGATGGTTCTCTTTAGAAAATTAACGGTATAACCTGCGAAGAAACCGGCCAAGATACCACCGAGGAAACCAGAACCCGTGGAACTGGCCAGCATACCACCGACCATACCAGGTACGAGACCGGGGCGATCGGCAATGGAAAAGGCAATGTAGCCGGCTAGGATCGGTACCATGAGCGCGAAGGCCGAGCCGCCACCAATGTTCATGAGCGTGGCCGCCAGGGTCCCCTCCTCTTCAAAAGCCGTGATCCCAAAGACAAAGCTCAGTGCGATCAGGATACCACCGGCGGTCACGAAGGGAATCATAAAGGACACACCGTTCATGAGGTGCTTGTAGGGCCCCTTGCGGTCCCCCTTCTTCTCAGCCTTGGCCGCTTCCACAGCATTGCTAAGATCCTGCTTCTGCCCGTAGACCGATGCCGTCTTCGCCTTCTCAATCAGACCCTTGGCGTCCTTGATCGCATCCTTGACGGGCACCTCGATCATCTTCTTGCCGGCAAAACGCTCCTTGGGAACCGCCGCATCGGCCGCGATGATGACCGCATCGGCCGCGGCAATATCCTCGGCCGTCAGTTCATTCTCCGCACCCACGGATCCGCGGGTCTCTACCTTGATCTCTGCGTTCATTTCTTTTCCTGCGATCTGCAGGGCCTCGGCTGCCATGTACGTGTGGGCGATGCCCGTGGGACAAGCTGTTACAGCAACAAATTTCATCGTGAATACCTCCTTATTCAGCGAGCAGCGCGATCACGGCATCGTAGCCGTCGGCCTGCATCAGTTTTTCTCTCAGATCAGCGTGCATAAGTTTGCGCGAAAGTAGGGAAAGGACCTTCAGGTGATCATCGCTCGCCTTCTCCGGTACGGCCACGAGAAAGAGCAGGTGGGCGGGCTTTTCATCCATGGAATCAAAGTCCACGCCAGCCTCGCTCTTGGCAAAGACCAGGGCCGGCTCTTTCACGCCGTCACTCTTTCCGTGGGGAATGGCGATACCCATCCCGATGCCCGTGGAGTACTCCTCCTCACGCTTGAATACAGCCGCCTGAAAGGCTTCCCGGTCCTGCAGTTTGCCGGCACGGTCGAGCACGTCGACCATCTCTTCGATCGCACCCTTCTTTTCCTTCGCCTGAAGTTCGTTGATCACGAGTTCCTCTGATAAAAGCTGTTTGATCATTGGATTTCCTCCCCTTCTCTCGTCAGTTCAGCTACCTGTACCTGTTCCATATAGTTCCTTAGATTCTCTAGATCCCCCGTATGACTGCCCGGGGTTTCAATGACCGAGGAAGCTGTTGCCACTGCCCGCTTCAATGAGGTGACGGGAGACTCTCCCGCCGCCATGGAGAAGGCGAGACCGCCCACCAGGGCATCCCCAGCGCCGACGGTAGACTTCACGTCCACCTTCAGGGCCCTGGCGAAGTAAACGTTTCTTTCGTCCACCCACAAAATTCCCTCTTCACCGAGTGACAGGACCACACACTTGGCACCAGACACCAGTAGCTCCTCACAGGCTGCAATCTGCTCGGCGCGTCTGGGTAGTTCGCGCCCCACGTGGTCCTCGAGTTCCTTGAGGTTTGGCTTCACCAGGGCAGGACGGGCCTTTAATCCTTCTGTGAAGGACGGCCCGTAGCCATCCAGGATCACCCGGACCGCACCCTCGTGGATCGAGGCGAGGTCTCGGTAGATTCCCTCCGGCCATCCAGGAGGTAAGGAGCCCGAGAGCACCAGCACGTCGTTCTTCTGTAGCTCCTCGCCAACCTTCTCTTTGATAGCATCGAAGGCCCGCGCTTCTCCACTTGGCCCCTTCTCATTGAAGTCTGTGTAAGTGCCACCGGCTTCATCGACAATCTTGATGTTAATCCGTGTTTCACCGGAAACGGGGATACACGCGTGGTCGAGGCCCAGCTGAGTCAGCTGCCTGTCTACCACCGACAGATTCTCTTCTCCCGCGATGAGCAGGGCCTTCGTCTGGCCACCCATCTTCTGGAGTGTTTTGGAAACGTTGATGCCCTTGCCACCAAGTACGGTGACGGTTTCCTTCACCCTGTTGATATGATCGATCGTCAGATGATCAATGTACAGGGTCCGGTCCATGGCCGGATTGAGCGTTACGGTAATAATCATCGGTGCCGTTCACCTCCTGCAATCCACTTTTCCTTGAGCCGATCGTACCCTGGATCCTCGATTTCTGTGTCCGAGATGATTCCATCCAAGGCCTCCAGCGAACAGATTCGGTTGAACTGTGTCCGTCCCACCTTACTATGGTCGAGAAGGCAGTAGCTTTTTTTTGCGATTTTGAGCATGGCCCGCTTGGTCTGGGCCTCCGTGGCGTTGGCCGTCATGATGCCACTGTCATCCACCCCGTTGGCACCGATGAAGGCGTACTGCACACGGAAGGTATCCAGCGTGCGATCGGCCACGGGTCCCACGAGGGCCCGCGTGTTCCAGCGGATGTCCCCACCCGTCAGAATCACGGTGACCTTGGGGTCCTGTTCGTAAAGCAGGGCGATATCGATGGCATTGGTCAGAATCGTCACTTCTCGGTTCTTGAGCAAGCGGGCCAAGGCCAGCGTTGTGGTCCCCCCGTCGAGAACCAGGGTATCGCCGTCGCGGATCATGTCGGCCGCGATCTTGGCGATGCGTTCCTTTTCCTCGCGGTAGCGGTCCACCTTGTCGTAGTAACTGGGCTCTGTCTCCTCATCGAGGAGCATGGCCCCACCATGGGTTCTAAGTAGCAGTTTTTTTTCATCGAGTTCTGCGATATCACGTCGGATCGTGGCCTCGGAGACGTCGAAGGCAACGGCGAGCTCCTGTGTCGTCACCTTTTTCTTTTCTTGTAGCCTGGATAGAATGGCTTGTTTCCGTTCTTCGGCGAACACGAGACGACCTCCCTTTTCACATTTGATCGTTTTGCTTGTTTGTTTATGTTCATATTATATCGTTTATGCACTTTTGTCAACGCTTTCATGGCGAAAAACGAAAATTATCTGTCTATTTTTGCGCATTGTTTATAAATCCAGACAAAAGAAAAGGTGCATTGAAATTTCTCGCACAAAAAAAACGCTCCCCATCATAAGATGTAGGGAGCGTCTGATGATTTTTGCTTATTTTTCGTCCATCAAATCCTGTACTGCCGAGAGATCCCGCTTTCTCTTGACGATTGGGGTCTCGTCTTCTCGGTAGATATTGATCTTTTCCTCAAAAGACTCTTTCCCCTCCACCTGATACAGGATGCCCAGTGGATACTTATCACGCTTGAGCGCTAGGGTCATAGCCGCCGCGTGGTCCGTGGGGTCGTGGTCCTCTAGATAATAGGAGTTCTCCTTGTACCAACGGAAGTTGTTTACCTTGTTGAAAGACACACAGGGCTGAAAGATATCCACGAGGGCGTATCCCTTGTGCTGGATGGCCGCCTTCATGATTTCTGTCAGCTTCTCCACATCTCCTGAAAAAGCACGTGCCACAAAGGTCGCTCCAAGGGAGAGGGCCACGGCCAGCGGGTTAAAGGGTTCGTTGATCACGCCATCCACCTGGACGGGCGTATGGAAATCCATTTGGCTCGTCGGCGACGCCTGTCCCTGCGTCAGACCGTAGACCATGTTGTTGTGGACAAAGTGAGCGATGTTCGGGTTCCTGCGAATATTGTGGATGAAGTGGTTACCACCCTCTCCGTACATGTCCCCGTCACCACCCTCGGCGATTACCGTCAACGCTGGGTTCGATGCCTTGATGGCCACGGCCAGCGGTAGACCCCGCCCGTGCAGGCCATTGAAAAAGTTCGTATTCACATACTGTGGCATTTTGGCCGCCTGTCCGATCCCCGAAGTCATGACCACCTGGGTAGGATCGAGTTCCAGCTCCTGTAGCGCCGCGATGAGCGCCTTGCGGATGCTAAAGTCTCCGCAACCAGGACACCATGCGATATCGATGTTCCGATCAAATTCAAAATTCATCATACGAGCACCTCCTCGAGCATTTCGTCGATTTCTTCGATACTAAAGGGTTCGCCATTGTACTTGAGGATCGAATCATCGGCTTCCACGTCGAGTTCAAGTTTCATTAACTTGGCAAATTGACCCGTGGCATTGTTCTCGATAACCACGATTTGCTCGGCCTGATCTGTCAAATCCAGGATCGAGTTGTGCAGTGGATAGACCTGCTTCACATAGAGGAAAGCCACATCCTCTCTATCGCAGGTATCGATATACTCCTTGAGCACTCCGTAGGTCGATCCCCAGCCGATGATGAGCTTCGCAAAGTTCTCGGGACCGACCAGCTCCACGTCCTGATAATCATCAAGGAGCAGGTCTTCCTTGGCCAGTCGTTTCTCGTTCATATCGATGCGCACGTTAAAGTCCTCGGTGATGAGACCTTCTTCCGTGTGCTCATCGGAGTCCACCTTCACAAGTCCCTTCCCTCTTCCGGGAATTCCACGCGGTGACAGGGGATGGTCGGAAAGCGCGTAGCGTAGATAGGTCTCCTCGGTCTCCACGATGGATTCTTCTAGGTAGTCCTCTTCGAGTTCGAAGCGTTCCATCTGCCAGAAACTATCCACGAAATACTGGTCTGTCAGGATAAAGACCGGTACCTGGTACTTGTCCGCCAGCCAAAAGGCACGCTGTGACAGCTTGATGGCATCCTCAGGATAACCCGGTGCCAGCACGATCCGTGGGAACTCACCGTGGCCGCCGTAGACGGCTAGGTTCAAATCCCCCTGTTCGGTACGCGTCGGTAGACCCGTGGCCGGTCCCGGCCGCTGGGCAATGTGGATCACACAGGGTGTCTCGGTAATCCCCGATAAACTCAGCGCTTCTTCCATCAAGGCGAAACCGCCACCGGAAGTCGTGGCCAGTCCCCGCGCACCAGCGTACCAGCCGGCGACGACCATATTGAGCGCCGCGATTTCATCTTCCGCCTGTTCCACCAGCACCCCGAACTCTTTCGCATGTTGGGACATAAAGACCAACAGGGCCGTGGAGGGTGACATCGGATAGGAGCTGACAAAGTTGCATCCCCCGGCCAAGGCCCCTATACCGACGGCCGCCGTACCGTTTAGGATCTTCAGCTCACTGGCCTTCTCGTTCTTCTTCACGGTCTTGGGCAAGTCGACATCCTCAGATTTCGACCGTCCCATCTTAAAGGCCTCTTTGTTCTCCTCGAGCACCTTTTCTTCCAGATGGCCGAAGCGCTCGTCGATCAATTCATTGCAATAGTCTTGGTCAAACGCCAGAAGACCGGCGATGTAACCGAACAAGATGGTGTTGGCGTAGAGCTTGTTACCCGCCTCTTTCGCCAACTCACCCAGCGGAAAGATCTGTGGCTTTCCCTTTTCTTTCCCCGAGAAGAAATCCTCTTCTCCAAAGATCATCGTTTCCTCCGTCACACGTTCTGTCAAACGATCGTAGGCATGGTCGTTGAGTAGGAAGAGGTAATCGATTTTCTCCTGGTAGGCCATGACCCGCTCATCGGCGAGGCGAATCTCCACGGTATTGTTCCCACCCCGTACGCGGCTCATGATCTCTTTCGTACTGAAAACATAGTAGTCGTTCCCCGCAGCCTCGACGATAAAATCCTCGAGCGTCTGCAGCCCTTGACCGGCTTCGCCAGATAGGACTATGGTCAAACTATGCTGCATAATGGTCCCTCCTTTTCTTTACTTGCACTGGTACATAAATACCCTGTTGTCCTCGGATAAAAACAAAGGGATGCCCCTGACATGAGAAATCCTCCTCCGATCTACTCGGCTGGTAGTCGGAGATCGAATCGGGTATACCTATCAAGGAAAAGATAATATAAGGAGGCAACTTATGAAGACTTATGATCTGGAAAGCCTACAGCGCACCACAAGAGAACTCTTGAAGAAACGCGGTGTCGAGCTCACCGATGTCGCCGACATCGTCTACATGCTCCAGGAGAAGTACAACCCGGGGCTCACCATAGAACGGTGTCTGGAAAGTGTGGAGGCCGTGCTACAGAAGAGAGAGGTCATCCACGCGATCCTGACGGGTGTTGCTCTCGATGAACTGGCGGAGAAGAAGCTATTACCCGAGCCCCTGCAGTCCATCGTGGAAGTGGACGAACCCCTCTACGGTATCGATGAGATCCTACCCCTGTCCATCGTGAATATCTACGGGACCATTGGCCTGACGAACTACGGCTACCTCGATAAGGAGAAAAAGGGGATCATCAAGAAACTGGACGAGCTCAAGGGGAAGGAAGTCCACGTTTTCATGGACGATATCGTGGCCGCCCTGGCCGCCTCGGCCGCCAGCCGCATCGCCCACGACGTAGAAGATTAACGAAACACGAAGCTCCAGATTTCCCAAGGGAAATCTGGAGCTTTCATTTTCTTCACCGCTTCTTTTATCCGCTCTTCCTACACATCACTGCCTAGAAAGGTCCAAAGCCTATGTTGTGGGCGATGACCACCAGGATACCACCGACGATATACTGGACCAGGATCAGCGGTAAGAACCACTTGGCCCACTTCGTCCACGGGATCTTGGCAAGGGCCAAACCCGCCATGAAGTAGCCTGAGGTGGGGGTGAAAATATTGGAGATACCATCTCCCAGCTGATAGGCGAGCACCGCTGTCTGGCGTGTCACACCCACAATATCCCCCAGGGGGGCCAAGATCGGGATAGAGACCGCCGCCTGGCCACTGCCCGATGGAATCAGGAAGTTCAGGAAACACTGGAAGATGTACATGCCCAGTGCAGCGAAGGACGTCGGTAGGCCCGAGACCAGATTAGAGGCAGCGTACAAAATCGTATGCATGATCTGCCCCTCGTTGAGCACCACCAAGATCCCGCGTGCAAAACCGACCACCAGGGCACCGCCGGCGATGTTGGCCATACCGTTGGCCAGGCTCTTGGCAAAACCGTCGAGACCCAGCCCACCCACGAGACCAGCCACGATGGCCATCCCGAGAAAGAGTGCTGAGAGCTCCATGATATACCAACCATACTGGGTCACGCCGAAGACCAAAAGTGCGATGGTGCCTGCTACGATCCAGAGCACCAGCTTGCGCTGCGTGTTAAAGGTTTTCAACGCATCGAGATCAATCTCATCCTCGCGGGCCAGGTCCTCGTGGTACATCAGACTACTCTTTGGATCCTTTCTCACCTTGCCGGCGTACCAGTAGACAAAGCTCACCGAGACCGTCAGCATCACCAGGTACACGAAGATCCGGTAACCCATTCCCGAAAAGAGCGGGAGCTCGGCGATGCCCTGGGCCACGCCCACGGTAAAAGGATTCATGAAGGCACCGGCAAAACCCGCACCCGCACCGAGAAGGACCATGCCGGCGCCCGTAAGCGAGTCAAAGCCCAGGGCCACGGCCAAGGTCACCATGATCGGAATAAAGGGTAGGGTCTCCTCTGCCATGCCGAATACCGCTCCCCCAAGGGAAAAGGCGATCATCACGATCGGCACGATGGCCCGTTCCTTGCCGGCCATGGTCTTGGTGATCCGCCCCAGACCGGCCTCGATGGCACCCGTATCATCGATCACGGCAAAGGATCCACCCACGATGAAGATAAAAAAGATGATCGTGGCCGTCTCCGACATCCCCTTGGGTACGGACTGTAGAAAATCGAAGACACCCAGCGGCTGGTTCTCTACGAAGCTGAAGGTCGTGGAATCTACCACCTCGCGACCGTTGGCCGCCTCCATCATCTCGTACTGGCCTGCAGGAACGATGTAGCTCATGACAACGCCAATTGCAATCAACACCAATAAAATCACGTATACATGCGGTACTTTGAACGCTTTCTCTTCCTTTTTTACGATATCTGCCACAATTTCTCCCCCTCGTTCAATCCTGTGGTTCGTTACAAAACGCTTGAGCAATCTGTTTGTACACTAGCATCCCAGGCACCAGATGTGCGATGGGGATGTGCTCATCTGTCGAGTGCGCCGACGATAGTTTCCCCGGCGCCAAGACGATCGTCGGGATTCCCTCCCGGTCGAAGAGGCCCCCATCGGACCAGGCTGGAAAATAGGTGTGCCTGGCCTTCAACTCCGTCACCGATTCCACCGCATCTGTTGCGATCCCCACCAGCGGGTGGCGCGGATCAATGGACATGGGCGCGTGGACATACCCCTCCTTCATCACGCTCTCCGGCATGATCTCGAGCCTACACTTGAACGTCGGATCCTCGGTGGCCATCTGTTCGATCACCGCCTGAATCTGTCCTGTGATCTCGGCATGGGTTTCCCCCGGTAGCCATCGCCTGTCAAAGGTGATCACGCATTCCCCGGCCACGGTACTGGGTTGGGTTCCCCCGTGGATGGTACCGAAGTTGATCGACCCCTTCCCGATAATCGGGTGGGCGGTCTTCTCGATATGGATCGAAATCTCACGCTGGAGGCGGCTGATGAGCTCGCTGGCATGGAGAATTGCATTGACTCCTTCCGCCTGGTTTCCACCGTGGACTGTCTTCCCCTCAATGGTTAGCGTGTACCACTCGAGTCCCCGGTGGGCCAGGCACAAGCCGAAGTCCGTCGGTTCGCCGATAATGGCCGCATCGACCTCGATCCCCTGTTCCAAAAGAGCAATGGTCCCGAGACTACCGGCCTCCTCGTCAATGACCCCGCCGAAGACGAGATCTCCTTTGAGCGGTGCTCCCTCTCTTTTGATCGCCACCATGGCTGCGATCATACAGGCCAGCGGCCCCTTCATGTCCACGGTACCCCGTCCGTAGAGACGGTCCTTCTCCTCGATCACCTCATAGGGGTGGGCCATCTCATAAGGGGGGACCGTATCCGTGTGGCCCGTGAACAGCAGGCTCCTACCACCACCCCTTCCCTCGAGCCGGGCCACCACATTGCACCGGCCATCGGCCACCGGAATCAATTCCGAGGAAATGCCCTCCTTTTGAAAGAGATCGTGGATATAGGCCGCCGTGGCCGTCTCCTGTCCCTTCACTCCACTGTGGCTCGGACGAGCCACCAGTTCTTCGATCCAGCGGATGATTTCCTTCTCCGACACCGAAGCCCCGTCTGTTTTGAGCTCTCTCTCCATAAACACCCTCCTTTTTTACCTTGTTCAAACTGCGAACAAGATGTTCATATATAGGATTTAATTCATTCTACCATAAATAATCTGAAAAGTACAAATGCGATGTGACCGTTAAGAATTGAGCCGTTAAATGCTCCCTTGAATCCGCTTCTCACCACCTAGTAAGTGTGGTATGATGAAGCATAATATCGTCAGCCTATTAACAGTCGAAGGGAGCTTCTTATGAATCTATCGCGAAAAATCGCCCTGTTCGTTGGGGTTTTACTCTTGGTCGTCTCATTGGGTCTGGGCTTCACCGCCGTCTACTTCGCCAGCGACACGGTGACAGAAGAAGTGGAAACCGCCCTGATTGCGGCCTCCGATACTGGAGCCCGCGAGGTGGAGATTACCGTCAATAGCCATCTGGCGATCTTACAGGAAGTCGCCAACCGCTCGGAGATGACAGGTCGCAGTTGGGCAGATAAACGCAACTCGCTGGCCGCCGACGTCGAACGCCTGGGCTACCTGGATATGGCCATCGTTGATCCCGATGGCACGGCCCGTTACGCCCTCAGCGGTGACGTGGCCTCTCTCGGCGATCGTAGTTACGTACGGCGCGCCTTCGCCGGTGAACCGAACCTTTCCGATGTACTGATCAGTCGCGTCACAGGAGATGCCGTTCTCATGTACGCGGTTCCGATCTACAGCCAAGATCAGGTGGTCTCTGTTCTCATCGCTCGTCGTGACGGGAATTCCCTGAACGAAATCACCGATGGGATGGGCATCGGTCAGATGGGTTACGCCTATGCCATCAACCAATCGGGAACCACCGTGGCCCACCCCGACCGCGAGATGGTCATGAACCAGGTCAATGTGATCGAACGGGCCGCAGAAGACGCCGCCTTTACCGATGTCGCCCGTTCCATCGAAAAGGCCCTGGCGGAAGGCCGTGGTGTGGACACCTACGACTACGCGGGGCGCACGAACTACGTAGCTTATGCCCCTATTCCCGGCACCGAGTGGACGCTGCTCAACGTCGCCGTAGAAGAAGAGGTGCTGGGGAACCTGGCCGACATGCGCAACCTTCTGATGCTCATCACCGGAGGCTTTCTCCTCGCCGGAATCCTTGCAGCTCTCTTCCTGGGATCCTCCATCGCCAAGCCCATTTCCCTTTTATCAGACCGAGTCGAGAAGATCGCTAACTTCGACCTAAGACAGGATACCGAACAAGCCTTACAGCGTTACGGTGACCGTCGGGATGAAGTAGGTACCATCGCACGCTCGGTGGAGAGTATGCAGCAGAAGCTCCGCGGTCTGGTCGAAGAGATCGCCAGTGGCTCTGAAAGCGTCTCCGCCTCGTCAGAGGAGCTCACGGCTACTAGTCTGCAGTCGGCCACGGCCGCTGATGAGGTCGCTCGCACCATAGAGGAAATCGCCCGCGGTGCCACCGATCAGGCCAAAGAAACCCAAGATGGCGCAGAACAGATCCACACCCTCGGCGAAATCGTAAACGAAGACATCCGATTGGTCAACGCCCTCAACCTCTCGGCCGACGAGATGAACCTGCTGAAGGACGCTGGCATCGCTGCCCTCGCCGACCTTCGGGAAAAAACCCGGCAGAACAATGAGGCAGCTCAAGAGGTGCACGAGATCATCTTGGAAACCGACGGCAACACAGAGAAGATTGAACGGGCCAGCGATATGATCAAGTCCATCGCCGACCAGACGAATCTCCTGGCACTTAATGCTGCCATCGAAGCCGCAAGGGCCGGTGACGCCGGCCGCGGTTTCGCCGTCGTCGCTGAAGAGATTAGGAAGCTTGCCGAGCAGTCGAACACCTTCGCTGAGGAAATCTCTGAGATTATCGCTGGACTCTCCCAGCAGACATCCAAAGCCGTGAAGACCATGAACGCAGCCGGTCAGATCGTGACCGCCCAGATGGATAGCATGGAGCAGACCCACACGAAATTTGACGGGATTGCCAGTGCCATCGAAGCCGTGAGACAGATCGTCGACGAACTGAATCACTCGAGCCAGTCCATGACCGAGAAGAAGGAAGAAATCGTCAAGGTCATCGAGAACCTCTCGGCCATCTCGGAGGAAAATGCCGCGGGTACCGAAGAGGCCTCGGCCTCCGTGGAAGAACAAACGGCAGCCATGGCACAGATTGCCGATGCCAGCGAAGGACTTGCCGAACTGGCCGCCCAACTTCAGAATCAGATCCGACAGTTCCAGCTATAAGGAACACCCTCTCCCATGCAAATGAGACCGGTCATCGCACCGGTCTCATTTGTTCTTTTTGGTTTCCAGTACTTTTTACTGTTTTTGATCTCAACAAAAAAGCTTAAAATTCTGTGAAATTTTTCCTATCTTTCCGTTAATGCTGCCTGTCGGCCTGTAGGGTTGTGCTATGCTCTTTCCATAAGAAGACAAGGGAGGAAAAACACATGCACAGCCTCACAAAGGAAAGACTCCTCGTTATTGAGGACGACCGGGAAATCGCCGATCTCATCGGTCGCTACTTGACTGTTGAAGGGTTTGATGTGGACATCGCCTACGATGGACTGCAGGGACTATGCTTTTATCGCGAGCACCGTCATGAATTGATCCTCAGCGACATCGCCATGCCGGGACTCAATGGGCTCGATCTCGTGGGAGAGATCCGGGCCCTGGGCGATCCCGCCATCCTACTTCTCACGGCAAAGTCCAGTGAAAACGAAAAGATCCTGGGGCTTAATGTAGGCGCCGACGATTACATCACCAAACCCTTCTCCATGCCAGAGGTCCTGGCCCGCGTACATGCGCACCTAAGAAGCCAGCGGAGAATACGATCCGGTGCCCGCCCTCTCCACATCGGCCCCTTTGTCATCGATCCCCAGAAGCGTCTGGTCAAGAGACATGGCCTGTCTATTGATTTTCGGCCGCGAGAGTTCGACATCCTGCTGCTCCTCGCCACGCATCCCGACCAGATCCTAAGCAAAGAACAGATCTATGCCCAGGTATGGAAGGAACCCTTCCTGGGCGATGACAATACCATCATGGTCCATATCCGGCGCATCCGGGAAAAGCTCGAATCAGACCCCTCCCATCCCGAGTGGCTCGAAACGATTTGGGGACTTGGCTATAGACTCCGCGGGGAAAGCAGAGAAACCTCATGATCCTGTTCTTGGCCGCGCAGGTCCTCCTTCTCATGCTTTGGTTTCTGCAGTGGCAGAACCATCACCGGCGGGAAGAGTTGCGCAGGGAGACCCTCCGTCTATATGAAGACGGACATCACAATCTCCGGATTCCACTGCGTCTGCCTGCTAAGCCGGACACAAGCGACGCCACGATCAACCGAATTCTCGATACCCACCAAAGGCAGCACCTCCAGATGATACGTCGCGAAGAGCAGCGGGTCCAACTGATCGCTGATCTTTCCCACGATCTGCGCACACCGCTGACTGCTGTTATCGGGCACCTGGAGGCTCTCGATCACGGCGTGATCACAAGGGAAGCCGAACGCACCCGCTACATCGAACGTAGTGCCGTGCGAGCCCGACAACTGGCGAACCATCTCGACCGCCTTTTCACCTACGCCAGGACAGAGAGTGGTGATGACGCCAGGCCGCCTGAATCCTTCGATCTTTGTGCCCTTTTGCGTGAGTGCTTGATTAAAATGTACCTCCAGATTGAGGCGAGAGACGTAAGACCCGAGATTCATCTGCCGGATCGGCCCGTCCAGGTGACCCTCGACCCCACTGCTGTGAAAAGAATCGTGCAAAATCTCCTGGATAACGCCCTCCACTATGGCAGCGAGGGGAAATGGATTCAGCTTCGGCTGGAGGTGCACGGGGAAGACTGTGTCATCACTGTCGCCGACGGTGGCCAGGGGTTCACCCTCCCCCCAGACCGGCTTTTCGAAAGACGTTTTACCACTGGTGGTACGGGTCTCGGACTTGCCATCACTTCTAGGTTGGTCGAACGGTTGGGTGGTCAGATGAATGCCGAGAGTATCCCTTGGCACCAAACGACCTTTTCCGTGACACTACCCAAGTACTGAATCCGCTTTAAGGAACTGTTCAGGTTCTCGTCAGGAACACTTCAGGTTCATGGTGTATCATGGGTTCAGATCAGAAGAAAGGAAAGGAGAACTTATGACCATGATCCGAACGACCCATCTATCTAAGAAATACGGAGCCGTTCCGGCGGTGGAGGAACTCTCCTTGACCGTTAACAAAGGAGAAATCTATGGGTTTCTCGGCAACAACGGGGCGGGCAAAACCACAACGCTCCGCATGCTCCTGGGACTCGTGCGCCCCGACAGCGGCACAATCGAGATCTTGGGGAAGGACATTCAGCCCGGTGAAAAGATGCTCTCTCGTGTGGGCGCCATGATCGAGTCCCCGGGTTTCTACCCGAACCTGACCGCCAGGGAAAACCTGATGATCTTCGCCCACCTGCTCGGCATCTCCAAACAGGATCAGATCGACCGTCTGCTGGAAATGGCTGGTCTCAGCGCCGCGGGAGATAAGAAGGTCGGCTCCTTCTCCATGGGGATGAAGCAACGCCTGGGCATCATCCGGACGCTGATCGCCGATCCCGAGCTCTTGATCTTGGACGAACCCACGAACGGACTCGATCCCAACGGCATCGTGGAGGTGCGCCGGTTTCTCAAAAAACTGAGCCGGGAACGCGAGATCACGATTCTCCTCTCCAGCCACCAACTCTCCGAGGTGGAACTTCTCGCCGATCGCATCGGCATCCTCCACCATGGAAAACTCCTCGACGAAATCACCCTATCGGACTTTGCCCGGTCCAAACGCCGGTACCTGCGGCTCATGGTGGACCGCCCCCCGACGGCTGCTCGCCTCCTCGAACAGGAGCTAATGATCACCGACTACCGTGTCCACGAAGAAGAGCTGCGCATCTATGAACGTCTCGATGAGGCTGCCCTCATCAACCGACGTCTGCAGGAGGGCGACGTGTTGGTGCACCACCTGAGTACCATCAGGCCGACGCTCGAGGACCATTACATACAACTGACGAGCGGGGGGATCATCTCATGATCGGTTATCTTAGGGTAGAACTTTTGAAACTCAAGCGCTCGAACATGCTGTACCTTCTTTTCGCCGGCACCCTGTGCTCACCGCTATTGAACTTCATCGTCTATCGGTCTCAGGCAAAATGGGCGGAGGAAGCCCCCCTCTTCTATGATTTTGTCAACCAGACCATCCTGCTCAACAGCCTGATCATCGGCACCCTGCTCTACGGTTTGTACGCAACTTACCTCATAGAACGGGAGTACAGCGACGATATGATGAAGCACCTCTTTTCCCTGCCCACCGGCCGAGGCCGTTTCCTTTTGGCTAAGGTCTTCATCCTGGCGCTTGGTCTCATCGCCATGGCCACCTCGGGATACGTGACCACGCTGCTCTTTTCCCTTCTCGGCGGATACCGAGAGATCACGATGGTCACCCTCCTCCAGTCTGGCCGGCTCTTCTATACGAACACGCTCCTCTTCCTCCCCCTGCTCATGCCCATCTTTTTCGTAACCCTTCTCTTTAAAAACTTCGTGGCACCGATCGCCGTCGGAATCGTGATCGAGGTGTTCCTCTTCATGGCCACCCAATCGAAGTACATCGCCTACTTCCCCTGGTCGGCCCCCCTGCTCCTCGGAGTGGATCTCAACAGCCAGCATATCGAACTGACGATGGGTAGACCTTCGCTCAGTTTGTATCTCGCCATGGGCGTCGGCGTCTTTTCCTTCCTCCTCTCACTCGTCTATCTCAAGCGGTCGGAAATCTACTGATCAAAATGAGAAAAATCCGCCGGTCAGGGACTGTACCGGCGGATTTCTTCTGCGTATTTGAATAAAATGTCCTTCAGCTCTTCGATGCGTTCCTCGTGGTCCTTCTGCTTGAGGTAGGAAATTGCTACACACACCTTTACCTCTCCCTCTTCGTTGAAAATCGGAATGCCCACACCCACAGCATAGGGGAAGGTTTCCTCGTCGCTCACCACGTATCCCTGTTTTCGGATCTTCTCGTACTCCTTCAGGATTTCGTCCCTTTCGGTCAAGGTGTTCTTGCACACCTTCTCGAAGGTCTGCTGGTCGAGCAGTTCCTCGACCCGATCCTGATCGTAGTAGGCCATCAGGCATTTTCCATAACATCCGCGGTTCATCGGGTAGAAGAGCCCCGGCTGGTAATTCATTTTCATCGGCTGGTTGATCTCCAGCTCGTACAAGGAGATGATCCGCTCGTGGTCCCTGATTGCCAGCCCCACGGACTCGCGTGATTCCTCAGAAATCTTGGACAGCACCGCCGTCAGCTTGTTGTTGAATTGCAGCTGTTTATAGTAGACGGACCCCATCCGGTAGAGTCCCGGTCCCAAGCGATAGGCTTTTTCCTCTTCCTCTTTCATCACCAGGTTGCTGTCGATCAGATCGTCCAGCATCCGGTGGATCGTTGTTCGATTGATCTGGAGCTTCTCCGAAAGCTCGGCCGCTTTGAAGAGATAAGGAGGTTCGCTCAGGGCTTCAAGCAGAAGCGTCGCTTTTTTGATGCTCGATAATTTTTCGCCGGCCATGTCACTCGCCTTCTTTCTTTTTGTCTACCTTCATTATAGGGGAAAATCCCTGTTCTGTCATATGCTCGGCCGGATGAATCTTTTCATTGATTCTCATTTATTCTGTTAACCATTCCCATCCGGTGGTATCTATAGAATAGGCAATTGTTCATAAGTGTAGAGAAAGGATGGTTCCATGGCTAAACTCAGTACGATTGAAGGCGTTGGAGCTGCTTATGAAACAAAACTCAAGGAGGTGGGCATCGGTTCCATCGAAGCCCTTTTGAAAACGGGGGCATCGAAGAAGGGCAGAAAAGAAATTGCCGAGAAGACAGGCATCCAGGAGAAGACGATCCTCACCTGGGTCAACCATGCCGATCTGATGCGGATCAAGGGCGTTGGTGGACAGTACGCGGAGCTTCTGGAGGCCGCGGGCGTCGATACGGTGCCAGAACTCGCCCATCGAAACGCAGAAAATCTTTGCGAAAAGATGAATGAGATCAACGCGAAAAAGAACCTCGTGCGCGTGCCCCCCACCGTGAAGCGCGTGGAGAATTGGGTGGCCGAAGCCAAGGGCCTCGGTCGCATGGTCGAGCATTAAAACGATAGGAAAGGAGCGATCTTTTGGACTTTAAAAAGAAATTCAACGAACTAGCAGGTGACCTCAAAGAACAGTTCAATTTGGACGATCTGGATCTCGACAAGCTGTTGTCCGATGATTTTATCAAGAACAACACGACACTGGAATCGGTTCGCGATTTCATCGATAAAAGCGGATTCAACGTCGAGAACTTATCCGATTTAAAAGACGTCCCACAGGAAAAGCTCGACGGTTTCATCTCGAACGTCAGTGACTTCGATTCCCTCAAGGATATGCTGAACAAAGCCATGAACCGTTAGATAACATGTGAGAGCATACAAACGCCCATCTGAATCGATTCAGATGGGCGTTTTCTTGTCCACTGTGTTGTCATCGGATAAAGGTGAGGGTGCGGTCCGTCGAATCCTCTTCAGAAAAGACGTAACCGAGACCATCGAAGTGCTTCAGGTTATCCACCGTGGTCGGTTTCGTCATGGCGGCAAACCGCAGGAAGGCACCCCTCGCTTTTTTCGCGTAGGTGGCCACTGTCCTGAGCTTCCCATCTTCTCTGCGTTCCTTGATGTCGATGGTAATCAGCCGATCACCCACTTGCTCCCTGTCAATCAGTTTCATGTACTCCTTGGAGGCAAGGTTCACAATGAAGTCCTCCTTGGGAAGTGCGTCCCGAATCGTATCCCGCCAATAATCCACCAGATTGAGGTCCATATCATCCACTAGGTCCAACCGGTAGGGCGCGAAACGTTCAGTCGGCCGTAAGTATCCGTAAAGAGCCGAGAGTATCCAGAGATGGGCATCGAGATAAGCACACTGATCCGGTCGAAGCGAGGCATAGTCCAGTTCCTTGAAGATCAGGCCTGCATAGCCCGGAAGTGCCCGGTAGTAGCCGGGATCCGCAAGGAGTTTCTGCGCCTCCGCGACCACCTGGTCCGAAGCACCGTAGACTTCCTTCAGCTCGTCGTGGTTCATCTGCTGAAGCTTATCTCTCAGGTGCATGGCCTTATGTTGTCGGTCTTCATCCGGCCATCGGCCATCTTGTCTACCACCGAGTTCCATCGTCTTACTGGGGCTGGTGAGAAAAATCATCGCATAACTCCTTTAGTAGATTCTCTTTCATAGGTCGATAAAAATAATAGCCCTGTAGCACATCGCAGCCCTTCGCCTGCAGGTAATGCCACTGCATTTCCGTCTCAACGCCCTCCGCCACGACCTCGAGTCCCAGACCATGGGCGAGGGCCACGATCGAACCCACTAGGTGCTTGCCCTGGTCAGGGTCAAGAAGATCCTCGATAAAGGACTTATCGATCTTCAGCGTGTCGATGGGCAGGCTCCTCAGGTAATTCAGGGAGGAATACCCGGTCCCGAAATCATCGAGCGCCACGCGAACGCCTAAATCCTTCAGGCGGTGCAGCGTTCGCACCACTTCCTCCGGACTCTCGATCAGCACGTGCTCGGTGATCTCGAACTCCAGACTCTTGCCGGATAACCCGGTTTCTGTTAAGATCCCAATGACCTCCTCGACAAAATGTTCCTGGAAGAACTGCATGGGGGATAAGTTCACGCTGACCACCGTATCATGGCCCAGACACATTTGCATCCTCCGGTTCACCTCGCATGCTCTTTTCACCACGTAAGCTCCAAAGGATAGAATCAACCCCGTCTCCTCGAGCACTGGGATGAATCGATCCGGCGATACGATTCCGAATAGCGGAGAAGACCACCGCATGAGGGCCTCAAAACCCCTTATGCGTTCATCGGAACTGCGGATCAACGGCTGGAAATGCACATCGATCTCACCATTTTCCATGGCTCGGCGGATGTGCGTTTCAAAAAGGGCCGTCTCCAGTGTGGACTCCTCCATACCCATATCGAAGATGCGGAAGGTGTTCTTTCCCGCCGCCTTCGCCACGTACATGGCCGTCTCGGCATTCTTGATCAGGGTATCGTAATTGCTCCCGTGGTCGGGGTACACGACACCACCGATGCTGATGGAAATGGAAAACTGAAATTCCTCGATATGGAGCATCTGATCCATGACCTCCGTCAGGACTCTGCTCTTATCGGTAAGACGCTCCCGGTGGCTCTCCACAGGCCCGTGGTTGAAGCTGAGGAGTGCGAACTCATCACCTCCAAGCCGAGCGAATACATCATCCGGCTCCAAGCGTTTTTTCAACTGGGTCACCAGATCGCGAAGTACTTGGTCGCCCACGCGGTGCCCCAGGGTGTCGTTTACCTTCTTGAAATCGTCGAGGTCGAAAAGGAGCACAGCACATTTGTCGCTCCCCGATGCGATCGCCTCTTCCACAGACTCTTTGAAGAAGACTCGATTCGGGAGACTCGTCAGGTTGTCGTAAAAGGCCAACCGTTCGATGCGCTCTTCCTTCTCCACGAGGGGTGTGATGTTGTTGTGGATCACCGTGATCACTTCGATTTCACTGTTGGGGGTGATCTTGGGGGTCATCACAAGATCGTAAACCTTCTGCTCCCCTTCCACTGCCAGGGCCACGCGACGCGAGACAGCACGTCTTTTCTCCTTGACCTCTGTCATCAGATTTTCATAAGCACTGGTCAGCACGGGAGGTGCGCCAACCATCGCGTAGTGCGCGCCAATCACCTGATGCACATCACAACCGATGAGGCCACAAAAATGGCTATTTACCATCTGTATGACCCCCTGACGATCCATCAGAAAGATGACATTGGGAGAGGAGGCCACGATCGCACGGTGTATTTCCAGTTCCATCTCTTGCGACGAGAGCAGTTTTTCTTTTCTTCGAATTTCGTGAAGGAGCACCTTCTGTTCTGATAGGAGTTCCTCAAAAGTCACCCGAAACCGCTCGGCCAAGAAATAGAAAAGACCACCCACCGTAAGGAACAGCATTAGGCGGTTGATGAAAGTCTCGTAAGAGGCGGCATAGTAAAGTACGTCATAGCGGATCTGTAATACCCCCACCACCCACAAGAACATGGTCACAGTGAGTAGGGCCGCCAGCGTCAGGGCCATCCACCGTGCGCTTTCACGGCGCAACAAAAGGGCGCCGAACCCCACGTTCATGCCCATCAAAAACAGACCGGGGCCCGCCATGCCGATAAAAAGGAGGCTAATGCAGCCTAGTAAGGTCAGGATGCTCAAAAAAAACACGAGCAAATGCCTGAGTGACAGTGTGTTCCTTCTGTAGGTCACCACGAGCAACAGCAAATAGACTGGTATCACCGCTAGGGTCAATCCCAGTCGTCCGATGCTCCACTCGCTGATCAGATTGGTCAGGAAGAGGGGTAGCCCCACGATCGACATGATCACGAGTAAATCCCCCACCCATTTTCTGACCAGCACATCCATTTGTGTACCAATGTGTTTCGTCAACGGAAACACCTTCTTCCCTAGCATATTTATACCTCGAAACGATCGGAATAAGCAGCTGATCGGACGACCTTGACCTGTTCATTTTTGCATGAAAAAAGACACCTGCGATCATGTTGATCACGCGCGTCTTTTCTAGCGACAAGCTTTGGCCTTCTGACAGATCAGGTAAACGGCCACGGTATCGTACCGTGCATCATGGGCACGGGCGCCACGTGCATCGTAAAGGTAGTCGAGTGCCCCTTGGATTTCCAGATCACTGATTCCCAAGCGCCCCGTGAGCTTTGACAGCTTCGGGTACCGGTGGAAGCCCAGCTCGGCACCCAGCTCTTTCATCGTACAATACGACCTCGGCACTTTCACACGACTACCCGCGCGTCTGAGTTCGGTCGCAAGGAACTTCGCATCGAAAGCTACATTGTGGGCGACGAACACATCCGCCCACCTCAGGTCCGCCTCGATCTCCGCCAGATGATCGGAGAACAATCGACCCCCGGAGATGCGGCGGAGTCCTTCTACGCTCATCCCGTTCACACGGGCGGCACCGGGCGAGATACTCTCTACCCTGAAGAAAAAGTTCTTAGCTACAGCCGATGGCATTTCATCTGCATCCAAAATGTAAGACAGCTGGCAGATCTGGCCCGGAAAACGATCTGTCGTCTCCGTGTCACAGTACATATACCTCATGAGGTGTCCCCTCCCTTCACCTTGGTCGCGTAATGATGAGCGTAACTTGCGAAGGCGACCACCTGCGAAGCAATCGCGAGGTACAGAAAAATGGTGACGACCATCTGCGCGTCGAGAAGTAGGACCGTAGCGATCGCAAAGAAGAACATAACCGTTGATAATTTACCGAAAACATTCGAAGGAATGACCACCCGCTCTTCACGAATAAAGTACAGGTAGATGCCACCGCCGATCATGAACAGTTCTTTGGCTAAAGGGACGAGCAGAATAACCAGAGGAATGAGTTCGCCTATGTAGAGGGACAAGAGGACAGTCAAGAGCATCAGCTTATCGGCGAGCGGATCCAGTACCGCCCCCAGTTTCGATTGCAGGCGGAACCTGCGTGCGATGATTCCATCGAGCACATCGGTGAATCCCGCCAAGGCGTAGACGAAGAAGGCCCAGCCGTAGGCCCCTGGATCACCCGAGAAGAACACGTTTACGAACACTGGTATGAGTGCGATTCGAAAGAGCGTCAATAGATTGGGTATATGTTTGAGCATTTGGCACCTCTTTCCGTACAGTCTTCTTTTTAGAATGATGCCCTATTTTCGCCCTGCTAATCACCAGGGTGATGAAGCACTTGACAAGAAACCTTATATTTTGTATATTTATATTGCACACAACTAAATTGTACATAAATAAAAAAAGGAGATGTCCTATGGAAAAGCATACACTATCCAACCATGAGCTCATGACCATCGATGGCCACCCGATTAAACTAGATGCCTATCAAGGCAAGGTTCTCGTGATCATCAACACAGCCAGCAAGTGTGGCTTCACCCCACAATATGCCGATCTCGAAAAGCTCTACGAGACATACAAAGCGCGAGGATTCGAGGTGCTCGGATTTCCCTGCAATCAGTTTGCCGACCAAGAACCAGGTACGACCGATCAGGTGAAGAGTTTCTGCGAGCTTAATTACGGGGTCAGTTTCCCCCTCTTTGACAAGGTCCACGTGAAGGGTCCCGAGGCACATCCCCTCTTCAGAGAACTGGTCGCCGCCAAACCCTTCGAAGGTTTCGACCTGTCTCACCCCGGTGGCAAGATGCTCCATGCCTTCCTCAGCGACAGTGCCCCTGCCAGCCTCACGGATGATAGCATCAAGTGGAACTTTACCAAGTTCCTCGTCGATCGTGACGGCCAAGTCGTCAAGCGCTTCGAATCCCCCGTGGATCCATACGATATGACTTCAGAAATCGAGGCGCTGCTCTGATGCGTCGAACCGAGGAACTCCTCAAACTCGATCATCAGCTTTGCTTCTCCCTCTATGCAGCTTCTAAAGCCATTGTGAACGCCTACAAGCCCCTTCTCGAACCGTTGGGCATCACCTACACCCAGTACCTGGCGCTTCTCGCCCTCTGGGAGGAGGATGGAGTCACTGTCAAACACCTCTCGAGTCGTCTGCACCTCGACTCCGGTACCCTCTCCCCCCTGATCAAACGGCTCGAGTCCACAGGACTCCTCTACCGCGATCGTGATTCCAAAGATGAACGTAGGGTCCTCGTCTTTTTGACCGAAAAAGGCATCCGCTTGAAAGAGCGTGCACTGGAGATTCCGGTGAAAGCCTTCGAGAAGAGCGGACTCACTCTCGAGCGCGTGTTGGCGCTCAAACACGAGCTGAACGTCCTCACTGAACACCTGGAGGGTGAATTGAAGGATTAATGCTTTCTTCCGATGTGGTCTTGTGCTAGAATGAGTCTAGTTAAGGAATGGAGGTAATATTTGTGAATCCAAAGGTAAATATTCGTATCGAGGGCTATGGCACGTTAACCGCTGAGCTGTACCCAGAAATTGCACCCACATCCGTCAATAACTTCCTGACACTGGCGGGCGAAGGCTATTACGATGGCCTGATCTTCCACCGTGTCATCCGGGGCTTCATGCTCCAGGGCGGTTGTCCCCAGGGCACCGGGATGGGTAATCCTGGCTACGCCATCAAAGGGGAGTTCAACGCCAATGGCTTCAAGAACGACCTGAAGCACACACCCGGCGTTCTCTCAATGGCCCGGTCCCAGCATCCTGATTCTGCAGGCTCTCAGTTCTTCGTCATGCACGAGACCTCACCCCATCTCGACGGACAGTACGCTGCCTTCGGTCAGGTAATCGATGGCCTCGACATCGTGGACCAGATCGCCAAGGTGAAGACCAACTTTAGCGACCGTCCGCTGGAGGAAGTCAAGATCGAACACATGGAAGTTGAACTGAACGGATACGAAATCGGCGAGATCGAAAAACGCTGATCCGCATCAAAAAAGAACGCCGTCCGGCGTTCTTTTTTTGTCCCTTTTATCCTCTGGGAAAGCGGATCGTGAAGGTCGTTCCTTTGTCCCGCTCGCTCTCGAGTTCAATCGTCCCACCGTGCAGTTCAATCACCTTGCGTGCAATGGCCAGGCCGAGTCCCGTGCCACCGTCAGATTTCCTTGTATCATCTCCCCTTACCAGGGCTTCAAAAATGAGTGGTTGTAGGGCCTCATCAATCCCGACACCCGCGTCTGCCAGGACTACGGTATGGTGATCCTCCGTGCTGATCAGGTTGACAAAAAGGACCGTGCCCGATGGGTTATACTTGATCATGTTGGACAGGATATTGGAAAAGGCCCGCTCCAGCTCCACGCGGTCGAAAGAGAAGAGCGTTTCCTTCTCGGGGAGCGCAATCTGGAGGTCCATCTCTTTCTCCTCGATCTCCCCGTAGAAGCGAATCAAGATCCGCCGGAGAAACTCGCCTAGGTCATACTCGCGTCTGGACAGATCGTACACCGAGCTCTCGAGCTTTGAATACTTGAAAAGGGTATCGATCATATCCGTCATCACGTGGGACTTGTCGAGAATATAGCGAAGGTACTTTCTTTTCTCCTCTTCATTCTCTATGAGGTCTTCGTTTAGCACCTCAGCGTACCCCTGGATCGTGGTAGCCGGTGTCCTCAGATCGTGTGAGATGTCCAGCAGGAGTTTCTTCTTGGACTCACTGATCGCCCGGTTCTCTTCTTCTGCCCTCTCTAGTTTCTCCGCCATGAAGTTGAAATCATCTCTGATCGATTCGAACTCCTCCGCCCCTTTGAATGCCAGCCGTGCATCGTATCGTCCACGCCTGACTTCATCGAGTCCCGATTGCAATTTCTTGAGCGGCCGGAGGATCTTCTTGGTGGTCAGCTGACTAAACAAGACAATGATCGTCAAGAGCGCAGCCACGAAACCCAGGCGCAGTCGGTTCAAACGCATCTCAAGTTTACGTTCGAACTCCGTCCCCCTGAGGGCCATGGGTAGATTGACCCCTAGGCGGATCATCCGTTCGATACGGTTCGGCTTCACGTAGAGGAGCGTGTACGGCTTCCCGTCCGTACCCTCGAACAGATGGTACTCGTAGAGAAATTCCACACCTTTGATTAGCTCGTCTACATTGAGCGCGATGTCATTGAGCTCCGACTGGGAGTAGGCCATCTGCTCGGTTCTTTTCTCGCCACGGACCTTTACCACCTCGTTTCCATCGAGTACTTCCAACCAGCTTTCTGCATCGAGCTCACCCTGGATGGTGATCCCCCCGCTCGCATCGGGGTACGTGATGTCCCCAATCTCGCTCATCATATAGCTGGCCACGTCCGGCGTGTCCGCGATGCTATCCACGAGGGTATTGATCGTGAGCGTGAGGTACAAAAAGGTAGCCACAACCGCCGCACCCAGAAAGATCAGGTAGCGGAGGATCAATGACCAGTAGAGCTTTTTAAAAATTCTAGGCATCATCTTCTCTTGCCCTGGAACTTGTAACCGAGACCACGGACCGTCACGAGGTACTTTGGATCCTTGGGGTCGTCTTCGATCTTATCCCGTAGGTGGCTGATATGCACACGGATTGCGTTCTCGTCCCCGTAGTAGGACTCCTCCCACACGTTCTCAAAAATCTGTTTCTTCGTAAAAACCCTCCCCGCATTGGACATCAGGTAGGTCAGCATCTTGTACTCGGTGGAGGTAAGAGAAATCGGTACATCGTTCTTCAACAGTTCACAACAGTCCAGATCCAAGGACAGTTCCCCCACTTCGAGGGGCGCCTTCCGCTTCGGCTCATCCGGCCCTTCGTCATTGAGTTCATAACTACGGCGCAACTGGGCCTTCACACGCGAGAGAAGCTCTAGCGGGTTGAAGGGCTTGGTCATGTAGTCGTCCGCCCCGATATCAAGCCCCAGCACCTTGTCGGAGTAGTCATCGCGTGCCGACAGGATGATCACGGGGAGATTCTTCTCCTCACGAATCGATTTGATCACTTGAAAGCCACTGAGCCCCGGCATCATGATGTCCAAGATCGCCAGATGGTAGGACTCACTTTGCAGCAGGCCCAAAGCCTCTTTCCCATCGTAGGCCGGCATCACTTCGTACCCTTCTTTCTCGAGGTACAGGGTCATTAGTTCTACGATCTCCCGTTCGTCATCCGCCACTAGAATTCTCGTCATTAAGCTCCCACCCTTCTTCCTTCATTGCACCTTATCGTCCGGCCCTTTCTTCCCCTCGACCCGACCTTTATCCCATTATATCAGAAATGGGCTTCAGCTCGTGATTTCCTTGCGTTTGAACTGCCAAGTGCCCCAAGCTCCGAAGCACAGGATGTACGCCAGCGACTGCAGTGTGATCTCTGTGTAGGCTCCTTGACCAAACCAGGTAGACACGCGTGTAAAGAAGACCAGGGACAAGCTGTCGGGTAGAAGCAGTTCAAACAGGCTCATCCCGATGTACAGGGCAACCCCAAGACCAATGGCCGCTCCCATGTGTTCGAAGCGCGTGAAAAGTAGCAACAATAGCGCGCAAACGCCTGTGAAGGCCAAGGCGGCCATGCCCACTTCAAGCGCCCAGTTGACGATTACAGGGCCCTCAGGGCCCGCTGGAAAACCAAGGGTCGCCACCACCAGGTTCACCAAACCGATGGCCGAGGCCATCAGCACAGCGATCGAGAAAAGAGTCAGTAGTTTTCCCCCGTAAAGCGCCACACGGTCTCGCATCAACAAGGTGTACTTGAGGGTTCCCTCTTTCAGTTCTTCCGTCATCAGATTGGCCACGATCACCGAGAGGACAATATAGACGGTTCCTCCGGACAATCCCTGGGCCATGCTCGTCCTGAGGTAATCCGTACCACTCGTCCCCAGCATCTGCCGGGATAACTCTCCGGCTCCTTCGAGGTTTAGATAGATGACCAGACGCATGATGATGAAGTTGAGTGCAGTGAGCAGGGCCATCAGGCCTATACTGAGCGGAAGCATCTTTCCTCGGAGCAAACGGTACCACTCGCTTTTGAAAACATAAATCATAAGGCATTCACCCCTTCGGTGAGCGAGAGAAAGTAGTCCTCAAAGGGCATACGATTCTTCTCGAGCACTGCCAATTTTTCGCGATCGAACTCCTCGATCAGACGACCATGGTGGATGACCCCCACGCGTGTGTAGATTTTCTGTACTTCACCGAGGAGATGGCTGGACAGCAGGATCGTTTTTCCGTGTGCACGAGAGAGACGCGTGATCAGCTCTCTGATCTCACGCATCCCCGCCGGATCGAGACCATTAGTAGGCTCATCGAGCACCAACAGATCGGGATCGGCGAGCAACGCCCGGGCGATGGCAAGTCTTTGCCGCATTCCCAGGGAGTAACCACCCACCTTTTTCTTGGAGGAACGCTCGAGTCCAACGATCTGGAGAACCTCGCCGATTCGATTCTTCTCAATTCCCCCATGCAGGAGGGACACGACCATCAGATTGTCACGACCGCTAAGATGGTCGTAGAAAGCAGGCGTTTCGATCATGGCCCCCACGCGTCCCCTGGGTCCCCGACCGTTCCAGGCCATGGCCTCTCCCCCAATGTAAACCGATCCCTTTGTCGGCTTCAAAAAACCCAACAGCATCTTGAGCGTCGTGGTTTTTCCAGCGCCGTTCGGACCGAGGAGACAGTAAATCTCGCCCTCCTGGATTGTCAGGTTCACCGAACGGACGGCCTGTTCTTTCCCAAAGGTTTTCGTCAGTCCCCTCGCTTCAAGTATCCATGCCTGTTCCATCACAACATCATCCTTTCGACTACTTCTATTGCTACCATCATATCCCCTATGCGTTAAAGCAGACTTAACCGAACCTTTCGATCGCATAAAAAAAATGACCCCTCGGGGTCATAATTCGTTGGGGTGCAGATAAAAGCGCCCGATAAGCGTCCGCAACCACAGGGGATAACGACGAATTTTCGCGTAGAGATCAAGTTGCAAGTGAAAGGGTGCAAAGTGGAAGGCCACATCCTCATTGTAATAGATCGTGTCGACTTTGCGCACTTCTACAGGACGCCGGTTGCTTCCCCGGTAGAAGCGGAGGCGGTGCGGTAAAGCATAACCCTCCACCTCACGATAACGGTCGTAGCGGACGCGGAAGGGCAGTTCCCTCTGCATCTCGTGATCCCACCGGCTACCGTAGAGGACCGATAGGTGCGCGGACTCGTCAAAGGCTAGGAAAAGACGGTGCTCCTGCGTCCTGTGCTCCACATCGATCGCTAGGTCCTTGGCCGCTTCCGAAGCTTCTCTGTAGATCAAACGGTAGCGCCGCCCGAAGGCCAGCGGCATCAAGGGCATGTCGGCCCACATACTCTTGAGCAGCGATACATCGAGGGCATCGTACTTGAATGTCTTGTGATCAAAACGGAGCCGCCCCTCACCCGATCGAAAATCCTCCTCAATCTCCAAAAAGGGTTTGCCGTAAAAACAGTACCGTACGCGGTGCATGCGCTCGAGACCCGGTAGATAAAAGGTTTCGAAACTCGTGGCCACATCGAAGCCCCACAATCGTCGCTTGCCACGACCGATCAGCACGGCTGTTTGGGTCATTGTCGGATCCTCAGGGGTCACCTGCTCAAGATACCGCGCCATCAGGTCCGGTAAGTCGGCCCGTTTCTCTTCGAAGGCCGTGGTGTTGATCACACCATAGGGACAATAGACCCTGTGGTAGCCCGGCCACTTGATTCCCACGATGAACCACAGATAAAGCATGACCACAAATAAGCAAACGACTTTCAACAACATAACCAGCCTCCTTCATTACCATATATTTACATTATATGGTAGCAGGTGGCTTTTGTCATCAAAAAAAAGCCTGGAAATTATTCCAGGCGGTTTCTTTCTTTGAGATGCATCAGGGTTTCGATGGTCAAAATGGCCTTCCATTCGTCAAGTGCCTGTTCCATACCGTCCACATAAAGCGACGTATCCCAACTGGGTAGCACGGCGAACTCCTCGTTGATCATGGTAGCCTCTTGGTCCAGTTGCGCCTCGATCAAAGGTTCTGGTACCTCGAAGGCATTGACGCCTTGCACCACAAAATCCAGCGGTCGTGCCAGGTACTCTTTACGCCAGGCTTCCGGATCCTCGGGAAGAACAGCCTTGACCGCACGACAGATGCCATCGTAAACCTGCTCTTTCATCTCCTCGCCCACCAAATGGTAGAACCAGACCATACAGAAAACCTCATTGAAGGATGGGTATTCTTCTTTACTTTGAATATAGGCGATCACACGCTCCACCAGATCGTCCACATCGAAATCCTTCAGGTAGTCTCGGTAGAAACTCATGAATCCCGCCAGTTCTATGGTCGGATTCCCCCAGTTGTTATCGATAAGACAGGTACCCGTCTCTTCATTCACATGCCACCAAGGCATATGGTCGTAGTCATTGACTTCGGCTGTCACGGCATACCAACCACCGCGCTCCTCGTCATAGGTGTCCTCTAGGTAATGGATCGCCTTATTGATCGCAATCTGAGCAATCGGGCTATTCCCATACCGGTGCAGGTGCTCGAGTCCCCGGCTGGTGGCCATAGGTGTCGAGGCATACAAACGGAAGTCAGGCTCGTAACCGTTGCCGAAGCCACCATCGGTATTCTGGTACTTGCGTACTTCAGAGATAATGGCACGTTCAGATCCTTCACCGAAGTGGAGGGCAAAAATCTCCCGTTCGATGGCTCTGGAGGTAGAGAACAACCTCACCTGCGTTTGACTGAGCGCGCGTTCTGTTACTTTTACCATAGACCGATCATCCTTTCTCATACCTGCGACAATGATTTCTACCTGGAGATGCATCGATGCACTGGGGTCATATACCTTATTATATCATGTTTTGACCTTTGGCGTGAACGGAGCCCTTTATGAGCACGAAAAAAAGGTCCCCATCGCGTGGGAACCTTTTGGGTTGTGCTATTCGATCAGACCCTTTTCGCGCAGGAACTCTTCTGCGACCACGGCTGGATCCATACCTTCTTCATCCACCATATAGTTGAGTCGCTGTACTTCCTCTTCGTTTGTGATCTGTCCGAGGAGTTCAAGCGCTTCCACTACTTCGGGGTACTCCGTGTAGATTTCCTCTGTGACCACAGGTGCCACGTAGTAAGGTGGGAAGAATTGCTTATCGTCTTCGAGGATTGTCAGATCGTATGCTAGGATCTTACCATCCGTACTAAAGGCATCGATCAGGTCTACTTTCTCCTCGGCGATCGCATTATAACGCAGGCCTGGATCAAGAGCCATCTCTTCTGCAAAGTCAAAATCACCGTAGTGTAGTTTCACACCTGGAAGACCATCTTCACGCTCAAGGAACTCCATGGTAGAACCAAATACCAGTTCGTCGGCTACTGCGGTCATATCCGATACCGTCTCAAGACCGTACTGATCGGCAATCTCTTTTCTCACGCTGAAGGTATACGTGTTGTTGTAGCCGAGCTCTTCCAACCAGTACAGATTGTACTCATCTTCAAAGACTTGAGCCACGTGGTCGTATACCGCCTGGGGATCCGTCAGTCCGGACTCACCGAGCAGTGCGCCGTAAGCTGTACCGGTAAACTCACCATACACATCGACGTCTCCTGATCTCAATGCTTCGAAAACGAGACTCGTGGAACCGAACTCTGTGACGTTGGCCTCGTAGTCCGTCTTCTCCTCGATCAATCGGGCGAAGATCTGTCCTGTGATCCGCTGTTCCGTATAGTTCTTATGTCCTACTTCGATGACCTTGGCCTGTTCGCCGCAACCGGCGAGCACACCGAGTGCAAGTACGCTGACAAGTGCTAAAATAAGTAGCTTCTTCATTTGATCATTCCTCCTCATACTTCGTTAAATCCTACGCTGCGTCTTTTTGACTAGTGATTCCCTCTGGAGTCAACTTCGTTTCAAAGAGTCCCATCAATTTGTCGATGGAAATGGCTAACAGTGCTGTGGGCACAGCGCCTGCGAGGACCATATTGTTGTTCGCCATACTGATCCCTTTGAAGATCATCTCACCGAGACCACCGGCGCCGATCAGGGCCGCTATGGTTGCCGTACCGATGTTGATGACCGTCGAAATCCGGATACCACCCATAATGACCGGTAGGGCCAAGGGGATCTCGATCTTGGTCAAGATCTGATTGGATGTCATACCCATCCCACGCCCGGCATCGATAATCGCTTCATCCACACTGTTGATCCCGATAAAGGTATTCTTGATAATCGGGAGCAAGGCGTAGAGAAAGAGGACAAAGACTGAAGGCGTGTAGCCGATTCCCAGTAACGGGATAATCAGACCGAAGAGCGCAAGCGAGGGGATCGTCTGAAAAATATTGGCGATGCCCAGCACGGGGCCCCTTACACTTCTTTTCTTACTGATCCAGATGCCCACTGGGACACCCAGTATGATCGCCAGGATCACGGCGAGGCCTGTGATCTGGATATGTTGTATTGTCAAGCCGATGAGCTCATCGGACCGCGAGGCCAGGAACTCGAAAAAATTCATTCTATTCATCTATGAACAACCCTCCTCTTACTGGTGTTCTTCTTCGTAGTCGACAACAGCCTTGGTGATGATGTTCAAGATCGATGCGCGGGTGATCATGCCGATCAGGTTCCCATCATCGTTCACAACGGGCAGATAGCGCACCTGCTTCTCTTCCATGAGCTGAAGCACATCCACCATGTTGGTGTGTTGATGAACGGTGATGAAATCTCGGTTCGCGATTTCTTCCATCTTGATCCGGTGCTCACCCTGTTCTCTGAGTGTTTCACGCGTGATGAAACCAAAGGGAGGCTGTGGTTTTTCGCCTTCTTTCTCCACGACGAAGAGTACCTCGAGGTCCTTTTTCTTCATGACCTCCGTCACCTGAGCCGGTGTTCGTTTCTTACCGACGGTCACGAGCGTTTTGTGCATGATGTCGCTGGCAAAAAGCATCTCTGGTGATTTCCAAAGACGATCCTTCCCGACAAAGTACTCGACAAAAGCATCCGCCGGATGCTTCAAGATTTCCTCTGGTGTGTCATACTGTAAGATCTTACCGTCTTTCATAACAGCGATACGATCGCCGATCTTAAGCGCTTCATCCATATCGTGGGTAACAAAGACGATGGTTTTACCCAACTCATCCTGCAACTTCAATAGTTCCTTCTGAAGCTGTTCTCTCGTCAAAGGATCGAGCGCACTGAAAGGCTCGTCCATCAGAATAATGTCCGGATTCACCGCCAAAGCTCTAGCCACACCGATCCGTTGCTGCTGTCCACCGGACAGCTCGTGCGGATACCGGTTGTAGTAATCTTCGGGTGCTAAGTCGACGAGCTCGAGTAATTCGAAGGCGCGCTCTTTTCGTTTTGCCGCGTCCCACCCCTCGAGTTCGGGAATTATCTCAATATTTTTCCCCACCGTTAGGTGAGGCATGAGACCCACTTTCTGGATCACGTATCCAATTTGTCGACGCAGTTCGATCTTGCTTCGCACTGTGTAATCTTCCCCATCGATCAAAATCGTCCCACTGGTGGGCTCGTTCAAACGGTTGATCATCCGCATGGTCGTCGTCTTACCGCAACCGGATTCACCGATCAACACGACGATCTCTCCTGTGTTGATCTGCAGGTTTAACTCCTCGACGACGTTCGTCTTGCCATCATAGGATTTGGTCAAATTCACGAGTTCTATCAATCTCACGACCTCCTCTTTTTCCAACTGATTTCATGTCATATGAACATATGCACACAATTCGCTATTTTATAAACGTATTTTCTCTATTTCAAAGTATATCAGAGGATTGTACAACTGTCAAAAAATGTGGCCATGAAAGCGTTTCCGTATTTTAAAAATCTATAGTTCCGGATTAAACATCATTTTTCATGAAAAAACACCTTCCATTAGTATAGAAGGTGTTGATGTCTACAAATCCAACTCACCAGATCGAATCTGCTCGATCAGATGCTCTACCTTTTCTTTGATCAGATCTCGCGTCTTCCGGAAACCCTCGATGGGGCCGCCCGATGGATCGTCTAGACCCCAATCTTCTTCGTGTTTGCTTGGGACGAAGGGGCATACCACGTTGCAACCCATGGTGATCAGGATATCCAGTTCACTGGGTATGTCGGATAAAAGCTTGGGGTGGTGGTCTGACATATCGATCCCCGCCTCTACCATCACTTCAACGGCTCGTGGTTTGACCTCTGGATACTCCTCGGTCCCGGCAGAATAAGCTTCAATCAGGTCGCCACCCAGTGCCTTTGCCCACCCTTCTGCCATCTGACTTCTACATGAATTGTGCACACATACAAACGCCACTTTATAAGCCATAGAATCCTCGCTTTCACATCACCATTACCTGTTATTCATTCTCATTTATATTATAGTGCATCGCGCGCCCTTCGTCCAATGGGTTAACAAAGGCTTAACAAAAAACGCGCACTTGAAAAGGACGGTCCCACGGGACCGTCCTGACTTTCGATTTAATATTCTCGGACCTTTAGGTAATCACTCGCGCTCTTGAACATCATGCTAGGCGCGTTAATGGTATTGTCGTAGGTCGAATCAATGATCGCCCATCGGTCTTCGTCGGCCAAATAAACTTCGTTCCAGGCGTGGTAAACATCGATGCCGGTTCGGTAGCCTTTGACGAGCTTCGTAGGAATCCCTTGACTTCTCAGCATCGCACCGAGCAGAGCCGAGTAGTCATAGCAGATGCCCGTTCCAGTGGCCAGCACTTCATCGATCACCGGCACGTAATTGGTGTCGATGGTATTGATCTTGTTGTAATCGTAGCTCATCATTCCCACGACATAGTCGTACAGTATTTCAATTTTCTCGCGATCATCCATGGCGCCTGCCACGAGGGTTTCGGCCAGTTTAATGGCTTCCATCTCCGCGTCCCAGTCTACCGGTTGTGCGGACTGGAGGTAAACGCTCGTATCTGCAGTCATCGATGCGACGATTGTCTTGCGCTCAAGCACACTGTACTTGTTACCGCTCGATTGTCTGAGCAGCGTCATGCGGTAGGATCCGCTACCCAGCTGCAGCGGGACATTCAGATTGTTGGCATCAAAGGTGTAGTAGTACTTCGCCTCATCTTTTTCCACCATCAGTTTCAGCGTTTCGCCGGCGGTTTGTCGTTGTAGAGAAACGACACCCTGTGCGATGGCTTCTTCATTGAAAGCTACCTGCGTGTTCGCGAAGGCCACAGCGGTAGTTGATAATATCAGGATCAATACAAATAGGCTGGCGATGAATTTTCTCATCGAAAACTCTCCTTTCGGTAGCTGGCTGCCCCCTATGGGCCCTATAGCTTTGCGTCACCAGATTCCTCTGGTTTTGCCTTTGTCGCTTGAGAGTGTACTCTCGATTGACGTCTATGCAATTAATTGTAAAATATTTCCTAGTGAAAATAAAAAAACTAACCACTTCGGTAGCCAGGCTGCCATTTGAAAGGCCCTGTAGCTTTGCGTCCCCGCATTTCCACGGGTTTGCCATTATCGGAGGATAGTCCTCGCTAATATGTGAATAGTATACCACAGCTCTTTTGTTTATGTCAACCGTAAAGAGGGCGCCGAAAGATAACTTTCAGCGCCCTCTTTGAGCTATCCTTCATGCGATGGAACTTGCCTTCAGTGCAAGGCACCATCGCTTCTGACCAGTGAAAGAAAAGTATTGGTGATTTCTGGATCAAACTGATTGCCCGCTCCAGCTTCGATCTCCTTGATTGCCTCCTCGAGGGATTTCTTCTCTCGATACGGTTGATCGTGAACCATCGTATCATAGGCATCGAGCAGTGCGAAAACGCGATCCACAATCGGGATCTCTTCTCCCTTCAGTCCGCTCGGATACCCACGGCCGTCCCATCGTTCATGGTGGTCGAGCACCAGTTCGTCGATGTAATGGATCTCGTAGATCGAGCTGGCAAGTCGATACCCGATTTCCGCGTGTCTTCTGAGAATCTCCCACTCTTCTTGAGTCGGTGGTTCGCGCTTGAGCAGAAGCTCTTTGGGGACAAAGACCTTGCCGATATCATGGTACTCTGCCAAAAGCTTCAGATCCCGTATTTGCTCATCACTGAGACCAACGGCCTTGCCTACCTTCTCCGACAAACGCTTGAGTCTCGCGAAGTGTCCTTCTGTCTCGACTTCCAGTTCATTCAACCACTGGAGTATATGCCGGACGATCCCTTCCTTCATTTGTTTGCTCTCGATCAACTTGTGATGGTACATCCGATCATCCGCACGTTGGTAGACATCGATCAAATTTTCCCCTTCCTCCGTTTTCTCGGCTACACCGAAACTAATGGACAGGTTGAGGTACTCTAGGGGACGATCGGAACAGGCTGACTTGATCCGCTGCACGATGAGTTCTGCCTTCTCCCGAGGCATCCTCGGTAAGAGCGCTGCAAATTCATCGCCCCCGACGCGCGCCAGGATATCCTCTTCTCTCAGCGATCCCTTGATAATCTTTGCAGATTCACGAAGCACCAAATCACCCGTGCGATGGCCGAAAGCATCGTTGATAAGCTTGAGTCCGTTGATGTCGCCCACGATAATCGTGAGGGGGAGCTGACGCTTGACATCCAGGCGGATCATTTCCTCTTCAAAATAATGGCGATTGTAAATACCCGTTAGTCGATCGATGAACTGGGCATGATGGCGATCCTCTTGCCCTTTTCTCCGCATGTACTCGGGAAAAGAGGGCCCCATTTGAATTTCCTGCTGCTCCGCGTCAAGTGAAGCGCCCCCCATCTGATTGCGTATCTCCGTAATATCAGATAGATACAGATAAAGATGGTTCGGATCATCGGCCATGATTGTAACCAGGTACCAGGCTTCTTTCTCCGGGATATACTTCTCGAACTTCTTGACTGTATTGGGGATCATCGCGTTGTATATATCGTTGAGACGCAGAAAGTGATCTTCATACTCTACCACGAGGTCCGACATCCTGCGACCGATCAGTGCGGTTTTCGGCGCACCAAAAAGCGTTTCAAAATTCGAACTAGCCTCGATAAACAAATAGTCCATGAAATGTCCACTGTTATCGTAAAGCGCCTTGAACTGCATGAACAGATCTTTCTTAGCACTGTATTCCATCATTTTGATCAACTCCTCACGAAATCTTCTACCCTAAAGGTAACACAGGACGATGTCAGCCTTCGTGCGTTTCAATTGCAAGGAGCATAGGAATTCATAACAAAAATCGTTCATATGCGTTACAGCCCGGGCACAAGAAAACCGCTCGCACATTCTTCCGCGAACGGTTAAAACATCATCATCTCAATGCGATTGAAAGAGAAAGACAAGCGGTGAGGCTTCTCGCACTTTTCCTCGAAAGCCGATCGAATACGCTGTTCGATCACCCCAATGTGTTGGTAGTCCGCATGATCGAGCAACATGAGGAGTTGCCTATCGTTCCACTGTGCGTAAAGGTCACCCAAACGCAATGACTCCCCAATCACACTTTTCAACTTGGACATCGCCAGTGCCTTTTCCGCAGGCAAGTCGATCGGCTCCAGGGTTACAAGCGCCAGCATCCGCGTCTCGTCATCCCGTCGTGATTTTCTTTTCTCTACATTGTAAACGAAGCGGAGATACTCGAGATCACAGTAGTATGCGCCACTGGCCTCCTGCTCGGTCAGACGGGCTTCGATACTATTGAGATCCGTCAGCGCCTTCTCTTCGCTCTCGAACTGAATCCTGCGGTAGACAGCTTTCATGGCTGACGTCGGTTTGATATCATAATCCTTGTACAGTTTATAGGTCGTGTACTCATAATGACTGAGAGCCTGCTGTACCAACCCCTTGGCAATCATGGCCTCAAGGTAAAGGATATGGAAACTCTCCTCAAAGGGTTGGAGGGCAATGGCCCGCTCGCAAACCTCCATGATCTCTTCATACCGCTTGCGCTCTTTCAATAGGTTGAGCAGCTTGATCATATTCTGGTAATACAGCCGGGCGTAACGATTCTTGATCGGGACGGTCCAGTCGCCGTAACCACTGGAATCAAGGTACTCTCCCAAATAATACCGTAGTCCATCACGATATCGTTCGATCGCTTTTTCAGGGTTACTATCCACCAGTTCCTTGGCCTCGCGCATGGCAACCTCGAACTGATCGGAATCGACCACGCATCGGTCGCACAACATCAACATGTAGTAACCGTATTCGAAGGTAATATGAAAGATCGGTCCTTCGAGTGGAAGTTCCTCTTCCATCTCCTCTAGCATTTTTCGCAACCGGAAGATCTGGGTTCTGAGGACATTCTTGGGATCATTGTGATCCTTCTCCTCAAACAAATGGTTGACGATCGACTCCGGTAATAACCGCTTCTCGCGAAAGGCAATGAAATACTTGAGAAGCTCCAGGATTCGGTAAGATCGACCCATGGTACCGAGCATGCTCTCCCCCTGGTACAAAATATCGAACTCACCGAAAGTTCGAATAGATATGCTGTTGTCCTGCTTCATCTCCTGATGCGCCATGGAATGAACTCCTATCTGAACATACAATCGAAGGAGGAAGTTCGCATTGCCAAAAAATGGTACAACGGAACCAAACTCCTGGCCCTCAACGGCCAAAAAGATATCATTTCATAACTACCCCAAGCACAATGCTTCAATCTTTTTAAAAAAAACGCACCGGAGGATCCTCCGGTGCGTGGTCGTTGCTTAAGCTTCGTTTTCTGTTTCCGGTGCCTTCAAAGCGATGCCCTTCTCCGTTATCTCGATCAGGTTTTCCTTGAGGAGACGTCCTACGGCCCGTTTGAAAGCACGTTTGGACATCTGTAGCTCCGCCTGGATCCGCTTGGGTTCCGAGTGATCGTTGAGCGGCAGGTAACCGTCTCTGGACTGGATCCGCTTCATGATCTTGTGCGCATCATCATCGATTTGCTCATGCGCAGGTTTTCTCAGGCTAAGCTCCAGCTTGCCATCCTCTCGCACTTTCTTGATGCGAACGGACACGGTATCCCCGGGCTGGTAGTAACCGTAAAGCTCATTATTATGGATCATGCCATGGTACTTGCCTTCCACCGCCACAAAAGCCCCGAGGTCCGAGAAACTGTATAGAATCCCATCGCACTGATCGCCTTCTTCAAAAGGACCGGAACTGGCCAGATTCGTGTATACATTCATCGTGGCCGAGAGCCGATCGCTATTGTCCACGTAAAGAAGGACAACCACTTCATCGTTCTTGCGTACGGTGCCCTTCTGTTCACCGAAGGGCAAGAGGAGATCCTTGTCTAGACCCCAAGCCAGGAACGCTCCTACTTTGGTCACATCGATCACACGCAGGCGACCGACTTCTCCAACTTGCAGGGCGGGTTCCTCCAGCGTCGCAGTCAAGCGATCCTCTGAGTCACGGTAGATAAAGACCTCCAGTTCATCCTCTAGTTGGAAGTCATCGGGGACTTCCTTATTGGGGAGCAGGACCTTTTCCTCATCCTCAAGGTTTTCTTTCAAGTATAGACCGAAGGGTGAATCCTCGGCCACGAGCAACGTTTGTTTGATTCCCAGTGTAATCACGTGCATGCCTCATTTCTTAACACTCTTGCTAACGGACTTCATATCTTTCTATGATACAGGAAAACACGTCAGAACACCAGAATTATTTGATCACCACCGCTGTACCAGAGGCCGTTACCATCAACATGTTGCCACCTTGACCGAGCACTTCATAATCAATATCCACGCCAATCACGGCATTGGCCCCCATGGATCGCGCCCTTTTCTCCATCTCGGCAAGTGCTTCTTCACGCGCCTTGATGAGCTCCCCTTCGTAGGATCCGGAGCGACCTCCAAAGAAATTCGATAGCCCAGCGGCAAAATCCTTGATAAAGTCTACTCCTGCGATGACCTCCCCAAAGACAATGCCCTTATACTCGGCCACGCTCTTGCCATCGATACCCGGTGTTGTTGAAACGATCATAGAATCTCCTCCTTGCTCACTTTACCATATTATGTCATCTCAATCAGTATATCATATTTCCACTGACAACCTTCCAAATTGCAGACAAATTTCATCGATTCTTAAGAATCATTCCGTCTCAAAAAAACACAAAAACACCGCCCCGAAGGACCGTGTTAATATGATGTTCACCGACCAAGCCGTTAAGCCGAGTTCTGTCTTGGACAATCATCTATCTAGGCGCATTGTTGCCAATACGCTCGTGCGACCTACCACTGGGAAGGACGAGCAGCCCCTTTTTTCTCCCTAACTTGGTCTTGCTCCAGATGGGGTTTACAGAGCCACAAAGTCGCCAATGTGCTGGTGAGCTCTTACCTCACCTTTCCACCCTTACCACAATGAAGTGGCGGTATATTTCTGTTGCACTTTCCTTGGGGTCACCCCCACTGGGTATTACCCAGCACCCTGCTCTACGGAGCTCGGACTTTCCTCATGCCATTTGCATGACATGCGATTGCCTAGCTTACTCAATGAACGACTTTTATGATACACTAGGAAAAGAAAAAATGCAAGACCATTAGAACGGAGGATATAGTATGAGATATCAATTGGTCGCCATCGACCTGGATGGTACCCTATTACGTACCGACCACACCATCAGTCCCTATAACCAAAAGGTCATTCGCGAGCTGATTGCCCGCGGTGTACACATTTTGATTGCCACGGGGCGTACCTTCACTGCGGCGAAACAATACCACAATTTACTGGGGCTAGAAAGTCCGATGATCAACTGCAACGGTGGCTTCGTTTACGACCCGGTGGCCAAGGATGCTCTCTTCGGCTATCCGATCAGCAAGCGAGAGCGCATGCGCATCGCAGAGCTCTTTGAAGAAGCCGAAGCCTTCTACATGTTCTATACGGACAACACCATCTATGCAAAGGACCATCGCTACCTCATCGAAAAGTGGGATGAAGAAAACCAGCGTCTCGACGAGGAGAATAAAATCAACATCGTGGTCTCTCAAGATCTTGCTAGTATCTTGAAAGAACTCGATGAACCGATCTACAAATTCCTGGGCATCGAGGAGAACGAATCCAAGTGGCGCGTCCTCTACGATACCCTCAAGAAAGAAAAGGAGCTTGAGGTAGTCAGTTCTTTCAAGGCCGCCATCGACATCATGGAGAAAGGCATCACGAAAGGCAAGGCCCTCCAGAGCGTGGCCGATTACCTCAAGATTCCCATGGAGGCAGTGATTGCTCTCGGCGACAATGACAACGACGCCACCATGCTCGAGGCAGCAGGTCTCGGCATCGCCATGGAAAATGCCACCGACGCGGCCAAGGCCAGCGCCGATGATATCACCCACCACCACGAGGACGACGGTGTGGGGCGCACCCTCAACGATCTCTTTCATCTGAACATCGAAAGGCACCCAGAGTAGGGTGCCTTTTTTAAGTGTTTTTAATGCCCTCCAGGAGCAGGGTGTAGATTTCTCCGGCTTCAAGCCATTCCTGTCTTTGCTCTTCCGAAAGGGTGATGAACCCCTGTAAAAAGACGAGAAAATAGTTCAAGAGCAGTTCAACTGGCATCTGCCGGATTTCACCTCGGACCATCCCCTGCTTGATCATCACCCGCCAAGGTTGCACGACCCCTTCATTGAACCCCTGTTCGGAGAGAGCCGTGTCCGTTGTTTCTGGATTCAGCGCCAGATCAAGGAAGACCCGGTCGAAGGCTTCGCAGTGTCTGGACCGGACCCCGCAGTAGACGTCAATACACCGGATCAACTTCTGCTCAAAAGTCAGGGTTGCATCTAACTGGACCGAGGCGACGCTTTTAAGCTCCCTTTCAATCGAGCTATAGGCTCTATTTACCATTTTTGAATCCTTCATCTCCACACCCCTTTGCATCGAGTGAGCGCTCATTCTATTCTGGCCTGTGAAAATGGGATCATGCGATCCCATTGAAAACGATATCGAGTAGCGTATCACTGAGCTCTGCCGGCGCCATACCCCCGTCGAGCATGGTACCGTAGAGTGGAATCATCAGGTGCATCGAGAGAAGTGTGCTCGTCACCAGCGAATCGGGTACCTCCCGAATCTCTCCATTGTTCAGTGCGTGAGAAACCAAAGAGGTGTAGATCGTCTGTAATTTCTCCCGATAGATACGTCGTGATTTTAACGTGTGTCCCTCGTGGGCAGTGTTCATCTCCGTCAGCAAGAGACGTGAACGCGATGCGTCGGAGAGATAGGCCTCCATCTCATACTGCAAGAGTCGCCTGCATTTCTCTCGAAAAGCGATGCGTGGATCTGACATCTGGACAAAAATCTCGGCGCGATCCTGCATTTCCTTTTCAAAGATATAGTCAAGTATATCATATTTCGTTCTGAAATAATTGTAGATTGTCCCCACCGATGTCTGGCTAGCGTGCACCAGGTCATCGATCGACGTGTAGGAAAAACCCTTCTTTGCAAAAAGCACCACTGCATGCGAATAAATGACCTCTTTCTTGCTCATCGATCCAACCCCTTCGGTCCAGCACTGCTAGAAAATGTCTCTCTATTTCCATGATAATACAATTGCAAAGGTTCCACAACAACCTTTTGCTGGACGGATCATTTCCGGTACACGCTGACTGCTCTGCAAGCATGAATGCGGCAGGCTCCTTGCACCAATTTTTGTGTGGATGACAATTTCACCCCCGCGGTCTATGATCTCTACGAGCTAAAGCTCATCCTCGAAAAATGGCACGCTGGTATGGAAGGCGAGGCGTGTCCCTGGTTCCTCAATAACCACGACCTACCCCGTCTGCTCAGCAGCTGGGGAGACAAGGGCGCCTTCATCTATCAGGGCGAGGAATCGGGATGATCAACGTGGCCTTCGGGCGCATCGAGGACTACAACGACGTGGAGACCTGCAACCGCTACCGGGGTTTTCTCTCCGACGGGCTCAACGAAAAAGAGGCCCTCGAGCTCATCCACATCGGCAGCAGGGATCACGCGATAACGCTCATGCAGTGGTCTGACGCACCACAAGCCGGATTTTCCACCGGCACACCATGGCTCGGTGTCAATCCCAGTTACAAGACGATCCATGTCGCGGCCGACCTTGCCGAACCCGAGGGTATCGATCACTTTTACCAGCGCTTAATCGCGCTGAAGCAAGAAGAACCCACATTGATCCACGGTCGCTTTGAACTCGCTCCTTCCGTCCGCCGCCTCTTGCTGCCCGCCGTCTGCAAGAAGACCGCGAGCTCCTCTGCCTGTAGAATTTCTAAAAAGAGACCGCCACCACCGCCTTCCCGGGAGATCGAGAGGGATTTTAGGTGCTCGAGCAAAACATGGACATGGATCTACATCACGCTTCCTCCCTTTGCGGCCCTGTGGCTCAAAAGGAACTGATTTCGAAGAAAAAAAGCCTCCGATCGCTCGGAGGCTTTTTTCTATGCAAGGTTATGCGTTTTCTTATACTTCTTTGATTTCATCGGCGTAGATCTTCGGAGCGGGTCTCGGTGCCAGCACCACGAAAACAGACATGTCCTCGTCACCATCATTGATCAACTGGAACATCTCCTCACCCTTGGTGTGGATAACGTCCCCGGTCTCCACCGCGTAGGTTTCTCCCTCGACCTTGAGGGTGCCTTTTCCGTTTAACACATGGAGGATCAGGTCGCTCGACTCATGGGTATGTGGGGGGAGCTCCTGCCCGGGACGGAAGTTCAGGACAAAATTCAGTACTTTCTCCTCGTTAAAAAGCAAGCGCTTGGTAAAGGTCTGGTCATTGTATGCGATACGTTCTGCAATCTTCTCAAGTTTCATATGAATCTCCTCTCATTTCCTTTTGATGGTTTTAGTGTACCAGCAATCGGGACCAGGAGATGTGACCTATATCAAATACCCAGCACATTTTTAAAAAGTTCTTCAGAAAAAGGAATCATCGCGCGCTGGTCACCATCGATGGGCAGCAAATAGGCCATGGCATGCTCGCGGCTCTGCACCAACTGGAGCCGATCCCCATCGATTACAATCGCCGCATGGTCCTCGATACCCACTCCTACCTCGTCGGTGCTCCTTAGCGCCACCATATAATCCTTCTGACGCTCCGGATCATTGAAGTGGGGGCACACGTATCCCTTGAATAAGCCGATCCCTGTCACGGCATCGTAGGCGCGTTCCACTTCGCTCACGTCACAATGGGCCCTTTCAAACCACCAAATGGCACCTGCGCTGATGCCCACCAGCACTTTGTTCGTTTCCCGGTAGATGCGTAGTAATTCTGCATCTAGGCCGTAAGCCCGCCAAAGGGCCAGCATCCGCCGGGTCTTCCCGCCACCGATGTAGATGATCTGTGCCCAGTCCAGGGCCCGCCTCATGTCCTCGACGCTGGGACCGTGGCGGATAATCTCGAGAGTACGCACATCGCAACCCAACTGCTCTCCATAGAGAGTGTGAAAGGCCTCGATCCCATCTTCTCGATCCATACTGGCCGTCGGTATGAAGAGGACCGTGGGATGCTCGTGTCCCGACATCTCGACCACATGCCGGTCGATGCTCAGGGTCTCTCCACCCGCCGGCTGTCCACCACCGATCAGTGCCAGTCTACCCACGATCGGATCCTTTCATGCGGATTTTGAGTCCGTAGAGCGAATCACCTATTTCAAAACGCTCGACGCTCTCCAACCCGTAGGTCTCGAGTAAATTGATCACATGGTCGGCTTCGATCCGGTGCTTCACCGGCGGTCCTTGTTTTGTCTCTGCCTTGATGAAATCCACGATACCGAGCCGTCCACCGGAACAGAGGGCGCGCATCATCTCGGCAATATAATCCTCAAGCACAGGGACCTCATGGAGCACATTGACCACCAGGATGAAATTCACCGACCCATCCGGCAGGGAAATGGCTTTGGGATCTGTATGATGGATAATCAGATTGTCGATTCCCAGCGCCTCTTTTTCCCTCGTGATCTCATTGATCATCTCTTCCGAGATATCGAAAGCATGGACCTCCTTGGCGATTCCAGCGGCGGGGATTGAAAAATAACCGATACCACAACCCAGATCAGCCATCCGATCACCAGGCTCTAGCCCAAGTCGCTTCAGCGTTTTCTCCGGTGGCATCGTCCTTCGTCTTTCCGGATTGTCCAGCTTTGCTCTCTTCTTCGGGTCAAATAAATAGGACATGGTGCTCCTCCTCTACTGTACAATCGTTTGTATACAATCGAACAAAATCTGAGCGGCACGTTCTACCGCAGCACGTTCGGTACGCTCATAGGTCTCCTTCGCGCGTTCATCTGCGAAATCTGAGATTGCTCGGATTGACAAGAATGGCACCCCGTGGATGTAGGCGGTCTGAGCCACGGCAGCCCCTTCCATTTCCACGCAGAGCGGATCGAATCGATCCATGATCCGTTCACGGTCTACACTGCCGCGGATAAATCCTTCGCCGGATACGATCCGACCGAAGGACACACCTGCCACTGTGCTCTGGATGGTACGGAGCAAACGCTCGTCAGCAGGATATATCGATCGGTAGGGGAAAAATGTATCCTGCTGCTTTCGGCTCACATCGTGATGCACGAGTTCCGTGGCCACCACCACATCAAGCAGAGCAAGTTCGCGTCCAAGTCCACCGGCGACACCGACGTTCACGATCACATCCGGTGACTCGGTAAGAATGAGCAGTTGGGTGGCCAGTGCTGCATTGACCTTGCCCACGCTACTGGTCATCACTATCCATTGATTACCCTGAAAATGACCTTCGCAAAAAGAAAAGCCCCTGAGTGCAGAGGCTTTTTTCTGTTCGCATCGGTCCACGATCGGTGCTGCTTCGACGTCAAGTGCACAGATGATACCGATCTTCATGGGTTGATTCCTCCCGTTTCTCTTGCGTAGGTCACGAGCAGGTCCACGATGGAGGCCAGTCGCTCGGGATCCACCGCCCGATCCGGCGTATCGTAGACACTGTGCAGGTAAGAAAAATCATCGTGGATCAACGTAACCGCTACCGCTTCGGTCCCAGCGAAAGAATGGTGGTCCGATGCATAATCCTTACTCAAATCATACGCTATATCCAGCTCCTTGGCAAGGTCCCTGAGCGCCTTCTTGAGTTCGACCGCATCGTTCGAAGCCACCAATATCTTGAGCGGTACTTCGCCGGAGGACCCCACCATATCCAGGTTCACGACCTCAGTTCCCCCGGTCAGGGGGATCGGCGGATGGGTAGCGAAATACCGCGACCCCGTGAGAGACTCCTCTTCACCGTTGAAGGCAGTAAAAATCACCGGACGGTCCAAACGCTCACCCGAGAGGACACGTGCCGTTTCGAGCAAAGCGCCAATACCCGAGGCATTGTCCAGCGCACCGGGTTGGTAGGAACCGTCACCGTTGGCCCCCACGTGGTCGAGATGGGCCGAAATGATCAGCGGCGGTGGCCCATCTAGGTCTCCCAGATAGCCGATGATATTGGCCGTCTCTACCTCGACAAGACGATCATCGGCCGATAGGGTCAAGCGTTCCTCCGCCTTTGTCACCAGCACCTCGTAGGTTTCCGGGCTGATGTAGGCAACGAAGGGTCCCATCTCATCGAAATAATCGGTATAGCCGAGGCTTTTGCTCACGGGATAGGTGTCGAGCACCCGATGGTCAAGACCCACCAAGATGGCCTCGTAACCGTGATCTTCAGCGATCAGGCTATTGATCTCGGTGATCGTGGACAGCGTCTCTCCGAGCGCCGGATGGATCACCAAGACGCGGTCCCCGCCGCCAGTGGCCTGCTTCATCTCCTCGCGCGTCGTCGCAAACACCATCTCTCCGCTCCGCTCACCCTGCAGGGCTGATCCTGTGAAGAGGGTCCTGAAACGAAAGTCCTTCAGATGCTCAAAGGTCTCACCAGAGGCAAGTGCCATCACAGGTGGTGAGAGGCGGTGGACCACTTCCTGTTCGTAGAGCTGACGATAGGCTTCCATTCCATCAAAGGACTGCAGCCCGTACTCAGCGAAGAGACCACCGATGTAATCCATGGCCCGCTCGTTTCCCTCGGTTCCGGTCAGACGACCGGCATAGGCCTCTTCCGCCAGTTCCACCACGTGCCCGTAGGCCACCGCACTATCGATCGCCACCGCTTCAACGGTCTCATTGACCACCGGCTCCTCTTGAACAGACACCGGTGTGCATCCGGCGAGCAACAAGAGCACCAACAACCATCCCATGATCCTACGCATACAAATCACCCTTCCTTTGCACTAGCATAGCAGAAAAGTCGTCGGAATTCTTTTAACTTTTCGACAAAAAGAGGGCCCGATTCCTCGGGCCCCTTGAGCGGGAGATTAGAGATCAGCCTCTGTGGCTTAATCGTTAGTTGACGTAATCCTCAGTGTTTTCCATATAATCGTTATAATCGAACCAGATCAGATAGTCTCTATCGAGCAGGATCTGGCCTGCAGCGATCATATCTTCTAGGTCCTCGATTTCTGCCGCATCGTCGTCTTCATCGAGCAAATCGATTTCATCCTGTAGCGCATCCATGCGCGCTTGGATATCGTCGAGCGCTGCTTGCCCAACGATGACGCTATCTTCAAAGCGATCGATCATTGCTTCCACATCAACAATTGCCTCACGGAAATCGTCAGCTGTTGCATCTTCATCATTGAGCAATACAAAGATTCTAAAGTACTTTTTCATCAGGCTGTTTTGTAAACCTTTTGGGTAGTCGCCCTCTTCTTCGCCGTAGTCAGCTTCAGTCACCAACGTGTACAGTGTATCAAGAGCTTCTTCAAGTTCTTCGCGATACATATTGCTGTAGTCGATGAAGTCTTCCGATCGTTCGATCAGATCTTTGAACTCCTCAAGCGTGAGCTCTTCATCTGCAATGAAACCTTCGATATCTTCAATCAGCTCTTCTAGGTCATCTGAAGGATCATCAATCTCTTTGAGATCTGCAAGCAAGAGTCCAAGTTCTTCGATTGCAGACTCACCCAGAATCTCACTGTTGAGATAGGCTTCAAGGGCTGCCTTCAGATCGTCGATTGCTCCTTGGATATCTTCTTCATCCTCTTCAGTGAAAGGTTGGTCGTCTTCATCGTCCAGAGCGTCGAGAACAGCCTCGGCATCTTCGATCTCATCTTCCAATGCTTCGCCAAGATCTTCATCGAATTCTCCAACGTCTGTTCCGTAGTCGTCTTCATCAAGGGCATCTTCAGCTTTATCGATCCAAGCCGCTAGCTTCTCGAGAAGACTCATTTCGGGCGCATTCATCTCACGCTCTGCAAGACCAGGAGGTAAGATTTCTCGCTTGGCCAGTCCATAGGGAAGCTCTGTGCGCTTGGCAAGACCAAAGGGCATCTGCTTGAACTTCTCTTCTAATCGGTGACGACGTGTGTACGTATTCTCATTGCGGAACTTATTCTCGTCGTCGTTGTCTTCGTCTTCTTCTTCTTCGTCTGCTTCGAAAACATCTTCATCATCATAGACCATACCTGACATTGCATCCACATAGTACTCATACTCTTCGTCTTCTGTTTCGAACTCAATCTCATAGAATAGATTGCCGTCTTTCTCTTTGAGTTTGATCTCGAGCTCGTCGACATCTTCTTCGTCGACTTCGGCTTCAACTAAAGCGTTTCCGATTGCTTCCTCTTCATCGATCTCCACTTCCACGTCGTCGACATCCACTTCCACTTCCACTTTCCAGCTTTTGTCCTGACCGCGTCCCTGACCGGGAATGTTCGTGTCTGCAAAGGTCACGGAAACCGCGAAGACCAGTACAAGGGTTAAAACCAGTGTTCTTGTTAAGTTTCTTTTCATAGAAAAATCATCCTTTCTGCCTGTTTTCACTATATCATACGGGCATCAGGATGATTTAGGGTCTTTTTTTGAGATTTTCTTAAAAAAACTTCAGCACATCGGTCTCAACAGTGGAAACAGCCAGGGCTACCTCATAATGCTTCTCTTCAAAGCGCCTTTCCAAGATCTTTCTGAGTTCTTCTCTCATGAGGTGCTCCGTGGCAAAATGCCCTGCGTCGACCACATTGAGATGCAGCTGTTGGGCCCTTTGGGCCTCGTGATACTTCACATCACCCGTGAGGAGCACATCGGCACCGGAGCCCGCCGCAAGCGGGATCAGATCGGCCCCTGCTCCTGTACAAAGGGCCACTTTTCGGATGGGACGATCTCGTCCCTCGACGAACCGCAGGTGGTCGATCCCCAGGTTCATCTTCACATGGGACAGAAATGCCTCCCGCTCCATCGGCTCAGGCAGCACACCCAGAAGTCCTAGTCCCCAGGACGCTCCCTCGAGCACAAGAGCGATCAAATCGTAGGCCACCTCTTCATAAGGATGTGCGTCTTTTACCGCAGCGATCACCGCATCGAGAAGATGCACAGCGACGATGGCCTCTACGCGGGCCTCCTCCACCAAGCTCATCACTCCCACCTGGCCGATGTGAGGCTGTGCTCCCTCCTGAGGACGAAAGGTACCGTGGCCCTCGACCGTGAAGGTGCACCCCTCGTAATCGCCAAGGCGTCCTGCACCCGCATCGACCATGGCCTCTCGCACCGCCTCTGCGTGGGTGAGCGGTACGTAGACGATCAGTTTCTGGAAGCGATCGCTCCCTTCCACAGAGAGCACCTGCCGCTCCGCTAGTCCCAGCTTCTCGAAGAGAAAATCATTCGTCCCACCCTCAGTGACATCCATATTCGTGTGGGCCGCATACAGGGCAATCCGGTTCTCGATCAAACGCAGGACCATGGCGCCCCCCATCGTCTCAGTCGTCACACTGGACAGGGGTTTGAAGATCAAAGGATGGTGGGTGATGATCATATCGGCTCCCTGTTCGATTGCCTCGTCGATCACCGCATCGTTAACCTCCAACGCAATTAAAATCCGGTCCACACGCCCATCGGGGTTGCCCACCTGAAAGCCCACGTTGTCCCAGCTTGCCGCGCGCTGTGGCGGATAGAGCTCTGCCATCACCTTGGCTATCTTTTGTCCATTGACAAACATGCCTTCGCCTCCTTGTACTTCTCGAGCTTGCCCTCGAAACGCCTGCGCGTTTCCATGTCTTTCGACCGTTCGAGCGAACGCAGGATCCGTTCGATCTTCTCGATGCGATGCGAGAGAAAGGCACGCGTCAAGGCATCGTCCTTCAATAGGAAACGGCCGAGCTCATCATCAAAGGTCTGGTGCGGCGTCCCCGACGTAGGTTCCGCCGCTATAATCTCATAAAACTTTTCCCCTTCTCTCGCCAGGGTCTCATCCACGATCTCGTAACCATGGGTCACCAGATACTGCCTCAGTTCGGCCTGGGCGTTCATCGGTTGGAGGACCAACCGTCTGGCGCTCCTGGCCACCTCCACCCCGGTCTCTAAGATCCCGGCGATGAGCAGCCCCCCCATACCCGCGACGGCAATGGTGTCGGCCTCTCCCGGTGCGATGGAGGCTAGCCCATCTCCGATCCGCGCGTCAATCTGATCCGCGTAGCCCTTTTCTCTGGCATTGGCCACCGCTGACTCGAGGGGCCCTTGGTTCAGATCACTGGCTACAGCCCACTCGATCCTTCCGCTCTCGAGAAGGGCGATAGGCAGGTACGCATGATCCGTTCCGATATCCGCAAGACGCTTTCCCACCACATGCAGGGCAACGGCCTGCAACCGTTCGGTCAACACGTCCGACCACTCCTTTCTTCCCCCTTGGAAAAAAGACCCTGCTCTCGCGGGTCTATTCCAGGTAATCTTTCAATTTCTTGCTGCGGGAAGGGTGCTTTAGCTTGCGAAGCGCCTTGGCTTCGATCTGCCGGATACGCTCGCGCGTCACGTCAAATTTCTTGCCCACTTCCTCTAGTGTTCTGGCCCGACCATCCTCTAGGCCGAAGCGTAGTTTGAGTACCTTCTGCTCCCTCGGTGTCAGCGTATCGAGCACCTCGATGAGCTGCTCCTTGAGCATGGAGAACGCCGCCGCATCGGCCGGGGCCGGTGCATCGTTGTCCGGGATGAAATCCCCAAGATGGGAATCCTCTTCCTCACCGATGGGTGTTTCCAGAGAAACCGGCTCTTGGGCGATCTTCAAAATCTCCCTCACTTTTTCCGTGGGAATATCCATTTCCTCGGCAATCTCCTCCGGCTTGGGCTCGCGGCCGAGATCCTGAAGCAATTGTCGCTGGATGCGGATCAACTTGTTGATCGTCTCCACCATATGCACGGGGATACGGATCGTACGCGCCTGATCGGCAATGGCCCTCGTGATGGCCTGTCGGATCCACCAGGTGGCATAGGTTGAGAACTTGTATCCTTTTCTCCAGTCGAACTTCTCAACGGCCTTGATCAGACCCAGGTTTCCCTCTTGGATCAGGTCGAGGAACAACATACCTCTACCGACATACCGCTTGGCGATACTGACCACTAGGCGCAGGTTGGCTTCGCAGAGCTTCTGCTTCGCATACTCCTCGCCAGCCTCCATCCGCTTGGCCAAGTCCACCTCTTCCTCTGCCGTGAGCAGTGGTACCTTTCCGATTTCCTTGAGGTACATCCGAACCGGGTCGTCGGTGCTGACCCCTTTGGGCACAGCGATCTCCGCACTGCTGTCGTCCTTGTCGTCCTTGTCTTCTTTCCCATCGGACTCATCGTCGTCCTGAGCGTCTTTCTCTTTCTCCGTCATGATGTCGATTCCCTCCGATGCAAGCGCATCGTAGATATCATCCATCTGATCCGAATCCAGGTCCACCTCATCCAACAACTTCTCGATTTGGGAATAAGTCAATACGCCGGTCTTTTTGCCTTCTTTCAGCAATTCAACCACGATTTTTTTCGCATCTGGCTTGCTACTCAATTGACCTTCCTCCTTTCCAATGCTCCAGGTGTCTTTCTGCTTTATATTTCTTCTGCTTGAGTGCAGTTTCTCGCACAAACAATGATTGGATACTCTCGGCTAGGGCGGTGTCTTCCGGTCGTTTCTTCTTCAGCGCTTCGTACCGCTGCCGTTCACCCTGGATCTCGATAATCTCTTCCTTCGTCCGCTCGATCTCCAAGCGCTTCATCAAAAGCACCAGTTGGTAGTCATCCTCCGACAACTCGACCTCTTCCTTCAAGAAGGGTTCGATCCGCTGTAGGATCTCTAAATCGAAGAGTTCGGACAGCGCTTCAATGGTGATGACCTTTCCCCGTGTGTAAAAATCATGCAGGGACAAGATCACGCTTCGGATTTCGGCGTCAGCGATAAGCCCCAGATCGTAGGTCGAGAGCAACTCCTCGTAAAGCCGGCGATCGTGCAAACACAGGGTCAAAACTTTCTCCTCCAGCTTCTGCCGAGGTGTCTTTCTGGGTTTTACCCGCTGCTGCCCAGGAGGTTCTGCTTCATTTATACCCCTCGGCCTGTTGTCGAACACAGGTGCATGACCGTAAATCTCTCGAAATAACACCCCGACGCCTAGATTCGTCCGTTCGGCCAGGGCATCGACGTATAGTTTCTTCTCGATCTCATGACCGAGCGCCTTAAAATACGGCTTGAGCTTCTCTAGATAGTCCACGAGATCCGTCTCATCCTTCAACTCCGTCTCAGACAAGAACCGATCCATCAGATAAATCATATAGGGTGGCGCCGCCTCCAGCCGCACCGTGAAAGCCTGCAGACCTTCTTCTCTGACAACATCGTCCGGGTCCTTGCCCTTCGGCAGCACGAGCACCTTGATCTTCGGCACATGGCTCCGTAGGATCTCTATCCCCCGCAGGGCGGCCTTCTGTCCGGCCTCATCCCCATCGTATGCCAAGATGACCTCATCGGCATACCGTTTGATCAAGCGGCCGTGCCCTTCCGTGAGCGCAGTCCCCAACGTGGCCACGACGTTTCTCACCCCTGCCTGGTGCAGGCCGATCACATCCATATACCCCTCCGTGATCACGAGGCGCCTGTCGCGCAGGTGGTCTTTTGCGATATTCAAACCATAGAGGGTTCTTCCTTTATCGAACACAGGCGTCTCCGGCGAATTCAGGTACTTGGGCACATCATCACCCATCACCCGTCCACCGAAGCCTAAAATTCTCCCCCGTACGTCGATGATCGGGAACATCAAGCGATCTCTGAACCGATCGTAGGGTCGGTCGTTCTTCCCCTCGAGCACAAGTCCCGATCCGAGCACAGCCTCGCGGTCATACCGTTTCAACAGCTGGTCCGTCATGAACTGCCAACCGGCTGGCGCATACCCGAGACCAAATCGCTTGGCCACATCGGGTGCGATGCCCCGTTTCTTTAAGTAGGCGAGGGCCTCCGGACTTTTTGCCAGCGCCTTGTAGAAAGCGATTGCCGCCTCCCGGTTCATCTGGAAGATCAGACCGCGTAATTTCTGTAGCTTATCATCTTCCGGCGAGCGCTTCTCCCGGTAATCGTCCATGTTCAATCCGGCACGCTCGGCCAAGATCCCCAGGGCATCCTTGAAATCCACATGCTCAAGACCCATGACCAGATTGAAAACGTCTCCCCCAACGCCGCAGCCAAAACAGTGGTAGAGCTGCTTGTCCTCGGAGACCATAAAGGAAGGACTCTTTTCCTGGTGAAAGGGACAGAGCCCCTTGTAGTTGCTACCTGACTTTTTCAGTTGTACGTAGGACGAGGCCACATCGACCAGGTTCAATCGATCCAAAATGTCCTGTGTCAATCTATTGTCGTATGACTTTGGCATAGTGGCTCCTTTCGCCGCACATTATTCTTTTATATCATATTTCCATGCAAATGAAAAGCATTAGTCCCAAAAGACAGGGACAAATAATGCCTCGAATCGGCGAACGGCATAGCGGTCGCTCATACCAGCGATATAATCGCGTACCGCATCGATTCCCTCACCCTTGAGATAGTCTGAATACCGTTCCTCCGGCATTTCCTCAGGATGTTCCGAATAGTGTCCATAGAGCAAACGGAGAAGCTCGCGCGCCCTCGCCTCCTGGTGCTTCGCCTCATTGTTGAGATACACCTCTCTGAACATGAACCCACGCAAGCGATGGAAATGGTCGGACACCTCCGGCGACAGGGCGATCACGTCACGCTTTGCGCTGGTCTCGATACAATCGATAATCAACCGGTTGATCCGCTCGCTGTGAGTTCGGCCGAGCACCACCAGGTGTTCCTCCGGAATCTCGTCCGCCAGCAGGATCCCCGCCCGGAGCGCATCGTCGATATCGTGATTGATGTAGGCAATCCGGTCGGAAAGCTTGACGATCTGCCCCTCCAGGGTAAAGGGGAGGGCACCACCGCGGTGATTCAGGATTCCATCGCGCACCTCTTCAGTCAAGTTCAATCCATAGCCCTCGTCTTTTCTCTTCTCAAGATAGTCCACCACGCGTAGGGACTGCTCATTATGTTGGAATCCACCCTCGTGGATCTCGTTGAGTAGGGCTTCCCCGCAGTGGCCAAAGGGTGTGTGGCCCAGGTCGTGTCCGAGAGCAATCGCCTCCGTAAGATCTTCATTGAGCCGCAAAGCCCTAGCGATGGTCCTCGAAATCTGGGCCACCTCCAGCGTATGGGTCAACCGCGTGCGGTAGTGGTCCCCCTCCGGGGAGAGGAAAACCTGTGTTTTGTGCTTCAGCCGTCTGAAACTCTTGGCATGTAAAATTCGATCGCGATCCCTTTGATAGGCTGTACGAACCGTGCAGGGCTTCTCCTTGAGTCGTCGCCCTCTGGTCTCTGCAGCCTTCGATGCACGGTCGGATAGTATCTCGTGTTCCATCGCTTCTGTTCTCTCGCGTATCGTCATATTGATCACCTATTCTTTAGTATTGTACACAAAAGTTAAAAGTCCTTCTTTTTTTCGGTTTTTCTATATTTTTTTTTTCGGATTGTCACAAAATACTTTTACATCAAACTAATTCGGGTATGTAGTGCATAAGCAGTTAATACCCTTCGAAAGGATGGTGAAACCCGTGAAAAAGTATATCCTGATCAATGACACGTACAAGCTACAATATGAAAACGGTGAAGTTCTCTCGCTCGAAAAAGGATTGCACCCCCTGTCTGATGACATCGAGAAACTCTTAGAGGAAGAAAAGGTCATCTATGTGAAGCACCACGAAGATGTCCCCAAGGCAGCACTCGCTAACGTCCATGAGGACTGCGTGTACTGCATGGAGGAAGACGAGTTCATCAGTCATTACAAAGAAAAACTAGATAACGACTGGAACACCAAGAACCTCAATGCCAACGAGATCCTAGACAGCCCGATCTTCAGTCACTACGATAACGAAGAGGATACGTATGCCTTCTTCGATGAGAAGAGACAGAAGGATCTCTCCCCAGCGATTATCTACGTGGACGAACTAGGTATGAAATACGTAGTTCGCATCGAAAGCGATTGACAAACGGACCTTCGTATACTAATCTATTAATGAAATAGAGGGAGTAACCTCCCTTCGCACTGTCGAAGGGATCAGGGTCGTCAGGTCGGAAGAAACTTTCCCGGCCCTGGTAACGTATACGCATACGTCTGGTGAGACTCTACGATCACGGTGTGATCGTAGAGTCTTTTTTTGTTCTTTTCACCCACTGCTCACAAGCCAAGAAAGGAGCCCACTCACTTGGAAGCTTTCCTGCACTCATCTTTATCCGAACTGCACATCACCTTTCTATTCGGCATCATCGCCTTCTCGCTCTTCACCCTCTCTAAGGGGGCTGATATTCTAGTGGAAGAGGCCGTGAGCCTATCCATCCACTGGGGTGTCCCCAAGATGATCATCGGGGCCACTATCGTCTCCCTGGGCACCACCCTGCCGGAGGCCTCGGTCAGCGTGATGGCCGCCGTAGCCGGCAATCCTGACCTCGCCCTGGGTAATGCCATAGGATCGATCATCGCTGACACGGGACTGATCATCGGACTGGCCGCCATGATCGGACAGCTACCGGTGGACCAACTGGTGGTCGACAAGCAGGGGAAAATCCAGTACCTCACCGGTATTCTCCTTGCCGTAGTCAGCCTCCCCTTCTTGTCCGCCGGACCCGGCGGGCGTATCGTTCAACCCATGGGCTTTGTCTTCCTGATCCTGCTGGCCCTCTACATTCACAAGAGCCTCGTTTGGGCCAAGGAAGACAATACCGTTGAAGTGCTGATCGAGGAAGAAAAGAGCCCGATCTTCCTGCAACTCTTTAAACTCCTCGTCGGCATCACGCTGGTGATCCTGTCCTCGAAGGTCCTGATTCCGGCCGTCGAGATCACGGCCCTACGCGTTGGCATCCCGCAGAGCGTCATCGCCGCCACCCTGGTGGCCTTTGGCACGAGCCTGCCGGAACTGGTCACCGCCATCACCGCCGTGCGAAAAGGACATGGCGAGCTGGCTGTCGGGAACATCGTGGGTGCGGATATCCTGAACGTTCTTTTCGTCATCGGTGCGGCAGCCGCCGTCACACCCGGTGGCCTCCCCGTTCCCTCTGCCTTCTACAAACTCCAGATCCCCGCGATGCTCATCATCCTCTTTGCCTTTAGGCACTTCACCAAGAAAAAGAATGATACCATCACCACGAAAGAGGGCCTCTTCCTCTTCGGGATCTATGCCGTTTACATCGTGCTCAACTACACGTGGATCTAACCCCTCAAAAAGGTGCCTCTCCAACCGGATGAGGCACCTTTTTTTCCATCCACCCTTCACTCTCTCCGCTTCGCGGGTCATCCCGTCGGGTCCACCACAGCTTGAACTACCCATGAGTGAAGTCACGGGATTCGGTTATCACCTTTTCGCGACGACCACTTTTTCCTGTTTCACCGGCTACCGCTTAGATTGCAGGAGCAACCCAAGTCTTACAAAGCCTCCTACAGAGCTTGGCTCTGCTCACAAATGTGACAGGCACTTCCCGTTGTCCCAACGGTGCAGGTACACTTGATACCACTTATCCTTAAGCTGAGATGCCTAGTGTATCTAAACCCTGTTTTCTGATGTTGATGGCTGCATTCTCATCTCGTTCGTGCTCAGCGCCACAGTGACTACAACACCACTTTCTGTCGTTCAGCGTAAGGGCGATGTGTTTCTCCCCACAGGAAGAGCAAATCTTAGACGAAGCGTACCAACGATCGATCTGTACAAGATGCTTTCCTTGCCACTCAAGTTTGTACTTCAGGAAGGTGATGAACTGAGACCATCCCGCATCTGATATGGCTTTCGATAATTTCTTATTCTTGACCATGCCCTTGATACTCAGCGTTTCCAGTACAACCACTTGGTTTTCGTTGGCCAACCGGGTACTCAGTTTGTGGGCGAAGTCTTTTCGCTGGTTTGCTATATGAACATGAAAATTTGCTATTTTTTGTGCTACCTTCTTGTCATTCTGTGAATCGAACTGTTTCTTTGCCAACCTCCGTTGGAGCCTGGCCAGTTTCTTCTCCGACTCCTCGATGTATTTGGCTCTTTCGGTGAACTCGGTATTTTCACCATTCGAGATATTTATTGTAGATCATCCTGGCACATCCGATGGTCTTGTTGATGAGAATCGCCTGCTCCTCAGTAGGATAAACGCGAAGAACAAGGCCATAGTGTTTCAACTGAAGACCCTGTTTAGCCAATACCTCGTTTCTTACTTTGACTGTCATTCGTTCGCCCATAAATTTCCCTTCTCCTTTTGAGACTGGCGTATCTTCGGATTTGATTTTCATCAATAGATGTGCATGATCCCAGTCGTACTCCGCTTTCAAGAATTTCGAATCTGTGTGTTGCAGCTGACTGCATTCATTTCATTCTTGGCGAATCTTAAATATTATCACTCATCGTATCCTTTTGGTTTACAAAAACCCAGAGAGTTACGACTCGAATGTAGATCGTTACCTCTTCAAAGTTCTTCTGTTAATGAAATCACCTTTCCATTATTCAAATATATGTTCTATTTTTTCGACAGGGAATATTGAGCATATTGCGCGAAAAAAACGCCCTAACTCACGACTGAAGTCACGAGTGTGCGGGCGCTAAATCATCAACGCCCACACACCAACAAACGCCAATAAAAAGAGGTCCCCTCCCCCGACGGACTGGAGAGGATACCTCTTTTCGATATGAACGATGCCGAAGGTGACGATTTCGGCTAAGCCTTGTTACGGATCGCCGCCTGGGCCGCTGCCAGTCTCGCGATGGGCACGCGGTAGGGGGAACAAGACACATAATCGAAACCAAGACTATCACAGAAATCAATGGAGGGTGGATTCCCGCCGTGCTCTCCGCAGATACCAATCTTGAGCTTCTTCACACTTCTCGCCTTGTCCACGGCAATGCGCATCAACTCGCCCACGCCCTCGGTATCGAGTCGCTGGAATGGGTCGTAGGCCAGGATGTTCTTGTCCTTGTAGATCTCGATAAATTTCCCCGCATCATCTCGTGAGTAGCCAAAGGTCATCTGTGTGAGATCGTTTGTCCCAAAGGAGAAGAAGTCGGCCTCCTTGGCGATTTGATCCGCCGTCAGAGCGGCCCGAGGTACCTCGATCATGGTTCCGACACTGTAGGTCACCGAGGACTTGTTCTTCTCGATGATCGCATCGGCCGTTTTCACAATCAGTTTCTTCAGGTTAATCAGTTCTTCTACAACGCCCACCAGCGGCACCATGATCTCTACCGTGGGATGGATGCCACGCTGTTTCACCGCACAGGCGGCTTCGATAATAGCCGTGGTCTGCATCACGGCTATTTCCGGGTAGGTGATCGCGAGGCGACACCCGCGGTGCCCGAGCATGGGATTGAACTCCCTGAGCCCTTCGGCAATCTGGCGGATCTCCTCCACTTCTTTACCACTGAGCTTGGCCAGCTCTTTGATGTCCTTGTCTTCCTGTGGAATGAACTCGTGTAGGGGCGGATCGAGCAGTCGGATGTTCACCGGTCGTGAACCCATGACCTCGAAGAGCGCTTGAAAATCCGATTGCTGGAAGGGCAGAATCTTGGTCAGTGCCCTTTCCCTCTCCTCCCTGGTCGAGGCCAAAATCATCTGGCGCACGTGTAGGATCCGCTCGGCGTCAAAGAACATGTGCTCTGTGCGGCAGAGTCCGATCCCCTCGGCACCGAAATCAATGGCCGCTTGCGCATCCTTCGGCGTATCCGCATTGGTACGCACGTTCAGGCGTCGTACCTCATCCGCCCAGCGCATGACCTTGGCAAATTCACCGGACACAGAGGCTTCGTGCGTTTCAATCGCACGATCGTACACAGCACCGGTGGATCCGTCCAAACTGATCGTATCACCATGCTGGAAAACCCGATCGCCCACCGTCATGGCTCCCAGACTCTCATTTACCTTGATCTCGTGGCAACCGGCCACGCAGCATTTACCCATTCCCCGGGCGACCACGGCAGCATGTGAGGTCATCCCGCCCCTAGAGGTCAGAATGCCTTCGGCATTTACCATACCCTCGATGTCCTCGGGTGATGTCTCCGTGCGCACCAAGATCGATTTTTCGCCAGCTGCCTTAAACAAGAGGACCTCCTCGTTGGTAAAGGCAATCTTTCCCACCGCAGCACCAGGTGAAGCGGGCAGACCCTTGGCGATCGACTTGTATTTCGACAGGACACCCGTATCGAATCCCGGGTGAAGCAGTTGATCGAGCTGGTCCGGATCGACAAGCATCAGAGCCTCTTCCTTGGTCACCTTACCCTCTTCGAAAAGATCAACAGCGACACGGACGGCCGCCTGGGCCGTACGCTTGGCATTACGCGTCTGCAGTAGGTAGAGCTCACCGCTCTCGATGGTAAACTCAATATCCTGCACGTTCTTGAAGTGATCCTCCAGTGTTCTCGTCACCGCGACAAAATCTTCGTACACCTCTGGCATCACGTCACCGAGCTCTTCGATCTTCTTGGGTGTCCGGATTCCTGCCACCACATCCTCACCCTGTGCATTGAGCAGAAACTCACCATAGAGCTCCGATGTGCCCGTGGCGGGATTGCGGGTGAAAGCCACGCCTGTGCCCGAGGTCTCCCCTAGGTTTCCAAAGACCATCGATTGGATGGTCACGGCCGTCCCCATGGCATGGGGAATATGGTTGATCTCACGGTAAATCCTGGCCCGCTCGTTGTTCCAAGAGCTGAAGACCGCTCGGATCGCCATGAGCAGTTGTTCTTTCGGTTCCTGGGGAAAATCAAACCCCTTTTCTCTCGTCACGAGCGCTTTGTAGCCCTCGATGATCGCATCCAGGTCTTCTTCCGTCAGTTCCGTGTCGAGTTCACGACCGGCGTCTTCCTTCTTCGCCTCAAAGATCGCATCAAACTTGGCCTTCTTGATTCCGAGCACGACATCACCGAACATCTGGATAAAGCGCCGGTAGGCATCCTTAGCGAAACGTCCGTCTCCCGTGACATTCTTGAGACCCCCTACGCTCTCATCGGTCAGACCGAGGTTCAAGACAGTGTCCATCATACCGGGCATACTGATGGCCGCTCCACTGCGCACGGATACGAGCAGCGGATCTCTGGGATCGCCCAGCTTCTTTCCTCTTTTCTCCTCAAGTGCCTCGAGATAGCGATCGATCTCCTCCTGGAGTTCATCCCAAATCTGCTCGTCCTCGTCGTAGTAACGGATACATGCCTCCGTCGTAATGGTAAAACCAGGGGGCACCGGTAGACCGATGGCCCTCATCTCAGCCAGGTTGGCTCCCTTACCACCCAGCAGTTTCTTCAGCGAACGATTCCCCTCTTCAAATGCATAAACATACTTTTTCACAACCCTCACCCTTTCTGCTCTCTACCCTTCGATGTATACACCCTTCTTGATGTACTGGATGATCAGCCCCGCAGTCTCCTCGATCGCTTTGTTGGCCACGTTGATCACCGGGCACCCCAATCGAGTATAGATTTTGTTGCTGTACTCGATCTCCTCGTCAATACGGTCCGCACTGGCGTAAGAAGCGGTATTTTTCAGTCCCAGTGCTTTCAAACGTTCCATCCGGATCTCGTTGAGCTTCTCCGTGGTGTTCGTCAGACCCACTATTTTCTTGGGGTCCATCTTGAAGATTTCATCGGGTACCGGCACCTCTGGCACCAGCGGAATGTTGGCCACCTTGATGTTCTTGTGGGCCAGGTACATCGACAGCGGAGTTTTCGACGTACGCGAGATCCCAAGGAGCACCACATCGGCCTTGAGGCAACCGCGGGGGTCCTTGCCATCATCGTACTTCACGGCGAATTCCACCGCTTCTACTTTGCTGAAATACTTATCATCAAGCCGGTGGATGATCCCCGGCTGGTGAAGCGGTTTTTCCTTCAGGAACGTTTCGAAGGTACGAAGCGCCGGTGTCATGAGATCGATACACGGAATCTGGTACTTCTCGCACTCGCTCATGAGAAATGCCCGCAGATCCTCCACCACCGTGGTGAAGACCACGATAGCCCGCTCGTGCTCCCGGGCATCGGCCACCAGATCCATGATCTGTTCCTCGTTGCGGATATATGGGAATTTCTTCAGGATATAGTCGTTATCACGAAACTGTTCTGCCGTGGCTTTGGCCACCTGCTCAGCGGTATCTCCAAGTGAATCCGATGCGATGAATAGGTAATATTCTTTTTCCATAGTAAACCTCCGTTAGCGCACTAGCTCGTAGATGGCCCGCGTGATGCTGGTCTTTGTCACCTTCCCCAGCACTCGGTACATCTCTTCTCCCCCCACGAGGACTGTTTCCACCACGGGGATGCCGTCTATTTCATGTTCGATGATTTTAACGATCGCCTCGATCGCCGGTGATTTGGGTGTCACCGTCACGATGTTTGGCATGCGGGTCATGATCATCCCCACGGGGATGCTGTTGATGTCGCCGCCGGCGACAGTGGCCTTCAGGAGATCCTTACGACTCACAACACCCGCCAGATGTCCGCTCTCCGTGACGATCAGGGCACCTGTGTCCTCCATGAATAGCTGGACCACCGCATCGTACACGGAGGTGTTCACATCCACCATCACGGGCATGCTCTTCAGATCGTCTACCTGAAGCGTCTTCAAATAGTCCTTCAGCGGACCCATGTTCTCGGGCTTAACGTAGAAGTACCCCACCTTCGGTTTCGCCGAGAGGAGGCCCGTCATCGTCAGCACCGAAAGGTCCGAACGGATCGCGCTGCGCGAGAGTCCCAAGCGATCGGCGATCTCTTGCGATGTCATGGGTTCTGATTCCTTTACCATCTCCAAGATGGTCTGTTGTCGATCGTTCAAGTCCATATAGCACCTACTTTTCTTCTGAATATAGTATATATGTTACACTATTCAGCTTTTAACGTCCACTAATCAAGGGAATTTAAACGAAATATTGTAGCATTGTTAAAAAAGTAGCAGCTTATTGTTCTTTCCATGGAGAGGGTCTCTTCTCGAGGAAGGCCTCGATCCCCTCTTTCGCCGAGGGCGTATCAAGGAGCAGGGCGAAATGGTCGTTCGTGGCCTCGAGCGCCCGTTCGAAGGGAAGATCCACGATGCTGTAGAAACTCTCCTTGCCCAGGGCCAATGCCACGGGGTTCTTGTCGGTCAAACGACGGGCCAACCGCAGGGTTGCTTCCTCGAGCTCATCGTGGGCCACCACCTCGTTCACGAGCCCCAGTCTAAGAGCCTCCGCAGCATCGATGGTATCCCCCGTCATCAGAAGCTCCAGTGCTTTCTTTCTGCCGATGGATTCCTTCAACAGCACCGCCGGTCCCATGCAAAATAATCCGACCTTCACAGCCGTCGCACCAAAGACCGCTCTTTCGGAAGCCACGGCGAGATCTGCTGCTGCCACGAGGCCAACACCGTTGGCCACCGCAGCCCCCTGCACCGAGCAAAGGATGGGTTTGGGTATCTTGCGCATCAAGGGAAAGGGACTTTCCATCAACCCTACCCACTCCTTGAGTGCTTGGGCACCGAGTCCCTCGGCATCCTTCAAATCGATACCGGCACTGAAGGCCTTTCCCGAGGCCTTGATCACGATGCACCGGACCTCTGGGTCCTTTCCACAGGTCTCGAGTGCCTCGTTAAAAGCACGGACCATCGCAGGCCGGAAGGTATTGTACGTATCAGGACTGTTCAGGGTGATGATGCCCACCCCTTCCTTCTTATGGAGCTCGATAAATGACGCTGTCATCCGATCACAACCTTTCTCATAGGAGCCCTGGCGATCGAACGATCGACAGAGCGGTGAATCCTCTACTGTATAGTTACCGCCAAGAATACGCGTTCACGCAAAAACTACCCTTCTCCTTGTCGAACTTCTCCTTTAACCCATGAAAAAGATCCCGACCACAGGAGGTCGGGATCTTGGTGGTCCTGCTCGATCGGCTAGGCCCGCTGATAGGCTAGCCAGTAGCCCACGGGTGTAAAGCCAAGGTCGCGATAGAAGGATAGGTCGCTATCCACGAAAGCGCGTTTGGCACCTCGCGAGCGGAGCGTATCGAGCGAACGGAGGAGCGCCGCTCTGGCAAGGCCAAGCTTTCTATGATCGGGATCAGTGACCACCGGCTCCACATAGCCGTACCCCTGTCCTGTCTCGTGCCAGAGGCCCGCGTAGGAGGCGTAGCGACCATCGGGGGCCACGATAACACTCTGCAGCTCCCTGTCGAAGTTCGGGGCCATCTGCATCAGTCGAATGCCCGTGCCGCTTGAAGCCGGCGGTTCCTTCCCGTTGCCAAATCCCCTGTACACCACGCGGGCGATCTCACCGACGCGGTTCTCACGGGTGAGGTCGGTCAGACGATACCCTTCGGGGAGTGGTTCGTGATCCGGGAGTTCCTCGAGATCGATCATCAGGATCGATGTGCGGTCTACCTCTTGGTAGCCCAGGCTCTCCAGATGTTCCGAAAGCACCGCATCGGCGCTCGGGATGATGAAGCGCAGTCTTCCCTTTGTACTCAACTGCTCCTCCGACCGTTGGATAAGGGCTGGTAGGGCCCCGTCGGTTCCCGACAGACGCTGGAGATACGTTTCCCCGAGAAAAAGTTCGGCATGTGCAATCGCTACGATGCGCCCTGCTTCCTCGACGACCGTAAAGCGGTCCTGTTCATCGATCAAACTGCTCTCGATAAAGATCGGATGGTAGTGCATGTAGTGCCAACGAGACGCCGGCCAATTACGGTAGGCCGCCCTCTCGGGCACTCGGGAAGTAGTCAAGAGTTCAAGGACACCCGCTGCATCGTTCAGGCCGTCGTAAGGCCGAATGATCTTCATAGGAGACACCACGCGATCGGTTCTCTTCCCACTTCCCTCAAGTAAGCATTGGCCTTGGAAAAATGGCGACAACCGAAAAAACCTCGGTAGGCAGAAAGCGGGCTCGGGTGCGGTGCTTTCAGGACCAGATGCTTAGGATTCTTCACGCATTTCGCCTTGGCGATGGCGGGGTTTCCCCAGAGGAGAAACACCACAGGCGTATCCAGTGCGTCCACGGCATCGATCACGCAATCGGTGAACCGTTCCCAGCCCCACTTGCGGTGGGCATTGGCTTTTCCCTCACGCACGGTGAGCGCCGTGTTGAGAAGCAGCACTCCCTGTTCCGCCCATTCTATCAAATGACCGTGATCGGGTGGGTCACACCCTAGATCCGCCTCGAGTTCGCGGTAGATATTCTTCAGTGACGGGGGGACCTTGGCCCCCCTTACCACGGAGAAGCTCAGGCCGTGGGCCTGTCCCCTTCCGTAATAAGGATCCTGCCCCAAAATCACCACCTTCACCCGGTGGAGCGGCGTTGCCTGGAGTGCCGCAAACACCTCCCCCTCCGGCGGATATACATCATGCTCTTCACGCTCTTTAGCCAATCGTTCCTGTAGCTCGAGAAAGTAGGGCTTGGAGAACTCTTCCTCCAAAGCCGCCGACCACCCCTTGCCCATGGACCAAGTCATAGACCCTGCCTCCTTTTAAAAAACAGGCGGGAAACCCCGCCTGTTCCATTAGTATGCGAGCTTGTCCTCAAGATAGGTAGCCAGCTCGTCAATTTTCACGCGCGTCTGCTCCATTGTATCACGGTCACGAACGGTGACGGCACCGTCTTCCTTGGACTCGAAATCGTAGGTGATGCAGAAGGGAGTCCCCACCTCATCGTGGCGTCGGTAGCGCTTACCAATGCTCCCGCGATCATCGTAATCCACATGAAAGCGCTTGGCCAACATTGTGTAGAGTTCGCCCGCCTCTTCGTTGAGCTTCTTGCTCAAGGGGAAGATCGCTGCCTTGAAAGGCGCCAGGGCCGGGTGGAAACGCAGGACCGTTCGCTCGGATCCATCCTCGAGCGTTTCTTCATTATAGGCCTCGATCAAGAAGGCCAGGGTCACGCGGTCGGCGCCTAGAGAGGGCTCGATACAGTAGGGGAGGTACTTGTCGTTCGTAATTGGATCTTGGTAGCGCAGATCCACGCCCGAATACTCCATGTGCTGCTTCAAATCGTAATCCGTGCGGTCCGCAATGCCCCACAGTTCACCCCAGCCGAAGGGGAAGCGATACTCGATATCCGTCGTCGCGTTCGAGTAATGGCTGAGCTCATCCTCGGAATGATCGCGAAAACGCACGGTTTCCCCGGTCATGCCCAGCTCCTCCAGCCAGTTCATGCAGTAGGCCTTCCAATACTCGTACCATTTCAGATCTTCTCCCGGCTCGCAAAAGAACTCGAGCTCCATCTGTTCGAACTCGCGCGTGCGGAAAGTAAAGTTGCCGGGTGTAATCTCATTTCTAAAAGATTTACCAATCTGCGCGATGCCAAAGGGAATTTGTTTCCTGCTCGCACGCTGTACGGACTTGAAGTTGACGAAAATCCCCTGGGCCGTCTCCGGTCTCAAAAAGATCTCTGTGCTCGAATCTTCCGTCACACCCTGATGGGTTTTGAACATTAGGTTGAACTGGCGGATGTCCGTGAAATCGTGGCTTCCGCAGTTATCGCAAGCGATGTTCTTCTCTACGATGAATGCCTTCATTTTCTCATTAGACCAACCATCGACGACCACATCTTCTTCCTTGGCCGCGAAATAGTCTTCGATCAGTTTATCGGCGCGGTAACGCGTCTTACAGTTTTTGCAATCCATCAGCGGATCGTTGAAGCCGCCCACGTGACCCGAGGCCACCCAGGCCTGGGGATTCATGAGAATCGCCGCGTCCATCCCCACGTTATACGGACTCTCCTGAACGAACTTTTTCCACCAGGCCTGTTTCACATTGTTCTTGAGCTCTACGCCCAGGGGGCCGTAATCCCACGTGTTCGCCAGTCCACCGTAAATCTCGGATCCCGGAAAGATGAATCCTCTCTGCTTGGCTAGTGATACCACTTGGTCCATCGTCAATCTCTTTTTCTCTGCCATCGTAGCTCCTCCTTGTCCCGGTTCCACAAAAAAAGCCCCCGTCCCTCATAGGGACGGAAGCTATCCTTCCGCGGTTCCACCCTAGTTGACCGGTCTATGATCGACCAGGCCCACTTTGTCAGTTTGTGCTCCGAAGCGCCCTTGGGTCGCGCTGCACCACCGGTTTCCACCACCCACCGGCTCTCTATCGATGCACCTGCGCCTACTCCTCTTCTTCACGGCACGATTGATCCATTAGCTAGATTATACTAGATTTCTTCCTCATCTTCAAATACCTCTTTGATATCATCGACAGTTTCTTCCGCCTGCTCCTTGACCACCTCGGCGGCTTCTTCTGCCTTTTCCTCGTTTTTCTTCATCCGGTCGTGGGCTTCGCGGGCTTTCTTCCGCACGGCATCGATGGAATCATCGGTCACATCCTTGATGTTGACCATGTGCCCATCGTCCCTGACGATGAACAGTTCACACCCTGTGGCCAGTGCCGTCAAGATCGCGAAGATCGTCGCCGGAGTGAAGACCAACGCGCTGATTGCGCCCGCCATGATCGGAACATTCAGCACGACACTGTCATCCTTCTTCACCACGATGCGGTTCACTACACCCTTGTCCACCAGTTCGCGCAGCTTCTTGAAAAGATCTTGCGATGTATCCTCCATGCCAGCTTTGAAAGCACCCTTTTTCTGACGCGTCTCCAGACGAACGATGGCCTCAAGCACATCGCCACCTGTCGCTTCTAAAGCCTCCTTCGCCTCTTTGTAGCTGGCTCCGGTGCGATCGATCACTTCATCGACCATTTCCAGTGTAATCATCATACGTTCTCGCCTACCTTTCTGAAAGCGTTCAAGATCTTCAGACTTCTAAACTCTTTATTACCCAAGTGAAAGCGCAGATAACCATCCAGCAGAAAATTCACTTTTTTGGTGTAGAAAGGATGGATCTCTGTCTTTGATACCGTGATCATCGGTCGCATCGAAAAAAACTGGAGCAATTTGAGCACCGTATCACGCAAGATGATTCCGTCGGAGGCACAACGATCGCAGTGAAAACCGCCGCTCGCGATATCAAAGGTCACCTCGTGGGTAGCCGGTCCTTCGCAAGTCAAGCACTGGGTGAGATTGGGGGTCAACCCCAGGGTATCCAAAAGCTTCATTTCAAAGGCCGCTTTGATGACCTCGTAATCGAAAGACCCTTTTTTCGACAACAGCTCGAGCACCTCCACGAGCTGCGCGTAAATCGGACGGCTGATCTGGCCCTCCTTGTGTGTGAAGTCCACCAGCTCCAAGAAGTACGAGCCGTAGGCCAGTTTCTCAAAGTCCTCGCGTAAGGGGTAGTAGCCGGCGATCACGTCGGCATTGTAGAGCGTGTTGCTGTTTTTTCCCATGAAAATTTCCATATCCGAATGCGTGAACAGCTGGCTGCCCGATGCCTTGGCATTCTTGGGATTTCGCGCCCCGTTACTGAACACCGTCAGTTTCCCCGCCCTCTCGGTGAAGACCGTGAGGATCAGGTCGTTCTCGTCGAAGACCACCCTTCTGATCACCACACCACGTGTTTTATAGGCCATAGCACTGCCGCCTACATCAGCTGCGTCATCATGGCCGTGGCCAGGGTGAAGTAGATCGTCAGGCCCGTGATGTCGATAGTCGTGGTGATAAAGGGGGCAGAGGCCACAGCAGGGTCCACGCCCACGCGCTTGAAGACCAGTGGTACCACCGTGCCGATGGTGGAGGCCGTGAGCATATTGGCCCACATGGCCAGTCCAACGATCACACTGAGCATCAGCTGACCCTCGAGCAGAATAGCAGCCCCCGCGACAATCAGGGAACAGACCATTCCGACCAAAAGGCCCACGGCGATCTCCTGCACCAGGGTCTGGTACATGGCCTTTCCCTGCAAGTTGTTCACCGCGATGCTCCTGACGGTGATCGTGGAGGATTGCGTCCCGACATTCCCACCCATCCCAGCCAAAATCGGCATGAACAGGGCCAGGGTCGTGTTGGCATCCAAGGTGACCTGGTACCTGGCGATCACGTTCGCAGACATCAATCCCCCGAAAATGGTGACGATCAGCCAGGGTAAGCGCGAACGGACGGCAATCCGGATCCTGTGCGATAACGGTTCGTCGTCGAAATCCTCTAGGTCCGAAGAACCGGCGAACTTGAAGATATCCTCTGTGGCTTCTTCTTCGATGACATCGATGACGTCATCGACGGTGATGATTCCCAAGAGGATGTCGCGATCATCGACAACCGGGATCGCCAAGAGGTCGTACTTCGATACGAGACGGGCAACTTCTTCCTGGTCGTCATCCACCTTGGCGGTGATCACATTGTGGTTCATCACATCGCCCACTAGGATCTCCGGTTTGGAAACGATGAGCTGTCGGAGTGAGATCACGCCCTCCAGCTTTCCCTCGTCGTTGACCACGAAGACATAGTAGATGGTCTCCGCGTCGGGTGCTGTGTTCCGAAGTGTCTCGATGGCCGTACCAATCTGATTATCAACTTTGAGGACCACGAAGTCCTTGGTCATGATACCGCCGGCAGAGTCTTCTTCGTAGATCAAAAGCTCACGAACATCCCGGGCATCGTCGATATCGAGGTAACGGATGATCTCGTGACGCCTCTCCTCGGGGAGATCCCCGAGCATATCCACGATATCATCCTGCCCCATGTTCTCGAGGATCGCGCGCTTCTTGCGTGGCGCCATGGTCTGGATGAGCTCGCTGAACAAGTCCGCGCTCAGTTCGGCCAAGAGGTCCGTGGCCTGCTCATCATCGAGCAGTTGGAAGAGGTGGGCGCGCTCTTCTTCCTCGAGCTCTCCGAAAACATCACCGAGGTCAGCGGGGTGCACGTTGAACAAGGTGGCCACAAGATCCTTTTCTCGATTCTCCTCGATCAGTAGTCTGAGCCGTTCAGCAAGCATTTTTGGGCTTTCTTCATGTACTTGCGACACACCGCCACCTCGCTTTCTTATCTGTAACCGTAGTTCTTGAGACTACTGGCGTCATTACGCCATTTGGGCTTCACCTTCACCCAGATATCGAGATAAACCTTCGATCCCAAGAGGACCTCCATCTCCTGCCGTGCGCTTTTACCCACACCCTTGAGCTTACGACCACCTTTACCGATGATGATTCCCTTGTGGGATTCACGCTCACAGATGATCGTCGCCTCGATATCTAGGATTTCCTGTTCCTCTCGCTTCTCGATGCGATCGACTAGGACGGCGATCCCATGGGGAACCTCCTGGTCTAGATAGTGTAGCAATTTTTCGCGGATGATCTCACCCACGATTGCTCGCTCCGGTTGGTCCGATATCATACCGTCGGGATAGTACTGAGGCCCCTCCGGCATATTCTCTCGCAAGACCTGCTTGATAAAGGGGAAGTTCTTCCCCGTGAGGGCACTCACGCTCAAGATGTCGTCGAAAAGATCCATCTCTTTGTAGCTCTCCAGCAGTCTCATGTGGTTTTCCGGCGAAAGCAGATCCACCTTGTTGATGATCAGAATTTTCTTCGTCTTCACCTCGCGCAACTGCTCCATGATGTAAGCATCACCCGGTCCAATCTTCGGTGACTCGTCGACCATGAAAAAGATCAGGTCCACTTCTCTCAAGGTGTCGAGGGCGGTCTTGACCATGTACTCACCCAATTTGTTCTTGGGTTTATGCAGGCCCGGTGTATCGAGGAAAACCACCTGGAGGTCGTTTTCATTGTACACCGCGTGGATCTTGTTACGCGTCGTCTGCGGTTTGTCGCTCATGATGGCCACTTTTTGACCCACGAGGGCATTGATCAATGTTGACTTTCCTACGTTGGGTCGACCGATTACGGTCACGAACCCTGATTTAAACTTGGACATACGTCCTCCTATTCCATATCCTTCTTTGTGAATGCCGCGGGAAGCAGCTCGTCAATCGTAAACACTTTTTCCCCTCCCTTGCCATCATCTAAGATGATCTCAAGATCGCGATGTTCCGAAAACTCGGCCATCACCTGCCGACAGATGCCGCAGGGGTAGGTCTCTTCATGGGTGTGGGAGACGATGGCAATTTTCGAAAATTCCTTTTCGCCCTCACTCACAGCCTTGTAGATCGCCGTTCGCTCGGCACAGTTGGTCGCGCCAAAGGAAGCCGATTCGATGTTGCAACCTGTGTACACCTTTCCGCTTTTCGCAAGGAGCGCTGCCCCCACCTTGAATTGCGAATAGGGCACGTAGGCATTCTCCATGGCCTCGTAAGCCTTATCGATTAGTTCTCTATTCTTCATCAAAAGCACCTCATTCTGTAATCTCACGTCCCGTTTCTACGATCTGAACGAAGGTTTTGCCCGGCTTCGCCACGATCGGTTCCCCATGAACATCTGTCCATCTCGTCGGTTCCCTGCGGGAGCTTTTCTCCCAGGTCACCGGCTCGCGCATCCCATCGCGATAAAAGAACCCTTCACCAGTGCCCACCGTGCCCAGCTGACGACGTCCCACGTCATCGATAATTCTGTGGGAGGTGAACTGCACCAGCACATTCTCAAAGACCAGCGGTTCACCATCGATCTCATCGACATGCGGTTCACCGTTGACCCAGCGCACATAGGCGCCCTCTTCTTCATCATATACCCAGCGAGCCACATAGCCAACGGGATCTGCTGAAGAAGGGGTCTTGTAGACCACCTGAAGTGTCGTGCCCGCCTCCTCCAATGCACCGGGATTCTTCTCAAAATGGAGGAAGTCCACGTCATAAGTCGTCCGAAATCCCTTGCGGTCCGCCTCTGCGTAAATGACCTCCGGGTTGGTGTACATATTGTGGGGAATCTTCTTGTGTTTCTCTCGCCAGAAGACACCGCCACCGGAGCTGAGCGCATCGATATCGGCCATCTTCAGGTTGATCACATCCGTGAGGCCCTGCATAGAACCACCCACGTGCACATAAAGGGGATCAAAGGGGAGGGCCGCATCGATGAAATAGGGTCTCGTGCTACGCACTGGCCCGATGATCTCGGGCATCTCGCTGTGAAAGACCGCCATGTAGCGCGTGATTCTGCCCTCTGCAAGAATTTCATAGACCACATCGGCCCTGGCGAGCCCACTCTGGGGTCTCGCACCGAAGTGATTGTCAAACTGAACGGCGATCGACCGCTGGAGCTCTTCATCCGTTGGTACACCGGTAAGCGGCGCCTGTGGGCCTGTGGGCTCCGGTTCGGGTAATGGTGCAGGGTCCGGCTCGGCTTCCGGTGCGGGTTCAACAACCGCAACGGGCTCGGGCTCCGGCGTCTCCACCGGGGGTGCCGGTTCTTCTGACCCGGCACATCCTGCGATGAACAGGATGGCACCCAAGAGTAGGGGGAACAATCTCCAGCGGCTACTCCACATAACCCGACTCCCTCAAGATTCCCAGGGCCGAGAGAACGGCCTCCTCTTTCTCGCGCATCCGCACCTTTTCCTCTTTCTCCATGTGGTCGTAACCGAGCAGGTGAAAAATGGAATGGGTGGCCAGGTAGGAGATTTCACGTTCGAGGGAATGATCGAAGGCCTTTGCCTGTGCGGCGGCCCGCTCCACGCTTATGACAATATCACCGAGGACAAGCATCCCTTCTCTTGTATCTACCTCGTGTGGTGCTTCTTCCTGGGGAAAACTGAGCACATCCGTGGGGCCCTCTTTCTCGCGATAAGCGAGGTTGAGGCCGGCGATTTTCTCATCGTCCACGAAGACCACGCTTATCTCTACGGGGACCTCGATACCCTCGATCTCCAGTGCCTTCAACAGGCATGCTTCGATCAGGGTCTCCACCTCGTGATCGAGCGTGATTATCTTCTGATCGTCGATGAAACTAATCTCCATCATCGGCGCCTCTCTTTCTGCGACCTCTGGGTCGTCTGTTTCTTCTCTGATTTTTCATACTCGGCGATAATCTTGCGCACGAGATTGTGTCTGACTACGTCGCGCTTGGTCAGGCGGGTCACGCCGATCTCATCCACGTGCTGCAGAACCTCCAGGGCATGGATGAGTCCGCTCTTTCGTCCCGTGGGCAGGTCAATCTGGGTGATGTCTCCGTTGACCACGACCTTCGATCCGAAGCCGAATCGCGTGAGGAACATTTTCATCTGTTCTTTCGTCGTGTTCTGGGCTTCGTCCAGAATGATAAAGCTATCGTCTAGTGTCCGACCGCGCATGTAGGCGAGCGGTGCCACTTCTACCAAGCCCCGCTCCTTGAATTTGATATAGGTATCAGGACCTAAAATATCGTAAAGTGCATCGTGTAAGGGTCTCAGGTAGGGACCTACTTTCGAGTGCAAATCGCCCGGTAAAAAGCCCAGGCTTTCTCCAGCCTCCACGGCGGGGCGTGTGATCACAATGCGGTTGACCTCGTGGTTCTTAAAGGCGCGAACGGCCATGGCAACGGCCATGTAGGTCTTGCCCGTCCCCGCAGGTCCGATGCCGAAGGTGAGCACATGGTTCTGTATGGTCTCAAAATAGCGCTTCTGACCGAGGGTCTTGGGCTTGACAGGCTTGCCCCCGTGGGTCATCACGATCACAGAATCATCCAGTGTACCGAGATCTTGCGAATCGCCCTCGTCCACCGAGCTCATCGTGTAGCGCAGGCGCTGGTCATCGATCTCTTCTCCACGCTCGAGGCTCTCGAGAAGCGCGGTGATGACCTCGGCCGCCTTGTCGATCTGCCTGGGCTCTCCCACGATGGACAACCCCTCGTCGCGGGCGGTCAAGACCACATCATACGTTCTTTCGATGAGCTTTGCGTGTTCATCGAGATTGCCAAAGATCGCAGCCAGCCACTCCGTATCACGAATGGGTAGTTTGCGTTCCGTCGTCAGGGACAAAAAGATCACTTCCTCTTCTATTGGCACTGTCCATTAAAATTATTCTCTATTCTTTATTGTACCACAGGTCGGACCCCTCATGGGTCAAGGCGAAAAAAAGCTGCCCGGATGGACAGCTCTTGTGCTTATGCGTTTAGTTTTTCGCGAACGATTTTAGAGACGAGGCCATTATCCGCGCGACCCTTGGTCTTTTCAACCAGAGCGCCCATCACCTTGCCCATATCCTTCATCGAGCTTGCGCCCGTTTCGGAGATGGTCTGATCGACCAATTCGCGAATTTCATCCTTCGACATTTGCTCCGGTAGGTAGGCCATCAGCACCTCAATTTCAGCGCGTGCTTCCTCTACCAAGTCCTGTCGATCGGCTTTATCAAAGTCTTCGATTGCGCCTTTCTTCTGCTTGATCTGCTTTGCGATGATCTCGTGGACCATCTCGTCGGTCACCTCTTGGCGACTGTCGACCTCCATCTGCTTGATGGCGGCGCGTAGCATCGTGATGACAGACTTCTTCAAAGTGTCCTTTTCACGCATGGCTACCTTCAGATCTTGCATCAGGCGTTCGTTGATCGCCATAGGGCAATCACTCCTTCGCTAGTACTTTTTCTTTTTAGCCGCTTCTGACTTTTTCTTGCGTTTAACGCTGGGCTTTTCGTAATGACGTCGTTTCTTGACCTCATTCATGACTCCGTCCTTTGACGTTTCTCGCTTGAATCGTCGTAAAGCGCTATCGATGGATTCGTTTTTCTTTAAGTCTACTTTAGACATCGGGACTCCCCTCCCTCCGTGTTGATCTATTGCTCCGGTTGAACACGATGTATTCTTCGGAGAGGAAACACTCACCCATTATACACTGTTAGGTGGGTGTTTTCAAGCTAAATTTAACCTGGAGGCCACTGCATGTTACGACCACCCAACAAATGATAGTGCAGATGCTCTACCGTCTGTCCTCCGGCCTCGCCGCAGTTGTTGACCACACGATAGCCCTCCTGTGCAAGATTGAGCTCGCGTGCAAGATCACGCGCGACCATCTGCAGGTACCCCAAGAGCTCTACCTGTTCAGCCGATGCGGCATCTAGAGAGCCGATGTGCACCTTCGGTATGATCAGAACGTGGGTCGGGGCCTGGGGATTCAGATCACGAAAGGCCAAAGCCCGATCGTCCTCGTAAACCACATCGGCCGGGATCTCTTTCTCGGCAATTTTACAAAAGATACAATCCGTCACGGTTCCCACCTCCTTTTCTCAAGGGTTGTGCTCATTATACCAGAGTTACAAGAGGCTGCCCAGTAGTTCTTCAGACGATACCGACTGAATTTCCACGGCTAGGAGGTCACCAGGCTGTGCCTGGACCTCGGGGATCCGTACTCTCAGGTAGTTTTCGGAGTAGCCGCTTGCACCGAGTTCTTCGGAAGCTTCCACCAAAATCACGTGACACGTGCCCGCTTGCCGTTGTAGATACCGACGCCTGCTTTCATCACCCAAAGCGATCAATCGCTTCGAACGATCGGACTTGACCGTGCCCGGTAGTTGGTTCTTCATCTTGGCCGCTGGCGTCCCTTCCTTGGGAGAGTACTTAAACACGTGTAACTCAGAGAAGCCGATGGACTCTACAAAGGCCATCGTGCGTTCGAAAGCCTCCTCCGTCTCACCTGGAAAGCCCACGATCACGTCGGTGGTGATCGCCGGATCTGCAAAATGTGCCCTGAGCAGCGCGATGGCTTCAGCGTACTCCTTAGTGGTGTACCGGCGGTTCATGGTGCTGAGGACACCATCGTCTCCAGACTGCAGGGACAGGTGGAAATGCGGGCAGAGGCTGTCGAGGGCCGATAGCCTTTGGACGAAGGCCGGTGTCACAAGCCGCGGTTCCAGGGAACTCAGGCGCAGGCGTTCCACGCCCGCTACGGCATCCACCGCCTCGAGCAGTTCGATCAGACCGGGGCCCTTGTTATCGAGTCCATAGGAAGCGATGTGAATCCCCGTCATAACGAACTCGCGAACCCCTTGGGCTGCCAGACGCTCTACCTCCCCTAGCACCTGGTTGAGGGCTCTGCTGCGGATGGGGCCCCGCGCGTAGGGGATAATGCAGTAACTGCAGAACTGATTGCAACCATCCTGAACTTTGACAAAGGCCCGTGTGGTTTCCGATAGGCGATCGAGGAACAGATCGTCGAAATCATCTCCAGGGGAGACGGGGTGCACCTGGTTCCGCTCCCGATCGACGCTCTCGATGTAAGCGAGGATCTTGGATTTCTCGTTGGTCCCCAGGATCAGATCCACCTCCTCGATGGAGGCCAGCACTTCACCGGCCACCTGGGCATAGCAACCCACGGCCACCACCAGCGCGTCGGGATTGTTCCCCTTCGCCTGCCGGAGGAACTGTCTGGATTTGCGATCACCGATGTTCGTCACCGTGCAGGTGTTCACCACGTAGACATCGGCCCGGTCCGACCACGCGACCACATCATAGCCTTCTTTTTCAAAAAGACCGATCATTGCTTCTGTTTCATATTGATTTACCTTACACCCTAACGTGTGAAAGGCAACGGTTTTATTCAAGATAAATCTCCCCATTCCCATCCGAGGATCGATAGGAGCACCAAAGGTGCCGTCTCCGTCCTCAGGATCCTGGGCCCGAGTCCCACCACATGGGCACCGGCGGACTCGAGCGCTTCAATCTCATCATCAGCAAAACCACCCTCTGGGCCCACGAAGCACCCAACGCGCGTGGTGGGCTTCTCCACGGCGCTCAGCAGCTCCTTGAGGGAGCGATCGCGTGACCCTTCATAGGCCACGAGGAAGAGATCGTAGGCGGCGATCCGCTCGATCACCGCCGGCAGATCCAGTACGGGACCGACTTCGGTGAGCACCAGACGCTTCGACTGTTTTCCGGCGGCCTCTGCAATCCGTTGCCACCGTTCAACTTTCTTTTCTGCCTTCTGGCCTGTCAACTTGACGACCGACCGCTTCGTGGACACGGGAAAATAGGAGCCCAGTCCGAGCTCCACACCCTTCTGAAGGACCCATTCCATTTTTTCACCCTTGGCCAGTCCCTGGTAAAGATCCATCACCAGCGGTGACTCCGTTGTGGTTAGGACCGTCTCGACCACGTGACCGTGGATCGTCTCCTCCACCCCTTCGATGACTACGCGGTACCGCGTTCCCGAGAAGACCACTTCGATCGCATCACCAGCCACGATCCTGAGCACATCCCGCAGGTGGTGCACATCCTCCGGCGATGTGATGGCCACGTGGCCCTCTTCATCCGGTCGTCGGTCGATGAACACGCTATGCATGCGGATCCACCTCCAGGGTCAAGGCGTACCACTCACCGGCGAGGTGCTTCTCGCGCACGTGCCACCCGTTCCGGGTAACGGCCGCAATGACCTCTTCCACACGGCGATCCAAGATGCCAGAAACAAGCCACAGACCATCGCTTTTAAGGTACGCTGCCGTAACGGGAGATAGGTCGATGATCACATCGGCAATGATGTTCGAGAAGATCAGATCGTAGTTATCACCCACACCGCTGAAAAGGTCTCCCTTGCGAATCTCAACACGATCGGACAGACCGTTGGCCAAGACATTCTCCCGCGCGGTGCGCACCGCTTCTTCATCAATCTCGATGCCCAGGACCTCCGCGGCCCCGAGATGCGCTGCAGCGAGACCCAGGATCCCGCTACCACATCCGATATCGAGGGCGCGGTCACCGGAGTTTACCACGCGCTCGATCACCTCTAGACAAAGCGCCGTGGTCTCGTGTGTACCCGAGCCGAAGGCCCCACCGGGGTCAATCTCCACGACCACCTCACCGGGTGCGGCCTCCACGGTTTCCCAGGTCGGTTTGATGAACAGACGCTTGCCCACGCGAAAGGACTTAAAGTGCACTTTCCATGCCTCCGCCCAGTTCTTACCCGCCATCGGTTGCTTGACCGCTTCGACAAGACCCGGCGCCACTTCGAAATAGGCCTCCAGATCCTCCATGAGATCACTATCGTCTTTTGCAATATAACACTTGATCAGCACCTCATCGTGATCGTAGCCGAGGTTTTCATCGAGGTAATCCCACCGGTCGGGATTATCCTGCAGGTGATCGAGCTCTTTCGGATCTTCGATCACGAGGCCCTCGATTCCGAGGTTCACCAGGGCACCGGACACTTCTTCGACGACCGACGGGTCAATATACAATAAATACTCCATGTAATCCATGCTATCACCTTTTTCTAAAGTTCATAAATTATCATCAACCCATCATATCACTTCACTAGGTCTGTCGCAAGAAAAAAGGACCCCCTAATGGGGATCCTCCTAACTGAATTTATCCTTTACTTTATCGAGAATATTCTTCTCGTTGATCTCCTCGCCCATGGCCTTGGCATACGCCTTCAGCGCATCCTTCTGGGCACGGGTCAGATTCTGGGGAATCTCCACGTAGACGCGCACATACTGATCGCCGCGACCGTATCCGTTGAGCACTTGGATCCCCTTGCCCTTGAGACGGAACTGCTTGCCACTCTCCGTACCCTCGGGAATCTTGAACTTGATCTTGCCATCGAGGGTGGGCACCACGATCTCGGCCCCGAGCGTCGCCTGTGTAAAGGAGATCGGAATCTCGCAGAACACATCGTCGCCATCGCGCTTGAAGATCTCATGTCGTGCCACGCGGATGAGGACGTTCACGTCTCCCCGTGGACCACCCTTCTGACCGAGGTCTCCCTCGCCGCGGATGGCCATTTGCGCCCCCGAGAAGATACCGGCGGGAATCTTGATATCGAGCTGACGCTTTTTCTTCACGCGACCCTTGCCCTTACAGGTGTGACAGGCATTTTCAAAGACCTCGCCCTTGCCTCCGCAGGTCTCGCAGGGACGCACGGAGATCGTCTCGCCAAAGAGACTCCGCTGGGCATATCGCACTTCCCCGGTACCGTTACAGGTTGAACACGTTTCTACCTTGCTACCGGGTTCTGCTCCCGAACCACCGCAGGTTTCACATTCTTCCGTGCGGTAGTACTCGATCGTCTGCGACGCACCGAAAGCTGCCTCTTCGAAGGTCAAGGTGACCTCAACATTGATGTCTCTTCCCTTGACAGGCCCGTTGCGTCGACGTCCAGAGGAGAATCCGCCGAAGCCACCGCCGAACATTTCGTTGATGATATCTTCGAAACCACCGAAGCCACCGCCGAAGCCACCGGCACCGCCGCCACCCATGTTCTGGTTGACGCCAGCATGACCGAACTGGTCGTACAAATTGCGCTTCTCTGCGTTGCTGAGCACCTCGTACGCTTCGTTGGCTTCCTTGAACATCTGCTCCGCCTCTTTGTCGTCGGGATTCCTGTCAGGGTGGTATTTCATCGCGAGCTTCCGATAGGCCTTCTTGATCGCCGCCTCATCGGCGTCCCGGGAGACACCCAGGACCTCGTAATAGTCTTTTTTACTCATGATACCACCTTTCTCTCAAGCCAAGAAGGCACCCTTGGGTGCCTTGTATTGACTTTAGTCAACGACTTCGTAATCCGCATCAACGACATCGTCTTCTGGTGCCGCACCTTCAGCAGCTCCGGCTTCAGAGGCGTTCGCCTGCTGTGCATTCTTCTCGTAGATCTTCTGTGCGATCGGTTGGAATGCATTGGTCAACGCTTCAGTAGCAGCTTTGATTGCCTCGAGCTCATCTGCCTCGAGTGCTTGCTTCAGGTCAGCTACTTTGCCTTCGATATCGGATTTCTCTTCGGCAGATATTTCATCCTTCAAGTCTTCGAGGGCCTTTTCCACTTCGTAGACGAGAGAGTCACCTTGGTTGCGGGCTTCCGCCTTTTCCTTCTCCACCTTGTCCTGCTCCGCGAATTTCTCGGCTTCCTTCACCTTATCATTGATCTCTTCTTCCGAGAGATTCGTCGTAGCCGTGATCGTGATGTGCTGTGTCTTGTTGGTACCAAGATCCTTGGCACTCACGTTCACGATACCGTTCGCATCAATATCAAAGGTGACCTCGATCTGCGGTACACCGCGCTTCGCAGGCGGGATACCATCGAGCTTGAATCGGCCGAGGGTCGTGTTGTCCTTGGCCATCGGGCGCTCACCCTGTAGGACGTGGACATCGACAGCCGGTTGATTGTCCACGGCCGTGGAGAAGATCTGGCTCTTCTTCGTCGGGATCGTGGTGTTGCGTTCGATCAGCTTCGTGAATACGCCGCCCAGGGTCTCGATACCGAGAGAAAGCGGTGTAACGTCGAGAAGCAGTACATCGTTCACATCACCCGAGAGCACACCACCCTGGATCGCAGCACCCAGTGCCACACACTCATCGGGGTTCACACCCTTGTGGGGTTCTTTGTTCGTCATACGCTTCACTGCAGCCTGTACAGATGGAATACGCGTCGATCCACCTACCAAGATTACCTGCTGGATTTCCGAAGCCGAGATGCCGGCGTCTTCCATGGCCTTCTGCATCGGACCGACGGTCTTTTCCACGAGGTGGTTTGTCAGCTGCTCGAACTTCGCGCGGGTCAGATCGATATCCAGGTGAAGGGGACCGCTTTCTGAAGCTGTGATGAAGGGGAGGTTGATGTTCGTGCTCTGCGTTGAGGAGAGCTCTTTTTTCGCCTTCTCCGACGCTTCCTTCAGACGCTGCAGGCTCATGCGATCGTTGCGCAGATCGATACCGTGCTCGTTCTTGAAGGTGTCTGCCAGGTAGTCGATGACCACCTGGTCAAAGTCGTCGCCACCGAGGTGGTTGTTACCGTTCGTGGCCAGTACTTCAAAGACACCGTCACCGATCTCGAGGATCGATACGTCGAAGGTACCGCCGCCAAGGTCGAAGACCATAATTTTTTCCTGGTGATCGATTTTATCAAGGCCATAGGACAGCGATGCCGCCGTGGGCTCGTTGATGATTCGCTTAACTTCAAGACCCGCGATCCGTCCGGCATCCTTCGTCGCCTGACGCTGGGCGTCGGTGAAGTAAGCCGGTACCGTGATGACCGCTTCACTCACCTTTTCACCGAGGTAGCTCTCAGCGTCGGCCTTTAACTTGGCCAGAATCATCGCCGAGATATCCTGTGGCGTGTGGCTGACCCCATCGATCTCCACGTGGAAATCATGACCCATTTCACGTTTGATTGATGCGATCGTGCGATCGGGGTTCGTGATTGCTTGGCGCTTGGCCGTTTCCCCTACCAGTCGCTCACCTTTTTTCGTGAAGGCCACGATACTCGGTGTCGTACGGTTACCCTCCGCATTGGGGATAACAACCGGTTCTCCACCCTCTAGGACCGCCACACAAGAGTTGGTCGTCCCGAGGTCAATACCTATAATTTTTCCCATGATTCATTTCCTCCTTCGTTATTTCGCGACTTTTACCATCGCGTGTCGAATGACTTTGCCGTTCAACGTATAGCCTTTTTGCAATTCTTCAATGACCACTTCCGAGTCCGCGTCCTCCGCGTCCTCCGTCATCACCGCATGATGCAGTTCTGGATCAAAGGGTGCCCCGACGGCTTCAATCCGCTCGAGACCGTATTTGTTGAAAATATCTTGAAAGCTCTTCTTGATCTGTCGAAGCCCACCGAAGAACGGATTCTCCTCTTCGTCTGCCTCGAAGGCTTGTACAGCACGCTCAACATTGTCCATCACCTCGAGCAAATCGAGAAAGACCTTTTCATTCGCAAATTTGTAGATATCCGTTTTTTCCTTTTCCGTGCGTTTTTTAAAATTTTGAAACTCTGCATTCAAACGCAGGAAAGCATCCTTTTGTCGGTCGACCTCTGCCTGTAACTTACCCAGATCGCTCGTCTCCTCTGCTGTTTCCGTTGTCTCTCCCGAGACATCGGTTTGTTCCACCTCGGCCGCTTCTTCACGATCGATGTCCTTTACCTTCTCTTTTTCTTCCATCAAAACCTTCACCACCTTACTATAAATATATGCCCGCGAAAATGTCCGTGAGAGTCTCGCGGATGTATTCAACAACGCTCACGGCAGAACCGTAGCGAATGCGCGTGGGCCCCAGGATCCCCAGCGTACCACGTACCTCGTCGTTGAACCGGTACTTGGCCGTGATGATCGAACACCCATCAAAATCCTCGTGACCGATCTCCTGACCGATCCGTATGCTGATTTCTTCTTCTTCGATACTCTGGATGATCCGGCTGAGCTCACTCTCGCCATCGAGATTCTCCAGTAGGGCCCGCGCCTTCACCACATCCTGAAACTCTGGGGAGTTGAAAATGTTGTTCGTCCCATCGTAAGTGATGTCAAGATCATCCATCTCCGAAAGAAGAGTTTTCAAAAGCGGTATCAAGTAATCGATGATCGGGGCGTATTCCGGATGCCTCGCCTTGAGCTGACTGAGCTTGACCATCTTGATACCATTGAAGGATTCCCCGGAGAACACATTGACGAGGTACTTCGATATCTGATCGAGAATCAACTGATCCGTACCCTTGAGGGGAAGCGGTCTCACTTTATAGATCCCACTGTCCGAGACCAGGATGATCAGAACCTTCTGGTCGTCGATCTTGACGAGCTTCACATTCTCCAGCTTACTCTTAGAAAACTGAGGCAAGGTGACGAAACTCACCAGACCCGTCAGTTCCGCCATGATCTTGGCAGACTGCTTGAGCACATCTTCTACTTCGATCACCCGCTTGGAGAGCAGACTTCTGACCAGTTCCTTCTGTTCGCTGCGCAGAAGCGACTGTTTCATCAGGTTGTCCACGTACAAACGGTAACCGAGTTCGGATGGGATGCGCCCTGCCGATGTGTGCGGCTGGGTCAAGTAGCCGAGCTCTTCGAGATCCGCCATCTCATTCCGGATCGTGGCTGAGCTCACGCCCAGTTCATATTTTTTAGCCAGTGTCCTGGAACCAACCGGATGAGCCGTGCTGACGAAATCATCGATGATGGCTTTTAGAATGCGGAGTTTCCGCTCGTCAATCGTCATAAGATCATCTCCTGTTAGCACTCAGGTATGTCGAGTGCTAATACCTCTGTACATAAGATAACATGCACTCCGGACCTTGTCAAGGCAAAAAGAAAAGGCCCTGGGGCCTATAGGAAAACGATAAAAACGCGATTGGACAGGTCTCTCCCCCTGGAGGTGAGGCGCAGACGTGTCCCCTCGCGAAGGAGCAGACCATCGCGCATAAGTTCCTCCACCTCACGGCGTCTGCCCGCCAGGGGATCGATGCCGTACCGCTCTTTCATCTCTCTGAGATCAATACCCTCCTGCAACCGAAGTCCCAGGATCATCGCTTCGAACAGGCGCTCCTTGCGATCGATCTTCTCACGCTCAACAATCGGTAGGGTCTCGTGAACGGTCAGCTCCTTCATGTAACGGGCTAGATCCGACGTGTTGGCGTACCGATGGGTTCCGAGATCTCCGTGGGATGCCAAGCCCAGCCCGAGGTAGGGCTCCAGACGCCAGTACCCGGTGTTATGCTTGCTCTCGCGTCCGGGCAGTGCATAGTTCGAGAGCTCATAGCGAGCGTATCCTGCACGCAACAAAGATGCCTCCACACGGTGGTCCATCTCACGATCGCGTTCTTCCTCCTCAACAACACCCTCGTGATCAAAAGGTGTCCCTGGCTCCACCTTCAGACTGTAGACGGAAATGTGCTCTGGGCGGAGCTCGATCACTTCGTCGAGCGTCCTATCGAGCATTTTCAGATCTTGTCCTGGAAGACCGATCATCAGATCCAAGCTGATGTTCTCGAAGCCCAGCTTCCGTGCTCGGTGGTAGACCTCGAGGAAGGTTTCCCGATCGTGCAACCTGCCGAGTCGCTGCAGCAAGGCCTCATCCAGAGTCTGCAGTCCGATGCTCAAGCGATCGACCCCCACCTCACGCAGCGCCACCAAGAATGCTTCCGTTGCCGACTCTGGGTTCACCTCCACAGTGAACTCCCGAAGTTGCGACAGATCGAAGGCTTCTCCTAGACCCGTCACCAAACGCCTGATCCGCTCTGGACCAAGAACGCTGGGCGTTCCCCCACCGATGTAAAGGGTCGAGGGTGTATCGATCCTCCCCCTGTAAAGAGAGGCCTCCGTCAGGAGGGCCTCGAGATAGAGATCCATGGAATTGAGCGCCGCGGTAGAGGCAAAATCACAGTAGCCGCATCGCGCCCTGCAGTAGGGAACGTGTACGTAGATGCCCGGCATACGCGACCTACTTGCTCTCGTCGAACTTGAGCACCGCGAGGAAGGCCTGTTGGGGCACATCCACATTACCCACCTGGCGCATCCGCTTTTTCCCCTCTTTCTGTTTCTTGAGGAGTTTCTTTTTTCTAGAGATATCTCCACCGTAGCATTTGGCAAGGACATCTTTGCGCAGAGCGCGAATGGTCTCCCGGGCGATGACCTTGTTGCCGATGGATGCTTGTACAGGTATCGCGAACATCTGACGCGGGATCACATCGGCCAGGCGCTCGCAGATCTGTCTGCCGCGCGATTCAGCCTTGGACCGGTGTACGATCAAGCTGAAGGCATCCACCGGTTCTTTGTTCAGCAGGATATCCATCTTGACCAGATCCGACACCCTGTATTCCTTGAACTTGTAGTCGAGGGATCCGTAGCCGCGGGTCTTCGACTTCAAAGCATCGAAGAAATCGTAGATGACCTCGTTCAGAGGCAGATCATACTCGAGCACCACGCGGCGCTCGTCGAGGTAGTCCATGTGGACCATGTCCCCCCTGCGCTCTTGACACAGCTCCATCACGTTGCCCACGTACTCGTTGGGTACCATGATCCGCGCTTCCACGATGGGTTCCTCCGTGATTTCGATCACCGTGGGATCTGGTAGGTTCGAGGGGTTCTGTACCATGATCACCTCGCCGTCGGTCTTTGTCACCCGGTAGATAACGCCGGGTGCCGTGGCGATGATGTCGAGGTCAAACTCCCGTTCGAGCCGCTCCTGGATGATCTCGAGATGCAAGAGACCCAAGAAGCCGCATCGAAAACCGTAGCCCAAGGCTGCGCTGGTCTCCGGCTCGAAGGTCAGGGCGGCGTCGTTGAGCTGGAGTTTCTCCAGGGCATCTCGAATATTATCCATATGCTCACCTTCGGCAGGATACAGGCCACAGTACACCATGGGCGTCGCCTGTTTGTAACCGGGTAGCGGCTTTTCTGTGGGTCGATCCACGTGTGTGATGGTATCCCCCACGCGACACTCCTTGACGTTCTTGATGCTGGCCGTCAGGTAACCCACATCGCCGGCCTCCAGCTTGTCCGTTGGAATTGCAGCCGGAGTGTACATCCCTACCTCCGTGACCTCAAAGGTTTTCTTCTGTCCCATCATCAGGATCCGGTCGCCTTTTTCCACGGTTCCCTCTAGGATCCGGATGCTGGCCACCGCACCGCGGTAACTATCGTAGTAGGAATCGAAGATCAAGGCCTTGAGCGGTGCTTCGGGTTTTCCCGTTGGTGCGGGCACGCGTTTGACGATGGCCTCGAGCACATCATCGATGTTGAGCCCTTCCTTGGCACTGATCCTCGGGGCATCTTCCGCCACGATGCCCACCAGATCCTCAATCTCTTCGATGACTTCCTCAGGACGTGAGCTCGCCAGATCAATCTTGTTCAGCACCGGGAAGATCTCGAGGCCCTGGGCGTCGGCCAGATACACATTGGCCAGCGTCTGTGCCTCCACCCCCTGTGTCGAGTCCACCACGAGGAGTGCACCCTCACAGGCCGCCAGCGACCGAGAGACCTCGTAGGTGAAGTCCACGTGACCCGGCGTGTCAATCAGGTTCAGGATGTACTCTTCTCCATCCCGTGCCTTGTAGATCAAACGCGTGGTCTGCAGTTTGATCGTGATCCCACGCTCGCGCTCGAGATCCATGCTGTCGAGCACCTGTTCTTTCATCTCGCGTTCGGTCAGCGTACCCGTGCGCTCGATAAGCCGATCGGCCAGGGTGGACTTCCCGTGGTCGATATGGGCGATAATACTAAAGTTTCGAATCCTCTCTCGTCTGATCATAAATGTTCCGGCCCGCAGGGCCGATCCCTCCTTCTATCTATCGTGAAATCGTCACAATCGCATACTCCCCTTGAGTATAACACAAAGTCTCCCGTTTTTGTATCAGGACCCACCGCCAAAGTTATCGACAGGTGATGATTTCTCTTGCACTTTACCTGCCCCCGTGTTAAAATACTTTTGTTAATCGAATGGGGAGGTGAACAACTTGGCAAATATTAAAGCCGCTAAGAAAAAGATCAAAGTCATCAAAAAGAAGACAGCGATCAACAAGGGCGTTAAGACGGGGATCAAATCAGCAGAGAAAAAGGTCTTCGCCGCTATCGACGCCGCGAATTACGATGAAGCCCTCGCTGCTTTCAAGTCTTTCGAAAAGAAGGCAATGCGCGCAGCAGACAGAAACATTCTGCATAAGAACAACGCTGCACGACGCATCTCCAGACTGGAGAAGCGAATCCAGGCCCTCAAGTAAGACTTTGAACGAGCGTTTGATATTCCCCATCATACAGACCGTTTCATTTTCTCGAGAGAATGAAAAAGCGTGCCAAATGGCACGCCTTTTTTCTTTTTTGAACTTATTTTTCTCCAGCCAGTTCAAAGATGAAACGTTCGATCCGCTGGACCGGTTGGACGCGGGTGGACTTCATGTCGCGCTCCACCTGCACCGCCAGCTCTAGAGAACGCCTCAGGCCGGGAAGGTCGCGTCCTGCCGACTGATGGCTTAGTTTCTTGGCCACGTAGGGGTGGATCTCGAGCTTCTCAGCGATCAGTTTCGGTGAGAACCCCTCCTCCCGTAGTATGGCCACCTTGTTCATCAAACGGTACTGGCGCACGATCATGTAGGTGATCATCATCTCGGCAGCGCCATCGGCGAGCAAGGCGTGAAAGAGCAGGAGTGCATCTTTCGCCCGACCTTCGCTCAGCGCATCGGTGAAGAGAAAAATATTGTGCTCAAGGGATGGTTTCACCTCTTCGATCACCATCTCGTCCGTCACGCGGGGCTCTCTGGTGGCCAGGGCGAGTCGCTCCACCAGGTGCTGGAGATCGTAGAGGGTCACCCGGGACCCGTCCTGGGCGTAGCCCGTGCGATCGATCATCGACCGAAGGGCCGTGGTGTCGATCGTCTTCCCCCGTCCCTTGAACTGCTTCGAAAGCCATCCCGTCAACTTTTGCGGTGTCAGCCGATCGAAGGTCACCACTTCCCCGTGCTTTGCACAGGCTTTGTAAAACTTCCGGCGTTTGTCCACTTGCGCGAGGTACAGGATGAAAACCGTGGTCGCGCTGGGGCTCTCGATGTAAGATTCGAGTAGCGCTAGATCGAAAGTTCCGCTGGTTTTCTGCCGTTCAAGAACCACGATCTTACGCTCATCCATCATCGGAAGCGTCTCCAGTGCGTCTGTGACCTGGTCAAAGGTGGCCTCCTCCCCGAACTTTAAAAAATTGAAGGTCACCAGGGATGGCTGCAGCAGCGTGCTTTGCATCTTATCGACCACTTGGTCATAGAGATAACGTTCTTCACCCGTCATCAGGTAAACGGGCGCCACGGTGCCTTGATCTAATGCTTTGTATAGTGCGAAAATATCCATATCAATCAACTCCAACTTCATCGAGTACATAACCCTCTTCAAAGATGCGCAGGACTACGGCGCCCGAATTGGCCGTAACGCGCGTCGTCACACCAAAATAATCAAGCCGGTCCCGCACGCTGGAATCCGGCAGCCCGTAACGTCCCGAGGCCGAGATCACTGCGATTTTCGGCTGCACGCGTTCGAGAAAAGTAGCGCTGCTGCTCGTTTTTGACCCGTGATGAGCAACTTTCAACAGATCGACGCCCGATGTGATCTGGTCGACCAGCGCAAGCTCCGTCTGCCTTTCGGCATCCCCTGTGCCTAGGAAACGAAAGTCTCCAATCGTCACTTCCGTCAACAAGCTCGCTGCATTCGGTTCTTCTTCACCCTGGGCCTGCAGGAAGCGGATTGTCACCCCCTCGGCCGCGATGCCATCATCGCTACCCACCACTCGGATCGCTTGGGGTGCCGTGGCCAAAAGTCCCATCAGCGCCCTTCTATTATATAGGGTTTGTTCCGATAGATAAACCCTTTTCACATCGATCCCGCGAGCTACAAGACGTCCCAGACCACCGTAGTGATCTTCGTGGGGATGGCTTAAAATCAAGTGGTCCAGACAATCGATCCCCTGGAAAAGCAAAAGATCTCCGAGGTCCGTATACGAGCGTGCAGAGCCGGCGTCGATCAGGATGGATTCTCCAGCCGCCGTTTTGATCAGCTGGGCATCGCCATGACCCACATCAAAGAATATGATCTCGGCCTCCTGCGTTCGTCCGGCCCCTAACACGGGGAGGAGACAGAGCAAGAGGAGGACCCTTCGCACCGGGGGGAGACTGCCGGCCTCTAACCCCATGGCCAGAAACAACAGCACGAACAGTGCCACCAAGACGCCCTGCGGAGGCGGCGCCACGAGAAAATGGTAGCCGTTATCGCCAATGCGAATCACCCACCACATGTAGCCCACGAGAGTATCCAGCCAGGTGACCAAGAGTGGCACCATATTCCCTATCAGAAGAAAGCACCAGAGGAGCACCATGATCAGCGGCAAAAGGGGTAACAACAGCGGGTTCATCAGATAACCAGCAGGAGAGTATCCTCGGAAATGGTAGCTGCCGATCATCAAGGTCGTCAAAAGGAGACCAACCCCCACCGCGACGGTCTGCACCCTCTTTTTCCTTACGTAACGCTGGAGAAGGCCGATGATCAAAACCGCACCGAAAGAATACTGGAAGGCCACCTGGTCCACAGTGCTAGGACGAAAGATGACAAAGGGAAAGGCAACGAGCGCCAGCGCCGACAGGAGATCAAAGGGTCGCTTACCATAGAAGCATAGTTCTGCAACCAGCACCAAGCCCACTGCCCGGAGAAAAGAAAGGGAATGGCCGACGAGCAGATAGTAGAAACCCAGGACCCCTAGGGTGAGAACCGTCCCAGGGATACGGTTCTCAAGACTTGCCCGACGCGCAAGGCTGAAGGCGATGCCCACGTGAAGGCCGCTGACTGCGAAAAGATGACCGAGCTGGCTCGCCCGCATGGTCCTCAGATCAGCGGAATCGAAGCCGCCGGTATCACCGGTGAGCAGCGCGTAGAGAGCGGCACCCCTTCTCACGCCAAAGGTCCCCTCGAGCAGCTGCCACCAAGTGTCGAGCAAAACACCGCGCCAGCGGATGATCCCGGTGAACAAACCATCCGCCGCCGAGACAAGCTCCACTTCTTTCGAGATCGCCAGGATGCCCTTCGATCGCAAGTAGCGCCTGTAGTCAAATGACCCTGGGTTTCTGGCACCACCGGGGGCCTGATCCTCGGCCTTCACCGTGACCTTCTGCCCGGTGTAAGGCGCGAGTTCTTCTGCTTTTAAGAGAAACGACCCCACGCGGTAGGTCCCCTCGAACTGAGAAGGCCGTGTGAGGTAGCCCGACGCATTTGGCGCCGGGACCTTGGCGTTTGGCCACATGATCAACAAGAGCGCGAGGCAGACGATTGCCAGGAGGGCCCTCGCGGGAATAGCCAAGGTCAATCCCACAAGCAAGTAGACAGCAAGGGAGACCCAGAGGAGGCCGGCATGATCGGCGTAGACCAAGGTGATGAAAAGCAGCATGAAAATCAAAAGCGGACGTTTCACAGATGGATCACCTCTGTCCACAATGTATCATAATTTACATATTTTTACAACAAATGGGTAAAAAAAAAGCAGGCCACCCCGCCTACTTGTGGTGGGTGGCCAGCTTAAAAGCATCGGTTTTCTCCAGTGCGAGCAGGATCGGAAGTGCAAGCAGTCCCCCGCCCAAAGCTTGTGTGATGTTCCCGGGAATCCCCGCGAGGGCCGGAACCGCACCGTAGAGGAGTGCCTCGTAAAAATAGTATCCGCCGATCATCACCAGTCCGCCGGCGAGCACCGCCGATCCAAAGACCAGGCTGCGTTTGAGCAATGTGACCTCACCCTCACCAATAAAGCGGTGGTAGATCATGCCCACGAGAAAGGCATCGAATCCTTTGATCAGAAAAGTGGGGATCGCATAGTGCGCATACCCCGACAATAGATCGGCAAGGAAGGAACCCACTGCGGCGCTCAGACCACCGGTAACGGGTCCAAGGAGGATACCCGCAAGAATGACGATGGTGTCACCCAAGTGGATGTAACCACGCGTTGGTGTGGGCACCTGGATGATCATGGTCCCGATCAAAACCATGGCCGCCATCAGCCCGGCCAATACCAATTGTTTCAAATTCATTTTCTTCATGTGCAACCTCCTCTGGTGTATTCTTTATAACCAGTATAGCTTCCTTAAAAGGGTCAAGCAATCTATATTGTATCGGTACAAAATAAATAAAAACCCCACACGCCCTCAAATGCAAGGGATGCTGGGGTTTTTAAATTGGGTGCAATATAGCCGAATTGTACCGGTTCAATACTCATACGCCTCGCATGGCTCGAAGGTGGCCATCGATCCGATCACGGGAAGGGCCATCCAGTTCGAACAGTTCGTAGAAACAAATGTCGAGCGATCTGCGTAACCCAGGATCCCTCGGGCGGTCGATCAGACGATGGACCACCTCCTCCACCCGTGTGATCAACCGATTCTCCACCCTCAGCGCATCGGGGAGCGGGATCTCGGAAAGGGGTTTGCCGTAAAGCTCAAGAAGCTCCCCCTTCCTTTTCCCACGGTGCGACAACCAAAAACCGACGACTGAGCTGTTCAAGTACCCGAGCAGAAAACTCAGGGAATAAGGCGAACGGTAGGTACCGGTGATATAGTAAATATCCGCAGATCCGTAGTGTGATCCTTCTGAATAGGCAAAGCGATTGTATCGAGCCCGCTGTGGGCAGAGGATCGCCGGCTCCTCGAAGAGCGTTCGCTTTCTTCCCCACGTTAACTGATACCAGTGGCGCAGTCCTCGCTGCACCTCACGCCTTGCAGACAGTCGATCAGCGAAAGGGGATAGATAGGTGCGCAGGGCATCGGGAATCTCTTCCTCCACAAGGTAAAGCAGTTGGTAAGAGGGACGCTTCTCAATCCGGAAGTCCCCCAGATCGGAGTTCTTGTAAAAGGGCACGAGACAAAGGCCCAGATCGGACAAGCCCTCGAGTTCTGGTGCGCACATCTCGTGCACGAAAACGCCTTGACCCTTCCTCATCGATGGATAGCGTTCCACATCGGGTCCGCGTAGGCGGTCGAAACCCGTGACGATCCCCTGGTTGACAGCGTAGAGGTCACCGAGACAAAAACCGCGCTTCTCCCAAATCGCACCCAGCGTCCTTTTGATGGGAGCTGGCTCAAGCACCAGATAACCCTGAGGACTAAAGAGCATCTCAGGCGGCAGTTCTTCTTCATGAGCCTCCGTTAACTGTCGCGTGGTGAGGTCGTGGTAGGGTGTGACGCCGAAGATCGTGCTGTGCAGACTGGCTCCGGAGAAAAGCTGCTCATCACCGAAGTTCTCGAGATAGGTCAAACGGCTCTCTCTGAGGAGAAACGCCCTGAAGGCCCGAGCACCAGTGGCCGTGAGAAAATAACTGGTCGTAATGAAGGAGAGCACACCCTTCTCGGTGAGAAGAGAGACACCGCGGTAGACGAAAAAATAAAACAGATCCATCTTGGCCTCATATCTCCGGGCAAAATCGGATGTTGTTCTCAGCTTTCGGAAATATGCCTTGTTGTTCTTCTCGCCGAGGTATGGCGGATTGCCGACTACCAAATCAAAGGGTCCCCCCTCGATGGCTGTTAACAGTGCATCGCCGGTGTGCCCTCGTATTTCGATATCGATCCCCTCTTGCTTTGCGAACCGGTAAAGGTGAAAGCGTGCTGCCTGTAGGGCCTCCGGATGCAGGTCGATCAAGGTGAAGGCCATTCGTTCCGGGTGGACACCTGCGGTGACCAGCACCTCGATGAGCGCCACAGGAAAGACCCCCGTTCCCACCGCGAGATCGGCCACCGACAAACCGGAGAGCAGCGGCTCCACCTTGACCAGGCATTCTGTATCGCGCGTCCCCTCAAGGAAAAACCTTCGAAATTTCGTTCCAAGCTCCGGATAACGGATCCGACAAAAGTCCACGAGGCCCTCGGCGCACACGCGTCGTGCCAGTTCTGGATTCGTGTAGTAACTGCCGGACTGCCGACGATAGGCCCGATCGAAAGTGATGTCGAGCCCGTAGGCATAGGCCTCTCCGGCACCCGACGCATCGGCCTGCGTTGCCCCGTCTACCCGGAGAGCTTCATAGGCGTCCGGATAGTCCCGGTGGAATCGATTAACCATCTGCTGAACCATCGTTTCACCTCTTTTTCAAAAATTGGAAAAGAAGCTATAGCCGAAACTAGAGCTTCTTGCGTTTATACCGACCGTACCCGAGCTTCTCCACCCCTTCGATCGATTGGATGATCCGGTCTACCAGCAGATCGATGTCAGGGATACTCGTGTCCACACCTTTTTTCTTGAGATACTTCATGATGGTCACGAGCCGGATGTGATAGCTCGAGGGATTCTTAAAGTAGGGGTGTTTCATCAAGAGCGCGCGAATCTGGTTTTTGTCTACACTCTGCAGATCTACGATCTGCTTGGATTCCATCTGACTTTCCAGATCCTCCAGATACTGTTTTAAATCTTGCGTTGACGCTTTGTTGTCGATGATTTTTCGGATGTCACGGATCATGTCATCCATGTCCATGACCTTATAGGGTTCCCCCGGGTCATCATCGTCGACAAGTGTCATCAAGTCTGTCATGGGTGGTGCTCCTTTCAAAATTTCGTTATGTCCATTTTACAAGCCTTCCCGCCGCTTGTCAATCAGAGCAGATCATCCAGCGTGATCAGGTCGTCCACCAGGTGTCGGATGCTGTCCCCGAAACAAGTCGCCATCAAGGCCTTCGCCCTTTCTCGTAGTTCCGCCGTTCGGGCCTCGACCTCAAGGCGCGACTGCTCCTGTAGGACCTGCGCCACCACCTCATCGCCATCGATCAGGTTGAAAAGATCAAAGTCCTCATCCTCTAGGCCAATGATAGGCTCACATGACTTGTTCCTGGCGAAAGCACTTTCATCTATGATCTGATAGACACTCTGGTAGACCATGTGCTGCTCATCGTAGCTGAGGGTTTCCACAGCTTCGGTCAAAACGTGGTAGATTCCGTACATCAGAAGTGGATGATCCCTGACGAAATCCGCGGGATCGCCGATGAAAGAGTCGGCTTTGATCGCATCGTAGAAAAGTTTGGTCACCTGCTGTCTATAGGTGGTTTCTAGTAGAAGCGGCTCGGAAACCATACGGTACTTTCCGTCTACGCGCTCGAGCTTGAGAAACAGGATTCCCTCCTGGAAGGCGGTCTCCTCTTCAAGCTCAAGATCCGCTTTGGTGAAATGATCTTTCAGCACCGTCTTCCCAGGGACGTTCAACCCTTCGAAAAACGATGTGTACACCTTCGGCGCCTCTCCTGTCAACCGTTCAGCGATTGTCCGGCCTTCCACAACATAATCATACAGGAGAAACTCGTTGAATCCGCCGGCGTCCTTCCCCACGGCCTTTTCAAAGACCTCCTTGGCAGACGCAAGCATACGCTGACCTTCATCGGTCTTGAGATAGGCTACAAAAGCTTCAGTCGTCGGCTGCATTAGGTTACCCCTTTCTTTCGGTCTAATGGTACAATGAAATCACATTATATCGTTTTTTTCGGAATTGTCAAATGCATGGAAGGAGCTCGTCATGAACCTCTACTGGGAAGACCCCTATCGATCGCAAGCCACCACACGTATCCTGGAGCGTCGCGCCACCGACACTGGTGTTGCCCTTCGGTTGGTCGACCGCTTGTTTTACCCCGAGTCCGGCGGTCAACCGGCAGACCACGGCACCATCGATGGCATGGAGCTGATCCGGCTGGAAATGGACGAGGAAAAACTCTGGCATCACTTGAGCCGCGCTCCCGAGGGAGAGCAAGTGACGGTCCGTATCGACGTCAAGCGAAGGCGCGACCATATGCAGCAGCATCTTGGCCAGCACATTCTCTCCCGCGCCTTCGAAGAACTGGCCAAAGCCAGGACCATCGGTTTTCACATGGGCAATCGAACCACCACCATCGACCTCGACCGCTACCTAGCGCCGGAGACCCTAAGGGCTGCCGAGGCCTGGTCCAACCGCATCATCGATGAACACCGCGACGTCCGAAGCTTCTTCCCCACCGCCGAGGAGAAAATATCACTCCGGCTGCGCAAGGATCCCGATGCCCACGAGACGCTTCGGGTGGTACGCATCGAGGGGGTCGATGACGCTGCCTGTGGCGGAACGCATCCTCATAACACTTCCGAAGTGGGACTACTCAAGATCGTCAAGTCCGAGAAGTACAAGGAGGGGATGCGGATCACTTTTCTCTGCGGCGCACGAGCCCGTGACCATTACGCCTTCGAGCATGGGCTCTTACAGAACCTATCCGCACGTCTGGGTACCGGGATGGAAACCCTGCTACCGCGGCTCGACAACCTGCTTGATGACCTAAGCGACTTAAGACACAGGCGGGATACCCTGGTCGAGGAAAAGAGGGTGCGCACGATCGAGACCCTCGCAAAACCCCTCGAAGAAAAGGGTACCTTGATCCACCGCTTTGAAGAGGGGCCAGACTTCTACCGACCCATAGCGGCCACGCTGACCGCCCGTCACCGGGGTGTCCTGCTCTTGTTCTCGGTCGCCGACGAGGGCTACCACTTCATCCTGGCCTGCGACGACACGTCGCAGGATGAGCTACAGCAACGCTTCCTGGCCTTGAAAAGTCAGGCGACGGTTAAGGGCGGGGGGCACCGTCTCATGAAGCAGGGGAGGCTCACCGGGATCACGACCGACACGATCATGCAGCTCTTCTAATGGAAAGGGTGGTCCCGAGGGGCCACCCTTTTCTAACGCCTTCTGTACTGCAATAGACCGGCGCCCACTTCACAGGAGATCGCGCCCATGCCGATCAGGGAGGACAAGTGTGCTTTGATGACGCTCGAGTTGAGCAGGAAACTACCGACGTTGCCCTCCTTGGTTCCAAAGGCATCAGAAGACAACTGCCGGATCGCATCGAAGGAAAGAGCGTCGTCGCTTGTGAAGAAGCCGGCGATCCGTTCGCGGGTTGCGATGATCCGCCGCCGGTTACGCTCGATCAAAGGGCCCGGGTCATCGGTGTAACCGCCGTGGGCCATGACCATTCCGGTGAGCATGAGCCGATCCAAACGGTCGAGCGTCTCGAGCGTCGCATCCACGTCGTAGAGAAAAATCAACTGATGCCGATCGAGCGGTTCATCGCCCATCACAGCATCTGCAGCGTAGAGAATCCCCTCCGGGGTCAGGAGACCGACCATTCCCGGGGCGTGTCCCTTCAGATCGACGAGCTCGAGGTCCGTACCACCTAGCGGCCAGGGGCCGGGGGCGACGACTTGGTCGATGGTCGAGGGGGCCGCGTGGACGAATTTCGAGTCGATCGACTCGAAGGGGTGGGCGCCATAGAGATAATAAGGTTCGTATAAGGGCGACTCGATCAGCGACTTCTCCACTGCCGCTGCGTAAAACCGAGCGTCCGTTTTTTTGCGCACCTTGGCATTGCCCCCCACGTGATCCGCATGGTGATGCGTGGAAAGGACGTGCTGGGGGCCGTCGTTAAGCTGTCTCAAGATCTTGTTGGCCACCGAATCGTCGATGCCCGTATCGATGAGAAGTTCTTCACCGTTCTCCAAGATCACGAGGCCTGCACAGACGACCGATTCGAAATACGCACATGTTTTCGTCAGATCACGTCGTTTCATCGGCTTCCTCCATGTGCTTGAAAGCAGAAGACAACATCAGCTTCAAGCGGTTCACTTGGTTCACTTCACTGGCGCCCGGATCATAATCGATCGGGGTGATGTTGGCATTCGGGAATAGACCCTTCAGCTTCTGGATCATCCCCTTGCCGGTGATATGGTTCGGCAGACAGGCGAAGGGTTGGAGCACGGCAATATTACAGACCTTCGCTTCGAGCAGCTCCACCATCTCGGCCGTGAGGAACCAACCTTCACCCGTCTGGTGACCCAGGCTGATGATGTTTTTCACGCCGTCCGCCAGATGGGTGATCGGCTTGGGTGGTTCAAAACGCACGGATCTTTCGAGCACGCGCTTGATCTCCCGTCTGTAGAATTCCACATAAGCGATGAAGAGATCCGCCCCGATCTTCTGGCGCAGGGAGCCACCCAAGTGCTTGTATCGGAAATCGGCGTTGTAGCCCGTGTAAAGGAAGAAATCCATCAGATCTGGAACAACCACCTCGGCGCCCTCGTCCTCAAGAAAGGTCACGATATCATTGTTAGCCGTCGGGTGGTATTTGACCAGGATTTCACCGACGATCCCCACGCGGGGTTTCGGACGATTGACGATGGGAATTCCATCGAAATCCCTGACGATGCCGGCGATTGTCCTTTTGTACAGTCGGTAGTTCCCCCCGCGGACGGTATCCCTGCAGATGGCCGCCCAGTGTTCGTAGCGTTCGTTCGCCATGCCCTTGACCTCTTCATAAGGACGTACCTTATAGAGCACCCTCATCAACAGATCTCCGTACAAAATCCCCATGCACATCTTCTTGACGAGTCGGGGGCTAAGCTTAAAGCCAGGGTTTTTCTCCAGACCCGTTGCGCTCAGCGAGATCACGGGAATATGCTCGTAGCCCGCATCCTTGAGTGCCTTTCTTATAAATCCGATGTAGTTCGTCGCACGACAGCCGCCCCCGGTCTGGCTGATGATCACACTGGTGTTCGCAGGATCGTACTCACCGGATTCGATGGCAGCCATAATCTGCCCTACCACAATAATCGAGGGATAGCAGGCATCGTTATGGACGTACTTCAAGCCCACATCGATGGCCTTGGTATCGACGGAAGGGAGCACCACCAAGTTGTACCCTTCACCCGTGAAGGCCTCCTGGAGGAAGTCGAAGTGAATGGGACTCATCTGCGGTGCCAAGATCGTGTGGGTCTTCTTCATGGCCTCGGTGAAGACGGGGGTCTCCACGTAAACCGCCTGGGGTTCACCGGCCATCATATCCTCTACACGCTCTTCCATCAGGGCGAGCAGGCTTCGGATCCGGATGCGCGCGGCACCCAGGTTGTTGATCTCATCGATCTTGAGGACCGTGTACAGCTGGTTGTTCGCTCCCAAGATCTCCTGCACTTGGTCGGTGGTCACAGCGTCGAGGCCGCAACCGAAGGAATTCATCTGAACCAGTTCTAAGAGCGGTTCGCGACAAACCAGTGCCGCCGCATTGTAGAGTCGGGTGTGATAGGTCCATTGGTCGATGATGCGTATCGGGCGGTCGACATCTGCCAGATGGCTCACGGCATCTTCGGTCAAGACATGTACGCCGTAATTGGCGATCATATCCGGGATCCCGTGGTTGATTTCGGGATCCACATGGTAGGGTCGTCCTGCCAATACGATGCCCCGCTCGCCAGAGCTTTTGATCTTTTGCAGCAACGCCTCCCCTTTCTGTTGGATATCGCGTTTGAACGCCCGAAGGGCTTCGTAGGCTTCACCTGTCGCCGCCTTGATCTCGGACTTCTGATGACCGAGGGGTGTGAACTCCCCGAGGAGCGCCTTCACCATTGCCTTCTCATCGTAGAGAGGAAGGAAGGGGTGGGAGTAGCGAACCCCCTTCTCCTTCAGAGTGGACATATTACCCTCGATGGTCGCGGGGTAGCTCGTCACCACAGGACAATTGTAGTGGTTGCTCGCCGCATCGGATTCCTTGATTTCGAAAGGAATCGAGGGATAGAAAATCCAGTCCACCTTCTGTGCGATCAAGGACTCGATGTGTCCGTGGGCCAACTTGGCCGGGTAACACACGGACTCCGAGGGAATCGACTCCATCCCCCTCCTGAAAAGTGTATTCGACGAGGGTGGGGAAAGCACAACGCTGTAGCCTAGCTTCGTAAAAAGGGTGTGCCAGAAGGGATAGTTTTCGTAGATGTTGAGCACCCGGGGCAATCCCACGGTGCCATGGGTGGCCCTTTCAAGGGGCAGGGAGGGACGATCGAACAGCTTCTCATACTTATAGCGGTACATATTCTCCGCTTCGTTCAACTGTACGTCTTTCCCAGCGCCACGATCACAGCGGTTACCGGTGATATACTTGGAGCCATCGGAAAAGCGGTTGATCGTCAAGAGGCAGTGGTTTTCACACAGTCGACACCTAGTGTTCGACGTATCATGAGTAAACTGGAGGAGCGCTGGTCGATCGCTCAGTGTGGAGGGTTCCTCTGTTGCACGCTCCATAGCAATCAGCGCCGCTCCAAAGGCGCCCATCATCCCTGCGATGTTGGGTCGCACTACTTCTTTCCCTGTGATGTGCTCGAAACTCCTGAGCACGCCATCATTGAGGAAGGTCCCTCCCTGCACAACGATTCGATTGCCCAGTTGATCCACATTGCGTAAGCGAATGACCTTGAACAATGCGTTCTTGATGACAGCATAGCAGATACCCGCGGCAATCTCACCCACCGAGGCACCTTCCTTTTGTGCCTGCTTGACCTTGGAGTTCATGAACACAGTGCAGCGCGTGCCGAGATCCACCGGCGCCTCGGCAAAGAGCGAACGCTCGACAAAGCTCTCTAGGGGCAGGTTCAAGGTGCTGGCAAAGGTCTCGATGAAACTCCCGCAACCCGACGAGCAGGCTTCGTTAAGCATGATGCTATCGATGGCGCCGTCCTTGACCTTCAGGCTCTTCATATCCTGGCCGCCGATATCGATAATAAAATCCACCGCGGGATCGAAGTAAGCGGCCGCCTTGTAGTGGGCGATCGTTTCGATCTCGCCGTGATCTATATGCAGTGCCGCCTTCACCAGATGTTCACCGTACCCGGTGGAGGCAGAGGATCGGATTTTCTTCCCCTCGGGTAGTTGCTTGTAGATCTCCAGGAGTGCTTCCTGCACGCTGTTCAGGGGCTGCCCACCGTTTCCCTTGTAATAACGGTAGCAGATCCTTCCATCCTCATCGATCAAAATGACCTTTGTGGTGGTGCTCCCCGCATCGATCCCCAGGAACAAGTCCCCGCGCGCTTCTTCGATCTTGATGAACGGAAGATGATGCTTGTCATGGCGTTGGCGAAAGGCCTCATAGTCTTCTTCCGATTCAAAAAGGGCAGGTAGGCTGTTCTTCGATGTGCTCACGTGCGCATCGAGGGCGGATCTGCGGAGCATCAGGTCTTTCAGTGCAATCGGTTCGTCCCCGCGAGAAAGCATGGCTGTACCCTCGGCGACGAACAGATTGGCGTCATCGGGAAAGATCAACCTCTCCTCCGTCAGGTTCAGCGTCTCGATAAACCGTTTCCGGAGTTCTTCGAGGAAGGTCAAGGGTCCACCGAGAAAAGCGACGCGCCCCCTGATCGGTTTTCCGGCCGCAAGACCACCCACGGTTTGATTGACCACGGCCTGGAAGACGCTGGCGGCAATATCCGCCTTGGCGATGCCCTCGTTCACCAGTGGCTGTACATCGGTCTTTGCAAAGACCCCACATCGGGAAGCAATGGGGTACAGGGTTTTGTAACCCTTCGCCAGTTCATTGAGCCCCAGGGCATCCGTGTTGAGAAGCACGGCCATCTGATCGATGAAAGCTCCAGTTCCCCCGGCGCAGACGCCGTTCATACGCTGTTCGATATTGTGTCCAAAATAGATGATCTTGGCATCTTCACCACCGAGCTCGATAGCCACATCCGTATCGGGATGGCGTTTCTCCAGTGCCTCCGAACTGGCGATCACCTCCTGTACGAAGGGCACCTCATAGAGATCACTGACAAGCATACCCGAGGAACCGGCCACACGTACGGTAAGCGTCACATCACCGACGGAGGCGCGGATCGCTTCGAAAAGAGCGACCACTGAGTCCTTGATCTCCGAGTAATGACGTTTGTAATATTTGAATACTTTATCCCCGGATTCGTTGAGAACGACAGCCTTGATGGTCGTCGATCCCACATCGATCCCCAAACGATAGGACGATTTCAAATCAATCACCTTCTATTCTTGTTCATGGAGCCACCGGACGAGATCACCGTAGACTTCATATCGATTGGTTTCATTGAGCACTTCGTGCCGCGCATGCTCGTAGAGCTTATACTGCAGATGTGCTCCCGCATCGCGTAGATGATGGTATGTCTCGAAAAAACCCTTGGAAAAATTGCCGACGGGATCGAGATTGCCAGAGAACATGTACCCCTCGATCGGCGAGGAAAACCCTTGCGGTAACCGTTTGTGGAAGAGGCTTTGGAGACCGTCGAAGAAATGACGGTAGAAACCATAGGTGGGTACAAAACCACACAACGGATCATTGATATACGCTCGTACCACTTCTCTATCGGATGAGAGCCAATCGAAGCTGGTCTCGGCTTCTGGGAAGGCCTCGGCAAATTTTCCAAAGGTCAACCGATGGAGCTTAACGGCCTTTTGATCCTCTCGGCCGAGAAGACAGGCCAGCTTGGCAAAAAGTCTTCCCCCTAAGAGCTCTCCCTTTCTATAATACCCTGTACCGGACAGGATGAATCCCTCGATGCGATCGCTGGCTTGGAGGGCTGCACCTAGGGTCACGAAGGAACCCATGGAATGACCCATGAGATAAGGCTTTCGTCCCTTCTCCAGAGTGACAGCATCCACCACAGCCAGGGCATCGGCCACTAGCGTGTCGAAAGGAACACCCGCACCGAGGGTGTCCGCTTGCAGGGCTTGGGCGCCATGCCCACGCTGATCGTAAAGCGTCACGTCGATACCCTCTCGTGCCATTGCTGAAGCGAACTCAGCGTACCTCGCGAGATGTTCTGCCATTCCGTGGACCAGGACGAGATCTACTTTGCTCTCGCGACCCCTTGTGCCCATGAGCTCTATTAGATGGCCATCCTTTTCAATGCTTTGTATTCTCTTCATCTTCTTCTCACTCCTGTTGTTCATCCAGCGCTAGAATTCCCTCGCAGAATAATTCGACGAAGCGATCGACAACTGTCACGAGCTCGGCTTCATCGAGCAGTTCAACAATCACGGCCGAACCCATGAAGAGTCCAAAGTTCGACGCGATAAACTGCGTGGCGATCAACTCGGGGGTCCATCCTGGCTTTAACCGATACTGTTGTGACGCGATATAGACAGTCAGACGTCCCTTCAATTGCACGGGGAATTTAAAAAGCGGTGAGGTCCACGGCTCTTCTCCTTCTCGCCCCCTTAGCTCCATGAGGATCACCTTGCGGTTGCGAGATAGAATGTTCTGATAATATTGGGCGATTTTTTTTAGATCGACGACCAGATCGCCCACCAGTTTCTCATCAAACAGCGCATCAAAATCCGGAGCAAAGACGTGGCTATCGATGGCGTGTTCGAGCAAGTACCTTTTCTTCTTGAAATGTCGAAAGAGTGTAATCTCGCTAACGCCAGCGCGTTCCGCGATTTGCTTGGTCGTGATCTGATCGTACCCCTCATCGGCAAACAAGGTCATCGCCGCACTAAGGATGCGCGCTCTCGTTTCAGGCTTTGCCATACTACTCCCCCCAGACTTTTATCTACCCATGGTCTCTCCGTTAATGTAAGTGCGTACTAACATACATAGCATAGCACGTGCCACATGCACTGTCAAAGAAATGCCTACGGGAGACCATGGTTTTTTTCTAGCTTCCACCCACCGCTAATGGTAAAATGATAGGGAATACTCCCGAAAGGAGGTCAATTATGACCGTACTCATTACTTTGGCCATTGGCTATCTACTGGGGAGCATCCCCTTTTCCTATCTGATCAGCAAAAGCATGGGCCATATCGATATCCGCGAACACGGTAGCGGCAACTCGGGTACCACGAACGTCATCCGCGTCCTGGGAAAAAAAGCCGGGATCAGCGCTTTCATCGGCGACTTCTCCAAAGGCGTGGCCGCTTCGCTCTTCGGCCTCGCCTTCACAGGTAGCGCGGTCGGTGGCTACGCAGCAGGCCTCGCGGCCGTCGTGGGACATTGTTACCCCTTCTGGATTGGTTTCAGAGGTGGCAAGGGCGTCGCCACCAGCGCTGGTGTCATCATGGGGCTCTCCTGGCAAATGGGCCTGATCCTCCTGGTCTTCCAGGTTGTGGTGATTGCTACTACCAAGTTCATGTCTCTTGCTTCCATCTTGTCTGCCGCACTTTTCCCTGTCCTCACGGCGATTGTCTACGGTTTCAACGGCCCCTTCTACCTCAGCATGGCTTTCGCAGCGCTGGTGATCTACAGACACAGGGCCAACGTCGGGCGCCTGCTCCGGGGAGAAGAATCCAGATTCAAGCTCAAAAAGTAAAGAAGAGCCCGATCGGATCCACCGATCGGGCTCTTTTTCTTACCTTATTATATAAGCAGATGATGCCTATGCGTCCGCGAGTGCCTTTTCAACTAGGTCGAAGAACTCGATCACGTGGATCGATACGCCGCTGATGGCATCCGTGTGTCCCTCGTCATCCGTGTACTCGATGGCAGTGGGATCTTGTACCTCGAGGAGGTACTGTTCTGCAGCTTTCGCCTGCTCGTGCCACTCGGACTGAGCGCCACCCTTTTCCACCATGCCATAGGCACCCGTTTCAGATTGCGTCTTTTTGTCTTCGCCGCCTTCTGCATGGATACCGTTCCAGTTGGCAGCCACGATATAGCCGTTGACGACTGTCACATCGGCCGTGTACTTCCAGCCGTTCTCTGCGAACTCTTCTTCTTCTGCATAGTAGTGCCCATCTTCGTAAGGTCCACGCCCTACAGGTCCCTGCTCAAGCGCTTCTTCGGCAAGGTCAAAGAACTCAACCACGTGGATCGATACACCGCTGATCGCGTCCGTATGACCTTCGTCATCCGTGTACTCAATGGCTGTGGGATCTTGGACTTCCAAGAAGTAGTCTTCCGTTGCTTCAGCTTGTTCGTGCCACTCGGCCTGTGCGCCACCCTTGGCGACCATACCGTATTCACCGGATTCTGAGGACGTTTTCTTGTCCACACCAGCGCTCACGTGAGCCCCGTTCCAGTCAGCGTCGATGATCATACCATCTTCCACTTCGATGGTCACCATGTACTTCCAACCGGAAGACTCGCTGAAACCATCTTCCTGAGCAAAGTAGATGCCATCTTCGTAGGTGCCTTCCGGATCTGTTGCGGGCTCAACATCTGCTCTCACTTCCTCCGGAGCATCGGCTGGTTCCTCTGCCTGCTCATCGGGTGTGGGCTCCTCCGCCGGTTGACTACAGCCAGCCAAAGATCCTACTGTTAAAACAATCACAAACAACAGTGCAAAAAACTTTTTCACTACAAACCCCTCCTTAATCTTGGTAAACATGACGCATTCTAGTGCTTTTGCGTCCCTCCGTGAATAGTATAACGATTTATTTCGATATTGTAAAGCCGTATCGAAAAGGCGTGAAAGCCTTGCAATTGCAGTGCCTGGGAAGGAGTTCAATTGCGTTAACAACTAATAAGTTGGTGATTTTGATAACGAATTACTTTATCCCTTACCCACTCCATGATATAATGTGAACGCAATATATAACGATATCACATAGAGGAGGCGAACGTAGTTGCAGAAAAAGAAAATTTGTATCATCGGCGCAGGGTACGCCGGCGTCCATGCAGCCAAACTGCTTCATAAGTATAACAAAAAGCAGAACAATTTGGAGATCACGCTGATCGATCGACACCCTTTCCACACACTGATGACCGACCTTCACGAGGTCGCTGGTAACCGCATGCCCGAAGAGGGTGTCAAGGTAGATTTGTATCAAACCTTTGCCAAGAAGAGCGTTGATGTTGTGGTGGACGAGGTCACATCCGTAGACTTTGAAGCCAAGCATGTCATCGCCGAAAAAGGTACCTACGCGTACGACTACCTGCTCATCGGAACCGGTTCGAAACCCACGTTCTTCGGCATCCCCGGAGCAGATGAGCATGCGCTCACGCTCTGGTCTTACGAAGATGCTGTTGAGGTAAAAGAGCACATCATCGCCAGCTTCGACAAAGCCAGAACGTTGTCGGACGAAAAAGAGCAGAGAAAATTACTCACCTTCTGTGTGGCCGGCGCTGGCTTCACAGGTATCGAGATGATCGGCGAGTTAGCCGAATGGGTCAAGGCACTTTGCCGAGACTACGATCTCGATCGCGACCTTGTCGATTTGAAGCTCATCGAGGCCGCTCCGAACATCTGTAACATTCTAGAGGAGGATCTCCAGGAAAAAGCGGAGAAACGACTCATCAAGATGAACATCGAGGTCATGAAAAATGCCATGATCACGGAAGTAGGACCGGAGAGCCTCACCATCAACAAAGAGCGTGTGATCCCGACGAAAACCTTGATCTGGACGGCCGGTATCGAGTCGAGCGAGTTTTCTGAGACCGTAGGTCTCACGACAAATCACAAGAAGCGACTCGAGGCTAACGCCTACATGCAGTCCGTCGACCATGACGATGTCTTCGTCATCGGTGATAACGGTTACTACGTCGAAGAGGGCGAAAAGATGGCCTACCCACAGATCGTGGAAGCCGCTCTCCAGACAGCAGAGACAGCCGTTGAAAACGTAGAGAAGCTCATCGAGGACAAATCCGACCTGAAGCCCTTTAAATCGGACTTCCACGGTTTCATGGTCTCCATCGGTAGCCGCTACGCTGTAGCGCATGTCGGTGGCATGAAACTCCAGGGATTCTTCGCTATGGCCGTGAAGCACTTGGTCAACCTGCACTACCTCTGGGGTGTCGGTGGTTTCCAGCTGGTCTTCACTTACCTCATGCACGAGTTTTTCCACGTCAAAGAGAAACGCAGCATCCTGGGCGGTCACTTCGCCAAGAGAGGGCATACTTTCTGGAGCTTCCCGCTTCGCCTCTTTATCGGTTACAAGTGGCTTGAACAAGGACTGCACAAGCTTCCGGATATCATTTCCGATCCGAACAACATCTTCCTGATCCCGGCATCTCCCGATGCAGTTTCGGCTGCCACTGATGCCGCTGGTGAGTGGGCTGATGTAGAAGCACTTTACGTTCCCGAGTGGATCAAGGGCATCTCAGATTTCTTCATGGATCTTATGTTCTACAACCCCGACGGTTCTTTCAACAGTTTCGCTGCTTTCTTCCAAGGCTTCATGATCCTAGCGGAGATCGCCATCGGACTTGCACTGATCGCCGGCCTTTTCACCGTGCTGGCTTCTATCGGTTCCATCGGAATCAGCCTCATGGTATGGGTATCCGGGATGGCAGATCCAGAATTGATCTGGTACTTCTTCGGTTCCTTCCCACTGATCGCAGGTTCAGGTCGTGCACTTGGACTTGACTACTACGTGATCCCATGGCTCAAGGAGAAATGGAAGCACACCAAATTCGCTAGAAAAACCTACCTATATATAGATTAGGAAGATCCATATGACCGAATTGTATCGGACCTACGGCACCCTCTCGACAGATGTAGAGCGGGTCAGGACGACCATCGAGAAAGAAATCCGGTCGGCAAGAGGTCCCATCGCAAAACCATTGTATGACTTATTGGCGTCGGGCGGAAAGATGATCCGCCCCGCCTTTTTATTGCTGGCCGCCAATTTTGGTGACGAGGGTGACAAAGAAGAACTCATTCGCCTCGCCGCCGTGGTGGAGATGCTGCACATGGCCACACTCATCCATGATGATATCATCGATGACTCCAAGATGCGTCGTGGCGTACCCACGGCTCAATCCGCCTATGGGAAGGATCTCTCCGTTTTCTTGGGAGACTATCTCTTCACAAAGTGCTTCATGATGCTTTCGGAAATCGATGATTTTGAACGCTTGCAAAAATTATCGCGGACGATCAGCAGCATCTGCGAAGGTGAGATCTTACAGTACAGCAATCGTTTCAACACCAAGCTGAACTACAAGACCTACCTGCGCCAAATTTCCTTTAAGACAGCGGCGCTGATCGCAATGAGCGGTTACCTCGGTGCCTACAGAAGCGGCGCTTCCGCCAAAGAGACGAAGCTGATCGCACAGATCGGGCACTATATCGGGGTCACCTTCCAGATCATCGATGATATTCTGGATATTGACGATGATTTCGAACGCATCGGCAAAAGCAAATTCAATGATATCAAGGAGGGCATCATCACCCTTCCGATGATTATGGCGCTCAAAAAAGACGACGGCACCCTGGCTGCGCTGCTCGCCAAAGAAGAGATCACACACGAAGAACTCCGTGAGATCGTGCGGCTCGTCAAGGAACTAGACGGCCTCAAGCGTGCTAAAGCTGTGGCCGAAAAATACAAGCGAAAAACCTTCCGGTTCATCGACAAGTTATCGGATAACGAGGCAAAAGCCCACATCCGTGATCTGGCCGAACACCTCATCGGAAGAGATTACTAGACACAACAAAAAACCCCCGCATCCAGCGCCCGAACACGGGATAGGATGCGGGGGTTTTCTCATGCTACTGTAGTCTTTCGAAAACATAGGCCGCGTATGGCACGAGTGTGCAGACCCGGTCTTGAAACACGCAGGGCTCCGCCACATTGGACAGCAGGGGCCTGTAAGCGTCGATGGCCCCTAGGCGTGTCGGCAAGCGGAAGCGGGTTGTTTCACCGAAGAAGTTGGCGATCACGAGAAACCGCTTCCCCTCGTGGCGACGCTCGTAGGCGATCACACGCCCGTGATGGACGTTGACATGGAAAAAGGAGCCGTAAACCAGAGCCGGGGTCTCCTTTCGCCATGCGATCAACCGCCGGTAGAAATGCCAGATGCTATCGGGGTCGTCCTGCTGCTCCTTTACATTGATGGTGGTAAAGCGATTGTTAAGCTTGATCCATGGCGTGACGCTACTAAAGGAGGCATGAGCAGCAGCCGACCACTGCATGGGTGTCCGCGCATTGTCCCTCCCTTTTTCGTGGAGATCCGCCATGAAGTCGTCGTGACTTTTGTGCCCGCCCGTCACGAGATCCTTGTAGCGCTGCATGACAGACAGATCGTTGTAATCCTCCAGCTTGTAATTGTAGGCATTCGTCATGCCGATTTCATCGCCATAGTAAACGAAGGGGGTTCCCCGCTGGGTAAACTGCAAAAGGGCAAGCATCTTGGCGGAACGGCCATGGTAGACACCATCATCTCCCAAGCGGGAGACGGTCCGCGAACTATCGTGGTTGGAGTAGAAGAGCGGCACCCAACCCTCGTGCTCCTCCACCTGTTGCCATCCCCCGATGGTACGCTTCAATCGCTTCAGATCGATCCTCCCGGTCCGCTCATCCCTCGGGACGGAATGGTAGTCGAAATGGAAGGTGAAATCCAGCTCAGCGCGTGCTGGCGCCGTATAGCGCGCCACAGAGTGATAGCTGATCCCACCCGTCTCGCCAATCACGGGGATCTGAGGGTCCCAGCTTTTGATCAGCGCCGCAATCTCCCTGATGTAATCGTGGCCACGCTCTAGATTCTGCACGTAGGGTATGAAGTCCGTGTAAACCTCACCCAGCTTCTGCTCCCCTTCTGGATACCGATGATCCTTGGCCAGGTGGTTGATCGCATCAAAGCGAAAGCCATCGACACCCTTTTCAAGATAGAAGCGGATCACCCCGTGCATCTTTTGGCGAACGCTTTCATTCTCCCAGTTCAGATCAGGCTGTTCCTTGGAAAAGAGATGCAGGTAGTAGGCGCCCACATTGGGATGGTATGTCCAGGCGCTGCCTCCGAAAAAAGAACCCCATCGGTTGGGCGGCCCCCCCGCTTTTCCTGGGTGCCATAGGTAAAAGGCCCGATAATCTGAATCGGGAGCCTCTGTGGCCTCGATGAACCAGGGGTGCAGGTGCGAGGTATGGTTGATGACCAGGTCCATGATCAGGCGAATACCGCGACGGTGGCAGGCTGCCAGCAATCTTTCGAAGGTCTCCATCGAACCGAATTCCGGCATGATCGCGCGGTAATCCGAGATATCGTAGCCATTATCATGATTGGGTGATGCGTTGATCGGGTTGAGGTAGATGGCGTTGATCCCGAGCGCCTCAAGGTAATCGAGTTTCCCGAGTATTCCCTCAAGATCACCGATGCCATCCCCGTTGGCATCACAAAAGCTTCTCACGTAGATCTGGTAGACGATCGCTTCCTTCCACCATACTTTTTTTGAACTTTTCACCACCGATCACCTCATTTCTCGCTTCGTTCCTCTTGCCTAACTCGTGAAGATCAAAAAAGCAGATTGTTTGTTGGACCTTCTGATTGTGATTGAATCACTCGGTAGGCAACCAGTCGTCTAGCAGTGTCCATGTGACCTCACCTGACGCGGTAATGTCATAGGAAAAGAGCAGATCACCCAAAATGTGTCCGTCTTCTGCCGTGGCGTAGACCCAACGATGATTGAGAGGAATCACGCGCGAAAAGTGCATCGTTCCACCGAGCACCGGGTCAAAAGGGATAAGCTCCGGGCGGTTCGTCAAATCATCTATCAGATCATCCACACTACCTTCATAGCCCTTACGCTCGAGTTCCTTCAAAGCAATCGCGTCGAACAGCGGTTGCGTCAGTAACTCTCCTTCTTTCAGTGACAGGGCTTCTTTCAGATCCGCCAGGTCAACTTTGAGCTCGTCCATCAGTTCTTTGTTGTGCTCCACCTCTTCGAGTAACTCCCGATTGGCCGTCTTGACTTCCTCGATATTCGATTTGGCAAGATCATAATTGACCTTCACCACTTCGTACTCGTCCAGAAATGACCGATACGAAACCGCCATCCCTAAGATGACAATCACGAGGATCACGATGATCCCAATATAAACATTTTGATTCTTCATTTGTTCAAACCTCCTTGCCCATCATGTACACGTCCTGACACTGGCCGTGGACCTTTAAGTAACAGCTGACGCGTCCTTCGATAACAAAACCCAACGATGCATAGAGTGCCAGTGCCCTTTCATGGTCACAGCGCACCTTCAGGTTGATTTTCTCAATACCCATTCCAACGAGCCGTTCGATCGCCGCAAGCATCATGTTCCGGCCGATTCCCCTGCCCTGGTGGTCGGCGGACACTGTGATGCCGATCTCACCGTAATGCCGGATCCTTGTGGATTTTCCCCGCGAAAAGGTCACCACACTCACCAGTTCCCCGCCCGTGAGCCCAAGGAGAATCAGGCCGTTCTCCTGCTGATTCAGCTCCTCGATGAGCCGTTCCTGGTCGGTCTTGGTCCTGAGAAAATCACCGGATCCGAAGGTCAGGTTATCGGACTCTCCACCGACTTTCATCGTGTAACGGATGATCTGCTCGGCATCATCCTGTTTTGCCTTGCGCATGATCAGCGAGGCCATCCTATACCCCCCTCACGATCGTGAGGACCATGGCTAGTAGAATCAGCATGGCCCCAATCAAGCCGGAGAAGGTGACCTGCTCTGCCAAGAGGAACACGGCCAATAACAGGGTGAACACCGGCTCACTGAGGAGCAGGAGTCCCACGCTCTCGGGAGACGTGATCCGCTGGGCACTATTCTGAAAATACAGGGTCACCGCTGTCCCCACGATACCGGTGAACAGAATAGCCCAACTATTGGTGCTGAGCAGTCTAAGACTGAAGCCTTCGAAGCCAATGCTCATCACGAGTGACAGGACCATCACGGTCACCAACTGGTAGAGTACAAGTGTCACGTTGTCGATGGTCTTTCCGAAGCGATCGACCGCCATGATATAGAGGGAGTAGAAGATCGCACAACCGATCGCCAGCATGTCTCCGTAGTTGAATCCCAATCCGTCGAGACCGGAGATCAGGAAAAGACCGACGATGCTGAGAAGGACCGAAACACCCACCCAAGGGCTCAGGACACTTCGGTGCACCACCACTTGGAACAGGGGTACGAACAACACGGACATCGCCACGAGAAATCCCGATTTTGACGCTGTTGTATAGGAGAGCGTCGTGATCCCGAAGGTATAAGCGACAAAAATCAATCCGCCGATGAGCAGGGCCGCCAGTGTGTCCCGTCGGGAGAGGGGCCTCAACTTACCTGGAAACAGTGCGTAGATGGCCACGAAAGCCACGCTGAAGCGGCCGAACATCAGGTGATAGGGGGGCAGTGCCCCGATGTGCAATTTGATCATGATGGTGCTTGCCGCCCAGCCGAGTCCGGTGAGCAGCAACATCGCATAGGCTTTATTCCGTTGACGGATAATCGATTCCAATCCTCTTCCCCCCTACTTTTTCACTCTATCTTATCATGACGCCCGAATCCTGTCGACGGATTAAAACCTCTAGTTAACACAAGCTTAACCGCTGCTTAACGTATCCGCAGGGTACAAGTGATAGTATAAGTTCGAAAGTCAGGTGATTCATACGATGTACAATCAAGCGGCGATCGACGCCGGAATCTATACCCTCTATCAACCGATTGTTTCGCTTCAGACCCTTGAAGTATTGGGCATGGAAGCGCTCGGTCGACATGCCCTCTACGATGGTCCGGTGGAGTTGATCCGGATGGCCAGGCAAGCCGATAAGCTTTGGCCACTTGAAAAAGCCTTTCGCCGTTCGGCGATTGCCTCCATGCCGAAGAGCAACTTTCCACCCCTGCTCTTCCTCAATGCCGAGGCGGATCTGACGGAACAGGAGGACTTCGAGACAGGGTTCACACACGGCCTGATTACCGAGAAACACCTCTCACCCACGCGAGTTGTCTTTGAGATTACAGAAAGGGCAGCGATCGACGACCCGATGAACTTCGTCCGGATCCTCGATCACTATCGCGCCCAGGGTTACCGCATCGCAATCGATGACTTCGGTAGTGGTTACGCCGGTCTCAACCGATTGGCCGCCCTGCGACCTGACTTTGTCAAGCTTGACATGGAACTGATCCGCTCGATCGACTGCATGACCTACAACCAGGCGATCATCAAGGGCATCGTGGCCATGGCCGATCATGTCGGTCTCAAGCTCATCGCCGAGGGCATCGAGACAGCAGCCGAATTTCAAACCCTTATGCAATTAGGCGTCCACTACGGTCAGGGATATTATATTGAACGTCCTCGCCCGTCCGGCGCTTTCCGAGATCGAACGATCTACCCCCCTCCTCAAATGGTCGTTTCGATCTAACCATAGATAAAGCTGAGTCCGATGATCGGACCCAGCTCTTTTTTTATTGTCTGAATTGGTATCGGTTACGCTCCCAGGAGGACTCTTCTTCCGATGGGTCCTTCTCTTCGGACTTGTTCTCGTTGTCGTTCTCATCCTCGTCCTCCGGCTCTTCTTCGTCGTCGCCAGAATCCTCATCCGCTGCTTCCGATCCATTGTTCTCTTTTTCTCTTTGGCCCGGCGGTGTGGAGGCCTCTTCCCCCGGATCCGTTTCGCCTATTTCGTCATCTTGTGTTTCTTCTTCAACCTTGGGGCCCTTGGGGCCCTTGGGACCCTCTTGATCGTCCTGTTCCTTGAGCCCTTTCCCACGCGCTGCATCTGCCTTGCGACGAGCCGCTTCTTTCTTTTCTTCCACGAATTGTTCTTGTTCTTCTTTACGCTCTTTTTTCTCAGCTAACCGCTCGACTTCGCGCTCAGCCTTCTCCGCATCGCGTAAGGATTTTTGCTCCTCGACCCGTTCGCGGTTTTCAACAGCGGGTTGCGGTAATCCGTGATTGATCCGTTTCAGATCAGGGGTCTCGAGCGTCTCGATTTCCTCGTTCCCGTTGATCTTGAGAACCGTCTTACCTAGACTGTTCCCCTTTGCATCGGGGACGTCCGAGGTGCCGATCAAGGCGAAGCGATACTCTTCATTCTCCGTAGCGAAGACTGTCAGATGCTCGGACAGCTGCTCTCGGAACTGCTCGTGTTCCGAAGTGAAACCGATTAAGACGGGCGTATCCGTCTCCTTGTAATCGAGCGCTTCCACGCGCTCTAAAATTTGTTCCAATGCTTCTTCTATCGAATCACCGACAAGATCTCTCGATAAGACATCCCGCGCACGTTCATTGAAGGCGCGGTACCGGATGACCTTCTCCTGTTGATCTAAGAACAATTCGAGGCTCGGGTTGATATCAACACTCACGATGGCATAGACCGGTGTGAGGTATGGTCCGATGAACGGAACCGATGCCAAGATCAAGAAGAATGCCAAGACCGCGGCGATTGCGGCGCGTCCGATCGGACGTCGCTTGATGGCAAGATCTTCTTCAAAGAAGTAGATTTCCTCGCCGATCGCTGCGTGTTTCTTCGTATTCAATTTGACAAAGCGTGCGTCCTTCGTCATCACGATGACGTGGTCCGAACCCTTTTCCATCACGATCCCTTTTCTCATCGTGATCAACCGCCTCTCTCCATTTCGTCGAGATACTCGACAAGTGTTTCCAACTCATTGATATACGCCAAGGCCAGTGCATAGATGAAGACCTTGCTACCCTTGACAATTTTTACCGTGGTGCCCGTAACCTTGGCCGTCGCTTTGATCGGCAGGCGCCTCTTTTCCAAGAGCGCCTTGGTCAAGACGATGTTCGATGCCACCTCTTTGGCGATCATCACGGCACGTTGCCGGGTGGGGTATTGTACGGGCGTCGATCGAACCAGGTCTTCAAAACCCATACCGTGTTCCGATAGAATTTGCCTGTACTTCGTGAGCTCCACATTCACCTGCGTGCTATAGGCCACGTCCTCTCTGCCCGACTCATTCACCAGCACCGCGTCGGGTACCGTATCCACCGTCTGTTTTCTGAGTTCATCGAACACACGGCTCTTGATCACCATTTTTGCAAAGGTCAAAAACGATCCGCGGGTCTTTTCATAACGATCGATGGCCTCGTTAAATGCCTCGAGTGCAATGGGGTAAGCCTCATCGTTTTCCACTTCGATGAACCTGCCCAATAGATCCGACAGGTAACGGATTACGAAGGGTTGGAAATCGCGGAGCAAGCGCTCGCGGACCCCCTCGTCATCGTGCGCTTTCACCGCCCGATCATCGGGATGCGCTTCCGGCGCTTCGATTGTCATCAGCCATGAGAAGAACATACTATCCTGCCTCCACGCCGATCTTCCGCCCCTTTCACTATAACCTTACGAAAGATAGCAGATTTTCGGGACCAAAATGCGAAAAAGATGAGTTTCCCCATCTTTTTATTACCAACCGTTCGCTACGTCGTCGGGTTCAGAGGCTATTTCTTGAGCATGATCTCCACGATGTAGTCGTCAGTGGAAGCCATGCCGTCCTTCCCGATCAAGCCCAGATTGTAGATCGTCTGATCCACGTCATCTTCCACGATACCCTCATAGCCCATCACCGTGTGGTTGTGCATCGCCAGAAGGTGTGCCTTGAAGGCCGACTCAACGGCCGTGGCTACCTTGAGGGCGCAAGAGGCCTTGGCACCATCGCAAAACATGCCGGTGATGTCGCCGGCTACGTTCTGGATGGCATACTTAATCTTCTCGACATCCGGATCATCGAGGTAGGTCATGCCGCAACTGGCACCGATGCCGGCCGCGACGGCGCCACAAAAAGCCGACAACCGCCCGAGACGTTGCTTGATGTAGATGGGCATCAGATTGCTCACTGCAAGCGCACGAAGGATTTCCTCCTCCGACTTGCCCATTTCCATGCCGTAGTGATAGACCGGAATGTTGGCGGTGATCCCCTGGTTTCCGCTGCCCGAGTTTGAGTACGCAGGTAAGGGGGCACCGTTCATTCGCGCGTCAGAGGCCGCTGAAGTAGCCGCCACGGCCCTGTTCTTCAGGTCCTTTCCCATGAGTCCGGCTCCCATCTGCTCCTGGTACAAACGACCGATACTCAATCCGTACTCGTGTGCAAGACCCTCTTGTGCCAAGTCGTTGTTCACGATGGCGGCATCCATCAGGAAGCGAATCTCCTCTATGGGTACGTTGTTCGCGTAATCCACAATCTTGGCCACTGAAATCTGCACCACTTTTTCCACATTCCCGTCAACGGCAGCCAAGGCATCCCGAACGATCTCACCGTTTACCGAAAGGGACGCGAGTTCATCGTGTTTGTTAGCGATCACCGCTTTGCAGGTCCCTGCTGTCGTTGTGATCTCCACCGCAGCGTAGACCATCGCCACGCCATCGATAACATCCAACTGGACGTGCCCTGCGTCGACGAATCGGGTGGCTTCATCTATCGCCATGTCCGTCAGTCCCCTGAGCACTTCAAGACCGAGGGAAGCTTGTCCACCGATCGCTCCGAGCGCCGCGGCATAACGAATGCCGATCAGCTGGGTCCCGGGGATTCCCACGGACTTGGCATTTTTAAAAATATTCTTACTGACCTTCACGTCAAGCGCCACCAGGTCACCACTGCACCTTTCCATGGCATACGCCGCTGCCAAAGCAATGGCGATCGGTTCCGTACACCCCAGTGCCGGTTTTAACTCGGTTCTCAAAAGTATCGAATAATCATGCATGACAATCCCCCCATTTACTAGTTCCCTTCTATTATAACGTTTTCTCTTCGTTTCGCCCACCTTTGTCCTGCACAAAAAAGAAACCCCACCGAAGCGAGGTTTATTTCGATGCCACTTTCCGGCCCTTCACGGCCTTCAGCGAATTGTCTTGGGAGCGGTAGGGTTTTCCGTAGACCCGTTCCAACTGTCTGCTCTGAGGGTCATCTCCGGACTGTACCATACTCAGGTCATCGATTAAATGTTCTACAAGAGGAGTTTCGTTGCGTCTCATATCGATCGCCTCCTATTGCATGGTTACCCATTTGTGCAAATATTAATTTTTTGTATTGGATTATTTACAATTTGTTCATATTATTTTTCGTAGAAGATGGCCAGCGTCCCAGGACCCGTGTGCGCACCGATCGCGGGGCCGATGTGCCCCTGGATGATTTCGCCCACGCCCTTTTCCTTGAGTAGGCTCACGATTCTGTCCACATCTTCGGGATTATCGGTGTAGGTGATGCCGATACGGCTTCCCGACAAGCCCCCGCTTCTCTCCTCCATGATCTCGACCATGCGAGAGAACAGTCGCTTCTTCCCGCGCACCTTATCAAAAGGGTTCAAGGCTCCCTCACGAACGTCCAGCAGTGGCTTGATGTTCATGATGTCGGCCACCATCCCCTTGGCGCGGCTCACCCGACCGCCTCTCACGAGGTAAGTTAGGGTATCCACTGTGAAGAGATGCTCTACCGTCGGCGCATAGCTCTCGAGTGTCCCCATCACTTCTTCTAGCGTTGCGCCTTCGTTGAGCCTTTGCGCAGCCTTAAGAACAATCAGGCCGTGACCCATCGAGGCGGCCTTCGAGTCGAAGACAGTGATGGACGCCTCCATCTCTTCTTCCACCAAACGCTTCGCGAGTATCGCCGTCTGGTAGGTACCGCTGAGAACCGATGAGAAAGCTATGTACAGGACCTCGTCCCCTGCTTCCGCAGCCTCTATGAAAGCATCCTGTAGCTCCTTGAGAGGAATCTGGGCGGTCTTGGCCATTTTACCCGCCTTCATCTCACGCATCAGTTCGACAGGATCGATGCCCGTCACCTCTTGATCATCCACGTATACTTTTAAGTCCAACACCTGAATATGATAAGTGTCTCGTATCTCCTTGGGTAAGTCCGATCCACTGTCTGTCAATAGCCTGATCGCCATGCTATCTCTCCTTTCATGATTAGAATCAGTATACCATTTTTACCCTTCTTTAGCGAGACCGAGATACGCACGCTGCATCGACAATGGTATAATGAAATGGATAGCACACGACTTCAGTTCAGGAGGCCACTATGACCAAACGCACCCTACTCTTTATACTCCTCTTATTGGCACTCACCGCCTGCGATCGCCCCGCTCCCACTGCTGAAACCGAGGCATCCATTTCCTATGGTGCCGCCCTTGACCTCAGCCATCAGTTGCATGATCTCGAACGTGAGAAGGACGCTTTAAAAAGCGAGCAGTTCGTCACGATCCGCATCGCAGCCGTCGGCGATCTCCTGATGCACATCCCCGTGATCAACGATGCAGCGATTGGTTCGGGTCGATATGACTTCACCCACCAGTTCGAGGCGATCAGACCCCTCATCGAGGAGGCGGATATCGCCATCGCCAACCTCGAGACAACCTTTACCGGTCCGCAGGTGCCCTATCACGGGTTCCCACGCTTTAACGCACCCGATGATCTGGCCCACAGTCTGGTCGATGTAGGGTTTGATGTGATCACCACGGCGAACAACCATTCCCTAGACGGAGGCATCGACGGACTCGACCGAACCCTCGATGTTCTCGATGACGCGGGACTACAGGCAACGGGTACTTTCCGTTCTTCCGATCCCGTGGCCCCCCTCCTTGTCGAACGGGAGGGTCTACAGATCGGCATCCTGAACTACACCTACGGTACCAACGGTCTGCCGCTCCCCGTAGACCGGCCTGAGGCTGTCAATCTGATCGACACCTCTCGAATCTTGCGGGATGTGACGGCCCTCCGTTCCGCAGACTTGATCGTCGTCGCCCTCCACTTCGGCCACGAGTACCACCGGACGCCCAGCGCCGAGCAGATCGCCTTGGTCGACACCTTACACGCTGCAGGCGTCGATATCATTCTCGGTGCTCACCCCCACGTTCTCCAACCCGCCGAACAGAAGCGGCCCGACCGTTTCACGATCTACTCCATGGGTAATTTCCTATCCAACCAACGTAAACGCTACCAAGATGCAGGCGTGATCGTCGATCTGTTGGTCACCTTCGACCGCCTCAGCGGAAAGCGATGGATCGATGCTACACTCCACCCAACCTGGGTGGAGCGTACAGGAGGGCCCCCGGGTAGCCGCTACCGGATCCTCCCCATAGCGGCCACCCTCGAAGATCCCACGATCAGCGAAGCCTTGCGGCGTAAGCTCATGACCGTTCAACAGGATAGCCTGGGCATCCTAAATAGGGTAGAGTGAAAGTCTCCCCTCACCCCCCCGTTGCACCGTACGTACGGGTCTCGTATACGGCGCCACATCAACGTAGAATCAAATGAACCCAGATAGTAAGTAAAAGATCGACCAGGCCTGGTCGGTCTTTTGTCTTGGTCCCGAGTATCTTGGGATCCAGCGCGTAGTTCACCACGTACATCCCGCACCTTCTATACCACCCTAGTCGAGAGTTGGCTACTTTATTGATCTCCTCGTCCGAGATGCGTCGTTTACGCGTTCTCTGAGTATGGAAATCAATCGATCATGGTTTACTGTATCAAAGTACCTTTTGATGTCTAGGTCAATTACCCACTCGTTCCCTTCGTTGAGGTATTGGAGTGCCTTTTCGACGGCTTGGTGACAGTTTCTGTTCGGCCGAAACCCGTAGCTGTTGTCAGAGAGGTATTTGTCATAGCCCATTGACAGCACCTGTGCCGTCGCCTGTTGTATCACGCTGTCCGCTACGGTCGGTATACCCAGAGGTCGCTTCTTGCCGCTTTCTTTCGGGATGTAGACCCTTCTCACGGGACTTGGCTTGTACTTGCCTACACGGATTTGATCTTTGATCTTGTCTCTGTGTGGGGCGAAATAAGCGTCAAGGTCATCTACCGTCATTTTGTCAATGCCGGCAGCACCTTTGTTGCGCTTGACCGCTTTGATTGCCTCATCCAAATTCTTGTCTTGCAGTATCCAGTCAATGATTTCCATTTGTTGCTCCTCCATCTGTCTATACAGTTATCGGAGACCATCCCACCTACCTTCTGCTTCCACAGGGTTACGTTCCTGTTTGCTCAGCATATCCTCGGTTTCGGACTATTTCAATCTTGCTTTCAGCGATTTGCCAGTACGTTGACATTAGATCCTTTTTCCGGGTGGTGCACCCGGATACTATGATCTCAGCTGACTCCTGGGTGTACGCTTTTTGTCGCACGTGCTTTCGCACGCTACCCAGGCCTCCCGGGGTAAGACACCGTTCTTTCGCCGCACAAGCTCCGGATTTACTCTCTTGGCCTTACGTTTATCTTTTGGGCTTCGGTTTGGTTTGCAACCTTACCCGCCATTTAGCCTTGTATCCGGTTTCTGTTCGTAGGCTCGCTGGCTTTGCTACACCACTTCCTCCCCCCTTGGCATTGCTGCTTCCGGCTTGTGGTTCGCTACACTTGGCGGTAACTACCTGTGCCAAGACTTTCACCTACTAGAACGGTGCCATGCCCGGCACACATGACGAAAGACACCTGCCCGACTAACTCGGCAGGTGTCTTTTTTTAATCGAACTTTCTCAAGTAGCGGCTGAAGGCGAGCAATCCCCCGCGGAGATGATCCGGTTCAAAGGCATAGCCTACACGCAGGGTCTTCCCCATCTCAAAGGCATCCCCAGGCACAAACATCACGCCCTCCTCTGCCATCAGCTCGTGACAGAGCTCCGTGGAGGTCATGGGTAGATCAAAAGAGAGAAGCGCCGTCGTTCCCGCCTCGGGTTTGACGTAATCGATCCGCGGCTCGGTCTTCACCCACTCGTCGAGAATCTTGAGGTTTGTCCGGATAATGCTCCGGTTCCGTTCGAGGAGCACATCGGCGTTCCCCAGGGCAAGGGCTCCGATTCTCTCGTCCAATTTTCCGCAGCTGATCATCATATAGTGTCGCAATTCGTAACAGGCAGCGATCACGTCCTTCGGTCCCGCCACCCAGCCGAGTCGCAGTCCGGCCAAGGAGAAGACCTTGGACATGCTACCCGTGCTGATTCCCTTCTGATATAGATCAGCCACAGAGGGCGAAAAAACATCTTCTTGGGTCAAGTGCCGATATACCTCGTCCGATAGCAGATAGGCATCCGCCACCCTGGCAATCTCCACGATCTCTTTTATAAGTTCCAGATCCATCAGGGACCCCGTGGGATTATTGGGATTGTTGATGCAGATCAATTTGGTCTTCTCCGTCACGAGCGCCGCCAGCTTCTCGAGATCTGGCAGGTAGTTCTTCTCCTTTACCAACCAGTGGACCTTGACCTCTGCGCCTAGCATCTCCGGGATACTCAGGTGCTGTTGGTAGGTCGGGGCCACGACCACCACTTCATCCCCCGGTTCTACCAGGGTCGTGAGGACAAGGGAATTGGCTCCTATGGCCCCGTTGGTAGTGAGGACATGATCACCATCGAGCGTTTCGTAGAGATCTGCGATCCCCTCTCTGAAGGGACGATAACCCGGGATTTCGCCGTAGGTCAGTCGTATCGAGGCCAACTCGGCAAGAAACTCCATTCCCATACCCGTGAGTGCCATGAGTTCTGAGAGGGAGAGCGACGACACACAGGTCTCCGCTAGATTGTACTTACAGTCGTTTTCATATAGATCCATCCATCGTTCAACATCAAAGGGTTTGATCTGCATGGGCTTCCACCTTTCGGTTGTACTATGCGGGTTCCGAGTCCTCCCAGTTATGATAGACATTTTGCACGTCGTCATTTTCATCGAGCAAATCGAGGAGTTTGGTCATCTGCTTGATGTCCTCCTCGTCGGTCAACGGGCTGGTGGTTTGCGGCAGATAGCGTAGTTCGGCCATGTCGAAAGCATACCCCGCTTCTTTCAGGGCATCACGCACCTCACCAAATCCCGTCACCTCAGTGTAGATTTCAAAGTGGTCTTCTTCTACGACAAAATCATCGGCACCCGCTTCGATGCTGGCCATCATCAGCGCCTCTTCCTCGACCTGGTCTCCCTTCTTGATGACAAGCACGCCCAGGTGATCAAACATAAAGGAGACGCATCCGTTTGCGCCGAGATTCCCCCCGCATTTCGTGAAATAATGCCGAATATCCGCCGCGGCACGGTTCTTGTTATCGGTCAACAACTCGATCATGACAGCGATGCCACTCGGACCGTACCCTTCGTAGATGATCTCCTCGTAGCTTACACCCTCGAGTTCGCCGGCGCCCTTTTTGATGGCACGCTCGATGTTGTCGTTGGGCATGTTCTCTGCCTTTGCCTTCTCCACGGCATTTTTCAAGGCTACATTGTATTCAATATCCGATCCACCCTCACGTGCGGCGACACTGATCAGACGCCCTAGTTTCGTGAAGACATTGGCTTTCTTCGCATCCTGCTTGGCTTTACGGTTGATAATCGTTCCAATTCTTCCCATGGTGTCAGTTCTCCTTAGTCATTGAATGCCGGCGGTGCCGGTGGCATCTTGCGTTTGTGTTCCGTCCGGGCGTGCATGGCCTCCAGACGCTTACGGTCCCCTTCATCGATGGTTTTCCCCTCGAGGTAATCATCGATCGTGTCATAGGTCAGGCCCATCTCTTTTTCATCGGTCTGGCCTTCCCACAGTCCGGCCGACGGCGGACGTTCGATGACCGACCGGGGCACCCCAAGGTATTCGGCCCATTCGTAGACTTCGCGCTTCGTCAGGTTGGTGATCGGAAGTAGATCCACACCCCCGTCACCGTATTTGGTGAAGTAACCCGTGTAGACCTCAGCAGCGTTGTCCGTCCCCGCCACGAGGTACTGGCGGCTTCCCGCGATAGCATAGAGCGTGCTCATTCGCAATCGGGCTCTAAGATTGGCATCCGTGAGCTGAGCATTTTCAATGGTCCCGAGTTCTTTTAAAATCGATCGCCAAAGCGTATCGTGTGTCTCCGTCAAATCCACCGTCAAATACGCGATGCCGCAGGCCTTTGCCAGCGCTTCTGCATCCTTGGCATCGCGATCGTTCGATTTACAGGGAAGGATGACACCCAAAGATTCCTCGGGAAAAGCCCTTTTGATCAAGTAGGCCACGACAGAGGAATCGATTCCGCCGGAGAGACCGACGACCATTCCCTTGGATCCTGCATCTTGGACCTGCTCTCTCAGCCAGTGCACCACGTGTTCGATACGACTTTCGATTCGGCTGCTCATAACAAAGAACCCCACTTGTCAAGTTCGACGAGGACACAGTTAAAATAAACGGTCTTCAGTCCCATGACCTCGGCCTTATCCACGATCTCAGGCGTGAAGGTGCCGGGTTGAAACCAGATTCGCTCGATCCCCTGATTCTTCACTTCATCCACGAGGGCGTTCGAGAGCGCCGGAGGTACGACCACATTCACGCAGTCCACCTCGACGGGCAGGTCTGAAATTTGATCGTAACAGGTGACCCCTTCGATCTCATCGTACTTCGGGTTCACCGGATAAACCTCATACCCGAAGCTTCGTAGCTTGTTGAAGATCTTGTTCCCATATTTCGCGGGATTCTGGTTGGCACCCACGACGGCCCATTTTTTCTTCTTTAGCATCTCTTGTATGATTGCTTCCATGTCTCTGCCTCCTTGGTTCTATTGGTCCTGTAGATACCGATCGCCTGCAAACATCAGGTGGTCCAAGTCGCGCTGTTCGATATCGATTTGCCCGGCTGTTGTCGCTTCCAACTGCTCGATCAAGCGATCGACCTTCTCGGGACGACAATATAAAACCATCGCTACACGGGCCTCGAAAAGCGTCTCCCGAATGATCACGGCTTCATTTGTCGTCAGCTGGTACTCAATCTTTCCGTGGTGGGGATAATCGTAAGTGATTTGCATCGGGCGATAGGGTCTTCTTTCGACCACTGTAGACGCCTCGAGACCTGCGCGCGCACTTTCCGTATAGGCACGGACGAGGCCACCGGTACCCAGCTTCGTACCTCCGAAATAACGGGTGACCACCAGGGCCAGGTTTGTGATCCCTTCTTTTTTAAGCATCTCCAGAACGGGTAGTCCAGCAGTCCCCGAAGGTTCTCCATCATCAGAGTAACGCTGGATGCGGTAGGCGGGCCCGATCAGATAGACGGGCACGTTGTGCGTCGCCTCCCGATGCTGTTTCTTGATGGTCTCGATGAAAGCCTGCGCCTCTTCCTCCGTAGTCGCGGGAGTCAGATGAGCGATAAACTTTGATTTTTTGATCTCGATGGTCGTTTCAGAAGATTTCAAGATTGTCTTGAATGCCACCCGCTCACGCCTCCTGTTGCACGAGATAAGCCCGGAAACGACCGCGTTCGATCGAAGGAAGCTCCAATCGGATCAGTGTTCCCTCTTCCCTATGGTCCAGGATGACCACGTCATAATGATTGAAAAGATAAGATTCGAGATCCCCCCTCGTATAGGGGATAAGTAGGGTCACGTCTTCGTAGTCTCCGAAGATTTCCCGGGTGATTGCTGCTATGAGGGCTTCGACCCCCTCGCCCGTACTCGCCGAGATCAGGAACCCAGGACGGGGTAAGGCGGGGATTTCGTCCAATCGATCCGCCTTGTTGTAAACGATCAGGGTCTTCTGACCGCTGTGCCCGATTTCATCGAGGACTTTCTCCGTCACCTTGAGCTGTCTCTCCATCTCATCATTCGATACATCGACAACATGCAGGAGAAGATCCGCCTCTAGGACTTCTTCGAGGGTCGCTTTGAAGGCCTCCACCAGAGCATGCGGTAGTTTCGAGATGAACCCCACGGTATCGTTCAGGATAAAGGTCTTCTTGTCATCGAGCACAACCTTGCGCGAAAAGGTGTCGAGGGTAGCAAAGAGCATGTTCTCCACGTACACCTGTTTCTCGGCATCACCGTGATCACCAATCATCCGGTTCATCAGGGTCGATTTGCCCGCGTTCGTATAGCCGATCAGCGAAACCACTGGGATGTGGTCTTCCTGTCGCTTCTTCCGTTGTGTCTGGCGGCTTTTCTCTGCTTCGCGCAGCCGTCGTCGGATCTCGGCGATGCGCTCGTTGATCCGCCTTCTGTCGAGCTCGAGCTGTTGCTCACCCGGACCCCGGGTTCCGATACCCCCACCCGTTCGACTGAGCGATTTGTTCAGCCCCACGAGGCGCGGTAAACGGTATTTCAGTTGTGCCAGTTCCACCTGCAGCTTTGCGATTCGCGACTCTGCACGACGTGCGAAGATATCCAGGATCAGCGCCGTTCGATCGAGCACAGCACAATCAAGCGCTTCTTCAATGTTACGAAGCTGTGCACCGCTCAGCTCGTCATCGAATACCACGAGATCCACGTCGTTTGATGCTGCGAAATCATGGATTTCCTCGAGCTTTCCCTTGCCGATAAAGGTTGCGGGATGAATACTCTCCCGCTCCTGGTGGGCGATGGCAACAACCGTGCCTCCGGCCGCCTCAACGAGCCCGCCGAGTTCCTCTATCGATTCTGTGATGTCTTCTCGTGAGGATTTGAGCTTCACGCCGACGAGAACGCAACGTTGTTTCTTCTCTTCCATAATTAAAACCTCCATACTCCATATTATATAGCGTTTTCACACGGTCTACAACTCGCGGTGCTAGAATCAGCTCAGTCAATGGTACACCCCAGTAACGTCTGCTTTGGTTTTGTGATATAATAGCTTGAGAATTATATGAAAAGCTTAGGAGGGAATCCCATGTCCAGCGGTAAACAAAATAAGAAAACAAAGAAGCGCTCGGGCTTCACATTTTTAAAATACTTTTTGCTCGTCGTGATCCTCGTGGGGATCTTGGGTACCGGGGCCACCTTGGCCTACGTGAACAGCGTGCTCGGTGAAGTCACGGCCATTGACCCCAGCCGGATCAACGATCTGCTGACCGAGAACTCTGTGGTCCTAGATAGCGAGGGACGCGTCCTCGAGCAGATCCAGAACCAGGGGCTCCGAACGATCGTGACCTACGATCAGATCGGCGACAACCTGATCAACGCCTTTGTCGCCGTAGAGGATAAGACCTTTTTCGAACACAGCGGATTCAACTTCGTGCGTTTGGTCGGATCCGTCGTGGATAGCGTCACATCTGGCGAACGGATCAAAGGTACCTCGACCATTTCCCAGCAGTTGGCCAGAAATCTGTACCTAGCCGATATCAAGTCCGTCCGCACCATCGATCGAAAGATCAAAGAGGCCTACTACGCCCTGCAACTCGAAAAACACCTCAAAAAAGAACAGATCATCGAATCTTATTTGAACACCATTTACCTCGGCTCTTCTTCTAACGGTGTCGAGGCTGCGGCTCAAACCTATTTTGACAAAGAGGCCAAGGAACTCGACCTCGTAGAATCTGCCATGTTGGCGGGTATTCCGGCGAATCCCTTGCGCTACTCGCCCATGATTACCAAGCGGAAAGAAGATGTAGACGATGACGATTATGTGATCGACAACAGTGATCCGCTCTATACCGTCGTTTACAACCCCTCCATGGAGAGTCGTTACCAAACCGTTGTTTACCTCATGCGAGAGAATGGCTATATCACGGAAGAAGAGTACAACATGGCTTCGGAGGTGGATCTGAAGACAAAGCTCAATTACGGCCGTATGGCCGATGAAGAGATCACCTCCTACTTTGCCGACATGGTGAAAGATGATGTGATCGCCGATCTGATGACCACCTACGGCTACACCCGTGAAGAAGCCCAACAATTTCTGTACACGAGTGGTGTGACCATCCACTCGACCATCGACTTCGATATGCAGAAAACCCTGGAGGGTGCCTACAGCGGTGACAACCTGACGCCATACTTCGGCGAACCCACCTATGCAGCGGTGCGGGCCTTCCAGAACCAGTACGGTCTGCAGGTCGATGGGATCATCGGATCCGGTACGCTGGAAAAAATGGCGGAGCTCAATCTCATTGATCTCGGTGAAATGACGGCTACTATCTACCGCCGCGGGATGGAGAAAGAAGAACTCGTCACCATCAAGAAGGCCCTGAAGTCTTTGGATCTTCTCAAGAGCCACGAGTATTTTCCCAAGGTGACCATCACCCTGGATAACAACCGCAATATCGTATCTGAAGAGTCGCGACGCACCCTCCTCTACCCTTATGACCGCCTGGTCAACGGGTCCGATCAGCTGGTGATTCCAGCGGGCGACTACCGCTTCGACGATCGGGGCAACTTGGTCCTCATCAAGAACCGACGTCTCAATTTTTACGACCACTTCGAGAACAACGAGCTTTCCCGCATCCAGGTCGTCGTGAAGAACACCTACAAGTACGACGAAAACCATCCTTCGAATACGCGTAACGGTAACGGTTCCTATAACGTGGTCGACCTGTACTCCTTCGAGGGGCGCGATGTGCTGATCCCCGATGCGTACAAACGTTACGACGATGAAGGGAACGTGGTGGTCGATGCTGCTTTCTTTGAAGAGAACGACGATTTCTACACCACCTCGGATGAAGGTGCTCTACTGATCAACGAGGGGAACTACATCATTTCCACGAGTGGGGTCATCCAACCCCAGTCATCGATGGTCATCATCGATTACCGAACGGGAGAGCTCAAGGCCATCGTGGGCGGAAGGAACATCGCCGGCCAGAAGATCTACAACCGGGCGCTCAATCCCCGGCAACCGGGATCGAGCATCAAACCATTGGCCGTCTACACCCCGGCGATTCACACAAAACAATTTACAGCGGCCACACCGGTGGATGATGTCCCCACCTATCTAGGGGGTGGAAGCGAGCGTTGGCCCCTCAACTGGTACGAGTATGCCTCGGACGGATACAAGTACTGGGGTCTGCAGACCGTTCGAAACGGAATCGAGTACTCGCTGAATGTAGTGACGGCAAAGATCGCCAATGAGCTCGGCGTCGACACGGGCATTGAGTACCTCGAGAAGTTCGGGATCACAACACTTGTCAAAGAAGGACGTACCAATGATTTGAACCTTTCGGCAATCTCGCTTGGCGGTATGACCCGCGGAATCAAGCCCATCGAATTAACGGCGGCCTACGGGGCCCTGGCGAACGATGGGGTGCTCGTCGAAACGATCACCTACACCCACGTGACAGATAGCAACGGCGAGGTCATCCTCGAGAAAAAGCCCCAGAAGGAAATTGTCGTCGATGAGAAAACGGCCTATATCCTGACGGACATGATGCGCTCGGGTGTTACCAGCGGACTATCTACCGTCGCGCAGATTCGACCGCAGAACCAAGGGATTCCTGTGGCCGGTAAAACGGGGACCACTTCGAATAAGCTCGACGCCTGGTTCGCCGGATACACCCCCTACTACGTGGCTACCGTCTGGTTCGGTAGCGATGAGAACATGCCCCTCGACCAGGGCTCGAAAATCAGCGCGCAGTTCTGGTCGCTGGTGATGAAAGATATCCATGCTTCTATGGAGGAGCTGGACTTCGTCGAACCCGAGGGGATCCGTCATATCACGGTAGACACCACCAGCGGCAAACTCCCCTCAGACCTGAGCAGACAGGATCCCAGGGGTACGCTCAGGACAGAGCTCTTCCTGCCGGGCACAGAGCCGCGTGAGTCCGATGATGTCCATGTGCTGGCCAGGGTCGATGTCGAGAGCGGTAAACTTGCCACCGAGTACTGTCCAGAGGATTTGGTCAAGGAAAAAGTGTTTATCGATCCTGTTCCAGGATACAACCCACAGAACCACCTGCTTGCCAATGGAAACCCGATCTTAACACGCGACCATCTCTACCGTTTGCCCAAAGAGGACTGTGATCTGCACACCGGTGAATTGATCGACATTTTCGATCAGGGGAGCTACAATGGCTCGACACGACCGATTATCACCTTCCCCGACGGAAGCAAGATTATCCAGATTCCACTTTACGCGGATCTGATGAACGGACAGAAGATCCTCTTGCCGGTCGGTACGCGGATTCTGGTCGACGGCTCCCTCAGCTTCCCCAACGGTACGCTGATTGAAGCCAGTGAAATCCGACAAATCCACGAAACACCGGCACAATCCACAACGGATCAGCAGCCGCAGGATTCAGAGGACCTACTCGATCAAATGGATCAAAGCTCTGATGAAGACTAGATAGTATCAATCCGGTAGGAGGGAGAATTGAATGATTCTCCCGACCTCCCACACCACCGTGCGTACCCTTCGGTACACGGCGGTTCTATCGCTTAAGTGCTTTCATAATCGCTCGTACTGTTTCAGGATTTCAAAACATCCTGCCTGTACGAGCTTTTTGTTTGTGATGGAACGTACTTCCGGTCATTCGCCATTAGCCCAGCCTGGGATTGCCCAAGTGTGTTCTTGATCGATGCGATGTGGTAGTGATTCAGCCAGCCTATGTGATGGGCTTTGACTTCCTTCACGCATTAGGTCCTCGGTACCCTCTTGTTCGCGACTTTTTCCGAGCATCGACGCTCTGCGCTCCTGCATACTCTTTTAAGTTCCGCACGATCCCTTTGCAGACAGCCCTTTCGGTAGTCTGCTTTCAACACGTCGACCCCCTTCCGGTCGTCACTCAAGACTTAAGATTGTACAGCCCTTCCCAGAAAAAAACGCCTTGTATGATGGCCTCGGCTGACTTCTCACAGCAAGCTTTACTCCATCCTTCGGATTTTCTACCGGATGTCTGTGAGACCTCCCCGGGTGAGAACCATCACTTTCATTCCGTGTAGCCGCTTCATTTACCAAACACAGGCTCCGGGTAGCAGTGGACTTCGTCATATTTTGCAGAGTCGTCCTCCAGATTTGGCCTTATATGAAATTTCTGTTCGTCGGCCCGGAACTTTGCCCGTCAGAACTCCCCGCCCTCACATCCGGCTTCCTTCAGATTCCACCTTGCGGTGGACACCCTTGCCTTCGGCTATCGCTTCCTGCTACCGAGCGCCTAGTGGACTTTCGCCTGCTAGATCGGTGCCATGCCCGGCACACATGAAAGCGGGTCGTTGGTAGTTCCCAACGACCCGCTTCTTTCTTTTCACTCTTTGTTCAAAACCCCATCTATTTCAGGATGCTAGAGCGCGTGCACCTCATCGGGCGTCACACGATACATTTCCTTCGCAGCATAGGCCTTTTCGACGAGATCCGCCACTTTTAGCGCTTCTTCGGAAAGGTGCATCTCTTCCACCGTAGGCTTGATCACTACCTCGTCTGGTAGGAAGACGGTACAGCAATCTTCAAAGGGCAGAATCGATGTTTCAAAGGTATCGATTCGGTGTGCGACTTCGATGATCTCCGATTTATCAAAGGTGATCAAAGGCTGCAGAATCGGCAACGACACCGCATCATTGGTCACACCAAGCCCCTCGATGGTCTGGCTGGCCACCTGACCCAGGTTTTCTCCGGTCACAAGCGCCTGTCCCCCCACTTCTTCAGCCACGCGCTCCGCCAGGCGCATCATGAACCGTCTGGATAGGATCGTTATCTCCCTACTGGGACAATTCTCGGCGATCGCCTGTTGGATCTCGGCGATATTGATGCTATGGAGTAACAAGCGCCCACCGGTGTAGGCCGCGATCTTCTTGGCCAGCGTGAGGACCTTGTCGTGGGCTCGTTCGCTGGTAAAGGGGTAGGAGTGGTAATGCACCGCCTCGATGGTCACCCCCCGCTTGGCCACGAGGTAACTGGCAACAGGGCTATCGATGCCACCGGAAAGCAAGCTCACGGCTTTGCCCGATGTACCGTAGGGCATGCCGCCGAGTCCCTTGATCTCACCTGTGTACAGGTACGTCTTCTCCCGCACCTCGATGTTGACCGTAATATCGGGGTGGTGCACATCCACCTCCAGGGCTTCGAAATGATCATGAAGAGCGCCCCCAACCATCTTACTGATTTCTGGAGACTTGAGGGGAAATCCCTTGTCCGTTCTCCGCGTTTCCACTTTAAACGTCTTGTGGGGCGTATCGCGTAGCACGCGCGTCATTTCGGCAATGGCCAGATCAATCATCTGGTCTACGTCGTTGTCGCATTTTTTGCCCGGGGCCAGGGCCACGATACCGAAGACACGGCGCAAGCGTTCGATCACTTCTGGCCCATCTGGCCTCTTGTGGAAGACGAACATGCGTCCGTGTGACATCTTGAATGAAGCATCCGAGACCCCCTTGAGGGAAGCCTTGATGTTATTGGCCAGCTTGTTCTCGAAATACCGGCGGTTCTTCCCCTTGAGGGCAATCTCACCGTATTTGATCAAAATCATATCAGTCATGCTTTTTGTCCTTTCATGAACTTCCGGATAAAGGGGATCTTCTCATTGAGCACGGCCGCCACCCGGGGCATTTCTTCGGGATCCGTGTCCGCACCAAAACTAAAGCGCAAAGCCCCTTCTAGGTAAGGCTCCGGCAGGCGGAGCGCTTTCATCACGTGGCTGACCGAGGCATCCTTCGAATGACAGGCCGACCCCGTGGATACGTAAATCTTCTGCTGCTCCAGCATATGGAGCAAGACCTCAGCTTTGATGTCGGCGAAGGCGATATTTAGGATAAAGGGTGATTGGCAATCCGATGTGTTGACGATATAATCGGGGACTTCGATGGTCGCGATCAACTGTTCACGTGCAGCTTTGGCATGTTTTACCATCTCGTCGCGCAACGCCATGGTTTCCTCGATCGCTGCACCGAGCGCTAGGATGCCCAGGAGATTCTCCGTTCCAGGGCGTAGTTTCATCTCCTGCCCACCGCCGTTCATCATCGGCTGCACACGATCGGGATTGGCGATGTAGAAGCCTCCGATTCCCTTGGGCCCACCGATTTTGTGCCCTGAAAATGTAAAGGCATCGATTGGCGTCTGTTTCAGATTGATGTCAAATTTTCCAAACCACTGGATGCCGTCCACATGGAAAAAGGGCCGTTGGTTTCGCTTAGCAAGCACCCGCGCGATCTCCTCGATCGGATTGATCACGCCCGTTTCATTGTTGATCGCCATAATGCTCACGAGCACAGTCTCCTCGCGCAGCGCTTTCTCAAGGTCCTCGACCTGAACGCGGCCCTGCCGGTCAACGGGTAATCTCGTGATCTCGAAGCGGTCGGCAAAGGCATCGATGGCATCGCCCACGCTGGCGTGTTCAAAGGCTGAGGTGATCACATGTCCCTTCTTCCCTTGGAGTACACCCTGTAGGACGAGGTTGTTGGCTTCCGTACCACCGGATGTGAAATAGACACGCGTCGGCGAGACGCCCAGTGCTGACGCCACTTTCTCACGGACACCCGTGATCATCCGCTCGCTCTCGAGACCCAGCCTGTGAAGACTGGAGGGGTTCCCATACGTATCGAGAGATCCGATGATCCTCTGTTTTACTGACTCGTGCAACGGCGTCGTCGCCGCATGATCTAGGTAAGGCATTCTCTTCACCTCTCTTCAGTCTTTCATTTTATCCTTTTTGAAGCCGCTTGACAATTGCTTTCCCCGCGAAATAACCACCCATGTGTTTCAAAAATGTTAAGGGTCCAGCGTGGCTTATCATGTACAATGGGAAGAAAGGGGGTAATACACAATGAAAAAAGTAGCTGTCATCTTTACCGGCGGTACCATCTCCATGAAGGTCGACCGCCGTCTTTCGGCTGCCATACCCGCTCTGAGCTCGGAGGAGATCATGGGTATGGTGACCAATATCGACCGGATGGCGGAGGTGGAAACACATGAGTTCTCACGTCTGCCGGGACCACACATGAACGAGGAGAGATTATTCGAACTGTTCCACCTCGTGATCAACCTGCTCGATCGTCAGGATATCGATGGCATGGTCATCACCCACGGTACTGACACACTGGAGGAAACCGCCTACTTCCTCGACCTGCTCGTGGATTCCAAGAAACCCATCGTGATGGTGGCCGCCATGCGAAACTCTTCAGAACTCGGCTACGATGGGCCGAGCAATCTGGCCGGTGCTATCTCCACCGCAATCAGTGAGGAGGCCAGGGGGATGGGGGTGCTCATCGTCCTCAACAATACCGTCAACGCAGCATCCGAGGTAACCAAGTCGCACACCTTGAGTTTGGATACCTTCAAGTCTCTTGAGTTTGGCCCCCTGGGTATCGTCGACCAAAATGAAGTGATCTTTTACCGGACCATCCGAGAGCATCAAACGCTACAGAGCCGTCGGGTGGAAAAGGAAGTCCATCTGGTAAAAGCCGCACTCGGTATGGACGGACGCATGATCGACTACCTCGTGGCCGGGGGGGCCAAGGGACTGATCATCGAGGCCATGGGACGTGGCAACCTCCCTCCTCTTATGGCCAGAAGCGTCATCGAGGCCATGGAAAAGGGCCTTGTGGTCGTCCTCGTCTCCCGGTGTCCCATGGGACGTGTCTATGACTCCTACGGCTACGAGGGGGGCGGCAAGCTGCTCCGCAATGCCGGGGTGATCTTCGGTGGGAACCTCAACGGTCAAAAGGCTCGGATGCAGTTGATGCTCCTGCTCGGCGGGGAGTACTCGCCTGAAGCGATCAAGGCCTCCTTTGAGAGAGATTTCTACCACAAGAAAGTCTCCATCCCTTTCGAAACATAAAATTAGTAGCGTCTGGAGAATCTGCTCCTGGCGCTACTTTCTTATGTGGCCTCTTCTACAACATCCATAATCTCCAGGTGGTAGCACTCGCTCAGATCAATATACTGCTGTGCGACACGGACCATCGGTCGATGCAAAAGAGATTTATTCAGGTAGACCACTTCGCCGATTTCACCATCGCTCAGGACCACTTGATTTCCTATGAGGAAATCGGATAAGTTCTTGATGAATACCTCCGTGATATAGGGGTCCAGCGAGGAGAAACTCTCGTCCTTTAAGATTTGAACAGCCTTGAAATAGCTCTTCCTGGCTTGATAGACACGATTGGATGCGATGGCATCGAATACATCGACGATCGCGATGATCCGCGCGTAGAGGGGGATTCTGGAGCCTATGGCCCCGCTTATGTATCCGGTTCCGTCGTACCGCTCGTGGTGAAAGAGAACACCTTGGATCACCGATTTCGGTAGATTGAACTCCTTCAGCATCTGGTAGGCAAAGGTGGGGTGTTTCTTGATGATCTCATACTCGCCATCGGATAATCTCGCAGGCTTGTCCAAGATGATCCGTGGGATCCGAGCTTTTCCCAGATCGTGTAGAAGACCGCCTAGTGCCACCTCTCTAATGATCTTGTCATCGAGCATCAACCACTTGGCCAGCATTGCGCTCAGGATCGAAACGTTGATCGAGTGCTTCACCGTATACTCCTGGGCACTTTTCAAGCTTTCTAATGTTTTAAGCACGTTCTTCTCACTGATCACGGAGCTGATGAGCTGTTGGTTCTGAAGCTGTAACTTCTCTACATGCTCGTTGATCGGGGCGTAGGGATCCGCGAAGACATGCGTGAAGGTGTCCACCATTTCTTCGTAAACCTGCCGGCGATCAGCAGGGCAAAGCACGGGCTTGTCGGGAGCGGAGTACGTGGGTGCGTCCATGCTCACATAGACGTAATCGATATTACGGCGCATCAATCGTTCTTTGATGGCCGTGGAGATCACAGCATCCTTGGATAGGATCGTGGTTCCCTTCACATCGATGACGTCTCTCGACAGTCTCATGCCTTCTTTCAATTGGTAGGTGGCCAGTAATTTCACGGTAAACGCCTCCTGAAAACTAGCGGATGAATTTTGATAGGATAAAGGTCAGGAGAAATGCTGCGGTCAATCGCATGCCGAGAAGAAAGAAACCGTTGACCCCGATAGCTACGAATAGCAGGGTGTCTTCGATCACAGCGTGACAGGCCGCGAGGAAAAGACTGATGATCAGTAAACTTTGGGCGTCAAGGTCCCCCTCCTTCGCACTGTCTATGATCACACCGGCACCATAGGCCAGTCCGAAGACGAGGCCTACCCCCAGTGGCAATGCTGCGCGGTCGGGAATACCAAGCAAACGTGTCATCGGTCGAAAAATGGACGTCATATGATCCAGCAGCTTCAGATCTCTAACAAACTCAATAGCGATCATCAGCGGAAATACGATAATGGCGATATCAAAGATCGTTCTGGCCGATCCCATCGACGCTTCATGTAAATATGTAATCATCTCGGCCCCCTACATCAAGGCATTGACGAGCAGTCCACCGATGAGGGCCAACAGGATTCTGAATCCCGCGATCAATCGTATGGAGACACCCACTCCTTTGGTCACGGCCGTCTCGACAAAGAGATTGTGAGCGAAGGAGATCATCACCGCGAGCACGGTGGTTTGCGGTATCGTCAGACTCAATGATGCCATGGCACCAATGGCGGCATAGATGTTCAAGACACCACCTAAAACGAGTACGATCGCGGCTTCCCCCGGAAGGCCCAAGTAGGTCATGAAGGGTGAAAACCCATCGGAAATCCATTTCAGTACCGGAGTGTATTTCAGCGCCGTCACAAGAAAATAGACGGGTACAATCATTTTGGTCAAGGTCCAGAGTGTCTCCAACCCCTTGTGCACACCCTTCTGGAGCGTCTTGTGAAATACCATACCATCGGGCTGAGGCCCTTCCCCCTTGTCGTGGTCCATTCTCATGCAGTATTGTTGTCAATTCTCATCTTTTAGTATAACATATAAATAATTTCGTATGGTTACTGTCGTTTAACAAATGTTCTGATAAGGAGGGTGGTATGCAAAGGATCGAACGTCACTATCGACCGCACCCGGATCACCTGGCTTTGCTGGAAAAACTCTTCACAGAACCCCTGGCGATTCTCGATATTGAGACCACGGGTTTTTCACGAACTCATGCAAAAATTATGCTCATAGGGATTATCGTCAAAAAAGGTCCTGAACTTAAGTCATTTCAGCTATTTGACGAGACAGGTACACAAGAAAGGGATCTGCTCACCTCGCTTTTCGATCTACTCCTGACCGAACCGATCGCAACCTACATCACCTACAATGGTCATAGTTTTGACTTTCCCTTCATCAATGCGCGCGCAGCCGCACACGGAATCGAGCACCGGTTGATGAATGGCTTTAATGTGGATCTCTACCGGCTGATCCGAAATCACGTCAACGTGTTGGGGCTGGAAAACTACAAGCTAAAGACCGTAGAAAGATATCTAGGTATCGAGCGCATTGATCTGATCAGCGGTAAAGAGAGTATCGAACGCTACCACACCTACCTGAAGAGCGGAGAGCCAGACCTGCGCGAAGAGATCCTGCAGCACAATCTTGAGGATATCGAGTACCTCGTCCCACTGATTGACATCATCAAGCACCTTCCCGAAGGAGCACTAGAGGCATACATTCCGGTCCATCTCGAGGTACAGGATCGGCACTTCGTCGTTGTTCAGCCTCATATCCGAGGTGACTACCTCCACGCGACAGTCGAGAGCGCCCTGCCAAGTATAGGGCAAATCCGCTTATTTGCCGAAACCTTTCAGCTCGAGTCGCTCGACAGGCACCGCATACGCGTGCAAATCGCCACGGCTTCCCATTTGGTGAACGGGCACTTGCTCACCATTCTAAACCCCCTCCCCCTGTTAGGATGTGATTTTGCAACGCTCGACCCCAAGGAAAGACGTGGGCTGATCTGCTCCTACGACGATCAGATCCAGCATACCGTGGTTGCCAAATCTCTCGGGCAACTACTGGAGCGTCACCTCTAAGAACAACACAGCGCACGCTTCATCGAAGCGTGCCTTTTTTTTTCGCACAAAAAAAAACACATCGCCTTTTCATAATAAAAGCAACGTGCTTTGATGGTGCCCAGAGGCGGAATCGAACCACCGACACGGGGATTTTCAGTCCCCTGCTCTACCGACTGAGCTATCTGGGCAAGTATGGTGGGCATAGGTGGACTCGAACCACCGACCTCACGCTTATCAGGCGTGCGCTCTAACCTGCTGAGCTATACGCCCACTAACAAATATGTAGTGGTCGGAGTGGCAGGATTTGAACCTGCGACCCTCTGATCCCGAACCAGATGCGCTACCAAACTGCGCTACACCCCGTTGAGAATAATGGCAGGGGTGATAGGACTTGAACCCACGACACGCGGTTTTGGAGACCGCTGCTCTACCAACTGAGCTACACCCCTATGTAATTGTTGATCAGCTCATAAAGTTGGTGGGCCTTCAGGGACTCGAACCCCGGACCGTCCGGTTATGAGCCGGATGCTCTAACCAACTGAGCTAAAGGCCCCTCTGGATGAAAACTGTGTGGAAATTGGCGGAGAAGGAGGGATTTGAACCCTCGCGACCCTTGCGAGCCCTACTCCCTTAGCAGGGGAGCCTCTTCAGCCACTTGAGTACTTCTCCATGAAATTGGCGGAGAGGGTGGGATTCGAACCCACGTGGGCTTGCGCCCTAACGGTTTTCAAGACCGCCCCGTTATGGCCACTTCGGTACCTCTCCAAATATATGGTGACCCATCCGCGACTCGAACGCGGGACACCCTGATTAAAAGTCAGATGCTCTACCAACTGAGCTAATGGGTCGTGTAATGGCTGGGGATACAGGACTCGAACCTGTGAATGACGGAGTCAAAGTCCGCTGCCTTACCGACTTGGCTAATCCCCAATGGTAATGGTGGAGGGGGAAGGATTCGAACCTTCGAAAGCTCAGCTAACGGATTTACAGTCCGCCCCCTTTGGCCACTCGGGAACCCCTCCAAAAAGATGGAGCTGGTGATGGGACTTGAACCCGCAACCTACTGATTACAAGTCAGTTGCTCTGCCAAATTGAGCTACACCAGCTTAAAAAAATAATGGCGATCCAGAAGGGATTCGAACCCTCGACCTCTAGCGTGACAGGCTAGCGTTCTAACCAGCTGAACTACTGGACCGCATATGGTGGGAGCAACAGGGATCGAACCTGTGACCTCCTGCTTGTAAGGCAGATGCTCTCCCAGCTGAGCTATGCTCCCATAAATGGTGACCCCTGGGGGAATCGAACCCCCGTTACCGCCGTGAAAGGGCGGTGTCTTGACCGCTTGACCAAGGGGCCAGGTGTGGTAGCGGCGAGTGGACTCGAACCACCGACTCTCCGGGTATGAACCGAATGCTCTAGCCAGCTGAGCTACGCCGCCACATGGTTGCGGGGACAGGATTCGAACCTGCGGCCTCCGGGTTATGAGCCCGACGAGCTTCCAACTGCTCCACCCCGCGACAATCTGGGTAATACTACTTCTATGAAGTTGATGGTGCCGGGGACCGGGATCGAACCGGTACAATCTTTTAGGATCGCAGGATTTTAAGTCCTGTGCGTCTGCCAGTTCCGCCACCCCGGCCAGAGTGGCTCCAAGGGTGGGACTCGAACCCACAGCCTACCGGTTAACAGCCGGTTGCTCCACCGTTGAGCTACCTTGGAATATAATTTGGCAACGTCCTATTCTCCCAGGGGACTGCTCCCCAAGTACCTTCAGCGCTGAGAAGCTTAACGTCTGTGTTCGGGATGGGAACAGGTGTATCCTTCTCGCTATCGTCACCAAATGAATTTCAACGACAAGATAAAGTTTAGCACAGCTTCGAGGCCGTGTCAACCCTCTTGGAGTCTTCATCCACTCAAAATCGCATACAGCAAATCAAAACCAAGTTGTTTCTAAGAAAAAGTGTCTTCTCTTTATGATCTTCTCACCAACCCAAGGTTCGCCTTAGGTCAAGTCCTCGACCGATTAGTACCAATCAGCTAAAAGCATTACTGCCCTTTCACCCTTGGCCTATCAACCAGATGGTCTATCTGGGGTCTTACTCATAAATGATGGGATATCTCATCTTGAGGGGGGCTTCGCGCTTAGATGCCTTCAGCGCTTATCCCTTCCGCACGTAGCTACTCAGCTATGCCCTTGGCAGGACAACTGATCCACCAGCGGTGCGTCCATTCCGGTCCTCTCGTACTAGGAACAGAGCCTCTCAAATATCCAACGCCCACAGCAGATAGGGACCGAACTGTCTCACGACGTTCTGAACCCAGCTCGCGTGCCTCTTTAATGGGCGAACAGCCCAACCCTTGGGACCTACTACAGCCCCAGGATGAGACGAGCCGACATCGAGGTGCCAAACCTCCCCGTCGATGTGGACTCTTGGGGGAGATAAGCCTGTTATCCCCGGGGTAGCTTTTATCCGTTGAGCGATGGCCCTTCCATGCGGTACCACCGGATCACTAAGCCCGACTTTCGTCCCTGCTCGACCTGTATGTCTCGCAGTCAAGCTCCCTTATGCCTTTGCACTCTTTGCGCGATTTCCAACCGCGCTGAGGAAACCTTTGGGCGCCTCCGTTACTCTTTAGGAGGCGACCGCCCCAGTCAAACTGCCCACCTGACATTGTCCCAGAGCTGGATCACAGCTCCTGGTTAGAACACTGGTATGGAAAGGGTGGTATCCAAAGGACGACTCCACACACACTGGCGCGCATGCTTCTATGTCTCCCACCTATCCTGTACATCCCATACCAAAATCCAGTGCCAAGCTACAGTAAAGCTCCACGGGGTCTTTCCGTCTTGCTGCGGGTAACCGGCATCTTTACCGGTACTACAATTTCACCGAGTCCATTGTTGAGACAGCGCCCAAATCGTTACGCCTTTCGTGCGGGTCGGAACTTACCCGACAAGGAATTTCGCTACCTTAGGACCGTTATAGTTACGGCCGCCGTTTACTGGGGCTTCGATTCTAAGCTTCGCTTACGCTAACCTTTCCTCTTAACCTTCCAGCACCGGGCAGGCGTCAGCCCCTATACATCATCTTTCGATTTAGCAGAGACCTGTGTTTTTGGTAAACAGTCGCTTGGGCCTATTCTCTGCGGCCGCCTCAGGCTTTGACACCCTACGCGCGGCACCCCTTCTCCCGAAGTTACGGGGTCATTTTGCCGAGTTCCTTAACAATGGTTCTCTCGCTGGCCTTAGAATTCTCTTCCTACCTACCTGTGTCGGTTTACGGTACAGGCGCCCTAAAAACTCGATAGCGGCTTTTCTCGACAGTTTGAAATCGACAGCTTCGTTACTTAAGTTCACTCCCCATCACAGCTCACCTTTTAACGGGACGGATTTGCCTATCCCATCAAGCTTGCTGCTTGGACGCGCTCTTCCAATCGCGCGCTCTGCCTATCCTCCTGTGTCACCACATCTCTCAAACGCTTCTAAAGCGGTACAGGAATCTTCACCTGTTGTCCATCGCCTACGACTTTCGTCCTCGGCTTAGGTCCTGACTTACCCTGAGTGGACGAGCCTTCCTCAGGAACCCTTAGGTTTTCGGCCGGTGTGATTCTCACACACCTCTCGCTACTCATGCCAACATTCTCTCTTCTATACAGTCCACCATACCTTACAGTACAGCTTCGTCCCGTATACAATGCTCCCCTACCACTAGAAGACCTTAAGTCTTCTAATCCATAGCTTCGGTGGTGGATTTTAGCCCCGGTAATTTTCGGCGCGACATCACTCGACTAGTGAGCTATTACGCACTCTTTCAATGCGTGGCTGCTTCTAAGCCAACATCCTAGTTGTCTAGGCAATGTCACATCCTTTCCCACTTAATCCACACTTGGGGACCTTAGCTGATGGTCTGGGCTGTTTCCCTCTCGACAACGAATCTTATCACACGCTGTCTGACTCCAAGGATAAAGATCACGGCATTCGGAGTTTGATAAGCTTCGGTAGGCGGTGAAGCCCCCTAGGCTAGTCAGTGCTCTACCTCCGTGTCTCATTTCCTCAGGCTAGCCCTAAAGCTATTTCGGGGAGAACCAGCTATCTCCGTGTTCGATTGGAATTTCTCCGCTACCCACAAGTCATCCCAGCCTTTTTCAACAGACATGGGTTCGGGCCTCCACAAAATTTTACTTCTGCTTCACCCTGCTCATGGGTAGGTCACACGGTTTCGGGTCTACGCCATACAACTCGTCGCCCTATTCAGACTCGCTTTCGCTACGGCTACGGTGCTCAAGCACCTTAACCTATCGCTGCATAACGTAACTCGTTGGCCCGTTCTACAAAAAGTACGCGGTCGCAAGTCATGCTTGCTCCCACTGCTTGTAAACATAAGGTTTCAGGTTCTATTTCACTCCCCTCCAGGGGTTCTTTTCACCTTTCCCTCACGGTACTATGCGCTATCGGTCACTTGGTAGTATTTAGCCTTGGGAGATGGTCCTCCCTGCTTCCCACAGGATTTCTCGTGTCCCGTGGTACTCTGGATCGGACGTCGTCCGGGTCCACCTTTCGTCTACGGGACTATCACCCGCTCTGGTGTGCCTTCCCAGGCATCTTCGACTAGACTTATCCCTAAACTTTATTCGTCCGTCCGCAACCCCGAGACCCGTAGGTCTCGGTTTGGGCTCTTTCCCTTTCGCTCGCCGCTACTCGGAAAATCGATTGTTTTCTTTCTCTTCCTCCGGTTACTTAGATGTTTCAGTTCACCGGGTTCCCCCCGTCAGGCTATGTATTCACCTGACGGTCCTCGCGGATGAACGCGAGGGGGTTTCCCCATTCGGACATCCCCGTATCATCGCCTGCTTGCGGCTACACGGGGCTTTTCGCAGCTTACCACGTCCTTCATCGGCTCCAAGTGCCAAGGCATCCGCCTTATGCTCTTACTTACTTGACCTGCTTCACCTTGAGTCGGCGATCAGATCTTTTAAAAAAGAGATTCTCTCTTTCAAATTTTCAGCTTGGTTTTTTTCTTAGATTTTAAGAAGTTTTGCTGTATGCAATTTTCAATGAACAAAAACTATACAAGGGAAAAAATCCCTCAAAACTGAATCGTACGAACGTCTTTCATTAAAGGCTTATTTTTTATGATTCTCCTTAGAAAGGAGGTGATCCAGCCGCACCTTCCGATACGGCTACCTTGTTACGACTTCACCCCAGTCATTGGTCTCACCTTCGGCAGCTTCCCCCGCTTAAAGCGGTTGGATCACTGACTTCGGGTGCTCCCAACTTCCATGGTGTGACGGGCGGTGTGTACAAGACCCGGGAACGCATTCACCGCGACATGCTGATTCGCGATTACTAGCAACTCCAGCTTCACGTGGGCGAGTTGCAGCCCACGATCCGAACTGAGATCGGCTTATAAGGATTCGCTCCTGCTTGCGCAGTCGCTGCCCGTTGTACCGACCATTGTAGCACGTGTGTAGCCCAAATCATAAAGGGCATGATGATTTGACGTCATCCCCACCTTCCTCCGGTTTGTCACCGGCAGTCCATCTAGAGTGCCCAACTTAATGCTGGCAACTAAATGCAAGGGTTGCGCTCGTTGCGGGACTTAACCCAACATCTCACGACACGAGCTGACGACAACCATGCACCACCTGTCATCCCTGTCGACCAAAGGCCGAAAGCTCTGGTTAAAGAGCGATCAAGGAGATGTCAAGATTTGGTAAGGTTCTTCGCGTTGCTTCGAATTAAACCACATGCTCCGCTGCTTGTGCGGGTCCCCGTCAATTCCTTTGAGTTTCAGTCTTGCGACCGTACTCCCCAGGCGGGGTACTTATTGCGTTAACTGCGGCACCGACACTCGCATGCCGACACCTAGTACCCATCGTTTACGGCGTGGACTACCAGGGTATCTAATCCTGTTCGCTCCCCACGCTTTCGTGCCTCAGTGTCAGTTACAGTCCAGAAAGTCGCCTTCGCCACTGGTGTTCCTCCTAATATCTACGCATTTCACCGCTACACTAGGAATTCCACTTTCCTCTCCTGTACTCAAGTCCAACAGTTCCCAAGGCTTACAACGGTTGAGCCGTTGCCTTTCACCTCAGGCTTGATGGACCACCTACGCACTCTTTACGCCCAGTGATTCCGGATAACGCTTGCTCCCTACGTATTACCGCGGCTGCTGGCACGTAGTTAGCCGGAGCTTGCTTCTAAGGTACCGTCACTGCTTCTTCCCTTAGAACAGAATTTTACGACCCGAAGGCCTTCATCATTCACGCGGCGTTGCTGCATCAGGCTTGCGCCCATTGTGCAATATTCCCCACTGCTGCCTCCCGTAGGAGTCTGGACCGTGTCTCAGTTCCAGTGTGGCCGATCACCCTCTCAGGTCGGCTACTGATCGTCGCCTTGGTAGGCCGTTACCCTACCAACTAGCTAATCAGACGCGGGCCCATCCTGAACCGATAAAATCTTTAACGAGCAGGTCATGCGACCTTCTCGCTTCATGAGGTATTAATCACCGTTTCCGGTGGCTATCCCTCTGTTCAGGGCAGGTTGCCCACGCGTTACTCACCCGTCTGCCACTTTCCGCAAGTTCCCTTCCACCGAAGTGTCCGTTCCCTCGCTTCTCGTTCGACTTGCATGTGTTAAGCACGCCGCCAGCGTTCATCCTGAGCCAGGATCAAACTCTTTGAAAAAATTTTGAAACCATAGCTCTAATAAAAATTGACGTTTCGTACGATTCAGTTTTCAATGATCTTTTCCCGTGCCAACCGGTCTCAACCGGCGACTCATTTATCATACCAATTAAGAGATCGAATGTCAACGGAAAACTCAAAGAAGTAAGATTGGCCCTATTCTGAAAATAGATAGGTTGAAAAAGGTCCCGAAAAGGGACCCTTTTAGCTATCTTTTAAAAATGCTCCTCGTCAAGCGTTACCACATTAAAGTAGTCCGGATTCGTGACTTCGTATACGGCGTAACGGGGGTAGATACGTTTTTTCAAGAGAATCTCTTCTCCATGTTTTGAGAAGACGTACCCATTACCGTAGGCATTGTAGAAGTTCCATCCGATGCGATCCATCTCGTCAATCAGCGCTTCGTCACCGTCTGCTCTGCGGGCGATGTACATCAGCGACTTAAAAGACACCCTGGCGATCCGCTTCTTCTCTCCCTCGAGCTTGTAGATCCCGAGCAGGAGATCGAGTACTTTCAGTTCATAATAGACCTTGAGGATCGTCGCAACTGCCAGTGCGATCATCAAGCCTTTGGCCAGACGTTTCATCCATTTGTTCTCTAACAAGTTGTCACCCCTCTCATCACTATTTATATACCATGGAAAATCGTTACCAAACATCAACCGATGATTTCAGCGATTTTCATCTTCTCAGCAGGGTCCTCCAGTTCTTTTCCCGAGCGTGGAATCGCAGGTACTTGATAAGATGAAGGATCCGCTACACGGAAGTCATCTTTATCGATCAGCTTGATTGCTTCTGAATCCTTTTTCAGCCGAACGACCTGTACACCCCTTGCATTGCGTGTGCTCTTCGTATTGACGAGAGCTGTGTTGAACATGACGAAGCGATACTCATCAGGGTGGGCATACCGTACCAAGACGAAATCCGTCTCCTCGCGAACATACCGCACCCCGATCACAGGCGATTGATCGGAATAGGCATTGACCAGCTTTTTACGGTTGAACTTCGTCTGATAACTCTCCAGAGGCACCTTCGAGACCTTCCCGTTTTCATAGGCAAAGATCATATGGCCCTGGAAGTCATTGGTGACCACAGCGTGGAGCACATTTTCCCCCTCGTCCATCTCCAGCACATTGGGCAGGTAGGACCCAAGCCCACTCGCCTTGTGATCGGGTAGCTCGTAAAGCATCCGCTTGTAGACCTGGCAACGGTCGGTGAAGAACAGGATCTCATCCTTGTTGGCACCTTCTGCCTCCATGATAATCTCATCTTCTTCCTTCAACCGGTGAGAGCCACTGGCCCGAAGGGATACGAGGGAGATTTTTTTAAAGTAGTTATGATCTGTCACGAAGACCTTGAGATTGTAATCTTCAATGTGATCTTCCTCATCGTGCTCGATGATCTCCTCCTTGGTTACAATCTCCGTTCTTCGGTCTGTCCCGAATTTTTTTGAAATCCCCTTGAGTTCTTCTTTGATCAAGGCCTTAATGCGGTCGTCGGAAGCCATGATCAACCGCTTCTCTTCGATTGTATCCTCGAGAGCTTGCTTTTCACTCGTCTTCTGTAGGATGTACTCCTGGTTGATATTGCGAAGCCTGAGGTTAGCCACGAATTCCGCCTGCTTCTCGTCGATTTCGAAATGCTTCATTAGTTCCGGAATGACCTCTTTGTCTTCCTTCGTCCTCCGGATGATCGCTATGGCTTCGTCCAGATCCAAGAGCACAGCCTCCAGACCCTTCAGCAGGTGCAACTTGGCACTCATGTCTCGCACGTCATAATCGAGCGCCCGAATGATCGTGTTCTTTCGAAAACGAAGCCATTCATCCAGAATGGTCTTGATGCCCATTACCCGTGGTTTCCCATCGATCAGCATGTTGAAGTTACAGGAGAAAGAATCCTCGAGTGTAGTGTAACGATAGAGTTTGCCCATCACGAGTTCCGGATCAGCTCCGCGCTTGAGATCTAGCGTGATCTTCAAGCCCTTCAAATCCATCTCATCACGCACGTCACTGATTTCTTTCACTTTCTGGGATTTCACTAAATCCACAATCTTATCGATAATCGCCTCGATGGTCGTGGTGTAGGGAATCTCAGTGATCTCAATCATATTCTCATCTTCTAAGTAGCGGAAACGCGCCCTGAGTTTCACTGATCCCAGACCGGTCTTGTAAATCTTAGTCAAGGTGCTCTTGGAATAAATGAGCTTGCCACCTGTGGAAAAGTCCGGTGCCTTGAGGGTCTTGAGTAGATCCATCCCGGGATGGTCAATGTACTTGATCGTCGTCTCACAGACTTCACGGAGGTTGAAGCTGGCGATATTACTCGCCATCCCCACTGCAATCCCACGGTTGGCGTTCACCAGGATGTTGGGAAAAGTCGTCGGGAGCAATGCGGGTTCCTTCATCGACCCATCGTAGTTATCCACCATATCCACAGTGTTCTTGTCGATATCTTTGAACAGCTCTGTACAGATCGAATCGAGCTTCACTTCCGTGTATCGACTGGCAGCGAAAGCCATATCCCGCGATGTGCTCTTACCGAAGTTACCCTTTGAGTCCACGTAAGGATGCAAGAGGGCGTCGTATCCCCGTGACAAACGCACCATCGTGGCGTAAATTGCCTGGTCGCCGTGGGGGTTCAGCTTCATCGTCTGTCCCACGACGTTCGCCGATTTCGTCCGTGCCCCCTTCAGCAGGCCCATCTTGTACATCGTGTAGAGCAACTTGCGATGGGAGGGTTTGAATCCATCGATTTCAGGAATCGCCCGGGAAACGATGACGCTCATCGCGTAGGGCATATAATTCGATTCAAGGGTATTGGTGATCTGTTGTTCAATCACAGCCATGTGCATCGTTCCTTTCCATTATCAACTGATATCCAACTGGTCCAAGTACATCGGGCCGAACTCTTCGATGAACAGCTTACGACTATCGATGTCATCTCCAAGGAGCGTTTCGAATATTCGCTGGGTGCGCTCGACATCTTCTGGCACTACTTTCACGAGACGCCTGGTTTCTGGCGACATGGTCGTTTGCCACATCATCTGGGGTTCGTTCTCACCCAAACCCTTCGAACGCTGGATAGAAATCTTCTTCCCCTTTAAGTTTTCCAAAACCTGTTTCTTCTCTTTCTCGTTATAGGCGAAATGTGTCTCGCCCTTGGCACTGATTTCATAGAGAGGGGACTCAGCGATGAACACACGTCCTTCATTGATCAGCGTCGGCGTCAAGCGGTAGAACATGGTCAGGATCAATGTGCGGATCTGGAATCCATCCACATCGGCATCCGTCGTGATGATCACTTTCGACCAGTTCAGTTTATCCAGATCAAAGGTTTCAAAGTCCTTCGCATGTTTGGATTGGATCTCGACCCCACAACCCAACACTTTCAAGAGATCCATGATGATGTCACTCTTGAATATCTTATTGTAGTCCGCTTTCAGGCAGTTCAGTATCTTTCCGCGCACAGGCATCAAGCCCTGAAAATCAGAATCCCGGGCCATCTTACAAGCGCCTAGGGCAGAGTCTCCCTCCACGATGAACAGCTCGCGTTCTTCCACTTTCTTCGTACGGCAGTCCACGAACTTCTTCACGCGATTAGTGATATCCACCTTGGCTCCCAAGGTTTTTTTCAGGTTCTTCCGTGTCTTCTCCGCCCGTTCCCGGCTCCGCTTGTTGATCAGCATCTGATCGATCACCTTGTCAGCCGTCTCCTTGTTCTCGATAAAGAAAATCTCCAGGCGAGCCCGCAAGAATTCTGTCATGAACTCTTGGATGAACTTGTTGGTGATCGCCTTCTTCGTTTGGTTTTCATAGCTCGTGACCGTGGAAAATGAGTTCGTCACGATGATCAGCGAGTCTTCTACATCTTGGAAGGTGATCCGTTTTTCGTTCTTCGTATACTTGTTGCTCTTTTTGATGAATTTATCGATTTCATATAAAAATGCATTCTTCACCGCTCGATCGGGTGATCCACCATGCTCGAGAAAAGAAGAGTTATGGTAGTACTCGATCAGGTTCACTTCATTATTAAAAGCAAAGGCGACGTCCACCTTCACCCGGTAGGCCGGTTTGTCCTCGCGGTCTTTGCCTGAACCCTCGTCGTGGTAGTTGAAGACATCAGTAAAACCCGTGCCTTCGTTAAGCTCACCCACGTAATCCACGATGCCATTCTCGTAATAAAACTCGTGCACGACCTCCGACACCTCATCGCGCAGGATGAAGGTCACGCCAGCGTTGACAATCGCCTGGCGCTTCAGTACATCTTTGAAGTACGCCAGTGGGATGTCGATGTCCGTGAATACAGAGAGATCGGGCCGCCAACGGATCGTCGAACCTGTCTTGTGTCCACCGTAGGGTTCTTTGTAAAGCCCCCCCACATTCTCACCATTTTCAAAATGCAACTGGTACCTGTTCCCATCTCGGATCACCTCAACATCCATGAACTCAGAACTGTATTGTGTTGCACAGGTACCCAACCCGTTTAGCCCAAGGGAGAACTCATAATGATCGCCCTCATTGTTTTTATATTTTCCACCAGCGTATAACTCACAGAAAACTAGCTCCCAGTTATAACGCTTTTCATTTTTATTGTATTCCACTGGAATCCCTCGACCGTGATCGACAACCGTCATCGATCGATCTTCATGGCGAATCACTTCGATCTCGTCGCCGTAGCCCTCACGGGCCTCATCGATTGCATTCGATAGGATTTCGAAAAAAGCGTGCTGGGCACCCTTCAATCCATCGGAACCAAAAATTACCGCCGGACGCTTCCGAACGCGATCGGCTCCTTTTAAAGCAGATATGCTCTCATTGCCATAGGTTTTTGTCGCCATGCTCGTCACCTCATCTATTCTCAGGTTCTCAATTGTTCCCACCGTTCGAGGAACACATGTTCTCTTTGGATATTATATCGCATCTCCCACCATTTTGGCAAGTTGACCGTCTCAGATTGACTATTGTCCGCCTCGAGCGGATATGTTATAATGAACGAAAGTTTTTTTCTGACACACATCTGTTTGTGTGTCGCGGACAAAGGAGGTTATCCCTTTGCAAAAGAGCCATTATCTCATCGTACACCGCGAGGTCGCTCCCGAGGTGTTTCTCAAGGTCGTTGATGCCAAGGAAATGCTGAACCAAAACAAAGTCTCCAGCGTCACCGAGGCAGTGAAAGAAGTCGGCATCTCCAGAAGCACCTACTACAAGTACGCCGATTTTGTCTTTCCCCTTGGGGAAGGCCCCTTGGGCAAACGCACGACATTAAACTTCAAACTCTTCCACCAGTCGGGCGTACTCTCGAAGATCCTTTCGATGATCGCAGAGCACAACGGCAATATCCTGACCATCACCCAAGATGCTCCTGTTCATCATGTGGCCAACGTGTCGTTGACCTTTGATATCGCGAACCTTGATATATCGCTACATGCACTGATCGAGGATATGAAAGCTCTCGATGGTGTCGAGCAACTGACGCTTATCAACATAGAATAGGAGGACATGCACATGAGAATTGCTATGTTAGGCTTCGGAACCGTCGGTCGCGGAGCCTATGAAATGATGATTCGCAAGAAAGAACTGATCCAATACAAATACGATCGCACCCTCGACGTGGTCCGAATCCTCGTGAGACACATCGATCGCTATCAAGCGGAACCAAATGCTTCTCTCTTCACTACAGACTTCCAGGAAATCATGGAAGCGAAGCCCGACGTGGTGATTGAAGCCATGGGCGGAATCGAATCAGCCTATCGCTATGCACACGAAATTCTATCCGCCGGTATTCATTATATCACGGCCAACAAAGATATGATGGCAGAGTATGGAGATGAACTGTTGAATCTCGCCCGAAAAAACCAGGTGACCATCAAGTACGAGGCTGCTGTCGGTGGCGGTATCCCCGTGATCAAACCCATTAAAGAAAGCCTCGTCGGTAATCGCATCGACCGGATCACAGCCATATTAAATGGTACATCGAACTATATCCTCAGTCAAATGGATTGTGAGGGTCTGCCCTTCGAAACGGTTTTGGCAAAAGCCCAATCACTCGGTTTCGCCGAGGCCGATCCATCGAGCGATGTGGAGGGTACCGATGCGGCACGGAAGCTCGCCATCCTCACGCGTATTGCCTTCATAAAAAAAGTAGAACTCGATCAGATTAGCAAAAAGGGCATCAGTAATATTTCCAAAATGGACATCCAGGCTGCCAAGGATATGGGGTATACCATCAAGTTGATTGCCTACGCACGTTTGCTAGATGAGTGCATCTACGCTACCGTTCAACCCATGTTTATCCCCGCCGATTCGCTGATCGGCCATATCGATAACGAGAACAACGGCATTATGGTCCGCGGTGATGCCGTGGGTGATGTCTTCTTCTATGGAAAAGGAGCCGGCAAAGATCCCACAGGCAGCGCCATCTTTTCTGACCTTGTGGACCTCATGCTCACGAAGCAACTCGAGCCCCTCTACTTCACGGATCGCACCTACCAGATCGCGAATCTCAATCCACTGCCTAGCAAATGGTACCTGCGGATTCACTCCGATGAGCCTCTCGATCGTGCGGTCAAATTGATCGAGGCCTTTGGAGATCGTGCGCTCTCCATTGAGACTGACCTGGCAAAAGGCGCGACGACCCTGATCGTCGAAGGTATCGTGGAAGAACAACTCCTATCCAAACTGGCTATTTTCTCAACAGATCATATCACGCATTATCTCATACTAGAAGAGGAGGAATCAATCGATGTATAGAGGACTCTTGCATAAATACCGACCCTTCCTCTCCCTCGAGGAGCAATCGCCCATCATCAGTCTCAGCGAGGGAAACACGCCGCTGATTCGTGCGCATCATCTTGAAGAGCGCGTACCCGGTCTCGAGGTATACCTGAAATACGACGGTCTCAACCCTACGGGATCTTTCAAGGATCGCGGCATGACCATGGCGGTGACAAAAGCCGTGGAAGAAGGTTCGAAGGCGATTATCTGTGCTTCCACCGGTAACACCTCTGCCTCCGCCGCAGCCTACGCGGCAAAGGCAGGAATCCGAGCCATCGTGATCATACCAGAGGGGAAAATCGCCATGGGTAAAATGGCCCAGGCCATCGCCTATGGCGCCGAGATCATCAGCATCGATGGTAACTTCGATGAAGCGCTCGAAATCGTGAAAGAGCTATCTGATGTGCTCCCCATGACTCTAGTCAACTCAATCAACCCCTACCGCATCGAAGGTCAGCAAACCTCAGCCTTCGAGATCTGTGATGATCTAGAGGAAGCACCAGACGTCCTCGTGATTCCTGTGGGCAACGCCGGGAATATCACCGCCTACTGGAAGGGTTTCAACGCTTATCAGGAGGCCGGGATCATTACCAAAAAACCGAAGCTCTTCGGCTTTCAGGCTAGCGGGGCTGCACCGATCGTCGATGGTGCCCCTGTCACGCACCCTGAAACCGTGGCAACCGCTATCAGGATCGGCAACCCCGCCAGCTGGCCACTGGCTACGGCCGCTCTCGAGGAATCCGGCGGTGCTATCGACAAGATCACAGACGAAAAAATCTTAGAGGGTTATCAAATCCTCGCCTCCTGTGAGGGCATCTTTGCTGAGCCGGCCTCAGCGATCACCGTTGCGGGATTACTGAAGGCCTATGATGAGGGAAAATTCGAAGAGGGACAAAAGGTGGTACTAGTGCTAACGGGCAATGGACTCAAAGATCCCGATACGGCCGTTGCCCTCGGCGGTCAGATCCGCAACATGTCCACAGACCGTCGGGCCATAGCCGATCACCTTGAGGCGCTGCTCAAATGATCTACCGGATCAGCGCCCCCGCAACGTCAGCAAACTTAGGGCCTGGCTTCGATGTCATGGGTGTTGCGCTCGATCTATACAACTGGATCGAAATCGAAAAGGCAAGCACACGAGAAGTGATTTGGGTAGATGATGCTATGCTCTCCGACGATCAGAACCTGGTGAAGATTGCCCTGGATCAAACGCTCGATCAGCTTGGCCATGCGCACCTCGGATACAAGCTCACGATGAAAGAACAACACATCCCCGTTTCGCGTGGACTCGGTTCAAGCGCTGCCGCCATCGTCCTCGGGGTCCTCGCCGCCGATGCACTCAGCGGATCACAGATGACGGAAGCGGAAATGGTCCACCGCGCAGCCACCTTTGAAGGGCATCCTGACAACACGACCCCCTGTCTACTCGGTGGATGCACAGTCAGCCGCATGGATGCGGAGAAGACACATTATCTCAAACTGCCGCTCTCCGAGCGCTTTCTCTTCACTGCACTGATCCCCTCTACCCCCTTATCGACCCAACTCGCCCGAGAAGCCCTTCCCAAACAAGTGCCTTATGGGGACGCGGTTGCCAATCTCTCCTCGCTGGCACTCTTGATCGCCGCGATATATGCAGACCGTAGCGACCTGATTGCAGAAGGACTGCAAGATCGCTTGCACGAGCAGTACCGACGACCGCTGATCGCATCCTACCCTGCGATGGAACCTTACCTTGACGGCGAAGGCATCATCGGTTCCTTTCTTTCAGGTGCCGGTCCTACAGTGATCCTTTGGTGTGAAAAGAAGCCTGCCCTAAAGGGTCTTCCCTCTTCCATCCGGATCGCTCATCTTTCTCTCGATCGTGCAGGCGCACAGGTGGAGGTGATTTCCTGATGGCTCTCATTGTACAAAAGTACGGGGGTAGCTCCGTAGCTAATGTCAACCGCATCCAATCTGTCGCCAAGCGGATTGCCCAGGCGGCTGCAGATGGCAACAAGGTGGTCGCTGTCGTCTCTGCTATGGGGGACACAACCGACCATCTCATTGAAACGGCCTATGCCCTTCACCCTAATCCTCCATCGCGAGAGATGGATATGCTCCTCTCCACGGGTGAACAGATGTCCGTTGCCTTTCTAGCCATGGCCATCCATCACCTGGGGCTCAACGTCCTCTCGCTCACCGGGGCCCAATCGGGTATCCAGACTGACCGCTTCCACAAGAACGCCCGTATCCGTTCGGTGGTTGACGACCGCCTCCGGTCCGAACTCCAAGTACATGATGTCGTGATTGTCGCCGGCTTTCAGGGAATCAACGAACGCGGTGATATCACGACCCTAGGCCGAGGCGGCTCCGATACAACAGCCGTAGCGCTGGCCGTCCAACTCCAGGCTGATTACTGTGAGATCTACACCGATGTGGATGGCATTTACACCACAGATCCCCGAAAAGTTTCGGCGGCCCGCAAACTCGAAACAATCTCCTACGACGAGATGCTCGAGCTCGCACAACTCGGTGCACAGGTGTTGCATCCTAGAAGCGTTGAACTCGCGCGCAACCACAGTATGCCCCTGGTGGTCCGCTCCTCTTTTGATCAGAGTGAAGGCACTTGGGTCAAGGAGGTCGATCAAATGGAAAGTGTAGTGGTTCGAGGGATCGCCCTCGATGATAATATCGCTCGTCTCACCGTGGTCAAAGTCCCCGATCGTCCTGGTATCGCTTTCAACCTCTTCGATCGTCTGGCCAAAAGCAATGTGACGGTGGACATGATCATCCAGAACCTGAATCATGACCAGCACAACGACATCTCCTTCACTGTAGATCGTAATGATCTTCAGGTAGCCAGAGAGGTCTCAGAATCCTTCGTTTCGGATGTCCAAGCGGAAGCACTCTTGGTGGCAGAGGATGTGACGAAGCTCTCCATCGTTGGAACGGGTCTCAGCAAAAATGCAGATGCTGCCAGCCTCTTCTTCGGAACATTGTACCAAGAGGGAATCAACATCGAGATGATCAGCACCTCGCAAATAAAGATTTCTTGTATCATCAAAAAAGAATCCGGTTCACGCGCCCTCAGCGCCCTCCACGAATCCTTTCGTTTGGGACTCGATCCGTCGTAAGACAGATCGGGTCCTTATTTTGTGTTGACCATTTTGTAGCCCACCCCGCGTACCGTCTGAATCAATCCCGCCATTTCCCCGATCTTGCTCCTGAGATGACGGATGTGCACGTCCACAGTCCGCGTATCACCATAGTAGTCATAACCCCAGATTTCATCCAATAGTAGATCGCGAGCGAGCACTTTGTTTCGATTCTCCATCAACTTACGCAACAGTTCGTACTCCTTGAACGTCAGGTGGACCGGTACATCCTCGATGGTCACCTCGTGCTTGTCGAGATCCATGACCAACCGATCGATCTGAAGTTTTTTCTCTTCCACTGACGTGACGGCAGTTTTTTCATAGCGTCGCAACACCACCTTGATTCGCGTCATCAGCTCCCTGATACTAAAGGGCTTCGTGATGTAATCGTCGGCCCCGAGCTCAAGTCCCGTGATCTTGTCCAACTCTGAACCTTTAGCCGTCAACATGATAATCGGTGTGTCTGCTACCTGTTCATCCCGACGGATCACCCGGCATACATCCAAACCATCGACCCGCGGCAACATTAGGTCGAGTATGATCAGGTCCGGTTTCTCAGCCCTAGCCATCCGAATCCCTTCCTCACCATCCCTGGCGATAAGGATGTCATAATGCCTCGTCTCAAGATTATACTTCAGCAGCTCGAGAATGTGTTCATCATCCTCGATCAATAACAATTTCTTGTTGGTGTCCATGCCATTCCCCCTTCGTCACCTTCATTATACCAAAAAAAGGACCTCATGATTGAGGTCCTTAGGATTTGGGCTTGTAAATGTGTATCGGTTGATCGACCGCCCCATGAGCAGCCTCCATAACGACTTCCGATAACGTGGGGTGCGGGTGAATGGCTTTGGCCAGGTCATAAATCGTTCCTTCGAGCTCCATCGTCGCCACCGCCTCGGCAATCATATCCGTAGCATGAGATGCCACGATGTGAATTCCCACCACCTCGCCGTAGTCGGCTTCGGCAATGATCTTCACGAATCCGGTGCTCTCTCCTTCTGCCAATGCTTTTCCGTTGGCCGCCAGGGGAAAGGTCGATACGATAACCTCATCGAACTGTTCACGCGCCTGTTCTTCTGTGAGACCCACCATCCCCACCTCGGGGAAGGAATAGATGCAAGAGGGTACTTTCCCGTAATCGATCGTTTTAGACGCACCCATAATATTCTCAACGGCCACGATTCCCTCGGCAGATGCCACGTGGGCAAGCATATAACCACCGACAACATCCCCAATGGCGTAGACACCCTCTACAGAGGTACGCATATGCTCATCCACACGAATGCCTTTCTTGTTCAACTCTAGGGAGAGGGACTCTATTCCCGAGAGATTCGGGCGTCTGCCGAGACTAGCCAGAATATACGTCCCCTCGATTTCTTTTTCTCCCTTTGCATCACGGTACTGCACGCTAGGGCCGTCAATCTTGATGATCTCTGTTCCCGTTCGGATGTTGACCCCAGTTTTTTTCAGATGTTTCTGTATGGTATCCCGCACGTCTTGATCCTGGCCCGTTAGAATCTGATCGGACCGCTGGAGCATCGTCACCGTCGTCCCGATACTGGAGAAAAACGTGGCGAACTCCACCGCGATGAATCCACCGCCCAAGATCACCAGCGATTCCGGGACCCCATCGATGGAGAGGATACCCGTGGAATCCAGTAGATTTCCGGACTCCCTGGCTTCTTTCAAACCGTCTATCGGTGGGAAGGCATTGGAAGACCCGGTGGCGATAATCAACGATTCGCAGGCAATCTCACCTTCAGCGTACTGGATTTTGTTTTTCGATACTACCTTAGCCTCATAGGGGTACACATCCACCTGGTTTTTTTTCAGCAATTGTTCGACGCCTTTCACGAGTTTGCGTACCACTTTTTCCTTACGCGACATCAAACCGGGCCAATCGATCTTCATCGTATCCACCGAACCGAGATCGATACCGAAGGTACTGGCGTTTTGGATCTGCTGGTAGATTTTCGCCGTGTTCAGTAGCGTTTTGGTGGGAATACAACCGACGTTCAAACAGACACCACCGATAGCATCTCTCTCAAAGAGTGCCACCTTGGCGCCAAGTTGTGCCGCTTTGATCGCGGCCACATAACCACCCGGTCCACCACCGATGATCGCAATATCGTATGTTTTCAAATGGATCGTCCTCCTCCTGCTTCAATTTAATACAATAGCATCCTTTCCGGGGATTCTAGATACGCCTTTAGCGTCTGCAGAAAGCGACCTGCATCGCCGCCATCGATTACCCGGTGGTCAAAGGCCAGAGAAATGGGAAGGATGGATCGGATCACAATCTCGTCATTACGGACCACCGCTTGTTTCTCAATGAGACCGACACCCAAGATTGCCACCTCAGGTGGTTTGATGATGGGAACGCCAAATTTTGCCCCGACAGCACCGTAGTTGGTCACAGAAAAGGTGCCGCCCTTCAGGTCCTCTAGTTTTAACTTCTTCTCTCTCGCCGCCGCGGAAAGTCGTTGGATTTCCCCTGCGAGTCCGAGCACACCCAGGTGGTCTGCCTCACGGATGACAGGCACGATGAGCCCCTCCGGTGTATCAACGGCCAAGCCGATATGACGTTCTTTCTTCATCAGAATCGCCTCGCCGGATTCATCGATACTGGCATTTAGCACAGGGTGTTCCTTGAGTGCTAGCACGAGCGCCCGTATGATCAAGGGGAGATAGGTCAGGTGAATTCCCGCCTCTTCCGCTCGCTCTTCGTTCGCCTTCTTAAAAGCAACTAGTTCTGTAACGTCAAACTCATCCATAGCCGCCGCATGTGGAATCTCACTCTTCGATTGCACCATTGTACGTGCAACGGTTTTCCGCAGCATACTCATGGGACGACTCTCCGCCTCCACAGAGACTTCCTGCGTCTTGGTAGAGGTTTGCTTCTCTTGCTTTTCTTCTTTCTCGCTAGCCTGTGCAGCCTGTCGGATATCCGCCTTCATCACGCGTCCTGCCGGTCCGGTTCCTTTGACCTCATGGATATCCACACCGAGGTCCTTTGCCATTTTCCTTGCCACCGGTGTCGCCAGCACACGTTTTCTCTCTTCCTGTTTCTCCGGGGGTTTTTCTTGGCCTTCATCGCTCGAAGCGATGACATCATCAGAAACATCCAGTTCGCCAACGACACTCGTGGATTCATCTTCACTCACTGACTCCTTCCTGCTACCGGAAGATTTCTTATTGTCTTGGTCAGACAGCTCCTCTGTCTCAGATGATTCCTCTTGCGTCTTAGAGGAGGGCTCTTTGTCTTCAGAGGATTCTTCCTGGGTGTCAGCAGTTTTCTTTTCTTCCTCCCCATCGTCGATCGTCAGGACCACATCACCGACGTGAATCGTGTCGCCCTTTTGAAAGGCCAGGTGAGCTACTTTTCCGTCCGTGGGAGATGGAATCTCGGCCGTTACCTTATCCGTCTCGACTAAGAACAGCGTATCCCCATCCTTCACTTCATCGCCTTCGCTCACCCGCCACTCATAGAGAACGCCTTCGTGTATGCCCTCGCCAATATCAGCGAATTTAACTTCTACCATGGGTTCATCCCTCCTAATACTGAAGTAGCTTCGTCATTCGATCGGCGATTTCCTCGGGATCCGGTAGGTAATGGTGTTCTCCCTTGGGAAGCGGGACGATCGTGTCAAGCCCTGTAATCCGTGTGGGCGGTGCTTCTAAATAGAGGAATGCACCTTCATTGACAATGGCCATCAGTTCGGCGCCAGGGCCGAAGCTCTTAGCGGCTTCATGGACAACCATAAATCGGCCCGTCTTCTGTACCGACTGAATGATCGTTTCTCGATCGATCGGTGAGATGGTCCTCAGATCAATCACTTCGATGCTGGCATCGGTCTTCTCCTCCACGGTGGCCACTGCTTTTTCCACGTCGCGTACCATGGCCCCCCAGCTGACCACAGTGAGGTCTTTTCCTGATTTCACCATGCGCGCTTTGCCAATGGGTAGTGTATAGATGCCTTCGGATACCTCTTGCTTGAACGCTCGATAAATGCGTTTGGGTTCCATGAAAATAACGGGGTCTTCCGATTGGATCGCCGCGGCAAGCAGGCCCTTGGCATCATAGGGTGTTGACGGAATAACCACCTTTAGTCCCGGCAAATGGGCAAAGAGCACTTCTTGGCTCTCTGAGTGGTGCTCGAGCGCGCGCACACCGGCGCCATAAGGCATTCGGATGACCATGGGTACCGTGAAACGACCCCGACTTCTATTCCGCATACGCGCCACGTGTGCAGCAATTTGATTATAGGCAGGGAACATAAAGCCCGAAAACTGAATCTCCGCCACGGGCCTGAGTCCGTTGATCGCCATGCCCAGTGCACTGCCAACAATCGCACTCTCCGCAAGTACCGTGTCGAAGCAACGTTTCTCACCGTACTTCTCCTGCAGTCCTGCTGTCGCACGAAAAACGCCGCCTTCATAACCGACGTCTTCTCCGAAGACAACTACATTCTCATCCTCAGCCATCATCTCGTCCATCGCCAGATTAATCGCTCCGATCATGGTCGTGAGCATTTACTCCACCTCCTCAAGAGCTTTTTTCTTCTCTTGGTACTGCGCCTCCAGATGAGGCGGTCTCTCATGGTACTGATAATCAAAAACATCTTCGAGCGGTACAAGGCCCGAATCTTCTACGCGTTTGAAAACTTCCTTCACTTCAGCGGCGAAGGCCTCGTTCTGCTCTTCTTCCTGCTCTTCAGACCAAAGCTCTTGATCAATGAGGTATCGTTTCATACGTAGGAGCGGGTCTTTTTTCTTCCACTCCTCGACTTCTTCTTCCTCGCGATATTTCTTAGGATCATCGGAAGTCGTGTGTGCACCCAGTCGATAGGTTTCGCACTCGATGAGCGATGGACCTTCTCCTGCACGCGCACGTTCGACCGCTTCTCGCGAAGCCGCCAGCACGGCAAACAGGTCGTTGCCATCCACCTGGATACCCGGCATTCCATAGGCTTTGGCTTTCTCGGCCAAAGTCGGACTAGTCGTCTGTTTCTTTCGAGGCATACTAATTGCATATTGGTTATTCTGAATGATGAAGACAACTGGCGCCTTGAGGACAGCTGCGTGATTCAGCGCTTCGTGGAAATCACCTTGACTCGTACCACCATCGCCCACATAGGCCATGGTCACCTCGTCGAGACCCCGGTAAACAGAAGCGTAGGCTACTCCTACCGCATGCTGTAACTGAGATGCAATCGGTACACTTACCGGTAGCACCTTTACATCATCAGGCATATGCATGCCTGCCTCGTTGCCGTACCAGTAGAGTAGTATTTTTTCCATGGGAACACCTTTGTAAAACCAGGCGCCCAGTTCTCTAAAGGCGCTTACCATCCAATCTTCTTCTCCAGTGGCCGCGATCGAACCCACCTGGCTCGCCTCTTGACCTAAGTTCGGCGCGTAGGTCAGCATTCGACCCTGACGCTGGTATTGTAATGCTTTCGTATCCATCACCCGTGTTTTTAGCATCAGCTTATACAGGTGTAAAAGTTCTTCCTCCGACACCTCGGGAATCGTGATACCCTCGAGTAGTCGGCCGTTCTCATCGAGCATTTCCAGTCGCTTATCTTTCGATGGTTCATGTTTTTCAAAATACATCAGATCGAACCTCCTTTCAAAATGTATATACCCTAGCCCAATTTATGATAATCGTTTTCATATTTTAAATTAAGAAAGGCATCCCGAAGGATGCCTTAGAACACGATTGACGCGATGGCCACTTGATCTGTGGTCGCAAGGTCGATAAAATCATCTCCCGCGAGGACCAATGGCTTGGACGGTGTATACTTGTTGTTCATCACCACACGTGCGACGCGACCATCGTTAAGCAGCACGTGACTGCCAACGTAAAACTGACTGAGTCGCGATAAGAATTTCCTGGATAAGAGCGGGTCGAGACCGGTGAACAGCTGGTCCATCATAGCCTCCGCTGCTTCAAAGGGACTTGACTTGATGCGGTAGACCCGATCGGTGGTCATCGCACTGTACACATCGGCAATAGCTATGATCTTCGCCACCATAGAGATGTTGCTGTTGGTCAGTCCCCTGGGATACCCCGTTCCATCGATCCGTTCATGGTGTTCGTACACACCTTTCAGGACCAAGGGGGAGATGCCAGGTACTTCCGAAAGGATCTTTAACCCGGCCTCGGGATGTCCTTTCATTAGTTCGTACTCCTCAGGTGTCAGTTTGCCAGGCTTATTGAGAATGCCCTCGGGCACACGACACTTTCCCGTATCGTGCAACAGACCGGCGATCGCCACATCGTGGATTCTCTCCTTGGAAAGATTCATCCACTTCCCGATCAGAGCGCTCATGAGGCATACGCGTACAGAATGATCGAAGGTGTACGCATCGGTCACCTCGATCTCCCAAAGTTTTTTCGCCAGGTCATAATTCTTCTCGATCAACTGGATGATCGGTTCAATGGCGACTTCTACCTCATCACGAATCTGACGCTTACCTTCTTTCAAGTTCTTGTAGATCGACTTGAAACTATTGATAGAAGCCTTCATACTCCCCTCGAGTATGTCGCGTTCGAGCTGAATCGATTGTTCCGTCGTATTCGGTACATCGATATAAATATAATAAAGGGTCTGGCCATTGATCTTCCCAATCACATCGGGGGTCAAGACCGTTCCGGCCGGGACCAAGACGACATCCCGATGATCGTGGACATCCTTTGCCACGACCATTCCCTCTTCAAGCTGGTCGACAAATACTCTTATCATCTGTAATCACCACCTTCTTCCATTATAACGCGAACATGAACAGAATGAAATATCAGATTACAATCATTTCATCGTTCCGACAGATCCACCTTCGTGTTGACAAATCCCGCGGCAACCTTTATGATAGATGTGAAATCTCTAGTGAATTACTAGGAATTAAGGAGGTGCGAAATTGATCACGAAAGATCAACTGATCAGTGAGATTCTCAGGGCGAAACCTGAGGCTGCAGAAGTGCTCATGAAAAACGGTATGGGTTGCATCGGATGCCCGGCATCACAAATGGAAAGCCTAGAACAAGCATCGATGGTACATGGAATCGATCTTGAAAAATTGCTCCAAGAGTTAAACCAAGCATAGTAAGATATGAAGGACTCTCCACCAAGGAGGGTTCTTTTCTTTTCGCATGATTAATAGTTCACTTTTTTTATTTCTGAATATTTACAATTTAATGAAAATTTGTTATAATTTTTTACAGGAGGTGGTCATGGATACCAATGCATACACACTACTATTCACAGAACTCCGTCATACTCTTTATCAAACTTGTCATCACATCATGCGGGATCATCACTTAGCGGAGGACCTTGTGCAGGAAACGTATCTGCGCGGACTCAAATACCATCACAAGCTTAGAAATCATTCGAAAATCCGAAGCTATCTGATGCGTATAGCAAAGAGTCTGTGTTACAACCAACTGCGCAAGCGCTCCCGCGAACACGCTGAAGCGGAGATCCTATCGGGTACCCTTGACCTCAACTACTACCGGACCGACTTGAACTTAGAGATACTCAAGCATAGGGAGCACATGTCCAAAAACGTCTACTCGGGCTTCGTCCTCCGTTATTACTACGGCTTCAGTTGGTATGAATCCTCGGGTCAACTGGGTATGAACCCTCACACCTTAAAAAGCAAACTGTATCGTCATCGACAATCGATCCTTCACTCTGGTGCCCTATCGAAGTGCTGGTAGTCTTTGGACGATTGAAACGTCCCACCCCAACGCCAACCGCTTCGTATAAAAATTTCAACTGCAGGGTCTCCCCATTTGAGGAGGCCCTGTTTTTCTTTCGTGCGATCTAGGTACTGTACACCCTCTGCCGGTTGCACGGAATCGCTTCGCACATAAGGGTTCTCCAACGGGTTGAGATCAACAGCCCTCCCGTGGGCATGGAGAGACAAGCGAGAAGTCCCCTCGATCACCCTGTGATTGAACGCACTGGTGATGTCACGGGCCATCAGCTCCTGATCGTCGCCATCATAAAAACAGGCCCGATGGATTCTCCTGATGGGAAAACGGATGCTGTAGAGCCGTGCGAAGATCAAGCCGACCTCCTCTGCTACCTCGCGGTGGACGATCAATTGTCCCTGCTGCTCGATCCCCTGAAAGTCCACGTAGGGAACGGTAACCAACCTGAGCGAGAAGCGATTATCCAGAATCGTAGGATGATAGCTCCTCCCCAGCATGTTGGCGAAGACACCATCCTCTATCGCGGAAACAGCGTACCCCTCATTCCGAATCTGTTGGTTCACCTCGTGTAGGGATTGTTGAAGCCCCAGGTGCTCCTCCTGAGCGTCGGGGCTGAAGAAAAGGGCTGTGGCCACCATCAGCGACAGGATCATCGCTGGGTGAGTGGGACAGGAATCAAACGCCTTTTGCGCGCGTAGTAGATCCGTTCAAAGCCGATCTCGCGTAGGAGCCCGGAGGCGTGAGAAAACCCTGCCCCCACATCTTCCGCTCGATGTGCGTCCGAACCGATCGTTAAGATCTCCCCCCCCAGCTCCTTGTAGTCGTAGAGAACTTGACGACTCGGTAGCGTATCCTTCAGACCGTAAGAACCTCTCAGGCCCGATGTGTTGATTTCCAAGCCAATGTGATGATCGATCAATACGCGCAGGGCTTCCCGCACCATGGGGCGAATCTCCTCGTAAGAAACACCGCGCACCGGTTCATTGTACCGTTTCAGAATATCGAGGTGTCCGACGAACTGGAAACGATCGAAGGCCAGGACGCTGGCGATCAGATCCTCGAAGTAGCCCTCCCACGCTTCCATCGGTGACTTTCCTTCGAAATAGGTCCCAATATACAGATCCTTTTTCTGGATCGTGTGCATGGAGCCCATCACATAGTCAAAATCATAGCGGTCAACCATCTTCCTCAGGTCCTCACCTATGTGAGGCTGAAGGCCCGCTTCGATACCATACAAGACTTGCACACCTTGCGCCTGATCCCTGAGTGCCATCATCTTCTCATTGTAGGCCTCCAGATCCAGGAGAAAGGAGATCGATGGATCCTGGTAATCATAATCAATGTGATCGGTGATCCCGATTACCTCCACCCCGTGCTCCTTCGCATATTGTAGGATGCGCTCCAATGATTCCTCGCTATCTGACGAAAAATTCGAATGAATGTGCAGATCAATTCGCATGATTGGCCTCCTCTGTGCATAGCATTTTGCGATTATCCCTTTCCCTTTATTATAACAAAACTTTGGTCAAAGGGGAGAGAGAACAGCCAGTCTTTTCCATAGAAAAAACTCGCCTAGGCGAGTTAGAAGGGTAGTGCTTCATCGATCTCTGTTGACTCCGATTCTTTGAAATCCAAAAACTCTACATACCGGGCATTCACTTCTGTGACAAAGACACGGTGCCCATCGGGATGATCGTACTGTCCTGTGGAGATCCTACCTGAGATCGCGACCAATCTACCCTTACCGAGATAAGTCACACAGTTCTCCGCTTGCTTGCCCCAGACGACGATCCTCGGGAAGTCCGCCTCTCGTTCCCCCTCGGGTCCTCTGCGATCGATGGCGATGTTGAATCGGGAGTACATCTTACCACCTTCTGTCTTGAACAGTTCAGGGTCTTTGGTCAACCGACCGATCAACGCTACTTGGTTCATGATTACCTCCTTAATTTCCTTTATATGTAAATTATACATTAATTACCATATAAAGTCAAAAAGAAAACGTGGCGCGCCACGTTTACTCCTGTAGGAGGATCCGATCGATCATTTCTTCTGCATACGAGATCACATCACCCGTCACTTGACCGTCACTTTCATCTATGACCGCGAGATAACCTTCCAAGTAACTTGCGAGCGCACTATCCAGCTGTTGCTGGGAGAGCCTCCTGTAAAATCCGCGCTGTTCATCAGTGACCACCCCACTGTGAATTTCAGCAGAAGTGGCGCCGTATAAGAATAATCTGCCGTAGCTTTCGTAAAGCGAACGGATCTCGTCCGATCGTCTCTTCCCCGGATGCGTCTGTAAGAATACCTCGGTGGATCGAATGCGTTTCCACAGGGATTCACGATCGACCGAAAGAAGGCCTTCAACAGCACTCGGATTCGCCCGTTCTTGCGACATGATCTCGATGTAGTCTTTCATGTAAGGAGTTACGTACGGCGTGTAGACCTTGAAGACGCGGAAATCCGTCACGAGGACGAGATCCTGCTCTTCCCAGCGTAACTGGTAGAATGTGTCGATTGTTTTGTGGAGAAAACCCTCTACAAATCCAGGACCCAAGGAGTCGTAGGTGATACGCCCATTTTCATCAAGCGCGTCGCTACTCACTACTCTCTCATCGTAACCGAGGTCTTGGAAGGCTCTTCCATAGGGTTCCTCATAACGGTGGACGACGTCGATCAGACCATCCACCATCACTTCTGCCTCCAACGGGGTCAGGTTTTCAATATGCTCATCAATGTAGGCTTTTAACTCGTGCGGTTCACTCCCCGACACAGACATCTCTTGAAATCGATTGAGAATCTCCGTTTCCGATCCCGACGCTTTCATGTTCGGGGGAGACGATACTGGTTTCGGTGGCTCCTCCGATTGACAAGCTGTAAGCAGGAACAGGAGGAGTATAAGCGCCAGACCTAGGTTTCTTCTCACCACAGCTCACCTTCTGTCCATTCGGTTCGCTGCATCATCAGAAGGAACCAGGGGGCAAAACGATTGGGATCCCTTTTCACTTCCTCCTGGAGGTCGGTGAGATCAACCCAGCGGATTGCATGGACCTCCTGTCTGCAAAAGGGAACCTCTTCGCTCTTCGCTCGGGCGATAAACACATGATCGATCTCTCGTTCGATCAGACCACCTTCGAGCTCGGCTTCGTAGATGAAGACAAAGGCCTCTTCAATGGGTAGAAGGATGCCTAATTCCTCCTGGAGTCTTCGGAGTGCTGCCTCCCGATGGGTCTCCCCGGGATTGGGATGCGTACAACAGGCGTTGGCCCACTTGAGCGGCGCATGGTATTTATCGGCCGCACGTTGTTGCAAGAGCATTCGTCCCTCGCCATCTAATACGAGCACACTGATGGCACTGTGCCAACGCCCCTCGCGGTGTGCCCGGATTTTCTCCATCAACCCCACGCTACGGTCCTGCTCATCGACCAAGACTACATGTGTCATCATCACCCCTCCATCCTTCTTAGCATTTAAGCCATTATACCAAGAAGGGGGGGACCGGGACAAGCTTCAGACGCTCAGGATCTGATTGATTCTCGATGAAAGCTGTTGGTACAAGAGAACTGCCACGACCAGCTTAAAGAGATCGCCAGGGATGAAGGGCAATACACCAATGGTAAGGGCCTGCGGATAATCAATCCCCAGCATCCACATCAGCCATACCGAACCGATCAGATTCACCACAACGATACCAAAGACAAAGGTCCCGAGTCCTATCGCCCAAAGAGCGTTCACTTCTTCCTTCAGCAGGCTCAATCCAACGCCCCCAAGAAGAAAACCCAGGAGATATCCGCCGGTGGGGCCCATCAGCACACCGATCCCGCCGGTACCGCCCGCGAAGATAGGTAAGCCGATCGCGCCCAACAATAGGTAGACGCCCAAAGCTCCGGCCGTTCCCCGCGGCGTCAGTAGGAGCGCCGCTAGCATCACGCCAAGGGTTTGCAAGGTCACAGGTACCTGGCTAAAAGGTAAGGGTATCGAGATCAAGCTTAAGATTGCAATTAATGATGCGAAAAGACCCGACAGGATCATCTCTTTCGTTCTGTTCATAATAGTCAACCACCTCCAAAAACATGTTAACCATTATCGCGCGGTCTGTCAACCACAAAAAAAATAACGTTAACCAAATTTCTCTTGTGCTAAGTGCCATCATCTGATAAACTTTTAACGAATCCAGCCGATGTGAGCCCCTGCTTGCTTTGTTTGGAGACAATCGAGCGCCACCTGACTGAAAAGCTACGGCTGATCACGAAAGGGTCACGCATGAGTATGCAATCAGGCTTAGGCCTGGTACTTTTGACGTGGACTTTTCTCGGATCGCCGGGAGGAGTTTTTTTTATTCTGATAAAGGAGAAGGATACGATGTCGAAACGCATAGCTGTCATCGGGGCCATCTTGGAGGACCCCAGAGAGCAACACGGACGGTTCAATCAAGTCATCACCCAATACCAACACCTGATCTACGGACGCATGGGACTTCCCTTTCATGACGACCACCTGTCAGTGGTTTCCCTGGTGGTCGCTGGATCACTCGACGAAATCAACGGTCTCACTGGTAAACTCGGGGGTATTCCGGGTATCTCGGTGAAAACATCGATATCGAAACGAGAGGTGAACCGATGAACCAGACCATAGAGCATTTGATCGACCGTCTCTACAAGGGGGACACCTTAGAACACCATCTTCTCTCCCGCTTGATCGAGACATTAGATCGGGACACTCGTCCATACCTCTACGAGAAAGCCCTGCAAAAGCGCTACGCCTATTATGGAGATACCGTCTATATGCGCGGCCTGATCGAGTTCTCGAATATCTGTAAGCGACAGTGCCTCTACTGCGGTATCAGTGCCGACAGAAAAGGGATCGCACGGTACCGACTATCCGATCAAGAAATTTTGGATTGCTGTGAACAGGGTTATCGCTTGGGTTACAGAACCTTCGTCCTCCAGGGCGGCGAAGATCCTCATTACACGGATGAGCATCTACAGAGTCTGATCCGGAAGATCAAAGACACCTACCCCGAGGTGGCCCTTACACTATCGATCGGCGAACGTTCACGCGCCTCATACAAGGGGCTTCGCGACGCCGGTGTCGATCGCTACCTGCTCCGTCATGAGACGGCTTCCGAGACGCTCTACAGCCAGCTCCATCCCGATGGATCGCTTGTCGACCGTAAAGCCGCTCTGCACGATCTAAAGGATTTGGGCTATCAGGTAGGTGCCGGTTTCATGGTGGGTCTACCCGGTCAAACCCCAGAGGATCTGGCTACGGATCTTCTCTTTCTCAAGGAACTCGATCCCCAAATGATTGGCATCGGTCCCTTCATACCCCATAGTGCGACACCCTTGAAAGATGCTGAGGGAGGATCCCTAGAGCGAACGCTCGATATGGTTGCCCTCACCCGCTTGCTTTTACCCAAGGCCCTATTACCCGCCACCACAGCCCTTGGTACTCTCGACCCGCTCGGGAGAGAGAAAGCTTTGGCCGCAGGGGCCAATGTCGTGATGCCAAATCTCTCCCCCACGACACAGCGGGAGAAGTACGAACTCTATGAGAATAAAATCTGTACTGGCGACGAAGCAGCCCACTGCCGCCAGTGCATCGAAGGACGGATCAATAGGGCTGGTTTCACTGTAGACCTCGGCAGAGGTGACTACGATGATTGGAGGAAACAACATGTTCATCAAGCATGATCAGATTGAAAACACTCTCATTGCGGCAAAAAAACCGACCACAGAAGCAATCCGTTCGATTCTAGATAAGGCCCGAAAGAAAGAAGGTCTCAGTGAACTAGAGGTCGCGAAACTTCTTCAGGTTGAAGAGACCCCCCTGCTCGATGAGATCTTCCAGGTGGCCGGTGAGATCAAGCAAAGTATCTACGGCAACCGCGTGGTCATCTTCGCACCTCTTTATATTTCAAACTACTGTGTAAACAACTGCACCTACTGTGGTTATCAGCAGTGCAATGACTTCGAAAGACGCAAGCTCCAGAAAGCGGAAATCGAGCAAGAGGTGAAACTACTCGAGAAGATGGGGCACAAGCGGATTGCCCTGGAGGCTGGCGAAGACCCAAAGAACTGCCCCATTGATTACGTGCTCGAAGCTATCGATACAATTTACGGAACAGAGAATGAAAACGACACGATTCGGCGGATCAATGTGAATATTGCTGCCACCACGGTGGTGAACTATAAGAAGTTAAAAGAAAAAGGGATTGGAACCTATATTCTCTTCCAAGAAACCTACCATAAACCGACCTACGAAGCAGTACATCCCCGCTCGCTGAAAGGGGATTACGATTATCACCTGACCGCCTTCGACCGTGCACAGGAAGCCGGAATCGATGACGTGGGGGGCGGAGTGCTCTTCGGCCTCTACGACTACAAGTTTGAAGTTCTTGCCCTTATGCAGCACAATGCTCATCTTGAAGAGCGATTCGGTGTGGGCTTTCACACCATCAGCGTCCCAAGATTAAAAAAGGCAGAGGGTATGAGCTTGGAAGATTTTCCCCACCTGATCGATGACGACGATTTCAAAAAGCTCGTGGCCATCATCCGTCTAGCCGTTCCCTTCACGGGATTGATCCTGTCCACACGAGAATCCATCGATATGCGTCGTGAAGTCATTAACTACGGTGTCTCCCAAATCAGCGCGGGCTCCTGCACGGGTGTGGGGGGCTATAAGGAACAGGCTGAGTCGGGACGGGACGTCAGCCAGTTTGAAGTGGCTGATCACCGCGAGCCCGTTGCCGTGCTCAAGGATCTGCTCGACGCCGACCTGATTCCATCCTACTGCACGGCCTGCTACCGTTCGAACCGCACGGGAGATCGCTTCATGCGCCTGGCCAAATCCGGACAGATTCAAAATGTCTGTCAACCGAATGCCCTCATGACCTTCATGGAATTCATCTGTGACCATGGGGATGAGGAGCTCACCCGTAAGGGCCGAAAAACTATCTACGAAGCACTCGAGACCATTGAACGCGAAGATGTGCGCGACCTGACGCGTGAGAACCTCCAGCGGATCGAAGCTGGAGAACGGGATCTGTTCCTATAAAGAAAGGCCTGCCGAGCGAATACGCTCGACAGGCCTTTTTATCTAGTATCTTTCAACTACATAGCGTTCTTGAAGATGCCGATGACTTCCTTGAGCGTTGCTGTTCTCGGGTTGGTCAACTGGCAAGCATCAGCTTTCGCGTTATTTGCCATCACTTCAAAGTCTTTTTCTTCAACATTTAGATCTGTCAAGCCGGCCGGGATACCAATCGCTGTAGAAAGCTTTTTGATACCATCGATGGCACACTGAGCTGCTTCGAAGGTGCTCATGCCCTCGATATTTTGTCCCATGGCCATGGCTACGTCTTGTAACTTATCGGCACAACCGATCAGGTTAAACTGTTGCACGTGTGGCAACAAGATCGCATTGCACACGCCGTGTGGTAAATTATAGAATCCACCGAGCTGATGAGCCATCGCGTGAACGTAGCCTAAGCTCGCATTGTTGAACGCCATACCTGCTAAGAACTGAGCGTAAGCCATTTTCTCTCTGGCCACCATATCTGAACCGTTGGCTACTGCCACGGGAAGATATCGTGCTACGAGTTCGATAGCCATTAAGGCTGCAGAATCGGTCAGTGGTGTGGCTGCTGTGGACACATAGGCTTCCACCGCGTGAGTCAACGCATCCATGCCCGTGGCTGCCGTGAGCGCAGGAGGCATACCGGCCATTAATTCGGGATCGTTGATGGAGATCTTAGGGGTCACGCGCCAGTCGACAATCGCCATCTTGACCTTGCGGCTCGTATCCGTGATGATGCAGAAGCGAGTCATTTCGGATGCAGTACCTGCTGTTGTGTTCACAGCTACAAAGGGAACCATATCGTTCGTCGACTGGTCGATTCCTTCGTAATCATGGATCTTGCCGCCGTTGGCCGCGAGGAGTCCGACGCCCTTGGCACAGTCGTGCGAGGAGCCGCCACCGAGTGATACAATCGCGTCACAGCTTTGTTCCTTCCACGCTTCAAAACCTGCATCTACGTTCTTATCCGTTGGATTCGGCTCTGCCCCGCCGAATACATACGCTTCGATACCTGCCGCTTCGATGATACCCTTGACTTTGTCCGCCATACCCATTTTCACGAGCCCGGCATCTGTCACGATCAGTACTTTTTTCCCACCAAGGGTTTTTACTTTTTCGCCCACCTGGTTCACTGTACCTGCACCCAATAAGTTCATTGTAGGAATAAAATAAGCGCTCATTGACATAACATGACCTCCCAGTCTTTTCGTTTCTCTCTGTAGTTTTTCATCTTCCATTCGACACACGGCGATTTGCGATCAAAGCCCCTCGGTTGAATGCACCTCCATTTCCTCTTTCTTTTTTACCTCACCCTCCTATAGTGCAAATATGATGCCGACTTTTTCATCGGTTCTATTTGCACGATTGTTTGAATGGTTCAAAGATAGTCTGTTCTTTTTCAGAACATTCAGATACGTTATACCTGGTCTAAAACGGAACATCGTTCCATATTGCATCAGCTTCAATAGCCCACACAGAAATTAAGTAGGCGCATTCGCTTAAGAATGCGCCTCTTACAGATCCGGACGTGCGGGTCATCGCATCCGGCTCCTCCACAACTATCCCCCTTTGGGGTGGTAATCATCGTAAATTTTCACAAGGTCCACAAGACCTAGGAAGTCAAACCATTCATTCGGCATGGCCATATGCGCTTGCTTTGATAGCGAGTTATGCCATCGGCTCATGGCCAGCGGAATGATTCTTCCCCTCCAGCCATTGCGACGCATAGCCTTGTACATTTTCTTTGGTTTTCTCCAGCTCCTCATCTGCACCATGCGAAGGCGCCTTCTTATCCATCTCATAGCATTGGTAAGAAGGGTCTTGATATTCGCGATTGCATAGTAGTTAGCCCAGCCTCTAAGCACTGGATTCAACCGTTCCTTAATGAGGTTTCCTATGTTCACCGTCTGGTTCCTACGGGTGATTTTCTTAACCTTGGCTTTGAAGGTTTTCACCTTCCTTTCCGGCACTCGAATCGTTCCCCACGGGGTAAATTCAAATCCCAGAAAGACGAAACTCTCTGTGTAGCTATCCACGATTTTAGTCTTCTCCGGATGTACCTGGAGTCTATAGGTACCTTCTAGGAATTTATTAATTCCTTGCAGTACGCGTTCCGCTCCCTTTTGAGATTTATGAAACACAATGAAGTCATCCGCATACCTTACCATCTTATGACCTCGTTGGGCCATCAACTCGTCAAATGCATGGAGATAGATATTAGCGAGCAAGGGGCTAAGCACTCCGCCCTGCGTCGTTCCCTTTTCCGTCTCGTGAAAACATCCGTATTCAAGCACTCCTGATTTTAATGTTTTCCTGATAAGATCGAGTACCTCCGGGGCCTCGATTTCTTTTTGGACTTCCTTCATCAAAAGCTCTTGATCTATGGTGTCAAAGTACGATTTCAGGTCTGCGTCTATGACATATCGGTAACCCGATCGTAGGACTTTCTTGATTTCATCCACTGCCATATGCGCACTCCTGTTCGGTCTAAATCCATAACTACACTCAAGAAATTTCCGCTCAAACCGCGGTTCAATCACCAGCCGGATGGCCTGTTGAACAATCCGGTCTTCTACGGTTGGTATGCCTAGGGGCCGTTTCTTCCCGTCCGGTTTATCGATGTACACTCGTTTGACAGGCTTTGGTCTGTAGCTTCCCTGCTTTAGCTTTGCCTGAAGGACTTCTAGATTGTTCTCCAGGTTCTCCTTATAGTCAGAGAGCGTAATACCATCCACCCCAGCGCTACCTTGATTTCGTTTGACTTTCTTAAACGACTCCTTGAGATTCTCCATCTCATAGATTTTCTCATACACGGCTTTACCACCTGTTTTCCTTTGTGTCCTCTTACTCTTACTCGCAGACTGCTTCTTCCTTGTTTCCCATGCTACGTACCGGAAGATATTTATCCGTGTATCGCTTTTCTTTAAGCGTCCTCTGGATTTTCCCCCATAGCAAACGGTGTACCCTTCTGTTCCACCCCGGGTCTTTAGGTCTTTCACCTCGCCGGCTTCTGCTCGCTCGTATCGGTCTTTAGGAGTGCCTTGTCTGACTTATTGTGGGTGCATAGGTCTTCGCGCGCATCTATGGGCCTTTTGGGTCCCATGTGCCCCCGCATTCTGTTGATGCAGGTCATCTATGTGCTGCCCTCCACTTGTCGCCAAGCTTCATTGCATAGACTTCTTCACTACTATACCGCACTCTGACTCCTCACCAGCCATCTAAATCCTCTCCCGCTTTCGCCTTTGATGATTTATACCCTTTCAGGAACCGATGAGGTCTCCATGGGTCACGTCAATATACTTTCCCACTGCCCCAGCCCTCTTAACATCATGTGGATCTGCTTATGGTATTGGAGTCTCCCACACTTTACAAGGTTCTCCTCCAGCATCATGCTACCATGGGTTTTAATTGCAGCTCTGTGCAGTGGTTTGCCTTACGATCCTCCGCACCCCTTTTCGCAAAGACGCACTATCGCTCAGCTATCTGCTTCCGCCATATCGGTGCATTCGGGACTTTCACCCTTTAGTATATTGCGCTGCCACGCGCACAAAATCCCCTTCATCCGTAGATGAAAGGGGATCTAATGGAACCGACTATTGTAAGGACTCGACTTTACGAGCCACCTGATCTAGGAGATCTTCAACTGCGATTTTCTCTTTATTACCTTTTTCACGTCGTGTGGAGAGTTCTACCAGCCCATCCTTGGCATCACGACCCACTACCACTCTCACGGGAATTCCGATAAGGTCTTGATCGGAGAATTTCACTCCGGGCGACTCGTTGCGATCATCGAAGAGTACTTCGTAACCAGCAGAGAGTAAAACTTGGTAGAGATTATCCGCCAGTTCCATCTGCTCGCTTTTCTTTGCATTCACCACCGTCAAATGCACGGTGTAGGGTGCCACCTGAGGTGGCCATAAAATGCCATCTTCATCGTGAAACTGATCGACAAGAGCCGATAGGATCCGGCTGATCCCAATGCCGTAGGACCCCATTTGAAAATGTCTCGCTTTTCCTGTTTGGTCGAGGAACGTAGCATCGATCGCCTTTGAGTACTTATCCCCGAGCTGAAATATATTACCAACCTCTGTTCCTTTATCCAGTGCCACAGGCGCCCCGCAAGAAGGACACTTATCTCCCTCGTGTACCATGAGCAAGTCATCGCAGATCATCATGTCCAGGTCGGCGATCACTGCGTTCTTCACATGGTAGTTGAGCTCGTTAGCCCCTACGATCATACGCGATTTCTCGAGTACGCGACGGTCGGCGATGAGTTCCACGCTCGGATCCAGTCCTTTGGGGCCGATGTAGCCATTGACACTGCCGATACTCTCCGTCTCTTCTGACGTGAACATCACGAACTCATCCTCAGGCAGATTGACGAGTCGCGCGAGCTTCACGAGGTTCAGTTCGCGATCACCCGGGATCACGACGGCAAATTTTCGTTCACCGTTTTTAAAAAGCAAAGTTTTGGCAAATTGATCAGCCGGAACCTCGAAAAACGTCGCCAGCTCATCGATACTCTCGATACCTTCTGTTAGCACACGCTCTTCGGGGCCTTCGAAAGCAGCAACCGTGTTCACATCGTACAAGCTAGAAGCCACTTCATCGGTCGCAGCATAGTCACAGGCATCACAATAAGCGATGGTGCTCTCGCCCACAGGGGTAATGGCGATGAACTCATGGCTCATGTTTCCGCCCATGTTCCCTGAATCACCCTGGACAACTTTGTACTTCAACCCCAATCGATCGAAGGCACTCTCGTAAGCACGCCACATGTTGTCGTAGGAAGCCTGCATACCGTTTTCATCGATATCGAAGGTATACGCATCTTTCATGATGAACTCCCGCGCACGCACGAGGCCGAAACGCGGCCTCCGTTCATCCCGGTATTTTGTCTGGATCTGGTAAAGATTGAGCGGGAGCTGTTTGTAAGACTTCAGCTCGTTTTTCACAAGATCCGTGAAAGCTTCTTCGTGCGTGGGGCCCAGGCAAAACTCTCTGTCTCCCCGGTCTTTCAAGCGGAACATTTCGGGACCGAAGTTTTCCCATCTACCGGAAGCCTCCCAGAGCTCCCTAGGTTGCACAGCGCTCATGAGTAGTTCCTGGGCGCCGTAACGATCCATTTCCTCGCGTACAATGGCCTCTACCTTCTTCAATACTCGGAAACCGAGCGGTAGGAAGGAATAGATGCCGCTGACTAACTTTCGCACCATACCGGCGCGCAATAGATACACTGCGCTCGGGATATCCGCATCATTCGGTACTTCCCGCAACGTAGGCATGTAGTATTTCGAACACTTCATCACTTGTCACCTCATCCTTTGTCTGATATTCCTGTCTATTATACATCATCAATAGTCAGTTGGAAAGCGAGTCCTCCTATACGTTTCATGCCATCTCGGGTATACTAGGATTACGAGGTGACTAGATATGGACGACAAGAAACATAATGAACAAAAAATATGCTTGGGCTACCAACAACGCACGCTTTTCCATGCGGATTTTATGCCCGAGACACCCATGCAATCGACTTGCTACCGGCTTTTTTTTCAACGCTCGGGTCAGGTCTTACTATCGATCGACGACAAAACCTATCGCTTGTTGACCAATGACTTCTTATTGGCTAGACCCGGTACACAGGTCACCATTCAGCCCGGTGATCCGAGTTTCCGTTTGCTCGTGATCGATTTTAGGTTCGCGGTCAACTGCCAGGAAGGGACCGCCTTTCCCGACCGCCTGCAGCACCTTGAAGATCTCCTGTGGTTAAGGGATGAACGCGGTCTCGTGATCGCGCTGCTACAGCGGATTATCGAACGAAATGAGATGGATGATCTCACGGTCCCAGAAGATCCAATCCTATTGAGTGCCTTATTCGCCGAGATGGGCATTCTCCTGATGACGCAAGGAGAGCAGACAGAAGAAAATGCGGGCTACGTCAAACGTGCCTGTTGGTATATCGAGAGGCATTACCACAGGAAACTTTCCGTGGACGAAGTAGCGAATCATCTGGGCATCACCGGCCGTTACCTGCAGTGGTTGTTCAAAAAAGAGCTGGGCGAAACCGTGCTCGAAAGAATCCAGTCCGTCAAGCTCGAGAAAGCCACCGCCCTTCTCGAACACACCGATCACACCATGGTCGACATCGCTGATTTCGTAGGCCTTTCCAATCAACAATACTTCGCAACACTCTTCAAAAAGAAAATGGGGGTAACCCCTTCTGTCTACCGCCGGCAAAAGAGAACTTCCCAAAATTGAACATCGAGATTCCAAAGAACACAGAAAACAGGCAACGTTTTCCCGGTTTGTTTTCCGTATTTTACACATCGAAATCATCTTCATTTCATCATATGAGAAGACAGACTGGCTCACCTGTAGTAAACTGTTCGCAGACCAAGATTTTGCATTCATTCCCCCCTAATGATGAATAGCAATCTTGTTGACGGTCCAACCGTCACAGGAGAACCTCCGGCCATCTGGTGCTGGAGGTTCTTTTTATTGTCCTCCTGCAAAACCTGATGGGAAGCACATAAAAAATCCCCCCGGTGGTCGGAGGGATCTCGTTAGCTTATTGCATCTGGGCTTGAAGGGCGGTGATGGCTACCGTTCCAACAATATCATCTGCAGAACAGCCGCGGCTCAAGTCGTTGATCGGCATCGCCAGTCCTTGACAAATAGGGCCGTAGGCATTGGCACCAGCCAGACGTTGCACGAGTTTGTACCCGATGTTTCCCGCATCCAGGTCAGGGAAAATCAGGACGTTTGCTTTTCCAGCCACCGGTGAATCCGGTGCTTTCTTCTGTCCTACGGCGGGAACGATCGCTGCATCAAGTTGCAACTCCCCATCGACCTTCAGATCAGGCGCCAAGGATTTGGCCAGCTTAGTCGCTTCCACGACCTTCTCAACATCTGGGTGTGAAGCAGATCCCATGGTGGAGAAGGAAAGCATACCCACGATGGGCTCCTCATTTACCAGGGAGCGGAAAGTCTTAGCCGAGCTAATGGCAATGTGGGCCAGCTGCTCAGAGTCCGGGTTGGGATTTAATGCTGTATCACCAAAAATAAAGATACCTTCCTGACCGAATGCAGGATTTGGCACTTCCATCAGAAACACCGCGGATACTAACTTCGTACCCGGAGCTGTCTTTAGAATCTGCAGAGCGGGACGCAACACATTGGCCGTGCTATGAGCAGCTCCGGCAACCATGCCGCCGGCAACTCCTTTTTTCACGAGCATCACACCGAAGTAGAGGGGATCTAAAAGTAGTTCTTTCGCCTCATCCACGGTCATACCCTTGCTCTTGCGAATCTCGGCGAGCGTTTGAGCATAATCATCTAGCGCTTCATAGTTGGCCGGATCGATAAACGTCGCACGACGAATGTCCCAATCGCCAGCTTCCTTCAGAATCGCATCTTTATCTCCCACCAGAATGATATTCGCAATCTGAGCTTCCAAGATTTTCGCCGTGGCTTCAATCGTACGCGGATCTGTCGCCTCGGGCAAAACGATCGTCTGCAGATCGCTTTTGGCCTTTTCAATCACTTTGTCCAAAAATGCCATTCTCCATCACTCCTCATATACTTTTCCTGACAACTCATTTCCCTACTCATTATACCGTAGCAGCTCAATGTATACAATACACACTACCAACTACTTCCTATTCAATAAGTGCAGTTTTTTCGCGTTCTTTAACTTTTCATCTAGGATTTCCAGTACTTTCTGTGAATCAAAGGGAATGATCTGATCCCTGAAATTCTTCTGTGGCAAGAGGATGCTGGTGAACAACCATTTGTACCCCTTTTCAATGTCCTCGAAGGTCTTTAACGCCAAACGAAGTCGATCATTGAACGCCGTATAGGTCCGGTCATCACAATCTGTCTTCACGGTGATAAAGCTCTGTTGGCCATACTGCATAAAGAAATCCTCGTCTTCATAGAAGGCGCGGAGGGCTTCATTGAACGCCCGGCCCTGCAACTCGTGCGCGGCGCCCGTTGGGGGCGCCTTATCCGTCGTCTCCTGATAGAAAGTCAGCATCCAGACGACCAGTTGACTCCCCTCTTCGACTGCATGATCGTAGACCACATTGAAGTAACGCTTGAAATTGTCGCCCCCAGAATCCCGGAGGTACTCTTCCTTATTGCGCATGCGCATGTCGATTCTCGTCCGTAGAAAATCATCTTCAAAGGGCTTAAGGACATAATCATTAATCCCCAGTTTGATACTGTTGACAAAATCACGTCTTTGGTTGAGGCTCGTGAGCACAATCACGGTGACTTCAGGCCATTTCAGTCGGATGTTCTCTAAGATCCGGAATCCCTCGCGATGATTCAGATTGACGTCGATGACCACGATGGCCACCTCGTCGTGGTGTTGCACCAATAAACTCACAGCATCGTACTCCGTCTTCGCAGCATAGAAATCGAGCCCGTGATTCTGGCAAATATTTTTCAGCCTCATGGATATCGGCATATTATTGTCCACATGGATTAGTGCGGGCAAGGCAACCCCCCCTTTGTATCTCCTCAATCCTTATTATACAAGAAAAAGCCCCTAATCTGGGGCTTTTTCTGTGAGAAGGGGTTCGTTTTTCGTGTTCTCGATAATCTCTTTCAATTGCTCCTCAGAAATCACGCCCGGAGCATATCCAAAGTTCGTGCGGTCCTTGTGTACAAAGTATGTTGTGGGAAATCCCGTGACGCCAAAAGCTCCTGCAAGAGATCCCTCTTCATCGAGGATAATCTCAAATCCGTACCCGGCTTCCTCGACAAAGGCTTGCACCTCCTCGGGTTTCTCACCGACATCAACCCCAAGCAGAACCACATCGTCGTATTGGTTCGCAACGGACTCAAGAATGGGTAGTGCATCTTTACAATAAGTACACCATGTTGCCCAGAAGGTCATCATCACATACTGTCCTTCATAATCTGCTAGTTGAACAGAGCTACCATCGAGGCGTGTCATCTCGAAATCAGGTAGTTGCTGGCGTTCGACCTCTTGTTCGGTTTCCTGCTCTTCAGACGGCCCTACTTCTTCCTCAGGAGCAGCAGGTGCCTCAGCTTCGATTTGTACTTCCGGTGGTCCGGCGTCCCCTTCCACACCACCAGCGTTGCAACCGGACAACACTAGACCGATACTCAGTAGCAAGACCCCTGCGATTGTCCATTTTTTCATCTTCATCATCTCCTAAGCATTTAAATACGTGGCGATTTTCGTGATCTGACCGAAGAATACCAACAAGCCAAAGAGGACCAGCACCCAACCGCTGAGTTTCGTGATCTTCTCCAGGTGTCGTTCCGCCTTTGCCAGGAATCCACCAAAGGCATCAATGAACAGGGCCGTTAGGATAAAGGGCAGGCCCAGCCCCAGCGAGTAGACGAGCAGTAGATAGAATCCCCTATCGACTCCTCCTTGTGACGCCATCATCAGAATGGCCCCGAGTACCGGACCAAAACAGGGCGTCCATGCTGCGGCAAAGGAAATACCCAGGAGAAAGGCTCCCCAGGGAGAGTTTCCCTTTCCATAAGACTTCTTTCCAAAGCTCAATTTCGATAGATCCAAGGGGATCAGCCCTGCCATCACCAACCCGAAGAAAATGATAAACAGACCACTGACTCGCGTCACCCACATACGGTAGCGCACGAGCAGATCCCCTATGAAGCCGATGGAAGACCCCATCGTTACAAATATGATGGTAAAACCCAGAACGAACAGAAGGGTCCTTCTGAAGGCCAGGCCTTTACTCGGGGCTGTCACGCTACTGCCCGTGATATACAGGATATAGGCCGGGATCATGGGCAGGATGCAAGGTGATAAAAAGGAAACGACGCCGGCAAAGAAAGCCATGGCCGTTGAAATGTCTGGCGTTTGGATCAGCAAAATCTGATCACCTCCATGCATGTACACCCATCCGTTTGCAGATGAGATTAATATTCATTATACCTTATTTGTTATGCTGAAAGCAAGGGCCTCCCCTAGCCGCGGGGGTTGACTGAATCGAAAAAAAGACCCCGCCTGACTTAGAGCGAGATCTTTTTGCTTCGCGCTGTCTACTCGACCGCTGCCAAGATACGGTCCAGCCCCTCTTTGATGTTTTCAAGGCTCGTGGCGTAGGACAGGCGGATATACTGGTCTGTTCCAAAACCGATACCCGGTATGACAGCAACTTTTTGGCTATCGAGCAGATAGTCGGCGAAATCCAGGGAACCCTTGATTATCTTGCCTCCATAGGTTTTGCCAAAGGTCTTCTCGATATTCACGTAGAGATAGAAAGCCCCGGCGGGTTCAAAGCAAGTGAGGATTCCCGAAGCAGAAATCCGTTCGATCATGTAGTCCCTTCTCTTCTTATAAGCTACGACCATCTCTTCCACCACCGATTGATCTCCCTCGAGAGCGGCGATGCCTGCATACTGAGAAATAGTCGAGGGATTCGATGTTGCGTGAGATTGAATGTTTTTCATCAGATCGGCCAGTTTTTTGTTGGAAGCCGTATAACCCAGACGCCAGCCGGTCATGGCGTAGCCCTTGGAAAAGCCGTTCACAACAATTGTTCGCTCCCGCATGCCGGGCAACTTGGCGATACTGTGGTGTTCACCATCGTAAATCAATTTTTCGTAGATCTCATCGGAAATGACAAACAGATCATGACGAATGGCAAAATCCGCTATGGCCTCGAGGGCCTCGAGGTCGTATACACCCCCCGTGGGATTCGAAGGCGAATTGAGCAGCAGGGCTTTCGTCTTCTTGGTAACCGCGACTTCTAGCGATTCGATGGTATAGCAAAACCCGTTCGCTTCCTCTGTCTTCACCAAAACCGGAACTCCGCCGGCCAAGCGCACATGCTCTGGATAGCTTACCCAGTATGGGACGGGAATCAACACTTCATCCTGCGGGTCCAATAGAGCTTGAAAAATATTATAAAGCGAATGCTTGGCACCATTGGAGACCACGATCTCGTCAGCACTATAATCCAGCTGGTTTTCACGCTCGAGTTTCTTCGCGATTGCCTCCCGTAGCTCCGCCATCCCGTGGGCAGGTGTGTATCCAATGGGTTTTCTCTCGATCGCATCGATCGCTGCTTCTCGAATCATCTCAGGTGTTCTGAAATCTGGTTCGCCCGCACTGAAGCTAATCACATCTTCGCCGGCCTTCTTCATCGCGTTGGCCTTCGCCGTTATGGCCAGTGTGATGGACGGTTCAATCTGTTGCCCTAGTGTTCCATATGGTTTCAAAAGTACCCCTCCTCATACATTGTGTATTTACCCCATCATTTTAACAAATGTAAGGCGAATAGGGTAGGGGAACCTTAAAGTGTTACGCCGATTTCCTTCGTTTTGTTAAGCTTTCTGATGAAGCAACAAATAATGAGTAGGTCTTACAAAAACATAGCAAGGGATTGAATTTTATTGTAAAACCGTATACACTATTTTTAAAGGAGGGAATGTGAATGTCAAAACAAGCAAATATCGACTGGTCGAGCTTACGGTTCGATTATCTGAAAACAGACCTACGTTACGTCTCCTATTACAAGGATGGCAAGTGGGATGATGGCCAATTGGTGGAGGATAACAAAGTCCACATCAGCGAAGCATCAACAGCTTTACACTATGGCCAACAGTGTTTCGAGGGTATGAAAGCTTACAGGACGAAGGACGGAAAGATCAATCTCTTCCGCCCAGACGAGAACGCCAAGCGAATGCAGCGGAGCATGCGCCGCATCATGATGCCAGAAATCCCGGTGGAAAAATTCATCGACGCCGCTATGCAAGTCGTAAAAGCCAACGAGCATTTTGTGCCGCCTTATGGTTCAGGTGCAACGCTCTACCTTCGCCCCTTTGCCATCGGCATCGGTGACAACGTCGGCGTTAAGCCTGCTCCCGAGTACCTTTTCTCGGTTTTCTGCGTACCGGTTGGTCCTTATTTCAAAGGTGGCATGGCCCCAGTGAATTTCATGACGTCTGACTACGATCGAGCCGCTCCCAACGGAACAGGCGCAGCAAAAGTTGGCGGCAACTATGCCGGAAGCTTGCTTCCACACGAGGAAGCTGTTCAAAAGGGTTACGCGGATTGCATCTATCTAGATCCGAGAACACACACGAAAATTGAAGAAGTGGGAGCAGCCAACTTCTTTGGTATCACGGAGGACGGTAAGTTTGTTACCCCCGTCTCCCCATCCATTCTACCGAGCATCACGAAGTACTCGCTGATGCACATCGCCGAGAACTACCTCGACCTTGAAGTGGAAGAGCGAGATGTGCTGATCGACAAGCTCGATGAGTTCACTGAAGCCGGTGCCTGTGGTACGGCGGCTGTGATCACCCCTATCGGTAGCATCATGCACAAAGGGAACGAGCACACATTCTACAGCGAGACGGAAGTTGGCCCCGTGACTAGGAAACTCTACGATACACTCTACGGCATCCAATTCGGCGATGTTGAAGCACCAGAAGGTTGGATCTACGAAGTCAAATAAAGAATAGCCGGTTCTCACCGGCTACCATTCCCCTCGGTATCACCTTTCTTCTGAAAGGCGAAGCCGAGGGTTTTATCTTTCCATTTTCCACCTTTTTTCTGGAGGTATCGCCCCAAGTAATCCACAGGAGATTTGATCAGTGTATTAACGGCTTTCCGTGCATCGCGTCGGGATTTCTTCCGAATGTCATCGGAAAGGGGCTCCCCCATAATCATATAACGATAGGTATTGAGGGTAACGTAGCCCAGGAAATGAGTGAGATAGGCATTGCCATATCCTTGGAGTAACGAGGACACGAAGACATGTGCGAAGGGAATCTTTGTGATCGATTGTTCCGTTTGGTTCTCGACAAACTCGATCAATTCCTCGTCGAACTCCTCGTAGAGACCTGTCACGGCGGCACCTGTGATCACGTTGCGATAGAAAGCCAAGATATCCTTTGGGCTCTGTCTCAATCGCAGGTGTCTGAAAATCTTAGCCAGCAGATCAAGGTTGATCCCCAGGATCAAGAGGGTATCCAACACACCATTCTGGGACAACGCCACATAGGTGAAACAGGCCCGCCCCTTGTCCTTGATCAACTGTTCAATTTCTTCGAAGCGACTCTCGTAATACACCCCCACTGCTTCGCGCATGGCTTCCTTGTCTTCGGCTGCAATGGCCCTGTCAAGGTCTGCTTTCGTAGGATCAGATGGATCGAGATGTTTCCGAACCCTTTTGGCGAGTTTCAGTGTGCTCACCTGGTCTCCACCTGCATAAGAATTCAATAGTGCAACGGGTGGTTGCCTCAAATAGTCGATCATCGGGCGACCTAGGTACCAAGTGAGCAACCCACCGATCAACAAATAAAACACTACATCGAACTGCTCGTTGAGACGATCGAGAGAAGTGCCGATGATGAGCAGTTCTTTTATGAAGAGGTAGACCACGAACACAAAGAAGACCGTCATCACCGTCGAGATTACTTTTCTCATCTTTTTCCCTCCCGATGGGCACATAAGCCATTTGTTTTGTGCCTTTTTTCCAGCATACCACATCGGCCCCTCACGAGAGGAGCCGATGTTTTCCCTAGTATGAAATCTGTCTCAAGTCTCCGCTCACGCGGTCAAGGTAAGCGATGGTAAATGCGTGCGTCTTCAGGTCCGCCTTCAATCGGGCTTGGTACGATTCCTTGGACCAAAGGATCTCCAAGATGTGCGGTTCATTGGTCTCGATGATGGTCATATCCCCGTTGAATGCGGGGTATGTGTTTCGAAAACGCATCATCTCAAACAAATTTTTGACGACAGGACGCTCAACCTCACCATCAATCTCTTCAATCGTGTAGTTGTGCCGGTTGATGTTGCGTCCAATCTTCGTGGCTTCCAAAAGTTCGATGTCATTCTCGCCGGCGAACAACCCTACATAGTAGACCTGAGGTACTCCTGGAGCGAAGAATTGAATGGCCCTTGCCAGGAGATAGGATCGGTCATTATCTCCCAAGGCGGAGTAGTAGGTACAATTGAGTTGGTAGATATCTAGATTTTGATAAGCGGAAGAATTGTACTTTTTCTTCACGTTAGCCCCTTGGTCGAAAAGTGCTTCTTTTGTCCGATCGATCTCCTCCGGCGTCATGAGGTCGACCACGTCAACGACTCCGATACCATCATGGGTATCAAGCGTGGTGTACTGGTTGCGTGGGCATACCTTCATCCAGTCAACAAGACGCTTACGGTCACCGAAATAAAGCGTATGCAGCACCAACATGGGGAGCGCGAAATCGTAAACCCAGTAACCGTGGTCCGCTAGGTTCATTTGAATCGAGTAGTGTTCGTGAATTTCGGGTAAAATGGTCACTTCGTAAGGGGCAACCACCTTCTGAATCATTTCGAGCAGTTCCCAAATCTCCGGTTCCACAAAAAAACAAGTGGTTCCCTTTTTCTTCACGGCATAAGCGAAGGCATCGATACGAACTACCTTGGCCCCCCGCTCACAGAGTCCTCGGAGCTGACCTGCGATGAAGTTTAAGGTCTCTTTTTTGCGAAGATCTAGATCGATCTGCTCTTCATCGAAGGTACACCAAACACGGTCTTCTGATCCATCTGCAAAAGTTACCGATAGAGCAGGAGCCTTCGGTTTCCGCTTGTAGATGATATCGATTTCTTCTTCTGTTGGTCCGTCCTCACCCCAGAACTCGCTGTATCGGATGAAGTAATCCTTGTAGGGTGAAGCGTCTTTCTTCTCGAGAAAGTCTTGAAAATACATAGAGCGCTGTGAGATATGATTGATCATAAAGTCGTACATCATGTCGTAATGCTCGGCGATGGCCGTCACATCATCCCACGTGCCAAACTCCGGTGAAACTTCATCATAGGTCAGGGGCGCAAAACCACGATCTCCCGAGGAGGGGTAGAAGGGCAAGATATGCACGCTCCCCACTACTCCCTTTAAGTGTTGGTCGAGCACCCATTTTAGATCCTTCAGATTCTTCCCCAGGCTATCTGGATACGTAATCAACATCACTTGATTTTTCACGCTCATTAAAATGCCTCCTCACTTCATACTTCGTTACTCTCATTCTACCAAGCATTTCAGCTATGAGGAAGCTCCTCGATCAATATTTAGCATCTTGCACAGTTTTGATGTGTATTTTTTCACTTCTTGATGATTTAGCGCCCGCACACTCGTGACTTCAGTCGTGAGTTAGGGCGTTTTTTTCGCGCAATATGCTTAATATTCCCTGTCAAAAAAAAGAACATATGTTTCAATAACAGAAAGGTGATTTCATTAACAAAAGAGCTTTGAAGTGGTAACGATATACATTCGAGTCGTAACTCTGGGGTTTTGCATACCAAAAAGGATATGATGAGTTACAAGATCTAAGATTCGCCAAGGATGAAATGAATGCAGTTTGCTGTAGCTCACAGATGAGATCATGCACATCTACTGATGAAAATCAAATCCGAAGGTACATCCAGTCTCAAAAGGAGAAGTAACACTTATGGGTAAACGAATGACAGTCAAAGAAAAAAAACGAGGTATTGGCTAAACAGGGTCTAAACTGGACCCTATAAAGTAGACTCTTAAAAAAAGAGACTCTTTATAGGGTCTTCTTGTGTCTAAGGTAAGAATTCAGCCTCCATTACTGGTAAACTGGAGAAAAGGAATCTGAACCGACTCACGAGGAGCTTTACAGAAATATATTTGGAGGAGGAAGCCATGTCAAAACGCATCTTCACAGATGAGCAGGTCAAAGAACTGTCTCATAACCCCTATGTCAAAAACGTCTCCTCGAAAGCGATCACTTACTCAGACGAGTTCAAGGTCCACTTCCTCGCGGAGTGGGAAAAGGGAAAGCCTAGCCTTCAGATTTTCGAGGAGGCAGGCCTCCCGCTAGAGGTTTTAGGGGAGAGGCGTATCCATAACGCCGCCACTCGATGGAAAAAGGTTTATCGAGATAAAGGGATCATTGGTTTGAAGGATCAGCGTAAGGGGGCCTCAGGACGCCGTAGCCTTACAGAACTCTCGACAGAAGAGCAGCTCCGTCGGGCGAAGCAGGAGAATGCCCTCCTGAGAGATGAGAATGAGTTACTAAAAAAGCTCGACTTCGCAGAAAGGAGGGGAAGTGAATTATCCAAACATGAACGATATGCACTCATCCAGCAGATGACGGGTAAGCCAGGTTCGCTATCTGTCAGAGGGGCTTGTCTGATCTTAGAGGTGTCTACATCCGGCTACTATGCGCACGTCTCTCCTGAGAACCAACTCAAACGATGGGAGAAGGAAAAGGATGATCTTTCATGGCGTGACAGCGTGATAGAGGCGATGGCCTACAAACAAGTTGCAAAGGGCTCTCGCGCCGTCGTCATGTACTTCCTGAACACGAAAAGCACGATAGTAAACCGCAAGAAAATCCAACGAATCATGCGGAAGTACGGCCTAAAGTGTCCGATTCGGCGTGCGAACCCATACCGCCAGATGGCCAAGGCCACCAAGGAACACCGCACTTTCCCGAACCACCTAGATCGGCAGTTTGACCAATCGATCCCAGGGAAGGTCCTCCTGACCGACATTACCTACTTGCGAGGGAAGGAAGGCTTCCTAGGCTACCTCTCCACCATTCTCGATGCTACAACGAAGGAAATCCTAGCCTACAACGTCTCTGACCGGATTACCTTGGATATTGCACTCGACACAGTGAAGAGTCTGAAGGCAGATCATGGGAATGATTTACATGCGGAAGCCCTCCTGCATTCCGATCAGGGCTGTCACTACACGAGTCCTATATTCCAGAAATTAGTACGAGAGAGTGGCCTCCAGCAGTCAATGTCCCGCCGTGGAAACTGCTGGGACAACGCTCCCCCTATGTGTTAGGATAGTTGTACCAGCTGCTTGAATAAAGTAAAGTGGTAATAACCAAGATCCCCCGAGGAGGAAATTCAATGGCTAGGTACGACAAAGAGTTCAAATACAAGGTTAAAAGAATGATGATGCCCCCGTCCAACAAGAGCGTTGCCAGCATTTCAAAAGAAACTGGAATCTCCGAGAACACCCTTTACAAGTGGAAGCGAGAAGCCAAGAAGGAAGGGTTCGTAGTCACCGATGGAGAAACCAACAGCGAGAAATGGAGTTCGGAAGATAAGTTTCAAATCGTCCTTGAAACAGCGTCGTTAAACGAATCGGAGCTCAGCGCCTACTGCCGAGAGAAAGGGCTCTATGTTGAGCAGATCGAGGCTTGGAAGAACGCCTGCATGACGGCTAACGGTGGACTAGCAGACGAGGCAGCGCGCCTGAGCAAAGAGCTGAGAGATCGGGATAAGGAATACAAGCAGGTAAAGAAAGAACTGGCTAGAAAGGAATCTGCACTGGCTGAAACAGCTGCACTACTGGTGCTCAGAAAAAAGATGCATGCGATCTGGGGGGAAAACGAGGAAGAATGATCAGCACCCCTGATCGCAGAAAAGCAATCTCGCTGATTGACGAAGCAGTTGAAGCAGGAGCTCGTTTAAAAATGGCCTGCCGCATGATGGGGGTTACGAAGAAAACCTATAAGCGATGGACTGATCAGCGGACACCTCTCGATGATCAAAGGCCGGAAGCGGATCGCCCTACACCCGCTAATAAGCTGACGGAAGAGGAAGAAGAAAAGATTATAGCAATCATGAATAGCGATGAGTTCAAGAGTTCTTCCCCTCACTACGCTATCCCGACCTTGTTAGACCGCGGTACTTACATCGCTTCGGAGTCCACATACTATAGAGTACTCAAAAAGCATAAGCAGCAGAATCACCGAGGCAGGTCCAAGAAACCCGAAAGTAAGCCGCTGGCAACGCATTCAGCCAATGGTCCCAATCAGGTATGGATGTGGGATATCAGCTGGCTCCCCGGGCCGGTGAAAGGACTGTTCTTCTACCTCTATCTGGTCACCGACTTATTCAGTCGAAAGATCGTCGCTTGGGAAGTCCACTTAGAAGAGTCTTCTGAGCATGCAGCCCGAATGATTCGTCGTGCATCGCTAAAGGAGAACTTGGCTCTAAATCGAAAGCCCCTGGTTCTTCACAGCGATAACGGAAGCCCGATGAAAGGTGCTGCTCTACTAGATACACTCCAGCGACTCGGAATCGTTCCGTCACGTAGCCGCCCTAGGGTCAGCAATGATAACGCTTATGCAGAAGCGGTTTTCAGAACGATCAAGTATCGGCCGAACTATCCGTTCAAAGGATTTGCAACACTCAGCGACGCACGCACATGGTGTAAAGATTTAGTGACCTGGTACAACCACACGCATAAGCACAGTGGCATCAAATATCTGACACCGCACCAACGCCATGAGGGCTTAGGAAAAGAGATCTTGGCAAAACGAGATGCCATTTACATAGCCGCTAAAGCTGCTCATCCCGAGAGATGGTCAGGCAGTACTAGGAACTGGTCTATTGAAGATACGGTTTATCTGAATCCGGTTAACCAGACTGAACTTGATGATAGCACGGAGAACTCGAGCGCAGGGTAGCATACTAGAACCGAATGTAAATATATTGAAAAGATGCAAGCGCACTCTTAGACTACTTGTAGTATCACAATCGATAATCTGGACAACTAACTTGACATCTACCGCTCCACAGGAGAGCTACTTCGGTCACTTGAAGGATGAGATCGCTTATGAGGAATGCTGTTCTCTCGAGGAGTTGCAGACGGTTATCGCGGACTACATGGAATACTACAACAACGAGCGGGGCCAATGGAAATTGAAAAAGCTGACCCCGGTTTCTTACCGAAATCAGCTCTTAAAACAAGCAGCTTAGCTCTCTCTTTTTTTAATTGTCCTTGACATAGGGTCCAGATTAGTCTTCAGTTGAAACACTATGGCCTTGTTCTTCGCGTTTATCCTACTGAGGAACAGGCGATTCTCATCAACAAGACCATCGGATGTGCCAGGATGATCTACAATAAATATCTCGATGCGAGGAAAACCTATTATAAGGAGAATGGAGAGAAACTTTCGGTTGGTAGGTACAAGAAGGAGACCCTGGTGCCACTGAAGTCCTCTGAGGACTATGGTTTCTTGAAAGAGGTCGACAAATTTGCTTTAGAAGCGGCTTGTGAAAACGTCGAGAATGCTTACGTCCGTTTCTTCGAGCATCAAAACCGATATCCGAAGTTCAAATCAAAACGTAGCGCTAAGAAGGCCTATACAACCAAGATGACGAATAACAACATCGAAATCATTGGTTCTTCTCACATCAAGATACCGAAACTTGGGAAGGTGTCCATGGCAAAAGTAAAGACAGCAAGAAATAAGGGGATACTCAAGAAAGTCAGAGGGGGTCATGCAAGGATCTTAAAAGCGACGATCACCCTGAAGGGTTCTAAGTATTATGTTTCCCTTGCTCTCGAAGAGACGATCGAGTTGGTAAAGCCCTTGGAGATCCAGAGTATTGACGCTTCGAAAGCCGTCGGTGTTGATCTTGGTCTCAAGACCTTCGCCACCATCTCCAATGGTGAAAACACCGAGTTCATCGAAAGAGCCAAGTTTATCAAGGAGTCGGAGAAGAAACTGGCCATGCTCCAACGAAGGTTGGCCAAGAAACAGCTCGATTCACAGAATCACAAGAAGGTAGCACAAAAAATAGCAAATTTACATGGTCATATAGCAAACCAGCGAAAAGACTTCGCCCACAAACTGAGTACCCGGTTGGCCAACGAAAACCAAGTGGTTGTACTGGAAACACTGAGTATCAAGGGCATGGTCAAGAACAAGAAACTATCGAAAACCATATCAGATGCGGGATGGTCTCAGTTCATTACCTTCCTGAAGTACAAACTGGAGTGGCAGGGAAAGCATCTTGTACAGATCGACCGTTGGTATGCCTCATCTAAGATTTGCTCTTCCTGTGGGGAGAAACACATCGCCCTTACGCTGAACGACAGAAAGTGGTGTTGTAGTCACTGTGGCGCTGAGCATGAACGGGATGAGAATGCAGCCATCAACATCAGAAAACAGGGTTTAGATACATTAGGCATCTTAGCCTAAGCATAAGCGGTACCAAGTGTACCTGCACCGTTGGGACAACGGGAAGTGCCTGTCACATTTGTGAGCAGAGCCAAGCTCTGTAGGAGGCTTTGTAAGACTTGGATTGCTCCTGCAATCTAAGCGGTAGCCGGTGAAACAGGAAAAAGTGGTCGTCGCGAAAAGGCGATAACCGATTCCCGTGACTTCAGTCATGGGTAGTTCAAAAGCGCATCTCTAACTGTCCGCGAATAGGTTCAAACAAAGGAAGACCTAGCAATTCATTGAGCTCCACCCAATCGTAGTGTTCGTGCTCTTCAGATAAGACCACTACGGTCGTTTCTGCAACTGCAGAGAATAATATACCGATGTAGTGCACGTCGCCAAAGAGCCGGGACCAGGTTAAGATCGGTTCGATCGGCTCAACCGTGAGGCCCACTTCTTCCCTTACCTCGCGCTTGAGGGCCTCCAGTGGTTCTTCACCAAAGCGCACTTTACCTCCTGGTAGATCGAGTTGACCGGGGTCAATCCGCTCCTTCTCGGTGCGTCGCAAAACCAAGTAGCGGTCTTCATGGGTTCTGATCAAGGCTTTGACCACCACGCGTGTCTTCATTTTTCCGTGTCCCTTTCCTTCCCGCTCCCATCGATGATGACCTTATTGGTTGGGTCACTCTTAGCTTTGTAAAGCGCCTGATCCGCACGATTCAGATAACCCTTTACCGTGGCATGTTGATCGGGTATACGACTGTCGCAACCGATGCTCAGGCTAGTGGTGATTCTCTCTGAAGACTTCTCCGTACGAACAGCAATCTGCTCGCCGCCTTTCATGAGTTTCTCGGCAACTCTCATCGCACCTTTCGGCGGTGTGTCATAGAGAACGACCACGAACTCGTCTCCTCCGTAGCGTGCAGCAAAATCTGTGCTGCGTGGTAGATCCGCTTGAATCATCTCACCAACATCCCTCAGATAGTCATCTCCGGCCAAGTGGCCGTAGGTATCGTTGATGCGTTTGAATCCGTCGATATCGATCATTAGAAGAGAAAAGTAAGACTGACTGCGCCTGGCCAAGAAGAGTAGCTCCTCTGCAATTGTATCGAAGTAATGACGATTAAACAGTCCTGTCAACATATCGGTTGTGGATAGCATTTCCAGTTGAGCATTGGCTTTCTCCAGACGCTCATTCAACTGTGACAGTTCTGCATTTCGCTGGTGAATCAATCGACCCTCGCGTACCTTGAAGAGCATGAAGGCAAGAAGTGACGCGAGGATTATGTAGATTAGGTACGCTGCCGGTGTACTGTACCATGGGCTGGCGATCTCAAAGGACACGAAAGCCGTATCGCTTACCACATCGTGCACGGTTCTTGCCGCTACCTCGAATCGGTAATGCCCGGGCGGCAGGTTAGAATAGCTCGCGTAATAACGGGTTCCCGCGTTAATCCATTCCTCATCTAACCCGATCAAACGATACCGATAGTGGAGTTTGTCGGGAGAGTCATAGTCAAGGGCAACAAAATCAAAGCCCAGGGAATTCTCCTCCGGAGCAAACACCATGTGCTCACCGTTCAATCTCACACGATCCGGTGATACGGACTCATCGTACGTCCGGACATCGGTGATATAAAGCATGGGTTTGATTGGATTTGTTCGTGCTAATCCATGGGGGATAAAAGTAACCCCATGATTCCCGCCAAATACCAGGTACTCCTCGCGGTAGCGCAATGCGCCTCCGGTGAACTCTTCACCTCCGATTCCGTCTTCGGTGGTTAAACGGAAGGGCGTGTTCCCTTCATCGGGCAAAACCGTAAGTCCGTTATGAGTAGCGAGCCAAAGCGATCGTTGTTCATCCTCTAGAATACCTGTGACCACATTGCCCGATAGGCCGTCCGCCTCCGTGAAGCTAACGAATTGATTCGTCTTTTCAACGTATCTGGCCAGTCCACCTCCGACCATTCCGATCCAAATGTTTTCCTCGCTATCTTGATACAAGCTCCTGATCGTGTTGTTGGCAAGCTGTGCTCGATCGTCTCCATTCCTTCGGTACTGCTGTACGGAATGGTTTGACGGCTCCACTCGATTGAGACCATTGTTCGTCCCGATCCAGACGCGATCATGTGAATCGACGAGAATCGAGTAGACCAAGTTGTCCGATAGCGGATAGTCAGCTTCTTCTCCCGCGGCATACTGGGATAATCGACCTTGTGGCGAGTAGTAGAATGCACCCTGGTGGTAGGTTCCAATCCATAATCCGTCCTGCTTGTCCTTAGCCAGGGCATAGACCAATGTTTCCTCAGGCACAAATGGCAACTTTTCGAAGTCCATCGACTGGGGATTATAGCTGGCCAGACCTTTGTTCGTGCCCACGAGCATCTGCCCTTTCCACTCCAGGATCACGGTCACTTGATCAGAAGGTAAAGAACGATCGTCTCCTGCATCATATTGAAAGCGTTGCAACAGACCGCTTAAGGGGTCGTAACGGTGGAGGCCGCTATTGTATACAGCAATCCACAGGTATCCCTCGGAGTCTTCGTAAAGCGCGTTCACTTTCCCCATCGGCAGGGAATTGGGAACCTCTGGGTCATTCTTCAGTATCGTGTAGTTCTGTTTGCGCGGATTGATCGAGTAAAGTCCACCACCGTTCGATCCGATCCATAGGATCCCGGAGGCATCCTCGTAAAGTGCATAGGCCACGGGATGTCCATAGCCGTTCTCACGATTTCCTGGGTAGTGGTCAACGGTTCCCTCGCTACCGATGCGAAAAAGTCCTCCACCCCACGTCCCGACCCAGAGCGCGCCTGCGTCGGTCTCTTCAACAGCATAGATGCGATCATCGGATAGAGCGATGGTTTCAGTGGCGTATGTCCTAAGATCGACCTGGGTTAAGCTTCCTCCCCATAGTCCTAGGGTCAGAACACCACCGTCAAACTCATCGATTGTCATCACATTAGGACTGGATAAGGTAATGGGCACTTTCTTCAGATTGCCCTCTATGACCTCATATAAGCCCTTGTAGCTACCCAAGTACAGTTTGCCATCCGATGCAAGGTAGAGACTCCTGACGACGTCTCCAGGCACGTCAAAGGTCTCCACCGCATTCGTCTCTCCATCGATACGATTGAGGCCATCCAGTGTACCGACCCAGATGTCTTTCGAGTTATCGAAGGCCATCGCCGTGACAACGGGATTGCTCAACCCATTGTCTTCTACACTGTAATTAATAAACCGGCTCTCACCAATATCCAGGCGACTGATCCCCTGGTAAGTTCCGATCCAAAGCTCATGGGTTTCCTCATCATACATCATTGTCTGAATCAGGTTATGGATCAGTCCATCTGAAACAAAGGGATCGTTTCTGAACGTCGTCATATCCCTACCGTTATAGCGATTCAAACCACCCTGTGTGCCAAACCAGAGGAAGCCATCGCGATCTTGAACGATCGAGGACACCGATAGATTGGACAATCCGATCTCTTTTCCCAGCGCATCAAATGTAGGATCGGCCTTGGTGTCCAGCCCTTCGAAGGCAAAGCCCACGGAAAGAAGGCCTGCGATGAGCATTCCTGCAAGCGAAAGACACAACCCAGGTACTATTCTGTTGACGCTTCTCATCCTTTTCACCCTCTTTCTCCAAAGTAACACTTGGTGAATATATACCACTTTGTTTCCATTTGTCGCAGAACTTCGATCATTATTTTTTCTAAAGTACCTTTGAATGTTTTTTAAACAAAAAAGTGAAGAACCGTATTATCGGATAGCTCCGAAATACGGTTCTTTTTGGTGCGCCCAGAGAGATTCGAACTCCCGACCTTCTGATTCGTAGTCAGACACTCTATCCAGCTGAGCTATGAGCGCACGATGCAATGGTATTTAAAATGGAGGCGGCACCCAGACTCGAACTGGGGGTAAAGGTTTTGCAGACCTCTGCCTTACCACTTGGCTATGCCGCCGAGTGAAATGGTGACCCATCCGCGACTCGAACGCGGGACACCCTGATTAAAAGTCAGATGCTCTACCAACTGAGCTAATGGGTCACTGATAATGGAGCGGGTGAAGGGAATCGAACCCTCGTAGCTGGCTTGGAAGGCCAGAGCTCTACCACTGAGCTACACCCGCATATGATAGAAATGGAGCGGAAGACGGGATTTGAACCCGCGACCCTCGCCTTGGCAAGGCGATGCTCTACCACTGAGCCACTTCCGCATGTTGGTAAAAATTGGTGGAGGGGGAAGGATTCGAACCTTCGAAAGCTCAGCTAACGGATTTACAGTCCGCCCCCTTTGGCCACTCGGGAACCCCTCCATGTGGAGCTGGTGATGGGACTCGAACCCGCAACCTACTGATTACAAGTCAGTTGCTCTGCCAAATTGAGCTACACCAGCATGTGATAAAAATGGCGATCCAGAAGGGATTCGAACCCTCGACCTCTAGCGTGACAGGCTAGCGTTCTAACCAGCTGAACTACTGGACCGTGATTGGTGGGAGCAACAGGGATCGAACCTGTGACCTCCTGCTTGTAAGGCAGATGCTCTCCCAGCTGAGCTATGCTCCCATGGCTCCAAGGGTGGGACTCGAACCCACAGCCTACCGGTTAACAGCCGGTTGCTCCACCATTGAGCTACCTTGGAATATGAACCGGCAACGTCCTATTCTCCCAGGGGACTGCTCCCCAAGTACCTTCAGCGCTGAGAAGCTTAACGTCTGTGTTCGGGATGGGAACAGGTGTATCCTTCTCGCTATCGTCACCGGATTCTTCAATTGTAAGCAAGCTTTCGCTCACTCAAAATCGCATACAGCAAATCAAAACCAAGTTGTTTCTAAGAAAAAGTGTCTTCTCTTTATGATCTTCTCACCAACCCAAGGTTCGCCTTAGGTCAAGTCCTCGACCGATTAGTACCAATCAGCTAAAAGCATTACTGCCCTTTCACCCTTGGCCTATCAACCAGATGGTCTATCTGGGGTCTTACTCATAAATGATGGGATATCTCATCTTGAGGGGGGCTTCGCGCTTAGATGCCTTCAGCGCTTATCCCTTCCGCACGTAGCTACTCAGCTATGCCCTTGGCAGGACAACTGATCCACCAGCGGTGCGTCCATTCCGGTCCTCTCGTACTAGGAACAGAGCCTCTCAAATATCCAACGCCCACAGCAGATAGGGACCGAACTGTCTCACGACGTTCTGAACCCAGCTCGCGTGCCTCTTTAATGGGCGAACAGCCCAACCCTTGGGACCTACTACAGCCCCAGGATGAGACGAGCCGACATCGAGGTGCCAAACCTCCCCGTCGATGTGGACTCTTGGGGGAGATAAGCCTGTTATCCCCGGGGTAGCTTTTATCCGTTGAGCGATGGCCCTTCCATGCGGTACCACCGGATCACTAAGCCCGACTTTCGTCCCTGCTCGACCTGTATGTCTCGCAGTCAAGCTCCCTTATGCCTTTGCACTCTTTGCGCGATTTCCAACCGCGCTGAGGAAACCTTTGGGCGCCTCCGTTACTCTTTAGGAGGCGACCGCCCCAGTCAAACTGCCCACCTGACATTGTCCCAGAGCTGGATCACAGCTCCTGGTTAGAACACTGGTATGGAAAGGGTGGTATCCAAAGGACGACTCCACACACACTGGCGCGCATGCTTCTATGTCTCCCACCTATCCTGTACATCCCATACCAAAATCCAGTGCCAAGCTACAGTAAAGCTCCACGGGGTCTTTCCGTCTTGCTGCGGGTAACCGGCATCTTTACCGGTACTACAATTTCACCGAGTCCATTGTTGAGACAGCGCCCAAATCGTTACGCCTTTCGTGCGGGTCGGAACTTACCCGACAAGGAATTTCGCTACCTTAGGACCGTTATAGTTACGGCCGCCGTTTACTGGGGCTTCGATTCTAAGCTTCGCTTACGCTAACCTTTCCTCTTAACCTTCCAGCACCGGGCAGGCGTCAGCCCCTATACATCATCTTTCGATTTAGCAGAGACCTGTGTTTTTGGTAAACAGTCGCTTGGGCCTATTCTCTGCGGCCGCCTCAGGCTTTGACACCCTACGCGCGGCACCCCTTCTCCCGAAGTTACGGGGTCATTTTGCCGAGTTCCTTAACAATGGTTCTCTCGCTGGCCTTAGAATTCTCTTCCTACCTACCTGTGTCGGTTTACGGTACAGGCGCCCTAAAAACTCGATAGCGGCTTTTCTCGACAGTTTGAAATCGACAGCTTCGTTACTTAAGTTCACTCCCCATCACAGCTCACCTTTTAACGGGACGGATTTGCCTATCCCATCAAGCTTGCTGCTTGGACGCGCTCTTCCAATCGCGCGCTCTGCCTATCCTCCTGTGTCACCACATCTCTCAAACGCTTCTAAAGCGGTACAGGAATCTTCACCTGTTGTCCATCGCCTACGACTTTCGTCCTCGGCTTAGGTCCTGACTTACCCTGAGTGGACGAGCCTTCCTCAGGAACCCTTAGGTTTTCGGCCGGTGTGATTCTCACACACCTCTCGCTACTCATGCCAACATTCTCTCTTCTATACAGTCCACCATACCTTACAGTACAGCTTCGTCCCGTATACAATGCTCCCCTACCACTAGAAGACCTTAGTCTTCTAATCCATAGCTTCGGTGGTGGATTTTAGCCCCGGTAATTTTCGGCGCGACATCACTCGACTAGTGAGCTATTACGCACTCTTTCAATGCGTGGCTGCTTCTAAGCCAACATCCTAGTTGTCTAGGCAATGTCACATCCTTTCCCACTTAATCCACACTTGGGGACCTTAGCTGATGGTCTGGGCTGTTTCCCTCTCGACAACGAATCTTATCACACGCTGTCTGACTCCAAGGATAAAGATCACGGCATTCGGAGTTTGATAAGCTTCGGTAGGCGGTGAAGCCCCCTAGGCTAGTCAGTGCTCTACCTCCGTGTCTCATTTCCTCAGGCTAGCCCTAAAGCTATTTCGGGGAGAACCAGCTATCTCCGTGTTCGATTGGAATTTCTCCGCTACCCACAAGTCATCCCAGCCTTTTTCAACAGACATGGGTTCGGGCCTCCACAAAATTTTACTTCTGCTTCACCCTGCTCATGGGTAGGTCACACGGTTTCGGGTCTACGCCATACAACTCGTCGCCCTATTCAGACTCGCTTTCGCTACGGCTACGGTGCTCAAGCACCTTAACCTATCGCTGCATAACGTAACTCGTTGGCCCGTTCTACAAAAAGTACGCGGTCGCAAGTCATGCTTGCTCCCACTGCTTGTAAACATAAGGTTTCAGGTTCTATTTCACTCCCCTCCAGGGGTTCTTTTCACCTTTCCCTCACGGTACTATGCGCTATCGGTCACTTGGTAGTATTTAGCCTTGGGAGATGGTCCTCCCTGCTTCCCACAGGATTTCTCGTGTCCCGTGGTACTCTGGATCGGACGTCGTCCGGGTCCACCTTTCGTCTACGGGACTATCACCCGCTCTGGTGTGCCTTCCCAGGCATCTTCGACTAGACTTATCCCTAAACTTTATTCGTCCGTCCGCAACCCCGAGACCCGTAGGTCTCGGTTTGGGCTCTTTCCCTTTCGCTCGCCGCTACTCGGAAAATCGATTGTTTTCTTTCTCTTCCTCCGGTTACTTAGATGTTTCAGTTCACCGGGTTCCCCCCGTCAGGCTATGTATTCACCTGACGGTCCTCGCGGATGAACGCGAGGGGGTTTCCCCATTCGGACATCCCCGTATCATCGCCTGCTTGCGGCTACACGGGGCTTTTCGCAGCTTACCACGTCCTTCATCGGCTCCAAGTGCCAAGGCATCCGCCTTATGCTCTTACTTACTTGACCTGCTTCACCTTGAGTCGGTGTTCAGATCTTTTAAAAAAGAGATTCTCTCTTTCAAATTTCAGCTTGGTTTTTTTTCTTAGATTTTAAGAAGTTTTGCTGTATGCAATTTTCAATGAGCGTTTCATATGCGACAAAAGAAATCAAAATGGTGGAGGTAAGGAGACTCGAACTCCTGACCCCCTGCGTGCAAGGCAGGTGCTCTCCCAACTGAGCTATACCCCCAGCTTTTCCTTGTCTCCACGCATCTGGTATGCGTGGCATATGAAATTTTGAGAGTTTGAGCTCTCAAAACTGAATCGTACGAACGTCTTTTCATTAAAGGCTTATTTTTTATGATTCTCCTTAGAAAGGAGGTGATCCAGCCGCACCTTCCGATACGGCTACCTTGTTACGACTTCACCCCAGTCATTGGTCTCACCTTCGGCAGCTTCCCCCGCTTAAAGCGGTTGGATCACTGACTTCGGGTGCTCCCAACTTCCATGGTGTGACGGGCGGTGTGTACAAGACCCGGGAACGCATTCACCGCGACATGCTGATTCGCGATTACTAGCAACTCCAGCTTCACGTGGGCGAGTTGCAGCCCACGATCCGAACTGAGATCGGCTTATAAGGATTCGCTCCTGCTTGCGCAGTCGCTGCCCGTTGTACCGACCATTGTAGCACGTGTGTAGCCCAAATCATAAAGGGCATGATGATTTGACGTCATCCCCACCTTCCTCCGGTTTGTCACCGGCAGTCCATCTAGAGTGCCCAACTTAATGCTGGCAACTAAATGCAAGGGTTGCGCTCGTTGCGGGACTTAACCCAACATCTCACGACACGAGCTGACGACAACCATGCACCACCTGTCATCCCTGTCGACCAAAGGTCGAAAGCTCTGGTTAAAGAGCGATCAAGGAGATGTCAAGATTTGGTAAGGTTCTTCGCGTTGCTTCGAATTAAACCACATGCTCCGCTGCTTGTGCGGGTCCCCGTCAATTCCTTTGAGTTTCAGTCTTGCGACCGTACTCCCCAGGCGGGGTACTTATTGCGTTAACTGCGGCACCGACACTCGCATGCCGACACCTAGTACCCATCGTTTACGGCGTGGACTACCAGGGTATCTAATCCTGTTCGCTCCCCACGCTTTCGTGCCTCAGTGTCAGTTACAGTCCAGAAAGTCGCCTTCGCCACTGGTGTTCCTCCTAATATCTACGCATTTCACCGCTACACTAGGAATTCCACTTTCCTCTCCTGTACTCAAGTCCAACAGTTCCCAAGGCTTACAACGGTTGAGCCGTTGCCTTTCACCTCAGGCTTGATGGACCACCTACGCACTCTTTACGCCCAGTGATTCCGGATAACGCTTGCTCCCTACGTATTACCGCGGCTGCTGGCACGTAGTTAGCCGGAGCTTGCTTCTAAGGTACCGTCACTGCTTCTTCCCTTAGAACAGAATTTTACGACCCGAAGGCCTTCATCATTCACGCGGCGTTGCTGCATCAGGCTTGCGCCCATTGTGCAATATTCCCCACTGCTGCCTCCCGTAGGAGTCTGGACCGTGTCTCAGTTCCAGTGTGGCCGATCACCCTCTCAGGTCGGCTACTGATCGTCGCCTTGGTAGGCCGTTACCCTACCAACTAGCTAATCAGACGCGGGCCCATCCTGAACCGATAAAATCTTTAACGAGCAGGTCATGCGACCTTCTCGCTTCATGAGGTATTAATCACCGTTTCCGGTGGCTATCCCTCTGTTCAGGGCAGGTTGCCCACGCGTTACTCACCCGTCTGCCACTTTCCGCAAGTTCCCTTCCACCGAAGTGTCCGTTCCCTCGCTTCTCGTTCGACTTGCATGTGTTAAGCACGCCGCCAGCGTTCATCCTGAGCCAGGATCAAACTCTTTGAAAAAATTTTGAAACCATAGCTCTAATAAAAATTGACGTTTCATACGATTCAGTTTTCAAAGATCAAACTGCTTGTCACACGCCCTTCGCATTGCTGCTCACGCGTGACTCTCTCGTGTCTTGCGACTTTTATATAGTATCAAATCGCCACGAGTATGTCAACCGATTTTGATGAGGTTTTTGAAGTCTTTCGCTTCGTTCGAACCGCCCTCAATTTCGACGACTTCATTATCTTAGCAAAGGACGTGACACTTGTCAACGAATCTTGAAAAGAAAGTAATCTTCAGAAAACGACGCCGTCGGATTCAATCTATACCCCCATCAATCGACGCGAAACGATGCCAGTAATTTTTTCGTATATTCATTTTTCGTTCGGTTGAATACATCCTCCTTGTAGCCCACCTCTTCCACCTGTCCCTCCTTTAAAACACAGAGACGATTACAAAATTTATTGGCGAGATAAAGATCGTGCGTAATGATCAGGTAGGTGAGGTCCAGTTCCTGCTTAAGCTGATCGAGCAAATTCAATATCTGCCCCTGCATGGAAACATCAAGCGCAGAGACCGGTTCGTCCAATATCACCAAACGAGGATGTGTACTCAATGCTCGTGCGATAATCACCCGTTGTTTCTGCCCGCCGCTCAGCTGATGGGGAAACTGGTCTTTCACCGCAGCGCTCATACCCACTTGATGGAGCAGTTCATCCATGGCTTCCCCAATCGCCTTCCCCTGGAGCCCCCGATGAATTTGGAGAGGCTCAGCCATCAGCTCTTCCACCGTCATCTTGGGATCGAGGGGATTCACCGCCATTTGGAAAACGATCTGCACTTCCCGTCTGTACGCACGGAGCGCTTTTCCCGATAGCGATTCAATCCTTTGATCGCCATAGGCGATACTACCGCTATCCGGTTTTTCCAAGCCGGTGATCAACCGACCGAGCGTACTCTTCCCCGAACCACTCTCGCCAATCAAACCAAAACTGTCCCCCTGATAGAGCAAAAGGGAGACCTCATCTACCGCCCGTATGACACGGTCTTTCGAGAACCAGCCGGTGGGTACAGCATAGTGCTTGCTCACACGCTCGATCGAAAGCATCGTATTTCTATTCATAGAGAAAGCACCTGACCTTTCGATCACCGGTAGAGACCAAGGGGGGGACCGACGCATGGCAAGGGGCAAACGCACTGGAGCATCGATCAGAAAATGGGCAGGCATCGGCACCCACATTCTCGTTAGCACGTCCAGGAATCGCGTAATATCCGGGTTCGGAAGACTCTATCGAACGGACGCAGGCAATCAACTCCCGAGTATAGGGATGGGCCGGCGTGACTACCATTTCTGTGGCCGCACCCTCTTCCATGATCAATCCACCATACATCACATACACGCGCTCACAAAGATAGCGCACGACGTCGAAATCATGCGTGATGACCACCAAAGAGATCCCTTTCTCCATATTGATCTTCTTCAAAAGGTCCAAAACCATTTTCTTCAAAGATGCATCGATGGCGCTGGTTGGCTCGTCTGCAATAATCAATTTCGGTGAGAGCAAGATGCTCATCGCGATAGCTACCCGCTGCGCTTGCCCTCCGCTTAATTTCTGCGGGTACATGGACAGGGTCAGCTCCGGTTCAGAAATACCAACGTCCAATAGCGCCGATACCGCTTCTTCTCTCGTGATGTTCTGACGATGGAGTTTGGCAAAGTCAGCCATCTGTTTCCAAACCGTATGATAGGGATCTAGTGCATCCGAGGCGTGTTGAGGGATGTAGCCAATGTGCCGACCGCGCAAGGCACGCATCTGGTCTTCACTGAAGGTATGAAGGGGCTCTCCATCAAACTGGATCGAGCCCTCAAGTCGAACCATCTTCTCCGCTGGTACATGAAAGATCGATTTCATGGTTACCGACTTGCCGGAACCCGATTCTCCCAAGATCCCAATCCTCTCTCCTTGCGAGATGCAGAGGGAAACGCCCCGTACGACTTCATTGATCCCCTGGACAGAATCGAAACCCAACCGCAATCGATCGATCGACAATAAGCTCATAGTACGACTCCCCTTCTAATAACTATTCTTCATGATGACGTCGACGAGCATTCTGCCCATTTCCTCTCGGTCATGTGAACCTTCTCCGAAGCTCTCTAGATATAATGTCGTAAGCCCGCGCTCTCTAAAGAAGAAAGACATGTGGGCTTCGGGATAATCACTGGTAATCTCGATCCAGTTTTCCGATCGTTTTTCGAACCCATGAACCATTGCGTAACCGAGGTACCTGGAGATGGGAGCCATCTGATCGTTTACCGTCAATCGTTCGAAAGGAAACGCCAGGCCATCGAGATCTAGAAAGAGAGCCGTTTTTTTTGGTGGATAAACAGGATGCGCTGCATAATAAGCACGCCCCTTCTCCCGATCGGAAAAAGCAATGAAGACAATCGTCCTGGAAAGTTGATCTTCATTTGCTTTCAAGGTTTGTACCAGTGATAGAAACAACGACAATTTTTCCTGATCAAAGGCTTGCAAATCACTGTAACTGACGCCGATGACCATCGCCTGGTCTTTGAGGGCATCGTCTTGTCCCGTTATTTGACCGAGAACATTCGCCATCGGTGCTGCATAGGGTGTCGTTTCACTCGCAATGGCAACCGACTCTCCGATCAGTCCGTTCAACCGTTCCGGGTCAATCGCGATAACCGGCAAAGAGGATTCATCCACGAGCGATCCCGTTTCTGACATCCTGGGGACAAGAATCCCAAGGCACCCCCTCTCGAGGAGGGAAGCCATATGGTACCCAACCGCTTCCTGGCCCACCAGCCTTGTGTCGATAAAGGCGAAAGCACTTTCAATGTCCATCTCTGTCGCATCGAATAGTGACAGTGTGACGTCCCTGACTTCTCCCTCTGCTTCAAAGGAGAAGCCGCTGAGCATCGTCACCTCATCCTCTTCTACTTTCGATTCGTTACCATAGAAAACGTCGACATAGCGAGGCAGATACTGTGTGGGCGGATCGAAAGCTTGCGTTCTTATGTCCCCATCGACGGGTTCCAGACCCATATCATCAAAGATACTAGCCAGCTCATCGGCGAAAGATAAGGCGGCATCACTTCCGGCCACAAGGGGACCGTCGTAAGCATCTTCCACTGCATACGGCATATAGGGTGGCGTGTCCTGTTCCAAATACTTGCCAGCACCTAAGAGCAACAGGCTGATCACCACCAGGGCGACCCACTTTTTGTTCCAGTGCAAACGCCTGAACTCTCCGTTGATAAAATGTCGGAAAGCAGGGATGAAACGGCCTTCTCTGTCTTGAAACTTTTGTCTCAAACCCTCGCCGAACAAGTTAAAGGCAAATACACTGATGAAAAACAGGCCGGCGGCTGGAAAGATCAACCATGGCGCAACGCGGATATACTCCTTCGTTGCACCCAACATGCTCGACCACTCGGGTTCAAAGGTTGTATTGTAATAGGAGTATCCAAAGTCTCCCGAGTCTTTGATCAGCCGTAGATTGCCGATGAACACACCAAAAATCCCCAATTGCATCATGAAGGTCAACACACGAGCCACTTCCATGAAAAACAACACGATAATCTCCGGCATGAGATGCGGTAGAAGATTCTTCTTGATGATCTGTCCTCTAGATTTTCCCAGTGCCTCCTCGGCTAGGATAAAGGTCTCCTGCCTCAAGGACCTCGTGCTCAGGGCGATTTGATTCGCCGCGGCAGAAAAACCCACAAGCGTGAGCACGGCTACAAAGAACACGATAGATTGCGCCTTGTACAAACTTTCAAAAAAATCCATCTTGAGCACGAGAATCGCCAATAGTAAAGCTGGGAAAGTGGTGAAGATCAAGTTGAAACGATCGATCAATCCGCTCACGAAGCGGCTACCGTGGCCGGACATCAAGCCAAAAGGGACAGCCAATGCAAACCGGCTGAAGGTAACAATCAGAGCCATCCCCAGCGTCAACCGCGTGCCATAGACCAGGAGGCTTAGAATATCCCTACCCACCTGGTCACTACCCAGTAGATAAGTCGCTCCCGGCGCGTAGGGTGGTGTCTCTAAGCCTAGGCTTCCATCTGCATTCTTAAAGAAGCGGATGATGGACAGTGCGTAAGGATTGCGGTTGGTGAATAGGCCCGGGAACAGCATCAATAGAAACAAAAATAGAATCAACATACCCCCGATGATGAAAGCCCAATTTTTCCTTCTCATCTCTCATCACTCCTCGGTACAATGGCCCGGTGGATCACACTGGAGAGTAGGTGGATGGCGAAAAAGATCACGCCGATCCCCAACGCATAGTAGGTGACCGCGAAGGCATTGTTTCGATTGGCGATCAAGTGAAACATGGCACCCGGGTAGTTGAACATATACTCGACCAGAATGAGGCTGGATAGAAGCATCATGATGATTCCTTTCATCGAAGACAGTATCTTTATGAAAGCGACGAAAGATAGTTTGCGCAGATACACCTGCCCACGGCTCATTCCTCTGTAGTAGCAAGCGATGATATACGGTTTGCTCTCTTCTTCTCGTAGTGTCACGTAGATCATCCGCGAGATGTATATTGAAGGGATGAAGACAAGGGCAAGGACAGGCATAACATAGGTTCGCAGGGTATGCGTGGAAACAAGCTCCATGAGCAGATCCCATCGGGACAAGGTTACGACCGACAGTAGGGCTAACAAACTGATCAGCACATCTGGAATGGAATACAATAAAATGGTCCACAAGGCACCGCCGGATGCACGTTCCTTCGTACGATACCCATCGATCAAACCTCTGATCAATCCGAACAAAATGGAGAGGAAAATCCCACCGACAATCAGAATCAAACTCCTTTTCAAATACAGGTTATACTCCTGATGACCGGAGAGTCCTAACCCAGAGAAAAACCTTACCATGTTTTGCGTGGTGCCCCGCAAGATTTCGTAGAGCGAGAAATTCGTGTACGTCTGCCCACCAAGTGTTTCGAAATTCAAGTTCGGCGGCAGATTCAGCACCCCGTTGATTACCAACAGCACGGTGATCACCGGAGCCAGCGTACCAAAGAGCCCCCTGGAGACTTTATAAAGTGGATGGTGGACCCAGGATCCCGTTGGTCCCACTTTATTCTCACCCAGCTCGCCAATTCCCCACATCAGCAGGTACAAGAAGATCACCACACATAGGTAGGGAAAGTAGGGCGCCAAGAATGTATAGGGAAGATGACCAAAGAGTTCGCGTTCGACATACCGGAGGAGCATATCACCATACGAGGCTAATGCCGTGGAATCGATGATCTCGGAGGTGTCGGCAGCCGTGTATAGCAAGGATCCGATTTCCCGGTTATGTGTGTCTGTGAGGAAGAAGAACGGAGGATATGTATTTCCGATGTGCGTCACCTGATCCAGTGGGACGATCGAATCTTTATCCATTTTTACCGTCACGCCTGTGTCCCGAATGCTACGCATCATATGCGAACCCAGGATATCACTCGTTTTATCGAGAGGATGGTAGTAAATGGACAATCCGAAGGTCTCCGCGTAGCCGACCTTCTCGATCAGAATCGTTTTAGCAGCTTTCCGTCTTTCCTGTCGGGTTTCCAAATAGTTTGACAAGGGTCGATCGTTCACCATCATACCGTTCAAAAAAACGATCTCAATGCTCTCCTGGGGGAGCTCATCCTGGCCTGCTAGCTCCTCGGCTACCGTGAGCAGTAGCGCGCTAGAGGCGCCACCGTTCAAAGCGCCCTCGAAGTGCTCTGTTGTGTCGAGCCACCCTTGTCCATCCATCTCGGTAAGGATGCTCGTAACAATCTCGGGGTTCTCACCCTCGAAACGGGCGATGATGGAAGGTACCTCCGCGATGTGATAGGTGACGGGAATATCCACAGAGATGCCCTGGAGAATACCCAATTTCACCTCACCGAGTACCGTACCCGCCACATTACGCCTCACCGTGTCGTACTCGGGCAACGGGACATCGTAACCATTTTCCAGCAACCGGTCTCGCATCGACAGGGTGATCCGCCCCAGCAAAAGGTCTCCCGAGACTTTATCATCCAGTGATAACCACTTACGATCGAAACTCTCCACCTGCTGCTGTGTCCCTATCCACATCCCATCGGTGTAATACAACAAACCCTCTCCACCGTGCTCGGCCACCCACTCGACATAGGAAGGCGTAATGGTATTGAAATTGGCCACGACCACGCGGCCTTCGATCAATTCGGGATCAATCTCAGACATCTGGTCCTCGATGAAGAGCATCTCTCCCTCAAACTGCAGACCACCACCCCGTCCGTCGAGATAGATTTCAAAGTCTCGAAAAAGTTCGAACCGATTTTCCTTATCGGAAAAATGTCTCTTCTCACCATAAGTTGGAAAGATCATCTCGGTGTACTGTAGGTCATAGATCACGCCCGCCTCTTCCAGCGTTCGCGTGATATAGTCCACCGTCTCTTTACCGCCCGGTTCCAACCACGATCGTCCACCGAGTGAAGGGGACGTGAGCTTATCCAGATGATACATCGATCGTTCTTCCATAGGAAGATTTCTCTCGAAATGCTGGTCGTTCATCCTTGCGAACAACCAACCGATAAGGACCAACAACAACAGGGGTACGATCAATCGCTTCATGCGCTCCAACATAAGAACCCTCCAAAAAAATCCGGTGCGATGCACCGGATGACTTCACTCTTTAAGATGTTTTCGTCTCTTTCACGAGGCTGCTCACTTCAGCGTTTACCCTGCCGGTGATATCGGATTGCGTTGATGTGAGGTGGTTCAATCGATTGACTTCCTCGTCTATACTTCTCAACTCGCCCGCCAATTGGCCCAATATTTCACGGATTTCATCGGCGAAGGACTTCGAGTTATTCGCCAACTTTTGAATCTCCACAGCCACCACCGAGAAGCCTTTACCCGCTTCTCCCGCTCTCGCCGCTTCAATATTGGCATTCAGTCCCAAGATCTTCGTCTTTTGTGCGATTTTGTCTACGTACTGTATGATTTTATCCGATTCTTCAATGTAGGAGTTAGATTTTTCCGTCGTATCCAAGAGGATCTGGCTGATCTCCTCTAAGCTCGCCACGGATTCTTGGCTGCTCGCCATCAGGGCGTCGATTGCCTCTGATGTGGTCGTGATCGCCTCGAGCTGCCTGTTCATCTCCTCCATACGCCTCAAATCTTGATTGACCAGCATCATCAATAGATACGCACCTTGCGAATCGATGATCGTACAGTTTTCAAAATTCTCCCTGAGTAGTTTCATAACATTCTCACTGCCCGTGGCTTCAATGATCACATCTGTCTCCATACACTGGATCGAGAGAAAATCATCAGAATAGGGAATACCCAGCTCTTTCGCCAGCTGGATGCCGGGTGCATCGAAATTTCTGTCTATGATTCGATTCACCCGGATTTCTTCATGGTCCGTTAGGGAAGAGAGTAATGCACGACCACCATCACCCGCTCCAACGATTGCAATTCTCATCTTACGGTTGCCCCCTTAAGTAAAGAAAAAAGTAGTACACTCTATTACAGTCTATTCCATTTTAACATAATTAGACAGGCCAATACAAAAATTTAAGAAGCTCCCGATCTCTCGAGAGCTCCTCTCTGGTCATCAGACTTGCTGCATCCCTAACTCGAAGGCTTTGAGGTTGATTTCCACGTATTTATCCTTCACTACTGCTCTGAGCACAGACTCCCAATCGATGTCCGTTAAGCCCATGGCTTTCACGAGTGCACCCACCATGACGACGTTCATCGTCCGAATATTTCCAAGCCCCTTCGCGAGGTCGGCCGCATCCACAAGCGTGAGATCCACTTTCGATTCTAGCTCGTCGATGATGCCCTCAGGATAATCCACGGAGCCGGTCAGAATCGGAGCAGAAGGCATGCGATATTTATTGATGACCACTTTGCCATCGGGGCGTAAGTAGTCCATCCACTTGACCGTTTCCATTTCCTCGAAGGAAACCAGGATATCGGCTTGGCCAAGTCCGATAATCGGAGAGTAAACTTTCTCTCCAAACCGGACCTGAGTGGTTACAGAACCCCCACGCTGGGCCATACCGTGCACTTCACTCATCTTGACATCGTATCCAGCTTGAATCAATCCAGTGGAAAGAATCTTCGACGCTAAGATGATCCCCTGACCGCCGACACCGGATAAGAGCATATTCTTGATGTTAGCCATGATTACTCACCCACCTTTGCAATGGCATCGAAGGGACAAGCCTGTGCACACACGCTACAACCCACGCACAGCGTCTCGTCGATATGTGATTTCTTCGTTTCTTTATCAAAGCTGATCGCAGGACAACCCGTGCGGATACACATTTTGCAACCGCGACACTTTACTTCCTCCACCTGGTAAACCTTCGGCGTCAGATCGAACTCCTCGAAATCCTCTGTGGAGAATCGCTTCAGTGCACAGGGCCAGCGCGTGATGATCACCGAGGGACCTTCGCTGGCGAGGGCTTGGTCGAGGGCCTTGTTCGTCGCATCGAGATCGAGCGGATTCACCGATACGACGTGATCAATGCCAATAGCTTTCACCAGCTTCGGAATATCGATCTCTTTCACACGATCACCAGAAAGGGTATACCCTGTACCGGGGTTCTCCTGGTGGCCCGTCATGCCGGTAATCCTGTTATCCAAGATCACCGTCACGGTATTTCCACCGTTGTATGCCACGTCGATCAGCGAGTTCACGCCCGTATGGAAGAAGGTCGAGTCACCGATGACCGAGACCACTTTTTTATCTACCCCGTGACGCTCGAACGCTTTGGATGCCCCGTGACCCATGGAAATGGATGCACCCATACAAATCACGGTGTCCGTGGCGTTCAGCGGCTCTGCAGCACCCAGTGTGTAACAACCGATGTCGCCGGTGATCATAACATTTTTCTTCTTGCTCAGGGCGAAGAAGAAACCGCGGTGAGGACAACCCGCACATAAGGTCGGGGGTCTGCTGACAATTTTATCCTCATCAATCTGTACAATCTCGCGTTCCTCTTGGAGGAGTGATTTGGCCACGATATCAGGATTGAGCTCGCCGATGTTGGGGATCAACGCCTTACCCGTGCATGCGATGCCCGCCGCTTTCATCTGTTCTTCCATGAAAGGCTCGAGTTCTTCTACGACGTATAGTGTTTCCACTTCATCGGCGAAGGCCCTGATCTTGTCCATGGGCAGAGGATAGCTAAATCCGATCTTCAAGTAAGAAGCGCTGTCGCCAAAGACTTCCTTGGCATAGTTGTAGGCCACACCGTTTGTCACAATACCAATTTTCTTGTCGTTCCACTCGATGCGATTTAACGGTGTTTCGTTCGCGTACTTCTCTAAAGCGACCAATCGATCTTCTACAATGGGATGCAAGCGTCTTGCATTGGCCGGCGCGGATATGAATTTTTCTGGTTTTTTCTCATAAGGAACAATCGCTTTGTCCTCGCGTTCATCAAAACTCACGATCCCCTTTGAGTGACAGATACGAGTGGTCATGCGGAAGAGAACGGCTGTATCAAAGGTCTCGCTGATTTTGTAAGCTTCTTTGATAAAGTCCTTCGCTTCTTGCGAGTCGCTGGGCTCTACGCACGCAATTTTTGCGAACTTGGCGTAGTAACGGTTATCCTGCTCGTTTTGAGAACTGTGGCAACCGGGATCGTCGGCGCTAATGAGCACCAGTCCACCGGTCACGCCGGTGTAACCTAAGGTGAAGAGTGGATCTGCCGCCACGTTCACACCCACATGCTTCATCGCGGCCAAGGAACGAACGCCAGCAATCGACGCCCCGATGGCTGCTTCGAGAGCTACCTTTTCATTCGGAGCCCACTCTGAAACGATCTCTTCTTTATAGTGAATCACATTCTCCAGGATCTCCGTACTCGGTGTTCCTGGATATGCCGTTGCATAGGTCACCCCTGCCTCATAGGCACCACGGGCTACCGCTTCATTACCGGTCATAAATTCCTTTTTCACGATTCCACTCCTAACCTTCCTTGTGGGCCGCGATCATGCGTCCCAAAGCAATCGAGTAAAGCTTAGCACTAGCACTATCCGCACGCGATACCAAGACGATCGGTGCCTTAGCACCCATAACGATTCCAGCTGACTCTGCGCCAGCCATATAGGTCATCGATTTTCCGATGCCGTTGCCCATTTCAATGGTCGGAACCAATAAGAAATCCACATCGCCGGCGATTTGGCTCTTGAAATTCTTCGTCTCCGCCGCCTCTTTCGATACGGCCAGATCGAAGGCCAGAGGTCCCTCGACGATCCTGTCCTCCGCCCCTTGAAAGAACGATGCCAATTGGGCCGCGTCTACCGTCGCCTGCATCTTGTCCGAGACCTTTTCCTTGGCAGCCAGGCAAGCCACCTTCACGGGGTCTATGCCCAGTGCAGTTCCGACGATCACACCATTCTCCACAATCTGTTTCTTTTGTTCGAACGTTGGTGCGATGTTCATGCCCCCATCGGACAACAACAATAATTTATGGTAGGTTGGTACTTCGTAGATCATGACATGCGATAGCAGAGAAGATGTTCGAAGACCCTTTTCCTTATCGAGGACTGCCTTCATGAGGATTGAGGTGTCGATCAGCCCTTTCATGAGGAAGTCTGCTTTCCCCTCTCGGACGAGTTTCACGGCCTTTTCAGCTGATTCATCGAGCGATTCCGCCTCGTATACATCGTATGCCGAAAGGTCAATGTCCAGCTGCTCTGCCACGAGTGAAATAGCATCGATATCACCCACGAGCTTGGCCTCGATGATGCCTAAATCGCGGGCTTCCTCTACCGCTTCAAGTACATGGGCATCTTCCGCAGCTGCCACAGCGAGGACCATCTGATCCCCGGTTTGCGCGGCTTCGATCAATTGCTTCAGATCCTTAATCACGCGATCCCTCCTGTTAAAATATTTTAGTATACCTTCAACATTTTTCGTAACTCACCCTCATTGTACATGATTTCACAGGGGGGTGCAACAAAAAACACCGCCCTAATGGGCGATGTTCTCTTGTTTCACCTGTTGCAGCCAGGCGCGTGTGATCGGATCATCTTGGAGTTCCAAACTTTTTTCAAATAGAGATTGGGCGGTCCAGGGATCCTTCTCGTAGTAGGTGGCGATTCCCAGGTTGCAAAGCAACTCGTGATCGGTGGGGTTGAGCCCAACGGCCTCTTTGTACAGACGCTTGGCCTGTGTAAAGTCCCCAGTGGCCATGAAGCAAAGCCCCAGCTCATTCAAGGTTTCAAGATGGCCTGTGTTCAGGTCGAGCACTTTTTTCAACACCTTGATCGCGTCGTCAAAGCGCTCGAGCTGACGATAGGCCACCCCGATGAAAAAGTAGAGCTGCCACCAATCATCATGTCGGTCGGCAAGAGGCAATAGCAACTCGAGTCCTTCTTGCGCCCTTCCCGCGAGTACGAGCGAGGTCCCTTCTTCAAAATCTACCTGATGCTCTAACTTCGGCAGATGATCGAGAATCTCGTCGCGCATGGATTCGTTCAGATCTTCACTGGCCAGCGCAGCACGCCACGTTTTCTTCGCCCGTCCGAAGGATTTTTGATTGTAGTAGAGAAATCCCAGGTGAAAATCGATACCACCGAACTCCGGATAGAGCGTCGATAGATACTCGAAGGTCTGCAGGGCGAGCTTCTCAAAAAAGACTTTCTCCCCTTCCGCCGACAGATCGACCAACAAACGACCGATGTTATAATCCACATCGAGGGAAGGACCGTAGACCGATCGGTAACCTAAGAGGAAGAGCAGCGCATCACTGTAACGACCGGCAGTGGCCTCTTCAAGACCGGCGATCAAGAGCGCCTGTCGTTCCTCCTCATCCAATCGCACCAACAACGCGCGATAGCCTGCAGCCGCTTCGATCCCCGGGTCCATGGCCAGAACCCTCAGCATGTTGGAAAAGAGCTCATCACCGCCAAAAGCATCGATGTCTTCACCCATGACCGCCTCGGATACGGTTTTCACCGATACGGGTAAGGGGAGTTCCGGAGGAACCACGCCATCTTTTATCCGCACCTCCCGATCCTCACGCACCTGTACGAAGGCAAGGCGCTCCGCGTATGGTTTGAAGTACGATGAGAGTGCTTTTAGTAAAAAATCCATCTATCTCAGATACCTCCTGACATTCTTATCGATAATCTTTCGCTTGTAAAGATCGAAATAATCGTAGTGATCGGAGCGCAGCACTTTGATCTTTTCCTCGCAAGAGCAGATGTGCACTTCACGAATAAAATCATTGCTCATTTTACTTCCATCACAAGCCACGATGACCTCGCGAATATTGGCTTTCACTATCTTGAAATCCAAGGTTGTATCCTGTGGAACGATGAGGCTTGATTCCAGGGGACGATTGATGCTGTTGTCGTTGGGATGAATCGGTGTGATTTGAAACACATCGAGATCCGAATGCATCACGGCACCACCGGCCCAGATCGCGTAACCTGTGGCCCCAATCGGTGTCGAGACGATAAAACCATCTCCTGTGAAGTAATTGAACGCCTTATCGTTGATGAACATCTTCACTTCCATCAGCTTGGGCTCGAGATGCTTGATCACGATTTCATTGAAGGCAAAGTCCTCGATTACTTTTCCGCGGACCGTCTTTGATTTCACCTTGAGCAGTGGATAAGAGACCACGCGGTAGTTACCGTTCTCCAGAATGTCCATGAGTTCTTCCAGATGATCCGTCATGATGCTCGGTAGAAATCCCAGGGAACCCGTATCGACGCCAATAAAGGGTAATCCCATGGAGCGATACCGTCGGATGGCACTGAGCATCGTGCCATCTCCACCGATTACCACGATCAGGTCGGGATTCTTTCGGGTCAATTGTATCCCGCGTTCTTTGAACAATGTCAGGAGACGGTCTTTCACTTTCAAACTGTACTTCTTGTTGTTGTGGTGGAGTAAAACTCGTTTCATCAGATCGCCTCCTTTCTAAGAAAAATACCTGGAGAACTCTCTTTTCCTACGTGAGGAAGTCGCTAGTTCCCGGAACAAAAAAGCTCTGTAGATCATCAGCACAGCTACGAAGCCCTGTAAGATCAATGATTGAACCAGTAGATAAAGGTAATAACCACCCACGGGAATCTGCCAGACGATCGGCAAGACCCACAGGGCAATCAAGCGGTAAACTGCAAAAATGACCGCCCCGAAGAGGACGTTCGGGATCAACCAATTGAACCAATCGGTTTTGATAAATTGGAAACTAAAGACCACGCTATCCCATTCCGAATAATACTTCTGATAGATGACTTCCGGAAGTGGGTTTAAAAAGAGGATCAATAGCAGGTTTGCTAAGGGGATGAGGTAACCGAACAAGGGGTGGATGAAAGTAAGGGGTCTAGCCAGAATATTCAATCCAAAATTGAAAACAAAGACCATGAAAGCCATGATGTAGACCTTCCTGAGGTAGACGGTAAACCCGGCCTTGAAATCGTCGAAGTCAAAGCTCCCCCGCATGAGGATGCGGTCGATGAGATGCAGGTAATTCGAAATTATCGCAGCCTGCATCAAGTAGAGTAGGATTCCCCCGAGGAAAGACAGGGAGAGCGCCACACGCCCGACGATCAAAGCGACCAAAAGATAGGGCATGCCAACGAGGAGAATCGTCAGATTCTTGCGGAAGGCGGTGAGCGCCTTCGGAATAACTTTTCTATTGACAATCAGCAGATCGCTGAGGTAGGACATATATTTTCAACTCCTCACAGAACAATGGGATGCATGGGGTGTCTACCCAGATAATCGGCTCGACTCCTGTCCACCAGATAATCGACAGCCGTTTCCCCCGGTAAGGGTGGCTGTTCGAAATGAACGAAAACCACTTGCTTCATCGCCTTCTTATCACTCACACCGGACAGGTGGGGCAAGTATCTCTGCCGATGGACAGGATCATTCAGAAACTGATAGCAACGGTTCTGGTAATCTGCGGGCTCTTCTCGCTCGAAGAGCTGCTGGATACCGCGGTAACCAGAAGCCTGCGCATCATAGATCAAGGTCTCCTGGAGGGATGCCTTCTTTGTACCACCCACGCGGTGGATGAAATCCCAAAGCAAACGGCTCTTTTCCGCTTGGCCCAGTGATCGGGAAAGCGCACCGACATCTTGTAGATACCCGCGATAATCCAGTAGAAACCGAGACCAGCTGTTTCCGTACAACGATCGGGTCAACCTTAGAAGGGTCTGTCGGAAGAGCCCGGTGTTGTAAAAACCATCGATCACATGTTCGATATCCGAAAGAACTCCCATCTCCTCATAAGTTAGCCATTTGCTTTGAAGCACCTGGTATGGCGGTTGCAAAGCCGCAATATACCCATAGCGGTCCGCATCCTCGCGAAGAGCAGTACCCCGTATCAATTTCAAGAATCCAAGCTGCATCATATGGGGTTCGAGGGACATCACATCGTCGATGGAGCATAGGAATCGATCGAAGGTTTCTTCAGGTAACCCTGCGATCAGATCGAGATGCACATGGTGTCTATCCAGATCGATCAGCGCTTCGATCGCAGGCTTCATCTGTTCGAAAGGCATCGGGCGGTTGACCGCCTCGAGGGTGGGCCCATGCGTGCTCTGGATACCGATTTCAAACTGAAAGAGTCCCTGACGAGCGGAGGCTAGGATCTCGAGCATCTCTTGGTCGAGCAAATGGGCGGTCATCTCAAAATGAAAATTCGTCTTCCCCCGATCGATCGATACCAGATATGCCATGATTTCCTTGGCTCGTTCTGCACGCACATTGAAGGTGCGATCCACACATTTGACCTGCTTGACCCCGGCCTTAACAAAGGTCAAGAAGTCCTCCTTCACGCGCTCTAACGACGAGAAACGAACCCCCCTTGTCGTAGATGAGAGGCAGTAGCTACAATGATAAGGACACCCGCGGCTGGTCTCATAATACAGGATCCTGTTCTTATACTGTTTCAGATCACCATAAGGCATAGTCTCAAAATCTTTGGGAGGGAGAGGAGGCGCCTGTCCCTGGTCTTTGATGTGATCACCGTCTCGATAGACCAAACCGGGGATCGTGGCGTAAGGCTTGCCACAGGCCAGTTCAACGAGGGCCTTTTCCCCCTCTCCAGCGATAATGCAGTCGACGAAAGACTTCGTTTCAAGCAAGGCCCTGGCGCCAAAACTGACCTCCGGTCCACCGAGCAGAATGCCACCATCAGGCCGCAACCGCTTCAATTCTTCAGCGAGCAAAAGCGTTTCCTCGCGATTCCAGATATAAGTGGAAAAGGCCACCAGATCAGCGTTAGATTCGTAAAGTGTTCTCAAAATAGCATAGACGTCACCATTGATCGACCATTCTCCTACTGAAACACGCACCTTCGCATGACGCAGGGCAGCGGCCAGCTGGTGGATGGCCAGACTCGTGTGGGTGAACCGGCTATTGAGTGTGACGAGGTAAACGTGCACGTTGCCCCTCCTTCCTCCAAAAAAGCTTCTCACCTATTATAACATAGATGTTCAGCGGTTTCCCCCCGCTTTCTTATGGTACAATAGGGGCATAAGAAGGGAGGCGCCAAACGATGGCCATCATGTCTTCACGATTGATTCGACACGAGATTTGCAAAGATGAGTTGAAAGCAATGGGTGCGAACATGCTCGACATCCAGGGCATCATGTACTACGTCAAGTTCAACCTCGAAGGTCACCCCATCTCCTATATGTACCACCTCAAAGAGGATAATACCTTCTACATGGAGCGGATCAAACCCTACACGATGCCACTTGGAGATTACGATAACGAGGAAGATATCGTCGATGTCATCCGCATTGATATCGATCAGTTCCGCAACGCGATGCATTCAAAGAACTTCGAACGGTTCATCACCATCGACGATCATATATCAACCCTCGTTCGCCTCTTTGAGGACCTGTTCCTCTATTACAACATCGATAAACAGGACCTCGATCAACTGGATGGTCGCGTGAACGCTGTGCTTGAAACCATTCTGACGATCATGGAAAAATCCAATCGCGTGTACAAGAAGAAGGATCCCGACGTCCTCAGGGAGCAGTTCGACTTCGATCGCTAATGAAAAAAAATCCCCCCTCATCGAGGGGGGATTTCCTATTACATTTCTTCTGGTGCTCCGAGGCTGATGAGGTACAGACCGTTTTTGATTGTCTGACCTGCCGCTTTGACTAGAGCCAAGCGCGCTTTTCTCAGCTCAGCATCCTCCACTAGGATCGCGTTGTCATGGTAAAACTTGTTGAAAGCTTTGGCAAGATCCGAAATATGACGCGTGACCAGTGAAGGCTCATACTTCCGCGAAGCATCCACGATCACCTCGGGATACTTGGCAATCAATCGAACGACCTCTAACGAAGCTTCATCGTCAAGTAACTGGTAATCAGCTCCTGTGAGATCATAGCCTCCGGCTTTTTTCAAAACGCTCTGGCTTCTTGCGTAGGTGTACTGCACATAAGGACCCGAATCCCCTTCAAAAGTAAGGGTGCTATCCCAGCTGAAGGTGTAATCCTTGATGCGGTTATTCGACAGTTCCTGGAAGACCACAGCGCCGATACCCACCTGCTTGGCTACTTCTTCTTTGTTCTCGAGGTTCGGATTCTTTTCCTCGATGATCTCTTTCGTCTTTTCGACGGCCTTGTTTAGCACATCCTCAAGGAAGACCACGCGTCCGCGCCGCGTTGAAAGCGATCCTTCTTCGAGCGCTACCATGCCGAAGTCTACGTGAGTACAATCGTTATACCACTCGTACCCCATCAACTCAACAATTTTAAACCACTGTTGGAAGTGGAGTCGTTGCTGGCTACCCACAACGTAGATGTTCTTATCAAAATCGTAGTGCTTTTTTCGGTAGATAGCCGCGGCAATATCACGTGTGATATACAGTGTGGACCCATCGGATTTCGTCACGAGAGCCGGTGGCATCCCGTAGGGCTCGAGATCAACGATCTCCGCACCATCGGATTTCTTCAAGATATTCTTCTCTCGCAGTTCGGTGAGCACTTCTGGCATTTTATCGGAATAGAATGACTCGCCTGCAAAGGAGTCGAAGTGTACACCCAGCATCTTGTACACACGATTGAACTCCATCAGGCTCACGTCTTTGATCCACTTCCACAGCTCGTAGGCTTCCTGGTCACCCTGCTCGAGTTTGAAAAACCATGCGCGCGCCTCGTTGTCCATCTCCGGGTTCTTCTCGGCCTCTTCGTGGAACCGCACATAGAGTTTCAGTAGTTCGGGAATCGGATTCTTCTCGATGGTCTCCCGATCTCCCCAGAGCTTGAAAGCTACAATTAATTTCCCGAACTGCGTCCCGTAATCGCCCAGATGATTGATGGCCACTGTATCGTACCCCAGAGCCTGATGGATTCTGTAGAGAGAATTTCCGATCATCGTGCTCCGAATATGACCCATGTGGAAAGGTTTCGCAATATTGGTTGAGGAAAACTCAACGATCACCGTTTGTCCTTTTCCAAGATCCGATTGCCCGTAAGCTTCCCCCGCCTCATTCACCGTCTCCAGTACGGATTTTGCAAAAGTACCAGGGTCAATTTTAAAGTTCAGGTACCCGCCCGCAGCCTCCACAGTGGAGAAAAGTGCATGGTCCTTGAAATGATCAGCCAGGGACTCTGCGATCAACTGGGGACTTTTCCTGAAGACTTTGGCCAGGCGGAAACAGGGAAATGCAAAATCACCCAGATGGGCATACTTGGGATACTCGATGGCCACTTCAATTTCCGCGGCTGTCATCGTTTCAATATGGGGTGCTAGTCCCTTTGCAATTTCTTCCTTAAATTGAATCATGATTTACCTCCTCGTGTCTCTCAAAAAGTCAAAAAATCCCCTACCCCCCTCGGGATAAGAGACGAAAACCGTTGGGTTTCGCGGTACCACTCTTCTTGGCGATCAAACCTGACCGCCCGCTTGATGTCCCGTAAGGGTGGACTACCCGTGGGCCTACTGTCATCTTCTTTCGGCCACACGTCTCCGGGGTGCGTTTCGCGAAGCAAAATCCCCTGGGCTCCCACCAATCCCCAGGTCGCTAAACGAGATCCTTTGCTAGCTACTCTCCCCTTCATCGACACTTTTTCGATGCGTCAAGTTTACCATATTCCGGTGACCTTGACAAGCGCTGAGGAAAGCGTTGGGTTTCCCCCGAAGATGGTTTATAATAAAAGGATAAAGGGGAATCGAAGATCATGAGAAAACAAATATCACTCGTTAAGATACTCATCGGCATCAATATCACGCTCTATGTGGTCACGGTCCTCCTCGGTGGTCCCACCTTGGAGAATCTCATCTTACTCGGTGCAAAGTTCAACCTGCGCATCGCCGACGGGGAATACTACCGGCTGTTGACCAGCATGTTTCTACACGCCAACATCTACCATTTGCTATTTAACAACCTTGCCCTCTATGTCCTCGGACAAGATATCGAGCGCATCTACGGCAAGGGGCGCTTCCTGATTATCTACATGTCAGCCGGTCTTTTCGGAAGCCTCGGGAGTTACCTTTTTAACCCCAGCATCGCCATCGGAGCGAGCGGCGCGATCTTTGGCCTGCTCGGTGCCAACCTCTACCTCTACCATCTCAATAAGGATGCCTACCGCCGCATCTACGGCAACCAGATGATCGTACTCCTCGGCATCAACGTGGCCTTCGGTTTCATGATGCCCCAGATCGACAACTACGCTCACCTCGCCGGACTCTTCGGTGGCTACGCCTGCGCCTGGGCGACGGGAATCCAATTCGAACGTAGGAACGTGAAGATCCGACCCTTTCTGCGCGTGGTCTTGCCCCTCTTTTTCGCCGCCGCTCTTTTCTTCGGCACACAGCTTTACATCGACAGTTTTTCCTACTATTTCGAGTCCGGTATCGATGCCATCCGGCAGAATGATCTCCGGGCAGCACAAGAGTCCTTTGAAAAGGCAAGAGAGCTCAAGCCCGATGACCCGGATCTACTCGAGATCTTACAGTATTTCGAATCCAACTGATCGCAAAAAGGATGGTCCCTCCAACTGGGGGACCATCCTTTTTTTACTTGAGATCTTCTTCCGAAATCACACGGAGACCCGCCTTCATGAGTAGGGCGGCTGTTTTGCCAGGACCCAACACACTCTGGCCGCTGAAAGTACCATCGTACCTCCGGTGCACGCCACAGGAGGGGCTGCCTTCTTTTAAAAGCGCACTATGGGCCCCAACGCGCTTAGCAATGCGCAGTGATCGAACAGCTCCAAGATCGAATGCAGCTGTAACGTCTTCACCTACGGTATTCCTCACACGGTCTCCTGAGATTTCAGCGGGTTGCCTCGGTGTATCGAGCCCGCCCAAGACCTCTGGACAAAGGGCCACGAAGGGTTTTTCTGCCAAGAAAACCTGTACAGAAGCATCGGTTTTTCGCTTGCCATCATAACGACAGGGAATGCCGACGAGACAGGCGCTCACCAACCACATGGCTTACTCCTTCAGCGTGACCACCGTCACACCGGTGCCACCCTCGTTGTACTTCCCATCTCTGAACTCAGCAATCTGCCCGTGACGTTTCACATACTCTTGAACACCTTTTCGGAGGGCACCCGTTCCCTTTCCGTGGATGATGCGAAGCTCCTTGAGGTTCGAGAGCGATGCCTCATCGATAAATTTATCCAATCGCATCCTGGCCTCTTCCAGATCATCTCCGCGCAGATCTATCTCTGTACTCGCCGAACGCCCAACACCGCTGAACCTCCGGCTGGCCTGCGGTTGGGCGGGCTTCGTCTTCTTGCCGATGACCTCGATCTTGTTGAGGGGGACCATCATTTTCATGACGCCCATTTGCACCTGTACCTCATCGGCGTGCTCATCCGCACGGAGGACTTCGCCCTCCTGCCCGAGATGAAGCACCTTCACGCGGTCGCCCACCGCGACGCGCTCAGGCGGCGCTTCGTTCACGACCTCACGATCGAAAACTGTTTCCGTGACTTCACCGAGCTCTTCTCTCAAACGGCTTTTCGCCTGATCGAGTTGATGCTGGTCGACTTTGGCCGTCGATTCCATTTCCCTCAGGGTCTTCATGACCTCATCGGCACTGTCCTTGGCGCGCTTTAAGATGCTACGCGCCTCGTCCTTTGCCTTCTTCACCACCTGATCCCGCTGTGACGACAAGGATTCTCTCTCCTGTTCCAGCGACTTTTTCAAGCGTTCAACATCGAGACGCAACCTCAGCGCATCGTTCCTGTCCTCTTCCGCTTCCTTTCGGTTTCGCTCGATACCCTCGATGATCTCTTCAAAAGCGATGTCATCGTGGTGGACCAGATGTCGCGCTTCATCGATCAGATCGTCCGATAGACCCAATCGCTTGCTGATCTCGAAGGCGTTGGATTTTCCCGGTACGCCGATCAGGAGCTTGTAGGTAGGACTAAGCGTGGCGACATCAAACTCGACGCTCGCGTTCTCAATCCCCTCGGTGATCACGGCAAATTGCTTCAGTTCAGTATAGTGCGTCGTCGCGATCGTCCGGATCCCATCCTTGTAAAGGCGCTTGAGGATGGCCATAGCCAGCGCAGCACCTTCCGTGGGATCGGTGCCCGCACCCAGTTCATCGAAAAGGACCAGCGAACGATCGTCTACACGCTCCAAGATCTCCACGATATTTGTCATGTGTGAAGAGAAAGTGGAGAGGGATTGTTCGATGGACTGCTCATCGCCGATATCGGCAAATACCTTTTCGAAAATTGCCAGCTCCGTCCCGTGATCCGCAGGAACGAATAAGCCAGACTGCATCATCAGCGTCAAGAGGCCGACGGTCTTGAGCGTGACCGTCTTCCCACCGGTGTTTGGCCCCGTGATCAACAGGGTCTTGAAGTGGTCGCCGAGCCACACGTTTGTAGGGACGACTTCCTCAACGGGTATGCTGGGGTGTCTACCGTTGACAATCCGCAGGTAACCCCTCTGGTTGATCTCCGGTCGCACGGCCCCCATATCTAGCGCCAGCTTCGCCTTGGCCAGTAGGAAGTCTAGGGCCTTTAGAAGATTTTCATTTTGAAGGAGAGCCGTCCCAAAAGTGGCGATCCGATCGGTGAATACAGATAAGATCCGCTCAATCTCCTTGCTTTCATCGATATGAAGTTCCCTTAACTCGTTGTTCAGATTGACCACGGCCATCGGTTCTACGTATACCGTGTTGCCACTGGCCGATTGGTCATGGATCATGCCCTTGATTTGCTTCTTATACTCGTTTTTCACGGGGATACAAAACCGCCCGTCACGTATGGTGATCAACCGCTCTTGAAGGATCGAAGCGTAGCGCTGCGAGCTGATCATGCTATCGAGGCGATCCCGAATCGATTGATTCTTCGAGTCGATACGCCGCCGGATCGTGCGTAACTCAGGGGAAGCGTTGTCACTGATCTCCTGATCTGACAAGATTGCAGCCTCGATGTCTTTCTCGAGTTCCGACTGGATCACCAGTCCCTCGGCAAAGCCGAAAAGGCGACCGAATTTCTCTCGCTGGGTGTCCGACTCTGTGAAGAATCTCCTGAGAACACGGGTGGTGCGCAAGGTGTCGCCGACCTGGAGAATCTCCCGTGGTGTTAACGTGCTACCGATGCTTGCCTTTTTCACCGTGGTCCCCATGGGATGCACGGGCCCGAAGGGAATCCCCGCTTTCTCCAGCAGGAGTTGTACCATCTCATCTAGATCGGCGTGCGCTTCTTTGATCGCATAGGGTGACGTCATGGGTTCTAGCTCGTCGATCATCTCGTTGCCGAGGCTGGAGGAAACGTATCCCCGCAGCCGACCGTACACCTTGTCGATCTCGAGCACCCTAAAGCTTCTGGCGTTCACTTCTCATTCCTCCTATCGCACTCCGCTGTAGAAAGCACCACGCGACTCAGGCGTTTCAGGATACGCGCATTCGCGTAAATAGGCTGACAGTACAGCTTCCGTTCTTTCTGCCGACTCATCGGTCAGGATAATCCTGTACCGATGACAAGTCCCCGTGAAATCCTTTGGTTCCAGGTGGATGGGCTCGGGAGCAAACACCTGGTGGTGCTCTTCATCAAGATCCACGTAGGGATACCGGTCTCCGCGTTCGTCCTCTAGGGCCACCACACCTTCTTGCCGCATCGCCCCGCGGTCTCGAATGGTCATCAGGGGGAGCCTGCCGTAGACGATGAGCTCTATCTCGACGCCCGGAACATGTAAGTTTCTAATCTCATCAAGGCTTAGTTCGGGAGATGCTGTCACCACATCCATGCCCCGGTCCGACAGGAAGGTTACCGTCTGCCGGTTAAAAACATTCAATGTGAAGTCAGCGACACTAGCGTGCTCGAGATCGCCCAGGGTGCGGGCAACTAGTGCGCGTTGATCTGCCCTTCCCGTAAAACGCCCGATCCGAAAAATCCGACCGTCTTCAGCGATGGGACCATCGAGCTCCGTGTAGATCGCATGCACATCAAAACGTCGCACCACATCCAGCTGTTCGGCCGTCCGCACCTGCACCACCGCACGCGGTGATGCTTGGATACGTGTGGGCTTTACTGTCTCGAGGGGCTCGAGGCCTTGTCGTTCAGCTCGCTCCGGGTGCCATTGCATCCGTAGGGCCGCAAGAGCCTCCACTGCTTTTCGACGCAGTGCATTGAGCTCGGACACCGGTAGAAAACGATCGGGTACCAAGCGGATCTCCAGTTGTAAAAGTGCATAGGGTGTGTCGCCCATCTTTATCAACTGCTCCCGCACCTTCTCCTCCGTTAGCGGAGCTTTGCGGGCCGGTTGTGCCTCCTGATCTGCAACCACGGTAACGGTCCCTTTGCCATCCGTTAGGGTGAGGACCGGCGGCCCCTGGTCCTCTAGGATGAACTGTCCGGATACTGGTATCGATCGTCTCCCCTCGTGCACACGAAGGGCTAACCGATCGTTCAATCGCACATCGAAGGTCTTGAAAACGTCCGCCCCTCTAGGAACCGCGTGCTTAAAGGGAAATTTAACCAAATCGCCAGAGGCACCCTCTTCCACAGGTTCCCCGCTCATAAAGAGGCGTTCCACACGACCACCCACGCGCCTTCCACCGGTCGTGGATACCTGGATATCATCTTGCGCGGCGAGATCCCCAGACAGCCTAACGTAAAGGTACCCCTCTCGCTCATCTTCCACCCGACCGATGGGAACTCCCCTGTGACCGGGCAAATCGTGAGCGCCCATCTCATGGTCCTTGAACAGATGACCCGTGGTGAATCCACGGTTGAAGAGGCGCGCCAATGCTTCTTTCGCACCGGCTACCACCTGTCCATCGATGGCACGCCGATAGGTCTCCACAACGCCTGCCACGTAGGCCGGTGATTTCATCCGCCCCTCGATCTTGAAGGAGACCGGTGCCAGCGACTTGAGTTCACCGAGGTGATCGAGCACGTTCAAATCCTTCTGGCTCAGATAATGAGTCCGTCCCCTCTTGATTCCCTCCCCATCAATCGCCGTATAGGCCAAGCGACAGGGTTGCGCGCAAGCACCGCGGTTGCCACTACGACCACCGATGTACGCACTCATGAGACAGGCCCCGGAATAAGCTGTGCACAGGGCCCCGTGCACAAAAATCTCCAAGGGTACAGTCGTCTTGTCACGTATGGCGCGTAGCTCCTCGATGCTCATTTCCCGCGCGACCACCACGCGGCTGAAACCCATCTTTTCCAAGAAGAGCACATCCTCGAGGCTCTGCGCGGTCATCTGGGTGCTCGCGTGCCGTTCAAAATCCGGGTACCGCTCGGCCACCACGCGGGCCAAGCCGAGATCCTGAAGGATCAGCGCATCCACATCCGCACGGTAGAGGGTATCGACGATGGCTAGCGCCTCGTCAAACTCCTCCTCTTTGATGAGGGTGTTCATCGTGACATAAATCGCCACGTTGTGATTGTGGGCGCGCTGGACGGCACCTTGCAGGTTTCCCGACTCAAAATTCGTCGCGAACTGCCGGGCGCCGAATCGCTCGACACCCAGGTACACGGCATCAGCTCCGGCGGCAATCGCCGCTTCAAGTGATTCTGGTGAGCCCGCCGGAGCGAGCAATTCTATGCTTAACATACTTTCACCTCAAAAAAGAAAGTGGCTATTACACCACTTTACTGAGTCGATTCATCTTCTTCTTCTTCAACGATGGCCTCGAGTTCCTCGCGTGTGGTGCCGAGTTCTACTTCGAGTCTCTGGACAAAATGATTGGAGTCGCTGAGCTCCCGTTCTTTTTTCTCTAACTCCTCATTGAGGAAATCCATCTTTCGCTTGAGTTTTGAGATGTCACTCTCGTATGCCGTCGATGTTTCGATCAAATGGGTGAACTCCGAGATCATGCGCTCGTAGGCTTTGTTTCTCTGGTCGAACTCACTGGTGACCTTCTGCAGCTCGTCGCGCGTCACCTTGAGCTCATACTCGGGGTCATCGAACCTTTTTTTCATCTCCTCGTAATCGCTTTTCATCTTGTGGTACTCATCGGCGATATTTAGCGCCGTCAATACCGCGATCATCGAGTTCGACAGCTTATCGTTCTTGTCCATGGTTTCGCGCATCTTATCATCCACGTACAAAGCCAGTCGCTGGATGTACTCGCGACTATCCTCGCTCCGCAGGGGGTAATCCTTGCCGAAAATTCTGACGGTAACCTTGTTCATCATGGGCATGGCGCGCACTCCTTTTCCATTGCTCTTTTTCTTAGTATACCATTCTAAAGGAAAAGGTGACAATTCTTATTTGAAGGAGACATGACTGAAGTCACGAAGGTGCGGGCGACACTACCTCAGTTGCGCATCAAATTTCTCGGCTAGAACCGCAAGGATTTTATCGTGATCGGCCGCGACCATATCATCTGTGAGTGTCTTCTCCGATGAGCGGAAGGACAGGCGGTAGGCCATGGACTTCTTTCCTGCTCCCACTTGCTCACCGCGGTAAACGTCAAAGAGCGCCACGCTCTCTAACAGGGACGAGCCCGTCTCTTCAATCGCACTGGCCAGCTCGCCATGGGTCACGGCTTCATCGACGATCAGTGCGAGGTCACGCGTGATCGACGGGAAGACGGGAAGTTGCTCGTATTTTACCTCGCGCCGTGTCATCTGCATCATCAGATTGAAATCAAGCTCGGCAACTTGCGTGCGATTTTTGAGGTCGTAGTGGTCGGCCACGAGGGGGTGCAGCTCGCCCAGGGTCCCCAGAATGTGGTTGCCCCTGCGGATGGTCGCGCATCGTCCTGGGTGGAAGGTCGGATGGTTTTTTTCGCGCTCAAAGACGATACCCTTGATGCCCAGGGCCTTGAACAGTGTCTCAACGGCCCCCTTAAGCGTGAAGAAATCGCGGCCGCCACCGTATAGGCCCATGGACAGCATGCGTTTTTCAATCGGCTCTTCCTCAAGGGCGCCATTGCGCTTGAAGAAAACATTGCCGATTTCGAAAAGCGCTAGCTCTTCGATGCTCCGGTTATCATTACGGTTCATCACCTCGAGTAGGTTGGCCAGTAACGTTGTACGCATCATCGAATACTCTTCACCCAGTGGATTGATCAGTCGGATCCCGTCTCTCAGGAGGCTGTGTTCCGCCAGGCGCAGGGCATCCGACTGTCCTGGGGATACGAATGAGTAGGTCACGATTTCAGAATGTCCCGCTGCTAGCAAAGCATCTTTTGCCAGATCCTCGATTTCCTGGGCATTGGTTTTTCCACCCCATGTATCCATCTTGGGTAGCGTTCGCGGAATCTTGTCGTAACCATAAAGCCGTGCCACTTCCTCGACAAGATCGATTTCTTTCACAAGATCCAGGCGGTGGTGCGGGACCACGGCCACGGGACCATCCACCGATTCTTCCACTGCAATCGCCAGTCGCTCTAGGTAGGTGTGCATCTGCTCCTCATCGATATCGATTCCGATCAACGAGCGGATACGCTCCGGTCTGAAGGCGATGCGCCGTTTCTCCTGGACGACAGGATAGGCATCGGCAATGAAATCGATCACCTGTCCAGCTCCTAAGGCTTCGATGAGTTGGCAAACGCGGTCCGCCACGATCGGCGTCCATTCGCTGCTCACACCTTTTTCGAAGCGGCTGGAGGCCTCTGAACGTAGACCCAGTGCTTTGGAGGTGCGGCGAATCTGGCTTTTCTCAAAGCAAGCGACCTCGATGAGCAGGCGTTCGGTGGTCTCGGTGATCTCAGACTCTTCTCCACCCATCACACCGGCGATGGCTAGGGCTTTCTGGGGATCTGCGATCACCAGCATCTCGTCCGTTAGCGTACGGTCCTTGCCATCGAGCGTTTTGAGAATCTCTGCTTTCTCGGCCCGTCGCACAATAATTTTGCGATCGGCAACTTTATCGTAATCGAAGGCATGAATCGGCTGCCCGAATTCTAGCATCACATAGTTGGTGATATCCACGATATTGTTGATGGGGCGCATACCCGCTTTGATCAAACGCATCTGCATCCAGACGGGTGACGGCTCGATCCTAACGTCTTTGACCAGTCGTGCCATATAGCGAGGGCAAAGATCTTCAGCCACAATCTCCAGCTCTACCCGCTCGTTCTCCAGTGGTGGGACGGGGTGCTCGATGTGCACCTCGGGTAAATGTAGCGGCCGGTCGAAGGTCGCGTGTGTCTCTCTTGCCATCCCGATCATGCTCAAGCAGTCCGGCCGATTGGGTGTGATTTCGAATTCGATCACAACATCCTCGAGACCGAGACGGTCGTTCACATCTTCGCCGGGCACAGCATCTGCATCGAGAATCATGATCCCATCCTTCACTTCCTCAGGGATCAGGGATTCATCGAAGCCCATCTCCTGCATGGAGAGCAGCATGCCTTCAGAGGTTACACCACGAAAATCAGTGGCCCCGATCTCCATGCCCCCAGGCAGGGTGGCACCCACGACGGCCAGCGGTGCTTTGTCGCCAACGTTTAAATTTTTGGCCCCGGTGACAATCGTGCTGGGCACATCGCCACCGGCGTCGACTTTCATCACGAGCAGTTTATCGGCGTCCGGGTGTTCTTCTATCGATTGGATCTCACCCACGACGACCCCCTTGATTTGACGGGAAAAGGGTCGTGCGGCCTCTGTATTCGATCCCGATAGGATCAGCCCATCTTCGAGTGCTTTCAAAGAAAGGCCCTCGATCTCCACATAATCTCTTAACCAGTGTACAGGTACGAACATAAGTCTAGGCCTCCTTAAAACTGTTGGATGAACCGGATGTCATTTTCGAAGAGCAACCGGATATCGTCGATTTCGTGTTTGAGTAGCGTGATGCGATCGAGTCCCATGCCAAAGGCAAAACCAGAGTATTTCTCGGAGTCGATTCCGCATTCCTCCAGCACGTGGGGATGCACCATACCACAGCCGAGAATTTCAATCCAACCGCTGTTCTGGCAGAAACGACACCCTTCACCTCCACACTTGAAACAAGAAACATCCACTTCCGCACTCGGCTCTGTGAAGGGGAAATAGTGAGGTCTGAACTTCGTCTTCGTGTGTTCACCGAAGAGTCGTTTTGCAAAGAGGTCCAAGGTCCCCTTCAAATCGGCCATGGTGATGTGTTCATCGACGACAAGGCCCTCGATCTGATGGAACATCGGGGAATGCGTGGCATCGAGCTCGTCATTTCGGAAGCATCGACCGGGCGCTAGAATCTTGATTGGTGGGTCCATCTTTTTCATCGTGCGGACCTGCATGGGGCTTGTCTGAGTCCTGAGCAACAGATTCTCTGTGATGTAGAAGGTATCGGAAAGTCCTCTCGAGGGATGGTCCTCCGGTGCGTTAAGCGCGTCGAAATTATGATACACCGTGTCGATCTCCGGTCCATCTACGACCTTGAAGCCCATGCCTAAAAATACCGAGGTGATCTCGTCGAGCACCCGGTTCAACGGGTGCTTCTTACCGAGCTCAGTCTGCATGCCGGGCAGGGTTACATCCAGTGATTCTGCCGCGAGCTGCTTTTCGAGGGCTTTCTCAGCTGCCTTCTTCTTCTGTGATTCCAATAATCCCTCAATATCCTCACGCAGGTCGTTCACGAGTTTGCCTACTGCCGGTCGTTCTTCTTTGGGAACGTCTTTCATCCCCTTCAGCAGGCTGGTCACCTCACCCTTTTTTCCGAGGTACTTCACCCGAAGGGTCTCTAGGGACTTTAAGTCCTCCGCCCCTGTGATGGCCGCGCGGGCCTCCTCCAGGAGAGCATTGATCTTCTCTTTCATACTCCCGTCACTCCTCTCATTTTCAAAAAAAAATCCCCCGTCCCCATGGGACGAAGGTTTCATTCGCGGTACCACCCAAATTGCGCCAAAAGGCGCCACTTCTACGGATAACGGCTTGACCGGCTCTCCCTACCACGCTAAAGCGTCTTTCAAGAGAACAGCTCGTGGGTGAATTTCACATCGGTAGTCTCCCAGGGCTCGCACCAAACCGCCCCGTCGCTGAAAGGTTTCGAAGAACCTACCGGCTACTGTGCCCAGTCATCGCTTTTCATTGATATCGGTATTATAACAGATTCCATCAGGCCTTACAAGCCACGCTTTCGCTCGATTCCGTAAATCATGATTCCCGCCGCCATGGCCGCGTTCAATGATTCTGCCTGACCGGCGATGGGGATTCGCACCCGGTGAGTTGCGGCATCCAACAATTCTCCCGATAGTCCCTTGGCTTCATTTCCGATGAGCAACAGGGTCGTCGGCGGATAACAGAGGGCGTCGAAATCCTCATCCCCTGCAGGGGACGAGGCGACGAGCATCGCACCGATTCTTTCGGCAAATGTCACCAGATCTTCCGTCTGATAAAGATGTACATGAAAAATCGATCCCATGCTCGCGCGCAGTGCCTTGTCATTGTAAGGATCACAGGTGCCCTTTGCCAGTACCACACCCCGAACGCCCAGGGCATCGCACGTGCGAAGGATGGTACCCAGGTTGCCCGGATCACGAAGGTCTTCTAGACCCACCCAGAGTCCTTCTGCCTCTTTGATTTCATTTGAGAAGAGCGGCATCTCTACGGCGGCCAATACGCCCTGACCATGTTCGGTTTGGGATAGACTCTCGAAGACAGAACGGCTCACGCGTAGAACCTCCCCTACACGATCAGCCAGATGACGGTTGTCCTCGTACTCCTCGCTCATGACCAGGGCGCGAATGTCGATTCCTGCCAGTAGTGCCGACTCGACGAATCGTTCCCCTTCCACGAGAAAACGCGATTCACGGTAGCGATATTTTTTGGCCTTTAGCTTGGCCAGTGCCTTGATATGTTCGTTCTTGTCCGATGTGATCATTTCACTTCCAGCTTCTTGAGGTCCTCGATATGCCCGATGACGATCAGCGTATCTTCCGCTTCAAAGGTATCCTCCGCACCGATGGTGATGTCGATCTCTTCCCCCCGTCGAACGGCGATCACGTTCACGGCATACTTTTTACGCATGTCGATATCCATAAGCGTTTTGCCTACCCATTCGTCGAGGACACGGATCTCCATGATCGTGTAGTTGTCGGCGAGTTCCATGAAATCGAGGACGTTATTCGTTACCAAATTCTTGGCGATTCGAACGCCCATCTCCATCTCAGGAAAAACCACGCGATCGGCGCCCACTCGTCCGAGAACCTTCGCATGAAGCGAGTTCTGGGCTTTGGCGATAACGTGTTTGACCCCTAGTTCTTTGATCATAAGGGTCACGAGAATGCTCGCCTGGATATCCGATCCGATCGTCACGATCGCCACGTCAAAGTTCCGGATACCCAGGGCCCGCAAGGAGTTTTCATCCGTCGCATCGGCCTGCACGGCGTACGTAACCGTATCCGAGATGTTCTGAATGATCTCCTCGCTCTGGTCCACGACCATCACTTCTGCTTCGAGCTTCATCAATTCTGTGGCCACGCTGCTGCCAAAGCGGCCGCAACCCAAGATGACAAATTGTTTTTTCATAATCGATCGACTCCTAACCTACGGTAATTTTGCCCTGAGGGTAACGGATGAGGGCATGCTTGTCCTGTTGTTTTCTAGCCAGTGCCACGACGATTGTCAGGGGACCCAGTCGCCCGAAGAACATGGTCAGCGTAATAAGTAGTTTGCCAATATCCGTCAGAGAACCGGTGATTCCCATGGAGAGACCCACGGTCCCGAGTGCCGATACGACTTCAAAGAAGATCTCTATGAAACTGTGGCCAAGTTCTGTGATGGTCATGAGGAAGGTGACCACCAGCACCACCGCGATGGCGATCGCGAAGATGACGAGGGCGCGGTTGATGACATCCCGTTCGATTCTCCTGTAGGAGAACTCTACGTCTTCTCTCCCCCTGACCGTGGTGAAGATCATCAAGACCAGCAAGCCGAAAGTGGTGGTCTTGATGCCACCAGCTGTCGATCCGGGTGATCCACCGATGAACATCAGGATGATCGTCAAGAAAAGGCTGGGGGTTCGAAGTGCGTCGGTGGCCACGGTGTTGAACCCCGCCGTCCTGGGCGTCACGGATAAAAACATTGCGCTGAGCGTCTTGGTCTTGAAATCGCTCCCGCCCATGGTAGCAGGGTTATTGAACTCCAGCGATAGGAACAAGAGGAATCCCACCGCCAAGAGGATGCCCGTAACGATCAGGGCGAAACGGGAGTGTAAACTCAAGTCCTTGAACCGGCGGACGTTCACGATATCTATGAGGACAGAAAAGCCGATCCCACCCATCACGATCAACCCCATGATGACCAGGTTGATCGTCAGATCCCCGGCGTAGGGCGTCAGGCTACGAAAGTTCCCGATCAGATCAAATCCCGCGTTGCAAAAGGCGCTCACTGCGTGAAAGACCCCGAAGAAAATCCCCTTTTGTACGCCGAACTCTGGCACGAAACGCAGGCTCAGGATCACAGCGGCTACACCCTCGATCATAAAGGTCCCCACGATGATCGTTCGTGTCAGACGCACAACGCCCGAGATGGAAAACTGGCTGAGCGCTTCGGACATGATGATTCGGTTGCGCAGCCCGATCTTTCGTCCCATGATCAGGGCGACGGAGGTGGTCATGGTCATGATCCCAAGACCCCCAATCTGGATCAAGCCCAGAATTACCGCTTGACCGAAAACCGTCCAGTGGGTCCCGGTGTCCACGACAACAAGACCCGTGACGCAAACCGCACTGGTCGCTGTGAAAAGGGCATTGATAAACCCTACGCTCGATCCGTCCCGAGAGGCCAACGGCAAGGTGAGGAGTATCGCTCCTAAGAGGATTACCGTAGCGAAACCCAACACGAGCACCTGGGCCGGTTGTAATTTTTTATCCATAAATCTCTCTGGTTTCATGAACTCCCTCCCGCATGATTATCTCCCCACATTATACCATTCTTACTATGTAAAAAAAAAGAAAGGTTCTCCAATTAAGATGGAAAACCTTCTCAGCTTATGCTTCTTGTGATTTTGCTACATCCACGAGGGCTTTGAAACCATCGGGATCATGGATGGCCATCTCAGAGAGCATCTTGCGGTTCATATCGAGACCGGCGAGCTTGAGACCATGCATGAACTTCGAGTAGCTCATACCATTCTGACGCGTGGCGGCGTTGATACGAGCGATCCACATTTTACGGTAATCACGTTTTTTCAGCTTACGTCCGACGTATGCTGAACGGAGCGAACGCATAACAGCGGGTTTAGCCGCGCGGAAGACCTTTGATTTTTGTCCGTAGAAGCCTTTCGCCAGCTTCAGGACCTTTTTGTGCTTTCGTTTTGTATTCATACCACGTTTTACTCTAGCCATGGTTGATTCCTCCTTCTAAGTGTTATGCGATCCTATAGGTAGGGCAGCAGCTGCTTGACACGCTTGAGATCCGCTCCGCTGACCATCGTTGATTTGCGAAGGCCACGCTTACGCTTGGAACTCTTCTTTGTCAGGATATGGCTCTTGTATGCCTTATAACGCTTGAGACCACCGTTGGCAGTCTTCTTGACACGCTTCGCAGCACCCCTGTGTGTTTTCATCTTGGGCATTGTATTTCCTCCTTGGCGTTGTTATTGTTTGTTCTTCGGCACGTAGAAGGCCACCATGCTACGACCTTCCATTTTAGGCTTTTTATCGACAGCGGCGTAATCGCCTAACATGTCTTCGAATCGCTTGAAAACGTCGTACCCGAGGTTGGTATGTCCGAGCTCACGGCCTCTGAAGCGTAAAGATACCTTTACCTTATCGCCGTTTTCGAGGAACTTAATCGCGTGCTTGGCCTTGGTTTCCATGTCGTGGTCTTCAATTTTCATGCTCAGTCGAACTTCCTTCAGCGTGACGGTCTTCTGATTCTTGCGAGCTTCCTTTTCGCGCTTCTGCTGCTCGTACTTAAATTTACCGTAGTCCATGATCTTGCAAACCGGTGGTTTTGCCTGCGGCGCAATCTTCACGAGATCTAATTTACGCTCTTGGGCAAGAGCCAGAGCCTCTCTACCTGACATGACGCCGATCTGTTCGCCGTCATCTCCGATGAGTCTTACTTCGCGATCTCGAATGTCCTCGTTGATTTCGTTATGCTTAATAACGTACACCTCCTGGATACTCATTAAAAAAGCGGACACAAGAAGTACTTATGTCCGCAAAAAAATCACCTGAATCGGAAGGGGGTTTCGCCCGTTCCTTGTGTTCGGATGAACCCGGCCGCATTGAGCAACCTAGGTGAGAAGCAGACTTCTTCTTGTTGTTGTTGAACCTAAATTAGGATATCACAGCGCCCTTTAGTTGTCAAGGTTTTTGATCACCGTATTGATGCGTTCTGTGTCTTCCTTGACCAAGCGATCGCGGAACGTTTCAATCGACTGGTTGCCGAGCTCACCTTCGTCACGGCTTCTGACCGACACCAGGTTCTCCTCGATTTCTTTATCGCCGACGACCAGCATATAAGGCACTTTGGCCACTTGGGCTTCTCGGATCTTGTAGCCTACCTTCTCACTTCTACCGTCGATGCCCACACGGATACCGGCTGACATCAGTTGATCACGCATCTTCTCAGCGTAATCGAAGTGTCGATCGGCGATCGGAATGATCGTCACTTGTTCCGGTGCCAACCAAGTGGGGAATTTACCCGCAAAGTGTTCGATCAGGATCCCGAAGAATCGCTCGATCGATCCGAAGGCCACGCGGTGGATTACAATCGGCTTGTGCTTCTCGCCATCTTTGCCGATGTAGTTCAGATCGAAGCGCTGGGGAAGCTGCATATCCAACTGGATCGTTCCACACTGCCAGGTTCTGCCGATCGCATCTTCTAGGTGGAAGTCGATCTTTGGTCCGTAGAAAGCGCCGTCGCCTTCGTTGAGCTTGTAGTCGTACCCCAGTTCCTCGAGCGCACCCTGTAGCGAGGACTCCGCCATGGCCCAGTCCTCGTCAGAACCCATGGATTTCTCGGGACGCGTGGAGAGTTCCACATGATATTTGAACCCGAATTTCTTGTAGATCTCATCGATCAGCAGGCTGACGTTCTTGATCTCATCCTTGATCTGCTCCGGCAGCATGAAGATATGCGCATCATCCTGCGTGAAGGCACGCACGCGCATGAGGCCGTGAAGTGCGCCGGACAGCTCGTGCCGATGCACGCGACCGACCTCAGCGAGACGGATCGGGAAGTCGCGATAGGATCGCATTTCCGTTCCATAGACCAACATGCCACCCGGGCAGTTCATTGGCTTGATGGCGTAATCCGCATCGTCGATCTTCAGTGTGTACATGTTTTCCTTGTAATGGAACCAATGTCCAGATTGTTCCCAGAGATCGCGGTTGAGAATCAGAGGTGTCTCCACCTGCTCGTACTCGGCGCGCGTGTGCACCTCGTGCCAGTAGTCCATCAGTTTGTTCTTGACGATCATGCCCTTGGGTAGGAAAAATGGAAATCCAGGGCCTTCCTCCATCATCGTGAACAGCTTCAGTTCGCGACCGAGTTTACGGTGGTCACGCTTTTTGGCTTCTTCCAAACGGTGCAGGTGGTCCTCCAGCATGCTCTTCTTGGGAAAACTCGTCCCGTAGATCCGCTGGAGCATCTTGCGCTTCTCGTCACCCCGCCAGTAGGCACCAGCAAGGCTCGTTAGCTTGATCGCCTTGATTTTCTTCGTGCTCGGAGCGTGGTGGCCAGCACAGAGGTCGACGAATTCACCCTGTTGATAGAAACTGATCGTCGCATCCTCGGGTAGGTCATTGATCAGTTCCACCTTATATGGTTCTCCGCGTTTTTCCATGAAAGCGACGGCTTCTTCACGCGGCATTTCAAAACGCGAAACCTCGAGATCCTCTTTGATGATCTTGTCCATCTCTTTTTCAATCTTCTCGAGGTCCTCCGGCGTAAAGGTGTGCTCGCTATCGAAGTCGTAATAGAAACCATCATCGATAGCCGGCCCGATGGCCAGCTTCGTATCGGGAAACAAACGTAATACAGCTTGCGCTAGAATATGTGAAGATGTATGGCGATAAGCGTGCTCACCTTCTTCATCCTCAAACTTCAACAGGTTGACCTCCGCCCCATCATCAAGGGGTGTGAAGAGATCGGCCACTTCACCGTCGATTTCACCGACGATCGCCTCCTTGTAAAGACGCCCGCTAATTTCCTTGGCCAGTTCACCCAACGTGGTGCCCTTGGGTACCTCTTTGATCGATCCATCTTTTAACGTTACTTTTACCTTATCCACAGCCGATGACCTCCTTTGTCAAAAATTCAAAAAACCCGTCCCATGACCTTAGGGACGAGTTCTCTCGCGGTTCCACCCTGATTGTACCAGACACGCCAGGCCTCCGGTACCTCTCATTGCTCATACCCCGTAACGCGGGATCCACGCCAACCTTTCCCGAAAGAATCGGTAATCGTTTGGAAGCTCAGGAGCTAGTTTTCGATGGCTCGTTTGCGATTTTTCACCGACCAATCGCTCTCTGACAAAACGAAACCTATCTACTCGTCTCCGTCTACGCTTGCATTCTATTGATAGTCCCATCTTACAACAAGATGAGAAGTTTTGTCAACTGAAAAACTGAAGGACCAGAAGCCCTTGGACCAATCCGATGATCCCGCCCAAGACACCACCGAGAAGTTCGATATGCCTCAGTTCTTTTTTTGCGATGGACAGGATAATGGTCTCAATCCGCATCAAATCGAAGGTGTTGATCTTTTCTTCTATCATGGCGGAGAGATCGATGGTCGTCGCTGCACGGTGGACCAGTTTCTCTGCCATTTCCGTGATGAGCTCCTCCCCCCGTTCATCGACAATCTCGTCCAGTTGCGTCAAGATCATCTCTTGCATCTGGTGCGGTAGAAAGAAGGGCATCTTCTCCTTGGCCAGCGTACGCAGGCGGAGCTTCACGAAAAGGATTACTTCTTCCTTGTCCATCTGCTCGAGAAAATGATCGAGCAGTTCTTCAATACTGAGGAGTTCCGATTCAATGGTCTCCCCGATGCTCCGTGCGATCTCATGCCTGCGCTTGGGTATCAGGCCCTGCAATCGGAAGGGGCCGATGCCCACGGGTTCAAAGGGACGAAAGAGCAATCGAATGGCGAGCACATTGGTCAGGTAACCGATTCCCGCGCCCACCAAAACGAGAAAAATCAGCGCTTTCCCCTGCATGGCCTACGCTTCCTCCTTGAGTGTTCGGAGCTGATCGGCATCAAATGCGTAGCGCGTGTGACAGAAGTGACAGGTGATCTCCGCCCCTTGGTCCTCGTCGATCATCTTCTGCATTTCTTCTTTTCCGAGACTGACCAGAGCGCCCACCATTCGCTCGCGTGAACAATCGCAGCGCAGGGCCACTTCATTCTCGAGCACCAGCCCGAGACCCGAGTGCGGCATCGCCGCTTCGATCACTTCGACACCCTTGTGGTCCTTCATGAGAGAAGAAATCGCTACCATCTGCAGGGCGTCCTTCTCGAGCCGGTCGATTGTCTCCTCCGAAGCATAGGGGAGCGGTTGAACAATCAACCCGCCGGCTGCCACCACTTGACCCTCACCGTCCACCTGTACGCCCAGGTTCACGATCGATGGTTGTTGCTCGCTGGTGGCAAACAGGTTGGCCAGATCCTCGGCGATCTCCCCGCTAATGAGTTCCGCACGGCCTACATAGGGCTCCTTCAAACCATAGTCGCGGATCAGGAACATCTCGCCTTCTCCCACCGCTGCCCCTACGTTCAGTTTCCCGTTCTCTGTGAGCGTGGTCTCTACCACGGGGTGCGAAAGCGTGACCTTCACATTTCCCTTGGCATCGGCCACGGCGATCAGCTCGCCGATGGGTCCATCGCCCTTCACGCGTAAGGTCACACGGTCCTTCTCATTCTTCGACATACGGCCGAGAATGCTAGACGCCGCGAGCATCCTACCGAGCGCAGCAGTGGCCACCGGGCTTGTTCCGTGGATTTTTCTCATCTCCTCCACCATAGCCGTGGCATCCACATAGAAAATGCGGGCTTCCTGATCGGCCGTCATTGCACTGTACACAATACCTTTCATATCATCACATCCTTCTCATGATCAAGAGCATACGCTCCGAAGTCTCGGTGAGCGCTCCGAAACGCTCACCATCCACATATTCAACCATCTCAAACGAAGCCGATGCCATCTGACGGATTTTCTCAAGATCGTGGGCATGCTGTTCGTGGTATTCTTCATATCTTCCATAACAATCCTGCTCTTCCCTGATGAAGAGCGTAAGGGTGAAGGTCAGGCGCTTTGCCTCCTCTTCATAATGATTCTCCCAGATAAAAGCATGCTCTTCTTGGGTCTCCGCGATCGTACGATCCCCGAGTATGTGCTCTAATTTGTAAGGCGTGGAGAGATCAACGATCAACAGACCACCCGGTGCGAGGCCTTCGGTCACTCGATTGAAAAAAATTTGCAGATGCCTATCGTCGAGGTAGTTGAGTCCATCGTTGATCACCGTGATAGCATCCACCGGCCTGGCGAAGGAGAACGCCTCGAGCCTTTGCTCGAAAAAGGGAATCTTGTACCGTTTTTCGGCGGCTTTTTCCTGTGCGCGCATGAGCATGCTCTCCGAGGCATCCATACCGATGACTCGATACCCTCGTTCGTAAAGCGGCAAAGTCATTCGCCCCGTCCCGCAGGCGAGATCAATGATCGTCCGTGCTCCAGGATGATAGGCCCGGATTTTTTCATCGATGACCTGAGCCCAATGCTCGTAATCCATCTCTGCCGTATAGGCATCGTAAACTTCAGAAAATACGTCGTACATATTCTCTCTCCCCTCTATAGACCAAGGAGTTGCCACTGCCAGCGAATGATCACTCCGTAGAATACAGTCACGAAGATCAGAAAGCTCACAACACCAAAGGGAGGCTTGCGACAGCCCTTCCAAAGGGGTGTATCCGCGCTGTAGTGGATTTTCTTCAGGTCCTCGGTGGACAACCGGTAGAACTGTCGCATCGTCTCTTCTGCATCCATGACCACCGTGTCGATCGCATCGTCCATGACCACCAAGTGCTCCTTGCCTTTGGCGATAATCCTGTAAGCCTTGGCCCCGATCCTCAATGACGTGTTCGGCTCAAAGGTTGCTCGACCGTTCCTCAGGCGCTTGAGTTGATAGACCACTACGAACATACCAACGCCTGCCATCAGGGCGAAGACAAGACCCATGTAAAAGAGCATCTTCGGTTGCAGATAAGCCACGGGGTCCACTGCCGTTACGAGTTCAGGGTCCGAAAATACCGTCCCCAGATATCCCATGATGACAGAAACACCGTTGTTCGTCAAGTGGGCGATGATCGCCGGCAGGATCGAACCCGTGAGCTGGACCAAATAGGCAAAAACTATACCCAGGATCAAGGGGCCCAGCAGGTTCTGGGGATTAAAATGAAAGAGCGCGAAAAACAGCGCCGATAGCACTGCTCCCATACAAGGACCCGTGGCCCGCTCATAAGCATCGAGCATCATGCCCCGAAAAAAGATTTCCTCACAAATCGCCGGTGTAATCGCCATGACGAAAAAGAGCAGGAGAAAGGAGGCCAGACTATCCGCTGTGGGCATCTGCTGCGTGAACACTTTTCCGAAGGCACTCAGGAGCGCCATCATGAGTACATTGGCCGCTAGGATCGTTGGTACGAGGAACAAACCCAAAGTAATGACGCGAAAGCTTTCGTCCCATCGAATGGGGCGCAGGCGGAAGGTGGCCACGAGGTCTTTCTTTCGGATGACAGCGTACAGGATCACGGGTGCTGCGATCAGCAAGTATTCCGTGATCAGAATGCCCGAGACGAATCCCCGGGCCTGGAAGGTCGCACCTAGGGTGAGAAAGAGCGCCATGGCGATCACCATAAGGCCATTGGCCTCGCTCAAGGAGAAACCCTTGCGATCAAGCGAACGCATCGTCATTCTCCTCAGGTGGCAACATCCCCTTGGCCACCAGATAGCCCCGATAAGCTTCCATTCCGGTCAGCAGGGCCGATTCGTCGAAATCGAAATGACCGCTGTGGAGCGGTGCACCGGGCTGGTCGCCTGCCGTCCCCACGAAAAAGAATAGACCCGGTCGATTTTTCTGGTAGTAAGAGAAATCCTCGGCCAACATACTGGGTGGAACCTGTTGGATGCGCTCGCCCATGGCCTTTTTGAAGCGTGCGGTCATCTCCTTATCGTTGACGACAGGGGGGTACATATCCCGGAAGGTGGTGCGGACGCGCACGCCGTACCGGTTCTCCACGGAACGACCGGAGGCCTCGATTCGCTCCTTCATCTGGTGGTAAAGCGATTCGTCGAAGGCACGGAGGGTCCCTTCGAGTCGCGCCTTTGCCGCGATGATGTTTCTCCGCTCCCCTCCGAACATCTTGCCCACTGTCACGACAGCAGGTGCAAGGGGATCCACCGTACGTGACACGATGTGCTGCAGCCCCACCAGGAGATCCGCAGCAGCAAGGAGTGCATCATTTCCGAGATGGGGTTTCGCGCCGTGGGCACCCACGCCCAAGATATCGATATCGAACTCACCGGTCATAGCCATGAGCGGGCCGCTTTTCACCCCGATGGTCCCATCCGGCAAATCCGGCATCAGGTGGAGGCCCACCATTTCATCGACCTTCAGGAGACCCGATGCTTCAATCACTTCGGCACCACCCGGTCCCTCCTCTGCCGGTTGAAAAACGAGGACAACGGTCCCGGACAATCGGTCGCGTATGCCCACAAGATATGCGCCCATCGTGAGTAGCGTGGCCATGTGCCCATCATGCCCACAGGCATGCATATGGCCCTGGTGCATCGAAGCAAAGGGGCGATCCGTTTTTTCTTCTACAGGTAAACCATCCATATCCGAACGAAGTCCGATCACCGGACCCAGGTGACTGCCGACGATCTTCGCGAGAAGGCCGGTACCGGCTACCTCTTCTACTGGGATCCCAAGCTTCTCCAATTCTGACTGAAGGTAGTCACGGGTTTTAAACTCCTCGAAACCCCTCTCGGGTATCTGGTGCAGTGCGCGGCGGTGTCGTTTGAGTTCTGCAAGGTAATTCATAAGCACACTTTCCTTCCTGTATAATCATCCTTCGAAATGGTATATATATGCAGTTGCGCACATATCCCTCTCGTGGTAAACTAATACTAATTTTCACAGGTCTATTGTATAGATTCCGCCGGTTCTTTTCAATATGAATCACCGCGGAGACAAAGGAGTGAACTAGAGATGCAAGGAATGAATATTGCGATTGTAGGGGCCACGGGTATGGTGGGCAGAACCTTTTTAAAAGTGCTCGAAGAGCGTAATTTCCCAATCGCCAACCTGTACCCCTTCTCTTCGAAGCGAAGTGCCGGCAGTACGGTCACCTGCCAAGGGCGCGAATTCACCGTAGAAGTCCTCGATGAAACGTCTTTTGATCGTGACATCGACATCGCCCTTTTTTCCGCCGGGGGTGAACTTTCAAAAAAATTCGCCCCTATCGCCGCGGAAAAAGGCGTCATCGTTGTGGACAACTCGAGCGCATGGCGAATGGATCCTGAGGTGCCCCTCATCGTTCCCGAGGTGAATCCAACCGCCATCCACAAGCACAAGGGGATCATCGCGAACCCCAACTGTTCCACGATCCAGGCGATGGTGGCGCTCAAACCCCTCCACGATCGATATGGAATCGATCGGATCATCTTCTCCACATACCAGGCCGTATCTGGTTCTGGTGTGAAAGGAGTCCGTGATCTGGAGGAGGGTATCCAGGGGAAAACAACACACGAAGCATACCCCCACCCCATCTACAACAATTGCCTACCTCACATCGATGTCTTCGAAGATAACGGCTACACCAAAGAAGAGATGAAGATGATCAAAGAAACGAGAAAGATCTTGGACGATGATTCCTTGCGGATCACGGCCACCTGTGTGCGCGTACCGGTCTTTGATTCGCATTCAGAATCCGTGAACGTTTCCTTTAAAGAAGATTTCGATCTCGACGAGGTCCGCAGTCTCTTGGCCAAAGCACCCGGAATCCTCCTTAGGGACGACGTGTCGAACAATGTCTATCCGCTCGCGTCGGAAGCACGTGGCACGAATGAAGTGTACGTTGGGCGCCTCCGACGGGACGAGAGTGCCGATCGTTCGCTGAACTTCTGGGTGGTGGCCGACAACATCCGCAAGGGCGCCGCTACCAACACCGTCCAGATCGCTGAACTCTTGCTCGACACCCTGTAAGGAGGTTTTACCATGGCCATATTCAAAGGTTCCGGCGTCGCCGTCGTTACCCCCATGCACCCGGACGGAAGCGTTCATTACGAGAAGCTAGCCGAACTCATCGATTTCCACATCGATCGGGGCACGGACGCCCTGATCATCTGCGGGACGACGGGAGAAGCTTCCACACTTCACGATGAGGAACACAAAGAAGTGATCCGTTATGCCGTTGCGCATACCAAGGGTCGCCTCCCGGTGATCGCCGGTACCGGCTCCAACGACACGGCACACGCCATCATGATGAGCCGCTACGCAGAGTCCGTCGGTGTCGATGGCCTCCTGCTCGTGACCCCCTACTATAACAAGACCACGCAGCGGGGACTTCTCGCCCACTACCGGGCCATCGCCGACGCGGTCAAGACACCGATCATCCTGTACAATGTGCCGGGCCGAACCGGTGTGAACATCGCACCGGAGACGGTGGCCACCCTAGCGGAACACCCGCAGATCGTGGCCGTCAAGGAAGCTAGTGGGAACATTTCACAGGTCGCCGAGATCGCTCGGGTGATCCCCGAGGACTTTGCCCTTTATTCCGGTAACGACGATATGATCGTTCCCCTCCTCTCCTTAGGGGGTGATGGGGTGATCAGCGTCGTGGCCAATATCCTGCCCACCGAAACACACGACATGGTCGAGAGCTACCTCTCCGGCGATATCAACCGTGCGCGTCAACTGCAGCTAGCCATGAAACCCTTGATTGATTCCCTTTTCATCGAGGTCAACCCCATCCCCGTGAAAACGGCGATGAACCTCATGGGATTTGGTGCGGGTCCCCTGCGCCTACCTCTGTACGAGATGGCTGAAGAGACGAAGGCACGGATGGTCGAGGAGATGAAGGCCTACGGTTTGGAGACCTCTCATGCTTAAAATCCTCCTGGTGGGAGCCACGGGAACCATGGGCCATCAGGTCCACGAACTGGTCAAAGGTTCCGATGATCTGATGATCACAGCTGGCATCACCCATGAAGTACAGAACGATCTGCCCTTCCCCCTTTACACAGGGTTCGACCAGATCGAGGAACCCTTTGACGTGGTAATCGATTTCTCACACCCGCACATGGTCGACCACCTGCTCGATCACCTGGAAACCCATGCGGCCCCCACGGTCATTTGCACCACTGGGCTGAGCGACCTACAAGATAATCGGATCGGCGTCCTCGCTCAGAAAATGCCACTCTTCCGATCCGGTAACATGAGCCTGGGCATTCACGTGCTCACGGACCTGATCCAACGGGCCAAAAAACTTCTGCCCAGCTTTGATGTGGAGATCATCGAGAAACACCACCGCCGAAAGGTCGACGCCCCCAGCGGCACCGCCAAGATGTTGGCGGATGCTCTCGACCCCGATCATACCCACCGTATCTACGGAAGAGAAGGCATCGCGACCCAACGAAAGAAAAATGAAATCGGAATCCATGCTGTCCGCGGAGGGACCATCGTGGGCGAACACGACGTTCTGTTCGCCGGCGATAGCGAGACCATCTGCTTGTCCCACTCGGCCGAATCAAAGGGAGTTTTTGCCTCCGGCGCGGTGGAAGCCGCCCGCTTCCTAGTCGGCGAAGAGACCGGTCTTTACGATATGACCGATTTGATGAAAAAGAAGGAGAATACACATGTCTTATGATTTTACTGATCCCTACCAGATTGCCAAGTACATCAAGGATGCCACCAAGGTCACACCCGTGAAAGCCTACATCCAGGGGGAGCTCAAAGAGATTCCCGAGGGCATCAAGCTCTTCGGCTCGGCTCCCTCCTATGTGGCCTTTGGCGATGCCTCGGTCATCGAAACGCTGCTCGAGAAGAATAAAGCGACCCTCGATGATTACGTTCTCGAAAACGACCGCAGAAACTCGGCCATCCCCCTGCTCGACATCACCAAGGTGAACGCCCGCATCGAGCCCGGTGCATGGATCCGCGACCGCGTGGCCATCGGTGACCAGGCAGTCATCATGATGGGCGCGGTGATCAATATCGGCGCCAGCATCGGCGCCGGTACTATGATTGACATGAACGCCGTTCTCGGTGCTCGTGCCACCGTGGGCGACCGATGCCATGTCGGCGCAGGCGCCGTTCTGGCCGGCGTTCTCGAGCCACCGAGTGCCACACCCGTCATTCTCGAGGACGAGGTGCTCATAGGGGCCAACGCCGTTGTCCTAGAAGGGGTCAAGATCGGAAAAGGGGCTATCGTGGCCGCCGGTAGTATCGTGACGCGCGATGTACCCGCTGGAGCTGTCGTCGCCGGTGTGCCGGCCAAGATCCTCAAGGACAAAGACGCCAAGACCGTGGAGAAAACGAAAATTTTAGACGATCTCCGAGGATAAGAAATGCCTCTCGCAAGCCACAACTTGTGAGAGGCATTTTTTCTTAGTCGACAAAGGCGAAGACGTGATCGATATTCCTAAAGTAATCGCCGTAGTTGAGTCCATAACCCACGATAAACTGGTCGGGAATCTCAAAACCCACGTAATCTGGCTCATAGTCTACCTGGCGTCTCGATGGCTTGTCGAGGAGCACGCAGGACTTGATGCTCTTGGGATTCCGCTCTGAGAGCAATTTCATCACGCTCGTCATCGTGATTGCCGAATCGGTGATGTCATCCACGATCAGCACGTCGTACGTTTCCAGATCACAGGTGACATCCTGGATCACCTTCAGATGGCCCGCGGATTCTTCCGAGTGCCCATAGCTCGATGTGATCATGAATTCGATGCGAACGGGCAGATCGATCTTTCGGACGAGATCGGCCGTAAAAATAAAGGATCCCTTTAGAAGCGAGATGACCAGCAGGTTCTTATCGGTATACGCTTCCGTCAACCGGGCACCCAGTGCCGCGACGCGCTCTTCGATCGCCTCTTTGGAGACGACCACTTCTCTACGCTTTTTTTCGATATCCATATATCCCTCCATCGGTTCGATTAGTAGCTCCTATTTTAGTACACGGACCGGTCAGTGTCAACGTTGAACTCCCCATGGCTGGAGTCGCGGGATTCGGCCACCGTCTTAAGGCGACGACCGCTCCTCAAGAAATATGACAGTTTCTTAAATTGTATGCCTACTCAGAAAATTGTACATTAGTAGAGGGCCCTGCGCTGGGCACACGATACATACATCTGGGGGGATCATATGGACAATCAGCACGTTAAGAAAGCGGTCTCGCTCGAGACCTACGTATTCATCGGAATTTTTTTCTTGGTCTTCGGCTTGATCGGTCGGGAAATGGGCGTTGGTACAATGCTCAATGTCATCATGAAGACAGCCCACGACCTCTTGCTGAACACCGTCTTCTTCATCATGGCCATCGCCGTGCTCGCGGGTGCGCTGTCCGCCCTCTTTTCAGAGTTCGGCATCGTCGCCTTAATCAATCGCTTCATCTCGCCAGTCATGGGGCCCATGTACAATCTACCCGGCGCCGCATCGCTCGGTGCCATCACCACCTACCTATCCGATAACCCTGCGATCATCAGCCTGGCCAAAGATCGCGGCTTTGTAAAATACTTCAAGAACTATCAAACGCCCGCGCTCTGTAACCTGGGGACAGCCTTCGGTATGGGGCTCATCCTGACCACGTACATGATCAGTCTGGGCGACGGTACGGAGTTCGTGGTTCCCGTTGTGATTGGCAACCTAGCCGCAATCATCGGGAGCGTGGTCAGCGTTCGGTTGATGATGCGTTTCACCAAAGCCTACTACCACATCAACGACACCAGCGAGCAGGCGCTACACGTGAACACCAACGATTACCTGACCGTCCGGGAGGTGCGCAAGGGTTCTGCCCTCGAGAGGGCCCTCGACGCGGTCCTCGAGGGTGGAAAAACAGGGGTTGATCTCGGACTCGACATCATTCCCGGTGTTATCATCATCTGTACGATGGTCATGATCCTCACCCTCGAGCCTTCGGCTAGGATCGCGGGACAAGCTGTGTACCAGGGTATAGCCTACGAGGGTATCGGCTTGCTCCCGCGCCTAGGCATGTACATCGAGCCCATCCTGACGCCTCTCTTCGGTTTCCAGAGCCCCGAGGCCCTGGCCTTCCCCATCACCTCTCTAGGCTCCGTGGGCGCCTCTCTGGGTCTCGTGGCCAAGTTCCTGAACGATGGACTCATCGGCGCCAACGAGATCGCCGTGTTCACTGCAATGGGCATGTGCTGGTCCGGCTACTTATCCACCCACGTGGGCATGATGGATGCCCTCGGGGTGCGCCAGCTGGCTTCGAAAGCCATCCTCTCCCATACCTTCGGCGGGCTTGCCGCCGGAATCTCCGCACACTACCTCTTCCTGCTCAGCCAGCTCATCTAATCTGACTGCTCTGCAAACACCACTGTGGTCGGGATTCCTTGCTTGAGATTTTGTGAGAAATGGCTGACAGATGTCACTGAACATTTATTTCGATCCTTTGCTTCGCTAAAGACACGGATGTTCTCGTCAGCACCATAAAAAATACCGCTGGTCAATATTGATCAGCGGTACCTTTATTTGTTTTTCCATATGTCTTCTTGATGGGATCCTCTACATTTTAGGTGAAGGGGTTCCCTACGGTTTTATGCTTTGTGCGCTTCGATCAAGGCAACCACCAGTTCGGCGCTCTTAATGAGATCCTTCACGTAAAGATGCTCTTCAAGCGTGTGAGGCTTTCTTTCGCCGATCCCGAGGTTGACGGCCGTGATTCCGCGGTCGTTCAAGATGTTCGTATCACTTCCACCACCGGAAGCCGTCGTGTAGGGCTTCACGCCGATTTTTTCACAGGCACCCTTCACGGTCATAACGATCTTATCCGAGGCATCGAGACCAAAAGCCGGGTACATGCGCCGATGGTCGATTTCTACCGTGGCGCCATGGGCCGCGGCAGTTTCCTCGAGCGTCCGGATCATGTGGGCGGACTGCGCCTCGAGTTTCTCGTTCACGAGACTTCTCGCCTCGGCCTTCAACATCACTTCCGGCGTCACGATATTCGTCACTTCGCCACCGCTGATCACTCCGATGTTGGCTGTGGTCTCTTCGTCCACGCGCAGGAGCTTCATCTTGGCGATGGCCTCGGCAGCCACGATGATGGCGCTGATCCCCTCTTCTGGAGCCACGCCGGCGTGGGCAGGCTTACCTTTGATCGTCGCGTCGATCTTGTCCTGGGCAGGGCCTTGGATGATAATCTCGCCGATGTTACCACCACTATCAAGAACAAAAGCACGCTTGGCATCGATTTTCGAGACATCGAGGTTCTTGGCACCGTGCAAACCACCCTCTTCGTAGATCGTGAAGGCCACTTCAATCGGCCCATGAGGCTGCCCGCTTTCCACCAGGCTGCGGATAGCTTCCACCACAGCGGCGATTCCGGCCTTGTCGTCCCCACCGAGGATCGTCGTTCCGTCCGAGCGGATCACACCATCTTCGAGCTTGGGCTTGATCCCTCGTCCCGGCGACACCGTGTCCATATGACAACTGAAAAGAATCGGCTCACCATCACAAGTGGCCGGTAAACGTCCGATCACGTTACCCGTGTTCGATCCAACCTTTGGACCGGCATCATCTATGGTCACTTCAAAACCCAGGTCCTTGAGCTCGACCGAGATGAAATCTGCAAAATCTTTTTCTTCTTTTGTGGGGCTATCAATGGTGACGTAGTGCATGAACTGCTCTACCAATCGTTTTTCATTGATCATGATGTACCTCCTTGAATACTCATTAAAAAAAGGGAAGACACCCGTTGATGTCTTCCCTTTTCCGTCTACCTGTGGTGCTGACTACAGTGTCATGAAGGCGTCGGGACCAATCGGTAAGCCCAAGAGGTACCAAGCGGTCATGAGAATCGACCAGCCGATCAAGAACACAATGGAGTAGGGCACCATCGAGGAAATCAACGTGCCGATTCCTGACTCATCATCGTACTTCTGAGCAAAGGTCACGATAACCGCGAAGTAGCTCATCAGTGGGGAAATGATGTTCGTCGTTGAGTCACCGATACGGTAGGCAAGCTGCGTGAACTCAGGTGTGATCCCGAGGCGGAGCATCATAGGCACGAAGATCGGAGCCATGATCGCCCACTTGGCAGATGCAGAACCGATGAACAGGTTGATGAAAGCAGCTACGACGATAAAGGCCAGTACGAGGGGAAGACCTGTGAAACCGATGGAACTAAGGAAGTTCGCACCACCAACGGCCAGGATAATCCCAAGGTTCGTATAGCTGAAGTAGGCTACAAACTGGGCGGCAACGAAAGCGAGGATCAGGTATCCACCCATTGAAGCCATCGCTTTGGACATAAACTTCACGACGTCTTTGTCGTTTTTCACAGAGCCTGAAGCGACACCAAAGACAAGACCGGGTACCAAGAACACGAGCATAATCGTGGGTACGAGACCTTTGCTGATGAAGGCCGACAGATCTCCGGCATTTCGGAGCCAACCGGATTCAGGAACCGTGAGGAAAAGCATGATCGCACCAAAGACGAGGATTGCAAGACCCGCGGCCTTGAGACCTTTTTTCTCTTCAGCAGATACTTCCATAGATTCGATCAGGTGCGGACCCTTGTACTCGCCCAGGCGAGGCTCAACGATGCGCTCCGTCACAAAGGTACCGAGTACCACGAGCAGGAAAGTAGAAGCAATCATAAAGTACCAGTTGCTCGTTGGGAGAATTGTGAGATCGAAGCCACCGACCGTCAGGGCTTCGTTCGTGATCCCAGTGAGCAAGGGATCGATCGTACCGATCATGAGGTTTGCGGAGAAACCACCGGATACACCGGCGAAAGCGGCCGCAAGACCTGCGAGCGGGTGACGATTGAAGCTAAGGAACACAATGGCGCCGAGCGGAACGAGTACAACGTATCCGGCATCAGAAGCCACGTTAGACATGATTCCAGCGAAGACGACCGTTGCCGTGATCAGGCGAGAAGGTGTGCTGAGCACGAGCTTCTTCAACGCTGCTGAGATGAGGCCCGTTCCTTCTGCTACACCCACACCGATCATGGCCACAAGGACCGTACCGAGGGGCGCAAAGCCTGTGAAGTTCGACACGGCTGAGTTGATCATGTACTGTAGACCCGTTGGATTAGCCAGCGATACAGCGTTCACCGTTGCATCGGCACCGGCCTTTGCATCGTAGAAGCTTACCGTCAGCCCTGCGCGGTATCCGATTTCTGAGATCAGGATGATAGCAAGTGACAAGAGTAAAAAGATCGTGACAGGGTGGGGTAGTCTGTTTCCTGAGCGTTCCACAACATTAAGGAACTTGTTGAACAGCCCCGAACGTTTCTGTGCTTTAGCATTCGTAGACATCGATGTACCTCCCATTAAAATTCTTGAACGTTATTATGACATTCGACACAACCACATTATATGCAAGAATTTCAGGAAAGCGTTTTTTATCACATATTTCTCTGATGAAATTAAAAAAAAGTGCTCTTGGACCAACGGTATGTGTTCTTGGGTCGTCCGACCTGCCCGTGCATGGGGATGACCTCGAGTCTTTCATCTTCAATCAGGTGACGCACGTAGCGGTGCACGGTCTGATAGGCCAAGTTGAGGGCGGCGGCGGCTTCATCCATAGTCACGGCCTCCGTCTGCTTTTCGAAATACTCGCTGATCAGCGCCAGAGTGGCAGGACTGATGCCTTTTTCGAGAAAAACGCTCTCCTTCTCCTCAAGCATCTTCTCCTCCACCTCCTGGATCCGAAGGTTGACCGTAATGCGCGCGATCAGATCAGGAGCCTTAATGGGTTTGATCGCGAAGTCCGTGGCCCCTACCTCCATGAAGCGGTCGGCGATCTCCTGTCTTTCATCCACCGTCAGCACCAGAATAGCCATGGCCTGGAATTTTTTTCGGAGCTTTTTTACCGTCTTCAGTCCATCCCATCCTGGCATATGATAATCCACGATCGCCAGATGCGGACGCCAGGTGTGACAGATTTCGTACCCCTCCTCGCCATCCGCACCCGTTCGTACGGCGTGCCCGGCCATCTTGCAGATTTCACTTAAAGTGAACCGAATATCCTCCTCATCATCGATGATCACGATGCGTTTCGTTTCCGTAGCCATTTCAAGCCTCCTCATCCGTCTTAAAGGGTAACGACACAGTGAAGATCGTTCCCTTCCCCACCATCGACTCAACTGTGATGTCGCCACCGTGTTCCGTAACGATTTTCTTGGCAAAGCTTAGTCCAATCCCCGAGCTACCTCGACTCGAATGGCCCATCTCGAATATCTGTTGAAGATGATCCGGAGGAATGCCCATACCATTATCGATCACCCGAATACAAATCCGGTCATCCCTTCGATCGGCCCTGAGTTCAATCCGCTTGAGCTCTTCAGAAGAAGGGGCCAAGTTCGCGTTTTCAACCAGGTTTACGAAAGCCCTGACAACTCGGACGCGGTTGATGGTCAGGGGTGGGAGACCCTCCTTTACATCCTCGATGAACTCGACCCGCTCTTCTTCCATGGGTGACTGCGCACGGATCATGCGAACGAGGTCCTTCACCTGCACCCGCTGTCGCGAAGATTCATAGAGAAAACTAGTGATCATATCTGTCATCTTATCCACGGCCCCATCGATTCGTGACGTGTAGGTCTGGATTTTCTCCGCATCTACCGCCATACCCAGGAGCGAATTCAGGCCTCGAATCGTCACCAGTGGGGTTTTTAAATCGTGAGCCAGTGCATTGATCTCCTCATGAATGCGGCTTTCCATGGCCGTCCCCCTCAGCCGGGTGAGCTCCCGCTCGTTGGCGTGTTGTGTGGCCATCATCTCGAGGTGACGCTTGTGATTGTAGAAGACGCGGGCCGTCAGAAGCGCTGAAAAGAAGAGGGGGACCAAGAAACCCGCTCCGACGAAATTCAATAAGAAATGACTATCGAGGTAATCGCCCGCCACCTTGATGCTCGTGGGCAGATCCGTCGTTCCCATACCATAGGGGTCGAAAAGGGGCATCATGGCCACCCAGGCCGTGGCCACAAAGAGCTGGATCCCGATGACGAGCACGGGAAACACCGCCAGTCCCTTTTCATCCACCGGGGCAATGAAGAGCTGGGTCAGCAGGAGCCCTAGCACCAGTGGGTAAACTTCCATGGGGAGACGGTAAAGTGCCCCGATGGCAAGGAGGGATAGTAACGTGAGACCCATGCCCGTCAAATCGTGTAACCACCCTCGCTTCATTCGAGATAACAACAGGTGGATACCCATGTAGATCATCATCCCGATGGTCGCCGAGGCGAAGGCGCCGATGGCGCCTGCGTAAATAAGATGTCCGCTGTTTCCAGACGTGATCGCCTCCCGAACGGAAACAATGGCCCGCAACCAGAGCCCTTCAAAAAAAGCCGGTAGTAAAAAGCCGAAAAACAAGCAGATGAGTCCGATCGTTCTTTTTCCTGCGTAACGATTCATCGGACCCTCCTAACGAAAAATCGATGCGAGCGGTTCTGAAAACGACGCCACACCTTCCACGAGCGTCAAAGGCACACCGGCCTCCTCGCTCCTGTCGCTGATCCAACCATCGTAGTCGCCTTCAATGGTAGCAATCACATACTCGGACACGTCAATCGATCTCGCCAAGAGTTCATCCGTTTCCCGACCACGGCGTCCCGCACCACCGGGAAAGAGCGTAATCATCGGAAGACCCCGTTCTTCTACGACCGCGTAGAGCAGCTCCAGACGCTCGATCTCGCTTTCCATTTCTTCACTCTTCAGGCGCTCGCCAAAGTCGCTGTAACCGACCACGACCAGGATGGTCTCAATCTCCTCGAGGTCTTTTGCCGTGGCACCGGGCATAAAGAAATTCTGTATACGCAAACCGTTTGCCAGATCCTTGACCAGATAGGTATCCGTGCTCTGACCGGCCGAGGTGATCAGCGCCCGCTCCTCACCAATAGGTCGGGGAAGGGTGGGGAGGGTGGACTCAAAAGACTCACGTTGCAGGGTGGTGTAGGCGTAGAACGTGGAGACCATCAAAAGAAGCAAACCGAGGGCGGGTACCACACCGGCTCTGTTCAGTAGTTTTTTCATTTTACCGTCACCTCATTGAGTAGATCGTTCCCGCTAGCCAGTGGCCGGTAGCCCTGTACTTGCCTAGACACGCCGATAGCTGGCATCGTGTGGACCAGGGGAACAGCCGGGGTTTCTTCGTAAATCATCTCCTGCATCTCACGGTACAAACTGATGCGGAAGGACCGGTCCGTCGTCTCGCGGGCTCTCTTGAGCAGCTCATCTACCTCCGGATTCGAATAAAAGCTATAGTTAAAGGCAATTCCAGGTTTGCGGTGTTCCGAAGTGAAAAAAGTGTAGAGGAAATTGTCCGGATCCGGTTGGTCGGCATTCCAACCGATGAGCGCCAAGTGGTGTTCACCCTCCTTGATCTTCTCGAGGTAATGATCCCAGGGCAGACTGATCACTTCGATCTCGATTCCCGCCGCATCGAACTGGTCTCTCAGATAGGTCGCCAGGCCAAGGGGATCTGGGAAATAAGTTCTAGGTGTCGTCATCACCCAGAGGCTGATCGGTTCTTGTCGATCGCCTGCCGCCTCACCCCAAAGACGCTTGGCCAGGTCAAGATCATAAGACCGCGAAGTGATTTTCTCATGATAGCCCCAGAGTACAGGTGGCAGGAAGGAATGTGCCTCTCTGGCCACGTTTCCAAAGACCTCCTCGATCATCTTCTCCTTGTCGACAAGGTGGGCAATGGCCTCTCGCGCCCGCACATCATCGAAGGGTGGTTTCGTGTTATTGATGGCCAGGTAGCCGAGATTCAGAAACTGCTGGCGGTGGAGGATCAGGTCGGGATCTCCCACCACTTCCTCTGCATCCTGCGGTTTCAGATTGTACGCGATATCAACGGTACCTTCCTCTAGCAAGGCGTGACGATCCTCACTTTCCGGCACGGTGAGAAAGACCAGGCGACCGACCCCGCTAATCTCACCCCAGTAATCGTCATGGCGCTCAAGGACCAGTTCCTCCCCCTGTTCCCAACGGACAAAACGAAAGGGGCCCGTTCCCACGGGATGAAGAAACAGGTCATCATTGTACGTGACGATGGCCTCGGGAGATGCGATGGCAAAGGCCGGCATGCTGAGTGTACTAAGAAAGGGAGCATAGGGCCTTTCCAGAATGATCTCGAGCGATCGGTCGGAGAGTGCTGTCACACTCTCGATAATCCCCGGAAAACCTCCGAAGTTATAGAAGTAGTAGCTGAAATTGCCGCATGAAAGGGGCTCTGGTCATTCATCCACCGCTCAAAGTTGAAGGCGACGGCCTCTGCATCACAAAGAGTTCCATCGTGAAAGGGAACGTCTTCCCTGATCCGAAAGGTCCACCGGAGACCATCTTCACTGCTCTGCCAGGATTCGGCGAGCAGTGGTTGGATCTCCCCACTGGTTTCGTCCGTATAAACCAGGGTCTCAAATAGATTCACCGTGACTTTGAAGGCCTCGGTCTCCGTGGCTGTCGCTGGATCCAAGCCGATGGCATCGTTGGTGCGGGCGATCACAAGCTCCGTATCATCCACCGGTTCTTCGCATCCTATGGTCAAGAGGGTTACCAAGAGCAACAACCCCATCCATCTCTTACTTTTCATTGATCTTCACCTTCCTGTCTTACCACCATTGTACCAAAAAGACAGCACGGGACCCAAGTAAAGAAAAAAAGCCGTCCGGTACGGACGACTCAATCGAGGATAATAATTTTTTTCAGGACCTTCTGCACCATCGGTACAACGAGCATCGATGACGGTACGGCATTGAACAACCCATGACTGAAGTCACGGGATTCGGTTATCGCCTTAGGCGACGACCACTTTTTCCTGTTTCACCGGCCACCGCTTGGATTGCAAGAGCAACCCAAGTCTTACAAATCCTCCTACAGAGCTGGGCTCTGCTCACAAATGTGACAGGCGCTTCCCGTTGTCCCAACGGTGCAGGTACACTTGGTACCGGTTATGCTTAGGCTGAGATGCCTAGCATTTCTAAACCCTGTTTTCTGATGTTCATGGCTGCATTCTCATCCCGTTCGTGCTCAGCACCGCAGTGACTACAACACCACTCTCTGTCGCTCAGCGTAAGGGCGATGTGTTTCTCCCCACAGGAAGAACAAATCTTGGATGAGGCATACCAACGGTCGATCTGCACAAGATACTTTCCCTGCCACTCTAGTTTGTACTTCAGGAAGGCGATGAACTGAGACCATCCCGCATCTGATATGGCTTTCGATAGCTTCTTGTTCTTGACCATGCCCTTGATACTCAGTGTTTCCAGTACGACCACTTGGTTTTCGTTGGCCAACCGGGTACTCAGTTTGTGGGCGAAGTCTTTTCGCTGGTTTGCTATATGGGCATGCAAATTGGCTATTTTTTGTGCTACCTTCTTGTAATTCTGTGAATCGAGCTGTTTCTTGGCCAACTTCCGTTGGAGCTTGGCCAGCTTCTTCTCCGACGCCTTGATGTACTTGGCTCTTTCGATGAACGCGGTGTTTTCACCATTGGAGATGGTGGCGAAGGTCTTGAGGCCAAGATCAACACCGACGGCTTTCGAAGCGTCAATACTCTGGATCTCCAAGGGCTTTACCAACTCGATCGTCTCTTCGAGAGCAAGGGAAACATAATACTTAGAACCCTTCAGGGTGATCGTCGCTTTTAAGATCCTTGCATGACCCCCTCTGACTTTCTTGAGTATCCCCTTATTTCTTGCTGTCTTTACTTTTGCCATGGACACCTTCCCAAGTTTCGGTATCTTGATGTGAGAAGAACCAATGATTTCGATGTTGTTATTCGTCATCTTGGTTGTATAGGCCTTCTTAGCGCTACGTTTTGATTTGAACTTCGGATATCGGTTTTGACGAGTGAAGAAGCGAACGTACGCATCTTCGACATGTTCACAAGCCGCTTCTAAAGCAAATTTGTCGACCTCTTTCAAGAAACCATAGTCCTCAGAGGACTTCAGTGGCACCATGGTCTCCTTCTTGTATCTACCAACCGAAAGTTTCTTTCCATTCTCCTTATAATAGGTTTTCCTCGCATCGAGATACTTATTGTAGATTAACCTGGCACATCCAATGTTCTTGTTGATGAGAATCGCCTGTTCCTCAGTAGGATAAACACGAAGAACAAGGCCATAGTGTTTCAACTGAAGACCCTGCTTAGCCAATATCGCATTCTTTTCTTTGACCGTCATTCGTTTACCCATGAGTACTCCTTCTCCTTTTGAGACTGGCGTATCTTCGGATTTGATTTTCATCAGTAGATGTGCATAATTCCATCTGTGAGCTGCAGCAAACTGCATTCATTTCATTCTTGGCGAATCTAAAATATTGTCACTCATCATGTCTTTTGGGTATGAAAACCCAAAGTTACGACTCGAATGTATATCGTTACCACTTCAAAGTTCTTCTGTCAATGAAATCACCTTTCTATTATTGTAACATATGTTCTGTTCCTTCGACAGGAAATATTGAGCACATTGCGCGAAAAAAAACGCCCTAACTCACGACTGAAGTCACGAGTGTGCAGGCGCTAAATCATCAAATACCCTATGAAGAAGGACTCCGCCCATAGGTTTAAGAAATTCTTTGTGACGCCATGGTAGATGACCGTCATAAAAAAAGAAATGGAAAGGGAAATCCCGAAGGAAGCCAGCATGGCTGACACAATGTTTTCATAGCGTTTGGGAATTTTCATGATACGCCTCCTCGTTTCTGCGTCCATTATAGAATAGCACCTTGTCCACATCAATTTTTTTATGAAAAGTGCACAAAGCGACCCGCATCGCCTCCAATTGTAACCCTCTATCAATTCTCCTAATTTCTTCTAGATATTGACGGTCAGATCAGGGGTTGTTAAAATAAAAGGGACATCGGAAGAATCAGATAACTTGATGTCGACGGTTCACACTTCTATTTTTTGGAGGAATTATTTATGAAAACTGGTACGGTCAAATGGTTCAACCCTGAAAAAGGCTTTGGCTTCATCTCGATCGAAGGAGAGGACGATGTATTTGTTCACTTCTCTGGCATCGTGAGCGAAGGATTCAAGACGCTCGAGGAAGGTCAATCGGTTGAGTTCGAAATCGTTGAAGGTGATCGGGGTCCCATCGCCAGTAACGTCGTAAAACTATAGATCCACCACAAAGCCAAGAAAAGAGTAGAGCCCATGCATGGGCTCTACTCTTTTCTTCATTTTTCGAATATGATGACTTCTTGGTATGATACGCTCGTTTGATCTAGGGCAGATTCAGATCCCTGGGGGATTACAATGGTTTGCGGGTCTCCATCGGATACATAGCGACGGTTGGGATTTTGTCTCATGATCTCCAACCAGTCCGTAAGCTGCAGGTCACCATCACCACTTTGCACACGATTGATTCTCCTGAAATCAAAAGCCTCGTGATAGGGCGGGAACTCCGGTCGCCAGCCCACTTTCAAAATGGCCTCATGGGCATATTCAAAACCTTCGTACTCACCGGTCACCACGTAGGCATCCCGCGCCTCGTCGGAAGGTCGCTCGCCATAGGGGAGAGCTAACCACGCGACACGGTAGTCTGGATCCTCTACCCAGTTTTCAATCTGCCGTGCGTTTTTGCCCAAGGTTTCTAGTATTTCGTAACCACTGAGTTCGTCGAGATGCTCGTGTCCGTAGGAATGATTCCCGATATCCATCCCCCGCTCCACGATGTAATTGATCTTTTCTTCAACATAGTCCGCTTCTCCGAAGGGCGTGTACCCATTGAGAAAGAACGTTGCCTCTAAGTCGAAATCTTCATACCGCTCGTGAAAACTCTCCAAAATCCCTACAACCGAGTCAGGATCAACCACGCGTTCACCATCCACCTCGATATAGCGGAAATTAGTGATGTGCCCGTCGTCGAAAGTTAACACGAAGGGGGTGGTTCCCATGGGGGTAGTCACCCGACCGTTCACATAGTCAGACAAGGAAACGGGCCGATAGCCCTCGTCGTAGAGTGTTTGCAGGTCTTTCTTAAAATCCTCCACACGTCTGGCATAAGCGGTATTCTCTTCGGCTAGGTTATGGTACATAATCACCATCACCTCACCCATTTCGTTGACCGAGTGAGCCCTGTACTCCTCTTCAGTCGGTGGTGCGGGTTCTTCCGGGGTCGTCATTTTCTCCTCCGCGGGTGCAGGTTCCTCTTCCGCAGGAGCTTCTTCAGGAATGGGATGAACCGGTGCAGGTTCTTCTACCACGACCTCGGGCGCTACCACCTGCCCTGCGTCCACTTCATCCGATTCTGCTACTGCGCACCCCGTGAGTAGCACCGCTAGGGTGGCCACGATTAGGATCTTTCTCATCTACAGATCACCTCTACAATTTTCTCGTTTCCTTCACTCTACATTTTTAATATGTACGTGAAGTGAAGTCGAAAGCGGTTCTTTTTCTACCCATTGCTTTATGATATACTGTGAGTGTTGAATACAATGAGGTGGTGCATCATGTTCTCGAACAATACACAAGAAGAAGTTCGTAAAAAAATTACGATCTTACATATTCTCAGTGAGTTTAACCTACCGCTGACCAACGACCAGGCCACCGAGTTTATTCTCGAACACAACCTGCTCAATTATTTCGAACTACAACAGTACCTTTCCGACCTCGTGAAAGGTCAAATGATCGAGGTCTCCGAAAGTGATCAGGAAAAATATTTCGTTCTATCGGAGAAAGGGCGCGATGCCCTCAATTTCTTCGACGACCGACTGGACCAAATGCAGCGGCAGCACCTGAACGATCTGATTGAAACAAAGAAGAAACGCTTCGTCGTTCACACCCGCATCTTTGCCGATTACCAAAGACTCGATGATGATGACTTTCTCGTGCATCTGAGGGTCAACGAAAACGACGCAGATCTGATCGATCTCAAGCTGACCGTCGTATCCAATGAGCACGCCAAGCTAATCTGCCGCCACTGGAAGAACAACGCCCAGTTCCTCTATGGAGACATTTTGGGCCTATTGGTCAGCGAACAGTAGATAACCTTCACGCATGTGAACAACCCCGCTCTTTTCTACAGAGCGGGGTTGTTTTTCCTTACAACCGATGTGCCTCCAAGTCACGACCGAGCTCGGACAAATTGGAGTAGATACGTTGTACGCGCTCCTCGAAGCGGCGGACCTGCGCATCATCTAGGGCGCGACCACCGAGTAGCACTTGGACCGGTAGATCGGCCAGCGCTTCTATCATATGGTCCAATGCGTTTATGTGATCGGGGATTGAAACAGAGAGGGCAACGTGCGTTACCTTCTCCTTCTCGATCATCGCCTGCAAACCGGAGAAAGGTACCGATGACCCGATATACAGGGCACGCCATCCTGACGCTCGGAAGAGCAGGTGCATCATCTTCAGCGGTAGCGTGTGCCTTTCCACAGCGGGCGTAGTCAAAATCACAGTGCCATGGGTTTCTGCTGTGCCTAAGGAAAGCTCTAGTTTCGATAGAACACGCTCGGTGACTGCAGTAGCGTAGTGTTCCGTGGCCTCGGATATCACTTTTCTCTCCCAAAGGGCACCGATCGCTACCATGGACGGTCGAAGGACCCCTTCGAGTAACGTCACTAGAGAATACCCACGACTGCTAAGGCCAAGGATCAAATCGGTCGCCTGCTGTTCTTGATGTGCAACGAGAAGAGAGGTATAGCGATCGATCGCCTCATCTTCCGTCTCAAGGTGCTCTACTACAGCATCTGTCTCTCGCATCGGTTCTCTTCCGAGCAGTTCATCGAGACTTACCAGCAACGTGTCTGCCAAGGCCATGAGCACTCTCTCGCTCGGAAACCGATCGTTGCTTTCATAGTGGGCGATCGTAGACTGGCCAACACCCACAGCCGCACCAAGCGCCTTCTGGTTCATCCGCATTTTCTTACGTTGTCTCTTCAAACGTTCACCGAAGGTTGCCATGTGCATCACTCTCCTTGCTTTGAAAAAAAGGGTGCCGAAGCACCCTCATTAGTTTACCATTTTTTTCGACTTGCTGCATACCCTGCTAATCCGATCATTGATGAGATCAGCAGTGGGAGCATCCCGACATCTCCCGTTTTGGGGAGTGTGGTGTCCTCTTCCACTGATTCAAGTACGAATCCCTGGGGTACGAGCACCTCGTCGATCACGTGGATCACACCGTTGGATGCTTCGATGTCCGCGGCCACGACAGAGGAACTGTTCGCCTTGACACCATCGGAGAGATCGAAAGCAATCGACTCACCCTGTAGTGTGGGGGCTTCGAGTCCATCTGATAAGTCTGAACTCATCACTTGACCGGAGACTACGTGGTACAGAAGTACTTCAGCCAGCTGAGGTTGCGCCATGAGCTCGGCCGGAGTGATGTCCAGTGCTGCCAAGAGCGATTCAAAAGCTGCGTTGGTGGGTGCAAAGACGGTGAAGGGACCTTCACCCTGCAAGGCTTCAACGAGTTCCGCACGCTGTAGTAACATGACCAGCATGCTGAAGTTTTCATCTGAGAGAGCAATATCCACGATATCGGCTTCTGCTTCCTCTTCTTCAGGTTGCTCCAGACTGAAGCTATCGGGGACGAGGACGCTGTCGATCACGTGGATCACACCGTTCTCAGCTTCAATATCAGCTGTAACGACGGATGCGTTATCGATCATAACACCCATTGATAGGTCGACCATGAGGGATTCACCCTGAAGTGTGGGTGCTTCCATACCATCGGAAAGATCTGTACTCATCACTTGGCCGGAGACCACGTGATAGAGAAGCACTTCTGCCAACTGCGGATGTCCCAAAAGATCTCCCGCTTCGATATCGAGTGCAGCTAATAACTCAGCAAATGCTGCATTCGTCGGTGCGAAGACGGTAAAGGGACCCTCTCCTTGCAGCGCCTCAACTAATTCAGCTTCTTGGAGTGCGCTGACCAAAATGGAAAAATCATCATTGGAAACGGCAATTTCGACGATAGACTGATCATTTGCAAAACCGGGGACCGATACGACGATCATCATCATGACGATCAGAAGACTAAACAACCTTTTCATGAGTAGTACCTCCTCAATTCATTATCACAGTAAGTGCTTTCGATGTCTGAATAATATCACGTAATGTAATTTATGTCAAGGATAATTGAAAATAATTCTCAAATTTTCTCGAATATTATTCCTTTATGTGATATAATGCAGTTGGAGGTGAACATGATGATGCGTCGAATCTTTCTCTTCTTGATCATTGCATCCCTTGTCCTGTTGGGCTACAGGGTGTATTCCCTCGAGAAGACACAACGTGCCTACAATGCACTGTCAGATACACACACGGGGATCGAAAGGGCTGCCGTCCGAGAAATTGAGGTTGCAGATGATCGGGTTTCTTTTGATCAGCAGGAGGAGCTTATCACCTACACCCGCCATCCCTTCCGCGACCTCCTCGATGAGAACAGCGACTTTTCGGGGTGGTTACAGGTTCCGAACACGGCTATCTCGTACCCGGTGGTCAAATCGAGCGACAATGAATACTATCTTGATCGCGACTTCTATGGTAACAAAACGCCCGCCGGTTCCATTTTCATGGATTATCGAAACCTCGGGTCGGGTCTAGACACACATACGATTTTGTACGGTCATAATATGAAGGACGGAACCATGTTCCACAACCTACGCTATTTCAAAGACCTCGACTTTTTCCAGAACAACCGCAGGATCACAGTGGAAACACTCTATGGCGAAAAAACCTATGAAATTTTTTCCGTTTACCCTGTGAGCGCAGAAACCTACACCCTTTCGCTTGAGGTGGATCCAGATTATACCGCCTCACTGCTCGATCGATCCATACACGGGACACTTTCCTTAGACATTCCCGCAGAAGCGAAACTACTCACTCTCGCCACTTGTACCTATGAAGTAGACGATGGCCGCCTCATCCTTCATGCCTACGAAATTGAAACACCCCCCGGTCCAGATCTGGACTAGAGGGTGTTTTTTTCTTACTCTCTGCGCAATCGCTTGACCAGTTCGATGATCATCACCGGTGCAGCTCCGCCTGCGAGCACGAGAGCCCAATGGTCGAAACCTATTCCCGTCGTTCCCAGTATGCCTTGCAAGAAGGGCACGTAGAGGGCAACCAACTGCAATGCAACCGAGATCACGATGGCCATCATCATGAATCGGTTTTGAAAGAAGGACTTATCGAATCCACTCGATGCTTTCTTCCGTACGAAAATCAAGTAAAAGAATTGTCCGAAGGCCATAGTGGTAAAGGCGGTGCTTCGTGCCAGCACTTCTTCCGTTCCACCATTGATGAGCAGGAAGAAGACCGCTAGCGAACCCAGCGAAAGCACTAGACCGGACGACCCTATTTCCATCAAAAAGGACTTGTTCATGATGGAGGAATCCGGCTGACGTGGCGTACGATCCATGACAGCCTCTTCGGCGTTCTCCCAGGCCAAGCTCATGGCGGGCAACACATCCACCACCAGGTTCAACCAGAGGATCTGCAATGCCGTGATCGGCATGGGAAGATTCAACAGAATACTGAAGAAAATCACGAGAATCTCGATGAAATTACAGGTGAAAAGGAACTTCACGAACTTCTCAATATTATCGAAAATCACCCGTCCCTCTCGCACCGCGTTGACGATGGTCGAGAACTTGTCGTCTACTAAAATCATGTCGGAGGCTTCTTTCGCCACCTCGGTTCCCCGGATACCCATCGCGATGCCAATATCGGCCTCTTTGAGTGCAGGCGCATCATTCACACCATCACCCGTCATCGCCGTCACGTGCCGATCGTCGTTCAGCGCTTTTAAGATGGTCATCTTATCCCTTGGTGAAACGCGGGCAAAAATCGATGTGTCCGCGATTGTTTGGTCGAGTTCTTCTTCGGACAAAGAGGACAGCTCCGCCCCGGTGATCACATGATCATAGTTGTCGATTCCAATCATCTCCGCTATGGCCGATGCTGTTCGCGGGTGATCGCCGGTGATCATAAGCACGCGGATGCCGGCGTGCTGGGCTTCTTTGATCGCCTGCTTCACATCCTCCCGCGGTGGATCGAGAATCCCCAGCACACCGAGAAACGTCACCTGTCCTTCGATGCTACTGCGAATCCCTTCCTCTGATTGTTCTCCCCGGTAGTCGGGGACGCGACCAACACCGATGGTCCTGAGCCCTTGTGAGGTATAGGTGGTCAGGTCCTCTTCCACCTGCTGCCGCTCTTTCTCCGAGAGCCCCGCCAACTCCATGAGCACATCGGTGGCACCCTTCAAATAAAGGTGGTGGGTACCTTCTTGTTCGTACAGCGAGGCCATGTACTTGTCATCGCTATTGAAGGTTTTCTCCACCACACGATCCCCGATGCGCGACTCCAGCTCCTCACGCACGATCCCTGCCTTTTTCCCGAGGACCACGACGCTACCGTCAGTGGGATCTCCAACAATTTCAAAACCCTTTTCCTCCTCCGAAAGAGAAGCATTACTCGCCAGCACGCCGGCCTCAATGAAGCTTCTGAGCTCATCATCCTTCTCAATATTGACGTCTTCGCCATCGCGCGTGATCTTTCCCTCGGGTTCATAACCGGTACCGGAAACCTCGAAGGAACCTCCGTTCGAGAGGAAGAAATTCTTGACCGTCATCTGATTTTCCGTCAGCGTGCCGGTTTTGTCCGTGCAGATATACGTCGTGGACCCAAGGGTCTCGACCGCCGGCAGGGTCTTCACCAGGGCGTTGTGATCGGCCATGGTCCGCATGCCAATCGATAGCGTCATGGTCGATACCGCCGGTAGGGATTCCGGCACCGAGGCGATCGCAAGGATGATCCCCAGTTTGATCATGGTGGCGACGGCCTCACCGGACAGGATTCCGATGACCACGATGATTGCTGTGATGATTGCACTCACGAAGACGAGGGTCTTTCCCATGCGATCGAGCTGCTCATCGAGGGGAGATTTACGATCCTCTACATTGGCCATCATCTCGCTGATCTGACCGATCTCCGTATCATGGCCCGTGGCGGTGACCACAGCATGGGCATTTCCGCGCGTGGCAGCCGTACCCATGTAGACCATGTTCAGCCGATCCCCCAGTGCGGTCTCCTCTTCTCCCATGAAGGTTTGATCTTTATCTACGGATTCCGACTCCCCTGTGAGCGCGGATTCGATCGCAGCAAAACTCTGCGTTTTGATCAGACGTGCATCAGCGGTGATGGCATCCCCCTCTTCAAGAAAAAGGAGATCTCCCGGCACGATCTTGACGGAGCTGATCTGCTTGGTCTTGCCATCACGAATCACCTTCGCCTCAGTGATGACCATCTCCTGGAGTGCTGCAACGGATTGTTGTGCCTTGTACTCCGAGAAAAAGCCGGAAACGACGGCAATGAGCACCGCGACCAGAATGGCGATGGCCTCAATGGTTTCACCCATGAAAAACGATACGGCCGATGCCAAGAGCAGCAGGTAGACGATCACATTATGTATGTTGCTGAGCAGAATTTCAAACGGTGATACCTGCTCTTCTGTTTCAATGCGATTCTCCCCATGCTCTTCCAGACGCTTCTCTGCTTCTTTCTGGGTAAGGCCCTTCTCAGGATCGGTTTCCACGTTCGTTATCACTGTCTCAATATCTTTCTGATATGCGCTATCGATCAATGCGCTCACCTCTCACTCTCTTCACGATTGCCCGCTGTCTCTTACTTTTAGGAATATACCCTGTCCTCCCCACCTTTAACCGTTTGGTCACAAGCGGAAACCATGACGACCGATCACAATGAAAAAAGCGTTCCGGTCCGTCACACCTCGGGGTGTTCGGATCAGAACGCGATATTAAGCTTGATCGTTCAATGGTCTGACCATCGCGATAACGCGATGCATCTTCTTTCCAAAGGGAAGGGGCTCTGTGCGAAGTACCTCTTGAAAACCCCGGCTACTCCAAAAACGGTAGGCTCCCTCGTTTAACTCGATTACCCCCACGCGGAGTCGATCCAGTCCTTGCGCAGCGGCCTTTCCCGCCAGTCGCTCCACTGCCTCTCGACCAACACCCTGTCCGCGATAGGACGGATCAATCAGGAGCAGGCCGATCAGCGCGGTCTTGTCATCGGGAAATCCCCTCACGAAATCTACAACGCCGATAAGCTTATGCTCTTCGAAAAGTCCGAGGACCTCTTTCGCATCAGCTGCTGTCTCCGGTGGCAGATTTTCGAAGAGTTCATCACAGCTTAGGGGCCTTTTCACCAGAGGCCATGAGAAAATAATCCGCACAACGGCTGTACAAGGTGAAAATTCCCTGTTCTTCACCGCGTTCCAGGGGATTGATCAGCATGAGATTATACCTCTGCCGTGAGTCTTGCGTTCATGTACGTACGGACGGCTCCAATCATGTAGAGCGAGCCAAAGGCCACTAGCGCCTCATCTGAAGCGAGGTCCACCAGGGCATCCTCGGCGGCTTCCTCGATCTCATCAAAGATCACCACATGCGCACGGGGTTTGTAGGTCCAGATCTTCTGCCTGAGTGCTTCGGGGGGGAGCGCCCGTGGATTGTCCGGTCGTGTCAGCACGAAGCTGTCGAAGTATGGAATCACCTGTTTGACCATCTCATCGACCTCTTTATCGGCCAAAATCCCGAAGAGGGCCCGTTTGGGTTTCCCCGGGAGGATCTCATCCAGCGTACGGGTCAGGCCCATGATTCCCGCCAGGTTGTGGGCGCCGTCGATGATGATCATCGGATCTTTCGATAGGATTTCGAATCTCCCCGGCCACTTGGCCTTGGCCAGGCCCCACCGGATGTCTTCCTCCGAGAGCATCACGAGGTCAGCTGCCTGCAGAGCCCGGCAGGTTTCGATCGCCAGGATGGCATTCTCCACCTGGTAAAGACCCACCAGTGTGATTTGGTAGGCATGGTTCTCATAGGAAAACTGGATTCCGTCGAGTCCCTTAGAGAGAATTTTGTGGTGCATGACATCCGCTTGTAAGAGCGGGGCTTCTCGCTCTTCTGCTATGCTTGTGATGACCGCCTCTGCTTCCGGTTCTTGTTTGCCCAAGATCACGGGACGCCCCGACTTGATGATACCCGCTTTCTCACGGGCGATCGCTGCGAGATTCGTACCCAGGTACGCTTGGTGGTCCATGGCTACAGGCGTAATCACCGAGGCCAGTGGTTTTTCAATCACATTCGTGGCATCCAGTCGCCCGCCGAGACCGACTTCGAGCACTAGGAAATCGACCTTTTGACGTTGGAAGTAGAGAAATCCAATGGCTGTGACAATTTCAAATTCCGTTGGGTGTGCATTCCCCTTGTCCAGCAAGCGGTTGACCGCCTCCCTCACCTCGGCTGTGAGTTTTGCGAGCATCTCGCGCGGAATCTCCTCCGTGTTCACCTTGATCCGTTCGGTGAACCGCTCGAGATATGGAGATGTGTAGAGCCCCACGCGATAACCCGCCTGCATGAGGATACTCTGGATGAAGGCCGAAGTGGAGCCCTTACCATTGGTGCCAGCCACATGGACTACCTTTAATTTTTCCTGCGGGTTACCCAGCTCGGCGAGAAGGGCCCGAATGTTGTCGAGCCCTAGCTTCGCGCCGAAAGCGTAGGTTCCGTGGATATACGCTATGGCTTGTTCGTAAGTCATGGTCATCCCCTATCCCTTTAATTTCGCCTCGATACTATCGATGCGATCTCTCAGTGAAGCGAGCATCGTATCATATTTTTCTTTTTTCTCCCGCTCGTCGGCAACGACTTTTTCTGGCGCCTTTTCGACGAAGCTCGCGTTGGACAGTTTTTTCTCCACGCGCTCTACCTCGGCGATCAGTTTTTTCTCTTCGTTCTTCAGTCGCTCGTGCTCTTTCTCAAAGTCGATCAAATCGCTCAGCGGTACGAAGAGCTTGGCACCTTCGATGATCGCGCTCATGCAATCGTCGGGCGTCGTCTCTTCCTCGGTGAGGACCGAAACATCGCTGACGCTGGCAAGAGCCTGTAGATAATCCTGATGGTCCGATAGGATCCGGGCGATTTCCACTTTCTCTGCACGTACGAAAAGCTTTGCTTTTCTGCTCGGCGGTACATCCATGTTGGCGCGTGCGTTTCTCAAGCTCCTGACAGCTGCCATCACCGTGGTCATATCTGTTTCCGCATCGTCATCCAAATGGGTACCGGCTGTCGGCCACTCGGCCCGAACCAACTGGTTTTCCGCATTTGGTAAGAAACGGTAGATTTCTTCCGTGATAAAGGGAATGAAAGGATGGAGGAGCCGCAGGATATCCCCGAGCACTTTGAGAAGGACTTTTTTCGCCGTCTGTTTGCCCGCTTCATCATCGCCGTAGAGGCGCTTTTTGGTTAACTCGATGTACCAGTCACAGTACTCGTTCCACACGAACTCATAGATTTTATCGGCTGCCAATCCCAACTCGAATTTCTCCAGATTTTCCGTGACCTCACCTGTCACGCGTGACAGACGCGAGAGAATCCAGCGGTCGGCCAGTTCGAAGGCTTCGCTCCCATCGAACACTGCATCATCCGTCTCCTCGACATTCATCAGGACGAATCGCGAGGCGTTCCATAGCTTGTTCGCGAAATTGCGCGATGCTTCGACCCGTTCGACCTGGAACTTCACATCGGCCCCTGGTGCATTGCCCGTGGCCAGCATGAAGCGCAGGGCATCAGCACCGTAATCATCGATGATATCCAGAGGATCCACCCCGTTGCCGAGACTCTTAGACATCTTTCGACCCTGTGCATCGCGCACCAGTCCGTGGATCAAGGTGTGGGAAAAAGGTACTTCGCCCATCTGCTCGATTCCACTGAAGACCATGCGCACTACCCAGAAGAAAATGATGTCATACCCGGTGACCAGGACATCTGTTGGATAGAAGTACTCGAGTTCCGGTGTCTTCTCGGGCCAGCCCAGGGTGCTGAAGGGCCAGAGGGCACTGGAGAACCAGGTATCGAGTACATCCGGATCCTGCTCTACGTTCGTCGATCCGCACACTGAACAACGCGTTACCGGTGTTTTGGACACCTCAACGTGTTTGCAATCCTCACAGTGATAGGCCGGTATCCGGTGTCCCCACCAGAGCTGACGAGAGATACACCAATCGCGGATGTTCTCGAGCCAGTGGAGGTAGGTCTTTTCAAAACGTTCGGGCACGAAGGTCAGATCGCCAGATTTCAAGGCATCAATGGCCGGTTTGGCCAGTTTTTCCATGGCCACGAACCATTGTTCACTGATCATCGGTTCCACGACGGTATGACAGCGGTAGCATGTGCCCACGTTGTGGTCGTGATCCACAGTCTTGAGCAGATAGCCCTCTGCCTCGAGATCTTTCACGATGGCCTTTCGGGCCTCGTAGCGGTCCATACCGCCGTAAGTCTCGATCGAAGCGATCACACGCCCTCGCTTATCCAGAACACTGAGGCTCTCGAGCTCATGGCGTTCTCCAATCTCAAAGTCGTTCGGATCGTGCGCCGGTGTCACCTTGAGGGCTCCGGTTCCCTTCTCACTGTCCACGTAAAGATCGCCCACAATGGGCAGCTCGCGGCCCACAAGGGGTAAGAAGGCCTTCTTGCCCACCAGGTGCTTGTATCGCTCGTCATCGGGATGCACGGCGATCGCCGTGTCCCCGAGCATTGTTTCCGGTCGGGTGGTGGCGATTTCAATGAAGCCATCGCCATCGACCAAGGGATATTTCACATGGTAAAAGTGACCGGCTTTCTCTTCATGCTCTACCTCTGCATCCGAAAGGGTCGTACGACAATCCGGGCACCAATTGATCAGACGTTGTCCTCGGTAGATGTGTCCCTGTTCGTACAGGCGGATGAAGACCTCTGTCACCGCTACGTTACAACCGTCGTCCATGGTAAAGCGCTCCCGGTCCCAATCACAGGAGGAACCCAGTTTCTTCATCTGGTTCACAATGCGCCGACCGTACTCGTCACGCCATCTCCAGGCGCGTTCTAAAAAGTCCTCGCGGTCGATTTCGTCTTTCGTGAGCCCTTCCGTTTTTTCCATGTTCTCGAGCACCTTGACTTCCGTGGCAATGCTGGCGTGATCGGTTCCCGGTAGCCAGAGAGCTTCGTAGCCCTGCATGCGCTTGAAACGGATTAGGATATCCTGGATCGTTTGATCCAGGGCGTGTCCCATGTGCAGCTGTCCCGTGATATTCGGGGGAGGTAGCACAATGGTAAAGGGTTTTTTCTCGGGGTTCACATATGCGTTAAAAGCCTTAGCCTCCATCCACGCGTGATAGATGCGATCCTCAAACTGTTTGGGATCGTAGTTCTTCTCCATTTGTATGCTCATCTCGTTTCACTCCTTAGTCTACCCATAATGTGTTCATCGACCAGTTGGCCATTCCGAATCAGCGAAGCACGACGCGTTCCTTCTGAAACAAATCCCATCGACTCGTACAATCGGATGGCCGGCGTATGATTGGCAAATACCTCCAGTTCCACCCGGTCGAGCATCAACCAATTGTCGGCTAACTCCAAGAGGGCTTCCATGAGTTTTCTCCCGACACCCTTTCCCTGGTGATCGGGTGACACCATGATCCCGAGGTGTCCCTTGTGTCGCATCCTGGGGGAAGGGTACTCGTGGAGTCCCGCGACGCCGACGACGGCGCCGTCGACCTCTGCAACGAAGAGATGGTCCTTTTTCGTAAGGTTGTCGATAAAAGCCTGAGAATTGCTCACGCGTTCGGATGCGATGCCGAGAGTCGTGGCATATACCTGCGGATGACGTCGGATGCTGTTGATCGCCGCGGCGTCATCACGGTGAATCGGCCGGATCGTCACGTTCATCTTGCTTCCCTCCTATCTTCATACAACAAAAAAAGCCCCTCTCCCCTGAAGGGACGAAGGACCGCGGTACCACCCTTGTTTCACCGATCGAAGGATCGGTAACACTTGATCCGACTTAACGCGTCGGTGGACGCTTCTCCCTACGCAACCAGTGGTTTTCAGGGGAAGACCTCGAAAGCTACCTTCAACGTTCCTACCCGAAGAATCTCTCAGCCGGTGGATTCTTCTCTCTTAGGGGCGGTCGACCGTTTACTCCTCTTTCTCATCGGTTTCTATTCCCTATCAATTTATAACAAACCGGGTATCCTTGTCAAGTCTCAGACCACATGCACGGAATAGCGGCGTTCAAGGTAGGTGACCAACTCTCGCACCATACCGATCATCTGGTTGTTGAGGACACTCCACTCGTGATGGAAGTTGGCGTAAATCATGCGCTTGATGCTCATGGAGGGCATGTAGGGGTTTCCCTCGAAATTCTGGTCCTCCTTGTAGATGCAAAGACGGGTGATCCGCCCCATCCCTTTGCGTAAAGTGCGACTGTCGATGGCGTAATCGACACTTTCAACCTCGACGATCGCAAACCAAGCGAAGTCGTCGATGCTGCCCTCGATGTAGCCATCGTGGTGATTATCGAGGGTGATTTTAATCTCATGTTGATAGCTCATCGATTTCACATCCTTAAATAAAAAAAGAATACACCTTAATAGATGTATTCCCACATTCAAGCGCTTCAATCGCCAGCGGAATGATTGATGGTCAGATTCCCGACAGCGAAACTCCCTTCGATCAACAATCGACTCGTGCTCTCATCGTAGTTGTCCGTGTACCAGTACCCATCTCGCTGGATCCAGACACCGTTGAGTTCTTCGGACTTTAGCGCCCCGTCTAACTTCACACGTGCGCCTACGTTCTCGTGGATGTCCACAGTGATATCGGAGGCCGCCGCATCGATCGAGAGTGTCGTTTTTGCCGCCCGATCACCAAAAATCAGGTGCATCTGACCCGCTCCCATGTCCAGATCTAGATTCTTCACGGGGATCTCGCTGAAATCTAGGCGCGCATCAATCGCTCCGGTGTTGACCGCGATCGTCCACAGCGCATCGGGCGATAAGTCCACTTGGTAATCGAGAGCGATATCGAACTCAGTGAAGTCGAACCGATCGTTCTGTATCGTATACAGGGGGACGCCATCGCGAAGGGTTTCGCTGACACTGGTGTAACTCGTGGGTAACCTGTAATCCAGAAGGCCCTCATCGGTGCTCTCGAGGCGCAGTCTGCCGGCACCCAAATTCAAGTTGAGCGCCGCCATGTCCGCCCCCTCCTCGACCAGATGGCGTTCCATCTGCAGATCACGTGTGACAAAGGGCAGCGGGGTGTCGGTCTGGTAGCGCAGGTAACCGTAGCCGATGATCACGGCAAAGAAGGCAATCCAAAGGAGGCTTCTCACAATCGGGTGACGGTTGAATATCATGGACAGGCCGATGACCACGAAGATCAGGGGCCAGAGGTCGAAGAAGGCGCGGTGGATCGGAAACTGTAATAGGTCAAATTTGAATGATAACCACAGGGCACCGATGAGCACGAAGATCAGTCCGATGCCGATGTTCTCGCGATTTTGTGCCATCTTGTTCACCTAATCCCTTTTCAGGATCAGTACGGCGCCTACGGCTACGAGAGCAAAGGGCCAGAGAAGATCCATGTCGAACCAAGGGAAGAAACGACGGGCGAAGAAGAAAAACCCAAGGGCAATCAGACCGAGGCCGAGCAGCTTGCTCGAATCACGCTGAGAGGCAGGTGGTTGTGCCTCGCTCTCATCCATCATGCCGTCTCCCTCTTCAATAGAATCGTTTCGTCTTGGGGCCTCTGGAATGATGATCATGGCAATGATGTAAGCGAAGATGCCCGTACCACCGACAAAGACGGCCACAACCCAGAGCAGGCGGATGATGATCGGGTCAATCTCAAAGTACTCTCCGAGTCCCCCACACACACCATCGATGACCTTGTTGTCTCTCGATTTGTACAAGCGTTTATTCATGGGGTTCCTCCTTTTTCGCCTCAACGATCACGTCTTCTTCCGTTGTTTTTCGCTGGGCCGGGGGATTGTAAGGGGCTTCCGGAATGACAATCGCAAAGATAAAATACGCGATCAACGCGAAACCCGCACTAGCGAACCCGAGTAAAACCGCTGCTATTCTGACGATCGTGGGGTCCGCATCGAAATATTCCGCGATCCCTCCGCAAACACCCAATAACATTTTTTGCTTTCTAGAACGATATAATTTTTTCATATGTCTCACCTCACTTGCAGAATATCATAAGCTATCTTGCGTCGCAAGGTAGTTCAGGCCACTTTAAGATAGCTTTAATCTTTTATTAAGTTATCGCTCTCCGCCATCTCTTTTGACTGTCATCTCCATCCTGCTACAGTATTGCTGTGATCGAAAATACTAGTGCCTCCCACAGTATACTATACCCGCGGAACAGCTCTTGATTCATGCACACCCAACCGTTTTCGAAACATCCTTCTCTAGGATCAGCAGGCAAAAAAAGAAAACCTCCTGCCCGGTTCTATCGAGACAGGAGGTTGATCCATTTCGGTCTTACCCATCTAGGGCTTCCCGTTGGCAGGCGCAAGATCTCTTTTTCACAGCGTGATCTTCTCATAGTGACCGATGAATTTCAAGCTCGCCAGACCCACGAAGAATCCTGTGACGATCGAGGTAACGGCCAAAATTGGAAAGTAAGAGAACAGACGGACATTGGAGAAAAGGATACTGGCCATCGCCAGCTGTCCCACACTATGGAAGACCGCACCCGTGACGCTCACCCCAACGGGACTCACGTATTTTCTAAAGAGCACCAGCAAGAGCATCATGCTCACGAAACTGGTGACGCCACCCGCCATACTGTAGAGAAAACCCGTGAAACCTCCCCCGACCACAGATCCCAGGATCACACGGGTGATCACCACGGTGAAGGTCTGTGGAAAACTCAAGGTCAATATTGCTACCATGGTGACGATATTCGCAAGTCCCAGTTTCACACCGGGTGCAATAAAGGGAACGGGAATCATACTCTCGAACACATGTAGCATCAGGGCCATGGACACATAAAGCGCCATAAGTACCATTTTTTTTGTATTTTTTTTCATCTGTACACCTCATTCAAAAAGGGAGGTTCCCCTCCCCTTTTGTGATTCATCGTCCGGCAGCTCGTTTGATGGCCGCTTGGTGTTTGGAATCCACCGCATTGTTGGCGTGGAGCCTACTATCTCTAAAGTGCAGACAGAAGTGTCCATCTACACCATTGTTCTTGATGCGATCGTAGTTGTAACCGTAACCGAAACCATCGGAACGATTGGCTACATAGGCACCCTCCGGCTCAGCATCCAGTCCGGCGTGAGGCATTCCGGCCAAACTAGCGGCAATCACACGTTCGCCAACGTACACGAGCATAGGTCGACGGGTCCACTTGAATCCACCGAAAACCCTGCGGATTGTCTCGGCGTCTTCTCTGGTGAGGGGCTCTACATCGGCATGATTTGATCCGTAGGATACCAGCATATCAAACATCACACCCGTGTCAAGGTCCTTTAGCGTGATCACTGTTTTCCCGCGTTCGAACAGACGTCTTACGTCATTCCACGATAGGTATTCGCCGTAAGAATCGTTGCCAACGCGGGCACGGGATACAAACTCCGTTTTCAGGACGATCCGCTCCTTGGCTACCAAGCGGTTGAGCGTCGTTTCTCCTACGATGCCATCCGCCTCCAGTGCTTCTGCACGCTGGAAGGCCTTGACCGCAGCTTCCGTCTGGGGACCGTAGCGCGTCGAGTAGGTCTCTTCTGAAAAATGGCCTTCGGCGGCCAAGGCTTGCTGGAGAATCCGTACATCCTCGTGTTCCATTCCCGGTTTAAAGAGACGGTTGGTCACACTCCCGAGCGGTTCGGGATCGGCGGCTACAGCGTCCTCCAAGATCAGGTAACCCATCGCTTCAAGGGTATAGAGGGTCTCTTGGCCGATCACGCCGTCGGCGATTAATCCCTGGTCATGCTGAAATCGTTCCACCGCTGTTCTCGTGATCGTACCATAGTATGTAGTGGTCTCATGATCAAAGTAACCCAGTGTCCGCAGGATATCCTGGAGGATGCCCACGGTCTCCGAAGTCATCGACTCCTTGTAAGCATCGATTCCGACCGCGGGAAACAAGGCGGATGACGCCATCTGACTAAGCGTCCCCGGACCAGCGATTCCATCGACAACGAGCCCCTTCTTCTTTTGGAAACTTCGAAGCGCGGTTTCTGTATCGAGACCGAACTGATCATCCACCGCATCAAAAGGAAGGAGTCCCTCGCGTGCGAGAGCGAAATCGACCGCAATCAAGTCGACGCCTTCATCGCCCGCTCGATAGTATCGTTCATCGAAATGATCGAGTACATCCCCGTATGATACCGTGGACAAGAGCCACAAGACCAGTCCACCGGCCAGTATCTTTTTGATCATAGCACCCTCCTTCTTCTCTTTGTTATCCCTTGCCACTCATTATACCAGTAGTGGGTGACATAATCAACGAGCGGATCACGTGAGAGGCCAACAGGAGACCGGCCGTCGGCGGGACGAAACTATTACTACCCGGCACACGACCGCCAACCGATATCGGCTCTTCATCAGAATACACCACCGTCAGATGATCGACCCCACGGCGGCGCAGTTCTTTTCGTATGACCCTTGCCAGAGGACACATCTTGGTTTCAGACAGATCCGCGATCTTCAGCCGTTCTGGGGCCAGTTTATTGCCCGTTCCCATGGCAGAGATCAAGGGGATCCCCAGCTTTTTACAGTGGACAGCAAGCAGGATCTTAGAGGAAACCATGTCGATGGCGTCCACCACGTAATCGAACTCTGCCGTCACAAGGTGGTCGATTGTCGACGCATCGAGTTTCTCTGCCAAGGCCTTTACTTCGATTGAGGGCATGATCAGCTCGCAACGTGCTTTTGATTCTACCGCTTTGAGACGCCCGACATTCTCCGTGTGGGTCTGCAACTGTCGATTGAGGTTGCTGATGTCGATTGTGTCGTAGTCGACAAGGGTGAGTTTACCGACACCTCCCCGACAGAGCGCTTCGGTCACGTAGGAGCCCACACCGCCCAATCCGAACACCGCAACATGAGCACCGGCCAGGCGTTCGATATTCTCCGGGCCGATCAGACGCTCGGTCCTCGTTAAAGCGGGAATGGTCATACTTTCACCGGTTGATCAGCGTTCTGACGGATGATCTCTACGATCACATCAACGGCTTTTTCCATGGCCTGAACGGGGATGTACTCGTGGCGGCCGTGGAAGTTGTGTCCGCCCGTGAAGATATTCGGGCAGGGTAGCCCCATATAGGAGAGACGGGCACCATCGGTGCCGCCGCGGACGGGCACTTTCTTGGGAGTCACCCCCACGGCTTCCATGGCGCGCTCGGCCAGTTCGACGATCTCGAAAACCGGCAGAATCTTTTCCTTCATGTTATAGTAGCTATCCTCCAGGGAGATGTTCACTGTGCCCTCGCCATGTAGCCGATTCAGGTACTCGGCGGCGGCCAGCAGGGTCGCTTTCTTTACCTCAAACTTCTCACGGTCGTGATCTCGCAGGATATACAGCATCTCGGCAGATTCCACGGATCCAGACAGGTGGTTCAGGTGGTAGAAGCCCTCATAGCCCTCGGTATGCACCGGCTTTTCTCCTTCCGGTAGCATGCCGTCGAGAGCCATAGCGATGTGCAAGGCGTTTTTCATCTTGTGCTTGGCATTGCCCGGATGGATGTTCCGTCCCTGGATCCTGACCCTGGCGGTAGCAGCATTGAAGTTCTCGTACTCAAGTTCTCCGATCTCACCACCGTCGATAGTGTAAGCGAAGTCGGCACCGAAAGCCGGTACGTCGAAATGATCCGCACCGCGACCCACTTCTTCATCGGGGGTGAAGGCAATCTTCACCTCACCCCTTGGAATCTCGGGATGGGCGATCAGATGCTCCACGGCCGAGATGATCTCAGCGATCCCAGCTTTGTTGTCGGCGCCGAGAAGTGTCGAGCCATCAGTGGTAATCAGATCCCAGCCTTTGTAGTCGATGAGTTCTGGGAAGTCTACGACGCGAGTGAAGACCTTGTCCCCGAGATGGAGGTCCCCACCATCGTAGTTCTCGATGAGCTGGGGTTTTACGTCCTTCGCGCCATAGTCTGGCGAGGTGTCCATATGTGCAACGAGGCCAATGGTCGGTACATCTTCCACCGTAGCGGGCAAAGTGGCGTAAACATAGCCAAGGCCATTCATCCGGGCGTCCTCAAGACCCATCTCAGTCAGTTCCTTCACGAGGAACTGACCGAGCACCTTTTGACTGGGCGTGGTCGGTACCGTCTTGCTCTCGGGGTCCGATGCGGTTTCAAAAGCTACGTATTGTAAAAATCGATCTTTCACATGCATGGTCGTTTCATCCTCTCAAGCTCTCTACTTTTAGTCGGTCGTAGGCCGCCATGAGTTTCTTCAGGTCGGGGTGATTCGGATCATAGGTCCGTCCATCGATTCTCGCCACGGGCAAAACATCATTGCTAGTTCCAGTGATAAAAGCGGCTTGTGCACGATTGAGCATCGCCTCGTCGATGATTCGCTCCTCAAGCGTGTAGCCCATTTCATCGAGCAAGCGGAGTACTTTCATCCGGGTGATGCCGCTCAGCATGGTCTCGCGGGGTGCCTCGACAAAAACCCCATCCACGATAAGGAAGAAGTTGGACCGGCTACCTTCCGTAACATGACCTTCTCCGTCAGTCACGAGCAGTTCAAAAGCCCCCCGTGCTTCCATGAGCGCCGCCACCCGTTCTTTGTAAGCGCGATCGATGTACTTGACCTCGGGGGTGTGTCGACTCACGTTTCCGACAGTCACCTGCACACCTTCCTCTTTCCTCTGGGCATCGGGGTAATGGCCGATCACTGTGTACAGTTGATCGTGATAATCTCCACCCGAGCGGCCGTACTCGAGGCGGACGTTGATCTGATGGATCTCACACGTGGCAAGTAGCATTTCGATGCGTTGACGTAGCTCCACTTCACCAAAGGGTAGCGGAAACCCTTCTTTCTGCACAGATCTCATGAAGCGTTCATAGTGTTCCGACAAGAACAAGGGCTTTCCGTCGATCGTTCGGATCACTTCGTATACCCCTTCACCCGTGAAGACCATCGGACCCTTGTCCCATTGAAGCGTCCCATCCAACATGAGCATGCGTGCCACGTCCTTTCTCTGTTCATTTCACGTGTCTATTATAACAAAAAAAAGAGCTCATTCGGTGAGCCCTTTTTTTTCGAGAAATTGCAGGATGGTTTCCCTATGTTCCACACGATACCAAATGTAACCATCCAGACCGTGGGGGACAAGGCAACGCACGAGACCCTCCCCCCGGTAAACGACTTTCTTCGACACCTGATTCCAATTCATCTGCCAAACACCGTTCTCGATACCCAGTTTCGAAGGATTCTGGTTGGCAACGCCAGACCGCACGCGAATGAGCATCAATAGAAGGGGAGCCTCGCTAAAGTCCACGCGGAGAGCCTCTTCGGTGAATGTGTACCGAATGATCTGTTTTTTGTCATAGCGTCGAAAGAGAATAAAAAACAGAATCCGATCGAACAGAAAAATCAGAACAAAGTAAAACACAAAGAGTTGGATGGACGTTTCGAATAAAACAAAGGGGCTAGCGGCTTTTCTCAAGACCCCGAGGATCGAAATGACGGTCCCCACCACGGTGCCAATAAAAATCAGGCGCCAACGCTCGCGGTGCAGATGTGCGGATTGGTTGAGGTTTAGCGTATATGTGTAATCGAGCACAGGCATGGGCAGACTCCTTTCTCAAAATACTTTCATACTCATTGAATACCCCCATTCAACCCTGGGAAACGAAAGGCCCGCTGACAAACCCAGGTGCATATAAAGAGAGAGGCCCCAGGGAGCGCTCTCTCAGCTCTTTTTATTCGTTTCGGATCGCTTCGAGGGCACTTAACCGCATGGCCCGACGCGCCGGGTAGTAACCCGAGATCAGCCCCACGGTCGTGGAAAAGGCCAGCGAAGCCCCAATGAGCCAGAGGGGGATGATGCTGATCTTTTCCGGTGCCCCACCGGGACCCATGAAGCCGCCACCCAGGAGCTGTACCCCGAGCCGGTTGATGATCATGGAAAGGCCGAGGGACAGGACGATCCCCAGGAGACCGCCGAAAAAGCCGATCAACCCTGCCTCGAGCAGAAAGAGATTCTTGATGTCGACGAGTCTGGCCCCGATCACCTTCATCACACCAATTTCCTTCGTTCGCTCGTAAATCGACATGATCATGGTGTTGGTGATGCCTAGAGCCGCAACAAACAGACTCACGGCACCGATGCCACCGAGGACGGCCTGGATGACCATCGTGGTCTGTTGCATGGACTCCAGGATATCCGAGAGGCTCCAGGCTTGATAACCCATGGCCTTGATCTGATTCTGGATATCTTGGACGTCATCGATATCGTAAACCTTCACTTTTAAGGTTTCGTATTTGTCCTCGTCCGTCTGGCCCCTGCGATCGTCATTGTTCCGGGGACTTGCGGCCTTCAACTTCTCGACTTCCTCCAGGGCCATATAAGCGTTCCAGTCGATCTCTGTCTGGGTCTGTTCAAAAATCCCCACGACATTGAGGGCAATGCCCTTGGGACGTTGTTCGGACATCTGGGACTCGGGAATCAGCTTAACCGACTGGGTCATCAGGTCCACCTCGACAGGTTCCCACCGTCCCCTGGCCCTAGGATTGTAGAAATTCTGGTTCATGTTCATCCCAAAGATGATTTCATTACGGCCACCGGAAATGGGCAACCGCCCCTCAGCGACAGGGTAATCGAAAGCATGCACCTTGTCGAGGTCCAAGCCGATGATGCTGACGTGTCCTTCGTAGCGACCGACTTTCAGCTGACCGAAGGAACGCATGACCGGCATGACCACTTCAACACCTTCGATGGCTTCGATTTCGGCCACCGCCTGATCGTCTAGCTTGGCCTCACCCGGTCCATTCTCTGAGTATTGTCTGTGTACATCAATTGTGTTGAGACTCCCCATGCTCTCCACCTGGTTGCGGAAGCTCACGTTCATCCCGATTCCTAGCGATAGCATCACCAGTATCGCGCTGGTCCCGATGATCACACCCAGGATCGTCAGGATCGTGCGGGTCTTCCGCCGGATGAGGTTCTTAAATCCCATCCGAATGAGATCCCTAAAGGTCATCGTCATCCTCCGCCATCAAGAGCGCCTCTCGCTTCTTCTTGCGACGACGCACGTAGAATACCATGGCCGCGATAGCCGCCAGGACCACCAAGAGGTACAACCAGGGCGATGGTCCACTGCTTTCCTCACCGGGCATCATGGGTTCTTCTCCGGGGAAAGGTTCCTCGAAACCCGGTTCTCCTGGACCCATGGGCCCTTGCTGCATTTCCGAGACCATCACGGTGAAGGGCACTTCCACCGTGTCCATATTCCCCTGGCTATCTTCAAAGGTGAAGACAACAGCGCCTTCCTTCTGACCAGGAGAGTCGGGAATGATGGTCCCGATGTAATAATCGCTGGCACCGGTGTCAAAGTTGCCTACGAAATAGTTGGAATCCTGCACGGTGAAATCACCGGTGAGCTTGACCATCATATTGTACATCTGGGCTTTACCCATGTTGTAAAAGTCTAGTTGCACTTCTCCCGGGACACCCACGAAGCTCTCCATGGGCAGCATGATATCCGAGGTTTCCAGACGCACGGGCTGGTACACGGGGATCGTGATTTTATCCGTTTCCTCGAAGGGATTGCCCTCACTATCGTAAGCAGCGCCCTCGGCATTTTCATAAGCCATGGTAATGTCCACGTTGTATCCCTTGACCTCTGCGTTGTTCTTGGCCTTGAAAGTCATCTCTGCGACGGCCATATCCGACCGACCGATGGATTTGATGAAGAGGGCGTTGGCCGAATCCACCGGATTGAAAATACCATCCTGTGCCTCGAAGCTCACCTTGATGTTCTTCACGGTCTCAGCATCGGAAGTGTTTCGGATGTTCAGGCGTAGCGTGAAGGTTTCGCCGGCCTGGATCTGATCGCCATCGAAGGCGTAATCCTCGATGATCAGCTTCGGACGTCCCATGGCGCTGGCGCCTTCGATGCCGACGCCCAGGTAATGTTTTTCTTCTTCACGTTCCCCACCGTAGGGTGGATCATAAGCCGTCACCAGGTAGAGATCGTAGAACTCCGTGGCGAGGTCTTCTTTGGCCATGATCTCGAAAATTACGGTGGTCCTTTCCCCCGCTTCCAGGGTGCCGATGCGTTCCTTCGGGGCATCGACAGCCACGAAACCCGTGGGGTATTCCACGGAAGACTCCGCGTTGTACAACGTTTTGTCCGAACTGTTTTCCAGCACGGCGGTCACCGTGAAGGTCTGCCCTGCTGTGACGCGCTTTGGATGTTGTTTGGAGATGACCCTGAGACCATCCCCCGCCGCATCCTGCAGATAGACCTCAAGGGTCTCCGTTCGCTCGTAGGTGTTGCCGTCCACATCGTTGTAGACAAAGGTCAATGTCAATGTCCGGAGTCCCTTGGTGGCGAAGGCGTCAACCGAGAGGTTGTAGGTCACTAAGGCCGTTTCGCGATAGGATAGGTCTTCCACCGCTTTCACATTCACGTCCTGGTTCATCCGCAGACCCTCGCCGGTGCCCGATAGGGTCACGCGCACGTCCTTGGCCTCCAGGGTTCCGTGGTTTTTCAGACGCAGGGCCAGGGTGTCGTTCTCTCCAATGTGAAGGACTTCGTCCTTCGTTAGGAACTCATCGACGGACACCAGTGGTGTCACCTCATTGTTCTCGATACGGATCTCCAGCACGGTCTCCCGCGACTTGTCGATGCCAAAGGCATTGGTATAGGTGAGCCGCACGGGTAGCTTGTAGAGCTGGCTCTTGGCCGTGGTCATCACGCGGATCGAGCCCTCGAGTTCTTCCTGGTCTTTGCTACCCAGCCGAGAGAGGGTTTCGAAATCCACATCGAATACTTTCATATCCTCGGTGTTGATCAGTTCCAAGCTCACGTCCCGCGCGTAGTTCGAGACCTTGTTCTCGAGCTTCAGCGTCACGTCGGTGGTCTTTCCCGCCTCCAGGATCAACCGTTCTGTCAGGATGTGCACCTCCGGTGTGTAGGCCGATTTATCGATGGGTTCGGAATCGTCGCCAGAGGAAGTGCCCGTGGAAAAGTCGGCCAGGCCGGAGAGACTCAACCGTTCCTGGGAGGTCGACGTCCCATCGTCTACTGTAAAAGATAGGGACGTATCCCCGCCCTTGTAGATTAACTCGAGCACAATGGGACTCCCGTTAACCTTGATTTGCGTCAAACCGTTTTGCGGATCAAAATTCGACGTATCCAGCGCGAGGGTGAATTCACCTGTGATTCCCTCGTGTTCAATCGTCACGCTTAGTTGATCGCCCTCTCGGATCCGTTCGTCATCGGGTGTTACTTCGACATTTGTTATGTAAAAATCATCGGCCGCGGCAAAGGTGAAGGATGCGCCGATCACGAAGATCAGCAGCAGTAGAAAAGTGGTGTATCGTTGGGTGCTCATGGGTGGACGTACCTCCTGACCTCTTCTTCTTTCATTTCGATTTTCTGGATGTCACCATCCAAAATGTAGACAATTTTATCAGCATAGCGGGCCACCTCTGGATCGTGGGTGACCAGGATCAGGGTCTGGCCGTCTCTCTTGGCCATCTCGAGCATCAGATCGAGCACTTCCTCAGAGGTCTGGGAGTCGAGATTGCCCGTCGGTTCATCGGCAAAGACGATGGCGGGCCGATTGGCATAGGCCCTGGCAATCCCCACGCGTTGTTGCTGACCTCCGCTCATCTGTGTGGGTTTATGCATCAAGTGATCGCCGAGTCCCACGCGACGCAGGATTCTGGCACCTTCTTTCAAGCGCGCTGCTTCGCCTACGCCCTTGAAAATCAAGGGTAGTGTTACGTTCTCAAGGGCTGTGAAGGCATTGAGCAAATTGTAGGACTGGAAGATAAAGCCCACTTTCTCCCTGCGAAAGAGCGCCAACTTTTTTTCGTTCATTTTCGTGATATCCTCACCGTCCACCAAGATCGTACCCTTCGTCGGTTTCTCCAGTCCCGCCATCATATTGAGCAGCGTGGACTTTCCCGAACCCGAGGTGCCCAGGATACAAACGATCTCACCTTTTTCGATCGTCAGATCGATTCTATTCAGGGCAACGACCTTCTCCGTTCCCACGCGATAGACCTTTCTCAAATTATCTATGCGGATCACATCTATCCCTCCTCAAATTGAGGTTGTTTCCTTCATCACAACGTTCATATTATATCTAATACCTATGCCTTCCGCGTGACTGAAACCTTAAATATTTGTTTAAGATTTTGCACCAGACTGCCTTGACAAGAGGAACATTTGTTCATATACTGATAGTGAACAGATAGGAGGCGTCTCATGCGTAAAAAAATTGTATTTCATTTGGACGTCAACTCGGCCTACCTTTCCTGGGAGGCCGTTTACCGTCTGCAGCACGGCGATCCCATCGATCTGAGAACCATCCCCTCCATCGTTGGCGGAGATCCGAAGACCCGCCACGGAATCGTCCTGGCCAAATCCATTCCAGCCAAGAAACTGGGTATTAAAACCGGCGAATCACTGATGAAAGCTTTTCAAAAGGTGCCTTACCTGACCGTGGCCAAACCGGATTACCATCACTTTATGCAGGCCAGCGAAGCGCTGATGGATCATCTGAGCCTGTACTTCAGTCGGATCCAACCCTTCTCCATCGATGAGTGTTTTCTCGACTACAGCGACGTCAGGGGACTCTGGGGGGATCCCGTCACCTTTGCCCATTATTTGAAGGACGAAATCCACCGTCTCTTTGGCTATACCGTTAACATCGGCATTGGACCGAATAAGCTCCTCGCCAAGATGGCCTCGGAGTTCGAAAAACCCGATCGCGTGCACACGCTCTTCGAGGAAGAGATCCCGGAAAAGCTCTGGCCGCTTCCCGTCTCAGAGCTCTTCATGGTCGGTCGGGCCACCGCCCCGAAGCTTCACCTCATGGGCATCCACACCATCGGTGATCTGGCGGTCTTCGATCTCGATCTTTTGAGCGATCGATTGAAGAGCCACGGCAGGCAGATCTGGGCCTACGCCCACGGGCGAGAAGAAGGGCTTTTTCGACAACAAAAAGACGACCCCGTTAAAGGCGTCGGCAACGGTAGTACCATCAGCTACGATGTGACCGATCGACAGGACGCATACCTGCACTTGCTCTCTCTAACGGAAACCGTGGCCCTGCGGCTGCGCCGCAAGGGATTCTTCTGCAGACTGGTTTCGGTGAGTTTGAAGACCAATGGGTTCGAACGGTGGTCGCACCAGAAAAAACTCGAGCTGCCCACCGACCGAACCGATGAGCTTTTCGGGCACGTCCGGGATCTTTTCGACGAGACCTGGGACGGCTCTACCCTTCGACACATGGCCGTGCGCGTCAGCGATCTCAGGCCCTCGTCCGAACGACAGTGTACCCTGTGGGATCCACCGGATTTCGAGAGAAAAAGACGACTTGACGCCACCCTGGATGCCTTGCGCTGTCGCTACGGGAAACGAGCCATCCAACGGGCTTCTTTTCTCCACAGTGGCATCCGACCGCTCACCGGTGGCGTCGTGGAGGAAGACTACCCCATGATGTCAAGTAAACTCTAGCCGAGGGGAGCGCGGTAGATCGAACGATAGACCAACCGGCCCTCTACCTGCTTGCTCTCCATAAGGTGGAGGGCGTCAACATGAACCGGAACCGGTTGGATTTCCTTCTCGCCAATATCACCCCTCACTTGCCGGGCCAAGGTCAAGTGTGGACGAAAGGGGCGCGGATCCACTTCGTGCTCCAACAGCTCCAGAGCCTTTCCCATGCGCTCCCAGAGCCCTTTGAGCTTGTCCTCTCCTCTACCGGGACCGAGCCACAAAATCTTTTGATTTTTTTTCTGGAAAAATCCCACCTCACGAAAAGAAAAGAGGAAGGGCTCCACACCGCTTACCACGTCGTCGAGTAGTTCCCGTAGTTCCGGGAGTTGCTCTTCGCTTTTCTCCCCGAGAAAATGAAGGGTCAAATGAAGATTCTCCCGCCCCGTCGCCCTGTAGGAGGTGAGAGGGGTCAACAGCTCTTTCTGGATCTTATGTAGTCGGCCTTGCTCCTCTCTCGAGGGCAACACCGCATAGAACAAACGCATGAGCTTACCTCCCGCTTCTTTTTTCAGGCACCTATCCCTCGTCCATCACATTTTAAACAAAAAGCGAAGCCTTCTACTAAGGCCGTGGAGATGAACACCCTGAGTGATCCCTTCGCTCTTTGAAAACGCCTGCTCTCTCGAGAGAGAACAGGCGTTTTTTCTATACAGATCTGGTCTATACTTTCTGTTCGATCGGATACAAATCATGGAAGGCCCGGCGCATGTAGTAATTGAGCGTATTCTCATCAAAATGATTCCGGTCGTGAATTTTACCGACCTTTCTCACCACCGCACGCTTGTCCCCGGGGACAACATAGGCTACGATCGTGGCCTCTACCAGTTCTGTATCACGACTGTAAACGCCGATCTTGATCTCGATGTGCTTTTCCCGCCGGGTCAACTTGATGTAATTCTCCTGGATATGAAACTTGTAGAGATAGTCGTCACCCTCCTCTAGGGTGATTCGACCGTCAGACACCACCATAACATCTGTCAATTGGGTCCCGAGGGATTTGAAATAATCCTCGATAATCTGTTGGACCTGATCGAGCTGCGCCTGCTGTTGACGTTCCTTCGCCAATTCCTCGAGTGCTTCTTCGTAATTTCCCGTTAGTTCTTTGACCAGAGCATCTTTGTAGTTGTAGAAAAAATGAACCGTCATCTCACATCGCCTCCTCGATCCTTCCGGTTATTTTATGATTACCCCCGGTCGACCCACTCAAACTAGATTTTAAAAAGGAGCCATCGTTTGGTGGTCCTTTCGTATTTCAGCTGAAAACGACGCTCCAGGCCATCGATCACGCCCTGGCATTCAAAGAGATCCATCGCGTTGCCCGCCAGTCGTTCTTCGGAAACCGTGACCAATCGATCGATGGTCACCACGCGTTTGATTCCCTCCTCATCGTTCAAGCGAAAACGTAGTGGTCTGATGCTCCCGTTGTCCTTAAAATATGCAATGACCTCAATCGGTTTGGCCACGATTTTCATACCCCTCACCTCTCCTCCATCGTACAGGAACAAATGTTCTTTGTCAAGGTGAAAAGAGCCCCGCCTCAGGCGGGGTTCACATGGACCATCACGTGCTTGACCCGGTCCATTCCGGTCTCGAGACGATCGTGTACTTCCTCGGCGATCGCATGCGCATTTTTGAGCGAGAGTTCAGCATCCACGGCAATCTCCATATCAACATACAATCGATCGGCGTGCTGCCGTGTCCGGAGCGCATCGATGCGAACCACACCGGGGACCTCGTGGGTGATCCGCTCAATTTTCTCGATTACCGACTGTGAGGCCGCGGTATCGATCAACGCCCTCACCGAACTCATGTAGATATCAAAAGCCACCTTGATGATCAGCATGCTGATTGCCACGGAAGCGATGGGATCGAGTAGCGGATAGCCCATTCGAGCCCCGACGATCCCCACCAAGGATCCCACCGAGGAGAGGGCATCACTCCGGTGATGCCATGCGTCGGCGCGAAGCGCACTGCTGCCAATAGCTTCCGCCCCTTTAATGGTATAGCGAAAGAGAACCTCCTTGACAACAATAGACAAGAGAGCAGCACCGATGGCCAGCTGACCTGGCACCACCAAATGTCCTGCCTGGATCTTTTGAATGGCCTCGTAGGCGATGAACACACCGGTGAGGAAAAGTACCGTCGCCAAGAGTTTTCCCATGACAGGTTCGATTTTCTCGTGCCCGTAGGGATGTTCATCGTCGGCTTCCTTTTCTGCAAATTTTACGCCGGCATAGGCGAGACCCGTTGTGAATACATCAGAGACCGAATGCAGGCCGTCGGCCACCATGGCGGTACTGTTTGCCACCAAACCCACAAAAATCTTTACGATGGACAGAAGAACATTCCAGATGATGCTGACGATTGAAATACGTCCGGCGATGCGTGTCTTCTCCATGCTAAAAACCCCCGAGCCAACCGATGAATCTTGCCCCGTGAAGATAGAGCTGTAACAACAAACTCAGGATGCCACAAAGAGCACCGATTTTATAAAAGCGCTCCCATTTTCTCCTGCGCCGGTAGTCTTCCAATTCAATCTGCCAGGCGAAGCGTCGGTTGCTCTGGTCGACGCCCGGGCTTCCGTGGGCCCTCAGGATAGCCTCACGGTTTTGTTTCAATTCCTGGTCCATGATTCTTTCACCCCATTCGTATTTCATCGAGCTGATCGAAGTATCCAGCCAGTTGTTCCCGTTGTGCGCGGTGATGGGTCATCACAAGCACCTGTCGTTTTTCAGCCAGCGCTTCCAGAGCGGGTAAGAAAGCGACGAACCGCTCCTCATCCCAGTGGGCAAACACATCATCCAGAAGAACGGGCAGAGGTCCGAAACGACGATCGTAGTGACTCATGGCCGCCATGCGGAAGGCAAAGAAAATTTGATCGACAGTGCCCTGGCTCAATCCGCGATCGATCGCAATACGATCCCCCGTCTCACGCTCTACCACCAGCTTGTAAGTATCAAAGAAAAGACGCTGGTAGCGTCCGCCCGTGATCCTCCTCAGGTGTTCAGAGGCCAGCTTGAGGATGGGCGGTTGGTGTTCGTGTTTGTACACCTCATCAATATACCGGAGCATGGCAATCTCAAGCTGAAGGTCTTCTTTCTCCCTTTCACGCTCTTCGATCTGGTGGTCAATCGCATCGATTTCCGTCAGCAGTTCCGGCAGGGGGGTCTGATCCGATGCGAGCTCTAGACGCATACGCAATCCGCTCACCTCTTCCACAACCCTTTCGCGCCGTTCTTCCAACTGTTCGAGCTTCGCCTGCGCCTCACCAATTGCCATCTCCGTATCATAACACGCATACCCGAAATGGTCTACCGCAATCTCCTCATCACTTTCTTTGAGGAAAAAGAGACGGGATCGCAATTGTAGGTAATGGTCGATTTTCTCTTTGGCCAGCGTAAGCTCCGGGTCAAAAGCCAGTAGCCGCTTGCGTAGAGATTCCTTTTCTGCCCTTTTCTTCTCCACTTCTTCAGCGGTACTGGCAAAGGTCGCCTCCAGGGAAAGCCGTTCTCCTTTTAGCGTTTCCAATCGGCGCCCCTCCTCTTCGAGGTACTCCGCCGATCGACCGCCGCTAAGCTGGAAAATTTCGGTATTCAGCGCCTCCAGTGTTTCTTGATGCGCCTCTACGGAGGCTTTTGTGGCAAGCCAGCGCGCTTGGCGATCAACGAGATGATCCAATCGTTCTACCAGGGAGGCCGCCGGCGTCCATCGGAAGCCCAGGGCCGACAGCTGGGGGTCAATGGTCCGTCGTTTCTTCTGTCCCTCTGCACGCAGACCTTCGCCGTATTGTTGCGCCTTCTGGATCCGAAGACGCAGGGGGAGGTAGACCCGCTGGTGAAAGAAAAGAGCCGTAAGGGAGAAAATCAAGGAGGAGGCCAACCAGAGCAACTCCTGTTGATACCCATAACCTACCAGTGAAGCTACTGCTGCTAATGAGAGACTCACCAGTCCGGTGCGCCTCAGCGGAAGCTCCATCCGCTGATGGGCCAGCTGCGCTTGCGCTTCCTCACTCAGGCGCTCGAGTTCAGTTGCACGGAGCAACGCCTGCTTGAGATCAGGCCAAGAGATCTCGCAAAGGGCCTCTTGATGTAGCCGGGGCTCTGCCTGGTACGCTTCCACCCACCGGTTCAGAGCTGCTTCCATCTCCTCCTGCTGGATACGCAAACGTTCGACTGCTCGAATTTTTTCGTGCTCTAGAGAAGTGATGCGGAAGCGCTCTTCTACAGCAGGGAGGGCTCCCTGCAGGCTAGTGATCGACCGCTTCTTGTCCACCAGTTGCGTCTCGAGCTGGGCCAGTCCCCGTTCGAGGGCATCGAGGGCTTCCGATTTTTCGATCAATTGATCGAAGCTCATCGTGGTTATCCCTTCTAGCGAGGGGGCTTCTTCGAGACGTTTTTCAATGGACCGAATTTCCTCCCGTCGCTTCTTTTGTTGGAGCGAGCGCCTTGACGTTGCGATACGTTCTTTTTCTTCGACCATCCTCACGCGGAGGGTCTCCCGCTCTTCTACCAGGCCTTCAAGGCGCCTATGGTCTTGTCGTAGTTTTTTCTCTTCTGTCAGCACTGCCCGTTTGCGATCAAGGAGCCCTCTTTTTTCCTCCCGGAGCGTCTTCAAGATGTACTTGCCCCGGTTGTGTGGTCTCCAGATTCCATGTAATGCTGATTCGGCTTCCTCGGCAAGTTCACCAGGCGTCCGGAGAAGATGAGCGGTCTGATCAAAGAGCAATCGGTCCTCTAGTGAGCGCAGTACCTCCTCGCCAAGATCCGGTAGATCCCCCTGTTTCAGGGCGTAAAGATGGCCATAATGCTGAGGATCCAGTTCGATTCCCGGTAGAGATTCATTGCCAATCTCAAGGCTCTGATCCTTACCGTGGAGCTTCCCAAAGACCTCCAGTCCAAGCCTTCGTTCCACATGGGTCCACGGATCCTCACCTTCGATCACCGCTTTGATCGACAATGCCGATTGATCCCAAGGGGCTCGGGGGTGCCGATCGTAACGGGCGGGTGCGTACCCGAACAAAACGGTTTGCACCGCCTCCATCACTGTTGTCTTGCCCGACTCGTTGGGTCCGGTGACAAGATTGAGCCCAGGGCCAAAGCACAGGGGACCCACATCCGACAATCCGCCGAATTTATCGACCGTCAGCTCACGTAAGATCACGATCGATCATCCCCTTTCGTACCAGCGTCTCGAAAACACTGTGCAGCCGTTCTCTATCGGCCCCTCCGATCAGCTTCTTGTGCTCGGGATCCTCGAGCAATGTCGCCTCAAGGCGACCATTCTCTAAATGCTTCTCCAATAGCCAGAGCCAGTTGTCCTCTCCAATCATGCGCTTGGAGCTTTCCCTGGTGATCTTACGGATATGAAGGTCAACAAGTTCCAGACGCTCCGTCAGACTGTCCTCAAGAAACGCCCGATTCTCCTGCACTAACAAGCGTTCCTGTTCGACCGATGTTAAAACAAGATCCAATACCAGAAAATCCGCATCTAGGTCTCCGGTACCAGAAACCACCTGCGTCTCGATTGAGGCGAGGTCATCCACGGTATCGGGCAGCACCACCTTCACCGTCTGGCGTACGACCGTACTGTAGTCCACCGCTTCAAGTGCCAGTCCCGTTTCATCGATTCTCCCGAGGTAACCCCCGCGGGGGCCGACTTCAGTTTCGTCAAGACCCACAAGCGATCCGGCGTAGGCCACCCCTTCTCCGATCCGCTTGCGCTGGTGCAGATGGCCTAGGGCGAAATAGTCATATCCCTTTTCCTCCAGCATGGTACGGGAGACGGGCATGTAATGAGGGTTCTCTAGTCCCGTATGCCCCATGCCCAGTGTAATCCGTTCATCCTGCTTACGAGGATACGTATCGATCACCGGATCTTCGATCCACCGTCGGTCGTACCCGGAACCCACGACCCGATAGAAGGTGCCTTTTCTACTCTTCGCCTCGATCACCACGGCCTCCGGTCGATCGAAAAGGACCACATTCTCCGGTAGCGACAACGAACCGAATCCGCGGACGCGATCACGATGATCGTGGTTTCCGAGGCCATAGAAGACGCGAATGTCTTCTTCCGCCAACCGATTGAAAGCTTTCATGAGAAACGACTCTGTTGCGTACGTCAGGTGCTTGTGGTCGAATAGATCCCCCGAAATCAGGATCAGATCGAGCTCTCGGGCGATGGCGTCCTCCACAGCACGATGCAAGCTGGCTTTGATCGCTTCGTTCAAGCGCCGTCCATGCCGTCGGTGTGTACCATCCAGATGTAGGTCCGATAGATGTAAGAATGTAAGCAAGTCCCTTCCCCCTTATGTTCCTATCATACCACAAAAGGAAAGTTCGTTCTGCAGGCAAGTGGATTTTCTATTTCAATCATCAGGGGATTTCGGTATAATAGATACGAAGACAAAACTAGGAAATGAGGGATAGCCAATGGATGAGAAAAATCAAAATACACCGACGTTCCACATCGCACCCGATGATTCTGATGTGACCACGCCGGAGAAGCAAGAAGGTCCATCACCCGCGGAGACAACCATCCCCACCGAGGAGGAGCGCTCTCCGGAGGATCGTTTCGACGACTACGATGAACCCCTTTTCGACACCCCGCCTGGTGGTGAAGAGAAACCACCTTCAAAATGGCCCCTCTACCTCCTGATCGCCCTGGCCATAGCCGCTGGTATCCTGCTGATCTCCAGAGTATTCGGTGGCGGTGAAGCCGGTCCGGAAGTCAGTGCCAGTGACGAGATCTTTTTCGTCAAGGAAACACTCTCCGATGGGATCCTCTTTCAATTGGCCCCACAATTTGAAGACCAGGTCGATGCTTACCAATGGGAAGTCTACGTTGATGGTGAACTCGTGGATACGTACGATTCGAAAGCCCTTAAACTTCCCACAGAGCTTAAGAATGACTACCGCATCAGCCTCTCGGTAAAATTCAAAGACGGTAGCTGGAGCACACCCTATTCTGAGGAATTGAATGCGGCGCTGGTCAAGCCCGATCCCGATGGGACCCCCGAAGAGGAGGGCGGCGTGATCTACGCTCCCGATCGAGAGGAAGAGGTGCGCTATGATGAGGGACCGGCCACCAGCGACTCCAACCTGGCCAAGACCGGAACACACTCCCACCGCTTCGATCTGACGACCGAGGCATCGACGGCCACGCTCACGATGGAAGGGTTGGAAGCGCGAGAAGGTATGACGCTTTCCTTCTGGGTACGCTCCGACCAGAATACCCTGAGCCAGATTGAACTCAAGGGATACAGCGGTTCTGATCTCTTGCTCGACCGCAGGGTTCCCTATCGACCGAGCAGCATCGACACCTGGGAGATGCTCAGCATCGAAATCGACAACGGACCCATCGATCGCCTTGTGTTCACCGTCTCCGGTGAAAGTACGCTCTGGATCGATGACCTGACCTTCAACATCCTCAAGTAACCCGTTCTCGGGTTGCTTTTTTTGCCACCTCGACGAAAGACCCAAGAGAAAGGAATCATCCTTATGAACGTAGTAGGCAATATGCGCAAGGCCATCCACGAGAAACAATTGATTGAAGCCGGCGATCGTGTGGCTGTCGGTGTCTCCGGGGGAAAGGACTCCATGGCCCTATTGGCCGCGCTCCATGAGTTCCAACGCTACAGTCCCATCCCCTACGAACTGGAGGCCATCACCATTAGCCCGGGCTTCGAAGGGATGGACTTCTCTCCCGTTGAAGACTTCTGCGCAGAACGCGGGATCCACTATACTGTTCACGAGACGAACATCGCCGATGTGGTCTTCGACATCCGAGAAGAATCGAACCCCTGTGCGCTCTGTGCGAACATGAGGCGCGGCGCTTTGGCAGGGGTCATGAACGAAAGAAACCTCAACGTCTTGGCCCTTGGCCACCATGCGGATGACCTGGCTGCCACCTTTTTCATGAACATGCTCTATACCGGTCGTTTGAACACTTTGCCGGCCAAGAGCTATCTCGATCGCTCGAAGATCCACGTGATCCGACCCCTGATCAATGTGCCCGAGAACTGGATCAAAGGATTTATCAAAAAGAAAAAACTCCCCGTTGTGACGAGTACCTGTCCTGTGGACAAGCGCACCAACCGAGAGGATATCGAGCAGTTGCTCAGTGAACTCTACAAAAAGATTCCCATCAGCCGTCAGAATATCCAGACCGCCCTGCGCAACGAAGAACAGTTCAATCTCTTTGAATGACAAAAAAAATAAGCCCTTCGGGGCTTTTTCTATGCATATGAATAGCCGGCCATCTCCGCTCAAGTTCCACTCGATCGGTGATCACCGGCTACAGACCTGATGCTCTGCAATATCGAAATGGCTCATCTCTGTCTTTGGTGGTCTCACCTCGCTTTCCTTGGGTTCGTGAAGGCTTCCTTCCCTATTTTAGCCATTGAGAAGGCCCTTCGTTAATGGCTTACATAAATTATAGCACTCATTATCAGAATATTCAACTATTTTTTTCTCACAGACGGATCACACGGCTCATATCCTGTCCACAACCACTACAATACCCTTGCTCCAGATGGACTGTAGCCTGTCTCAAGTCACGCTCGACCATCAGCTCACCACAGTGATGACAATAGGTATTTCGGTCCGCATCCAGGAAATTTCCCATGTAGACATAAGACAGGTGCTTTTTCGCCTGCGACATGGCGCGTTCTAGTGTTCCCGTTCCCGTCGCCGGTTCCGTCATACGATAGGCCGGGTAGTAACGATTGAGATGGACCGGGCACAGCGGGTCGCGCTCAGCAATCCAACGGAACATCGCTTCCAGGATTTCCTCCTCTGCGTTTAAGCCGTCGATCAAGAGAATGCTGATCTCCACATGAACAGAAGAGCGGAGCAGCCGATCGATCGTTCGTAACACGGGGTCCAAATGACCCTTGCAAATCTGTTGGTAAAACGCATCATTGTACCCCTTGAGATCGATATTCGCCGCGTCGAGGTAGGGGATTAAACCCTCCAACGGTTCGAGCTCCACGTAGCCGTTGCTCACCAGTACCGTCTTCAGATCTGCTTCCTTCAGCGCCCTCATAGCATCGAGCACATATTCATAGGCGATGAGCGGTTCGTTGTAGGTAAAGGCAACCCCGACATTCCCCTCGATACCCTGCGCCCGCTCTACAAGCTCAGCCGGCGAGACGGTGAGCTCTGGAATATTTCCCTGAACGAGCTGATGATTCTGACAGTAATCGCAATCCAAATTGCACCCCGCGCTACCGACCGACAAAATCTGGCTTCCCGGGCAATAATGGAAAAGTGGCTTCTTCTCGATCGGATCCACAGCATAGGCGGCGATTCGCCCGTAGCTGAGCGCATATAACTTTCCCTTGGCGCTGTAGCGCACCCCGCACAGACCCGTCTGACCTGTAGCCAAATGACAATGATGGGGACAAAGGTGACAACGCACGCGGTTCATTCCCAGGCTTTCGTAGTATAGAGCTGGTTCCATCTTTTCATCTCTCCTCAAATGAATGCATTGATTGCGCGCCCCATTTTCTCGACCCGATCATTGAGATCCGCTACCGAGAGGATACTCCCCGGATCATTGGCGATAGCCGTGGTGGCAAAATACGGCGGCAGATAGAACCCCTTGTTGATGTTCAGGGCCCCCAGCAGCTGTTTGGCCACTGAATCCCCACCCGAATTGCCACTCACGAAAATGCCGTAGCAGCTCTTCTCGTAAAAACTGATCCTCCGGTACAAGACTGTCATGCGATTGATCACGGCCATGAGCTTGGCGCTCAGCGCATCATTGTAGTTGGGGCAAAGCCAAAGGATCACATCGGCATTCTCAATCTTGGGCAAGAGTTCCTCTACCATGACACCACCGTAGAAGCAGCTTTTCTCTTCACTGTAGTGCAGGCAGGTTTCATAGGGACAGGCACCGCAGTCTACGATCGTCCCATCCTCAACGTGAAAAGTCTCAATGTTTCCCCGTAGCAGCGGTTCGAGTTTTTTCCAGAACATCCAGGTGTTCGATGTCTCGAAGTTGCTGGCGTGGAGGACCAACAACTTCGGTTGGTCGTAAGTCGGCCGACCGCCCTCCACCAAACGACTGTGGATTCTATCCACCCGCTGGAGAAAAATCTCTTCCAGGGAACCCGACAGCGTTTTCTGCCACGTTTTGAAGTTGATGTATCCAGGCAAAGCCTCCACCAACGGCTGTGGTAAAAAGGCACAACCCCGACGGTTCATCTCGTAGATCACATCTTGGGCAAATCGTTTCGTAAATTGCTCTGAGTCACTGTACAAGATCAGGGCTGCCTCAGATCCCTCGAAAGCATCCTCGGCGTCATGTGCCGACAAGAAGTCGTAAAAGAAAGGATCGATCCCGAACTTGCCACAGTTCAGGAGCAAAAGCAAGGTCCTGTGCTTGGTTTCCATTCCCTCTTCCCACCACTGGGCTCCCAGAGATATGAGCCTTTCGAAGGCTGCTCTCTCCTGATTTTGTGCCACGAGGAACACCTCACGAGCCATAGCTACCTAACTCCTCCGCCGTCTCCAGGATCCGATCGAGCAAACCGGGGCTCAACCGCTTCTTCTCGATCTCTACCCCCCCTGCTCCGAGGCGATTGCGTAGACCGACGGCCACACCCTCGATCATCACCGTACTGTCATGCCAGTGACCGCGCAGTGCGTTCAAAATTGAGAGTGCTCCCGATGAATAGGCGGGGGCAATAAAGGGTTTGAAACCGGTGGCCCGCACAGCCAGATTGGCCGTGACCACCGCCTCGTTCAGCGGTCCATCGATTTCCGGGTGCGTTTCTTCAGGATCGGTGGTCACAATGAGCCCCCTGCCGTGGGGACCGTAGACGCGTCCCTTCGCCAGAAAATCCACATCCCTCTCACTGGCCATATAGGCGGCCCGGGCGAACATCACCCCTAGACCAAACCCCTTGATCTGCTCCGGTGGCAGGATCATGGCTTTGGCCACCTCCTGACAGAGGAGGTCCACGGGATCGGAAACAACGAAAAAGTACCCCTTGAACCGCTGGTCGGCAGCCAGGTGTGCATAGTGGAGCACGATGTCCCGGTTGGCCTCAAATTGTACCATACGGACGTCCGTTCCCTCCTCACCGATAGCAGGGACACCTTTCGAGGCGGTAAAGATAAACACATCTGTATCGAACAGGTTCTCTTCTGTGGCCTTGCTGATCGGTGGGTGCGCAGGTTTGTTCACATCGAGAATCTGTCCCAGTTCCTGTCTCCAGCGCTCGACGCGCTTCTCATCGCGATCGTACAGACGTAACGCCTCGATCACGTCGCCGCCGAGTAAGCGGAGCCCGGTGGCCAAGGTACCGCCCACGTCCCCGAGTCCCAGGAGTGTCACCCGGAACTTCTTCTTTTCGTAAAGATCCGTTTCCAGGGCCTGCCTGAAAAAGGGCGAACCACAATTGAGCAGGGTAAGCTCACCCGCTTCCATCCAATCGACCAGATGGGTCTCAGGAAGCTTAGTGTCCGTCTTCAAAAGCTGCGCCGACAGGGACTCCGGACGCGCGAGTTCTCCCGGGTCCGAGGGCGACCACCGCGCTTTCTCCCAGGGGTCCAGGTGTTTGACAAGGAACTTTCGGTCCTCTGCCTGAATCGCTTCTTCTATGGTTGCTCCTGTGGTCCCGTTGATCGGTTCCTCCGATAAAAAGAACCCTTCCTTCGATCGATAGACTTTCATCGTCTCACACCCTTAATTTTCCTTAGATTGAGGCGTAGAATTGCTTCAGCCGCCTGAGTTGTTCTAGGTCGTCACGCAGGTAGTCACTGGGCTTGATCGTCATATCGTACCGCAGATGATCACCCTTGTAGGGGAGTCTGGGTGAATTTAACACTTCGCCCAGGCGGTAGACCGAGAACAGCCGCTCGTGTGTCTCCTGGTAGATTTCTTCGATCGTCTCCATGATCTCAATGGCGTTTTCGATGGCTACCTCGGAGAGGTAGTAGATCGCCATTTTATCCGCACGCTTGATATAGGAAGCAGAGGCATAGGGTAAGATCATATTCACGGATTGGATGATGTTGTTGAAGTTTGCCTCGCGGTGCCAAACCCCGTCACCGCCCAAGAAGGGGTAAAGCTTGGATTCATAGAACCACACTTTGATCTTCGGGATGAAATAGGCCGAGTCCACCGGGATATCGGCCATCTCCATGATAGCTTTTCCATTTCCCGACATGATGCCCACGATCATTTTTTTCACGGGCACCTTGTACTTTTTCAAGAGTGGCTCGAGCACCTTGATCCGGTAGCCTTTGTTCAACAGATCGTCCACCAGGATCACAGGACGATCGTAGGATTTGATCATCTTGATCTGATTCTCAATATCCAGGTAATAGGGGTAGGACCTGATCGCGTGGTTCTTGAGATTCTTCTCGAAATACTTCTCTACATGAAGCGTTTTGGTCACTGTGTTCGGCAGAATCCAGCGGTTGAAGATCGCGCCGAAGGGCACGCACATGGCTTCGCCTGTGGTCTTCGGCACCAGGGGTGTCGTGGGCATATCGTTCTCATCACAGATTTTTTTGATCAGATTCTCGTAGATCATCATTCGGTCGAAATTCAGCACCAGATTCCCCGGATAGATCCGAGTGATCGCCTGCTGCAGGCGGTTCCGAGAGGACTCAATCACTTCCATCAGCCTCGGATTTGACCGAAAAGGTTGTTTGAACATGCTGGTGATGTCCAGATTCAAGGTAACCGGTGCGGTCATGTCCACAGCGTAGACAATCTCTTTCGTATCCGTAGAGGAGATCTCCATGAATCCCTGGTTCTCCAGGACACGCACCAGCTCCGGTGATAGTTCTGTCTTCACCGCCTCTTTGTAAATGCCGTAAGAGTAGTCCTTGCTCAGGACATAGGAAAGAGTCTCCGTGAGCACGATTTGTTCCATGCGGTCTACCGTGGTATCCCGTGATTTATAGATACCATCGATGACCAGGATTCGACCGACCGAGTGTTCTCTCACATACTCGACCAGACGTTCATCGCGAAATTCCGAATGAATCGCACTCGCTCGCAACCAGTGGAATATGGAAAACCCGATGATCCTGCGGTTTTCTTCGATGCTCCTGAGCACAAGAATACGAAAGTTCAGCTTGTCGATCAGATCCTTGAACCGCCGGTAGGCAACAGAGAAATCCTCGTCCACGATCGTGGCGATCTCCTCCAAGATGGTGGCGCTCGGTTCTTCGATGATTTCCATCGTGATCGACTTGGTCGTCATCACGCTCTTGTAGAGCGGTTCGCGTTGATAAAGGCCCTTTTGGTAGATGTAGTTCTCGCTGAGGGGGTCAATGAGCTCAGAAATATCCCGGTTGTCATCGATGTAATCACGGATCATCGTAGAGGAAATGTGCTCGAACTCCTCTGGCAGTTCGAACACGATGCTATTGGGATGCAGTTGACTCATGATACGGTCGAGCCGTTTCCGATCGCGGTCCGAAGTGATGCTTCCCTTTCTTTCGTAAACAACGTGGGGAATCTCAAAGATTTCAGTGTTTTTCTTTGGATCGCGATAGGCAGAAGCTCCAATCAGAACGTCGCTTCCCACGACGAGGTAGACTTCGCTTTCATTGAAAGCGCTCCTGAGCACCTTCAGATCCACTGCATTGGCAATGTTGATCGAGATGTCCCTCGGGTGTGTGTAGACATCGATTTCACTGGCAATACTCTTCTTGATGATCTCTCTGCGGATGAGATTCGGTTGCGTGCGCTTCGACCAGCTGAACTCATCCACCGCTAGGTACACTTCAAAGCCCTTGTCCCGGATGTCCACGGCAATTTTCTTGTGACTAAGTGTAAAGGGATCAAAAGCACCCGGGAAGAAAGCGATACGCCGTGCCGGTGGCGTGATGATTTCTCCATATTTCAAGCGGTAGTAAGCGATGAACTGGTAGATTTCTTTTAATCCGGCAGAGTTGTTGAAGAAAATCAGATCGATCTTTTCATTGGTATTGACCATCAGGCTCATGATCTTCTTGATCGTAGCCGAGAACATGCGGATCTTGTGGCAGTCATCCAATGTGTCCGCCGCCAAGATCTCATGGCTGAGCACACGGAAGGCCGTCTGGTTCACATGATGCGATTCATGGACGAAACCGGTGAAGAGAAGACCGAAAAGCTTGCGTACGCGCAGACGGTGGATTTCTTCGGTTTCGGGAAAGGCCAGTTCGTATTGGGGATAATTGGCCAGGATCACACCGGCTGTCATGAGCATCAAGGTGATCACTTTGCTATTGGGACTCTTCATCTTGTCGACGAAATCTTCAATGATTTCATCGAGTTCATTGGGTTTCACGTGTAGCATCAGGATCCCCAGGTAATCGGGGATGTACTTGGTGAACTCGTAACTCTCCATCTCCAGGGCCCTGATGAGCTCGACCACGATATCGTTCTTCTGTTCGAAATTCAAATGCCCCACCAGTTCGATCAGCCCTCTTCCGGCCGTATTCCGAACCGTCTCCAGTGCACTCACTTTCAGGAGGTTACACAGGTGCATGGCCGTATAGAACACATCATCATAATCGAACAGGATGGTGTTGCGCATGAGCAACTCGATCTGGAATCGCTTGGCGATATCCAGCGTCGCACTCTTCAAGTTGCTGAGGTAGAGGGTGCTGGTATGTTTCACGTCGTCGATACAGACGTTTTTGAACTCTTGCAGACGATCGCCCTTAACACCCAGGAGTTCCGCGAGCTTTAGTCGAGCGTAATTCTCGGCGGGATCGCCCGTGTTCACAATTGGTCCCTCCACGATCCCTCGGATGCCACGGTTCTCGAGACACGCTTCCTCGATATAGGGAAGCATTTCATAAATGGTGTTGTAGGCTCTGAGCTTAAACTTCTGGTCTTCACTCTCGATGCCACGCATCACAAAATCGATGATCTTGTGCTTCTTCTCTGCCGACATGTAGGCAAAGGGAAGCACCCGGGTCATCTTCAGTAGGTAAAAACGGGTTTTCTCCTCATCCCTTCCGCGCTCGATGTAGCCCAACAAGAGGGCCAGATCCTCTTCTAGACGGTCTGGGTCTAAATAGGTGAAATATGAGGCCACCATGTCACGCAGTGTGTAACTGATGAGCACGCGGTGGCGCTCGATGATCTTCTGCTCAGGGTAAAGAAAGTCATGGATCAACCGATTGAACAACTCCTGTTGCGAATACTCGGGATGGAGCGGGATATCGCAACTCGGTGGTAGCTCTTTCCGGATTTTCTCATCGAAGCTCGCGGTAATCTTTCCGATCAATTCACCACAGTGTTGACGGATATCCTCCTGGCGAGAGGACAATTTTTCATAGAGAAAGCGGATGATAATCTGCTTCTGTTTCTGGGTCATGTACGTGTAGTACTGTTCTAAAATCGCCAGGTAACCGCGTAGACCCGTGGGATCCGAAGCGCTCCGCACGGGCTCGAGCCATTTGTTCAGGGATGACTCATCGCGCAGGCGGTGCAGTAGCTTGATATTGTGGTGGATTGAACTGTAGATGGCATTATCGATCACTTCATTTCCCTGCATGAGCGAGAAATGCTTTCTCTGCTGTACATACTCGTCACCGAGGTCCCCCTCCGCATCGACACGCGTGTTGATCCTCAGATCGTGAAGAAAAGCCTCAAAATCCTGCAGGCTGGCGTAGACCTTTCGATAGCGTTGTTCTTTCGCCTCGTCGACATCTTCCAACTTGGCCAAGATCACATCGAAAGCATCAGCCAAAGAATAGAAGGCCATTTCTTTCCCCTTGGACTTCACCCTGAAATCTGCGTAGATCAGGATCAGCGACTCAATCGGCAGATGCTCAAGTTCTAGGTCCCAAGTGGAGTGATTGATCGCCACATTGCGGATGTAAACGATGCCACGGTCTTCGTACCATTGCCCTGTGTAGTAATAATGATAATGGGCGATTCGGCCCAATTCATTGTCTTTTGTCCCGTACTTTCCGATGTCATGCCCCGCCGCCGCACCGCTCACCCGTCCGAGGTCCACGGGGTAACCGGCCTTCCGCATTTGCCGTGCGACCTTCAGGGCAAGGTGATGTACGCCGCAAACGTGATCGAGTGTTGTGAAACCATAGAGGTCTTGGTTCACTTTCATCATCTCGTAAACATATTCTCTGAAAAAAGCGGCTTTAAAGCGTCGGTATTCTGTAGGATCCTCGAGGGTCTCTTCCTCTTCTTGGGTGAGGAGCGTCAGCGGATAGGATCCCTGCCACGAATCGACCCCTTCCTGCGCTTCATAGATCAACAGGGAGCGCAAAGCTTCCAGATAGAGATGAATTACGCCAACCAAGGGTTCTTCAAAGGTCTCCTTTACTGTCTCTGGAAAAGCGAGTGAACGTGTGTAGGCGTAAATCTTTTCTAGAAACTGCTTGCTCTCCCCGATAGGTGCACCGTAGACATCCTCGATCATCGCTTGATGGAGGGAGAGCACTTCTTCGCTACCGAAGGTACCCCTCTTGACGAGGTCCGCCAGGTGTTTTTTGTATCGTTTGTCCGCCAGATGAGAGGTCACAATCTGTCCGGGTAGCCTGTGGGCGGCGAGAAACCCTTCGTCCAATAGACGCCGCTCGAGTATCAACTGTAATCTTTTGATTGCCATCTGCATCCTATCCACCCCGATCTATACGCTTGTGTAATTCTTTTCGCACTCTATCTATTCAGTTTACCACAAGTGTTCCTTTTTGGTTCGTCAGACTCAATATTCAGATAATTGCTGCCGATAATACCTGTGAAAGGAGGTGCGCTGATGGCTGCAGTCAAATCCACATCCCGGATCTCAGGTGTTGCCAAGGGACCTGATGTACGAACGCTCCCACATCAGGTGGGTCGCGTCGCGACAATTGGAGATGTTACACCTGTCCCCCCCTCGAACAACCAATACCTGGATCTTTCGGAGAACCGGCTTCTCTCCTTCGATGACCTCTACGAGATGATCCAGCGTCAACAGAAAAAATTCCATCTCGACGAGGGAGAAACCATCGAAGACGATGAAACACGCCTGGCGAAGCTCCAACTGATTATGGACCATTTCAATCACGCCATCGATGAGCTGGGCCGTTATGTCGCCAAAGGCGACCATCCGCTCAGTGACAAAGAACGCGATATCATCACGCGCTATCGATTGCCCCTCCATGCCCGCGGTGTTCATATCGGCCGCAACGGTCATCTATCGCTCGATCCTCATGTGGCCACTGACCATCTCGACGCCCTTGATCATCTCCTTTTCGGAGGGCCGGGAAATTTTTTCGACACCTTTTTTATAGCCCTGCACCCCGCTCCGCCTTCCAATAGAGAGCCCTATCATCTCGCGGAAGCACCCCATGGCTTATTCTTCGATCGCAAAGGTTAGCATCCCTCGGTGGAGCTAACCTTTTTCATTGGTTGTCTCCATGCGCATCGCGATGATCTCGGCGCCAACCAACAATACGTAACCGCTGAAGTAAAGCCACATCATGAGGATCACCATGGCGGCAAGAGAGCCATAGACGACGCTGACGTTACTGAAGGTCGTGATGAAAAATTTAAAGACGAAGGTGAGAACGATCCATCCGATCACCGAAAAAGCGATGCCCGGCCAAGCGATCGGAAGCGATACATTTTTGTTCGGTAGAAACAACTGCAGGGATCCGATGATAAAAATGAAGACCGCCGCAGGAAGGAAGAAGCGCAGGATATTGAAAAGAAAGAGGAACTCCTCCGTTAAGTTCACGAACCGACCGATAAAGGTGAAGAATCTTTCTCCCATGTTCGGAAGGGCCAGGGCCAAGATAATCGTGACGACCAGGCCGAAGGTATACGCTACCCCGAGTAACCTCTGGATGACGAAGTTGCGGGTCTCTTCGATCTCATGTACGTTGTTCACTGCCGATTGGAGTGTGCGAATGGCCCGTGAGGCCGAGAATAATGCGAACAAAAGCGAAGCCGACAAGACACCGCTTCCCTCTACGGAAATATAGTCTTCGATGAAATTCAAGAGCACCTCGGTGGTAGAGGGCGGAAAGGCCCGTTCGATCAACCCGATCAACTGGGTCGAGGAGACATCGAGACGACCGATCAAGGTGAACAGGACGATGAAAAAGGGGAAAATCGATAGGGTGAAAAAATAGGCGATCTGTGAACTGAAGGCCGAGAGATGATGGTCCTTCATCCTCTCCAGCAACTGCTTGATCCATTGTTTCATCGTAAGCACTCCTCCCTACTCCGGCATCAAAACTTAATTGTTTATTTATGAGTTCTCTATTCCCATATATACCGTGGTTTGTTATCATGAAAACGAAACCTTTTGAGAGGAGGTCCATATCATGAAAAATCATTTGCCAAAACTGATCCCCCTGGTGATCATTGTGATCCTTTTTCTTGCCATCGGCTCGAATGCCTATTATATTCTGGGTAATGAGGAGCAGGCCGTCGTCGAACGCTTCGGCGAACTCCACCAGGTGGTGGATAACTCCGGTCTGAATTTCAAGATCCCTTTGATCGACCGGGTCTACATCGTGAACACCAATGAGATCTACAGCGTCCAGTATGGTTATCGTCCGAAATCCGAGGCGACGACCAACCAGCCCGCAACCTATGTGAATGTGGAAGATGAAGCGATCGTATTGACGAAGGGCTCCTACCTCGTCAACATCGGCTCCATCATCCAGTACCGCATCACCGATGCGGCCAGCTACATCTACAACGTGGACGACCAGATCGGGACCCTGCGGTTGGCCTTTGAATCCGTTCTCAGGCAGAACATGCAGAATAAAGACCTAGAGAACGCACTGGTGAACAAAGACTCCATCGCTTCGGAGATCCTACCGGAGCTCGCGCGAAAAGTGACGAGCTACGACCTCGGGATCACCATCACGGAAGTAAAATTCACCGACGTGCTACTTCCCGAAAGTGTCCAGCTTTCTTATGACGACGTGAACAACGCTAAGAACGAGAAGACCGAGTACCTCTCTCGTGCGGCCAAATATGAAAACGAAATGCTGCCGAAGGCACGTGCAGAAGCTTACCAGCTCATCCAGGAAGCGGAGGGCTACAAGGCCCAGACAGTTGCCGAGGCCAAGGGTGAGGTCACGAAATTCGTGCAGGTGTACGAGCAGTACAAGAACGCACAGGACATCACCAAGGAACGTCTCTACATCGAAACCATGGAGACTGTTCTCGAGCGCGTGCAAAACAAATATCTGATTGATTTCGATGCTAGTGACAATACCGTCAAGTACCTCCCGCTATCGCCCGATGTGCTGAAGAAGGAGGGGAACTAAGATGCCATTTTTCAATGGACAAGGCGGTCCCAACCAAGGGCCCCAACAGACGAACTCCGATGAGTTCAACCAACGTAGACAAGCCTACAACGAACAGAAGGTCGAAGAATTTAAGCTGCACATGAAGAAGAACCTGCGTCTCTTCGGTCTCTTGTTCCTCGTCATCGCCGTGCTCCTCTCCCTCAACAGCTTCATCTACATTGTTGCCGAGGATGAGGTCGCCACGGTCCGCCAATTCGGCAGAATCACCAAGGTGGTCGTCGATCGAGACAACATCGTGGCCGAGGAGCAGAACGCACTAGATCCCAAATTCTCGGACATCGAGATCGTTAAGGATAAGGGACTCTTTTTCAAAGTACCCTTTATCACGAGCGTAGAAAAGGACACGAGTAAGCTTCTCACCTATATGTCCAACTACGCGCAGATCAACACCCTCGATAAGATCAAGTACCAGATCGCCATGTATGCCCAGTGGGAGATCACCCATCCTGGCCTCTTCCGTTCCTCGCTGGGTACCGTGACAAAGGCCAACGGCTACATCGATGAACTGGCCTATGCTGTGGTCATCGAGAATATCAACAGCCTGAACTCCGCCACCTTCTTGACCGATAAGCAAGAACTCAGCGATGTCCTCGCGGTGGCGATGGCGCGGTTGAACGAACGCGTGGCCTCACGCGGGATCCTGCTCCGCGATATCGATGTCTACCGGACGATCCTGCCGCCGTCTAACCTCGAGTCCACCTACAACAAGATGATCGCCGAGCGTGAAGCCATCGCCCAGCAGATCCGATCCGAGGGACTCGAACTCTATCAAAACACCGTCTCCGATACGGACCGTCAGGTCGTGACGATCAAGGCCAACGCTATCGAGGAAGCCGAGACCATCAAGGGTGAGGCCGATGCGGAAGCTATTCAGATCTATGCCGAGGGATTCAATCGCGATCCTGAATTCTACCGATTCTGGAGAAGCCTGATTTCCTACGAAAAGTCCATCGACAAGGATACAGTCCTCTACATGGATAGCAACAACCGGTACCTGGATCTATTCTCCGGTGGAGAATAATCAAAAATACAAAAGCGTAAGACCACGGTGGTCTTACGCTTTTCTTTATTTTTGGACCCAATCTAACCCCTTGTCTTCACTCCCGCGATATCGAGCGCTCGCCTAGCCAAAAGGGCCGTGGGGTCGATCACGCGATCCGCTAGTCCGAGGAGCTTGAAAATGACCGGGAGCTCTGTACAACCGAGAACCTGGGGGCCCATCTTCCCTTCTTCTGCTTCTTCGATGATGCGCTCGAAGAAAGCCCGATCAAAAGTTGTCTCGCCACTTTTCAAGCGGTAAATTGCATCCATAAGACCCGCTTTCGTCTGTTCATCGGGAGTAATCACTTCAATCCCCCGACTACGAGCGCTCCTTGCATAGACACCCGCCTGGTAGGTGCCCTGTGTGGATAAAAGCAACAGCTTAGAATGACCGGCGCTCGCGACAAAATCGAGCGCTTCCTCGATCATGTGCAAGAATACCACGCTCTTATCCCCATCAATGGTCCGCAGCGCTTTGACCATCGCCGGATGAAAGGTATGCGCCGTGTTGCAGGGCATTGCCAGAACCGTCGCACCACTGCGCACCAGCCCCTGCATCGATTCCAAAAGGAAGGGCAGAGGGTCTTGCCCCCTGCCCAGAAGATACGCCGTACGGTCGGGAATCTTCGCGTTGCTATCGATCAGTACCCGCGGATGCAGTTGATCCGAGAGCGCATCGGTATACGCAATAAGCTTCCCGTAAAAATCCAAGGTAGCCCTTGGACCCATTCCGCCGATGACGCCTATCGTTCTTTCCATCTGATTGCTATGCCATCACGCGATTACTTCTTTCGAAGCGACAGAAAGATCGATCTCGTTTTCAGAGGCCGACACGACAACCGCACAGGAGGCATCCCCGACCACGTTAACAGCAGTTCTCGCCATATCCAAGATCCGGTCGATTCCTGCGATTAGCGCCAAGCCCTCGAGGGGTAGTCCCACCGATTGCAGCACGAGCGTCAACATGATAAAGCCTGCACCGGGTACACCGGCGGTTCCGATCGAACCCAAGGTTGCTGTCAGGATGATGGTCATCATCTGGCCCATGGTCAGATCAATACCGTACACCTGGGCGAGGAACAAGGCACAAACACCCTGGTAAAGGGCCGTTCCGTCCATGTTGATCGTCGCACCTAGGGGCAGAACAAAAGAACTGATCTTTTCCGATACACCCAGATTCTCACGGGTGGCTCGGATGGTCACGGGGAGTGTTCCCGCCGAGCTCGTCGTACTGAAGGCCGTCACGGCGGCCGGTGCAATGCCCTTGAAGAAGGTCAAGGGTGAAATATTGGCAAAGATCTTCACAGCGGTGGAGTAGGTGATCACAGCGTGAAGAATACAACCGAGATACACGGCCAAGATCACCATGCTGAGCGGCATCAGAACATCGAGTCCGTAATTGGCGACCACGGGTACGATCAAGGCGAATACACCAAAGGGCGCCAACAACATGATGAGCGCCGTAAGCTTGTACATGATTTCAGCCAAGCTTTCGAAGAAGGCAGTGAAGGGTCGCGCCTTATCCTTCGGAAGACCCGTGGAGGCTACACCCAAGAAGAGTGCGAAGGCAATGACCTGGAGAATATTCCCACCAACGAGCCCCTGCAGGGGATTCGCAGGAACGATGTTGACGAGCGTCGAGATAATCGATGGCGCTTCGACCACTTCGGCCGAGGCATCGATGGGAATCGATAGACCGATGCCCGGTTTCAATAGCGTGGATAGGAGCAATCCGATGGAAACGGCGACTGCCGTCGTCACCAGGTAGTAAGCCAGTGTCTTACCACCGATGCGACCGAGGGATTTCGGATCGCCGATGCTCGATGCGCCCACCACCAGCGAGGAAAAAACCAGCGGTACAATGATCATTTTGATCAAGTTCAAAAACAGCGTTCCAATCGGTCGGATGTAGGTCTCCGCCAATTGAGGCGACCCCTGCATCAAGAGCCCGACGACAATACCGAGCGCCAGACCGATGAGAATCTTCGTGGTCAGTTGCATTTTTTTCACGTTAACACCCTCCTTATTTCCCAGTCATTCAACCCTTCCCTTCCAACCGGTCTCAGGACCTGTCATGATGATGCCCGCGAGATTGGATAGAATAGATCATGGCATGCTGTCAGCAAGGCTAGGCATGACATACTGTGTCGATCAGCTACCGGTTGCGAGGGGAATTCACTTGGATTGTACAGGAACAAGGACAAGAAAAGACGTGTAGAGACGAAAAAAAGACAAAGTTTTCTGAAGAATCAGAACCCTTTGTCCATCAGTACGGTACTGCTCTCGATAAACTGCTTGATGTGCACCTTACCCCTCCTAGTGGTCAGCCCCTTGTGGTGACGGATTTCCTGGTGTAACTCCCCGTAATCGAAGAGTTGTCCAGACAATTCCTCGAATGTCGGGTTCATAGGATCGGAAACCCCCAGCGCTGCCATCGAGCGAAAGGCCTTGGTCACAACGCGTCGTATGCGCTTTTTCAGTGCGTAGAGCGTCTGTTCATCACAAGCACCATCTGCAATGGCTTCATACAACTCGTTCAGGGTATACTCACCCTTTTGATCTTTGGCCCACAAAACCGCACGGATGATCTCGTCGCACCCGCTGCTACCCAAGATCCCCAGCCGTCCGAAGAGCCGTTTGATCTTTGTGGTGTCTTCCATATCTGGACTCTCCTTGATCGAGCGCAAAGAGCCCATGGCCGCTTCGAACTGTTCAAAGGTCTCCAAGAGCCTCCGCTCTTTCATGACCCTGCGGATCACGGAGACCACCTCGACCACATTGATGGGTTTCGTGATGAAGAAAGCGATATCCTCGAGGTAGGCTTTGGCCATCATTTTCTTATCGGACACCTCCGAGATCATGACCACTGCCGGAGGGTGCAACCGATCAATGCTTCTGAGCACCTCAAGGCCATCGAGATCAGGGAGCAAATAGTCGAGCAGGACCAGATCCGGATTCTCCCTTGCGATCTTCTCCACGCCCTCTCTACCGGATGTCGCCACCGCGACGCAGAGCTCTTCGAAATGTGCCTCAAGGATATCCTTCAGTATGTGCACGATGCTGTTGTCATCATCGATAATCAACACGGACTCCATCTTCTCCACCTCCTTTTGTCAGACGTTCGCTGTCAATCGTCAGCTCCACGGTCGTCCCCTTACTCGGGGTAGAATTGATGGCCAGGGTGCCTCCAAAATAATCTTCCACGAGATGCTTCACATGGGATAAGCCCAAACCTGTGGACATTTTCCCCGTGGTAGCATCATACTTGGTCGTGTAACCGGCATCGAAAATCAAGGCTTTCTTCTCGGGTGCAATGCCCTCACCAGAGTCTTTTACCACCAGATGAATGCCGTCTTTTTCCATTCGTGATGCAATTTCCAGATACCCATAGTTCGCCATGGCCTCAAGGCTGTTGACAGTCAGGTTGTTCAAGATTGAAATGAGAGGATAAAAATCCTCTGTTGTGAAGAACTGATCATAGGTGGAGGAAACCTGGATTCTCATTTTTCGCTGTTCCGCCAAACGCGCCACGTTATCCGTTACGACTTTGAGAATCTCCTCAATACTCGTATGTTTCTTCTCCGTGTCACGCGTAAAAATCGCATCCATTCCGGCGATCACACGCAGGTAGTCCTTCTTGATCTCGTGAATATCCTTGGCGATCTTCAACAGGGGGGCCTTCAGCTGCTCATCCTCCACCTCTTCATAGACATCGTGTGCGAGCGCCATGGTGGCCTCGATATCCTGTCTCGATTTTTTCAAGAGAAACAATTCTGTTTTCAGCCGCGAGATAAAGAGAATCAGCTCTCGGTAGCTTTTCTCTCGTTCGTCTCGTTTCGATTTTCCTATGTAATAACGACCGAGGTAAAAAGAGAACAGCACCATAATCGTCCGCATAGCACCCACCGCGGCAATGGTCATCACCAATCGATCGAAGGGGACCACGACCCAAGTCCGGCGCAAGAAAGCTTCAAATAGATTGGGAATCGTATCGCATACCCAAAGGGCGATGAAAAAGTGAAAGGGCTGGTGGAACGTTTCCCTTACGGACAGGGCCATGAACAGGGCCCCGAACAAGACGTAATAGGATAGCACCGGCACGTAAGTGGAAGCCGATTCAAAAAAAGACAAGCCACTACCCAGTGCATAGACGACGGATCGAAATAGAAAGGTCGATACCCCTACCGAGAGGGTGATGAGCATCACGTTGTAATGTTCAAAGTACACCAAAAAAAGTGACATGAAGAACACCGCCAGGGTCATACGAAAATCTGTCCCTTCCGGACTGATGTAAAACTGCCCCATCAGGACAGAGATCATGCTGATCATGAAGATGTTCTGATATTTTGATTCTCCCCGGATCATGCCTTCCCCCCTTTTTCGGTTGAATTTTCAGTCTTTTTCATTATACCACAACCGATCAGCCGTGAAGCTACTGCCAACACACAACCAGAAAAAGCGCAGGACCCCTTCGTCCTACGCTTTGATCCTATCTAGAAAAGCTTCGAACCCTTCGAAGGAAAGGGACTGCTCCCCATCGCTGAAGGCTTCCTTGGGATTCGGATGGACCTCGACCATCAGGCCATCAGCCCCTGCCGCGAGTGCCGCACGGCTCATGATGGGAATGTACTCCACAAGGCCGATGCCGTGCGAGGGATCGACGATCACCGGTAGCCCCGTCTCATTTTGCATGATGGGAATGGCCGTGAGGTCCAAGGTATTTCGGGTGTAGCGATCGTAGGTGCGGATTCCCCGTTCACAGAGGATCACCTGGTCGTTCCCTTCCTTGAGGATGTACTCCGCAGCCATGATCCACTCCTCGATCGTCGCCGACATCCCACGCTTGAGCAGAATCGGTTGGCGCAGTTTCCCTACCTCAGTGAGCAGCGCATAGTTGTACATATTGCGCGAACCGATCTGGATCACATCCACACGGTCGATGAAAACCTCCAAGTCGTGCACATCCATCAGCTCTGTGACGATGGGCAGTCCTGTCTGCTTTTTAGCCTCAAGCAAGAGCTTGACCCCCTCCTCCCCAAGGCCGCGAAAAGAGCGCGGATTCGTCCGGGGTTTGTAAGCGCCACCCCGGAGCATCGTGGCTCCCCGGTCTTTCACAAATGTCGCGGTCCGGAGGATCTGCTCCCGTGATTCCACAGCACAGGGACCCGCGATAATGATGGGATCACCGCCGCCAACCTGAATCGCACCAACGGAAACCGGTCTTTTAACGGCCATCGGATACCCTCCTCACGCCTTCTGCCGCCAAGTCGAAATCGTGTAACCAATCGGAAACTTGTCGCCCTGCTACCAGGATAGTAGGAGAAAGGTCTGCCAGTGGTGCCAAGACAAAGGCCCGCTCCTGCATGCGCGGATGGGGAATCGTCAGGTCCTCCTCCTTCATCTGCACATCATCGTAGAGCAGAATGTCCACATCCAGGGTCCTGGGACCCCATCGGATCTCACGCCTGCGGTCGAAGGCCGTTTCCACGGCTTGACAGGCTGCCAACAGTTCATAGGGGCTCAGTTTTGTCTGGATCCCGATTACTGTGTTCAGGAAGGCAGGCTGCTCCTCGAGTCCCCAGGGCTCCGTCTCATAGAGCGGTGCCACCGAAAGAATCGCGATATCGGAGGTAGCTGCCAAGGCCGTGATGGCCCCCTCCAATGTCGCCTGTCGATCCCCGAGGTTCGAGCCCAATCCGAGATAAGCTTCAGGCATGTCGCCACCTCTCGATCGATACTTCCACACCTTCGAAAGACATGGGGATCGGCGCCTGTGGTTTTTTCACCGTCACGGCAATGCCCTCGAGCTTTTCAAAGGTTTCAAGCACGCGCGATGCAATCCCCTCGGCCACCGCTTCGATCAGGTCCTTCGGTTCCTTCATCACGGCAGCCACGACCTCACACACTTCTCCGTAGTGGACCGTTTGATCGAGCGCGTCCGATCGACCCGCCGCTTCGAGAGATAGGTACAGATCCAGATTCACATAGAAAGACTGGCCCAGCCGTCGCTCCTCAGGCAGGGCACCATGGTAGGCATAAAAATGCAAGTTTCGAATCCCTATTCTGTCCATGTGATCTCACTCTCTAGAATCGCCCGCGTGACGGCGAGTGCCTCGCGATTCTCACGGACGTCGTGTACGCGAAAAATCTGTGCGCCTGCCATATAACCCATGACCGAAGTAGCCACCGTACCATTGACTCGTTCCTTGGGAGGCACGTCGAGCACCTTGCCGATCATAGACTTGCGGCTTGTGCCCAACAAGATGGGGTAACCCATGCTCTTGAATCGATCGAGATGCTTCATCACGTAGAGATTCTGTTCCGGTGTTTTTCCAAAACCAATGCCCGGATCGAGTGCGATGAGACCTTCGGCAACACCCGCTTCCTTGGCGATGCGTATGGATTTCTCAAAGAAATGCTCGATGGCCTGGAAGATTCCCTCCGGGTAATCCGTCCCTTCCTGGTTGTGCATCAAAATCACGGGGGCACCCATTTCAGCGGCCACACGCGCGAGGTCGGGGTCCTGCTGGAATCCCCAGATATCATTGATGATGTGGGCACCGGCCTCAAGGGCGGCTCTTCCCACCTTCGCCTTGTACGTGTCGATTGAAATGGGCACATCGATCTGCTCGGCCAGGGCCCTGATCACCGGCAGAACACGCGTCATCTCCTCCTCTTCCGTGACGTACTCCGCACCGGGGCGCGTGCTCTCACCGCCTACATCGATAATGTCAGCGCCCTCAGCCACCATATGGCGGGCGTGGGCCACGGCCGTTTCCACCGCGATGTGATCGCCTCCGTCGGAAAAAGAATCGGGTGTGATATTCAAAATGCCCATGATGAGGGGACGTTCTCCGATCTCCAAAGTGTGCTCGCCCATCATCCAGCGTCTGTGGTAAATCGTCTGTCGTTCACACATGGTATCAACCTCCAAAGTTAATCAGCGTAAGTGCTTCGGATCGAGATTTTGCGTCGGTCTTAAAGATGCCCCGCACCGCACTGGTCACCGTTTTCGACCCAGGTTTCTTCACACCGCGCATGGTCATGCACATATGTTCTGCCTCGACGATCACGATCACGCCCATGGGCTCCAATTTCTCCATGATGATATCGGCCACCGTGGAGGTGATCCTTTCCTGTAGCTGCGGACGCTTGGCCACCGTCTCAACCACACGTGCCAATTTGCTAAGACCCGTGAGCCGGCCGTTCTTGGGTATATAACCCACGTGGGCCTTCCCAAAAAAAGGAACGAAATGATGCTCGCACATGGAATAGAAGGGGATGTCCTTCACCAGTACGAGTTCATTGTGATCTTCATCTTCAAAAGTAACCTCCATGTGCTCGCCCGGATCTTGGGTGAGCCCCGCAAAGATCTCTTCGTACATATTGGCGATCCGCTTGGGTGTATCCTGCAATCCCTCACGATCGGGATTCTCACCCATGGCCTCGATCACTTCTCGCAGTGCTGCTTCCATTCGCTTCTTATCCATCTTCAAAACCTCATTTCTATTAGTTCGCGCCCAATCCGCTCCAGTGTCGCTCGATCGGTGCGATACGCATATTGATCGATGCGCGCAACCGGTAACACGCGCATCAGACTATTCGTAAGAAAAACGGCCTCCACATCCTCCAGATCCGACAGGGTGAGCGCTTCTTCCCTAACCCACTTGCTCTCGAGAAGCAAGCGACGAACCGTACCGGGGAGAATCCCCAGGCCGATCGGTGGTGTCAATAGAGCACCTTTGAAAAGGAAAAGCAAGTTGGCGATGCTCGTCTCCAGCAAATGTGACTTATCATCGACCAGGAGCGCGTCTGATGCCCCTGAAGCCTGCGCACCTTCGCGGGCCTCTCGATACGCCCGCCGTTTCGTACGTTTGTGCTCTGCATCCGCGGGTGGAGTCCAGTGTCGGGTAATCAGATCGAACGGCCGGTTCGGGTCGGTGTAAGGTCGCAAGATAGCGCTCAAGGTCCCCTGCTCTTCCAGCAAAAGCTTGAGCCGAAAGGTACCGGTCGGTGGTACCGAGGCGTGCTGATCCAACCAACGGATGTTATCTTTAGCATAACATAAGCCGAGGGCCTTTGCACTCGCCTGCATTCGCTCGAGATGGAGATCCAATCGGCGGATGCTTCCTCCCTCGACCCTCAACGTTTCAAAGAGCTGTGCGCGGCACATCAAGGCTTCTTCGAGAGCGGGGGTGGGCTCTACCCACCATTGTCCCTTCATGCCTCACCCAGAGAAAGGGCTTCGAGCAAGGCCTTCGCCTTCACATGGCACTCGTCGTATTCGAAAGCCGGATCGGAATCGTAGACGATCCCCCCGCCCACATGGCAATAGGCCGTCCCCTCCTGCAACAACAAGGTCCGGATCACGATATTCAGGTCCATGGACATGCCGCTGAAATCAATATAGCCGATGCTCCCCGTGTAGAAGTCCCTGTGTGTTGGTTCGAGCCGGTCGATGATCGTCATCGCACTGATCTTAGGTGCTCCCGTGATCGATCCACCGGGAAAGGTAGCGCGGATTACATCCACGGGCCCCAGTTCCTCTCGTTTAGTCGCCACCACTTTGCTCACAAGATGATGCACCGTCGCGTAGCTTTCAATTTCAAACAACTCGGGCACTTTCACGGTACCCACCTGGGCCACCCTACTGAAGTCATTTCGCTCCAGGTCTACGATCATCAATAGCTCCGAGCGATCTTTCTCCGAACGCTCGAGCTCCTTTCTCAATCGCTCGTCCTCGGCCGGTACGTCGGAGCGCGGCCGGGTACCCTTTATGGGTTTGGTCTCCAGTTCCTGTCCTCTCAACTGAAGAAAACGCTCCGGGGAAGCCGATACCAGATCGAAGCCCTCTCCCTTGATCAAGGCTGCAAAGGGAGCCGGGTTGATCCGCCGCATCTGTTCATAGAGCGTCAGCGGATCCCCCCGGTACGGACAGGATAACCGCTGGGTGTAGTTGATCTGGTACACATCGCCATCCTCAATATGACGTAGGACCCCTTTGATGGCCTCTAGGTATTTCGATTCCGTCATGTTTCGATCGATCGTCAGCGTCCGCTTTTTTCTTGATAGATGACTTTCTACCGGTGTGATCCGCGTGACCTCTTCTGCCCATCGCGCAACACGTTCTTGCCCACCGGGAAAATGCCCTCCATCCGTTACATGAATGGTCCCTGAAACGTGATCGTATACGAGGGCCCCTTCATAGAAACGAAGAAACAGATCCGGTAGTCCCAAATCTTTTTTCTCGCGCTTTGGCAGGTTGACGATTTCGTGGCGCAAGCCGTACCCCAGTGCGCCCACAACACCAGAGATCAGCGGTAGCTCCCCCGACGATTCACTCCGGTGGTAGACCTCCAGCAGTTCCTCGAGCAAATCCAGTGGGTTCTCCTCTCGCACCTCCTCCCGTCCATCGCGGTAACGAAGGACCGATCGTCCGTCCTTCGCCTGAAAAGTGAGAAAGGCATCCCGAAAGAGGAGGCTGTAACGGCCATCCCGCTGGCTTTCCAAAACCATCAGATCGGAGATCGGCCCATAATGATGAACGAGATCGGCAAAGGAGACATGTGCTTTTCTCTCGATTATAAACATGCCTCCACCTCCTTCAGGAAGTTCTCGAGCAGCTGGCGCCCCCCGGATGTCAACAGGGCCTCGGGATGAAACTGTACACCGTGCAACTTCAAGTCTTCCTGCCACAGGCCCATGATCAGTCCGTCGGGCGTCCTTGCCGTGACCTCTATGATGGCGGGAAGGGTCTCTTCTTCCACAACGAGACTATGGTAACGCGTAACCGGCGTCGGATCGGGAAGCCCTCGGAAGATGCCCCTACCCCCGTGACGTACCGGAAAGACCTTTCCGTGGACGGGTACTGGTGCGTGTCCCACCTTCGCACCCAAATGGGTGGCGATGATCTGGTGTCCCAGACAGATCCCCAGAATGGGCAGCTCTCCCTCCAAACGTTTCAGTAGGGCCAGGCTGTTCAACGCATCCCTCGGGTGACCCGGCCCTGGTGAGAGCACGATGCCGCTGTATGACGCGGTTGAGATTTGGTCGGGATCAAAGGTGTCGGACGTCACCACCTCCAGTTCCGCTCCCAAGGCTTTTAGATCGTGTACAAGGTTGTATGTGAAAGAATCGTGGTGATCGATCATGAGTAACAAAGCTTGTGCCCCCTTTGTACATCCTGTATCATGGGGGCAAACACCCCCGTCGGACTATCTCGATTATACTAATCCCGCAGGGTCCCCACAAGATAAAATGACGAGGAGGAAAGTGTATGATACCAGGTGTCACCCTGTATGAGCCCGTGTTCACGGGTGAATCCGCGTCACAACTGATCAACAATCTGGGTATCTCCGCCCTGGAGATGAGCCCGCACGAGCGTCTCTTGTCCAGTGCATCGGCCCAGAAATTATTGGAAAGCCTATCGGTACCCCCGATGCTCACCCTCCACCTCCCCTATCACCATGAACCCTCCTGGGCGGCGGATTGCTTCGATCCCAGCGAGCTATCCACTTCAGAATCTTTGATTCGTTGGTTGGAGGGAGTCGCCGCGCTAGCAGAAACCCAAGACGCTCCCATCCCACTGACGCTCCACGGCGCCAAGACCCAAGAACATGTGACGGCAACCTACCGGATGCTCGACTGGTTCACGAATACCATCGAGAAACGCCACCTGTCCTTACGCCCTTCTCTTGAGAATCTGTACGTCAAAACGCAACAACCCTTCGGGTCCACCGAGCAGATAGAAAAGGCTCTGCGCACCTTCTCACCTCTGCTCGGCTGGACGTGGGATCTGACCCATGACCACCGACGAACCGGTCGTTTTCGTGATCCGGGTCCCTACTTGCTCACCTCCTTGACACATGTGCACCTGCACGGTTTCGATGACCAGGCGGACCACCTCTTCATCGGGACCGGAACCCCCTTCTACGAACCCTACCTCGCACTACTCGAAGAGCGAAAAATCACCCTCCCCTTGATCCTAGAAGTACTGGTCGAGGCGAACTATCCAGAGCAGATGCTGATGGATCTTAAATCTTTACGATTTCGTCACGAAAAACCAGGTGACGGTTCTTGACTTTTTGACGGTGCTCCTGTAACATGGGACATGAACAAAGGATCAAGGTGATGCGAATGGCGAGAAAAGCACGCCAGAAAAATGTGTACAGCACCTACCACATCCTGCAGACAGGTACGGAGGGTCATCTCCTCTTTAGAGATGATGTGGACCGAGAAAGATTCCTCGAGATTCTGTCGAAGGCGAAACGGAAATTCAACTTCAAGCTCTACGGTTATTGCCTTCAGGGCAACAGCTACCAGTTGATTCTCTTCGATAACGGCGGTGATATCTCCAAGATCATGAAGAGCATTAACATTTCCTACGCCATCTTCAGAAAAGCAGATGGTGCCCTCTTCCGCGATCGCTACAAAAGCGAGATCATAGAAGACGGTCGGATGTTACTCGATACCAGCAGGAACATGCACCAGATGACTGGTAAAGAAGCTCTGGAGAACCCATGGTCGAGCTATTGTGCTTACGTCAAAGGGGCAATGGACGACCGTCATCTGTTGGATAGCGACATCGTTTTAAAGATGCTCTCTGGAAATGAAGCAGAAGCTAGCTACCGATACAAACTGTTCATGGAGGAAGAGCCCGAAGATCTCATCTGTGATGACATGGTCTCCAGGGAACTCTATTGCCCTAAGGAGCAACAGTGTATCAGTTCCCTTGAGGAAGCGAGGGAAAGGCTCGGCCATCTGCTCGAAGGAGAAGGGATTGTTTTCGACGAACTGCGCCGCCACAAGAACAAGCGTAACGCCTGGATCAAAGCCTTTCGCCAGAACAGTACGCTCACGCTCAAGGAGCTCGGAATTCTTTTCGGTGGTCTCAGCGAATCTACAGTCTGCAAGATACTGAACAAGTAATGATTTCAAGGCTGGGACAACAAGTGTCCCTAGAAAGCAATCCAATTTTGAGGTGATGAGAATGAGTTTAGGATTAGATTTGAACATCGGCAAGAAGGGTCCGGGGCTTTCTGAAGAAACCCTCTATGAAATGATCGTGATCGGCGGCGGGCCGGCGGGTCTATCAGCTGCCCTGTACGCAAAACGCAAGGGATTGAACGTGGCGATGATCGCAGATAGCATCGGCGGTCAGGTGGCCGATACCACGAGCGTTGAGAACTATTTGGGTTACCCGGAGATCACGGGAGAAGGACTCGTACAGAAGTTCCACGAGCACGTGAAGGGACTCGAAGTCCCCACCAAAGAACACGTGAGGGTCGATCGCGTTGAAGATGGTCCTGTAAAAACGGTTATCCTGACAGATGGCAGCCAGTTCAAAGCCAAGACCATACTTGTTGCCACCGGATCAAACAACCGCAAGCTGGGGATCCCAGGGGAACAAGACTACTATGGAAAAGGTGTCACTTATTGTGCCATCTGTGACGGCCCGCTCTTCGAAGGGCGCGACGTGATTGTGGCCGGCGGCGGGAACAGTGCCGTGGAAGCCGCTATCGACCTCTCGAAAATCGCCAACAAAGTCTACCTGATTCACCGCAGTCAGTTCAGAGCCGACCAGATCCTCATCGATCGTCTGAACCAGCTGGACAATGTGGAGATCTACCTCGAGCATCAGCTCATGGAAGTCCAAGGTGAAATGCTGATGAGCGGTGTGAAGGCTCTCGATAAGCAACAGAATAAGGAAGTCACCTTTGCCGCCGACGGTCTCTTCGTCGAAATCGGTTATGTGCCCAACAGCGCGGCCTTCAAAGGGCTAGCCGATCAGAATGTGCAAGGGGAAATTCTCGTGGACGAAAGAAACAGGACATCCACCGATGGTATCTTTGCTGCGGGCGATGTGACCAACGTTGCCTACAAGCAGATCATTATATCGAGCGGAGAAGGGGCAAAAGCTGCCCTCGCCGCCAACGACTATCTCAATACGTTATAAAGGCACCCGAATAAGGAGGAACATGATCATGAGTTTACTTGATGAAAATGTAAAAGGACAACTGAAAGAAATTTTCGAAGGCTTGAAGGACGATGTGACCATCGCGCTCTTCACCAAAGAGACCGGTTGTGAGACCTGTGCGGATACGAAAGAGTACATGGAAGATGCGGCGGGTCTGTCAGACAAGCTTCATTTCGCTCACTACGATCTCGAAAAAGACGCCGAGCGCGCGTCCGAGTATGGTGTAGACAAGGTCCCAGCAATCGTACTGCTCGATAAAGAGGGTACAGATCACGGCGTGAAATACAACGGCATCCCCGCAGGACACGAGATCAACTCCTTCATCACGGGCCTCATCGAGGTTTCCGGCGGTGGAGAGGTGCTCCCCGAGGCGCTCAAATCACGTGTGGACGCTATCAAGAAGCCTGTGAACATCAAGGTCTTCGTTACCCTCGGTTGCCCCCACTGTCCCGGCGCCGTTTCCAAGGCACACAAACTGGCCCTGGAGAATCCCAACGTACGTGCCGAGATGGTAGAATGCCAGACATTCCCAGATGAAGCGAACAAGTACAACGTCAGCGGTGTCCCGAAAATTGTCATCAACGAGACTGAAGAGCTCGTTGGGGACCAGCCGATCGATGCCTTCCTCGAGAGCATCGAAAAGTTCGCATAAGGAGCTACACTTTTGATAGCCCTGGAACAGATGGAACAGGTGGAGGCCTTCCTCGAAGAGGAGGGGCTCCGCCTTCTCTATATCACGACAACCACCTGTAACGTGTGCAAAAGTATCCTACCGAAACTCGAGACCTTGTTAGAAGCCTTCCCTCACATCGCATCGGCAAAGATTGAAGCCGACCGACTGCAGGAGGCGAAGGGGAAATTCCTCGTCTTCAGCGTCCCGGCGGTTCTCCTCTATTACGAGGGTAAAGAGCTTCACCGTAGCGCCCGGTTCATCCAGTTCGCTGAATTGCGCGCTGAATTCGAAAGATTCACTGACCTCACGACCTGAAACCCAGTTTCAGGTCTTTTTTGTTATAATGGGGATAAGGAGGGGATAATTTTGATTTACAATCTGTTGATCGGCGGCACCCAGGGGGACGGTCTGGCCAGTCTGGGTCAGATCTTGCTCCGGGTATTCGGCCGCCTCGGTTACCACACGCAGTCCGATCGTACCTTTGCATCCCGAATCAAGGGCGGGCACACCAACACGCGCATCACCGTCTCCGATGAGCCGGTGCACAGCGTCCACCGTCCCTACCACCTAATCATTGCGCTCGATGAGAAGACGCTCACGGCCTATCGCGAGGACACCGATGCCAATGCCATGATCTTGACGACCCTAAGCGGTACCGACCACCGGGAGCTCGACCTCACATCCTACACCACGGAAGTCCGCTACCAGAATATCGTTCTACTCGGGTGGGTCGCCGCTTTTTTAGGCCTGCCGCGCGATGCCCTGGTCCATTTTATCAAAGAACGCTTTGAGAAAAAGGGCGACGAGGTCGTGAACAAAAACATTCAGCTCTTCGAGGCCATCTTTGACGAGACCGCCCGGGGGAACGGCCCGGTCTTCTCAAATCTCAAGCGGGAGCTCGTCGCCCTCACGGGCAATGAACTGTTCGCCATGGGTGCACTGATCAGCGGTTGCCGTTTCCATGCAGCCTATCCGATCACACCCGCCTCGGAGATCCTAGAGTATATGGCCAAGGTCCTCCCACGCTACGGCGGCCTCTTTGTCCAAACGGAGGATGAAATCGCAGCGGCCACCATGGCCTTGGGGGCAGCCTTCGCCGGAACCCCGGCCATGACCAGCACCTCAGGACCAGGACTCAGCCTGATGCAAGAGACCCTGGGTCTGGCCATGATGACCGAAACACCGCTGGTCGTCGTCGACGTCCAGCGTGTGGGCCCCAGCACGGGTCTACCCACTAAGCCTGAGCAGAGCGATCTATACGCGGCCCTGTACGGTAGCCACGGCGACGGCTCCCCTATCGTCCTCTGTCCCTATGACTCCCGTTCTCTGCTCACCAGCGCCGGAGATGCCTTCCATCTATCCGGTACCTACCGTCATCCCGTCGTTGTGCTTTCGGATCTAACCTTGGGTCTTTCGATCACCACGATGGCCGTAGAGGAGATTCCTATTGCTCCCGCCATCGAGCGCACTCCCCGTTTGGGTGGTGAGACAACCGTTTCTACCACCGGACTCGAGCACGATGAGACCGGACACGTGAACAATAGCCCAGCTCTGCGTACAGCTGGCGCCGATCACCGCCACGACAAGCTACTCCCGCTCTCCAATGAGAAGGGCTTCGATTTTTTCGGTCCCGACCAGGCCGATACCGTGCTCATCGCCACCGCTAGCCTATACGGGGTTCTGCGCGATTACTTTGATGGGGATCACCGCATCGCCATGCTCACCCGACTCCACCCACTGGACCTCAAGACCCTCGCCGAAATCGATCGCACGTACAAGCATACCATCGTCATCGAAATGAATCGCGAGGCACAGCTCTACAGCCTGCTGGCCCCCCACTTCCACGAAACCGCCCTGCACTCTCTCACCACCTACGATGGTGAGATGCCCACACCCGAACAGATCGGAGGTTTTATCGATGAACACGTATAAAAACGGCATCATGCCCACTTGGTGCAAAGGTTGCGGCCATTTCGGCGTGATGAATGCTCTCGATAAAGCGCTGGTCGAACACAATCTTACCCCGGAAATGACCACCATCGTATCGGGGATCGGATGCTCCGGGCGCATGTCCGGCTACTTCGCAACCAACGGGATCCACGGGATCCACGGTCGGTCACTTCCCATCGCCCAGGGAATCAAACTGTCACGACCAGAGCAAACCGTGATCGCCGCCGGCGGGGATGGTGACGGATTTGCCATAGGGCTCGGGCACACGCTCCATGCCATGCGACGCAACGCCAATGTCACCTACCTGTTGATGAACAACAGGATATACGGTCTCACCAAAGGACACACGAGTCCCCTTTCAAATCGTGATTTCATGACGAAGTCAACACCCTACGGCGCGATCGATATGCCGCTCGATCCGGTGGATCTGGCACTCTCCGCAGAGGCGACCTTCGTGGGGCAGGGGTTTTCGGGAAAACCCAAGGAACTGGTGGAAGTCATTCGACGCGCCATCGAACACCCCGGCTTTTCCTTCGTCAATATATTCTCCCCCTGTGTCACCTTCAATCGGTCTCAGGGCTACCCCTTCTTCAATGAGCGCGTGGAGCTACTTGAAGAAGATACGGATGACTATACCTTGGCTCGCGAGCGATACCGCGCGCATCCTTTCTTTCTGGGTGTGCTCTACCGGGATCCCGACCGTCTCGTGCTCGAGCGTCCCGTGAAGGACCGAGCCCCTACGCTCACCGAACTCCTGGGCGCCTACCGTTAAGGAGACGAAGAAATCCACTAAAAAAAGGAAGGCTGACCTCGAGCATTTCAACGCTCGTCGTCACCCTTCCTTTTTTGTATGCTATTCGATACACCCCTCAGCTTCTCGTACCGACCGAGGTACCAGGCCACCCCCGGTCCCCCAGACCAAATGGATGACGCCGGGGGCGTCCTGGGCTTTGATCGGCACGAAACCGGCTGCAGATGAGGGCTCGATGTAGATACTCTCGGTTCGAAACAATAGCTGTTGGTAATAGGAAAAATCCTCTTCCTTAGCAGTGGCCAGCAGGCGGATCATCGGTCCTACCCGTCGGCTCACCAGACCCGAGGGTCTACCCACCGCGAGGCCATCGGCGATGGTCTGATTGGACAACCCGATCTCCGATACGCTGATCCCATCGTGTTTTTTCGTGTAGAGCCCCAGCAGCATGCAGGGACTCTCCGTAGGTTCTACGAAAATCGGATGCACATGGGGTCCGAAGATTGACTTGAGCCCATAGGCGACGCCACCGGGTCCTCCACCTACACCACAGGGCAGGTACACCTTCAAGGGTGAGTCTTCCCCGATCGTCACTTGTTTTGCTAAGAACTGCTCGGCAACCTCAGGTCCGGCTAGGGTATAGCCTGCGAACAATAATTCGGAAGACTCGTCATCCACAAAATAACTCGTGGGATCGGCTTCTGACAGCCGGCGGCCTTCGTCCACGGCCTCTGAATAGTCACCGCTGTACAAACGTACATCGACGCCTTTCTCTCGCAAGCGATCCACCTTCCAGGGCTTCGCATCGGCAGACATATGAACGATCGCTTGGAAGCCGAAGGCCGCAGCCAGGGTCCCTATGGAGAGCCCCAGGTTCCCCGTTGATCCCACTTGGATCTTGAACTGCGAAAAATAAGACTGAAAAGCAGGTGATGCAAACTGTACCGCGTCCTCTTGGGAGTCAAAAAGCGTCGACTGCATCCCCCAGCTCTCCACACGTGCGAGCACCTCGTATATGCCTCCTCGGGCTTTGATCGATCCTGCGATGGGAAGCTCGCCGTCGATCTTCAAGTACAACTTGCCGGCGAGACCCAACTCTTTTTCAAGCTCAGTGAGCGCCACAAGAGGTGACCGGATCAACCCCTCTGTATCGGGGAAAATGTGCCGGATCAAGGGCTGCATTCGCTCGTAGAAGCGGACAGCTTCCTCGAGGATTCTTCCATCGGTCTCCACGCATGGATCGTAAGCTGTGTTTTCCCATAGGATACGTTCTCTGTTTCGCATCCTTTTTATGAGCTGATCAGTCACCGAGACCCTCCCCTTCCTTCGCTGTAGTAAAAAAACTCAGTTGCTCCTCTTCCTTGGCCTCAAAAGAAGAAAGATAGATCCCGATGAGGCGTACGGGTCGATCGATCACAAGATCCTCCAGTAGTCCCGTTGCAATCTGCAGGATCTCCTCCGGTCGATCTGTCGCGATGGTCGTTCGCCTCTGCCGGGTCACCGTTTCAAAGTCGGCAAATTTTAACTTCAGGGTGATCGTATGCGCCTTCACACACCGTCTTTCGCAGAGCGAGGCCAGTTCTTCGGAATAGGTGTCCAGGTAGGACGTGAGATCTGCACGGTCCCGCACATCAGAATCCAGCGTAGACTCCTTGCCAAAGCTCTTCATCTCCCGTGTTGGGGTGACCTCCCGGTGATCGATCCCCCGAATCCGTTCGAAAATCTCCATGCCGAAACGGCCGAATTGTTCTTCGAAAAAGGTGGGCGGATAGTGCATCAGGTCTGCCACCGTAAATATCCCCAGGGCATTCAGCCGACCGATCGACACCTTCCCCAGGCCGTGGATTTTCTTCAGGGGAAGCGGCGGGAGCATGACCGGTACATCTTCTTCCGCGATCTCAAAGTACCCATTGGGCTTTTCCCACTCGCTGGCCAGCTTCGCTAGGAACTTATTGTAAGAGACCCCGATGGATACGGTCAACCCTTCCGCTTCTTCAATCTGCCGTTTGATCCTCTTGGCGATTAAGGCTGGCGGGTGGTAGACGCGTGTGATATCAATGTAGGCTTCATCGATGGATACCTGCTCCAAGCCCTCGAATTGTTCGCGCAAACGACCGAAGATTCTTTTCGAAATCTGGCTGTACCTTTCGAAATGCGGTGTCAGGACCACTAGGTCGGGATATCGTTTTTTCGCTTGAAAAAGAGGCATCGCACTATGGATTCCATATTTGCGCGCCTCGTAGTTACAGGTGGTCACTACCCCCCGGTTAGATTTCCCGCCGACCACCACCGGCACCCGATTCAGATGGGGTTTGTCAAGCAACTCGACCGACGCGAAGAAGGCATCAAAATCCAGGTGAAGTACGCGTCGTTTCATTTTTTCACGAGTCCGTAGCCACCGTAGAGCGGCTTGGTATCGTGTACCGTGATCACCAGATTCGGATGGACGTCCTTTGCATACTCCACCACCTCGCGTACACGTTTCCGTTTCACGAAGGTGTACAGAATCTCACGATCGAAGTTCTTTCCCCTACCCTGGACGACCGTCACCGCAAATCCCTGCTTGCGTAGGTAATCGGCGATGCTAGGGCCGTAATCAGCCTTCACGATAATCTTGATCTCCGAGAGGCCGATAGCCAATTTTTCTTCCAGGAAACTCCCCGTGAAATTACCCACGGAAAAACCCAGCGCGTAGAAGACGGCCTTAAGAGGATCCGAGGCAATATCGTTCAGCACTGTGCTGACCAGATAGACCCATAATGCCACTTCGAAAAACGCTATGAGCGCTCCGATTCTCCGTTCGCCCTTGTTAATCAGGACCATGCGTAGCGTGGCGAGCGTCACTTCGATTACTTTGGCCACGAAAATGAATAAGTAATTCACGACATCTTCCTCCTCGGGGGATTCCTCTAGTGTGAGATAAAGTCGATCTCTCCCGACTCCACTCCTTCGATCTCGATGAGCAACTGGTTGGGCAGGCAAACCAGGATATCACCCGGTTTAGATTTCTCGCCATCCTTCACACACAGCTGATCCGGGCAGTTGGCCTCGATGATAGCCACGCTATCACCATCGATGCGAATCTTGTTGTAATGCCCATCCTCATCGATCACGATGATCCGCTCTTCGGCCGATGGCAGAGGGTAGGTCCCGTACAACTCATTCTGGTGATTAATCACCACCTGCTTCTGACCTGTGTCGGGAGTCAGGGACCAGATGCCCACGGCCACGGCCGCGATGATGTAAAAGATGATCAATATCATATCGAATCGCTTCATATCTTCTCTCCGTTTATGGTATACTATCTGCGTATGTTTTCAACGTGATGGAACAACTTTCATTATATCGTTTTTTCCCCAGTTAGAAAAGGAGAGAGCCGTGAAGATTCAAAAATTGATCCTGATTCCTCTGCTGATACTGCTCATGTTCACCGGATGCCAGCAAGAAGAGCCGCCTGCGAACGATGCCTACGTGGAGGATAGCCAGCTTGTCATCGGCACCCTCGTGCAATTGCGATTGTACGATGAGACTGCCGCCCCCCTGATCGAGGAGGCCTTCGAGAAACTCGAATCTTACGATACCCTCTGGTCCACCTCGGGAAGCGACTCCATCGTTGAGAAAATCAATGAGGCGCCCGCCGACAAAGTGGTTCCCATCGATGAAGCGACGCGCCGGCTGCTCTCCAGAGGTCTCTACTACAGCGAACTCTCCGAAGGACACTTCGACATCACTGTTTCACCGCTTGTGGACCTATGGGCCATCGGTACCGAGGACCAGCGCATCCCCGAAGAAAACGAGATCGAGGCCGCCCTTGAACGTATCGACTACCGAAATGTCCATCTCACTGACGCGGGTGTGATCAAAGATGAAGATGTGACGTCCCTCGAGCTGGGAGCCATTGCCAAGGGCTTCATCGCCGATGAACTCCGTACCTTCTTTGAAGAGCAAGGCGTGGACAAAGCGCTGATCAACCTCGGTGGTAATATTCTGGTCTACGGAACAAAGGCAGATGGTTCCCCTTGGCGCATTGGGATCCAAGATCCGCTGTCTGCACGTGGTGGCTACCTCGGTACCGTCGCCTACAGCGAAGCGATCAGCGTGGTCACCTCCGGCATCTACGAACGGTACTTTGAACAGGATGGCGTCAGATACCACCACTTGCTCGATACGGATACGGGCTATCCGATCGATAACGGTCTGGCCAGCGTCAGCATCATTAGCAAGAGATCCGTCGATGGCGATGGACTCAGCACAGCAGTCTTTTCCCTGGGCCTCGATGAGGGGCGTGCGCTGGTGGAGACGCTCGATGGCATTGAAGCGATCTTCGTCACCATGGACCAGCAGGTCTACACCACCAGTGGTCTTGGGGATGCCTTCACATTGAGCTCCTCTTCCTACGAGTACGGGGCAGACGAATAGGACCCTGGCCTTCTCCCGATTGAGGAGAAGGTCAAGGTCCCTTTTTTTATCCCACGCGATCGGGGATGTAGCCTTTGAACTGAGAATGATAGAGTTTGGCATAGAGTCCACCGCGCTCGAGAAGCACCTCGTGAGAACCGCGTTCGTTGATTTCCCCTTCGTCCAGCACCAGAATCTCGTCGGCCTTCATGATCGTCGATAGCCTGTGAGCTATCACGAGGGTCGTTCGCCCTTCGGACAACATCTCGATCGCCTGCTGGATGATCATCTCGTTTTCATTATCGAGTGAGGAGGTCGCCTCATCCAGAATCAGGATCGGAGGGTTCTTCAGGAAGACACGCGCGATGGCAATCCGCTGCTTTTGTCCACCCGAAAGTTTAACACCACGCTCGCCCACCAACGTCTCGTAGCCGTGATCGAGGCCCATGATAAAGTCGTGGATATTCGCATGCTTGGCGGCGCGGATAACTTCTTCCATACTGGCCCCGGGCTTCCCGTAGGCGATGTTATCACGCACGGTACCGTAGAAGATGAACACATCCTGCTGGACGGTACCGATCTGCCTGCGCAGCGAGCGCTGGGCAAAGTGACGCACATCGATCTCATCAATGGTGATGGCACCTGATTCGATATCATAGAACCTGGGGATCAGCTTGCTGATCGTTGTCTTGCCAACACCGGACGGACCCACCAGGGCGACAGTTTTCCCGCGGGGAATTTTCAAGTTGAATTGATCGAGCACGGGTTTTTGATCCGCTTCATAACGAAAGGTCACATCGCGAAAGGTAATCTCCCCTCTCAGACTATTCACTTCGATGGCATCGGGGGCATCTTTTACGACGGGTTCTTCCGCCATCACTTCGCAGAACCGCTCGAAACCAGCCATGCCGGATTGATACTGTTGTGTAAACTGTATGAGACGTCGAATCGGTCTTGTGAAGAAACTGGTGTAGAGGATAAAGGCTACCAGCTCACCCATATTGATGAATCCACGGTATACAAACACGCCTCCGATCCCGATGATCGCAATGTTGAGGGAGTCGGTGAGAAAATTGTTCCCGCTCGAGAAAATGGCCATGGCCCGGTAAGCCTCGTTACGTGAATCCCTGTGTTTTTCATTAGAAGACTTAAATGAATCCACTTCGTGGTGCTCGTTGGCAAAGGCCTTCGAAAGCCGGATACCCGAGATTGCATTCTCCACACGCGCGTTAATGTCCGCGTGCTTTTTTCGCACCTGGCGAAACGCCCGCATCATATGGGCGCGTCGGCTGATGGAAAAGAACAGAATGACCAGGACGATCCCGAACATAATCAGAGTCAAGGGTACATTGATGCGAATCAGGATGAAGAAACTACCGACCAGCATCATCAGCGAGATAAACAAGTCTTCCGGTCCATGGTGTGCCAGCTCGGCGATATCTCTCAAATCCCCCACGATCCGGTTCATGATCTGACCGGTCTTGTTGTTATCAAAATAGGAAACGCTCAAGCCTTGCAAATGGCTAAAGAGATCATTGCGCATATCGTATTCCATACGCGCTCCCGCCACGTGACCCCAGTACAAGACAAAGTAATCGCACCCCATGCGGATCAAGTACAGGACCAAGACGAGCAGAGTCATACGGAAGATCATATCCATTCTTCCGTTGGGGATATACTCATTGATAAAATTCTTCGAGACGATGGGAAACACAAGATCAATGGCCGACATGACACTGGCGGCCATTAGATCGAGGAGGATCAACGTTCGATGTGGTTTATAATAGCTGATAAATTTCTTAAGCAAGGTGCTACACTCCCTTCCTTCCCATCTTACACCTCTCACACCCTTTTGTTAACCATCATTTCGACATGCGAAGGAAAAAATGTCCCCTCGATAGCCCACGTCTGCTCGTGCTATACTATAGAGAGAGAAAAGTGAAGGGTGGAGGAAAAGGTCATGGATTTTCGAAGGATCAGAGAACGTATAGCCCACCATCGGGTCTCTCCCGAGGGGAACTACAGGTATTTCAGCATTTTCATCCCCATGATTGAAATCGACGGGAGAATCCATCTCATCTATGAGGTCCGTGCCCATCACCTGAACACCCAACCCGGTGAGGTCTGCTTTCCCGGTGGGGCACTAGAACCCGGAGAATCGCCAGAGGATGCTGCACTGAGGGAGACTTCGGAAGAACTGGGACTCACGCCCGAGCACCTCGAATTATTCGGGGAGATCGATACCCTGATCACTCCCTTCGGCTTGATTTTGAAGGTTTTCGTCGGGAAAATAAACGGTATCGCCTTTGGGGACATTCCCTTCAGCCGCGATGAGGTGGAATCCATCTTCTCCGTCCCCCTTTCGTTTCTACAGAATTCTCCCCCGGAGGAGTACGTACTCGAGACGGAAATGCGGGCGGCCCCGGATTTTCCCTACCACTTGATCGGCGGGGATGGAGAAACCTATAATTTCCGATCTAGTAAGTACCCCGTGCTCTTCTATACTTACGACAGCAAGATCATCTGGGGGATGACAGCCCGCATGACGCGCAACCTAGTAGAAATTCTCAAAAAATAATGATGGCCCATGCCGGAAAGTTTCGCGGTACGGGCCACCTCAGTTATCAGGAGCACATTGAGAAATTTCGTATTCAGTTGTCTCACTTACAGAAGGTTCGATAAGCATACCTCCTAGACTTAGGGTCTTGTTTGTTTGCCATCTGCTACGCAACCGTAAAAGTTTTGCTTTGGGAATCATGTGTATAGACCTACGTCTATGATTGATGTCCCCCTGATAACTATCTATAATAACCCCCCGCTAAGGAGGACTATTATTGATGTTACTGGTTACATACCCGCCTCTAACGATTTCAAACACTAATTCGGCAGCTTCATCTCTTCATTGTATTGGATTTTCTCCTTGTGTGCCACAACACGGCCATCGGTAATCGCGAAGTCGACGGATTGTTCCGCACGGCCTACTCTAAACTCAAGCCGGATATGGTGGTCATCGAGTTTATAAAGATGGTATGAATCTACCTTGTGCCGTTCGAGATACTCTTCATCGAGCACATCGCGCAGAAAGATCATATAAAACACATCGACCCAGTGTTCATCTCGCAGTAGCTGGGAGATGCGTTCGATCATTTTTCGCGTGGTCACGTAAGTCTTCTCCATCTGCATGTACATCCTGAGCGTTTCCAAGAGATATCCTACCACACAGAAGGCGAAGAGTGTGATCAGTATTTGCATAATCACTTCAATCCCTCCGTCCTTGATGATTATCCCTATTGAAAATTGGATAAATAGTAGATGAGTTACCCCAAAAAAGGTAGTACTCTTTTCTATTCTATATATACCACTTAAGTTTTCTAAATATTCAGCCCAAAGGAGCGCATCATGAAAAAGATAGCTGCATTTTTTGACATTGACGGTACCTTGTATCGCGATTCACTCATGATCGAGCATTTTAAAAAGCTCATCCGCTATGAGGTGATCGATCAGTCCATTTGGCACAACCACGTGAAGCCCAAATACCTCGAATGGGAACGGCGCAAAGGCGAGTACGACGAGTACATGGAAGAACTGGCCAAGCTATACATTGAAGCGCTTACGAATAAGAACAAAAACCACCTTCAGTTCATCGCGGATCAGGTAATCAGGCTGCAGTGGGAGAAGGTCTACACCTTCACCCGCGACCGGATTACATGGCATCGCGATGAAGGGCACCTGGTCATCTTCATTTCCGGCGCACCGGATTTTCTTGTATCCCCCATGGCCAAGAAGTACCACGCCGATGCTTACCGTGGTTCTACTTATATGCTAGAGGGTGAGATTTTCACCGGAGAAGTGCATCGGATGTGGGATGCCACCAGCAAAATCAAGGCGATCGATAATTTTGGAGATGTCTTTGGTATCGACTTTGCTGCATCCTATGCCTACGGTGATACGAACGGCGATGTCTCTATGTTGAAACGGGTGGGACACCCGGTGGCCGTTAATCCCACGAAAGAACTGTTGGCCACAATCAAAAACGATCCCGATCTACGAAAGAAGACCCAGATCATCGTGGAGCGCAAGGATGTCGTTTATCATATCGATGCGAACGTGGATTATCTCTAGTGAAACCGCAAGGGGGGATGCAGGGTGTTTGATCTGAATCGTGATGTCAAGACGGGCCACCTCGTTGAAATTGAAACCTCCGACGCAAACGGCGAGACGATGACACTTCGCACCTTGGTTGAAATTCCACCGCGAGATCAGATACTCACATTGCTGAGCCCCATGCGCCACGGAACGACCTTCCCCCTGCAGGTAGGGGCACGAGCCGTCCTCGTTTTTCTACACGAAAAGGCCCATGGGGAGCTTTATGCAATCGATGCACAAGTCTCAGGCCGCGAAATCGTCGAGAACAGACCGCTACATCACTTTCGCCTGACTTCAGAACCCAAGAAGATCCAGCGACGCACTTACTTTCGACTCGACTATGTCACTGAGATTAAAGTACAGGCTGCAGATCGCGAGATGACCCTTATCACCAAGAATCTAAGCGTCGGTGGTTTGCGGGGGATTATACCCAAACGGCTCAAATCCAACGAAGAGATCACACTGTTCTGGACCTTCGATGACCAGGTGATGACCATCAAGGCTCTGGTCCTCGATTGCATCCCAGTGATCGATTCCATCAAGGACCACGATTGCCGCCTGACCTTCCTCAATGTGAACCAGGCGATGGAACATGAGATCATGCATTTTCTTCTTGCCAAACAAGCGGATATGATCCGAAAGGACATCGAGCTCAATCCACCCATGGGCACTCTTGAAGATGAGCGGGTGAGTACCCACGATCGACGCCTGGATGATGATCGCATGGTGTTAATCTACAAAGCGCTCTCAGGCTTCTCCTGGTTCTTCTCCATCCTCCTCTTCTCTACTTTTCTCATGGCGCGTCCCGAGAAGGTCTATGGACTGGACATCTTCTTCGATGTGAAAAAACGGGCGATCTGGAATGTCGAGCGATTGGACCAGGCCCTGGTTGTGGCCCTGGTCACGGTTTTTGTATCGGCTCTGGGTATCCTCATCAATAGTTTGCGCATGAAGCGAAAAGGAGACCGCTGGTCCCTCAGCCTTGTGATCAATCTGATTGTCGGTCTCGTTGGAATTGGCTACTATCTCTTCCTCATCTCATGAGTCTCTCACCTGGTCAACCGCTAGAGCTTTGCTTGGCTATCAGGCTTCTGATCTAAACCTTCTCCCCCCAAAACAAAAAAACGACGGATTTCTCCCAGCGGAGAAACCCGTCGTTTTAATAATGCTGCTTTCGCTTTACTTCTTTCATTTGCTCTTTATGGGCGTACATCCGCCGATCTGCTGCCGAGAGAATTGCCTTGATTTCTTCGGCGGTGTCAGGATAGAACGCCACACCGTAACTGAAGACCACGCGCAGTATTTCGTTCCCCGCCAGCACCGGACGCCAGTCCAGTGCTTTTTGCATTTCTAACATCCGGGCATCGACGGTCTCGCGCATGTCCCCCAACAAGATGGCGATGAACTCATCCCCACCGAAGCGTGACAGCACATCCGAGGCGCGTAATTTTTCTTTCACCGTCGCGGCGAAGGTCATGATGTATTCATCGCCCACGAAATGTCCGTACTTATCGTTCACTTCTTTCAAGTTGTTCAAATCGAACATGACCAGGGTGAATCGCTCGCGGTATCGCTCTGATCGCTGGATCAACTGCTCCATGTACTCTTCCATGTAGTAGCGGTTATAGGTGCCGGTCAAGGCATCGTGTTTGGCCATGAACACCGTCTCCTCGTAAAGCCGGTATTTCGCCAGAGCCACTTCCAACTGACTGTTGAGATACTCCATCAGTGATAGGTCCACTTCGTCAAAGCCGTCCTTTAAAAAACTATCCAGATTCAAACTCCCGTAAAACTTGTCGCCAAAATGGATGGGTGCACTGATCGATGAGTGAATCCTTCGTCGCCCCCTACCCGCTGGCATCAGACGGGTCCGGGATGCTCGGAGATCGAAACGATTGACATCTGCTATCAGCACCGCGCGATCGAGAGCGCCACCCGTCTCCGCGTGAAGGAAAGTATTCTCTATAGGCACTTCGAAGGTTGCCATCTCAGAATCGGTGAATCCTTCGTGGACCATCGGTCTGAGGAGACCATCCGGTTGAACCGCTAGGATGCTACCGGCATTCGCCCGGGGGATCAGATCAATTGCCTCCCGCAGCAAATAGGAGAAGATTTCTGTGATCGGTACCTTCTCCATGATCATCTGGTTGACCTTGATCAGCGAATCCCTCAAGGCCAAGTACTTACGTAGCATTTCCTCTTTTCTGTGGCTTTCCGTGATATCGATACCGCTCCCCAAGAGCACCCGCTGGTCCTGGTAGCTAACCACCTCGCCGGTAAAGCGCAACCAGTGGGTGTCTCCCTTGCGGCTCAAGATGCGCACATCGCTCGGTTCTTCAACAAGCTCGCCAGAGATCATTCTCACCAACACCTTGGCAACCTTGTGCTGGTCCTCGGGGTGCACATGAGACAAAAAATCGCTGCCGACCAGAGAGTTCGCGTTCTCTCCCAAGAGTCTGGCGAATGCACGGTTTGCGTACAACACGCGCGATTGACTCAAGATCACCACAATGGATGATGTGATATCTGCCAACAATTGGAATCCCGCATCTATCTGATCGATCGTTCTCATGCTACACCTCCTTTGCTTTACCCACTATTTTATCACAAACACATCATGCTGACCATCTGCGAAGTGGCTAGGTTGATTATTCAGAAAAAACTGACCTTTACACTCCGCTTTGGTATAATGATGAAAAAGAACCAAGGGGGATTGTGATGAAATCGATAGCTTTCAACGTACAACTGACCGTTGCCTTTCTGCTTCTAGTGGGCATCATGGCCTATGGGATGATGCAGCCAATGATGCTCAGCACATGGGCCATGATCACGGGTGCCACGGCGGTGGTGCTACTCATCTACCTGACGACACTACATAATAAGCAGTACCGCAGTCTTGACGATTACATAGACCGGCTTGAAGCCGGTGAAATCCAACAGGCGTCATCAGAGAATCTGAACCCAGGGATCAAGCGGATCGCCGGACGAATCTTCGGACTGAAGAAATCCAGCCAGCATATGATCGGCGAGATCTCCGTGGCTTCGGAGAAACTGATCGATTCAGTAGAAGAGATGCACCGTAAGTCCAGCGCATTGAAAGAAGCCACTCAATCCGTTCACGCCAACCTCGGAGAGGTCACGGGTTCTGTTGAGAAGCTATCTTACGAAGCCGAGGAACTCAAGGAAAACTCCGATGGGATTCACCGCCGGACCAAGGAGATCAGCCAAGCCATGCGACAGCTCGATCAAAACACCCACGGTATGGTCGATGCGATCGAAGAGAACAACCAGACCATGGTCGAGCTCGGGGATCGCATCAAGGCCGGCGCTGAGAGAAATCTGACGATCTCCTCCGAAGTAATTAATCTCAAGGACGAGATCGAAAAGATCAATGAGATTATCGCCATGATCAACGAGATTTCCGAGAGAACCAACCTGCTCGCCCTCAATGCTTCCATCGAAGCCGCTCGGGCTGGGGAGGCGGGCAGGGGATTTGCTGTTGTGGCCGATGAAATCAGGAAGCTTGCAGAACAGTCGAACGATTTCACGGGGAAGATTGGCGAGATTATCTCGGGTATCACGGTGAAGACAGAGAATGTCTCCAAGAAAATGAAGGCTGAGATGACAGTCTTCAACGAGAACATTGATTTTGCCAACCGCTCGGCCAGCGTCCTGACCAACATGCGCGATCGCTCGAAGGAGACGATCCGAGGATTCCAGAAGATCGATGGGGAAGTGACCGAACAAAATCGTGCCATCGAGGCCATCTATCGCCTGATTGGTGCGATCAACAACAACACGCAAACCATCACGGCCAATATCCAGGAAACCGCCTCCCTCTCCGATCTGCAGACCGAGAACCTAAGTGAACTGGGTAGCCACCTCAACAAGGTCCAGCAGATCAGCGGGGAAATGGGCACCATGGTGACGGACTATGCTTCCGCCATCAAGATTGATTCCGATACGCAGATGAAGATCAAAGCGGCTCAAAAGGATCTCAAGTCCTTCGTAGACAACAAGCCCTACCGTGAACTGAAGAAAGCCGATCTTGTTGCACTCGGAAACCGAGACGATGATTACGAGTTGGTCGCTCTGCTCGATCCCGAGGGAACCGCACACCTCTTCAATATCGATGTAGAGGAATCCCTGGACGTTTCCTACCGCCCCTTCTACAAAACCTGCATCCAAGGGGATCCTTACGTTTCCTCCCCCTATATCTCGTCGATCACAGAGGAATTCTGTGTCACCGTCGCTCTCCCCTACCAGCGTGGTGAGCAGGTCGACGGCATCATCGTCCTTGACATCACCATCTGAAGCCATACGAGAAAAAAAGCTCCTTAGGATCGCGATGATCCTTCAGGAGCTTTTTTCACGTGGTCCTTGGCAATCGCCACCAGGTCACGGTTGAAACCGTGGCGATCGAAATGATCTCGAAGAAGCGGAACACGTGCCTTCGGGTCACCCATACATCGGTAGGTAATCCACCAGAATTCAAGAGGGGCCAGGTAAATCGATACGCCATGGTCGTCCATCACCTCAGCATGGTGCGGCTCAAAGGGATAGGTGAACACGCCGCCTATGAAATGTACGGTATAGGCAGCCATGAGGTCGATCCCCACCCCCTCTACCACAAAGGTCGAAAAATGTTCCGAACGGAACATGGGGTGTGGAGCGATCTTCTCCTCCTTTCCCATCTCCATCAGAATCTCGTGAGCCGAGGTGTAGTCCTGTTCGTCCACCAACAGATCCAGATCACCCGCCCGATCGACAACTCCCTTCAAGTAGAGGAGCATGGAGGCACCGACTTGCCAACGGATTCCCTGCCGGTTGAAGCGATCGGCCACTTGGCGCAAAACCTTCCTCTGAAGGTCAGGCTTCATAGACCTCTCCCGGGGCCAAGTGAATGCCTCGAACACCTTCTAATCCCTTGTAAAAACTATCGGGAGATGAGTCGAGCACTTCAAAGGTCCCGTAGTGCATGGGGATAACCGCTTTCGGTTTGATCATCCTTACCGCTCTGAGGGCATCGTCTGCATCCATCGTGAAGTTTCCCCCGATGGGCAAGAGAGCCAGGTCAATCTCTTCTTCTTCTAACAGTTGCATCTCCATGGTCAAGCCGGTATCCCCAGCATGATAGATCTTCACACCATCGATGTCAAAGAGAAAACCACCGGCAAGTCCACCGTCCTGCATCGTTCCCTCCTCAAAAATTCCCGATCCATGTAGGGCGGGTGTCATCTTGACGGTGCCAAAATCAAAGGCATGCTTGCCACCGATGTGCATGGCATGTCCTGATAACCCCTTGCTCTCTAAATAGGTGATAATCTCAAAATTGGCGACGATGAGGGCACCCGACTTTTGGGCTAGTGCAACCGCATCCCCAATATGATCCCCGTGACCGTGCGTGATGAAAAGGTGTGTCACATCTTTAAAATCATCCACCGTCGCATCACACAGGGGATTGCCCTCGATAAAGGGGTCGATGATCCCCTTGAAAGATCCCTGTTCGATAGTAAAGACCGAGTGTCCAAAATATTGTACTCTCATGATGACTCCTCCTCAAAGAATAGTCCTTGGTATACCTTCTGTTCTTTCAACCGACGATCGATGCCGTTTAGGACCGCACGCTTGTCTAAAATCCACCTGGGAGCGACCAGTTGGTCCTTCTTCCCATCACCCGTCAACCGGTGGATGACAATCTCCGGATCCAAGGCCCCCAAGGCCGACACCACCAGTGCCATGTAAGCTTCTCGTGTGAGCAGGGAGAAGGGACGCTGCGCGTGGATCCGACCGAGTCCTGTCTGTTCGAGTATATGGAGCATGTGGATCTTGATCCCTTGGACCCCCAGCGCATTCACATAATCGATGGTCTCGAGCGTCTCTTCGGTACTCTCCCAGGGCAGACCGAAGATCACATGTACCACCACGTCGATCCCCCGATTTTTGAGCAGGGCAACGGCTTGTTCCACGTCTCCTCGCTTGTACCGGAGTTGCAATCGCTCCATGCTCATGGGATGGGAGGATTGCAAACCCAGTTCTACCCAGGTCAACCGATCGCCGTAAGAGGCCAGAAGATCCGCCGTATCTTCATCGATCAGATCTGGTCGCGTGGCAATGGCCATTCCCAGGATTTCTGGTGAAGCGAGGGCCCGATCATACAGGTCGCGCAAACGATCGGACGGGCCGTAAGTATTGGAGAAACTCTGGAAGTAGGCGATGAACCGATTGGCGCACCATTTCTCCGCCAGCAGAGCCCGTTGTTCCTGCAGTTGCTCCTCGATGTCCAGTTTGCAGTCTCCAGCGAAATCCCCCGATCCGCTTTCCGAGCAGAATAGGCAACCGGTTCGTCCCTTGCTACCATCGCGATTGGGACAAGTGAATCCAGCATCTATCGCCAATTTGACCACTTTGCCTCCATAGCGCTTCTTTAGGGCGTAATCAAGGCTATGGTACCGCTTGTTTCCCCACTGCTGCATCTCCTTTACCCTCCCATCAAGGTGATCAGTACAATTTCCGGTGGGTTGTGCCACCGAAATTTAGCCGGCCCCGTAGCCCCGAGGCCACTGGTCACATAGAGCGTACCCGCCTTCTCCCGATAGAAACCATAGCCGTATTTTGGCATAAACCCTTGTCCCGGCGCATAGAGGACTGGGAGAAAGGGGAGTCGAAACTGTCCTGCGTGGGTATGACCTGCCAAGGTCAACTCCACACCCAGATAATCGATCATATCGAAGAACTGAGGCTGGTGTGTCAGGAGCACTGTGGTTTGCGAGCGCATTTTTTGTAGATCCATGAGGGCGGGTAACTGGTCCGTAAAATAGTAATCCGTCGCCCCGTAAAAGTAGAGATGGTCTCCCCCGCGCTCTACAGCGTACGCTTGATTTTGCAAAACAGTGACGCCTAGTTCTTCTAGGTAAAGCTTCAACGGATCATAGGCCATCCAACGATCGTGGTTCCCATCGACGAAAAGAAGAGGGGCCCGTTGTATGAGATGCTGGAGACCCTCGGCATAAGGCTGCAAAGCTATGGGGTCATCTTCAATGATATCCCCAGTGAAGACCGTCACATCAAAGGTTAGGTCGCGCGTCAGATTTTCGAGGTCGATCGTCGCCCTCTCTGGATCCGATGCGTGGAGATCGCTCATCATCAGGATTCGGTAGCCTTCAAAAGCGGGTGGAAGGTTTTCAATCGGTACATCATACGCACGCACGCGGACTCTGTAGTTGGAGTCATAGTAGGCAAACCCCATAAAGAGCACCAGCATCACCACGGGGAACAGGAGCTTGCGCAGTTTGCTCATGAGGGCGTCTCATTCTCAAAGGACCTCTGGATGAAGGCAATGAATTCTTTTTCAACCATCGTCAGGGTCCGATCCCTATGGTATAAGATTTGTGTGTAAATGCGATCCACGCCTTCGAGTTCCAGTTCTTCTGCCTCGAGTTCTCCCGCCTCGATTTCTGCGGCCACGGCCACCTTGGGAAGTAGGGCGATCCCCATCTGCATGTTCACCATCTGCTTGACCATTTCGATCGACCAGGCTTCGATGCTACTGGCATAAGCCTTTTTCTCACGAATCAAGAAGGCCTCGAACAAAGCGCGGAGCGTACTCCCCCGTCGCATCTGGATGACCTTGCTGACGACATCCTCTTCACGGTCTCTGTTTTCGAGATAAGCAGGCGCACCGACGAAGACCATCTCCTCCTCCACGAGTGTGATCCGATTCATGCGCTCGGTGTCGGCCAAACGGTCGAAAATGATCAAGAGATCAATCTCACCGGCCAATAACATCTGCTGCAGTTCCCGTGTGACGGCGTTGCGCAGAATGATCTCTACATCGGGGTATTTTTCCTTATAACGTTTGAAATGATCCTTCAGACGATAGAGGGCCACCGGTTCATCCACACCCAGGATCATCTTCCCTTTCGATCCATCGTTCAGCTCCGAGATCTTCAGCATGCGATCGTAGATGGCGAACATTTCTTGCGCCATCTGGTATAGAACCCGTCCCTCTTCTGTCACTTGAATCTGACGACCGATACGATCGAAAAGCCGAATCCCCAGGCTCTCCTCCAAGTTTCCGATATGACTGGTCACCGTGGACTGTGCATAACCCAGTGCCTCCGCAGCACGGGTAAAATGCTTCATTTCAACGACTTTTTTGAACGTCTGCAGTTCTCTGATCTCCATGTATCTCTCTCCATTCAATCGATCGAAAAAACCGATCGGTTGCATCATTTCTTTCCATTTGTCATGGACGTCTATTCATAGTATCATAAGTTTGTAGGAAGCAGATGATATCAATTCTCAACACAAGGAGGAGATCTTATGATTTATCAATTCTTCCAATTCTTCAATCGTGACCATCGTGCGATCACGCCCCGCGCGGGAGAAAACTTCGCCGATCTTCAGTATCGAAATTTCCTGGAAAAGAAGCGCATCTCTGAAGCCGACACCTTCTGGATGCTCTAGACTTCCCACACATAACCGATTTTCTTGAACGATGGACAACCGGAGCGAGCGCCTACTCGTCTCCGGTTGTCTTATTTTTTGCCACACAATAAACTTTCAAAAGATCCCGTTCGAACGCCGCTCTGCAATAGCGGATGAAGGAGGCTGTCCTTGGATCGAGCCACTCGGTCTGCTCCACGACAAGGGCCATTTCCATTTCTTCTGCCAACAGGACCAGCGTTCGGTCGAGCGCGGCGAAGAATCTCATTTGAACCATATCGTCGGGACAGTCATCCGGTTTTTTCCCTCCGACGAGATCTGAATAGACGGGTACCAGCCTGCTGAGCTCGGCTAGGTCCATCGGTCGCGCAAGAGCCTTTATGCGATCTCTGCGTTCATGGTACAGGATTTCCAGCCACCTGGCAAGATGGTAATAGGGAAGATCCAACCCTTCCTCTCCCAAGGCCTCGAGCACGATACCCTTTTGCTTCTCGATTCGCGCGATGATCTCTCGGGCCCGCTCTTTCGAAACACTGATCACCCTGCCGTCTCCGCCCAAAATCTCTTCTGGTGGTTGGCTTGTGTTCTTGATCATCTCGAGCCAGGCTTTCGTCTCCTCCGAAGGCGCGATGTTCAGCTCCTCACGTAACACGGTGACACAGCGGTTGTAATGGGAAAGCGCCCCGGCACGATCACCCTCCATCAACAGCAACCGAATGGCCCTCACGTACAAACTTTCATCATAGGGGTTGATCTTGATCATCTCTTCGATCAGCTGGATGCTATCGCGGGTTCGCTCTTTTCTTTCCATGCGATCGAGCAGCGTGTTGAGCAGTTCTGCAAAACGCCTTTGGCTATGCTCGCGCTCATAGAAAACCCAATCGTTAAAATCCAGACATTCCTTGAGATAAAACCCCTCGAGAAAGTCCCCCTTGTAAATGAGCTTGATCTGCTCGAGGGTCTGGAGTTCATCCGCCTCACCGATCACTTCAAGCGCATCCACATCGCTTTCATAGCTAATCTCTTCTCTCAACTGTATCTTGTCCTTACGCGTGTGCAGAAGATTGTGGCCTGTACAGGATTCAACGACCTTATTGATCGACCATAGGTTGTAGCGCAAATTGGAAAAGGCCGCCTCTTTACCGCTTTGTCCCCAGAGCAGGCAGGCCAGGTGATCGCGACTAAAAGAACGTTCACCGTTCACGACCAAATAGGCGATCAGGGCCAAGGACTTCGAACTAAACTGATCCGCAATGCTCTTTCGGTCGAACAAGATGTCTGGGTTCCCAAAGAATTGAAAGGTCAACATGTCTCACACCGCCTCTTGAACAAAAGGCGTCCGTCTTTGAAGGTCATATCTACCTCGAGGTCTTTCAGAGAAGCAGGTGTAGCTTCCAGGGGGTCCCGATTGAGAACCACGAGGTCAGCGCGCTTGCCCACGGACAAGGTCCCCTTGCTCTCTTCTTCGAAACTCGCGTAGGCTGCATTTTTTGTGAAGAAGCAGAGGGCTTCGTAGGCTGTGACGGAAAAAGCTTGTTTGGGATGATTCACGGCACTGTGGATCGCCAGCAGTGGGTTGATTTCAGTGACATCACTATCGCTGCTACCGATAATCGTGAGACCTGCATCGATATAGGCTCTGAAATTGTTCGTCACCAGACTCCGGTTGCCCAGCCGGCGTTCGTACATCCCGCCTTCTACACCCCAGTGGTATTCGAAGACCGGCTGGACGCCGATGATCAGATCAAGGGCCCTGGCACGTTCGATCATCCCTGCATCGGCCAGTTCAAAATGTTCGATCCGGTGGCGGCGTTTGGCCGCCGAATGCGTGCGGTATTTTTCAAATGCCCTGAGTGTTTGGTCGATGGCACGATCGCCAATGGCGTGCAGTGCGATCTGTAGGTTGGCGTCCATGGCCCGCTCGACAAAGTCTTCCAACTCATCGTCCTTGAAATACAAATTGCCATAACCCGCGTCGTCATCACTGTAGGGTTCGAAAAGAGCCGCCGTCCTAGACCCGAAGGAACCATCGACAAAAATATCACCTCCGACCTGTCCCAAACCCTGCTCCACCACTTTACTCACATCATAGGATTGGTGGTAGAGACGAATGTCGATGGGGAATTCCTGCATGTGGTCGAGCACAAAACGAACATCACGGTCGTGAAAACTGAACCCACCCTCCATAGCATGAAGACTCGTCACACCCTTTTCGATTGCCAACTGCAGGGCGCGATTGACGCCGATCTCTCTCTCGCGGTCCGTAATCTTCTCGAAAATCCGATTTCTGAAGAAGGCACTGGCCTTCCCCGAAAGATACCCCTTGGGTAAGTTCCTTTCGTCCCGGGCGATGCCATCGATATGATAGGGCAGATTGACCAGATGCAGTGCCAATGAGTTCACCGCACTCATATGGTACTCGATGCTGTTGATCCACAGTGGATGATCGGGTGCCACTTCATCGAGCTCCCTCCGGGTGGGGAAGCGACGCTCTTCTATACTGTTGATATCATAATGAATACCACGCACGAGCTTTCCCGCGGGTACCTTCAACACCTTTTCGGATATTCGCTCCAGCACATCTCGAATGGATATGGCGCCAGACAGATCAAGTCCCAGCGTGTTCAGACCCGTCTGTACCAGATGCACGTGTGTGTCGTAGAAGGAGGGTACCACTGTCTTCCCCTTCAGATCGACAACTTGCTCCGCCATCTCCTCCACAGCTTCCGGAGTCGTCTGGCCTCCCGCAACGATGAGACCGTCTTTCACCGCTAGGTAACTAAAAACCTCTTCTTCCGTTGCCAAAGACCTGATCTTGCCGTTTGTAAATACGATATCATACATAACACGCCACCACCTCTTACCCTCATTATACCGTATCGAAAAGAAAAGATTGACTATTAAAGTCAATCTCCCAAGAGTTCCTTCATGTATTCGTAGAGCACCTTTGTCGTTGCACTCGCAGACGGTAAGTTGACATACTCATCGCTCGAGTGATAGTTCTCACCATCGGCTCCAAAGATCAGCGTGGGTATCCCCAGGCGCGATCCGATATAGTTAAAATCGCCAATAGAGGAAAAATAACTGATCGATGGTTTTTCACCCAATGTTTGCTCGACCACTTGTGCAAACCGCTTCGCATACGGTTCCTCCGGTGCAACAACATAAGGTAAGAACCCTGCTGTCGCTTCATTGGGTGCTTCTCGAAAGGCCATTTCGTAGGTACAGGTGATGCCGGCACGTTTTGCGGCTGCATCCAGCTCCGCACGCAACGTCTCCATGTTCTCGCCGGGAATCACGTGCCTGAAGACCTTAAAGGAAGCCTGATCGGCTACCGAACATGCGGCTCCTCCACCCTCCATTCCGATCACGCAAATGGATCCTTTTCCCAGATAAGGATCTTCTGGGAGTTCCGTTTCCTTCAGGGCCAAGGCTACCCTCGCTGCATCGAGGATCGCGCTGATTCCTTCCTCGGGATTCGCGGCATGCGCTGCTTTGCCTTTGAAGGTCACCGTGTAGGCATAGCCGCCCCTGGCACCCAAGGAGATGTTCGGAAATGGCATTTTGGAGAAACCCGAAGAGGGCTCGGTCACAATTCCCACATCCGCGCCTTCGCAAAAGCCCGAGTTGATCACCGCATCGGTTCCCAGCCCATAGGGCCCCTCCTCATCAGACACCAGGGAAAAGAGGATGGTTCCCTTGAAATCCCTCACATCCTCTTTGAACTGCCTGAGTGCCAGTAGAATTGAGGCCACGCCCGCTTTCATATCGAGAGCACCTAGACCGTAGAGCCGGTCCCCTTTGATGGTGGCTGCCAGTGGATCGTAAGTCCACCCTTCACAGAGGGTGACGGTATCCAGGTGACCATTCAAGTAAATCGTGGGGCCACCGGGTTTACCCGTGAGTCGGCCCAGGATATTCTTCCCTTTGAAATCCGTTACGCGATCTTCATGGTAGGTCTGTACCTCAGCCTCGATACCGGCTTCCTCAAGCCAATCGGCCACATAGTCGATGATCTGCTCTTCCTCGAAATAAGGGCTGTGGATACCCACGAGCGCACTGAGTAAATCTGTCATCGCTTCGGTCGTTAACCAATGCATAGAATCATTCCTTTTGTCTTCTAGTCGTTGTAAGTTTTGACTGTCGTGATATCGCCTTCTCTGAACATAAACTTATTCGTGTAGGCCAAGAGTAGGGTCATGGCAGGTGCCAGGTAGGCCAGGAAAACCCAAGGTGCGTAAGCCAAGGTGGGTACACCCAGTGCCCCTGTGAAGTAAACGCCACAGAGTCCCCATGGAATCAGTGGTGAGGTGACGGTGGCAGAGTCTTCGCTAACACGTGAACATACCTGGGGCAGGAGCTTCTTCTCTCTGTAGACAGGAACCAACATGCGCCCTGGGATGATGATGGCCATGTACTGGCTGGCACTGAAGGCATTGATCGCGATTGATGATACCACGTGTGTTGTCACGAGACCCGAGACAGAGTGCACGAGCGGCTTGATGCGTTCGAGCAGAACCTCTAACATTTTCGTTTTCTCAAGCAGGCCACCGAGACTCAGGGCGATGAAACCGAGAGAGACCGTCCACATCATGCTCTGGAGACCACCGCGTGAAAGAAGTGCATCGACTTCCGCGATACCCGTATCTGAGACAAATCCGTAGTTGAGCAGATCGAACATAGCACCCGGGGCGATCCCCTGGAAGATCATACCGAAGGCAGCACCCACGAAAGAAGCGATGACCATAACGGCGAGACCACCCATACGTTTCACTGCCAGAACGACCACAAGGATCGGCGGGATAAACGCCACAGGATTGATGAAGAAGTTGTTCCTTAGTCCGTCTAGAATTGTATTGATGTTATTCTGATCGATAGCCGACCCACTGTACCGGAACCCAATGATCAGATACAGGAGCAGGGAAATGATCAGGGCCGGACCAGTGGAGTACATCATGCTGCGGATGTGATCGAAAAGGTCTGCTTCAGCCACGCCTGCGGCTAAGTTCGTTGAGTCCGATAACGGGCTCATCTTGTCTCCAAAGATTGCACCTGAGATAACGGCACCTGCGGTCATGGGAGCTGGAATCCCCAGTCCTAGGCCAATGCCCATAAAGGCAACACCGAATGTAGCACCGGTGGTCCATGAGCTTCCCGTTGAAATGGAGGCAATGGCACAAACCAGACAAACAGTAAATAGGAAGACCGATGGCGAGATGATCTGTAAGCCATAGTAAATCAACGTGGGAATCGTGCCCGCAGAAATCCACGAGGCGATGAGGACACCCACCATCATGAGGATCAACATGGGTAGCATGGCAATTTGACATCCGTACAAGATGCCATCTTGTACTTCATCCCAGGTAAAACCGGAACGCATGGCGACAACGGCGGCCACTGCGGTCACGAGAATCAATGTAATCTGAGTGGTCCAGTTGCTCTTGAAGATAAATACCTGAACGCTCATTGCGACCATAAGAAAGATAATGACGAATAGAGCTCCCCCGACACTTGGTTTTTTGACTTGGTTATCAGACATCTGGAATTCCCTCCCTAAATAAGATGGTAGTATAAACGCATCATCAGGATAACGTATTCATAGATGAAGTTCTGTTGATAATCCGTTGTCGTATCAATTTTTAGAATATTTCATCGAGAGAAATCAACAGATCGTCCCCAATACTAGGGGAAAAGAAAAGAAGATCCCAGAGGATCTTCTCGTCAAACTTCATAATCTTCGTCTTCTTTTCGATTATACCGGAAGATGACCGGGGAGGAACTGAAGGTTTTCCCCTTGAGATACAGTGCCTTCTCTACCGCCACAAGTTCTTGGGCCAGTGCGGTCATCCCCCTCAGGTCCGTAGGTTCCTTCACGATCTCTAGATTGAGATCATAATGGTCACGGTAGTGAACATAGTGCTTCCACAATCTTTGCTTGATCTTCGGCACGCTCGACGGCTTCCTGAGGGTATTCATCACCTGGGACTTGAACGTCTTGATGTAAGCCTCGTCAATGTGCTTTGGCATAGCGGCGAGCTCTTTACCCAGCTGTCTTGCAAAGGGTTCATCCACTTCTTGCACCAAAAACTTCAGTTGATGCCAGACATGATAGAGCTGTCCCTTGTCCTCAATAGGCTCGTCATCGAGCCACAGGAAGGCGAAGAGGCGACGTCGCCAGTCCCACCATTTGATCGGGCTTTGCATGTCATTCGCCGGGATCAGGAAAAACCCTTCTCGCAGGAGCAAGGACCCAAACACCCCAGGGGGATGCCCCAATCGCTTGTTTTTCAGCGATGTGCGGTAGACGCCGCAGCTCGGGCTTCCCTCCATGTAGATGTAAGCCTTGACATCGCCTTTCCGTAGAATCTCCAAGGCCTGTTCACTCGCCCGCATCAAGTCTTCCGTACGGTCTTCACCCTTCCGGTTCTTGACCCGCGCCTCGCCACGCCATACATCATCGCCCGATTTTCCGCGGATAGAGATCGAGGAACGTGGAATGCCCATACCGCTCATGATCTCCGGGCAAACGGGGTAGAATACGAAGGGCTCTGACTCCCGACCGATGTTCTGGAGCATATCCCAACCTTTAGCATTATAACGCACCTTGCAACCATACATGCAGGCGCTGATCCCGATAGGGATCGGTTGATCGATCAGCATACATATCATCCTTTCTCACGAAATTTTAATGAAATCCAAAGGATTTTTCAAGCCTCCTCCGATAGACTGGTACTGGTAAAAGGAAGGAGGAAATGAAATGTTCGAATGGTTCGCCGGCCTGATTCTCATCATCTTTGTATTCAAGGGACTGCTCAAAATCGGCTTCGGTCTGATCAAACTGCTGCTCGCCGTCATCGGTTTCGTGCTGCTGTTTGTTTTTTTTGGCGTCTTGTTCCTACCGATCGTAGTAGCGATCTTTTTGCTCATGGTATTCTTAAGGCTTATCTTTTAAGTAGGGAGGCTTCCCTCCCCACCTTTATCATTCATCCACCAAGTCCGCAAAGAACCTATGCTCCTCTGCCTCCTGTGGTAATGAAGCTAGGAGTCGCTTCTCATCGACCAGCTTACGCACCTTGAGCATCCAAGCGAGATCACCCGTCAACGCGGCACCGACGACACGCTGGTCCTTCACGTAGAGCCGGTGACAAGCTTCTCCTTTTTCGTAAGCTAAGATGCGATCGGGTTCAGACACATCGCCTGCCGAGAACAATTTCACGCCACCGATGTTCAATGTGGCCACCAAGCGCGGTTCGGCATAGGTACTATCGCGACCGGCTAAATTCATACCGGCCACCTTTCCCTGTTCGTTTGAGGCTGTCCATAGTCCATAGACCACACCCTTGTATGCGGCCACGTCACCGGCTGCATACACATCCGGAATGTTGGTGCGCATCCGTTCATCCACCACGACACCTTTATCCACTTTCAGATCGCTTCCTTCAAAGAGAGATAGGTTCGGGCGGATACCTGCCGAGATCACCACGGCGTCGGTCTCCAACCGCTCACCAGTATTCAGTTTGATGGCAGCAACCTTCCCTTCCTCCGATTCGATCTGGTCGCAAGCCGCACCCAGCCGAAAGGTGAGACCTTCCGCTTCGAGCTGTTTCTTCACCCGCTGGGAAAGACCTTCGTCCAGTTGTCTGGGCAATAGATAGGGAAAGAACTCCACGACCGTCACGTCTTTTCCCAGGGATTTCAAAGCGTTGGCCGCTTCTAATCCCAGCAAGCCACCTCCGATGACCGTGATATGTTCTTTCTCCTCAAAATCACGATGCATTTCAATCAGATCATCCAGCGTTCGGAGTGAGAACACCCCTTCGCTCTCGGCTCCTTTGATCGGTGGTACAAAAGGATGCGCACCACAGGCAAGGAGCAAGCGGTCGTACGAATAGGTCTTACCTTCCGCTGTGTGCACCTGTTTCTCTTCGAAATCGATGGTCTCCACTTTGGTTTCTGTCTGCACATCGATCTTACGTTCTTCGTACCAGGATGGTTTTTTTACCATCAGTTCCTCCACATCAAAGTCCGGTTTGGCCAGATAATGCGAAAGCTTCAGTCGGTAGTAGGTTGGATAACGGTCATCACTCAACAGAGTCACTTGCGATTGCTCATCGAACTTTCTAAAGTGCTCTGCAGCGGATAAGCCCGCGATGCCGTTACCGATAATCAATAGTTTCACTACGATCCCTCCTTGTTTCTATACTCTATCGATTAGTTACCCCATGTAGGGTATCGGAAATCAGCGGATGCCAATCCAAAAAATAGAAAAGACCCCCACTCCTTTATGAGTAGAGATCCGCTTGATCCAAACGCTGGTGGATGATCTTAGCAGCATGTACCCCCAAGAGGCCCAGTAAAAAGGTGAGGCCCGTCAAAAATAAAGCCAGGGGCCATCCCAGGGGGCCGAGAAGCATCAATCCCGTGAGATGCGTGGTCACATAGTAAGTCAACAAGAAGCCGATCGAGGGATAGAGAGCCAGTTTCCAGGAGCGCCTCAGATGCAGCATGCGCGCAATCAGGTCTGTGAACAAGCCGGTGAGGAAAATGACCGGACCCATGAATGGACTGACGAGTGTCATCACCAGTCCGAAGACCGCAGAAACCGTCGTCAGAATCATTGGGCGCTTGATCAATGTGTCGGGAAAATACAAACAAAAGGCCAAGTACGGACCCATCAGCAGATACTTCATCCCAGGAAAACCTGTGAACACACCCACCGCAAAGAGAACCCATCCGCCCACGATCATCAACACCACGATCATCGCGACGGTTGTCAGATCACGCGTTTTCATCGTGCCCAAGTCATTCACCTCCTTCCAAACAATCAGTCGAAGAAAATCGTCTCACTAGTCCTCACCTCGATGCCGATTACAAAGGGGGCCAGGGCAAGGATTTCCTCTTTCGATAGTGCCTTTGTACGGAGGACGAACTCCCCGCTGATCGTTAGATCAGCACCCGGTTGGATGCGTCGATCGACCAAGATCGGCTCGATCTCCCCTTCTAGAATACTACGGGCCGTATCACTGGGTTTGATAACGACCTCCGTGACATACGTCGGTATCGCGTGCTCGTTGGTGAGCAGTACCTCATAGCTAAAGCGCTGTAAATTCGCTATCCCCTCGACGCTACCTAAACTCGACGACCAAGCATAACTGAAAAACCCATCCTTCTCATCAGGTGGTGCCTCTTCTCCACATGCCACCAGGACAAGAAGAGAAAAAACCAGCAGACCCATTCCAATGTATTTTCTCAAGGCGAAAACCTCCATTCTCTCTATGAAATGAAATTGTGATACTTCTTTTATTGTATCAGAAAAGGCACACAGATTGCAGAGAGCCCTGAAATTTGCATAAAATGTTGACAAGGTTGCCTCGTTGCACGTAAACTGAAAGTGCGAAAATATAGAAATGAGGGTTTTTGATGAGTGTGATTTCGCTCTGATCGGATGAATTGAAGAGTATTCAGGTGACAGCACCCCGTGGGGGTTTATTTGTCGTACCCGGATACTAGATCCATCAGAACCGAAGAAAGCCACGCGTTCAACCGCGGCTTCGGCCGTGGTTTTTTTGTGTCATTTTTTTAGAAACGTGAAAGGAGCACACCTATGAATAACCCTTATAAAGCCCTCCACTTTGACCTGCTGATCAACGACCTGATCACCTATGCGGCCAGTGGACTCGGTGCCGATGCCCTGGCCACCGTCGAACCAAAAACCTCACTCCAGGCCGTCCAGATGCAACTCGAGGAAACGGAAGAAGCATGTTTGATTCTCAAGCAAAAAGAACATGGTGTCCTGCACGGACTCGTCGATCTCAGACCGCAGCTGAAAAAGTTGTCCATGGCAACAATACTGTCCGTCGATGATCTGCTCAAACTCTCTGCTTTCCTACGGTCCATTCGTTTGATTCGCAAGGATCTCGAGATCTTCCAGCATGATGCACCACGTCTTTTTGCCTATAGTCGGTACCTCCCCCTTCACCAGACCGTCGAACAGGAAGTGGACCGGACCACAGAAGGTAATCGCGTGAGCGACAAGGCCTCTTCCTATCTGGCGACCCTGCGCAAGAAGATTGCCATCATTGAAGCCAGGATGATCTCCAAGGTGGAAAAATGCATCTCTTCTCCAACATGGTCTGCCCTCTTGCAAGAACCCATGTACCAGAAGAAGCACGATCGCTACGTCCTTCCGGTCTTGGCCCAGTACAAACGACAGGTCGATGGTTCTATCGTCGCCACCTCGTCGACCGGTGCAACGGTATTTGTTGAGCCGAACGCTTTGCGACAGCTCCGTGAAGAACTCGATTTGCTACGTCATGAGGAAGAGGCGGAGGTTTACCAAGTGCTCTCCGCGCTCACAGCCCTTTTTCTTGAAATCGAAGGAGACCTCCTTCTCGCGAGAGACACTATGATCAGTATCGACTCGATTTTTGCGCGAGCAAAGTACAGTCGTAAGATCGGCGGAAACGCCATCGCACTCAACACGGTGGATCGCATCGACCTGAAGGGGGCCCGCCACCCCATGTTAGGTGAGGCCTGCAGACCACTCAACATCCGATTGGGCGAGGACTTTCGCACCCTGTTGATCACTGGTCCAAACACAGGCGGTAAGACGGTAGCGCTGAAAACACTCGGCGCTTGCGCCCTTCTTGCGCAATGCGGCATCCTACCACCGGTCCAGCCCGGTAGTACCCTGCCGATTTTCAATCATTTACTAGTGGATATCGGCGATAGCCAAGATCTCTCCACATCACTCAGCACCTTTTCAGGGCACATGACACAGTTGATCGATATGATCGGTCAAGCGGGACCCGGTGATCTCGTGCTCATCGATGAGATTGGAACCGGAACAGACCCTGCAGAGGGGGCCGCGCTAGGCGTGGCCATTCTGGAGGCATTCTATGCCAAAGGAGCACTCACAATGGCCACGACGCATTACGGCGAGCTCAAGGAGTTTGGCGAAATCCACGACGGCTTTGAGAACGGTGCCATGGCCTTCGATGAGGCCTCTCTACAGCCTCTCTACCGTCTGGATATCGGTGCATCTGGTGCTTCCAAAGGATTCTGGATCAGCGAGCGCTTGGGACTCCACCGAAGGATTTTAGATCGCGCCAAACAGTGGCGCGCTGGAAATCGCGTGCCCTCTGCCCCCCTAGACTTCCAAAAGCGGAAGGAACGCACCCTACAGATCAAGGAAGCTGTAGAATCACCCTTCCGCCGAGGCGATCGCGTACGACACCAGGGAACGGAGACCATTGGTCTTTTCTACGATGGTCCGGACGACCACGGCATGACCCAAGTTCTCGTGGACAATCAACTACAATCCATCCATCACCGCCGACTGGAGCTGATCCTGCCGGCCACAGAACTCTATCCGCCCGGGTACAACCTCGATCAACTTTTCAACTCTTTTGCATCGCGAAAGCTGGAGAAAGATTTGCAAAAGGGCCGGTTTAAAGATCTCGAAGAAGTAAATGAAAGGCTCCACAGATTAAAACAGGAGTAGGCATCCGCCTGCTCCTGTTTTTTATTTCCATCTTACTCTTGGTCGCAGCTTGACCCTGAGCTCTCAGCCCTTTAGTTCCTCCAGGAGAGTCTCGAGTCCCTCTTCAAAATGCTGATCGTCTTCCGCCGTTCGTTTTTTGTGCTTTGTATAGCGCTTTTCCTTCCTTCGACGCTCTCGGTTCTCATGACGACGCAAGAGGTGGCCGTCAATATTCTCACGTGTGATCCACTGGCCGTTCACCTGAAGGCCATGGGCTCCCCGGGATAGGATCATCGCGTGCAGACCATAGTCCTGGCTGATCACGACATCTCCTTCTTCCAATGCATTGGTGATGACGAAATCCACGCGATCGACACTCCGATCCACCGTGATCACCTCAACGCCTTCCTGTTCGTTGAACCGATGGGCTATGTTCTTGACAATCGTCACGGGAATGCGGCGCTTCCTCGCGATTTTGATCGTCTCTTTTACCACCGGACAACCATCTGCATCTATCCATATTCTCATACGACGCCTCCTTATTATCTCCAGTTTACCATAGGGACTCGTTTATGACAGGCTAGTGGGGGTAAATAATGATTGAAGTCCTAACGGTAATTGTAAGGAGGCAGAATTATGGATTACTTGACAAAGAATGAGCTGGAACTCTTGATCGAGGGAACCAGCGGGAAGACCCTTTCCATTTACATCCCAACAGAAAAAGTGGGTAGAGAGGCCGAGGAAGGGCGCATACATCTGAAAAACGCCTTAAAAGAAGCGGAAGAAATGCTCGAAAATGCGGGAAAATCGCCCCAGACCATCGATCGTTTCTTGAAAGGAGCTCTTAACCTCACGAATGATTCGATTTTCTGGCAACACCAGAGCGAGGGCTTGGCCCTGTTTATCGACAATGAGGGTATGGAGACCTACCGTCTCCCCATCAAATTTGAATCCTTCGTCGATTACGGTGATGTCCCGTACATCAAACCGCTTTTCCCGCTCTTCGTGGAGAATAAAACGTTTTATGTGCTCGCCCTCAGTCAGAAGAACATTCGCCTTATCCATTGTACGCACTACAATGCCACGGAAGTTCCCTTGAATGAGATCCCCGTGAGCTTAGAAGAATACAAAACCTTCGAAGATCCCAACTCGGGGAAAACCTACGAGCGAAACAATAAACAGATGGACAATCGACAGGCCGCTGGCTACGTCGGACATGGCGTCGATGCCATCGATGAAAAAGCGCAAATGGGTCGCTTTTTCCACGAGGTGGATCATGGCATCGGTGATCTGATCGATGATCCCACGGCACCGATCATCCTGGCGGGTGTGGAATTCCTCACTTCTATCTACCGCGATATCACCACATTGAACGCAGTACTCGAAGAGACTCTCACGGGGAATCCGGACAATAGAAGCGGCGAAGAATTGCGGGATAAAGGGTGGCCGATCATTGCCGATCTCCAGCGACAACACTTCGATCGTATCTTGGATCGATACGGTGTTCTCGATCAAAAGGAACAAGCTTTATCCGATCTCAAAGCCATTGCACCTGCCGCTATCAACGGTAGGATCGATACGCTGGTACTGGCCAAAGACCTTCATCTATGGGGTGACTTCGAATACGAAACACAGGAAGTCAACACCTTTGATGAAAAGCAAGGCATCGATCTGGCCAACTTCTCTGCGCTGCATACCTTTATGAGCGGTGGAACAATCTATGTCGTCGATCGCGAACGCTTACCGGACAGCGAAGACTGCCTGGCACTCCTGCGATATTAAAATCTCTTTGGAGCGTTGTTCTCACAACGCTCCATTTTTTGTTATAATGAATGAATCAGGTGGTGATGCACTCATGACAATCGATCAAATGATCCGACAGGCTGATGACCAACTGCAAACAAATCCCAAACAAGCCTACGGTGTCTACATAGAAGCGTTACAGCTGGCCGAATCACAGGATGACCTGGAAAGGCAGGGCCGAGCTCTGCTTGGGCTTTCGCATGCCTGCAGAACGCTCACCGAGATTCCCATTGGATTCAAATACGCCTTCAAAGCGCTCAACCTCTACAGCCAACTGCAGAATAACCCCGGTCTAGCGAAGGCTGAGAATTTCCTGGGCATCTTTTACTTTTACTCGGGTCTCCATCAAAAAGCCATTTACTATTTTTCCGATGCGCTCATGCACCTCACCAAGACCGCCTCGGATCTTTCCGTCAGAATCAGCGTCCTCAACAACATCGGTGAAGTCTACCGCGATGCGGGAGAATGGGAAGAAAGCCTCCTCCACTACCAAGAAGCATTGGGACTCGCGGAAGAAAATGATTGCTCTGCCTACCGCAGTGTGATCGCGTCGAACGTTGGCGATGTGTACTATCACACCGAAGATTACGACAAGGCGCTTGCTTACTTTAAAACGGCCGTCCTCACTCTAGATGACGATGCCGATCCCATCTACAAGAGCGAAGGGAACCTGCGCCTTGCCAAGGTCTTTTTGGCAATCGGAGATCACGAAAGGGCCAGAGGTTATATTGCCCTTGCCGAGCGCACCATCGCGTCCTCGGCAAATCGTTTCTACCGTATCGATCTACTGAAACAGCAGTACCATCTGGCCAAAGCGATGGGTCTGGATACCGCGCGAGACTACCTCCTTGAGGCAGAACAACTCTCCCATATATCGGGGGCTGAAAAGAAGCGGGCAGATCTTCTGCACCTGCTCGCTGGAGAATTCGAAGTGTCGGGCGAATTCCAGCAAGCCTTGAGAACGTTCAAGGAGTACCACGATGTGCACCAGTCCATCGAAGCATCGCATTTGCACCACCGGCTAGAGATCATGCGGGTAGAGGCGCAGATGCCTGAATCCGGTTACATGGGGCTGGTTTCCCAACCCCATCACTTGAGACGTACCCGGGCTTTACACCAGACGGAAGAGCTCACGAGGCAGGCGATGTACGATGAACTGACGGCCCTGCCCAACCGACGTCTCATTAACCTGACGCTAACCGAGATGGATGGCAGAGAACCCCATGTACCCTATTGGCTGGTCATGCTCGATCTCGATCATTTCAAATGGGTGAACGATGGGATGGGGCATCTCTACGGCGACTCCTGTCTCGTTCAAATCGCAGCCATCTTGGAAACGGCAGCCGTCAACTACCGGGGGTTCGCCGCCCGTTACGGTGGCGAGGAGTTCCTCATGATCTTCCCCAATATCTCACGAGAACATGGTACCGAAGTCTTGGAAACCATCCATCGTCAGATCAAGGAGGCTCACTGCCCCTATCAATACCAGGGACAACACCATCAACTGACTGCAAGTATCGGTGCTGTTTTTAATGAGCACGGAACCCACGACAGTCGATTGCAACTGGAGCTAGCGGATCGCGCACTTTACCAGGCGAAAAAACAAGGCCGCGATCGTATTGTGATCGCCGATTAAGAAGGAATCGACCATGACTACCTATACAATGAGAACATTACTGGCCAAGTTGCCACGACTCTTTTCCGGGTTTTTCCTCGCCGCGCTCGGTATCGTTTTGATGCTGAGGGCCGATCTTGGTATGAATCCGTGGGGTACCTTCACAGCCGGTCTAGTGGAGGTTACCGGGCTTCCCTTTGGGCGCCTATCGCAGATCATCGGACTCATTATCATCATCGGGACCCTTTTTTTCAGGGTGATCCCCGGCATCGGAACCCTGCTCAATATGTATTTCATCGGTCTTTTCATCGATCTGATCATCGCCCTAGAGGTCATTTCCACACCAGAACACTTCATGTTTCAACTGGTCATGAGCATGATCGGACTGGTGATCTTTTCCCTTGGCGTCTATTACTACCTAAGCTGCGGTTTAGGGGCCGGGCCGCGCGACGGTCTCATGCTCACGCTCATGCGCCTGACCGGAAAGAGTACCTTCGTGATACGCACCGCTATGGAAATGACCGTGATGCTTATCGGTTTGCTCCTCGGTGGCCCCTTAGGGGTCAGTACTGTGTTGATTGCCATCGGAGGCGGACGGGTCCTGCAGAGTGTTTTCAGCTTCTACCACTATGACCCGACGGCCATCTCACAGCACTCTGTGGTAAGCCTCATGCGCGAGATCAAACAGTCCCGATAGAGTGTCTATCGGGGATTTTTTTTGTCTCGACAGCTTGATTCTAATTGAAAGTAACAATCAAGTAGTGTTTCTCCCTCTCCGGCATTGACACATGGAAAGAGTAGATGTATATTATAATTAGCATATGCCAATAAAGCTCGAGGAGGTGTAGGATATGGCAAACTTCAATCGCCGGGGTCCTGAGGAAGAAGGCCCTATGACCGGACGTGGTCTCGGTCGCTGTGCCGCAGATGAAGTCGAGAGCCCAGTGAAGGATCTTCCTGACGAACCCATGTTTCCTAGACGTAGAAGAGGTTTCACCGGTCGCGGTTCTCGCCGTGGTGGCAGGGGTTTACGCCGTGGCCCGCGAGGCTTCCGAGGTCGCGAACGCTGGTGATCCTGTGTAAAACCCCTCCGGGGGTTTTTGCATGCTCTGGTCCTTTGTTCACATGTACAGCAAAAAAAAATAGGATTACCCCTTTACAAAAAGATAGAATGGTGTAGAATATAAGATGTGGCGCGCGAGAATGGCGGAATTGGCAGACGCGCAAGATTCAGGTTCTTGTGTGAGCAATCACGTGCAGGTTCAAGTCCTGTTTCTCGCACCATATCAAAAAGACGACCCTTTGCGGGCCGTCTTTTTTTATTGTCAAAAGGAAATTTCGTGGACCGTGATGTCGAGTCCCTCGAGGTACTTGAGAAAATCTTCAAAGCCGAGCACAAGCGTCACGTCATTGCGTCCAGGATGAAAGCTCACATCCCTTTCTCGATCGATCTCCCCGTCTAGGACCAGAACCACTTCCCGGGCCTCATCGCGGAGTAGCGGGAGGGGGCTCACGGCACCCGGGCTCACACCCAAGTACTTGTCGAGTCTTCTCTTGGAGGCGAAAGAGAGACCGGATAACCCGAGCAGTCTGCCGAGCTTTGACAGATCGACCATCTGGTCTTCCAAAGCAACAAGCAAGAGATGGTTCTTACCCTTCCTGTCCCGGAGGAAGAGATTCTTAAGATGCTGGCCGGGTACATCACATGAATAGACCTTAGCCTCCTCTACGGTCGCCACAGGTGCGTGCGTGTGGCGACCGTAAGCGATGCCCAGGTCATCGAGCCTGTTCATGATACGGGTTTCGAGGCTCATGCCTTCACGAGTTTCCTCTGAAACAGGATGAACACAGGCAGAGGAATGACGATCCATCCGAAGCTTTTGATCAGAGAGTTCTTGGCGCGTCGCATCTGTCGTTCCTCTTCACTGCGAATCATGGCTTCATAGTCCGCGCGCAGCTCCTCTTCACTACGTTCTTCCTTTATTTCCCCTTCTTGCGGTGCAGGCTTGTATCTATCGTTACGTGCATACTCTTCATACGTCTGATAATAAGGCGCTGGTGCCACCATATCGGCCAAGGCCATGAAAACGCCTACACTCCCTCCGATGGTCATCATGAGGGTGGCAAAAAGCACTAAATAGAGATACACATTTTTCATCGCTGACGCACTCCCTTCGGGGTCTTGGTTTTTCAGACTTGCGACGATCAGAACTATCACCGCGACAATCACAATTGGAATTAAGATCGTAATCACCATACTCATTCCTTTCTCTCCTCTGGTACACGCATATATTCAACTTCCATCTCGGTTAAAGGCAAGAGCCGCTCTTCCCGGTACTCGATCCCGTCGATCTCGTAGCGGACTTCAATAGCCAGGGTCTGCAAGGCCTGTTCGCCCTCCCAAATGTCGCTGTAGAGATGAGAGTAATGCCTGTGGGAAGCCTCACCAGGCTCATCGACCAATATGAAATGGTCCCCGTGGAAACGGAAGTCTTCCACGGGTGCTCGTACGGTCAACTCGCCGCTGACGAAGCCCAAGTGCTCACCCGTGACGTTCTGAACCCGCGTCTGGTCTGTCAACACGAGCACTTCTCCACCCGATGTGATCACTTGGATCGGCCCCACCATCAGATGGTCCGTCATGATGCTAGCGCGGTGTACGCGTATGGCATTTTCTTCTTCCTGCGCGCACCCACTCACGAGCAGAAGGGCTAAGAACACGAGTATTATCGATAGACTTCTGCGCATTGATTTCACCTCCCGTTTGCTCAAATGATCAATCGGCTGACCATGATGGCCATCATACCGAAAAGGCCCACACCCACTAGGATGCTCCAGAAGATCACATCACCGTTCGTGCGACTCTTCTTGATGATCAGGTGATTGGCCACGCCCGCGACCAGGAGCAAAACCAGGAGGCCAACCATCACCTGTAACAAGGTCTCGGGTGACATGCCTGCGAACAACTTTTCATCAGCTCTCGCCATGGATCCCTGGAAAAAAAAGAGGATGGCCAAAAGGTACCAGGATAGAATATTCATCCGTTTGTTCTTACGACGAAAGGTTTCATCCTTTTGTTCCAAGTTCTTTTGCATCCATGGATTGACTAATGACCAGTATTTTTCATAGACGTCCTCTTTGAATAGCATGACGGTAGGAAGCAGGAAAAAAAGACCAGCAAATAGGTATAGGGCGGCTTGCACGCTAAAGTACATGCCCACGAACAGGTGGAGTGACAGGGGTATGAGTATTAAAAATAGTTTCCACATGGGTTTTGCTTCCTTTCTCTTCTCCTACTATTCTAACACTTGCCGGCGTACCGCCACATTAAATCCATCTTAAAGAAAGGGAGGTGCCCTTTCCCAATCGCTGGGAAGGCACCTCCTTTTCATTTTCTCCTAATCTGTTTCGATGCCGAAATGCTCGAACAAAATTGCCTCTGCCTCGGCATGCCACAGTCCACCGTGGCATGAGCAAATCTCGTGAAGGCCTGCGAAGGGGGATCCTCACACCCAGCTCTTTGAAGTCCGCAATCGCGGTCAGCGGCATCTCGATATGCGGGTAAACGAGTTTCTTTCCACCGGATAGGTCGGGCAACCGCAGGATCGTCTCCGCCGCCGCATTAAGCCCTCCGATGTGGGTGCTCGCATAGTGAACGTTGTAGAGATTGATCGGTGCCGTGAACCCGTGATCCGTCGGACCTGCGAAGAAGTTCAAGCAACCGTCGTTGGCAAACAACCGGTCCGCTTGCTCCACGAGGACCCGCACGGGGGCGTATACAAAGGCATCGTCGAAGCCCCCACCGTCGGTGAGATCTCGTAGCATGGCAATCGGATCCTCTGGCAAAGCGGTGTTCACAGAGTGAAGGGCCACACCTTTCGCGGCGGCTTTCTCGGGTGGCAAGGTTTCTGCGGCGCGTGCCAAGCCGTCGTCATCGATATCCGTCACCACGATCATCGAAGTCCCCTCATCTAATGACCGCGCTTAGTCGATGGCACCCAAGCCCATGGGACCCGCTCCCCCGAGCACGATCATGCGACCACCGGGTTTCGTCCCCATCAAGTGGTTAGGTAGGCGGTTTCCCACTCGCTCAGGAAGTGATTGAAGACATATCGACTACAGCCGATTGTCTTTGCGATCTGTTCCTTTTGAGCGTTGTCAGGATAGATTCTGAACTTGTACGCCTTGTGGTTTAACACCAAGCCACCACCTTGCGAAGATTTTATTGGGAAAAAATGTTCATATCTGGTTTATCAGTAGATCTAGGTCCAAGTCAATCGATTCATCCCACGATTAAAGTCACGGGTGTTCTCGCTTGTTTTATAATAAAAACCCTTCTCCTGTCACGAAATAACCCTGATACGATTGAAGAAGCGGGTGAACGGGGCGATGGATGAATTCTTATCCTTTAAGAAAATTACAATTCTCCCGATACTTCAAGACGCATTGGGGTAATTTTAATAATAGGAGGGATGCTATGAATAAAGAAATGTCACGTAAAGTACTCGAGACCATCAACAGGAACCCCGACAGAGATGCCGCCTTTTACTCAGATCAACTGGGTATTTCTGCCGAGGATTTTGACTCCTACTCTGAACATCTGATGAACAGTGGCTACCTCACCTTCGCTCCACTTTCCAGTGCAGATGAGAAAACAGGGCCATCCATCAACATCAGTGACCTGGGAGCCGAATTTCTAAAAGACCTATAGTCAAAAAAATGAAACCGGGTGCATATTCCTTTTGGAATATGCACCCGGTCTTTCTGCCTTTTAGTCTTCCACCAGAGTGATATTTTTCTCGACAAGTTCGTATAGGTCCTTGCGTCGGTTGCCGAGAAGCGTTACCGTTCCCGTTCGACGGGAGCGTCGCAGGAGTTCAAGATCTAAGTCACCCACCACAACCATTTCAATATTCGGACTGCATTCGCCGAGAATACCATCTCTCGGGAACTCAAAATCTGAAGGCGTGAAGATACCCGACTGAGCGTACTGGATATCCATGTTCTCCGCTTGGGTGAGGTTCCCGACGGTTCCCGCCGTTACCACGTAAACCTGGTTTTCCACAGCACGGGCCTGCGCACAATACCGTACACGCAGATACCCCTGGCGTTCATCGGTGCAGAAGGGTGTGAAGATGATGTTCGCTCCCTTTTCCGTCACGATACGGGCTAGCTCAGGGAACTCGATATCGTAACAAATCAAAATGGCGATCTTCCCGCAATCCGTATCGAAGACCTTGATTTCATCCCCTTCCGAAATCCCCCACCAACGTCGTTCGTTCGGCGTAATGTGCAATTTGTACTGCTTATCGATCGAGCCGTCCCGACGAAAGAGGTATGCAACGTTGTAAACCCGTTCGTCTTCTTCGATGAAATGGGATCCCCCAATGATGTTGACATTATACTTCATGGCTAAACCCTGGAAGAGGTTGATGTAATCATCCGTATAGGTTGTCAGTTCTCGGATCGCCTTGCTCGGCACTTTCTCATCGATAAAGGATAGGAGTTGCGTTGTGAAAATTTCCGGAAAAACTGCGAAATCCGAATCGTAATTAGAGGCCACATCTACGAAGTACTCACATTGATGGGCAAACTCAGAAAAATTATCGATGGACTTCATGAAGTACTGAATTACCGTTGTTCTCACGGGAAAAGAGGTTTTGAAGTGTCGCTTGGATTGCGGACTATAATCGATGTTGTTCCACTCCATCAAGATCGCATAGTGTTCCGAGTCGTCATCCTCTGGTAAATAGCCTTTGTTGATCCGTTTGATGACGAACTCGTTGCTGAGTTGGAAGGTCAGGATCGGATCGTAGATGTTCTTGTAGATGACCTCTTGGACGTATTCCTTGGGCGAAAGCTCTTCGGAGTACTTGTGGTAATTAGGTATTCTGCCACCGATCACAATGCTCTTGAGATTCAATTGTCTGGCAAGGTCTTTTCTCGCCTCGTAGAGCCGACGACCGATTTTCATATTCCGGTAGTCGGGATGCACCATGATCTCGATACCATAGAGGTTATAGCCTTCCGAATCATGATTGGTAATGAAGCCATCCTCCGTGATCTCTTCCCAGGTGTGCTGATCGTCGTACTCATCGAAATTAATGATCAGGCTCGAGCTCGAACCAATGATCTTCCCATCGAGCTCTACGCATATTTGACCCTCTTGGAATCGATTGATATGACTCTCAAGCTGTTCTTGTGTCCAGGGGATCATATCGACAAAACAAAGCTTCTGCAGTGCGATGATCTCGTCGATATCCACCTTCTCTATCGGTCGCACCAGTAATTTTTTTTGAATATTTTCCAGTTCAGGATCCATGATCATGGGTTGACTCCTCCTTTGAAATCATCTTACCCTCCATTCATACCCTCTGCTCATCGAGCTAATCGAAAAGGAGCCGCTTAACGGCTCCCCTTGTGATCCTTTTGACTGAGCAGGTGTCCCTTCAGCTTCCAGCGATTGCATTAATCTTGCTCTTTGTTCCTCATGGTGAGCCATGAGATTACCTGAAAGACAATACCGAAAAAGAAGTTCACGCTATAGACGAGAACGCCCGTCAGCGTGGCCATGAGGATCTCCCAGCCCGCCTGATCGATACTGGCGTATACCGCCATGATCGGCGAGGCGATCAAAAGACCCACATAGCCCATCAGCGCTAGGTACTGCCCCCCAAAGAATCCGCTGATCGTTGCGAAAAGGGCCATGAAAAAACAAATGGTGAAGAAAGGCAGGCTCACACCAATCAACCGATTGGCTTCAGGATAGTTTCCGCCCAGCAGTATGCCCAAAAAAATGATACCAAAGGCTACCAGTGTAACGGCAAGGCCCAGGACCCACCAACGTTTTTCCTTCCTCCCGGGTACTCTCTTCATGAAACGATCCATCGCTACACCCCTCCTTCGATTATCCTGTGCATGATCACATCATCGATGTTCTCGCCGGTCTCTTCATCGCGGTGATGGGCGACGACCCGCCCCGTCTCGAGAAATCCGCAGGCTCTGGCCGTGGCCAAGGACGCCAGATTATCGCTGTAGATATAAGCACGAACGATCTGAATGCCCTCTTCCCTCAATCTTTGGCAGGCAAAATCCGTCAGACCTCGCGCCAAGCCCGTTTCCCGGTGAGAAGAGTCGATCGCAATGGACAAAAAAGCCCAGAACCGTTGGTTCGATCGCTTCGGTCGCTTGGCTTTGATTAGGCCCACGACTTCTCCCTGTGCTTCTACCACATAACAGAATACCCCTTGGCTTTCCAGCCAGTTCTCCAAATCGGAAGCACCGGCATCCACGAAACTCATCATCACCCCTTCTTCACGCAGGCGATCGAAAAAATCTGCCAGTAACGGAACATCTTCCGCTACCATGACGCGGTAGTCAATCACGACGCCACTCCTCCAGATGGCCCTTTAGAGCAGAGCTCAAGATCAGGGTATCCATGCTGAAGGCGATAAAATCAAATCCCTGTTCCCTTCGACGTAGCGCTTCCTCCATAGTGGTGACAAAGATACCGGAGACCACTCTATGCTCTTTGCAAACGGTCAACAGCTCCACCGCAGCTTCTTCGATCCGAGGATGTCGGGTTTGTCCGGGGATGCCAAGAGAGACGGAAAGGTCGAACGGACCGAGGAAAATACCGGTCAACCCCTGGATGGCGGCAATTGACGCCAGGTTGTCCAGCGCCTTCTGGCTTTCCGCCTGTACGATGATCGCCACCTCTCGATTGCTCGATTCAAAATAGGTATCACTCTTTTTGTTCCCGAAGTCAGATGCCCGCGGCATCGCGACGCCACGCCCTCCCCCCGGTGCATAACGCGCGTGATAGACAATCGCACGCGCTTCTTCGGCACTGTCCACTTGGGGTACGATGATGCCCTGGGCACCCAAGTCCAGCGGTCTCAGGATATCCGAACGCTTAGAACCCGAGGTGCGTACCACGGTGCCAAGCCCCCGCACTTCGGCAGCTCTTAACAGGTCGGGCAAACGGTCAAAAGTGATCTGACCGTGTTCTTGATCGAAAATCGCAAAATCATACCCCGCAAGGCCCACGAGCTCCGCAATCTCAGGGCTCGGCAGAGCAACAAAGGGGCCCACCACAGGAATTTTCCCCAGTTTCTTATGTAACATAGGTCACGCCTCCCTTAATGTGTACCGATATGTGGGTTCTTCTTCCCCGGTATCTTCAAAGTAACGCAAGCCGGTGTAATGGAATCCCATTTTCTCCAACAGATGTAGAGATGCTTTGTTATCGAGTGATGCTGCCGCCACGACGGCCGGAGCCGGCGGCTCGAGAAGCGCGCGCTCCATGACAGCACGAATCGCCTCTGTTGCATACCCCTCACCCCAGTGTGCTTTGGCAAAGTGATAGATTAGCTCCACCCTTCCTTCTACCCAGGCGGATTGAAAGCCACAGGCGCCAATCACCTGCTCCGACTTCTTGAGAACAACGGCCATCGGAGCATGCCCTTTTTCCTCCAATAGCTTCTGGTAATAGACAACCGCCCTTATCTCTCTTTCTCGATCGCCAGGACCACCACAGTACCGCATCACTTCTGCATCGCCCCAGAAGGTGAGTATTGCCTCGATATCCGACATCCTCAGCGGCCGCAGACGCAACCGTTCCGTTTCAATGATCATTCTGTCACCCCGCTCTTGATTCCCGCCCCACACAAGGGGATCACATGTATCAGCTCTTGGGATGGGGATACCGCGAGATAGGCTGCAATCGTAGCCGCCGTAGTGGTTTCCACATAGTATCCTCTTCTGGCCAACCAGCGACGAGCCTGGGGAATTTCTGCTTCTTTAGCGATATAAATCGTACCGTCCGTCTCCCGTATAGCCGCAAGAATTTGCTCTTTTCTCTTTGGATCAGCAATGGCGATCCCCTCGGCCATGGTCTTCTTTCGATTTGTCTCCGTATGGTGATAGGCGTCGTAGATCGGTGCACATCCCTCACTCTGAACCGCATAGATCTTTGGGAACAGGGTAATGAGACCCATGCGACGGAGTTCAAGAAAAGCGCGGTAGACGCCCAGGAGAAGTGTGCCGTTTCCCACTGGAACCCAGAAGACGTCCGGCAGACGGCCGTTCATTTGCTCGAAAATTTCATAAACATAGGTCTTTGTTCCCTCGTAAAAATACGGATTGTACACGTGGCTAGCATAATAGACACCGGGGACCGAAGCCGCTTCTAAGGCTGCTCTGGCCGTTGCTTCCCTAGATCCTTCTATCCTGTGGACATTCGCACCGTGGGCCACAATCTGCTGGATTTTCTTCTCGGAGGTAGTCGCTGGTACATAGATGTCACAGTTGATCCCTGCACGCGCGGCATAAGCCGCCACAGCGGTACCCGCATTCCCACTGGAATCCTGTACGATCTGGTTTGCACCCAATGCACTGGCCTTTGCCACGAGGATCACAGCCCCCCTGTCCTTGAAAGAAAGCGTGGGCATCGCATACTCGCACTTGACCAGATGACGGGACCGTTGGGCATCGACGGGACGCAGGGGGGTCATTCCCTCTCCCAGACTGATTTTCTGCCAATCTCTGCGGTCTTCAAAAGGTAGGTAGGCAATGTAACGGAACAAGCTCCATTCGCCATCGAGTATGCGCACGTCGCGCGATAAGGGTGGATTGATGGGTAGAGACAACATCCCCCCGCAATCACAGGTGTTTCTACCAATTTTCGGTCGATAGCGCGATCCACATATTTCGCAAGTCAACAATTTATTCATTCGATCCCTCATTTCCATTCTTTATCATTATACCCCATTCCGACCAAGAATGAATCATTTCTATCGATCCGATTGATTAGGAACCCGCTCAACACGCCCTCTTGAAAATCACCCGAAGTGATCAGGTCCTCCCTGTCTCCGGGCTTTTGTATGGAAGACCGGCCAGGGGGAAAGAGCCCTGTAGAGGAAGACGTCTTTCTCGCTCGTCTGGTAGATACCATCTATGCCGAAGGCGTCAGGGATGACGTGTGGTTGCGCATTGGCCATATGAAGACACTCCTTGATCCCCATGATCAAATGGAAGCGATAGAGCGCTCGGTTTTCATAGGTATCGAACGCTTCGGACAACAACTGATTTTTTCAAAACACTTCCAGAACCGCGGGCCATTGCCCGGAGGGAGGGCACGACCCCAGACAAATCAACTGTCAGCAAGTTTTCTTTCACGGATGAAAAACCTTGTTTTTCATAGAAGGAGATCAGGGAATCATCACTGAATCAGTTGATTGACCAAACCAAGTTTTAGACCCTCATCTCCCAGCTAAAGTAGGGGACGTTCTCACTTAATCTGCATGGTTTCTCACAGAAACAAAAAAATAGCCTCTCGGCTATTTTTAAGGTCTTCGTTTATGCGCTTTCTTTGCCTAGGGTAGACGGTACACCCTTGGGTTGCTCGGCGGGCGTCAAGTAGAATTCTTTGATCAGGAGTACCGTTACCACACCGATGATCAGTGCGAAGGGCAGGCCCGTGATAATCACCGCCGTCTGGAGTACCGTCAGAGCCTGTGTCCCGCCGACGACCAGAAGTACCGCAGCGATCACACCTTCCATCACAGCCCAGAAGACTCTTTGGCCAACAGGCGAGTGGATCTTCCCTCCAGATGCCAGGCTATCGACCACAAGTGAACCGGAATCACTCGATGTCACGAAGAAACTGATGACCAAGAACAGGGCCAGTCCCTGAACCGCCACACTGACCGCGGGTACGAGCAGTGGATGACTCATCAATTCGATCATCTCAAAGAGTGCCGTGCTGATCTGTGCGTTGACAGCAGCACCGAGTGCCCCTTGGGAAGCAGCATCTACTGAGAGGGCAGTCGTTCCAAAGGTCCCCAGCCATAAGATGCTCAAGATTGTAGGCACGAACATCGTGGCGGTAATAAACTCCCGTACCGTCCGCCCCTTGGAGATCTTGGCGATGAACATACCGACGAAAGGACTCCATGAAATCCACCAAGCCCAGTAAAAGATTGTCCAGCCCTGCGCCCATTCGCTATCGAGTAAATGTACAATCGTCGAGGCGCGTATCAAGTCTCCTGCGAAAACACCTGTTCCTGCTACGATATTCTTGATGATCTGTGCCGAGGGGCCGAGGATGAAGATGAGTAGCATCAGTAGTCCCGCCGCACGGATATTCAGTTCACTGAGGAACTTCACTCCTTTATCGATTCCCGACACAACCGAAAGTGTTGCGATCCCCGTAATCCCCGCGATCAGGGCCACCTGGATGTTAATCGAGAAGGGTACCCCGAAAATATAGGTCAAGCCACTGTTGATCTGCTGTACACCAAAGCCAAGTGAAGTCGCCAGTCCGACAAGTGCGGCCAAGACGGCCAGGGTATCGATCAGATCCCCAACGAATCCGAAGATCCGATCCTTGAGAATCGGATAGAAAAAGGATCGAGGCGAGAGCGGCAACTTCTTGTTGTAGGCAAAATACCCGAAGGCCAGGGCGATCATGGTATAAATCGCCCACGGGTGGAGGGTCCAGTGGAAAAAAGTCGTGGCCAGCCCCTGAAGTCCGTCCTTGGCACCAAAGACTGGGGAGTAGGCATCATGGAAGATCGGCTCACCCACAGACCAAAACATCAGGCCGATTCCCATACCAGCCGACATGAGCATGGAGTACCATGCAAAACGCGAGAACTCTGGTTTTGCATCGTCGCCTCCGATACGAATCTTGCCCGATCGATTGAACAGTGCAAAGAGGATCAGTACCACGATGAAGAGATTAGAAGCCATTACGAAAAGGCTGCTGAATCGATCCAGCACAGAACCTTTTAGTGCCTCAAGCGTGGCTGAAGCTGTTTCTATGTTCACAAAGGCATACACTGAAAAGGCTATGAGGACCAGTGCCGACAACAAGGTGACGGTCAAATTCAAATCCAGTCCAAAACCCGTGAAATTCTTGCCATGCAGTTCTTTCCGCTTGGCGATAATCTTCTTTCTACTCATAAACATTCCTCCCATTTGATCGTAATGATGGTTCGTTGCAAAAAAAAAGACACTCTAACTCATCGCTTTTCTAGCGAGAGTTAGAGTGTTTAAGTTTCGCCCTGATTTTCAACGGACTCACTTCACGTCACACCGCTGCATAACGTGTTCCGGCCCCGCGGGAGCCCGGACAAACCCCAGTTCTACGTTCATAAGCTTTTCACCGCTACTCTCACCACTCAAGGAGACTCGACACAGGGCCCCGTCTTAAATGGATCCCATGTGCTCATCCCCGGCTACTGGTAACGGGTAATTCGCATTCACATCAGTTTCAAATGATACTAAATTTCACTCCTTTTGTCAAGGTACAATCCTTGCGCTCATCCCCACCGATCAGACCATGACCGGGGTCTCGCCCTTTCCTTCTCAAGCTTTATCTCCTTTGCTATTGACACAGGCGTTGAAACTCGTTACATTGATTGTTGTGTCTTTCGGTTTTTAGGAGGTTTTTCATGAATCATAAACGCGATAAAAATGCAGTCAATTTTGCCCTGCACCTCGGTAGCCACCTGCTCGCCAGTGGCGCTGAAACCTATCGTGTCGAGCAAACGATCCTTCACCTGTTGAACCACGTAGGGATTCGACACGCTAGCGCCTTCTGCGTCCCCACCATGATCACGGTGAACGTGGACAATGGCGATTGGCATTACCAAGATATGGTCCGGGTGCTCTCTAGAAGAATAGACCTCGAGCGCATCTCTCGCCTCAATCACCTGTCTCGCGACGTTGTCGGGGGAAACCTAACGATCACCGAGGGCATCCGTGCACTCGAGGCAATCGATCGCGCACCTGATTTTGCCGGTATTGTCCGCTATATGGGCGCCGGTTTTGTGGGTGGATTCTTCTCCCTATTGTACGGAGGGGATCCCAGAGAGTTCATCGCCGCCTTTCTCGTGAGCTTCTCCGTAGGATTTCTCCTCGACCGCATGCGAACATCCAACCAATCGACTTTTTTCGAACTGCTCGTCGGTGGTGCGGGCAATGCTCTTTTCGCATTGGTCCTCGTCTACGCCGGCTCTTTGATCGGCCTGACTCTTTCGCTCGATCAGATTATCGTGGGTTCCATCATGCCGCTCGTACCGGGCGTGGCCTTCACCAACGCCCTGCGTGATGCGCTGGCAGGCGACCTGGTTTCTGGAATCGCTCGGATCGGCGAAGCGCTCCTCGTGGCCATCGCGATCGCCATTGGTGTCGGCGTCATCTTCGAACTACGGCATCTCTTGGGGGTGGCCTGATGCTAGCCACTGCTTTTTTTGCCTTCGGGTGTACTTTCGCCTTTGCCATTCTCTTCAATAGTCCGAGGCGCTTGATTCCCGCAACGGCCCTCGCGGGCGCCTTGGGATGGTTAGTGTACGAAGCTTTACTCGGCTGGGGCACCTCGGTACTCATGGCTTCTTTCGCCGCTTCATTGACCGTGGGTGTCGCCGGCGAAATGCTAGCACGCCTGTATAAGGAACCGGCAACTCTATTTGTGATTCCTGGAATCATCCCCTTGGTGCCCGGATACGGGCTCTACGAAACCATGCTCCGGATTATCGAAAAAGAATACGCTGCCGCAGGCGCCATTGGTTTTGAAGCCGTCCTCGGAGCAACCTCCATTGCCTTCGGTCTGGTGCTGAGTCTCTCGGTATCTCATCTGCTCAAGCCCAAAACCCCGAGTCAGGTCGACAAGACCTGATCTCGGGGGTTTTTACTTGACCCTGTACTGTTGAATCGGTTGCCCAGGGGGCACGATCGGAAGAACGTTCTCCTGTGCGCCGATAGCGCACACAATCATCATAGGTTCTTTGCCATTGTATTCGTCGAGCGCTCGTGAGAGTTCTTCGAGGTTCGCCGCTCGCTTTGCCGTGATGCCATAGGCCCCGCATAACTTCACGTGATCGATCACGTCCGGTAGGATGGTTTCGGCGAAGCGCTCCCGCTGGAACATTTCCTGCCACTGTCTGACCATACCCAGGGTACCATTGTGAAAGAGTACCATCAAGAGCGGCAACCGCTGCTCGGCAACTGTCACCAGTTCATTGGCATTCATTCGAAAGCTACCGTCCCCAGTGATCAAAACCACAGGATCCGTCGGCCGCGCCAGCTGGGCTCCGATCGCCGCTCCCAGACCATAACCCATTGTTCCCAGACCACCTGATGTGAGAAAATGTCTCGTCGCCTGAAAAGGCCAGACCTGGGCTGTCCACATCTGGTGCTGGCCCACGTCCGTGACCACTGTTGCCTCGGGTAAGGCCTTCGAGAGCTTCTCCAGAATTCGATGGGGATGGAAGGGATGCTGGTGTCCCTCCATCCTGTTCCTTTCTTTGATGCCTTCGAGCCACGCCTTGTGGTCACCGGACTCGATTCGCTCGGACAATCTTTCGATTGAAGACTTTAGATCACCCAGAACGGAAAGATCCGTCTGGATATTCTTATTGATCTCCGTGGCATCCACATCGAGATGCAGAATCTTGGCTTGTGGAGCGAAGGCCGTCGCATCTCCGATCACGCGATCGCTGAAACGCGCACCCACTGCAATGACCAGATCCGCCTCCGTCACAGCCATGTTGGCCTCTGGAAAACCGTGCATACCCACCATCCCCAGGGATTTTGGATCCTTTCGCGGATAAGAGCCCAAACCCATCAGGGTATTGACCACAGGAATCTGGGAACGATCGACAAAGGCTCGGAAGGCCTCCTCCGCTTTGCCCAGCGCCACACCGCCCCCTGCATAGATCACGGGCCGTTTCGACTCCCCGATCATGCTAGCGGCTTTCTCGACTACCCCCTCAGGAGCCTCGGGATAGGGAGGGACCTCCTCCATCGCCAACCCATGGTAGGCACACGCCTTCATGAACAGATCCTTGGGGATGTCCACGAGAACAGGACCGGGCCGTCCTGAAGTGGCCACTTCATACGCCCGTCGTAGCACCGGTTCAATCTGGTCGACAGATCGGACCAACACGTTGTGCTTGGTCACCGGCATGCTGATTCCCGTGATATCGATCTCCTGAAAAGAGTCCTTCCCGAGAAGCGCTGAGGGAACCTGCCCGCTGATCACGACCAGGGGAACCGAATCCATGAAGGCCGTGGCCAGACCGGTCAAGGTATTCGTAGCACCAGGTCCGGAGGTCACGAAGCAAACGCCCACTTTGCCCGATGCGCGGCTGTAACCATCCGCGGCATGAACCGCTCCTTGCTCGTGGGCCGTGCGACAGTGGTGAAATCGATCCATTTGATCGTACAGGGCATCATAGAGAGGGATCACGGCACCGCCGGGGTATCCGAAGAGTTGTCCGACCCCCAGATCGTGTAGTGTTTCTAGAACAATCTCAGCACCAGTGAACATAGAACCAACCTCCCTCTCATCAGACGACGCAAACAGCACCGCGATCCGCCGATGTAACCAATTTACTATACTTTGCCAGATAGCCCGTCACTTTCTTTTCCGGTGCCTGCCATTTCGACCGCCGCTCAGAAAGGATCCGTTCATCTACCACGAGCTCGAGTACACCCGTCTCGCAATCGTAGCGAATCGTATCTCCCTCTTGAACCAATGCGATCGGACCGCCTTCTGCCGCCTCGGGCGAGACGTGTCCGATGGCCGGTCCACGCGTTCCGCCGGAAAAGCGTCCGTCGGTGATCAAGGCCACCGATCCATCGAGTCCCATGCCGCCCAGTACGGAAGTGGGGGTCAACATCTCTCTCATCCCCGGACCACCACGTGGACCTTCATATCGAATCACCACAATGTCGCCCGAAACGATGACACCCGTGGTGATGGCTTCTACCGCCGCTTCCTCGCTATCGAAGACCCGAGCGGGACCTGAGAACCGCTGCATGTTTTCTACGACAGCCGATTTCTTCACCACCGCACCCTTCGGCGCCAAGTTCCCCCTGAGCACGGCAATCCCGCCGCTCTCAGCATAAGGTGAATCGATTGAACGAATCACCTGTCCATCGGCACCGGGACTTGCTTTGACTTTTTCAGCCAGAGTCAATCCCTCCACCGTCGTAGTCCCGAGGTTCAAATGGTCGCCCTTGGCCAGTTCCGCGAGAACCGCCGCGATACCGCCGGCTCCATCGAGGTCTTCCAGGTGGTCACGCCCCGCCGGCGATAGACGGCAGAGGTTCGGCGTCCGTCTTGAGACGGCATCCACCACGTCGAGATCTAAACCCAATCCTAGTTCTTCAGCGAGAGCAGTCAGATGCAGGACCGTGTTCGTCGAACAACCCATGGCCATATCGGCAACGATTGCATTCTCCAGTGCCTCTTTGGTCATGATCTGGCGGGCCGTCACGCCGCGTCGGAAGAGATCCATCACGGCACGACCCGCTTCCACGGCCATGCGGTAGCGACGTGCGTAGACCGCCGGAACAGTTCCGTGCCCGTCCACCCCCATACCCAAGACCTCCACCATGATGTTCATGGAGTTGGCCGTGAACATCCCCGAGCATGAGCCACAGGTGGGGCAAGCAGATTCTTCCAAAAGGGCTAACTCGGAAAGGTCCATCTTAGCAGCCCTCACGCGACCTACACCTTCAAAGACCGTTGTCAGATCCGTATGACCCCTACCGGCCATCATCGGGCCCCCGCTCATGATCACCGTTGGTAGGTCGAGTCGCGCAGCGGCCATCAGGGCTCCCGGTACCGTCTTGTCACAGTTTGGCAGGATGACGAGTCCATCGAGGGCATGGGCCCTGGCCATCACCTCAATACTGTCGGCAATCAGTTCGCGCGATGCCAAGGAGTACTTCATTCCCTCGTGGTTCATGGCAATCCCATCGCAAACAGCAATAGCGGGAAACTCCAACGGTGTGCCCCCTGCCATTAAAACACCACGCTTTACCTTTTCCGTCAGTTTATCGAGGTGTGTATGACCCGGTACAATCTCATTGAAGCCGTTGACCACACCGATGAGCGGTCTGCCGATCTCTTCCTCCGTGAGGCCAAGCGCTTTCATCAGCGAGCGATGGGGGGCCTTCTCCAGTCCCTTTTTCGCGTCATCTGATCTCATTATTTGATCCACCCCATCATGCCCCTGAGCTTCTTGCCCACATCCACCATAGGATGTTCCAGTTCGCGCTCACGAACAGCGTTAAAGTGTGGTCGATTCATAGCGTTTTCCACGAGCCAATCGCGGGCGAAAACCCCTTCCTGCACTTCCTTGAGGACCTGCTTCATCTCCTCACGTGTCTCGTCCGTGACAATCCGTCTACCGACACGGTAGTCCCCGTATTCCGCCGTATCGGAGACAGAGTACCTCATCTTTTCAAATCCACCTTCGTAAAGAAGGTCGACGATTAATTTCATTTCGTGCAGGCATTCAAAGTAAGCGATCTCTGGCTGGTAGCCCGCTTCCGTCAAGGTATCGAAACCTGCCTTGATCAGTTCCGTTACACCCCCGCACAGCACGGCCTGTTCGCCGAAGAGATCCGTTTCGGTCTCCTCTTTGAAGGTGGTCTCGATGACCCCGGCGCGCAGTCCGCCGATGCCCTTGGCATAGGCGAGTGCAAGATCCGATGCTTTTCCCGTGGCATCCTGGTGGACAGCCATCAGGCAGGGGACACCTTGCCCGCTCTCGAAGACCCGACGCACCAGGTGTCCCGGCCCCTTCGGGGCGACCATGAACACATCCACGTCTGCCGGAGGCTTCACCTGACCGTACGTGATGTTAAAACCATGGGCAAACGCCAGCGCTTTTCCGGCCTTTAAATGGGGGGCAACCGATTCTAAGAAGACCGCTCGCTGGTGTTCATCGGGCACGAGCATCATGATCACGTCGCCGCGCTCAGCTGCACCTGACACCGTTGTCACCTCGAGACCCGCGTCTTCAGCCTGTTTCCAGGAACTCGAACCCTTGCGAAGCCCGACCACAACCGAAACGCCACTCTCCTTCAAGTTCAGAGCGTGAGCGTGTCCCTGTGATCCGTAACCGAGCACCGCCACTGTCTTTCCTTCGAACAATCCCAAATTCCCATCCTTTTCATAAAACATTTTCATCTCAGTTCCCCCATTTCTCTTACGACGACTGATCTCAGTCCCACCAATTTTTCCATTTGTTGTTTTGCTTCTAATCCACCGCAACCGTCCTTCGACAGAATCGCAATCTCCAGCTGATGGTCCTCAGACCAACGGATGTCCTGAATGTCAAAATTTTTCCGTCTCAATACGCCCACAACCCGCAGAAGCGCATCTACGCCCTCGTCCATCTGTGCCATGATATGATTGACCATCATGATCCTCCTTCCCTTGTTGAAAAAACTTTTTTTAACATTATTTACTTTTTTGATCATTTCGAGGTATAAAAAATACCCCCCCGCCTCTAGTTGCCTTAGAGGTGAGAAAGTTTCCCACGGTACCACTCTACTTACAGATCAAATCTGTCGCTTATCGGATCGTCCGATCGTCATCGGATTAATCCTCGCCCTGTAACGGGAGCCCCCGGCGTCATTTACTCATCTTCAACTCAGCGATTCAGGAGGGATGGTCACCTTCAACGTTACGCCCGCTCGCACCAACCGCGGGCTCTCTGCATTTTGAAACGTTTCTGAATGTGACGGTCTCCATCGATATCTTTCTTCGTGATTGCATTGTCAGAAAATTCTTAGTTGTTATTATATGACCCCTTCCTTCGTTCGTCAACCCCCCTTCTGAAATTTAAAAAAAGATCAGCGCAGTGCTGATCTTTTTTGAATCCTATTCTTTTTCTTTTATGGCTTTCGCCATATCCCATTCCATGATATAGCGGTCGTGTCCTTTCCCGTACTCATCTTCTTTATAGAGAACGGACTTGAATCCAACCTTATCGCGATACAAACGGATCGCCGGCTCGTTTTCCACATCAACCGTGAGACTCATCTTATCAAAGCCCTGTTCCACTAGGCTTTCAGCGATCACCTGCAGAAACTCATAGCCCAGACCGTGACCTCTAAAGTCCTCGGCAATTGCATAATCGAAGAGATACGCTTTATAGGGGTCTTCCCAATCGCGCATGAGAATCGCGAGTCCGATGATTCTTTTCTTATCCTTCTCCTTGAGGAGGTACACGTTCCCGTGACGTACCTGGGGCACAAGACCCCACTCGTCCATGCCGAGCTCTCCAAAGATATCGAGACCGAAACTCACCATGCGTCGTAATAGTTTTAAATCGAAATCCTGTACTAAATATACACTCAGTCGTCCGACATCGAGATCGATGTCCTTGATCACCTTATGCGGCAGTTGATTGACTTCTTCTAACATAGATGCACTCCTTTCAACATATAAATCCGTATATAGTATACAACAAAAGACATGATAATGCAAAAACCGTCAGGGTATCCAACGCCTCTCTTCTTTGCAGTACATACCCACTTTTTTGGAAGGATGACAAAGAAAGTGTAGGGAAAACGTTTTTTCTTTTCACAGTCTGTGGGAGTGTAAAAATATTTGTTGAAATTTTCTGAAAACTATTGACGGTGCCTACCCGTGACTGCTATAGTGATGAAAATCAACAAAACATCCATGACGGAGAGAGCTTATGATCGATGCGCTAATCTAGAGAGTCGACGGTTGGTGGAAGTCGATAGCGTGATCAATAGCAGATCCCTCCCGAGATGCCCGACTGAAAGCTATTGTCAGTAGGCTGGGCCGTTTCCTCCGCGTTAAGGAGATGATAAGCGGTCGCTGAACTAGCGACAACTAAGGTGGTACCACGGCGTAGACGTCCGTCCTTAAGTCATGAGGACGGCTTTTTTATTTGAAGAAAGGGGAGGTGAAAGCGAAAGGACACTTCAAACCTGAGCATCCATCGACTGAATAGCATTTCACTCGCAAACAAAGGAGGAACCACGTGAAAACAACACAGGCGAACCACAGGCGCAAAGAAACATCTCCCGACAAAAAGAACAAGACAGCACAGCAGGCCGTTGCACCCGAAAATACCATCAATTACTTTGGCACTGGGCAATTCTACCGCTTTTACTAAACCCTTAGGAAGGAGCACTAGCATGAAAACAACACAGGCGAACCACAGGCGCAAAGAAACGTCTCCCGACAAAAAGAACAAGACAGCACAGCAGGCCGTTGCACCCGAGAATACCATCAATTACTTTGGCACTGGGCAATTCTACCGCTTTTACTAAACCCTTAGAGAGGAGCACTACCATGAAAACAACACAGGCGAACCACAGACGCAAAGAAACGTCTCCCGACAAAAAGAACAAAACCGCACAGCAGGCTGTTGCACCTGAGAATACCATCAATTACTTCGGCACAGGGCAATTCTACCGTTTTTACTAAACTTGAGAGAGGAGCATCATTTGGAATCTGATATTTATGATCTTACCGTAAAAAGGTGAGGCGCCGGAAGAACATAGCCGGGGACCTCACCTTTTTCATTTTTTGCAGCCCATGGTATACTACTCCTGAAAGCTCCTCATCATCCACTGCTACGAAGAAGGAGGCTACCATGCTGACCATCGACCTCACCCACACACTCCATGAAAGCACACCCGCTTATCCGGGTACCGCCCCTCCTAAGATCATTCCGGCCAACACACTGGCCACCGATGGTTTCAGAGAGAGCCTGCTCACGATTTTTTCACACACAGGTACCCATATGGATGCGCCGGCGCATCTTCTCGAAGAGGGCCTGACCCTCGATGCTCTTGATCCAGATCGTTTCCTAGGGCAGGCCCGTGTGCTACACCTCAATAAGATGGGATCCATCACCAGGGACATGGTCGCCGAAATGATTCCACCCGGTGCAGGTGTAGATTTTCTTCTGATCGCAACGGGATGGGACCGGCGCTGGGGAGGCCCAGATTACTTCGAAGGCTTCCCAACACTCACGCTAGAAGCCGCTGCCTATCTGGCGACAACGGGTCTCAAGGGGATCGGCGTCGATGCCATCTCTGTGGATCCGGTAGAGAGTTCAACACTCCCCGTGCATCGCGTGCTCTTGGAAGCCGAAATCCTGATTGTTGAGAATCTAAAAGGACTCGAAGCACTTCCCGACTACTGTTGGTTCTGTACGCTTCCATTGAAGTTCCTGGAGGCCGACGGCGCACCCGTACGGGCCATCGCCAGGTATGAATAGGAGGATCTCTTCGTGTTCTTTTTCGCCGTTTTTCGGCATCTCCGACGAGAAGCGCTCTGTCGGTCAAGTTCCTCACGTCACCTGCCCCGCCTGTGGCGCATACACGCACCTGAAGGTCGAGAAGACCTACCGCGTGTTCAAGGCCTATTTCCTCCCCCTGTGGCGCTAGCAGGAGCGTTATCTCGCCACGACACACTGTTGTGGTGCCGTCCTCGACGTTCCACCTGTTGCTGGAATCACTTTGGAATCTACGGGTCATCTGGCAGAAGAGCAGGATCCTTCCGACTGGCGACTTCTCCACAGCACAGCCCGGTGTGCGTGCGGTCATCCACTCGAGCGCTCACACCACTACTGCCCTCACTGCGGGCATCCGACAGAAAGGAGCTGAGCATGGCGCATTACTTGATCAACACACGATGCATTGGGTGTATCGCCTGCACCCGTGTCGCTTCTGAGCTTTTCGAAGTTTACCAGAAACGGGCACGCCTCTTACGCCAACCTACCACCGCCGAAGACCTCGCGCTGTTTGCAGAGGCCATGGACTGCTGTCCCGCCTCTGCCATCGAAGCAACCGAAGAAGCGATCTCCCTCTAGGTATGAATACCACGGGAGATCGCTTCTCTTTGTCCTTGATTTTCAGTTGGTCAGGCCTTACGGAGCGCGTCTACAATCCGATCGCCCATCTCTTTGGTGCCGATGGACGCACTACCGTCGGAGAGATCTGCTGTTCTGAAGCCTTGATCGAGCACTGTGGACACAGCTCTCTCCACGGCTTTCGCCGCCCCTTCTTCACCCGCACTATGCCTCAGGAGCATGGCGATGCTCATGATCGCTGCTATGGGATTTGCCAGGTCTTTCCCCGCAATATCCGGGGCAGAACCATGGATCGGCTCGTAGAGGCCGATTCCACCATCTCCCAGAGACGCGGAGGGTAGCATGCCGAGGGATCCTGTGAGCATGGAGGCTTCATCGCTCAGAATATCACCAAAGATATTGTTGGTTAAGATCACGTCGAACTGCTTGGGATTCCGTATCAGTTGCATGGCCGCATTATCCACATACATATGATCGAGCGTCACATCGGGATAGGCTGCAGAAAAAGCCACAACCGTTTCCCTCCACAGGCGGGAGCTTTCGAGCACATTGGCCTTATCGATGCTCATCAGACGTCCGCTCCTCTTGCGAGCCGATTCAAAGGCCACTTTTGCCACGCGCTGGATCTCCGCTACGGTATACCGCTCGGTGTCCCACGCCGACTGGTCCTGACCCTCGCCTTCGCGCCCCCTCTCGCCAAAATAAATCCCCCCTGTGAGCTCACGCACCACAAGAAGATCCAGTCCGCCGGCGAGCACCTCCGGTCGCAGGGTAGAGGCTTCGGTCAGCTGGGAAAACAAAATAGCCGGTCGGAGGTTGGCGTAGACGCCTAGTGCCTTACGGAGTCCCAGGAGGCCCGCCTCTGGCCGCTGATGTCCGGGTAGGCCATCCCACTTTGGACCGCCAACGGCGCCTAGGAAGACCGCGTCGCTTGCTGTGCAGACATCAACGGTCTCCCTGGGCAGTGGGCTTCCCGTTAGATCGATGGCCACGCCACCCATGGGGACCTCTTCAAAGGCAAAATCCAATGCATACTGTCCTTCCACGGCACGGAGTACTTTCACCGCTTCCGCGGTCACCTCGGGACCTATCCCATCACCTGGAATCAATGCGATTTTCATCGTAGATCTCCTTTCTCTCTGATCGCCTCGATCAACCCCCCTGCATCGATAATGGCCTGCATGAAGGGTGGAAAAGGAGCTACCTCGTAGGTCTTCTGTTGGGTGTGGTTGGTGATGAGGCCTTTTTTTACATCGACACTCACCACATCACCCTCTGCAATTTCCTTTGCCGCCTCTGGAGAGGTAACAATCGGCAGTCCGATGTTCACGGCATTCCGGTAGAAAATGCGGGCGAAGGTCTCTGCGATTACACAGCTGATACCCGCTGCTTTGATCGCCACCGGCGCATGTTCTCTGGACGATCCGCATCCAAAGTTTTTTCCCGCCACCATGAGATCGCCGTCATCCACCCTATCGATAAACGTTGCATCGAGATCCTCCATACAGTGCTGGGCTAGCTCCATTGGATCACTGGTGTTCAAATACCGTGCTGGAATGATCACATCGGTATCTACATTATGTCCGTATTTGATCGCTTTTCCTTTCATCTACAGCACCTCCTCCGGTGAAGACAGTTTTCCCGTGATGGCCGATGCGGCAGCGACGGCAGGGCTGGCCAGATAGACCTCACTCTCCGGATGCCCCATACGGCCCACGAAGTTTCGATTGGTCGTGGCCACGGCGCGTTCGCCCTTGGCCAAGATGCCCATGTGTCCGCCTAAGCATGGTCCGCAGGTCGGCGTGCTCACAGCGACACCCGCCTGGATGAAAATCTCGATCAGCCCCTCTCGCATGGCCTCAAGATAGATTTTTTGCGTAGCGGGGAAGACCAGTGTCCGTACCTTTGGATGGACCTGGCGTCCCTTCAGGATCTCAGCGGCAGCGCGCAAATCACCCAGGCGCCCGTTGGTGCAAGAACCGATGACCACTTGGTCGATGGTCACTTCACCCGCCTCGTCGATGGTTCGCGTGTTGTCCGGTAGGTGGGGGAAGGAAACAGTGGGCCTCAGGGTCGACAGATCCACTTCAATGGTTCGCACATAGGATGCATCGGAATCCGACCGGTACACCACGGGCTCTTTCGCGCTGTGCTCTTCCACGTAAGCCAGGGTTCGTTCGTCGACTTCAAAGATTCCGTTCTTAGCTCCCGCCTCGATAGCCATGTTGGCGATGGTGAACCGGTCGTCCATCGTCAGGTTCGCTACTCCTCCGCCCGTGAATTCCATGGACTGATACAAGGCTCCATCCACGCCGATCTCACCGATGATATGTAAGATCACGTCCTTTCCGCTCACCCAAGGTCCCATCTGTCCTGTGAGCTCAAAACGAATTGCCTCGGGCACTCTGAACCAGGCGCGTCCGGTAGCCATTCCGGCGGCCATATCCGTACTCCCGATCCCGGTTGAAAAGGCGCCCAGTGCACCGTAGGTACAGGTGTGGGAGTCGGCGCCAATGATGACATCGCCAGGGACGGCCAATCCCTTTTCGGGAATCAGGGCATGCTCGATGCCCATCTGGCCAATTTCAAAGTAGTGCTTGATTTCTTTTTCGTGCGCGAAATCCCGGATCACGCGACACTGCTCGGCCGATTTGATGTCTTTGTTCGGTGCAAAGTGATCGGGCACAATAGCAATTTTCTCCCGGTCGAAAACGTCCTCTTTTCCAATGGCTTGGAAGGACTTGAGTGCCACGGGTGTCGTGATATCATTACCGAGGACAAGATCGAGATCGACGGTGATCAGGTCACCAGCCTCCACTTTCTCAAGCCCCGCGTGAGCTGCTAGTATCTTTTGAGTCATGGTCATGCCCATTAGCTGTCTCCCCTTTCTGAAGTGCATTAGATTCGCTGTAAAGAAATGATTCGAAGGAATCGATCAAAGCCGCGAAGCTCGCCTCAATAATATTCGTTGATACGCCAACGGTTCCCCAAACACTGCGCCCATCAGTCGATGTGATGTGCACGCGGACCTTGGCCGCCGTTGCCCGATCAGTATCTAGCACTCGTACTTTGTAATCGAGTAGGCGCATCCGATCGAGCTCCGGATAAAAGACCCGGAGCGCCTTCCTGAGCGCACGGTCGAGTGCATTCACAGGCCCGTCTCCCTCTGCTGCCGTCATCTCTTCTTTGTCGTCGACCACCAGCTTCACCACCGCCGATGCACTCTCTTCCTCTTTGCGGTGATCATCACTGAACACACGGTAATCCACGACTTTAAAAAACGTCCGGTGGAGGCCCATCAACCGTCGGATCAATAGATCGAAAGAATTCTCAGCCCCCTCGAACTGGTAACCATTGTGCTCGAGCGTCTTGAGCTTCTCCATGAGATCGAGTGTCTCGGGCGATTGTTTCGTGACCCATGGGGCCACACGCTGTATCTTGTCCAGGATGGTACTTCTACCTGACACCTCCGACATCAGAACACGGCGATCGTTGCCCACCCAAGCGGGGTCGAGGTGTTCGAAGGAGCGGGGATTCTTACGCACGCCATCAATGTGCATTCCCCCCTTGTGTGCGAAAGCACTATTGCCCACATAGGGCGCCCGTTCGTCAGGAGCAAGGTTGGCAAGCTCGCTGACGGTGCGCGACAAGAGCATGAGCTCTTTCATCCTCTCCGGAGGAACGCAGGTGTAGGTTCCCTTCAACTGAAGGGTCGGCAGGATCGATATGAGATTCGCATTGCCGCAACGCTCCCCGTAACCGTTGATGGTCCCCTGCACCATCGTGGCCCCGTGGTGGACGGCAGAAACCGAAGCCGCCACGGCCATGCCGATATCATTGTGGCAGTGGATACCCACCGCGGTGCCAAGGGTCTTGTCCACGTCTTCTACTGCACGGGCTATCTCCTCAGGTAGTGTTCCGCCATTGGTATCACAAAGGACGAGCCAATCGGCACCGCCTCCTTCGGCGGCTGCCAGCACTTGCATGGCATAGGTGCGGTTTTCGCGGTAGCCGTCGAAAAAATGCTCCGCATCAAAGATGACCTCCTTACCCATCGCCTTGAGATAGCTGACGGTCTCGTGAATCATCGCTAGGTTCTCTTCCAAGGTCGTTCGAATGATCTTTGTCACATGAAAGTCCCACGCCTTGGCAAAGATCGCCACCGCTGGTGTCCCCGCCGAGACCAGGGCCCTTACGTTCTCATCCTCCTCCACGGAACAGCCGGCACGTCTGGTGCTACCGAAGGCCGTCAATTTTGCACGCTCCAGGTGTAGCTCCTCCGTGCGTTCGAAGAATTCCAAATCCTTGGGATTCGATCCGGGATTACCCGCCTCAATATAGTCGATGCCAAACCGATCGAGGGCCCGTGCAATCTTGATCTTGTCGAGCACGGTGAAGGCGATACCTTCGGCCTGTGCACCGTCTCGTAATGTTGTGTCGAAGGTCATGATCTTTTTCTTACGTCTTAAATCCCCAAGGGGTTCACGCTCCTTTTCGCTCATCGTTTTCCACTTCCATTTGATCGAACAGCACCTTGTTCACCGCGCTCATATAGGCGCGGGCACTGGCTTCGATGACATCTGTGCTCACGCCGCGACCGATGTACAGCTTCCCAGCGCTCTCGACCTTAGCCGTCACTTCACCGAGGGCATCCTTCCCACCGGTAACCGCTTTGATATAGTACTCTTTCAATGTGATTTCAAGTCCCGTTGCCCGGTCGATTGCCTTGTATGTCGCGTCCACCGGACCATCACCACAGGCAGCTTCCTCCACGCAAACATCTTCTCGCTTGAGACGTACGGTTGAGGTGGCCAGTAAGGTGTTCCCACTGGAGATATGATAGTAATCCAAGGTGTAGATCGACGGGGTATCGGAGGTTTCCGCACTAAGCAGGGCCTCGATGTCCTCATCGAGTACAGCCTTCTTTTTGTCGGCAAGATCCTTGAACCGCTCGAAGGCGCTGTTCAAGACGGTCATGCCGATGTCACGATAGCCGAGGTCCTTTAATTTTTCCTCGAAGGCATGTCGACCAGAGTGCTTGCCGAGTACCATCTGGCTCTTTTTCAAGCCGATGGATTCCGGTGTCATGATCTCATAGGTTTCCCTATGGCTCATGACACCGTGCTGGTGGATGCCCGATTCATGGGCGAAGGCGTTGGCTCCGATGATCGCCTTGTTCGGTTGGATCTGAACACCCGTCAGATGACTGACCAGGGCACTCGTCCGGTGAATCTCCTCGGTGATCACCTGGGTATGATAGGGGTAATGGTCTCCGCGGGTCCTGAGCACCATCACGATTTCCTCGAGTGCGGCGTTACCAGCTCGCTCGCCTAGGCCATTCAAGGTACACTCTATCTGCCTGGCGCCATTTGTGATGGCGGCGAGGGAGTTGGCCACGGCCAATCCTAGATCGTTGTGACAGTGAACGCTCAAAATCACGTTGTCGATTCCCTTTACCTTCTCTTTGATCCCTTGGATCAGCCGCCCGAATTCTTCTGGTGTACTGTAGCCCACGGTATCCGGAATATTGAGTACCGTGGCCCCCGCCTCGATAGCGGTTTCTAGTACGCGGTGGAGAAACTCAGGTCTCGTGCGTGACCCGTCTTCCGGTGAGAAAGAGATATCCTCGCAGAGACTTTTTGCGTAACCCACCATCTCGCGGACTCGATCGATCACTTCCTCCGGTGTCATCTTGAGCTTATACTCCATATGGATGTCCGAGGTCGCGATAAAAGTATGGATCCTCGGCTTCTCAGCATACTGAAGTGCTTCCCAAGCACGATCGATGTCAGCCTTGACCGCTCTGGCCAATCCGGTGATCACAGGACCGCGGACGCTCTTTGCGATGGCCTTGACCCCTTCGAAGTCTCCTTTCGAAGCGATGGGAAATCCCGCCTCGATAGCGTCTACACCGAGGATCGCCAGCTGTTTGGCAATCTTTAGTTTTTCTTCAACGTTCAAACTGATTCCCGGTGACTGTTCCCCATCACGAAGTGTTGTGTCAAAAATATAAATTTGATCTGTCATCTCAATTCAACCCCCTCTTGGTTTTTCGGCTGTCGTCTGTCGATGGCCACGGTTCCCGTCCGCACCATCTCCTGGATGCCATAGGTGAGCATCAGATCGCGTAGCGCATCGATTTTCTGCCCCTCACCGGTCACCTCTGCTGTTACCGTCGATTGATCCATGCCCACGATACGCGCGCGGAACACTTCCAGTGTCTTCAGGATCTCCTGCCGATTCTTCTGCGGTGCATGAATACGAAGGAGCGCCAACTCCCTTGCGACGGGATCGTGATCAATAATCGATACCTTGATCACATCGATCAGCTTGTTCAGTTGCTTGGTGATCTGCTCGATCAGTGCTTCGTCCCCATCGACCACGATCGTCATTCTGGAGATTCCGTGTTTTTCCGTAACGCCTACAGCTAGGCTGTCGATATTGAATCCGCGTCTGCTGAATAGCCCGGCGACTCTCGATAGCACGCCGGCGTGGTCGAGCACCTTGATGCTCAGGATTGTTCTCATACCACTTCATCTCCCTTCCTCGGGATCACCGCTGCATCGGGAGAGACCATGAGATCCAATAATACCGTTTGCTCTCCCCGGAAGACGTTCGGTAACGCCTCGCTAAAAGCAAGGTCATCAATGACTCTTCTCCCCTCGAAACCATAGGCCGAAGCGATGATGGAGAAGTCCGGATTCCCCTTCAAGTGCACTTGTCTGTGCCTTTGTTCGCAAAAATGGTCCTGGAGCTCACGCACCATCCCGAGATGATTGTTGTTGAACAGAAAAACCTTAATCGACGCGGATTCGGCCGAGGCAGTAGCCAACTCAGCCATCGCCATTTGGAAGGATCCGTCGCCGGTTATCAAGATCACCTCGCGGTCGGGATTGGCCACCTTGGCCCCGATGGCCGCAGGCAATCCGTACCCCATCGTTCCCAATCCTCCGGAGGAAAGAAACAGACTCTCCTCCTTGATCGCGAGATAGCGTCCCGCCCACATCTGGTGTTGCCCCACATCTGTCACCACGATGGTGTCGGCTGGCATCCTTCGTCCGATCTGCTGGAGTGCCTTCATCGGATGAACGCCCCCGGAGATACGACCAACCCCATGATGGATCTTTTTCCAAGAGGTGACTTTTTCGATCCAACCGCCACCCGACCGATGGATACGCTCTGCTTGAAGCTGTTCGAGAATGTTCTTCGCATCGCCAACGATCGGTAAATCCACTCTGACATTCTTTCCGATTTCCGCCGGATCCACATCCACATGGGCGATGGTCGCGCGGTGACCGAATCCACCGGTGGCACCTGTCGCCCGGTCGGCCATCCTTGCACCGATGACAAGGAGTACATCGGCTTCTTCAAGAGCGAGCGTGGCCGCGTGAACACCGTGCTGCCCCCCGATCATGCCCAGACTCAAAGGATGATCCGTCGCGATAGCCCCGATGCCCATGAAAGTAGTGGCCACGGGTATCCCCACCTGTTCGGACAACGTTCTCAGGGCTTGTTTCGCCCCTGCAGCCACTATACCGCCACCGGCAATAATCAGCGGTCTTTTGCTTTTGTTTAACAGTTCGGCCAATTTTTTCACTTGACCGGGGTGCCCTGCAACGGTTGGTTTGTAACCGGGTAGATCGAGAGGCATCGCCTGCCAACGGTCAGTCGTGGCCTGCTGCACATCCGTGGGGATATCGATCAACACAGGACCCGGTCGACCGGTTCGCGCAATGTAGAAGGCCTCTTTGATGATCCGTGGGAGGTCCTCCACGTTTTTCACCAGATAGTTGTGTTTTGTAAAGGGTTCCGTCGCTCCTGTTATGTCCACTTCCTGAAAAGCATCCGACCCGATACGCTCCCTGGGTACCTGTCCCGTGATGGCCACCAACGGTACGGAATCCATATATGCAGTGGCGATTCCTGTGATCAGGTTCGTTGCCCCGGGGCCCGATGTCGCTAGACAAACACCCGGGCGCCCGGAGCTCCGGGCGTAGCCGTTTGCCGCGTGGGCCGCCGCCTGTTCCCCCCGAACGAGGATATGCCGGATTCGCGAGTCGCCCAGCGCATCATAGAGCGGAAGAACGGCACCACCGGGATATCCGAAGAGCGTATCGACGCCCTCACTTTCAAGACTTTTGATAATCAGCATCGCACCTGTCATTTTCTCCACATCGATCGCCCCTTTCACTCGATTTTTTTGCATAAAAAAACCCCGCCCCAATCTTTGGGGCGAGATGTTTGTCCCGCGGTACCACCCATTTTTTTCAGGGCCTCGCAGCCTTGAAACTCAGTGGATCCGAATAAATGCTCAGATCACTCGATCGATAACGGGATCATCCGACCGCATCTAATGACAAGCGAAGGCTTGTGTTCAAATCGGTGCCTTGGAAGTGAGAAGGATCCAGCTAGGTTGTCGGTTTTCAGCCACGACCGACTCTCTGTTGAACGTACTGGCGCTGTGCCTCATGTCTTCCGCATTGGCTTTCGAGGTAATTACTGAATATTCTAACAGCACCTCTGGTGCCTGTCAACGGAAATGTCGAGATTTCAACAGGGTGTTTAAGACCTGTGCCAACCGTCGCAAAGCTTGCATTTCACTACACTGCAGCGTTTTGAATCTGGAAAACGATTGCACGCCCTTGTTTTGACGCAATTTTTCGAAAACGAATTGACAAGCCTTCTTGCAACCTGTTATCATAGACATCAAATTCAATACGCTTTTCATCCAGAGAGGTTGAGGGACTGGCCCTACGACACCTCAGCAACCATCGACTCGTTCGAAACGGTGCTAATTCCAGCAGAAGTTATCTGGCAGATGAAAGGAACGAAGTGCTTGACCAAGCGCATCTTCTCCTTTTTGCCGGGAAGATGTGCTTTTTTTGTGATAAGGAGGAAAACGAGATGACCGTTCAAAGTAAACAGCTAGCAACCATTGCAGTGCACGGGTCCTATCGACCGGATGCTACAGGAGCCATGCTCCCCCCCATCTACCAGACGACGGCCTATGCTTTTCAGGACGCAGACCACGCCGCACGATTGTTCAATCTTGAAGAGGGCGGCAACATCTACACACGGATCAACAACCCGACGAACGATGCCTTCGAACAGAAGATCGCAGCGCTCGAAGGAGGTGTGGGCGCACTGGCCACTGCCTCTGGCCAAGCAGCCACTACCCTGGCGCTGCTCAATATCTGTACCTCGGGGCAACACATCGTGGCTGCCAATACACTCTACGGTGGAAGCTATAGTCTCTTCGCAAACACCTTTGCAAAAATGGGCATTGAAGTGACCTTCGTGGACCCCGATGCCTCTCTCGAGACTATCGCGCAGGCATTTCGCCCCGAGACGCGGGCTCTCTTTGCGGAGACCATCGGCAACCCGGGCCTTAATCTACTGGATTTCAAAAAATTCTCAGCCCTCTCGGAAAAATTCAACGTCCCACTGGTCATCGATAACACCTTCGCGACGCCCATCTTGTGCCGCCCCCTCGAACTGGGCGCACATATTGTTGTACACTCCGCAACAAAATACCTGGGGGGACACGGTAACAGCATGGGAGGGGTGATTGTGGACGGTGGGGGTTTCGAGTGGGATCCAGAAAAATTCCCGGGACTAACGGAACCCGATCCTAGCTATCACGGCATGCGCTATGTAGATACCTTCGGATCCGCTGCCTATATTGTCAAAGCTCGCGTTCAGCTTCTGCGTGACCTCGGTCCCACCATTTCTCCCTTCAATGCTTTTCTGATCTCACAGGGTATGGAGACACTACCGCTTAGAATCAAGAAACACTGTGAGAATGCTCTGGGCCTCGCCCGTCATCTTGAAAAGCATCCCGATGTCAGTTGGGTCTGTTATCCGGGTCTAGCTAGTCACGACAGTCATGCCCTGGCCACCCAGTGGATGCCGGATGGTGTGGGGGGTATCTTGACCTTTGGAGTCAAAGGTGGAGCCACCTCCAGCAAGGTTTTCATCGACAATGTAGCATTGGCCACACATGTGACGAACCTGGGGGACACCCGTACCCTGGTCAGCCATCCGGCCAGTACAACGCATCGTCAATTGACCGAAGAAGAACAAAGGGCCTCAGGTGTACTGCCGGATCTCATCCGCGTCTCTGTGGGCATTGAAGATCTTCAGGATATTCTGGAGGATATGGACAAGGCGCTCGCAATCGCCACCACAGAAAGGGAGTGACCCCATGCCCATCGTGATTCCCGAATCCCTACCCGCCGCAACCACCCTCCGGGAGGAAAATATTTTCGTCATGAAGGAAGGCCGGGCCATCCACCAGGACATCCGGCCACTTCAGATCGTGATTCTCAATTTGATGCCTACAAAGATCGAGACCGAAACACAGTTGCTCCGATTGATTGGCAATACCCCCTTGCAGGTAGAGGTCACCCTTCTCCAGACCTCTTCTTATCAACCGACCAACGTCTCTCGAGAGCATCTGCTTCGTTTCTACACAGCCTTCGAAGCCATACGTCACCGTCATTTCGACGGGATGATTATCACAGGCGCACCAGTGGAAACACTCCCTTTTTCGGAGGTAGACTACTGGCAAGAGTTCACGGAGATCTTGGATTACGCTCGAGATCATGTGACCTCCACCCTTCACATCTGCTGGGGAGCTCAGGCTGCTCTCTATCATCGGTATGGTATTGAAAAGCATCCTCTGCCCGAGAAAGCCTTCGGTGTTTTCGATCACTACATCCATCCACATCCCTATCCACTTTTGAGGGGTTTCGATGATCTCTTCGCCGTTCCTCATTCCAGGCACACTGAAGTAAAGACCGAAGAAATCAATAAGCACCAGGATCTCGTGGTACTCGGCGATTCCGAAGAAGTGGGCGCAGGGATTGTGATGAGCCGTGACGAACGTCAGATCTACGTAACCGGTCATTTGGAGTATGATCCCGATACGCTGGATAAAGAATACCGCCGGGACCTGGGCAGGGGACTATCCATCGCACCCCCGAAACACTACTACCGGAAAGATGATCCCGACCAACCGCCGGTCGTTCGTTGGCGGTCTCATGCCAACCTACTCTTTTCCAACTGGCTGAATTATCACGTCTACCAAGAAACACCTTTTCATCTCGATTGAAGAGAAAAAATGCGGCGCATGTTCTGGATTTACCGGAACATGCGCCGCATCAGTTTTCTATTCCTGGGTTTCAGTCTGGACTAGGTTGACGAAGACCCGGGCGATATCCGGATCGAACTGACTACCGGCATGGGCCTCGATCTCCTCGATCGCCTCTCCAAAGGTCATTGCCGGGCGATAGGGGCGCTCAGTGGTCATCGCATCATAGGCATCACAAAGGGCGATCATGCGTGCTTCTACAGGGATCCGTTCCCCCGTCAGCCCCTTGGGGTAGCCTGTTCCGTCATAGCGTTCATGATGAGATAGGATGATCTCTGCAAACTCTGTCATCTCGTGAACGGAGTTCATGATGCGATAGCCGATCTCAGGATGACGCTGTACTTCTCTCCACTGTTTCACGCTCAGTTCCCCGGGACACATCAGGGTCTCCTTCGATAGGGCAATCTTACCGATATCATGGTACCATCCAATCTGCCTCAGATCTTCCACCACATGGGGTTCATAACCCAGTGCATCGGCCAATCGACCGGCTAGATCACTGACTCTTCGGGCGTGCTGTTCTTCCCCCGGGGTCGTCTCATGAAGGTGCTTCATGATCATCTTGAAGATGCCTGATTTGTACCGAGGGCTTTCTACCAGCTTATGCCGATACATTTTCTCCTCAGCTCGTTTCAGTAGGTCCGAAATCGCTTCCTCCGGTTGTGTTTTCGTCGCCCATCCTGTGGAAACCGAAAGCGGAATAGAGCGCACGGTCTCATGACGACACGCCAACTGAATGCGAGTCGCAATCGTCAGCAGATCCTCCTCCGCCGCGTGCGGCAGCAAAATCACAAACTCATCACCACCTAGCCGTGCGATGATCTCATCGGAACGGCAGTGATCGCGCAGGACCCCACCGATGCGCTTGAGCAGTTCATCCCCCGCATCATGACCGAAGGCATCGTTCGTCAGCTTCAGTCCGTTGACATCCGCCATGATGATTCCGATGGGATAATTCCGCTCGGCATCGAGGCGTTGTGATTCTTCCTCAAAAAACCTGCGATTGTACAAACCCGTGAGCTCATCGTGGTAACTCACGTACAGGATTTCTTCCTCTGTTCGCTTGCGGTCCGTGATATCCGTGTAGATACCGTAACCACCCACCACCTGTCCGTTTACAATGATGGGAACACCTTTGATACTAACGTCAACAGGCTTGTCATTCTTACCGTACCGTACCCCTTCTTCTGCGATCTTGTTCCCGCGCAGGAGAATCGTCGTCAAATTCTCAGTGTATTTTCGGTGGGCCCGATTGATAATCACTTCATCGATTTTCCGAGCGATCACATCCTCTATGGCGTACTGGAAAAGCTGGGTGAACTGATCATTGATCTCCAGGATGCGGTGTTCCTTATCGAAACGAACTATCGCATCGGAAGAATTCGTGAACAATGCTTCTGAAGTGATTTTCTGGGTCGCCAGCTCACGCTCAGCCATCTTTCGCGCCGTGATATCACTGTAAATGCCGTAACCACCCACCACTTCTCCCTCGACGATGATCGGCACACCACGCACCGAGAACTCCTTCATGAGATCGCCTTTGGTCCTGCGGTACCCTTCCACAGCAATCTGTTCTCCCGCCAAGAGAATGTCGGTCAGTCCTCGGTTTTCTTTCTCCAAGTTCTCCGGAGCAATCAAGTCGTCGATCCGCATACCCCTGATTTCTACTAAAGTGTACCCAAAGATCTCCGCGAAGGTTTCGTTGATGTCCAAGATCCTCTGTTGTGTATCAATGCGGACGATCGCATCGGAAGAATTTTTAAAAAGCGCTTCAAAATTGATTTTTTGAGATTCGATCTCCTTCTCCGCACGTTTCAGTTCCGTGATGTCAGTATAAATACCGTAGCCACCGATCGCCTTCCCCTCGAACATAATCGGCACACCCTGAACGAGGAAGGTCCTTCCATGCCCCTCCTTATCACAACGTATTCCTTCGGCCGATACCTTTTCTCCATCGAGCAGGGTTTTCGTGAGCGCCGTGTTACGCTCCACTTCCTGTGGCCCCGCGATCAGGGGATCTACGACCATTCCGCGGATCTCATCTATGCTGTATCCAAAGGTACGCTCGAAGACCTCATTGATCTCCAACACACGCTCCTCTGTATCGATGCGAACGATAGCATCGGTGGCATTGGAGAAGAGCGACTCGAAGATCCGATTTTGCTTGATCATTTCCAAACGGGAGCGATTCTCTTCCGTGATATCCCGATAGATCACAAAGGCCCCCTCGACCTTTTTCACCCCGACCACGGGGATCGCCGCTACGATTACTTCGAGCGATTGACCGAACTTGGTGTAACGCACTGCAGATTCTATGTACACGCGTCGATCCTCGATGCGATCAGACCAATACTTTGCCTTCTGGTAGCCCGCCTCATCGACGATGATCCGGTCGAGATCACGCCCGATCAACTCTTCTTCATCATATCCGAATAGCTCGACGAAGCTCTTGTTGACAGCAACAATCCGATGCTCCCGATCCACACGAGCAATGGCATCAAATGAGAATTCAAAAAGCACTTCATCATGTCGATCTCTGAGCATACTTTCACCAACCTTATCGATCTTCTCGAATAATTTGAAAGCTTCTAATTCTATTATACCTATAAAAAGCTGAAATCGCTATGTCGACTTCCTACAAATGCCATAGGAATCAGATTTTTCTCTCAATACCCAAAGAGCGCAGGGGCCGATCTGAACCAATGCAACAAAAAACACCTCTTTCTCAAAAATATCATGAGGAAAAGGTGTTCAGTCAATTGTATGTCTTCGCCGCTCGATTTCTTTCATATTAATTTGCCTTTGGTATCATGGTCTTTAAATCATGGAGATGATACTCTACCGGCAATTCATCGATTACATATTTGCCCATCATCTGATCAAAAGACAAGAGGCTGTATGGACCAGCATCGATAGCAAAGGCACCCAACTCACCGCAGGTTAGTTCCCAGCTCGCACCATCCTTCTTCATGACGCAACCCACCATATTTTCTTCAACTGGTATCGAGCACTGTAGCTGTAGACCGTTCTCGAGCAATAGATACTGTTTCATAAAGATCACCCTTCCTCTCCACACATCATAATTTATGCATCCGTTTGCATAAACACTTTATTTAATGGTAATTATACCACGTGTGCAGGGATTGTCAATGCATAATTATATATTTATATGAATATTATTCACGCCCTCGATTGCAATAGCAAATTGAAATAGTGAGCCAATATGTAACCGATGGACTAATCTAACTGCATCTAAGTAATCCTAGTTTTTCCTCAAAGGCTTCTTCAGGGGTGCTATACCCCAGGATTTTGCGAGGCAATGTGTTACACCAGAGCTCGATCCAAGCAATATACTCAGCAGAGAAGTCATTTAGGCTTTTCCCTTTTGGGATGAACCTCCTGATCATTCCGTTATGCCGCTCGTTAGTGCCACGCTCACCTGAGGTATAGGGATGAGCGAAGTAGACGCTGGTTTTGATGTGCTCCTCTAGTGAAGCTAAACCTGAGAACTCGGTGCCATTATCACTCGTGATGCTTTTGAAGACCTTCGGGGTGAACGCTCCAAATGTGATAGTCAACTCCTCTAGAGCCTCCATAACGGCGTGTGCCGTTTTACTGGGTATCTTGATGATCAACTCATAACGCGTCTGCCTCTCTGTGAGCGTCAAGAGTACAGGCTCTCCCGTGGTCTTCTTGCCGATGACCGTGTCAATCTCCCAATGTCCGAATTCGCTGCGGTCATTGATATGTTCTGGGCGTTCTTCGATACTTGTCCCTAGCTTGAGCTTATTCTGCCGTACGCGAGCGGGTTTACTCGAACGACGAACTTTCAGAGGGAGATCAAGGTTGATGATCTCAAGAAGGCCTAGGTCGATATAGTTGTAAAGGGTCTTCGTACAGACCATTTCTGAGGGTGCGAAAAGCCCTAGTTTTCGAGCTTGCCCAACGATGGCGTCGATCGAATGTTTGCTCTTTCTGAACTGTTTCATTACATGCTTGATGAAAGCTCTGACCTGGAGCAGCTTGTATTGTTTCTTCGAGTTTTCCCGATTACGCTCGTAAATGAGCTGGCCGGTATCTGGATAGTAGATCTTTACCTCGCGGTCGTTTTTGATCTGGGTGACAGTACCTCTTTCGAGCTCGACTCGAATCGTGTTATACGCTCGTCCTAGCTTCTTTGCGATGGCATAAGCGCTGTAGCCCTCTTTGAGCAGAGATGCAATTTCACCCCGCTCAAATGCACTTAGATGTTTATTCTTTCGGTCAACTGGTGTATCATTGATGGTATCCATAGTGATGCCCTCCTTATAATTGTTTGTGGTGAACTAATTATATTACAGGTTGGCACACTATGGATTTTTTATTGTTTCAATTTCATTTTACAATCAAGCATATTATTCACGCATTGCTTGTACCCGATGAAGTGGGTACGAGGGAGAGCCACTGGATTTTTATCGCTCCGCCTTTTCTAAGATCAGCTCCCATCGTTCCTCTACCAAATCTTGTCCCCAAATCTGGTGCGGTACTTCTTCCATTTTCACAAACCCAAAACGAGCGTAAAGGGCTCTTGCGGGTAGGAGCTGACTTACCGTCCAAAGTAAGATCCCGGCATAGTACTTTTCACGACTAAAGGCCACGGCCTCTCGTAAGAGGTTGGTCCCGATTCCCCGCCCCCTGGCCTCGCGATCGAGGAAAAACCACCTGAGCTGAGCCCATCCCTCCGGTGCCTTCACGATGGCCACGGCGCCCACGGGCGACCCCTCTACCTCGGCAATCCAGAGATTCTCCTGCTCAGCATCAAAGTCAGCCCAGAACGCTGTCAAAGGCTCCGCCACATAACGCTCAAAGGTATCGTCGAATCCCTCTTCCTCACCATAGATGGCCACGTGGCGTCGGATGACCCACTCGAGATCCTTCTCCTCAAATGTTCTGATCTTAGCGTTCATTGGAAGGGCTCCTCTCCTGCTGGAATAATGCTTCTGCATAACGTACCATCTCCATGGGGTCTTGTCCGTAGGCATCGGCACCGATCGTCTGAGCATACTGTGCATCGAGCACAGCCCCTCCCACAATCACGCGAGTGTTGGGAAGCTGGTCTTTGATCAATGCGATCGTCTCTTGCATACTGGTCACAGTGGTGGTCATGAGGGCGCTGAGACCGACGAGGGGAATTTCCTCTTGTCGACAAACCTCTAGGATTCTTGACGCAGGGACATCTTTGCCCAGATCAACGACCGTGTACCCGTAGTTTTCGAGCACAACCTTCAAGATGTTCTTACCGATATCATGTACATCGTGTGCCACAGTGGCCAAAAGAATCTTCTTGCTGGGCCCTTCTTCTTGCCCTGCCTGTGCCATTTTTACCTTGAGGACCGCAAAAATCTCCTTGGCCACCTCCGCCGACCGGATCAGTTGCGGCAAAAAGAGTTTTCCCTCCTCATATTGTTCCCCGACGACGTTGAGAGCCGGAATCATCTCATCGTTGATAATCTCCAGGGGATCTTTCTCTTCCAGTAGTTCATCGAGCGCACGCAAGGCCGCTCTCGTGTGCCCCGCCCTAATGGCCTCTGACATCGTCATCATGATGGTCTCAGACTGAGTCGATGAATCGTCGTTAGATTTTCCATATCGGTCGATGAACCCTCTTCCGTCCACATCCGTTCCCCGGAGCAAACGGGCGGCATGAACCGTCTCCACAACAGAAGCCTGCCCAGGGTTGGCGATGACCAGGTCGAGACCCTTGCTGATGGCGAGGGCTGTGAAGGTGCGGGTGATCGCCTCACGGTTCGGTAGGCCAAAGGAGATGTTGCTCACGCCCAAGATGGTGTGCACATCGTATGTCGCTTTGACGCGCTCAAGTGCCTCTAGTGTAGGCTCGACCTGTTCCTGCTTGGCTCCAGCGGGCAGGGTGAGGCAATCCATGACAAGATCCTTCGGATGAACGCCGAGCGCGGTAGCTTTTTTTAGGATCTGTCTGGCGATCTCCAATCGCTCGTCTACCGTTTCCGGTAGTCCGCTGTCATCGAGTAACAAGCCGACCACCGATGCCCCGAAGCGTTTGACCAGTGGGAGTATGTGATCGAGGCTATTCACTTTCCCGCTCACTGAGTTGATCAGTGCTTTTCCTTGGTAGACCCTGAGCGCAGCTTCGAGAGCCTTTGGATCAGAGGAGTCGAGCACAAGAGGCACATCGACCACCGTCTGCAGTTCCATGACCAGCCGTGGTAAAAGCGCCACTTCATCGATACCCGGGAGCCCGATGTTCACATCGAGCAGATCGGCACCTTCTTCTACCTGACGAATCGCTTCCTCGATGAGATAATCGAAGCGCTCTGCTTTCAGAGCTTCCTTCATGGCCGGACGTCCGGTGGGGTTGATCCGTTCTCCAACGATCAGTGGCCCTTGCGCCAAGCGGACAACACGGCGATGGGAGGCCAGCCGGGCGATATGCGAGATCCTTCTCTCTACCAAAGGCGCTTGATCCGCAGCCTGTCGGATCAGTTGGATGTGCTCTGCCGTGGTCCCACAGCAACCGCCCATGATCGAAACACCCCGATCAAAAAAAGTGCGCGCATGAAAAAGGAAAGCCGCATCCGGCTTTTCGTAAACAGTTTGTCCGAATCGAACCGTGGGGAGGCCGGCATTCGGTTGGACCATGATCGGTAGATGCGTGCTGCTGAGAAGATTCTCAATATGGGACAAGAGCCCCTCGGGTCCAAAGGAACAGTTCAGTCCGATGGCCGTGGCGCCCATGCCCTCGAGAACGGTGGCCATGGTCTCCGTGTCTGTTCCCATGAAAGTACGACCGCTCTCTTCAATGCTCATGGTGACAATCACCGGTAGGTCTGTATGGTCTTTTGTCGCCAAGAGTGCACAGCGCGCTTCCTGTAGATCGGTCTGTGTTTCGATAAGCATCAGATCCACGCCAGCGGAGACGCCCAGTTTCACTTGTTCAGCGTACAGAGTGTAGGCTTCGTCGAAATCCAGGTCGCCGTAAGGGGCCATGAGACCGCCGATCGGGCCTAGATCGAGGGCTATAAATCGTTCCTTATCATCTGCTCCAAGTTGGTCAATGGCCTTCCGTGCACAGGCCACCGCCTTCGGAATGACTTCTTCAGGCGTGAACCCGCCCTTTTTCAACTTGATTGCGTTCGCACCGAAAGTTGCTGTAGTGATCACATCGGCACCTGCCAGTAGATGCGCCCTGTGGACTTCTTCTAGCCAATCGGGGTGCTCGATAGCCACAGCCTCCGGTAGCATGCCATGTGGTAAGCCTTTTTTCTGTAGAGCCGTTCCCATAGCGCCGTCAAAAACGATGATCCCTCTTTTGAGCTGCTCAATGAATCGATTCATGTGCGACTCCTTTCTGTCAGACATAGCTTTGCATCGCATTGCAAACATCGGTGGTCACAAGCTACCGATGTTTGCATCAAACCTTCTGGTCCGATACCCACCAGAAATAAAATCGACTTCTCTGGAATCATCAGATGCCCTGCGTTGGTGTGAATCCCCAGTCGTTCTTGTGCGCCGATCAGCGCAAGTAGCTCCTCTTGACTTTCCAACGACAGGTCGCCGTATCCGGGACTGTAGCGTATCCCAACAGTTTGTTCTTTGGATCGGGGCAAATCCCTGTGGATCACTTCGGCCAGCGCTTCGACCAAGGCAGAGGCAGCGGCATCGAAAAGAACACCCTCCGAGGGACGTGTCATCATGCGCTTCTTGATCTGTCGCATGACTTCGTGGCCCAAGGTGCAGGCCACGACCGCCACCTCCTCAGCACCTGTAAGCGTTCGGGCGAGATCTTGCGATAAGAGGGTCGGCCCCTCTTGGAGCGCTACACCCTTTTCCACGCTAGCCAGTCGAAAGACGTGAGCGATGGCCCGCGGATTCGAAATTGCGATGACCTCATCGATGGCCGTTTCAATGGCCATTTCCTGTTCTGAATGGAGTCCTGCTCCCCCATGGTGTAGGTAGGAGAGGAGGGCAGTGCGATCGATCTGTTCTCGCATGCGTTCTTTACGCTTCTTGAGCATATGGCTTCACACTGCTTTCACCGGATTTCTCCGCCTTGAGCATCTTGACGATACTCTGTGTCGATCGAACCAAACGACGGGCAACCTCCGGTTTATTCATCACATACAGATGGATCCCATCAACCCCACTGGAGAACAAGTCGACGATTTGCTCGACGGCATAGGCTATTCCAGCATCGAGCAGTGCATCCGGGTCATGCTCGTAGCGCATGAGTACTTTCCTGAATTTCGGGGGTAAGGTGGCGCCGCTGAGCGCCACCATCCGCTCGATCTGACGTCTATTGAGCACCGGCATGATCCCTGCGAACAGAGGAGAATGGATATCGATCGAGCGCATTTCCTTGCGAAAATCATAGAACTTCTCGTTATCAAAAAACAGTTGGCTGATTAAGAAATCGGTTCCGGCGCCCGCTTTCTCGCGCAGGTGCAGAAGATCGGCTGTGAGGCTCTTCGCTTCCACATGCCCCTCCGGATAACAGGCGGCGCCAATGGAGAAAGCCTCGCGCTTGCGAATCATCCGAATCAAATCGGAAGCGTGGTGGAAGTCCGATGTGAAAGGTCCTTCCGTCTCCGGACGATCCCCCCTTAGGGCCAGGATATTACGGATGCCGCGCTCGGAAAAAGTGTCGAGCACCCTTTCCATCTCTTCACGGGTGGCTCCCACACAGGTCAGGTGGGCGAGAGCATCTATTCCTACCTCCCTTTGGATCCAGTCGGCGATACGCAGGGTTCCCTCGCCACGCTCTGATCCTGCAGCTCCGTAGGTTACACTACAGAAATCCGGAGAAAGATCGGATAACTCCTCAATCGTGCGATAGACCGATCTGAGATCACCCTTTCGCTTCGGTGGGAAGACTTCGAAAGAAATCAGTGGTTTGTTGCTTTTCGCAAGCTCGTGGATGTACATGGTCTCTCCTCCTCTACTGAAATAAAAAAGCGTCGCTTTCTATTGATAGAAAGCGACGCTTGATCTTATAATCTGACGCTCTCATCTTTCATTCCCCTTATCGGGGAATGCAGGATTTAGCACCATGCTTAGGAACAGCTGGTTGCCGGGCGTCATCGAGCCTGTCTCTCGGCCTCTCTTGATAAGAAATGCGATGCAATTGTCTGAATGGTTCTAATTGATAGTCATCCTACCACAGATTGGCACCTGCAGACAAGTGATCAGATGAGAAACCTTCCAATTTCTTCGCAACCGACGCTCGTAGGAGGCCCGCCGACTTTCTCATGGTTTCTGTTGAAAAAAGACCCTCCATTGTGGAGGGTCCGGTTATGACTAATTAAAGTTGTAAGCGGTAACGATCTTTTCGCGATCCGTAGTCTGATCGCGGAAGTACTCGTGACAACAAATGCCCAGATAAGAGCCCGAAATGTTGCACACGTTGTCAAACCCGTTACCCTGGAGAGCCAGTACCGCATTGTAGCTACGCTGCGCAGAGCGGCAGTGTAGGTACACGGGTTGGTCCTTCGGAATCTCATCGAGGCGATTGCGGATCTCGCTGAGCGGGATGTTCACAGAGTTCACGAGGTGACCCTCTGCGAACTCGTCGGGCTCGCGTACGTCGATGATGAAGGCGTCGCTTTCCACGAGGTTCCTCACTTCGGATACGCGCACCTGGTTGAACTTACCGTAGAGCAAGTTCAGACCTACGAGGGCAGCAAAGTTCACGACATCTTTCGCCGTTCCAAAGGGAGGAGCGTAGCAAAGCTCGAGTTCTTTGAGGTCTTCGAGTGTCCCACCCATGGTGATCATCGTGGCGATGACATCGATGCGTTTATCCACGTTGCCGACACCGATGGCCTGTGCGCCGAGGATTTTACCCGTCGGGTATTCGTAGATCAGCTTGAAATGCATAGGGCTACACTCGGGCATCAGACCCACCATATCACCAGGAATCACATAAGCCACATCGTAGCTGAGTCCAGCGGCCTGGCAGGTTTTTTCGTTGAGGCCCGTGGAGGCAGCACCCAGCTCAAAGATCTGAACAACGGAAGAACCGATGACACCGTTATTGTTGTGGTGGATGCCGTACATATGATCAGCCGCAGCTCTCGCCTGTCGCTGGGCGGGGCCAGCGAGAGCCAATCGCGTGGGTTTGCCCGTGATCTTGTGGAAGACTTCGATCGCGTCACCGACAGCGTAGATATCTGGATCGTTCGTCAGGTAATTGTGATCGACCTTGATTCCACGCGTTGCACCGATCTCCAGACCAGCGTCTACGGCTAAGGATGTTTCCGGTGCGATACCAATAGCCATGATCACAGCATCGGCCTTGATTTTTTTATCAGAAGCCAATTCCACTTCTCCTTTGGTAATCTTAGAGACACCATCGGAGAGAACGAGATCGATTCCATTGTCGTGCATTTCTTTATGGAGGAGTTGGGCCATGTCGTAGTCAAAAGGAGCCATAATTTGATCCTGGGCTTCGATCAGGGTTACATTCTTTCCAGCCATCTCGAGGTTCTCAGCCACTTCACAACCGATGAAACCACCACCGACAACAGCAACATCCTGGATCTTGTTCTCGTTGATGTATCCCTGGAGCTTGCGAATATCCACAACGTTTCTCACGACGAATACGTTTTCACCCGTGATCCCCTCGATGCTACGCGGTAAAATCGCATTGGCTCCGGGTGAGAGCACCAGCTTGTCATAGCTTTCCTCGTATTCTTCATTCGTCACGAGATTTTTCACGAGAATTTTCTTCTCATCTCGCATGACCTTGATGACTTCTGAGTTAACACGCGCTTCGATATTGTACTGCTTATCAAACATATCAGGGCACATCAACACAAGGTCGTCAGCTTCCGGCACGATACCCGACAGATGGTAGGGCAGTGAGCAGTTTGAAAAAGAAACATTGGGACCTCTCTCGAACATGACCACTTCTGCTTGTTCATCAATTCGTCTCACACGTGCGGCAACTGATGCGCCTCCCGCTACGCCACCCACGATCAAAATTCTTTTGCTCATTGGTACGCCTCCTCTTTCCGCGTTCTCTATATTTATATGTAGTTCTCCCCCTCCCTACTGAAGGGGAGATGGTTTTGATACCAAGCTGCTTATGCTTTCACCAAGTTGGCGACTTTCTTACCGATGACTCCTCCGACGACCATAGCCACGAGGAAAAACCAACCGGAAAGCGATAAATTGGCGATCGGCGTGTAGAGTGCTCCCACGTTGCATCCATTGGCGAGTCTCGTTCCGAAGCCCATGAAGAAGCCACCCATGGCGAACAGTACGACTTCTTTCGGTGTCACCTTCAGCTCTGCGGTGAACATCTTTTTGAACTGACCGGCGGTGAGCATGAAGACCAAGGTCCCCATGATGATCCCGAAGTTCTGTACGGATACGGGATGCTCAAAGAACGGGAGTAAAAAGGCCGACGGTTTCATCTTCGTGAAGTTCGCGATACTGTCCACAGGTGTGCCGAAGACCATCATGATCTTGCCCCACCATAGACCGTAAGGTGTCGACGCGCCCCAACCGGAGCGTGTTACGCCCATGAGGACCGTGTAGAGCAGGGCCAATACCAGACCACCCTGCAAGAGTGTCCATGGTTTAGCGAAGACACGGTAATAGGTATCTTCACTGAGGACTTTGAAATTCGTGGGGTCAAAAGGTTCGGATGTATCCTGCAGGCGCTCGATATCGAGTCCTTTGTACGTGCCTGTCTGCTTTCTCTTTTTTTCGTAAAGGAACGAAAGGTAGATCACGATACCGCAGAACACTGCGATCAGGCCCAGTGCGCCGAGGTAACCGCCCATTCCATCCCATTGAAAGAGGTCCGGTAAAAATACGCCATTTTTGAAGTTAAGCCCCGTCTCCGACGTGAACCAGGAGTCCCGAACAATCGAAGCACGATTCTGAATCGGAAACCCGACGAACACACCGAGCATGAAGAAAATCAAGGTGACAAAGGCTCGCGGAAGTCCCGTTACGAGGTCCGTCATCACACCAGAAGCACAACACGTGGAAAAGCCCATACCGTAACCAAAGGAAATTCCTCCCAAAATCAATCCAAGGTTGATCGGGTTGATCCAGAGACCGTAAGAAGTCACATCGTTGTTGAAAAGTAGCCCCGCCGTGATCACGGCAGAGATAAAGAACATGAACATCATGGCGCGCATCAGTTTCGTAGAACCTGCGTTCAACGCCCTGTTCACGCTTCCTGCAAAGCCTGTGTATGCTCTAGAAAGCGCGTACCCTAGTCCAATCCCGACGACCAATCGGAAGAATATCATATTGGAAACCAACATCGATTTTCCAATGAACAACAACAGGCCCAACAAGACAAACCCTAGAATTCTTTCCGCTTTTTCCATGGTTACTGAATCGGCTCCCCTCGTGATGGATTGCTCCGATACCATAATTCTTTCTCCTTTATTCATTGTTTCCTCCAAACTCTTGCTTTCATTGAACTGATCCGGACATTCTCTCGAAGTGACACGTTTACGCACTCACACTTTGGAATCATTTTTAGAATGAAAGATGCATGAAAAAATGATCTGAACTATCCAAAGCGAACGCGGGCCCCTTCTCCATGAGTCTCTCCGATCTTTGCCAACTGTTAATGGAATATTCTTGACTCGTCCTAGTACGTTCACAGGAGATTGCTAGCGTACGATTCTCGTAGTGAACGCAATAAACGAACTATTGGGGAGTGTCTTGGGCTCCTCTGGGCCCGATTTAAAAGCGATACGAGAATGCGTCATCCTCCTTTCCTAGTTTGACGATGCCTTCACAATCGATGGTATACGTTTCCTATCTGAAAATAATGTATTCACCACTTGGGTCGATTCTCCATACGTTCGAAGCCTTTGCTCTCTGCTCCACGGGTTGGACCGGCATGGGCCGCGACCTATCGGTCATCCACCCTACGAACGTCCTGCTCCTACTCTGTGGACACCATGGTTCCACTTTTTTCATAGTAGTTGCAGAAAACCTCGACCACTTTATGAAAACTTTAACATTCAGGACTGGAACCTGTCAATTGAATCCCTTCAATAAAAGCCCACTATTAAAGAAACCTTTTCTGACCCAGTTTTTCTAATAGCACAATCCTCACCTACGTTTTCGTTATCCTTACCCCTATCACAAAATATATAAAGGGTTCGCATGTGTATTCTTTCATCAGACCATGCTTGCAGAGTAGATCGCACCGGTATCATATAAAAATCTGGGTACTATGAAAAAGAGAATCATTAAAAGACCAAATCAGAAGGAGGAAGTGAGATGAAAGCAATACAATTGACTGAATTCGGCGGACCTGAAGTACTAATCTATAGGGATGTTAACGAACCCATTCCACAGACGGATGAAGTACGCGTGCGCTTGTTTGCCGCTGGTGTCAATCCGAATGAAACGTATATCCGTACGGGTACTTATTCCTTTTTAATTCCCACACTACCCTATACACCAGGATTCGATGGTGCTGGCATCGTCGATGCAGTTGGTGACGGCGTGAATCACCTGGCCGTCGGTGATCGGGTTTTCGTTGCCGCACTGCTGGCCAAGCGAAATACAGGCACCTATGCGCAAAAAGTCGTTTGTGATGCGAATACTGTTCACCGACTACCGGAGACGATCTCTTATCAGGAGGGGGCCTCGCTGGGGATTCCTGCTTTGGCCGCTTATCGTGCTTTGTTCCACAGGGCAAAGATCAAGCCGGGTGAAAGCATTTTGATCCACGGTGCCAGTGGCGGGGTCGGTTCTCTGGCCGTTCAGATGGCAAAAGGCATGGGGGCCACGGTCATCGGGACAGCCAGCACCGAGAAAGGACAACTCGTGGTGAAAGCCTCGGGGGCCGACCATGCGATCGATCATGTGACGAAAGAGAACATGGACGAAATCATCTCCCTGACCAATGGCCGCGGCCCAGATGCTATCATCGAATTCCTGGCCAATGTGAACTTGGAGACTGATTTAAAAATCATCTCGTCCTATGGTCGGATTGTCGTTGTCGGTAACCGCGGTAGTCTGGAGATCTCCCCTAGGCTGGCCATGATGAAGGAAGCGGCTATTCTGGGCATGGCCCTTTGGAACGCACCACCCAGCGAGTACCAAGAGAGTCTTGCTGCCATTGGGGCCTTTCTACAATCAGGGATATTACGCCCTCAGGTTGGAGATGAAATTCCGATCGAGAATGCAAAAGACGCGCACGAGCAGATCTTGAACCAAAAAGCACACGGGAAGATCATCCTAGCGATTGATTGATTCTACAAAATTATCCAGTTCGTCCACTAGGAGAGGGTTTTGCTCATCTGCCTGCTCTGCTCATGCGAAATGATCGTCACCTTTCTCGCCGATGAACGTGTAATAAAATTGCCCCTGAGAATGCCTTCGTCATGGCACTCTCAGGGGCAATTGCTTTCTTTTCTTTCGTTCTAGCGAACGTCCGCATGAACCCCCCCACTTATTGAAATGTGGGATGAATTGTGGAAGTGCTTTAAACTTTAAACTTCTCAAGCAAATGACGTAATTCTGAAGCCACAGTAGCTAAGCTCTCTCCCATGTGAGCAATTTCTTCAATCGTTGCGGCTTGTTCTTCCATGGATGCTGACACCTCTTCAGTTCCAGCTGCATTTTCTTCTGATATTGCAGATAGATTTTGTACAAGCTCTATGATATTATCCTTATTTTTCTTCATAAGGTTACCTGAAGCATTTAGCTTCACCACGACCGTCTTAATCAATTCACTTGCCTCGGCTATAGCATCAAACTTCGTTTTAGTAGCTTCTACACTTTGGCTTTGTTCATTTACAGTGACTTTCACACCATCCATTGTACGAACTGCGAGTTCGGATTTTGATTTTAGTTCAGTGATTACCGACTTAATATCACCCGTAAATCGATTTGATTCTTCTGCGAGCTTCCTTATTTCATCTGCAACCACCGAGAATCCTCGACCTGCTTCTCCTGCCCTAGCTGCCTCGATCGCAGCATTTAATGCCAATAGATTGGTTTGATCAGCGATATTTTGAATCATCTCACTGGCCGTTTCGATCTTTTCAGCACTCTCGTTGTTACTAAGAATAATCCCATAAACATGATTTGCCGATGCGTTTACATTTTTTGTTTTGCCGACCAGTTCTTCTAGAATGAAAACGCCTTCATCGTTTTGGGAATCTATTCTTTTAAATGCAACATTCAGATCCTCTACGCTTTGACTGTTTTCCTCCATTATGCTAGCGAGTCGTTCCATGGTGTTGTAAGTGTTTTCCGTATCTTTAGCTTGATCATTTGCACCGTTCGCAATTTCTTCGATGGTCCGAGCAACTTCTTCTGCGGCTAGTGATGACTGTTTGGAAGTAGTAGACAATTTTTCTGATGATGAGGCTATTTGCTCTGATGATTGCTTGACTTCATTAATAATGTTTCTAAGATTATTCGTTATGCCCTGTAGTGCATTTGAAAGTTCTCCCACCTCATCATTCTTGTTTTGCAGACTTTCTGGAATATTTTCTACTATGTCTAAGTTAGCAATTTTATGGGCGTACATCGTGACTTCAATTATTGGTTTTATCACAAATTTCTTGACTAAAGCAAATGCAGCTAGACAAACGATCATTACGATGCTAAATAGCATGATGGAAAGGTTATACAAACTGCTTAGCTTTCTAGCTATTACTTGATTTCCTGTGATGAAATTGTTCTCTGCTTCAATGATAAGCACTTCAATATTTTGTTCCATTCTCTCGGAAAAAGGATCGAATTGTTCCATATAGATATTTCCTTCATCAGTCCCTTGATCTATATAGGTGTTTGCCATGACTATTCCCATTTCGTAAAATTCTTCTAAACTATTAGATAGCGTAATAATCATTTCAGGATCAATTCCAAGTTCTTTTAGCGTTTCAATTCTGTTCTTAGCACTCTGATAGAATTCTTCTGCCATATCAAATCCATCATCAAATCCTGGCTTTCCCCTAGTTGCTGATACATCTGTGAGCCATTGTTGAATCTGGATTATATCTTTTTGTAATGATAAAGAAGTAATCATCGCGGGTGAATTTCTATTTTGATGCTCATTGGTTATTGCACTAATATCATGCAATGAATTCACAGTTAAGTACCCAAAAACCCCGATCGCGATAATAATGGAGAGTATTATGAATGCAAACTTAGTTGTCAACTTCATCCTAATGTAACCTCCTCAATGCCTATTGCTTTTTTAAGCTACGTGGTATGACGTTCCAAGTAATTTTCTTGGCTGTTCGTAAAAAACACAGGGAATTTGATCGCATCAATCTTCAACAGATATTCATTGCTTCAGCTTCTTTGCGGTGTTTTTCTTGCGTATAGGATTGGATTATTACCTCCTAACCACTCGTCATTCTTTAAAATGAGGATTAACGAAACAGAAATATTTTACATAATTTAGAATCTATTCTCTATATTGTAAATATACAAATATTATATTCTTAGATGCAAGCAATAGCAAGACTTAATTGGAATTTTTTGTATATTTTATAAGTGCATGATTGTAAATTTCGACCAGAAGTAATTCCACCAAACATTTGACCGCAAAAAGCTAAACTGCTATCAGGATGGGTAGGATAAGGCTCTTTCTCTTTTTCACGTTAAGAACGCTCTAATCTATCATCTCAATCACCACAAAAAATAAAGAAACCCCTGAAAACGCCGTAAACACGGCATCTTCAAGGGTTCATGTATCTATTTTCTTGTCAGCAGAACAACGGTCTCGACATGGTAGGTTTGCGGAAACATGTCCACCGGCTGTATGTTCTTGACCTGGTATCCATTCTTCTCAAGGTAAGCAAGATCTCTCGCTTGCGTTGCCGGTTCACAGGAGATGTAGATCACGCGGCGAGGTGATAGTTCCACTAAGGCCCCGAGGAAATGCTCATCGCTCCCCGCACGCGGTGGATCGAGAAACACCACATCGATCCGCTGCCCATCGGTTGCCATGGCCTGCATGAGTTCGCTGGCATCGGCCTGGTGGAACCAGATGTTCTTCACACCATTGCGATTCGCGTTACCGATGGCATCCCTGACCGCCGTGGCGCTGAGCTCCACACCGATTACGGCCTCAGCTTCTTCGGCCGCCATGATCCCAATGGTGCCCGTTCCACAGTAAGCGTCGAGGACAATATCGCCAGACTGAATCTCAGCCATGCCCAGTGCGATTTCGTAGAGTTTCTCCGTCTGTACCGGGTTCACCTGGTAGAAAGAACTAGAGGAGATTCTGAAGCGTTTACCACGGAGGTGATCCTCAATATATCCTGGGCCATAGAGCGTTTTGCTTTTTTTACCGAGAACCATACTGGTTTGGTAGTCATTCACGTTCTGGATAATCGTGGTGATCTCGGGATGTTTCTTCCGAAGTGCCTGGAGGAAATTATTCTTCGATGGAAAGACCTGCATACCCGTCACCAAAACGACCATGATCTGACCGGTATGGTAGCCCGTCCGAATGAGCACATGGCGCAAGAAACCCTTGCCGCGGTCCTCATCATAGGGATCCAACTTAAAGGTGCTCAGTAGTTTCCCGATCGTCGAGATAATCTTGTTCGCACGATCATCCTGGATGATACATTGATCCACATCGACCACGCGGTGGGTGTTCTCTTCGTAGATGCCCGATCGGATTTTGCCGCGCTGGTCGCGCTGGAAGGTCGCTAGACTCTTGTTGCGATAGTAGTAAGGATCCTCCATCATGATTAGCGGCTGTGGTGTGGTGAAGCGTCCGAGAAGGCTCTTGACCTTTTCTTCCTTGAAGACACGCTGTCCTTCCACGGTCAGGTGCTGGATCTGGCAACCACCACAAGCTTCATAATAAGGGCAGGGTGGCTTGGCCCGAAGGGGCGATGGGCTTTCGAGATCCATCTCCCTGAGCATCTCGCGACCAATTTTGCCACCGAAGTCAATTTGAGCGCGCTCCCCTGGGATCAACCCGGGGATTGCCGTCTCCTTGTTGCGGAGCATGACGACACCCCGTCCCTTCTCATCGAAGGCAGTGCATGTTACGATATCCTTCATCGGACAAAATCCTCCTTCTCAAGTAAAGCGATACTTTCCACATGGTAGGTGTGTGGGAACAAGTCCACGGTCTTCGCGCGCTTGACGCGGTAACCTGACACGGCCAAGGTCTCCAGATCTTCCTTGAGCGTCACAGGATTACAAGAGATATACAGAATCTGAGGGACTCCGTACTCGGCAATACGAGCCGCTGTCTTCTGACCCAGTCCCACTCGTGGTGGATCTACCACAATGAGGTCCGGTTTTTCTTCAATTTCCGGGAGCGTTTGGAATACATCCCCCGCTAAAAATGTCACGTTCTCCAGAGCGTTCGAGCTGGCGTTGTCCCTCGCGGCCTTTACCGCATCAGCGACAATTTCGATTCCATAGACGTGTCGAGCGCTCCGGGCCATTACCTGCGCGATGGTCCCCGTCCCCGAGTAAAGATCGTATATCACCTGATCATGGTGGTTATCGAGGAGTCCGATGGCCTCAGTGTAGAGGCGTTCCGCTCCCGATGTGTTGGTCTGAAAGAAGCTGAAGAAAGACACTTGAAAAGACAAATCGAAGAGACGCTCCTCATAATAGGAGCGACCGTGGATCACGCGCACGTCGCCATCCTTAACCACATCACCGAGATCTCGGTTGACGAGCAGAAGAATCCCCACGATCTCATGCTCCAGTTCTAGATCGAGCAAGAGATCTTTGTAGGCTTCGGTGTCGATCGCGCTAGGGTCTGCTACCGAGAGCCCCACCAATATCTGTCCGGTTTTCTCACCCCGACGGATGACAAGGTGCCTAAGCGTTCCTTCGTGCTTCTTGCGGTGGTACTGACGGACCTTGCGCTCTTCGAAAAACGCAAGCGTTGCCGCCTGGATTCGATTGAAATCCTCGTGCACGATCAGGCACTGGTGCGTGTTAATCACGTCCATGAAACGCCCCCTACGGTGCATGCCCAGGGTCATCGGACCGTCTTTCTCGGCATCACCAAAGGAGTACTCCATCTTATTGCGGTAGTGAAAAATGGAGGGACTCGGGACGATCCCCTCGTAGGTTTCTTCATCCCATCCCATCAGTTCTCGGACGGCGTTAGATTTCAATTGCAGCTGGTCATCATAACCAAGCTGTTGCCTTTGGCAGCCGCCACACGCCTCATAATGAGCACAGGGAGGTAGCACGTGATGCGTCGCCGGCTCGAGCACAGCAATCGGTTTTGCTTCCGCTTTTTCTGCGCGCGTACGCTTCACTCGTGCCAAGACCGTTTCGCCGGGTAGGGCATGCTTGATGACCACCGGTTTTCCTTCAAACCGACCGATTCCCTTGTTCGGAAACCGGAAATCCTCTATCTTCACTGTAATCTCTTGATTTCTTTTCATCGGATAGCCTCTTTCACGAGTAACTCATAAGTTTCCAGATAATAATCAGCATCTTTGGCGATGGCGTCGCGATGGGCTGCCGACACTTCATCGAAAATAGCCACAACGTCCATTCCGGCTGCTTTGGCTCCTTTGACTCCGGCATGCGTATCTTCGAAAACGAGACATCTCTCAGGTGTCACGTCAATACGAGACGCCGCTTCCAAGAAGACATCAGGGGAGGGTTTTCCACGCCCCACCATGTCGGAGGTGACGATCTGCTCGAAGAAATCCTCGATCCCATTGTTCCTCAGTACCTTTTCTGCAAGGGTCAGCGAATTCGATGTCGCGATGGCTATGCGTTTGCCGGAATCTTTGAAGGCTTGAAGGAGTTCTAGAATCCCCTCTTTGACGAAAATTTTCTCCTCGTAGAAGGTCACCGTGTGGGCGTGAAACTCCTCCATAATAGCCTCGGGACTCTCCGGAAGACCGAAGGTCTCCTTGAAGTATGCTGCCGTCTCCTGAAAGCCCATTCCCTCGATCTCCTTGCCCAGGTTTTCGGGGATGTTGAGATTCCGTTTTTCCAAAAATGTACGATCGACCTCGAGCCACAACCACATGCTGTCCACCAAGGTTCCATCCAGATCAAAAATTACTGCATCGTAACCCATCATTTTTTCAAAAGTCATTCTACCACTTCCATTCTCATTCCTTTTGTCTCTTCATATATCAGGAAAAAAGATGGGTTGCCCCATCTTTTTAAAAATCTTTATTCTGTAGTGCTTCAACCCGCTCTTGGGCTCTGTTGAGCAACCCTCTCTGGTTCAAAATGACACGGGTGTTCTCACCTTTGCCGATCTTACCAACCTCATCGTAAGCTTCCATCGTCAAGTAGACGTAGTTGCCCTCCACATGATCCACCGACACTTTCACCGTCACCTTTTCACCCATAACCGTGGGTTCCGTGTGATCGACCATTGCTTTTTTCCCGACAGAGATGTAATCTTCGGGTAGTTTTGCATCAACGAGCTCAGCACCCGCCTCTAACATCATCTCGAGTAATGCGGGGATGGCGAAAAGCGTCTCCAGCTTTCCACTGCCATAGTGCATGGCTGTTTCATCCTCCGTCACCATACGCTGTACTGTGACCGATTCTCCTCGCTCATAATGTGGAATCTTGATCATGTCTTCACCCCTTTCGGTTCTTATTCCATAGATACCAAAAGAGGTGAAGCTCTAATCAATACTTTGTATTGATATAAGCATCGATCAGTGAAGGCTTCGTCTCTTCGCAAAACACATTGCGATGCTTGAGACGCTTGAGGATCAGGGTGCTTTTCGAATGAAAAATGGCCCTTGGATAATCTTGAATGACGATCTCATAGAGCTGACCTCTTAGAGATGGACTATCCGTTTTAACAAAATAAGCCTCGATCCGATGGTAACCCGCTGCCTCCAACAGGTGGAGCAGCCCTCGGTCCTTCTCATCGTAGTAACGAAGGGCACGATCCCGATGATCATCGGCGCTTTCGGGGTCCTGAAAGGCGAGTTCATCGGCTCGTATCAACTCGTGTTTTGCCATGACATTATAGTACTGATAATTGAAAAGACCTTGTTCGAGGGTGTGATACGGTGTAGAAAACGGCTCTGCATCCAGACTGTGAAAATATCTCACATTCTCCACGATGTAGTCCGTTTTATCCAACTCCCCCAACTCAAGTCTATCGATCAGTTGATCGCGATTTCGCGAAAAATCATCGATCAAAGCTTGTTCTCTTATCCCTTCTTGCACAGTGTTCCCCCATCTTCTAACGATAGCAATCGAAAATCCAAGTAATCACAAGCTGTGAGGTAAACCATCGTTTCTTTCCAGCAACCTTTGTACCCCATCTTGAAGGCCTTCTCTGTGTGCAGATGGCCGTAAATAACCGTCTCCACTTCATACCGTTCGATCAACTCGGTGAACAGAGAGGGTTCCATCTTATCATTGGTCGGTGGATAGTGCAACATGGTGATGATCCGATGAAAACCTTCTTTCTTCGCAGCGGCCAGACTCAACTCCAACCGTTGTGCCTCCCTACGGTAGATTTTCTCGTCATGTTCGGAAAAGGTGGCATCGTTCGGGCACAACCACCCCCTACTACCGCAGATGGCTATCTCTTTATGGACATAAAAATTATTGTGTAGAAAGTCGATCGATGGATAAAGCCCTTGCATCTTGTTCAGTGATGACCACCAGTAATCGTGATTTCCCTTGATGATGATCTTGCGACCCGGTAGGGCGTCAATGGCCAAGAGATCTCGATCAGCTTCCTCCAGACTCATGGCCCAGGAAGTATCCCCACCGATTAACACGAGGTCCTCATCCGTCACTCGCTCCTGCCAGTCCCTCTTGATCTTATCGAAATGACCGATCCAGTGAGCACCGAAAACATCCATGGGTTTATCCGTCGAAAGACTCAGATGTAAATCGCTGATCACATAGATCATCGCATCACTCCTTGTCCGTTTCTAGAACTTTGTAACGAGGCATAGCCTCTTTCATCTCCTCGAGCAGCCTCTCAAGGGCATCAGCATCCCCGTGCCCGATGTCATAGATCTCTTCAAAACGCTTCCTAAAGGATAAGGCTTCTTCCGTGCGGTCGCTTAAGAAGAGTACCTTGAGATTGTTGACAATGTCAGCCACTACATTGGACTTCTGTTCGAACATCATCTGCGCATTGATGACCTCATTGCGGATCTCGGTCATCTCATTATCGAGCTGCCATGCTGCCTCCGCCGAACTCTTTAGCCGTTTGCGCACCTCTGCTGGGATGTTCTCCTGGTACTTGTAGTTCAAGGAGTGCTCGATTGTCGCCCAAAAGTTCATGGCCAGAGTTCGGATCTGGATTTCCGCCAGGATCTCCCGCTCTCCCAAGGCTGTCTGAACGGGATACTTGATGATCATGTGGTGGGACTTATAGCCGCTCGGCTTCGGGTTGTTGATGTAGTCCTTCTCGTACATGATCATCAGGTCTTTTCCATCGCGTTCGCGCAAGAGCTCGGCCACTCGAAAAATATCCCCTGTGAACTGACACATGATCCGGATCCCGGCGATATCCTCCATCTTCTCTTCAATTTCATCGTCTTCCATATGATAGCGCTGGGCCTTTTCGATGATACTCGAAATTTTCTTCACCCGACCGGTGACAAATTCGATCGGCGAGTAAAGACCTAGGTCTCTATATTCCTTGCGAATCGCTTTGAACTTGACCTTCAGCTCTTCTATGGCCTGTTCATAAGCGATCAGCATTTCTTTCCATTCCCGATTGTTCTCCATGTCAGTTCACCTCAATTAGTTGCATGAAACGTTCGATCTCCTCAAAAGAGGTCAGAATCCCCGTGGGTTCATGGGCCGCCAGTGCCGGGTGAGCATAGGACCCCGTGGTGACGACAAGTTGCTTGTACCCGGCACCCTTGCCCGCATGAATATCATCGGGGGTATCCCCGATGACATAGACCTCGTCGCTCGTGTACTTGCAAGCGAATGCCGCTTCGGCCCTACTCACGGCAAGCTTGACCAGGTCGGTCCGGTTCTCCGCCTCGTCACCATAAGCACCTAGTGTAAAGAATCTCTCGAGGCCGGCATGTCGCAATTTGATCTCTGCACCCCGTCGATTGTTCCCAGTCACAATAACCATGTGAATGCCCGCCCTACGCTTTAGTCTTTCGAGCAGCGGGACCACACCAGGTAAACAGGTGATCGTATTCTCTTCCCTGAGGTGGCGATCAAGAATAGATCCATAGGCTTCGAAAAAGGAGTCCATGGAGTCCAGTGGGAGCGCATGGTGGTCCAGTGCCCGCCTCAAGATCCCCGAGTCCAGTTTCCCGGCCATGGGGACATCTTTGAAACCAGAATCAATTTCGAAAAAAAACAAAAAGGTTTCATCCATGGCCCTACGGCCGCTACCGCCACAATCGATTAATGTACCGTCGATATCCCAAACCAATAACCGTCGCATCGGTTTACACCCCTTCTATTGTAATATAAATCCACTGCGAATGAAAGTCACCGGAAGCGACTCATCACGCCGCGGTTCGCGTTCTGGACCCAGACGTCCCCCTGCTCCGCTCCTTGGTCTTCCAACCCCTCGTCAATTGCCTCGACGATTTTCCACCAACTCTTGTTCCAATTGCAAAAGAGTGTATCTTTCTCCGGCGCACGACCGGCCAATCGCTGGATGACCATATCGGGATTCACCAGTCGGAGAAAGCGAATGACGCGGGCGACGTAGTCCTCAAAGGCAATCACTTGAAGGGTCCCTTCCTCGAACTGTCTTCCCATAAGGGTGTTCTTGGCGATATAAAGGGAATGTAGCTTCACCGAGTCCACAGACAAGGCGTTCATCATTCCCGCGGCCTCTTCCACATCGATCAATTCGTCACCGGGTAGGTTCAAGATCAGATGCACACATAGTTCGAAACCCCGTCGTTTCACACGTAGCGCTGCATCGACGAAGGCCGCGAGACCGTGTCCGCGGTTGATACGCTCGAGGGTCCGATAGTTGACGGTCTGCAGACCCAGCTCGATGGTCACCGATATACCCGTTCGATCACGCAAGCGTTCGAGATAATTGAGCTGTTCCTCGGTCATGCAATCCGGTCTCGTGCTGATGGCTATTTCTACGATATCCTCCCCAACGGCCTCCTCCATGTACATTTCAAAGGTTTTTTGGTCCATGTAGGTGTTGGTGAAATTCTGAAAATAAGCAATGAAACGTTTCGCTTTGAAACGCTTTGCCATGAAGGTTCTGTTTTGATCCAACTGGGACCGCACGGGCACACAATCGGCAAAACTTTCGAAACCGGTCCCCACCTCCGCACAGAAGGTGCATCCCGATCGCGATAGGTTGCCATCACGATTCGGACAAGTGACCGGTAGATTGACCGGTAGTTTATAGACCTTTTCACCATACTTTTCTTTTAAGTAGACGCTGTAGGTACGGTAGCGTTTTGAGGACATAGAAACTCCTTCCATCTGATAAATCACTATTCTCATCCTACACCATCCGCGATGATTTGTGTAGTTTTTCGCCTGAAAAAAGCACCCTCCCCGAAGGGAAGGTGCTCGGCTTTTTCGTTTTACTGCATTGGAATCATGATCTCGTCGCCAGGGAAGATCAGATCGGGGTTTTCCATGTCATTGTACTCGGCAAGTGTCTGCCAAGTTGTGTCGTACTTCGCTGCGATCTTGTAGAGCGCATCGCCCGAAACAACCGTGTAGACTGCACCTTCAACTACAGGCTCTTCGGTTGATTCTTCCATGGTATCCATCGCCACAACGCGACCTTCTACCATGGCACCAGCTGTACCGTACTCAGCGATATAATCCATCACCGCTTCGTCAAGACCCGGGTACTCACCTAAGATCGCATCGTCTGCGAACATCGTGTAGTCATCGCCACCTGCGGCCATGAAGTCATTGGTGGCCAGTACGTAGGTTTCCATGATATCCAGTGGTTCGCCATCGACGGTGACTTCCGTCACGCGCATCATAGCGGGTTTGCTCGGATCAAAAGTAAAACTCATGCCGCCCACATGTGGGAAAGCACCTTTTGTAGCGGGATAGCTATCGATACCATGCTCGATGGCCATGAGCAGGTCTGCACCGCTTACTTCTTTCGTCACGATATAGTTACCGAAAGGTAGCACCGTGATCACATCACCTTTTGTCACTGTGCCGGATTCGATTGAAGCGCGGATTCCGCCACCATTTGTCATGGCGACATCAGCACCTGTTACATCCAGCATCGCATTGGTAATCAGATTACCGAGGTTCGTTTCACCTGTGCGTACGAGCTCACGTTCGCCAACCAAATCTTGATCAGCTTCACCAACGACTACCGATGTGATCTCCTCGATCTGGGTCTTGATATCGGCGACTAGCGATGTGATCTCTTCTGCATCTTCTAACTCAGCTGCTTCTTCCTTTGTCAGGTGAGAAGGCATCACGGTCAATGAACCGTCTGCGTATACGACTTCCACCAGCCCAAGGGCCTTATCATATTCTCCGGCCATGACGATCGTCGTATCACCAACGACAAGACCTTCTGGCAAGAAAGTGTGAGAATGTCCGTCCACGATAATATCATAGCCAGGAACCGCTTCGGCGATATCGGCAGACGTGATCTCTGTTGATTCGTCTACTCCGACGTGGAAAAGCCCGATGACGATATCCGCTTCGTCTTCCACCGCTGCGAGCGCCTCGCGTGCTGCTTCGATGGGGTTCGTGAACGTGATCCCTTCGACATTCTTAGGATGCGTTTTATAAGAGGTTTCTGGAGAGGTCATGCCCACGATGGCAATGCTCACACCGTCGATCTCTGTCATCGTGTAAGGAGGTAGGAAATTTTCGCCATCCTTCATGATGTTCGCGCTGACCATGGGGAAGTCGATCATGTCTTTCAACTCGAGCAGCCGCTCCTGGCCGTAGTTGAAATCGTGGTTGCCGACTGTCATCGCATCATAGCCGATGGCATTCAGTACCCGAACAACCGATTCGCCTTCAACCAGCGATGCAATCGTCTGGCCATGGAAGGTGTCTCCAGCATCCAGGATCAAAAGTTCTTTTCCCTCTTCCTCGAGCATTCTTACTTTCGTGTAAATCTTCGCGAAGCCCATACCATCGTAGTCGCCCTCTTCAATTCGAGCGTGGGTGTCGTTGGTGTGGACGATCGTGAAGGTCGTCATGTGATCATCGGCAAAGGTAACGCCCGATGCGATCAGTACGACGAGCAACATGATGCTCAACAATTTTCTCATACAGCAAATCCTCCCTTGTTAAATGATATTTATCTAAAATCCCACGACGGGATTTCAGACGATCTGTGATGATGGATTCTCTTCATTCAAATGAAAAGGCACCGTTTCCACCTGGATCTTACGATTCAGATGGTTCTCAAGACGATGGATCATATTCTGCTGTTCATCTTTTTCAAAGGATTCACCCATCACAATTGTATCGATCCGGTGATCCTCTGCATACTTACCTAGGGTCCCCTCTATGTCCTTGGCTTTGATCACGCTGAGCGAAGCACCATGCTGTTTTGAAATATCAAATAGATATTCCAGGGCATCGGCTTCTTTCAGTTGGCCGAAATAACGCCAATTCTCCTTGACCACGTGTACGACATGGAGTTCATCCGATGCCTTTCGCATATACGTGGCCCCTTGGGCGATCAAGCGTTCACAGGACTTCTGTTGGGTAACACATACCATGATTCTTTTCTTTCGCATGCAGCAACTCCTTTTTACTCTTCTTAGCTCAAGTATATCAAACGTTGCTTACACGTGTGTATTCTTTGTAAAAACTTAACAAATTGTTCACTTCGAAAGAGAATGCCGAGGGAGACCCCGGCATGATAGATTACGCTTCTAAATATTCTTTTAATGACTCGGGAATTTCTTTAGGCGGATGACTGAGGGTCAAGTAAAAATTGATTTCATACTTCTCAGAGAGATTGTCGACTTTCTTCAACCATGGGGTCAAGTCATCAACGGAAATGTCGATCACGTTCTTGATTCCGTCTATATAAACGCTTTGTATATCAAAGTCGTTGGAGATTAATCCGCAGAGGAAACCATAAAACTCATCGGGTTTTTTGATTGGGAACTCATCCATGGAGATAAAACGAATGTCATGCTTCACTTCATACATATGATGGGAATCGTCGTCAATGTAAATAATGTGACCCTTGATCTTTCCCATGTCGTCATTCGCTCGATCAATGAGCTGCTTGGTCTTCCCTGTACCTTTTGCACCACAGATAATCTTGACCATAAGAATTCCTCCTTCATCCTCTTGTGTCTCGAAAGTGCCTGGGACGGTCTCTTCTCTCTCCGTAGCACGGTCGTCTCCAGTTCCTTCAAGACGTCATACGTTTTTTCGAGGAAGTTCAGTCGTGAATCACGACGCTCAGATCATCGAGGTAAGATTTCCTCAATTGACCACAGGCGGCGTTAATATCCGAACCGAGCTCCCGACGAATTGTCGTATTCAATTTATACTCCTCCAAGGTGCTTTTAAACGCTGATATCGCATTTTCTTCCGTCGGACGGAAATCTTTTTCCTGCACAAGGTTGACGGGAATCAGATTTACATGCGAAAGTGTTCCACGGAGCAGTTTCCCCAGCGCGTGGGCGTGACGCGGGGTGTCATTTTCTCCGCTGATCAAAGCATACTCAAATGTGATTCTCCGGTGCGTAGTCTCACTGTAGTAACGACAGGCGGCCATGAGATCCTGCAGTGGATACATGCGACCGATCGGCATCACCCGCACACGTTCTTCATCAAAGGGATTATGGAGCGAAATGGCCAGGTTGATCTGCAACTGCATATCGGCAAGCTCATAAATTCTGGGGACAATCCCACAAGTCGATAAGGTGATCCGCCGGTGACTGAAGTTCAGTCCCTCTGGATCGTTCACCATCTCGAGATAGCGGACCACCTCATCGAAATTATCGAGCGGCTCACCACTGCCCATGAGCACCACATTCTGCAGTGTCACCTGCTCCGCGTCCATGATGGTCAGCATTTGCCCTAGAATCTCCCCCGCTGTCAGATCGCGTACGCGGCCCTCCAGGGCAGACGCGCAGAAGGTGCAACCCATGCGGCAGCCCACTTGTGTGGACACACACACACTGTTTCCATGTCGGTATTTCATCAGTACGGCTTCGATGATCTGACGATCTTTCAGTGCCATGAGGTACTTGATGGTCCCATCTGATGAGACGTGGCGCTCGACAATCCTCACATTATCGACATAGGCTTTCTCTGATAAGGCTTCTACCATTTTTGCAGGAAGATTGGTCATCTCCTCGAAAGACATGATGCCCTTTGTGATCCAGTTGAAGAGCTGTTTCGCTCGAAAAGCAGGGTAACCTTCTTCTACGATCCAACCCTTGAGAGCCGTAAGATCCATGTTCCTCAGATCAATCAAGACGTCTCCCCCGTTCACGCAAGAAAAGCTTAAAGACCTCCACCGATCGATTGACAATCAGCTCTTCGCTAATGCCCGCCCGTTCGGCCACCGTCAGCGCATCTCCAAAATTGCCCAGGTCATAAGCGATATGAGAATCGCTCCCAAACATCACCCGGACCTGTTTCTCTGCACACAGCTTGGCGATTTCCTGACAACGGTCCCAACTACCCCGGCGGGAAAAGGAGCGGAAGGAGGAGTTGTTGATCTCAATCAACACATTGTATTTCTTGGCACCCTCCACAAGTGCTTCGAAATCCACCGGGACCTGGGGATTGCCCGGATGACCGATGGCATCTACCACACCCGATGCCATGGCAGCCAAGTAACTCTGTGTATTTTCCTCCCTTGTCCCTGGCTCGAGCGTCGGAGGGTGAAAGCTGGCGATCACAAAATCCAGATACTCGGCCAATGGCCGTTCTACATCGATGGTCCCGTTGAGATCCACGATGTTTGCTTCAACTCCCCGTAGAACCTCGATACCCTCGATGCGTCTCGGGATCACCGACTGGTTACCGATGTGAAAAATATGACTAGCGCCCGGCATCTTGGGTCCGTGGTCGGTCAGACAGAACAGTTCGATTCCTCTCTCACCGGCGATTTTTACATAGTCGCTCAGCGTGCTATAGGCATGGCCACTGGCGATCGTGTGGACATGGGTGTCCACCACCATTTTCGAGTACATATTAATAACCTCTTTCTATATCCACGACGTTTTTCAACGGCTCTTTTACCATATAACGCCTCAAGTTTTCCTTGATCAGAGCGAAACGCCTCTCGTTTCGCATTTCAGAGATCCATGAGTTGTGAGGGGTAATCAGCACACGATCGAATGCCCACAGCGGGGACGTGGGATCTAGCGGCTCTTCCGTGACCACATCGAGGGCCACCCCGGAGAATTTCCCGGTATTCAGCACGTCGATCAGCGCATCCTCGTCCAGGATCTCCCCCCTGGCAATATTGATCAGCACCGCATCATCTGCCATGAGGGCAAGACGCTCACGATTCACGAATCCTCTCGTCGAGGGTGTCGCCGGTAGGGCGATCACCACAGCATCGAGCGTCGGCAGGTGTTCCTCCACCCGGTCCAGTGCATAACAGGCATCAAAGTGGTTCTCCGCATGTCCTGTCGTGTTGAAACCGATCCGTTCCACTTCGAAACCCGAAAGACGCTTGGCCGTTTCCGATGCAATGGTCCCGGTACCGAGAAAGCCGATTTTTTTTCCGAAGAGCTCACGCACTTCACTCGAGAGCTTCCACTGATGCGCCCGCTGTTGTTCGTAAAGCTTAGGACTCTGCTTGTAGATCTCAAGTAGTTTACCGACGACCCACTCCCCCATGGGAATCGAGTATCCCCCACGGTTGTTGGTCACCGTCACCCCCTGGGCGATCACTTCTTCTTTGGGCAATTGATCGATTCCGATGGAGGACAGCTGGATCCACTCGAGGCGCGACATGCGGGTGATGTCGATGCGGTCGAAGGGATTGTAACAGCACAAAATCTCAACCTCATCGACCTCAGGACCATTCTCCACTTTCTTCTCGCTGATGTAGAGCACCTCGTAGCCCATATCCTTGATCTCAGCCATTTTCTCATCGCCATAGTGATAAGTGAACAGTACTTTCATCCTTTTCACCTCCGAAAGAAAAAGTTACTGCATTGATGCAGTAACTCTACGTTGTTATGTTTTCTTCGTAATCGTCGATATAGTGGGTCAGAATATCCGCCAAACCCACGAACTCACATCCGTAATGATATAGGGCTTGCTCTTTCTCATAGCGCGTGCGGATGATCTTGAGCACACTGTAAAAACTGCGGTCTTCGCCGAGAGAAATGCGGGCGTTGAAGAAAAAATTGAGTGGTAGTTCCACCGTTGTCACGAAACCGATACCACCTTTGGAAATATCGATCACCTCGATATCCTTGTTGATCTCCTCGAGTGCTTCCTTACCCTCTCTATAGAGCGAGTCTACGTGAATGTAAATGTCCACGGGCAGTCGGTTGTACCTTCGTCTTTCTTCCATGTCACTGGTCCCCCTCGTTCGGATACCGTTCCTTGATCGTCTTGATCTGTTCATAGTGCTTGAAGAATAAGGAGACAATCGTCGGGTCGAACATGGCACCCGATTGGTCTCTCAAGTAGGCCAAGACCTCGGCCTCTGGCCACGCCACTTTGTAGACGCGCTTGTGGCTCAGTGCATCGTACACATCACAGATCGCTGTGATCCGTGAGAAAACATGAATGTCATCACCTGCCAGGGACAGGGGATAGCCAGTGCCATCCCATCGTTCGTGATGTTGCCATGCGATCGTTGCTGCTGCCTTCAGTATATCACGATTTGATTTTCTGAGTACTTCGTACCCGATGGTCGTGTGCGTCTTGACGATCTCGAACTCATCCACATCCAACCGACCCGGCTTATCCAGGATTACATCCGGGATCCCGATTTTTCCGATATCGTGCATGGGTGAGGCGAGACGCAGAAGCATCGCTTGCGATTCCTCGAGCCCGTAAGCACTCCCCAGGACATAGGAATATTCTGCCACACGCCTCACGTGATTTGCCGTCTCCTTCGATCGGGTCTCGACAATCTCACCGAGGGTGATGATCACTTCCTTCTGTGTATCGATAATCTCTTCACTGAGATACAGATTGTCGATGGCCACAGCGACGTTCGAGTGGAAAATCTTAATCAGATTACGGTCCAATCCATCGATCGGTTGTTGGGCCTCGAAGAAAACTATGGTCTCCAAACCACCGAGCGATTCAAAACTCCCGAGAAATTGTCGGCCTTCGAAAAAGGTCCCGCGCTCGTTTCTGCCCGGCCCAATCCGCTGCTTTTCCGCTTCGGGCCAGTCGGAAAAATGATCTCCGGGACTTTCCTCATACCGACCGCTACGCGCCACGACGACCAAGTGCTCGGAGCGACCAGACAGAACGAAGCCGCTACCATACTCCCGTCCATTTGCCCGCGTCAGTTCATCCAGTCGATCCAGCACTTTCATCGAAAAATCTTCGATCGTCTGCAAACGGAAGAGCTCTCTAGAGGATCTCAGGATTCCCTCGAGCCCCCGTTGGTTCTTCTCGATCGTCAACATGTCCTGATAGGCCCTCAGGGAAGCGACTACCGCCGTGTATAGCTTTTTCACCGTCAACTCGGTCTTCGATTTATAGTCATTGATGTCATAGTGGCGAATCACATCTTCTTCAGGTGCCTGTCCCGGCTGTCCGGTTCTCAGTATAATGCGCACCAGCGAGTTTTTCAGATTCTCCCGTACGTATTGAACGACCTTCAGGCCGGCATCTTCTGCTTCCATGACGACATCGAGGAAGAGAATTGCGATTTCTCCTTCTTCCGCCATCATCCGTTTGGCCTCTTCACCGGAATAGGCGCTCAGAATTTCCACACCCCGACCCTCGAAGTGAAATCTTTTCATGACCATGCGCGTCATTGTATGGACCTGCTCTTCGTCGTCTGCCACGAGAATTCGCCATGGCGGGGCCGTCGCATGTTCTGGTATCTCGATCCTATCTCGATTGAACTGCATCAAATCCATAAAACGCGCCACCTCATTCTTCATTCTCTTCTTTCTAGTATACGGGCTCTGCCAGGAAATAGCTATTTTTTTCTTACCCTCCTACCGCAGCTACAACCAAAGAAAAGGCTCCCTAGGCGGGAGCCTCTTGATCAAGTTCCATTAGCAATTGGCCGGCTGAAACCGTCTCATTTTCTTTCACCAGAATACTCTCCACAGAACCGCTCAGCGGCGACGTGATCTCAGTCTCCATCTTCATGGCCTCTACGACCAGCAGCGGTTGACCCATCACCACTTTTTCCCCTGGGGAAACGAGAATCTTTGATATGCTACCGGGGATCGAAGCACCCACCTGGCAATCATCCGATTCGTCTTTCATCGGAATCGACTCCCTTTGCTCCGTCTTGGCCGCCTTCTCATCTTTGATGCGAATCTCACGACGGTTGCCATCCACTTCAAAGACCACCGTGCGCTGGCCATCTTCAGCGACCTTGCCGATCTCGCTGAGCGTGATCACGATCACGCGTCCTTCGGTGACTGTCACCTCACATGTCTCCCCTTCTTTGAGGCCGTGGAAATAGACGTCGGAGCCCATCTCGCTGAAATCGCCACTCTTTTCGAGATAGACCAGGTAATCCTCATACACCTTGGGATACAGAGCGTAACTGATGCGCTCTGACCGATCGAAGGGGCGTCCGTAGGTCGTCTCGAGATGTGTATTGATCGCCTCGAAGTCTTCAGGTTTGAGCAGTGTCCCCGGACGAACGGTAATCGGCTTTTCCCCCTTGAGTATCATTTTCTGAAGGTCCACCGGAAAACCACCCTCCGGCTGTCCCATCATGCCCTTGAAGTAGGCCACCACACTGTCGGGATAAGTAAGGCCCTTTCCCTTGTCCAGGATGTTCGCGGGTGTCAGATCATTCTGTACCATGAAGATCGCCATATCCCCTACGGCTTTCGACGAAGGGGTCACTTTGACAATATCCCCCCACATCAGGTTTACGGCCCTGAACATTTCCTTCACTTCGTCAAATCGATGGCCAAGTCCAAAGCTTTCCACCTGCGGCTTGAGGTTGGAGTACTGCCCACCGGGTATCTCGAATTTGTATATCTCGGCTGCACTGGATCGGAGATCCGATTCATAAGCCTCGTATACCGGTCTTACATTCGCCCAGTAATCGTTGAGCTGTTGTAGCTCCTCGGTGTTGATCCCCGTGTCTCTCGGTGTATGCTTCAGCGCCTCCACCACGCTGTTCATCGCTGGCTGGCTGGTGAGCCCGCTCATGCTGTTGATCGCCGTATCCACGATGTCAGCGCCCGCCTGTGCGGCCATGAGCATGCTGGCCACACCGTTGCCCGTTGTATCGTGGGTGTGCACGTGGAGCGGGATGCTGATTTCATTCTTGAGGGCTTTCACGAGCTTGTAGGCTGCATGGGGCTTCAGAAGGGCAGACATATCCTTGATCCCCAGGATGTGAATCCCACGTTTCTCAAGTTCTTTCGCTTTCTTCACATAGTAGTCCAGGGTATACTTGTCCCTCGTCTCGTCCAAAATGTCACCGGTGTAGCAAATGGCCGCCTCGGCCACCTTACCGCTCTTGATGACCTCGTCGATCGCCACTTCCATGCCTTCGATCCAGTTGAGAGAGTCGAAGATCCTGAACACGTCGATTCCACGTGCGGCCGACTCGCGGATCAATTCTCTGATCACGTTATCGGGGTAGTTCTTATAGCCCACACCGTTGGATCCGCGAAGGAGCATCTGTAGCAAGAGGTTAGGTACGCGCTCGCGAATGAGATCCAAGCGTTCCCAGGGGGATTCCTTCAGGAATCGATAGGCTACATCGAAGGTAGCGCCTCCCCACATCTCCAGTGAGAAGAAATCACGTCCGATGTGCGACGTGGCCTTGGCAATTTTTTTCATATCCTTCGTCCGCATACGCGTGGCCATGAGCGATTGTTGGGCATCGCGCATCGTTGTATCCGTCAGGAGCAACTTACGCTGCCCCTGGATCCATCGAACGAGACCATCGGGACCCTGCTCATCGAGAATTTGCTTGGTCCCGATCAGTTTGTCCGTCTTCGGCACCTTCGGTACCTTGGGTACATCATAATCCCGCTTGTCTCCGCCCGTTTCGTTCACCACTTTGTCTGCCAGGTAGTGAAGTACCTGTAGCTCATGGCTCTTTTTCACGGAAAGATCGAAAAGATCCGGATGGACGTTGATGAAATTCGTATCACACTCTCCGCGTCGGAAGACCGGATGGTTTAGTACGTTGATCAGAAAATCCGTGTTCGTTTTCACGCCCTCAATCTTCAGTTCCTTGATCGCCCGGATATTCTTGTTGATCGCATCGTCGAAATGGCGGGACCAGGAGGTAGACTTCACCAGCAGCGAGTCAAAATAAGGACTGATCACCGCACCGGTGAATCCATTCCCTCCATCGAGACGAATCCCAAACCCTGCGCCCGTTCGATAGACATCGATGCGTCCGGTATCCGGCATGAAATCATGGTGTGGGTCTTCCGTGGTCACCCGGCACTGGATGGCGTACCCGCGTGGCTGGATATCCTCCTGCCCCTGGATTCCAATCTTGTCAGAACCCAGGGCATGACCTTGTGCGATGAGAATCTGCGCCTGCACAATATCGACACCTGTCGTCATCTCCGTCACAGTGTGCTCCACCTGAATGCGGGGGTTCATCTCAATGAAATAGTGATTGTCCTCCTTGTCCACGAGAAACTCAACGGTACCAGCGCTTCGGTATTGTACGGAGGCTGCGATCTTCAGTGCATCGGTACAAATTTCCTCACGTTTTTCATCGCTCAGGGATAATGCCGGCGTGAACTCGATTAATTTTTGATGGCGCCGCTGGATCGAACAGTCTCTCTCGTAGAGGTGCACGAGATGACCTTCCGAATCCCCTAGCACCTGTACCTCGATATGCTTGGGACTCTCAAGGTATTTTTCGATGAAAATCTCCTCGCTCCCGAAGGCCTTCAAAGACTCCGAGCGCGCGTGCGCATATGCCTTTAGCAGGTCTTCTTCATTGCGCACGATCCGCATCCCCCGACCACCGCCTCCTGCCGCGGCCTTCAACATGACGGGATATCCGCAGTGAGCGGCAAAATCCTTCGCCTCGGCATCGGAGGTAATCGCACGGGTGACCCCAGGGATCGTGGGTACGCCTACCTTTTCAGCCACTTTTTTCGATGCGATCTTGTCACCGAGCGCACGCATCATGTCCGCTGTGGGCCCAATAAAATGAATCCCCGCCTCTTCGCACTTCTCGGCAAACTCCGGATTCTCCGAAAGAAAGCCATATCCCGGGTGAATCGCATCAACGCCTTTTTTCTTGGCCAGTTTAATGATTTCTTCGATGCTCAGGTAGGCTGTCACCGGCCCTTTGTTCTTTCCAATCTGGTACGCTTCATCTGCCTTCGTTCGGAACAGGGCATTCTTATCTTCGGCGGAGTATACTGCCACCGAGCGGATTCCCAGCTCTTTACAAGCACGGAAGATTCGAATTGCGATCTCCCCTCGGTTCGCCACGAGCACTCTCTTGAACTTTTGCATTCTCACCACTCCATTTCCGTATATTTCGAGTATAATTGTATGCAATATTCGTAATTATTATTCTTACTATACCAAGAAGAGACGCCCTCTTCAAGAGTAAAAATTTATTTATTTAACTTTTGCAGGTTTTTTCTTAACTTAGTAAAGCAACATCGTTGCAAACTTAAATAAATACAGCAAATTTCCTTATATTGTAAATCGGGGCAACAAAAAAACACCGGTTGGCCGGTGTCTCTTGCTATGCATTCTCTGACAGATTCTCTACCAAGGGAATCGTGATCATCTGATCGATTTCGTGGTCCCAACGGACCACCTGATCCCCTTCTAGGAGGGCATAAGCGCGATCTTCAGCGGCAGCCATCGATTTGATGAAGCGGACGCCCTCTACCTCTACGGGTTTCGCGAAGGTCTTGTGGTTCACCGGATTGTATCGACCCCAGGTGTATATCTTCCCGGTCTCAGACAAAGCGATAACAAAATCACCCTTGGCCTCCACACGTATGATCCCCTTGAGGCTAAGCAGTTCCTCTGGGAACAAGTACTCATCCCTACCGCTGATGCCCAACTGATTGTGATCGTTCAGGCCACAGACCACCACCCGGTTCGCGTTGGTCACGCAAATGGTGTAACGATCCCCAGCCATCACCTGCTTGATATTCTTAAACTCTGTCATGACCACTTCCATCGGGCCGCTCTTCATACCCAGGCCGAGTTGACCGTGGTCATTATCACCCCAGGCCAGTACGGTACCGTTGTAGCTCAAGGCCAAGCCATGGGTAGCACCCAGTGAAATCTGCTTGATATTCTCAAGCCCCGGCATCTTGATGGCCGTCTCTTTGTAAAGGATCCGTTCCGGTGTCAGCTGGCTGTTCTGGTTGTCTCCCCAGAGGTACACATCACCATCCACCGTCAGCACACCACTGTGCTGGTAGCCACAGGCCACTTGTTTAACACGGTCCATCCCCCATACTTCTTTGGGAAATCGGCTATCGTGCCGATTGCCAAGGCCCAGCTGCCCGCGGTCATTCTTCCCGGCAGCGTACACCTTTCCATCGTAGGTTTTGAAGAGGGTATGGTATTCACCCGAGGCCACGCTCTCGATAAAATCCAACCCATCGACACGGATCGGCTCGAGGACCTCATCGGTGGTTCCCACGCCCAGTTCACCGTGGATATTCTCCCCGGCACCGTAGACGTGTCCATTCCATTTGACGATAAAGAATTGGTAGCGACCGGCGGCAATCGAAAGCAGTCCCGGCTTCTCCACCACTTCGATCGATTCTTCCGCCCATTCGGACCAGTTCCCGTTCTGATCCATAATCCGCAAACGGATCGTTTTTGTACCGGCTTCTTTGAACCGTGATCTGTTGTTCTCCCACTTGTACTCCTTGATCACCTGGTCTTCTGCCGTTGACGCCGAGGCATCATACTCCACCAGCGTGGTCGTGGTGATGTCCTTGCTCGGGATCACTTTGAACCGCGCCACGGGCATTACCTCGCTAGTTTTGTTCAGGCTGAGGAAACTCAAGTGGAGTCGGTCGCCACGGATAACAGATTTCCCGCCCACCCGTCGCAAGATCTCTCTCTGCTCTTCCTCTTCCAATCCCTTCACGACCAAAAATTTGCCATCCTTGGATAGGCTGTAGGGATCGAGGTTTATCTTCTGCGATAGATGCTCCGTCAGCTCATGCAGATCAATCGGCTCACGTTCCTGTTCTTTTCGAAAAGTAAGAAACGCCAGCTTCAACTGCTTGTACTCATCAAATACATCTCTCTTCTTCCCAAAAGGTTTAAGAAAGATGAGCATGCCCGTGACGAAAAACAATAGGATAAGGGTTAGAATAATGGCTAGTATCACATTCGTACACTCCTCACAAAGAAAAAAGTAGCTGGTATGCAGCTACTCTTATTCTATCATTGGGTGGAGTGCTTTGCACTCAAAACTGTGTTATACAGCAACATCGTGATGGTCATCGGACCTACCCCGCCGGGAACGGGTGTTATATAACTCGCGTGTTGCGATACCTCTTCGAAATTCGCATCACCATACAGCTTCCCATCCTCACGATTGATGCCCACATCGATCACCACCACACCGTCCTTGACCATATCGCCGCGCAGGAAATTCCTTTGCCCCACTGCTGCAACGATCAAATCGGCCTGCTTCGTGATTGCGGCCAGATTCTCCGTGCCCGAGTGACAGATGGTGACGGTGGCATCTGCATCGAGGAGCATTTGCCCAACGGGCTTACCCACGATGTTGCTCCGTCCCAAGACCACAGCGTGCATGCCGGAGACATCGATGCCCTCCGCTTCGATCAGCTTCATGATCCCATGTGGTGTACAGGGCTTGAAAAGAACCCCTTCCCCTGCGAATAGCCGGCCCACATTGATCGGATGAAATCCATCCACATCTTTGTCCGGTGAGATTCTCTCGATCACACGCAGTTTGTCGATCTGATCGGGTAGCGGTAGTTGAACGAGAATACCGTGAATTTTGGGATCGGCATTCTTCTCATCGATCAGTGCGAGGAGCTCTTTCTCCTCTGCCTCGGCGGGGAGGTAGATGCCCTCTGAGTACATACCGATCGCTTCACAGGCGCGACCTTTCGCTTTTACGTAGGTTTGGCTCGCCGGATCCTCTCCCACGAGGATCGTGCACAGACCCGGGGTAATTCCCCTTTCCTTGAGAAGGGCCACCTCGGCGGCCAAGGATTGTCTCATATCTTTAGATACTTGCTTTCCCTCTATTCGTTTCATCCAACCATCCCTTTCCATAGGCTATATACCCATCTAGTTCGTCAATAATATATCGAACAATAAGCAAAATAGCAAGAGGATTATCCGTGATAACACGAATAATCCTCTTCACTTCAATTGCTTAAAGGCTCCTATGCGTCTTTCGCCTTTAGAATCAGCTCACGTGCAGCCTTGGCCTCATCGATCCGTCGCACCGGTGTATGGTGTGGTGCTTCCTTCAACAGTTCGGGCGATTCCTTGGCTTCCCGAGCAATCTGCTTCATCATCTCGATGAATCCATCGAGCGTTTCGCGACTCTCCGTCTCCGTCGGCTCGATCATCATAGCCTCGGGTACGATCAATGGGAAGTAGATGGTCGGTGGATGGTAACCGAAATCGATGATCCGCTTGGCGACATCCAGCGTCGTGACCTCTAAGGAGCGATCCTTGAATCCAGAGAGGACGAACTCATGCTTGCATACGGTATCGATCGGCAGGTGATAATCCTCTTTCAGGAAATGCATCATGTAGTTGGCATTGAGAACCGCGTTCTCCCCGACAGCCTTCAGGCCATCACAGCCCAAGGTTTTGATGTAGACGTAGGCACGAACCATAATCCCAAAGTGACCATAGAAACCCTTCACTTTGCCGATGGACTTCTCTCCACTCATATCCAACGTGTAGGCGCCATTGTCTTTTCTTCTGACCACAGGTTTCGGTAGATAGGGCGCCAGGTGTGATTTCACACCCACCGGACCACTACCCGGTCCACCGCCACCGTGCGGTGTACTGAAGGTCTTGTGGAGATTGAAGTGCATCACGTCAAATCCCATGTCCCCCGGGCGAGCCTTGCCAACGATCGCGTTCATATTGGCGCCATCGTAATAGAGCAAGCCACCGGCCTCGTGAACAGCCCCGGCAATTTCCATGATTTCTCTCTCGAACAGTCCAAGTGTATTGGGGTTGGTCAGCATCAACCCTGCGATCTCATCAGAGAGCAGGTCCTTCAGTGCGGCCACATCAACGAGGCCGTTCTTGTTGGATTTGACCTCCACCACATCGAAACCGGCTACCGCCGCACTCGCGGGATTCGTCCCGTGGGCTGAATCCGGCACGATGATCTTGGTACGCTTTAGATCGCCACGGTCTTCATGGTAGGCTTTCATCAGCATGAGACCGGTCAGCTCGCCATGGGCACCGGCTGCAGGTTGCAGGGTGACCTCGTCCATACCGGAAATCTCTCCCAGCATCTCGCTCAGCTCGTGCATCATGGCCAGGGCGCCCTGGGCATACTCTTCAGAAACCAAGGGATGCAGGTGGGCAAAGCCCCCCATAGCCGCTATTTCTTCGTTGATTTTGGGGTTGTACTTCATCGTACAGGAACCGAGAGGATAGAAACCAGTGTCCACACCAAAGTTTAGCGTCGACAGATGGGTGTAGTGTCGGACCACATCCACCTCGTTGACCTCGGGTAAGTCGACCACTTCGCTCCTTTTCATGCCTCCGGGGAGGTTTATTTCGCTCCGTTCTACATCGAGGTCAGGCAGACGGTAACCCTTTCTGCCGGGATGGTTGTATTCAAAGATTAACTTCGCGGCTTTCTTCATAAGATTCCCTCCAGTGCATCCACCAGGCCATCGATCTCCTCGCGCGTTCGTTTTTCTGTCACGCACAGGAGCATCGCTCCCTTCATGTCGTAGAAGGGCTCAAGATCGAAACCACCGAGATATCCTGCTTCGGACAGTTTCTTGTTGATCTCGTCGACAGGTTTGTCACATTGAATCACGAACTCATTGAAGAAGGGCTCCTCGAATACGGCGTTGACGCCTTCGAGGGCCGTCAATCGTTTGTAGGCGTAATGGGCCTTGTGGTAACTCTGTTCAGCGACTTCTGTGATACCACTTTTCCCCATGAGGCTCATGTAGAGCGCCGCTCTGACAACCATAAGTCCCTGGTTGGAGCAGATATTGCTCGTCGCCTTCTCGCGCCGGATGTGCTGTTCTCTCGCCTGAAGCGTCAGGACGAAGGCGCGCTTACCGTCTTGGTCGACGGATTGACCGCAGATTCTACCCGGCAACTTGCGAACGAGCTTCTTGGTCGTTGCGATAAACCCCAGGTAAGGACCTCCGAAATTCAGAGGTAGACCTAGCGGTTGTCCCTCGCCTACTACGATGTCCACGCCCAGGTTGCCCGGGGCCTCTAGGAGACCGAGGCCAATGGGATTGACATAGGCGATGGATAGGGCTTTATGTGCATGTGTGATTTCCGTGAGTGCACCTAGATCCTCAACTAATCCGAAGAAGTTTGGACTCTGGGCCAAGAAGCCGCTGTAAGCGCCTTCGGCCAGTCTTGTCTCTAGATCCTCTCGATCGGTCACACCGTCCTTCATCTTCACTTCTACCATCTCGACATTCCGGAAATGGAGGTAACTGGCGATGACCTGACGAATCTCTGGGTTCACCGTTTGACTGACCAGTACCTTGTGGGTCTTCTTGCTGGTTGCATCGGCCATGAGCAGCGCTTCAACAGCCGCCGTGTGGCCGTCGTACAATGAAGCGTTCGAAGCATACATGCCCGTGAGCTCACAGATCATCGATTGGTACTCGAAGATGGTCTGTAGCGTCCCCTGTGCGATCTCCGGCTGGTAGGGGGTGTAGGCTGTGTAGAATTCACTGCGACCTGTGATCTGATCGATCACCGAAGGGATCTCGTGATCGTAAGCACCAGCACCCAGGAAACACACCAGTTCGTCGGCACTCTTATTTTCTGCAGTCAGACTGCGCATAAGCCTCCGGATCTCCATTTCGGATTTTCCCGGCTCGAGATCTAGGCTCTCGATGCGCGCTACCTCGGGAATATCGCTGAAAAGTTCAGAGATATCTTTTTTCCCGATGGTCTCGAGCATCTGTTTGCGGTCTTCTTCTGTCATCGGAATATATCGGTTCAATACCATCATCCTTTCTCATGGGACTACTCGAGTGATTCAGTATACCTCTCGTATTCGTCGGCATCCATCAGACCGTCCAGTTCACCTTCGTCCTCCAGCTTGATGCGGATAATCCACGCTGTGAAAGGTTTCTCGTTAAGGAGCTCCGGCTCGTCCTCAAGATCTTCGTTGATCCCGATGATCGTTCCGCCAACAGGCATCAGTGCATCGGAAGCAGCCTTGACACTCTCGATGGCGCCGAAGGCATCCCCCTTCTCGAAACTGTCGTCTTCTTCGGGCATATCCACGAACACGATGTCCCCGAGTTCGTGTTGCGCATAGTCCGTGATCCCGATGAGCGCCTCGTCACCCTCAATCTTGACCCATTCGTGATCTTCTGAGTACAGCAAATCTTTTAAAATTTCCATCATGAACCCTCCTTGGCTATTTTTTATAGTTCTTTTTCAAGAAACGTTTTGAAACCACGGTGGCCTCTTTGGCCTTGCCGCGGATGTCGATGTGGATGGTGTTGCCCATCTGAGCTTGGTCGATGGGCACCATGGCCAGGCCGATCGTCGTACCCAGCGTAGGTGATTTGTAGCCAGTGGTCACGAAACCGATGGGTTCCCCCCCTTCGTTCACCACCTCGTATCCGTGGCGCGGGATGCCTCGATCGGTCAGCTCGAAACCTACGATCTTCCGCTCGAGTCCCTCGGATTTCTGTTTCTTCAGCGCGTCTTTTCCAATGAAGTCATCGTCGACATCCAGTTTCACGAAAAAGCCCAGTCCCGCTTCAAGTGGCGTGATCTCCGGTGATAACTCATTGCCGTACAGGGGGAGCGATGCTTCAAAACGCAGCGTGTCCCTCGCGCCGAGTCCGCAGGGAACCAATCCCTCTTCTTCGCCTGCTTCCATCAGGGCGCGCACGATGGGTTCGATCGCTTCGTTTGTTGAGTAAACTTCGAAACCATCTTCACCCGTGTACCCTGTGCGGGAGACCAGGCAAGGGTAACCCGCCACCTCGACCTCTTCATCGAAATAGAAGAAAGCGATTTCCTCGAGGTTTTTAGGTGTGACCTTTTGCAAAATCTTCTGAGCAGAGGGGCCTTGGATCGCCACCTCTGCAAAGGATGGAGAGAGGTCCTGAACCGTGACATCAAAGCCCTCGGCATTTTTCTCAATCCATGCAACATCTTTATCTATATTGGCAGCATTGATCACGAGGAAAAAATCCCCTTCATTCTTTCTGTAGACCAAGAGATCGTCGACGACGCCACCGTTTTCGTAACACATGAAGGTATAAAGGATCTGATGATCCGCGAGCGACCGCACGTCATTCGTCACAAGGTACTGAACGAAATCTAGTGCCTGTGGTCCCCGTACAGCTACTTCTCCCATATGGGAAACGTCGAAAAGTCCTGCGCGATTCCTCACCGCTTCGTGTTCTTCCACCAGCCCGGTGTATTGAACGGGGAGTTCGTACCCGGCGAAATCAACGATTTTTCCGCCTTGTTCGACGTGCCAATCGTAAAGCGCCGTGCGTTTTAGATTTTCCAATTCTTACCCCTCCTTATGCATTGTTTCCATCCCCTTGCATCCCGCGTATCCTCTGTGGTATGCGGTTCGCAGGGTCCTTCATCACACTTCCGATTCTCTGGTTCGCGTGCGTAGACGCGAATCCATCGTATCTCTTTCTCTTGCTACCGGACGATCGCCGGGATCGGCCGGATACCTGTTTTAAATGTACCACTTGCATCGTGAGATATCAAGCTGATATTAGGGAGGCGAAAGAACGTCGCTGTGGCAGGGAACTCACCCTCTCTGCAGGCATCTGGCCACCACACCACCGCCGGTGTAGCGCATCCGCCTGTGGCAGGTGAGCGACAGATTCTTGTACTCCCGTTACGATAATAGTATAATAATCGAGAAACAACTTCAATCAGATTTCAAAATTCAGTGGCACCCTTCTGATTATTTTAAAACTCCACGAGAATTCTGTAGACTTTCACCCGGTATCATACGGAGGTGACACCGTGATCACAATTATCAATGATCGTACGGACCCCTACTACAACTTGGCCTGTGAAGAGTATATTTTCAACAAGTTCCAAGAGGAAGATGTCTTCATGCTCTGGCGTGACGAACCCTCGATCATCGTGGGTAAAAACCAGAACACCCTCGCCGAGATCAACATCGACTATGTGCGTGCGCACCAGATACCCGTCGTCCGCCGTCTCTCCGGCGGAGGGGCCGTCTTCCACGATCTAGGCAACCTGAACTTCACCTTCATCACGGGTGATGAGGGCGGGGCCTTCAATGACTTCAGACGGTATACGACGCCAATTGTCAACGTGCTCGACCAACTGGGTGTGCAGGCCACGTTCAGCGGCCGCAACGACCTGGTGATCGAGGATAAAAAGTTCTCCGGTAACGCACAGTACAAGAAAAAGAAGCGCGTCCTCCACCACGGCACACTGCTCTTTGCTTCTGAAATCGAAGACTTGTCCGCGGCATTGAAGCCGAGAGAGTCCAAATTCGAGGGTAAGGGCGTAAAATCTGTCGTCAGCCGGGTAACCAACATCGCTCATCATTTACCCGAACCGATGACCGTTGAAACGTTCAAAGAGCACCTGCAGAGAGAAGTGGCCTCCGGTGCTGTGGTACACGAGCTGAGCCCTTCTGAGGTGGCGGAGATCGAATGCCTGGCCGATGAGAAGTACCGCACCTGGGATTGGAACTTCGGCTCTTCCCCGGATTATAGCTTCCAGCGGGAGGAAAAATTCTCCGGTGGACACGTAGAGGTCTGCTTCAACGTCAAAGGTGGTCAGATTGCCGACGCGGTGATCTATGGTGACTTCTTCTCCGAACGAGACCTGGATGATGTCTACGACGTCCTCAACGGCTGCCCACATGATCACGCGGTCATTCGTGAGCGTCTGGCCTCCTTGGATTTCGGCCGCTACTTCTCCAACATCACCCTCGACGAGTTACTCTCTTGTATCGAGTAAAGAAAGGACCAGCTTCCCGCATGTGCGCGGAATACTGGTCCTTTTTTCTTTTTAATTTGCCGCTTTGATTTCTGTCCAAGCGCGGTTGTAGGCATCGATGAAGTCACCCGGATCGAGGAACACCTCGGCTTTTTCAATATCCGCTTCATCAGGATAGGCAGCATTCATCGAAAGGATCTCGTCGTCCAACATCTCTCGGGTTTCTGCGTTCACCGTGGAGTAGCCAACGTAGTCGGTATTGAGGAAAGCCACCTGGGGATCACTCATGTAATTGATGAAGGCCATAGCCTCTTCGTAGTTCGGTGTATCCTTCATGACCACCATGCTGTCGAACCAAATATTGGTCCCCTCTTCGGGGAGAGCATAGGCATACTGGTCGAACTCCGACATGATGGCCACCGCTTCACCCGACCATACGACGGCCAGCGCTGCGTCGCCACTGAGCAGGATGTCCTTCACATTGTCCACCGTGTAGGCTAGTACCAAGGGCTTCTGTTCGATCAACAGCTCTTTCGCTTCATCGAGCTCCGCTTGGTCACGCGTGTTCAGCGAATAACCTAGCTTCTTGAGGGCCACGCCGATAGAATCACGCTGAGAGTCGATCATCGTGATCTGTTTCGCGTAATCCTCATCCCAAAGGATGTCCCAGCTTTCCACGGGCTCATCCACCACTTCGGTATTGTAGAGGATGCCCACCGTACCCCAGAAATACGGTACAGAGTATTGATTGTCGGGATCAAAGCCCAGGTTTTTGAACTGGTCTTCAATATGCTGGTAATTGGGGATCTGCTCGAGATCGATCTCTGCCAGCATATCCTCGTTGATCATCTTCTCGATCATGTAATCCGAGGGGAAGATCACATCATACTCGCCCCCGCCCTGTTTGACCTTCACGTACATATCTTCATTGGTCGCAAAGGTCTCGTAATTGACGCGGATGCCCGTTTCTTCTTCGAAACTCTGGATCACCGACTCATCGATGTATTCTCCCCAGTTGTAGACATTGAGTACGCGCTCCTCTTCCCCACCGCTACATCCGGTGAGCAGAGCGCCGACCAATAGTGTGACCATCAACCATCGGGTCATTTGTTTCATCGTATATTCCTCCTCGTTCTTATAGATCCATTAGGGTTTTCTTCGATCGCTTGTTGATGATGAGCAGCAAGAGTAATACGGTACTGAACAATAGGGTCGAGAGACTGTTGATCTTCGGATTGATACCTCGTCTCGCCATGGAGTAGATGGTGATCGACAGGTTCGTCACGCCCCCACCCGTGGTGAAGAAACTGATCACGAAGTCATCGATACTCATGGTGAAGGCGATGAGCAGACCGGTGATCACACCGGGCCAAATCTCAGGGAGGATGACCTTACGAAAAGCGTAAAAGGGTGTTGCGCCCAGATCGAGCGCCGCTTCTAGCGAATCCCTTGGCATTTGCTTGAGCTTCGGCATCACCGATAGAATCACAAAGGGAATATTGAAGGTGATGTGCGCGAAAAGCATGGTAGTAAAACCGAGTTTCATCTTGAAAAAGATGAAAAGAAGCATCAGGGCGATCCCTGTGACGATATCTGGATTCAAAATGGGCAGGTTGTTGACCGATAGGATCAACCGCTGGTTCATCCGCTTCATATAGTGTATACCAAAGGCCGCGAAGGTACCGATAACCGTGGCGATGGTCGAGGAAAGCACGGCCACCGAAATGGTGTAATAGAGCGCCTTCATGATCTGCCGGTCTTGGAAAAGTGCGAAGTACCACTTCAGTGTGAAGCCATCCCAATAAGCCGTCGACTTGGCATTGTTGAAGCTAAAGATGATCAGCACGAGGATGGGGGCATAGAGGAAGAAGAAGACCGACACCAGGAACAATCGCTTCAACCATTTTTCTACCATAGCGAGCTCCCCCTCTCCTCTTCCTGATCCGTCATCCTATTGAGCACAGCCATACTGGCCAGGATCATGACCATCAGGATCACTGAGAGCGCGGAGCCAAATTGCCAATCTCCCACCCAAATAAACTGTTGTTCGATCAGGTTCCCGATCAGCATGTACTGGTTACCACCGAGAAGCGCCGAGATCACAAAGGTACTGACGGCCGGCATGAAGACCATGGTGATTCCCGTGACGATGCCCGGAAGTGATAGGGGAACGGTCACTCTCCTGAGTACCGTCCATCGTCCGGCCCCCAGATCCTCGGCAGCCTCGATCAGGGACGGGTCGATTTTCATGAGCACCGTGTAGATCGGGAGGACCATGAAAGGCAAGAAGTTATAGACCATACCCAGTAGAATCGCGTGTTCTGTGTACAGAATATTAACCGCCGGTAACCGTAGGAAGGCCAGCAATCGATTCAGAAATCCGTTGTTGGCGAGGATCGCCATCCAAGCGTAGGTTCTCAGTAGGAAATTCATCCACATGGGTAGCAAAAAGAGCAGCACCGCGATCGATTGCATCCGTTTGTCCAGCCGCGTCAAGAGCATGGCCAGGGGATAACCGAGCAGAAGGCACCATGCCGTCGCCCAGAAGGCCAGACGAACACTATTTGCCAGCACCGATATGTAGATTGGATCGAGAAAGCGTCGATACGCGCTAAAATCCAGGGAGAACCCACCGGTTACCCCGTTTAGGCTGAAGTAGAGCACGAGAAACAAGGGAACGACAATAAAGAGACCTGCCCAGAATAGATAGGGTCCTGCCGCCATTTTCTTGAGCATTGCTACCGCTTCCCCATGATATGGATCGCATCGGGCATTATGCTTAGGCCCACCGGATGGTCCACACCCCATTTCTCCGTGGTATGCACCAGCCAACGTCGATCGTTTTCCATCACGACGATTTCATAGTGCACCCCTTTGAAGACCACTGATTTGATATCTCCCCGCAGGTGGGCATCCGTCGCTTCTGTGATCCGCAGATCCTCGGGTCTGATCACGACGTCCACCGCTTCGAGTGGCTTAAAACCTCGGTCGACACACTGGAAGCCTTGACCGGCGAACTCAACGTAGTAGTCTTTGACCATCACGCCATCGATCAGATTGGATTCGCCGATGAAATCCGCGACGAAGGCATTTTCCGGCTCATTGTATATATCCGTGGGCGATCCGATCTGCTGGATCTTCCCCTTTTCCATCACGATGATTTTGTCGGACATCGTGAGGGCTTCCTCTTGATCGTGGGTCACATAAATGAAGGTGATCCCCAGTTCCTGTTGCATCGTCTTGAGCTCCATCTGCATTTCCTTACGCAGTTTCAGATCCAGCGCACCCAATGGCTCATCGAGCAGCAGTACCTTCGGTTCGTTGACCAGCGCCCTGGCGATGGCGATACGCTGCTGTTGCCCGCCGCTAAGTTGGGTGGTCTTTCTTTTTTCGTAACCCGATAGATTCACGAGCGCTAGCATCCGCTCTACTTTCTCTCGAATCGTCTTTTCATCAAACTTTTTGATGCGTAAGCCGAAGGCAATATTCTCAAAGACATTCAGGTGTGGAAACAGAGCATACCGCTGGAACACCGTATTGATCTGACGCTCGTAAGGGGGAAGCGTGGTCAACTCTTCGCCCGCAAAAGTCACGTTGCCCTCGTCAGGCATGATAAAGCCTCCGAGGATTCTCAATGTGGTCGTTTTTCCACAACCGCTTGGGCCGAGCAGGGTGATGAACTCGCTCTCCTCCACCTCGAAGCTTACATTCTCGAGGACGGTCTGCTCATCGTAGCTCTTGACTAGATTGCTTATTTTCAAAAGTGCCATGTATATGCCTCCTAAAAATTAGGTGGTGTTGCGACCATCAGAACTTTTGTGCTTCGTTTGCTCTCGTTGATCAGGGTATGATCGCGATCGGTCAGATAATAGAAGGTTTCTCCCTGTTTCGCACGAATCTTGCGATCGCCATACTTCAACACGACCTCACCACTGAGCACATAACCGAATTCTTCTCCCGCGTGGGCATTGTCTTCGTAAAAAGATCCACCCGGTTCGATCGTCAATAGAATGGGCTCCATGCTGTTCTTCTGCGCGTTGGGTACAATCCACTCCACTTTGTACTTCAGGTTCTCATCGTAGCTTTCGAAGAAGTCCTTATCTCCAAAGGCAATCTTTTCATCATCGTCATCGTCATCGAAGAACTCTTTGAGATTTGTCCCGAGGCTCTCGAGGATATCCACGAGACTCGTGATCGAAGGGGATGTCATCTCCCTCTCCACCTGGGAGATAAACCCCTTGGATAGTTCGCAACGACTGGCCAGCTCCTCTTGGGTCAAACCATTCTCTTGTCTGAGACGTCGGATTTTTTCGCCAATTTTCAAATGTTTCACCTCGCTTGTGTAGATATACTAAACTTTCAACTTGATTTATTATATCAGCATGAGGTGAAAATGCAATAAAAAACAGGAGAAAATATCTCCTATTTTTTGTGAGTCAACGCTCGTCGTTACTACCCAATTTTTCGATCAGGGCCACGGTTTCCTTCATCGAGTATCCCGCGGTCACCCTGGCAATGGCACGGACCATCTCTTCGTACAGCTCAGGTTTCGTGGCGAGTAGCGCGACCACGCGCTGGAGTTCGTTTTCTTCCTCCACAGCGATTGCCATTCCCCTGCTCGTCAGGTACAAGAGATTCTCCGTCTCTTGGCCTGGGATCGCATAGGGAATGATCATCGGCAGCCTCCTGTAGAGGGCCTCTGTCGTTGTCAGTCCACCCGGTTTTGTGACGATCAGATGATGAGCATCCATCAGCTCCCGGACATTCGTGACAAATCCCAGGATCTCCGCCTCATCGGACGGATAGATTTTTTCCAAATGTGCCTTTAACTTCTCGTTTTTCCCGCACACCACCGTCAACTTCAGCGGCTGCGGTGCTTTGACCAGCACATCCAGGGCATCCTCAATCCCGTCGATGCCCATGCTCCCGCCCATGATCAGAATGGATAGTGCCTCCATCGATGGTAAGGCGCGCTCAGGAGGAGATGCTGCAAACTCCTGGGGCACCGGAATCCCCAAAGCGTGTACTTTCTCGGGTGGAACGCCCTTTTTCATCAGCGAGAGCGATGTGTAGGAACTCCCCGTAATGTAGTGGTCCACCTCACCGTGAATATAGGCATAATGGGCTTTGAAATCCGTCACGATCGACACGAAGGGAGTATTGATTTCTCCCGACGCCTTCAGATTCGCGACAAGACCCACGACAAAGGGATGTGTTGATATGATCACCTGGGGCTCGTGGGTCTGGATATAACCCCTTAGACGTCTCTTCAACATCCTGAGCGTGCGTTTGCCCAGGAGTCGGTTAAAAGCCTTGATATCAAAGGTTTCGTAGATCAATCCGTAGAGTACAGGGAATTTGGTCGCCAGTATCTCGTAACCATCGCCCACCAGGATGTCTAGAATCTTGTATGTATCCTTTAGGAAATCAATCTTTTCAACAGTGTGTCCTCTTTCCAGAAGGCACTGCTCCAGCGCAGTGGCCGCCGCATTGTGACCGGCACCGGTTGATGCCGAGATAATAAGTGCACGCATTCCAATCCCTCCTCTGATCACTACTTAGGAATTCTTACCCCAACAAAAGAGAAAAACCCGCATTAATCGCGGGTTTTTAAGAATTGTAGATATCCTTCGATATAATTCACTTCGCTCATTTCCAGAAAACAATGATGTAGAATGGTCTCTTTTACCAACCCCATGAGCATCGAGGCGGCCAAGGGAACCTGGTCTGCCTTCAGTTGGAAGGCGCCGCAAGCGATGCCCTCTTCGATCACCCCACAGAGCCAATCAAACCGTTCGCGGTAAAGCGCATTCAGTAGGTCCAGGAAGGCGTCGGGGGCATCGCGCAACTCCCCGGTGACCAAACGGTGGATCCACCGTTTCCGCTCGTCCACTCGCGTTTCAAAGAGATAGAACCTGCGCAGTTGATCCTCTGGATCTGTCGCGTGATCGAGCTCTCGGTCTAGGGCCTGTAACTGCCGATCGATGCTGTATCGAATAGCGGCGGAGAACAGTTCCTCCTTCGACTGAAAGTACTCGTAGATGGTTCCCTTGCCCACCCCCGCCTCACTTGCGACTTCTTTCATTCTCGTACCGTGAAAGCCCGCGTCAAAAAATCGGGACACGGCAGCTTCAAGAATCATATCCTTTGTCGTCATGAGGAGCGTTCCTTATTGAAGACCGTATAAAGCACCGGCGTGTAAACTAGGGTCAAGAGGGTGGACAACAAGAGCCCGCCGATCACGACCGTAGCCAGTGGGGCCGAAGCTTCGGTTCCCTCACCGATCCCCAGCGCAAGGGGAAAGAGCCCAAGTACTGTGGTGAACGTGGTCATGAGGATCGGTCTGAGCCGGGTGGGACCCGCTTCTTTGATCGCCTCAAGGACCGTCAGCCCTTTTTCTCGACGCAAGGTATTGGCGTAATCTACCAGGACGATTCCGTTGTTTACTACGATTCCCGCCAGCATGATCACACCGATTAATGCGGGAAGACTGATGTAACGTCCGGTCAAGAACAGTCCAATCGCTCCGCCCGATACCGCCAGCGGCACACTGAAGATGATCAAAAAGGGGTTCAGAAGCGATTCGAACTGGGCGGCCATGACCATGTACACCAGTAAGATGGCGATGATCAGTGCCAAGACCAAAGACTCGAAGGATTCCGCGAGTTCTTCGGACTGGCCCCCCACATCGTAGGAATAGCCCGTGGGCCAAGGATAGGCAGCCAGCTTTTCCTCGATATCCACCGTCACGGAGCCCAGATCCCGATCGAAGAGATCAGATCCCACGGTGATGGTACGCACCTGGTTGCTCCTTTGGATGGAATCGGGACCCTTTTGATAGGTGAAATCCGCCAGGTAGTGAAGGGGTAGTGATACGCCCATGGGACTGTCGATCCGGATATTCTTAAGATCTTCGATCCGCTGGGTTTCATCTAAGGACTCGATCACGATATCGATCTCGCCACCCTCGCGTTTGTAAGTCCCGGCGGTGGTTCCCTGTACCCGGGATTTTGCAGCATTGGCCACCGTCAGGGGCGTCAGACCATACTGTGCCGCCAAATCATCCCGCACGTGGATCGTCAGCTCTTCGCTGGTCGTCCTATAATCCGAGGTGACCTCTCGCGTACCAGGCACCTCTTTGACCAGGGTCATCACGTCTTCCGATATCGATTCTAAGATGGCCAGGTCGTCACCTTTCAGGGCGATGCTGATCGGCGAGCCACCCATACCACCGAACCCCTGTGTTTGTGTCGCTGTCACAGCAATTTCCACACCAGGCAAATCCGATACGCGTTGGCGGATGTCATCGGCAATGGCCAAAACACCTCGTTCGCGTTCGGAGAGCGCCACGAGAAGGATATCAATCGAAGCGTTGTTCGATCCGCTGTCGCTCACGATCATATTCCCGCCTGGGCCTACGGTAACGAACATATCCTCTACCTCTTCGATGGGTGCCAATCGTTCGATGACCTGGGTGGTCACCTGATCGGTTTCATCGAGAATCGTACCATCGGGTAGTGTGATGGAAACGGTGATCCGCCCCTCGTCCATGAAGGGGAGGAACTCGCTACCCAACGTAGCTACCATACCGATGGAACTGACGAAGATACCCAGGGCAACCAAGATGGTGGTGACCTTGTGCTTGAGTGCTTTCGAAAGGAGCCACTTGTACCCTGATTCCAGACGGTTATAAAACCGTTCGAAGTACTTGAAACGCTTTTTTTCCAGGGCCTCGTGGTCCACGTGGAGCAGCTTCGATGAGAGCATCGGTACCACCGTGAGGGAGACAGCCAAAGAAGCCAGCAGAGCGAAGGTTACCGTCAGCGCCAGCTCGGTGAAGATCAGGGAGGTAACCCCTTCAACATAGATGATTGGCAGGAAGACGGCGACCGTCGTGAGCGTCGAGGCGGTAACCGCCATGGCGACCTCGCTCGTTCCTTTGTCCGCGGCCTCTTCACGACTGTAGCCCAAGGTCCGGTAGCGGAAGATATTCTCGAGCACGACGATGGCATTATCCACCAGCATCCCGATGCCCAGGGAAAGCCCCCCCAGCGTCATGAGGTTCAGGGTCAGGTTCCCGTTGAACATCAAAAAGAATGTGGCGATGACCGAAATCGGTATGCTGATGGCGATGATCAGAGTGGTTCGGACGTTCTCAAGAAAGAGGTACAGGATCAAGACGGCCAGCAGACCACCGATCAAACCGCTGGTGGCCACATTGGAGATGGCCGTCTTGATGTACTGGGACTGATCAAAGATCGTGACGATCTCTACCCCATCCACTTCCGCGCGAATTCTCTCGAGCTCTAGGTTCACCGCATCGGCCACGCGCACCGTATTGGCGTCCGACTGCTTGCTGATGGTCATCTGGATGCTGTCCCGTCCGTTGAGGCGTGCGAAGGCATCGCGATTGTCGTCAACAAGCTCGACTTCCGCCACATCCTCCAGTGTGATCAGCTGACCGCCCGGCAGTCGCAGGACCGTGCCGGCGATCTCTCGTACGCTCTCGTACTCCCCGATGAAGCGCAGGGTCAGCTTTTTGGTGCCCCGTGTGATCTGACCTCCAGGGAGATTGATATTATGGGTGCGTAGTGAGGTGATCAATTGGTCCGTCGTGAGGCCGTAACCATTCATGGCCTCTTCGTCCGGCGTGATCGATACTTTTTTCTCAAAACCGCCGGCCAAGTCCACCGAAGCTACCCCTGGGATCCGCTCGAAACGCGATTGAATCTTATCCTCGGCGATCAACTGTGCTTGTTCGATGCCCTCTGGGCTGTTGATGCTGAAGAAAAAGATCGGCATGGCGTTCGGATCGATTTTGAAAACCGCGGGCTCTGATACATCTTCCGGTAAAAAGCCCGACACCCGGTCGATCTGCTCGCGCACATCAAGGGCAGCGCCCTCCATATCCTGTGCGAAATCATACTGCAGGATGATCAGGGAGCTTCCTTCCGCAGAAATGGAGTTCAGCTGCTCGAGACCCCCGACGGTAGATAGCGCCCGCTCCAGGGGACGAGTGACCATGGATTCGACTTCGGCCGGTCCCACACCCGGATACTGGGTGGAGACGACGGCCACGGGAATCTCTATGTTCGGGTAGAGATCAAGGTTCAGTTGCGTAAGCGAAACCATCCCGAGTAGGACCACGATCAGGATGATCATGCTCACTGCGACGGGACGTTGGATGGAGACCTTGGAGATCTTCACCGGTCGGCCCCCCTCACGATGGCCACCGGCTCACCCGCATCGATGAAGTTCTGGCCCTTCGTGATGACCAGGTCCTCTACAGCTAACCCGGAGATCACTTCGATGACCTCCCCATCGTCCATGCGCGTCTCGACCCGCACCTTAACGGCCTGATCCTTGCGCACTACGTAGACGAAGGCCCCCTCATCATCGGATAAAAGTGCATCGATGGGAATGAGCAGTGCATCCTGCTTGCGATTGGTGTACAGCGTCACGCGTGCGTTCATCCCTGTCTTCAACCCGGAGGGCATATTGTTCAGGGCGATCTGCACGGGGTACAATCCCGTCTGTGGATCGGCGAGATCTGTCACCTTGCGGACGCGACCACTTGTATTGAGCTCCAGCGCGGGAAAATCAATCTCCACGGGATCGGTCAGGTTGAGTGTGGGTAGGATATTTTCCGTTACAGCAATTTTAATGATCAGGTTTTGTGTGTTGACGAAAGTAATCTGATGCTGACTCGTGGCCAGCGAGGATTCTGTGAGGGTCATCCGCAGGATCTGCCCGCTGATCGGCGCCTTGATCACCAGATCCTCCTGCATGCTCCGCGCATTTTCGTACTGCACACGCGCTTGGTTGAGCTGAGATCTAGCGAGGGACAGCTTTGTGTCGGAGGCCTGGAGCGCAGCATTGTCGAGCTGCGCCTGGCTGATGCTCCCCGCTTCATAGAGGGCCAGGTTCTTTTCATAAGTCTCTTTGGCCAGCGCCAAGTTTTCCGACGTGTTTTCAAAATTCTTCAGTGCCGTTTGGTAAGCGGCCTGTGCGCTCTCGATGTTATCGAGAAGCATATCACCATTGAGCTCTGCAATGACCTCTCCCTCTTTGACATAATCGCCTTCAGAGAAGTGAAGTGCCTGGACAGCCCCTGCACCGCTGATCTGGGGGAAAATCGTCACTGTGTTCTCGTAGGTGAGTTCGCCGTAAAAACGGTACCGCTCGGCTAGGTTCTCTTCCACGGGTCTCGACACTTCAACAGGCGTTTCAGCGGTTACCGTTTGCTCCACCGGCTCTTCGCTTGCACAGGCTGTCGTGAGCAGTGCTAGGCCCAGGATACCTGTAACTATCAATCTTTTCATGTGTCCTCCTTATATCGTGCGGCCACGGACCGCTTCCTTTTTGGAAAGCACCCGACCGACCGGTCGGTTCTCACTCTATTTTAAAACGACCCCTTCAGAAATACAAGTAAAATCGCCTGAAAGGGCACGAGTGTTTCCATCCCTTACGCTCTTTTCCCACCTTGCCTCTCCTCTGGGCGTACATAGGCGCGGGCATCATCCCAACGGGGCATGCCCTCTTTCAGCAGCACAAGCGGTTGAAGGGTAGCAGCAATCAGACACGACGCTAACCATCGACCGAAAGGTACCGCTCGCCGGCCCATCGGATACCCATGGCGCCCAGTGGTGCCGTGATCACGATCGAAAGAACGGCGATCGCCAGAATCAGTTCCCCAGCGGGAACCCCCAGGGACAAGGGAATCGCCCCGATGGCCGCCTGAACGGTCGCCTTGGGTAGGTAGGCCAGGGTGGCAAAGTATTTTTCTCCCCTGCTTAAGGAAGTGCCCCGCAGGCTGATCCAGACACCGATGGACCGGGCGACGAGACCACCGGCGAGTAGGACCACGCCGACGCCGCCGGCATGCCAGGCCACGGTCACATCCACCTGGGAACCCACCAGGATGAAGAGCAAGATCTCGGCTAGGACCCAGATTCTATTGAACTTGTGGGAGAGGCGCACGGCAAGCTGAGGGTAATACTCGAGAAGTACGAAACCGATGGTCATGACACCCAGGAGACTGGCGATCGGCAAGACCCCGGACAATAGGTTTTCAAGCTCTTTCAAGAGGAGCGCAACCCCGAGTAAAATGAGCACCTTCTTCGTATCCCGGATGTGGTTCCGTTTGAACAGAAAGACCATAAAGGCGCCCAAGGCGGCCCCGATCAAAATCCCCAGTAGGATGGACAGGGGTATTTCGAGGACCTGAACGAGGGGATTCACGCGATTTCCGACGTAGAGACCTGAAAAAAGTGTGAAAAAAGTAATCGCCACCACATCATCCACTGATGCGCCGGCCAGCACCATGGTCGGCACCCCCTGTTTCTCCCCTTTTCTCGCTTCAATGAATCCCAGCATTTGGGGAACCACCACCGCTGGCGAAACAGCTGCCACGATGAAGCCCAACATGCCCGCCTCATAAAAACTCAGATCGAAAAGGTACATGCCGAGTCCGATCAATGTGCCTCCCTCGAGGAGGCCGGGAATGAAACTCATGCGTAGCGCAGGCTTCCCCACTCTGTTGAGCGTATCTCTCCTCAGGCCCAGTCCTGCTCGAAGCAAGATGATGATCAGCGCGATGAGGCGCAGGTCGGAAGAGATCGCCAGTAGGTCGGGACTCATGAAATCGAACCCATGGGGGCCCAGGAGAACGCCCAATAACAACATGCCGAGCAGGCCGGGCAGCCGCAACTTCTCGAACAACCAATTGGCCAATAGACCCAGAATCAACATGAGACTAAAACTGAAGGTCATCGGATCACCCCCATCAGGAAGACCCATCCGACGGATGGGTCCAGTGGATGCCTATTGGTAAACATCTGCGATCAATTGATCTACCATGTCAATCAACTGTCCGATCTCAGGCTTGCTCATCTGACCATCCGCACCGACGGAGTCACCCTTGTGCTTCAGGTCCCCGGTGATCAGCGAGGAAAAGATCAAAACGGGTAGTTTTCGCATGATCGGATGCTCCTTCACACGACGCGTGAGGGTGTGCCCATCCATCTCGGGCATCTCGATATCGGTGATCAACAGCTGCACTTCCTCGAGGAAGTGATCCTTGCGTCTTTCCACGACGCCCATCAAGTAGTCTAGGGCTTCCTGCCCATCATCAAAGAACTTCAGACGCTTGAAACCAGCCTTGGTCAGCGTATCTTTCAGCAGGCGACGGATCATCGGTGAATCGTCGGCCAAGACAATCCGCAGGTTTGCCCTGCTCACGTCTTCACTCACATCGATGTCATCGACATTGATCCCCGAAGAAGGGGCGATCTCCGTCACGATGCGTTCGAAATCGAGGAGCATGAGAATCTGGTTGTTCAGATTGATATTGCCGATCACAAGACCCGAGGCTGTGATCTCATCGGGTTTCTTCAGTTCAGACCATTTCACACGCGTGATCCCCAGCACTTGGTCGATGGCAAAAGCCACCTTGAGCTGGTTGAACTCACAGATCAACGCCATCGACTTCTCGACCTTCGGATTCTTCTTTCCGTCGAGCACGTGGCTCATATCGATTACCGTCATCACGTCACCGCGTACGAGAGAGACACCCGGGACGGATGCGTGGGCATTGGGTACTTTCGAGATGTTATTGATGTGCAGGATTTCTTTCACCTTGATCACGTTGATGGCGTAGTGTGACCCGTTGACGGTGAAATGGAGGATCTCCACTTCACCAGTTCCCGATTCCAGTAAGATGCTCTTGTCTCTTTCCATACATTCAGCCTCCCGCTAATCCACTTTTATCCTATTATACCGCATGTGGTCGGGGGACACTAGGAAATCAATAAGAAAAACCGGAGCAGCTGCTCCGGTTTCATCTTAAATCAGATTCATTTCTTTTCCGATCTTTTCGAAAGTCTCTACAGCGCGGTCCAGCAAGTCTTTCGTATGACCGGCTGTCACCATACAGCGCACGCGTCCCGTACCCCGCGCCACTGTAGGGAACACGATGGGGGATACGTAGACTCCCGCTTCGAGCAGGGCGTTGGAAAAGGCCACTGTCTTGGCTTCTTCACCGATCATCACCGGTGTGATCGGCGTCTCGCTCTCACCCGTATCAAATCCCAGGGCCCCCAACTTCTCTTTGAAGTAGCGAGCATTATCCCAGAGTCTGTCCGTGTACTCCGTGCTTTCCGTCAGCAGGTCCACCGCCGCAATGATCGATGCCACTGCCGCGGGTGGCAGGGCCGTCGAAAAGAGAAGCGGACGACCACGGTGCAACAGCCATTCTTTCATGACTTTCTTACCAGCGACGTAACCACCGATGACCCCGATCGCTTTGGAGAGGGTTCCAATGGAAAAATCCACACGTCCGTGAAGGCCGAAGTGATCCACTGTTCCGCGCCCACTTTCACCCAGAACACCCGATCCGTGGGCATCATCCACATACGTCATACAGTCATAGGCCTCTGCCAGATCAACAATCTCCGGCAGCCTGGCAACGTCGCCATCCATGCTGAAGACACCGTCGGTGATGATGAGGCAGTTCTTGTACTTTGAGCGCCGCTCTTCGAGAACAGCTTTTAGATCTTCCATATCGCTGTGCTTGAACACGGCACGATCGGCCTTCGACAGGCGCACACCATCGATGATACTCGCATGGTTCAGCTCGTCCGAGATGATTAGATCTCCTTTTGAGGTGATTGCCTGGATTACACCCGCATTGCAGTTAAAACCCGACTGGAATGCGATAACGGCTTCTTCTCTTTTAAAGGCCGCCAGTTTTTCCTCCAGTTTTTCGTGAAGGTCCATATTTCCAATGATCGTGCGTACGGCGCCAGCCCCCACACCGTGGGTTTTGACCGCTTCAATGGCCGCTTCTTTCAAAGCTGGGTGATTGGCAAACCCAAGGTAATTATTCGATGATAGGTTGATCACTTTTTTTCCGTTTAGGATTACTTCTGCTTCATTTGCACCCTCGAGGATAGGTAGTGTTCGGTACACGCCCTGGTCTTTCAGTGCCTGTACTTCATCCTTCAAGTATTGCAGTTCATGAATCGATGACATGCTAGCATGACCTCCTTACAAAAAATATGAAACCCCTTGGAACCATACAAAAGAGAATAAGTGAGAGATTCGAGGCAAATATAGGAGTTGACCCTTTTGTATGGCCCACGGGGAGTCAAACGTTTTCCGGTTCCATCCCTATTATAGCGCGTCGGTGTCCATTTTTCAAAAATGATTTTTTGACATTTTTGAAACGAACGCACGAGCCCAAAGAATCGTCTCCTCTAGAACAGGATGATTCATCTCGGCCAATCGGTCGAGCCACCCGATCAACCGGGGGTCCTGCGACGCCACCGCCGAAATCAGGAGATTCCGTTTGATCGTACTTGCCCCCACCCAGGCAAAGGCGTGGTGGCCGTAGGCCTCTTGAAAGGTTCGATTGCTCATAAAGAGCACTTCTTCTGGATCTAGAAGACCCAAATCGGGCCCGGCGACCGGATCGGGATTCGACTGGTCATTGTAGGGACACACCTGCTGACAGGTGTCGCACCCGTAGACCCGCCCGTCGAATAGCATGCGTTCCTCCTCCGTCAGCCCCCGTTTCTTCTGCGTGAGGTAAGCGATGCATCGCGTCACACGGTACCCGTGCGCTTTCGATAAGGCTTGGGAAGGACAGGCTCCGAGGCAGCGCGTACAATCACCACATCCTTCTTCAACCTGCTCTGGCACTTCTCCAGAGAGATCTTTCGACAATAGAATCAGGCCGATGAAGCAGCGGGTACCGTATTGGGGATGAATCAGGAAACGATTTTTACCGAAGAAGCCGAGACCCGCCTCGTGCGCCAGGTGGCGGTCTACCAAGGGACCCGTATCCACCTGGATGATCCCTTCTAATCCGGGGTGACCTTCCGTCAGTTCCTCCAGCTTCTCTTCGAGACGGCGGCGGACGATCGCGTGATAGTCCCCACCGTATGCTGAGGCACTGACCCGATAGGGGACGCCCCGTTCTTCCACCAGCTTGGGTAGATCGTAGGGCAAGACAGCCACCAAGATGCTCTTGACGCCGGGCATCACATCCCTGGGATCAACACGCTCTTCTGCCAGTGGAACAAAGGGCGTCTTTTCCTTCTCCAGTCGAGCGAGCAACTCGTCGTAGCGACGCGCCGGTACAATCCGAGCGTCCATAGCATCACCCCCGTACTCTGGCGGCCCGAAGCCGTTCGATCTCTTCAGCATAGCCGGGAACTTCGTTTGGCGTCTCCAGATAGAAGGGCAGATGCGTTAACTTCGGATGGTTGATGATCCTGAAGAGCGTCTCTTCCCCCAGCTCACCTTCTCCTAGCTTCGCATGTTGGTCTTTCTCAGAGCCAAAGGGCTTCTTACTGTCGTTCAGGTGGATGGCGCGGAGACGGTCCAACCCGAGGATCCGATCGAAGGTATCGAGCACGCCATCTAGGTCTTCTACGACGTCGTAACCAGCCGCGTAGACATGGCAGGTGTCCAGGCAGACCCCTATTCGTTCGTCTCCGCCCAGGCCGTCGATGATCGCCCGGACTTCTTCGAATGAGCGACCGATCTCCGTGCCTTTTCCGCTCATGGTCTCGAGGAGTATAGTCGTCTCACCAAGGCTGTCCATCAGGGATCCAAGGATGGATACGATCCACTCTGTGCCCTTCTCCACGCCCTGACCGGTATGTGAACCGGGATGGAAATTGTACAAGGCCGCAGGTAGTCTGGACATCCGCTCCAGATCGTCGGCCATCATTTCACGACCGAAATCACGAACGGATGACTTCTCGCTGGCCAGATTGAGGGTATAGGGGGCATGCGCCAAAAGGGGGCCAAAGTCATGGTCCTTCATTAACTGTGCTGCCCGCTTGATATCATCCATATCGAGCGCCTTCGCCTTCCCCCCACGTGGGTTCCGAGTGAAAAATTGAAAGGTGTTCGCATTGATGGAGATGGCCTCTTTGACCGCCTTCTCGTACCCTCTGGCCATCGATAGATGAGGCCCTAGGATCATAGGATTACCCCGTTCATCATCTCAATGGTCTTGATCATCTGGAACAGGGTACGGTTGACGGGCACATCGATGCCATGTCGCTCGGCGATGGCCATGAGCTCGCCCGCGAACATCTCGACCTCTGTCTTTCTACCCGCCAAAACGTCCTGACACATGCTGGTCATCTTATCATCCCCAAGGGTGTGCATAATCTCTACGAAAGCATCGATATCCGATGCATCGAGCGAAACACCCTCGGCTCTAGCCACCTGGATGACTTCCTGCATCGTGTCGCGCATAAGCTCCATGGCATACGGCGAGATTTTGAAAACGCGATAGGGTGCTCTCAGGACAGCCGAAGGTTGGTTGATCCCCACGTTGACCATGAACTTCCACCACAGTGTGTGCCACATATCTTCCGGTGTCACCACATGGATACCCGCCTCTTCCAACACACGGGCTACGTCCAAGACGCGCGGGGTTTTCTCCCCGGTCTTCTCCCCGAAATGGATAGAACCATTTCGCGTGAAACTCACGCGGTTATGCTCCCTGAGGGCATCGATCTGTATGCACGTGGCGTAGAGCATCCGATCCATCCCGTAGACGGCTCCAATCCGTTCCTCGCTTGTGATGCCGTTGAGCAGGGGCATGATCAGGGTATTCTCTCCCACATGGTGACGAATCTGTCGGATCACTTGATCCAGGTGATGGTATTTGACTGCGATCAGGATTAAATCGGGATCCCCCGTTTCCTCCTCGCTCACATAGTGAAAATCGTACCGCTTTCCATTGATATAAAAACCCTCTTCTTCGTACCTCTGCTTGCGCTCTTCGTCAACGATCACCGTGAAGCGGTCGCCCAAGGCGTCGTGCAGTTTCGTCGCGTAGGCCAAACCGATTGCCCCGAGTCCAATCATGCTGATTCTCTCCATTTTCATCGCATTTTCCCCTTTCTTGTGTCTTCAGTATACGCAGGTTCTTGCCATTTGAAAAGCTCGACCGTCTCTAGAAAAAAACACCCATCAGTTGATAGGTGCTTGCCTATTGCTATTTGGTCGGAATGATCAGGTTGGCGGTGAAGTACTTCTTGGTGTCTTCCCGCTGGACCTGCTTGTCGGCCAAAAAGTCACCTACCAGTTTGTTGACGGCCTGTTCCAGTTCGCGGGCTTCTTCTTGCGTGAGGAATACCTCTGCATTGTAAGCGATTTTCTTCGGTGGATCCTTCTTTTCCGCTTTTTCCACACTAGCGTAAAAATCCTTAGCGATCCGTTCGAACAGTGCAATGCTCGCACTCTTCAGAGAAGCACTCAACGTCTCGTCTTCCGGATTCATCACACTACTGTCGATGATGAAATTCTTTGCGACGGGAGCGTAATACTTCTCTACGATCCCGAGTTTGACCACTTCTTCCACCAACTCGAGGATGCCCACCTTCACGAGCGTCTTGATGTGGTAGTTCACCTTTGCGTGGGGTTCTCCCATGCGCTCCGACACCTGCTTGGCTGTTGCCGGTTGGTTTTGAAAAGCATCTAGCACCTCCAGGCGATACACCTGGCTGATGGCTTTGATTTGCTCGAGTTCCCTTAGTACATGGAGATCTTTCATATGGACGACACCCTTCTCTTATTTCATGGCAATCAATAATGTATTAAAAAATTTTTATATATTTATTATATAGGGCGGACAGTCGTCCGTCAACTTTTCCGATTAGACCTCCATGATGAAAAAGGTCACATCATCATCCAGCTTCTCCTTCTTGCTATCGACCAAACGCTGCAGGGCATCAAAATAATCCTGAGCAGGCTGATCCGCGAACTTCTTAGAGAACTGCATCAGTTCATCCAGATCAAACAGTTCGTTTTTCTCCACATCGATCAACCCGTCCGTGTAGAAGAGCACCTTGTCACCCGCTTCAAGCTGAACAGTGACCGAAGTGTACTCCGGCACGAAGTATTCCCCGAACTTCATGATCGGAAACCCCCTCGACTGATCGAGCAACTCAAGTTTGCCGGTCTTTCGAATGAGGATCGGGTGGCAGTTCATCCCTCCAGAGGCGTATTTGAGGAGCCCCGTTCTCGTGTTATAGGAGGCGATCAGCACCACGAGATGCATCTCGTCGGGGAAGTTCGACTGGTTGAAGACCTCGTAGAAGTGGTCCAGATTCTTGTGGGGCTTCAGCCCCCGGTACCTTTTGATCAGTCGTTCGGAAGACGTGATGTTATTTGCAGTGAACATGGTCATGAGGGCGGCGGAGATGCCGTGACCAGAGACATCCAAAAGGTACATGCCGATGTGCTCCTCGTCAATTTTGTAGATATCGTAGAAGTCACCACTCAATCGCTCGCAGGGATAATAATCCGAATAAAAACGTGCATGATCGTAAGCGAGGTAGTGGCTTGGTAGCAGGGACTGTTGGATCATTTTCGCATTCTCAATTTCTTTCAGGAGCTTTTCGTTCGCCCGTCTGACCTCGCGAGTTTTATTCTGTACCACTCGGTTCAAGCGGTCGACGTACATTTTGATCTGTGCCTCGGCATCTTGCTGCCCATCCTTGTCCCTGAATACCTCCAACTCATAGTATCCGACGATATACATCACCAAGGCGGCAATGATCAGGAGTAGTTGGATAAGCTGTACGGCCTGAGGGTAGTAGGTGCTTCTCAGGGCGAACAAAAGGCTACCCCCAAAGAGAATTGTGCCCACCATCATGCGGTCGTGACCCGATCTATTGGCGACGAGATCATCACGGTACTGGGATAAGAAAAGCCCCGCGACCAACACGACGTTGAGGACCTTGGCAGAAAGGTCGACGATCCCCGATACTTCGCCCTCATAGAGATTCCCCACCCTGATGACCACCAGAATCATGAAGAGGATGAAGATGGCGCTGATACCCATGACCGACAAAACCCTGAGGCCCTTGGTCGTTGTACGCTCCCAACCGGCGAGTGATGCGAGGAGCAAGGAGAGGAGCAAGAGGAAGGAACCTAGGGTTTCAAGGAAATAAACAACCGTCGCTTGCCGCATGAAGAGAGCCGTCACCTCAAGACTGACCACAGCTAAGATCCCGAGGATCAAGAGGCGGTAGTGCATCTTCTCCTTGGTGTTGGAGAGAAAAAAGAGGGTGTGTCCGAGGAGCACGAGCGTAATGATCTCTATGGTCTTGACCAGATTGATGACATTGATGGTGCGAAATTCTGATATCCATCCTTCGAGTATCGCATCAACGGCACCGAATAAGATCAGTGCCAACAGAACGACAGCCGCGGCCAGGTATTCTGGTATCCGGTGGTGTCCATTCGGCTGATTTCTCACGGCTGTCCCCCCTTTCTGCTATCAACAATGATCGCCGATGAACTCTTTTAGAATCGACGTGCTCGGCACCAGGCAATTGGCTTCGATAGAAGTGAAGTACCCGATAAATTTCAGAAGCCTGTTTGCCTCTGCATAAGCTGGATCCCCGATGGGAATCTTAGAGAGAAGTGGTTCGACGTGCTTCTTCAAGACGGCCAGCTCATAGGGAAGTGCTGAGTTGAAGATGGCATCTGCATCCTCTTGGAAGGGAAAGATATTCCGTTCCTCGCCCCTGCGTACAGAGTGCCACATGCCGATGGTATGTTGGACATCGTAACCTCTAAATTGGTGATCGCGCACGATCCGCCGGATCAACCGGTTGTCTGTGGTCGGTATCCGGTTGTGCTCGTCGATATTCAACTGCGTCAGGGCGCTGATGTATATTTTGAACTTGTCTTCTTTAGGGATTTGATCCGTCAACCTTTCGTTTAGGCCGTGGATCCCCTCGATGATGATCGGTTGTTTCTCACTGATTTTCAACGTCCGTCCATCGTACTCCCTCAGACCCGTCTTGAAATTAAAACGGGGCATCGGCACTTCTTCGCCCCGTAGCAGAGCGGCGAGGTCACGATTGAAAGTCATGGTGTCGAGCGCGTCGATTGACTCGAAATCAAATTCCCCGTACTCGTCCCGCGGGGTCAATTCGCGATCGACAAAATAGTCATCCGTTGATATGGCCACGGGATGGAGACCGTTAACACGAAGCTGCACACGCAATCGGTCGGCAAAGGTCGTCTTGCCCGATGACGACGGACCCGCGATCAAGATGAGCTTCTTCCCCAGCGCCGTGATCTCATCGGCAATGTGAACGATTTTTTTATCGTGTAGCGCTTCTGCCACGTTGATCAGTTCACGGGTTCCCCCTTTGAGGATGATCTCGTTGAGACTCGACACCACGCTCACCCCGAGGATCTCTCCCCATTGCTCGCTTTCTCTGAAGATTCGGGCCATCTGGTAGGCTGGTGTGTAAGATGGTAAGGCCATCGGGCTCTCCACGGTGGGGTGTCTGAGAATTACACCGCCATCGAAGGGGGTCAGTTCAAAGAGCGACAGATACCCAGTGCTCGGTACCATGTATCCATAGAAGTAGTTCTTGAATCCCTCCATTTCATAGAGATTCAGATAGCCCTCTTGCCGATAGTTGAGAAGGGGGATCTTACTGCTCATGTTCTGTTCGGTGAAGATCCTTCTCACTTCTTCGAGGGCATATTGTTCTTTCTTAAAGGCTAGATCACGGGCGATCATATCTCGCATTTTTTTCTCGAGGTTCTGCACCGTCTGCTCGGACACCGTCATCTGATCGAAGGCGCAGAAAAGCCCTTTTGCTAGGGAGTGCTCGATGCGAACCCGAGCGTAGGGGTTCAGCTCGAATAATGCTTTGATCAGTAGGAAGGAAAGCGAACGTTGGTAAATCCGGATTCCATCTAGGTGCGCAAGCGTCACCCACTGAATACTTGCATCGGGGGCCGGTGTTTCGGTCAGTTCTTCCAACACACCATCGACCAGCGCGGCAACAATCAAAGGGGCGTCCTCCCCCTGGATGCGATCGGCACGATCGGCCAAAGTCTCTAGACTCTTCAAAACATCAACCTCCTCATTCTACAGGGCCCCATTTTTCAAAGGGGTACAGTTTAAAGAAGACCTCACCCTCCAGTTGGATCTCTTCGATGGGACCGATCATGGGGTTACGAGAGTCTAAGCTGTGTAACCGGTTATCTCCCATCACGAATAGCTCGTCGGGTGCCAGTTCAATCTCAATATCCCCAAGGGTGAAGGCCTCCTCAGGCAAGTAGGGTTCGTCGATCCGGCGCTTGTTCACGTGCACCATCCCTTCGCTGATCTCGATCCGATCTCCCCCCACAGCGATCACCCGCTTGATCAGGTGCTTCCTCTGTCCCATTTCGTCGGTGAGAGCGGTGGTGAAGACGACCAGGTCGCCGCGTTGGGGTGGTCGGTTCCGGTAGGCCCAACGGTTGATCACCAAGTAATCATTCGGTTCGAAGGTTGGCTGCATCGATTCCCCACGCACAAGCGTGGGTTGTACGAAGACCGTGATCGTCACGGCCAGTACGCCAGCCAGCACAAAAGTCTTCAGCCAGTCCCAAAGCAGAGAACCGCGGTGTCTGTTCACAACGTTTCCTCCTCCAACAGTTCAAGGAGATAATTATTGATTTTATTGTATTTGTACTTTTCAATACGAATATCCATTTTGTGAAAACAATCAATCAGATCATCGATCACATCATAAGGGTTGCCGTAAATCTTGTAGATCTCATTGACCCCCACGCCTTCGAAGCCGTGACCGATCAACGAGCGGTGCCGTAGGTCAACTAGCCCCTCCATTCGATCACCATTGAGCATCTTCAGAATCTCCATGGCCTTCACGTCGTTCGCACGGTACTTCTCGAAATACTGGGTAATCGCATAGGTCAAGTTCCCATTGTAGATCTTGTACTTTTTACGTAACGTCTTCAGAATCGAGCGCTTGTGAAAAGCTTCCATATGAAGCGAAAAACGCTTCCGATCAATATGGTCTTTAACGAACAAGTACTTGAGAATGGCTTCCTTGGATCGATAGACCCTACCCAGATAATCAATGTATTCCTCGTTCTCCAGTTGAATCGCCAGGTTGTCGACGAGCTCTGAGAAAACCGCATCGGGTACGCCCTCGATCAGTTCGTTGATGTTCTTGATCATCTCCGTGACGAACTGGTCTTCCTTTCGCTCCTCGCTCAGTTCGTAGAAGCGACTACGGGCCGCATGAAAGTCGAAATTGATGGCATAATGGAGACCATCGACAAAAAGACCCAGGTCACTTTCTTCCTGCCCCACCTGCTCGAGCACTTCGAGGCTTCCGCCGTAATCATAGCGTTCGATGAGCTTAGCGACCACCTCTTTCGACAGTTTCATAGGACATCTCCGAGATAGGCCCGAACCTGGGCTCGGAAAGGTTCAGAGATGTATTCATAACGCTGGTCCCCCACCACCAGGGCATAGGCTTCTAACAACTGTCCTTCCGCCCTGCGGCCTCCACCGTATTTTTGATCGCCCACGAGGGGATGACCGATATGAGAGAAGCTGGCGCGGATCTGGTGGGTGCGTCCGGTCAAGAGTTCTACCTCGAGGAGGCTGTACCGATCGGCCGAGGCCAGCGGACGGTAGCGCGTGTGGACTTCTTTTCCATCCCTGCCCGGTCGAGTGTGGATCGTGGTTTTGTTTGAGGCTTCATCGCGGCGCATGTAGCCGTGGATCTCCCCCGGGTCTTTGACCTCGCCGTAGACGAGAGCCAGATAGTATTTCTCAATCGCCCGCTCGCGCATGAGAGCATTGAACTTTTTCAAGGCTTCATAGGTCTTCGCAAAGAGGACCAGGCCGCTCGTGTTAAAATCCAAGCGTTGGACCGGTGCAGGCTTAAAGGTTCGCGTTGCATGATCGCGGAGGTAGAAAAGCACCTTCGTAGCCAGCGTATCCTTGTATTCATCCCGCGTGGGGTGGGTCAAGAGACCGCTCGGTTTGTGGACAATCAAGATTTCCTCGTCCTCGTGAACGATGGTGAGTCCCACATCTTCAGGTTTCACCAGGGGTTTTTCTTCGATCAACGCTTCAAAGGATTCATCTGCCAAGTATACGGTCAGGAGATCCCCCTCCTCAAGGAAATCATCCTCCTTGGCACGTACACCGTTGATTTTGAACAATTTTTTACGTATCAGCTTGTATACATTCGCACGTGATGAAGCATTGAATAATTTAAGCAGGTACCGATCGAGACGTTGTCCCGCCGCGTCCTTTTCAATCGTGATGGTTCTCAAGTTGATCATCCCATTTCTGTTTGCAGGTTCGTGTAAGTATCGAGTATCTCGAAGCCTAAGGTCTCATAGAGACCTAAGGCGGGTTCATTATCTCCATAGACAAAGAGGAGGGGCTCTTTCTCGCGTCGCTGCACCTCGGCCACCAGTTCGCTGGTGGTCATTCTTCCCAGACCGCGTCCTCTGTAATCTGGGGTCACGTAAATACCGCCGAGGAGACAGAAATCTAGCGCCTCATGTTCAATCATACCCTGGGCTACAATTCGTCCCTTGTCCCTCAAACAGAGCAGATCTCGGGTCTCAAGCGCTCTCTCGCGCAACCGCATCAACTCATTGACGGATAAAAAATTTCGTTCGAAGGCTTTTTCCGCTTCTAGGAAAAACAACTGGTCCCCGTTGATCAGACCTTCATCACCCGGCCATAGGCCCACGATCGCTGGTCCCCGGTAGGCCATCAGATGATTGTCCCGCGGATGATGGGAGATGAGCGTTTTGCCCAGCAAACCCACGAGTGGCATGATCGATTCCTTCGGTCCTCGGATCACATGTGGCATCTTTTGCCTGATCAGACGGAAAAGATCCACCTTGCCGAAGATCTGTTCATCTGCGATCACACATTGCATCGCACCGCTATCTGCGAATCGGAATACACCGGTTAGGTCTTCACCGGAGAAATGACCGTAGAGTTCTCGGAACCCATGGCGATCGATGCTCCTGACCAAGGGAATCACGCGATATCGATTGTCGGATAAAAAGGTGATGAGCGCTTGTCGGTCATCGACGCGAAGCCTTCGGATCATGGCAAAAAACTCCTTTTCCAATGTATACCTATATTATAGCAAAAAAACATAGTGTACCGTACGATGGTCGATACTGTAAAGTTTTTTTAATTCAAAGTCCGCCGTGCCTGTGGTATGCTAATATCATGGAGATGATAGAATGGAAAGAATAAAAGATTTTATATCGGATATCAGCGATTTGCTCATCGCGCTACTGCTCATTGCCGTGATCACCACGACGATCATCTGGAAGGTCACGGATTCTCTGGATGTCAATATCGTGAAACCCAAGGCTTCTGTGTCGGTAGAGGCACTCACCGAGGAGTTCGAAGAAACTGAGGTCGTGGATATTTCCACTGCAAAGCCCCTTCCCGATGGTACCGAGGAGGGCGACGTACCGCCCCAGGAGACAGGTTACCGTGAGCTGACCATCGAAATTGTCAGCGGTAGCACCGGCTATGGCATTGCCAAACAGCTGAGGGACACCGGTTTGATCGCCGATGTCAACGAATTTGTCAAAAGGGTAGAGGCTTTGGGCCTCGGCGCCAAGCTCCGATCAGGAACCTTCACGTTGAATACATCCATGAGCAACGACGAAATCATCAAAAAAATATCCGGTCAGTAGAAGCAAAGGGAAGTCCATCACCGTGGGCTTCCCTTTTTTTATTTCATTCGCCATGTTTTTTGGTAGAGATTTTTGATCGATCCTTTGGATACTTTGGCAAATCCCAATCCAAAGCCATCGACACAAACCAAGGTATAGCCATCCGGTGTATCTGCAAAGATCGTCTCCCCCTTGAGATACTTGATGGTCCTAGGATCTTCTGCCCCGAGGTTCAAAACACGTTGAAAATCATCGGGTTCGGCGCCGATCGCCAGTGCGTTGGACGGAGTAAAACGCTCTCTGTGGATCTCTCCGAGCAGCCATCCGGTCCGAAGAACTTTCAGCCCCTTGAGATCCAGTTCCCACTCGGGCAGGGCGTACACTTGATGTTTGATTTGGGTGATCACCCCTGCCGGTGGGCGGATCATCGCCTCTTTCACGAAGTTGCGAAAAGCCACCGGCATCTCCTCCGGTTGTCTCTGGGGGAGGTCCCGCTTCTCCGCATGCCCCTCCTTCCGCAACCGGGCGATGAAATGCCCCTCGCCCCGATGAAGATGGGGCCAAATCCTTCCGTACTCTTCCTCTGTCAAGATGCGATCGACCGAAACCGGCACCACCTGTAGCGAACCATCTTTGATCAGCTCGTGGATCCGCTCTTCATTCTCCCTGCGATTGAACGTGCACGTCGCATACACCATCCTTGCGCCAGACCGCAGGACTTCGGGAACTTGCTCCAAAATCTGTGCTTGCATCGCGGCATAAGATGCCGGACCCTTGTTTTCCCAAGCCCCTGCTGCTTTGGGGTCTCTACGCATCATGCCCTCGCCAGAACAGGGAGCATCGACGAGCAGAGCGTCCACCTCCCCCTTCAGGACGCGTGCCACTTCAAATTCATCCGCGTTGAGGACGACGGCGTTCTTTACACCGAATTTTTCCAGATGAAAAAGCACGGTCTTCAGACGGGAAAAACTGATGTCGTTGATCAGCAGGGGACCATGGGTGTGACGTGCTGCCAGCTGCAGGCTTTTACCGCCCGGCGCTGCACAAAGGTCGAGGACCACATCCTCCGGACGCATCTCTAGCTGGGCTGCCGGGGCCATTGCTGAGGGTTCCTGCAAATAGAAAAGTCCAGCGTAGTAATAAGGGTGTTTCGTAACAGGATCCGCCGTATTGTAGATGAAACCATCGTCGCACCAGGGGACGGGCTCGAGAGCATAGGGAAAATTCTCGCAGAAGGCATCCACCCCGATTTTCAACGTGTTCACCCTAAGACCATGGTAGGGCTTTTCCTGATAAGTCTCGTCGAATGCTGTCCATGCCTCCCCCAGTTGGTCTCTCATCATCTGGTCGAATCCTTCGGGTCGTACCATCCTCCGCGTCCTCCTTTGTCACTTCTCACAAAATCCATCGGGCGTTCTTGTATTGCCTGCTCTCCTTGCTTATAATAACATATGGAGGCAATTTAATGTGTGGTGAAGCCCTGTTTGGGGTAAATCACCAACAGATAGGAGTGATGATATGCCATTAGTAACGACTAAGGAAATGTTTAAGAAGGCGTATGAAGGTAAGTATGCCGTCGGAGCTTTCAACGTGAACAACATGGAGATTATCCAGGGCATTGTTGAGGCAGCGAAAGAAACAAAGGCGCCGTTGATTCTCCAGGTATCCGCCGGTGCGCGTAAGTACGCGAACCCCATTTACCTGAAGAAGTTAGTCGAAGCGGCCGAGGAAGAGAGCGGTCTTGAGATTGCCCTTCACCTCGATCACGGCGATAGCTTTGAGATCTGCAAGCAGTGTATCGACGATGGTTTCACATCCGTAATGATCGATGGTTCCGCTCTTCCCTTCGAAGAGAATATTGCCCTGACGAAAAAAGTCGTCGACTATGCGCACGAGCGCGGTGTGGTCGTTGAAGCTGAGCTCGGTAAACTGGCCGGTGTAGAAGACGATGTACAGGTCGACGCCAAAGATGCCACGTACACGGATCCTGATCAGGCTGTTGAGTTTGTTGAGCGCACAGGTGTTGATTCCTTGGCCATCGCCATCGGAACCAGCCACGGTGCTTACAAGTTCAAGGGTGAGCCGAAGCTCGATTTCGATCGACTCGAGACGATCACGAACAAGTTGCCCGGATTCCCACTGGTGCTTCACGGTGCTTCCACGGTCATCCCTGAGTTCGTTGACGCGTGCAACAAGTACGGTGGAGAGATCCCTGGGGCCCAGGGTGTTCCCGAAGAGATGCTGACGAAGGCCGCCCAGTACGGTGTATGCAAAATCAACATCGATACCGATCTCCGACTGGCTATGACCGCCGCCATCCGCAAGGAGTTTGCTGAGAACCCTGAGAACTTCGACCCAAGAAAATACCTAGGACCCGGACGCGATGCGATTCAGGGTATGGTAAAACACAAGATTCTCAACGTGTTGAAGAACGATCACAAGTAGAGATAAATTGGGTAGGAGGGAGAATTGAATAATTCTCCCGACCTCCCACACCGCCGTGCATACCCTTCGGTACACGGCGGTTCAATCGCTTAAGTGCTTTCGTAATCGCTCGTACAGGCAGGATTTTAAAATATCCTGCCTGTACGAGCTTTTCGTTTGTGATGGAACGTGTCCGTACCGGGCTTCTACCCATTCGCCAGTAGCCCAGCCTGAAATTCCCCCAAGTATGTTCTTGATCGATGCGATGTGGTCGTGATTCAGCCAGCCTATGCTATAGGCTTTGACTTCCTTCATGCATTAGGTCCGCGGCACCGTCTTGTTCGCGACTTTTTCTGAGCATCGACGCTCTGCGCTCCAGCACATTCTTTGTGTTCCGCACGATCCCTTTGCAGGCAGCCCTTTCGGTAGTCTACTTTCAATACGTCGCACTCCTCGCCCTGACATCCGGCTTCCTTCAGATTCCAGCTCGCGATGGACACCCTTGCCTTCGGCTAATGCTTCCTGCTACCGAGCGCGTAGCGGACTTTCACACCATGTTATCGCCCATGCCGAGCGCACGAAGCAAGGAGCGTAGCCATGGCCACGCTCCTTTTTTAGTTCATCAGTTGGAGTACCAAACGCCAGAAGAGCAGGATGAGCACCCCGGTGAAAAGTCCGCCTGCGATAGCCATCTCCGTTCTCTTCACGCCTTCGAGGTAGGGGGCAACCGGTAGACCCATCACGTAATAATTCCCTTCCTCTTGGTTGAACCGGTACTGCATAATATACTCTTCACCTGATCGTTTGTATACTTTCGTATGCGCCTGGTCGTCCAACCACCCGGGAAAGGCTTCTCGCAGCTTTTCAAGTCTTTCGAAACGCTGCATCTGGTAATTCTTCGCAAAATAGGCATCCAGCTCCTTGTGCATGGAAAGCTCTGGTATTACATCGAGTGTGCCCTCGATTAAATGCACCCGATTGTTCTCGGGAATGAGAATGATCAATCGGCCTTCTGTCGAAAAGGCCTGGGGACGACTCAGATCATACCGATCGCGATAGACACGGTCGAGGTAATCTTGCATCACGGGTTTCGAAAGGGTCAGAGGATCCACCCGGTCCGGGTACAATCGCATCTCAAGAAGTTTCTGCTCGCGTTGTGAAGCGACAACGTACTGCGTCAGAATAGATGACGCATGGCCCGCGTCGTTTCGCATCTCGATGTAATGCTCGAAGGTACTATCCAGGTGTTGTTCCAGAATTTCACTCACCTTGGTTTTCATCAGTTGAAGGCTGACGAAAACCTGTAAAAGCGCGAAAAACAAGAGGATGCCAATCAGCACCCGCCGGGGTCTCACCACCTGTCGGCCTTTGCTCTGCATGGGATCGATATGACGTCGGAGCATACGGTAGGTGAAATAGGCAAAGACAATGGCAATCATGGTCATCAAGCCCAAAAAAGTGTAGGTCACTCGCTTGACACTGTTGATTTCACGATCGATGGTCTCGCGCTCTACGCTGACAATCAACCGTTCTTCATTCCCCATATCGGCAAGATAGGAAAGGTAAGCGGTCCTTCGCTTTCCGCTACCGGCCACAAGGTTCACGAACCCCTCGGAGCGGTTGTTCAGCTCACTGCGCTCTTCCCCACTTAACCGCCCCAGAGCGGTCGTAGAATAAAGGAGCTTCGACGTCGTCCGGTCGATCAGGTCCACGCGATCGATCTTCTCGAGCCCACGCAAGAAGGTTTCGCGGCGATACAAGTTCGTCATCTCGAAACCCCTGGTCTCCTCTAGAAGAGTGGCTTTATCCTCTCTGAGTATCAAATAGTGACCCGTCGCATAGTCAAACCGCAGATAATAACGATGCAGGTCCTCCTCATGTACTGCCAAGGCATGGCCTGTGTACATCTCCACAATTGTCTTTGCACGGTCCTTCAGTAACCGATCGTTACTCGACAGAACCCTCCCCTCGCGGTCCACCAAAGCACAAGGTTGTTCGATGTCAGCGAGCATCTCGATTCCTTTGTCGCGATAGGCCTGGGAGATGAGCCAAAGCATCTCGCGGTTTTTCTGCTCATCGATTGTGGACAGGGCCGCGTTAAACTCGTTTCTGCTCACATCGTACTGATCTAGTATGCTTTCGATCTCCTCCACCTGCAGGATCATCAAATGCCGATAGGTCGATTCGATCCACTTGGCGATGTGATCCGCACCGGCGAAGAGATGGAGTGCTATGAATAGAAACAGGACCGGTAAGATCCAATTCTTATTTCTTCTCATCCGCACCCCTCCCCTGACATAAGGCTAATTTCGCTCGACGTTTGAGCCCTTTGATCGCGTGCTCGCGTCTCAAGGCATCTCCCTTTTCCTCAAATGTTTCCACATGCAAAAGGTGCACCGGACCGCGCCCGCGGGTGTATTTCGCCCCTTTTCCGTTGTTGTGCGCCTCGATCCTGGCCTCCACATCGGTGGTCCAACCGGTGTAGAGGCTACCATCGCTACAGGCTATGATATATACATAATGCACGAGAAAGACAACTCCTTTACTCCCTTAAGTATACCATCTTATCGACAAAAAAAAAGAACCACCGCGAACGATGGTTCTCCATATTTCATTTAATCCTTCGCCTGCTGTCGTTCCATCTTGATATTGTAACCGTTGACCTCGAAGAGGTCGTTGATCATATCCCAGATTTGATATTTTCCATATCGACTTTGGGCAGAGACGAGGAACAGGTGATCCTTCGATGGAATCTCCAACGCCTTGATCAATTGGTTCTTGTGTTTCATCAGTTGGCTGTTCTTGATTTTATCTTGTTTTGTCGCTAGAACGATACCATTGAACCCGCGTTTCTTCAACCAATCGTACATCAGCAGATCGTCTTCATTGGGTGGATGTCTGAGATCCACGAGCAGGAACACTTCCAGCAGATTCGACCGTCCATCGAGATAGGAGTCGATAATATCCGCCCAGTTCTTCTGCTTCGACTTCGAAACCCTAGCGTATCCATAGCCCGGTAGATCGACAAAACGGAAGAGCCCATCGATGTCGTAGAAGTTCACCAACTGTGTCTTCCCCGGTGTTGATGAGGTGCGCGCGAGGTTTTTCCGGTTGATCAGCATGTTGATCAGCGACGACTTACCGACGTTGCTGCGTCCGACGAAGGCAATCTCCGGGAGCTCATCTACCGGAAATTGTTCGGGGTTGGCCGCACTGATGACGAAGCTACTCTCCTTGATTTTCATTGGTGGTCTCCTCCACGAGTGCATGGGACAACACTTCGTCCATGGTTTCCACCGGAACAAAGGTGATGGACTTTCTCACTGAATCCGGAAGATCCTCGAGATCTTTTTGGTTATCAACGGGGAAGAGGATTTTATTGATCCCAGCACGCTTGGCAGCTAGAGACTTCTCTTTGAGTCCCCCGATGGGCAGTACGCGTCCGCGCAGGGTGATCTCACCGGTCATGGCGACCTGTCGATCGACCTCGTGCTGGGTCAGTGCACTGATCACGGCCGTAGCCATGGTGATGCCTGCCGAAGGGCCATCCTTGGGAATCGCTCCCTCTGGAATATGAATGTGGATATCGAGATTCTTGTGGAACTCCGGATCGATGCCCAGTTGATCGGCAATCGAACGGATGTAGGATACGCCCGCCTGGGCTGACTCTTTCATCACATCACCCAGTTGACCCGTCAGTGCCAACTTGCCGGAACCCTTCATGATGTTCACTTCAATTGAAAGCGTATCACCACCTACAGGTGTCCAGGCGAGACCCGTCACAATACCCACCTGGTTTCGGTCGGCAATGCCATCGGCTCGGAATTTTTTCTTGCCAAGATATTTCGTCAAACTCCGCGTATTCACCACGACGCGATCGAGCTTTTCCTCCACTATGCGTGCCGCAGCTTTCCGGCATACCGTGGCGATCTTGCGCTCCAGCTCCCTTACACCGGACTCGCGGGTAAAGTCGTTGATGATATGCATCAGCGTATTATCCGAAAGGACCAACTGGTCATCACTTAGTCCGTGCTCTTTCTTCTGCTTCTCCACTAGGTACCGTCGACCAATCTGCAGTTTCTCATACTCCGTATAGCCGGAAACATCGATGATTTCCATACGATCCCGAAGCGGTCTCGGGATCGTGTTGAGTTTATTGGCCGTGGTGATGAACATCACCTGCGACAGATCAAAGGGTACTTCGAGGTAGTGATCCGTGAACTCTTTGTTCTGCTCCGGATCGAGCACCTCTAAAAGAGCACTCGCCGGATCGCCCCGGAAGTCCGAGGCCAACTTATCGATCTCATCGAATAAGAAGACGGGGTTCTTTGTACCCGCTTCTTTGATCCCATTGATAATCCGACCAGGGATTGCGCCCACATAGGTTCTCCGGTGACCGCGAATCTCCGCTTCGTCGCGCACGCCACCCAAGCTCATGCGAACGAATTCGCGATTGAGGCTACGGGCGATGGACTTGGCGATGGAGGTTTTCCCCACACCAGGAGGTCCCACGAGACAAATGATCGGTCCTTTCATGGATTTCGTCAGTTCGCGGATAGCGAGGTACTCGATGACCCGCTCCTTCACGTCCTTCAATCCATAGTGATCTTCATCCAGGATCTTCCTTGCTTTTTTGATGTCGATCTCGTCCTCTGTTTCCTTGTTCCAAGGCAGCTCGAGCATCCAGTTCACGTAAGATCGGATGACTCCCGATTCTGCTGAGGCTGGTGAGAGCTTCGCGTAACGATCGATTTCCTTCTTCACTTTCTCCTCGATTTTTTCGGGGAGCTCGAGCTCCTCGAGTTGTTCGAGCAGTTCGGAGATCTCATCGTCCTGGTCGTTCTCTTCTCCGAGTTCTTTCTTGATCGCTTTCATCTGCTCGCGCAGGTAATACTCTTTTTGCATTTTGTTGATGCGGCTACGCACCTTATCGTTGATGTTCTTCTCGACCTCTAAGATCTCGATCTCCGAAAGAAGGAGATAGTAGAGTTCCTCGAGTCGCTTATTCACTTCCACCGCATCGATAATCTTTTGCTTCTGCTCTGTCTTCAAAGACATGTGGGAAGCAATCGTATCCGCCAGTCTGCCCGGCTCTTCGATACCCGAGACCGTTAGCATCACTTCGGGGCTCACGCGATTGGACACACTGATGTACCGCTCGAAATTCGTGAGCACCGTGCGCATCAACGCCTCTACTTCCATATCCGGCTCTGACTCGTCTTCTTCGTAAACACGTACGCGTGCCGAGATGTAAGGCGTCTCCTGTAGGAGCTCCTCGATTTCAGCCCGCTTGACGCCCTCGACGAGTACACGGATCGCGTCGCCGGGTAGCTTCAGCATCTGCTTGATTTTACAGATGGTTCCTCGCTTGTAGTAATCCTCTTCATCCGGAATATCCACATCGATATCTTTCTGTGTGGTTAGAAAAATTCTCTGGTCGTTCACCATTGCGGTCTCGAGCGCTTTGACGGACTTCTCGCGTCCGACATCAAAGTGCAAGACCATATAGGGGAACACCGAAAGTCCCCGTAGGGGAATAAGAGGCATTTCAACCGTTTTAATAGATTCTGCCATGAGGTGACCTCCTTTTGATTTGCGTTATCGCTATTTCTTATTATAACCTATTTCGATTCACTTACACCCTCTGGGCCATAAGTTCACGAAAAGGTCACGGAATGGAAAAAAGCGAGTCATAAAAGACTCGCTAGGAAATACTCTCTGATGATGAAGTGGTTTTCTCCGAATCCTTGAGAATCAACTTCGGACTTTCTTTCTTCGTCACCGTGTCTTCCGTGATGATGACCTTCAGGATATCATCTCTCGACGGAATATCATACATGATATCGAGCATCAGGCTCTCCACGATTGTCCTGAGCCCCCTGGCACCTGTTTCACGAGCTATCGCCTGTTTAGCGATGGCGCGAAGAGCCACTTCGTCGAAGGCAATCTCGACATGGTCCATCTCGAGCATCTTTTGAAACTGCTTGATGATGGCATTCTTGGGCTCTTGCAGGATCTTGACCAATGCGTTCTCGTCAAGCTCGGATAAGGTGACGACGATCGGGACACGACCGACGAATTCCGGGATCAGACCATATTTCAGAAGATCATGCGATTCAATTTTCATGAGCAGTTCACCCATGCGCAGTTCTTCTTTCGTCTGGAGCTTCGCACCAAATCCCATCTGCTTGTCTCCGATTCGCTTCTTGATGATCTTGTCGATCCCATCGAAAGCGCCTCCGAGAATAAACAGGATGTTTGTCGTGTCGATCTGTAGAAACTCTTGGTGCGGATGCTTGCGTCCACCCTGGGGTGGCACGTTGGCCACCGTTCCCTCGAGAATCTTGAGGAGTGCCTGTTGCACGCCCTCGCCGCTAACGTCGCGAGTAATCGAAGGGTTATCGGATTTTCTCGTGATCTTGTCGATCTCGTCGATGTAGATGATTCCCTTCTCCGCCCGTTCAATGTCGAAGTCCGAGGCCTGAAGGAGTTTCAGAAGAATATTCTCCACATCTTCTCCCACGTAGCCGGCTTCGGTCAACGCCGTCGCGTCTGCAATGGCAAAGGGGACATTGAGCATCCTGGCCAAGGTCTGGGCGAGTAATGTTTTACCCGATCCCGTGGGTCCTAGCATCATAATATTTGATTTTTGAATCTCGATGTCATCGGCTTTCACCGGCGCGTTCACGCGTTTGTAGTGGTTGTACACCGCCACCGCTAACGCCTTTTTGGCCTGCTCCTGCCCGATCACGTAGTTACCTAGGAAATCATTGATTTCCCTGGGTTTCGGAAGATCGCGCATCTCGAGATCCAATGTCTCAAGATCCTCTTCCAAGATATCATTGCAGAGCTCGATGCATTCGTCGCAGATGAACACATTCGGACCGGCGATCAATCGCTTGACCTGGTCTTGTGACTTTCCACAGAACGAACACTGGAGCTTGTTGTGATCGTCTTTGTTTGGCATACTGTCCTCGCCTTCTATTTCCTTGAAGTGATTATCTTGTCGATCAAGCCGTAGGCCAATGCTTCTTCCGCACTCATGAACTTATCGCGCTCTGTATCCGCTTGAATGCGTTCCACTGTCTGACCTGTTTTTTCTGCGAGGATTCGGTTTAATTTTTCCTTCATCTTAATGATACGTTCGGCCTGGATCTGGATGTCGGTCACCTGACCGCGGGCTCCGCCCGACGGCTGGTGGATCATCATCTCGGAGTTGGGCAGTGCGAATCGCTTGCCCTTCGTACCCGCTGCCAGTAGGAAGGCGCCCATGCTGGCCGCTGATCCTATGCAGATGGTCGAAACATCCGGTTTGATGTACTGCATCGTATCGTAAATAGCCATGCCGGAGGTAATGCTACCACCGGGACTATTGATGTAGATGTTGATATCTTTGTCGGGATCATCCGCTTCGAGGAAAAGAAGCTGGGCCACGATCAAGTTCGCGGTGATATCGTTCACTTCTTCGCTCAGGAAAATGATCCTGTCTTTCAACAATCGGGAGTAGATATCGTAGCTTCTCTCGCCACGGTTTGTCTGCTCCACGACAATGGGTACTAAACTCATATTCAGCCTCCGTGACTATACAATCGTAGCGTTGTCTACGAGGAGATCGACCGTTTTCTTGCTCTGGAGGTTCTCCTTGAGATTCTGGCGTAGCGTTTCGCCCTTGGGGCCTTCGAAAAGAGCTTTGATTTCATCGAGGTCGCGATCCTGTAACTCGGCGATGCGTTCGATTTCTTTCTCGATGTCTTCTTCGTTCACTTCAACAGCTTCTGCCTCGGCAACCGCGTCGATCAGGAGTCCCGTCTTCACGCGAGCAAGGGCATCTTCCTTCATCTGCTCACGAAGGGCCTGATCACTTCCACCGGTGAACTGCAGATATTGCTCGAGACTCAGTCCCTGCATCTTCAGCTGTTGGTCAAAGTCGTTCAGCATACCGTCGATTTCAACCTCAATCATGACCTCAGGAATCTGAACGGTCATGTTCTCCACGGCCTTATCGATCACGCGATCGCGCAGGGCTGATTCGGCGCTACGCTGAGCACCTTCTTCGAGCTCCTTGCGCGTATGTGCTTTTAACTCCTCCAGGGTTTCGAACTCCGAAGTGTCCTTCGCAAACTCGTCGTCAAGTTCGGGGAGTTCTTTGCGTTTCGCTTCGTGTACCGTTACCTTGAAAGTCGCTTCTTTTCCGGCTAACTCTTCTGCTTGGTAATCTTCCGGGAAGGTCACCACAACATCCGTCTCTTCGCCGATGCTCGCGCCGATCAGCGCATCTTCGAAACCGGGGATGAACTGACCGGAACCGATCTCGAGTTCATAATTTTCCCCTTTTCCACCTTCAAAGGCTTCACCTTCGAGAAACCCTTCGAAATCCATTGTCACGGTATCGCCCGCTTCAACGGCGCCTTCTTCGATCGTGAGAACGCGGGCGTTCATCTCGCGGTTCGCCTCGAGTTCCTTCTCTACGTCTTCCTCGGATACGGATGCATCGACTTTCTCGACTTCCAATCCTTTGTACTCCCCGAGTTCAACTTCCGGTCGGACCGTTACCACTGCTTCGATCACGACATTTTCACCTGTCTCCAGGCTCTTGATGTCAATCTCCGGACGATCGATGGGCTCTAGCTCGAGACCTTCGACCGCGTCACTGTAGAGCATGGGCAGCAGATCGTTCACAGCATCCTCGTAGAAGATGCCTTCGCCGTACTGTGCCTCGATGATCTTCCGCGGTGCTTTTCCCTTTCTGAAACCGGGAAGGTTGAAACGACCTCTGTTTGAGAGATAAGCTTTTTGAACCGCCTCAGCGAATTCATCCCACGTCACGGTCATTTCGATGGTTACATCATTGTTCTCTTTTTTCACAAGTTGAAAAGCCATAGTTAGCCTCCTAAAAAGATGTTAGATTATGGTGAACGGCACATTTCGTGCTATGATAGTACTATATCACTCTACTCATATTATCTCATTCAATACGAGATGTAAAGTCCTTTGTCAAGCGTAATGATACAGTTGGGAGCGATGATATGCCCTCTTTCGAAGCAAAACTAGCCGGTCAAACTACCATTCAGCTCAATGAAGACCAGAAAAGGTGTCTTGAGCACATCGATGGTCCGGCACTCACACTCGCGGTTCCGGGGAGCGGGAAAACCACCATGCTACTCTGCCGCACCTTATACCTCATCGAGGAACAACAGATTGATCCCAAGAAAATCCTGACGCTGAGCTTTACGAAAGCCTCCGCCAAGGACATGCTCACGCGGTACCTAGAAGAGTTCGGTGCTTTCTCTGGTCACGCGCTGACTTTTTCCACCTTTCACCGCTTCTGCTATGGTCTGCTCCGAAAATACTACGGTAAACATACCCTGATCGAGGGTGGGGGGCCGATACAAAAGACCCAGGTGCTCATCGGTCTCTACAAAAAAATCAACGGGGACACGATCAGCGAGGATCAACTCGAAGAGTTGATGTCCGTCATCGGATACCACTACAACGCTATGGTCCCGATAGAGCGACTCGATACCCAGATCAAGCACGTGGATCGCTTGATCCAATCCTACCGCGAGATCAAGCGCGAGAATCGATGGATTGATTTCGATGACATGCTGCTCTTCACACACAGCCTGCTGACCAACCGTCCGGAGATTGCAGACCAGTTATCAGAGCGTTATCACTACCTGCAGGTGGATGAGGCACAGGATATCAGCCGGCTGCAGCACGAGATACTGAGAATCCTCGCTGGGAAAAGACAAAATCTCTTTATGGTGGGAGACGAGGACCAGTCCATCTATGGTTTCAGGGGGGCCGATCCCGACTATCTCCTGCGCTTCCGCGAGATTTATCCCGGTGCCACGGTCTATTATCTCAGCACCAACTACCGCTCCAATCCCGAGATCATCGAGCTCTACGCCCAGTTGATCCAGAAAAACAGCTCGCGTTATGACAAGCAGATTCATGCGGGTCGTGATAGCGGGGGCTCAGTGGAGGCAAAAACCTTCGACCGCGATGTGGAGCTCGAGTCCCACTTGCTAAAAGCCTTCCAGAGGGAGGGGTCTCACCTGGTTCTCTATCGCAATCATCTCATGGGCTACCCCCTGGCCATGCGCCTCGAAAACGAGAACCTTCATTATTATATAAAGGACAAGGGAAAGAATCCCTTCTCCCACTGGATCACGCGGGATATCTTAGATTTTCTCCACCTTGCGCTCATGCCCGACGATCTGGAGATCTTCGAACGGATTGCCTTCAAGACCAATGGTTACATCTCCCATGCCTTCCTCGACTACCTACGTTCCAATGCCTTCGGCCAGACCGTCTTCGATAGCCTCTTGAAAAATCCCGCTCTCAAGAAAATGCAGCGGGAAACGCTCGTGGCACTAGAGGAGAATTTCTCAAGACTCGCAAAAGCGTCACCCGCCGAAGCCATGGAACTCATCAAGCACGATCTGGGTTATCTCGATTATGTCGACCGCTTCGCGTCCTATACGGGTGCTAAGAAGGATACTCTGATCCGACTGCTGGACCTCCTCGATCGCATGGCGGCTGAAGCGGACTCCACAGTGGACTTCATCGACCGGATCAAGCGCGAAGGGCAGCGTTTCCACCACAGGCAAGATCCCAGTGCACCGATCTGGCTCTCCACCATTCACGCTTCCAAGGGGCTTGAGGCCGACCATGTCTATGTCATCGGACTAGAAACGGATAGCTTTCCCAGCGAGCAGGCTGACTTAGAAGAGGAACGTAGACTCCTTTACGTGGCGCTGAGCCGTGCCCGCAACACCCTGGAGATTTTGCATGCCGATCTGATCACCGCCGCCGATCACTACTTGCGACGATCCAGTTTCTTCGAAGAAGTGCAGCAACTGCTGAACGCTAGGGATTTTAACACCCATATCAACGAAGGTCACGTCCACCACAAGCATTTTGGCGAGGGGAAAATCCTATCTGACGAGGGGCCTGTGATTACAGTCGCCTTTGGAGACGACGTGAAGAAGCTCTCGAAATCAGTCCTCATCGGACAGGGACTGCTCCTCGATCGGTAGCACCTCCCGGAGGACCGAACGGATATCGCCCGATTGAAAACCGCGGCGCATGAGGTAGGCGTAGAGCTTCCGGTATTTCTTTTCCCTCGCCTCTCCCCGGTAAGTCTCTGCCCGCTTTCTGGCCAAGGTGAGGAGGGTCCCATGTTCCTCTTCGGGTAAAAGGTGCTCGTAATCTTTTTCCCTCACCCCGCGCATCTTGAGCTCGTGGGCCAATCGCCTGGCTCCATAGCGGTGTCCCCGACCGTCGATGTAACTCTCGGCATAAGCCTCGTCGTCTAAGAAGTTGAGACGCAGGAGTTCCCCGACCACCCCCTCGATCACCCGCTCATCGACGCCCTCGGCCGCGAGTCGGTCGGACAGCTCCCTGGTCGTACGCATTTTATAACGCAGTAGAATGAGCGCCCTGTTGAGGGCGCGTTTTTTTTCCCTTTTGAACAGCTGTTCATAGGTGGGCGCATCCTTCTCCAGCTCAGCGAGGAGCGTCTCTGCCTTTCGTCCCTTCAGCGTGAGCGACAGTACCCCGCCTTCTTCGAACCTCAGGAGCAGGTGTTTTTCGTCACGTTCTATGATCTGCGGACTCATCCTTTGATCACCGCCATCGCCTCGAGTCTTTTGACGGGTACCACGAGGTCATTTTCTTGATCGAGCACATCATCGATGGGCTTATAAGCGTCAGGCGCTTCGTCGATGACCGCCCGTCGGTTGGGCGTCGAGAGTAACAGGTCACGTTCTCGCAACAGCTTTTCCAGTGCCACGTGCTTGAGCTGTTTCTTCGCCTGCTTTCTACTCAAAAGGCGCCCAGCACCATGTGAGGCCGAAGAAAAACTTTCGGCCGAACCCAATCCGCGCACCAGGTAGGACGCACGGCCCATGGCGCCGGGGATAATGACCGTTTCATCCTTCTCAGCCCGTAGGGCACCTTTTCTGTGTACCCACAACTGCTGCCCGTAATGCTCTTCCCGGGCCACGTAGTTGTGGTGCACATCCACCGCCTCGTCCGCATGAAAGGTTCCGAGAATTCCTTCTGCCACGTCCAGAATCTCCGCCATCATATGCGCTCGATTGGCCTTGGCAAAAGCCATGGCCCGGTGCATCCAGCTGATGTAGTCCCGCGACAAGGGGTCACTGAGCTCCAGGTAGGCCAGCTGCCAGGACACGCAATCGTGACCTTTCCGCTTTTCAATGGCCAGATCGTTGAAATACCGCGCCACGGTGTAGCCGAAGTGCCTGCTTCCGGAATGGACCATGAACCCCACCTTGCCCTGCTCATCCTGCTGGATCTCGATGAAATGATTGCCGCCTCCCAGCGTCCCCATTTGGTAGGCGGCCAGTTCCCACTCGCTGGCAAGAACCGGATGGTCCCCCGATACATTGGGGAACAACTGGGCATCCAACGTAAGGGGCCGATCCCGCTTTTCAAACCCCAGGGGAATACGCTCTAGGATCTGTTCAACGAGCGAATGTCGTTGGGCTTTTACCCGATCAACGGAAAGGTCCGTTTGTACGTAGCGCATGCCGCAACCGATGTCGACACCCACTGCATTCGGTACCACGATCTCTTCTGTGGCGACCACACCACCGATGGGCATGCCGAATCCCACGTGGGCATCGGGCATGAGGGCCACCCAGTGCCTGGCCGTGGGCAGTGCCGCCACGTGCTTCGCCTGTTTGAGACACGCCGAATCCACGGCCTTCGGTCCCTCGCTCCAGATTTTTATCGGTATGTTTTCTGTTTCCACCGTAAACATGATCGACCTACTTTCTCAGCGGTTTGTTCTCCACAATGATCTCGATCCAATCGATTTTAATATCGTGTCCCGTCCGTTGTCCGTAGGCATGCGTGAACAGACGCAGGTAGGGGGCCTCGATTGGTAAGCCCGTTACCTTGTATTCCTTGCCGTCCAAACGGTAGAGAATCGTTTGGGTCCTGGTGTCGATGATGAGCTCTTCTTCAAACCATTTATCAAAAATCGGTTCGATCACCGCATAGTTGTGATCGATTTCCCACGTGGGGGGAAGGACACGGAAAATATCCCGCCCGGGTCTTTCGGAGGATTCATCGTAATTGTGTACATACTCGACCAGTACCACGCCTTCACCGAAGGCGCTGGACCAGTTCTGATTGTCATGGACCACAGGCCGCAGGGTATCCTCGTGGGTCTCGAAGACTGCGAAACCGCCGGTAAAACGATCGTTGGCATAATGGACGTAGACCCGACGCCGGATGGTGATCACATCCTCTTCTCCCACGGGAATCGGTTCCGATAGAAGGAAAGGGCCGCGATCGGTCTCTCTCACCGGGAGAGAGAGCACATCGTTCGTGAGAACCGCCGCCTCGGGGATCGAACGCATCGTCTGCCACTCGCCAACAAACCATCGGTCGCGATCGACTCTCTCAAACTCATCCCGCTGATAATAATGGATTCCCGCCTCCGGTGGGTCCTGTAGCCTATAGAGATAGAACCCCCCTACGAGCACGACCAATAACAGCACGGCAAAAATTCTTCTGGTCATATCACATCTCCCCTATGAGAAAAGAGCCCCGGGTTACGGAGCTCTACACCTTACATGTAAGCGAAAAAGGCCATCGCCGATGCCACTGTGCTGAACAGCATCAGCCCAACAATCGTCAGGGCAATTATTTTTCGGTGTTTACCTGCCATGTTAGGAAACCCTCCCCTCGAGTAGCTCTGCAAGATCATCCGTCTTCACTTTGAAACTATAGGCCGGTCGCAACCAGCCGAGCCCCAATTGAAACGTCAGCATGATCTCATCGCGATTGACCCAATTCACCTGAAGGCGATTGAGAAAGCGCGTCAGCTTCTTTTTTTCTAACGTCGTATATAGGTGTTCGCGCAAGCGAACGATATCCAACATTTTCAGCGGTGTCGTACGCAGGTAACTAAAGGTCGCGTAGATGACCGTCTTTCGGATGATCTCAAAGTAACGATACTGTCGGTACAGTCCGTAGGCCTGTCGGCCGATGAAAATCATCAGGGTCCCGATGAATGCTATGAGAATCGTCTGCATGATCATCCCTCCTTAACCTTATGTTACACGAAGGATCGAAAGCTTTCAATCATTTCCCCAAAAATTCACAGCTCATTCACACACTTATCGCTCGAGCAGTCCCTGACGCTTCAAGAAAGCCCACATGTGCGGCCGCAGTTCATCGCTAAACTTCGCCACCATGTTCTGGCTGTAGCTCCGATCATCCCTTCCCTTCGATCGACGTTCGTAATAGCCACTCACCGTTTCATCGTAGCGGGCGATCTGATCGAGGTCCGGTTCGTAGTAGCGCTCTTCGAAAAGCACTGTGGGCAGGGGCAAGCGCGGTTTGATCTCAGGATCCTGTGCGGGTTTTCCCACGCACATACCAAAGATCGCAAAGGTCTGTTTGGGTAGGTGGAGTAGCGTGGCCACCTGTTCGGGATTGTTCCTGATCCCTCCGATGTAGACACCACCGTAGCCCTTGGACTCGAAGGCCAGCAGAACGTTCTGGGCAAAGAGGGCCGTGTCCACGGCCGCTGTGAGCAAGGACTCCACGTACCCGCCCTGGAAGGGCTCCCCTGCGGCTACGGTAATCTTCTCGATACGGTGCAGATCGGCTACGAAGATATAGAAGGCGGGGGCCTCCTCCACCCACCGCTGATCGCCCGTCAGCGAACGAAAGGCCTTGCGCTTCTCAGGATCCGTAATCGCGATCACGCTGTAGGGTTGCATATGGGTAGATGTCGATGCCAGCTGGGCAGCTGCAAAAACCTCTTCCACCACTTCGCTTGGGATCGGTTCCTTCTCAAATCGACGGATGGATCGGTGTGCTTTCATGATCTCGATCAATTCACTCCACTCCTATCTCTTTTTTCAATCGTTCCAACTGCTCGTGGGGGATGTGCTTCCACTTGCCACGGGGTAAATTCCCTAGTTCGAGGGATAAAATCCGCGTGCGTTCCAAGTGCACCACACGGTAGCCAAGGGCCTCGCACATCCGGCGAATCTGCCGGTTTAGCCCCTGTGTCAAAATGATCTCAAACTGTCGTACGTCGAGCTTCGTCACCTGACAGGGTTTTGTCACGGTGTCAAGTATCGGCACCCCTGAGGCCATTTCCTCTAAAAATTTTGGCGTGACCGATCGGTCTACTGTGACTTGGTAAACCTTCTCATGCTCATTTCGGCTCCGCAATAGTTCGTTCATGAACGCCCCATCGTTCGTCAGGATAATCAGACCCACAGAGGTCTTATCCAACCTGCCCACCGGGTAAACCCGCTCGTGGAAGTTGACGTAATCGATGATGTTATCGGGATCCTCTTTCGCTGTGGTGCAGATTACCCCCGCTGGCTTGTTAAGCATCAGGTAAAACTTCTCGGTGACAGGGTCGATCGGGTGTCCATCGATGGCCAGGAGATCGTTCTCCGAAATTCTCTGACCGAGCTCTGCGGTCTCGCCATTGACCGTCACACGTCCGGCTTCAATGCGTCGGTCAGCCTCTCTTCGGGAGCAGACCCCTCTATCGCTTAAATATTTATTGATTCTCATCGCTTTTCCTCCCAAGAAAACGAGGGGCGATGCCCCCCGTCTAAATTTCTATTTCCATCTCGATCCAGTCTGTACTTTCATCGGACTCGTGGAAACCCACGCGTTGAAAAGCACTGATGCTCCGCTCGTCATCTGGCGGAATCACCGTACGGATCGTACGACCAGCATACTCATAATGCTCGATCAAATACTCGAGGACAGTTTGCAGAAAATCGAAACCCAATCCCCGTCCCCTGAAGCTCGGGAGCAGGGCGCAGGTCATGCGCATCTTCTCATCTTCATCGAAACTCGCCTCGATGAAGCCCACGATCTTCTCATTGATCTTGGCTACGAAAAAATCGTTGTCCGCATCATTGATGAAAGTATCGAAGTCAATCCTCTCATTATCCTCATCATAACAAATGATTTCCTCTTGTGCTTCCTTTAAGAAGATATAATCAGCATATTGTTCATTGAACGGCTCAATACGAATTTCCATGGGTATCCTCCCCTTTGATGGCTTTATACCCCGCAGGAATTTTTGAAAAACATCAGAAATCGATTTTACATAGACCTCTCGCTTCTTCTTTGATTCGATCTTCATCGTAAAACTGCTCGTGGATGGTCACCAAGATCTCCTGCGCTTCGTGACGCTCGTCAAACTCCCTGGCCAATCGCTCTTGCAACAGGCTCGTTCCATCCGGTCGGATCCGCGCTACCTTTTCGACCTGGGCGAGTCCAAAGGTCTCGATTTCACGCGCCAGTCGGTCGGTCAACTTCATCACAGGACTTTACCTCCAGCGCACTTAGCAACTCTTTCCAGGAGGAGACACGCTCGCCTTCCCAGCCTCCATTGAACGATGTATCCTTGTACTTATAGAGAATCTTACGTCCCGCTCGCGTGCTGCGGAGGTTTTCCGGGTGATCATCGATAAAAATCGCCCCTTCTTCCATCATCGGAACACGCCCTTTTCCCACACCTTCTGAATTCTTGTTGATCAAAATGATGATTTCATCGATGAAGGGTAAATGTTCTTCGATCCACAACACCTTTCGGCTGGCGTTCTCGGGTGTCGCGGAGGTGCAGATCACGAGATTGTACCATCGGGATAAGCAGCGAAGGCCCGCTTGAGCATCGGGGTAAAAGGTCAGGTGCTCGAAAAAATCCTCCGTGCCAAAGGTCGCGGCGATTTCAGCAAAGCCGTCCTCGTAGTCGCGATGGATCAGGGGACATTGGCTGACGAATCCCCAGTCCACTACATCCTCCCCTTTGGCCAGGATGAAATCGGGATCGTCGGCATACCGTTCATTGTATATGTCGCAAACAGCTTGTTCAGCGTTCACGATCGTCGAGTCGAAATCTACATACAAGTCTTTCTTCACGTGCCACAACCTTTCAAAAATTCAATTGCTTCTTGATAGAGCCTACCAGAATAAGGGTATAGTGTAGTTGAACGCCGAGTGAATCGGCAAAATTTTTCGTTCTTTATCACTATCGAGGACAAAGGAGTGTTGACCATGTGGAACCTCAGCGTCATATTCAGCATGCTTTACGGATACCTATCAAAACTTGTCTTGGCTGCCATCGCACTGTACATAGGCTTGAGAATTGTGAAATGGGTCGAGAAGAAAATCGTAGAGGGTATGGAGAAAAAAGATGTTGAACTCTCCATTCGTTCTTTCGTCGCCTCTCTTGCCGGCTATGGCCTGAAGATCCTGCTCTTTCTCGCCATTGCCGGGATGCTAGGCTTCAATCTCACGACCTTTGCGGCGGTCCTCGCCGGTGCTTCCCTGGCCGTCGGTCTCGCCTTACAGGGTTCACTGTCGAACTTCGCCGGAGGCGTCTTGATCCTCCTCTTGAAACCCTTCCGCGTAGGCGACTTTATCGATGCCACGGGGTACATGGGCACCGTAGAGGATATCCATATTTTTTATACCCGTCTGGTGACCCCAGACAACACAACCGTCATTATTCCCAACGGTGATCTCTCGAACGCTAGCCTCAAGAACTTCTCGATGAAAGAGAAGCGCCGCCTGGAGATGAAGTTCGGGGTGGGCTACGAGGATGACATCAAGAAGGTCCAAAGCGTCCTGACGGATATCGTTCTATCGCACCCCCTGGTACTCAAGGATATCGAACCTTTCGTCCGCCTCTCGGAACATGGGGACAGCGCCATCATCTTCACCGTTCGCATCTGGACACAGGCGAGTGATTACTGGGCCGTGTACTTTGATATCATGGAAACCGTTAAGCTGAGATTCGACGAGGAGAACATCTCATTCCCCTTCCCACAAATGGATGTGCATCTCGATCAATAGTCAGGAGCGGGCAACTCACACCGGTGGGTTGCCTTTTTCTACCGGTAGGGTCAAAATGACGCGCCTGCCGTTCTGGTGGCCACCCGAGATCTCGAGATCTCCCCCGGCCTCTCGGATCAATGCCATGGGGATGGCATAGCTTCTCTTCAACGCCTCTCCGGGGGCCTCTCTCGATGGAAAGAGTTCCTCGGCGCTTGCGACACTCATCCCCCTGCCCGAATCCTGAATCGACAGGTAGATCTCTCCACCGCGCACCCTACCATCGATACGGATTTCTCCCTCTTCAGGACTCAGGCGGCTCTCGAGACTATCGAGGGATACCGCGAAAATCTCCAAAAACACGAGCGTCACACGATCGCTGCTCATGGCGACGGCCGGTAGCTCTTTCACACCCGAATCATGCACCGTGAAATCGCTCACGTAGGAGCCCGAGAGCAACAAGAGCGCGGACGTCATAGCAGCGCTCAGGGAGGCGCCTTCTCCGTCCACCTCATCATCGCTCCTGAGCTGATTGAGGGCCTGATTGATTTGTCTCAATTGACCAAGACCCGTTTCGGCTTCCGCCAGGACCTTTTTGATATCTTCACGAAGGAAATCTAGATCGTATCGTCTCCTGAGACTCTTGACCACGTTCAAACGGGGGAGCAAGTGCGGCTGTTCATCGAACCGAAGGTCTTTGATCAACAATTCATAAGCCTGCTGAAGGGTGACGACCTTCTTATAATAGGCTTCGATCGTCTCAAGATCACTGCGCAGGTAGGCCAGGGGGTGGGCCATGGCCAGCGAGAGGCTCTTGGCAAAGCTCCGAGAGCGAGTGAGCTGGTTCTGGATATAGCCCTTGCGGATCCCTTCCAGCACCGCTTGGTGCTCCTTCTCGATCGCATCGATCCGATCGAGGTACCGTGTGTCACGGGCGATCTCCTCTTCTATCGATCGTAACATCAGGCCGTAGTGACGTCCGCCCATGGGAAACAAGGTCAACTCCACCTGACGCCTTTCACCCTTTAAGTTCACGAGGGCCAGCTCCCCGGTCCATCGACCACCCGTTAGCCTCTCGGAAAGGTTCGAGCCGAAGAATCCACGAGACTTGACATCGAGCCAACGTTTCCAAGCGTGCCCCACGATCATGTTGCGGTGTGCACCGATCATCGTGCACAGGGCTTCGTTTGCAACCACAACGGTTCCCTTCTGGTTGAGGACCGCCTGGGGAACTGGAGATGCTTTTGCCAATTGTTCGAAAAGTTGATTGTCCATATATACCCCCCCTTCCCTTACTGATTTTCACACGAAAAAGGAGTGTCCAACATGAAACCCCTCACCCTCGATGACAGAGAACGACTACTGCCTTACTTCAGTGCTTTCGAGATGCTGGCCTCGGAACTGTCCTTCACCAACCTGTTCATGTGGCGACATAAGTATCACTTCCATTATACCACGGAGGATGGATACTTGTTCCTGATCCGACAAAAAGAGGACGGTAGCCGCTCCTTTTCCCAACCCATCGGCCCACGCGATAACCAGCAGGCCATGGTCCAAGCACTTCAGGCGATTCTCCAGCGCGAACAACAGCTTCAACTGCTGAAAGTTGACGCAGCATGCAAAGAGGTCATCGCGAGCCACTTTCCCAAGGCTCGTATCGAACCAAAGCGGGATGCCTTCGACTATCTCTATTCCTTTAGCGACCTACGGGACCTTGCGGGCAATGCCTACCACAAAAAGCGCAATCATATCAATCAGTTTCTCAAGCTCGACATCGATCACGAGATCGTCCCGCTCACGCGAGCCCACATCCCGGCGATCTTAAACTATTCCGATCGCTGGCTCGAGGACCATCCCAAGGGGCAGGATGAGGGTCTGATCTCCGAGAATCGTGCGATTCACGAGGCGCTCGACCACTTTGAAGACCTGTCCTTCACCGGCGCCGTTCTCTATGTGGAAAACGAGGTCAAGGCCTTCACCTTCGGCGAGCCTTTGAACACCGAGACACTGGTCATTCACATCGAGAAGGCCGACACCGATCTCCCCGGCCTCTATCCGATGATCAATCAACGCTTCCTCCAAATGCAGGAGTCTTCCTTTGAGCTGGTCAATCGAGAGCAGGATCTAGGTATACCGGGTCTGCGCCGTGCAAAGGAGTCCTACCATCCCGTAGGGTTTATCGAGAAGTTCACAATCCGCTTGTGAACGAAAAAAGAGAACATCGGTGGGTTCCCCATGGGAATCAACCGATGTTCTCTTTGATGGTGCACCTTGAGGGACTCGAACCCCCAACCAACTGGTTCGAAGCCAGCTACTCTATCCAATTGAGCTAAAGGTGCATATGGTGACCCATCCGCGACTCGAACGCGGGACACCCTGATTAAAAGTCAGATGCTCTACCAACTGAGCTAATGGGTCATTGGCTGGGGATACAGGACTCGAACCTGTGAATGACGGAGTCAAAGTCCGCTGCCTTACCGACTTGGCTAATCCCCAAAAAATAAAAATGGGGCGGCTGATGGGAGTTGAACCCACGAATGCAGGAGCCACAATCCTGTGTCTTAACCACTTGACGACAGCCGCCACGTATATGGCGCATCCGCAGGGACTCGAACCCCGAACCCCCGGCTTAGAAGGCCGGTGCTCTATCCAGTTGAGCTACGGATGCAATTGCCTATTCAATGGAGCGGATGAAGGGAATCGAACCCTCGTAACTGGCTTGGGAAGCCAGGGCTCTACCATTGAGCTACATCCGCGAAATAAACTAAAAATGGTCGGGGTGGCAGGATTTGAACCCGCGACCCTCTGGTCCCAAACCAGATGCGCTACCAAACTGCGCTACACCCCGAACTGACAAATACTATTATACATAACCAGGATAGTGCCGTCAATAGCTTTTTTTCGACTCTCTCAAGTCTATGAAATTGTGCGAAATATCAGCATTTTCAATGGTCAGAATACCGTAGGCCGGTCCCTTCCCATCTTTCGGCCGACACAAGCTCCCGGGGTTGAAAAACAAGATCCCATCTTCTTCTGTCGCCAATCGTTGGTGTGTGTGGCCGAAAACCACCACCGTGGCCCCCGCTTCCTTGGCCCTGAAGTACAAACCGGTCAACCCCGACTTCACATGATGGTGATGTCCATGGGTAATCAGGACACGGTGCTCACCGACCTCAAGAATCTTCTCCGCGTTGTCCTCGCTGTAGTCCACGTTCCCACACACTGCGTGGACTTCACCCGATAGATCGTCCACATCATCGAATCGATCGCCAGCATGAAACCAGAGATCGTAGTCCCCCGCCTGTTCTCTTACCCTCTCGATCAAAGACCGATCGCCATGGGTATCACTGGTTACAATAATTTTACGCATGGTCTTTCAGATACGCCTCCATTTGTCCCTGCAGCTTCTCCAGCGCACGGCCACGGTGGCTCATGCTGTTCTTTTCCTCTGCCGTCAGCTCGGCATAGGTTTTGTCTCGCTCCGGTAGATAGAAAAGGGGGTCGTAGCCGAAGCCAGCGTCTCCGCGTGGCTCGCGCAGAATGCGTCCCTCCACTTCACCCCTTGCTTGGAGGACATCACCATTTTCAAATACTACCGTGACCACGCTGACAAAAGTTGCCGAGCGATTGTCCTCCTCCACGTCTTCGAGCAGTTTCAACAGGTGGTCGTTGTTCCGCTCATCTGTTGCCCCTTCCCCTGAGAAGCGCGCTGAGTACACACCAGGAGCGCCGTCTAGGGCTGTCACCATCAGACCGGAATCATCGGCAATCGCCGTGCCGCCCGTTCGCGCATGGACCGCACGGGCTTTGATGAGAGAGTTCTCCTCAAAGGTGTCGCCATCTTCCACGATCTCCAGACCGCCGAGTCCGACCTCTGACATGCTCTTGAGATGAAAGGAGAAGTGCGAGAGAATCTCTTCGATCTCTCGGATCTTATGGGCGTTGCCCGAGGCCACGATTGCCTCGCGAATTCCCAGCGACTCTTTTTGCAAAGCGATCAATTCAAAGATGCCCTTCTCCGCATAGGCAATCATCTTGTCCATCTCGTCGCGCGAGAAGGGGCGCTCCTCACCGGTGCCCTGGAGCTCGATAAAGCGTCCGGCTTCAGTCATCACCACGTTCATGTCCACCAGTGCGTTGGCATCCTCTTCGTAACAAAGATCGAGGACCGGTTGCTCACGCCAGATACCCACGCTTGTCGCAGCGAGAAAGGTCATGTGGGGCATACGCGCGATATCGCCACGGGTCACCATGGTACTGAGGGCATCGTGAAGGGCCACGAAGGCGCCTGTGATCGACGCGGTACGCGTTCCACCATCCGCCTGGATGACGTCGCAGTCGATCCAAATCGTACGTTCCCCCAGTTGTGTGAGGTCCACCGTGCTCCGGAGCGCACGACCGATCAGCCGTTTGATCTCCTGGCTCCGCCCGTCCACACGACCCGAGGTCGCCGCACGGCGCTTTCTGATACCCGTTGAGCCGGGGATCATGTCGTACTCGGCCGTGATCCACCCTTGGCCGCTACCGCGCAAGAAACGCGGTACAGATGCCTCTACGGTCGCCGTGCAGATTACTTTCGTATCTCCCGTTTCGATCAACACGGAGCCGTCGGGGTGTTTTAAATAGGATCGGGTGATGTTCACGGGTCGAAGTGCATCGGGTGCACGCATATCTGGTCTCAAGGGTTTGCCTCCTAGGATTTCGTTGTTTCGTTAAACTTCAATGCCATCACGGCCACGTCATCGGTAAAATCGTCCACATTCGTGTGCCGTTTGTGATACAGGTGAAAATAGTAGAAGATCTTCTCGAGAAAATCCTCGAGAGATCGGTTGAACAGGTCGCGGTTTGCATCGGCGAAGGCCTCCACGAGGGTCCAGTGGGTAAAATCAGCCTGCTGCCCCACGCTGAAGAGGCCGTCGGTGTACAGAAGGATCCCGTCTCCCACAGCTAGTTCGAGGGTTTCTTGGTCGTAGTCACCATCGGGGTAGACACCGATCAGAGGTCCCCCTGCGGACGCTTCGATGACCCCCTCACCGCTACACTTGATGACCACGGGCGTCGGATGACCGGCATTGCAATAGCTCAGCCTGCCCTCCGTCATCTTTCCGACGAAGGCTGTGAACATGAGGTGCTGGTTGGCCAGTCCTTTTTCAAAGTAGGTTCCCACGTTACGGTTGATCTCTGCCACCAGTTCAGCCGGCGATTGTTCGGGATGGTCCAGGGCCTTCCGAAAGAGGATCTTGACCATGCTGGACATCATTGCCGCGGCAATACCATGACCGGTGATATCGGCGATCATAAACCAGACGCCCGAGGGCGTCTCGACACAGTCGAAAAAATCGCCCCCGATACCGAGCGAGGGTACGTACTTGATCGCGAGCTCTACCGAGTGCAACTGGCTCGACTTGGGTAGCATGATCGTTTGGAAATCATGCGCACTCTGTAGTTCTTCTTGGATGTGGTTGTGTAGTCGTTCGATGGTCTTGCGCTGTTCGTAAAGCACCATCGCATTGCGGACCTTCAGCGGCAGGATCGTGTCCATCTCATCTTCTGTCAGCGGCTTGGTGAAATAATCCACAGCACCATCGGCGAGTAGGTTCTTGATGCTCGTGATGTCATTGATCGCCGAGTTGACGATCACGGGAATATCCCGCCAAAGGTGGGAGCTCTTGATGGCCCGCATCGTTTCGTAGCCATCCATTTCGGGCATAATCAAGTCGAGCAGAATCAGATCCACTGGTTCGGCCGCCAGGATCCTCATCACCTCTTTGCCATCGGATGCCTCGAGAATTTCAACGGAATCGATTTTCTCTTTCAGGATATCACCGATCATCTTTCGGTTGAAATTCACATCATCGGCGATCAAGATTTTATACACAGGGTTCACCCCCCTTTATGCAATAAGCGAGAACACCCGTGACTTTAGTCGTGGGCTGAATCGCTTGACTTTGTCCTAGAGTCACTGATAAACTAAATATGAACATATATTCTCATAAAATCTTTGCAAGGAGGTGGTTTTTTGTTACAGCATAAGGCGTACAAGTTCAGAATCTATCCTGACAACGCTCAAAAAGAGCAGATCGCAAAGACAATCGGCTGTAGTCGATACATCTTCAATCACTTCCTGAGCGAGTGGAAAACTGCTTACAAAACCACCGGAGAAGGGTTAACCCAGAGTATTTGTTCAGGACAATTACCCTCCCTCAAGAAAGAACTACCTTGGCTAAAGGAACCCGATTCCATCGCCCTTCAAGCGTCAATTGAAAACCTCCAGGATGCCTTTGATCGTTTCTTTAGAGGAGAAAAAGGACATCCTCGGTTCAAGAGCAAGAAAAACCCCGTCCAGTCCTACAAGACAAAACACACAAACGGAAACATTGAGGTAGTGGGCAACAAAATTAAACTCCCGAAACTTGGTTGGGTGAAGTTCGCCAAAAGCCGCGAGGTTGAAGGGCGGATCATGAATGCTACCGTCCGCAGAAATGCTGCGAACAAGCATTTTGTTTCAATTCTTTGCGAAGTCGCCATCGCGCCTTTAGAAAAGACGGGTTCTTCTGTTGGGATCGACCTCGGATTAAAGGATTTCGCCATTCTTTCCGATGGAACGGTCTATGACAACCCAAAATTCTTCCGCTCGCTAGAGAAAAAGCTAGCTAAAGAACAGCGCATTCTTTCTCGCAGAAAAGAGCGCGCGAAAAAAGAGGGACGAAAACTGTCCGAAGCGAAGAATTATCAAAAGCAAAAGCGAAAAGTTTCTCTCCTTCACGAGAAAATTAGGAACAGACGCGAAGACTACCTCCATAAGCTTTCCACCGATATCGTCAAAAACCACGACGTGATCGGCATCGAAGATCTTCACCTAAAAGGCATGGTGAAGAACAAAAAACTTTCGAAGGCGATTTCCGAGGCAAGCTGGGGGCTTTTCCGCGCCATGCTCGAGTACAAAGCAGACTGGTATGGAAAGACCGTAGTAAAAGTTGCCCGTAATTTCCCTTCAAGCCAGCTCTGTTCATCATGCGGATACAGAAACAAAGCCGTTAAAGATCTCTCCGTGAGAACATGGACATGCCCTGAATGTGGCACCGCTCATGACAGAGACGTTAACGCAAGCATGAATCTTCAAACCGAAGCCTTACGGCTTCTAACCGTGGGGACCACGGGGCTAGCCTAATAAACAACTGCCCTTTAGGGCGGTCTTCCTAGGAATCTTGGCACTTCAGTGCCGAGTTGTTCAAAGGAAGGAGACGAAGGACTCCAATTTCATCAGTTTGAAAAGCTGCTTGATATCTTGACTGGCGTTTGCGATGGAGAAAACCTTCCCCTCTCTGAGCAGGTTCTTGTAAAAAGTGATTACAAAGGTCACACCCATGGAGTCGATGTTTTTCACCGCACCGATGTCCAGGATGACCTCTTCCGTGTCCGAATCACTCTCAACCACTTTCATGGCCTCGACGTTCAGTTGTTTTACGTTCGGAGCAATCAGATCTTTTTCCACGACCAGTCGTAGCACGTTCCCTTCTCTTTCTTTTCGCATATCACTAACCCCTTTATACTTTGTACCTTAGGTTCAGCTTGTTGCCGTCGGTGTTGACCTCGAATCCAAGGGCCTTTATAATGGAAAACCCTCGCGCCCGTTCTCTTAGATCATAGTCCAATTGTACCTTATAGCAGTCGTCGAGCGCAACGCCCGTTCCCTCGTCATGCACATCGAAGGTAAAGACCTCCTCGGTGTAGGCGATGATCACGGTGATGGATTTCGATTCATCAAAGGCATTGCCATGTTCTACGGCATTGTTCAGCACCTCTCGGAGCATCACATTGATCTTGAAAAGATCCTCGTTCTCGATTTGAAAATACTGCGCGAGCAAAGCTTCCGCCTCACGCACCACGCGATCGACGGCTTCAAAAGAAGACGGTATGGTTCTCTTGAAGATTTCCATCACATCACCACACTTTCTATCTAGGCCATGAAGAAAAGCGGACTATTGGTAGAATGATACCCAACGGTCCGCTTTCTCAAACGCTTACTGGTAGTGATGGAGGATACCCTTGTATAGTGCATCGGCCACACGATCCCTGTAGGAACCCTGCATCAAGAGGTAGTGATCCTCTTCGTTGGTTAAGAACCCAATCTCCACAAGGGCCGCCGGCATCATGGTTTCGCGTAACACCACAAGGTTCGGACGTTGGACGATGCCACGATCGGTCGCCTTGAGGTTGCTGACCAGCTGGTCCTGAAGTGACTTGGAGAAACCGTAGCTCGGTCTCGCCTCATCGGGTGCATAGAGTACCTCAACACCTGTCGCCCCGCTATTGCCGTGGGCGTTGGCGTGGACGGAGATGAAGCCCGTTGCACCCAGTTCGTTGGCCACGTGAGCCCGGGCGTAGAGATCCACGTAGGTATCATCATCCCGCGTCAAGTATACTTTGAAGCCCGCCGCCTCCAGTTTCTTTCTCAGCCTGAGGGTCACATCGAGCACCACGTCTTTCTCGCGCAAAGCAGCGCCGCTGGCGCCGGGATCTTTCCCACCGTGACCGGCATCGAGTACCAGGAGGATATCACTGAACTTGGAATTCGTGATCCGTCGGTTGATGAAATCGAGGGCCAAGCGTCCGTCGCTTCCCATCCGGTCGTCCACGCTGGTCCCCTCCATCAGGGAGAAGGTCAGGGTGTATACACCGCGACTTGACAAACGTTCGATGGCGATACCGTCTACGATAGCATCCTCTGTGTCGAGGGTCATATTCTCAAGCGCCAGACGATCGATGGGAATCTCAAGCGTGGCCTCGTTCTTCTCTTCATCCCTCACGAGCGAGTAGTTGGCGCCGGCACCCAGTTCCAGTGTGAGCTGAGAAGCGTCCCGGTCTGTTTTTACATATTCGAAACCGTCCAGCGGGTTGCCCGAAACGTACACAAAAATATCGCTTCCGATGGCCTCGACGAACACATCCTCCGGACTGCGTTCTTCACCCAGGTCTACCGTGACCCGCGAGACCACATCGTCGGGTTCATAAAAGCCACCGGCTGTTGACACGTCGAGTTGAGAGAAACTATACCGATCGATATCCCTGCTGCCCACCTGCTCGATGGTATAGCCGCCACCACCCGCTTTGAGCGTCGCATTGATGAGATCGACCACGACACGATCGCCCAGGTAATCCACATTGTAGGCGGGCATGTCTTCCGTCGTCTCGATGACAACGGTCTCTGCACTGTAGATCTTCTTCAGCGACACGTCTTCGACGCTGTTGATGAAGCGGATCACCAGCTCCTTTGCACTTTTATCGAAAAAGATTTCATAACCCTTTTTCTGGGACAGCTCAAAAGTCATCCGCGTGAGCGGTGGTCGATCGCCCACCTGCTGGACGCGGACGGCCTCGAGACCAAAGATGTTGAGTCGTTCGTTGTAATCGCCACCGGCGAAGTCCATCTCCGTGTTCTGGAGGTCCACCACGAGCTTGGTGTTCTCACCCACGGACTCACCTTCGATGATGTAGGCATTTGACTTGATTTCACCCGTGGCGCCCAAGCGAATCTCCGGGAACTTGGTCATGTACCTAAACTCAAAATCCGTGATGGACTGAGTTGGCTCGTTCAAAGCGACGGTTTTCGTTTCCCCGATCCAGGCCGACTCGAGTCCGAAAACATCCGTGACAAAGGCGATCGGCACCATGGTGCGCCCGATGCCGTCGTAGACCATGATCTTGGCGGGTACATCGCTGGGTAGCTGGCGTCTGGTGCCATTAACCCATGCCTCCTTCGAATCAATGGTCAGGAGAACCTCGACGCCTTCTTTCATCAGTTCCACCTGACGATTCTTTGCATCCCAGTTCACCTCGGCGCCGAGAGATTCGGCGATCATACCGACAGGTACCAGTGTGCGGTTGCCAGGATAGAGGATGGCCGGCACATCAGAAAGCAGGTCTTCCCCGTAGAGCATCATGTTGATGGTCTCGTAGACAGCTGCCTTTCCTGTGCTCCCATCGATCATCTCCACCTGATTGTACTCTAAGAATTTATTCGCGAAGGCGCCTCCCGTCAGCACGAGGCTTACCATGAGCAACACTACGATGATTCGTCTCATTTTGATCTCTCCATCCTTATCCCAAGACTTTATACAGTTCGTCAGCTTCCGGCTCGTTCAATAGAACCATTCGGCCCTCTCTTCTGATTCTTCGACTGTGCCCACTCGTGAGAGTGCCCAACTTGTAAACAGCAATATCTTGCGCCTGCAACGCCTCCGTCAGTGGATCCACCCCTTCGGGAGGGACGGCCATGAGCATGGCACCACTGGAGATCAGGCGATAAGGGTCGATCTCGAAAACCTCTCCCACTTTCCTGGTGAGCTCCGAAAGCAGGGTTTCGTCCTCGAGGCTCACCTCACATCCAAGTTCTGCCGCCTCACAGATCTCCCAGAGACCTCCGAGCACACCACCTTCCGTCACATCGTGCATGGCGTGCACCGCGTGCTGGGCTGCGATGAGTCCTTCCCTCACGACAGATAACCGTTTGAAGTATCCCCGGGCAAGTTCTCGCTCCTCTTCAGTGAAGGCTTCAGGGCGCTCCCCGACCAGAATTGCCGTTCCCTCGATGGCCGCTCCCTTCGTTAGGAGAAGGACATCTCCCGCGACGGCACGTTCGCCCGTGATCACCTTTTCTTCCTCATTAAAACCCATAACGGTTAGTGACAAGAGGATCTGGTTCACGGCGGGGGTGCGCTCTGTATGGCCTCCGATGATCGACAGGCCGGTTTCTTCTGATAGGGAGCGCAACCGGTCCATGATCGCTACAATCTCCTCATCCGGCGTCTCAGGCGGGGCTAGGAGGGTGCACATGATGTACTGTGCCTGCGTGCCACTGGCCGCTAGGTCGTTCGCGTTGATATGTATGGCGAGATCGGCGAGTTCCTTCGTCGTACCGGTGATCGGATCACCCGACACAACCAGCACATCCCCTGAACTACGCACCACCGCACAATCGCGCCCGACGCCCGGACCAACAAGGACGCTGGAGTCGTGCGAAAGCGTGGTCAGGATGCGCTCTTCCAATGTAGAATTTTTCAGTTTTCCTGCTTTCAATGAAACCACCTCTACCGCTGATTATACCGTTAATATCGCCAGTAAGAAAGGCCCTTGTCCCTATTGACATGCAAGCGTAAAAAAGGCCCTCTCCATTGGAGAGGACCTCTTTTTTAGACTGATGTGAATCTAGTTGACCATCTCTGCGAAACCGAACCACCATGTGTTACGCGTGTTCTTTTCCCAGTTTGCTACGTCAGCAGATACCATGATTGGATCTGTGTAGTAGTAGATAGGCATGTTTGTGTAAGAGTTCATCAGAATGTCGTTGGCTTCGTAGAGCAGTTCGAAACGCTCTTGACCTTCTGCAGTTGCAGACTGGTCGAGGAGTGCGTCGTACTCTTCGTTAGACCACTGAGCGTAGTTCATCGGAGAACCTGAACGGAACATGCCGAGGTACGTCATCGGGTCAGAGTAGTCGCCGATCCAACCGCCACGAGCAACTTGGAAGTCGCCGTTCTTTCTTGTATCCTGGAACACTGCCCACTCTTGGTTTGTCAGAGTAGAGTCGATTCCGAGGTTTGTCTTCCACATTTCTTGGATAGCTTCTGCGATAGCCTTGTGGCCTTCAGAAGTGTTGTACATGATCTCGATTGCTGGGAGACCTTCGCCGTTCGGGTATCCTGCTTCAGCAAGGATTTCTTGAGCCATGCCAACAGCGCTTCCGTCTGGAGCGATGTCGTAGTTTGGAACCTGCTCACTAAATACATTACCTTCAGCATCACGTGATGCGAGAGATACCATGTTCAGTGCTGGCAGCTGTCCACCCTTGGCTACTTGCTCAACGATCGCTGTACGATCGATAGCGAGTGTGAGGGCTTTACGTACGTTGACATCGTCGAAAGGCTCTTTTTCAGTGTTGAAAGAGTAGTAGTATACGCCATCCATCGGCAGAATCATGAACGTAGGATCTTCTGCGAGGAGTCTTGGAATTTCTTCCGTAGGCATGTCGTCGAGAACGTGTACTTCACCAGCATTGTAAGCTGTGAGTGCCGTCGTCTGGTCGACGATCATGAGCGTAGTGATTGTATCGAGCTTCACTTGATCTGCTCTCCAGTAGTTGTCGTTCTTCACAAGCACGAGTCGGTCGCCGCCAACATATGACTCGAGCATGAACGGTCCGTTAACTACTGAAATCTCAGGATCGATTGCCCAACCGCCATCAGGATTCTGCTCTACAGCACCTTCATAAACTGGGAAGAATGTGTAGAAAGCTGTGAGTCCGAGGAAGTAAGGTGTAGGTGCTCTCAAAGTAACCTCAAAAGTCTTCTCGTCTAAAGCTTGGAAAGAATCCACGTTAGCTTCGTCGAAGATCCAAGAGTACTCAGAAGCTGTTTCCGGATCGAGAACACGAGCCCAAGCGTACTCAAAGTCGTAAGCTGTTACAGGCTCACCGTTTGACCAGAGCGTGTCGCGTAGTGTGAACGTGTACACGAGGCCGTCATCAGACATCTCGTAGCTCTCAGCCATAGCAGGCTGCATTTCGCCGTTCACTTCTCGCATGAGACCTTCGAACATGTTGTTGACAACATCTCCACCGTCAGATGCTGCGTTCAGGCCTGGGTCAATCGTCTTTGGCTCAGAACCGAGGTTCCAGATCAACTCCTGTGCAACGGCTGGTTCTTCTTCCGGTGCGTCGGCTGGCTCTTCAGTTACAGTTTCTGCTGGCTCATCTGCTGTTGCTGGCTCTTCTGCCGGTGCAGAACAACCTGCGAACAGTGACAAGACCATTACTAGGGCCAACATCAATGCTAGATTCTTTTTGAACAAACAAATCCCCTCCATTTTTCTTTTTGAATACGATGGCTACAAGTCGACGAGACGTCGTTTGCGCTACCATCATTTCACGTGAATATTATAATACAGTTTCTTAAACTTTTCAAATATTTGCGCAGAGAATACATACGGAATCCACATCCGGGCAAACGATTCCCCTCACGAAACACCACCTTGAAACCGTGTTTTTTCAATGCTTGCAGGAGATAGTGACAAGAAATTCACATGTAAAAATTTTTTTATATTATGCGGTCTCCAAGAGCTCTCTTGCGCATAAATCACACTTTTAATCATTTGTCAACCCCTCTCCCTTTTTCACAGGCCATACCCTTTCTCGAAAAGCGAGCGCACAAAAAAAGAAGCCATCTTTATCAGATGACTTCTCATGAACATTATAATTCTTTGCGCTTTTCCGGTTCTTCGATCAGGTGACAAGCGACAAAGTGATCGCCACCAACATCCTGAAGTAGCGGCTCTTCTAGAGCGCAACGATCGAAGGCATGCATACAGCGCGTGCGGAATCGACAACCGCTCGGCGGGTTGAGTGGCGAGGGAACATCGCCCTCGAGTACAATCCGCTTCTGCGACGCCATGAGCTCGGGATCAGGAATCGGCACTGCCGAGAGCAACGCCTCCGAGTAGGGATGACGCGGCGTGTCATAGAGCACGTCGGATGCGGCCACTTCCACGAGTTTCCCCAGGTACATAACGCCAATACGATCGGAGATATGCTTGACCATAGAGAGGTCGTGCGCGATGAAGAGGTAGGTGAGTCCCAGCTCCTGCTGCAGGTCTTCGAGCATATTGACGACCTGCGCCTGGATCGATACATCGAGGGCAGAAATAGGCTCATCACAGATGATGAATTCCGGATCAACCGCCAGTGCACGGGCAATACCAATACGCTGACGCTGTCCACCAGAGAACTCGTGTGGGTAACGGCTGGCGTGATCGCGGCTAAGGCCCACACGCTCGAGCAGGTAGTAAATGCGTTCCTGGCGCTCTTTACCCTTGGCGAGGCCATGGATATCCAGGGGTTCACCGATGATATCTCCCACGGTCATACGCGTGTTTAACGAAGCATAGGGATCCTGGAAAATCATCTGCATCTTCTTTCGGAAAGGCTTCATATCGATTTCCGACAGCTTGCCGATTTCGGCGCCATCGAAAATCACTTCTCCGCCGGATAATTCGTACAAGCGGATCAGAGTACGTCCCGTCGTAGACTTGCCACAACCGGATTCTCCCACGAGACCGAAGGTCTCCCCTCTATAGATATGAAAGGACACGTCATCGACGGCCTTCACGTATTCTTTATGCTGTCCGAAGAAGCCCTTGTGCATGGGGAAGTACTTCTTCAGATTCTTAACGTCCAGTAAGATTTCTTTTTCCGCCATGATTACTCACCTCTCCTTACGCCTGTGTCCACTTCAACGGTCGGCGCCCCTTCATGCTTTAGCCAGCAGGCCGCACGATGCGTATCAGAAGAATTCACATAGCCCGGGAACTCTTCCAGACAGATCTTCATGGCATAAGGGCAACGTGCCGAGAAAGGACAACCCTTCGGGGGCTTGATCAGATCCGGCGGTGTGCCGGGAATCGGGATCAAACGCTGGTGCTGATCGAGGTCCAAACGCGGGATCGATTTGAGCAGGCCCATCGTGTAAGGGTGAGAAGGCGTGTAAAATACTTCCTGTGCCGTTCCCTCTTCCATGATCAGTCCGCCGTACATCACGACGATCCGGTTGCAGACATCGGCCACAACACCCAGATCGTGGGTGATGAGGATAATCGCTGTATCGACCTTTTCTCTCAGATCCTTCATCAGTTCGAGAATCTGAGCCTGGATTGTCACGTCAAGAGCCGTCGTGGGCTCATCGGCAATCAGTAGATCGGGCTGGCAAGACAGCGCGATCGCGATCATCGCACGCTGGCGCATGCCGCCGGAAAATTCGTGAGGATAGTTGTCCACACGCGTTTCCGGAGATGGGATTCCTACCAACTTGAGCATGTCGATCGCACGCTGACGCGCTTCTTTCTTGCTGACCTTCTGGTGACGGACAACCGCTTCGATAATCTGATCACCGATGGTGTACACGGGATTGAGCGAAGTCATCGGGTCCTGGAAGATCATGGCGATCTCATCCCCGCGGATGCTCATCATTTGCTTAGACTTCTTTTTGACGAGATCTTCACCTTTGAAGATCACTTCTCCTTCGACAATCTTACCCGGGTACTGGAGAAGACCCATGACAGACATGGAGGTCACACTCTTACCACTACCGGACTCTCCCACGATGCCGAGGGCTTCACCTTTGTCAACGTGAAAATCCACGCCTCGAACGGCTTGTACTTCCCCAACGTGCGTAAAGAAAGATGTCTTCAGATTTTTCACTTCGAGTATTCGTTTGCTCATCTTGAACTCCTTCCTATTTACGTAACCTTGGGTCGAGTGCATCGCGCAGTCCATCGCCAAGGAAGTTGAAGGATAGCACCGTCAAACTGATGAATAGCGATGGGTAGAACAGCTGGTAAGGGTAGGAACGCAGACCTTTAACGGCTGCGTCTGCCAAAGTACCCCAGGAAGCCATCGGCGCACTGACACCCAGCCCGATAAAGCTGAGGAAGGCCTCTGTGAAGATGGCGTTTGGAATCATCATGGCCAGGGAAACGATAATCGGACCCATGGCGTTCGGGATCAGGTGTCGCACCATGATCCGCCACGTGCTCGCACCGATGGTACGGGCGGCCAGAACGAACTCCTGTTCCTTGATACTAAGCACCTGTCCACGCACGATACGTGCCATGCGCACCCAGTAGACGGTACCCAGGGCGATCATGATCGTCTTGAGGCCTGGCTCGAAGAGCACCATGAGCAGGATAACGTACAGGAGCAGCGGGATTGTCGCGATGATATCCACAATACGCATCATCAGGTTATCCACGGAACCGCCGGCGTAACCGGAGATACCACCGTAGAGAACACCGATGAAGAACTGGACGACCGTCGCCACGAGGGCGATCGCCAGCGAGATGCGGGCACCGTAGGCCACACGAACGAAAAGATCGCGACCCAGGCTGTCTGTTCCGAAAATATAGGTTTGATTGCGTACAGTGACCGTTGGTTCTTCTAATACGCGGTCACCCACGCGGATTTCATACTTCTTGTAGTCCGGATCTTCCGAACCGGCGTTTTGCATCGCGAAGCTATAGTCGAGCACGACTTCTTGACCGTCGATCTCATAGATCCGCTGGCGGTTCATCATATCGTTTTTCGTGGGAGCCAGTTTCTCAATGATCTCTCCCTCGCGGGAAATCCGGTACATGGAGTACTCAGGATGCAGATAAAGTAGCGCATCATCGGAAATCTCAAAGAGATCGAGTTTGTTGGGCAGGTTCGTCATGTTTAGATCCTGATCGGAATAGTTGAAATCCGACATATAGGGCCCGACGAGAGCGAACAGGGTCATCAGGATGACAACGACCAGGCCGGCCATGGATAGGTAGTTCTTCTTGAGCCGACGCCACGCATCCTGCCAATAGGTCAGGCTCGGGCGACTGATAACCTCCGCATCTTGATCAGAACGTTCGACACGTTCCCACATCTGCGGTGTATTCTTGATGTTTTCTGACATGTCAATCCTCCTAGTCTCCGAGTTTGATACGTGGGTCGATGAGGCCGTAAGCGATGTCCACGAGGAATATCATAAAGATACTAAATGCCGCGTAGAAGACGGTTGTGCCGAGCAGGACCGTATAGTCACGGTTACCCACCGATTCAACGAAGTGCTTACCCATCCCGGGGATGGCAAAGATCTTCTCGATAACGAAGGATCCTGTCATAATTGCCGCGATCATCGGGCCCATGTAGGTGATGACCGGGATCATTGCATTTTTCAGTGCGTGTTTAAAGATAACAACGCCTTCCGGAAGTCCCTTGGCTCTGGCCGTACGGATGTAGTCTTGTTGCATGACCTCAAGCAGGCTCGAACGCATGAGCCGAGATACAAAGGCCAGACTGAAGCCCGACAGGGCGATGACCGGACCGATGTAATGCACGGGTGATTCCAGACCAAAGGATGGTGCCCATCCCAAGGTGGCACTGAAAATATAAATATAGACCGTGGCGATAACGAAGTTTGGCACCGCTACCCCCAAGGTGGCAAATACCGTTACAAGGTAATCCTGCCACTTGTTCTGCTTTAAAGCGGATATGATCCCCACCGGTATCCCCGCGATGATAACCGCCAGTGCCGCCAGACCGCCTAGTCTTGCTGACACAGGGAAACCCTGCTTGATCAAATCTTCAACATTATAACCAATTTTCTTGAACGATGGACCCATCTTGAAGGTTGCGATCCCCTTCATGTAATCCACGTACTGCTTCCACAGCGGGTCGTTCAGATGGTACTTTTCGTTCAGTGCTTGGAGCACCTGCTCCGGTAGTTCCTTCTCAGATGTAAACGGACCGCCTGGTACCGCGTGCATCAAGAAGAAGGTGATGGTCGCCACAAACCAGAGCGTGATGAACATCGAGATGATCCGCTTGAATAAGTATCGACTCAACTTGTGTACACTCCTTTCATTGATAACCCTCCTAGTAATCCATGAGTTTCGGCGCCGCCCATCGTACAGCGCACACCGGGGCCGAACCACCCGATGTGCAAATTGAAAAAAAATTCTTGAAGTTTTCAAACTACCCGAAAATTCAAGGACCTATATGAATGCGGTCTGTCGTTATGGGCGAACCTTAAAATTCATATGTCTAATAATAGAGTATAACGGTTGGAATTTCAACGTTTGCAGTCAAAATCACTCTTGAAGAAAATGTAACAACTCCCCGGTGCGCGGTAAAAAGCCCCTCTTGGCCTCATTACAAATTCGTAAGAATTACTGCGCTTGACAGAATGTTATCGTTTTCCCGAGTTGTCACACCTTTGTGTATCTTCTGACAACTGCAAGTTTGGCTTCTGTTTGCATGAAAAAAAGGACGCCACCCGAGGGTGACGTCCTGCCTTTAACCATCCAATCGCTCGCGCAATAGTTCATTGACCATTTGTGGATTCGCCTTGCCGCGTGAGGCCTTCATCACCTGACCTACGAGGAAGCCAAGTGCTCTCCCTTTTCCGCTTCGATAGTCTTCGATGGATTGTGGGTTCTGTTCGAGCACCTCATCTACCAACTTACCCAGCGCATCCTCATCGGAGATCTGCTTGAGGCCGAGGCTTTCCAACAGCTCATCGGGTTTCTCCCCTTGCTCGAACATGCCGCGGAAGATTTTCTTTGCAGCGCTCGTGCTCACGGTATTCTCCTTGACCATCTCGAGCAACCGTTCGAAGTCCTCGATTCCAAACTTCAAGGCATCGAAGGACGTCTCCTCATCCTTCATACGACGGAGGAGCTCTGTCATGATCCAGTTCGACACCAGCTTGGCGTCACCAACACGCTCCACTACCGTCTCGAAATAGGCGGCCAGCGCACGGTCAGAAACGAGCACGCCCGCATCGTAGTCAGGTAGCTCGTAAACGCTCACGAAACGTTCTTTCTTGGCCAGGGGTAGTTCGGGAATCGTGGCACGCACGCCTTCGATCCACGCATCGTCGATTTCGAAGTCCACGATATCGGGCTCAGGGAAGTAACGGTAGTCTTGCACGTGTTCCTTCGAGCGCATGAAGACCGTTTCGCCTATCTGGTCGTTCCAGCGGCGCGTTTCCTTATTCGTATTCTTCCCTTCCTCCAAAAGAAGCTGGTGACGCTTCGCCTCGTACTCGATAGCGCTGGCCACAGCCTTGAAGGAGTTGAGGTTCTTGACCTCCGCGATCTTGGAGACGAGACCCCTCTCGTCGTCCACCACGTTGATGTTCACATCGCAGCGCAAAGAACCCTGCTCCATCTTCACATCGGACACCTCGATGTACTCGAGAATCCCCTTGAGCTGGTCGAGGAAGGCAGTGGCCTCTTCGCCTGAGGCCATGTCGGGATGGGTCACGATCTCGATGAGAGGAACGCCGCTCCGGTTGTAATCGAGCAGGGAGCTTCCATCTTCTGAGTGAAAGGACTTGCCCGTATCCTCTTCAATATGAATCCGCTGGATACGGACTTCTTTCTTCTCGTCGCCCGTCTCGATGATCACGTGACCATCGGTGCAAAGCGGCTTGTCGTACTGCGAAATCTGGTAGGCTTTCACTAGGTCCGGATAGAAATAGTTCTTTCTATCCATCTTGCTGTGGCGTGTGATCTCGGCGTCAAAGGCAAGCCCCGTCTTGATGGCAAAGTCGATCACGCGTTCATTGACCACGGGCAAGGAACCTGGGAGGCCCAGGCATACGGGGCATACCTGGGTGTTCGTGTCTCCACCGTAGGTCGTGCTGCATCCACAGAAAATCTTGCTCTCCGTCTGCAGTTCGGCGTGAATTTCTAGTCCGATGATTGTTCTATACATATGCAACACCTCCTACAGTTCTGCCCGGTGGGCGCTTGCGTTCGTGGCACGTTCATAGGCGTGGGCCACTCGGATCAGGCCCTCTTCATCGAAGGGCTTCCCGATGAGCTGCATGCCCACGGGTAGGCCATCGACGAACCCACAGTTCATGCTCAGGGCCGGAAGCCCCGCGATATTCACTGGTACCGTGCAGATGTCCGACATGTACATTTTCAGTGGATCATCGGTCTTTTCTCCGAAGGCAAAGGCCGTCTCCGGACTCGTTGGCGAGAGCAGTACATCGTAGCTCTCGAAGGCACGATCAAAATCTTCCTTGATCTTGGTGCGAACCTTCAGGCCCTTGTTGTAGTACTCATCATAGTATCCCGCGGACAAGGAATAGGTGCCCAGCATGATCCTTCTCTTGACTTCTTCGCCGAAAGCCTCCGATCGGGCGCGCGTGAAGAGGTCGTTGAAACCCTCGAAATGATCCGGTCGGTAGCCGTAGCGCACGCCGTCGAAGCGCGCCAGATTCGAGCTACACTCACTGGTGGCCAGCACGTAGTAAACGGGTAGCGCATACTTCGAGTAGGGGAGCGCCATCTCTTCGACGGTAGCGCCCTGCGAACGGAGCACATCGGCCACCTCGAGCACCTTGTCACGCACTGCAGCGTCGATCCCTTCTCCGAAGAGTTCACGCGGTAAACCCACGCGCAGACCTGCAATCTCCTGTCCAAGGCTCGCCGTGTAGTCCGGCACTTCCACCGGTGCCGAGGTCCCGTCACGCTCGTCTGAACCTGCGATCACATTCATAAAGAGTGCTAGGTCACTCACGTCTTTCGTGAAGGGGCCGATCTGGTCGAGACTCGAGGCGTAGGCAACGAGACCATAACGCGAGATCCGTCCGTAAGTAGGCTTCATGCCCACGAGGCCCGTCAACGCCGCTGGCTGTCGAATCGACCCACCGGTGTCGGAGCCGAGGGACAAGGGCACTTCCCCTGCCGCAACCGCAGCCGCACTACCGCCGCTCGATCCACCGGGCACGCGGTTCAAATCCCAGGGGTTCTTTGTTGTTTTGTAGCCGCTGTTCTCTGTGGAGGAACCCATGGCAAACTCATCCATGTTGGTCTTGCCCACGATGATCCCATCGGCCGCCGTGATCTTCTCCACGACCGTCGCGTTATAAGGTGGAACAAAATGCTCGAGCATCTTTGATCCGCACGTGGTGTTCACCCCGGTGGTGCACATGTTGTCCTTCACAGCGATAGGCAGACCGGCCAGTAGACCGATCTTGTCTCCCGCTGCACGACGGCGATCCACTGCTCGTGCCTTCTCAAGCAAGGCCTCTTCGGAATAAAGCGTCAGGAAGGCGTCCACGCGCGTTTCCACGCTGGCAATTCGATCGAGGTAGGCCCGCATCACCGCTTCGGAAGTGACCGCACCCCCGTTCATTTTTTCGATCAAAGTGGTGGCTGTTTCATTGTACAGTTTCATCGTCATCCTCCTACTCCACCACTTTCGGTACACGGAAGCAACCGCTGAGCGCATCGGGTGCGTTCTCCAGAACATCGGATCGCTCCATGGACGTTGTCACGACGTCCTTTCTAAAGATATTCTTGATCGGGAGCACGTGGTAAGTGGGCTCTGTGTCCGCCACATCCACTTCCTCGAGCATCTCGATATAGTTTAGAATATCGTTCAACTGGCCTTTGAAGGCCTCTTTCTTCTCGTCATCGAAATCCAGCCGCGCGAGTTTCGCGACGTGCTCGACTTCTTTGCTTGTTAACGACATGTCCTTCGCCTCCTTCGTTTCCAATAAAGTTTAGTATATCACAGCTTTTTTCGAAAATCATCTTCTGTCATCAGCTCAACACCAAGGGAACTTGCCTTGTCCAGCTTGCTCCCCGCCTTTTCACCATAGAGTAGATAGTCCGTGTTTTTCGACACGCTTCCCGTTACCCGCCCGCCGCGGGCTTCGATCAGCTCTTTCGCCTCCTGGCGTGAATAGTTCTCCAGCGTACCCGTCAGCACAAACACCCGATCGGCGAAGGGATGGTCCGCGGAAACAGGACCAGTAACCTCCTCTTTCATCGTGAGCCCATGGGTCTTCAACTGTTCGATCATCTCGCGGTTTTCCGGTTCATCCAGATAAGACCGCAGGCTTTGCGCCATCTTGGGTCCCACATCATCGATCGCCTCGAGCTCATCGATCCCCGCATCGAGCAGCCGGTCCATCTCGGTGAAATGCTCTGCAATCAGCTGTGCAGCGCGGGCACCCACCAGGGGAATGCCCATGGCAGCCAAAAGATCCGATAGGGATCGGTCTTTCGATGCCTCCACCGATTCGATCAGCTTTTTGACCGACTTTTCGCCCAGACCCGGCATCTGTTCCAAGGCCTCTCGTCTTTCCTCGAGCGTGTAGAAGTCCGGTAGATCGCTCACGATCCCTTCTTCTAACAATCGTTCCACGAGGCGTTCGCCCAGACCGTCGATATCCATGCCCGCCTTAGATACAAAGTGGATCAACTGCCGTTGTTTTTTCGCAGGACAGGACTCGTTCATGCATCGCTTGGCCACTTCACCGTTCTGTCGAGCGGCCTCCCCGCCACATACAGGGCAGGTGTCCGGGAGTTGATAAGGTTTTTCGTCCCCGCTGCGCTTTTCCTTGACCACGGAAACCACGGCCGGGATCACATCGCCGGCTTTCTCAATGATGACGTGGTCGCCGATCCGAATGTCCTTCTCATCAATGTAATCCTGATTGTGAAGCGTTGCCCGGGCGATCATCGATCCCGCGACGCGGACCGGGGCGAGCTCCGCCGTAGGCGTCAGCACACCGGTTCTGCCCACTTGCACGGTTATGTCTTGGATGACCGTCTCCTGGCGCTCCGCCTTAAACTTGTAGGCAATGGCCCACCGGGGGCTCTTCGTCTTGACGCCGAGTTGGTCGCGCAGGTCAAGTTCGTCCACCTTGATCACGAGGCCATCGATCTCGTAGGGTAGGTCGTGCCTCTTCTCTTCCATCCGTGGAATCTCTTCCTGTACAGCCGCGATGCTCTCGACTACGTGATGGGGTCCCACGGGAAAACCGAGCTCTTCTAGCTTGTCGAGCGCCTCGTGATGGGTCTCGAACGTCGGTTCTCCGGTGAGATACTCGAAGACCCAGATCCCGAGGGGCCGCCTGGCCGCCACAGAAGAGTCCAACTGTCTCAGGGACCCCGCCGCTGCGTTGCGTGGATTGGCAAAGGGCGCTTGACCGGCCTTCTGCTGGTCGGCGTTCAGGCGTTCGAATCCCTTTTTCGGCATATAAACTTCTCCGCGCACCACCAGGTTCAGAGGCTCTGGGAGCACCAGGGGGATCTGACCGATTGTCTTGAGATTCTCCGTTACATCTTCCCCGCGCTGGCCATCACCTCGTGTGGCCCCCTGGACGAATCGTCCCTTCTCGTAGGTGAGGGCGACGGATAGGCCGTCCACCTTGTACTCGGTCACGTAGTGAAATGTCCCGTCGATTTCACGTTTTAACCGCGCATCGAAGGCCTCGAGATCCGCCTGGTCGTAAGAATTGTCCAGCGATAAGAGCCGCACGGGATGCTCGACCGTCTCAAACCTGTCGAGGACCCTACCGCCGACGCGCTGTGTGGGTGAGTCGGGTCGTTTCAACTCGGGATGCTCCTCTTCGAGATCCTCGAGTTCTTTCATCAGAGCATCATACTGGTCATCAGAAATCTGCGGCTGGTCTTCCTCATAGTAAGCGCGATTGTGCTTCTCAATACGCGCGATGAGCGACTCCATGCGCTCCTTTGCACCTTCCAAGGTCATCACTCCTTCCGAACCGGACATCACAGGACCTCGAGGGTCACATAGGCCGGATCCAGGGTCTTGATGCCCTGGTCATCAAAGGCCACCTTCAGATAATCTCCCTGCTTGGAGATGATCGTCCCGATTCCAAAAATCTTGTGTCGGATCTTCGTCCCCGGCATGAGGCCCGCACCTGCGTTCGCCGCTTTCTTTCTGATCGGAGCGGCCTCAAAGCTTAGCCCTTCGTTTAAGTGAGGCTTTGTGCTCGTGTCTGGTGCTGTCTCGAACTCCTCTACCGGTACTTCCTCGATGAAGCGGCTCCTTTGATTGATCTGGTTGCGTCCGTAGAGGAACCGTTGTTCAGCGTGACTGAGGTACAACCGCTCCTTGGCACGGGTGAGAGCCACATAGAACAGCCGCCGTTCTTCCTCGAGATCGCTCTCGTTCTCCAAGGCCCGAAAGGTCGGGAACATCTTCTCCTCAAGGCCTACGACGAAGACCACGGGGTACTCGAGCCCCTTGGCGCTGTGCACGGTCATCAGGGTCACCCGGTCTTCTTCTTCGATTTGATCGACATCCGAGGTGAGGGAAAGCGTCGTCAGGAATTCCTCCAGATCGCTGGTCTCTGCCGACTTCTCGTAGGCGGCCACGACGGCCTTGAACTCCATGAGGTTGTCGACGCGCGTCTGCGCCTCGATCGAACGGTCTTGTTTCAAAGCTTCGAGATAGCCGCTCTTGTCGAGAAGACGCTCGACAATCTCCATGACCGACAGATACTCTACCTCACCCTGCAGGCTATCGTAGAGGTTGAAAAAGTCCGTCAGGGCCTTCTCGCTGCGGCCGCTCATCTCGCCTTTCTCCGTCAGGCGTTTGAAGGCCTCAAAGAGGCTGATCCCTTCCGTATCCGCGTAAACCTTGACCCGTTCCATGGTCTTTTTCCCGATACCACGTTTTGGTTCGTTGACCACCCGCTCCGTGCTCAGATCGTCCTGCGGATTGAGCACCAGCGTGATATAGGCGACGAGATCCTTGATCTCCTTGCGTTCGTAGAACTTGATGCCGCCGATGAGCTGGTAGGCTACGCCCTCTCTGCGCAAAAGATCCTCAAAGGCTCGGGACTGGGCATTGGTCCGATACAAAATAGCCATGTCGCCGTACTTGTAGCCATTCATTTTCCGGAGCGTGAGCAAAGTTTCGACAACCTGCGCCGCCTCATCTTCTGCACTGTGGCCAAAATAGTAGCCGAGCTTCTCGCCCTCCACCTGCTCCGTCCACAGCTTCTTGTCGCGTCGATCGATGTTCCGCTCGATCACACGGTTGGCCGCCCGCAGGATCCGCTTCGTAGAGCGGTAGTTCTGTTCGAGCTTGATGATCTGGGCACTTTCAAAATCTTTCTCAAACTCCCGAATATTCCGGATGTCGGCACCCCGCCATCGGTAGATCGACTGATCCATATCACCCACCACAAAGGCGTTACCGTGGCCGGAGGAGATCAACTTGACGATCATGTACTGGGCCTTGTTGGTGTCTTGGTACTCATCCACGAGGACATGGTGAAACTTCTGCTGGTAGAAGGCCAAGACATCGGGCGCTGCGTTGAAGAGATCGATCGTCTTCATGAGTAGGTCGTCGAAGTCCATGGCCCCGTTCTTCCGGAGGACCTGCTCGTAGGCCTCGTAGACATCGGCCACCATCTTTTTCTCGAAATCGCCATCGTATAGCTTACGGTAGTCCGCTGCCGATAGCATATCGTTTTTCGCGTTGCTGATTTCCGCTGAAAAGTAACGGGGCGGAAACTGCTTGTCATCGATATTTTTGGCCTTGACCACCTGCTTGATCACCGTTTTCTGGTCCTGACCATCGTAGATGACAAAGCCCGTCGGATAACCGATACGATCGGCGTCCCGTCTCAAGATCCTCACACAGGTGGCATGAAACGTACCGATCCACATGCTCCCCGTCACCGAACCCACGAGATCTGTGATCCGTTCTTTCATTTCACCGGCCGCTTTGTTCGTGAATGTGATTGCGAGTAGGTGCGAGGGTCTCAGGTCCCGCTCTTCAAGCAAGTAGGCCACGCGGTGCGTGAGGACCCGTGTCTTTCCACTGCCCGCACCGGCGATCACGAGGAGTGGCCCGTCAGGCGCCGTCACGGCTTGGTACTGGGCTTTGTTGAGATGTGATAAATCCATAAATATACCTCCAAGGAACATAAGTTCTTTCTATTGTATCAAATGGTTCACGTGAACAAAAGGACGGCCCCGACCATGACAATAGCCAGATCGATGGCAGCGTGAAAGAAATAGGGATACAAAATGTGTCCGAACTTTCTAAGCAGCCATGAGAAGAACAGACCTCCCGTCCAAAGGACCAGCATCACCAGCAGGCCCAACCAAGGCGTCACGTAAGCTGCAAAATTCGTCAAATGATAAATCGAGAACAAGAGGGCAGAGATCACCCGGGTGCTTCTCTTCCCATCTTCTGGTGCCACTCGGAAAACCAGTTCTTCAAGCAGGGCATTACCGATGATCAGGTACAGGGCACCGAGCACAAAAGCGTAACCCTGCAGTCGGTACCGTTCGAACACCGTTTGACGGAGCATCTCGCGATCGATACCACCTAGGAAGGGCAGAAGGACTAGGGTCAGGCTTACGGCGAAGAGGAGGGCGAGGACCATGAGGCGCCGAAGGGCTGGACCCGAGGGCAGAGGTCTTGTCCACCAGTCCAATACCCGATCCCTTCTATTGTAGAGAAAGAGTCCAAACAAACCCCATTTAAAAAGCAACTTAACATAGTAGGGCAAGGCCATCACACCGTCCACGAAGGAGAGCACCAAGATGCTTATGATGAGAATCATCCAGTTTTCCCTGCGCATCGACATCCCCTCCGAAAAAAATGACAGGTGCCCTGCACCAGGCACACTGTCATTATATCGAAAGCTACAGTAATTTTATACCGTGTTTTTCACAAGTCTCGATCATCTCATCGGGCCAGAGGGCTGCCTGGACTTCTCCGATGTGAGCTTTCTGCAGGAAATACATGCAGATCCGCGATTGTCCGATACCGCCACCGACACTATAGGGTAGCTCCCCATCCAAAAGCATGCGGTGAAAGGGGAAGTGCTTGCGCTCTGTGGTCCCGGCAATCTCGAGCTGTCTCTCCAGCGCCTCCTCATCCACTCGGATTCCCATGGAGGAGAGTTCATAGGCGTTGTCCAACATCGGGTTGTAGAACAGGATGTCACCGTTGAGCTCCCAATCATCATAGTCGGGTGCGCGGCCATCGTGGGGGGCACCGGAGGCGAGTGCCCCGCCGATTTTCATCAGGAACACGGCACCGTGCTCCTTTGCCGCAAGATCCTCCCGCTCCTTCGGTGTGGCCTCGGGATAGGCATCCTCCAGCTCCTGGGTGGTGAGAAAGACGATCTTTTTCGGCAGTGTTCGCTCAAGGGATGGGTAGCGCTCGTGCAGATGGGTTTCGGTGGCTTTGAATACATCGTAGATTGTCTCGACAATCTCGCGCAGCGTCTCCTCTGTGCGCTCTTCCCGCTTGATGTGCTTCTCCCAGTCCCACTGGTCCACGTAAATCGAGTGGATGTTGTCGAGTTCCTCATCGCGGCGGATAGCGTTCATGTCCGTGTAAAGCCCTTCCCCGACGCCAATCTCATAACGGTGAAGCGCCATGCGCTTCCATTTCGCCAGCGAGTGGACGATTTCCACATGATCGCCCGTGTCGCGTACATCGAAGGCCACGGGACGTTCCACACCGTTGAGGTTGTCGTTGAGGCCCGTGTCCACTTTCACGAACAAGGGGGCGGATACGCGGGTCAAAGACAGGGCGTGGGCCAGCGAGTGTTCGAAAAAGTCCTTGGTTTCCTTGATCGCCACCTCGGTCTGCAGCAGGTCTAGTTTAGGTTTGTATCCCTCGGGAATAAACAGTTTGGCCATCCTTCTCACTCCTTCATTTCATTCAAAAAAAGATAAAGCCCCGTCCGTCAAGGGACGAGGCATCGCTCGTGGTACCACCCTCGTTCACGTACCATCCCCAAAGGGAGAACACGTCTCGAGATCGCAACTACAATCATAGTGCGCGCCGTTTAACGGTGGCGTGCCGTCCGCTACTACTCGTCCCGGGGGGACTTTCGATCGGATGCTCGGGGAAGTTGCGCCTTCCTGCCTCTTTCCACCGATCTCTCACCATCATCGGTTCGCTTATCGAAAGAGCGTACGAGGAAAACGGGTCCCGTCTTCGCATGTTACAACTTTTGTATATCTTACGCCAGGATCGGGCACATGTCAAGATTGACCGTCGATAAAAAATAATTTTTTCGAGCTCGAAAATCCGGCACTATGAAGCCATCACATCCCTGTGTGCAGAACGGTCAGACGAAAAAATTCAGCAGGAGCCCCTGGATCTGCCCCACTTTGCGCAGGATCTCGAGCTGCCGTTTTTCCTGTCGCAGGATGATATCGGTCAGTTCCAAGAGCTTCTTGTCCACCTGTTCAACCAGCCGAAGGACCTTTGTTCTGCCACGCCGCGAGAAACCACCGCGTTCCTCAACGGTCAATCCCTCTTTCACGGCCTCGTCCACGAAGGATTTTACCATCTCCTTGTAAGCCAGCAAGTTCTCTACCGTACGCGTCTGAACGAGGTGATTGCCCATGTCCTCGATCTCATCGAGCATCTCCTGAAGGACCACCCGCTGGTCGTCGATGGACTGGTGCTTCAGGACCTCCACGAAACTGACGCGGGGCGATTCCGTCGCCGCCTTCTTCTTTTTAGTCCCGGTGGTGGAACCGCTTCTCTCCGTCTTTTTAATCTTCATCTGATAAGCCCGCCTCCAGTCGATCGAATACAGAAACTAGCCCGTAGATCATCTGGTAGATCTCAATAGGCAGGTGCTCCCGCAGATCCATGTCCAGGTTATCTTTTAAAAAATCGCGATCCATGGCGGACGTCTCCCCGCGCTCCTTGGCCTGGGCAATCACCCGATCCGCCAGGGCATAGAGCCCCTTCTCATCTTCCATCATAAGCTCACATCCAATCGATCCGTCAGTGCTTCTGTACGCGCCATCGTTCTGCTCTGCGAAGCGAGCGAGGAAAAGGACATCTCTGCGAGTTCGAAGCCCATATCGGAGAGCCAGGCCCCATAGGGCGCGAGGGCCCGCTTGGCATCCTCACGAAAGGCCAGATCATCGTTCTTCACAGTGGTCTTCACACGCCCCTCGGTGATCTGAAGGCGAATGCCCGTCTTCCCGTGACGTTCGAGGTCCAGTACGAAATAGAGTTCACAGTTCGCGGCATCGACGCGACCGTTTTCTTTCTTTGCATTGATCATCACCGAAAGCGGCTTGATCTTCTCTTGGATCGTCACCGGAATCTGAAAGTGGTATTGGTCCTGCATCTGGTGCGTCGGTTTGTTCTGCAGCTGTTGCCCTTCGATGGATCGGCGGAGCCCGGTACCCACTTCTTCCCCAAAGGCTTCCTTCAGTGAGATCAAGAGTTGTTTGAGGTTCGGCTCGGGCAAGGGCTTTTCCTTCAGAAGCGACTTGGCCGTCTCGATCTCATGGTTGAAGCCCATGCGTCTCAGTTGTTCGAGCCCCTGCCGTCCGGTCATGTCGGCCCGTGCCGTGATTTTCGGTCGCACTTCTATGTGCACCTTCTCGAAGGAGAGCGTCAGACGCTCAAGTGCCTTCTCCACGCCTGCGGTCAACTTTTTTGCTCCGGTAAAATCATCCTCTTCCAGCAATTGCCGGGCTTGCGCGAGGTTACGCCTCCAGCTACCCAGGGCTATTTCTTCCTCCATGCTCGTGTAGAGGGTGAGGTCGGACTTTGTCATCAGGTCATCCATCCGCTCGATGGCTTCGGTGAGAGCAGCTCGTGGCGTCGGTCCTTCCACCTCTTTCAACAGGTGCAATAGCGTCTGCTTTTCCGTCCGAAAGGCCGACTCAGCCGCCAGGGTCCGCTCGGTGGTCTCGCGCACGAGGAGCATCGTCAGGTCCTCACGCGAAACCACCTCGGGCAGGGGGTAGCCTTTGGCCTCGATGTCGGCGACAAGCGCTGCAATCTGCTCCGTTGCGGTTTCGAGGAAAGCCTGGGTCCTATCCAAGGGCACATCATCGCTTGCTAGGACTGGATGCTCTCGTTCCGGAGACGCGATCGTGGACGCCCCTCCGGAAGAATGCTCCATCCCGTCGGATGACAACGGGCCCACGGTGGCTGATTCAGACGCAGTCGCCAAGGGGCCGAGGGGGAGCTGTTCGAGGGCACCGAAGTGGATTTCCAGCTTGAGCGCCTGTGCGAGGGCTTGGGGATCGGCTGTATCAAGCGGTAGCGCGGCAACCCCCTCCCCTTGTCCTAGCATCAGACCGAGGTCTTTGAAAAGCGAAGCGTAATCCGGTCGATCGACGAGCACATTTGCCAGTCTCATGAGATTCTCGGCAGTGGGGGCAATATCCTTGGCCACCACAAGACCGAGCACATTGCGGACGACCGCCGGTGGTGTTTTTTCCCCTAAGAGGGTCTTCACCGCATCGATAGCCTCTTCCGTCGGCTCGATACCTTCGGCCATCAGATAGGCCACGGCTTCGCGGTTTTCCTCCGTGGGAGCCATGCCGAGGTCCTTCAGCACCTGGCCCTCGCCGGCGATTTCGCGATTCTCCGCCACCACGTTGTTGACACCCTTGGTCTGCGGTGTCGTCATTTGATTGAGCCACTGTGCAATCTTCAAGATCCTCACCCTTTCTGAGTGATAATATCGGCATCGGCCACCCGAAGCTTAAGAAGTTTCCTCAGTGGCCCGGGGTCTCGCGACGGAGCCGGTAGGCACCGGCAGCACCGGCGATCAGGATCATGGCCACGAGGGCCAGCAGAGGGAGGATCAGATCGGTCAACCCTTTGCCGCCTACTACGAGCCCGCGCATGCCCTCCAGGGCCCAGCGGTGCGGAGTGATCGTCGAAAGAGCGAGGATCACCTGTGACCGGACGATCTCTAGCGGCCATAAACATCCCCCGATCATGGCCATGGCCGTGAGAACGAGCGGAGAGAAGGCCCCCAACTGTCCGGGAGTCTTCAGAAAGGTGCTGAAGAAGAGCCCGTAGGCCACCATAGCGCTCACGTAGAGAAAACTGAACACCAGAAGACCCGAGAGTTGATCGGCAAAGGGAAGGCCGAAAACCAGCACCCCCACGGTAAAGACAACGGTCATCTGGACCAGGCCGATCAAAACCGTCACCACGGCGTTACCCATGATGATCTGGACCTTCGACAGCGGACTGACGAGCAGTCGCCAGTAGGTCCCCTGCTTCTTCTCGGTGATCAGCTCCCCGATACCGAAGACCAGGGTGAAGGCGGCGAACATGACGGTGAACCCGATCATGGTCTCGGCCACATAGGCCACCCGCTCCCCTGAATCGGCAATGGTCATTCTCGTGTGCAGCACGTCGGACCGCGCCTGACCTTGCGCCAGCGCACGTTTCACCTCGTCGGTACCCGCTTCCGGGTAGGTGCTCTCGAGCAGGTCGATTACCGTCGCCTCCTCTACACGGGTCGACAGGATACTCTCGATCTGCCGCACAAGCGTTCCTGTCTCCAGGTCGCTCTTCGTGCTGACAAGCGATAGGGTCGGGTGTCCCTCAGAGAGTAGGGTCTCGAAATTTTCAGGTAGATCCAGATGCGCAGTGGCATCCCCCCTGCGTAAGGCGTCGGCAGCCTCTTCGCGCGTCGTGCCTTCGACCCTATAGGTCCCGAGTTCCTCCAGATCAGCGGCCAGTTCTTCACTCGCTGTGAGATCCGCCGGTGAGATCACCACCAGGGGAGCAGGCATAGAGGTGCCAGCACCACCGAAGACAAAGGTGAGCACGAGAGACATGCCGATCATAGCGAGAAGGATCTTGTATTCTTCTTTCAAGCGGATCAACCGCAATTTAAGAATGGCTAGCATTTTCAGATCCTCCTCTGTTGAGCTGCAGAAAAGCGAGAACGGCGAACAAGAGCATGTTCAGTAGAAGCAGGCTCAGGTGAAAGGTGATGGCCCCGAGTCCCTCGCCGCGCATCAGTGTCAGAAAGGCCCTGAGGGCCACCCCGTTCATCGGCAGGTAGCTCAAGGGCCGCAATACGGCCGGTAGCACCTCCACTGGAATGAAGGAGCCACCGAGCAGAGCCATCACCTGGAAGACGACGGACTCCAGCATGCGGGAGACCCTGAAGTCCCCACTGTTGAGGGTCCACAGGGCGAAGAATAGACCCATGGCACCGATGGTCGCCGCGAGGGTCAGGGCCAAAACGACCAGCGCGACGGGATCTCCCCAACGCACGCCGAAGGCCACTCCTGCATAGGCGATCATGACCACGATCTGCAGGAGGGCTATGGCGCTGATCACCGTTGTTTTGCCCAGCATGATCTGCCCCTTCGCCACGCCGCCGAGGTGCATACGGTCGAGGGTGCCGTCGATCTTCTCTTCCAAGAGCATCGCGGACCCCGTTCCCGCTGCAAAGAGCAGGAACATGGCCAGCATGGCCGCGCTGTAGTAGCTCATCGCATCGATGGTGGGCGATGGACCCCTGTTTTCCAGGGTCAACTGAATGTTCTCTTCTCCCAGCTCGTCAAAAAGATCGTTTTCTACAGTGCGATCGGTCTGCAGGGCCAGGGTGATGGCGGCGTTCTTGATCCCAACTCGGGATTCAAAGGCTCGCTCGAAAGCACCCATGATCTCGGCCATCAAGGTCGTTCGTGTTCGGTTGTTCTCACCACCGCGGATTGTCATCTCGGTTTTTTTCTCAAAGGGTGTCATCAGGTTGATGGCCAGGCTATCGAAAAAATCCGCGGGAAGGACCAGTAGCGCGTGCACACGCCCCCCAGCCAGGGCTTCTTTGCCCTCTGCCAGCGTCATCCGCTCGATCTGAAGGTGTTCAGCGAGAGCTTCATCACCCAAGAAGGTATCGAAGAAAAGTCTTTCCGCCTCCTCAGGATCGTAGGCAGCGACCACTTCCCCGCGGTCTTCCTCGGGGATCATATCCAGGAGCGGGTGGTCCTCCAGACCGCCCGAGCCTTCTCGGCCATCTTCCATCACCACGGCCACTCGGGTTCTGCCTATACCCTTGCCCCCTTCGAAGGTGCTCGATAGGGCCATGCCCAGGATCGTACAGAGGACCACGGGCATCAGAAGAAGCACTGCCATCTGCTTGGGGTCGGATAGTAGGATCTTCAAGTCCTTTGCGATCAGTGCTTTCATCATGATCACCTAGTCCCTGAGCGCTTTGCCAGTGAGCTGAAGAAAAAGGGTTTCCAGCGTGGGCTTGCGGTGTTCCAGCGTCTTCAGATGCCAGCCCGTCTCCCTTGCCAAGTCTACAGCAGCGCCCATGGTCGCAGCAGGCGCGTCGGTGGTGAGGAGAAAGCCACCATTTTCAGCCGTGACCGCCTGAACGCCGGCGAGCTGCCCCAGGGCCTTTTCAAGGTTGCCTGTCCCGCCTTTGAAAGAAAGGTGCAAGTATTGCTCGCCGCCGAAGGAACGCATCAGCTCAGCGTGTGTCCCCCGCGCGATCACCCTTCCCTCATCCATGATATGGATTTTCTCACACAGAGTCTCCACCTCTTCCATGTAGTGGCTGGTGTAGAGTACCGTCATCTCCTGTTCACGATTGAGGCGAAGGACCGTATCGAGGATGTGCCTTCTGCTCTGGGGGTCAATGCCCACGGTGGGTTCATCCATGATGAGCAGCTCGGGATCGTGGAGCAGGGCGGCGCCGATATTGAGTCGACGCTTCATCCCGCCAGAGTAAGTATCGACCCGGTGGTGGAGACGGTCGCCAATACCGATGATCCCAGCCACACGATCGATCGCATCATCGAGCGCCTGGCCTTTTAACCCGTATACACTGCCAAAAAAACGCAGATTGTCGATGCCCTTCAGGGTCGGGTAAAGCGCGATTTCCTGGGGGACCACGCCGATCTGCCCTCGTATGAATCCGGGGTTTTCCACGACGGAGCTACCGCGATAGGTCAAGGTCCCTGCATCGGGTCGCAACAAGGTACTGATGCAGGCGATGGTCGTGCTCTTGCCCGCCCCGTTCGGTCCCAGAAGACCACAGATTTCACCCTTTTCGATCTCGAGATCCACGCCACGCACGGCCCGAATCTTGCCATAGGATTTTTCCAGGTTCTCGACGCGTAACAGGTTCATGATCCGCTCCCCCCCTCAAAGAGGCGCATGAGATTCGGTGCTTCCTCGGTCAGTTCCTCTGGATCCACCAATCGATCAGCTGTCACTTCGGGCAGTTGCAGCGCATCCGACGTGCCAAAGTTCTCGTTCTCGAGGGTGTAGCCGATGGAAGTGGTGAGCGCACCGAAGCGTACAGCGCTGTCCAGGACCTCTCGCACCACACGGCCGTCGGCATCAACCCAGTAGGTCACTGTTCCGCTTAGGATCTCCAGATCGGACAGGGCTTCTTCGATCTCCGCTCGGTCCTCCTCCTTGGCCGTGGCCACCGCACTCTTGCGAATGGCTTCCGCGAGCGACGTCGGGTCCACGGATAGGTCGTAACGATCGGTACGCAGGGTCTGATCGCCCATCGTCAGTGCTTCCCGTTGGGTGACGAGGAGTGTTTCAGGGTCCTCTATCCCCTCGAAGGTCTCCATGTAGGCTTCCGCTTCACCCCACTGGATCTCACCGGCGATACCCGTCGACGACAGGTCGTCGAAGGCCATATAGCGACCGATCATCGGGATTCCGATGTAGGCCCCTTGTGCCGATTCATGGTAGGTCAGGGAGATACCCACGCCTCCAATTTCCAGGTAGTATTGATCCGAGCGCACATCGCCGCGCAGTTTCGCCAACTGTTCCACGCGGACCGTCTTAAAGCGCTGGAAGTTTTTCACGGCTCCGTCGGACCAATCGTGCCCGGCCTCTAGGGCAAGGTCCATCCGTACATACAGGTGAGTGTCGTAATGGGTCTGGGACTCGGTCTCTGCAATCGCGCGCTCGAGATCCTCGTAATCACGACTGCTACAGCCGGAAAGCAGGAGGGCGAGGAGCAGCAGGAGTAGGCTTGCTCTCTTGAATAGTCTCACGGTTCATCATCCTTTCTATCTCTTCAAGTCCATTGTATACCGATTCATGAGGAATCACCATCTACCCCACGTCACGAACTGACGCCCCTCACCGTGACTTTTGTCATAGATGAGAAGACCCTCCCGGCGACGGAAGGGTCTTCTTAGGATGCAATCGATGCCTTGTCCGCGCGTCTTCCCCTCGGCCGGTAAATGGCGCCCACCAGGGAGATGACAAAGAAGAAGAGCTGCCTCCGCTCGATACGGCGCTTGAAAAGCACCGCCTCTGTGACCAGAGTGAAGACAGGGATGGTGGCAATTAGCAAGGAGGTCATCGAGGCGCTGAGCAGTTGCACTGCCGTGTTTTCGAAATATAAGTACAGGCCGATCCCCACACCGCCAGCAAAGAGGAACATGGGTACATCACGGCGCTTGAGCGGATCGCGCGCTCCTTTGTAGGCCAGGAGCAGACGGATCATGACTGTGGCCAGGATAAAGCGTAGAACGGCGATGGTCATCGGGCCTAGGTAATCTAGCAATACCTTGGTGTTGACAAAAAAACGCCCCAGGCAATGATCGGGACGGTGATGGCAAGCCATCCTTTGGTTTTCTGCGTCATGGTTTCTCCTTTCCGATGCGCCGCTCAATGGCAAAGATGGCCAGCTGCGTACGGTCCCTCAGCTCCAGTTTCCCCAGCACATGGGTGAGATGGTTTTTGACGGTCCCCACGCTGATAAAGAGTTCCCTGGCGATCTCACGGTTGTTGAGCCCACGCCCCACACCGGCCACAATTTCGCGTTCTCGCTCGGTGAGCGGGAGTTCCTCGGCCGGGTGCAACACGGTCTCTTTCATACGACCGAGCACCTTGCCCAGCACCTGAGGTTCGATGAAGGCCCCACCTTTCATCACCTCTGTGAGGGCTTCTAAAATCTTCTCGGGCGATTGGCTTTTCAACAGATAACCATCGATCCCGGCGGCCAGCCCACCATCGATGTAATCGTCTCGGATGAAGGTGGTCAGGAGTACGACCTTGATCTGCGGGTATTTCTGTTTCAACCGTCTCGCCGTTTCGATGCCACCGAGACCCGGCATGTCGATATCCACCAGACAGAGGTCCGGGGTCTGCCTATCGAGGTGGGCGAGCAGTGTCTCGCCATCGGGGACAGTGAGCACCACCCTAACCTCTCCCTCTCCCTTGGCCTCCAGGACGGCCTTCAGCCCTTCCCGAACGACCGATTGGTCATCGGCTATCGCCAGTTTCATCACGGCAAACCTCCTTGTCGAGTTCCACATCGAGTACGAAACCCTCTTCCGTGCGAATCGCCAGTGATCCGCCCAGTTCTTCGATCCATTCGCGCATGCCACCGAGGCCTCTGCCCGGTATCGGCGGTGCGCTCACGATGCCATCGTCTGCAATGGTCAGATGGACGGATTGATCTCCTGCGGTGAGATACACCCGGAGGGCCTCTCCGTTGCTGTGTTTGAGAAAATTTGTAATGGCCTCCCGCACCACTGTTTTTACCGGTGTACAGGTCAGGTAAGCTTCGGCTCCCCCTGCCTCGAGGTCGACCGTGTAGCCCATGGCCGCGAGACGGGCGAGCATCCGGTCCACCGGTTCGATCCTGTGGAGATCACGCACCACCGCCTGTAGTTCGGACAACCCCTCGCGCAGCCTATCCTTGGCCGCCATCAGCTGGGGATCCTGCATGGTAGACATCTCCAATCGCAAGAGGACCTCGGTGAGACGGTGGCCCAGGGTATCATGAAGCGACCGGCTCATACGCTCTCTTTCCTTGACCAGGGTCAGCTGGTCGCGGTGGACCACTTCTTTGCGCAACCTGCTGTAGAGAGCAGCCACCGTTGCCTTTTCCGCCCGGTATCTATCGAGCAGAAGGATTCCCAGCGTGACGAAGAGCTGTAGGAGTCCGTAGAAGAGGACCATTTCGTTCAAGACGGTGGGGACCCCGTAAACCCAGGCGATGGGAAACTTAAACAGCGCCGCCAGGGTCAAGAGTACAAAGGTAAGCTTCCGATCCCTCTGGTCTTCATCAAAGGCATAGGCACCCAGGTTGTAAAGGTGCAGCAGGTGGGCCGTTGGGGACAGGAGCCGCGCCGACTGGAGTTCGATGCACACGGCACCGAGGGCCACCAGGGGATAGAGGGTGTGCGGCGGCACACGCCGCCATACCCTCATGGTGTAAAGGAGGGTTACCACCGCTATCCAGAACAAGATCCAGAGCCGTCGATTGCCCACGGGGGCTTCTTCCGCATAGTACAGCAGGCTAACGAGCATCCAGCCGCCCAATAGTATCCAGCGATGTGCCTTCCTCAACGTCTCTCCCCCCCTTATTGGCGCCCTACTCTCACTGTTCATTCTAACACGAAAGTCTCGAATTTTGGATCCTTTGTCCAGAAAGCAAGCAGAGGTACCGACACACGTCAGTACCTCTCTTTATCGGGCAAAGCCTCGTATTGTGCGAAGAGTTCTAGACAAGCCTCCCGTTCGATCGGGTGCATCTCGGGTTGATCCTCCTGAAACCTGGCATCGTCAAAACCGATTTTCTCTGCATCGCCGGCCGTGCAACCGTAATAGATGCGCCCGACCCTTGCCCATTGGATCGCTCCCTGGCACATGGGACAGGGTGCGCAGGTCGTGAACAATGTGCATTCGGACAAGTCGACGGTCGAAAGGGTCTCGGCCGCTTCGCGAATCGCCAACAACTCGGCGTGTGCCGTCGGATCCTTGCGATGGATCACCTCGTTGTGGCCCTTTCCGACCACTTTGCCATTGCAGATCACCACCGCCCCGAAGGGCCCACCGTGACCCGCTTTGATACCAACCCTGGCCTCTTCGATCGCCAGCTTCATCCAACCAATCATAGGATCACCTCCTAGGATACTCATACCCCAAAATGAAGAAAAACCCACGCAAAGCGTCGGTTCTCCTGTATGACTCCTCATCCGATAAAAAGTCGGCCGATTTGATAGATCAACCCGGATAATACCCAGGCAATGGCCAGCTGGTAGACCACAGAAAATCCCGTCCACTTCCAGGAATTCGTCTCACGCTTGATCACGCCGATCACCGCCACACAGGGCGTGTAAAGGAGAACGAAGACCAAGAAGGCGTAGATGGACAGGGGTGTGAACTGTGCGGACAAAGCCCCGTAGATCCCAGCCGCCGAGGCACTATCGGAAATCCCATAGAGGATGGACATATTGGCCACGACAATCTCTTTGGCGAAGATCCCCGTGAGCAGGCTCAGCGCAGCCTCCCAGGTACCGAATCCGTTGAAACGGAGGAGCGGGGCCAGCGCTTTACCGACGCTGGCGCCGAAGCTCTCGGTGATGGCAGCGGGTCCTGCAAAGTTGTAGTTCAAGACGAACCACAGGATCACGGAGGCCGCGAAGATGACAGTCCCCGCTTTGATCAAATACCCTTTGATCCGTTCGAAAACATGCACGAACAAGCTTTTGAGATCCGGTAGCCGGTAGCTCGGCATCTCCATGATAAAGTGGGAGGCCTCCCCCTTGAAAAGGGTGTGGCGAAGGACGAAAGCCGCCGCCAGGGCCACCACAATACCCAGCAGATAGAGCGAAAAGGTCACCAGAAAGGCCCGCTCCGGGAAAAAGGCCGATGATAAGAGCACGTAGACGGGAAAACGCGCCCCGCAGCTCATGAAGGGATTGATCAAAATCGCCAGGAGACGGTCGTTTTCATTTTCCAGGGTTCGCGTGGCCATAATGGCTGGCACGTTGCATCCGAAGCCCAAGATCATGGGGATGAAGGTCTTCCCACTGAGCCCCACCTTTGTCATCCACTGGTCCATGATGAAGGCAACGCGGGCCATATAGCCCGAATCCTCCAGAATCGAGATGAAGAAAAACAAGATCGCGATGTTGGGCACGAAGGTGAGCACACCTCCGACACCACCGATGACACCATCGACGATCAAATTGATCAGCCAAGGGGCCGTCGACAGGGCGACGAGACTTCCGCGGACCCATCCGGAGAGCAGCTCAGAGAAAAACACATCGATGTACTCGACGAAAACATTACCAATATTAAAGGTTAGGTAGAAGACCAACCCCATGATACCCAGGAAAATCGGGATTCCCCACACCTTGTTGAGCAGAACATTGTCGATGCGATCGGTGAGGGTGCTCCCGATGGGTCGTGCGTAGTGCACCACCTCAGCGATCAAGCGACCGATAAAGTCGTACTTTTGATGGATGATTTTCTCACCATTGTGATGATCGATTTCCAAGCTTCGAGAAAAGGTAACCTTCTCTCTGATGATCTCATCGTGTTCGAAGATCATCAGACTGGTCCAACGCTCGCGATCTGGATAGGGACCGGTCACGATGGCAGAAGAAATGGTCTCGAGCATCGCTTCCGTCTCCGCATCATAGGTAATCAGGGGATGGCCCTTGGGAGTCGCCTGATCTCCTGCGACGATTTTATCGAGCACCGCTTCCAGGTTTTCCCCCTTCAGCGCAACTATCGGGATCACAGGGACGCCGAGTCTTTCCGAGAGCAGGTCTGCATCGATGGTCATCCCGCGTTTCTCCGCTTCATCCATCATATTGAGCAGGATGATCGTGGGCATCCCCAGTTCGATCAACTGTGTGGACAGGTACAGGTTGCGCTCGAGGCTTGTGGCATCGACAATATTGACCACATAATCAAATCGCCCGTCTAAAAGGTACTCGCGGGCGATTTTCTCTTCAAGGGAATAGGGGGACAGGCTATAGATACCGGGTAAATCGACCACCTGGATCCTTGCATCCCGGTGGGTCAGGTGACCTTCTTTTCTCTCCACTGTCACACCGGCCCAGTTGCCCACGTAGTGGTTGGCACCGGTCAAGCGGTTGAAGAGCGTGGTCTTCCCTGCATTCGGGTTTCCGGCCAGACAGATGGTTCGCTCTTTCGACATAGCGACCACCTAGTTGAGCTGATCCACGAAAATTTTGTCGCACACGCCGCGCCCGAGGGCCAGACGCGTACCACGGACGCTCAGCATCATGGGTCCTCTTCCCGTATCCGACAAGACTTCTACCTCGACACCTGGTGTCAAGCCTAGGTCCGTCAACCGCTTCTTGAGTCGCATGCCCCAGTTGATATCCTTCAAGACCACGCGGGTCCCCTTTTTAGCACCAGATAATGACATAACTGTCAACCCCTTAATCGAAAGTATTTATCATTTGCTATCTTTATTGTAATGCGAATGAGAGGCGTTGTCAATGGCATGCGGTAAAACCTTAACAACCCTTCTGTCATTCGCTTTTGTTGGCCTTGATGATGGCCTGGGCAGCCAGTTGTGCCGACGCGAAGGCAAAATGCAAGTTGTATCCGCCCGTCCTGCCGTCGATATCGAGTATTTCTCCCAGTAGATAGAGTCCTGGTACTTTTTTCGACTCCATGGTCTTCGGGTTCACTTCCTCAAGAGAAACACCACCGCGCGTGACCATGGCCCGCTCATCCTTAATCCGATGAATCCGAAGGGGATGTGCCGTCAGGTGCTCCACCAATTGTGCGCGCTCTTTCTTGGTTAGATCGCCCAGCCGTTTCGCCGATAGGCTCCCGAGGAGGGCGGTGAGCAGACGTCCGGGGAGCTTTTCCTGGGCACCAAACCATGCTCCGACGGTCGTCGCACCCTTTGAAGCCGCGGCTTCGATAAGCTGCCCCTCTAGGTCGGCTCTCCAGAAATCCAAGCGGATCGTTTCACCTGCGGAAAGATCGCCGGCTTGATCTAAGACCAGCGGGCCGGATAAGCCGTCATGCGTGAAAAGCAGATCGCCTTCCGAACGTCGTCCGCGGGCATCTACCAGGGCGGCCGGTACGGCGATACCCGATAGCTTGTGAATCCAGGCGTCCTTCACTTCGACCGGGGCGAGCGAAGGTCTGGGCGCCCTAATACCATGGCCCATCCCCGCGGCCAGCTCATACCCGTCGCCGCTCGACCCCAGCTGTGGATAGGTGAAGCCACCCGTTGCCAAGAGCACACGACGGGCACTGTAGCGCTCTTTGTCGGTCTTCACGGTGAAGTAGCCGTTGTAAACGGAAAGACCGGTGACCGCAGTGGTGGTCCGGATTTGAATCCCCCGATCGATCGCCCGCTTCTTCAGGGCTCCGACGATATCCGAGGCCTTCAAGGACTCGGGGAACACCTTGCCATCTTCACGAACCAGACTGGGGACCCCCAACTCGTCAAAATGCGCGCGCAATTTCTCTGTGGTCAGCGCCCGTAAGGCAAACTTGGCGAAGCGTCCGTCGTGGAAAGCCTTCAGAAGTTCCTGCGGGCTCCCCGCGTGGCAGAAGTTGCACTGTCCACCGCCACTGGCCAGTACCTTGAGACCCGGTCGGTCCATTTTCTCCAGAAGGAGTACCTTTTCTCCGGCCAGCTGTGCAGCCGCGTATAGTCCGGCGGCACCGCCGCCAATGATGATCGTATCGTAAGTCATTCCATTTCTTCCTCTCATGGTTAAAGCCCTTTCCCATTTGGAAAAGGGCCCCGGGATCATCCCAGTAATTTTGCTTTCTTCGTCGTTTCTTCAACGGCCGTGATCAGAGCGCTTCTGAGCCCCTTGGCCTCGAGGGTCTTGATACCCTCTATCGTTGTACCACCCGGCGAGGAGACCATATCCTTGAGTTCGCCGGGATGCTTGTCTGTTTCGAGTACCAGCTTAGCCGCCCCGAGTACCGCTTGGGCGGCGAAGACGTAGGCATCTTCGCGTTTGAGGCCCATAAGAACGCCACCATCGGCCAGCGCCTCTATGAACATGAAAGCGAAGGCGGGTGACGACCCGCTGATCGCACTGATCGCGTCGATATCCTTTTCCTCCACGACCACGGCTCTTCCGCAGGCGTTGAACAGGTCGAGCACCGTCTGTAGCTCACGCTTGCTCACCTGATCGTTGGGGCTGATGGCCGTCATGCCGGCACCCACGAGGGCTGGGGTATTGGGCATGGCCCGAATGATCTTCATCTCGCGTCCGAAGGCCCGGGACATCTTGTTGATGGTGATGCCTGCAGCGATGGAGACAATCACCGTATCCTCCGCCACATCATCGCGAATCTCTTTGATAATCTTTTCCACGAGATGGGGCTTCACCCCCAACATAAGGATATTGGCCTTCTTGGCCACTTCCTTGTTCTCTAGGGCGATCTGAATCCCCAGCTGGTTGTTGGCCTCCTTCAGCTTATCGAAACTTTTCGTGCTAGCGATCACTTCTTCCGGTTTAAAGAGTCCGCTTTTAAGCGTTCCCTCGATAATAGCCGAAGCCATGTTCCCAAATCCTATCACACCGATCATGCTTCATTCCTCCTCATCTTATCATCTAACGCCTCCAAAAGCTCCCCTGGTTGATTTCCATGGTCGGGGTAAGAGACAAACAAATTGGTCATCTTGAAATGGTCGTAAGCATCCTTCTTGAGCTGGATTGCTTCGAAGTACTCTTTCATTTTGTCGAAAATCACACTGGTTCGACTGGCCTCACAGAAGGGATACACACTGATGAAAGCGTGATTGGAGTATCGAATAATGACATCTGTCTCCCAGTAGAACTCCTTAAGCGATACAAAGAGTTCCTGGATCAAGGTGTGGTAATGGTCATCGTCCACGATTTTCACATCATCATCAGGATGAATCATGACCACTCCGAGGCTGAGGGGATATCCCCCCTTCTCCGCTTTTTTCAATTCTCCCTTTAGGTATTGATCAAAGGGCATGACGACCTTGCCGATACGCATCTCCTCATCTTGAAAGGCGCTGAGCAGGTGACGCTTGACCCGGCGGTTCAGTTCGCGATCATCGATATCATGCAATATGTAATCCGTAGCACCGAGTTTGATCGCCTTGACAAAGGAAGATCTCGATGTCGTAGAGGTGAAGAGAACCACCGGCAGTCCCGGGCGCATGCGTCGCGCCAATTTCAACGCCTCGAACTCCTCTGCATTCTCGGCCACTTCCTCCATGATCACCAGATCCAGCGGTGTATCCTCTGAAGAAAGGAGCACCTGGAGAGCCGTCAGGGTCTGGGGCTCGATGAACTTGACGTTCTCATCGGAAAAGACCTTTTTGATCCGATTCTTAATGTACGTTCTCCGCTCGAAAATTGCTATGGTCTTCATCCACCACACCCCTCTATCTTCTATACTCTTCATTATACCCCATACACAGTGCCTTGGACAGCTGCGATTATGTCTGGGTACCACAGGAGCCCTTCCATTTGCTATAATAAGGTTATCGCACAATCACGCTGGGAGGGAAGAAACGATGGGACCGTCGATGTTCAAACAACTTAGAAGTGGTCAACTACCGCGGGCCATCGACCGATACCCACTCATCGGTAGGGATCGGCTGATCGCAGCCCTCGATGACGACCTCGAGTCCGCACGATTCGGAGCGGGTGGCTTCAAGCTGATTATCGGCGACTACGGTTTGGGCAAGAGCCTCTTGGCCGAGCATGTCAAGCAGCGGGGCCTGACCAGGAACTTCGTGGTCGCCCACCTCCAGCTGGACGAAGGGTTCCGCTTGCATCGCTTTGAAGATGTCTACTACCACCTCATGCACAACCTGTGGATGCAGGGACCACGCGGGGTGCGAAAGATCAGTTTGGACCGTTTGATCGACGACTGGATCCTGTCGATCCGACAAGAAACGGACAAGCGCGAAGCGCACGCGCAGATCAACCGGTTGATCGCAGACCTCCACGATGAACATCCTACCTTCGCAAGAGCCTTTCTCTTTTTGATCAAGGCCAAGATCACCGGTGATACGTCCATGGTCCGCGCCACCAGCAGTTGGCTGTCGGGGGATCTAACCGTTCCCCACGAAGTGAAAAAGCGGTTCGAGGTCAAGGGTGGTGTGGACAAGCATAATGCCTTCGATTTTCTGAGGGCCTTTCACCATCTCCTTTTGGCCATGGGCTACAATGGCTTCCTCCTCATCCTCGATGAACTCGATCTCATTGCAAGAAAACGTAGCGACCTGAGGGAGAAATCTCTGGAGAATCTCCGCACCCTGATCGATTACGCCTCCGGTGGCCACCTCGCTCATCATTACAGTCTGCTCTTGGGAACGCCGGCCTTGGCCCATACCCTCGGTGAATCAAGGGCCCTGTCTCAACGTCTGGTTCCCGACGGCCCTGCTAACGTGAAGAGTCCTACGGTCCTCCTAGAGGGCTTCAACCTTGAAGAGGCGGGGAACTTGACCCGGCTTCTTCTCGAGGGCTACGCTCTCCCACAGGACGGATGGAAAACCTATCGGAACCAGGCGCTGGTGATTCTGCAGAACAAAGGACACGCCATCCAACCGGTGAACCCACGGCAGTTCGTCACCACCCTGGTGGGACTGTTCGATCAACTGACCCTTCAAAATCCAGATTATTGATCACCACAAAGAAAAGGCCTCCGATCGACACTTTGCCGATCGGAGGTCCTTCTCATGTACCCAGGTAAGCCTTTTTCACTTCTTCGTTGACCAACAGCTCTCTTCCCGGACCCTCGAGCACAAGCCCGCCGGTCTCGAGCACATAAGCATAATCGGAAATCTCCAAAGCTACCTTGGCGTTCTGCTCGATCAGCAGGATGGTGACACCTTCCTTGCTGATGCGCTTGATAATCTCAAAGATATCCTTGACGATCAGCGGGGCCAAGCCCAAGGAGGGTTCATCCATCATCATGAGCTTTGGCTTTGTCATCAAGGCCCTGGCCACGGCCAGCATCTGTTGCTCCCCGCCGGACATCGTGCCCGCCTGTTGCCCGCTACGCTCTCGTAGGATCGGGAACAGATCATAGACCCACTCGATATCCTCCTTGACCTTCTCGTTATCCTTACGGGTGTAGGCGCCCAGGACCAAGTTCTCGTAGACGGTGAGATTGGCAAAGACACGACGGCCTTCCGGCACCAAGACGATGCCTTTCTTGACGATATCCACCGTGGTGAGCGCTGTAATGTCCTCGCCATTGTACAGGATCCTACCGTCCGTGGGCTTTTCCAAGCTCATGATCGAACGGAGGGTAGTCGATTTCCCGGCGCCATTGGCCCCGATCAACGAGATGATCTTACCTTGTTCCACCTCGATATCGATACCACGGAGCGCGTGAATCCCTCCATAGTGCACGTTCAGGTTTTCTATCTTCAGCATCTAATCAACCCCCAGATACGCTTCGATAACCTTCGGGTTGTTTTGGATCTCCGCCGGATTGCCTTCGGCGATGGTCTCGCCATGGTCCAGTACGTAGATTTTCTCACAGACCCCCATGATGACCTGCATATGGTGCTCGATCATCAGGATCCCCACGTCGAAGGTGTCACGGATTTCACGGATGAAGGCCATGAGTTCCATGGACTCCTGTGGATTCATTCCCGCGGCCGGTTCATCGAGCAACAGCAGTTTCGGATCGGTTGCCAGCGCCCGAGCGATCTCGAGACGCCGCTGTTTGCCGTAGGGTAGGGAAGAGGAGCGATCGTGTAAAGCATCCTTTAGACCCACCTGTTCGAGCAGCTCGATGGATTTATCGTAGATATGGGCTTCTTCCTTACGGTAGAAAGGACTTTTAAAGACCGACCCGAAGATCGTGGATTTCAGGCGTAGGTGATTGGCAATGATCACATTGTCCAGCACGCTGAGTTCTTTGAAGAGTCGGATGTTCTGGAAAGTCCTCGCCACACCGCGTTTTGTGATCTGATGGGGTTTTGCCCCGGTGATATCGTGGTTTTCAAAGAAGACCGATCCGTGGGTGGGTGCGTAGACACCAGTGATCATGTTGAACGCTGTGGTCTTGCCCGCTCCATTGGGTCCGATGAGACCCACGATCTCACGCTCGTCCACGGTGATGGACAGTTTGTCCACTGCCGTCAGACCACCGAATTGCATGGTCAGCTCATCGGTTCTCAAGATCGCCATGGCTACGCACCCCCTTTCTTATCTCGGAAACGTTTCACAAAGCGGTTCTTCGTGATCATATCCCAGTCCAGTTCATTGGTCCCCATGAGACCCCGTGGGTAGAACAGGATGACCGCCATCAGTAGCAAACTGAACAGCACCATCCGCATGCCTGGGATTCCGGGGATTGTGATGAAGCCGAGGGAGATGTCTGCCTCGATGAAACGGAGCACTTCCATCATCGCCGTGACGACAACCGCTGAGATCACGCTGCCGGTGATGCTACCGATACCGCCGAGTACCACGATGAGCAGAATATTGAAGGTCATCAGGAAACGGAACATCAGCGGGTCGATGGTCCCCATCATGTGGGCCAAGAGCCCTCCGCCTATACCCGCGAGAAAGGTTCCCAGGATAAAGGAGTAAACCTTGTGTTTGAACAGATCGATTCCCATGGCCTCCGCGGCAATTTCATCTTCCCTGATGGCCTTGAAGGCCTTTCCGTAACTACCGTCGATCAGGTATTTCATCAGGATGATCGTTAGGATTGCGAATCCCCAGGCCCAGAAAGTGTTCGTGTGCCGGGTGATTCCCTTCAGGCCGAGCGGTCCGTTGGTCAGCGACTGGAGATTGGTGAGCACCACGCGAATGATCTCACCGAACCCCAGCGTGGCGATGGCCAGGTAGTCATCGCGAAGTTTGAGCACCGGCGCGCCGATCAAGAAACCAAATAGCGCTGCCACGAGTCCCCCCATGAAAAGGGCCACGAGGAAGGGAAGCTGTACGTTCGCCAGGAAAGGCGCGATGGGCTTGAGGTAGAAATTCTGAGCCTTCAGCTCAGGTGACATGCTCAGGAGCACGGAGGTATAGGCCCCGATGGCCATAAATCCGGCGTGTCCGAGCGAGAAAAGACCGGTGAAGCCATTGATCAGGTTCAAACCCAGGGCCAGTACCACGTAAATACCCGAGAGATTGAGGATTCTCAGTTGGTACGAATCGAAGACCAGGTTGGCGACGATCAACAGAACGATCAAAAGGACCAAGGCGATGAGACTGTAACGAGTTTTCTGTGCTGTCGTCATGGTCTACACCTTCTCCTTCACGTTCGAACCGAGCAATCCGTTGGGCTTCACCATCAAGATCCCGATCAGCAGGACAAAGGCGAAAGCATCTCGGTATCCGCTGAGCGCCGGGAAGAAAGCAACGATCATGATCTCCATGAGCCCGAGGAGAAAGCCCCCGAGCAATGCGCCGCGGATGTTCCCAATGCCACCGACGACGGCAGCGATAAAGCATTTGAGACCGGGCATCAGGCCAAGGGTCGGGATCAACTGAGGGTATTTCGATCCCCACATGACACCACCGATGGCGGCCAGACCAGAACCCATACCAAAGGTGATCGAAATGATCTTGTTGACATCAATCCCCATGAGCTTCGCGGCTTCGTAGTCGCGACTGACGGCACGCATGGCCATCCCTGTTTTCGTCTTGTTAACGACGAAGAGAAGAATAGCCAGGGCTATGGCCGTGATCACGGGGATATAGAAGGTGACGCTCATGATCTTGATATCCCCCAGCGAAACCACCTGACTGAACAGGGGCGGTACTGGGAAAGCCTTCGGTCTACCGCCGAAGATAACAACGGCAAGGTTCTGTAGTAAGAAAGAGGCGCCGATGGCCGAGATCATGACCGAGATCCTGGGCTGATTTCTCAGCGGTTTGTATGCTGCCCGCTCGACCAGGATGCCGAAGGCCACCGTGAACAGGATGGCCAAGAGAAAGGCTAGGTACCAAGGAAGCATGAAGCTCGTCATCGCGTAGAAGGCGATATAGGTACCGACCATAAAAATCTCACCGTGGGCGAAGTTGATCAACCGGAGAATACCGTAGACCATTGTGTAGCCGATGGCCAGGAGCGCATACAAACTACCCAGGGAGATGCCGTTACTCAGATGCTGTAAGAATACGAAAAAAGACATAATACCTCCCATGAAAATGCGTAGACCTCTCGTGATAAAGAGGTCTACGTCTTTTTTTTAGTAAGGTTCTACCGTCGTCAGGTACTTGAACGCGCCATCATCCACGTGCTTGATCACAGCGCTCTTCACAGCATCGCCGTTCTCATCCAGTGTGACCATACCGGCCGCACCTTCGAAGTTTTCCGTGGCTGCGATGGCCTTCTGGATTTCCACCGGATCAGCACTACCGGCTCGCTCGATGGCATCCAAGATCAAGATGTAAGCATCGTAGCCAAGCGCCGTAACGGAAGCAGGCTCTTTGTCATAGCGTGATCTGTACTCAGCGAGGAAGATTTCACTCTCTGGCGTGATCGCGACTTCTGATGTGAAGAAAGTTGAGAAGACAGCACCTTCAACAGCTGCGCCACCGATATCGATAAACTCAGGTGCTTCCCATGTATCCGTACCGATGATTGGCGTCTCGATGCCCAGCTCACGCGCCTGTTTGATCAGAAGGGCAGATTCTGTGTAGTTACCCGGTGCAAAGATGACATCGGGATTCGTGTCTTTCACGCTGGTGAGCTGAGCGGTAAAGTCTTGGTCTCCCGTGTTGTAGCTGGACACCGTCAAGATCGCATCCTCATCACCCGTGATCTCTGTGAAGGCCCTTTCAAAGTACTGCACCAGACCCACGGAGTAATCCGATGAGATTTCCTGGATGATCGCAGCTTTCGAGGCGCCCAGTTCGTTGTAAGCGTAGCGCGCCATAACCGTTCCCTGGAAGGAATCGATGAAACAAACGCGAGAGTAATACTCTACACCCAAAGTAACCAATGGATTTGTACAGGATGCACCGACCGCGGGCACTTGCGCCTCATCTACGATGGGACCTGCGGCCATGGAGAATGAAGATCCCCAAGAACCGATAATCGCATTGACCTTCTCTTTTTCCACGAGCATCGTGGCAGCGTTGGCAGCTTCTACTTTATCCGACTTATTGTCCGCTACGACAAGTTCGACTTTTTTCCCGAGTACCTCAGGATACAATTCATTGGCCAGTTCGATTCCCTCGAGTTCCATGGCACCACCGGCAGCATTGGCTCCGGTCATTGGCTCGAAGACTCCGATCTTGATGACGTCGCTATCCGCTGCTGTCTCTTGTCCGCCACAGGCCGTCAACAAGAACATTCCCACGATCATTACGATAACTACATAACGCTTCATACGAAATACCCCTCCTCATTTTGTGTTAAAAAATTTTAACAATCATTCTATTATAATAAACACTTGTCCGCCAACTGTCAATAAGCCCCACGATAAAAAGAATCTTATACAGCATCTTTCTGACATGAAAAAAGCGCCCAAAACCTTAGTTTCTGGGCACTTTGAAAGTAAACCGCGTGCGTTTTCCCGGGAGGCTCTCGACTTCAACATCTCCCCCGATAGCCAACAGTTGTTGTTTCACGGCGAACAGGCCGAGCCCCCTACCGCTCATGACCTCGACTTGGTCCTTCGTGGTCATCTCCTCGAGAAATACCTTCTTCAAGAGGAGATGGTCCTCGATGGTCAGTTCCTCTTCTTCGCTGAGCAGTCTCTTCAAACGGAGTTTCTCCTTCAGGCGCTCGCGATTGATTCCCCGTCCATCATCCTCTATGATGAGGTAAATGCTGTTACCGATCTCCCGCCCCTGGCATCGGATCTTCCCTTTCTCGGGTTTGCCGGTGGCTACCCGCTCCGCCGCCGGTTCGATGCCATGTTCAATGGCATTTCTGAAGACATGATTCAACGATTTGACAAAGGGACTGTATACTTTCTCGTTCAGCAATAGATGTTCACCCTGGTATCGGATGGGTTCGATGGCGAGGCCGTTCTTATCGATGTACTCATTGAAATAGGTGATATGCGGTGCCAGGAGATCTTCAAGCGACGGGTAGGCCAATTCGACGAAATGATTATACAGTTTGTAATGCCGGTCTCGGCGCAGCAGTTCGGCAAATCCCTTGAAATCTTCTGGGTGCACCCGGATCCGCTTCGACCCCTTCAGCTCCGTCCCCATATAAGAGGTCAGGATCGCCAAGTCGCGCTCGAGGTGCTCCAGCGGTTGGTAAAAGCGCATGATCTCGATAAAACTCTGTTTATCCAGCGCTTCATCCTGCTTGATCTCATAGAGTTCGGTCTCGAGCGACCGCAGGAACCGGCTGATGTGAATCAGATGGAACTGTTCGAAGAGACCCACATAGGTATGCAGATCTGTCAGGATATGGATCAGAATCCGCGAGAGTACATCTTTAGAGCTCAAAATACTGTCGAGCTCAACGGCCGCATAATAACGAAAATCCTCCACTAGACTATTGAACGTGGCCCGGTTCTTGATGACCGCGGAGACCATGTTCAGCTGCAAGCGCTCCTGCTCCAGCCGATAGCTTTCCTTCAGAAGTGCCGTCTCATCACGGAATCGGATGAGGAGCCGGTCCGGGTCTTTCAAGAAGGTGTAATTCAGATGGTAGGTCCTCCGCTCGTTAACCCATTCCGTGGGTAAAAGGTCCATGAGCAGTTGCTTCTCCTGCTCTCCGGGCACCTTCAAAATCTTGCCGATCAGGGTGTGCAGATACTCCCTTCTCTCCACATGGTGCCCATATAGAAAACGATCGAGCTCTTTGCCCTTGAGACTCACATCAAAGAGCGGGTCTTCTCTCGCCACCAAGACCTCCAGCACGATCAGGGAGGGATCACAGATCACGATGCTCTCCGAGAGATTAGACAGGGCATCATCGATATGTCGTCCGAATATTGCTTCGTGATTTGCAGCATTGGGCGTAAGGGACATCAGACGGTCCAGGCGATAATGGTAGACCACCAAAAAGAGCTCGAGGAAAAAGATGACCAAGATGGCAAAGAACAGATGGTATCTTGTGTTCATATAGTGCAGATGATATGCTGCATCCGCCACGAAAAACACGGTGAGTAGCAAATGGAACAGCATGCCCAGTATTGCATACCCATTTTTCGTCTTCCGGTAGTGCGTCCAAAAGGCCCTTAGCATGTAGACCGTCATGGACAAAAGCACGAAGGCGTGCACATAGATCCAGTCGTCTAGGAACCGCTGCCGCATGTTCATGACGACCAGCACCGTGACCAGGCCATAGGTCTTAACGGTCCAAAGAACTCGTTCATCGATTTTTCCAGGTTGAATTTTGGTACTCACCAGGAAGGTGAGCGGTAACAGCAAATGGAAGGCTAGGGTATTGATACGTCCGAGGAGCCTCTCGGAAATCATGAAAAAGAGCTCTTGGTCGTAGCCAAAAATTCGCAAGGTCATGACCAGCAGAGCGACCAGTAAATAGGCGTAGAGCGTATAGTCACTTTCCCTGATCGTGCGGTGGTAAAAAATCGCATAGAGCACAAGTATGATAATGAGCATACAAAAGAGTAAAAAACCCATGTAGGAACGTGCCTCTAGATAACGTAGGATCTCCTCATAGGAGCCCCGAATGACACCAGGCGACTTCCAGTGCCGCTGATTTTCGGAAAGAAAATGAACGGTCACTTCGACAGCATCTGCTTCCTTGGGCTCAATACGATAGATCCCGTGCTCATCTGCGGCGAGTTCACGGTCTTCAGTGAAAACCCGTTGAAAAGACCACGTGTAGGGAAAATAAATTGCCGTGTCTTGCCCGGGATCAATCGGAATTTGTTTGGTCAATGTGCCGCGGTTGATGTCAGATCGTCTGAAGAGATCATTGAGATCTACCGTCTCATAGCGCGGGGCCCCTACTGCGGACTGGAGATAGCGACCACTGTAATACCGCCAATCCTGCTGTAGACCGGTGATCTCTGTATGCACGACCAGCTCCACGTACAAAAAGGCGACCAACAGGATCGCCAGTATCGGTATACCGTATTTTTTCATCCGTAACATCATCGATTGTTGCCCCCTCTACCCTTCCATTTTAACAGAGACGGATCTATAATAAAATAAGGAGACGTTTTTTAAAAGTGAATCTGAAGGAGGTCCCAATTTGCTTGACTACCATATGATCATCCAATCGATCGACACAGATGATACCGGCCGCATCATTTTGCGCATGAAACCGGAAATCGCTCAGTTCCTGGGCGAAGAATCCCACCGCACCAGCCTGAAGCAGATGCTGGAGGCTATCCTGAAGGAGGATTTTCTCAAACTGGAAATCGGCGGCCAGAATCTTCGGATCACCGTTGCCGATGGCAAACAGGAACTTGCAATCGAGCGTATTAAGGAAGAGATCTCAAACGCCCTGCAGCTGGCCTCTAGTTTCTCCGAGTCTTCAAAAGGTCCGATCAACTAGAAAATCCCTCGGGGGCACTTCTGCCTCCGGGGGATCTTTGCCGTACTCTTGTGAGGATCATTTCAACAGTGGTGAAATCTTCTTGTAGATGAGGGCCGTGATAATCATGATCACAACACCCTTGAGCAGATTGAAAGGCACCACCCCGTAGATCACGAGGGTCCTTACATCCACGATGGCCGCGTTCGCCTGTTGGCCCATAGCGATGATCGCATCGATGGGCATGAAGTTCTGGTAAAAGGGGATCAGTACGAAATAATTGGCCAGCGCTCCCACGATTGCCATGCTGACGATACCAACCAGCATACCCACGATCGCGCTTTTTCTCGATTTATCGCGATAGTAGATTGCCGATGCCGGGCCCACCAACGCCACGCCGATTACAAAATTAGCCAGTTCCCCAACGCCACCGGTCGACGTTTGGAACAGGTGCAAAAGATTCTTGATCAGTTCCACCATGATCCCTGCCACGGGACCCAGTGCGAATCCCGCGATAAGAGCCGGCAGATCACTTAGATCGATCTTGAGGAAAGCGGGGAAAAAGACAATGGGAAATTCGATGTACATAATCAAAAAGGCAATGACAGATAGGATGGCCACCTTTGTCATCACATTCACCTTCAAAAGTGAACCTCTCTTCTTTTGGTTGTCCATTCGGGAATACCTCCTGTGTTTTTGATAACGTAATCGGAGCATGAAAAAAACCCCGAAGCATCAGACAAGGCTCCAGGGTTTGCGCTCAAAAAAAGCTATGCTTCTTCTTCCATCCAGACTTTAACTGTCGGCTCTGGAATCTCACCAGATCAACCTCTCGGCTCGCGGGCTCTACCGCCGGTGGGGACTTACACCCCGCCCTGAAGAACTATTATTCATTTGCATATAAAAGATAACACAGGAAAAGCTTAGTGTCAACTATTTCACGAGTTCTTTTACCACGGCTAAAGCCGCATCGTAATCCGGTTCTGTACTCACCTCGGGTACGTACTCAACATACTGTACTTTTCTCGATGGGTCGATCACGACGACTCCTCTCGCCAGCATACGGGTCTCCTTCATAAGAAAACCGTACTTTTCACCGAACTCCACATCCCTGTAATCACTGACCACGCGGATGGTGTCCACACCCTCTTCTGAGCAGAATCTTTTTTGCGCAGTAGGTAGATCCACGCTGATCTGTACAATCTGAACACCCTCTCCCAGGGCCTCAGCTTCCTCATTGAATCGTTGTGCCTGCAAAGAGCAAACGCGCGTATCTAGGGAGGGTGCAGCGCTTAATACCACTACTTTTCCTTCCGTCTCTTCATAGAGAGAGAAAACCGAGAAGTCCTGACAAAGTGCATTGAAATCCGGCGCCTTATCCCCTGGCTTGATCGGATCTCCGACCAGTGTCACGGGAATACCTTTGGATGTTACCTTGACTGTCATGTGATATCCTCCTATCCTGTGATAAATATTCTCAATCCGTCTTTTCTATTGATACCTGTCCTGATGTGCTCTAAACAAATTCTTGGTTACTCCATCCCATACGGTGGTATCTGTATAGCGTTAGGAGTCCTTCTGAGCACTTGACAGATTTGTTATAATACATGGTAGGAGGTAACATACATGAACAAAGCAAGCCTAGTTTTATCCATCTTATTGATCGTCGCAATCTCCCTAGCCGGTTGTGCGGAAGCTCCAGTAACAGACCGTCCGGTCATCGGCACGAGCATCATGCCTCTCGCGGCCATGGTGGAAGCCATCGCCGGAGATACGGTGGATGTTGCCGTCGCCGTTCCCACGGGATCGAGTCCGACGAACTACCAACCGTCCCCTCGCGAACTGACGTCTCTATCTGAGGCCTCTCATTACTTCAGTGTCGGCACGCCGTCAGATCTCGCCTCGACGATCGATCGGCTACAGGATCTGAATGACAACCTTACGGTCCACCGTCTAGACGATCTCGTGCAGGAGACGTACCCCGCCCGGTATTTTGAAGAAGGGGAGCACCAACACGACGACGATGCAGAACACGGACACGACGACGATGCAGACCTCGAACATGACGACGATGCAGACCACGGACATGACGACGATGCAGACCACGGACACGACGACGATGCAGACCACGGACATGACGACGATGCAGACCACGGACATGACGACGATGCAGACCACGGACATGACGACGATGCAGACCACGGGCACGACGACGATGCAGATCACGCCGATGAGGAGGAGGCGCACGACCATGAACAGGGGCAGAAGGATCCTCATATCTGGCTCAGTCCACGTCGCGCCATGTTGATGGTCGATGAGATTGCGCGCGTCCTCTCGGAGGTAGCCCCGGAGCATGCAGAGCGGTATGCTGAGAACGCTGCTTCCTTCAGAGAGGAACTCGAGTCCATCGACGAAAGGATCCGCGCACGACTAGAAGAGGTTGAGAACAAAACCTTTATCATGTACCACCCTTCGCTGGGGTATTTCGCCGACGACTATGGTCTCGAGATGCTGGCCATTGAAGCCGGTGGCAAAGAGGCCACAGTGAACCAGCTCAAGGATGTTATCGATTTCGCTCTGGCGAACGACATCCGGGTCATTTTCTATCAAGATGAAATCACGTCCAAACAAGCGGAGACCATCGCCGAGAGTATCGATGGCGAGACTGTAGCCGTGTCCCCCTTGTCCGGCGATTACCTGGCGAATCTCGAGAAGATCGCCAGCACCCTCGAAGAACATCTACGCTAGGAGTCCTTATCATGATCAGTATACGCAACCTCACGGTTTCCTACGGTGAGACCCAGGTTTTGGATCGGGTCAACCTCGAAGTCTCTGACCGCGATTTCGTCGGGATCATCGGACCGAACGGGGCCGGAAAATCCACCCTGCTCAAGGCTATCTTGGGCCTGATCAAACCGGACAGTGGTGAGGTCGTCTTCACCGGACCCGCTACCATCGGCTATGTACCCCAGCTCGTCCACTTTGAGAACCGCTTTCCCATCCGGGTTCGCGACGTGGTATTATCCGGTGCTCTCGATCCACCGATCCGGCCTTTCCATCGCTACGGGAAGATCGAACGATCTATGGCAGAGAAATGGATGAAATCACTCGGGATCGATCAACTCGCCAGGCGGCTGATGCATCAGCTCTCCGGCGGTCAGAAGCAAAAAGTGCTCATAGCCCGAGCCCTGATGAGAAAGCCCGATATCCTTGTGCTCGATGAACCCACCGCCAGCATCGATGCCAGTAGCCGAACGGAAATTTTCGAAATCCTCAAGACGCTCAACGAAGACATGGCGATCCTTCTGGTGAGCCATGATGTGGGTGTGATTTCTTCCTACGTGAAGCGGATCGCTTGCATGAACATCCAGCTGATCGATCACAACGAGCCCGAGCTTGATCATGATACGATCGAAAAGATCTACGGGTGTCCGGTGGATCTGATCAGCCATGGTGATGTTCCTCACCGAGTGCTTCACGTACACGAGCACGCGCACAAAGGGGGGCACAGCTCATGATTGCCGATCTCCTGAGGTACCCTTTCCTTCAGAACGCCCTCATTGGGGCGCTGCTCGCCAGTGTGGTCTGTGGCATCATCGGCACTGTGGTCGTGGAGAAACGACTCGTGATGCTGTCCAGCGGCATCGCCCATACGGCCTTCGGCGGTATTGGTTTCGGATATTTTCTGAGCATCGAACCCATTGTGGGCGCCCTGCTTTTCGCCGTGGTATCCGCTCTGGCCATCACCCGGATCAAACGGTCCTCCATGGCCGGTGCCGATGCCCTCACGGGCATGTTCTGGTCTGCCGGCATGGCATTGGGCATCTTGTTCATCGCCCTGACGCCCGGTTATCCCCCGGATATGAACAAGTATCTGTTCGGCGATATCCTGACGATCTCCTCCACCCAGCTCCAGATTATCGGGGGTACAGGGGTCGTTGTGGCCCTCTCCTTCGTCTTGTTCTTCGATTACTGGCGAGCCTATCTATTCGATGAAGAGTTCGCGAAGGTCATCGGGTTGAACACGGCGGCCTTCGAGTACTACTTGTTCCTGCTCGTGGCCCTTGCCACCGTGGCACTGATCCAACTGGTGGGCATCATTCTGGTGATGGCGCTTCTGACCATCCCGCCCACGATGAGCCGCCATTATTTCGATGATTTCAAGACCATCATCTTCTCGAGTATCGGCCTGGGGATCCTGTTCTCCACCGTTGGGCTCACCTTGAGCTACTATCTGGATATCCCCTCCGGTGCAACGATCATCCTGGTCAGCATCACGGGATACCTTGTCTCACACATCATGAAACCCGCAGCCTAGGCTGCGGGTTTCTCTTATTTGTGGCCTTCTTTGGGTACGATACAGATAAAGCGGAAGGTCCCCTCACCAGTATTCTGGAACTGGTGGTGCTTCCCGGCGGGTACGTAGGCATAGGATCCGGCCTTCACCGCGATATCCTCGCCGTCGAGGTGGAGGGTACCCGTTCCCTCGATCATATAGTTGATGTGCGGCCAGGGGTGTTCGTGCCTGGGCGAATATCCACCTTCCCCCAGCTCGATGATACGCATCACATGGGAGTCCCAGCCCTCTTCGGGTGAGACGAGCACCTTCATGGCTGCATTTTTCACGGCGTCACCGCTTAGTACCTTGGCCTTGAGATCCTTTTCATTGGCAACGATCATGGTTATTCCTCCTTTGGTTTCTTTGTGCCCTCATTATACCATATTTTAGATAAATGATAATCATTAGCCCCTCGAAATAATTGATGGTGCAACTGGATTTTGCTATACTGAGTACAGGAAAAAGGAGGGCACTATGGACTTCAGACAGAAGCGCGAGCTGATCTTAAACGGGGCAATGACCCGCGTGATCCTGACGCTCTCATTACCCATGATGATCAATAACTTCATTCAGACCATCTACAACCTCACCGACACCTACTTTGTCAGCCGTATCGGTGGAAACGAGGTCGCCGCCATCCAGTTCACCTGGCCCATGATGTTCTTCATGATGAGTTTCGGCATCGGGTTCTCCATGGCCGCTACCAGCCTGATGAGCCAGTATATCGGCGCCCACGATGATGAGAAAGCACAGCGTGTCGGTGGACAGATCCTGCTCATCAGTCTGGTCTTCTCCACCATCGTAGGCATCGCCGGCGGACTCCTATCCAGGCCGATCCTCACCCTGATGGGCATCGAGGGCGACCTACTGGCCAATGCCGATGCCTATCTCAGCGTCATGTTCTACGGCATGCCAGGGATGTTCATGATCTTCGCTTACAATGGGGTTCGGAACGGGCAGGGCGATACCCTCCGTCCCATGATCCTCAGTGCCTTTTCCGTTGGCCTGAATATCCTGCTCGATCCGATCTTCATCTTCACCCTCGGTATGGGCGTGCGCGGCGCGGCCATCGCCACGGTGATCAGCCGGGTGCTCTTCGGCACCCTCGCCGTGACCAAGCTCTTCTTCAACCGAGATCTGCGGATCTCCCCGGAGGACCTGGTGCCCGATCCTGCCGTGATCCGCAAGATCACGGGAATCGGTTTGCCTTCCTCCGTGGGACAGTCCACTGCCGCGCTGGGCTTCGCGGTCCTCAACATCTTCATCGTCTCCTTCGGTGAGAGCACGCTCACAGCCTTCGCCATTGGCAACCGCATCAGCAGTCTGGTCCTGATGCCCGCCATGGGCATCGGCAGTGCCCTGGCCAGCATCGTGGGGCAGAACCTCGGGGCCGATCAGATCGAAAGGAGCCGGGCCTCCGTGAAGAAGAGTGCCCAGCTCTCCACTCTTTTTCTTGCCATCGGGGGGAGCATCCTCTTATTCTTCGCAAGGGACATCGTCAATCTCTTCGCGAATACACCTGCGCAGGCGGAACAAAGTTTGACTTACATGCGCCTCATCGTGGTCAGCCTACCGCTCATGGGCTTCTTCCAGATCTTCATCGGCGTCTTCCAGGGATCTGGACACACGATGTACGCCATGGCCATGATGATGGGCCGACTCTGGGTCCTGCGGATTCCGATGATCTTGCTCTTCAAGTCCTATACGGATTTCGGGCCCAATGGTGTGTGGTACGCGATGGTCTTATCAAATCTGCTCACCGTCCTGTTCGGTCTCTCCATCTACCTCACCGGCCGGTGGGAGCAAAAAGTTATCAAAAAAAGCGAGGTCCTGGGTGTAGAAGCACCCTAATCTGGACCCTATGTCAAGGACAATTAAAAAAAGAGAGAGCTAAGCTGCTTGTTTCAAGAGCTGATTCCGGTAAGATACCGGGGTCAGCTTTTTCAGTTTCCATTGGCCCCTCTCGTTGTTGTAGTACTCCATGTAGTCCGCGATAACCGTCTGCAATTCCTCGAGAGAACAGCATTCCTCATAAGCGATCTCATCCTTCAAGTGACCGAAGTAGCTCTCCTGTGGAGCATTGTCCCAGCAGTTTCCACGGCGGGACATTGACTGCTGGAGGCCACTTTCTCGTACTAATTTCTGGAATACAGGACTCGTGTAGTGACAGCCTTGATCGGAATGCAGGAGGGCTTCCGCATGTAAACTATTCCCATGATCTGCCTTCAGACTCTTCACTGTGTCGAGTGCAATATCCAAGGTAATCCGGTCAGAGACGTTGTAGGCTAGGATTTCCTTCGTTGTAGCATCGAGAATGGTGGAGAGGTAGCCTAGGAAGCCTTCCTTCCCTCGCAAGTAGGTAATGTCGGTCAGGAGGACCTTCCCTGGAATCGATTGGTCAAACTGCCGATCTAGGTGGTTCGGGAAAGTGCGGTGTTCCTTGGTGGCCTTGGCCATCTGGCGGTATGGGTTCGCACGCCGAATCGGACACTTTAGGCCGTACTTCCGCATGATTCGTTGGATTTTCTTGCGATTTGCTATCGTTTTCTTCGTGTTCAGGAAGTACATGACGACGGCGCGAGAGCCCTTTGCAACTTGTTTGTAGGCCATCGCCTCTATCGCGCTGTCACGCCATGCAAGATCATCCTTTTCCTTCTCCCATCGTTTGAGTTGGTTCTTAGGAGAGACGTGCGCATAGTAGCCGGATGTAGACACCTCTAAGATCAGACAAGCCCCTCGGACAGATAGCGAGCCAGGCTTACCCGTCATCTGCTGGATGAGTGCATATCGTTCATGTTTGGATAATTCACTTCCCCTCCTTTCTGCGAAGTCGAGCTTTTTTAGTAACTCATTCTCCTCTCTCAGGAGGGCATTCTCCTGCTTGGCCCGACGGAGCTGCTCTTCTGTCGAGAGTTCTGTAAGGCTACGGCGTCCTGAGGCCCCCTTACGCTGATCCTTCAAACCAATGATCCCTTTATCTCGATAAACCTTTTTCCATCGAGTGGCGGCGTTATGGATACGCCTCTCCCCTAAAACCTCTAGCGGGAGGCCTGCCTCCTCGAAAATCTGAAGGCTAGGCTTTCCCTTTTCCCACTCCGCGAGGAAGTGGACCTTGAACTCGTCTGAGTAAGTGATCGCTTTCGAGGAGACGTTTTTGACATAGGGGTTATGAGACAGTTCTTTGACCTGCTCATCTGTGAAGATGCGTTTTGACATGGCTTCCTCCTCCAAATATATTTCTGTAAAGCTCCTCGTGAGTCGGTTCAGATTCCTTTTCTCCAGTTTACCAGTAATGGAGGCTGAATTCTTACCTTAGACACAAGAAGACCCTATAAAGAGTCTCTTTTTCAAAGAGTCCACTTTATAGGGTCCAGTTTACCCTGAACCTCGCTTTTTCCAATCGCCTTCACCGTTCGATCTGTTCCCCGATGTCCCGACGGTAGTAGCTCCCTTCGAAGGTCACCCCGTCGATCTTACCGTAGGCATCGTTACGTGCGGCTTCGAGGGTCTCCCCCCTCCCGAGCACACCGATCACACGACCGCCGCTCGTGACCAGCGTACCCGTGGAATCGAGGGTCGTTCCGCTGTGAATTACATCGTCAGGTGAAAGCGTAACTTCGATGGGTATCCCCTTTTCGTAGGCACCCGGGTAACCGCCGGAGACCAGCATCACGCAGACCGCATGGTGGTCCGACCAGTCGAGGGTCACCTCCCTGAGACGGTCCTCCAGCATAGCCTCGAAGACATCGTAGAGATCCGTCTCCATACGGTCTAGTATCACCTGGGTCTCTGGATCGCCAAAGCGTACGTTGAACTCCAGCACATCGATCCGGTCCCCATCGATCATCAGACCGAGGAAGAGAATTCCGCGAAAGGGGAACCCGTCCTTCACGATCCCCGCCATGAAGGGATCGAGCACCTCGGTTTTAACTTGGTCCAGGCGTTCGGGCGTCATCACGGGACTCGGGGAAAAGGTCCCCATACCACCTGTGTTCAGGCCCTTACCGCCCTCACCGATCTTCTTGTAGTCCTGTGCCGGGGCCATGGTCAGGTAGCCGCTGCCGTCGACGAAACACAGGAGGCTGGCTTCCACACCCTTGAGATAGCGTTCGATCACGACCTTGCTACCCGCGTCACCAAAATTCTTATCGCGAAGCATGGCCGATAGGCCGGAGACTGCCTCCTCTTTGTTCTCGCAGATCAAGACCCCTTTTCCAGCTGCCAGGCCATCGGCCTTGAGCACCACAGGGTAGGTGAAGGACGCGAGCACTTCGAGCGCCGATGCGTAATCCGTGACCGTCACGCTACCGGCCGTGGGAATGCCGTGCCGCTCCATGAAGTCCTTTGCATGGGCCTTCGATCCTTCGAGCAAAGCCGCCGCTTTTCCCGGCCCGATGACCGACAGTCCCGCCGCTTCGAAGGCATCGACGATGCCGCCCACCAGCGGATCCTCGGGGCCTACCACGGTCAGGTCGATCGCTTCCTCTCGGGCAAAACGAACCAAGCCTTCGAAATCCATGGCATCCATTGAGACGTTGGTACAGTCCTCACCCGTGCCACCGTTGCCCGGCGCCACGTACACTTGCTCCACGCGGGGGGACGAGAGTAGTTTCTTGGCGATGGCGTGCTCGCGCCCGCCACCACCGACGATCAATACTTTTTTCATTCCCTCTTCCCTCCCTAGTGTTTGAAGTGACGCATGTCGGTGAAGACCATAGCGATTCCGTATTGATTCGCCATCTCGACGACCTCTTCATCCCGCATGCTTCCACCGGGCTGAACGATGGCCGTGATCCCGGCCTTGGCGCAGGCCTCGATGGAATCCGCGAAGGGGAAGAAGGCATCAGAGGCCAAGACAGCACCTTTGGTCTGCTCGAGGCTCTGCCGCAGGCTGTTCTCCACAGCCCAGATGCGATTGACCTGACCGGGTCCCACACCAAGGGTCTTGCTTCCCTTGGCCACGACGATTCCATTGGACTTGATGTGCTTCACGACCTTCCAGGAGAAGAGAAGATCCTTCATCTCCTTATCCGTGGGCACACGGTGGGTGACCACCCGCATATCCCCTTTCATCAGGGCAGCATCGATTCCCTGCACCAAGAGACCCCCTTCGACTTTCTTCAGATCAAGAGCGTTGGCCTTGGGTGCGTGCAGGATATTGGGTAGTTCGAGTAGTCGGATGTTTTTCTTCTGCGTCAAAATCTCGAGCGCCTCTTCCTCAAAGGCAGGAGCTACCACGATTTCAACAAAGATCTCATTGATCTTACGCGCGGTCTTCACATCGACGGGTCGATTGGCCGCGATGATCCCCCCGAAGATGGACTTCGGGTCCGCCTCGTAGGCTTTCATGTAGGCATCGTGGAGATCGAAACCCACGCCCACGCCCGAAGGGTTCGTGTGCTTGACAGCCACGACACAAGGTTCTCTGAACTCCTTCAGTAGAGCAAGCGCACCATTCGTATCGTTGATGTTATTGAAAGACAGCGCCTTACCGTGGAGTTGTTTGGCCTCCGATAGGGTGCCGGGTGTAGCAAGTGGCTCTCTGTAAAAGGCAGCCGACTGATGGGGGTTTTCTCCATACCGCAGGTCGTCGACTTTTTCGAAGGTTAAGGTCAATTTCTCCGGATAGGTCCTACCCGTCACACCGGCCAGGTGGGCCGCGATCAGCGCATCGTAGGCCGCCGTTGTCTCAAAGACCTTGAGCGCGTAGCGGAGTCGTTCCTCCCCGTCGACCTCACCGTCGGCTTTTAGACTCGTGATGAGTCCATCGTAGTCCGCAGGATCGGTGAGCACCAGCACATCCCTAAAATTTTTCGCCGCAGAGCGCAGCATCGTGGGACCACCGATGTCGATGTTTTCGATAGCTTCTTCTAGGGTGCAATCCGGTCGTGCGATTGTCTCCTTGAAAGGGTACAAGTTGATGACCACCAGATCGATGGTCTCGATCGCCAGCTCCTTCAACTGCTCGCGATGCTCCTCCAGATCGCGTCGGGCCAAGATGCCCGCGTGGACGGCCGGATGAAGCGTCTTCACGCGTCCGTCGAGACACTCGGGGAACCGGGTGATCTCACTGATATTGGTCACGGGGAGCCCTGACTCCGCAAGGACCCTCTCGGTACCTCCGGTGGAGATCAGCTGGACCCCCATCTCGTGTAGGCTCTTGGCAAAGGATACGATGCCGGTTTTATCGGAAACACTGAGCAGTGCGCGTTTGATCATTGATTGGAACCCCCTATTTCAATGCTACCCGATGCGATCCGCTTGACCACATCGATGAGTAAACGGTGCTCGATGACCAGCACACGACGTTGCAATGCGGATGCATCCATCGTGGGAGCCACCGGTATGCGCTTTTGATCGATGATTTCACCGGTGTCCACACCGGTATCAACAAAATGAACGGTCGCCCCGGTTTCCGCTTCCGCCGCGGCGATCACGGCCTCATGTACCTTGAGACCAAAATGATCCTTGCCGCCGTATTTTGGCAGCAAGGAGGGATGGATATTGATGATCCGCCTATGGTAACGGCTCACGAAAGGACCCGGGAGAATCTCTAGATAACCGGCCAGCACGATCAAGTCAACACCCATCGTTTCCAGTCGTCGTGTGAGATGATCGTAACGATCCTCTTTGGGCAAGACCAAGGTCTCGACACCAGCGATTCGCGCCCGCTCCAGTCCGTAGGCCTCCGATCGGTTCGACGCCACCAGGACCACCTCACCCTCGATGATGCCGGACCGACAACCGTCCAAAAGCGCCTGGAGGTTCGTTCCCCCTCCAGAGACGAGGACGGCGATCTTTAGCGTCATAACCGCGGCTCCCCGCCGCTGATGACGCGGCCAATGACCAGCGCCTCTTCCCCGGCCTCGCGAAGGATGGAGAGGGCTTCTTCCTGCACCTCGGGGCGGACGATCACCACCATGCCGATGCCCATGTTGAAGGTCCCGAAGAGCTCCTTATCACTGAGACCGGAGCGCTCGCGCACGTAGGTGAAAAGCGGTTGTTCCGGTAGGGCTGCGCGGTTGATCTCAAAGGTTAGACCCGCCGGTAGCACGCGGGGAATGTTCTCGAAGAAACCGCCCCCCGTGATATGAACGATCCCCTCCACCCGCAGGTGCTCGAGCAGTGAAAGCACAGGCGCCACGTAAAGCTTCGTTGGGGTGAGCAGTGCTTCTCCTAGGGGCATCTCCATTCCCGGGAGAGGCTCATCGAGGGGAAGGGCCCATGTATCGAGAAACAACTTGCGGACGAGCGAGTAACCGTTGGAGTGAAAACCGCTGGACGTGAGCCCAAGGATCACATCTTCCTCGCGAATCGATGCCCCGGTGATCAGCTGGTCCTCATCGGCCACGCCGACGCAAAAACCGGCGAGGTCGTATTCTCCTGCTTGGTAGAATCCCGGCATCTCTGCGGTCTCTCCGCCGAGCAGTGCCATCTTGGACTTTTTACAGGCGCCCGCGATCCCGGCCACGATACTGGCCGCTTTATCGGCCTCCAATTTTCCTGTGGCCATATAATCGAGAAAAAACAGCGGACGGGCACCCTGGCAGAGGACATCGTTAACGCACATGGCCACCAGATCCTGACCGATGGTATCGTGACGATCCGTCAAAAATGCGAGTTTTAACTTGGTGCCCACACCGTCGGTCCCTGAAACCAGAACGGGCTTTTCATAGCCGGTGGGGAGGCGGAAGAGTCCGCCGAATCCACCGAGCCCGCCGATGACGTGTTCGTCGAAGGTATCCTTCACGGCACTTTTCATCAGTTCGACGGCGCGCTGCCCCTCCTGGGTATCCACACCGGCGTCTTTGTAGGTCATCGGTTTTTCCATATCGCTCCCCCTATTTCTTCTCAAACACAAATTTATTGCCGACCTTCGGTACTTCCATGGGATAGTCGCCGTTGAAGCAAGCCAGGCACAGGTGCTGGCCGCTCAGTCCGATGGCCTCCACGAGGCCGGCGGTGCTGATGTAGTGAAGCGAATCGGCACCGATGGCTTCACAGATTTCATCGATGCTATGGGTGGCGCCGATCAGCTGCTTTTTCGTTGGTGTGTCGATGCCGAAGTAACAACTGTGCATCACCGGTGGGGAGCTGACGCGCACGTGGACTTCTTTAGCCCCCGCGGCCTTCAGCATATCCACGATCCGTCGGGAGGTCGTCCCCCGTACGATGGAATCGTCGATCAGCACCAGTCGCTTGCCCTCGATGTTGTCCTTGAGGACGTTGAGCTTGAGCCTGACGGCCAGTTCCCGCGTTTTCTGATCGGGCTGGATAAAGGTCCTGCCCATGTACTTGTTCTTGATCAGGCCCACACCATAGGGAATCCCCAGCTCCGCTGCGTAACCGATGGCCGCGGCGATCCCCGAATCGGGAACGGCGATCACGACATCGGCCTCCACGGGGCTTTCCTTCGCTAGGATTCGACCCGCGTTCTTGCGGGTGATGTAGACGTTCTTGCCGTCCACATCACTATCGGGACGAGCGAAGTAAACGTATTCAAAGGCGCAGTGTGCCGTGCGCTTGTTCTGATCGAAAAAGTGCGAGCGAACGCCATCTTTGTCGATGATCACCATCTCGCCCGGCGCGATGTCGCGGACAAAAGTGCCCCCCATCACATCGTGGGCACAGGATTCAGAAGCCAGGGCATAGCCCTGGTCTGTCTTCGAAAGGGAGAGCGGACGCAAACCATTGGGGTCCCGTACGCCGATGAGCACATCTTCTGACATGATCACGAGCGCGTAGGCCCCACGGATTTCTTTCACCGATTCCTCCACCGCCTCGGCGAAACCACGGTGGTAGTGTCGGGCGATCAGATTGGCGATGACCTCGGAGTCGATAGAGGTTTGAAAAATACTCCCGGCGTCCTCCAGTTCATCGCGCAGGCGATCGGCATTGACCAGGTTCCCATTGTGCGCCAGGGAAATGCTCCCACCCTTATAGCGGACCACTAAGGGCTGCGCATTGGCTACGTAGCTCTCACCGGTCGTGGAGTAGCGGACGTGCCCGATCCCCACGGATCCCTTCAGCTTGGCCAGGGTTTCCGAAGTGAACACTTCCTGGACCAATCCCATCTCTTTATAGTAGGTGGTGTGTCCATCATCTGAAACAGCAATGCCCGCGCTCTCTTGACCGCGGTGCTGCAGGGCGATGAGACCAAAGCAGATAGTCTCGGAAAGGGTATCGTCACCGGGGGAGTAAAGCCCGATGACGCCGCACTCGTCCTTCAACTTATCCATCATCATTGGATGCGCCCCAAGATCTCTTGGTAAACCGCTTCCGGATCGCCGAGATCCCTGCGGAAGACATCTTTGTCCAGCTTCTTTCCCGTCTCCTTGTCCCAGAGGCGACAGGTGTCGGGACTGATCTCATCGGCCAGGATAATCTCGCCATCGTATCGACCGAACTCGATTTTGAAGTCCACCAGGGTGATCCCACGCTCATCGAAATAGCCCTTGAGCAGGTCGTTCACAGCCGTGGCCATCGTCCTGAGTTTAGCAATTTCTTCTTTAGTGGCCAGCTCGATGGCGGTGATATGGTCGTCATTGATCATGGGATCACCCAGTTCATCGGACTTGTAACAGAACTCGATGACCGTGTGCTTCATCACAGTCCCCTCTTCGAGGCCGAGTCGCTTGGCCAGCGAACCGGCGGCAACGTTCCGAACGATCACTTCGACCGGGACGATCTCCACGGCGCGTACCAACATCTCACGCTCGGACAGTTTCTCGATCATGTGCGTCTTGACACCCGCCTTCTCCAGCTCTCCGAAAAGTAGGGCGCTCATCGCATTGTTCACGATCCCTTTATCGCGGATAGTGCCTTTTTTCACGCCATTGAAGGCAGTGGCATCATCCTTGTACTGTACTACATAGGCTTTCGGATCATCGGTCTTGAAAACTTTCTTGGCTTTCCCTTCATAGATCATTTCCCGCTTTTCCATTATTTCAAACCCCTTTCGGCCCTGAACTCAGGTATCTTAACGATCGGCAAATCAGCGTCGCTTCCCATGACAACAACCATTTTCACAACCAATCTTCCTTTCCGTTCTCGTTCCAATAAGTTGGCAATGTTCACCATTTGATCGCATCTGCCAGCTTTTCACCTTCATCCTATCAGAACACCCGGGAAAAGGTCAATGTTTTTACGAACGTTTTATTATTATATTGAGTTATTTTTCGTTATTTGAAGTAACGGACACCTCCGGCGATCACCGGCATATCCTTACTTCCCACGATATTCTGGTAAAGCCCTTCCTCGTAACGCTCCACGTGGCCCATCTTTCCGAGCACACGTCCGTCTGCCGATGTGATCCCCTCGATCGCCAGTACAGAACCGTTGGGATTGTAGCGACCATCCATCGTGGCCTGTCCCGCCGGATCCACATATTGCGTGGCCACTTGTCCCGACGCCACGAGTCGATCGAGTGCTTCTTGGTCGGCAACAAACCGTCCTTCGCCGTGACTCATGGCCGTCTTGTAAATCTCGCCCACCTTCACCTGGCTGAACCACGGCGATAGATCGGAGGCCACGCGAACAGAGCTGAAGGTCGCCACGTGTCGACCGATTCGGTTGAAGGTCAGGGTTGGATCTGAGGGCCGAAGGGGATGAATCTTTCCGTCGGGCAAAAGACCCAGCTTCACGAGCGCCTGGAATCCATTGCAGATACCGATGGTGAGACCATCGCGCTCATCGAGCAAACGCATGAGTTCTTCTGAAAGCCTGGGATGAGAGAAGACGGAGGCGATGAACTTGCCGCTTCCATCCGGTTCATCGCCGGCGGAGAAGCCTCCCGGAATCGCCAGGATCTGGGCAGAACGCAGGGCTTTCGAGAAGGCCTCGATCGACTGTGCGATATCCTGCTGATGACGGTTGCGGAAGAGGACCTCCACGACCTCGGCTCCAGCGCGCTCGAAGGCCCGCGCTGTATCTGTTTCGCAGTTGGTGCCCGGGAACACGGGGATCATGACCCGCGGTCTCGCCACTTTTTCCTTGGCGATGACAATGTTTTTCGCATGATAGCTTAGGGTGGCCACATCACCCCGTTCTCCACTCTCGAGCGGGAAGACACCGGCGAGCGGTTCTGTCATGAGGCGGTTCAGTTCCTCGAGGTCGATGGACTCGGGCCCCTTGCGCAGGGCCGCTTCCGCCATTGTCATCCCCAGGGCTCTGAATCCGTCAATCTGGATGGCTTCCTTGGTCTCGATCACCAAGGCACCGGGCATCCGGGCGAAAAGAGCATCTTCTCCCCGGATTTCCACACCCACACGATTGCCAAGGGCCATTTTGGCCAGGGTTTCTGCAATCCCACCGCCTTCTACCGCTGCGCTCGAGAGAAGGAGGCCTTCTTGCTTCAGTCCCTTCAGGCGCCTGTACCCTTCGAGGAGTGCTTTTGTATCGATCAGACCGTCATTCGTCCTAGGTGCTTCCAATAGGTAGAGGTGATGAGCGGGCCCCTTGAGCTCCGGGGTCACAATCTCTTCCACCTCGGCCATGGACACAGCGAAGGCGATGAGCGTGGGGGGAACATCGAGCTCATTGAAGGATCCGCTCATGGAGTCCTTCCCGCCGATGGCGGCCACATTGCACTCTTTTTGCGCTTTGATGGCACCGAGCAGAGCTGCGAAGGGCTTGCCCCATCTCTCGGGATCTGTACCGAGCCGCTCGAAATACTCTTGAAGGGACAAATGTACCTTGGCGGGGTTGCCACCGAGGGCAGCTTGCCTGGCAAGCGCATCGATTACGCTGTAATAACCCATGTAGAAGGGCGACCGCTCATTGTCTTCGGGCTCGAATCCCTGGGTCATCACAGTACAGGTAGAGGTGGTCCCTTTGTCGAGGTGCACCTTGGCCACCATGCCCTGCGCCGGTGTGTCACCCATTCGTCCACCAAAGGGGGCGATCACGCTCCCTGCGCCCACGGTGCCGTCGAAGGTTTCCACCAGACCCTTGTGGATCCCGCGGTTCAGATCGGTCGTCAGACGTTCGAAACCCTCTCGGAAGGACAGCTCTCTTTCTTCGGCGTCAAGGGTACCCCCGTCCACGTGAATCGAGACAGAGGGGGTTACACCGTTGGTCTCGAGGAAGTCGCGCGATAGGTTGACGATCTGATCGCCGCGCCATGTCATTTCCAGCCGTCCCGTGTCGGTGACCGTCGCGATGGGAGTGGCCTCTAGATTCTCGGAAGCTGCAAAACCCTTGAGCAGCTCGAGATCCTCCGGTGCGATGACCACGGCCATGCGCTCTTGGCTCTCGCTGAGCGCCAGTTCGGTCCCATCGAGTCCCGCGTATTTTTTCGGCACCGCATCGAGATTGATGTCCAGGCTCTCGGCGATTTCGCCCACGGCCACGGCCACACCGCCGGCGCCAAAGTCATTGGCGCGCAGGATCATGCGCTTGACTTCTGGTATCTTGAAGAGACGCTGGAGCTTTCTCTCTTCCGGTGCGTTTCCCTTCTGGACTTCAGAACCACAGGTGGCAAGAGAGGTCTCGTCGTGTTCTTTCGAGGAACCCGTGGCGCCACCGACTCCGTCGCGTCCTGTGCGTCCGCCGATGAGCACCACGAGATCGCCGTCACGAGGGGTTTCGCGACGTACGTCCTCAGCCTTCGTGGCACCGATCACAGCACCCACCTCCATGCGCTTGGCCAGATAACCAGGATGGTAGATCTCCCGGACGAATCCGGTGGCCATGCCGATCTGGTTGCCGTAGGAGGAGAAGCCGTGGCAGGCTTCCTTGGTAATCTTGCGCTGGGGAAGCTTCCCGGGCAGCGTTTCTTCTAAGGGAGTCCTCGGATCGGCCGCCCCGGTAACACGCATGCCCTGGTAGACATAAGCACGTCCCGATAGCGGGTCACGGATCGCACCACCGAGGCAAGTGGCCGCGCCCCCGAAGGGTTCGATCTCCGTGGGGTGGTTGTGCGTCTCGTTCTTAAAGAGAATGAGGTACTCTTCTTCTTGTCCATCCACCTTCACAGGGGCATGGAAGGTGCAAGCGTTGACCTCTTCTGAAACATCGAGATCCGAAAGCGTGCCCGTCCTGAGCTTGTGCTTCATATTGATCGTCGCGAGACCCATGAGGGTAAGCGGCTTCTCCCGCTCCCTCGGATGAGCTTCCTTCATCTCGAGGTAATCATCGTAGGCTTTTCGGATGACCTCCCGATGGGGGCCCTCTCCGAAGACCACGTCCTCGATCTTCGTGGCAAAGGTCGTGTGCCGACAGTGATCCGACCAATAGGTGTCCAGCATCTTAATTTCCGTGACCGTGGGCTCACGCTGTTCTACCGCTTTGAAATAGCGCTGGGTATGGACCAGATCGTCCAGGCTCATGGCCAGTCCCATGTCGGTGAGAAGCGAGCGCAATCCCTGACCATCAAGGGCCGTGAATCCCTCGATGCGTGATACGGGCTTCGGCTCTGGGTAGTGGGCTTCGATGGTGAGGGGAAGGGCTGCTGATCCCTTCTCTGCTTCCACGGGATTGATCAGGTAGCCTTCGATGGCCATGAGATCAGAGGAAGATAGCGCTCCCTTGAAGAGGTACCAAGTGGAGGACTTGACGGCGATGCCGGCCTTGCCCGTCAGGATTTCCAATACCTGACGGGCGCTATCGGCCCGCTGGTCGTACTGACCGTCGAGTAGTTTCACGATCAGAAGATACTCTCCCTCTAGGGGAATCAGCTCACTATAGGTGTGGTCGACATTAACCTCTGCCAAGACCCGGTGCGCAACCTCGTCAAAGGTTCCACCCAGTCCTTCGGTATCGTAACATTGTACTATGCGAAGGGACTCGAGTCCTTCGAGATGCAAATCCCGCATCAGGTCTTTCTTCAGCTGCTCTGTTGCGATGGCAAAGGGTGTTTTCTTCTCCACAAAAAGTCTTTGTACGGCCATGAGATGCCTCCTATTCTCTGCTTGTTGCCTTGATTGTACCACAGGAAGTGTTATACTTATATTGAATCATTTTAATCAAAATAATAAGGAGGGCTTATCAATGTCCGTGAGTCTCGATTACTATAAAGTCTTCCTGGCCGCCGCTCAAGAGGAACACTTCACGAGGGCCGCCAAACGACTGTACACCAGTCAGTCGGCGGTGAGCCAAACGGTGTCCGCGCTGGAAGAACAACTGGGCCTACCACTTTTCAAGCGCGTGGGCCGGGGGTTGAAACTAACGCCGGAGGGACGTCATCTGGCGACAGGCGTAGAAGAAGCTCTTGCCATCTTGGATCGGACGGAAAAAGAACTCTTCGCCATGAGAGATCTAGAGGCCGGTCGCCTGATGATTGGTGCGAGCGATACGATCTCACGCTATTTCGTTCTCCCCCTCCTTACCTCGTTCTCCGCCGCCCACCCGAACATCCAACTGACCTTTATCAACCGGTCCTCCCCGCGCATCACCGAGATGGTCACAGAGGGCAGTCTCGATATCGGCTTCGTGAACATCGATCCAGAAAAATCCTACGATGCTGTTACCCTCGAACCCGTGGCGACCTTTGATCATGGTTTCATTCGAAAGCGGGGTACTTTCCCCACGGTCACCACCCTCCAGGATCTGACCGATGTACCGATGGTCACCCTCGAGGACAATGCCACCACCCGGAGGGTCATGGACCGCTTCCTCGCCAAGGAAGGCCTTCGTATCACCCCCACTTTTGCTTTCGGGAGTATGGAGCTTATCCTGGAGATGGTCCGACGCGGTATGGGCATGGGCTTTGTGACCACGCGGGCCGTTTCCCAGGGGGACGATCTGGAGATCATGACCTTCGGAAAAAAAATACCCCACATTTCCGTGGGGTTGATTACGAGAAAGCATGCGGTCCTATCAAAGGCGCAGCAGACTTTCGTCCAAAAAGTGAAAGAAGAGGTCTCCACGTGAGGGACCTCTTCTTCTTTCTCATTTTTAATTAGAATGGATGCTTACACATCACAGCTACCGGCGCAGCTCGAGCAAGCGGAAGGTTGTTGTACCTTCGGCTGAACGAGGTAACCGTCGCCTTTGAATTCCACCATGATTTCTCCCATGGAATCATAGATGTTCTCCTGCATCACAAACGTCACACCATTGTGCTCTTCGGTGAGATCATCTTCTTTGGCCTCATCGAGGCCGAGTCCCAAGGATGGGCCGGAACAACCCATGCCCGCTAGGAAAATCCGAACACTACCTGGTTTATCTGTATTTTGATCGATGATTTTTTGGATTTCGTCACATGTTGCTTCATTGGTCGTGATATACACGTCTATCACCTCCGTATTCTAAAGTTATTATAACAAATAAGCACCTGGGGATGCTAGTCCCCCGTCCCATTGTTCACAAAGGGTTCATCAATCGTCTCGATGATCTTAAGGGCGTAGAAGCCAAAGAGCCCATAATAGACCACCGGGCTGATCGCCGCCATACGGTCTGGCATCAGCTCGATCAGGGTCACAACGATCGTGGGTAGGGTGATCGCGTAGGCCGATACTCGGAAGCAATCTTCATAAGCCATCCTGTGGTTCTTGACCCTGGCGATGGCCCAAAAGAATAAGGCCGCAAGGAACAAGCCGATCATTTTCCCGAGCACCCGGAAGAGTACGACCACAAGGAAAAGAATGAAGCTGAGGAGCATCAGGCGATCGGCAAAGAGCTTGAGCCGCTCGCGATCCACCTGCAGAAAACGCAGGTCTTGATAGTAGGTCTTGTTATAGAGTCGGTTGTTCGCCCGAAGCTGCATCCCGTCCGAGCCCAAGTACAACCCGATCTCATAGGGTTCGAGTACCTCGGCGCTCAGGTGCCCCTCTTCGTCGAAAATCAGGACCGACTGATCAAAATCAATGATGTGCGGGTGGTTCCCCTCGACCTCAAGACCCTCTTTGGTCAGGGTAAAGGGAGGGACGTCGTTCTCAATCCGGCGGACGAGAACGTCTTTGGAGGTCTGAAGGATCAAGAAATAACGGAGGCCTGTGAACATAGAAAGCACCACCACGAGAAAAATCACGTAGCGAACGGCTTTCGATGTGTCTTCCTGTAAGAATCTCCGGTAGGCCGCAAAAGACCCGATGGCGGAGAGCAAGTCTCTGAATTTCTGCATGGTCCCACCTCTCCCGAGTATTATACCATGACCCGGTCGCGATAGAAACACGCCGTTAAAAAAATCACGAAAATTCCGCCATCACTCCCGCCAAACGAATCTTCGTCATGATCCCTTCCTTTTGGGGTATAAGGCGAATAGGTCGCCACCGAAGAAGACAGCATCGACCGCCGGGCAGGTGGACCGCGGCGAATCTAGGGGGTGGGTAGGTCGCTAAACTTAAAAAAAGGACTACTGATCATGCTGCTCTTGTTGGTTGGAGTGGCCTTATCACTGGGTCTCTCCTATTATTTTGCCCTCTCGGGCAATCCGATCGCCGGATGGCGAGAAGAACGCGCTGTACGTTCCTTCTATGAGGGTCGGTACCACATGTCTTTTGACGTTTTAAAATCCAATTACGATTACAAGCGCGGGGAGTTCTCATTCGACCTGACACCCGAAAAGAACCCCGAGCATCACTTTACCACCACCCTTTACGAAACGAACCACAGGGATGTCTACGGAGAGACCCGGGCCACCGCGTATCTCAGGCGGCAGATAGCCGATACGCTGACGATGGATGATTCCGTAGAGGCCTTTCGATTCCATGTATCGGAAAACTATGACTCACCCGCACCGATGGAAACCGACCTGATGAAGCGACTGGGTCAGAACCAGTACACGATCTCGTTTTCCTTCGATGTCGCACACCTCGGTTCCTCGGCACTGGAGACCCTCTTTGATGATGTGAGAGGACATGTCGAAAGCGCGATGGATGTCCCCGTCGGTGGGCTGACCCTCCGCCTCAGCGCCTACGATGGAACCGACTATGCACACGAGGAAATGACGCTCATGCTCGGAAGCGATTAGCACCAGAGAAGGCTCTCCCCCTATGTTAGAAGAGTGGGCGTTCGAAGGCACGACCGGGGGTACCCAATGGAAAAAAGTGAGAAGGAGTGTGGCAATGGAAAACAACAAAGATCATGTGTACGGAAAAAGCCAGAAGGCGTTAACGCTTGAAGAGGCCCTGCAAAAACCCCGCAAATACCGGGACAGAAGGCTTGCCATGGAGCCCATGGATAACTACAGCAGTACACCCGAGGGTCCTCAGGGAATGCCCCTGTCCTTCTGGGCCTCTTGGAGCCTGGCCGATCGACCCAGGCGCATCGCTCTGTTGTTGGACGATTGCCAGGAAGAGTACCGCCCCTATGCAGAAGATATTCTGCCGAACCTGACCCGCCTCGTCGACACCTTCCGATCGGTCCGATCGACCCACGAGGGCGTTTGTATCGCCTGGAGTGCCTGGAGCCGTCGCTTTGAGGACGGGATCTCCAATGCCATGGACCGGTGGTATGGTCCGCGAGGACTGCGACCTGAGAATCCGGAGAATGCGGCTTACATCTTCACGGGAGAGGCAGGCCTCGAACCGCTCGAAGAAATCGCACCCAGCGAGGAAGAGATCGCGGATGGCTGGTTTTACCACGGAAAACACCTCGATATGTTTTGGACCTTCAACGAAGACGGCACCTCGTATCTAGATGAGAAGCTGAAAGCCCTCGGTATCGACACCATCGTCATCTCGGGCCTTTGGACGGATGAGTGCGTCCTGGCCACCGCCTATGCGGGTAGCTCCCGCGGCTACGATGTGATTGTGGTCGGCGATGCTGTCGCCACCGCGACGGCCAATCACGAGATGGCTCTGACCATTGCCAACAGCACCGTTGCCAAGGTCCTCTCCACTGATGACGTGATCCGCTACATGGAGGAGGACTTCACCACCGGCTCTCCCGGATCGGCCAAGGGCACAACGCATTCCGACGGACGTAAGGAAGACTGACAAAAAACCGATGCACAAAACCCGGAGGGCCATCGACAGGCTCTCCGGGTTTTCCTTGTGCGCAGATAAAGACAGTCAAACAGGTACCGGTCATGCAACCGATCCTATTTTCTCATCTCCATCTCCTCTAAGTAGGCTTGGTAGGACATGGATTCCAGACGCTCGGCCTTATCGATGACCATTTTCTCCAGATCTTTTTTGTAGGCCGCTACTTTCTCGTAAACATCCTCATCGAAAGCCCCGATGATTTCTGCCGCCAGGATCCCGGCGTTCTTCGCACCGTTGATGGCCACGGTCGCGACGGGAATTCCCGGTGGCATCTGGACGATTGAATAAAGAGAATCCAATCCGTTTAGCGTTCGTGTCTTCACCGGCACTCCGATGACAGGTGCCGAGGTCATCGAGGCCACCATCCCAGGCAGGTGGGCCGCACCGCCGGCGCCCGCGATGATCACCCTGATCCCCCGTTCCCTGGCTGTCTTGGCATAGTCCACCAAACGGTCTGGTGTTCGGTGGGCCGAGACCACCGTGAGTTCATAAGGAATCTCCAGTGCATCTAAGAAGACAGCAGCTTCTTTCATCACCGGCAGATCTGAGTCGCTTCCCATAATGATCCCGATCATTCTTTTCCTCCTTGTATTCTAATCAATCGATAGGCTTCTTCGACGGATGCTCTTGCTTCTTCTAAAGTTTCACCCGTGGCCGTGATGTGTCCCATTTTCCTTCCCGGTTTCGAAACTTTTTTTCCGTACACATGTACTTTTACATGGGGGTTCTCGTACGCTTTGTCGACACCCAGCACTTGACTGGGTCCCACAGGTCCTTCGCCCAGAATGTTTTTCATGGCGACGGGGCGGATCAAATCCACGTCTCCCAGCGGCAAGCCGGTAATCGCTCGGATGTGCTGTTCGTATTGAGAGGTAGCCGTCGCTTCGATCGTATAGTGCCCGGAGTTGTGGGGTCTCGGTGCCACCTCGTTCAGGTAGACTTCTCCAGAAGGATCGAGGAACATCTCCGTGCAGAACATACCCACACCTTCAAAAATCTCCATGATCTCGTGGGCCATGTCCATGGCCTTGTCCCGACTCTTGGCACTCATCCGAGCAGGGACCAGGGTTTCATCGAGAATGCTGTTCGAGTGAATGTTCTCCGCTACGGGATAGACCACGATGTCGCCCTGAAGGCCCCTGCAGGCCAGGACCGAGATCTCCCTGTCATAATCGATGAACTTCTCGGCCATCAGGCCTACTTTTCCAGCGCCCAGGGCCGCGAACTGCATCTCGATCTCCTCGGGACCGCCGACCACCGCGTTCCCCTTGCCATCGTAACCACCGGTTGTGGCCTTGAGCATGTAGGGAAAGCCGTAGGTTTCTCCCGCCAGTTCCATATCCTGCATTGTCTCCACCTTCATGAACGCGGGTGTCAGGATACCGGCGGCTTTCACGTGAGACTTCTGAGTGAATTTATCCTGGATGATTTTCAGGCTGTCAGCCGTGGGATAGACCGCATGGCCGGTGGTTTCCAGAGCACTCAAAAGATCGGCATCGATGTGTTCGAACTCATAGGTGATCACATCCACCGCATCGGCCAGTGCCCGGTAGGCCGCCTCGTCTTGAAAAGAGGCGCGGATGTGCTCATCGCTAATGCTATGGGAGGGGCAGTCCTCCGTCGGATCCAAGGTGACGATCTCAAATCCCAACCGTTTGGCATCGAGCACCATCATCTTGCCCAGCTGGCCGCCACCGATAATACCGATTCTCTTTTCCAATGGATTCATGGACTTCCCTCCAAAATGATTGTCCTCTACATGCCAACGTTCCCTCATCCCATTTGTTCGAACACGTGATGAAGGCGATTGGCGAACATTAACACCTTAAGAACCATTAAAGTTTGCATTTGTAGGTACATCATACCGTATTCGTGAAGACGGTTCAACATTTTCGTGGTAATTTCCCTATATACACGCCCAACGGCATGTTCCCTGGCATCCTCCCTAGTGCGGGCTTGTCTAGCATGATACAAAAGATCGGACAAGCCTACAGAAAATGCCTGCAATCCGTTGATTGCAGGCATCTTGTCTTATTCCCACTCGATGGTGCTGGGTGGCTTGGATGTAATATCGTAGACGATCCGGTTGATCCCTTCGACCTCGTTCACGATGCGACTCGAGATCTTTTCGAGCACCTCGTAGGGTATCCTGGCGAAATCTGAGGTCATCCCATCGATACTGGTCACCGCGCGAATGGCCAGCGTGTGGGTGTAGGTCCGCTCGTCTCCCATGACGCCCACGGACTTGATGTTCGGCAGCACCGTGAAATACTGCCAGATCTCACGTTCGAGGCCGGCCTTTTTGACCTCATCACGAAGAATCGCGTCGGACTCACTGACGAGGTGAAGCGCTTCCTCCGTGATCTCACCGATCACTCGAATCGCGAGGCCCGGGCCTGGGAAGGGCTGACGGTGCACGATCACGTCGGCTATACCCAGCTTCTCACCCACCGCACGCACCTCATCCTTGAAAAGGTCGCGAAGCGGCTCGATGAGGGAGAATTGCATATCCTCCGGTAGACCACCCACGTTGTGGTGGCTCTTGATCACCTGGGCTGTATCCGTTCCACTCTCGATCACATCGGGATAGACCGTCCCCTGTACAAGATAGTCAATATCCTGGAGCTTGTTCGCCTCTTCCTCGAAGACGCGGATGAACTCCTCCCCAATGATCTTTCGCTTCGTTTCCGGATCCGACACACCGCGCAGACGGTTCATGAATCGGTCGCGGGCATCCACCCGGATGAAATTCATATGGAAACCTTCCTTAAAAGTCTTCTCTACCTCATCGCCCTCGTTCTTGCGCAGCAGGCCGTGATCCACAAAGATACAGTAGAGCTGGTCGCCCACCGCCTTGTGTACCATCACGGCCGCCACGGAGCTATCCACGCCACCGGAGAGACCGACTAGCACCTTCTTTTCGCCCACCTTCTCGCGGATCTCGGCGATGGCCGTCTCAGCGAAGTCACCCATGTCCCAGTCACCCTTGGCCCCGCACACTTCATAAAGGAAGTTCTTGATCAGCTGTCTGCCGAAGGGGGTGTGCTCCACTTCCGCGTGGAACTGGACACCGTAGAGCCTGTTGGCGCGATCCGCCATACTGGCCACCGGGCAAGCGTCCGTTGTCGCCGTGACCTCGAAACCCGCCGGCGCTTCTTCCACAAAATCGAAGTGGCTCATCCAACAGGTGGCCTGCGTCACGTCAGCGTAGAGATCACGTGCCGCTTTGACCTTGAGCTCAATCTTGCCGTACTCCTTCTGGTCGGCTCGCTTCACCTTGCCGCCCAGTACATGGGCCATCAGCTGCATACCGTAGCAGATACCGAGCACCGGGATGCCCAGCTTGAAAATTTCGTTCGAGATGCTGGGCGCACCCTCGGCATAGACAGAATTCGGTCCCCCGGTGAAAATAATCCCGATCGGTTGGTTCTTCTTCGCTGCCTCGAGGGCGTTCTTGTAGGAGACCACTTCACTGTAGACGCCAGCCTCACGCACCCTACGGGCGATGAGCTGGTTATACTGTCCGCCGAAATCGACGATGAGAATCTGTTCGTTTTGCATGGGTCTCTCCTTAATCACGCACTGAGTAGTTGGCCGGTTCCTTGGTGATGGCAACATCATGGGGATGGGATTCCACGAGACCGGCGCTTGTGATCTGAACGAACTTTCCGTTCGCACGCAACGCCTCGATGTCAGCAGTGCCGCAATAGCCCATGCCGGACTTCAGTCCTCCCACCAACTGGTAGATGATATCCTTGAGCAGACCGCGATAGGGTACGCGACCCTCGATGCCCTCGGGGACAAACTTTTTCGTGTCATTCTGGAAGTAACGATCTTTGCTACCCGCTGCCATGGCGGCCTCGGAACCCATGCCCCGGTAACTTTTGAAGCTACGTCCTTGGTAGATCACAATCTCTCCCGGGCTTTCTTCCGTTCCGGCGAAGAGGGAACCGAGCATCACGAGATTCGCACCCATGGCAATCGCCTTGGCGATGTCCCCCGAGTACTTGATCCCACCATCGGCAATCACCGGTACATCGTAGGGCTTGGCAGCCTGCACGCAGTCGTAAATCGCCGTGAGCTGCGGTACACCCACGCCGGATACCACGCGCGTGGTACAAATGGATCCCGGGCCGATACCGACCTTTACCGCATCTGCGCCTGCCTCGATCAGATCGCGTGTAGCCTCAGCCGTGGCCACGTTGCCCGCCACCACTTCAACCTCGGGGAAGGCCTCCTTGATCTCGGTCACAGCCTTGATGATATTCTTGCTGTGGCCGTGGGCAGAATCGAGCACCACCACGTCCACACCCCGTTCGACCAAGGCGGACACGCGCGCCATCATATCGGTCCCGATACCAACGGCGGCTCCTGCCAGCAGACGCCCCCCGCCATCCGTCGCACGGTTCGGGAAGATCACGGCTTTCTCGATATCCTTGATCGTGATCAGACCCATGAGCGTTCCATCTTCTGCTACCAAGGGCAGTTTCTCGATCTTCCATTTGCGCAGGATCGCCTCGGCTTCCTCCATGGAAATGCCGGCAGAAGCGGTGATCAACTCTTCTTTGGTCATCACCTCATCGATGCGCTTGCCGAGATCGCTCTCGAAGCGAATATCGCGGTTGGTGATGATCCCAACGAGTTTCTTCTCCTCATCCACAATCGGCACCCCTGAAATGCGGTAGCGTCCCATGAGCTCCTCCGCATCGCTCACCAGATGATCCGGCGAGAGGTAGAAGGGATCTACGATGACGCCGTGCTCGCATCGCTTGACCTTATCGACCTCTAGGGCCTGTTGTTCGATGGACATGTTCTTGTGGATGATCCCGATGCCACCCTCCCTGGCCATGGCGATCGCCAGTTTTGCCTCCGTTACCGTATCCATACCCGCGCTCATGATCGGGATGTTGAGCGAGATTTTCTTGGTCAGTCGCGTTTGGACAGAAACCTTGTCCGGTGTGACACTGGATTTTTGGGGTACCAATAGAAGGTCATCGTAGGTAAACCCCTGTTTGATCACTTTATCTTCCACGTGCACGACTCCTTTCCTCATTTGATCTTCAAAAAACAACGAGCACGAACCCCATGGGCTCATGCTCAAGAAAAGGGGCGCGAACGACCCCTTCGTTGACCACGACCCATAGAGGGACAATTCACGGTTGTCCCGTAGAAACTTCCGAACCACATCATCGGAATTATATGGTGTCTCGCGCTTTAACTTTTTAATAACGTACCACGACCACCGCAGCTTGTCAACCACGTAGAAGCCTTACAGTTTATGCAATAAGCGAGAACACCCGTGACTTCAGTCGTGGGATGAATCGCTTGACTTTGTCCTAGAGTCACTGATAAACTAAAAGCGAACATATATTCTCATAAAATCTTTACAAGGAGGTGGTTTTTTGTTAAAGCATAAGGCGTACAAGTTCAGGATCTATCCAGACAACCCTCAAAAAGAGCAGATCGCAAAGACAATAGGCTGTAGTCGATACATCTTCAATCACTTCCTGAGCGAGTGGGAAACTGCTTACAAAACCACCGGAGAAGGGTTAACCCAGAGTATTTGTTCAGGACAACTACCCTCCCTCAAGAAAGAACTACCTTGGCTAAAGGAACCCGATTCCATCGCCCTTCAAGCGTCAATTGAAAACCTCCAGGATGCCTTTGATCGTTTCTTTAGAGGAGAAAATGGACATCCTCGGTTCAAGAGCAAGAAAAACCCCGTCCAGTCCTACAAGACAAAACACACAAACGGAAACATTGAGGTAGTGGGCAACAAAATTAAACTCCCGAAACTTGGCTGGGTGAAGTTTGCAAAAAGTCGCGAGGTTGAAGGTCGCATCATCAATGCTACCGTCCGCAGAAATGCTGCGAACAAGCATTTTGTTTCAATTCTTTGCGAAGTCGACATTGAGCCATTAAAAAAGACGGGTTCTTCTGTTGGGATCGACCTCGGACTGAAGGATTTTGCCATTCTTTCCGATGGAACGGTCTATGACAACCCAAAATTCTTCCGCTCGCTCGAAAAAGAATTAGCTAAAGAACAGCGCATTCTTTCTCGCAGAAAAGAGCGCGCGAAAAAAGAGGGACGAAAACTGTCCGAAGCGAAGAATTATCAAAAGCAAAAGCGAAAGGTTTCTCTTCTTCACGAGAAAATTAGGAACAGACGCGAAGACTACCTCCATAAGCTTTCCACCGATATCGTCAAAAACCACGACGTGATCGGCATCGAAGATCTTCACCTAAAAGGCATGGTGAAAAACAAAAAACTTTCGAAGGCGATTTCCGAGGCAAGCTGGGGGCTTTTCCGCGAAATGCTCGAGTACAAAGCAGACTGGTACGGTAAAACCGTAGTAAAAGTTGCCCGGAATTTCCCTTCAAGCCAGCTCTGTTCATCATGCGGGTACAAGAACAAAGCCGTTAAAGATCTCTCTGTGAGAACATGGACATGCCCTGACTGCGGGACCACTCACGACAGAGACGTTAACGCAAGCATGAATCTTCAAATCGAAGCCGAACGGCTTCTAACCGTTGGGACCACGGGGTTAGCCTAATAAACAACTGCCCGTTAGGGCGGTTTTCCTAGGAATCTTGGCACTTCAGTGCCAAGTTGTTCAATCATAACTTCAGCAAGGCACCCATGCATCTGATAGAATAGAAGTCATCGACCGAGATCCCATCTACCTGGAGGCCCATTATGTTTCGACATCTTCGCAGTTTTTTAAAAGAACACCGCTGGGCGTATCTCTTTGGCGTCCTGACGCTCGTCATCATCGACATCCTACAGCTCGTGACACCGATCCTCATCGGACAGTTCACCGATATCCTAAACGAAGGACGGCTCACCAATGCCATCATCTACCGGTACATGGCCTACGTCATGGCGATCGCCGCCGGTGTAGCCCTCGGCAGGTTCATCTGGCGCAACCTGCTCTTCGGGGTCTCGCGAGACCTGGAGTACGATTTGCGCAACCGATTCTTCGGACATCTCGAGAATCTATCGCTTTCCTATTTTAATACGCACAAGACCGGCGATCTCATGGCACATGCCACCAACGACCTCAACGCCATCCGCATGGCCTTCGGACCGGGCATCGTGATGATCACCGATGCTCTGTTCTTGAGCTTCATGACCCTCGGTCTTATGCTCACGCGTATTGACGTGCGCCTGACGCTTGTCACCCTGGTACCTCTACCCTTTATCGCCATCTTTGTCGGTCTACTGGGCCGCTCCATCCGGAAACGTTTCAAACGCGTCCAGGAGGCCTTTGGCGGGGTCCTCGATGCGACCAATGAGTCCTTTTCCGGCATCCGCATCATCAAGTCCTTCGTTCAGGAACGCTACCAACTGGCCTATTTCGAGAAGGCCAATGCCGAGAACTATGAGGCCAACATGGATCTGGTCAAGGTCTACGGGATCATGTTCCCCCTCGTCCAGTTCATCGCTTCCCTGAGCCTGCTCATCGGAATCGGATACGGATCCCACCTGGTTCTCTCCGATACGATCACCGTGGGCGAGTTCGTCACCTTCCTATCTTTCATCGGTATGCTCACCTGGCCCATGATGGCCCTCGGGTGGGTCATCAACATGCTACAGCGCGGCGCGGTGAGCCTCGAGCGAATCAACCACGTGCTCGATACCACATCGGATATCAAGAACCCCAAGCACCCCGTGGTGCCGGGTCCGATCGCTTCTATAGAAATGAACGATGTCACCTTCACTTACCAGGGCAAATCAGAACCCGCCCTTGAGAAAATCAACCTGGCGATCCACCGGGGAGAAAAGGTGGCCCTGATCGGTCGAACGGGGGCAGGAAAGAGCACCCTGGTCCACCTTATGAACCGTTCCATGGACATCACCGGTGGCGAACTGCTCATCAACGAACAGTCCATCGACACCCTCGACCTCTCCTCCCTTCGCCGACGATTCGCCTATGTGGTCCAGGATAACTTCCTCTTCTCTGATACCATCTTGGAAAATTTGCGTTTCGCCGCCCCGGATCTATCCGAGGAAGAGCTGTTCGAAAAAGCCAGAATCGCGGGTATCCACGAGGAAATCCAGGCGCTCGAGAACGGCTACGACACACTCCTCGGCGAACGGGGGATCAACCTCTCGGGCGGTCAGAAACAGCGTCTCTCCATCGCCCGCGCCTTGGCGGCCGATGCCGATATCCTTGTGCTCGATGATTCGCTCTCCGCCGTGGATACCAAGACGGAGAAAGCGATCAAGGAGCACCTCTTCGCCCTCGAGGACCAGACCACGATCTTCATCGCCCACAGGATCAGTACCATCAAGGAGGCCGATCGCATCTACGTGCTCGACGAGGGCCGGCTAATGCAGTCGGGCGACCACACATCGTTACTCGAAGAGGGCGGCCTCTATCGCGACCTGTACGAACACCAGCTCCTCGAAGAGGAACTGGACACGAAGGAGGTGTAGAGATGGCCATACAAAAGGGATACGAAGAAAAGCATATTGAAAAGAGTTTCGATCTCGCCATTTTCCGCCGCCTCTTCACCTTCACGCGGCCCTACCTGGGTCTGTTGTTGATCAGCCTCGTCCTGCTCCTGGCTGTGACGGGGGTCGATCTGTTCAAACCCTACCTGACCAAAATTGTTATCGATGATTACATCAAGGGGACCGAAAAACCCCTGCACATCGACCCCGAAGGACCGATCAGCCTAAATGGACGGACCTTCTCCTTTGGAGATGTGGGTTCCGCAGGTGATGCGGCCCTCTTAAAAAGCGAGGACCGCTACTACTTGGTCGAAAGATCCCTCACCTCCACCGAGAGGAGCCGGGTCCGTTCCATCGATGGCAGACCCCACCTAGAGGGCGAGCCGTTGGCCGTTGAAGCGCTCACCGATGCAGAGGTGGAGGCTGTGAAAAACCCGCTCAGGGGCGGCATCACGCGTTTGGTCCTGGTCTTTGGGGTCATCCTCATCCTGGGCTTCATCCTCAACTTCGTTCAGATCTACCTGCTGAACAAGGTAAGCCAGCGCATCGTCTACGACATGCGAATGAAACTCTTCGATCACATCCAGTCCCTACCGCTTCGTTTTTTCGATAAAAACCCCGTGGGTCGACTGACCACGCGCGTCGGAAACGACATGAACAATATCGCCGAGATGTATACGGGTGTGCTGATCAATGCCTTCAAGGATTTCTTCCTGCTCTTTGGTACCGTGGTCATCATGCTTTCCATCGACGTTACCTTCACCCTGATCTCCCTTTCCACCATGCCCTTGGTGCTCCTGGCTTCCTATGTCTTCCGTCTCAAGGCCCGCGAGGCACAGCGTGCGGTGAAGGTCAAGCTGGCGGTCATCAACTCCAAGCTCTCCGAGAATATCAGCGGCATGCGCATCATCCAATTTTTCAACCGGGAGAACGCCGTCTACAAAACCTTCGACCGGATCAACGAGGACCATCGCCAGGCCTCGCGTAGGGAGATCAAGATTTACGCCATCTTCCGCCCGAGCATGAACCTGATCTACAGCCTGACCCTGGCCATCATCCTCTACTACGGCGGTCGTCGCGTGCTCGGCGCCACCATAGAACTCGGTGTCCTTGTGGCTTTCATCTCCTACACGGAGCAGTTCTTCCGCCCGATTTTCGACCTGACGGAGAAGTTCAACATCCTACAATCGGCCATGGCTTCCTCGGAGCGAATCTTCATCCTCCTCGACGAAACCTCTGATCTTCCGGAACCAGAGGAACCGCAGACGCTCGATCCCCTCCGGGGAGACCTCAGCTTTGAGAATGTGACCTTCCGCTACGAGGAGGACGATGTGCTACAGGACGTTTCCTTTGATATCCAAGCGGGCGAGACCATCGCCATCGTGGGACACACCGGGGCCGGCAAGTCCACCATCATCAACCTGATCAATCGCTTCTACGACGTCAACGACGGTGCCATCACCATCGACGGTACGGATATTCGCAATGTGCCCCTCAAGCACCTGAGGGAACAGATCGGTATCGTGCTACAGGATGTCTTCATCTTCTCCGGTGACATCCAGAGCAACATCCGACTGCAGTCCCCCGATATCACCGACGAAAAAATCCGAGAGGTCGCTCAGCATGTGAATGCCGATCATTTCATCGAACGCCTGCCGAAGGGCTACGATGAAGTGATGGCCGAACGGGGCGCCACCCTTTCCAGCGGGGAACGGCAGCTGCTCTCCTTCGCCCGGGCCCTGGCACACGATCCCAAAATCCTGATACTCGACGAGGCCACGGCCAATATCGATACGGAGACGGAAAATCTGATCCAGGATGCGATCGAAAAACTCATCGAGGGTCGCACGACCCTGATCATCGCCCACCGACTCTCTACCATCCAACACGCGGACAAAATCTTGGTGCTACACCACGGCAAACTCTGTGAAATGGGCAACCACCAGCAGCTCCTCGAAAAGCGGGGACTCTACTACGATCTTTACCGCCTGCAGTACGCTTAGACGACGAAATGGCCTCCGATGTACGCTTCACGCGCTCATCGGAGGCCATTTCTCATTTTTTATTTCAAGGTCTCCAGCTGTTTTACGAGCAGTTCTCGCGTCCGCTCGGGATGAGCTCGCCCCCGGGTTTCCCGCATCACGCGACCCATTAGGGCCATCAGTGCCTTGTCTTTTCCGCCCAGATAGTCCGACACACTATCCGTCTCACGCGCCAGTACGCTCTCGATGATCGGCAGGAGTTCTTCCACCGATGCGAGCTGCTGGAGCCCCTGCTCTTCCACATAAGCCGCGGCCGACAGGTGGGGTTCTTCCCACAGGGCACCGAGGACCCGTTTCGCCATGCTGAAACTGATCTTTTCTTCGGAGATCAAGCCGGCCAACTCCGACAACTGCTCGGCCTGCAGGGGGATATCCTCTCCTTCCCCGAGAAGGCGGAGCACTTCCGAGAGAAGCAGATTGGCCAGCGGACGCACGTCCGCAAGGGAGCCTGCGGCTGCCTCGAAGAGATCCGCCAGCTGTTGGTCCGATACCAGGACCTCCGCTTCCGAAGCCTTCAAACCATAGGCTTTCATGTAGTGCACTTTCCGCTCTTCGGGAAGCGCGGGCATCTGGTCCTTCAGTTTCACCAGGAGCTCCTCTTTGATCCGTAGGGGGGGCAGATCCGGTTCGGGAAAATACCGGTAGTCGTGCGCATCTTCCTTGTTGCGCATAGCCTCGGAGAGGCTTCTCTCAGGAACCCAACGGCGCGTTTGCTGGATGATCACCTCACCACGCTCGAGAGAGTCCACCTGGCGCTTGAACTCCGCTTCGATCGCTCGCCCCACGAAGGTGAACGAGTTGAGGTTCTTCATCTCCGTGCGCGTCCCCAGCTTGGGGTCGTCTTTTTTACGGACGGAAAGATTCACATCGGCACGGAACTGTCCCTCGTTCATCTTACAGGGAGAGACCCCCGCATAGATGAAGGCGGCCCGCAATTTTTTCAGATAGGCCTTCGCTTCCTCCGCCGATCGTATCTCCGGCTCTGAAACCACTTCGATAAGCGGCACACCCCCTCGGTTGTAGTCCACCAACGTTCCACCCAGTAGCGAATCGTGCGTGAGTTTCCCCGCATCCTCCTCAATGTGGATCCGAGTGATCCCAATGGTCCGATGGCCTTGGGGAGTCTCAATGTGCACGGCCCCATCGTAGCAGATGGGCAGATCGTACTGGCTGATCTGATAGGCCTTGGGCAGATCGGGATAAAAATAATGCTTGCGGTCTTGCTTGTTGGTCCGGGCGATCTTACACCCTGTGGCCAAGCCCGCCAAGAGCGCTTTCTCTACCACCTTTTCATTGAGTACGGGCAGCGCTCCTGGAAAACCCAAGCAGATGGGACAGACCTGGGTGTTCGGTGTCTTGCCAAATGTGGTGCGGCATCCGCAGAAAATCTTGGTCTCCGTATCCAGTTCCACGTGGACCTCAAGACCGATGACCATTTCATATTCACTGTATCCCACGGGGCATCCTCCTCTCAATACACGAGGTTATCTCGAACTGGTGGGCCAGGCGCAATAGGTTTGCTTCGGAAAAAGCCGGGCCGATCAGCTGCATTCCAATCGGCAGCCCTTTTGGGTCGTAACCGGCGTTGATCGAAATCGCAGGTAGGCCGGCGATGTTCACAGGTACCGTATAAATATCACCCAGGTACATCTCCAGGGGATCCTGCGTCTTCTCCCCGATTCCGTAGGCCGTGGTGGGCGCCACCGGCGAGAGCACGGCATCATAGGTAGAGAAAATCTTTTCGAAATCCCGGTAGATCAGTTCCCTGGTCTGCTGGGCCTTTTTATAGTAAGCGTCGTAGTAACCGGCACTGAGGGCATAGGTCCCCAGGAGAATCCTCCGTTTGACCTCACGCCCGAACCCTTCCGCGCGACTCTTGCGAATCAAGGTTTGGTAGTCCTCGTAAACATCCGTCCGGTGACCGTATTTCACGCCATCGAAGCGGGCCAGGTTGCTGGAGGCCTCCGCTGAAGAGAGCAGGTAGTAAGCGGGCAGGGCATAAGAAACACTGCTCAGCTCCACCTCCTCCACGATGGCCCCTTCGCTTTCGTAGTGGGCCGCCGCACTGTAGATGGCCTCGCGAATCTCCGGATCGAGTCCTTCCCCGAGAAAGTCCACGGGTAGGGCCAGGCGCATCCCCCGGATGGATCCGTTGAGACCGCCGGCCATACCCCCGTAGGAGCGCTCCACAGAGGTGGCATCGAGTGGATCGTGACCCATGATCGTGGTGAGCACCAGCGCCATATCGGCCACGCTTCGGGTCATCGCCCCCACCTGGTCGAGACTAGAGGCGAAGGCCACCAGTCCACTTCTAGAGACGGTCCCGTAGGTGGGCTTCATCCCCACCACACCGCAGAAGGCGGCGGGCTGGCGGATGGAACCACCGGTGTCCGATCCCAGGGCGAAGGCCGCTTCGTAGGCTGCCACGGCGGCCGCGCTACCACCCGAACTACCCCCGGGTACCCGCTCGAGATCGTGGGGATTTTTGGTCGTGAGAAAGGCCGAATTTTCCGTGGATGAACCCATGGCAAACTCGTCCATATTGGCTTTTCCGAGCATCACGGCACCGGCATCGAAAAGCCGGGAAACCACCGTCGCGTTTTGCGGGGGAACGAAATCCTCGAGCATGCGTGAAGCGCAAGTGGTGGGGACCCCTTTGGTGAGCAGGTTGTCCTTGATGGCCACCGGGATGCCGTGAAGGTTCCCCACGCGTGGCAACCGGTCTAGTTCTGACGCGCGTGCCAAGGCTTCTTCCCCCGTGACCCGCAGGTAGGCACCGATACGTGTTTCCGTAGTCGCGATAGCGTCGAGATAACTCTTCACCAGCTCAGAAGGAGCCAGCTCCTCATGGCGGATGGCCTCCAGGGCTTGTGTGATGGATAATCGGTTCAACATATTTGCACCTACCCTTCCAGTACTCTCGGTATAAAGAATTGATCGGCCTCATGCTCCGGTGCGTTGGCAAAAACCTCATCGCGCGTCAGGGACGTGCGCTCGACGTCCGGACGTAGGACGTTCTCTAGCGGCAGCACGTGCGTGCGGGGTGGTACACCGTGGGTATCCAGCGCCATCAGGCGATCGGCAAAGCCGATGATCTCATTGAGGTCCGTCATGAGCGCCGCTTCTTCATCCGGGGTCAGGGCCAGGTTAGCCAGCTCGGCCACCCGACGGACAACGCCTTCTTCCAATCCACCCTGGTCTTCCGTCTCCACCGGTTGCTGGTCCCGCGAAAGGCCCAGCGCTTCGAGTTGCTCGGAGGAGACAGCACCCGGTGTCTCCATCATCGCGCAAGACCCATCGCGCATCTTGGGAAAAGCGATGACCTCCCGAAGACTCTTGGCTCCCACGAGGAGCATGACCAGGCGGTCAAGTCCGAAGGCAAAACCCCCATGGGGTGGCGTCCCGTATTGGAAAGCCTTGAGCAAGAAACCAAAGCGCTCTTCGACGATCTCCTTAGAGAGACCCAGCAGATCGAAGATCCGTGCCTGGAGCTCACCGTCGTGGATCCGGATGGATCCGCTCCCAAGCTCCACACCGTTGAGCACCACGTCGTAAGCCTTCGCCCGCGCTTGCAGCGGGTCCGAGTCGAGCAAGCTCAGGTCCTCATCCTTCACCATCGTGAAAGGGTGGTGCATCGCCTGGTAGCCCTTCTTCTCCTCGTCCCACTCGAAGAGCGGAAAGTCCGTGATCATACAGAAGGCCTCCTCGTCACGTCGCAGATCGAAGTGATCGGCCAAGGACAACCGCAACTGGCCGAGGATTTCGGACACTTTGGACCGTTCATCCGCGGAAAAGATCAAAAAGTCTCCGGGGCTAGCATCGAGTCTCTCGAGCATTTTTTCCAGCACGAGGGGATCGAAGAACTTCGTGATCACGGAATACAGTGATCCATCCTCCTTCACGGCGATCCAGGCCATCCCGTCGCCACCCATCCGCAGGGTTTCCTCCGTCAGGTCCTCGATCATGCGGCGGGGCATATCGGCCTTTCCCTTGAGGTTGATCGCCCGTACCACGCCACCCCGAGTCACGACTTTATCGAAGACCGCGAAGCCAGAGTCGTGCATCAGATCCGACAGATCGACGATGGGGAGGTCGAAACGCAGATCCGGTTTATCCGATCCGTAGCGATCGATCGCTTCACCGTAGGTCAAGCGCGGGAAGGGACCGGGATCGCTCTTGCCGGGAAACTCAGCCACCACTTCTCGAAAGAGCGTTTCCAGGTAGGTCAAAATTTCTTCTTCATCGATGAACAGCATCTCCATATCCACCTGGGTGAACTCCGGTTGTCGATCGGCGCGCAGGTCCTCATCCCTGTAGCACCGGGCCACTTGATAGTAACGGTCCACACTGCTGACCATCAGAAGCTGCTTGTAGATCTGCGGTGACTGCGGTAGGGCGTAGAAGGCGCCCGGAGTCACGCGGCTGGGCACCAGGTAGTCGCGAGCGCCCTCCGGTGTGCTCCGCGTAAGCGTCGGGGTCTCGATCTCAAGAAAACCAGCCCCTTCCATCCGCTCTCGAATGCTCCGGAGGATCTCTTGGCGATGGCGCAGGTTCTGCTGCATGGCGCTACGCCTTAGGTCCAGGTACCGGTACTCCAGGCGCAGGCGTTCGTTGACCTGATCGGCTTCCTCAAGGGGGAAGGGAGGCGTCTTGGCCTCAGAGAGAATGCGAAGTTCCTCGACCCGGACTTCCACGGTACCCGTGGCGATGGCCCGGTTGATGGTTTCCTCATCTCGGATTTTGACGCGTCCTCTCACGGCGATCACGTATTCCGCGCGAAGGCCCTCGGCCTTTAGAAAATCAGCCTCTTCTACGGCAGCGGCATCGAAGACCACCTGACTGATGCCCGAGGCATCCCGCACATCGACAAAAATCAAGCCACCCAGATCGTGGCGACGGGCGACCCAACCCATGAGTACCACCGTTTCACCGACCTGGTCCTCCGATAGGGCGCCGCAGCCCTGTGTTCTCTTCAAGCCCTTCATGCTCTCCATGTCCATCCTCCTTTTCGCCACAATAGAAAAAACCCCCATCCCAAAAAGGGACGAAGGTTTTGCTTCGCGGTGCCACCCTAGTTAATCCGACGCGTCGGATCCAGCTCTATTCCGGCACGAGTCGTCACGCGACCGATGCCTGGCGACGATAACGGGTCGCACCCGGTGGTCTCTACTGCACTGTTTTTCAAGACCACGGCTCAGAGATGTTTTTCGCACGATGGTCTCCCGCCGGACTTTCACCATCACCGGCTCGCTCTTGGGTTCACCTATCGTCTACTCTTCTCTTCAACGCCACATTTCTTTGAATGAGTTTTCCCCATTCTAGCCGAAAGCCGTCCGCTCGTCAAGGGCAGTGTAACGTTTTCTTCATATTTATTTTCTTATTCGGCCGTTTTTTTGCGCTTGATTGTAAAATGAAATTGAAACAATAAAAAATCCATAGTGTGCCAACCTGTAATATAATTAGTTCACCACAAACAATTATAAGGAGGGCATCACTATGGATACCATCAATGATACACCAGTTGACCGAAAGAATAAACATTTAAGTGCATTTGAGCGGGGTGAAATTGCATCTCTGCTCAAAGAGGGCTACAGCGCTTATGCCATCGCAAAGAAGCTAGGACGAGCGTATAACACGATTCGAGTCGAGCTCGAAAGAGGTACTGTCACCCAGATCAAAAACGACCGCGAGGTAAAGATCTACTATCCAGATACCGGCCAGCTCATTTACGAGCGTAATCGGGAAAACTCGAAGAAACAATACAAGCTGCTCCAGGTCAGAGCTTTCATCAAGCATGTTATGAAACAGTTCAGAAAGAGCAAACATTCGATCGACGCCATCGTTGGGCAAGCTCGAAAACTAGGGCTTTTCGCACCCTCAGAAATGGTCTGTACGAAGACCCTTTACAACTATATCGACCTAGGCCTTCTTGAGATCATCAACCTTGATCTCCCTCTGAAAGTTCGTCGTTCGAGTAAACCCGCTCGCGTACGGCAGAATAAGCTCAAGCTAGGGACAAGTATCGAAGAACGCCCAGAACATATCAATGACCGCAGCGAATTCGGACATTGGGAGATTGACACGGTCATCGGCAAGAAGACCACGGGAGAGCCTGTGCTCTTGACGCTCACAGAGAGGCAGACGCGTTATGAGTTGATCATCAAGATACCCAGTAAAACGGCACACGCCGTTATGGAGGCTCTAGAGGAGTTGACTATCACATTTGGAGCGTTCACCCCGGAGGTCTTCAAAAGCATCACGAGCGATAATGGCACCGAGTTCTCAGGTTTGGCTTCACTAGAGGAGCACATCAAAACCAGCGTCTACTTCGCTCATCCCTATACCTCAGGTGAGCGTGGCACTAACGAGCGACATAACGGAATGATCAGAAGGTTCATCCCAAAAGGGAAAAGCCTAAATGACTTCTCTGCTGAGTATATTGCTCGGATCGAGCTCTGGTGTAACACATTGCCTCGCAAAATCCTGGGGTATAGCACCCCTGAAGAAGCCTTTGAGGAAAAACTAGGATTACTTAGATGCAGTTAGATTAGTCCATCGGTTAAATATTGGCTCACTATTTCAATTTGCTATTGCAATCGAGGGCCGTTTTTTTGCCCGGATCCGTTTGTTTTTTTGCTTGCATATAATGAAAATCACCTCCGCTCCATCGGAGCGAAGGTGATTTTCAATCGGGTGGTGTGGGGCTTACATCATACCGCCCATGCCACCCATGCCGCCCATGCCACCAGGCATAGCCGGTTCATCTTCTTCAATATCCACAACAGCCGCTTCGGTGGTCAGGAACATCGCTGCGATGGATCCTGCGTTCTGGAGCGCGCTTCGTGTGACCTTCGTTGGGTCCACAATCCCCGCTTTGATCATGTCCACATACTCACCGGTCAAGGCGTCGAATCCGAAGCCATCCTTCTCGTGCTTCACCCGCTCGACGACTACCGAACCCTCTAGGCCAGCATTTTGAGCAATCTGACGGACCGGCTCCTCGAGGGAACGCGCCACGATCATAGCACCGGTCTTCTCGTCCTTCTCTAGCTTCTCGATCAACTCGAGCACGGGCTTGAGGGCTACGAGCAGAGCCGTACCACCACCGGGCACGATGCCCTCTTCCACAGCGGCACGCGTGGCATTCAGCGCATCCTCAATGCGGAGCTTCTTCTCCTTCATTTCCGTCTCCGTGGCTGCGCCCACTTGGATCACGGCTACGCCACCGGCCAGCTTGGCCAATCGCTCCTGGAGTTTCTCTTTATCGAACTCAGAGGAACTTTCGTCAATCTGCACGCGGAGTTGACGCACGCGCTCGTCAATGAGGGTTTTTTCACCCTCGCCATCGACGATGGTCGTGGATTCTTTGTCGATCTTGACGCTTTTGGCGCGACCGAGCATATCGATGGTGGCAGATTTCAACTCGTAACCGAGCTCTTCGCTGACCACCGTACCACCGGTCAGCACGGCAATGTCCTCGAGCATCGCTTTGCGGCGATCGCCGAAGCCCGGTGCCTTGACGGCGATACACTCAAAGGTCCCGCGGAGCTTGTTGACCACCAGCGTGGCCAGGGCTTCGCCCTCGATGTCCTCGGCGATGATGAGGAGCTTCTTGCCCTGCTGTACGATTTTCTCGAGCAGGGGAAGAATTTCCTGGATCGACGTGATCTTCTTGTCGGTGATCAGGATGTAAGGTTCATCGAGGGAAGCTTCCATCTTCTCCGTATCCGTTACCATGTAGGGGGAAACGTAACCGCGATCGAACTGCATCCCCTCCACAACTTCGAGGTGTGTGCCAAAGGTTTTCGATTCTTCCACGGTGATGACGCCATCCTTGCCAACCTTGTCCATGGCCTCAGCGATCAGTTCCCCGATCTTCTTGTCGGCGGCAGAGATCGAAGCGACATCCGCAATCTCCTCGCGGCTCTCGATCGGCACGGAGATTTCCTTGAGCCGTTCTACGGCTACTTCCACCGCTTCGTTGATGCCGTTTTTCAGAATCATCGGGTTGGCGCCGGCTGCTACGTTCTTGAGGCCTTCTCGCACGATTGCCTGGGCGAGGAGCGTAGCCGTCGTTGTGCCGTCACCGGCTACATCGTTTGTCTTCGTGGCCACCTCTTTCACGAGCTGGGCGCCCATGTTCTCGTACTTGTCCTCCAGTTCGATTTCACGCGCGATGGTCACACCATCGTTGGTGATCAGGGGAGAACCGAATTTCTTATCGAGGATCACATTGCGGCCCTTGGGACCGAGCGTAACCTTCACTGTATCCGCCAGTTTGTTCACGCCTTTCTCGAGGCGTCTTCTGGCGTCTTCTGAAAACTTGATTTCTTTAGCCATCTTGCATTTTCCTCCTTCGTAAGCGTGTTAGTCTACAATGCCGAGCAGGTTGGCGATTTCGATGATCGTCACTTCTTCGCCTTCGAATGTCACATCGGTACCGCTGAACTTCTTGAAGATCACGCGGTCACCCACTTTGATCCCGTCCTCATCCTTGATCTCTGTTCCGAGCGAAAGGACCTCTGCCATTTGCGGTTTCTCCTGTGCTTGTGTGGGGAGCACGATTCCGCTGACCGTCTTTTCCTCGGCCTTGAGTTTCTTGATGACAACTCGTTTTCCCAGTGGTTTGATGCTCATAGATGGTACCTCCTTTAAATGATTTTATCTGACCTCACCTCTGTGGAGACGAGGCACATAGCGCTTTCTATAGACAATGATAGTACAAAGGCAATCGAAAATCAAGAGTTTTTTAGCACTCATTTATTAGGAGTGCTAACAACGTCCGATCATAACAAAACACGGCGAACAGAAGGGTTCAACCGTGTTTGAGGTGATGAAGACCGATCTTGAAAATTGTCTCCACGTGGTCATCGTCCAAGGTATAGTAGATGACCTTCCCATCACGACGCCATTTCACCAGACGGGCGTTCTTCAGCACGCGGAGCTGGTGGCTGACCGCCGACTGCTTCATATCGAGCACATAGGCCAGGTCGCAGACGCAGAGCTCTGTCTCTGTCAAGATCGATATGATCTTCATGCGGGTAGAGTCTCCGAGCACTTTGAAAAAATCTGCAAGTTCATAGAGATCCGTTTCTTCAACAAGCTTTGCCTTTGCCTTCTCCACTTCATCCTCGTGGATGATAGTACAATCGCAGGTGGGCATCCTGATCACTCCTTTCCTATACTATCCCCTGTTTAGACTCTTCATAAAGTGCGTACATATGAAATAACGATAGAAGGGAAGTGAGTCCATGCAACTCTATGCTATTAAACTGGTCAACCAACACTTCATATGCCTGGCAGACAGTGTCGAAGAAGCACGAGAACTGCTGATCGATCGCTACCACGATGAACTGACCGACTACATTGATATCCAGTACATCCGGCCGGAGCACTTCGAGAGAGTCAACCTGAAGCTCGATGAGCCCGGTGTCATCAACCTGCCCTGAAGAGAGCACCCGATCGAAAGATCGGGTGTTATTCTTTTTTGAACACCTGATCGGCGAAAGTGATGGCCACGAGATATTTCTCGAGCACCGATTCTCCCCGCTCCTCGACCCGCTCGAGCTGTGATACGATCAATCCCCACTCGCCTCGCTCGTAGCTTTTACAGAAGCTCAGCAGGTCCTCAAGAAGGCTCCCCCCTCTGTGCTCGAGCGCAGCACGCACATCCTCCGTGACATTGATCTTATCGAGCACCACCGCGAAGGGACGATCCAGCAGGACGTCGAGATGACTGAAGAGCCCGAGCATGAAACACTCTTCCTTCCGACCGGCGAGCGAGAAGAACTTCGCCAGGCTCTCGAGAAACTTTGCCCGGACTAGGGAGCTCTTGATCAGCTCAGGTGGTTTGCTCCCCCCGAGGTCGCGGAGCATCAGTAGCATGATCCACTTGCGAATCTCCTTGAACCCGAGGAGCGTCAGCGCGTTCTTCACGCTATTGATGCGGTTCCTATTCGCAAAGGCCGGGGAATTGACCAGTGTCAAGAGCCGGTAGCTGAGCGATGCATCGTAGCCCACGGTGTTCGCGATCAAATTGAAATCCGGCTCCTCCCGCGATGCCTCTTCATAGACCTTCAGGTAGATGTTGCTCGAGACATCGAACTCCTTGGCGCTCATCACCTGCGGACGAGCGAAGAAAAAGCCCTGGAAGAGATGGAAGCCCATGAGCTTTGCGTCCACGAAGACCTCCATTGTCTCCACTTTCTCCGCCAGCAGGCGGACGTTTTTGCCTTTGAACATCTCCACGATGTAGGCGCGTTCGAGGACGTCCGTCTCTATGAAATCCACCTTCACGATATCCACCAGATCATAGATCGCGGGGTAGGGATAGTCAATGGTGAAATCATCGAGCGCGATGGTATACCCCTTCTTACGGAGACTCTTCAGCTCCTCGAGGAGCGCATCGTCGACAACAAGATCCTCGAGCACCTCGATCACGAGGTGGTCCTTTGAAAAGATCGTCGGGATCTCATCGAGGATCAAACGGCGCGTGAAATTGACGAAGGCCTTTTTACCCTCCGTCATTTTCTCCACACCGATGTTCGTGAGCGCGTTGACGATCACGTCACCTGTGGCAGCATCGCCATCGAGCACGTTTGCCTTACCAGATGCCTTGCTCCGGTACAACAGTTCGTAAGCGACCACCCGCTGGTGTGTATCGAATATCGGTTGTCTTGCTACGAAAACATCCATGAAATTCGCCTCACTTCTGAGCAAAAAACGTCGAACTGACTAGAACAACCCCATGACGAGACCGAAGATAATGGGCATGAACACGGCGGGCAGCAGGTTCCCCACCTTGATGCGTACCTCGAGCAGCATGTTGATACCCAGGCCGAAAATCAAGAGTCCGCCCACCACCGACATATTCGCTACGACGGGATCTGTGAGCACATCCTTGAGCAGACCCGCACCGAGTGCGATTGCACCCTGGTAGAGTAGCACAGAAACCGCCGAGAAAATCACCCCGATCCCCAGTGTCGATGCAAAAATCACCGAGGTGATGCCATCGATCACGGACTTGGCGAAGAGGGTCTCGTGACGTCCGAGGAGACCACCCTCCAGTGCGCCTACAATGGCCATAGAGCCCACGCAAAAGAGCAGGGATGCCGTTACAAAGCCTTTGGAAAACTGGCCGTCTCCCCCCTTGAATCTCGATTCCAGCTGATCACCCAATCCCTCGAGTCGCTCTTCAATGCGCAAGAAAGTGCCCACGATCGCTCCTGCGACCATCGAGAAGATGATGACCATGAGATCATCCACGGCCAAAGCACCCCTTAAACCGATTAGGATCACGGTGAGGGCCACAGCCTTCATGATGATATGAGCATAGTGTTCTTTGATGCCATGCTTAAAGAATAGTCCTAGCGTGCCACCCACCAGGATGGCAATCGTGTTGACAACGGTACCTAGCATACACGTCTCACTCCAATTCTAATCGGTTCTCTCTCATATAATAGAACAAATACTGCTGCAAGTATCCGGCGAGCTCGCCGAATGTATCGATAATCGCATCATCACCGTCAAAATAGCGTCCGATGGCCTTGCGGATCCACGTGTCCACCGGAAAGACATCGGTTCGGTGGTAACCGAAGAGCAAAATACAATCGGCTACCTTGGGACCCACCCCAGAAAACCTGAGCAACTCTTTTCTCAGTTCGGGGGTTTCCCTTTCCTTCAGCTTGTGAAAATCCCCCCCCATGGTCACCACGCGCTGTGCGGTCTCGACCACGTAGCGATCGCGATAGCCGAGTCCCAGCGCGCGCAGTTTATCGGGTGCGACCGCCGCCAGCACCTCCGGTTCGGGAAAAGCATAACCACCTCCCGCGGCGGGAAGACCGTAGGCCTCCGACAAGCCTTCTACCGAGGCCCGGATCCGGTGAATATTGTTGTTCGCGCTGATGACGAAGGTCACGAGGGTTTCAAAGGGCTCTTGACGTAAGATCCGTATTCCCTTACCCGCCTCGATCACCGATTGAAAACGCGGGGCGATCGCCAGGATCTCCTCGATGATGGTACTGTAGTCCGTTTGCAGGTCGAGATAATCGCTGACAAAACCTTCGATGAAATCGTTATCGGTACCCCTGACCTCCAGTTGCGTCTCGGTCGTTCGGAGTTCGATCTGATGGCCCTTCACGACACCCCTGTATCCGCCGTTCACCGGTATGAAGCGAAAAGCCTGTCCGCAGTTGAAGATTTGATCGAGATCAAAGTGTTGCGGTCGTTCCCAGAACATGGACACACCTCCACCTTCTACTATACTTTGAAGCTGGAAAAAACACAAGATGTCCCCTTTATCCGATCACCTCGATCGGGCAAAAGGAAAAGCGCTCGCCATCAAACAGACCGCTTTCCGTAAGCTTGAGGGCAGGGATCACGGGCAAGGACAAGAAGGCCAGCGTGAGAATCGGATCGATGCCCTTGGCGAGTCCCGCCTCTTTCACGGATGCTTTGAGCCCCTCTACCTGCGCCGCTACCGCTTCCATAGAGGACAGGCTCATCAGACCGGCGATGGGCAGGGGAATCTCGGCAACGACTTCACGATCCCGTACGAAGACCACACCACCCTTTAGATCGCGAATGCGATTGACCGCCAGGGCCATCTCTTCGTCTTCGCGACCGACCACAACGATATTGTGCGAGTCATGGCTGATTGTGGTCGCCAGCGCACCACCCGTCAGACCAAAACCCTCCACCAGGGCCACAGCCCGCTTTTTTGTCCCGGCATGACGTTCAAAGACGGCCATTTTGATCAGATCCAGATGCGTGTTATCGGCGAAACACCCGTCCACCACGTCAACCTTGCGCACGACTTTTTCCGTGACGATGGACTCTGGGATCAGACCGATCACCCGGACAATGTCGGAAGCGAGTGGCAACCTGAAGTCCTCCGCTGTCACGGCATCGAGCACCACCGTATCGAGCAGGGCAGCGGGCGGTTCGTCCGCTGGGATCCTTAGGTCCGATAGGGCGGTACCCCGTTTGTAGACCTCGCGGACGTTGAAGGCCGTGAGGTTGTCCACGAGCACCATGTCGGCCAGGTAGCCGGGTGCTAGGCCCCCTCGATCTTTCAAGCCGTAGCAAGTGGCGGCGTTGAGCGTGGCCATCTTGATGGCGGTCATGGCCGGCACACCTCGGCCCACGGCCCGGCGTAATAAGTGATCGATATGCCCTTCAGCGAGCAGGTCCCCCGGGTGGCGATCGTCCGTACAGAGGAGCACCCGGTTGTGGTTGCCTCGGGTTACCCCACCGATCAGCACATCCAGGTTCTTGGCTGCAGACCCCTCGCGGATCTGCACGTAGGCACCACCGGTGAGACGCTCCTGCATCTCGGCAAGCGTCGTGCACTCATGATCCGTGCGGATTCCAGCCGCCAGATAAGCAGACAGGTCTTTCCCCATGAGTCCCGGGGCGTGGCCGTCGATGGGTCGACCCTTTGCCCCGGCGATTTTCTCGAGCACCTCAGGATCAGCGGCCAGAAGCCCTGGGACGTTCATCATCTCGCCGAGACCCAGCACCTCTGGTTCACGATAGAAAGGTGCCAGATCCTCGGCGCAGAGGACCGCGCCCGCGTGGTCAAAAGGGGTGGCTGGTACGCAGCTGGGCAACATGAAGAAAAGATCGAGCGGTACGGCTCTTCCCGCCTCGACAAAATACCGCAACCCGGCTTCCCCTGCCACATTGGCAATCTCATGGGGATCGGCGATCACCGTCGTCGTCCCCCGGGACAAGACCCCCTCTGCAAAGGAGGAGATGCGACACATGGAGGATTCCACGTGCACGTGAGCATCGATAAGGCCCGGTAGCAGGTAGCCTCCCCCGGCATCGTGTTCTACTTGTCCCTCGTAGGTGCCGATGCCAGCGATGATCCCGTCGACCACCGCCACATCACCCGATTCGATGGTCTCGGTGAAGACATTGATGATCTTTGCATTTTTGATCACGAGCTCTGCCTTTTCCTGGCCCCGTGCTACGGCTATTCGTTTGTTGATCATAATAAGCCTCCTTATTTGCGAAGAATCTTTTCATTCTTTATATATCATTTACAATTTCCTGTCAAAGGGTCCCAGAGAAAAGCTCGGATTTTGTGAAAAAGTACCAGTGCGGCCTGTGCCCCTTCTCCTGTAGAATGGAGGTACAGGTTGCACGTCCCATGCAATCCGTCCCATGAAAAACTTTTTCATGACCGGTCGTCCCTGATCACGAACCCCCGATCAAAAGACCGGCCCAGCGGGTCCTCCGTCCCAGAGGACCTGCTACTTCATTTTTTGACGCGTAAAAATCCCCCGCGAGAGGCTCGATCAGCCCTTCGTGGGGGATTGCTTGATTTTTTGATTCTTTCTTCTCTACAAGAAGAATTTCAAAACGAACAACACCGCGATGAAGTAGGTCAACGTCGGAATTTCTTTACCCCGGCCCGTCAAGAGCTTCAGAATGGCTACGGAAACCACACCGAAAACAATACCCTCCGAGATGGAGTAAGAAAGGGGCATCATGATAATCGTGAGGAAAGCCGGGATCGCTTCGGTGAAATCATCGAAGTCAATCTCTTTGATCGGGCTCATCATGAAAAGACCCACGAGAATCAGGGCCGGTGCGGTGGCCGCGCCGGGTACCATCAGGAAGATCGGTGAGAAGAAGAGGGCGATAAAGAACATCACGGCCGTGCTAACGGCGGTGAGGCCCGTACGTCCGCCTTCCGATACACCGGAAGCACTTTCCACGTAAGTCGTGACCGTAGAGGTCCCGATCATCGCACCAACCGTTGTCCCCACGGCATCGGCGAAGAGGGCCATCTTGGCGTTCGGCACCTTACCATCTTCCGTCAGAAGGCCCGCTTTGGTCGATACACCCACCAGTGTTCCGACCGTGTCGAACATATCGACGAAGAGGAAGGTGAGGAGAACCACGAGCATATCAAAGGTAAAGATCTGTGTCCATTCGAAACGCATGAAGTAGGGCATCGTGGGCATCTGAACCACGCCACCGGGCAACTGCGTAACACCTAAAGGGAGACCAATGATCGTCGTTACCAGGATCCCGATGAACAGGGCACCCTTCACGTTGCGAGCGAGCAGGTATCCCGTGAGCACCAGGCCGATCAGTGCGAGCAGCGCGGATCCACTCGTCAGGTTCCCGAGGGTCACGATGATGCCCTCGCCTGGTACGATGATCTGGGCGTTGTTCAGGCCGATGAAGGCGATGAACAGGCCGATACCCACGGAGATGGCCCGCTTCAAGTTGAGCGGTATGCTGTTGATGATCGCTTCACGCACATTTAAGAAAGTTAATGCGATAAAGATAAGTCCTTCGAGAAACACAGCTGTGAGTGCGAACTCCCAGCTCTTCGACATACCGAGCACCACGCTGAAGGCGAAAAATGCGTTCAATCCCATACCCGGTGCCAAGGCGAAGGGCAGGTTGGCGAGGAGTCCCATCATGAGTGTGGCGATAATCGATGCGATGGCTGTTGCGGTAAACACGGGTAGGAATTCCATACCGGCACTCTGGAGAGTGAGCGGATTCACGACTAGGATGTAAGCCATGGTCATGAAGGTGGTGATTCCCGCGAGCACTTCCGTGCGGAAGGTCGTCCCATGCTCTTTGAGCTTAAAGGTTTTTTCGGAAAATCCGATGTCTGACATGTTTTGTTACCCCCGATTCTTAGTTTTTCAACTTGTCCCATGTTGATTACATGGTTATTTTAACACCCTGTATCAAAAATGCCAAATGTTTTTTAAAAAAATACGTTTAATTTTCGTGTTTTTGAAAAATCAAAAAAGACACCTCCGCGTGGGAGGTGCCTTCGCTCCTTATGCAGTTTAGAATAAGCCCAGAATTTCACCGTCAGGAAGAATATCCATGCGGTTGGCCGCCGGCACTTTCGGCAGGCCCGGCATGCGCATGATGCTACCGGCCATAGCGATCAGGAACCCGGCACCAGCCGAAGGCTTGACCTCGCGGATGGTGACCACGAAATCCTTGGGCCTTCCTTTGAGGGCAGCGTCATCGGAAAGCGAGTACTGGGTCTTGGCCATACAGATGGGCAGTCCCGACAGACCGTCTTCTGTCAGCTTGTCCATGTCTTTCTTTGCTTTCTTGGTGAAGTCCACGGCAGCTGCTCCGTAGATTTTCTGACAGATCATCTCGATCTTGTCCTCGATGGGCAGGTCGAGATCATAGAGAGGCGCATACTGCGTAGGCTTCGTCTCTACGATTTCTACAACAGCGCGGGCGAGCTCCTCGCCACCCGCTCCGCCGCCTGTGAAGACTTCCGAGAAGACGGCGCGGGCGCCGGCCTCTTCACAAAGACGCTGGATCATGGCCAGCTCGGCTTCCGTGTCCGTCGGGAAGTGGTTGATCGCCACGACAGCCGGCACGCCAAAGGTCGACACATTCTCGAGGTGTTTCGCCAGGTTTCCGAAGCCCTTCTCGAGAGCTTGCAGATTCTCTTCGGCCAGGTCTTTCTTGTCCACGCCACCGTGGTTCTTCAGCGCACGCACCGTGGCCACGATCACTGCCGCATCGGGTGTGAGGCCCGCTTGACGCGCCTTGATATTGAAGAATTTCTCGGCTCCGAGATCGGCACCGAATCCGGCTTCCGTCACCACGTAGTCCGCTAGTTTCAGGGCCATCTTGGTGGCCACCACCGAGTTCGCACCGTGGGCGATATTCGCGAAGGGACCGCCGTGGATCAGCGCAGGCGTGTTCTCGAGCGTCTGTACGAGGTTCGGCATGAGGGCATCCTTCAGAAGAAGGGCCATGGCCCCCGTTGCTTCGAGCTGATCGGCCGTCACGGGTGTGTAATCATACGTATAGGCCACGATCATGCGACCCAAGCGCGACTTGAGATCCTCCATATCCTGAGCCAGGCATAGGATCGCCATGACTTCTGAGGCCACGGAGATGTCGAAGCCATCTTCCCTGGGCACACCGTTACCGCGCCCGCCGAGACCGATGACGATATCACGCAGCGCGCGATCGTTCATATCGATAGCCCGGCGCCACACGATCCGTCGCGGATCGATGTGCAGGGGGTTGCCCTGGTGAATGTGATTGTCGATCAAGGCTGAGAGCAGATTGTTCGCAGCGGTCACCGCGTGGATGTCCCCGGTGAAGTGAAGGTTGATATCCTCCATGGGAACCACCTGGGCGTAACCACCACCGGCGGCGCCTCCCTTGATTCCGAAGCACGGTCCCAGGGAAGGTTCGCGAAGCGTCGTAAAGGTCTTTTTCCCAATACGGTTCAGGGCCATGGAAAGGCCCACGTTCGTGGTCGTTTTTCCTTCGCCGGCGGGCGTCGGATTGATGGCCGTCACGAGAATGAGCTTCCCGTCCGGCTCACCAGCCAGTCGATCGAGCACATCCAAATGGACCTTCGCTTTGTACCGACCGTAAAGTTCCAGGTCATCCTCCGTGAGTCCGACCCGTTTGCCGACCTCTACGATCGGATCCATCTTGGCTTCTTGAGCAATCTGCACATCTGTTTTCACTACTCGCACCTCCGTGTGTTTAAGAAAGGTCTAGGACCTTCATGATTTTCAGGGCTGTTTGCATGGCATACCTGTCTTTCTCATGGGAAAGACTTACCCCAGTGATTTCTTCGATCCGGTTGATTCGGTAGAGCACGGTATTGTAATGGGTGAAGAGTACTTCGCTCATCTTCTTCAGGTTGCCGTTGCACTCGAAGTAGACCTCCAGGGTCTTGATCAGCTCGGTATCTCGCTTCTCATCATAGGCGACGAGATCTTTCAGTGTCCTACGGTAGAAAATTTCTAGTTCATCTCGGATCGCCTCGTTGGTGAGTACCTTATAGATACCCAAAGAATCGAAGCGAATCACAGGATCGGATGGTACCATGAGCCCGGCGGCCTTGACGGCTTTGAGCGCATCTTTCAAGCTGCAGTGGACATCGTCGAGCCGCTGGTAAAGGCGACCGATCCCCACCAGGAGACCTTCGTCGTAAATCTTTTTAGACAGTACTTCATAGAAAAGGGTCCCCATCCTCCCGGCGATCTTTTCAAAATCCTCCTCCGATCGGAACTGGATCAGCACGTTGGCCTCCGACTCCTTCACGGCGATCAAGTAGGGTCTGCCCTTATCCTTCAGGATCAGTTCCAAAAGGTACCCCATCTTGCCCATGGCATCGCGTGCCACTGGATTTTGGGATAATCGCAAGTTGTAAATGGCATAGGCGCCTTCAGCGGTAAAACGATGGTTCGCCGCTCGGTCGATGGCCGTCGACCGGCGGTATGCGTCGAGCGAGACCAGATCTTCGAAAAATTCCACCTTGTAGCGGTTCTCCACTTCCTGAACAGAAAGTTGTTTGAGGAGCTCCAGGGCAATGACATTGGATACGGATTCGAGGTTCAGTTTATCGAACTCGGAGATCGGTTCGTAGAGACCGTAGCTGACCATGTGGCCAAAAACCTGGTTTTTCACCACGATGGGCACGAGCAAACGGTCGACCTCTCCATCCTCAAGGAGCACCCGATCCACGGAAACCTTCGAAAGCTTTCGCAGGCTCTTGTTCCGCCGGAAAGTTGTTTCTACATTTTCCACGAGCTTGTTGAGCATCAGATCGCGGAGATCGTTGTGGTAATAGAGATCTTCAAAATAATGATCCTTCACGAAGACAGGGTTCTTGATCGTCCTGGAAAGGCTCTTGAGAATATCGCTCAGATCTCCTCCTTTGAGAACCACGGCCATGGTATCGTTGTGGATGGTCTCCACCCGACGGAGCACCTCGGACTGCCGATCGTAGATCATCTTGTAGACCCCGGACATGATGTCGGTAAAGGCCGTATCATAGGCAATCTCGATCAGCGGGAACCCCAGGTCATCGGCTCGCGCTCGAAAATCCTCAGGCAGGGTGTCCCGATAAGGCTGGACCTTGATCAGCATCCCGCTCACCCCTCCGTGATCGAGGGCCTCCAAGATGTCAATCTGCTTGTCCCGATCCGCCTTGTCGAGCACTTCGGCCGTGGTCAGGATCATCTCTTCTCCCGCGATCCACTTCTCGATATCCAGATCCACCATGATATTGATATGTTTCACGCAGCGATCCAAACCGACCTCACCCGACAGGATAACGCTTTCCCCAAGGGTGCTAAGAGACAGCAGTTCCTTCACCTTCACACTAGAGTCCTTTAACACGGCCGGCCACCTCTTCCTTCGCTTTTTCACGCCTATGTTTCTATTCTACCAACAAAAAAGGCCTTCTTCAACGAGAAGACCGCTTTCGATGTGAATTTTCGACAAATCATTCGAGGGAGAATCCCGCTTCCTCGAAGGTGATCATATGGGCCATCATGGCCGAGGCCATGTCCACCAGCGGCATCATCATCACGGCACCGGTACCTTCGCCAAGCCGCAGACCCAAATCGATGGGCGCCTTCAAGCCCAGATGCTCCAGAGCCACCCCGGCGGCCGGCTCGGCAGAAGCATGACTGGCGATCATGTAGGCGGTGGCATACTCGGAGAGTCCGGCGGCGATCAGTGCACTCGCCGCGGCAATCACACCGTCGATGATCACGGGGACGCGCTTGGCGGCTGCCCCGAGGATCACCCCGGCCATCCCTGCGATATCGAGCCCCCCCACGCAAGAGAGGATATGCAGTGGGTCGGCCTGTGTGCGGTGATGCAGGGCGAGTCCCTTCTCGATCACCGCGATCTTGTGGGCGCGTTTTTCCGCCGGTAGATTGGCACCGAGTCCCGTGATTTCGCAGACCGCGGCGCCGGTTAGAGCGGCGATCACCGCCGTGGCCGGTGTGGTGTTGCCGATGCCCATCTCCCCGATGGCCACTAGCTGCGCTCCCTTTCCGATTGCCTCTTCGGCCATCTCGATGCCGACGACGAGGGCACGTCTTGCTTCTTCCCGCGTCATGGCCGCTTCCTTTGTGAAGTTGGCCGTACCCCGACGGACCTTTTTGTGGTGGATCGGCGCACCGGCCAGATCACGGTCCACACCGATGTCCACGATGTACAGGTCACTTCTCGCCTCCTTGGCGAAGGCACAGACGCCCGTGATTCCCTTGGTCATGTTGAGGGTCTGGATCCATGTGATATCCCGGGGAGCGGCTGATACCCCCTCTTCTGTGATCCCGTGGTCCGCAGCCATCACGATGGTGGCCCTCTTATCGAATCGAAAGCGCATCTGTCCTGTGATGGCAGAAAGACGGACGGCCAGGTCCTCCAGTTCCCCGAGGCTGCCCAGTGGTTTGATCAATCCGTCGATTCGGGCGCGTGTGGTCTTCATCAGCTCGGGATCCAGCGGTTCGATGTTCCTTAGGACCTCGTTCAATTTCTCGCTGGTCATGTTCTCTTCTCCTCCTTTTTACCAATGAAAAAAGGCCCACGGATCCCAAGGAGCGCACAGACAAGCCTGTACTGCTTCCCGGGACCGTGGACCTTACCTAATCCATGGTGTATCGATCGATGTGGCAGGTCTCCTGACTTCGCGTCTAGGCTAGGGACGCCTTCCCGAATCCCAAGAAGGATCGGTGGCCTTTCGTCCGTTCGCTCGGCGTTACAGTGGCGGGACCGTTCACGACTCTCACGTGATTCCCTATTCTCCCCTGGTGGGGCACCGCATCGAGTGATTCATTTTTGGTTGATTCTAGTAATTACCCTGTGCGTGCATGGCTTCGGCAACTTTTACGAAGCCAGCGATGTTGGCACCGGCCACGAGGTTGTATCCGAATCCGTAGTCGCCGGCAGCTTTCATGGCGTTGTCATGGATATTCTTCATGATCGCCTGGAGCTTGGCGTCGACTTCTTCTTCTGTCCAGCTGTAACGCATGCTGTTCTGGCTCATCTCAAGTGCAGATGTGGCCACGCCACCAGCGTTGGCTGCTTTTGCAGGACCAACGATCACGTTGCTCTTCTGGAGGAACTCAAGAGCATCGTTCGTCGTAGGCATGTTCGAACCTTCGATGACGAATTTTACGCCGTTTGCAACGATTTTCTTGGCGTCTTCCATGTGGATTTCGTTCTGTGTTGCGCATGGAACCAAGATGTCGGCTTTCACGCCCCAAGGCTTCTCGCCTTCGAAGTACTCCACACCGAACTTGTCAGCGTAGAGCTTCACTTTGTCAGCGCCGGAGTTACGCATTTCCACGAGGTAGTCGATCTTCTCAGGCGTCGTTACACCGTCTGGATCGTAAACGTATCCATCGGGACCAGAGAGAGTGACCACTTTACCGCCGAGGTCGCGAACCTTCTGGCAAGTACCCCAGGATACGTTACCGAAGCCCGAGATGGCAACCGTTTTGCCTTCGAAAGAAGTGCCTTCGTGCTTGAGTACTTCGTTGGCGAAGTAGACGATACCAAAACCAGTGGCTTCCGGACGGATCAGTGATCCACCGTAGGGAAGGCCTTTGCCCGTGAGCACACCGTTTTCAAAGGCGCCGCGGATACGTCGGTACTGGCCGTAGAGATAGCCAATCTCACGACCGCCCACACCGATGTCTCCAGCCGGAACGTCTACATCAGGACCAATGTGACGGTAGAGCTCTGTCATGAAGCTCTGGCAGAAACGCTGCACTTCGCCTGCGCTCTTACCGTTGGGATCGAAGTCAGAACCACCTTTACCACCGCCGATGGGAAGACCCGTAAGAGAGTTCTTGAAGATCTGCTCGAAACCGAGGAACTTCACGATGCCGAGGTACACGGATTTGTGGAAACGGAGGCCACCCTTGTAAGGGCCGATGGCGCCGTTGAACTGTACGCGGAAACCACGGTTCACGTGGAGGTTGCCGGCGTCGTCCACCCATGGTACGCGGAACATGATCTGACGCTCGGGCTCGGCGATGCGAGACAGGATATTGGCCTCAACCCACTCGGGGTGCTGCTCGAGTACGGGCTCGAGGGAAACAAATACTTCTTCAACCGCCTGGATAAACTCCGGCTCGGATGCATTGCGTGCTTTAACCTGCTCTAAAACCTCTTCAATGTACTTCATTGGACAACCTCTCCTTTTTTCGGGAATCGTTTTCCCGTCTCCAAAAATTTTTTTCCCTTCGTGGCAGAAACGTGGCAGAAAGTTTGTTAAAAATTTACGCAATCTGTCATACACGTGCATTATAACACACAATTTTGAAGAGTGACAACCGCGTCAACGCTTTTTCACATATAAATTTTTTGACACGATTGTCAGGTCCCTGATATAGAGGTGGGTCATGTGTTCAAGCGCCTGGAACACTTCCATTTGCAGTATTTTCAGACTTTTTGACAGGGGCCGTTCGAGGGGGTAGTCGTGCCCCATCTCGAGCAAAATCTCCAGTCCTCCCTGGCGTCGGTAGATGCGCCGCTTCTCGAGATGCATCTCCGGTGCCGCGCGGCAAACGGCCTCCTCCAGGACCTGATACAGGGTGTGATCGGAGATGGTGAACTGTCCCATCTGGGAGAAGGTCGGTCGCACCACGGTCTTTTCCTCGACCACCCCACCGCCAAGCCGACGTTTGATGAAGGCGTGGAGCGTGTCGAAAAAATGCCCGGAAAAGTCCCGCTTGATCTCAAGGGTAGGCAGGGGGATGATGTGCTTGCCGTGGAAAAGACGCTCTTCCCGGGCCTTCTTGATCTCGGCCTCCGTGCTGATCTCCTCGATCATAATCAGTTCGTCGACCGGATCAACCCCGAGGGCCTCGGCGATACGGTTGACCATCTTGATGGAGGTTCCGATGATCAGCATGTGGTCGTAATCACCCTTCTCCAACAGTTCCCTAGCCTGGCGCCGGTGCGCGTCGTCCAGAAAGAGGGCGCGCTTGACCGCGGCGATCTTGGTCTGCTCGGATTTCGCACTCGTTCCCGTGAGCCGCACGCGGTCCGAAATCAAGAGACCATCGTCCACGATCAGATCGACGCCCCGCTTGATGGCCAGTTCAATGGCCTTGAAGCTCTTGCCCGTTCCACTTTTCCCCACCAACGCTTCTACGCGCATAGTCATACCTCCCAAAGTATTGAAAATCATTATAAATTAAGGATTTGTGATGCTTTTCACGTGTCCTGTCTTGTTTACATTGTATACAAGAATTATAATGAATAACAGGTAAAGTTGAAAACATCATCTTGAAGGAGGTATGAACTATGGCATACTTTATTGAAGATTCTTGCATCGCTTGCGGCGCATGTGAGCCTGAGTGCCCAGTGAGCTGCATCACGGCCGGTGACATCTACGTGATCGACGAAGATGCTTGCATCGACTGTGGCGCTTGCGCGAATGTCTGCCCAGTAGACGCACCGCAACCCAAGTAAGTCTTAAAAAAGCACCGATACCACGCACGTGGTATCGGTGCTTTTTCTATGTCCATCCCAAAATACGCTGCAAGCATCGGCTTACCATCGAAAAAAAGAGCCTAGGTCGGCTCATTTTGGCTGAGGAACTGATTGAGTTTGCTCAGGAACTTCAGGACGGCCTTCTCTTCGTTCACCGTCATATCCGCCAAGATGAAATCGATCATCTGATCAAAGGTGGGAATCTGCTCTTGGTAGACGACCTTGCCCCGGTCACCCAGATAGACCTCGTAAGACCGACGGTCCTCTTCACACTGTTCCCGCTCGAGATAACCACGCTTGTGGAGTTTCCCAAGCACACCGTTGATGGTCTGCCGGTCGACCTCGAGAAGAGCGAGGAGCTCGAGCAGCTTCATCTGCCCCTGTTCGCCCAGGGTTTTGATCACCAAGAGATCGAGCAAATCGAGTCCCTGCCCGTGACGGTGGTTCATTCGGAAGCCCTTTTTGTGGAGCACGAGAAGCCGTTTCGCCGTCTTCTGCGTCATGTTCTTGATCTGATGCGTATAGTTGGCCATGGCATTCCTCCCGTTGATAACTCTTCTCGCTCATTCTATCATGACCTCGAAAAAAAAGAAAGCCTAGCGCAAGGCCAGGCTTTCTGGGGTCTATGGATTTAGTCGCGCTTGACGATCAGGGCTTCGCCCATACCGCCGCCGACGCAGAGCGTCGCAAGTCCCGTCTTGGCATCGCGCTTGATCATCTCGTGGAGAAGCGTCACCAGGATTCTGGCTCCGGAAGCACCGATGGGGTGTCCGAGGGCGATGGCGCCGCCGTTCACGTTCGTGATCTCGCTCTTGAAACCGAGGGTCTTGGCCACGGTGAGCGCCTGGGCTGCGAAGGCTTCATTCGACTCGATCAGATCGAGGTCTTCCACCGTCATGCCAGCTCGCTCCAGGGCCTTTTTCGTCGCCGGGATCGGGCCCGTACCCATGATGCTGGGATCGACACCCGCAGAAGCGTGTGCCACGATCGTCGCGAGGGGTTTCAGACCCAGCTCGTCAGCCTTCTCTTTGCTCATCACGACGAGCGCCGCGGCCCCGTCGTTGATCCCGGAGGCATTACCCGCTGTGACCGAACCGTCTTTTTTGAAGGCAGGTCTGAGTTTCGCGAGCCCTTCGGGCGTGGCGTTCGCTTTGATATACTCATCCTCTTTGAAGAGAATTGGATCTTTCTTTCGCTGTGGAATCTCCACGGGCACAATCTCATCGTCAAAACGACCGGTTTCCCTTGCCTTGGCCGCCCGCATCTGGCTCTCGTAGGCCAGCTCGTCTTGTTCCTCGCGGGTCAAGTCGAACTGCTCCACCAGGTTCTCGGCGGTCACACCCATATGGTAGTCGTTGAAGACATCCCAGAGACCGTCGTTGACCATGGGGTCGTAGAGTTCTCCGTTGCCCATACGCTGTCCCCATCGGCCCTTCTTGAGCAGGTAGGGTGCCATGGACATGTTTTCTGTACCCCCGGCGATGTAGACATCCCCCGCACCGGACACAATGCCCTGGTAGGCGAGTGATACCGTCTTCAGCCCGGAGCCACAGATCATATTGATCGTGCTACAGGGCACCGTCACCGGTAGATCGGCACCGAGGCCCACCTGACGGGCAACGCCCATGCCGTGGCCGGCCTGGAGCACTGATCCGAAAATCAGCTCATCCACGATCACCGGCTGGATTCCAGCCCGTTCGATGGCCGCGTTGACCACGATGCTACCGAGTTTCGCCGGTGTGATGTCCTTGAGCATTCCGCCGAAACTACCCAGTGGTGTCCGGACGGCGCTTACGATTACTACTTCTTTCATTTGTCATTACCTCCCTTTCGTATCCCTACTCATCATTATATCCCTCTTGGCGGGTCGGTGCAAAAGAAAAACCGAAGCGCTAGGCTTCGGTTTCCGGCTTTTCTTTTAAAAAATACGAAAGGGTAAGCAGATCATCGATGAGATGGACGTTTTCCACCACAATCTCCTCCGGTAAGTTCAAATCCACCGGTGCGAAGTTCCAGATACCGCGAATATCGGCTTCCACCAGTCGGTCGGCCACATCCTGTGCCCCTTCCTTGTTCGTACAGATGAAGGCGAGCTCCACGTTCTTCTCTTTGATGAAGGCTCCCAAGTCCTCCATATCGTAGACATCGGTATTGGAGATGCGCATTCCCACCAATCGGGGATTGATATCGAAGATCCCCTGCAGTTTGAATCCGTAGTCGCCAAAACTCGTGTAATTCGCCAGTGCCTGTCCCAGGTTCCCGGCTCCCACGATAACGGTGTTATAGGGTTTCGTCAGGCCCAGGATCTTGCCGATCTCGTGGTAGAGGTCCTCCACGTTATAACCGTATCCCTGCTGTCCGAATCCCCCGAAATTATTTAGATCCTGTCGGATCTGTGAAGCAGTGAATCCGATGATCCGGCTGAGCTCTTTCGAGGAGATGCGATGAACGTCCTTATCGAGCAGATCCTTCAGGTACCTATGGTACTTCGGCAATCTCTTGATGACCGCCATCGAAATCTTATTATCGGGCATTTTTCATCAACTCCAGTCTTTGTCAACCTGATTATAGCACCCTAGTTAAATTCCTGTCAAATGTTCTTGAAGATTCCTAAAGCTTTCCGACGAGGTCCCCCCAGGGGGAATTAAGATTCCATGATCCGGGGATTTATGATACACTAGTTGCGTCAAAAAACAAGCAAGAGCGAGGGAAAACCATGATGATTCTATCCTGTTCACAATTGAAAAAAAGCTATGATAGCGAGGTCGTTCTCGATGGGATCAGTTTCTCCATCCAGGAGGGCCAAAAAGTCGGTCTGATTGGCGACAACGGCAGCGGCAAGACCACTCTGTTCAAGATCCTGACGGGGGAGCTCTCCCACGATGAGGGGCACGTCTTCATCGCACGGGACAAGCAGCTCGGTTACCTACAGCAAACGGTGGAGGAAACGGACCGCTCCCTCTGGGACTTCGTGCTCGAGAGCTTCGCCGATTTGATGGCGCTCGAGAAAAAGATGCGTCTTCTCGAGATCGAGATCGCCGAGGCCCACGATGAACCGGACCGATTGGAGATCCTGATGGCCAACTACAGCGAGGCCACCGAGACCTTCGAGAGACGGAAGGGCTACGCCTACGAGAGTTATGCCAAGGGTATCCTCCGCGGTATCGGCTTTGAGGATGACCAGTTCGGTCGCCCCGTCTCCACCCTCTCCGGTGGTGAACGCTCGCGCCTGGCGCTGGCCCGCCTCTTGATCTCCACACCGGACATCCTCCTGCTCGACGAACCCACCAACCACCTGGACATCGATGCCGTACGTTGGCTCGAGGGGTTTTTGTCTTCTTACGAGGGCACGCTGATCGTGATCAGCCACGACCGGTACTTCCTCGACCAGATCGTCAACGTGGTCATGGCCCTCGATCATCACCAGTTGATCCGACACGAGGGTTCCTACACCGATTTCGTGGCCTACCGCGACCAGCTCCGCGAAGAGCAACGTCGACGGTATGAAAAGTACAAGACCGAAGTAGAGAAACAAGAGGAGATCATCCGCCGCTTCAAGGGCCGCGGGACGGAGAAACTGGCCAAACGGGCAAAATCCAGGGAAAAACGCCTCGAGCACATAGAAAAGGTCGATGCCCCGACAGACCACCACAAGGAGGCCAAGCTCAACTTCCACGTGACCCACCCTTCGGGAAAAGATGTGCTCCACGTCGAATCCCTCGGGTACGGCTACGAAGAGTCCCTTTTCGAGAATTATACCTTCGATGTCTACCGTGGCGACAAAATCGGGATCATCGGACCCAACGGAATTGGAAAGACCACCCTGGTCCAGCTGGTCTTGGGCCGTTTGCATCCCACCGAGGATGACGCCGTTATCCAATGGGGTCACAACGTCATGCGAGCCTACTACGACCAGGAACAGGCGGACCTCAGCGGCGACCGCGAGGTGCTGATGGAGATTCACGAGCACTTCCCGCAGTTCGACCTCACCGAGGCGAGAAGCCTGCTCGGACGCTTCCTCTTTTTCGGTGACGATGTGTTCAAGCCCGTGGGGGCGCTCTCCGGCGGGGAGAAGGCGCGGGTCGCCCTGCTCAAGCTCATGTTGTCCGAACACAACACCCTCTTGCTCGATGAACCGACCAACCACTTGGACATCAGCGCCAAGAGCGTGCTCGAGGGGGCGCTTCTCGATTACGACGGTACGGTGATCGCCATCAGCCACGACCGGTACTTTCTCAACCGCGTCTGCGACAAAATCTTTGAAATGCATCCCGATCATCTGGAGGTCTACCTGGGCAACTACGACTATTACCTCTACAAGAAGAAAGAGGCCAAACTCCTCGCAGCCGGTGGGGAACCGGAGGTGCTCACGAAGACCGAGCGCAAGGACAAGAACCGTCGAGAGCGCGAAGAGCGACAGGAGAAGCGGGCCCAGGTCGAGGCGCAACAGGACCTGGAGAGCCAGATCGCCGAACAGGAGGGGCGCCTATCGGAAGTGGAGGTGCTGCTGTGCGACGAGGCCGTCTACACCGATCCCGACCGGGCGGCACCGCTCACGCGCGAGATGCAGAGCCTGAAGGAGGCGCTCGCGAAACTCTATGAAAAATGGGAAGCTACCCTCTAGACAAAACGCCGACGTATCCTATAATAGAAATAGAATCACAACCAAAGGAGGCAACATCCGTGTTTGAAACTGTACAGAAGATCATCGCCGATCAGATGGGTCTGAAAGATCCCGAGAAAGTCACCATGGATACCGTCCTCGATGACGATCTGGGCGCCGATTCCCTCGACGCCGTGGAGATCATCATGGCTATCGAGGATACCTATGACATCGAGATTCCCGATGATATCGCGGAAAACATCCGCAAGGTATCCGAGATCATCACCTACCTCGAAGACGTGCTCGAAGACGAAGCGTAAAAAAGGAAATGCCCGGTGTACGACCGCTTGAAGCGGTGCGCACCGGGCATTCTACATTTTTTGTTCCCTACTTCATCCGGATCAGCTTGATGTAGAGCTTACCATCGACCTCGTCGACGGTCGCTTCATCGGTCATCAGGCCGATGAGGTGGAGCTCATTGTCCACATCGCAATCTCCGGCGAGACCCCAGTAGTATTCTTCCATCTCTTCTTGCTTTTCCGTGGCGAGGGCCATGACCAGGGCGTTGATCTTCGAGGATTTATTGGGGTTGTAATCCCCTTCCATGTAGATTTCAAAACGATCGGACTTATTGCGAACGGCGATATCGATATTCTTGGCCCCGAGGTAGAACAGGTAGTTCATGAGCTCGTCGACCATCAAGGAGATGCGCTTTTTCATATGTTTCATTTTAATCACTCTCTTTCTTGAAGGCCTCGATCACGGGGATGAGAAAGGCGGCAACAAAGCCCGCGGAGAAGCCGTTGTTATACAAATTGAGTCCGCTGTGGAGGACGCCCACGCTCAGGACCACGGAGGAGTGGATGAACCCCGTCAGGATCCCCACGCCCCAGCCGAATTCGCCGGCCAGCGGCGCGAGGGCCGTGCCGAAGAGGGCCGCTAGGATGGGGCCGGGTTCAGTGATCGACCACACCTTCATCATGGAGCCCAAGAAGACCCCAGCGAAAATCGGCCAGACGTTGTTCGGGTGCTTACCGAAGCCGCCGAAACCGGCCACCGTCAAGATGCCCCCGATCACCGGACCGTTGATGGGTGCTCCGACCAGCAACACGAAGGTCGTGGCCATAATCCCCAGCATACCCATGTTGAAGAGGGTCGTCCCCATGCCCTCGAGGATCACGAAATCCGTGACCAGACGGCCGACGTACTTGAAAAGCCGCGGGAGCACCTTGAATACCCCGGGGTTGACCCACCAGCCCATAAAGAGGAAGAAGGCAAAGCTCGCGTACAGGACCACGGCGGAAACGGTGGTGTAGGCATCGGTCCAGATCATCTGGCTTTCCACCTGGAAACCGAAGGACTTGAAGATTGCCACGTAGATGGTCCCCACCACGCCCACGGTAAAGCCGACGTTGTAGAGGTTAAAACCCTGGTGGACGCGCAGCATGTAGGTGGCGAGCGGTGGCAGGATAAAGCCCATGCTTATCCCCACGAGGGAGCTGATGAGCATCCGCTGCACGAGGCCGAGGCCGGGATAGGTCAGCAGGGCCGAGGCCATGGGGGCCAAGGCGGTACCGAAAAGAGAAACGTAGACGTGCTTGGAATAGCTATCACCCTGGACCTTCGCGTAGAGGTAGACCCCCGCGATAATGAACCAGATGTTGACCAGATTCTTCCCGAAAAAGGCAAAGCCGATGATCAGCATGATGGCGGCAAGGGTGGCACCGTTGAAGTGAATACCCATTTTGTAGAGCATGAAGGTAATGATCATCCCGAGGAGACCTGCGTTCACGAAGGTGGCCCCGGGCCCCCCGAGACCGAAGTAATCGGTGATCAGGGTGGCGGGGCTCGTCAGGATGACCTTGAGGCCGTTGACAATTTCTGTTGGTGTCGATAAGAAAAATCCTACGATCACGAGGAATAGGGCGAAGAGACCGATCAGCCCGAACTGATAGGCGCGGTCCTTCATAAGTTTTTCTCGCATGGGCAACTCCTTTTGCTAGATACAAGGGGTTGTCGCTCGGCACCGCTCGGCGGTCTTATTCAAGGCGCAGATTGGGTACGGCGTTTAGGAATAGGTCGGCGAAATCGCCGCGTTGGTACTGGTGGTAGGCACTGGCGCCGATCATGGCGGCGTTATCCGTGCACAGGTCCATCGGAGGGTAGTAGAAGGTGATGCCATCCTGAGCAGCACGGATGGTCAGCGCTTTTCTGAGGGCACGGTTGGCCGCCACGCCACCGGCGAGGCAGAGGGTTCTTGTCCCCACGCGCTCGGCGGCTTCCATGGCCTTGTCCACCAAAACCTCCACGACGGAGGCCTGGAAGCTAGCGGCCACGTCGGCCGTCACCACGGGTTCCTTTTTCATGCGCATGCTGTTGAGGTAGTTGAGCACACCGGATTTGATTCCGCTGAAGGAAAAATCCAGGCTCCCCTTCTCTAGGTAGGAACGCTTGAAATGAATGGCCTCGGGATTCCCCTCATCGGAAAGCCGGTCGATCAGGGGGCCACCGGGGTAACCGAGGCCCAGGGAGCGGGCCACCTTGTCGAAGGCTTCGCCCACGGCATCGTCCCGGGTCCGTCCGAGAACCTCGTGAACCCCGTAGTCTGGCACCCACACCAGGTGGGTATGACCGCCGGACACCACCAGGGTGAGGAAGGGCGGTTCAAGTGCGGGATGGGCGATATAATTCGCCGCGATGTGACCCTCGATATGGTTCACACCGATGAGCGGAACGTCCAGGCTAAAGGCCAGGGCCTTGGCGTAGGACAGCCCCACCAAGAGGGCACCCACGAGCCCGGGACCGTAGGTCACGGCCACGGCGTCGAGGGCATCGAAGGAAAGTCCCGCCTCCTCGAGGGCCGCGTCCACAATCCGACTGATCTTCTCCAGGTGATTGCGCGAGGCGATCTCCGGGACCACGCCACCGTAGGTGCGGTGGATGGCCACTTGTGAGTAGATGGTGTTCGAGAGGACCTCTCGACCGTTTTTCACGATGCTGGCGCTGGTCTCGTCGCAACTGGACTCGATGGCCAGGATAATTAGATCTTCCATAACTGCCTCCTTAACTTTAACCATTATATCCTGTGAGATGCCCCGAGGCAAACCCTTCTCTTGCCTAACTATGATATAATGATGGGTAATGACGTCGAAAGATGAGGGAGGACGCACGATGCTTGACAATACAACCGATCGCACCTTTATCGAAAGTTTGAGCTATCAGTATTTCACCGAAGCAGATTTCCTACAGGTCTGTCTCGAAGCCCTCTGTGCCCATGTACATTTTTCTTCCCTGGCCCTAGTTGCCATCGATTACCGGGACGGGCTGGTCCAAGAGGTGCTGACGGTGAACCGACGCAGGGCCAGTAGAAGGGAGACCTTCCCGCTCCTTCACTTCCGCACCCTGTTGTCCTCCTTGGAATCGGGAAAGTATCTCTTGCTCGACGAGAGGGATTACGAACTGGGAATGGTGATGCGAAAGCTGGATTTCAAGGCAGAGAGCATGGCCCTCTTCCCCCTCTTCACCCACGGCAAGATGACCCACGTGCTCGTGGGCATCCGAGAACAGGATGCTCCCGGTGAGCGCGCTATCAACACCTGCCGGGCGGTGCTCCCCCTACTGACGGAACACTTGGCCCGCGATATCAAACCGCTCCGCATCGCCTTCGAGGAAAACTTCGAACCCGCCCTCCTGGTCAACTGCGACCTGGTGATCCTAGAACTAAGCCACAACGCAGAGCGGTTTTTAGAAAGCAACGAACCCTATGCCCTGGAGACGTGGCTAGCGCACGATGAGCGGGAGCGGCTGAGAGAAACCCTTCTCTCGCTCGAAGCCAGCGAGTCGTCGACCTGTCTGATCGAGCGCACCGATTGGCACTATCCCTTGCGGATCAAGCGGATGTCCACCACCGCCCTCTACCTGATTTACCTCGATGCCGTTCCGATCAGCAAAGAGATTGCCGGTGGTCCGGACCTCGAGGATGTGCATGAGGTGCTCCTCGATCTCGTCCCCCACCATATTTACGTGAAAGATGACCAGGGGCGTATCGTCTATGCCAATGCCACCCATGCCGCCTACTTGGATCTGCCCAGGGAACAGATCCAGGGACACAGCCAACGTGAACTCCACCGGTTGATGCGAGAGGATATCGAACGCTTCACCCATGAGGATCAGGAGATCCTGAAGAGCGGACGCCGCATGCACCTCACCGACGAACGGGTGGTGGACAACCGGGGTATGACGCACTTTTTCGAAACGCACAAGATTCCCTATGAGAAGAGAGACGGTCGCTATATCCTAGGGGTCTCCACTGAGATCACCGACCTCGTGCGATCCCAAGCCTATCTACATCAAAAGAAAGAGGAACTCCAGAAGAGTTACGAAGATCTGGAGGCCATGAACGAAGAACTCTACAGCATCAATGAGGAGCTGCAGGAGACCTATTACGAAGTTAGTCGCCTCTACCGGGAGTCCGAACGAACCAACGAGGGACTCGAGGCGCTCATCCACACGATCATGGGACTGGGTGATGGCGATGTGAACCTCGATGCCTTCCTGATCAATGCCTTCCACGGCCTCTACCGCCTCATCGACACGGCGGACTACGGCAGCCTGGTCTTCTTCCAAGACGGTGTCACCCACTATATCGATGCCATCGGCCACGATCTAGAGGGTCTGAAGGGTCTACACATAGCAGAGGAAAAATTCATTCATTCCGACCAGGTGGTCATCGTAGATGACCTTCTCCATACGAAGAACATAGAGAGCCAGTTCACAGCAGAGGAGCTCAACGGGGTGATCGCCGCCTCGCAACCCATTCGTTCGAGCCTGATCCTGTGCCTTACCGAGGGCGATACGATGATCGCCAATGTATCGCTGGACATCAGCACCACCAGTGATAAGCAGTTCGCCGAGACGGACGAGCGGATCGCCGAGGGGTTCAAGACCCTGGTGAACGCCTACCTCGGCCAGAAGCGGCTGCGCGAGCTCTCCGAGGATTTTCACCAGCACATCGTGCTGGCCATCACCGGCATGCTGGAAATCCACGACCTCTACACGCGCGGTCACTCGGAGAATGTGGCCCGCATGGCGAAGGCCTTGGCGGCCAGGCTCTCCCTCGACGAGAGCGTTCTGAACGATACCTACTGGGCCGGCATGGTGCATGACATCGGTAAGATCCTGATCGGCGACGAGGTACTGAACAAGACCGAGCGCCTCACCGAGGAAGAGTACCGCATCATCCGCCAGCACCCCGTCTGGGGATACGAAACCCTCCGGGCGTCCAAACCCCTGGAGAAGATCGCCCGCTACGTCCGCCACCACCACGAGCGGTGGGATGGGAAGGGCTATCCCGATGGTCTCTCCGGTGAGGAGATCCCGCTGATCAGCCGCATCCTCTGCGTCGTCGACGCCTACGATGCCATGACCTCAGAGCGCAGCTACCGGTCGGCGCTGAGCTTCGAGGAAGCTACCGCCGAGCTGAAGAAGCACAGCGGGACGCAGTTCGCGCCCGAGATCGTCACCCTGTTCCTTTCGCTCTTAGAAGAGGCCCGTTGATCGGGTCTCTTTTCTTGTGCATAAAAAAATCCCCCGTCCGAGAGGACGAGGGAGGCTGATTACATCATGATCGTCGGGATCACGCTGAAGAGGATCACGATCACCCAGGGGATGAGGACCACGGCAGCGGCCTTCGCCGTCGTGATCTCGTGGATGATCTTGATACCAATGATGGAAACCCCGAGGTACCAGAGGTTGAAGATATCCAGAGACGAGGCGATCATGTAGGCGATGCTGGTCGTGTCCGGCGTGCCGAAAAAGAGGGCCGGTGAAAAGCTGATCATGGCATTGCCCGTGAAAAAGATAATGATGGAGCGCAGGATCACGCCCAGTACCGTGATCAGGTAAGCGTAGACCACAACGGCGAAGGTCTGCTTGAAACGCCCCGCCCCGCCGAAAAGGATCGAGAGACCGTGGGCGAAGGCCGCCTTGATGATAGGGCTTAACATGGAACCCAGGATTCCGCCCACCATGGTACTGATGGTCAGGGTGCGCAGCATCTCGGCGTTGATCGTGATATTGGGATTTTGCTTGGTCAACTGCTCGATTGTCATGGCCCTCAGGCCGTCGAGCTGCAGATAGAGGCCTAGCGCCACGATGACGAAAACAATGACAAAGGGCAGGAGGACCGGTTTGGGGTTACGCTTGATATCCTCCATGACCAGGGAGGGCGATGTGAAGATGCCCAACATGCGATCTGCGAAGGACAGCTTCGCCTCCTCCTCTTCCTCGAAACTCAGGCTCTCCTCGTAAAGGTCGTTTTTTGGTTCTTGTTCGTGTGCCATCGGATGATGTCCCCCTTTTTACTCGTAGCGCAAAGCTTCGATCGGGTCGAGCTTCGCCGCTTTGTTGGCTGGATAGATACCAAAGAAGATGCCGACGCCGGCAGAAAAGAGCCAGGCGATCAGAATGGTCCCGAGACTCGTGGCCGGGGGCACGTCGATAAAGGAAGCCACACCGTAGCCGAAGGCGATGCCCAGCAGCGTGCCGAGCACCCCGCCCAGCGTGGAGATAATGACCGACTCCACGAGAAACTGCATCAGGATGTCCTTGTGCTTGGCCCCCAGGGCCTTGCGGATCCCGATCTCTCGGGTCCGCTCGGTGACGGACACCAGCATGATGTTCATGACGCCGATGCCCCCCACCACCAGGCTGATGGCGGCGATGGCGCTGACCACAGCCGTCAGGATGCCCATGATGGAGTTGACCATCTCGAGCTGTCCCTCGGCGCTAAAGGCCTGGTACTTATTCTCGTTCTGGTGCCGTCGTTCGAGAACTGTGGTGATCTCCTCGATCATCTCTTCAGAGGAAACGTCAGCGTGAAAGTTGATCTCCGTGTAGTAGACGTACTGACCGAGACCCACCTGCTTTTCCATGAGGCTGTAGGGAACGTACACGTTGAGCGGTTGATCGAAGGCCCCTATGGATGGTATAGCCGATCCCGGCGGTTCGTAGACCCCGATGATGAGGAGTGACAGCTGCTGGGCGCCGGTGTTGACGCGCAGGCGTTCGCCCACCACATCGAGACGACCGAAGACTTCCTCTGCCACTTTTTTCTCGATGACCACCACGTTGCGGGCCGACTGGTCGTCGCCGTCCTGCAGAAAGCGGCCGTCGAGCAGGTCGAAGGCCTGGATATCTTGGTACTGGTGGTTGACCCCGTTGAGGGTCAGATCCACATTCGTCTGTTCCCCGGTGATCGGTGCCACCTTGCCTCCCCGCGTATAGGAGGGGCTGATGCCTTTGATCTGATCCTCAAAGATCCGGGCGATCGCATTGTAGTCGTCCTTGGTAATATAGTCGGAACGGACCAGGTCCTCCGACCAGTTCATGGTGAGGAAGATCCGGTTCACGCCAAAGGACTCGAACTCGCCGCGGATCGCCGATTCCATGCCACTGCCCAGGGAGACCACGGCGATTACAGAACTGATCCCGATGATGATCCCGAGCATGGTCAGGAGCGAGCGCATCTTGTTGACCCAGATGGCCTTCATGGCGATCCGGAAGCTCTCTACAAAGTTCATGCGGAGACCTCCTTCTTCTCATCGGACAAAATCTGCCCGTCCCGGAAGGTGATGACCCGGCTGGCGTGGGCGGCAATATCGTGTTCGTGGGTGACCAGGATGATGGTCGCCCCCTCACGGTTGAGTTCCTCGAAGATCTGCATGATCTCGACGCTGGACTCGGAGTCCAGGTTCCCCGTGGGTTCATCCGCCAGGATGATGGAGGGTTTGTTCACGAGGGCACGGGCGATGGCCACGCGCTGCTTTTGACCGCCGCTGAGCTCGTTGGGCGCGTGGGTCATCCGGTCGCCGAGACCGACGCGCTCGAGCGCGGCTACGGCACGGGCGTGCCGCTCTTTCCTGTGGACATGCCCGTAGATCATGGGCAGCTCCACATTATGCAGGGCTGTCACCCGGGGGATCAGGTTAAAGGACTGAAAGACGAAACCGATCTTTTCATTGCGGATCGCCGCCAGGTCCGTTCCCTCTAGGCGGTGGGTGCCCACACCGTCTAGCTCATAGGCGCCCTTCGTGGGGCGGTCGAGACAGCCGATGATATTCATCAGCGTGGACTTCCCGCTACCCGAGGCACCGATGATGGCGACGAACTCTCCCTCTTCGATGCGAAGGGTCACGCCGCGCAGGGCCTTGACTTTCACAGCCCCGGTGTCATAGATTTTCCATAGGTTCTCAATATTGATCATGAAGGCTCCTTTTTAATTCGTAACCTCGGCGAGCTGTCCGTCTTCAAAGGATTCCGTGGGATTGAGGACCACGCGGTCACCGACGGAAAGGGTATCGGTCAAGACCTCGAGGGAGAGGTCTCCCTCGATCCCACGCGTGACGGGGATCCGGTCCAGGCGGTTGTCGGCATTCACTTTAAAGACGAAGGCCTGACGGTCTTTATCGACATAGAGGGACTCGTAGGGCACGACGAGCGCATTATCCTTCTCGTCGGTGGTGATCTCGATGTCCGCGGAGAAGTTCGGTTTGAACGCCGTATCCGTTTGCAGATCGATCCTTACCTCGACCACGGTCTCGGCGCTCTGGCCGCTGGTGGTGCGTCTTGCCGATGCGCCGATAAAGGCAACGGTGCCCTCATAACGGGCATCGCGAAGGGCATCACCGGTCACCACAACAGGTTGTCCGATATCCACGCGCTTGATGTCGTACTCCGAAATCTGGCTGACCACCTCGAGCTTTGAGAGGTCATCCACGGTAAAGAGCGCTGTAGAGGGGCTCACCAGATCGTACAGATCCACGTCCAGGGCCGTCACGGTCCCGGCAATGGGTGAACGCAGGGTCATTTTCTCTAGCTGGTCTTCCAATCGCTCCAGGCGGAGCTGTGCGTTCTCCACATTGAGGCGAGCGACCTCCAGATCGCTGGAGAGTCCATAGCCCTGGTAGTTGCGCCGGGCTGATGTATAGTCGTTCTGGGCCAGTTCGTAGGCCAGTCGAGCCGCTTCAAGGGCAGACTGACTCACGGCACCGGCTTGAAAAAGCTGCTGTTGGTCCTCGTAGGTTTTCTTCGCGTCATTGAGCCGCTTTTCCGCCGTGGACAGGGCGAGGTCAAACTGTGTCGATCCCTGGGAACGGAGCTTCTGTAGATTTTCCCTACTGATGGCAAGCCCAATCTCAGCCTCTTCGATCTGCCGCTCCACTTCATCGGTTTTGAGCATGAGCACGATATCACCTTTCGAGACGAGAGTGCCCTCTGAGACCATGATCTCTGCTACCTCGCCGGAAACCTCCGGCCTAAGGGTAAAACTTTCCTTTGAAACCACGGTGCCGTCGGCAAAGATCCGTGCGCTCAAGTCCTGTTCCGTTGCTTCGCTCGTCTTGACGTAAAGAGGCTCTTCGCCGCCACCGCCCATGGCCTTGACGATCGCAAAACCGACGAAGGCCACGACCAGGGCCATCAATAGGCCGATTATTATTTTCTTCTTCATCCATCACACCTCACACCATAGGATCAGAGCGTCTTCTTGCTCCGCTTGATAGTAGTTTTCGCGTACGCCCTCGACGGTAAAGCCGAAGGCTTTGTATAGAGCGATGGCGGGCGCATTCGACCGCCTCACTTCCAATGTCATGTGCCCGACGCCGAGATCCCGGGCATCTTGGATCAAATGCTCCAGGAGCTTACGGCCGTAACCCTTTCCACGCCTCTTGGGACTCACGGCAATGTTCGTGATATGCCCCTCGTCGAGAATCTGCCAGTAGCCGCCGTAGGCAGCAATCTGATTTTCCTCCTCAAGCACCAGGTAACGGGCTAAGCTGTTCGTGGTGAGTTCCGCCCGGAAGGCTTCTGCAGACCAAGGGGTGGAGAAGCTCTCTTTCTCGATCGCCACGATCTGCGGAATATCCGCGATCGTCATCTCGCGGACGGTCATGTCATGTCTCCTCCCGCTCGCGTTCGGCCTGGCTTTTTCTCAGGTAGGTCACGCTGGCGGCGCCGGATTCGGCGAGGTCCTCCTCGCGCATCCCGGCCGCGAGCCAAGCGATATGGGCGGCGCGCTGGCGGTTGTTGGTCGCCTCGGCGAAAACCGCACGGCTGCCCAGCCGCTCGACGATCCGGTCCCTCGAGGGCGGTAGGCCGTCCCCAGTGAAAAGAATGGGCCCCTTGTGGTGGGCCAGGAGCTCAAGCCAGTCGTCGATGACGATGGCCCGCTCTTCTTCCACCGTAAGGAGTCGCCCCTTGTCCCACCGGTAAAGTCCGGTGTAAACTTGGGAGCGGCGCGCGTCCATGAGCGGGGCGATCAGTCCTTCGAAGTACATACCGTTGAGGGCAAGACCCGCGAGGGTCGAGATCTCGGCGATGGGAATGCCGTGCGGATGGGCGAGCCCCTTGGCCGCGCTCATCCCGATGCGGATGCCCGTAAAAGAGCCGGGACCTGCGGCCACGGCCACACGGTCGATGTCCGTCATGTCCAGTTCAAGGTTCTCGAGCAGCGAGGCCACCAGGGGCATCAGCTTCTCGGAATGGGTTCTCGGGTGATTGACGGTCATCTCGCCGAGCAATTTATCGTCGTCGAGGATGGCCACCCCGGCCACATGGGCCGATGTTTCAAGCGCTAGTATTTTCACGGTGCCACTCCTTCATTCTTTCTTCTAAGTCGGCATGTCCATCGAGGGTCAAGACCCGTTCGCCCGGCGTTTCGCCGTAGGCGATCGCGATCCACAGGGCCGGTTCCGGAATCAGTCCCCGGACTTGGTCCGCCCACTCTATGATAGATACCCCGTCCCCCTCGATGTACTCGTCGAAGCCAATCTCCAGCATCTCGTCCTCGGAAGCCGCCCGGTACACATCGAAATGGTAGACCAGGTAGCGACCGCTGTCGTAGACGTTCATCAGGGTGAAGGTGGGACTCGTGATCGGTTCGTCCACCCCGAGACCGGCGCCAATGGCCTGGCTGAGGGTGGTCTTGCCGGCACCGAGGTCCCCGGTGAGGCACAAGATGTCGCCGCCAGCCAGCTCACCGGCCAGGGCTTCACCGAAGGCACGCATGGTGCTTTCGGACACAATACGCAGGGTTGTCAAAGGAAGTCACCTTACTTTCTACTGTCAAGTATACACCAGGCCATAGGCCCAACCGGTGCATTTAAGGGTTTCTTAAGCCGTAGTTAAACAAATTTATATCTTTCAATACTATACCATACTTTTCTAACCCTGTGCGACAGGGCTAATTTCAAGGCTTTTGGGAATTGTCATGCCTTGGTCTTCTCTAGTAAGAAGAGTATTTTTCCTAGTAGGGTTTGGCATGCATCGTTAGCAAAAAAAAATGTCAGCCTCGAGTCTGTATAATGACAGCATTTTGTCCACACTTGCTTCCCCTTGGTTTGTCGATGACCAACCACCCACCTTCATGGGATTTCACATTGAACATACAACTCCCCCCGAGTTCTTAGCACGACAAAGCCCCGCGACAGAAGACCGATCGCAGGGCTACTTGAGGAAGGAAAGAAGTGAACAGCAAAGGCCGGCCGCAAATAGGTATCCGACTTGTTGCTTTTCTTCCCATGACAAGGTCTACACTACATATGCTATGAAAAGACGCAAGCATACGTGACCATATTCGGCGAGACCTCATGCATGATTAATCCCTTGAGTCGATACCAAAATATTCTTTCTTCAGATTGGCGCCAACAGTATAGGCAATATCGTTTACCCTTTCTTCGTCATGCCCCTCTTCCACAAACTTGGATATCGTATGCTGTACAGCATTATCGATATACTGATTTTTTCCCATTAGGTTTGTTGTAGAGTAGTTCAACTTCGGATCATTCCTGTAATTCTCAGTCATATCCTTGATCATCATCTCGATATCATTTTCTAAGCTCATACTCATCACCTCACATTCTCATTGAGTATTCTGTATAGTCTGATTTTATCATACTCCCCAAAGGAGTTGATCCTTTCTCAACCGTGAACCGCTGGATTGTACATTACTTCATTTTTTAAACATGTTCAAGTCGCTGTTACTTCAACGATTTTTCAAGATTTTTCGTTACCCCTCACAGAAAATCAGAATTCAGAGGGGTCTTTAATGGATGAAAAAAAGAGCCTCCTCGATCAAAAGGAGACTCTCTCAGCTTACTTCGCGTAGACTTTTTCGCCGCCGATAAAGGTCATCTCGACTTCGCTGTGCAGGTCGAAGGGATGACCGGACCAGACCACGAGATCGGCGTCTTTGCCGACCTTGAGGCTGCCCACGCGGTCGTCGAGACCCAGGATCTCTGCGGGGGACAAGGTGATCGCCCGGAGGGCGCCCTCTTCCGACATGCCGGCCTTCTTGCTCATGGCAGCCAGGAGGGACAGGTACTGGATGGGGATCACGGGGTGATCCGTCATGATCCCCACCTTGACGCCGGCCTTCTCGAGGACGCCCGGCGTGTCGAAGGTCAGGTTCTTCAGCTCGAATTTACTGCGGTCGCCGAAACTCGGTCCCACGATGGCCATGAAGCCGTCCTTGGCGATCTCTTCGGCGATCAGGTGACCCTCCGTGCAGTGCTCCAGGGTCATCTTGACGCCGTACTCCTTGGCGATGCGCATGGCCGTGAAGATGTCGTCGGCCCGGTGGGCATGGGCTTTCAGGGGTAGCTCGCCCTTGACCACGGGGACCAGGGCCTCCAGCTTCATGTCGTAGGCCGGCATCTTGCTCGGATCGCCCGACGCCTTCTCCTTTTTGTCGAGGTACTCCAGCGCTTTGGAGAGTTGGTTGCGGAACTCGGCGGCGATGGCCATGCGGGTGGACGGCGACTGCTTCTTCTCACTGTACACACGCTTGGGGTTCTCACCGAAGGCACATTTCATGGCCAGCGGTGCCTTGACGATCATGTCGTCAATCCGGCGACCGGCGGTCTTCACCGCGGCGAACTGGCCGCCGATCACATTGCCGCTCCCGGGGCCCGTGGCCACCAGGGTCACGCCACCGGCGCGCGCCTCTTCAAAGGTGCGGTCCAGGGGGTTGATCCCGTCGATGGCCCGCAGGTGTGGGGTGATGGGATCTGTGAGCTCATTGCCGTCGGCCCCTTCAAAGCCGATGGCGTCCTCCCACATCCCCAGGTGACAGTGGCCGTCGATCAGACCCGGTGTCACGATCTTCCCCTCGAGGTTGATAACCTCCACATCTTCTACAGCGCGCAGGTTTTCGCCCACGCCCACAATCTTGCCCTTTTCGACCAAGAGGTCACCGGCTTCGATCACGCCAGCCTCTTCCATGGTGTATAGTTTCGCATTCTTCAACAGTATCATCATCAGTCCACCCTTCTCCTTACGGTAGGTCATTTTCCTTATTATACAAAAATAATTTTACGGTGTCTAAACAGCTTTCATGGACAGGCCGATCTTGCCCCGGTCACGGTCGATGGTCAGGATCTTGACCTCCACCTCGTCACCCACACTGACTACATCGTAGGGGTTCTTCACGAAACGGTTGGCCAGCTGGGAAATGTGCACGAGCCCATCGTTCTTGACGCCGATGTCCACGAAAGCGCCGAAGTCCACGACGTTTCGCACGGTTCCCGTCAGGATCAGGCCTTCCTCGAGATCGTCGAGGGACAGGACGTCGGTCTTGAAGGTGGGCCTTGGCATCTCGTCGCGTGGGTCGCGCCCGGGTTTCTTGAGCTCGGCGATCATGTCCTTGAGCGTAGGCAGACCGATGTCCACGGCCTTCGCCACGGCGGCCAGACCGCCCTTGTCCTTGATCCGCTCGTCGAAGAGGGACCGATCGTCGATCCCGAGACCGATGTGGTCGAGAAAGCGCTCGCAGGCCGTGTAGCTCTCGGGGTGGACCGCCGTGCGGTCCAGGGGGTTGGCGCCTCCGACGATGCGCAGAAAGCCCGCCGCCTGTTCGTAGGTCTTGGGTCCCAGCCGCTTGACCTTCAGCAGTTCCTTTCTCGAGGAAAATCCGCCAATGGCCCGGCGGTGGGCCAGGATATTCTCGGCGATGACCGGGCTGATGCCGCTGACGTGGCCGAGGAGGGCACCAGAGGCGGCGTTGAGCTCCACGCCCACGCTGTTCACCGCATCCTCCACCACATCACCGAGACCAGTGTCCAGACGCCCTTGGTTCAAATCGTGCTGGTACTGGCCCACGCCGATGTGCTTGGGATCGATCTTCACGAGCTCCGCCAGGGGATCCTGCAGTCTGCGGCCGATGCTGATGGCCCCTCGGATCGAGACGTCGAGCTCGGGGAACTCTTGGCGGGCGATATCCGAAGCCGAGTAGACCGAGGCCCCGGCCTCGGACACGATGGTGTAGTGAACAGACCAGTCTACCTCTTTGATCACATCGGCCACGAAACGCTCTGTCTCACGACTGGCCGTCCCGTTCCCGATGGCGATGAGCTCCGTGTGCTGGTTTTCGATCATAGCGAGGAGCTTCTTCTTGGCGCCGGCCACGTCATGCTGGGGTGCATTGGGATAGATCGTCACCACATCGAGGAGGTCTCCGTCCGGGGTCAACGTCACGCACTTGCAGCCGGTGCGGAAGCTGGGATCGATGCCCAGAACCCTTGCGCCCTTCACCGGTGGAATGAGCAGGAGAGCCTTAAGGTTGCGCTTGAAGACATCGATGGCATCGGTCTCGGCCCGCTCGGTGAGCTCGGCCCGCACCTCGCGCTCGATGGCGGGAAAGATCAGGCGCTTGTAGCCATCGGCAATGGCCGATTCCCGCTCCCGGCGGCAATGTACATCGCCCGGGGGGTTAAACCGTTTCTCTAAAAGGTCGATGTTGCGGCCGTCGTCTACGCCCAGGGAAACCTTGAGGAAGCCCTCGCGCTCACCGCGATTGATCGCCAGGATCCGGTGGTTGGGAAGGGCACTCACGCGCTCGGAAAAATCGTAGTAGCCCTCGTAGACGGAAGCCTCGTTCTTCTTCTTTGCTTCGCTGACCAGCACACCCTGGTTGAGGGCGCGCTTGCGGAGGGTGGACCGCACGTCGGGGTCGTCGGCCACGAGCTCGGCAATGATATCCCGCGCTCCGGCCAGGGCCTCTTCCACCGTGGCGATGCCCTTCTTTGGATCGACAAAGGGCTTGGCGTCGAAGCCGCGGCCCTTCATCAACTGATCGGCCAGGGGTTCGAGTCCGGCCTCGCGTGCCTTCGTCGCCCGGGTCTGTCGCTTCTTCTTGAAGGGGCGGTAGAGATCTTCCACCCGCTGGAGGACTGTCGATTCTCGGATATCCGAACTAAGGGAGTCGGTCAGCTTCCCCTGTTCTTCGATCAGGCGGAGCACCTCCTGTTTGCGGGCCTCCAGGTTCCTCAGGTAATCGAGTTTTTCCTTCAGATCGCGAAGGGTACCGTCATCGATGCCCCCGGTGATCTCCTTACGATAGCGCGCGATAAAGGGTATGGTGTTGCCCTCGTCGATCAGTGCCACCGTATCTTCCACTTGTTTTTCCTTGAGGCCAAAGGCCTTGGCCAGTTCTTTGATCAGCATGAATCGTCCTACTTCCTCTTCTTCTCGTGGTCGACCAAGGCTTGGATCACCCGATCGACTTCGTCGTCTGTCATGTGACCGTGGATGGGCAGGCGCACGAGGCGTGCGGCCACATCATCGGTCACGGGTAGTACCGTTTGAATCCCCAGGCTTCTGGCCATGGGGGCCGTGTGCAGGGGAACGTAGTGAAAACTAGCCGGGATCCCCCGGTCTCTCAGGTGGGCGATCAGCCCCTCGCGGTCCGCTGGCCTGTCCACCAGCACCGGGTACAGGTGGTGGGAGAGCTGGATCGCTCCCCTGCCTTTTTGCGCTGTGAGACTCAGGTGCACCACCGCCGCATCGTAACGCGCGGCGATCTCCGCGCGGCGCCTGCGCAGGGCCTCTACTTCCGGCAACTGAACCTGGACCAGGCCGGCCGTCAGATCGTTCATGGCAAAGGAACCGCCTTCGGAGACCCAGGTGTACCGTTCCACCTCCCCGGCGTCAAAGGCCGCCCGGTTCGTACCCTTATCAAAAAGAAGGCGGGCCTGCCGGTATCTTTCTGCATCTTTCACAAGGAGCAGGCCACCCTCTCCGGTGCTCAGGTCCTTGGTGTGATGGAAGCTAAAGGCGCCGAAGTCCCCGATCGTGCCGAGATACCTCTTTCCCCTTCGCCCCATGAAGGCGTGGGCAGCATCTTCAAGCACGGGCAGTCCCAAGGCCGATAGGGCCTCGAGATCGGCGGGTACCCCACCGTAGTGGACCGCCAGGATGGCCCGGCTCTGGTCCGTCACCTTGCTGGCCACGGATCTCGGATCGATGCAAAAGGTGTCTGCCGTGATGTCGCAGAAAACCGGCGTCCCACCGGCGCGCAGGACCGCCGTGGCACAGGCCACGAAGGTGAAGCTGGGCAGGAGGACCTCATCACCGGGTGAGAGGTCCAGCGCCATGAGCGCCAGCTCCAAAGCGGCGGTGGCCGAGGTGGTGAGAAAGGCGCCGGCCACGCCGAAGTCTCCCGCGAGTTCTTTTTCCAGGGCACTACGGATCTCGCCCTTCCCGTGGAGAAAAGCACTCAGATGCCGGATGATTTTTTTCTCTGGATAATGGTGTGCTTTCGCCTGCATGGCTATCACCTCGAAAAAGGCCCGGGGGATTCCCTAGGCCTTCTGCTTTAGATACGCATCGATGAACGGGTCGATTTCTCCGTCCATCACGGCGTTGATATTGCCCACTTCCGCATTGGTCCTGTGGTCCTTGACCATGGTGTAGGGATGGAAGACGTAGGAACGAATCTGGCTGCCCCAGGCGATTTCGGAGTAGTTCCCCTGGAGGTCCTCGATCTTTTCCTTCTGCTCCATCTGCTTGAGCTCGATGAGCTTGGCCATGAGCATTTTCATGGCCGTGGCACGGTTGGCAATCTGGCTGCGCTCGTTCTGACACTGGACCACGACGCCCGTGGGCATGTGGGTGATGCGCACAGCGGAGTCCGTGGTGTTGATGTGCTGGCCGCCGGCGCCGGAGGCGCGGTAGGTATCGATCTTGAGATCGCTCTCCTTGATATCCACCTCGTCCTCATCCTCGAGTTCCGGCATGACATCCACCGAGGCGAAGGACGTGTGGCGTTTGCCGGAGGAGTCGAAGGGCGACAGACGCACCAGGCGGTGCACACCCTTTTCCGACTTGAGAAAACCGTAGGCGTAATCGCCATGGATCCGGAGCGTCACGCTCTTGATGCCGGCCTCACCATCCAGGTAGTCCAGCACGTCCACGGAAAAACCGGCGTGCTGGGCATAGCGCTTGTACATGCGAAAGAGCATACTGGCCCAGTCCATGGCATCGGTACCACCGGTGCCAGCGTGGATGGACAGGATGCAATTGTGGGTATCGTACTCACCGGAGAGCAGGGTCTCCAGGCGGAGCTTCTCCATGCGTTTGGTAAGGTCCTTGACCGTGGCCTCCACATCGGCGGTCACCGATGGGTCGGATTCCTCGAGGGCCATCTCGCAAAAGAGCTCGACCTCCTCGATCTCCCGATCCAGGTCCTCGGCGGTCTTCACCTTTTTCTTTAGGAAGTTGGCACGTTTGACCACCTTCTGGGCCCGTTCCTGGTCATCCCAGAAGGTGGGCTCCACCATTTCCTTCTCGAGGGTTTCGATCTCTTCTTTCATCGGAGCGAGGTCAAAGAGACCCCCTAAGTTCGTTGTAGTCCTCCCGTAGGGAGCGGATTTTCTGCAGTGCGCTTTCCAGTTGAATCAACGCTTACACCTCTCGTTCTTTCGCCAGGTCACTTTTCATGTGACATTTCTTGTATTTCTTGCCGCTGCCGCAGTGACAGGGGTCGTTGGGACCCGGTCTGTCCTTGGCGTGCACCGGTTTCTTCTCCTGTGTTTCGGCCTCTCCACCGTGGGAGGCGTTGGTGATCGTCACCGTACTCTTTCGCTCGGTGTTCGTTCTGAGTGATGCCCCGAAGAGGTAGCGGATCGTGTCCTCCTGGATGTTCATGATCATCTCGTTGAACATATCGAAGCCTTCGATCTGGTAGGCACGGACGGGGTCCTCCTGACCCACGGCCCGGAGGCCGATTCCCTGCTTGAGCTGGTCCATGGCATCGATGTGATCGATCCATTTGGCATCCACGACCTTGAGGATCACGTAGCGCTCGATCTCGCGCATACGATCGGCCGTGAGGTCCTCTTCCTTCTGAGCGTAGAGGGCGAGGGACACGCTCTTGACCTGCTTCTTGAGGTCTTCCTGCGTCAGGGTCTCCACATCACCGAAGTGGAGGGCTTCCTTGGGCAGGAAGATGCCGTGCAGATAATCCACGAGCTGGTCGAGATCCCAGTCCTCGGGGTAGGTTCCCTCGGGGGCATGGAGATCGACGGCGCGCTCGATGAGTTTGTCGAGCATATCCATGATCTCATCGCGGAGGTCATCGCCGTGCAGTACCTTGGAGCGCTCGTTGTAGATGATCTCGCGCTGCCGGTTGATCACGTCATCGTACTGGAGCACGTGCTTCCGGATCCCGAAGTTGCGGCCCTCCACGCGCTTCTGGGCATTCTCGATGGATTTCGAGAGGACGCTGGCCTCGAGGGGCGTGTCCTCATCCATGCCCATCTTCTCGACCATACCCTTGACACGGTCGGGGATAAAGAGACGCATGAGGTCATCTTCAAAGGAAATGTAGAACTGCGAGGAACCCGGGTCGCCCTGGCGACCGGCACGACCGCGCAGCTGGTTGTCGATCCGTCGGGATTCGTGGCGCTCGGTACCGATGATGTGGAGACCGCCGGCGGCCTTGACCTTCTCGGCCTCGGCATCGGTGGTGGCCTTGTACTTGGCCAGGTAGTCCTTGTAAAGGGCCTTGGCCTCCTGGACTTCCTCGTCATCGTACTCGAGGGGTGAATCCACCTTGGCCAGTACCTCGTCATCATAACCCCTGGCCGCGAGGTCACGCTTGGCCATGAAGTCGGCGTTACCGCCGAGGACGATGTCCGTACCACGGCCGGCCATGTTGGTGGCGATGGTCACCTGACCGAATCGTCCGGCCTGGGCCACGATCTCGGCCTCGCGCTCGTGCTGCTTGGCGTTGAGAACCTCGTGGGAAATCCCGCGCTTTTTCAGGACCTTGGAAAGAAACTCCGAGGTCTCGATGCTGATGGTACCCACCAGGATCGGCTGCCCCGTGGCGTGGCGCTCTTCGATATCGGCGAGCACGGCGCGGAACTTTCCGTTCAAAGATTTGTAGATGGCATCGTCCATGTCGTCCCGCACCACGGGTTTATTGGTGGGAACCTCTAGGACGTCCATGTTGTAAATGTGCGTGAACTCATCTTCTTCCGTCTTGGCCGTACCGGTCATGCCGGCCAGCTTCTCGTACATGCGGAAGTAGTTCTGGATGGTGATGGTGGCCAGGGTCTGCGACTCTTTTTGGACGTCGAGACCTTCCTTGGCCTCGATGGCCTGATGGAGGCCGTTGGAGTAGCGGCGACCGAACATGAGCCGTCCGGTGAACTCGTCGACGATCACGATCTCGCCATCTTTTTCCACGTAGTCCACGTCGCGCTTCATGATGGCGCGGGCCTTGAGGGCCTGGTTCACGTGGTGGCTGATGGTCATGTTCTCGGGATCGGACAGATTCTCGATGCCGAAGAAACGCTCGGCCTTAGCCACGCCAGAGTCGTCGGAGAGGACCACGGATTTGGCCTTCTCATCGACGGTGTAGTCTTCCTCGCGCTTGAGGCCCCTCACGAACTGGTCGGCCAGGTGATAGTACTCCGTGCTCTTGGATCCGGCACCGGAGATGATGAGCGGTGTACGGGCCTCGTCGATCAGAATGGAGTCCACCTCATCGACGATGGCGAAGTGCAGGGGACGCTGCATGAGGCGCTCTTTGAAGACCACCATGTTATCGCGCAGGTAGTCAAAGCCGAACTCGTTGTTCGTCCCGTAGGTAATATCGGCCCGGTAGGCGGCCTTGCGGTCCTCTCCCTCCACGCCGTGGATCAGGTAGGCCACGGAGAGTCCGTGGAACTCGTAGATCTTGCCCATCCACTCTTTGTCTCGCTTGGCCAGGTAGTCGTTCACCGTGACCACGTGAACACCCTTGCCCGTGAGGGCATTGAGGTAGGCGGGCAGGGTGGCGGCAAGGGTTTTACCCTCCCCGGTTTTCATCTCGGCGATCCGTCCCTGGTGCATGGTCATGCCACCGGCGATCTGCACGGGGTAGTGCTTCATGCCCAGGGTCCTGACGGCGGTCTCCCGGACCACGGCGAAGGCCTCGGCCATCAGGTCGTCCAGGGTCTCTCCCGCCTCCAGGCGGTTCCTGAACTCGGCGGTCTTTGCGGCCAGCGCCGCATCGGAAAGGGCCGCCATCTCCTTGTCGTAGACCTCGACGGTCTCGACTTCTTTCATCACTTTGTTGAGTTCCCGGTCAGTGAAACTCTTCATAATCTTATCTAAAAATCCCACGGTACACATCCTCTCGTGTTCGAAATCTTTCTCCCCATTATACCATAAAAGGGCGGGGGGAGAAAAAGGCGGCTGAGTCTTCACAAACTGTTTTTACTTTTGTAAAACGCATGCAATGCACCCGCCACCATGGCGCCTACAAAGGAGGGCACGTGCGACCTGTGAACCGGTCGTACGCGCCCTCGTGTTTTTTGGCTGAATGGATCTAGAGCTTAGAATTGTAATTGTAGCGCACGACCACGGACCGGCGGAAGAGAGAGTCCTTGGACGTCTTGTAGACGAACCAGAAGATCGCCAGGGTGATCAGGATATCCCCTGGGCTGATGATCTTGGGATAGCCGTAGAAGGAGGGTACGGGGATCCACTTGCCCAGGATGAACTGAAGGGTACCCAGTCCATCGTCCAGCAGGTAGTTGATGATCTGTCCGCTCTCAATGCCCTCCACCAGGTGGTCGAGGGATAAAAAGGAGATGGCCTGGCGGGAGATCGGCATCTTGAAATCATTGAGGGCCATGGCGATGCTGTTCAGGATACCACCGGCGAGAAAGAGATAGCTTCCCCGGAGGACACGGTTTAGAAAGACAAAGAGCAGGACGATCAGCGTCGCCGCAAAGGGGAAAAGGTGCAGGTGGCCTGAAAGGGCATCGATACCCGAGAGTGGGATCGGTGCGATCTGCAAAAGGAGGGCGATGAGCAGGAGGAAAGTGGCTCGGAACTCGAGGTTGCCGAGGTTCGATAGGCGACCCTTCGTCAAGAAGGCAACGACGAGGCCAATGAGCAGGGCTTCTATGTACATGGACTTCACCTCTCTTCGGGTACAATGGTTAGGTCGACGCGATCGTTCACGAAACGGCGGTGGAAGGCATCCACCACCATGGGGTGAAATTGATCTCCGGATTCACCCAGGATGATGGCGATGGCCCGTTCCCGGGTCAGGGCCTTTCGATAGGCTCTATTGGAGGTCATGGCATCAAAGGCATCGGCCACGGCGATGATTGCGGACTCAATGGGGATTTCTCCGCCCACCAAACTTTCGGGGTAACCGTTCCCGTCGTGTCGCTCGTGATGGTAGCGGACGATCCGTCCGATGTCCCTGAGAAAGGGAGCGCTCCCCAGGATGTCTGCCCCGATGTCCGGGTGCCTTTTGATCTTGTACATTTCATCGGGGGTGAGCATACCGGTCTTGCCAAGGGTCCGGTCATCGATGCCGATCTTCCCGATATCGTGGAGGAGCGCAGCACGCCTTGTCCGTTCGACGGCCACGGGCTTGAGCCCGATGTCCTCGGCCAGGATCACGGCGTACTGGGCCACGCGCCGGGCGTGGCCAGCGGTGTAGGTGTCCTTGGCATCCATGGCCTTGGTCAGGGCCTCGATGGCGGCGAGGTAGGAGGCCTCCAGATCGAAGATCTTGCCCACGAGCACCACACCCAGGGCGGCCGGGACGACCGATAGGTAGAGGGCGGTGCGTCCGAAGGTGAAGAACAAGAAGGCGAAGAAAAAACCGATGATCAGTTGACTCCAGCGGACGTAGCGGTGCTGGTCGGGTCGCAAGTAATGCTCCATGGCGATGAACACGATGGCCACGGAGAGCCACGCTAAAAAAGTACCGAGCGAAGTCAGCCGCGCTGCGAGAAGGCCTCCGATGAGGTAGCCGATGCTCCGCTCGATCGGTAGGATCCCAGGGTTGGTCATACCCGATGCCAATCTGGCAATGAAGACAGCGGGACCCCCGAGGGTCAGCATACCGAGAACACCCAGTACCGGCGAGGCATCAAAGGTGTTCTGGTGGGCCGTGATACGTATGCGGTCGAAAAAGAGAAACGCGGTGGCGAGAAAGAGTGTACGCAAGAGGAGGCTCGGTTCTCCATAGAGAGCGAGCGCACTCACGCAGACCCCGAAGAAACTCAGGATCCCCATTAGATACTTGTTTCTCACCTTCAGTCGTTTTTCCATTTGATCTCCTGTCGTCATTACGCTTGATGTCCTCTTCATTATAGCAAAGTATGTGAAACGGGCAAAACATTTCGACAAATTTCGCCACTTACACTTTGATGACGGTAGGCAGAAAATTCCACCGGGGTGAGAACCGGGGCCTATTCTTCTGAAATACATAAGAAAATGGAGGCTCCAGTGTGCGGAACCTCCACTCTCGATTGTCCGGTCAGCTGACCTTGAAGCGTGTGATCTCGCCCATGAGATCTTCGCTCATGTGGGCCAGTTGGGTGGCCGAGCTGGCGATCTCTTCACTGACGGCGCTCTGCTCTTCGCTAGCGGCCGCTACGCTCTCGGCCTTCTCCGCCGTCTCGCGGATGATCTCCACGATTTCGGAGACGGAGGTGGCCACTTCGCCACCGAGCTGATCGGTGGTGTCGATGGCACGGACCACATCCAGGATCCACTCGCCCATGGTGCGGATCCCCTCGATGATTTCGGAGAAGCTGTGCTCCACGTCGGCGAAGGCGTTGATCCCCTGGTCCACCTTCTCGTTCTCTTCCTCGATGATGCCACCTGCCACGGTGATCTCTTTCTGAATCTGGACGATGAGGTGGTTGATGTTCTCGGCGCTCTGCTGGGACTGGGTCGCCAGCTTGCGGATCTCCTCGGCGACGACGGCAAAGCCCCGTCCCTGTTCGCCTGCGCGGGCGGCCTCGATGGCGGCGTTGAGGGCGAGGAGGTTGGTCTGTTCGGAAATGTTGGAGATGACCTCGTTGATGTTGCCAATTTCGCCGGATCGCTCCTCGAGACGGCCGATCACCGAGGTGGTCTCTTCGGAGGATTCCTTGATGGACAGGATCTTGTCCTTGGTGGTGGTGAGGACGGCCTGTCCTTTTTCCGCAGCCTCGGTCACCCGGACGGCTCCCTTTTGCATGGCGCGGGTTTTCTCGGCGCTGTCGGTGAGTTCGGTCCGCAGCCCGTTCATCTTGTCCTTCATGGCGTCGGCGTGACCCCGTTGGGTGTCCGTGGAGGCCGTGATCTCCTCGATGTTCTTAGCGACCTCGTCGGCGGAGGCACCACTCTCTTCAGAGGAGGTGGCCATCTCTTGCGAGGAGGAGGACAATTCCATGGAAGCATCTCGGATGGTGCCGAGGGTCGTGCGGAACTCGGCCAGCATGTTGCTCAGCGAGCGACCCATTTGTCCGATCTCGTCGCCCTCTGTAGCCTTGTAGGTGGCGCAGACGAGGCACTTGTCCATCTTCTCGCCCATGGTGCCCTGGACTTCACCCTCGCAGAGGGTCCCTTCCATCTGCCAGCAGCGGAGGTCTTCGTTCTCGTAGGCGACGCAATCCTTTTCATCGCAGCCCATGACCTCCCAGCAGCGCTTGAGCTCGCCGGTCTCGGCGTTGACCGTCAGGTCACCCGTGGCGGCTACGGACATGGCTTCTTTCATCTTGCTGATTTTCTTGCCCAACCAAGAGGTGAAGACCAGGACGAACAGCATGCCGAAGAGAAAGGCGCCGATCCCCACGACCATCAGCTTCCTCCCCAGGGTTGCAACGGGTGAAAGGTAGTCAGCTTTCACGGCGTTGATGTTCAAGATCCATTGGTCGGCCAAGGGGCTGTAGATATTGAGCTTGTCGTCTCCATTGTAGGTGTACTCCAGCCGGTCGGACTGGAGGGCCATCATCTCTGGAAGAGCGGCATCGAGCTCGGGAACCCCGAAGGCGCTCAGGGGTTGTCCGATGTAATCCGCGTTCGGGTGGTAGAGGAGGATGCCTTGTCGGTCGAGTAGAAAGGCATAGCCCAGCTCGCCCACCTTGACCTCGGACAGTGTATCCGTGACGAAGCCAAAATCCATGGAAGTGGCTAAGATCGCATCGGCGCGACCGTTGGTGATGGTGATGGGGCTGGCGTAAACGATGACAGCTTTACCGGTCTCCCTGGATACGATGACCTCGCTCCAGGAAGCGTCACCCACGAGGGCCTTCTGGAAGTAACCGCGATCGGAAAGGTCCGTACCCTCGAGGTTCCCGCCAGAGGCGTCGGCGATGATCTTACCCTCCGAACCGATGATGAACACACTGTCCACGAGCTCTTGGTTCTGGTCCTTGTAGGTTTCCATGAGCTCTGTGACCACAAACCGTTGGTCTCGCCACTCCGAGAACTCCTCTACGTAATCGATGCCCGTGATGAAGTCAATCTGGTCAGCGATGGCCTTCTGGCGCAAGGCCACCTCATCTTCTACGAGATGTACTGTCGTTTGAATCGATGTTTCGACTTCTGCTTCAATGGCTTTCCCGGCTTCGTTGTAGCTCACCAGGGAAAGTCCTGCAACGATGATCAGGGTCAAGAGACCGATGGCCAGCATCATCTTGGCTCTGAGACTGCGTTTGATCACGACGACTCCTCCTTAACAACTGTATAAAAATGTGTTATTACCCATTAATTCTATCACAACGCAAGTCATTATCAAGAAGTTCACCCTATTTTGTTAAAATTTTTACAAACCTTTTTGTAAAGCCATCTTTTAGGGGCTCCTCACGCAGAAAACGCCCGGACCTTTCGGTCCGGGCGTATCATTTTCAATGGGTTTATAGGTAGGGCTCGATCAGTCCGTAGTTTCCGTCTTTTCTCATGTAAACCACGTTAACCTCTTCGGTCACGCCATTGAGGAAGACGAAAAAGTCGTGTCCGAGCATTTCCATCTGCAGGACCGCCTCTTCGGGATCCATGGGTTTCACCGCGAATCTTTTGCTCTTCACGATGCGCTTTTCTTCTTCTGCTACTTCTGGTGATTCGAACGCTGGAATCTGTTCGAACTTGATGGAGTCATGTGCCTTATAGCGCTTCTCGAGCTTTGTCTTATGTCGCCTGATCTGCTTGGCCAGCTTGTCGACGACATTGTCGATGGACTGGAACATATCATCGGTTGTCTCCTCGGCCCGGAAGATGACATCGTTCTTCAGCGGAATGGTGATTTCCACCACGCTTCGGTTCTTCTCCTCGGTAAAGGTGGCATGTACCTCGATGTTGGTGTTAAAGTACTTTTCGTACTTCTCCAGCTTGCTTTCCACTTGCTCTTGCAGTGGCTGAATGGTTCTGACGTTCCGTCCTGTTGCGATGATTTTCATTCACTTCAGCTCCTTCCAATTTAAAAGGTGTCTGCACTTTTTATTTAAATTGTAGCGAGCATACCTCCCTTTCTCTTTTGGTGTATTGGTTAAATACCCTAGGGAAAAGGAACGAAACAGTCATCTTTTTCCGTATCGCTGTTTTACCTTCCCAGCCATGCGCCGTTGGTAGAGTTTTTTTGCGATTTCCGGGGATTCTTGACGAAGCGCGCGATTTTCATCTTCCAAGCTTTCCACCTCGAGCTCAAGGTCCATGCAGTGGCTGATGAGCTGCTGGAGGGTGCTCACCTGGATTTTTTCCTCTTCGGTGAAGTTACCCCGTCCGAGCACGTCACTTCTAAAGTGCTGGTAATCGGCGAGGAACCGGGTATCGCATTTGACCAGATCACTTTTCATCGCGATGATGTCGAGTTCGGTCTTTCTGAGCTCGTCGATCTCTTTGTTCTGGATGGTTCGTTTTTGCAAGAGGAGGAGCATGCGGAGCTCCTCGAGAAGCGTGCGTTTTTCTTCCGTGGTCTGTCTGAGCCTGTCGATCATCCTGTTCAACCTCCGATCCGTTTTGACACTTTTAAAAAAAGAACCCAGGTATGCCGGGTTCTAGAGCTTGATATCAATATGCGCGCCTTTGGTCGGTGTCACGCTTTGTTCCATGCCCTTGACGAGGCTATCGATGGCCTGCTGGTCTTGGTTCATGGCTTTCTGCATGTTGGCGACACCAATGGCTTGTCTCAGACTGTAGATGTTCTGAGCAATGCCTTCGGATATTCTCATGGTATCGAACCATCCTTTCTGTTCGTCTTCCCATTATACCCGACAACTGGCGATCAAATCAAGTCAAAGAGCCATGGCCTCTTTCCAGGTATCCTTGAGTTCTGTGACCAGACCGATGACCTCTTCCAAGATCTCGTGATCCTTGTCGAGGTTGGCGTCCATCAGACGGCTGAGCATGTACTCGTAGAGGCTATCCAGATTTTCGGAAAGCGCGATGTCCATGTTGAGCGTGGCACGGAGCTCCACGATAATGTCCTCGGCCCGCTGGATGCTGTTGTTCACCTTGTCGAGCTTCTTGTCGCCTAAGAAGATCTGGGCTTGCTTTAAAAACTTGATGGCGCCTTCGTAGAGCATGAGCGTCAGCTCTTCGGGTTTGGCTCCCATGACCCGCTGTTCTAAGTAGGGATCGGCCTTACCCTGACCGTTCTGCTGCTTGCCACCCACGGGTTTGGCCGCGGGTGCGGGACGCTTCAGGTTGATGGGCTTCTGCGGCCGCTGGTAGTTATAGGGGTTTAGCATCGCCATAGGGGTCTCTCCTTTATTGTGATCATTTCTTCTCATCGAATCGGTAACCGCTGGCGTTGGAGATATAAGGGTTGTACTGCTTCACCTTACCGCTCTTGGCCCTCAGGTCGCCGCGCTTTTTCTTCTGTTCATCTGCTTTATCGGCGAATTCTCCCTTGACCTTTAGGAGTGCCTTGCGATTGTCTTTGTCGATTGTTTGGATTTTCTTGATCAGTTGCATGTAGTCTTCGAAGGCCGCGCTGTGCCGCTCGGCATCCGTCAGATTGCGCAGGTTATCGAAGAGCTGGATCAGGTGCTCTTTCTGATCGAGCGTGGTCTCCAGGAGGTGAACATCCTTCTCCTGTATGGCGGTCTTGATCAGTTTGGTTGCCTTTAGCATGTCATTGAGAATCGTCATCCGTTTCTCTAGACTCACGGTCTTACATGCCTCCTAACTGGCTCTGTAGCCACTGCCCCTGACTGTCCATCTCGGCGAGCGCACTTTCCATGCGCGCGAACATCTGGTAGTAGTACTCTTCACGGCTGTTGAGGTAGTCCAGCATATCGGAAATCCGGTCGTCGAAGCCGCCGATACGGGTCTGGATGGTATTCTGCAGATCGGAGAGCTCGCCCTCGAAACCGGCCTTTTCGATGAGAACCCCACGCTTGCCGTTGGCGTCGCGCGTATTGCGGACATTGTCCTGAACGAGATCGTAGAGGCGGTTGGAGAAGCCGGACTCATTGTACCGCTGCGAGCGGTTGGCCGTGTCTTCGTAACCGATCTCGCTGGTCTTGGTGAAGAGGTCAACAACCTTGTCGAAATTATTCTGTAGGGCCGACTCGAGCTTGGCTTCGTCGACCACCAGTTTACCGTTGTCTTTGTAGTTGGTGCTCGTGGTAATCCCGATATCCCTCAGGGTGATATCGACGCCTTCCACGGGTTCGTAGACAAGGCGGCGGAGGTTGTTGGCGAAGGTCTGCAGCTCATTCGAACCGCGCAGAATCCCACTCTTGGCCTTTTCGTTCCAGAGCTCGATATCGTCCTCGCTCATGGATTCTCTCTGTTCGTCCGTTAAAGGTTTAAAATCATAATTGCGCTTTTCATTCAGGCTTTCGTTGACGGTTTTGATGATTTCATTGAATTTCTCCACGAAACCACCGATATTTTCCTTTAGCTCTTCCGTGTTGCGGGAGAGCGAGATATCGATAGGCCCATCAGCGACATCATGGGTGCTGTTCAGCGTATAGGTCAGTCCGTCGATTGTAAAGTTGTTGGAGCTTCTCGAGGTGGTGACACCGTCGAGGGTGAACTGGGCGTCCGTTGCCGCCTCGTATCCATCATCTAGGTTATACCCGTCATTTGGAGTGTCGACTGCAGATGTATTGATCTTGAGATTGTCATTAAGAAACGTATTGCTGCCACCAAAACCGATTTTGTTGATTGCACCGGTATCATTAGCAGTTAATTCAAATTTCCCTGATAGGGAAGAGTAACTGATGGTCACCCCGGCATCGGAGTTGTTGATCTTGTCCATCATTTCTTTCACGGTGTCGGTGCTCTCGATGCCAAAATCCGTGACACCATTAATCTCCACCGCCACAGGTCCAGCTGCGATGCCAAAAGCACTTTCCAACGTTTCTGAAGTCTTTACAAAACTGGCATCTCCGGTTTCAAAACCTAGATTTCCTAAGATATTAGCATCAGAGCTGAATACTTGCATCTGGTGTCCGCTCTCTGGAGAGGAGAACTTGAGACTCGTACCTTCGAAAGATGCTGTGATTTTGTCACTTCCGAAAGCAGCGTCTAGTTTGTCTTGCAAGTCTAACAAAAGAGCGCCTTCGTCTGCGTAAACTGCTGCATCTGCTCCATTGTCCAGTTGTATTGCCTTGGTCACGCCATCAAAACTAAAGCTGAAGGTATCGTTACCGGCGTTGATGCTATCATTGATCGCAGAGAGATCGATCGCATCGCCATCAATGGTGCTTTTCACAGGACTAATGCTGGCATATTTGTCTGCAGTTGCAAGCTGGCTGATTTCGCTGATGGTATGCGTCAGGTCTGTAGCCGTCGCACTACCCGTTACGCTCACGGCACTAGTTTCAGCTCCACCGGCCATTACGCTGGAGGAGAAATTAGCAAACATGCTGGGGCTCCTGAAATTGGTCGCAGGGGTCAGGATATCCATGTAGGTATCGCGGAACTCCCGGAGCATCTTGGAGATGTCCTGGTAAGATTCTTTCTCCCACTCGGCCAGTTTCTTCTGTTGTTCGAGAGCGTCCATCTTGAGGCTCTCGGCTTTCATCAGGTCCTTGATCATGGTTTCTGTATCCATGCCGGACATAATCCCGGTTATTCTCATCGTATCACTCATGATTTATCACCACTTTTTCTATTGGTTCCAAGGTTTACGCCTTCTCGTCTACAAAGAGCCCGGCCAGTTCCCACATCTTGGCGATCATATCCTGGATCTTCTTTGGGGGAAACTCACGAATCACTTCATCCGTCTTGATGTCCTTGATCTGGTACATCACGGTGTGTGTTTTCTCGTGTACGGTCCGTTCGATACGTCGATCGTAGGTTTCGAGGGACTTGTTAGCCTGTTCGATGCTCTTGTTCAGCATATCATCTGTGATGACCATCTCGGCTTCGCGCTGTTCCTCGCGGTGGATCTTATCGACGGTCTCGGAGACGGTTCTCTCCACTGGTTTCGCCTCAGCACCTTGGGATACACCCGGCATTTGTGCGTGATCAAACCCACTTTTTAAACTTCCGATATCCATATCGTCACGACCTCCATCCTTGGTAGGGTTTTTCCGTTACTGTTATTATCGGCACACCGGGGGTAATCTTAAGGTCTCAAGGGTCGTTCGGATAAATATTTCGAAAAATTGCAGAAGAAAAGACGTCCGGGGTTTTACTCCGCGGACGCTTCTTCGTCTCTCCATGCTTCGAGCTTTTCCATCACGGCATCATAGGTCTGTTGGGAGATCTCGGGAAGCTCTCCTCCGAGGGCTTCTTTAGCGGCCTCAAATCCTTCTTCAATGGCGCCCACGAGCTTATCGAATTTGCTCTTATCGCCACCGGAAATGGCCTTGGCGAATTCCACGATCCGGTCGCTGACAGCTGCCACACCGAATTCTCCGTCTTCCGAGATGGCTTCCTGGGCGGCCATACGGGTTTCTTCGTCGACTTTGACGACTTCGCCGGCGTCGACATCACGGAAATTCATACCCTGGCGCTCGAGGAGCTCGCGCACCATGTCCCGCAGGCCTTGGAAACGGGCTTCTGATTCTGCTTTCAAACGTTCAATGGTACTCACGTCCGGCTTGCTATAGTTACCGGCATCCACGGGCTTGTTCCCAGGGCTATACTGGTCCTGGATCCCCAGCTCACGTGTCTTGATATCCTGTGATTTGTCACTTCTATTGGCAGTGTCTGGATTCAGGTTGGGGTTCTTGGTATAAGGGTTCTGATTGATCTTCATAGGTTACACCTCCATCATATTATGTTTACCCAATTAGGCCAGTGTATACACATCGGGCAAGTTCCTCTCCAATACTCGAATTTCGCGGCTCAGGCGGCTCATTTCAGACTGGAGACGCTGTAGCTCCTCTTCGTCCACGCTACCCAGGGCTGCCTTAGCGATGGCCCGCATATGAAAAAGCTTGGTCTCGATTTCCTCGAGCCGAACAATCCGTTCTTTGACTTTCGCTAGTAATGACTCCAGTTCTTCTCTAGACTGTTCCATGATCACCTCCAGGGGTCAAAAATGCACAAAAAGAACACAGTACACGACCGGTGTTCTTTTCTCTATAAAGAATATTCTATCGATTGCTAGGTTGAGACTGCATCCATGCGGTCGTACGCATCATCCTTGATGCGAATGACATCAACATTATCGGCGACCGCACGATGAACTTTAATGGTTTTTCGTATCCACGCAAAAAAAGCGTCAACGCCCAAATTATTTCAATACGCGACTTTTTACAACGAGAGATCGATGTTGCTTCCCACTGAGGGATTGACACTCTGTTCCATCATCCGGGTCAAATCGGTCATCTGACCTTCCGCGGTGTCCATGGCGATTTTCACAACGCCGATACTGACTTCCTGGGCGATTTTCATTTGGCTCAGTCCCATGGAAAGTGCTGCAATATCCATTCAGATCACATCCAATCATTCTCTAGTAACCTAAGGTAGAGTTTTTCAATCTCAGGAAAGCACTTTGTCGTGACGTCTTCCTCTATCTTATCGATTGAAGCCTCCAAAAAAAAACATCTTTTAATTTCTGTCGGCAACCATTCCCTTACAAGCATGATGATTTCCAATCAAGTTGATCTGATCAGTACGCCTGATCAAACCACTTCCATTATATCATAGCTTATTCATTTCTTCCTCATTGGGGACAGGTTCTTTTTGTGAAGAAATATTTCCGGGCAATCGCTGAATCCATTGAATTCTAAGCCCTCTAGCAACCGAGCGAAATAGTTCTTTCACAGAAAGGGACAGACCCCGTGATCGAAAGGGACAGACCCCGTGATCTCAATGTTAACCCTTCAAACACATCATTCATTTTTCCAACTTCACTAAGATAGATACTACCCGTTTCAATGGATCGAACACTATTATAGTTAAAAGGCATGTAACGATACAGTTTCACTGAATTCGACTTTTTTAACTTCTGGATTAGACCCTTTGAAAACTCCATAAGATCCATATCAGACAAACCTTTATTACCATTTTCTTCTATTCTGTGAACAAGTTCTTTTCTAAAATCTACGGTAAGTGTCAAAATAATCATCCTCCATTACAAATCTCCACAATATGTAAAAAAAGAGCCAGGAGAAAAATCCCCTGGACTCCTTAATGGCTTCAATTTGCGTCCAATTATCTGAGTAACTGGAGAACGCCTTGAGGTGCTTGGTTTGCTTGCGGACCATCACATACCTTTCAGTATATGCCAGACTATATCTTCAACCGGGTTAGTTGGTCAGGAGGTTCGAGTACTTTTCCTAATCGTTGATTGCTGACCTCTTACCCCTTTTCGGTTGTTGGGCACTTCGGACCACCTCTGATCCTACGGATTTCATCATCATAATCTATGGTAACGTCACCACAATGACCTTAGATGGTCTATCCTAGTCGTTGAACCTTCTCCAACCTTTCGGTACAGGAGCTTGGCTGCTGATTATCCAATCTCAGGCTATTTTCAAACCGTCACGTTTGCCGTTTCCAGCTGCGTTGTGATTAGCTGAGCTTAAGGAAGTTCCAGCAATTCACCCAATTATCATTTAGAGATTACTCTCTAATGGACCCTGAACAACTTTACTCTTAACGTAAGAGTTGTAATACTCCCTGGGGAGCGTTGTTCGCTTGAGCCAACATAGCTTGTGCAGCTTGCTGAAGAATATTGTTCTTAGTGAACTCCATCATTTCTTTCGCCATATCTACGTCTCTAATTCTAGATTCAGAAGATTGGAGGTTCTCAGCAGATGTATCAAGATTTTTGATTGAGTGCTCAAGACGATTCTGGAATGAACCAAGTTTTGATCTCTCAGCAGAAACCATCTTAATAGCATCATCAAAAACTGTAATCGCTGCATCTGCTTCAGCTTGTGTAAGAACTCCACCTGTTGTAGCAGTATCTACATTAGCTACCTTAAGTGAGTTAACACTTGTTAACGTATTTCCAATAGCGCCAACTGTAAGCTTCAAACTAACTGCTGCACTTACGGTTCCACCGCCGTCAGCCGTTGTAATAACTTCTGCAGTTTTATTTACAAGAGAAATTTTATTTCCTTCAACAACTTTGGCTTCAATCAAATTCTTATACTCTGCATTACCTTGAATCTGATTATTAATTGCATTTGCAACTTCATCAACAGTTCCATAGTCTTGTGATGTTACACTAGTTTTATAGACACGTTCTAAGCGATTTAAAACAGCTGCGGTAGAGTGGCATCTCCTAATTTGAATAGATGATCGCGTATCGATATACTTGAATGAGTTAGGAGATGATAGAAATGGCAAACAACCGAAAGCACTATGATGATGATTTTAAAAAGATGATAGTCGACCTATACAAAAGTGGACGATCTGCAGATGAGTTAGCCAATGAGTTCGGCATCTATCGCGGAGCAGTCTATCGGTGGAAGAAAGAGTTTGAAGTCGTTCATCAAGATAATGGGCAAGCCTTAACAAATCGCGATATGACTGAGATGAAGAGAAAAATGGCTAAAATGGAAAAAGAAAATGCCATCCTCAAAGATGCTTTAAGAATCATGTCAAAAAAGTAACGACCGGGCAGCTCCATCAGACCGCGCACGAAGTTGTAAAGCTTCACAGTAGCTCAGTATCAATGACGTGCGACCTGCTCGGTATTAAGCGGTCAACGTTTTATGAAAAGGAATCGAGAACCCCAAGCCAGCGAGATCGAGAGAACCAGGAGCTGCGGGAGCAGATTCTACGGATTTGGATGAACAGCAAAAAACGATACGGAGCACCCAAGATCAGAATGCGCCTCAATGAAAAGCGTGCGAAGAAAGAGCAAGGAGCCGTTGGCATCAACCGTGTACAACGCTTGATGAGAGAACTGGGTATTCATTCGATTACTAAGAAAAAGTATAAGCACCACGCTTCAAAAGCGAATCACGACCCTCTTCTAAAAGATTTGATTGGTAGAGATTTTAGGGCTTCGACGCCTTTTGAAAAATTAGTCAGTGATATTACATATATTCATACCGCGAGACACGGGTGGTGCTACCTCGCTGTGATCATGGATGTATACTCAAAGGCTGTCATCGGTTGGTCATTCTCAAAGAAAATGGACGCTCGGTTAACGAGTGATGCTCTCAAGAAAGTGATTAAAAAGGGACTGTTTCACCGAGGTACGATTCTACACTCAGATCGGGGTAGTCAGTACACCGCTCACGCCTATAGAGCTTTAGCTAAAAAATATGGCTTTCAGCAATCTTTCTCAGCTGTGGGCTGTCCATACGATAACGCGTCCATAGAGTCTTTTAACGCTGTTCTGAAAAAGGAACTCGTGCACCATGAGAAGTATGATACGTACCAGCAGGCTCATATTAGCCTCTTCCAATATATTGAAGCATTCTACAACAACCAACGGATCCATGGGTCCATTAATTACCGAACACCCAATGAAATGTTGAAGAGTCACTAGTAGCAAACTTTTGGGTAGAATAGTGCAAGCTAGGTTTATGCCGCGAAAGCCCCTTCGGTAAGGGTGGATCCCCTCTGGTATGCTTTCAAGGTTTGATAGGGCTACCGATTGATAGACTCAGGTGTCCAGAGGGGATAGGGCCCCTGCCGAAGTGGAACGTGGAATAAATAATTCAGGAGAGAATCCATCCTTAACAGCGATTTGCTTAAAACTTGTCCAAAAACTTGACTTAGATCCATTGATCTAATGTAACGTCCATAGTTGCAGTTGGTGTTCCGGCAGTACCATCTAGTGTCAAAGTACTATCTAATGCACCAGAAAAATCTGTGACAATTGATGCTGATGATGTTTGACCAGTTCCTGATGCACTTCCAAGAGCAGTCGTCTGCATATCAGCAATGGTAAGATCCATAGACTGTCCTTCATTAGCCCCAATGTGAATCTTAGTTGCACTGAAAGAACCATCAAGCAATTCTTTAGTGTTAAACTCAGTATCAGTTGAGATTCTATCTACTTCATCAACCAGTTGGTTAATCTCCTTTTGAATCTCTCTTCTGTCGTCAATCGTCATTGTATCATTCGAAGACTGAACGCCTAATTCTCTCATTCTTTGAAGAATGGCATGTGATTCATTTAAAGCACCCTCTGCTGTCTGAATGAGTGAAATACCATCTTGAGCATTTCTCGATGCTTGATTTAAACCACGAATCTGACCTCTCATTTTTTCAGAGATAGAAAGACCAGCAGCATCATCACCAGCACGGTTAATTCGGAAACCTGAAGAAAGTTTTTCGATGGACTTGGCACCAGCATTTTGGTTGAGACCCAATTGTCTATGGGTGTTCATTGCCATTAAGTTATTGTTAATTCTCATTTGTTCATTCCTCCTTGAATGATTGTGTGTTTTCGGCATCCTTGCCGTTTATGGTTGTTGTCGTCTCACGCGTGCATCGGCCGCTGCATGCATAAAGCCGTCAACTACTTAGAATATCGGTGGGTGGTGGGAGAACTTTAGTCTTTTTTGAAAATTTTCTCGAGATTTTTGAAAGCATCTTTCTTTGCCTTCGCCTCTTTGTTCTCCTCCTGGATCTTTTCAAAGATCTCTTTCCTGTGGATCTCGATTTCCTTTGGAGCCGTGATCCCCAGCTTAACCTTGCCATCCTCCGATTTAATGACCGTGATTTCGATCTTGCCGTCGATGATGAGGCTTTCTTCTTCTTTTCTCGTTAAGATCAGCATCGGATCACCTACGCCTTCTGGTTGAACAGCTTGTGCTTGTAAGGATAGTCTTCCACCAAGATCACCTGCTTGGCTTTCTTGCTTTCCTTGTTCACGATGATCGGCGCCTTGAGATTGATCGTCGTTTCCTCGCTCTTTTCTGGAATTGTCGTGAGGGAAAGGACGATCACATCCTCCGGCTGGTCAATCTCAAGCTTTTTCACCAAGGTGTCCGAGATCTCAAAATCATAGTCCTCCAGGAACAGATAGGGGGAGGTCACGATGAAATAGAGTTCCTCGTCCTCCACACTCTGCAGGAAGTCAAAGGGGAGCTCTTCCTCCGGATTCGTGATCAGTAGATATTTCTTCAGCTCATCGAACCCATAGATTCCTTCCACAAAGGTCAGCACCTCTTCTTCTTGATACTCAAAATCTCCAAATAACTCTGTCTTCACGATCATCTGAACGCCACCTTTTCTCTAGACTTCTTCATCATAAACCACATCGATCTGCAGTGAGTTGCGCTGTCTGAGGTATAGGTCCACCTTCCCCCGCTCGTAGTCATGCTGGGGTCGACTCTGCACCGTCTTGTTCTGAACCGTCCCACGCCTGAGGTTGATCCGCACTTCTCCGGGGATCACATCGATCTGGGGGCGTGTCCGCGGCATGGTCACCATGCCGAATTCTTTCGAGAACTGACCGAAGGCATTGTCATCGGCCTGTTCCGCCACCACATCCACATTCTTGTTCTGGATGTTGGCCATCTCATCACCCTGGCTGGAATAGCGGGCCATGGCCGCCATATACTGCTGGTAACCCATCTGGGCATTCTCCCGGATCAGTTGAAAAACCGACTTGAGTCCCGACTCCGCAAAGGACTGGGACTGATCAATGGTCACTTTCGCATGGGTCGTCTCCATCTCCAGTTGGGGCTTCTCCGTTTGGATATCCAGCACCTGTTGTTCTGTCTGAATGGACTGACGGCCCGGGGTCGTCTCTATGCCAATCAGGGCCTGTTGGGACTGCATCGTGATACGCATCGACGACTCACCTCACTCTACTACCGTAGGAAATCCATCAAGGTCGGCTGGATGATCCGCGCACCAGCGGACAGCGACGCTCTGTAGACATTCTCCGCATTCTTCAGATACATAATGGCTTCTGCCATATCCACATCCTCTGCATCGGATAAGAGACTCGTGATATTCACCTGGGTCTCGTTGATCCGCTCCGTGATCAGCTCCAGACGGTTGGTCCGTGCCCCCACGTCGCCCCAAATGGCCATCAGGTTGTCCATCTGCACATCCAGCTTACCGAGGAAATTCTGGATCCCGGCATCATCTCCGGTGTTGAGCGCCGTGATCATATCATCGAAATCCGTCAAGAGTTCCGACTCATAGGCTTTGATCGGCTGAACGGATAACCGCGGCGTCTTGCCTTCGATCGTCCCTAGTGTCGTGAAGGTCATCGGATTCGCATTGGATCCACCCACCGTGATGACACCGGTACCGAAGGCTGTATCCACTGATGCTTGCATGGCAGTTACATAACCCGCCACATCGTTCGATGGGAGCGCCTGCATATCCACCATAATCTCCCGCTGCTCACCGTTTAGGTTAATCAGGATTTTCTCCACACCGGCGCCCTCGGCGACGGCCGTGGAGATATCCGTATCTAAAAGGTTCTCCATCCCGGCGATCAGGGCCTCCGTGGTATCTGCGCCTTCCACTAACTCAGTAGCTGTCGGTACGGGTGTTGAGGTAAAGGTAATATCGCCCGCGAGATTACCATAGGTCCTCGACTTGATCACCAATTGATCCATCTCGTTAAAATACACATCCGCCACTTGGTTTAGTGAATCTGTACCGTTTTTCGCCGACCGTAAGGCCGAGACGATTTCCGTCTTCAGCTCTTGTTTCAAATCGGGCGTGATATTGGCTTCTGTTGTCCCCTTCAGCTCAGCGAGCAGTGCCGCATCCACTTGATAAGGCGTCCCATCAAAAGTCACCGTCACCGGGTTTGCCGAGTAATCCTCTGTCAGATCCAGCTGGACCTTGAGGGCTTCTTTCGTAGCAGGTACTCCCGCTACGGCCTCCGTGGGTACCGTTGTGGCCGTGATCGTATCCAGCGGCAGGTGGCCAAAGATATTGATCCCATTCGTGCTCACGTCCAGGCTCTCTCCGCGTCCCAGTTCAAAAACCGTCTTATTGGCGCTGGTCACCTGGGCCTGGGTCACATCGATGTTATAGGTACCATCCTCATTGAACAGCTTCCTGTCCGTCTGGTATCCGGAGAAAAGAAATTTCCCCGCGTGGGTGGCATTGGCATTCGCGATTAACTCTTGTTTTAATTGGGAAAGTTCTTGAGCGATTTTTTGACGATCCTCTGTCGCCAGCGCACCATTGGCCCCCTGGACCGTCAGTTCTCTCGCTCTCTGGAGCACATCATTAACGCTTTTAATGGCGCCTTCCGTAGACTGGATCCAGCTCAGGGCATCGTTGGCGTTGGATGCGTACTGCTCCAGCTCGTTTCTTTCCGTCGTATAGCGGAGCACCTTGGAGACCTCCACCGGTCCCTCGTGGGGCTTGGTCACGGACTTCCCCGTGGCCAGCTGCTCCTGGTAGCGCTCCATCAAATTCAGGTTGCTGTTGACGTTGCGCATCATGTTCATGATCATCATATTATTGGTCACGCGCATCTTATCTACCTACCGTTCCCAGTCGATTCACCAGTAAATCCAGCATCTCGTCCACCACATTGACCATGCGGGCGTTGGCGTTGTAAGCATGCTGGTAGCGTACCATATTGGACATCTCCTCATCGAGGGACACCCCCGACACCGATTCCCTGCGGTACTGGGCCGCTTCGATCAGCACCTCTTGGTTCTCTCTGACCCGTACGGCCTCCTGGGTATCCACACCCAGGTTGGACACGAGGGACTTGATGAAGTCATCGGCGCTCCCCCACTGGAAGAGCGAGTTGTCGTGACGCACATTGGCCAGCTTCAAGGCATTGGACCCATCGCCCGGAGCACCGTCCTGGCTGCTCGCTGCCGCTATCAGGTTCAGATTCTCAAAATCCGGATTCACCGTGATATCGCTGGCGCGGAGCTTATCCACCATATAGTAACTGCCACCGATGTACTGGACGGACTTAAAGGCGTACTGGGGGTTGTTGTCCACCAGTTTCTCCATATTCTCGTGGATCTTCTCCCGAAGCTCCGGGTCCTCCAGACCCGCTGTGCCCTGGAGCACGGAATCCGTCACATCTAGGGCCGGACCGTTGTCAAAGCCCTTGGTCAAGAGGTGGTTCTCGAACTCCTGTGAGTTCATCCCCTTGATGGTGAAGAAATACTCATTGGTTTCACCCTGCAGACCAAAGCCATTGTAGTGGACCTGGTTCATATCCCGCATGAGCGCATCGGTAAACTCGTTGATCTTGTCCACGTAGTAGGGAATGCCTTTTGAATCTCCCGCGATGTTATCGCGCATATTCATGATGCCCCTAATCTTTCCGCTGGTGGCGTCAAAGGGCACACCGCTCGCCCACTGGATGTCCACGAGAAAGTTCGGGTCATCGTAATTCTTCACATCGTCCCGTTCTTTGATCTCCAAGGTATCGTGCCGCGTGTGCGCCACGATGGCATTTCCGTTCAGGAGCACATTGAAGCGACCCTTGGCATCCTCATAGTAGTCGATGTCCACGAGTGCACTCATCTTGTCCACCAGCACGTTCCGCTGGTCGCGGATATCGTTGGCCTTGCCGCCGCTAACCTCCGTGGAGTAGATGATCTCATTGAGCTTGGCGATCTGCGACGCATAGCCGTTGAGCTCTGTCACTGCACTCTCGAACTCGAAGTTCATGTCCCGCTGGAGCCGCTTGAGTCCCTCGCTGATGTTGTTCAAACCAGCGGTCAGCGCGATCCCGCGCTGACGTACCAGAGTCCTGGTCGTCAGGTTCTCTGGGTTTTTGGACAGTTCCTGGGTGGCCGCGAAAAACTGGTCCATGATCTCGCGCATCCCGGAATCCGATGGCTCGTTGATCACCGACTCGATGATCTTGAGCACCTCTTCCCGCGACTCCCACTCCGCCATCTTGGAATTCTCCTGACGGTACTTGTAATCCAAAAACTCATCCCGGATCTGCTTGACGCTACCGAAGGTCACACCCATACCCAGGGTGCCGTAACCAGCGGGTAAGCTGTCCGGTTTCTCCGCGAACATATCCAGGCGCTGTCTAGAGTACCCCTCTGTGTTGGCGTTGGCGATATTGTGACTGGTCACCTGCAGGGCCCGCTGGTTGGCGGTGAGTCCCGAGTAAGCGGTTCCGAGTCCTAAAAAAGAAGAAGCCATTTCACATCACACTTTCGCATCGAAAAGACTTCTGACGTCGTCTTCCCGATCTTCCGCCAGGTCCTTGCGGTAGGTGGCGGCATCCGGGGTCTTGAAGCTCTTCATCATATTCATGTTAAAGTCGATAAACTCAAGCGATTGCTGGATCAACTGTCCGTTCAGATCGTTGTGGCTCTTGAGCTCTCCAAGAAGACCCATGAGCTCCTTGCGCAGGCCCTCGGCCCGGTGCTGTTCCTGAGGGGCCAGGTACAACATCAACTCCGACAGATCCTTCACCTCGCCGATGCCCTTCTCCCGAAGGAGCGCATCAATGATCTTCTGGCGGATGTCCTCCAGCTTCAGAAGCGAGAGCGACAATCCCTGCTCCTTCACCGTCAAATGCTCCAGGGTCTTGATCTCGTTGTCTATGATTACCTGGCGTTTCTTCTTCGCAATGTCCAGCACCTCGTGATAGATCTCGAGCTGCTTTTCCATGGCCATGATCAGTTTGGTCGAAAGTTGACTCATCACGATCGTCTCCTTCTACTAGTGGTCCTATCTAATAAAAACGGACACCACGTCGGGATGTCCGCTAGCTCACACGCATCACCTTTCCCTTTGGGTAAGGGAAAATCGGCAGGTCCTTTACTCGTCGCTCGACAGCTCGCCCAGGATCTTCGCGGCAATGTCTTCCGCCGGCGGTCGGTAGGTGCCCTCTTTGATCTGTGTCTTCAGGGCCTCTACCTTGTCCTGGCGTACATCGGGAATCTCCTTGATCCCCTGCATGGCCACCTGGTAAGCGCGGGCCTCCTTCGAGATCTCAATCTTGTCCGACGGCAGTGCCGCCTTGGTCTCTTCGGTCTTGTGCATGTTCTTCTGGTAGCTCTTCACGAGCTTATTCACCATTATGCTGTTTTGAATCTTCATAACGAAACACCCCCAGTTCCTAGCCGATTTTCTATCCATAATATCGGCAGTCCCCGGGGGATGTTAAATGTTTTTCGTTAATTTTTCCTGATGTGCATCTGGTCTCGCTTCTTGACCTCGGCTTTCTTGGGCTCCTCTTTCTTCTTGCCCGCAGAAGACAGTTCGTTCCTCAGCTCGCGCGTGCAATCCGGGCAGAAACGGCCCGTGTCGATCTTGACCCCGCACCGTTCGCAGGAAAGAAGCGTGTGGTCTCCCTTCAAGATCAATCGGCCCTCGCGGATGAACTGAAGGATCAACTCCTCCGCCACATCCGTTCCCTCGGCCGCATCCTTGATCGTGGCTTCCGGATGATCGTAAACAAAGTTCCTGACGATCTTGAACTCCTCCTCGGTACCCACCTTGCACCGCGAGCAGTAGTCCTCGTCGAGGTAAGGAGAAAAGAGTCGGTTGCATTTCTTACAGTGTTTGAGATTGGCCATAGCTGATCACTCCTTTATGTTTACTCGTCATCCTGCATCTGCACGGCAAGGGTCATGGTGATCACCCTTTCGGCCCCGCATCGTTTCAGCACATTGGCACAGGCATTGAGTGTCGTGCCCGTGGTCATCACATCGTCCACCAGGAGGACGCGCTCTCCGGTCAGGTCACCATCGTAGCTAAAGGCCCCTGTGAGCGCCGCCGCTCGCCCCGATCCATCGAGTTGTTCCAGGGGTGGTGTACGCCCCACGCGTCGCAGGTGGGTGTCCACCGGCACGCCCAGGGCATCGGCCACGGGTCTGGCCAGGGCCTGCGTCTGGTTGAAACCACGCCGGATGAACCGCGTCCAGTGCATGGGCACCGGGATCACCCGGTCCACCCGCTTGCGCTCCTCACTATACCACCGATCGATCATCAGCTCGGAAAAGGGGCGCCACAAATGGGGCCGCCCCCCGTATTTATAGGTGCGTATCAATTGTTTTCCCAATTCTTCGTAGGTAAAACAGGCGATGTTGCCCTCAAAGTGATAGGACATCAGCATGCACTCCGAACACAGGGCCCCTTTTTCCACGGGTCGCCCGCACCGCGTGCAGACCGGGCCCTCGATCAGCGGCAAGGAACCCGAACAGTCGTGACAGAGATAAGCCTTCGAACGCGTGGGCAGCTCCTTACCGCAAGCATAGCACGACGCATTCTCCGATAGCAAATAGCGTAAAAGATCAACAGACAATGCAGTTTCCTCCCTCTTCCTTGGCCACGTACATCTTCTCATCGGCATGTTCCACCAGGTGGATCAAATTATCCTTCTCCTCGGGATAGCGTGAGATCCCCACGCTCACGGTGATCACTTCCCCCGCTTCCCGGAGCACCGGGATCCGGTCCTTGATCTCGCGGATCGCCACTTGGATGCGTTCCGTTACCATCTTGACCCGCTCATCATCCAGTCCTTCGAAGAGGAGGGCAAACTCCTCGCCCCCGTAGCGGAAGCCGTGATCCTGGGACCGGATGGTCCGCTTGATCGCCCTTCCGATCTCCTTGAGCACCTCATCGCCCAGCACATGACCAAACCGGTCGTTAAAAGACTTGAACTTATCAATATCCATGATCACCAGGTGGAGGTTCCCCTCCTGGTCTTTGGTCTCCTTGATTTTATGCGCCATGATCTCGTAGAAAGTCCGCTGGTTGTAGAGTCCCGTCAGCGCGTCGGTCTTGGCCGAGATCTCCATGTTCCGGTAGAGGTGGTTGTTGTAGAGGACCATGGACACGCGTTTTGCGATCACATCGAGGAAGCGATCGTCGCGTTTTTTGAAAAAGTGCTGTCTCTTCGATGCCGTGATCAGGACGCCGAACTTAAAGCCCTGGTAAATCAGCGGCACCACGGCGATGGCCGACAGCCCGAAGCTATGCTGCAATTTTTGCTGAACGAAATCGTCCGACGCGATATCGTTCGCAAAGACCTTGACCTCGTTCTCATAGACCCATCCGGCGAGCGAGCTCTTGAGTCCGTAGTAGGTCTCCTCCGTCAGGTCCCTACCGTACTTTGCCACCACTTCGAGGGCGTCCTCCCCATCGGTGAGGAGCAATATGTATGCCTGTTCGATGCCCAGCGCATCGGAAATCACCTTGACCATCCGGCTCAGGATCTCCTCGGTGCTGGGGAAGCTATCGATGATATTCGAAATCTTATAGAGGGTCCGTACCTCAGAAAGCGTTTCGTCGTGCTTTTCGATCAGCCTTCTCAAATTACCGTGGATTCCATTCAGCATCACCGCACCCAGTAAAATCAAGAAATAGGTAGTCAGGATTTCAAAATGACCACATTGTAAGACATGGATACCTGTGATCGTCGCCGCGCTTAAGGCGAGGGCCATTCCCTCGCGCCGCGAATAATAGAATCCCGCCAGGATGATCAGTAAGAAATGGAAGTAGGCCACGGTATTGTTCTCGAAATGGCTGAGCAGATACAGTAACTGGGTCCCCACCAAGAGGTTCACACCGTAGAAGAGGTAACGCCACCATTCTTTCGGTTTCTCGGGATAACGGAAGAAAAAGTGCAGATCGAAGAGCACCAAAAAGAGCAGCATTGTGCCGACGATCGGCGTGGCACGCTGCAGTTGGTCCGCGTTCATCGCCATGATCCCCCCTAGAATGAGGGTCATGAGGGCCATGAAGTAGAATTTGATCTGTCGGTACTCTTTCACGTGGATCACCCTTTTTTTCAGGAGAAAACCTTCCGTGGCCGCACTTATCCGAAGTAAATTTTTCTGAGCCGCCCAAAACGCTCGAGCACACCCGAGCGGCGATCGTTCTGGTCCGTCGTGTCGATCATCTGCTGGAGGTAGCGCCGACTGCCCACCAGGACCACCAGCTCTTTGGCCCGCGTCACCGCCGTGTACAGGATATTTCGGTTCATCAGCATGGGTGGACCGCCGGTGAGGGGCATGATCACCACGGGGAACTCGTTCCCCTGGCTCTTGTGCACCGTGACGCAGTAGGCGTGCATGAGCTCGTCGAGTTGGTTCATCCCGTAGTGCACGCGCCGGTCGTCATCGAAAAAGACCCGCACCGTGCTGGCCTCCTTGTCGAAGGCCTCGATGATCCCGATATCGCCGTTGAAGACGCCCTTGCCTTCTTCGCCATCCGGGGTCACCCAGTCGATTTCATAATTGTTCTTAATCTGCATCACCTTGTCGCCGACCCGGTAGGTGTTCCCTGCGTAGGCCTTCTCGTCCTTGCCCGGCGCCGCGGGGTTCAGCAGGTTCTGACAGAGGAGATTCAGGCTGTTGACCCCCACCTTGTACTTCTTCATGGGGCTGAGCAGCTGGATGTCGTAGAAGGGATCCACATCGTAGTAGTCCTTGAGCCGGTAGCTCACCAGATCACCGATGGTCGAGAGCACTTTCTCCGGTGTCGGTGCATCGATGAAGAAAAAGTCTTTTCCCTTCTCGTTGAGGATCGGCAGGTCCCCCTCCCGGATCCTCCGGGCATTGAAGGGGATCATGCTCTCCTCCTGCTGGCGATAGATCTTCTCGAGGCGGAAGACCGGCAGGATCTCGCTCTGGATGATATCCTCGAGCACCTTACCCGGTCCCACGCTGGGTAGCTGGTGGTGGTCGCCCACCAGGACCAGCCGCGTGCCCGGTGCCAGGGCCGTGAGGAGGTGGTGGGCCAGGATCACATCCACCATGCTGACCTCATCGATGATCACCACGTCGGCACCAAGGGGGTTGGCCTCGTTCCTGCCGAAGGACAGCATCTCCTCTTCTTCGGAGAACTGATATTCCAAGAGGCGGTGGATGGTCTTGGCCTCGAGACCCGTGGTCTCGAACATCCGCTTGGCGGCGCGCCCTGTGGGAGCCGCCAGGGCCACGCGCTGGTCCAGGGCGTGGAAGACGGAGATCAGTCCCTTGATGATGGTCGTCTTTCCCGTACCCGGTCCACCGGTGATCACCACGACGCCGCTCTGGTAGGCGCCCGCGATGGCCTCCCGCTGTTCTTCCCCCAGGGAAATATCCTCTTCCTTCTCGTAATGGCCGATCAGGTCCTCGATGGTCTCCAGGTAGTCAAGCTCCGTGGCCCCCTGCTTCAAGCGGAGCAGGTTGGCGCAAAAGGTCGTCTCGGCATGAAAGAGGGCCGGCAGGTAGAAACGCTCGCCATCCAGGTTCACGCGACCGTCGATGGCCATGTCCATGAGCTCCGTTTGGATCTGTTCGGCGCTCACACCGATGAGAAAGCGCGTGCGCTCCACCAGCGACGCTTTCTCCGAGTAGGTGTGCCCGGCGCTCACGTCCTCCGCCAACACGTGGAGGAGGGCCGCTTGGCACCGGTAGGGGGCGTCGCGCTCGATGCCCATCTTCTGGGCGATCTGGTCGGCCAGCTTGAAGCCGATCCCACGTACTTCCTCGGCGAGGAGGTAGGGGTTCTCCCGGATCATCTCCAGGGCCTCTTGGCCGAAGCGCCGATAGATCTTCATGGCCACCCCGGTGGAGAGGTCGTACTGCTGCAGGCCCATGAGCACGGTCTGCAGAGCCCGGTTCTCCGAGTAGCTGGCCACGATCTTGGCCAGCTTCTTCTTGCCGATCCCGTGGATCTCGAGCAGGCGCTCCGGGTGCTCATCGAGCACGGCAAAGACGTCGTCTCCAAAGGCATCCACGATCTGGCCCGCTAACGTTTCCCCCACGCCGTCGATCAGACCGCTCGACAGATAGCGGATCACCTGACGACGCTCCGTGGGCAGCACCTCTTCACAGGTGGTCACCTTGAACTGCTCGCCGTACTTGGGGTGGCGTGTGAACTCCCCCTGCAGGGCGAAGTCCAGTCCCTGCTCCAGGGTCGGCATGATGCCGTTGGCCGTGACGAAGCCATCCTCCGTCTCGATAATGGCCACGGTGTAGCCGTTTTCGTCATTTTTATAGATAATATCTTCCACAGTGCCCCGAAGGGTGATCATAAACGTTCCCACTTTCCAAAGATTCCTACACATTCCCCCTTAGTATATCAAAAAAGATCCCCGCTGGACTAGCCAGAGGAGACCTTTTGTGTAGATTTTCCACTTTTTTCTATAAGAAAGTTGCCATCGACAGCCAACCGTCCTGTTCGAGATAGGAAGATGCTTTTCACCGCGTGTTACAAAGCAGTTTGGGCCTGCTGCGCTTCCACCGTTGACGGGGCACATCCACTTGCCGTATCATGAGGTCAAATGAGAAGAGCCAGACCGAGAGGGGGAGTTAGCATGAAAGAGTTACCGTGGATGTTAAATTACGTCGATTCCATGATGGTCGTTGATAAGAACCTGCAGGTGCTCTATACCGTTCGGATCAACGGGTGGTCCGAATCCGAGCCCATCGTCAATGATTACAGCGCCTATTCGAATATGTACTACTTCGATGTCTACCCGCAGTTGGACCCACAGGAAAGTACCATGAAGACCTGTTTGAAAACGGGCAAGGTCATCTACCAGAAGAACCAGACCTTCAAAGATTTTCGCGGTCGCATCTATCACACGAACAACATTACCTTTCCCATCATCCGTTTCGGTGAAATCGTCGGGGCCATCGAGCTTTCCCAGGATCGCACCTCCCTCGACGACCTCCAACGGTCGTCGGAGCGGACGAAGCCTAGGGACCCATCGCGGACCAACCTGCACGCCTACGATCACCACATTACTTTCGATGACATCATCACGCAGAACAGCGAGCTCCTCGACACGATCGAGCGCGCCAAGCTTTATGCCAAACTGGACAGCCCGGTCCTTCTCTACGGAGAAACCGGCACGGGTAAAGAACTCTTCGCCAGCGCTATGGTCAACCACAACCCCGATCGCAAGGGGCCCTTTATCACCCACAACTGCGCGGCCACACCCGAGAACCTATTCGAGTCCATTCTCTTCGGTTCGACCAAAGGAGCCTTCACCGGTGCGGAAGACAAGAAGGGCCTCTTTGAACTGGCCGATGGCGGCACACTCTTTCTCGACGAGCTCAACTCCATGCCCATCCACCTGCAACCTAAGCTCCTGAGGATCCTACAGGACGGCATGGTCCGACCGCTGGGTAGTACCAAGGAGACACAACTGGAGGTCAAGGTCATCGTGGCCATGAACAAGAATCCGCTCGAACTGATGAGAGAAGGAAAACTCCGCGAAGATCTTTTCTATCGGCTCAGTAGCAACACCCTCTACCTACCTCCTCTTCGCGAGCGCAAGGAAGACATCTACGTCTACGTCGAACACTTCCTCAAGCAGGCCAGGCAGCGTGGAGCCGGGGCCCAGCGCCTGTCCCCAGCACTGATGGATCTCTTTCTCCACTATTCCTGGCATGGCAACGTACGGGAACTCAAACACGTGGTCGAGGCAATGACCACCATCACTTCCGATCGCATCCTACAGACCAAGCACTTACCCGCCTATTTCAAAGAAGCGGTCAACAGCCTTCAAAACCAGGAATCCTCACAAGATCTGGAATCCTATACCAAACGCCCGATTCAAATGTCCCTCAGAAAACACCTGGAGAAGGTAGAGCGGGAGATGATCCTGCGTGCCCTGACGCACTCCCGAGGAAATATCGTCAAGGCGGCCGAGATCCTAGAGTTACCGCGCCAGACCCTCACATACAGAATGAACAAGCTGGATATTACCCCCTAGACCCCGTCTCGGTGACAGTTTTTCGCCATTTCAGGATCGTTAGTGACGAAAAGCCGTCACATCTTTCGGAAAACGTTTTTCATATGCTCATTTATTGGCATTTTGTAATGGTTCAAACTGCACACTTCGCTCAAAGTTAGTGATTGCAACCCTTCTAACCTTTTCAGAATATTGGCACAGCCTTTGCACTATCCTAGGGTAGATCATTCTCAACAGACAGAGAAGATCACATGGAACTTACCGGATTGTACAAGCAAAGGACTGAAAAGGGAGGAAGTACAGTATGAAAGTAGCCATCTTAGGATCGGGCAACGGAGCCTGTGCAGCGGCGGCAGACTGGTCACTGGCAGGGCATGAGGTGAGTCTCTTTGATTTTGAGGCTTTTCCAGCACAAATCGACAAACTCAACCGGGACAAGGGCATCCGAGTAGAAGGTGAACTGGAGGGGTTTGCCCCCATTCTCTATGCGGGCCACGATATCGCCGAAGCCATCCGCGACGCCGCGTTGATCCTGGCCATCGGGCCCTCTTTTAGCACAGAGCCCTTTGCCGAGACCATCAAAGAAGTCATCGAGCCGAATCAGGTCTATATCGTCTGCCCCGGTTCCTTCGGAGGCGCCCTGATCACGAAAAAAATCTTCGGCGATCACCCCAAAGCCTCACAAGTCTTGATCGGGGAAACATCGACGCTCCCCTATGCCTCTCGGATTCTACCTTCGGGCGGCGTCAAGATTTTCCTAAAACTCAGGGGCGGTCTCTACCTCTCCACCATTCCCAGTGGCGACCTCGACAAAGCGCTCAAACTCTTCCAAGCGGTCTATCCCCATACGGAAGGCGCAAAGAATGTCTTTCAGACCATGCTCCAGAACTCGAACCCCGTCCTCCATCCCTCGATCACACTGATGAATGCCGCTCTGATCGAACGGACCAACGGCGACTTCCTTTTCTACGAGGAGGGCATTACACCGGGTGTGGCCAATCTCATGGCTGCCGTCGATCGCGAGCGCCTGATGATTGCAGAAAAGCTCGGCGTCACGATTCTACCGGACAACGAGCTCGGCGTACTCCAGGGCTATATGGAAGAAGCCACCTACCACGAAGGCTACACCAAAGCTCCGGGCTTCCAGGGGATCAAGGCGCAATCCGCCCTCGACCACCGCTATCTCAATGAAGATGTCGGCTACGGTCTGGTCTTCATGTCCCACATGGCCGACCAACTGGGGATAAAAACCCCGCTGATCGACTCCGTGATCGCTGTAGCCTCTGCTGTCCGACAGAAAGACTACCGATTCGAGGCCGTGCGTACCATGGCCACCATCGGGATCACGGTCAACGAGGTCTTGGATGAAAAATTTGAAGCTCTCTACCAGAAAGAGGTGAACTAATATGGATCGATCTTTACCTAGCTTGAATGCATCCCTGGCTATCTTGCTCTTCATGATCGTGGGTATGTCCACAGGTGTTTTCCTCCTGAGCATCCCCATCCATATCACCCTGCTCCTGGTCACCTCTTTTGCGATTTTGGTCCTGATGCTCGGTGGTGCCAAATGGGAGGCCATCATGTCGTCCATCGAAGAAGCCGGAAAGCTGGCCCTCCCTCCGCTCCTGATCCTTTACATCATCGGTACCCTGATCGGAACGTGGATCGCCAGCGGTACCGTGCCCCTGATCATCTACTGGGGCTTGAAGCTGATCAACCCTTCTATGTTCTTGGTCACCTCAACGATCATCGCAGCCATTGTGGCCCTGGCCACCGGTAGCTCTTGGTCCACCGCCGGTACGGTGGGTGTGGCGCTCATGGGCGTCGGCGCTGGTCTCAGTGTGGACCCTGCCATGACGGCAGGTGCCATCATCTCCGGTGCCTACCTGGGCGACAAAATGTCACCCCTCTCCGATACCACGAACCTCGCACCAGCCGTGGCAGAGGGTGATCTCTTCGACCACATCAAATCCATGATGTACACCACGGTACCCGGATTTGCTATCACCCTGGTGATCTTTGGTGCCCTGGGGATGAACTACGGTGGTACGGTCAACACCGCTTCCATCGATGCCATCCTCCAGGTGATCGAGCAGAACTTCAACCTCAGTATACTCACGCTCATCCCACCGGCCATCATCTTAACGGCCGCTATCAAAAAGGTCCCTTCCCTGATCACGCTGGTGAGCGCCACTCTGGCCGCGGCGGTCTTGGCCATCTTCCTTCAGGGAGAATCCGTCACATCCATCGCCGGCATCTTGAATAGCGGTTACGCCTCTGCCAGCGGTATCGATGAAATCGACACCCTCCTGAGCCGCGGGGGGCTCCAGAGCATGAACTGGACGGCCAGCCTCGCCATGCTCGGCATCACGCTGGGCTCTGTACTGGAGAAGAACGGCGTCCTGGAAGTGCTCCTCGGTCAAGTGGTCCGCCTCACCAAATCCATCGGTGGACTCGTCACCTCCGTCGTGCTCAGTGCCATCGGCCTCAATATGATCACGGCCAGCCAGTACACGAGCCTCGTGATCACGGGCCGCATGTTCGTCGGGGAGTACAAGAAACGCGATCTCCTACCCCAGACCCTTTCGAGGACTCTCGAGGACTCGGCCACGCTGACCTCGCCCCTTGTACCGTGGAACACCTGCGGCGTCTTCATGGCGGGTACCCTGGGCGTCAGTACCCTGGCCTACGCGCCCTATGCCATCCTTTGTTGGGTGGTCCCGATCATCTCGATCGTTTACGGACACCTGAACAAGTTCCAGTGGAAGACCGGCGAGATCGAGAGTGCGAAAGTCTACGCTGTCACCGCAGAGAGTTAAGACAAGATCAAACGGCCCCGGATCCTAGTTTTCTAGGATCCGGGGCCGTTCTCTTACCGCTAAAAAGGCACTTTCGTCGTTGCCTCGCTGATACTGCTTTTATTGTTTTGGGTCCGTTTACAGACCCGCTTCTTCCTTCAGGAGAGCAGCCTTGTCCGTGCGCTCCCAAGGCAGATCGATGTCCGTTCTACCGAAGTGACCGTAGGCGGCCGTCTGACGGTAGATTGGGGCGCGGAGGCCCAGCGTATCGATGATCGCAGCGGGGCGCAGGTCGAAGTGCTTGCGCACGAGCGTCTCGATCAGGTCTTCGTCCACCTTGTTGGTGCCGAAGGTTTCCACCAGGATGGAAACGGGCTCTGCCTTACCGATGGCGTAGGCCAGCTCCAGTTCGCACTTGTCGGCCAGCCCAGCGGCCACGACGTTCTTCGCCACGTAGCGGGCTGCGTAAGCAGCCGAACGGTCTACCTTCGTCGGATCTTTCCCGCTGAAGGCTCCGCCGCCGTGACGCGAGTATCCACCGTAGGTATCCACGATGATCTTGCGGCCCGTCAGGCCAGCATCACCCTGGGGGCCTCCGATGACGAATCGGCCCGTGGGGTTGATGTAGTACTTGGTCTCCGCATCCAGTAGGTCCTCAGGAACAATGGCCTTCACCACGTGCTCGATCAAGTCGGCCTCGATCGTAGCAAGGGCTACGTCCTCGCGGTGCTGGGTGCTGATGACCACCGCGTCCACGCGGTAGGGCTTGTCGTCGCGGTACTCTACCGTCACCTGGGTCTTGCCATCGGGGCGCAGGTAATCCAAGATACCTTCCTTGCGTACATCGGCCAGACGCTTGGCCATCTTGTGGGCCAGGCTGATGGGCAAGGGCATAAGCTCTTCCGTCTCGTTACAGGCGAAGCCGAACATCAGACCCTGGTCACCGGCACCGATGAGCTCGTACTTGTCCTGTACACCGCTGCGGTGCTCTAGGGACTCGTTGACGCCCATGGCGATGTCCGCAGACTGTTCGTCGATGGCCGTGAGCACGGCACAGGTTTCACTGTCGAATCCATATTTTGCACGGGTGTAACCGATCTCGCGAACGGTCTGTCTCACGACCTTGGGGATGTCTACATAGCAGTCGGTCGTGATTTCGCCGGCGATGAGCACGAGTCCAGTGGTCACACTCGTCTCACAGGCCACGCGGGCCTCGGGGTCTTGCATGAAGATGGCGTCCAGAATCGCATCGGAAATCTGGTCGCACATCTTGTCTGGGTGTCCCTCGGTTACTGATTCCGAGGTAAAAAGTCTTTTTTTCACAGTCGATACACCTCCAAAAGGGTTAGCTGAATAGGAAAAACTCCCGTTCTGGCATAAGCGCGCGAGAAGAGAGTCGGTTCTTTCGTCTCCTTATCTTCCAGGCATCCAGAGCGCCTGTAGGACTTAGCACCTTACCCTCTTTCAGGCAGGTTGCCGGACTTCGCGGGGCCTAATCCCTCCGTCTCTCGCAATAAGGTTATGTTGTTTTGCAGTTTGTACTATACCACAGGAAAATACCGTTAGCAAGAATTTTTCTTAGGAATACTAGATTTTTTTGTCCGCGTGACCACGTCTTCCCCAAAAGCCCTTAGCGGGGGAGACAGATCGTCACCGTTGTTCCCTGGTTTTGGTCGCTCGTCACATCGATCTGCCCGCCCATCTCTTTTTCCACCAGGTGGCGGGTCACGTGGAGGCCCAGGCCCATTCGGTGCGTCCCTTCCTTCGTGGTGTAAAAGGGATCGAAGACCCTGGCTAGGTCCCCTTGGGGGATACCCACCCCATCGTCTCGAATCCGGACCGCCAGGTCCTCATCCTCTCTCACCTCGATGGTCAGGGTCCCGCCTTCCTCTTTTTTTCCGATGGCCTCCAGTCCATTCTCGATCACTTGGAACAGGATCCGGTTCATCGGCACCTCCCTACAGGTGAAGGGAGTCACCTCATCCATGTCCACCTTTACCATCACTTGATCACCGATCAGGGGCGACAGCAGGGACAAGACCCGGTCTAGGGCTTCCCCGAGGTTGTAAGGGGTATTCCCTTCTTCCCTTTCTCCTTCCGTGTAGGAGGTGAAGGACCGGATCACCCCTTCCACATAGCCGAGAGCGCGGTCGATCTCAGACAGGAGGGACTGCGCCTTTCTTTCTCCAACCCTGTCTTTCTCCTCTTGCAGGGTCTCCAGCCTATCGCGTAAGACCTGCAGTGGAATCGCCAGCTCGTGGGACAAGCCCGCCGCGAGATCGCCGACTTCCTCCAGTCCCTCCTGGTCCCGAAGGGCCGTCTGGGTCCTCTCCAGTTCCGAAAGCACATCCGCTAGGTGCCGGTTCTTTAGGATCAGGGTCTCCTCGATTTTTTTCTGCAGGGCGATATCCGTTTTGTAGGCCACGTAGACCGTCTCATCGGCGAGATCGAGCGGCAAAATCCGAGCACGCTCCCAAAAAAGCGATCCGTCCCTGCGCTTGTTGTGGAACTCACCGAGCCAGGGACGGCCCGCCTTGATCTCCTGCCACATCTCTTGGTAAAAGGCGTCGGACTGCTCGCCCGAACGCAGGATGTTGGGATTTTCGCCGATGACCTCCACCAGCTGGTAGCCCGTCATCTTTTCAAAATGGTAATTCACATATCGGATGTGCCCGCGTTCATCGGTGACCAGAATGCTGTTCTCACCGTAATCCGCGATTTTCTTGAAGAGCTCCCGCTCCTTCTCCACCAGGGCCAGGGACAACTGATCGGCCAGGAGCTCGGCGAGCAGGGCGTACTTGTCCTTCATCTCGTGTAGCACCAGTTCCACGCGACCCCGACCGCCCCTCACCATCTCGTTGATCCGGTGGTGTTCCGTCTCCTTCTGGTAGGCCCGATCGATGGCGACTCCCAGTTCCGGGCAGGTCACGGCGATGTGAATCAAATCCTGGTCTTTGTAGGCCTCGATGATTCTCTTGATCTTTTCTTCCATGGCTAGGCCCGCCCTCCTTTTTGCTTTACACGGCGCGTGATGAAATCGATGAGCGTTGCGTCCGTCTGGTGCTTCAGGAGGAAATGATCGGCCCCCATGACCTTGGCGACGCTCTCGTGGGTGGGATCATCCTCTCCGGCGTAGACGACCAGCTCCGCCTGGGGCAGGGCCACCTTCATTTCGATCAGCATCTCGTAGACGGCTTTACCCGTCATCTCGTGATCGAGGACGCAGAGATCAAAGGACTCCTCCAGGTAATTGAGCGCCGAGTTCCCGCTATCCACCGCGACGCACTGCGTCACCGCCGGTGCGATTTGTTCCTGCAGCCGCTCCCGGCGCTCCGTCTCCCTCTCTATGATCAGTACTCTCATGCTCTAGGCTCCTCTCCCGGGAGAAAAATCTCCCTTACTCCTCCCGCACTTCGCCCTCCCAGTTGGGCTGGGCGCTGGCTCCAGACAGTAGCAACACGAACAGCGAAGTTTCGCCCTCGTTGTTCTCTATGCGGTAGATCCGCACCCAGAGGGAGGTGTCGGGACCTCCCCCCAGGATCGGTCGGGCTTCTCCCCGCCATCGCCCATCTGTCTCCAGACACGCGAGCGCTTCCTCCCTTTCTCCCTCGGCCACAAGCATCTTGAAATCCATCTGTTCCTTGAGACCCACACCCCAGACATTCCGCTGGAAGGGTCGGTTGGACCACTGGATGATGCCCTCGCTATCGGCGATGGCAAAACCCTCGTCCGTACGCGTGAAGCATCGTTCGAGCAGCTGCCGCTCCGAGTCCTCGGCCTCGTCGCTCCGGTCGCGATAGATCACGTGGGTACCCACCAGTTCCTCACCCCAACGCACGGGCGTCAGGATCATGTGGCACAGGTGATCGTTCCCTAGATGGTCTCTTCGGATCACGTCCCGTTCGAGTGTCTCGCCGAAGGCCAGGAGGTCGCGGTAACGCCGCGCCTCCTCACGGTGCTCCGTGGGGATCACCAGCTCCATGATCGAACGCCCCACCACCTCTCCTGCTTCATAGTGGAAAAAGCGGTGGAAAGCTTGATTGGCCACGAGTACCCGTTCATCGGTGGTGACCACACACTGGGCCTCGTGTCCTTTGAAGAAGATCTGCTCAAAGAGAGAGGCTTCTATCGTTAGATTTGACTTCTGCTGCTCCTCCCGCGGTCGCACCAGGGAGTACAGCGCCTTCTTTCCCATGTAATCGATGGGACCACTGATCACACGGACCTCACGTGAGGTCCCGTCCGCCAGACGGTGGTAAAATTCGAAATGCCGCCGCTTCTGCGATGCGGCCTTCTGCATCTCGGCGCGCACCTCCGCCCGCGAGAGGGTATTGATCGTTGCGATCGAACGGTCTGTGAGCTCTTCCTCGGTGTAACCGTAGAAGGCACAGGCCCCCTCACTGGCGTACAGGATCTGACCATCCTCCGGATCGATGATCAGGATAATGGCCTCCTGATCGCCGTAAAACTCCCCGTAAAAATCCGACGTGCTCTCGGCCCGTTGGATCCAGTCCGATAGGTCCACCACGATCAACGCAAATAGACTCTCTTCATCGAGCCCCACGGGGAACACGATCACCTCCGACTCAAAGGGACTTCCATCCGTCTTCTGGTGCTTCCAATCGAAGCGGTATCCACTACCGTTTTCAGCGGGGTTCGCTTGCATACGCTTCATATAATCAGGATAGGGCGCACCCGGGGGGGTCACCGAATCGATCGATCGGCCCACCACTTGCGCTAGGTCGTCATAGCCGAAAAGATCCAAAAACGCTGCGTTGGCATAAAGAAATTTTCCACCTGAGAAAAAGGCCATGGCGTCATCAAAAGCATCGGTCTTTGCGAATAATCTTTTCACTGCTTGATCCCCCATTCTCACATACTCATCTACGTCTCTTTATTTACCCCCGCACAAAAAAAATAACCGCAGGATTCCTGCGGTTGAAGGGGTGGGATGGATGAAGACGCCATCCCAGATATGCTATGATACCCTGTCATTGGGGGGGAAGGGTAGCCTATCGGTCATTTCGGGGGAAACTTTCATCCGACGGCCAGGGCCATTCTAACATAGGTCGCCCCCCGAAATACTTCCTTTCTTCCGAACGGTCGAAAACTCATTCCGAAATGACATTTTTTTTATTTAAGCCCCAAAAGCTCCTTGAAGGCCTTCACCTGTGAACGGGATACGGGTACCTTCTCCTCTTCTCCACGCAATTTCACCAGGTAGGTATTGTTGAACCAAGGCTCCACTGCTTCGATAAAGGTGAGGTTCAAGAGGAAGCCCCGGTGCGACCGGAAAAAAAGCTTATGAGGCAACTTCTTCTCCAGGTGGTTGAGGGGATAGGCATAGGTAAAAAGGCCCTTGCGCGAATGGATCGTGGTGTGCTTGTCCACGATGCTCACGTAGGTGATCTCTTCCACGGGGAGCGGATAGTAGGTGCCCTCCTTCTCCAGGTAGAGACGGTCCATATCGTATTTCTGGTCCTCGCGCACCTGATCGACCAGGAGGCGGGTCCGCCGTAGGTAATCCGATGGTTCCTCGAGTCCGATCCGCTGGAGCGCCCGTACCAGACGGTCGCTGGAGATGGGTTTCATCAGGTAGTCGATGGCGTTGAGTTCAAAGGCCTGGATCGCATAATCATCGTAAGCCGTCGTGAAGATCACACGCGGGGGTTGTTCCCAGAAAAGGAATTTTTCCGCCACACGGATGCCACTCAAGGCGCGCATCTTGATGTCCAAGAAGACCAGATCCGGAGACAGCTCCCCGGCCATCTCGATGGCGGCGAAGCCGTCATCGGCCTCGCCCACGATCTCCACGCCATCGAGATCCTGCAGTAAAAATTTTAGTTCCTCTCGTGCCGGCATTTCGTCGTCAACAATCAAACATCGGATCATGTGGCCATCCCCTTTCGCGGTACGTAGAAGGAGACGGTGCTACCGAACCCCTCCCGGCTTTCGATGATGAGTCCGTTCTGTTCTCCGTATTTATTCATCAGTCGCTGGTGTACGTTGTGCAGGCCGATGGCGTTGACCTTCTGGGGACCGTCCATCAGACGCCTTCGGATCGCCTCGGCATCAAAACCCACGCCATCGTCGATGACCTGGACCCACAGCGCATCGCCCTCTTCTCGGGCCACGATGGACACGCGACCGGGCCCCTCCTTCTCCAGGATCCCGTGTTTGATGGCGTTCTCCACCAAGGGCTGGATGATCAGCGGGGGGACGATGCACTTGATCTGGTCATCGAGATCGTAGATCACCTGCAGCTTGTCGCCAAAACGTGCCATCTCGATCTCCACGTAGTTCCGGACGTTCTCGATCTCCTCGAAGAACTCCACATCCTCGTGGATGTCGAGCAGGTTGTTGCGAAAATACTCCGCCAGGTGGATCAAAAGCTCCCGCGCCCGATCCGGTCGCATGCGGACGAAGGATACGATGGTGTTGATGGCGTTGAAGAGAAAGTGGGGGTTGATCTGGGACTGCAGGGCACGCAGCTCTGCCCGGTTCAGCAGCTTCTCCTGTTCATCGAGGCGGGCCAGCTGCAGCTGTGTGGAAAAGAGCGAGGACAGACCTAGGGCCAGCTCCACATCGATCTTAGAGATGGCGTTCTCGTGGTCCTTGTAAAGCTTCAAGGCGCCGACGATCCGCTCGTCGTCCTTCAGCGGAACGACCACGGCGCTCTTGAGCCGACATTTCACATGGTGACAGGCGATATCGTCCCGTATTTGGGCCACCTGGTGGTCGCCGGTCTCCAGGGCCCGCTGGACGGCCTTCTCCAAGATCAGATCGCCCACGCGGTGGTGGTCTGAACCGGAGCCCAGATGGGTGAGGGTCACCACGGTATCCGTCAGGCTCACGGCCTTGAAGTCCGTCTTCTTATAAATGATCTCGGCCGTTTTCTCCGCCGTTTCCGGGGAAAGTCCCTTCTTCAGGTGGCTGAGTGTGTTGTTGGCGATCTCCAGCGTCCGCTGGGCCTGGAAGGCCGCGATGGTCTCCTGGTCGCGGTAGATCGTCTCCACCATGGCCATGAAAATACTGATGCCGATGGCATTGGTGAGCACCATGGGAAAGGTGATCAGACGCACCAGGGCCCAGGCCTGGGACAGGGGATGGGACAAAAGGAGCACCAGGGCCATGTGGATGAGCTCCGAGATGACGCCCATGTTGAAGCCGAAGACCCACTTGGATTCAGCGTGGTAAAACTGACGGCTCAGGTAGCCGGCCACCACACCCTCTAAAAATGTAGACAGGGCACAGGCCACCGTGGTAAAGCCATCGACATCATAAAACACCCGGTGTATCCCGGCGATGGCACCCGCCAGAACGCCCACCACGGGACCGCCCAAGAGGCCGCCGACGGCCGGTCCGATGACCCGGGCGTTCAAGACGGCTCCCTCCACCGGGATCCCCGCGTAGGTACCGATGATCCCGATAACCCCGAAGACGATTCCCGTGAGGATCCGATCGAGAAAACCCACTCGTTCCGACGTGATCCACGTGCGAAAGAGCTTGATCTTAGTGATGATGACCGACAGGATGATGATGATCCCGATGCGATTGACCAGGCTGACGAATAGGCTCGTGACCATAACTCCAATCTCCTTTCGAAAAATCTCTCTCCTTATTGTACACCACTACAAAATGGCTGACAATCTACAGGACAAAGAGAAAACGCCCTGCGTCCGCAAAAACGGCACGAAGGGCGTGATGAATCTCATTAGGTTAGCTTTTCCTTGACCATGAGGTCGAGAATCTCCGAGAGTTCCTGAAGGGGGAAATCGTAACATCCCTCGAGAGCCTCAAGGGTCTTATCCTTCGTCAGGTGGAGGCGACTGCTGAGGTCTTCAAGATCGAGGGCCTCGCGCCGCTGGTACTCTTGAATCAGTAGGGATACCTGCATGAGCACCTCATCGGCGCCGTGGTGTCCGTTCAAAGGCTTCCCCTCCTCCCATTCCTTTCTTCTAGTATACATCCCTTGCATAGTCTGCGCTATGTCTAAGATTGACGAAAATTGTCGAAATCTTTCGACCGTTGGCACGTCGGTCCTCTAACGGTTGTCACCCCTGTCTGCATTTGGTATAATGCACAGGATAAGAATTGTTTTTTTACAAACGCGACCACAAGGAGTGCCCGCTATGCTCATGAACTTTCTCGAATCCTTTACCACGCCCTGGCAGACGCTCCTGATGTCGATGCTCCCGATCATCGAACTGAGGGGAGCCATTCCCTACGGCATCGCCATGGGCCTGCCGCCGCTCGAGGCCGCCGGTCTCGCGATCCTAGGCTCCATGCTGCCCGTCCCCTTCCTGCTGCTCTTCCTCGATCCGGTCTTCTTCTACCTGAGGAACCAACCCTTCTTCCGACACCAGATCGACCGGTACACCCACCGGACGCTCAAGAAGATCGAACGGACAAAAACCTTCGGCACGGTGGCCCTGGTCTTCTTCGTGGGGATCCCGCTACCAGGCACCGGCGTATGGACCGGTTCCTTCGCCGCCAGCCTCATGGACATCGATTTCAAACGCGCGCTGCTCGCGATTTTCCTCGGCGATCTTCTCGCCGCTCTGGTCGTCACCAGCATGAGCGCCACAGCCCTCTCCTTCTTCTAAGGGAGGGCTTTTTTCGTGTCAAAGATTTAATCCACGCGTAATCAAGCTGTCACCTGTCGTCCTCATCCGGTGGATATAATAGGGGTGAGGTGATAGAAATGAAAAAAAGAACGGGCATCTCCCTTCTTCTGCTCTTACTCGTCAGCATACATACAGTCTTTGCCGCCTACACCCCCCTCTACAAGACACAGACGACCACGGTGATCGGACCCGGGGTCGCCCACCAAGAAATCCGCGTCCTCACGCCCGAGGGCTGGGTCATCGCCAATGTCCTAGAGGTCGATGTGGAGAGCGACACCCACGAGCTCAAGGTCCTCTACGATGAGGAGGCAGGCCTGATGAAGGGCAGCACCCTTTCGGAGATGGCCGACAACTCGGACCACGTGATCGGCGCCATCAACGGCGACTTTTTCGACGGCACGGCCAAAACGCCACTGGGTCAAATGATCTCCGATGGGGATCTCATCATGAGCGGGATCAACGAAGACCGTTTCAACAGCTTTAGCACCAGCACCTACGGCTACGCCTACTTTGCCTACTTTGGCTCCCCCCGCATGGTGGTCCAGGGCGATCGGTACAGCATCCCCGTGGACTTCTATAACAAGCCCTACTTCGGATGGCCCCGGGCCGTCCTCATCGACAACCAGTTCGCCAGCGCTTCACCGGGTAAGGGCGGACAGTTCAATCGCCTGGAGATTGTGATGGAGAAGGGGATCGTCACAGACAAGATCTGGAACGGTGCCCCCCAACCCCTCGGCGAGGACACCCAGATCCTCGTGCTCATCGGCGACGTGGCCAAGACCTACGAGCGCTCTCTTTCTATCGGTGAAAAGGTCGAGGTTGAGATCTACAACAAGAACTTTGAGAATCTGCTCGAATCCATCGGTACCGGGGCCATGCTCGTGGAAAACGGCAAGCCCATCGCCGAGGTGGACCAGACGCACAACATCGCGGGTCGTCACCCGCGGACTGCCGTCGGTCTTTCCGCCGATAAACGCACGGCCTACCTTGTGACCGTTGACGGTCGACGCACCTACAACAGAGGGTTGACCCAAGGCGAGCTGGCCAATCTGCTCGTTTCCATCGGGGCCCACGAGGCCGCCAATCTGGACGGCGGGGGTTCCACCGAGATGGTGGTCCGCCACTACGAAGACACGCACCGGATCGTGAACAACCCCAGCGACGGTTCCGAACGCCGGATTTACAACGGACTAGGTGTCGCGCTGAAAAGCGCCCCAACGGAAGTGGCCGATGTACGGGCGGTTTTCGACAAGGACGCTCTTTTGAGAAACGACCGAATCCCCTATCGACTGACCGCCTTCGATGCCTACGGACAGCCGATGGGCCTGAAGGAGACCGTTTCCATCGCTCTCGAGGGCCTGAACGGCCAGTTGGTCGACGGCACCTTCCGCCCCACCGAGGTCGGTGAGGGGACGTTGCGGATCAGCCACGGTGACCAGACCTTCAAGCAAACCGTCGGCGTGGAGGAGGCCGTTCGCCTCGATGCCTATATCACCCCCTATGGCGAGGTGATCCCGAGAGCCTTCACTACCGAGGGCCACAGGGTCCTGCTCGACGCGCAAACCGTCACCACCACGAATCTGAAAACCGGCGAAGCCACACACGTGGTCCTCCCCGATGACTACCACGTGAAACTTGCCTTTGACGGACTCAGCTATGAGAGAAAATCCATGGCCCGTGAGGAGGTCACCCTCCTGCACGACTTCGAGACCCAGCTGGGGACCTTCGTTTCCTACCCCACCGACGTGACCGGTTATTACCAGGTCCACCAGACCGCCAACATGACTTCCCGCGCCGGCGCCTTGGTCTACAACCTGGACAGCAAGGCGGATACCCGCGCGGCCTACGTGGACTTCGGCACGGCTCTGAAGGTGAACAACCCGGCCAAGAGCCTTTCGCTAGATGTCCGCGGCGATTACGTCAACGGACACTGGCTCCGCGCCAAGATCGTGGATGCCTCGGGGACGGAGCACACGGTGGATCTGGCCAAGACCGTGGACTGGACGGGTCTGCGCACCCTGACCACCGACGTCAGCCACATCCAGGCCCCCTTCACGGTGAAGCGTCTCTATCTCGTGGAGACGGATCCCAACCGACGGGATGCCGGTGGGATCTTCTTCGATGATCTGCGCGTGACACAGATGATCTCGGAGGAAGACGTCCGTTCCGTGGACAGATCGGACCCCGAGCGGGACCTGATCAGCCCAAAATTTGGCATTGACAAAAATGGTAATAATTTGTACAATGAGGTCATCCAAAACATTCCAACAGCATCCAAACCGACCTTCGGTACCGTGGCGGGATCCAACAACACCACGGTCAACGAACAGGCGCTCTGGAAGTCCCTTTCCGCGCCCACATCCCCACATGCCTTCGTGCTCTGGAACCGATTCACAGGGTTCCGGGATACAGCAGAAGAGCAGCTGCTCGCTTCGGGGCTGAAAGGAATCGAGTCGTTTACCATTCTGCGCCTCGATCGACCCACGAACAAGATCACCTGGCAAAATGGCCTGCGCTACATCGACGTGGCGAAAGATCAGATCCTGCTGATCGATGGCGATTCGGGAAAGGTGTCATTTTCAAGGAAGTGATCGGATGTCCTATACAGAGATCCTTGCCAAGCAAATTAGCGAGGAACGAAAAGAACTAGACAATCGACTGGTGGCCGCGGGCTTTTGCTTCAACGAACCCTCGGTGCTCCGCCAATCGAAAAAGCTCGACCGCCTCATCAACCTCTACCAGTTGATGCAGGCCATCGATAGTCCATCCTGACCAAGTTGCGGTCCTCCCCAGGGGAGAGGCCGCTTTTTTCGTGCAAAAAAAGAAGACCCCCGGAACCGGGGGCCGCCTATTAAGAGAGCAGGGCGATGAAAATCGGAATGGTCCCCACGCTGAGCAGGGTGGTCATGAAAACCAGCTTCGATGCCAAGGACGCGTCCCCGTCGAAGCGACGGGCGAAGAGGGCGCTGCTGGCGGCCACCGGCATCGCGGTGATGATCACCGGGATCCCGATCAGATAGTCCGTCAGGCCAATGGTCCGTAGCACCAGGTACACAAGGAAGGGGCCGACCAGCAACCGGAAGCCGCTGATCACGTAATCGCGATAGTTGTTGAAAAGCGCGGATACCTTGAGTTCCGACAGCATGAAACCGATGAACATCATGGAGAGCGGCGTGGTCGTGCGGCCGATCAGATGCATGGTGTTGTAAACGGGTTCCGGAAGCTCGATCTGAAAGAGAAAGAGACCGAAACCGACCAAGATGGCCACGAGACCTGGATTGAGAATCGCCTTCACGCGCGAGAGGGCCGTCGCCCGCTCGCGCTTTTTGTGCCGTACGTAGAGGTGGACACCGTAGGTCCAGATCAGTACGTTGAAGGACAGATTGTATAGCGCCGCGTAGAAGACACCCGTCTGTCCGTAGACCACATCTAGAACGGGATACCCCATGAATCCCACGTTGGAAAAGCAGAGGGCCCACTGGTAGACGTTCCTGGCGTCCTTCTTGGGTCGGATCACCTTGACCACCAGATAACTGAGCAGGATGATCCCCGTGTAGACGCCCGCGGATATGTAGATCAGATTGATGCTGTCGAGCAGCACTTCTTTTGAGAATTCAAATTGCATATTGGTGATCAGAAAGAAGGGTAGCGTGACATTCATGATCAGATTTGATAGCTCCGTGTCCATCGACTCGTGGACGATTTTCAGTTTCCTGACGAGATACCCCGTGAAAATGAGAAAAAATAGGACGAGCACTTGGTTCATCACAGCCATAAGAATCCCTCCGTTCCACGATATCTTATCACATCCCCCCCATAAAAAAAAGTGGCTCTTTCGAGCCACGAATTTTCCTTAGAAGTTGTCGAGGGCCTTCTCCATGGCCTCGCGCATAGTCTCCAGGCGCTCCTCTGCGGCCTTTGCCGTCTCGTCCACGCTGGAGAAATAGAACTTGATCTTGGGTTCTGTCCCGGAAGGACGGATGGCGATCCAGCTGCCTCCCTCTAGGTAGAACTTCAGCACATCGGCAGCGGGCAGACCCGTCCGGTCGCTATCCTTGTAATCGATGGCCTCCACTACCTCGAACTGGTCAAGTCCTTTTTCCCTGAAGTGGGCCATGATTTCCTTCATCGTTTCCATGCCGCTCTTACCGGCCAGTTTCTTGGCCAGCAGGCCCTCCCTGTGGTAGCCGTGTTCTTTCTGGAGGGCATCCAGACGATCGAGAAGGTTCTGTCCCTGCTTGTGGTAATAGGCGGCCATTTCCACCACGAGGAGCGAGGCGCTCACGGCATCCTTATCTCGCACCTCCGTGCCCACGAGGTATCCGTAGGACTCTTCGTAGCCCATGATAAAGGTATCCTCGGTAGACTCGAACTTGCGGATCTTCTCCCCGATGAATTTGAACCCTGTCAGCGTCGCCAGGTGATGCACCCCGTGGGCCGCACAGAGCTTCTTCGCCAGGTCGCTGGTCACGATCGTGGTGATCACCACGGGGTTCTTTGGCAGCGCCCCCATCTGCGTCAGTACGTAATCCGTCAGGAGTGCACCGGTCTCGTTTCCGTTGAGGGGATGATAAGCCCCCTCTTGGTCACGGACCACCACACCCACGCGGTCACAGTCGGGATCCGTCGCGATCAGGACATCGGCCCCCTCTCGCTCTGCATAGACGCGTCCGAGGTCGAAGGCAGCCAGCTCCTCGGGGTTGGGGTTCTTACAGGTGGTGAAGTCGCTGTCCGGCACCATCTGCTCCTCTACGGGCACGAGGTGGGTGAAGCCCAGTCGCTTGAGGGTTTCCGTCACGGCCATGCCGCCGGTTCCGTGAAGCGGTGAGTAGACCACCTTCATCTCCGTCTCCTTCAATAGATCCGGATGGAAGCTCTTCTCCATGACCATGTTGATGTAGGCGTCATCCGCTTCTTGTCCCAAGATCTCCAGGAGACCCTTCTGTTTCGCTTCTTCCGCGGTGAGCCGCTGGACCTCGTCAAAGGAAGCGACGCCCTCCACGAAACGCACCAGCCGCTCGGCCTTGTCCGGCACCAGCTGGCACCCGTCATCTCCGTAGACCTTGTATCCGTTGTACTCGGGAGGGTTGTGGCTCGCCGTGATGATCACACCGGCGGAAGCCCCCAGCCGCCGGAGCGTGAAGGAAAGCTCCGGTGTGGTGCGCAGGTCCTCGAAAAGATAGGCCTTGATTCCATTGGCCGCCATCACCAGCGCCGTTTCCAGGGCGAACGCGGGCGATTTTCTCCGGGAGTCATAGGCGATGGCCACGCTGTAAGGACCTTCACCCTCGGCCTTTATGTAGTTAGCAAAGCCCTGGGTGGCCCTTCTCACGATGTATTGGTTCATCCGATTGCGACCGGCTCCGATCACACCGCGCATCCCCGCGGTGCCGAAAGCCAGGTCCGTGTAAAAACGGTCTTCAATCTCCTTCTCGTTGCCCTCGAGGTCCTTCAGTTCCTTTCGGAAGGCCTCGTCAAAATACGGGTTGTCCCGCCACTTTTCATAAATCTCTCGGTATCCCATGTGCTATCACTCTCCTTTTTCCCATTATACCCCAAGGAAGGGAGCGTCCTCATCTTTTCCGCACGATTTTGAAGACCCTGTACAGAATTTCTTCCTTCACGGTCTGAAAATAGAGGGGATTGTTCTTCAATCGCTCCGGTAGTTTCTTGGCAAAAGACTCGCGGATCGCCACATCCTCGCGGTCGAAGCTTGCCTCCACTGTCTCAAGGAAGTCCGCCGTGGTATAGATCTTGAACCGTTCCACCTCCAGCTTTTCGGCAAAATGCTCGTAGACCGCCAGCATCACCTCGGTGTAGTCAGAGCGCTCGTCACAGCCGAGGAGCTCGCGAAGCATGGGAAAAACCGCTTCGAAGATAAAGGGATAGCGGGTGCGGGGATCGGCTCCCATGAGCGCCCGTAGCTCCTCAAGATCCTTTTCCCCCACTTTCTCGAGGTGGTGCAGGAGCGTGGCATCATCCACATCGCGCTCGACATAGTAGCGGTTGCCCCGTAAGGTCTGCATCCTTCTGTAGGTATCGTGGTAACCCAGGGCAATATTGTAACGCGCTTTTTCTTCGGAAATCTGGAGCATCCCACCGAGGTCCTCCTTGGGGGCGATCTCGATCACGGGACGGTCCACATCCTTCACCTTCTGGACGATTCCCTTGGAGTTCAGGCGGATGACGATCACTTCCTCCACATCCGTCTCCAGCATCAGGCAGACGGGGACATTGTCGTAGAAGCCCCCGTCGATGAAGAGGCCCGTCTCCTTCTTCTCCATTTTGAAAACGGGCAGATTGGCCGAGGCCAGGATGTAGTCCACCAGCTCTCCCTCCGGGATATCCTCGAGAAAAATCTCGAGTGGCTTTCGCTCCGTGAGCGAGACGGTGACGAGCCCGAAGCGCAGGTCCTTCTCGCGAAGCTTCGCCTCGTCCACGTACTCCCTGAGGAGCGTTTTGAGCGGGGAAATATCCAGGCCGCCATCGGTAAAGATTCCCCGGATGAAGCGGTGGATCTTTTTCATGTCCGCTCCACCGAAATCGAAGTGCATGAGCCGATCCAGGGTCTTATCGTCCCCCTTGATGATGCGCGAGGGCTTAGCGTTATACCACAGGTCGTAGAGAAAATCGAAATCTCCCATGGCGTAAAGGGCACCGTTGATCGCACCCACGCTACTGCCCGTAATGGCATCGAACTCGCCGTACCCCATTTCTCTCAGGGCTTTTAGCGCTCCAATCTGGTAGGATCCCCGGGCGCCGCCGCCCTCGAGTACAAGTCCCCTTTTCATCCCTATGACCTCCTAATCGGTCAGTGCGAACATCAGTATACCCTTGGCCGCCACCTCACCATCCACGCTGGCGATGGCCTCGCCTTTTCCGATACCGCGTCGCATCTTGGTAATGGTCACCTGGAGATCGAGTCGATCGCCGGGCACCACCTGTCGTTTGAACCTCACCTCATCTATACCCGCGAAGACCGCCAGCTTACCAGCGTTCTCCTCTAGGCTCATGAGGGCCACGGCACCCACCTGGGCCAAGGCCTCCACCATCAGAACGCCGGGCATCAGCGGTCGGTTGGGGAAATGACCCTGGAAGAAGGGTTCGTTTACGCTCACGTTCTTGTAACCGCGGGCCATCACGCCCGGTTCCACCTCTAGGATCCGGTCCACGAGCAGGAAGGGGTACCGGTGGGGGATCAGGGCTTGAATCGCTTGTTGATCGAGCATTGTCACACGTCCTTTCAATAGTTAGTACCTGGTTCTTATTATAGGTCACAGCTTCCCGGGTTACAACTGAAAAAAGGACAGCGCGTGGCTACCCTTTGAGATCAAAACCTGTGTTGTTCTTTTCTTCTTCCGACCGCAAGTAGCGGATGATCATGTCGGCGATCCCAATGCCCTTGGCGCCGCCGATCTTGTCGGCCAGCTCCTCGTCGAGCATCTCCTCGAAGACGGTGCGGGCGTGGCTCTTCTCGATGAAGCCCTCCGTGGTCCCGCTCGACCGCATGGTCTTCATCAGCTGGCGCACGAAAAGGGACTCGAAATCCGAGGCCACTTTTTCCAGCGCCTTGTCGTCCCCCGAAGCCGCTGCCGCCCGGAGTTTCTCCTCGAACCCCCGGATTTCCTTTTCTTCCGTCTCGCCTTTCGCGGTGGTCTGCACTTGGCTGAGCAGTGCGTTAGCGTCAATTTTCAATCAAATCACCTACCGCTTCACGGAGTTGGCCACTTCGAGCATACGGTCTACCGTCTGGATGGTCTTGGAGTTGAACTCGTAGGACCGCTGGGCAGTGATCATGTTGACCATCTCCTCGACGACCTGCACGTTGCTGGACTCCAAAAACCCCTGCCACACTTCGCCGCGTCGTTCGTCATCGAACATGGCTGGACCGCTGGCCGGTGTTTCGCTGAAAAGATTCTCCCCTTCGGCCGTGAGACCCGCCGGGTTCACGAAGGTCGCCAGCTCCAGGGTGTCGATTTCTTCGTACTCCACGCCGTCGCCGCGCTTGACCTTGACCACGCCGGCCTTGTCCACCACCAGTTCCGTCACATCTGCGCCGATGTTGATGTCGCCGCCCTGACCCTGGAGATAGTAGCCGTCGGTGGTGACGAGCCGCGCCTCGTCGCCGATCACACTGAGTTTAAAACTCCCGTCTTTGGTGTAACGGGTGTTGCCGAGCTCGTTGTTCACCACGAAGAATCCCTCTCCCTCGATGGCGAAATCCAGGTCGTTCTCCGTGGGCTGGAAACTTCCCACGGTAAAGTCCCTGACCGTTCCGGCCGTCATGACGCCATGGCCGATCTCGAGGGCAACGGGTCGTCCCTCTCCCTCGGAAAAATTACGCTGGTCGACCTTCTCGTACAGAATATCCTTGAACTCCAATCGCTGGGCCTTGAAACCCGTGGTGTTGACATTGGCCAGGTTATTGGAAATGGTATCGATTTTCGTCTGTAGCGCCCGCATACCCGAGGCTGCTGAATACATGGCTTTCATCTCGTGCACCTACCCTCTCTTCTTTTATCGTACGGCTCCGACTTCGTTCACGGCCTTGCCCAGCATCTCATCGATGGTGGCGATGACCTTCTGGTCGGATTCGTAATTGCGGCTCATCTCGATCATCTTGACCATCTCGGTGATGGCGTCTACGTTCGGTCGTTCGATAAATCCTTGCAGGACCTCCCCCTCAAAAGCTCCCCTTTCGCCCGTTATGGGCTCGAGCGTTGTGAAGAGGGTGCCCCCCACCTTGGCCAGGTCACCTGGATTGGAAAAGCTGACGAGCGCCAAGCGGTCCACGATCTCGCCGTTCTGGAGGATCTCGCCGAAGCGGTTCACGGCGAAGTCGCCTTGGGCCAGTTCGATGGGACCGTCAAAACCCATGACGCGGTGACCGTCCAAGGTCACCAGCTCGCCGAACTGGTTGCGGCTGAAGACACCGTTCCGGGTAAAGTACTCACCCTCCGGGGTCTCTATGGTAAAGAACCCATCGCCCCGTAGCGCCAGGTCGAAGGGACCGTCGGTCCGCTCCAGTTGCCCCTGGGAAAAATCGGTGACCTTCCGTTGGTGCCAGACGCCGGCGTTCATGGTGCCGATGGTCGTGACCCCCGGGTGGTAGACCAGTCGGTCCACTTCGGCGCCGTCTACTTGCACGGCACCGTTGTCGGCGATGGCCAGTTCGCCGTCGCCCACGAAGATCTCACCGTCACGACCGAGCACCCGGTGGCCGAGCCGCTCGTTGATCGTCCGGTTGGAGTTCTGATAGTAGGTGCTGAGGTATCCCTCGTCGTCCACGTGGAAGGCCAGCTCCTTGTTATGGCTCGTACCCTCGGGTGTGGCCACGCGGAAGTAGCCATCCGCCGTCTTGACCCGGTAGCGGTCATTGGCTTCTGTCACCTCGATGGTATCGTTACCCCTTTCGAGGGTCAGGCGCGATCCGTTCTGCCGCTGGATCAGCACGTCGTTGAAGGACTCCACCGAGATGTCATCCTTTTTGTAGCCCGCCGTGTCGATGTTCGCAAGGTTATCCGAGATGGCATCCATGCGCTTTTGGGCGGTGAGCATATTGGTTCCGGCTATGTATAATCCCCTGACCATGTCAGCGTCATCCTTTCTATTTTGTTCTCTGTGCACAATATCGGCCGAATGCGGGATGAACTTGAGCCCTGGAGGCAAGAAAAATAGCGGGATCTCAAGGAGTTCCCGCCATTCGTTACCGTCGTTTGTATTGTTTTTGCGTCATCATGCTCTTCTCGAGCACATCGATATGCTCCAGACTCATGCCCGTGCCCTTGGCCACGCAGCTCACCGCGTCCTCGGCGATGTAGGTGGGGATGCCCGTCCGCTTCTCGAGCAGCTTGTTCAGACCGTGGAGCAGTGCGCCCCCGCCTGTCATGACGATACCCCGTGAGGAGATATCGCTCGATAGCTCCGGCGGCGTCTTCTCGAGCACCGCGTGCACCGCATCGCTGATGGCGTTCACCGGTTCCTGGAGTGCCTCTAGCATCTCCTCGCTGTTCACGGAGATGGTCTTCGGCAGACCCGTGATCAGGTCGCGACCGCGGCACTCCATCTTGATGGACTTGGCGCGAGGCGAGGCGGTACCGACGTTGATCTTGAGCTCCTCGGCGGTGCGTTCACCGATGAGGAGGTTGTGGTTCTTCTTCATGAACTTCATGATGGAATCGTCAAACATATCCCCCGCCACCTTGATGGAGTTGGAGACCACGATACCCCCGAGGCTGATAACGGCAATATCCGTTGTGCCGCCCCCGATATCGATGACCATGTTCCCATCGGGCTTCGTGATGTCGAGCCCTGCGCCCACGGCCGCCGCGATCGGCTCCTCGATGAGGAAGACGCGCCCGCCACCGGCTTCGGTGGTGGCGTCGATAACCGCCCGCTTCTCCACCTCCGTGACCCCGCTGGGTACACAGATGATGATCTTGGGTTTAAAAAAGCGGCGTTTACCGCAGGTGCGGTTGATAAAATAACGCAGCATGCGCTCTGTGACATCATAGTCACTGATGACCCCATCTTTCAGGGGACGGATGGCCACAATATTCCCGGGGGTTCGACCGAGCATACGACGCGCCTCGGCACCCACGGCCAGCACGCGATCGGTGTTACGGTCGATGGCGACCACCGATGGTTCCTGCAGGACGATTCCCTTGCCTTTGATATACACGAGGACACTTGCGGTCCCCAGATCGATACCGATCTCCGTTCCTAAACCAAACATGCCAACACCTCTATTCGTAGATTCGCTCGATCTCCGCACCGACGGCACGAAGTTTTTCTTCAAAATTGTCGTAACCGCGATCGATGTGGAAGATATTATCGATCAGCGTTTCACCGTCGGCACTGAGGCCGGCGATCATCAGTGCGGCGCCCGCCCTGAGGTCCGTGGCCTTGACGCGTGCGCCCTCGAGTTTCTTGACCCCTCGGATCACGGCGCTGTGGCCCTCGATCTTGATGTTGGCACCCATTCGGTTGAGCTCCGTCACGTGCATGAAGCGGTTTTCAAAGACCGTCTCCATGATCACGCTGGTTCCCTCCACCGTGGCCAGCATGGCCATGAACTGGGCCTGCATATCCGTGGGGAAGCCGGGGTAGGGAAGGGTCGTGATATCCGCCGCCGTCAGGGTCTGGGGACCGATCACGCGGATCTCATCGTCTCCTTCGATGATCTCGGCGCCCACTTCACGGAGCTTGGCGATCATCGGTTTGAGGTGGCTGAGGACCACGTTCTCAATGGTCAGGTCTCCCCGCGTTGCACAGGCCGCCACCATGTAGGTGCCCGCCTCGATCCTGTCGGGGATAATGCTATGCTTGGTACCCTTCAGACGCGGCACTCCCTTGATCCGGATGGTATCCGAACCGGCGCCCTTGATGTTGGCGCCCATTTTATTGAGGAAGTTGGCCAGATCCACGATCTCCGGTTCCTGGGCCGCGTTCTCGATAATCGAATCACCGGTGGCCAGTGTGGCCGCCATCATGATATTCTCCGTGGCACCCACACTGGGAAAGTCCAGGTAGACCGATCCACCTTTCAAGCGTCCGTCCACCACGGCCTCGATACTCCCGTGGTCCATATGGATGTCGGCGCCGAGCGCCTTGAATCCCTTCAGGTGCAAATCGATGGGTCGGGCGCCGATGGCACAACCACCGGGCATGGAAATCTTGGCCCGCCCTTGTCTGGCGAGCAAAGGTCCCATGACAAAGAAAGACGCCCGCATCTTTTGGATCAGGTCGTAGGGGGGTTCGGTTGTGGTGATCACTTGCGTCTGGATCTTCAACAGGTGTTTTTCACTCGTGTCCAGGGTCCCGCCGAGGGAACGGAGCACATCACCGAGGACTTCCACGTCCTTCAGTGCCGGGATACCCTCGAGATCGCTCACCTCATCGGTGAGCAGCGTGGCTGCCATGATGGGGAGAACGGCGTTTTTCGCGCCACTGATCCGAATGGTCCCCTTCAGGGGTCCGTTGCCTTTTACTCTTATTAATGCCAAGGGATTGGCCTCCATTTCTATTTGAAAAAACAATTCTATCTTCTTCAGGTCACACTCTACCCCATTATAACCGAAAAGTCCAAAAATACAAAATGAATCCGCGTAAAAGACGCGGATCCATCTGATTTTTTCCTTATCGGATATCCTTGAGTCGCAAGCGGTTCATCGCACGGTCCATTGAGGCCCGCGCCCGTACCACATCAATCTCCTTGTTTTCTCGCAGACGGTCCTTGGCACGCTCTAGAGCGGCCTTGGCGCGATCCACATCGATTTCATCCTCCCACTCCGCGGAGTCGGTGATGATCGTGGTGGTGCCCTCTTCCTCGACGGTGACGAAACCACCGCCGCAGGCGGCCACGCGTATCTGTCCATCCTGCTTCACCTTGATGGCGCCGATTTTCACCGGTGCCACGAGGGACTCGTGGTTGTACATGACCCCGACGTCGCCCTCGGCAGTACGCATGATGGTCAGCTCCACATCACCTTCAAAGAACTTCCGATCTGGTGTGACGATCTCCAGGGGATACGTGCTCATGTCAGCACCCCCTAATCCATATTCTTGGCTTTTTCGACGGCCTCTTCAATGGTGCCGACGTATAAGAATGCCGACTCCGGCAGGTCGTCGTGCTTGCCATCCAGGATTTCCTTAAATCCGCGCACCGTCTCCTTGACGGGCACGTACTTACCGGCGAATCCCGTGAACTGCTCGGCCACGTGGAAGGGCTGCGATAAGAAACGCTCCACACGACGGGCACGGCTCACGATGGTCTTGTCTTCGTCGCTGAGCTCGTCCATACCGAGGATCGCGATGATATCCTGTAGCTCCTTATAGCGCTGGAGGATCTCCTGAACGCGGCGGGCTACATTGTAATGCTCTTCGCCGACAGTATCCGGCTCGAGAATTCGCGAGGAGGAATCCAGTGGATCCACCGCGGGATAGATCCCGAGCTCGGAGATTTTACGCGACAGTACTGTCGTCGCATCGAGGTGGGAGAAGGTCGTCGCCGGTGCCGGGTCCGTCAGGTCATCGGCAGGCACGTAGATGGCCTGTACCGATGTGATCGATCCCTTTTTCGTCGACGTGATCCGCTCCTGCAATTGACCCATGTCGGTGGCCAGCGTCGGCTGGTAACCTACGGCCGAAGGCATACGACCGAGTAGGGCCGATACCTCGGAACCCGCCTGGGTGAAGCGGAAGATATTATCGATAAAGAGCAGCACGTCGCGGTTCTCCTCATCGCGAAAGTACTCCGCCATGGTGAGGCCCGTGAGGCCCACGCGCATACGTGCTCCCGGTGGTTCGTTCATCTGGCCGAAGACCAAGGTGGTCTTATCGAGTACGCCCGACTCCATCATCTCGTGATAGAGGTCGTTCCCCTCGCGGGTCCGCTCGCCGACACCGGCGAATACAGACAGACCGCCGTGTTCCTTGGCGATGTTGTTGATCAGTTCTTGGATCAGTACCGTCTTCCCAACGCCGGCCCCTCCAAAGAGACCGACCTTACCGCCCTTGGCGTAAGGGCAGACGAGGTCCACGACCTTGATCCCAGTCTCGAACACCTCTGTCGAGGTCTCCTGCTCGTCGAAAGGCGGTGCCTCCCGGTGAATCGACCAGAAATCCCCTTCTTCGATCTGACCCTTTTCATCAATGGTCTCTCCGAGCACATTGATGAGTCGTCCGAGCGTGGTCTTACCCACGGGGACGGTGATGGGTCTTTGGTGGCTGGTCGCCTCGATACCACGGACGAGACCATCCGTGGAACTCATGGCAATACAGCGGACGGTATTATCGCCGATATGCTGCGCGACTTCCGAGACAATCTTTCTGCCTTCGTAATTCACGCTCACGGCGTCGTTCACCATGGGTAGGTCATCCGTATCGAACCGGACGTCGAGCACCGGACCGATGATCTGGACGACCTTACCTTTGATTTGCTCCATTAGTCCTTCACTTCCTTTCTCATGCGCGCTATTTCAGAGCCTCTGCACCGCCGACGATCTCGGAGATCTCCTGGGTGATGGCCGACTGACGCGCATGGTTAAAGCTGAGCGTCAGCTCGTCGATCATCTCTTCGGCATTATCCGAAGCGCTCTCCATGGCCATGCGCCGCGCCGCCTGCTCCGCTGCAGCGGACTCGATGAGTCCACCGTAGATCGTGCTGATGATGTACTTGGGTATCACATAGCTCAGCACGACCTCCGGAGAGGGTTCGTAGTTCACATAGCGGAATTCTTCGTCGTCTGGCGTCGTCTCCTCTTCTACCGCGGCCACGGCCACGGGGATCAGCTTGAGGAGCGTTGCCTCTTGGTTGATGGTGCTGATCAGCCTCGTGTAAATCAGATTGATCTCGTCGACCGCTTCCTTCTCGTAAAGTTCCATGGCAAAATCCGCCACGGCCTTCGCGTCCTGGTAATCGGGATTCTCAGAGATATAGCTGAAGCTCTTCACCACGTTATACTCGCGCTTTTTCAGATAGTCGATGGCCTTCTTACCAATGGCAATGAACTGGGCCGTCTCCTTGTCCTCGCAGTCGGCCAGGGCCTTCTTGAGCGCATTGATATTATAGCCGCCGCACAGGCCGCGGTCCGAGGTCACGACGATATAGAGCTTCGCACGTACGTCCCTCGGCGTGATGTAGTCGTGTTGTAGATTTCTCTCCATCCGGATGATGTCTTGGACGGTCTCCACGACAGTTTCGAAATAAGGTTTCGTAATGTCCACCCGATCGCGAGCACGCTTCAGTTTTGCGGTCGATACGAGCTCCATGGCTTTTGTGATCTGTCGGGTACTGTTGATCGACGATATCTTTCGCTTGATATCGCGCGTACCGGCTCCCGCCATCGTATCACTCCCTTTCTATGGTGGTCCTTACGCTTCCTTTGCGAATGAGTCCTTGAAGGTCTTGACGGCCTCATCCAACTTATCCGTGACCTCGTCGGTGAGCACGCCCTCTTTGACGATGGCCTTGCCCACTTCGGGGTGATGCTCCTTCATGTAGGTCAAGAAGCCCGCCTCGAATTCCGTGATGCGATCCACTGGAATATCCATCAGGTATTTGTTGATCACCGCATAGATGATCATGACCTGGTCTTCCACGGGCACCGGCTTATACTGGGGCTGTTTGAGCACTTCCATGAGGCGCTCACCGTGGGCCAGTTTATTCTGCGTTTCTTTATCGAGCTCCGAACCGAACTGGGCAAAGGCCGCGAGTTCTCGGTACTGGGCCAGCTCGAGCTTGATCTTAGAGGCTACTTTCTTCATGGCCTTGATCTGGGCATCCCCACCTACACGGGATACGGAGATACCGGCGTTAACCGCCGGGCGCTGGCCCGAGAAGAAGAGCTCGGCCTCGAGATAGATCTGTCCATCGGTGATGGAGATCACGTTGGTCGGGATAAACGCCGATACGTCGCCAGCCTGCGTCTCGATAATCGGCAGGGCAGTGAGCGAACCGCCGCCCAGTTTGTCGGACAGCTTCGCGGCGCGCTCGAGGAGTCGGCTATGTAGATAGAAGACATCCCCGGGGTAAGCTTCGCGTCCCGGTGGTCGGCGAAGCAGCAGGCTCATGGCACGGTAGGCCACAGCGTGCTTGGACAAATCATCGTAAATGATGAGCACGTCTCGGCCCGCTTCCATCATCTCTTCGCCGATTGCACAACCCGAGTAGGGCGCCAGGTACTGCAGCGGTGCGGGATCGGAAGCCGATGCGGAAACGATACAGGTGTACTCCATGGCGCCGTAACGCTCGAGGGAGTTCACGATCTGCGCTACCGTCGATTTTTTCTGACCGATGGCCACGTAGATACAAAGTACGTTTTCCTTCTTCTGGTTGATGATCGTATCGATGGCTATCGCCGTCTTACCGGTCTGACGGTCACCGATGATCAGCTCACGCTGACCGCGACCGATGGGGATCATCGAGTCGATGGCCTTGATCCCCGTTTGGAGCGGCTGGTGCACGCTTTTACGGTCGATCACGCCGGGGGCCTGTGATTCCGCTGGACGGAATTTGTCGGATTCAATGGGGCCTTTGCCGTCGATCGGCTGACCCAGGGCATTGACAACACGTCCGAACAGGTGCTCGCCCACGGGCACCTCTACGATGCGCTCGGTGCGCTTGACCATGTCGCCTTCACTTACTAATTCGTCGGAACCGAAGAGAACGGTTCCCACGCTATCCTCCTCAAGGTTCAATACCATCCCGTATACATCGTTTGGAAAAGCCAGGAGCTCGCCGGCCATGCACTTCTCTAGGCCGTGGACGCGAGCGATCCCATCGCCCACCTGGATGACGGTACCGGTATCTTCGACTTGAAGCTTGCTCTCATATTTTTCGATCTGTGCTTTGATCACAGAACTGATTTCTTCAGGTCTCAGATTCATGCCAAAATCACTCCTATACCTATACTATGGTCTTCGCCAGGGACTCTCGGATCTGAGAGAGTTTACGCTTGACGGAACCGTCGAGCACCTGGTCGCCCACGCGGATCACGAGTCCACCGATGAGATCTGGCTTGACGCGGTTGTCGAGCGTTACGTCTTTGCCGAGGGTTCCCTTCAGCGTCTCGATGAGTTTCTCACGTTGTCCGTCGTCGAGTGCGACGGTGCTTTCCACGATGGCAGTGACGCGTCCCTCGTGTTCGTCGACACGCCTTATGAATGCCTGCCTGATCATCTCGAAGTCCGACGCGCGTCGCTTGTCCAGCAGGACCTTGAGAAAATTCAAGGTGTAGGCGGACAGCTTACCCGCGAAGAGTTCATCGAGAATGCCCTTGCGCTCGTCGATGCTCAGTCGGGGGGTGCGGTAGAGCTCTAGAAAATCAGGGTGCTCTTCAAAGATCGACCAGACTGCGTCGAGTTCCTCGGCCACTTCCCCGAGCTTGTCGGCCTCTAGGGCCACGTCGAAGAGTGCGCCGGAATACAATTTGGAGACTAGTTCTGCCATTGCCGATCCCCTGCCTTCTCGATCACATCATCGATAATGCCCTTGTGGTCCTCAGCGGACATATCTTTCTCGAGCACTTTGGAGGCCACGAGCATGGCCATCGTTGAAATATCATCTTTGAGGGCGTTGACGGCTTTCTTCTGTTCTCTCTCGATATCCTTCTCTGCCATAGCTTTCTTAGCAGCGATTTCTTCCTCCGCCTCTTTCTTCATCTCGGCGGTCAATGTCTCGCCTTTCGCGCGGTAATCGCGCAGAATGGCCTTACCTTTTTCATCCGATTTGCTAATCTTCTCCTGGTACTCTTCCTTGAGCCTTACAACCTCTTCGTTCTTTCTCTCGAGATCCTCGTACTTGGAAGCCACCTCGTTCTCGCGCTTCTCCATGAACTCGGTCACGGGCTTGAAGAGGAGCTTTCTCAGGAAGAAGTACAGGATGAGGGTATTAGCAATCTGCATGACGAAAGTCCAGTTGGGCTCAACGAGCCCCAGTCTCAACTGTGCTGCGATTGCGTTTACAGTCATCTGCCTTCAGCCCCCGTTCTATAGGTAGTTGAGGAGTGGGTTGGCGAAGAGCAGGATGAGTGCGATGATCAGTCCGTAGATACCCGTTGTCTCGGCAACAGCGGCACCGAGTAGCATCGTTCTGACGATATCACCCTGTGCTTCGGGTTGACGGCCTACACCTTCTGCACCTTTACCGGCGGCATAACCCTGACCGATACCAGGTCCGATACCGGCGATCATGGCCAGACCCGCACCGATGGCTGAAGCTGCTAAAATTAACTCTTGACCCGTAATAGTATTCATCGTAGAATCCTCCTTTAATTAAATCATCTGTAACAAGGGATTTGCGAACATTAGGATGAGCGCGATGATCAGCGCGTAGATCCCAGTGGTTTGAGCGACGGCCTGACCGAGGAGCATTGTCCTCACGACCATCGATTGTAGTTTCGGTCTTTTCCCGACCGCTTCGGTCCCTTTCCCCGCGGCATAGCCCTGGCCAACGCCCGGGCCGATACCGGCGATCATGGCGAAGCCCGCGCCAATGGCGGAGGCCGTGAGAATGATCACGGAACCATCGAGATTGATCAGCGGGTTACCGTAGAGTAGGATCAGGGCGACCACAAGGGCCAAGATGCCCGAGGTCTCTGCAACGGCAGCTCCGAGGAGCATGACCATCGTGGATTGTCTGGAGCTCTTCGGGTTCCTGGCGACAGCCTCCGCTCCTTTACCGGCAGCATAGCCCTGGCCCACACCGGGGCCGATGCCCGCGATCATGGCCAGTCCTACACCGATGGCGGTGGCGGCTAGAATGAGGGCCGTCCGGTCGAAGCTCAGCAGCCATTCCAAGAACTGCATGATAAAATTGCCTGACACGATTCTTTCACCTCAATTCGTTCTAGTCCATTGCCATGGCCACGAAGACCATCGTCAGCATCGTGAAGATAAACGACTGCAGTAGGCCCGCGAACAGGTCGAAATAAACATGCAGTACCGCGGGTACACCGATCTGCAGAATCGGTACACCGATGCCGAGGAACATTTCCGTGAAGCCACTGAGCATGCCGTAGAGCAGGCTCATGATGATGAGACCACCCACGATATTCCCGAAGAGACGGAAACCCAGTGAGATCGGGTTCGCGAGCTCACCCAAGATATTCAGGGGTAAGAGGAACGGAATCGGTTCGGTGAAACTTTTCAGGTAACTGCCGAGTCCCTTTGACTTCGTTCCGAAGACATGGGTCATGATAAAGGTCATGATGGCGAGACTGAGCGTGGTGTTCACATCGGCCGTCGGCGGTCTAATGCCGAAGAGTCCGGCGATGTTCGCGATGGCCAAGAAAATAAGCAACGTACCCATGTAGGCTGCGAAGCTCATCTTGTCGGGTCCCATGGTCTGTTTGACCAGGCCGTTGATGCTCGTGACCAGCGTCTCTGCCACGAGTTGTTTCCCCTTGGGGACCCGTTGCAGGTTGCGCGTCACGAGATAAGCGCCCGCGATGAGCACGACCATGATGAACCAAGTGACCGTGACGGTTTCCGTCACCGGAATTCCACCGGGCAGATTGAAGACAACCCGGGGGCCAAATCCTTCTGTGCCCACTAATTCTCCTCCTTTCTCTTGATAATTTTCTTGAAGTATTCTTTATCATTAAAAAGCTGGGTGAGATAGATAACAGCTTTAATGAGCAGTAGACCGAGCACCGTGCCAAGTGCGTTGAGATAGGGCGCCTTCAGCGCCACAAAAAGCACGATTCCCGTGAGCAGGAAACGGAAGAAATACTTCCTGGTCGTGTAGTTCTGCGCTTTTCCCGGCGGCATGGTGATCGCCCGCTCCAGGGTCTTGGCCAGCTCGAAAAAATTAAGCAGCCCGATGGTCGATCCGAAGACCAGACCCAGTAAGAAAGGCGTGCCGGCTCCGAGCAGCAGCCCTATGGCGCCGAGCAGGAGGGCGGACCCCAGATGGTAGCGCAGAATCTTGCGTTTCATCCTGTCGAGTGAGTGTTGTGTCATGATCACGTCACTTGTCCTCCCCTTCCTTCGATTTATGTATGGCCAGTTTGTACAGGTTCATAAAAGCAGCGCCAGTCCCCAGCAGAATGGAGAGCAATAGCAGGATTCCGCCGGTGTCAAATCGATCCTCGAGAAACCTGCCGAGGAGCACCGAAAGGAAAATGGGTGTGATCATGATGAAGGCTACCTGCGACAGGAGTGCCAAGTTTTCCAACATTTTGACATCTTTCTTTGCCACGGGGCCACCCCTTCTCACGTTCTCCTGACAAGTATACCAGAAAACACTTCATCTTGTTAAAACCTTGACATAAAATTTTTCTTATGTGGGAACGAAAAAAGGCGTGCGAACAAGAAGAAATGACTCCTTTTCTCACACACCTTCCGAGCGGTCGTTCTACCGTTCGAAAGAGAGAGAATATTTAGGCCCCTCTCTCTATTATACGGCATAGCGAACAGCTTCGCATCAATTTTTAGTTACAAGACCATTTGAACCAGGGGATCGGCTACCTTGAACTCCGCTTCAGTAGCGGCTTTCACCTCTTCCACGGTGAACTCCGGATTGATCTCCGTGAGGACAAGCCCCTCGTCGGTGACCTTCATGACGCCCATTTCCGTGACGATCAGATCCACCTGACCGGCCGCCGTCAGCGGCAGGGTGCAACGCTTCATAATCTTCGGTGCGCCCTTGGCCGTGTGGGTCATGGCCACGATCACTTCCCGTGCGCCCGTCACCAGGTCCATGGCCCCACCCATTCCCGGGACTTTCTTCCCTGGGATCATCCAGTTGGCGAGGTTGCCCTGTTCGTCCACCTGCAGGGCACCGAGGACCGTAAAGTCAAGATGCCCCCCGCGAATGATGGCAAAGCTCGTGGCACTGTCAAAAAAGGCAGCGCCGGGTAAAACGGTCACCGGTTGTGCGCCGGCGTTCACCAGATTTTCTATGGGCACACCATCTGCAGGAGCGGGACCCATCCCGATAAAGCCGTTCTCCGATTGAAAGGTCACCTCTACACCTTCTGGAATGTAGTTGGCCACCAGCGTGGGAAGGCCGATCCCGAGATTCACCAGCGTGCCATCGATGAACTCCTGGGCCACGCGCTTGGCGATCAGTGCCTTGATATCCTTCTTATCCACGGTGATCTCCCCTTTCAACGATGTGATGGACGAAAATGTGCGGTGTGACGACCGTATCTGGATCGAGCGCACCCACTTCAACGATTTCATCGGCCTCTACGATCACGAGATCGGCGGCCATGGCCATCAGGGGATTAAAATTGCGGGCCGCCTTGTCGTAGACCAGGTTCCCTTTTCTATCGGCTTTCCTCGCCCGGATGATCGCCACATCGGCGCCCAGGGGCTTTTCTACGATGAAGGTACGACCGTCTACGGTGAGCAGGTCCTTGCCTTCCTCTACAATGGTCCCCACACCCGTCGGCGTCACCACGGCACCGAGTCCGGCGCCCTTGGCGCGAATTTGCTCCGCCAACGTCCCTTGTGGTGTCAAGACCACGGTGATCTCACCCTCGTTCATCTGGCGCCCCGTTTCCGGGTTCGTACCGATGTGACTGGTGATCACTTTCTTGACCTGCTTGTTCACCACGAGTCGCCCGTAGTTCTGATCGGGAAAAGATGTGTCGTTCGCGATGAGAGTCAGGTCTTTCACGCCCGTTTTCACGAGCTCGTCCAGGATCGCCTCCGGCGTCCCGACGCCGAGAAATCCGCCGACCATGATGGACATCCCATCTTTGATCTTCCCTGCGGCTTCCTCCACTGTAAGTAATTTTTCCATAGTACACCTCCTGAAGATTCTGTAATTCCCCAATTAGAGCATACCACAGATGTTCGTAGAAATCATGACGAACTTTTCGCTTCAAACTGCTCCTCTGTCAGACTGAAGAGGTAAAAGTGTTGGTCTAGAAATTGAATCTCGTTGAGCCGTTCGAAGCCCAGTCGTTCGAGCACCTGTTCCGAATCGGTATTGTCCTTTTTCACCACGGCGTTGACGTGGTAGAGGTCGCTCTGCTCGAAGGCCACCTTCAGCACCCTGCGGCAGCTCTCCGTGGCGTAGCCCTTTCCACGGTGGGCGGGTAGCAGGTGAAAGATCAGCTCGACAGAATCGCGGCCGTTCATCTCCCGGATCACCAGACCGCAGTCCCCGATGACCCCCTCGCCCGATAGTTCCACCACGTAAAGACCGTAGCCCCGGTCCCGGTGGTTTTTCTTGGCATCGGAGATCAACTTGCGCACGGCCATCGTGTGTTTTTTCCGCGGGTAGATCACGGAGACCTCCGGATCATTGTACAGCCCGTGGAGGGCCGGGATATCGGCGTAACGGGGTTTTCTGAGCGTCAGTTGGTCCATAGCCATCGGTTATTCACCTCCGATCAAACGAGCGATGCGCTCGGCTGCATGGCCGTCGCCATAAGGGTTGACGGCGGAAGCCATGGCTGCGTAGGCCGCCGCGTCGGTCAGCAGGCGGTGCGCCAGGCGATAGATCCGCTCCTCTTCCACACCGGCCATCAGCACCGTCCCCGCATCTACCGCTTCGGGCCGCTCGGTCTCCGTGCGGAGCACGAGCACGGGCTTGCCCAGGGCGGGCGCTTCTTCCTGGATACCGCCGGAATCCGTCAGCACCAGGTGACAACGCGCCATCAGGTTGGCGAAGGGTGCGTAATCCAGGGGTTCCACCAGGTGGATATCCGGGTGGTCCGACAGGTGTTCACGGGCAGTTTCCCGCACCTTGGGGTTCAGGTGCATGGGAAAGACCACGGCCACATCCTCCAGCTCCTCCACGAGCCGACGCACGGCCCTGAAGATCGCGTGCATGGGCTCGCCCAGATTTTCCCTCCGGTGAGAAGTGAGGAGGACGACCCGTTTTTCGTCGAAGGGAATGCGGTCCAGCTCCTCCCTGTCGAAGCGGTAGTCCTCCTTCACGACGGAGAGCAGGGCGTCGATCACCGTGTTTCCCGTCTTGTGAATCCATTCGACCGGGATGTTCTCGGCCAAGAGATTGGCGACGTTCCCCTCGGTCGGGGCAAAGTGCAGGCTGGCCAAGCGTCCCGTCAGACTGCGGTTGGCCTCCTCGGGGAAGGGACGCCAGAGGTCGTGGCTGCGTAGCCCCGCCTCCACGTGACCCACGGGAATACCCAAATAAAAAGCGGCGAGACCCGCCGAAAATGTGGTGGTGGTATCGCCGTGGACCAAAATCATATCCGGTTGTTCTTCCTTGAGGAGGGGTGTCAGGCCCGTGAGCACCCGTGAGGTGATCTCGTCGAGGGTCTGCCCTGCCTTCATGATGTCGAGATCATGATCCGGTGTGATGTGAAAGAGCGACAGCACTTGGTCGAGCATCTCGCGGTGCTGGGCCGTGACGATCACGCGACTCTCCACGGCCGGGTGGGCCTCCAGCGCCCGTACCACCGGTGCCATCTTGATTGCCTCCGGTCGCGTCCCGAAGATGCTAATGACCTTCTTCATCAAGTCCTCCTATCTCAGCTTGGTTCGTTTCCATGCGTGTCAGCGGAATGATGACGATCAGCGCCGCCAGGAGAAGCAGGACCGTCATGGCCGTGTAACTCTTCATCATGAGCTGGATCGCACTGATTCCCAATAGGCTGGACAAGAGGTAAAGCGTCAGGACGACGCGCTTGTGGTCGAGCCCGAAATGGAGCAGGCGGTGGTGCAGGTGCCCTTTGTCCGCCTCCATGATCCCTTTTCCCTGGACGAATCTGCGGACGATGGCGAAGGCCGTGTCGAAAATCGGCAGACCCAGGGCCAGGATCGGAATGATGAAAGCGATGAAAGTCGCGCTCTTCAGTGCGCCCTCGATGCTGGCCGCGGCCAGCACGAGTCCCAGGAGATAGGCCCCGGTATCGCCCATGAAAATTTTGGCGGGATTGAAGTTATAGGGTAGAAAACCCAGTGTGGCACCGGTCAGGATCAACGTCAGGAGCATGATTTCGTAACGGCCGCTGATGAAGGCCACGTAGCTCAGGGTGACGGCCGCGATCACGGCCACACCGGCGGCAAGCCCATCGAGGCCATCGATCAAGTTCACGGTATTTGTGATCCCTACGATCCAGAGGAGCGTGAGCGGCAGGCTCACCCACTGTTCGAGATAAACGATCCCCTGCATCTGATCTTGGAAAAAGTCCGTCAGGAAGGTGATCTGGAAGCCGAACCGGTACAAGATCAGCGCAGCGACAACCTGAACCGCCAGCTTACCCTTGGCGGGCAGATCGAACTTGTCGTCGAGCAGTCCCATGCTCACGATCAAGAGACTGGCCAGCATCAAGCCGTAGAGCTTCATCTCCGGTAGCGGTCTGAATAGCATCACGACCAGGGCGAAGGCCAGGAAAATCGCCAGCCCACCCATGAGTGGAATCGGCTCTTTATGTACTTTTCTCTCGTCCTTCGGCACGTCGACCACGCCGAAGTAATGGGCGGCTCGGATCGCCACCGGTGTGAGTCCGAAGCTCATGGCGAAAGCCATCAAGGGTGCCAGCAAATACGGCCACATAATCTGATCTCCTTCTCTAATCAATACAATCTATGGTCGGTTGATACTCAAAAATGCCATCTCATCACTAGCTAGTTTACATCAGCAACCTGTGAAAGGCAACGCGTCCGTCCTAGTTGTCATACAAAAATAATCCTTAATAACCGAACTTATGATCGAGGGACTCATCGTCGTAAATCCAGTCGCAGACCTCGATGGTCCGGTAGTGGTCGCTGTCGTTGCGGATGATCACCCTTTCGATGCCGGCGTTGATGATCAGGCGTTTGCACATGGCGCAACTGTTGGCATTCTCCACGTAGATTTCCGTCTCCCTCTCGCGCCCCACGAGGTAGAGAGTCGAACCGATCATGTCCTTGCGGGCCGCCGAGATAATGGCATTGGCCTCGGCATGCACGCTACGGCACAACTCGTACCGTTCTCCCCGGGGTACCCGGTGCTCCTGCCGTACGCAAAAACCCAGGTCCAGGCAGTTCTTGCGGTGCCGGGGGGCTCCCGTGTACCCCGTCGCGATGATTTCATCGTTCATCACGAGGATGGCCCCGAAGTTGCGCCGTAGGCATGTTCCCCGCTTCAGCACCGTCTCAGCGATGTCCAGATAATAGTTGGTCTTGTCCCGTCTCATCGTCCAACCTCCCATCAATTTTTTAAATAGTCCTTTACCTTGCATTCAGATTTCACATACATCTTGACGTCTTTGCTCATAAGCGTAAGATAGACGATGGTGCTATAGTCAAAAAGGAGATGACCAACATGTTCACCAGTTCCATCGCTCTTTCCCTCGTCATATTCATCGCAACTTACGTCCTCATTATATCAGAAAAAGTCAATCGCGCTGTCATCGCAATTTTCGGTGCGCTCTTAATGATTCTCTTTCACATCTTGAGTCAGACCGAGGCTGTGTCGACCATCGACTTCAATACCATCGGTTTGCTCCTAGGGATGATGATCCTCGTGAGCATCTTGAAGCGAACGGGCGTCTTCCAGTATATCGCCATCGTGGCCACGAAGAAGTCGGGTGGCGAACCCTGGCGTATCCTGCTGTCCTTTGCCCTGATCACCGCGGTGGCCAGCGCCTTTCTAGACAACGTGACGACCATTCTGTTTATCGTCCCCATCACCCTGGTCATCACGGAGCAGCTGACGATCAACCCCCTGCCCTTTTTGATCACCGAAACCCTCGCGGCCAACATCGGTGGTGCCGCCACCATGATCGGCGACCCGCCCAACATCATGATCGCCGGGGCCACCTCCCTGGGCTTTTTGGATTTTATCATCAATCTCGCGCCGATCATCCTCTTGATCTTCGCGGTGACCCTGGGCATCATTCTCTTTCTCTACCGTAAGGACCTGGCGGCGAGCGGCGAACACAAGAAGGCCATCTTGACCTTCGATGAGTCAAAGACCATCACGGATCCCCTTTTGTTGAAAAAATCCCTGATCGTCCTGACTTTCACGCTCCTCGATTTTATGTTCCACCAGCTCTTCCACTACGAATCCGCCACCGTGGCACTGCTGGGGGCCTTCGTCCTCCTGTTGATCAGTAGTGTCGATGTAGAAGAGGTCCTGCTTGAAGTCGAGTGGACCACTCTGTTTTTCTTTTTCGGGCTCTTTGTCCTCGTAGGCGGCCTGGAGGCCGTGGGTCTCATCGACCTCCTGGCCGAGAAAATCCTAACCTTAACCAGCGGTAACCTCTTTGCCACCGTGCTGCTTATCCTCTGGCTCTCCGCCATCGCCTCGGCCTTCCTCGATAACATCCCCTTCGTGGCCACGATGATCCCCTTGATCAAGAGCATGGGTGTCCTGGGTTTTGCCAACCTCACGCCGCTTTGGTGGGCGCTGGCCCTCGGTGCATGCCTGGGTGGTAACGGGACGCTCATAGGGGCTTCGGCCAACGTGATCGTCAGCGGCATGGCCCGGAAAAATGGCTACGCCCTGACCTTTGGTCATTATTTTCGCTTCGCCTTTCCCCTGATGCTGCTCTCCATCATCCTATCCACCGGTTACCTCATCCTTTTCTATCTATAGGAGGTCCACCATGCAGAAATTTATCAATGCAGAGGCCAGTCAACACGAAATGCGACTCATCCAGCTGGGGGCCAAGATTGACCAGGTCCACTCGAAGCTTTGTTTTGTTCAGTTTGACCTCGATGGCTTTCTCATCGAGTACGCCTACAACATCAATAGAAAAGGACAGTACTTCCTCGAGCGGATCAAGCCCTACCCGCTACCGGTGAAGACCTTTGACGACCAAGCGGATATGGTGGAGATCATCCGGATCGACGTGGAGCAGTTCAAAACCGCCAAGCGGAGTAAGAATATCGATGCCTTCCTCACGATCAACAAGGCGCTCCTAGAGGTAGCGCATCGCTTTGAAGATCTCTTCCTCTACTACAATGTCCCTTCTATCGAGACCAAGATCATCATGGACAAGATCCGCGAGATCGAAGCGGAGATTGACCAGGTAAAGGGAAGCTCCCAGCGGCTCTTTTTCGAAAAAGACCCCGACAATCTTTAGCCTACAAAAAGGGAAGAGGTCGCCCTCTTCCCTTTTTTACGTTGCCTTTTACTTGGTGCCGAAAAGTCGGTCGCCCGCATCGCCCAGTCCCGGGACGATGTACGCGTGATCGTTCAGCTTCTCATCGATTCCCGCCACGTAGATATCCACGTCAGGGTGGGCTTTGGTCACAGCCTCGATTCCCTCCGGGCACGCGATGAGGCAAACCAGCTTGATCTGCTCGGCGCCGCGCTCCTTGATGAAATCGATGGCTGCATTAGCACTTCCGCCCGTGGCCAGCATGGGGTCAACCACGATGAGCTCCCGCTCCTTCACATCGCTCGGAAGCTTGCAGTAGTACTCCACTGGTTCGAGCGTCTCGGGATCTCTGTAGAGACCGATGTGCCCCACCTTCGCCGCCGGAAGCAGTGAAAGGAAACCATCCACCATACCGAGACCCGCGCGCAGGATCGGCACGATGGCCAGCTTTCTGCCGGCGATGACTTTGGCCTTGGCCGTCGTGACCGGTGTCTTCACGTCAACTTCCTCCAGGGGTAGATCGCGCGTGACCTCGTAAGCGAGGAGCATCGATACCTCTCTCACCAGCTCTCTGAATTCCTTGGCGCCCGTGCTCTCATCTCTGATCAGCGTCAACTTGTGCTGGATCAGGGGGTGATCCATTTCATAAACTTTTCCCATTTCGAACCTCGCTTTTTCTCTACTTCATGTATTTGTCTTCGATGGCCTTGATCTTACCCACGCGTCGCTCGTGGCGTCCGCCTTCGAAGGACGTCTCCAGGAAAGTCTTCACGAGTTTCCTCGCGAGCCCCGGACCCACCACGCGCTCGCCGAAGGCCAGGATATTGGCGTTGTTGTGCGCCCGGGCCATCTCGGCGCTAAAGGTATCGCTGCAGACCGCGGCGATGACGCCCTTGACCTTGTTGGCCGCCATGCTGATCCCGAGTCCCGTTCCGCAGATCAAGATCCCGAGCTCACTCTCTCCCGAGGCCACGGCCACGCCGACCTTTTCCCCGTAATCGGGGTAATCGCAAGAGGTGGCATCGTGTGTCCCGTGATCCTGGACCTCGTGGCCCAGCTCTTCTAAATAGGTCACGATATCGGCTTTCAGGTGGATCCCACCGTGATCTGATCCGATGGCTATTCTCATCCCATTTCACGCTCCTTCGCTTCTTTGTTCCGTTACACTCCTATCTATTATAGAGACTTGACCGGTACAAATCAAGCGCTGTCTCACTCGAATTGGCGATGTTCTGCCGCGGCCTTGGCGAGTCGGTTCATGACGGCCAGTCCGGCATCATCCCAAGGATAGCCCTCGATCAGGATCAGATCTATACCGTCGTCATCCATGGCACGCAGGATGCGGAAGAGCTCGCGCTGGGCATCCGCTGCTTCGGGCAAGAGGTACAGGCGATCGGCATGCTCAGCAAAGGGGACGGCCGCCCTCAAGACGAGGCCCACGCTGAGGCCCCCTGTCTTTGCAGAGGCCAGTTCCACCTGCATGTCGGCGCTGACCGCTTCCCTGTTTCCGCTGTACAGGATCACCCGGCCCTCGGGGGCATAATGCCTGTACTTCATTCCCGGGGATTTCGGGCGCTCCTCTCCGGAGAGTCCCGGATCCAGACGCACCTCCCCGATCACGCGGGCGATGGCTTCCATCGTCACACCACCTGGCCGGAGGATTGTCGGGATCTTTTCCGTGAGGTCGAGCACCGTGGACTCCAGTCCCACATCACAGGGACCACCGTCCACCACGTAGGCTACCTTGCCCTTGAGATCGGCCATCACGTGAGCCGCGTCCGTGGGGCTGGGTTTGCCCGATAAATTAGCGCTGGGCGCCGCCACGGGCACACCTGCGCTCCTGAGCAGCTCTAGGGCCACCGGGTGGGAGGGCATACGGATCCCCACGGTGGAAAGCCCCGCTGTTACTACCTCGGGAACGGCGGAAGCTTTTTCGAAGACCAGGGTGAGCGGACCCGGCCAAAAGGCCTCCATGAGCTGCTTGGCACGGACGTCTACCGTTTTGACCAGCCGAAGCACCTGATCAACTGCGCCGATGTGCACGATCAGTGGGTTGTCCGACGGACGACCCTTGGCCCGAAAGATTCCGGCCACCGCCTCGTCCGAAAGGGCGTTGGCCCCGAGGCCGTAGACCGTCTCCGTGGGAAAGGCCACGAGTTCTCCGGCGGCCAAAGCGGCGGCCGCCGCCTCGATGCCCTGGTGGTCTAGCCCGTCTATCCATTTTGTCATCAATACCATCACCTTCTTTTCCAGTTCATTATATAAAAAAAAGAGCCCCTGTACAAAGGGCTCATGCGTGGTGGGCCACAGGACGTGGGACAGCAAAGGTCATCTTGAGCAGGGCGGGCGTCACGAGGGTGGTGGTGACCACCATCAAAAGGACACCTGCCAAGTGGTGTTCGGTGAGAAAACCCATGCGTACGCCGAGGTTGGTGATGATGATCGCTACCTCCGCACGCGGGACCATACCGACGCCGATCTGCAATGCGCTTCTCCCGTCGAAACCACTGAGACGGGCGCCACCATAGCATCCCAGGACCTTGCCCAGCATACCGAAGAGGATGAGCAGCGATCCCACACCGAGGGCCGACAGGGCCGCCGTCAGGTTGACGCCCATCCCGATGGAGACAAAGAAGACCGGGACGAAAAAGAGACTGGCCAACCGGTCGATCTCGTGGGAGACGCGGTGGCGGTGGGGCGTCATGGAAAAGATCACACCCGTGAAATAGGCTCCTGTGATGGCGGCCACCCCGAGTTCTTCGCTCAAGAAAGCAAAGAAAAAGCAGGTGACGAGGGCCATGGTGACGATGCGGTCGTCAAAGGTCACGTGTTCACCCAGGTAATCGACCAAGCGGCGGAGTCCGTAGCCCACTAGACCCACGACGAGAAAGAAGGCCACGATTTTCCCCACCACAAGGAGCATGGAGCTATCGGCCTGGGGCACGAGCGCCCCGATGAAGAGGGTGAGCAGCAGTATCCCCACCACATCGTCGATGATCGCGGCCCCCAGGATCCCGAGTCCCTCGCGCGTGCGCATCTTTCCAATCTCCCGCAGGGTCTGCACGGAGATTCCCACGCTGGTGGCCGTGGATACCAGGGCCAGGAAGGCCGCGGGAACCGGATCCTTCAAAAGCATGTAGGTGGCGGAAAATACCAACAGGGCAGGCACCAGGACGCCGCCGAGGGCGATCAGGCTGGAGGATTTCCCCGAGGCCTTTAGCTCCTCCACGTCGGTCTCCAGACCCGCTATGAAGAGTAAAAAGATGACACCGATCTCGCCGATCGATGCGATGAGCTCTGTTTTCTCGATCATCCCCATACCGAGGACAATCCCGGCGATAATTTGACCGAGAACCGCCGGTTGATTGCATTTCTTGGCCAAGGCCCCTCCGGCCCCGGCAGCGAGCAGGATGACCCCCAGGTCCAGTAGATCGTAAAGATGTTCCCCCATATTCGATGCATCTCCTTTATTATTGCGGATAATCACAGGACCCAGTATACGCCCCCTTCGGGCAACTGACAAGGGTGCAGAGGCTGGACCTTTTGGGGAAAACGTTTCCTGTAGAATGAGTTTTTCTATGACTTCAAAGCGCCTCATTCAAAAATTCTATAGCGCAAGAAAAAAGGACGCCTTAGGCGTCCAGATCTTTCAATGCTTCCGTTTGGTCGTGGGTGATCATCGTGTCCAGCATCTCGTCGATCTCCCCGTCCATAAAGCTGTCGATCTTGTAGATCGTCACGGGAATGCGGTGATCGGTGATGCGTCCCTGGGGGAAGTTGTAGGTGCGGATCTTGGCGCTTCGATCGCCCGTACCCACCTGGTTCTTCCGCTGCTCGGAGATCTCCTTGTTCTGTTTCTCCAGCTCCCTCTCGTAGAGTCTTGCCTTCAGCACGCGCATGGCCTTCTCTTTGTTCGAGAGCTGGCTCTTGCCGTCCTGACAACTGACCACGAGCCCAGAGGGTTCGTGCGTGATGCGAACCGCTGAGTCCGTCGTGTTGACGGACTGGCCACCGTTACCGGAGGAACGGAACACATCGATACGCAGGTCGTTCTGATTGATCTCGATCTCCACATCTTCCACTTCAGGTAACACCGCCACAGTGGCCGTCGATGTGTGGATCCGACCGCCGGACTCTGTCTGGGGTACGCGCTGGACGCGGTGGGTGCCAGACTCGTACTTCAGACGCGAGTAGGCACCCTTACCTTTGATCATCATGGCCGCTTCCTTGATGCCGCCCACACCGCTTTCATGTGTGTTCATCATCTCGACCTTCCAGCCGCGACGCTCCGCGTAGCGCATGTAGAGTCTCAGGAGTTCAGCGGCGAAGAGGCCGGCCTCGTCGCCACCGGCACCGGCGCGGATCTCCACGATAACGTTCTTCTCGTCGTTGGGATCCTTGGGGATCAGGAGCTTCTTCAGCTCAAACTGCAGATCCTCCACCTGGCCCTCGAGATCCTCGAGCTCCATCTTGGCCATCTCCACGAACTCCGCATCGTCGGATGTGGCGATCACGTCCTTGGCCTCGTTGATGCCCTTCATCAGTTCTTTATAGGCGCGGTATTTCTCCACAATGGGTTTGATCTCCGCGTGTTCTTTCACGAGCTTCTGCCAAACCGTCTGATCCGCAATGATATCGGGATCAGAAATTTTTCGACTGAGCTCATCGTACTTTTCTACAATAAATTCTAATTTATCAAACATATTTCTTCACCTCTTTTTTGAAGAGTAGCGTCCGATGAGGACGCGATCGTGTCCACCATAGTCACGCAGGGGCCCATGGACCTCAAAGCCCGCTGTGCGCATCAGTGCCATCACATCTTCCGCCTGGTCGTGTCCGATCTCTAGTGCGAGCAGTCCATTTTCCACCAGATGATCGGGGGCGCCACTCACCAGGCGCCTGTAGAGATCGAGACCATCGGCTCCTGCGAAGAGTGCCTCGTGGGGATCGTGGGCGATCACCTCGAGCATGAGCTTCGGTCGATCGCTCTCCGGGATATAAGGCGGATTGGAGAGGATCAGGTCGAAGCGCTCCGTTTTCAAAGCATCGTACAGATCGCTCTGAAGAAGCGTCAGCCGATCCTTTACAGCCAATCGCTCGGCATTGGTATTGGCAAGGGCTAGGGCCGCTTTCGATATATCCAGGGCCACCCCCGTAGAAGCGGGCGACTCGGCGAGCAGGGTGATCGATAGGATCCCGCTGCCCACACCGATCTCTAAAAACCGACAGGGCGCTTCTCCGACTTCTTGAAGAACCGCTTCCATCAACCGCTCTGTGTCGTCCCTGGGGATCAATACCCCCGGGGTCACGCGGAACACGCGACCGTAAAATTCTTTCTCCCCGAGAATCAAAGCCATGGGCACACGCTCGGCCCGGTCCTCGACCTTGTCGAAGTAGTCGTCGGTGTTCCCTCCCACGGGATCGTTCATCCGGAGGATCACTTCCCCCAGCGAACAGGCGAGAAAGTGGGCGAGCAGATAGCGCGCCTCCATTCTCGGATCCTCCAGATGAGCGAGACGACGGAGCGTCTCCTCATACAGGTCGCGGATCAGCATACGGTCTCGGTACCTTCTTTCTCGATTACTCCCTGCAGCGCGGCGAGGGCCACCTCGAGCTGGTCATCGTCAGGTTCTGCCGTCGTGAGTTTTTGCAACATCAGACCGGGGTAACTGATCAGACGCACGAGCGCGGCATCGCTCTTTCCGGCGAGTCGGATCATCTCAAAGGCCAGTGACGCGACCACTGGCATCAAGAGAAGCTTCATCAGAACCCGGTTTCCAACAGAAGACCAGGTGACGAAGGAGAAGATCAGGATGCTCAGGACCATTACGATGAGCAGGAAACTCGTGCCGCACCGCGGGTGCAGCGTGGTAAAGGTCCTGGCGTTTTGCACGTCCAGCGGACCGCCGGATTCCAGACAGTGGATGGACTTGTGCTCGGCTCCGTGGTACATGAAGACCCGTTTGATCTCTTTCATCCGACGGATCAGCAGGATGTAACCCACGAAGAGCAATATTTTGAGCAGTCCCTCGAGGCCGCTGAGGTAGATGGGTCTCGAAACGACACCGCGCAGGAAATTGATGAGAATCGTGGGGAGCACGGCGAAGAAGAGGATGGCCATCACCAGCGCCGTCACCATAGAAATGGCGGCGATAATATCGTTGGCGCGATCTCCAAATCGGTCCATGATCCACTTGTCGAATTTCGAAGGTTCGTAGCCCGGTTCATCCTCGTAGAACTCCGCCGAGTACATCAGCGCCTTGACCCCGATGACCATGGAGCTGATCAGGGCGAAGATCCCCCGTATAAAGGGAAGCTTGAAGAATTTCCCCGAGAAAAGGGCGGCTGCCGGTTCCTCGCGCAGGGCAATGGTCCCATCGGGTTTGCGGACGGCGATCACCGTGGTCTGACGACCTCGCATCATCACGCCCTCGATGAGGGCCTGTCCACCCACTTGACAATATTGTTTGGCCATATCGATCACACTTTCTTTTTTCGATGCTGATACTCGTAGTAACAGGTGGCACAAAGGGATTCGTAGGTGACGGCATTCTTGCCATCGATGGCGACCTGGTCGCCTTCGAAGACAAACTGACCGCCGATCTTTCTCCCGTTCAGCACGGCCTTGCGACCGCAACGGCAGATTGTCTTGAGCTCTTCGATCGCGTGGGCGATCAGAAGCAAGCGTTGGCTTCCCTCGAACCCGTTCATTTTAAAATCCGTCCGAAGTCCGTAACAGATCACGGGAACATCGAGGAGCACGGCGACTTTAAACAATTGGTCGACATGGTCCCTTCGGAGAAACTGGGCCTCATCCACCAATACACAATGCAGGGGGCCGTCTGTCTCCACACGGTCCGAGAGTCTCGCGAAAAGATCATCTCCCGGCTCGATCACCAAATCGACCTTGCGTGCAACGCCCAGTCGGCTCACCACCGTTTCCCCGCCCTTGGTATCCGTTTTAGGTTTCAAGATCACTGCATCCATCTCACGCTCGGCATAGTTGTGGGCGACTTGCATCAACGCCGTCGATTTCCCGCTGTTCATAGCACCATACCGAAAATAGAGTTTCGCCAAACCGAATCCACACCCCTTCTACCATAATAAAAAGGGTTAGGAAGCATCCTAACCCGTGAACTACTAGAGACCGTATTTTTCTCTGAATTTCTCGGCGCGTCCACCACGCTCGACTTGCTTCTGGTTGCCGGTGAAAAATGGATGACACTCTGAGCAAATTTCTACTCTGATCTCATCTTTCGTCGACTTCGTTACGAAATGGTTCCCACAGGCGCAGGCTACCTCTACTTGCTTGTATTCCGGATGAATACCGTTTTTCATGGTTCTTCACCTCTTTCCTTTCAAAATTCTCTATTTAATATATACCGCTTACCGGTCCTTTGTCAAGCCTTAATATTGTACCACAGGCACCCCGCCCATGACAAGTCCCGCTTTGTTTGGAACTTTGTTACAGCGAGATTAAGATTCCGCTACATTCCTTTTAGAGAACGATGCGAGGTCATTTCTTTGTGGTATATTGAAGGTGTAAATCGCCGGAAGAACCGAGGGACCGATCCCTCTCCTTCTATTTTATCAGAAACGACCGGCTCTACGCAAGAAAAGCAAAGGTGATTAGATGCTCAGAAAAAACATATTCCTCATAGGACTCCTCTGCCTCCTGCTTGGAACAGCCGCTTTCGCCGAGGATCCTGCCATCATCGAGATTGTTCTCGATGGGCAGACCCTGGCCTTTGATCCGGCACCCCAGGTGGTCGAAGGACAACCTATGGTCCCCATGCGGGCCTTTTTCGAAGCCCTCGATTCACGGGTGGTCTGGATCCCAGAGACCCAACAGGTGCTCGGCTACAAGGACAACATGTTTATCAAGTTGCAGATCGGCAGCCAGACGGCCTATAAGAACGGTACCGCCTCCCGACTGGTCGCGGCCCCCTACATTACCGAGGGTACGACCATGGTCCCCGCCCGCTTCATCGCAGAGACTTTCGACCTCTCCGTCTCCTGGGCCCCGGAGGATGGCATCGTCCGCTTGACACGCCGTGACAACAGCGTGGCCTACAACCTCTACAACAATTACTTTCTCAAGAAGTACTACCTCGACGACCTGGGGGTCAACCTTTCGGTTCCCCCGGGTTGGGACCTGGTGGAGAAGAATCTCCTGGTCGATGTGACCAACCCCAATCCCATGCAGATCGAGCTCTCGCGCTTTGAGAGGACCTCTTCCATGGGTGATCTCGACCAGATCGCCATGCGCTTGCAGCGGGATTACCTCGTGAAACTCGGCGAATCAGCCCGTGCGACGGGTCTGACCGGTCGCACCTTGCAGGAAACACAGGCGCGACGGATGACTTTTACCGTCGGCGATGGGAGCGACCGCACCTACAAGGTCGTCTACCTGATCACCTCCGACGAGTATGGCTACGTATTCGAGGCCACTTACGGCGAGAACGCCGACGCGACCTATGCGATCGATCTGTTCGATACCCTGGCCGAGACCCTGCACATCACGAAGCTCACGTTAAACCGCGAGGAGGAACATTACGTCGAGTACCTCCCCTTCTTTGAGGATGGGGTGACACTGGAAACGCCCGCGCACTCGAACATGGAGGTGCAGGGTAGCCTGACCCTCGAGGGAACGCTCGCGGATGACCATGAGGTCGAACGCATTGGTGTTGAGGTAACCAAAAACAACCGGGAAGTCCGTTTTATGATCCCGATTCGTGAGGATCATTTCAAGGGCACCCTCCATACCCCCTTCGGTCTGGGCAAGCATAATGTGCTTGTCTACCGGGTGCCCACGCAGGATGCGGTGATTCCCGAAGTGGTCATCGAAGTGAACACCACCACGGACGCGGCCATCGATCCCGTGGAAGAGGCGATCCTTCCCGTGACACCCCCCACCATCGTGGAGGAGCGGGTGATCCCAGCAGAAGACTACTACCTCCGATTTTCCGTGGTGAATCTCAATGCAGACGTCTCACCTTATCTGATCCCGACGGAATCCGTTCCCTCGGCCAACGCCGAGATCAAGGGAGCCGCCAAGGTGGCCACGGTCAATCTCACGACGGAGTATGCCAAGGGAAAACGCCTATACGATCTGCTCCTGAACCGTTTGGAGATTGATCCCGCCTCTGATGCCTCTACCCTGGGTGCCTTCAGAGAAGGCCGGGCGGATGAACTCACGGTCAATCAAATCTACGTGGCCATGTTGCGTTCTGTGGATATCGAATCTCGGATCGTGGCCCTCTTGACCGACACCGAAGAGGGAACCGACCGACATTACCTGACGCAGATCAAGATCAACGACCGCTGGGTCTATTCCGATCTCGTGCGCGCCGTGCGCGAAAACGACGACGTGACCGAGGCCAACTACTTCAACGTCTACCTGGCCTACTATACCTACGACAGGCTGGAAATCTTAACCCATTAATCCCCGAATTGCCCATAAAGAAAAGCTGTCTTCCCTCGGGAGGACAGCTTTTTTCATTTTTGTGGCTATCTTTTCAGACCTAAGATCTCGCGGGCTTCATCGGGTGTTGCCACCTCGCGACCGAGTTCCTCGGCCAAACGCTTGATCCTGGCGACGAGCTGCGCATTGGACGTGGCCTTCTCGCCCTTTTTATAGTAGACATTGTCCTCGAAACCGACGCGCACGTGTCCGCCCAGCAGGATGCCGTGAACAGCCAGGGGCAGTTCATAGCGTCCCACACCGGCCACCGTCCAGGTGGATCCCTCGGGAATCACGCGGATCATCTGCATAAGATCATCGAGTTCTCCAGGACAAGCGCCGGGTACCCCGAGCACAAAGTCAAAGTGCAGCGGTGCATCCACGAGACCTTTTTTCACGAGACCTTTCGCCGTCTCGATCATACCGCGCTCGAAAACCTCCATCTCGGGTTTCACACCATTTTCCTTCATCTTCTTGGCGAAAACCTCGATGTACTCCGGTGAGTTCATGAAGACATCGTCCCCGAAATTCACGGTCCCGCAACTGAGGGTGGCCATCTCGGGCTTGAGCTCAACGGGCTGCAGACGCTCCTCCGGAGAGTGCCAGGTGGCCCCGCCGGTGGAGGGTTGAACGATCACGGGGCACAGGGCCTCGATTTTTTCCTTGATCGCCTTGTAGACATCGTAACCTTGGGTCGGCGAACCGTCTTCATTGCGGGCGTGCACGTGAATGATGCTGGCACCGGCCTCATAGCAAGCTTTGGCATCGGCGGCGATTTCATCGGGCGTGATCGCGAGGTTGGGTTGCACGTCTCGCGTCACTTCTGCACCGGTAATCGCCGCGGTGATGATCAGTTTTTCCATGATCTATCCCCTCTGCTTGTCCTTGGGTACCACACAGGTTCCCTCGGCGCGACAGACGACAACCGGTTCCTCGAGCACATCGCAGGCCGAGTCGGAAATATCCGGTCTCGGTACGATCACCTTGCGCGCTTCAAAGCTCATCTTGCGACTGGAGTTACCCACCTTGGTGATACGACCTACAGCTTCAATGTAGTCCCCTGCGTACACCGGTGCGGTGAATTCCACCTTGTCGTAGCCTGCGAAAAGTCCCTCGTCCCCATCCTGGCGGATCAAGAGTTCCGTGGCCACATCGCCGAAAAGCTGAAGCATCTTGGCGCCATCCACGAGGTTGCCCCCGTAGTGAGCGTCGTGCATGCTCATCCGCATGCGGATCATCACTTCATTCATTTTCATTCCTCCCTCTGTAAAGGTAGTTGAGTTGTGACGCCTCTAGTATACCACAAGGTCCCGGTTTTGCATCAAGGGACTTAAGCGACTTTTCGGCTCACAAGCCTTGAAAAAGCTGTACCTTCAGCTTATGTGATTTGTTTAACGAAAATTTTCCCCCTCCTCCCCTCCGGTCGTGTTAACATGGACTCAACACGATAAAAAAGGAGGAGAATGCCCCTTGCACATGAGAACAGCGACGGCCGGCGATTACGAAAGGATCCTGGCCCTGAACGAAGCATCCGTCCACGTCCTTTCCCCGCTCACGCGAGAAAAACTCGAGCGCTTGGCTGCCGAAGCCGACCTCTTCGCAGTCATCGAAGAGGCCGGACGGGTGGAAGCCTTCATCCTCGCCCTGCGCGAAGGACAAACCTACGACAGCGTCAACTACCGGTGGTTCTCCGACAACTACGACCATTTCCTTTATGTGGACCGGATCGTGGTTGCCACTCGGCAGCGGGGTGCCGGATACGGACGTCGGCTCTACGAAAGGGTCTTCGACCGCGCGAGAACGGCCGGGGTCCCCCGCGTGGCCGCCGAGATCGATCTCCTGCCACCCAACCCTGCCTCCCTGGCCTTCCACGAAGCCTTCGGCTTTGGCGAGGTCGGCAGGCAGTCTGTGGCGGACGGTAAAAAAACCGTCTCCCTCCAGGTGGCCGACCTCAGTTGATCCCGCATCATCCGCTGAACAAAATGAACAAGGGACGCAGAGCGAAAGAAGCTCAGCGTCCCTTGATGCGTTTTAACCGGAAAAAATCTTCGCGTTCCCTTTCCTCCAGGGTCTCCGTCATGGATTTCGTCCTCTTCTGTAGCTCAGGGATTCGGATCCGATCCAAGGCATTCGCTCTCTTTTGTGTACTCTTGATTGCCTCGGCCAAGCGGTAGATCGTCTCCTCTACCTCCGCCAATTCGTAGAGCAAGTACCTGAGGTCGTGAAAATCTCGCACGGCATCATCCAGGGCAGCGTTGGTACGAAAGAATCCATAGGTGGCCGGCACTTGCTCTGTCTGGTAATCGAGCCGGGGAATCTCCACGCCCATGATCGATCGTGTGAGAAGGGTATAGGAGGGTTCCACGGGTATCGTCATAGCCATCTCCGATACGGCGGCCGAACCCAAGGTGATGTTGGCCACGCGTAGGGCTTCATAGGCTTGCGAGCGTTTTTCATCGATTTTTCCACCGATGGCTTCCGCTCGCTCCATCATCCCCATGAGCTCACGGATCAGCACATTGCGTTTCTTATCGAGAAGGGAGTAGCCCTGTTTCGAAAAGGACAGGGCATTTTCCGTCTTCATCAGATTCGCGCGAGTGGCCGTCACTTGGTCCCTCACGGTGTGATCCCCCTTTCCTCGAGCCGCTCATCGCTCAGGCGATCGAGACTGGCGATCGGCATCTCTTCCACGAGTCGCCAGCCGATCTCCAACGTCTCCTCCATGGTCCGGGCCTCATCCTGGTCTTGTCCGAGTAGCTCCGCTTCGAACCGCCGACCGAAGTCCATGTGGGCCCGGTCCATATCGGAGAGATCCGCCTCGCCCACAATCTGGGCCAGACCCCGGATCCGCTGCACCTTGGCATAAAGGGCAAAGAGCTGATTGGACAGGTCGGGATGGTCCTCCCGGGTGTAACCTTCTCCGATCCCGTCTTTCATCAACCGGGATAAGGAGGGGAGTACGTCCACGGGAGGGTAGATCCCCCGCTGGTGGAGTCCGCGGGAGAGCACGATCTGACCCTCGGTGATGTAACCTGTGAGGTCCGGAATGGGATGGGTGATATCGTCTCCCGGCATGGTCAGGATCGGTAGAAAGGTGATGCTGCCGGGGCGATCCTTCAGCATCCCCGCCCGCTCATAGAGAGAGGCCAGGTCCGAGTAGAGATAACCGGGGTATCCCTTTCTCGAGGGTACCTCCTCCCGGGCCGAGGCCACTTCCCGAAGGGCCTCGCAGTAGGCGGTGAGGTCGCTCATGACCACGAGCACGTGGTAGCCCTTGTCGAAGGCCAGGTGCTCCGCTGCTGTCAGCGCCACGCGGGGCGTGCTCACGCGCTCCACGATCGGATCGTCTGCGCGGTTGAGGAACATCACCACGCGGTCGATAACGCCCGATTCCTCGAAGGCCTCCGTGAAAAACAGGGATTCATCGTGCTTCACGCCGATGGCGGCAAAGACCACGGCGAAGGGCGTATCTTCACCGGCGATATCGGCCTGGCGCACGATCTGGGCTGCCAATTGGTTGTGGGGAAGCCCACTACCCGAAAAGATCGGTAGCTTCTGCCCCCGAATGAGGGTCATCATCAAGTCGATGGCACTGATCCCAGTGTGGATGTAGTTTCTCGGGTACAGGCGGGAGACGGGATTCATCGGACGACCGTTCACATCGGCCTCCTTTTCTCCGTAAAGCGTCCCGCTACCGTCGATGGGTCGACCCAGGCCATCGAACACTCGGCCGAGCATCTCCTCCGAGAGCGAGAGGGTCAAGGGTTTTCCCGTCAAGCGCACCGTGGCTCCCTTGGCCGATAGTCCGGAGGTTCCTTCGAAGACTTGGGCCACAATGGCCTCCCCATCGAGCGAAATAATCTTGGCCAGCCGCTTCTCCCCGCTCGCCAGCTCGATCTCGATGAGTTCTCCGAAAAACGCCCCCTGGATACCGGAGAGCATGACGAGGGGTCCGTCGATTCGATCGATGGTTAAAAATTCTCTCTTCACGAGGAGCCCTCCTTTCCGTAGGTTGTCATCAGCCGGTCGTAGACTTCATCAATGTGTCGGTCGATGTGTCCGATCGCAGCCAGGTCATCGTTTGGCACCTTATATTTCATCCGGGTGATCTGGGCGAACAGGTCTTCGTCTACGGCTCTAGAGTAGGGGATGCCGGCCGCGACTGCCTCGCGCGAGCGATCCACCAGGTGGGCGATCACCTCGAGCATGAGAATCTGCTTGGCCAGGGGAACGTAAGTGTCCTGGTCGTGAAATGCATTCTGCTGCAGAAAGCCCACCCGAACGATCTGGGCCAAGGAAAGGGTCAGGCGTTGGTCATCGGGGAGCACATCCTCACCCACCAGTTGCACGATATCCGAAAGCTCGCTCTCCTCTTTGAGCAGTGCCATGATCCGCTGCCTGAGGTCGGGGTAGTCATCGCTCACGTGGTCTCGATACCACTGCTCGAGCTGGGTCACGTACCCGCTGTAGCTATCGAGCCAGTTGATGGCCGGATAGTGGCGGGCGTAGGCCAGTTCTCTGTCGAGGGCAAAGAATGTCCCGATAAAACGCTTGGTGTTTTCTGTCACAGGTTCAGAGAAGTCGCCGCCGGCCGGTGACACGGCCCCGATCAGTGTGACCGAAGCCTCCTCGCCGGAGAGCGTGCGCACGCGACCGGCTCGTTCGTAGAAAGCGGCCAGTCTGGAGGCGAGATAAGCGGGGTATCCTTCCTCGGCCGGCATCTCTTCCAATCGACCGGAAATTTCCCTCAGGGCCTCGGCCCAGCGTGAGGTGGAATCGGCCATCAGAGCCACGTGGTAGCCCATATCGCGGTAGTACTCCGCCAGGGTGATACCCGTGTAGAGCGAGGCCTCCCGGGCCGCCACGGGCATATTGGAGGTGTTGGCGATCAGGATCGTTCGCTCCATCATGGGACGACCCGACCTGGGATCCTCCAGCTGAGGGAAGGCCTCGAGCACATCGGTCATCTCGTTGCCGCGCTCCCCGCACCCCACGTAGACGATCAGATCCGCATCGGACCACTTGGCCAGCTGGTGCTGGGTCATGGTCTTGCCGGTGCCGAAACCACCGGGAATTGCCGCCGTCCCCCCCTTGGCCAGAGGAAAGAAGACATCGATAACCCGTTGTCCCGTGATCAGGGGAGCGGCGAGACCCAATCGTCTCTCGATCGGCCGGGGATCCCGGACGGGCCACTCCTGGTAACCCAGCAGGTCGATCTCCTGACCATCTTCAGATTGGAGCGTGACCAGCGCCGTCGTGAGCGAATGTTCTCCCTGCGCCTCACACCGGATCACCTCTCCCGAGATTCCAAAGGGAACCAACAGGCGGTGGCGAATCAGGGGTGTTTCCTCGATCGTCGCGTACAGGTCTCCCGCTTGAAGGGACTCCCCTACTTTCACGGTGATCTCCACGGACCAGGCCTTCTCCAGGTCAATGGTGGCAAGGCCAACCCCCTCGGGGATGAAGGCCCCGGCCTGCTCGGCGATCTGCGAGAGCGGCCGCTGGATGCCATCGAAAAATCCACCCACGAGACCTGGACCCAGGGTGACCGACAGGGGTTTTCCCGTTCCCTCCACCGCGGCTCCCACGGTTAGGCCCTCGGTTTCTTCGTACACCTGGAGTGTGCCGTGGTCACCGGACAGGCGGATCACTTCCCCGATGAGCTTCTTCTGGCCGATGGTCACCATCTCGCGCATGGCGAAGGGTGTCATTCCACTGGCCTCAATGACCGGCCCGTTGATCTTTTCCACACGTCCTGACATTACCCTTCCCCTCCTTCGAGCGTTCGGATCACGCGTCGTCCGATTTCTTCTCTGTGCTCTTCGATGTAGGTTTCGAGCGTGGCATCGATCCGAACGTCCTCCTCTTCAGAAGTTACGACGAAGCCGCCGGTGAAGCCTTCGCCATCGAATAGAAGGTCGACGGCCCTGCCCTTTTTCTCGATCCGTGTTTGCAGTTCTGACTCGAGGTGCTCATCGCGCGGAACCAGGGTGATCTTGAGGCCGGGCCAACCGATGGCGTAATCCAAGGCCTCATCGATCCGTTGTGTCAAAAACGCTTTGTAGTGGTCGCCCGCGCAGAAGGTATCCATTCGGTCGATCAGGGCCTCGATCGTCGCATCGATCGCCGCTTCCCTGGCCTCCAGGATCTCACCCTTGGCATCGCGACTGGCTTCCGAGAGCGCCCTTCGCTTCTGACGTTCGAGCGATCGTCGTTCTTCCTTGACGCCGACTTCCTCCCGCGTTTTCAGCTCTTCGCGACGCTCTTTGAGGAGCGACTCGTACTGTGCGTCGATCTTACGCTTCTCTTCGTCAACACGGGCGCCCACTTCACCGAGGACCATTTTTTCAAATAATTTTAGTTTCGCTTGATACCTCATGAAAGGGTCCTCCTTCTCATTCGATCTTCAGTCCCACGGCCTCGCGAATCTTGGCGCGCAGTCGATCGGTCCCCTGGTCCTCGCCCACCTCAACGAACAGGGTCTCCGAGACCTCCCGTCGGAGCGTCTCCACGCCCTTGGGATCAAGAGCGATGACCGGGGAGGTCAACAGGACCAGACCGATCGTCGGATCCGCCACCAGCTCCTGGAGGCGACTGGCGAGCCGATTGGCATCAGGGATGATCTCACCCTCGATCCCGGCCAATCGCAAACCCAAGACCGCCTCTCGGTCGCGGGCAAGCAGGTAGCTACGCATACTCATAACCGCCCGAGGATCAAGATCGATACGATGAGCCCGTAGATGGCGATCCCTTCCGCCAGGCCCACGAAAATCAGGGTCTTACCAAGGATCTTGGGGTCTTCGCTCACGGCTCCGAGGGCGCTGGCGCCAACGGCCCCCACGGCATAGCCGGCGCCGATGGTCGCCAAGCCCGTGGAGAGGGCCGCCGCCAGGTAGCCCATACCATCGGCCGAGGCCAGCTCACCCTCCGTAGCCGCGTAGGCCACATCGGGAAGCAGCACGATCAGCGCTGCGACGATGGCGGGAATGAAAGTCGCAAGGTTCACCCGTAGGGCCCTGCGCACTCTTTTCTCATCTTTCCCCAGATAGTAGACCCCTGTTCCGATGGTCAGGATCACAATGACCAGACTTGCTATCAAGATTGCTTTCAACAACATCATCCTCCTCGGACATCACGCGATGGGAGACCGGGCGCAAAAGCCACACCTTCCCCGCGATAGTACTTTGAAAAGAGTTCGTAGTAGATCAAACGCAGGCTTTGGATCAACACGATCAGACCTTCTAAGAAAATCACAATCAGGTTCCCAAGGATCATCATGGCCACCTCACCACCGAGACCTCCGATCAGGGTGGCCATGGTGTGAAAGGCAATGAAGAGCCCCACGTGATTCAGGGCGAAGGCGCCCACGCGGACGAAGGACAGACTGTTCGAGAGGAGGCTCAAGAAAGTCTCGAAAAGATCGAACCCACTCTCCACGTAATAACCGCTGGCGCCCTCCTCGTAATACGGCCGCTCACCGGAGATCAGTTTCCCCAGGGGACCCGAGAACAAGAGCACGAGCAGCGACAGCCAAATGCCGTAAACGGGCAAGCCGTCGGGAATCCAACCGATGCCCAAAAACCGGTCCGTCGCAAACAGCACCAGGGACAGATAGAGGGTCAACCCCGCCAGTCCGTTTCTTCCGAAGAAGGCCTCTCCCCACGCACCGATTCGCCACTTGTTCATCAGACTGTAGCCGTAACTGAAGACCAGTAACCCCCCGCCTAGGACCACGGAGGCAAGGAGCAGGGTGTCGGTATTCTCAATGGGACGGAAGTAGGGAAGCCCTGGGACCAGTCCGCTGATCACGTTTTCGTATCCGAAGACCGAGTCGTAGAGTACCCCGAACAGAGCACTGACCATCCCGAGCCGCAGGAGAATATCCCCGTAGAGACTCTTTTTCGAGAGATAAACACCGGCCAGGGCCAGGAGGATGCCTTGCCCGAGATCGCCGAACATGGCGCCGAAGAGTAGCATGTAGGTGAGACCCACGAAGATCGTGGGATCCATCTCATCGTAGGCCGGCACCCCGTATAGGTTGACAATCTCCTCGAAGGGACGGAAGAACGAAGGGTTCTTCAATCGTGTCGGTGGGTGTTCCCCATCGTCCCCATCTTTTTCCACCGCTTCAAAGTGCATCGTGGTCTTCGGTGAGATCCCGGCCACTTTCTCCTTCAGCGACGCCAGCGCCGACTCCGGGGCCCATCCCGACAGATAGATGAAATGCTCACTGCAGACTGTCAATCGCTGGGCCTCGATCATCCGGCGCTCCAGCTCCAGCCGCGCTTCGCACAATGCCAGCGTTTCCTCGTGCTTCTCGGCCTGTTCTTTTGCCAAATCCTGCAGGGTCAATAATTCGAAATGGACATCATAGGCCATACTGGTGATCTTTCTCACCATTTCCGGGGGTTTTCCCGCCAGGTAGGAGGGAATCTTGATCTCTTCGAAATACACGCTGCGCAGGATGCGATCCGTTTCCGCCTCCAGCGTCTGGGGCATGAGGACCAAGAGCATCTCCTCATCGCTGTGTGTCTCGATGGGAAAGAAAAGGGCCACGATATTCTCATCATTGCGATCGAGCTTCATACGGTTTTCGCGCGTGAGCGTGCCCAGTCGATAGGTGAAGTGCTCCAGATCCCTCAATTTGGCAAAATCAACATCCAGGGATTCTAAGGCCTCGAGGCTTTCTAGACGGGACAATTTCTTGGCCGTCTCCTCCAGCAGACGTACCCGCTCGGCCGTATCGGTGAGCGAGCTATAGATCTCATCGACATCTTCTTTCACAGATGCGAAGGACTTATCCCTTGCCACGGGTAGCGAGGCCTCCGCGGTGGAGGACAACAGGCCCTTTAGCTCCGCCAGTTGATCGGCAACGGATTCGACCTCCGACTGACTGGGTAGCACATCGATCTTACAGAGCTGGTGGCGTTCCTCCATCTGGGCTTCCTCCAGGGGAACCGTGAAGATATTGGTCTCGATTCGCTCGCCTGCGTCCACAAGGGAGACCTCCCCCGAGAGCAGCAGTTCTTTGAACAGCTCTTCTAGGTCTTCATTCGGTGCCACGAGATTCATACGGTACATGGTTTCGACCAAGTCACTTCACCTCCTTCTTCCGGTGCACCAGATAGTCCCGGGTAGCTTCTGCCGCCAGGTTGTAACGCTTCGCCTCGAGCAGCGCAAAGAGATCACGGATCTCGAACTCCACCCTGTGCAAAAAATCGATGGCTGTCATCACCGAATAGCGATCCTGTGATGCCAGCTCTCCGGTGAGGTCCTTGACAGCCCGCTCCATCCGCACCTCGATGAACCGGTCCACCTGCTCTCCTTCAAAGAGAAATCCGTAGGGTCCGGCCCGAAGAGCATCGATCAGGGCCGATGCATCTTCCAGGTAACAAAGCTCTTTTAACTGTCCATAGGAGAAGGAACTCCCGCCCGACAGTGTGTAGTTCAAAATTTCTTCTGGAGAGAGGCGGTAGGTCGTGCGTCCCCGATAGAGCCACTGCATGTTGAGCATATCGGCATTCCGACCCAAGAGTTCGCGGAGAAGCTCACCCTCCTTCCCGTCGATGGCTTCGATCGCCTGGGTCAATTCCTTGAAATAATAGCGGTCGAGCCGCATCTCTGTGTAGAAGAAAAAACGATCCTCCGGCTCGTCGAGGCTGTAGGACAGGATCTCCCCGTAGGTCGTTCCCTCCAGCTCTCTGGCCAGCTCCTCTACGGACCCCACAGAAAGGAGCGACAGCACGTCGATCGTGCTGTAGATCTCACTCGGTCGTAAGCGCTTGCGGAGGGGTTCTAGTGGTTCCCCTCTTTTCAGGGCACGCAGGAGCGTCTTCAGATCCTCCACCTCGTAGCGCCGGAAAAGCGCCCGGAAGAGTTTCTTTTCTTTATAGTGGAAAAAGTGGGCAATCTTCTCGAACTGCATCACGATAAAGCGATTGAACCACCGCTCCACTGTCTCCGCCGCCCTGAGTTCCTCATCATTCAACAGACCGAACCGACGGAGATCCAATAAGACGGCCTCCACATCGGACGCCGTCAACAGGCGTTCCACTTGATGGTCCGTCAACCGCAATCGGTCGAGGACGCGGATTTTGGTGTTCACCGCTGCGTACCGCGCCAGGCTACCCACGCGGATCACTTCCGAAGAGTTGGCCGACGAGCCGGTCGACCAGGTCACTCCGGTCTCCCTGCATCAAGCCTTCGATACGCTCGAGGGCTTCTCGTTTCTCTTTTTCAATAGCGAGTAATGCAGCGTCGCGCTCCTCCATGATCTCCTGCTTCAGCGCATCACGACGTTGCTTCAGACGATGCATTCCGTCGATCTCGAGCTGATGGATCTCCCGGCGATAGGCGCGCTCCGCTTCAATCTGATAATTTTCCACAGATTGACTCTCCTCACGGGCCTCTTCATCGAGGTCGATCACCTGATCTAACAAGGATTTCATCCGTTCTTTTTGTATCATGTGCACCATCACCTTTCCGCTATACCACTGATACCCACGTGTGCACCGATATCACAGGTCAACGGGAAAGCTCCACTGACCCGATAGCGGCCCCATCGGAGAGATCCTACGGATTGCCATGCAAGGAATCCAAAGTTTTGTTAGAATGAGAAGTAGAGAACACCCACGATCAAAGGAGTCCCCCATGGCAAAGAGAAACGAAGAAAAATTAGCCCACCAGCCGATCCTCCCCCTGCTTATCGGCCTATCGGTGCCGGCCATCTTCAGCATGATGATCCAGGCCCTCTACAATGTGGTGGATACCATCTACGTCGGCCGACTGAGCAAAGAGGCCCTTTCGGCACTGAGCCTGGCCTTCCCCGTACAACTCGTGCTCATCGCCATCGGCGTGGGGACGGGTATTGGGGCCAGCTCCCTGATCAGCCGACTCCTCGGTGGCGGGAAGAAGGATGAGGCCCGCCGAGCCGGCGAGCAGGTCATGCTGCTTTCCTTGCTCTACGGAGTCATCTTCGGCGTCATCGGTTTTTTCTTCAGTCGACCGATCATGCACCTTTTCACCGAGAATCTGATGCTGATCGATCTGTCCGTCCAGTACGTGCGGATCATTCTGATGGGTTCCGTAGCCATGTTCATCCCCATGATCGGCAACAACATCTTGCGCGGCCAGGGAGATACACTCCGACCCATGATCAGCATGCTGATCGGCGCCATCACCAATATCGTGCTCGACCCCTTCTTGATCTTCGGAATCGGCTTCTTCCCTCGCCTGGGCATCGCCGGCGCCGCCTATGCCACGATTTTCGCCCGCTTCGTGAGCGGACTCTACATCCTGAGCATTATCTTCTCCGATAAGAATATCATCCGCCCCACCTTCAAGCGCTTCCGTCTCAATCGCGCGCTCATCACCAAGGTCTATAAAGTCGCCTTCCCCGCCATGATGATGCAAATGCTCGCGTCCTTCATGGTCACCGGGATCAACCGCATCATCGGGCAGAGCAGCCTAGAGGCCGTGGCCGCCTTTGGTATCTACTTCCGCCTCCAGTCCTTCATCCTGATGCCGGTCTTCGGCCTCAACCAGGGATTCATGCCCATCGTGGGCTACAATTTCGGTCATGACAACCCGCACCGCGTGAAAGAGGCCATCGGCTACGGTTTCGCCGTCGCCTTTACCTTCACCTTCCTCGGATTCTTGCTCTTTCGCTTCCTGCCGGGGCCCCTGATTCTGCTCTTCAACGACGATCCGAAACTCTATGCCATCGGCGTCCACCTGCTCCGTACCATCGCGTGGGCCTACCCCCTCATCGGACCGGCCATCCTGGGGGCCACAATCTTCCAGGCCCTCGGCAAGGGAATGCCCAGCCTGGTCCTCTCCTTCTCAAGGCAGATCCTACTGCTTCTACCCATGGCCTTTTTCCTCTACCGCTACGGCGGGCTGGATACCATCTGGTGGGCCTTCCCCCTCTCCGAAGGGATCGCCTTTGTCGCCAACATGACCTGGCTGCGCTTCACGCTAAAAAAAGCCCTCGATTGACCCGACAGGACCATTTGAATCTTCCAAGAATACAAAGAATTAAGTAGGCGCATTCGCTTAAGAATGCGCCTCTTACAGATCCGGACGTGCGGGTCATCGCATCCGGCTCCTCCACAACTATCCCCCTTGGGGGTGGTAATCATCGTAAATTTTCACAAGGTCCACAAGACCTAGGGAGTCAAACCATTCATTCGGCATGGCCATATGCGCTTGCTTTGATAGCGAGTTATGCCATCGGCTCATGGCCAGCGGAATGATTCTTCCCCTCCAGCCATTGCGACGCATAGCCTTGTACATTTTCTTTGGTTTTCTCCAGCTCCTCATCTGCACCATGCGTAGGCGCCTTCTTATCCAGCTCATAGCATTGGTAAGAAGGGTCTTGATATTTGCGATTGCATAGTAGTTAGCCCAGCCTCTAAGCACTGGATTTAACCGTTCCTTAATGAGGTTTCCTATGTTCACCGTCTGGTTCCTACGGGTGATTTTCTTAACCTTGGCTTTGAAGGTTTTCACCTTCCTTTCCGGCACTCGAATCGTTCCCCACGGGGTAAATTCAAATCCCAGAAAGACGAAACTCTCTGTGTAGCTATCCACGATTTTAGTCTTCTCCGGATGTACCTGGAGTCTATAGGTACCTTCTAGGAATTTATTAATTCCTTGCAGTACGCGTTCCGCTCCCTTTTGAGATTTATGAAACACAATGAAGTCATCCGCATACCTTACCATCTTATGACCTCGTTGGGCCATCAACTCGTCAAATGCATGGAGATAGATATTAGCGAGCAAGGGGCTAAGCACTCCGCCCTGCGTCGTTCCCTTTTCCGTCTCGTGAAAATATCCGTATTCAAGCACTCCTGATTTTAATGTTTTCCTGATAAGATCGAGTACCTCCGGGGCCTCGATTTCTTTTTGGACTTCCTTCATCAAAAGCTCTTGATCTATGGTGTCAAAGTACGATTTCAGGTCTGCGTCTATGACATATCGGTAACCCGATCGTAGGACTTTCTTGATTTCATCCACTGCCATATGCGCACTCCTGTTCGGTCTAAATCCATAACTACACTCAAGAAATTTCCGCTCAAACCGCGGTTCAATCACCAGCCGGATGGCCTGTTGAACAATCCGGTCTTCTACGGTTGGTATGCCTAGGGGCCGTTTCTTCCCGTCCGGTTTATCGATGTACACTCGTTTGACAGGCTTTGGTCTGTAGCTTCCCTGCTTTAGCTTTGCCTGAAGGACTTCTAGATTGTTCTCCAGGTTCTCCTTATAGTCAGAGAGCGTAATACCATCCACCCCAGCGCTACCTCGATTCCGTTTGACTTTCTTAAACGACTCCTTGAGATTCTCCATCTCATAGATTTTCTCATACACGGCTTTACCACCTGTTTTCCTTTGTGTCCTCTTACTCTTACTCGCAGACTGCTTCTTCCTTGTTTCCCATGCTACGTACCGGAAGATATTTATCCGTGTATCGCTTTTCTTTAAGCGTCCTCTGGATTTTCCCCCATAGCAAACGGTGTACCCTTCTGTTCCACCCCGGGTCTTTAGGTCTTTCACCTCGCCGGCTTCTGCTCGCTCGTATCGGTCTCTAGGATTGCCTTGTCTGTCTTATTGTGGGTGCATAGGCCTTCGCGCGCATCCATGGGCCTTTTGGGTCCCATGTGCCCCCGCATTCTGTTGATGCAGGTCATCTATGTGCTGCCCTCCACTTGTCGCCAAGCTTCATTGCATAGACTTCTTCACTACTATACCGCACTCTGACTCCTCACCAGCCATCTAAATCCTCTCCTGCTTTCGCCTTTGATGATTTATACCCTTTCAGGAACCGATGAGGTCTCCATGGGTCACGTCAATATACTTTCCCACTGCCCCAGCCCTCTTAACATCATGTGGATCTGCTTATGGTATTGGAGTCTCCCACACTTTACAAGGTTCTCCTCCAGCATCATGCTACCATGGGTTTTAGTTGCAGCTCTGTGCAGTGGTTTGCCTTACGATCCTCCGCACCCCTTTTCGCAAAGACGCACTATCGCTCAGCTATCTGCTTCCGCCATATCGGTGCATTCGGGACTTTCACCCTTTAGTATATTGCGCTGCCACGCGCACAAAGCGGTGCCTCCTTTGAAAGGTTGGCACCGCTTTTTCTTATGATTAGATCCGTTCTCTCGGTACGTAGTGGGTGTGCAGCAGTTCGTGGGCTTTTTCGCCGTAGGGCTTGCCGATGTACTTCTCGTACAGGGCAAGGACCTCTTCGTTCTCGTGCGATTTACGGCGCTTCTTGCCCACGTCCTCACGGTAGATCGCCTCTTGGCGCTTCTTAAGAACTTCAATATCCCCGTGATGGTAGGGTTGTCCGCCGCCGCCGATACAGCCGCCGGGACAGGCCATGATCTCGATGGCATCGAAATGGCTCACGCCATCCCGGATGTTCTCGAGAAGGGTTCTCGCGTTGCCGAGACCGTGGGCGATACCAATCCGTAAGGTCAGATCATCACTGATCTTCACGTCCGCCTCGCGAATGCCCTCGAGGCCGCGGAGCTGTTTGAAGTCTACATCCACGAGTTCTTCACCGGTGATCCACTCGTAGGCTGTACGCGTGGCAGCCTCGATGACACCACCGGTCGTGCCGAAGATGACAGACGCACCGGTGGATTCTCCGAGCATCTCGTCGAAGTCGCTATCCTCTAGGTTGGCAAAGTCGATGCCGGCCTCGTGGAGCATCTGGCCGAACTCACGCGTGGTGATGACCACGTCGACGTTCTTGCTCTCATCCTTTGTCAGCTCGGGACGCTCGGCCTCGGCCTTTTTGGCCAGGCAAGGCATCACGGAGGCCACGACGATATCCTTAGGATCGAGTCCCTTTTGTTCAGCGTAGTAGGTCTTCGCAATCGTTCCGAACATGATCTGCGGTGACTTACACGTAGACGGGATATCCAGGAGATCCGGGAACTGGTGCTCAAAGAACTTGACCCAGGCCGGACAGCAAGAGGTCAACATCGGCAGGGTACCGCCGTGTTCAATCCTGTGCACCAGTTCAGAGGCTTCTTCTAAGATCGTCAGGTCGGCCCCGAAGTCCGTGTCGAAGACACCGTCGAAGCCCATGCGTCTGAGGGCCGTGGCAATCTTACCGGTGCTGATCTCACCGGCCGGCATATCGAAGAGCTCACCGATGGCCACCCGGATCGCCGGGGCGATTTGAACGACCACGTGTTTTTTTGGATTGTTCAAGGCCATCCAGACCTTATGGGTGTTGTTCACTTCCGTCAGCGCTGCCGTCGGACAGACGGCCACACACTGACCACAATAGGTACAGCTGGTCTCTGCCATGGGTAGGTTGAAGGCCGGACCCACAAAAGCATTGAAGCCACGGTCCACACCGGACAGGATGCCACAGGTCTGTACCTCGTTACACATTGTCTCACAGCGGCGACACATGATGCACTTGTTGGGATCCTTCACCAGCGAGAAGCTGGAGACGTCTTTATCGTAGTTCATCCGCTCGCCTTCCCAGCGAATCTCTCGCACACCCAGCTCTTGGGCGAGGGCCTGCAAATCACATTCGAGGTTCTTGGCACAGGTCAGGCACTCCTTCGGGTGATTCGAGAGGAGCAGTTCTACGCTCATGCGTCGACCGTTGATGGCGCGCATGGTATCGGTCTTCACCACCATGTCCTCCGTCACAAGCTCTGAACAGGAGGGGGCAAGTGTTCTTCTTCCTTCTACTTCCACCACACACACGCGACAGGAAGCAGCCTGGCTGACGATTCCAAATTCCTCGAGCTCGAGGTGACAGAGCGTCGGGATGTGAACCCCGACCTTCTGCGCGGCCTTCAGGATCGTCGTTCCAGCCGGCACTTCCACTGCGTGGTCGTTGATGGTCAGTTTAATCATATCCATTGAGTCTCCACCCCTCCTACGGTTTGATGACGGCATCGAACTTACAAGCATCATAGCATGCGCCGCAAGCGATGCACGTCTCTTCATCGATGACGTGTACTTCCTTCACTTTCCCCGAGATACAATCTACGGGACAAACCCTCGCACAGGCTGTACAACCGATACACTTCTCGGGATCGATCTTGTACTTGGCCAGGGCCGAGCATTCGCCGGCAGGGCATCGTTTGTCCAGGATGTGCGCCTCATATTCTTCGCGGAAGAAGTCCATGGTGCTGAGCACGGGATTCGGCGCCGTTTGACCGAGACCACAAAGAGCGGTATCACGGATCATCCTGGCCAGCTCCTCGAGATGCTCGAGGTCGCCCATCGTGGCCTCACCCTCGGTTATCTTCTCGAGCAACTCGAACATACGCTTCGTCCCCACACGACAGGGGGTGCATTTACCGCAGGACTCATCCTGCGTGAATTCCAAATAGAATTTGGCGATATTGACCATACAGGTATCTTCGTCCATGACGATCATACCACCGGAGCCCATCATCGATCCGATGCCCATGAGGCTCTCGTAATCGATCGGGGTATCGAGGTCCGCCACGGTGATCACACCACCGGAAGGACCACCGGTCTGAACGGCTTTGAAGGCACGGTCATTGCGGATGCCGCCACCGATATCGTAGATGATCTCCCGAAGCGTTGTGCCCATGGGCACCTCTACGAGACCGACATTGTTCACGTCACCTGCCAGGGCAAAGACTTTGGTACCCTTGGATTTTTCCGTACCGATCGACTGGAACCACTCCGGCCCGTTCAGGATGATCGGTGCCACGTTGGCAAAGGTCTCCACATTGTTCACTGTCGTGGGCTTACCGCGGTAACCGGACTGAGACGGGAAGGGTGGCTTCTTGGTAGGCTCGCCTCGCTGTCCTTCCACAGAGTGGATGAGCGCGGTCTCCTCACCACAGACGAAGGCCCCGGCACCCAGTTTGATCTGGATGTCAAAGTCGAATCCAGAACTAAAGATGTCTTTACCGATAAAGCCCATCTCACGGGCCTGATCGATTGCCGTTTGCAGGCGGTTGATCGCCAGCGGATACTCGGCGCGAATGTAGACGATTCCCGTGTTCGCCCCAGTGGCATAGCCACCGATGACCATGGCCTCGATCACGCTGTGGGGATCACCCTCCAGGATCGAACGGTCCATGAAGGCTCCGGGATCGCCCTCGTCGGCATTACACATGATATACTTTTCATCGCTCTTCTCACGACGGGTGAACTCCCACTTTAGGCCCGTGGGGAATCCACCGCCACCACGACCGCGTAGGCCCGCCGAACGGACCAATGCCGTAACCTCTTCGGGTTTCATCTCCGTGAGGACGCGCCCGAGGGCTTCGTAACCACGGAAGGCAATGTACTCCTCGATATCCTCCGGATTGATGGTCCCGCAGTTGCGCAGGGCGATGCGGTATTGCTTTTTGTAAAAGTTCATCTGGTCGTGCATCTCGAGTTTTTTCTCTGGCTCTGTGGGTTCGGCAAAAAGCAACCGCTCGATCTTTCGACCTTTCACGATGTGCTCCTGCACGATCTCGACGGCATCTTTTGCCTCCACCTGTACGTAGAAAACATTGTCGGGGTGCACTTTCACGATCGGGCCCTGTCCGCAAAATCCGAAACAGCCCGTTTTGATTACACTGATCTCCTTGTCGTAACCGGCTTTTTTTAACTCCACCTTGAGTGCGTCCATCAATTCATCGCTACCGGAGGAGATACAGCCGGTACCGCCGCAGACCATCAGATGGGTTCTTACACGCTCCATAAAATCCCCCTCTCTACGCTTTGTTAAAGGTCTTGATCAGAATGGCATCATCGAGCAGATCTTTTTCGATCACGTGCTTTTCAATGATTTCCCGTGCGCGGGTATCATCCACGTTCCCGTAGATCACTGGCTCTTCACCGGGTACGTTCACCTGAACCGTCGGTTCGGAGTGACAGTAGCCCAGGCAACCGACCTGAATGACCTTTACATCGCCTAGTTCGCGCTTATTGATCTCATCGAGTAAGGCCGATAGGGTTTCGCGGGCCCCGGCGGCAATGCCACAGGTGGCCATACCGACGAGCAGTTCGATCTCTTCTCCTCCTCCGCCGGATTCACGCAGGTTCACTTTCTTCTTGGAGTTCTCACGGATCTTGAGCAGTTCATCTAAACTTTTTACTGGCATCTAAGCGTCCTCCTCTTTTAGCTCCTCGATGATTCTGGTAACATCATCGACCTCGAGCCGACCGTAAACCTTCTCGCCGACCACCACCACTGGGGCCAATCCACAGGCACCGATACAGCGGACATCCTTTAACGTGAACATCCCGTCAGCCGTGGTTTCTCCCGAGCCAACACCGAGTTCCGTTTTGAATTGTTTGAAAATTTCCTCTGCTCCTCGAACGAAGCAAGCGGTTCCCATGCACACGCTGATGGTGTAGTCACCCACGGGTTCCGTCGTGAAGTAGGAGTAAAAACTGACCACACCAAAGACCTTTGCACCGGGAATCCCAAGGACCCTGGCGATGTGTAGCTGTACCTCCATCGGAAGATACCCAAAGATCTGCTGTGCCTTGTGAAGCACTGCAATCAATGACCCCTCACGATCATCGAGCGTCGCAATGTATGCGTCTAAGGTTTCAAATCCTTCTTTCGGCAGCCCCGCAAGGGTTTTCTCTGCAATCGTTTGACTCATGCCAACACCGACCTCCTTTGTAGAAAGTTGTCCTGCTTTGCCCCCATCATTGTCAAGAGTTAAACAAAGCGAATCACCTTTATTATACCCAAGGAGTGGTGTCAATCGAATCCCACCTGGCCTTATAATGGAATTTTTAGATAATTTAAAGTGAGAATCATTATGAATTGGCCTTGTTGCCTTCAAAAAAAGACAATAGGACCCTTTTTAAGGGCCCTATGCCACGGGGAGGGTTAGGGTGAAACGACTGCCCTTCCCTGATTCGCTCTTTACGGTCAATCTGCCTCCGATAGCCTCGGCTTCGGCCTTGGCGGTGTAGAGCCCCAGACCCTCGCCGGGTCGGTCCGAAAGGCCTTTCCCACGGAAGTACGCCTCAAAGAGGCGGGGGATTTCCGACTCCGGGATCCCGACGCCCCGGTCATCGACGTGCACGTGGGCCTTGTCCCCGTCTTTTTCCAAAGACACCCGCACTTGGCCACCCGGATCAGAGTACTTCAGGGCGTTGGCCAAGAGGTTATGCAGGATTCGGATTACCCGGTTGGCATCCGTTTCGAGCCACAGCGTCTTCTCGGCTTCAAAGGCAAGGGAAATCTCTTTTTTCTCGAAGGAAGGCCGCATCCCGTCGACCAAGCGGAGCACGAGCGATGCAAGATCCGTCGGTTCGCGGTGCACAAGTCCCTCGCTGTCGTGTAATTCCACGATAGAGGGTAGGTCTTCCACGAGCCCCCTGAGCCGTTCGATCTCGCCCAGCACGCGGTCATAGCGATCTGGCGTTGTATCGAGCACCCCATCGCGCATGGCCTCGATCGTGGACTGTAGGATCGTCAGCGGTGTGCGGACTTCGTGGGCGATCACATCGGCCTTTTCCTTCTGTGTTCTGGCCTGGGCCTTCAGCCGGAAGGACAACCGGTTCAGTGCCCGCTGCAGGTCCGCGATCTCCCGGGTACCCGAAGCCTGGGAGATCGCTACCTCCTGAGCAGAAGCAATGTGCTCGGCATAATGGGCGGTGTGGGAGAGATCGCGTGTCAGTCGCTTGCTGATCAGGTGGGCCACCGTGAGGGCCAGAACCAGGGAGACCAGGATCGCCATTGCTGTACTTCTCAAGAGCATGCTACCGAAAAGCCGGACCGCCTCGGAATCAGCCACGGTGCCCTGCAGATAAAGGCGCAACCATCCGCCTTCTAGTGAGATTTCCTCCACCCCTATGGCCTCGCGCTGCATCATCCTGCCGTGCATCATCTGCATCCGGTCTTCCACATGCACCAGCGGTGTCCCGCTGGCGTCAAGGATTTCGATGCCCACGATGGGAGAGACCAGGTCACGGGCCAGGAGGTCTTGTGAGATCGGTCGGCCGGCTAGGACCTCTCCCGCCAGCATCTCTAGATTTTCCACGCGATCGGTATAAGCGGACTCAGCGGTCCCCGTGTAGAACCGATCGATCATGCGCGTGGAGAGAAAAGCCTGCAGTCCCAGGGAGACCACCACGGTCACCAGGATCATGAGCATCAGGAGTCTTTTAATCGGCATCCTGCACCTCCCCAAAAACATACCCCAAACCGTACTTGGTACGGAGGTAACGGGGTTCGTCCCCGACTTCGATTTTCTTGCGCAGATTCTTCACGTGACTGTCTATCGTGCGATCGTAAGCGTCGTATGCTTCTCCGAAGGCCAGGCGCACGAGCTGTTCGCGGCTGAGCACCTGGTTGGGATGGCGCATGAAGACATGCATCAGCTGCCACTCCGCCGGTGTGAGGTCGATCATATCGTCACGACGGTAGAGGGTCTTTTCCCCGATCTCCAGGGTGAAGGGGCCGTGGACGACCACCTCGCGGTCCGCGGTCGGGGCATAGACGCGCCGGAGGAGCACCGCCACCCGGCGAAGGACCTCACCAGGACTAAAGGGCTTGGTCACATAGTCATCCACACCGAGATCGAACCCCTTGATCTTATCGATCTCATCCCCTTTCGCCGACAGGATGAGCACCGGTGCCTCGGACCAGATCCTGAGCTGGGACAGCACATCGAAGCCCCCGACGCCGGGCATCATGAGATCCAGAATCACCAAATGGGGTTTTCGCTCGCGGAAGCGTTCCAAGCCTTCCAGACCATCCGCGGCTTCCACTACCTCGTAGTCCTCTTTCTCCAGATAGGCACGGAGTACTTCGCGGATCGCCGGTTCATCTTCTATGATCAATATCCGATAGGCCATCGTTTCTCACCAACCTTTCCCTTTTATCTTATCTTAACACGAGAAAAAGAGAAAGTAGTCCCCTACCCTCTCTCCAGCTTGTCGCGCATACGGTCGTAGGTCTCTTCGTCGATCTCGCCGCGTGCGTATCTTTCGTTCAGTGTGTCGAGCGAACGGTCCCGTCCGCTCTCCTGTCTCCGCTGGCCTATACCTCCGTCCCAGGCGAAGTACAAGAATACGCCAATCAGCAGAATGGGTAAGAACATCATCGGTTTATCAGCTCCTCCTTGGGTCCTTGAGTTTGTTCATCATTTTCTCGTAGGTTGCCTCGTCGATCTCTCCGCGGGCATAGCGGTCGCGCAGGATGGTCTGGGCCGAATCCTCCGATGACGTGGCCGTTCCGCGATTTTTCACAACAGCTCTATAGATCAGGTAGACCGCGAGGGCAATGACCACCAAGTGGACCACGCCCATGGCCAGCCACCACCATGTGACCTGTTGAAAACCGGGTCCACCGAAACCACCGTAAAAACCATGCATCATCATGCGTCGCCTTCCTCTCTCTCGATCCTTTCGATCGTTCCAAAGCGCGCATCGCTGCGCACGAAACCGTTCCATTTGTTCACGCGGATCACCTGTGTGATCTCATCCTCTTGTTCTAGGTAGAAGGTGTAGAAAGTCTTAAACGCGTGTCCTTCGATCAATACTCCCTCTATCCCGGTAGTTTCCAGCGCTTCAACAGCCAGTCTTTCTGCCTCTTCTACCGTTAGCTCCGAAAATGGGGGGTCCTGTACTGCTCTTCCGCGGTAGGCGCCTCCACTTCCTGGGGAGCGGACGAATCCGTCGGCGGGATTTACGATCAGCTCAATGGCTTGTGTCTCTCCGTCAGGCAGGACGACGACGTAGCGTACACCGCTATCGTAGGTGATCTTATCGAGCACCTCGAGTTCCACCCGGGCATTATCCAGATAGTCTTGTAGAGCTTCTTCCGTATCCACAGCGTTGAAAGATGCCTGGTTAACTCCTAGAGCATGACAGGGTCTCCCGGCGTAACCGCCCATCATCCCGTATCCGGAACCGAACTCGCGTCCGTAGTACCCCGGTGCAGCCGGTGAGCCGTTGTCCGGGTAGGAACCACCCATCATGCCGTAGCCAGGACCCCATGTACCCGATCCTTCCTCGCGTCCAAAATCCCCTGAGAAAGCCGGTGTACCGGTCGTCCCAAAGGGACTCCCGTAGCCACCCATCCTACCGGGATAGGCAAAGCTGAAACTGCCGATGGCCACCATGCCCACGGCCAGTAAAACCATCACTTTCTTGTTGAAAAATTTCTTCACACTACTCACTCCTTCTGTCGTCATTTCTTCTATACACTCATCATAGGGGTAAAGTGTGGAGGAATCATGGAGATGGTCCGCATATTTGGGCCATAAGAGCAAAAAAAAAAGAAAAATCGACCGCATGCCCCCTATGGAGAGTACACAATCGATAAAACATCTTGTTCCATCCCTACCTATGCCTCTTCTCCCCGGATCGCCGACCAGTCGATCTGTTCGGCGAGAAGCAGGAAAGCGATCAGGAGAAAGGGGATCACCGGCTGGTTGTAACGGGGTTGTCCCTCGTAGACGAAGTAGACAGCCGAGATAAAGCCCAGGTGGAGCAGGGGTACGAGCAGCGCGTCACGGTAGCGCCGCTTGTTGAAGAGGCCGAAGAGCAGTGTCTTCAGATTGAAAAGCACGAAGAGAAGCCCCGACACGGACAAGATGGCCAGGAAGACATCCCCCACAGCTTTGAAGAGCTTCATGTTCCTGGACAGGGCCACCGGATCACCGGTGTGCTCTGCCTGGAGTCGGTTGAAGGTCCACTGGTGCAGGTCCCAGGTACCGTTAAAGTAAGTGGAGTGGAGGCGGATGACCCCCAGCTTCAAGAACTCCACCGGATTCTGCTTGATCCAACCCACCGCCGCTTCCTTGAAATCAAGCTCGATATCCGAGGCCAGCTTCACCGACCGCTCCCCGTTCTCCAGGTGGGCGTCGATCTTTTCCTGGAGCTCTGGCGTCTTGTAGATCGCCTCGAGGCTCATCCAGCCACCGTGGGTGTTGTGCTTGTTATTGTTCAGGTACAGGACGAAACCCGAGTTGTAGCTCACCGGGATCCAGCGACCGAAGGCATTGTAATTTCGGATCGTCCAGGGTGCCACCACAGCCCACAGGCCGATGAAGACCACTAGCGTGGCGATCAGCGTGCGCTTGAGATCCTTTGTCTTCAGGTGGGTGTACATGGCCACCAGCACCGGATAGGCCAGGAAGAAGGGCTTCGTGAGCGCCGTGATTCCGGCGAGAAGACCTAGGAGCGGCCACTTCACCTTATCGGGAAGGTCCGAGACGAAAAGAGCGGAGAGGGCCAGCATCAGAAAGATGCTCATGACCTCGGTACCCAGCGCATTGTTATAGGCTACAACCTGCGGCATCACGGCCAGAAGGAGGGCGCCCGCGAAAGGCGTGAGCGGTTTCACCGTCAGCCTGCGGAGCACGTAGTAGACAAGCCCGATGGAAAGGGTGGATAGGACCACGTTGTAGGCCTTGGCCACGGCCTCGCTGTCGGACCCCACCAGCCGGAAAACCATCCCCAGGGAGAGGGAGTAGAAACTCCCCTGGAAGGCCATGGGCTCCCCCATGAAGGTATAGCCGCGTCCGGCGGCCACGTTGCGTGCCACCTCGAGGTAGGCTTGAAAATCGAAGAGCTGTTCCGTCGGTATCTGCGTCACATAATAGTATCTGAGCCAGAGACCCACCAGGAGGATCGGCAGGAGCGGCCAGTGCTTCTTGAGTCGATTCATCGGTCACCTCGTTATGTTCATTGCTCTCTTTCCTCTGTGGAAGAAAAGGGACCCCTAAAGGTCCCCCTGTGCTTTCGACGCCGCGATGAAATCCCTGAAAAGGGGATGGGGTCTGGTCGGACGCGATTTGAACTCGGGATGGAACTGGGCTGCGAGGTACCAGGGATGGTCCTCCAGCTCCACGATCTCCACGAGTCGCTCGTCCGGCGAGAGACCCGTGAACTTCAACCCCTTATCGGCCATCATCTCGCGGTAATGGTTGTTGAACTCGTAGCGGTGACGGTGACGTTCGTAGATGAGGTCCTCACCGTAGGCCTTGGCAGCCAGTGAACCTTCCGCCAGACGACAGGGGTAGAGGCCCAGGCGCATGGTACCGCCCTTATCCTCCACATCCACCTGGTCTTGCATCAGATCGATCACGGGGTCGGCCGCGTTGGCGTCGAGTTCCGATGAATGGGCTTTCTCGAGACCCATCACATTTCGTGCGAACTCCACCACCAGCATCTGCATGCCGAGACAGATCCCGAAGAAGGGAATCTTGTTCTCGCGGGCGTAGCGCGTGGCACGGATCTTTCCTTCGATCCCGCGATCGCCGAAGCCACCGGGCACCAGGATCCCATCCACGCCGTGGAAGTGGTCGTCCAGGCTCTCCTCGGTGACTTCTTCCGAGTGTACCCAGCGGATGTCCACGTTCACGTCATTGTGGATCCCGGCGTGCTTGAGGCTCTCGGCCACGGAGAGGTAGGCATCGCGCAGTTCCACGTACTTGCCGACGAGGGCGATGGTCACGCTCTCCCGCAGTTGCTTCTCTTTCTCCACGATTGCCTCCCACTCCGAGAGATCCGGCTCACCGCAAGAGATCCCCAGGCGCTTGCAGACCACGTTGGGAAGGCCGGTTTTCTCGAGGGCCAGCGGCACCTCGTAAAGGGTCTCGGCATCTTCATTGGGGATGACGTTCTCGGCATCCACGTTACAGAAGAGGGCGATCTTATCCAGCATCTCCTCCGAGACCTTGTGCTCGGTACGGGTCACGATGATGTCCGGTTGGATTCCGATCTCGCGCAGGTTCTTGACGCTGTGCTGCGTGGGTTTCGTCTTCAGCTCGCCGGCCTTCGCCAGATAAGGGATCAGGGTCACGTGAATGTAGAGGACGTTTTCCTTGCCCACATCGTACTTCACCTGACGGATCGCCTCGAGGAAGGGCAGGGACTCGATGTCGCCCACGGTCCCACCGATCTCGATGATCACCACATCGGGATTCTGGTCATTGGCCAGGCGGTAGGCGCGTTCTTTGATTTCGTTCGTGATGTGCGGGATCACCTGCACCGTCGCGCCCAGGTAATCGCCCCGTCGCTCCTTGTTGATCACCGTGGAGTAGACCTTGCCGGTGGTCACGTTGGAGAGCTTCGATAGATTGATGTCGATGAACCGCTCGTAGTGGCCTAGGTCCAGGTCCGTCTCAGCGCCGTCATCGGTCACGAAAACCTCACCGTGTTGGTAGGGACTCATGGTCCCTGGATCCACGTTAATGTACGGATCGAATTTCTGGATGGTCACTTTCAATCCTCTAGCCTTCAGTAGCCGTCCCAGGCTGGCGGCCGTGATGCCCTTCCCCAGAGAGGATACCACACCACCGGTAACAAAAATATACTTCGTCGCCATAACTACTCCTTCCGTCTGTCTCACACGCTCTCGTCCCAAAAAAAAGGGTGACAGGTCCCCCGTTGTGGGATGACCTGTCACACACGCTCCGATCACCCTTCACGGGTGCGTCATTTAAAATTTAAATACCTAACTAGTATACGTACAGGCCGTGGGGTTGTCAATCCCCAATTATCCGTTCCTCGAAACGAAGGGCTTCGATGAGCCGATCGTTGAGCCGGATTCCCTCGATCACCAAGCGGTCACCCACGGCGAGGGCCGAGAAATCCATGTCCTCGGGGATTGCCACGAGCTCCTCCACCCCTTCCGCCGTGCGGATCGTCAGGAGGTGACGATCCGTGAGCAGATGGATGATCTCACCGTCGACCTGTAGGGCCTTTGAAGGCACTTCCCCCACAGCGATCCGCTCGATCCCGCCGGTACCGAACCGCAGGTTCACCGGATCACCCAAGCGAAGAGCGTATAGGTCCGCGCTGGTCCCCTGCCCTCCATCTACCACTGTGTCCAGGGCAAATCCATAGGTGGCCTCTTCCGTGCCCGAGCGAATCGTCAGCCTTGGTGTCGCGGCGATGGTCAAGGAGACGAGTTCACCGGACTCGAGCCGGCGGCGGTAGGTGTTCTCCACGCGATGGATGGCCCCGCGTGAGATGGTCAGGGTCACGATATCCCCATCGGTAAAACCTTCTTCCGCCTCGATCTCCACAGATTCAGGCAAGGGCCGTTCGTAGTACTCGCCATTTTCCAGCATCAGGCTGATGGCCCCGCCCGGAGCAAGTCCCGCCTCACGGGTCAGGACACCCGTGTAGGTGGCCTCTTCCACCAGGGCGACCACCGAGGAGGCTTCATACCCTTTGTAGTAGATGCGGACCAGGCTCTCGGGAACCAGGGTCGCCCGCTCCACGGACGTCTCCCCTTTTTTGTAGAGCACATCGTTGTAGAGGGCGAAGAACCGCTTCTTCCCCTCGACGCTGAGCTCCAGCACCCGGTAGCTCTCGCCCCGGGCATCCTCGACGGGATCGGTGATCCGCACCAGTTTCCCGTCCACAAAATCACCGGAGGCATAAAAGAGAATATCTCCAATGGCGAAGCCGTCCTCCTCCACCCACACCTGGTGGCCCGGGACCAGCTGCAGGGGATCCACACCTTCCGGCAGCGGGTAGGCCGTGAGGTGACCAGCCCCGTCGCGGATCCACAGCCGTGCTTCCTCCGGATCGAAATAGGAAATCCGTCCCTCGTAGGTGCGGTCGCCGGTCTGAACTTCGACCGTTTCTCTTGCTTCCTCCACCGGCACCTCGATCGTCACTTCACCCGTCATGGCGCCGAGGAGTCCCTCGAGGAAGACCGCCGTGAGGTCCCGCGTCATCAGACGGTCCGGGTTGAAGTTTCCCTCGGCATCCCCCTGTTCCCCGATCACATCGTGTCGGATCAATAATTCCACATAAGGCGCCGAACGGTAGGAAATCTCGTGGGCGTCATGATAGGAAAAGGCCATGATCCCTCCGAGGTCTTCCTGCTTGACGGCATTCAACAGGCGCCCTGCGTAGGCCGCGAAACTCACCTTGTCGATGGGTTGAGCGAAACCCGAGAACTCGTCGGTGGTGAGCACGCCCCAGCCGATCAGATCCGTCACGGCCCCCGGCACAGAAAAGGTGTAGGGAGCGATGGTCTCCGGTACCGAGGCTGCCACGAGCAGAGGCTCGATCCCCAGGTCATCGCCCGCCGGTAGCCCAACGGTACGACCGAGGGCGGAGAGTCCCATCAGGGCCTCTCCCTTCGACATTTGCCGCGAGGGTTCGAACCGCTCTCCATCGAAGAGCGGCAGCAGTCCGCGCTCCACCGTCACCTCGATAAAGGATGAGGCCCAGTGCCCTTCCGTGTCCGGTGCAGCATAGGCCACCGGTCCCCACGCGAGTATACACATCAGTACGATGGCCAAACACTTCTTCCACATGGTCTTTCCTCCTCGATCCTTAAAATCCCATAATTTCGTTAAATCCTTCACTTTGCCCTTTTCAAGGGCTAAGAAATGTACTATAATGAAGATGCGTTAAAAACTTAACATGACGGTTGCCCTCCTGGTAACCTGCATAACGCACTTCCCTTTTCGGTCCTTGTGGTTGCCCCCGCGAGGGCTCCTTTTTTTTTGCCTAGTGTCTTGTCTCGTTGATGTTTAGATATATTTAATGCTCGTTTATGTATTCAAGGATGTGAGCTTTGGATATAGGGAAATGAGTTTTACCCTTGCTTGATCATTCGTGAAATGCCATTTAATCTTGGAAACATCTGTATTTCTTTTCGATTCCCATGCTCTTAGCTCGACGTCTAGCTTTTCGATAGAGTCAATCCTACGGCTTAAACATTGTTTCGTCATCACGTTGAGCTCAATCTCAGCGATATTTAACCAACTACCGTGTTTAGGAGTGAAGTGTACCTCAAAGCGTTTAGCCAATCTTCGTGCCTCTGCTGCTGGAAAAGCTTTGTATAGCGAACCCATGGTGTGCGTATTCAGATTATCGAGAACCAGAACAATTTTCTCAACTTCAGGATAACAAACATCGGCTAGGTACTTGATTTTATGAGCCCAATCCACTGCAGTTCTCCGATTTCTAACGCTTACGTGGCGGACGCCATTCAATGGTTCTGTGAAAACAAATATGCTGCAAGTGCCGTTGCGGACGTATTCCGAGTCAATTTTCTGCTCGCTACCTTTGCGCATTGGTAGCGGTTCACGTGATTCTCCATGAAGTTGGTAAGGTTTTTCATCCATGCATACCACTGGACGCAATGAATCGTACGGCATCTCATAGACATCCAAAACATCTTCCATCCTTGCTACGAATTCTCCGTTTTCTTTTGGCGGGATGCACCAGTAGATGTTTTTGTGAGGTCGCAATTCGTTTTTTTTAAAGCTCTACCGATTGCATCCTTACTAACGGGTACGTCCAATTCAATTTTTGCCTTTTCTTCTAATAATCGAAGGGTCCATCTTGAATGGCCTTCTGGTGCTGGACCACAAGCAATTTCAATGAGTTTAGCCTCTGCTCTTCCGTCAATCTTACGACGAGCATTATCGGAATTGACGCTTCTGTTGACAGTGACTACATTTTCTATGCCTCCGTCAACATAATATCGAATGACATTATAAACAGTTGCTTTGCAGACACCAATCGATTTCGCACACTGCTCCTGTGTATACTGCTTACCATGGGCTTCGTCAAGAGCTAAAATAATCTGGCATCTACATTTGATGGTGCGACTTGTTGATTTCTTGCGCATCACAGATTTTAACGCGCGTACTTCTTCTTCAGATAAGGAGACAATGTACTTCTTTTTTCTTGCCATTAGAATCACCGCCGTTTCTTTTATTATACCACGAAAAGGCAGCAATACCAATACTTACAAGCGTTTGATTTAACTTATTTTTCAACGATACAAGACACTAGAAAACCCACCATTTGCTGAAAAAATAGTTCAAGACCACCACCACGATGGCCATGAGCCCCTTGGACAAGTAAGCATCGGCGCCGACCGCCTCGATCAAGAGGGCCAGTCCCGCCGTCTCGGTTGCAAAACTCAGCAGGCGGAAACCGTAGAAGCGGATCACCTCGATCTTCTCAACGGAACGCCCCTTTCTAAAGACAAATCCCTTGTTCACCAAGTAGGCGAAGAACACCGCCACCAGAAAGGCGATCGAAGTCGCCACAAGATAATGGGCGCCGATGGCCATGAAGAGACCGTAGGTCAAGAGGTTCACCAGCGTGGTGAGGCCACCCGCCAGCAGGTACCTAAGGATCTCGCCGGTCAAGGGGCACCCCCTCGGATTTTTCGATGATGTAGAGCGGCCGGCTCTTGACCTCCTCGTAGATGCGGGCGATGTACTCGCCGAGGAGCGTGATCTGTAGCATCAGGATACCGAAGAGAAAAAGCACGATGGCCACGATCGACGTCCAGCCCTCTACCGCCCGGTGTCCCATGAGCTTGGCGAAAATCCAGTAGAACATCATCAGGAGCGAGCCCACCGAAGTCATGAGGCCAATGGCGCTGAAGATCTTCAGGGGCTTATAGGAAAAGGATAGGATGGCATCGAAGGCCAGTTTCAACAGTTTGAGAAAATTGTACTTGGTCTCCCCCGCGTGGCGGTCATCGCGATCGAAGGTCACGTAGGTCACGTGAAAACCCACCCAGTGGGTCAGACCACGGAAGAATCGGTTGTGCTCATTGAGCCGATTGAGCTCGTCCACCACCCGCCGCGAGAGCAATCGGAAGTCCCCCGTATCCAGCGGGATCTCCACATCGGACAGGTGGCCGAGGACCCGGTAGAAGGACTTGGCGAAAAACCGCTGAAGCGGTCCCTCCTTATGCCGTTTCTTGCGCTTGGCGTAGACGATATCATAGCCCGAGCGGTATTTGTCGTACATAGGTCGGATCAGTTCCGGCGGATCCTGAAGATCGCCGTCTATGATACAGACGGTCCGTCCGGATGCCTCGCGAAAACCCGCGGTATTGGCCATCTCGTGACCGAAGTTCCTGGAAAAACGTATGTATTTTACGCGCGCGTCCCGCTCCCGCAGGGCCTCGATGGCCGCATGGGTGCCGTCGCTACTTCCGTCGTCAACAAAAAGAATCTCGTGCTCCGGATCGATTTCCTCCAGTACAGGATGCAATCGCTCGTACAGCGGCGCGATATTGGGCTTCTCGTTAAAGACGGGTACGATCACGCTGATCTCCATAAAGTAACACCTCCAACGACCTCATTATACCACATCCCGGCGCTGACAGCGTGGGCCCATTTATGATATGATAAGTGGGAAAAAACGACGGGAAGGAGTACCACTTTATGACGATGACGATCGATGGACGAAAGGTCCAGGTCTATGACCAGGGAGAGGGGCAAGCTCTCTTTTTCCTCCACGGTTGGGGGACGGATCTGACCCTCTTCGACACCTATTACAAAAACCTCGCCAAGGACCACCGGGTGGTGGCCATCGACTTCCCAGGCTTCGGCGGGACGGATGAGCCCACCGATCCCTGGCGACTGGATGATTACGTGGCCTTCACGAAATCCTGTATGGAGGCGCTCGATCTGGAGGACCCGATCCTCGTCGGCCACTCCTTCGGTGGTCGCGTGGCCATCAAACTGGCGGCCGAGAAGAGTGTGACGGCCCCCATGATCTTAATCGGGAGCGCCGGTGTCAAACCGCGCCGGAAGCTCACCTACTACTTGGATGTTTACAGCTACAAACTGGCACGCGCCATCGGCCGGCTGCCTTTCTTCTCCTGGCTTCTCGGCCCCTCCCTCGAGCGGGCGAGAAAACTCTCGGGCAGCACGGACTACCGGCGGGCTACCCCTGTGATGAAGGGCGTCCTATCGGCCGTGGTCAACGAGGACCTCCGCCATCTGCTGCCCACGGTAACGGCCCCCGTTCTCCTTCTCTGGGGAGAGGACGACGAGGCCACCCCCCTGGAGGATGCTCTGCTCATGGCCGAGAAGATGCACAACGCCCGGCTCGTCACCTATGCCGGCGCCGGCCACTACGTCTTCCTGGAGAGACAGGCCGGCTGCCTCAAGGAGATCCGTGGCTTCCTACGTCAAGTGAAAGGCGGTGAGAAAGGATGACCCTGCTTCTCGTCTTCTCCTCTTTCCTCATGCTGGTCTATAAGCTCCAGAAAAGCCTCCAGGCCTTCCAGATGAACAGCTACCGCTACGATCGCTACCTGCGTTATCTCAAGAGCGAGGACCACGTGCTCTTCGAGTACTACGATCTCTACTACCTGATCGGCGCGCTGGGGATCCTCCTCCTACGCACGACCTGGGTCCAGATCGTCTTCGCGGCCCCGGTGGTCCTCGCCTATTACCTGACCATCCGCATCACGCGCCGCGAGGAGATCAAGAAACCCCTGGTCTACACCGACCGTGTCAAGCGCCTCATGGCCACTTCTGGTGTTCTGGTGGCCCTCCTGGCCATCGCCAGCGTCCGCCTGCCCGGTTTGGCCCTTCCTTTCTACATTTTCCCCTTTCTGGTCCTGTATCCCGCCGCCTGGATCAACCATCCGATGGAGGCCGCGATCAAAGGCTACTACCACCGAGATGCGCAGAAAGAGCTGGAGGCCGTCAAAGGGCTCACGGTGATCGGTCTTACCGGTAGTTACGGTAAGACCAGCACCAAGGACATTTTACACGCCATGCTCTCCACCACCTTCAATACCCTGAAGACACCGGAGAGCTACAACACCAAGATGGGGCTCACGCTGACGCTCCGCAGGGACCTGCGCCCCTACCACACCTTCTTCATCGCCGAGATGGGGGCCAAGGAAGTGGGGGATATCGCGGAACTCGTACGCTTCGTCTCGCCCCATGCTGCGCTGATCACCTCCATCGGCCGGATGCACCTCGACACCTTTGGTTCCGAGGAGAATATCAAGAAGACCAAGCTCGAGCTCTTCACCACCGACGGTAAGCAGCGTTTGAAGTTCATCAACTGTTACGATGAGACCCTGGCGGCCTTCACGCCCGAGGGCCCCGCCATCACCATCGGTCCCGGTGGGGACTTCGAACTGCTCGACGACCGGATCGAAGATAACCGGGCGGTTTTCGACGTGCGCCTCCGCGGCGAGGTGGTCACCTTTACCACGCGCCTTCTCGGTCGGCACAACCTCTACAACATCGTGAACGCTCTGGCCATCGCCCATACCTACGGTGTTCCCACCGCTCGTCTGAAGGCTGCGGTGCGGAGCCTTGAACCCACCCCACACCGGCTGAGCTACAGCGACATGAAGACCTACACCCTCCTCGATGATGCCTTTAACGCCAATGAGATCGGCTTTACCAACGCGCTCGAGGTCCTCGGCCAGATGCCCGGGGGGGAGAAGTACTTGATCACACCTGGGATCATCGAGCTCGGGGAGGCCCACGAGGCCGTCCACCGCCGGCTGGCGGTGAAGGCAGCAGAAGCCTGCGACCGCATCTACCTGGTCGGCGAGAACCGAACGGCCGTCTTCCGGGAGGCCCTGCTCGAAAACGGGTTTCCCCAGGACCACCTGATGGTCTTCGGCCGCTTCTCCGATGCCTTTGCCGTCTTCCGCTCAAAGCACAAGGCGGGCGACGTGTTGCTCATCGAAAACGACCTGCCGGACATCTACAACGAATAGGAGGGAACGCCCCATGATCCGATTAGCCGTCATTTTCGGCGGACCCAGCGTTGAACACGAGGTGTCCGTCATCACCGCCCAGCAGGCCATCCAGGTGCTCAAAGAATTCGAAGACTACCACCTGGTGCCCGTTTACATTGACAAAAAGGGCCGCTGGTTCACCGGCGAGGCCCTCTTCTCCCTCGAGAGCTTCAAGGACCTGAAGACCCTCGAGAAAAACTTGATCCGCGTGAACATCCTGAAGACCGACCGGGGTGCGGCCCTCTACCGCTGGCCGCTGCCGAGAGTCGGCGACGGTCAGGTGGCCGAGATCGACGTGGCCTTCCCCATCATCCACGGGACCTTCGGAGAAGATGGGGCTCTCCAGGGTATGCTGGAGTACCTGGATATCCCCTATACCGGTTCCAACGTCCTTGGTGCTTCCATGACCATGGACAAGATCGCCAGCAAATTCTTCTTGCAAGACCGGGGGATCCCCGTGATCGAGGGAACCTTCGTCTACAGCTCCGAGTGGCTCTACGATGAGGTGGCTGTTCTGACCCGCATCGAGGATGTCCTCGACTACCCCATGATCGTCAAGCCCGCCGATGTCGGCTCCTCCGTGGGCATCCAGATCGCACCCCACCGCCAGGGTCTGATCGACGCCCTGGACCAGGGACTCCGTTTCTCCGAGCGCATCCTGATCGAGCGTAAGGCCGAGGACTTCCGGGAGATCAACGTGTCACTCATCGGTTCCAAGGACGGTATCGACTGCTCGGTGCTCGAGGAGCCCTTTCCCTCCGAGGAGATTCTCTCCTTCTCCGACAAATATGAGAAGGGCGACAAGGGCGGCGAGGGCATGGCCAGCCTCAAGCGGAAGATACCCGCAGAACTCCCCCGTGACCAGGCCGATGAGATCCTTAGGATCGCCCAGGAGGCCTACCGCCTCCTGGACCTCTCTGGGATCGTCCGCATCGATTTCATCCTGGAGGGCGACCGGATCTACATGAACGAGTTCAACACCACACCCGGTAGCCTGTCCTTCTACCTGTGGGAGCCAGCGGGTGTCCCCTTCGACGAGCTGCTCGAGAAACACCTGGCCATCGCATACGCCAACTACCGGCGGAAGAAGGCCGTCGTGCACAGTCACGATACCAATATCCTGGCCACTGCCGACCTCTCCGGAGGGAAAAAATAAGCAAGCGATGATCGAAAAACGGGTCTCTTCAGGAGGGACCCGTTTTTCTTAAGACAATTTTCATGCAATTTTATTTTGAGAATCCTTTTTCCACGTCCCATCCTACCGTATAATGGAGAAAACACCGTACCGAGGGGGAATGAACATGCCGAAAGAACACATCTTGGTCGTCGAAGACGACCGCGACATCAACCAACTCATCACTGACTACCTCAAGGCCTCCGATTATGAGGTGACCGTCTGCCACGACGGCGAATCCGCCCTGAAGGCCTTCCGCGAATCATCCTTCGATCTGGCCATCCTGGACATCATGCTACCCAAGGTAGATGGTTTCGAGCTCTGCCGCCAGTTCCGGCGCGACACCAAGATGCCCATCATCATGCTGAGCGCCAAGAAGGCCGATCAGGACAAGATCCTGTCCCTGGGGCTCGGCGCCGACGACTACGTGGAGAAGCCCTTCAGCCCGCGCGTCCTCATCGCCCGCGTCCAGAGCCATCTCCGCCGCTATCGAGACGGTGGGGCACCGGCCGCCGCTCAGGCCCTCGAGCGGGGGGACATCAGCATGGACCTCAGCGCCCACCAGGTCTTCGTCAGGGGCGAGGAAGTAACCCTGTCCGTCAAGGAGTTCGACATCCTGCGCTTCTTCTTGGAAAACCCCAACCAGGCACTTTCGCGCGAGCGGATCTTCGATGTGGTCTGGGGCTACAACGAGTACGGTGACATCAACACCGTCACCGTCCACGTGCGCAAGCTCAGGGAGAAAATCGAGCGGGATGCCTCGAAGCCGGCTCTGATCGAGACCGTCTGGGGTATCGGCTACAAATTGAAAGCATGATCTCCATGGACATGAAGATTCGCTCCAAGATTCTTCTCACCTATATCTCCATTATTTTTATCCCACTATCGGTCCTGCTCCTTTCGGTCATTATCATCGAGACCAATGATCTGCCCCTACCGGGTCTGCAGGACTACAGCAACCTGCGGGACCAGGCCGATGAGATCACCGAATCGATGCGCAGTCAACTCCTTGCCTCCCCAGAGGGAGCCATCGATTCCGATATTGCCCTCCCACCGATCTTCGACCGCCTTTTCGTGGTGAGCGCTGATAATACCATCCTGTACGATTCCAACGATAAGCTCGCGGGATTGAGCTACGATTACCTCAGCATCAACAGCTCCTCCCTCGACGCCATGATCTATCCGCTCAACGACGGGGAACGCTTCTTGGGTCGCGTGATCCTGGTTCCCAAGCTTAACTTCCAACAGGCGATTAATTTTCTCACCATCATCCCCATCCTTCTCCTGCTTCTCTTCGTCTTTTCCATCGTGGCCACCGGACTTTTGCTCTACAAGTTCCTCACCGAGAGCATCATCACACCGCTGACGGAACTCAACAATGCGGCCACCCGTATCGCAGGGGGCGATCTGACCTTCGAGATGGGCTGCGAGCATACCGACGAGATCGGCCTCTTCTGCCGCACCTTCGATGACATGCGCCAGCAGCTCAAGACCTCGCTGACCATCCAGAAGGACAACGAACAGCGCCGGCGGCAGTTGCTGGCCGCCATCACCCACGATCTCAAGACCCCGCTCACCAGTATCGTGGGTTATGTGGAAGGCATCCAGGATGGCATCTACCGCGAGGAAGAGGCCATCTCCGAGGTGCTGGATATGATCCACAAGAAGGGGGTCAACCTGAGCATGCTCATCGACGATCTTTTCGTCTTTTCGAAACTCGATGCCGACGGTTTCCACCTGAACAAGGATACCTACGGATCGAGCGTACTCCTCGGCGAGGTTCTCGATGGGATCCTCTACGACTTCGAGAGCGACAAAATCCGCTTCCACATTGCCGACAAGGTGAGCACGACCCTCCACGTGGACCGACAGCGCTTCCACCAGATCCTGACCAACGTGCTCCATAACGCGGTGAAGTTCACCACGGACACCATCTGGGTGGAGACGGCCATCGCCCAGGGACGGTATATCATCCGTATCAAGGACAACGGGCGGGGGATCGCACCCGAGGACCTGCCCAGGATCTTCGACTTCTTTTACAAGGCCGACAAATCCAGGGGGGAGAACCTGGAGGGCAGCGGTATCGGACTGGCCATCTGCAAGCAGCTCATGGTGGCCCACAGTGGTGACATCACGGCCACCTCTACGCCGGGAGAAGGCAGTACCTTCACCCTTTCCTTTCCGCTCCAATAACAATGACCCCGCCAGCTTTGGCGGGGTCATTTCTTTTGTCTGTCGTAAAGGGCGGTCGCCGCGGCAGTGAGGAAGAGCACCCCGCCGAGCAAAAAGGTGATGCCGGCGGCGCCCAGGAAGGGCCCTTCGATCAGCTCGTAGTAGCCGAAGGGAAGGAGCATCACCAGGGCGTTGTTCACCAGGTGCATGAAGACCGCCAGACCGAAACTGCCGGTCATGAGGTAAAAGCCTCCGATGACCAGGCCGATCAAAAAGGCGTTCATCCCCTGGTGTACGTTGAAATGCCAAAATCCAAAGAGTAAACTACTGCCCACAAGGGCAGTGAGCGCTCCGTACCTCCTCTTCAATCCGGTGAGAAAGATCCTGCGGAAAATCCATTCTTCAAAGAGCGGCGCCACGAGCACGATGGAGAGAAAACCGGCCAGCGGATTGATCAGCAGGTCATCGAAGGCCTCCGTGAGCCAGGCCGGCACCTCGAAGAGCAGGAGCATCACGCGATCGATGCTCGTATCATAGAGAAAGCGAAAACCGATCATGGCCACCAGGCCGGCCACGAAGATCCGGACAGGCGGAGCGGTCCCTGGTGGCACGGTCTCCGTCCTCTCTCTGATCATCAGCGTGAGGCCCCACACCAGCAGGCCTTTGGAGACGATCTCAATCCCCAGGTCCCACCAGCCGCCCAGGGGGAGCCAGCCGGCCAGGGACCAAAGATAAGATTCGGCCACCAGGAGCAGGAGGAGCAGACCCACGATCTGCCAAAAGCCCAGTGGTTTTACGCGCATCGTCCTCACCCCCTCTCTCTACCGTGTTCTTTTGACGTACCACGCGATGGTCTCGCGCAGCGATTCTTCGAAGCCTACCGTCGGCTCATAGCCGAGGGTGGCCAGTTTCGCCCCGTCGATGGCATAGCTCCGGTCGTGCCCCGGCCGATCGGCCACATGGGCGATCAGGCCTTCGGAAAGGCCGAGCTCTCCTAAGATCCGCCGCACGAGCTCGATATTCTCCATGCGGACCGAACCCGGGACGTTGTACACCTCGCCGCTCTTGCCCCTAGCGAGCACCAGGGCGATGGCGCGGACGTGATCGGCCACCGCCACCCACTCTCGTTCCTGTCGGCCGTCGCCGTAGAGCGGAAGCTTTTCACCCTGGAGGGCCCGACGGATCATCTTGGGAATGAGCTTATCCCCGGCCTGTCCCGTTCCGTAGGTGTTGGCCGAACGCGTGGTCACCACATCGAGACCGTAGGTGCGGTGGTAGGCGCGAACCAGATGATCGGCCCCGGCCTTGGCAGCGGCGTAGGGATTGTTCGGCGAGAGCAGATCTGACTCCCTAAAGGCTTTCTCGAACGGAACCCCGTAAACCTCGTCCGTGGAAACCTGTAGGAATCGTCCTACTCCGTGGAGGCGCGAGAGCTCGAGCAGCGCTTGGGTCCCCAGGACATTGGTCATCACCGAGCGCCTGGGATCGACAATACTGTGGTCCACATGACTCTCGGCCGCAGCGTGGATCACGGCATCGATCCCCTTCTCGAAATGCGGTGCGAGGGCCTGGGTATCATTGATATCCGAAAGGACCGTCGTCACGCGAGGGTGAACGATCACGTGGTCGCGGCTCTCGGGGACGGACAGATTGTCCACCACCAGGATCTCGCACGCTGTGGTCTCCAGATAATTGCGGACCAAGTGGTGTCCGATGAAACCGGCTCCCCCAGTGATCATGAGTCTTCTCAAGGTTTTCACCCTTTCTTTGGTTAAACGTGTTCGCTGAAGGTATAAATGGATTGAAAGGAGACGTTTCTATGGGCCAGACAAAAAAAGCTTATGCAATCGACAACCTGCATGATCTGAGCGCCGTGCATCGGCAGCTTTTGGAACCTTACGTCACAAACGTGGACCTCCCGCCGCTACTCTATGCACCGCAGTGTCATGCGATGGACGCCCTGGAGCATTATCTACTCCTCCTACCCGACCAGCTCATCCTCATGGCCGAGCGCGGACAAGAAACGACATTGAAGATCCTGCCCCTCGACCATCTCACGACCGTAGTCTGCCACCTGAGTTTGGAAGAATCCTATATCTCCCTCAGGGGACGATCCAACGGCAGCGGTCATTACCAAGAGAAAATTCATTTCAACTTCCCCGATAATCCGCTTTTCCGACAGTTCATCTTGCAGTTGCGCCACCAGATCGATGTGCATGTCCCCGATGACAAGGATTCTCGTTCGCTAGGGTATCTACGCGAGCTGAATCTACGCTTTTACGACTACCTGGACGATCTGATGATCTCAGGTGATCGGGTGGTGGATTCCATTTATCAACCGAGGCAACCCCAGATCAACATGCCCGCCCAGCTTTTGGTGTTGACTACCACGGAGATTATGTCCATACGGGCACCGGAAGATCTCGATGAATCCGTGGGCGGAAGTTTTGTCTTCTATCCCCTACGGCACATCACCGGCGGCCGCCTGGATTCCATCTACGGTAATCTCACCTTCGATCTCAATCTGAACCTGGACCGCGGCGAGATTATCTCGATTCGCTTCGCCAAGGAAGCCCTCAGCGCTTTCAAGGATTTCGATCGAACGCTCATGGGTCTTTTGACCGAAAGGCGCCTCACAGAAGCCACAGGATAAGTCCACGAGAACCCCGCGCATGACCTGCGCGGGGTTTTTTTATTGTTTCGGGAAAAGGACCTGTAGTTGATCGGCCACGGCCTTCGTGTCCTGATGGGCGATCGTGGCATCGTAAGTGTAGGTACGCTCGCTCTTTTTGTATAGCGGATCGTAGTGTTCCTCCATCAAAAAGGCGGCCAGGGCCAGATGGTCCCTTGCGGAGAGTAGCTCACGGAGCTCCTTCCGCATCTGGTGAGAATGGTAGGTGCCGAGTCGTTCGAGGATCGGCTCTACGGAGGCTTCAAAATCGGCCGTAGCCGTATAGTCGGCCACCAGCCGCTCGGCGCGGCGTGCCATGGTATCCTCGATGAGCACGTGCTGGCCCTCACCCATCACATCGAAGAGGGGTTTTGGCACGGTGACCATCCCCACGCGCCGGCTCTCCGATTCCAGGTACACCGGACCCGGTCCGAAGCCAGCGAGCTCCTCGAAGATCATATTCTCATACTGCATCTGGCTCGTGAGGGGCTCGCGACCGATCCCACCCAGTAGCGAGCCCCGGTGGTCGGCGAGGGCCTCGAGGTCGAGCACCTGCTCGCCGCGACGGGCCAGCTCCTCCAGGATCTCGGTCTTGCCCACGCCGGTGTGGCCGTGGAGCATCACAAAGGAGCGGTCGAAAAAACCATGGCTATCAAAGGTGTCCAGCACCAGCCTGCGATAGGCCTTGAAACCGCCTTCCATGATCAGGACCGGATGGCCCAAGGAAGCGAGGAGGCCCCCGATGCTGCCCGAGCGCATGCCGCCCCTTGCGCAGTAAAAGAGGAGGGGGCGGTGGCTCTCCAGCAGCGCCATCACACGATCGTAGTAGGCGGGGAGCCTAGCGGACATATACTGGATACCGGCGCGCTTCGCCTCTTCCTTGGAGCTCTGTTTGTAAAGAAGGCCGATCTCATGACGTTCCTTCTCATCGAAGATCGGTAGGTTCACGGCGCCGGGGATATGGCCGCGCTCGAACTCCGCCGCTGTCCGCACATCCACGGGCAGGCTCCCCTTGGGTCTCTTCTGATAGGTGATGCGTCTGATCATGGGTCCATCCTTTCCGATGTGCATATCGTGAAGATGAGGTGTCCCAATGGGCACCTCATCGCATAAAGTCCGTCTTGACGCCGCTCACGTAGAGCCGCTTGAAAAACATTCCGTCCACCTTGATCTCGGCAGGGTCGTTGCGCTCGGCCAGGGCCCTGGCAACGTAGATGTTCACGCCGTCTACCACTTGCAGGTCAAACTTCTCTTTTTCTTCGGGAGACCAAGCCTTGATCTCCGCAGATTTGAAACTGCCGGCTCAGCCGGAGGAGCATTTTTCGTAGGTGATCGTCACGTCGGTAATCTTCTTCTTTTCCATGAGCGCCAGTGCCTTTGGGTCGATCTTAACTCGCATGATCTGGGCCTCCTCGTTAGAGGGCGTCGATCTTCACGCCCGACAGGGTCAGGGACTTTTTGATCAAGCCCGTGACGGTCAGGGTGAGAGTGGCGTCCTTCTTGGGTTCGATGTTGCGCTTGATGAATATTTTCAATCCGTTCAACTCTTGTTCGTCATACTGCTCTAGGGTCTCCTTGTCGGGTGCCCAAGGACGGCTCTCGATGGTGGGCAGGCCGCCGGTGCACCCGCAGCCCACGAAATCCTGGCTGATTGTCAGAACGGTGTATCCCTTATCCGCAATCAGTTTGCGGGCATTCTCTGCAATTATGATCTCCAAGCGAACCACGCCCCTTTCTGTTCTCTTTCATTATACCAAAAAAAGACGCCGTCCCACAGGGACGAACGTCTCGATGTTAGAAAATTAGCTCGCGATCCAGGTGGGGGTAGACCTCTGGATAGCCGATGAGGACTTCCCCCTCCTCGAGAAAGAGGACGATCCCCTCGTTTACCAGGAGAAAATCCACACCCTCCGCCGGTAACTCGCGGAACCCATCGGAGGCCAGGAGATCATCGAGCGGCGTGAGGTCTCCCCCGGGGAAAAGATCCTCCAGCCCGAGTTCTCTTTCCTCTTCGTGGTCCCACAGGATACCCTCGTGTTCGTAACCGATGGCCTCCATCGCACCACTACCGTAGTTGGCCGATAGAATGAAACCGAGCAGCCGCGGTGATACGTGGGTGATCTCGTAGTTGTAGACCAGGGGATCGTGCCCGCTGTATCGACCGTAGTGATCGAGCACCCGTTCGTTCAGGGCAACATGGGCCTCACTCTCAAATTTCGGGTAGCGGATATACCGGGTTTCGTCGGTGAAAAGATGCTCTGAAAAACGCAGGTCCGTCCAGGGACCGGCGATGTAAAAGGTGCGCAGCGCCTCATCCACCTTTTGGTCGTAGGTATCTTGAGCGGTTTCGAGGATCCCAAGGTAGTCCGCGGTGAACTGACCGAGGTGCGTATCCCCGTAGCTCTCCACGATCTCTTCATAGAGGTCGCGGTAGCCCGGTGTCAGTTTCCCCGTAGCGGCATCGAAGGGTCGATGGTCCCCGCTACCGTGGAAAAGGCCAAAGGCGATCCGTTCGTAAAAGGTAGTGCTCATCAGCTGGTAACGGCGACCGGCGTACAGGTCTCCTTCCTCCTCCAGCGCCACGAGAAATGCGATCATCTCGGTGGCGTCCATCCCCTCATCGAGGAGACGGTTGAAAGCACGTTCTCTTGTGAGAAAAGCGTTACCGGCAGCATCGAGTCGGTCGCCGTATCGGTTGAGAAGCAGCGCATCATCGACGCGCAGGGTCCGCTCACCGGCCACCTCGATGGACGCCAACCCGGCTTCGACCAGGGTCTCGTCAGCGGCTTCCGCCTCGAGGTACTTTCCCTGGTACTGCTTGAGGTAGAGGAGGTAGTCGTCGAAATGCGCTGTGAACACATCATCTGTTGCTCCGGACAATCGCGCCAGTGCTTCGTGGGGCGGTTCCTCCGCGCGAAAGGCAAAGGGCTCCGTAGCTTCCGGCTGTTCCCCTTCGGTAGGAGCGCAGCCAGCAAATAGCAACAGGGGGATCAATAGGATTAGGTAGAGTGTCTTTCTCATGGTACAGCGCTTCCTTTCCTCGCTCGTTTTCGTTACGACGAGCGTATCAGGTGGCTGTGTTATCTGAGTGAACCGGAGGGCGGCAAGAGTCGTTCGTGGGTTTTCCCGTTGGAGGCCACGATGGTGGTCTCCTGCAGTACGCCGGGGTGGACGCCCGACCAGTCGGACACGCGTCCGCCGGCCTCCTCGACGATCAGCATCCCCGCGGCGTAATCCCAGGCCTTCAGGGTGTACTCCACATAGCCCGTGTACCGTCCGCAGGCCACGAAGCACAGATCGATGGCCGCAGCACCACAGCGACGGTAACCCTGTACCTCGTCGAAGAGCGGTACCAGGTGGTCGAAGATCTTATGCTTCAGCGAACGATCGTAGGGCAGGCCGAAGGCCACGAGGCCCTCCCTGAGGTCCGCGTCCTTGTTGACGGCGATGGGGGTCAACCCCAGGTGGGCGCCCTTGCCTTTTTCAGCGGAAAACAGCTCGTCGAGCACCGGGGCGTAGACCACCCCGCGGATCACCTCACCCTTTACCACGTGGGCGATGCTCACGGCCACGAAGGGGTGACGATGCATGAAGTTGCCCGTGCCATCGATGGGATCCACCACCAGGGCGTTCTCCAGCGTCCCGATGTCCTCTTGGGTCTCTTCGCCCACCCAGGTGAGGCTGTCATCGAGGGGCATGAGGCGCTTCTTCAGGTACTTCTCTACCTTGACATCGTAATCCGTCACGAAATCGTAGGTGCCCTTCCGATCGATGGTGAGCGGCTCTTTCAAGCCCTCTCGGATCATGGCTCCCGCCCCTTGGGCGGCTTCGATGAGTGCTGCTAATGTGATAGGCATATCGAACTTCCTTTCCTTACGCGGGTGCGGCGAGAGGGGCCAGGCGCAAAACGAGGAGGACGAGGATCAGGATGACCGCCAAGATTAGAATCCACTTGTAACGTCCTTTGGTGACCGGCATCTCCCGCTGATGGGGAGCGGGTCGGTGGTGGAAAAGCGGTCGGTGCGGTGTGATCACTTCCTCCACACCGGAGAGAATGGTCCTGGCCACTTCGGCATCCTTCTGCGGTACCTCCAGCCGGTAACCCACCTCATCGTCCACCACCCGGGTGATCAGGGTGGCACGGTTGAGTTTGACCTCGGCCACTAGCACCGATTCCTTGTCTTCTTCTATCAAAACCGTCTCGTAAGTATGGAGATCTTCCACGCGCATGGGCTCTCAGCTCCTTTCAAGCCCATTATACCACGTCCTAACTGATCTGGCTCATCGGCAGAATCAGCGGGGTCCCCGTCAGGGGGTGGTCGATGACCTGGAAGTGGCTACCGTAGACACCCGCCAGCGTCCCGGCCTCCATGACCTCCTGAGGAGTCCCCTCCCTCACCACGCGTCCCTCTGCCAGGAGCACCATACGGTCGGCATACTGGGCCGCTAGGTTCAGATCGTGGAGGACGCAGATCACTGTGATCCCTTCCGCCAGGCACAGGCTTTTGACCGTATCAAGCACCTGCACCTGGTGGTGGATATCCAGGTTGGAGATGGGTTCGTCGAGCAGCATGATCTTGGCCCGCTGGGCGATGGCCCGAGCGATGATCACGCGCTGGCGCTCACCACCGCTCACATCGCACAGGCGCGCCTTTCTCAGGTGCCAGGTGTTCGTCGTCTCCATGGCCTCTCGTACGATACGCTCCTCCTCGGGACCCGACCGGACGAAGCGACCGAGATAGGGGGTCCGACCCATGAGGACGATCTCACTGCAGGTGAAGTCGTGCTGCGTATCCGCCTGCTGGGGGACCGAGGCGATGCGCTGGGCCAGTTCCTTTTGGCGGAGTTTCGCGAGGTCGTCGCCGCCGATGCGCACCCGACCGGAGGAAGGGGTCAGATGACGGAGCAAATTCTTCAGGAGCGTCGTCTTCCCCGACCCGTTGGGGCCCACGATCGCGTAGAAGCCCCCCTCTTCAAAATCCAGGGAGAGGGTCTTCAAGATCGGCTCCTCTCGATAACCGAAGGTCAGTCGATCGACATGAATGGCAATGGACATGAACTCACCTCTTTCTCAATAGCAGGAAGATAAAGTAGGGGGCGCCGAAGAGCGCCGTGATGGCACCGACCGGTATCTCGGCCGGCGGGATGATGGAACGGGCGATGGTGTCCGTGAGGATCAAAAACAAGGCGCCGCCCAGGGCCGAGGCCGGGAGCAGGTAGCGGTGGTCCGATCCGATCAGAATCCTGAGGGTGTGCGGGACGATGAGTCCCACGAAACCGATGATCCCGCTCATGGATACCGCTCCGGCCACCATGAGGGAAGTGATTCCCAGCAGGATGCGGCGGACCGTCTCCACCTCGATCCCCAGGCTCTTGGCCTCGTTGTCCCCCGTGAGCATCACGTTGAGGTCGCGGGAGAACAGACAGGTGGCTCCTGTACCGACGAGGATAAGCGGGGTGAGTAGCGTCACCTTCCGCCAGTTCGCCGCGGATACGCTACCCATGGTCCACAGGTACACCTTCTCGATGGCCTCGCGGTTGAGGATCATCATCAGGGAGATCATGGCCGACAGAAAGAAACTGATGGCGATTCCCGCAAGAAGTAGTGTCCCTACACTCCGGCGCTTGTCCACCCCGGCGATCTGGTAGACGATAAAAATCGTCAGCAGTGCCCCTGTGAAAGCGAAGAAGGTGATCGTGGAGAGCCCGGCCACCGTGCGCTCGCCAAAAGTGATGATGGCCAAGGTGGCCCCCAGCGCGGCCCCAGAGGAGACCCCCAGGACGTAGGGTTCGGCCATGGGATTCTTAAACAGCCCCTGGTAGGTGGTCCCGCTGATGGCCAGCCCCATCCCCACGAGTCCGGCGAGCAGGACCCTGGGCAGACGAATCGACCAGAGGATCTTCACATGCATGGGCTCGGTGCTCGAACCGGTGAACAGAATACCTAGGGCGTCGATGAAGCTGATACGGGCGGCCCCGAAGGTCGTGGCCAGGACCACGAAAAAGAGGAGGGCCAGGGCCAACCCGATGACGGCCCTGGTCCCCCGGGCCACTATTCGAAGGCCCCGGGGTGGATCAGGCGGGCCATGGACTCGAGTCCCTCGGCGAGACGGGGGCCTTGGCGATCGAGCGTGTTGTTATCGATAGGGAGTACGCGGTTGTTTTCTACGGCGGAGAGCTCTTTATAACCTTCGGTTTGAGAGAAGGTCTCGACGACATCACCAAAGGCCGAGATGAAAACGACCTCGGGATCCTTTTCCATGAGGGTCTCCAGAGAGTACTTCCAGCCCGTGGCATCGGCTGCCACGTTTTCTCCACCGGCCATAGCGATCATATCGGAGATAAAGGTGTCCCCTGTGGCCGTGTAGTCACCGTACTCACCGAAGCCCACCACGTAGTAGACGGGTGGTTTCTCCAGCCCGGAGACGCGCTCTGTCACTTCGGCGACGGTTGCCTGCATACCCGCGATCAATTCGTCGGCCTTATCGCTCGCGTCGAGCACAGTCCCCACCTTCTCGATGGTCTCGTAGGCGCCCTCGAAAGAACTCGGTCCGTAGAGGACGACCACGGTGAAACCCAGGTCCTCCAGATTGTGTAGCACCTCTTCTTTGAAATGAGTGGAGGCGATGATCAGATCGGGGTCGAGGGCCGTGATGGTCTCGAGGCTGGGGTCGGACAAGAGGCCGACAGAGTCGATCTCGGAGACTTCCGCCGGGTAGTCACAGTAGTCCGTGCGGCCCACCAGAAGGTCCGCCCGGTCCAGGGCAAAAATCGTCTCGGTGATGCTCGGGGCCACGCTGACCACGCGCTCCGGCTTCTCCTCGATGGTCACGGCGCGACCGTTGGAATCGGTGATCACCATGGGATAGCGAGATCCGGAGGTCTCCTCTGCCCCCTCATCTTCTATCGATTCTTGCGCTGCAGGAGCCTCGGGCTCAACGGTATCGGCCGGTGTGGCCTCGGTGGTGCATCCGGCGAGCAGGCCCGCCAGAACCAGTGTCATCATGAACAACCAGATCAGTTTACGCATGTCAATCTCTCCTTCGTTTTCTAAAAGTTTTCGTCACATGAAAAAAAGACCCCACAAAGTCGGAGTCTTAGATTAACAAGCAAAGATTACTTGTGCACGGTTTTTCCCTCCGAAATCGTGTCGATCTAGGGGAGCTGGTCTCCTGGCTCGCGCGTCATCCTAATCCCGGCCTTCCCAAAGCGATGGCTTCAGTGGTCTCTCGGGGGTCGTCTGCGCTTACAGTAGCGGGGGCTGCACCGGCATTGCACCGGTTTCCCAATGAAGTCCTCTCGGACACTCACCCTAGCGTATGATGCTTTTTATTGTGTGGCCTCGGGCCCATTATACGTTACATCCCGGGGAAAAGGCAAGCCCTTTCACACCCGGCGGTAGAGTAGCAGATCGAAGCCCCTCTCCATCAGGCCGGCGACGAGCACCGCCACGAGCGCCCAAGCGAAGACACCCGCTGTATTCAGGTAAATCTTCTCGAGGTGCATGGCCGCACCGATTCCCGATCGAGGCTGGCTGAGGACCTCGGCGGCGATAATCACCTTGAGTCCAAGGCCCGCACCGGTACGGATCGCAGCGCGAATGGCACCGCCGATGGCCGGTAAATAAAGAGCCCGCCACCGTTTTTTCCGGTCCAGCCCGAAGGACCGGACCATCTCGATCAGACGGATATCGATACCGTCGAAACCGGCGAGCAGCGTTTCGTAGAGCGTGGGAAAGAGAATCAAGAAGCCCACAAAGAGCGGGGCACGTGAGGACTGCAACCAGATCAGGGCCAACAGGATCACCGCAATGGTGGGAACGCTCCTTATGGTGAGGAGCAGTGGTCTTAAGAAGAGTCGAACCCCCCGCCTTGCATAGGCAGCGGCTGCGCCGGTCAAGGCCAGACCAAAGGAAAGAACCAGGGCGATCAGGCTCCTAAGGAGCGTGGCCCCCACGTGTCCATAGAGCTTGGGACTGGGGATCATCTGCCCGAGGACCACCAGCGTTTCCACCGGAGAGGGGAGCAAAATCGGCTGACCCACCAAAGTAGCGGCAAGCTGCCAGAGGAGGATAAACCCTAGCGAAGCGAGAAAGAGCGGCAGTCGATCACTGGAAAAGGCCTTCATCGGGTAGACTCCCCCCGATACTGGCGGGATTGAAATCGTAGAGCACTTGGTAGTAAGCCATCAGGGCTTCTTGGACCTCAGTGGCCTCTCGATGCTCGAGGTTGTTTCGCGGCATACTGGCGGCCACCAGCGGACCCTGCATGCCGGTCTCGAGCGCTTCCATCAGCGCACCCGTCTCCTCGGGATTTTCGTTCGCATAGGTCACACTCTCCGCCAGGGTCGCCTGCATGCCCTCGAGGATCTCGGGGTAATTGTCCGCGATCTCATCCTTAACGAGCAAACCCGCCTGGGGATAGGACGTCTCGAGGCCAGTGACCTCGCGCCAGGCTTCCTGAAGGTCCATGGCAATCTGGGTGTCGGGGGCCTTTCCCATCACCGCGGTGAGCATGGGCTCTGGCATCATGGAGTAGTTCACCTGTCCAGAGATGAAGAGTGGTGCCAGCTCTGTGGCACCGGTCACGTAATTGAGGGTCACGTCGGTTTCGGGATCGAGCCCCTTTTGTGAAAGAATATAGCGGAATAAAATATCCGGCGACAGGTTCTGACCGATCATGTTGATCGTCTGACCCTTTAATACATTCACATCTTCAATCGGTTCGGGTCCGGCGATGTACAGGTTGCCCCAAACATCCACGGAAGCCAGGCGGTACGGTAGGCCGTCGTTGTACAGCTTGGCCGCCAGATTCGTGGGGGCCACGGCGAAGTCCGCCTCGCCGTTGACAAGCTTGGCCACCAGGAGATCTGTGGACATCACGATCTCATAGGTGATCGTGGCACCCTCGACGAACTGGGTCTCTTCGGCGATGGCCTTGGCCAGTGCAAGCACAGGCGTCCCATTGGGCACGACCACGTGGAAGGTCTTGCCTTCGTAATCAGGTGTCTGCTGACAACCGGCCAGGAGGCTGGTGGCAAGCACGAAAACCATCAGGAGGATAAGTACATTCTTTTTCACGGGACATCAACCTTTCTTGATCCGTTCGGTGACGGACGCTTTGATCTCGAGGTAATCGGTACGCGTAAGCCGATCGGGCCCCCGATCATGGGCGCCCAGTTCATAGGTCGCTCGTTCCACCAGCGGTCGGTCGCTGGCAACGAGGAGACGGTCGGCCACTTGGATGGCCTCCTCCACATCGTGGCTGACGAAGAGGACCGCCGGCCGGTAGTGGCGGAAGAGTTGTAAAAAAAGTGCGAGCATGCGGTCCTTGGTCCCCACATCCAGGGACTGAAAGGGTTCATCCATCAAAAGGAGCGCGGGTTCGTGGGCGAAGGCTCTGGCCAGGGAAAGTCGCTGTCGCATACCGCCGGAGAGCGCCGCCGGTTTGGCCTCGGCAAAAGCGGTGAGACCCACCTCATCGAGAAGCGTGTCCACCAGGTCCCTACGTCCCGGGGCCACGACCAGTTCAAGATTCTGCCGGGCCGTGTACCAGGGGAGGAGACGGTCTTCTTGGAAGACCACCCCCACGCGGCCGTCGACACCCTCGATTCGTCCGGTAGAAGGGTGCTCCAGACCGGCCAAAAGGCGGATCAGTGTCGTTTTGCCGGCACCCGACGGTCCCAGCATGGCCAGGATTTCCCCTTGGTCCAGGGAGAAGCTGAGCCCCTCGATCACGGACAAGGTATCATATTTTTTCGTCAGTTTCTCCACGCGGATCACGGGCCTTCTCCCCTTTCTTCAACGTACTCATTCTAACATGTTTTTCCACGAGAAAAAAGCGCAGCCCTCAACAGGCTACGCAATTTCAATCGCTTGGTTCGAATCATACTCGCGGGAGGTTTCTAAGTAAAGTTGCACCGGGTAGGTGGTGTGGAGGACCTCGTTGCGGTCCACGAAAAGCCCCATCTCATCGAGAAGCCACATGACCTCCTCCACGGTGAAGGCCTGGTGTGGTTTGATCCTGCTCCCGGCGATCTCCAGCAGACGATCGGTCAGCCGATTCTTCTCCCCGTGGCAGAGCATAAGGATGCTGAGCTTCCCGCGCTCTCCCAGGAGACAGGTCGCTGCGGAGAGAAGGGCACCCGGTGCTTCGATGCACTCGAGCCGGTGGGCGATGATCACCCGGTGAAAGTGGTCTCCCCGAAACCGGGACAGGGTTTCGGGCTCCGTCGTAAAGATCTCCAGACCCTTGTCGCGGGCGCGGGCAACGAAAGCTTCGTCCCGGCCGACCAAGAGAATCCGCTGGCCGGATTTTAACCCCGCTAGTAGTTTCTCCGTTGATTTGAAAGACTGCTTCTCTAGAAAACGTTCGTAATGCTCACGACATCCGTCCATGGGATGAGCCCTCCCTTCGGGTCATTTTCCATACTGTACTTTACCATTTGAGGGCGTTAAGATTCAACGAGTATGACAGAAAGGTCATATAAATATTTGTTAATAATTTCAAAAAAATAGACCCCTGGGGGTCTAGATGGCCGTGTGGATCTTGAGGACCAGATCGATGCGCAGACCCGGATCGAGATTCTTTATCTCCAGCGAACCGCGGAAGAGCCCCTCCACCATGTTCAGTGTCTGGTAAAGGCCGATGCCGGCGGTATTGGTGGACCGGTCTGTGGTGAAAAAAGGATCGAAGACCTTGTCCATATGCTCGCCCGCGATGCCGCTCCCATTGTCTAGGATGGAAAGGCGCAGCTCATTGTCGAAGCAGCGGGCCTTCAGCGTCACCGTGGGCGCCTTGATGCCCTCGAAGGCATGATGGGTTGCGTTGTCCAGAAGATGCTTGAGGACGCGCTCTAGAGCCGCTTCGTAGGACAAGATCTTCCGTTCGCACCCCTCGGTGAGTAGCACGAAACGAACGCTGGAAAAATTCTTCTCGTAACTGAAGAGGACACGATCGAAAAAGTGCTTGAGATGAAAGAGCGAGAGCGCGTTCTCATCATAGAGATTCTCCGAATTTTCGATTTCGCTGATCAGCCGGATCATGGCCTGCACATCACCATCCATGACCCGGACATCTTTGTTCAGTTCGTCGATCAGTCCGGACATCCGCTCTTTGTCCGAGGCATCGCAAGCCTCGCGCAGGGCGTCGAGCTGTTTGTGCATGTAGGATTCCAAGGTGACAAGGTTGCCCAGTGGTGTGTTGAATCCATGGTTGATGCCGCTGACAAAACTCTTGAAGGCATCGCGCTTGTGGCGGAAGAGCTCCCGCTCCTTGTAACGCTCGAGATCTTGGAGGGCCGTTTCCAACGCCTCCTTCTTCCGCTCAAGGGTGGACGTGCGTTGGGCCACCAGGTTTTCCAGATGATCGCGGTAGGACACGGCTTCCTGCCACAAATAGCCGACGATACCCCCGTAAAGGGCACCAAAAATCGCGGGGACGATGTATCCCCTTAGCTCAAATACCGGCGTCCGGATGAGCATTTTCTGAAAAACAGAGGCGAAGATCAGGAGCAAAGCTCCCAGTAGTACGGACCCTAACAGTCTCGTGGTACGAGTCAATATGACCACCTCTCTCCCTATACCCTACTTTACCCCATAATCGCAAATGTTAACCAAAAATCACCCACCCCTGCTAATAGCAGGGGTGGGTGATGCACTTTTTCTAAGGGATCACTCGACGCGCAGTCCTTCTTCCAGGTCGTTGTCGATCTCAAGAACAATCTCGTCATCGACAGCCAGACCCTCGGTGACCTCCACATGGTTGTCCCCTTCAAGGCCCAGGGTGATCTCCCGACGCTCGAGCGTGCCTTCGGAGACCAGGAAGACGAAGGCCCTATCCCCATCCTCATAGTAAGCGGTATCCGGTATCCGGATGACCTCCGTCCCTTCGTTCAGGACGAGTTCCACATCCACCTCTTGGCCCAGGACGGCCTTTTCCATCCCGTCCATAAACTGTAGCTCGACGACCACCTTGCGTTGTTCGATGCCCAGGTCGCTCACCTCGGTAATGACCTTGGGGTGGATCTTCGTGATCTCGGCGGATGTCCAGCCATTGCCGTTATCCAGCGAGATCCGGGCCTTGGTGTCGAAGGAAAGGTCCCCGATGTGCTCGGCGAGTACGCGGGCCTCGATCTCGAGTGTCTCGAGATCAGCAACCTCGACAATCGGTTGACCCGGTTGCAGGAAGTCACCCACCTCCACGAAGAGGTCCACCACCGTGCCGTCGAAGGTCGCCGGGATAGTGTAACCGCTGGCAATCAATTTGTCGATCCCGGCGATCTCGGCGTCGATGGCCGCCATCTGCGCTTCATACTGACCCTTCACGTTACCGGAGGCCTGCCTTCGTAGGAGGGCCAGTTGGCTGACGGCAGAAGACCGTTGGGCCTCCAGGCGCGCCACCCGATCTTCCGCTTCTTCCAAGGCCTTTTGGCTGATGGCCCCGGCACTCTTCAGTGCCTTGGCGTCTTCCAAGGCTTTTTTGGCAGCCTCCAGGTCCACGTCGATACCGCGGATCACAGCCTGCTGGCCGGCAATCTGGTCGCTCTGGGCTGGGCCCAGGGCTTCCTGCATGGTGTACCGGATGGAAGCGCGCTGGGCTTCTAGGGCTTCTTTTTGCAGGTGTACACTCTCATCATCGAAGGTCACGAGCACCTCCCCAGATGCTACGGTCTCCCCTACGCTGATGGCTACCTCTTCTACCTCGGCGGAGGTGGTGGCCTTATAGGTCCGATCTCGATCCGCCTGGATCACACCGGTGACGTCGTAGGTGTCCACCACGTCCCCCTTTGCCACGGCATGGGTTTCTACGCTGATCGTATCTCCGGTGAACATCGCGTACCCCGCGGCCGACACGATCACGAGGAGCAGGGCCGCCAGGATCACTTTCTTTTTGGTCCATTTGATTTTTTTCATTTTTTACACCTCGCTAGCTCATGCGGTTCTTAAGGGCTTCGATGAAGTCCAAACGGTTGATTTTCCAATAACTTGACGCCTGGGCGATCAGGACGAACAGGATCGTAAGACCCGCCGTGACCAGATGGACCCACGTGGGAAGATGCGTATCCAACCGGAAGAGGTCGCTGCTCATGGTATTCGATATCGCCACGACCAACTGCTGGGCGATCGGTATACCGATGAGAATCCCGATGAGGGTCATGACGGCCTTTTCCTTGACGAGACTCGAGAAGATTTCATTTTTCGACATCCCGAGGACCCGCAGAGAAGAAAACTCCAGTCGCCGCTGGTTGATGGTCATGATGGTGGCGTTATACACGATGACGAAGCCAAGACCACCGCCCACCAGGATCAGGGTGGAGATTGAAGCGATCATCAGCCCCATGAACTCCTCGAAGACCTTGCGCATGTCCGCTAGGGTCTGGATGGTCGTGAAGGCTGGATAATCCTCGAGCTCTCCCATGATATCTCGGTCCGTCTGGATGAAAAATCCGTTGATGAAGCCGGGCTCCAAGAGATGCTCCTGCATATCGTCCAGGGGCATATAGATGTTCGCCCCCAGATCCTGGCGGATGAGGTCCGTCACCCTGAGCTGCTGGTCCTCCCTGTTCGGCAGGTAGGTGTTGAAGGTGATCAGGTCCCCCGGTTCGATTCCCATGTCCAGCGCGATGTTTTCCGAGATGAAGAGATCACCCGGATGGAGGGAGATCGCTTGCCGGTTGGTATCGGTGAAATGGTACACACCCGTATCTTCTATCAATCCGACCACACTCACCACTTTCGTCTTGTGGTCCACCTGGATCTCAAAGGGATACTCCACCTTGGGTTCCACGTGCTTGATGTTCAAATCATGGGCCAGGTCATCGGCCGCCCGCTCGTTGGCACCGCGGGCTATACTGATGTTGTAATCCATCGTCATGAAATTTTCGTACTGGTTGAAGAACATATCTTGCATCACCACCCACATGAAGATGGGGTAGAGGGTGATGGCGTAGGTGAGGGCGATGCCCATGGAGATAAAGAGCACGCGTCCCTTGTTCCTCAACAGATTGCGGATAACGATCTTGTTGGTGAAGCCAATGTGCTTCCAGACCTTAAAACGTTCGAAGATCGTGCGTTTCCCGTGGATCTTGGGTGCTGCGGGTCGCATGGCTTCCGATGGCATGATGGACATGCTTTTTCTCGCGCCGAAGACGCCGCTGACCACGGCAAAGGAGAGGGAGAGGGCCATGGAGCTCAGGATCAACTGCGGCCTGAGCGTAAAGGTCATATAGGGGATTGCAAAAAAGTCCCCGTAGAGATCGGTCATACCGTCCGTGACCAGAAGTCCAAAGAGGATACCCCCCACAGCCCCCACGAAACCGATGACCACCGATAGCATCATGTAGTGGACGAGCACCTGTAGGTTTGTATAGCCCATGCTCTTCATGATCCCGATGACCATCCGGTCCGATTTCACGATCCGGCTGATCATCACGGACAGGATCACCGCAGCCACACCCAGGAAGATAATGGGCAACTGGAAGGTGATCTGCTTGTTGCCCTCGATCTCCTCGTTGATCATGCTCGCGCTGAGCTGGGTCTCCCGGGTGTAGATCCGGGTGATCGTCAGATGGGCGAGCTCTTTTTCCACGGCGTCGGCCACACGGTCGTGACTGTAGCCTTCCTCCACATCGATCACAATCTCGTTGTAGTGTCCGGAGAGGCCGAGCCGGTTTTGCAGATAGGATTCTCTGATGTAGCCGACGCCAAAGGTCTCTGCATCGGGGAGCATGCTCTGTTCCGATTCCATCAGATAGACGAATTCCGGCGAGGAGACCTTGCCGGCCACTCGGAAGCTTTCCACGGCGCCCGCGATGCGGAGGTCCACGGTATCGCCGAGTTGATATCCGTTGGCATCGTAGAACATATCGATGAGGTAGATGTCATCGTCTGATCCGAGAGAAGGTTTCCCTTCGTGGAGGTAGAGGCTGTTCACTTCATTCTCCGGTGTCAGGGAAATCAAGCGGAGCTTCACGCGGTCTTCTTCCTCTTCTGTATCAAAGTACACATCCCGGACGATGCGACCCTCGATCCCCTTCACCCCCTCCAGCCTGGAGAGCGTGCGGACATCACGGTCGGAGGCCCCTGGAACCTGGACAATCACATCGGAGAAATTATTCTCCTCATAATAATAGTCCACCGAGGTCTCGAGGTTGAGAATCGCGTGTCGGAAGGCGATGTAGGCCATGATCCCGAAGATGATGACCATGGCGATGGCGATGTACTGGGATTTCGACTCCTTGATCAACCTCAGGAGCCGTTTGTTCAGCATACGCATTACCACTCAATCCCTTCGGCCGCCGCTTTCTCTTCGTTCACTTGGATGTCGGTGATCTTACCCGAGCGCATCTTGATCACGCGATCGGCCATGCGTCCGATGGCGGCATTGTGTGTGATGACCATCACGGTCTTACCGTATTTCTGGTTGACCTCGGAGAGGAGCTTGAGAATCTTGATTCCCGTCTCGTAGTCCAGGGCCCCGGTGGGCTCGTCACAAAGGAGCAGGTCCGGATTCTTGGCCACGGCGCGGGCGATGGCCACGCGCTGCTGTTCCCCACCGGACATTTGAGAGGGAAAGTGATCGGCCCGGTCCATCAGGCCCACATCTGCCATGACTTCGTCGATCTCGAGGGGATCTTGACAGATCTCCGTGGCCAGCTCCACATTCTCCCTGGCCGTGAGATTGGCCATGAGGTTGTAGAACTGAAAGACGAAGCCCACGCGGTCCCGTCGGTAGCCCGTTAGTTTCTTATCGTCGTAGGTATGAATCGGTTCCCCCCGAAAGGTGACCGAACCGCTGGTGGGCTTGTCCATGCCCCCGAGGATATTGAGCAGGGTGCTCTTGCCCGAGCCAGAGGGCCCGAGGACCACGATAAATTCTCCCTCGATAACATCGAAGCTGTCGCCCTCGAGGGCCTTCACCGTGACCTCGCCCATCTGATAGTGTTTGACAAGATCGCGTACGGTTAAGATTTCACTCATGTTGTCACCTCCCCACCGGTAAATTCATCCACACGGCTCACCTGGAACAGCTCGACGGTTCCGGGTGGTGTCCCTAGGATGCGATTGATGCTCTCGTTGAAGGTTTTGAGTCGAAGAATCAACGCCTGTGGGTTCGTTGCGTATTCGTGGTAGGCATCGTTCATCCGCTCACCGTAACTGAAGAGAAATTCCATGACGAGCTCGGCCGTGATCTGGCCGTCGCTGATCTGAAAGATGCCCTCCTCCTTGCCCTCTTCAAAGATCACGGCTAGAATCGGGATGGTCTCGTCGGCAAAGCCACCGAGAAGCTTCTTTTTGAACAGGGTGTTGTGATCGTCGTAGATCTCGTCGCCTATGCTTTTAAAAAAATCGATGTGCTGAAGCTTCCACTCGGCGATACCGGCGAAGAATCGGTTCAATCTCCCCACGGCCCCGGGCTCTTCCTGGATCTTCTCTGTCATCTCCCGGTAGACTTCTGCCAGCATCTCCGAGATCACTGCATCGAGCAGGTCGAGTTTTGATGAAAAATAATGGTAGAAGGTTCCCTTGGCGATCCCCAGTTCCGAGATGATGTGGTTCACACGTGCCTTGTCATATCCCTCTCTGATGAACAGTACCTTGGCCTTCTGGATGATCTGTTCCCTCTTATTGTCTTCTTGTGATGCCAATGCCGTCACCTCCCTACCGACCGACCGTCGGTCTATACGATGATTTTACCCTTTTTTCAATCGAGAAACAAGATTTTACCTAAATTTCGCTTAAGTTTAAGAAACTTAGGCTATCCTGAAGGTAACATGAGTAGAGGGGGATTCCATGACTATCGAAACCGTACTCCGCGAGCGACAGATCACCACCCATTATCAACCGATTCTCGATCTAAAGGATGGTGCCGTGCATGGATACGAGGCCTTGACGCGCGGTCCCAGGGAAGGCACACTACACAGTCCCCTGCACTTAATCGAAGCGGCCGCGCAGGCCGGGCTCAGTGGCCCCCTGCATGCCCTGATGATGCAGCGGGCCCTCGAGCGATCGCCCGCAAAAAAGGACCAACGTCTATTTTTGAATCTCTGTCCCAAGCAGGTGGAACGCGGCGAGCTGACCTTTTTATCCGCCTTTACGCTGGACCATGTCGTCTTCGAACTGACGGAGAAGCACCAGGTACTCGATCCCGGTCGTTTTCTCCAGGGATTGTCTCCTTATCTTGAGTCCGGGGCGCGTCTTGCTATCGATGACTTCGGTAAGGGCTTCAGCGGACTGGATACTCTCCAGCGCATCCGCCCGAGTTACATCAAGATCGACATGTCCCTGATCCGCCACATCGAAAGGGACTCCTACAAGCAGTCCCTGGTCAAGGCCATGGTCACCACATCGAAAGAGCAGCAGACCATCATCATCGCTGAGGGCGTGGAAACACTGGCCGAACTCAAGATGCTCATCCACCTGGGCGTGGAGTACGCACAGGGATTTCTCATCGGAAGACCTGAGATCGAACCCTCCCCTATCGACGACGATCTGCTTGCGCTCATTCGAACGGAGCAGCGTCTACAGGAGAACCTGCGCACCTACTCCGCAGACTACCACCACGCCCACACGATCCTAGAAACCTATCCCGCCTTCTCCATGGATCTCAAGGTGCGAGAGGTGCGGGCCTATCTCGATGCCAACGAGGCTTGTCAGGGCGTGGCCCTGATCGACGGCCGGGGCAAGCCGGCGGGGCTATTGATGCGCAGTCGCCTGGATGCCTCCCTGGCCAAGATGCATGGGTTCAGCCTTTTCATCAACCGCCCGGCGCACCTCTTAATGGACGACCGGCCGCTCGTTGTCGATGCCTATGCCCCCATCCAGCAGGTGGCCAAGCTGGCCATGGACCGGAAGGACGAACATCTTTACGATGATATCATCGTGACCCGAGGAGCCGCCTACAGCGGGATGATTCCCATGAAGAAGCTCCTCGATTACATCATCCGGTACGAGAAGAACTACAACCGGGAGCTCAACCCCCTGACCTCGCTTCCCGGAAATCCCATCATCAACCGGACGCTCCGGGACATCGTGACCTATAACAACGAGACCACGGGGGTCTTTTACGCCGATCTGGACTCCTTCAAGGTCTACAATGATAAGTACGGGTTCGAGCTGGGCGACCAGATCATCCGGATGACAGCCGAACTCCTCAGCGATACGATCAAGAGGGCCTTTCCCTACAACAGTTTCATCGGCCACATCGGCGGGGATGACTTTCTCTTTATCATCGACGCCTCCTACGGACAGTACCAGCAGATTTGCAAGGAAATCACGCGGCGCTTCGACGAACAGATCCAACCCTACTTCGATGCGAAGGACCTCGAGCGACGTTCGCTCATCGCCAAGGACCGGGATGGAATTGAGCGGCTCTTCCCCCTGACGTCCCTCTCCATCGCCGGGGTCTATGGGGATCTGAAGTCCTTCCGTTCGCCGGAAAATCTGGCCAAGTCCATGGGCGAGGTCAAATCCGCCGCCAAGCGGGTCCGGGGGAGCGCGGTGGTCATCCGTCAGATCGAGAGAACCATCAGTGCCAGCGGATAACTCGAAAAAAAAGTCCCGCCCTCTCCCGGCATGCCGGGGAGAGGGCGGGACTTCTCTTATGCGCCGTAGTCCACCCGCTCGAGGGTGAGACCTTTGGCGGGGGCCGTTTCGCCCGCGAAATTACGGTCTTTTTTCGCCAAGATCACAGCCATGTCCTGGGGTCTGCGGACACCGATACCCACTTCCAGGAGGGTCCCCACGAGGATCCGCACCATCTTGTAGAGGAATCCCTCTCCGGTGAACTTGATCGTGAGGAGCGTCCCCTCACGTTCGATGTCGATGGCATCGAGCTTACGGACGCGCGATTTCTTCTTGGATTTCATCTGTGTGAAACTGGAGAAATCGTGGGTGCCGACGAGATGCACGGCGGCCGCCCGCATGGCCGAAAGGTCGAGCGACTCGGGATGGTGATGGCTCAGGTGGCGGCGCAGGGGATCGTAGACATCGCCCAAGTCAATCTGGTAGCGGTAAACCTTTGCGACCACCGCGTAGCGAGCGTGGAAGCGGTCCTCTGCGATGGCCACAGAACGAATGCGGATCGCCTCGGGTAGGTACAGGTTCATGTGGTCTCTGAGCGCCGTGGGGTCCACGTCGCCATTTACGTTGAAGCTGGCTACTTGCCCCCAGGCGTGGACACCGGCATCGGTGCGACCGGAACCCACGATCTCAATGGGTTCGCCGAAGTGCTTGGAAAGCACATTTTCGATGCGCCCCTGGACTGTATCCTTCTTATGGTTCCGCTGCCAACCGTCGTAGGTCGTGCCATCGTAAGCTATGGTCAATTTAATCGTCATCATCTTTTTCCCTTCAAAGGAAAAGAGGCCGTCCGGCCTCTTCCCGTCTATTCGATCTCTTGGATGCGACCGGAGATGCCGGTCACACCATTGCCGTTCATATCACGAATCTCGTGCATTTGGATCACTTCATCGTAGCGCTCCACCCGGTCCTCATCGTCTGCATCGATGTAGATGTAGATGCGGGTCCCGGAAACACCGATATCGCTAATCTCATAGTTCATGACCTCGAAAGAAAGGAGCGATACCGTTCTCGGATCGATATCCTCGGTGAAGGTAAGCTCCACGCGGGCACGGTCCTCGTCATAGATAATATCGTCTTCCTCGTCGCCGTCGATGGTCACTCTCGCCAGCGTGGGGCCGACCTTATCCTCCACCAGCACAGGTGCCTGGTCGAGATCTAGGGTCTCATCATAGCGGTTTACCGATTCGTTGTCCACCACCTGCACGGTCAAATCCGTTGCGTCGGTGGGCACGGGGTTTCGGAGCACATAGATGATCTCCGTGACGCCATCGTCGTTAAGACCGCTCAGTACATCGTCGAGGGCCAACGGATCGTCGTCCTCATAGACGCGCACGTCATCTGGCTCGAGACCCACGATTTCCTCGGTGAAGGTCACCCGTACCTGGTCCTCGCGGATTAGCTGGGCGTAGTCGATGCGGAAAGTACCCTCGCCCTGCAGATCGATCACATTCACGAAGCTGGCGGTATAATTGCCGGCTTCATCGGCCACGCGGGCGATGACCACGTCATCGTCATCCTCGGCCTCATCATCACTGTCGACATCGATCTCCAGTTCCTCCGGATCGATGTAAATCTCGATCGCCTTTCCATCCTCGACGGACTTGATCGCCACGTCATCTAGATCCACGAGATCGATACCGTTTACCTGGTACTTCTCAAGATCGAGCACACTGTATTTCCCATCTGTCGCCATAGGTTCATCAAAAGTGATCCGCAGCATCTGGTCCTCATCACCCACGAAGTAAGCTTTCGCCGTCCACTTGTCGCTCTCAGGCGATGTGAGATCGGCCACTTCGAAGAAATGCTCGTCATCGTCGAGACCGTTGCCCGAAGCGTCCTCCAGATCTTCCATCAGGAGGCTGTAAAGGCCATTGAGCTGGTCGTAGAAGGTGATCGTCACCGTGTACTCCGAGGCATCGTAATCTGCTCTCAAGACGGCGTCATCGATCTCATCGTGCGACTCATCGAAGAGCACGTAATTGTTCCGATTTTCCATGGCATAGTTGCCGTTGTTCATGGGTTCTGAGAAGGTGATCATGATCTCGTTCTCATCGAGGACTTCGATCTCTTCGACGCTAGGATCGGTATTGTCCTCTTCGATCTCCACCGTGATGCTCTCGTCGTCGTTCTCGTTACCCCAGTAGTCGCTCACGCTATCGTTGTCCACGTAGACGCGCACCCGACCTTCCGGTAGCGGATCATTGGCAAAGGAGAGGCGCATCCGCTCGCCGTCGATATCCGATGCGGTCAAATTGCTGTCGATCAGCGTATTTGTGTTCGAGTGATAATAATGAGACTTGTTGCCGTTCTCCAGGCGGATGGTCTCGCTCCACACGAGGGTCAATCCCACAGGGGAAACCTCTTCGACCGCGATGATCTCCGGTGCATCGTCATCCCGCTCGTAAGCGGCTTCGATGGGATCAGACACGAGGCTGAGGCCCGCGTAGTCTTCGATCGTCGGCTTTGGATCCACCATGACATCGTCGCGGATGGAGGTATAGGTCTCGATGACCGCCCTGCGGTTACCATCTAGTAGCACGATTTCCCGTACGTAAATATCACCCTCATCCACGTCGATGGCATCCTTGTCCAGAGTGGCCACGTCGTCCTCGTCAATGTCATGAGGCATAACTGGCTCAGAGAATCGCACTTCGATGGCCTCGCTTCCGATGACACGTGCGCTCAGTACCGACGGGAAGGTTCGGTCGGAGACGGTGTAGGTCTCTTCGAAGTCTTCCAGAGGAATCCCCTCTACTGCACTTAGCTCTTCGATAATCAGCGTGACCTCTTCCTGCTGGTCTACGGCCTCTTCAAAGGTGAGGACCACCGTCATCTCACGAGCATCGTACACGGCGCGATCGAGAGCGATGTCCCGACCGTCTTCATCCTCCAGTTCGTAGGTCTCCAGATTCTCCGCTTCTTCTTTGTCCACTTCTCTGTTGAAATGCAGGGTCATGCCCATCAGGTGATCGCTGGTCACTTCTTCGATCACGAGGAAAGGCAGCTCTTCAGGCTCTTCCGGTTCGGGAACCGAAGGCTCAAACCGTCCGATCTCTTCTCCCAGGGGCATATCGGCATCCTTTCGAGGGAGGTTCACGGCCTGCCACATGGCCTCAAAGGCCTCGCCGCGTAGGATGGCGCCGGGGATCGTGGCCTCTACTTCAATGCCCACATCTTCCATTTCATCGAGCACATCCACCCACGGGAACTCGTAACCCATGACTTTCATGAGCATGGCTGCCCATTCGCGCTGGCTGATAGGATTCTTGGGTTTAAAGCTATTGTCCTCGTAACCCGATACCCAGCCGGCCACGCGGGCGTAGCCGATGTAAGGGGCGTACCAATCGCCGGCCTTCACATCGGTGAAGGTCGGGACGAAGATGAAGTTCTCAGCTTCTTCTTTCTTACCGTACATTTCAGATAAAAGTACCGTTGCCTCTGCCCGGGTCAGGGATTTATCGACCATCAGGTCGCCATCGGCTCCGGCGATAAATCCATAATCGTAAAGGTTCTCGGCCCCGGTCGCGGCGAAGCTCGCCATCGATGGGATCAAGAGGGCGATTGTCAGTAAAAACACCAGTGTTTTTCTCATGAAAATTCCCCTTTCATCTTGTGGTTGTCGTCTGTAGGCAAAAAGGGCCCGAGCTCCGTGGTGTCGAAGCCAGGGGCCCTCTGTCGTTCCCTATCTATGCCTTTTTTTCTGCTTTGGTTTCCGCTCCGGTGTTCTGCCAGTACTCCTTGAAGAAGACCACGAAGACCCCGAGCATCAATCCGAGCACCGCGCCAATGGCCAGATTGAGCATTTTGTTGGGACCGGTGGGTCGATTCGGCACGAAAGCGTCCGATACGACGATCATACTGGATTCTGCGATTCGCGTGGATTCTGCGATCCGCGTACTCTCGAGCTTGTTAACGAAGGCATCGTAGATCTGCTGGGAAGTGGCCACCTTGTTGTTCAGTAGCTTCTCCTCGTACTCGCGCTCTGCGTAGATGACCTTCAGTTCGTCCAGCTCTTCTTCCACCGTGGTGATGGTCTCCTCTAAGCGTACGGTCTGCTCCTTGTACTTGGTCTGGAGGTTGATAATCTCCTGGCGCAAACGCGTGACCATGCCCTCGAGCTCGGCCTCGCGGCTCCTAAGCTCCGTGTACACCGGGTTGATCTCTTCGGACTGAAACTGGATTTCGGAAAGATCCGATACCGTGGCACCCGTCTGATCGCGTAGTGCGTCTTTGACGACGGGTTCATTATATATACTCTTAGAAGTGCTGAGCATCTGGGGTGTGCTCGCCAAGTTGGCGCGCACGGTGGCCAGCTCGCTCTCGGCTACTTTCAGCTCCAGCTCCTTCTCCATGGTATTGGTCTGGTAAGCTTCCTCGAGGCCCGTTCGCTGGGTCTTCTGGGCGTTGAGGAAGTCGAGTTTGATCTGGATCTCGCTGTTGAGCTCTGTGGAAGATTTACCGCTGGCCAGGAGGTCCTTGAGCTCCTGTAGACTCTGCTCGAGGTTTTGCTCCTCATCCACAAACTGACGGCTCAGGAATTCGTAGGAAGTTGACAACCGTTCATCCTGCATGCGATCGATAAAGGAAATGTACTCCCGCTTCACTGCATTGGCAATCTCTGCAGCGAACACAGGATCCGTATCGGATACCGAGATATTGATCAGGTACGTATCATTGCCCGAGCTGACTGTGATTTTGTTCGCCAGCTGCTCGTACGTGTAGGGTACCTCTTCTCCGTCCCGTTCGACGGTCAGGTTCTCCTTCTCAATCACCTGGCTGAGTACCTCGTAGCTTTTGATCTGCTGCTTGTAGGACTCTAAGTTGAGCGACGGATAGGTCGAGATGTTGTTCAGGATTTCCGTGATATTGTCCGCGTTGGGATCTACCCGCTGCGGTTGCTCGATCGTCGTGGGCATCAGCGTCACGCTGGCCTCGTAGGTAGGATCCATCACGAAAAAGGACACGATCCCAGCCAAGAGGATGGCCACCCCCGTGAACCCTGCAATCCACCATTTCCCGCGTAGTAAAGCTTCGATTAACTCCCGAAGGCTGATTTCATCGTATTGTTCTTGGTAATTTTCCAATAGTCTTCACCTCATCATCATCTTTTCATCACCTCATATTTTAACATATTTCACCAACCTTTTGGTCCTCGCAATATTAAAATTAGATTATATGATATTCACTAGCGAAATTCGCTGATTCCAAGGCTTTAAGCCCATCATTGAATGGGCTTCTGTGCATATTCATATGGGAATCATTATGATATAATAGCCATGATATTAAAGGAGGTCACCAACACCATGATACAAAAAAACCAGAAGCGCCAGACCTTTTCGTTGCTGACGCTACTTCCCATTATTCTCTTCGGTGTGATCACCCCGGCCCTCGTGAAGGTCATGGGTGTACAACTGCCGGAGACCGATTTGTTCTGGACGGTCTACAAGGGAGAAACCCTAGATGTCTTCAGTTATGTGAAGAGCCTATCCATCATGATTTCAGGGGGCGCGGCCTTCGTGATGCTCGCGATGTACTTTTTATCCAAAAAGATTACCTTCAAGAAGGGGCCGATTCTATACGCTTTCGCCGCCATGGCCCTGCTCTTCATCCTGTCCACCCTGACGGCCTACTCCCGCCCCATCGCCCTGATGGGCTTCAGGGAGCGCTATGAAGGCCTATGGGTGCTCCTGTCCTACCTGATCATGGCCCTTTACACCGGGGTGGTCCTGTACGACCAGAAGCGACTCTCCATTGTGATCAAGGCTCTCTACATTGTCTCCCTGGGAATGGTCGTCATCGGTATCTTCCAGTTCATGGGCCAGGATTTCTTCCGTTCGGAGCTGGGTACCAAGTTGATGCTCCTGGGTAAGTACTCAGGCCTCGACCCCGAGAACGTCAACTTCACAGTGGGCGAGCGCCGCGTCTACATGACAGTCTACAACCCCAACTACGTGGGTTACTACCTGGCCATGCTGATTCCCTTCGGCATTACCATGGCTATCTTCCACCACCAGAAGCGCTGGCAGCTTCTCTGGGCTGGCCTCAGTGCCTTGTCCATCGTCACGCTGATCGGTTCCTACTCGAGAGGTGGTTTCGTAGGGATCACGGCAGCCCTCATCGCCCTGGCCCTCTTCAATGCACCCTTTCTCCTCAAGCGCTGGTGGATCATCTTACCGCTCATCGCCCTCATGGGCTTCGCCTTCGTCCAGGCCGACGAGTCGCTGGACAATATCTTCACCCGAAGGTTGGACACGGGCTTCCAGATTGAAAAGACGGAGAACAACGCCCTACAGCGTGTGATCACCAGGGACAATGAACTCTTTATCGACTACCGCAACGAGCGCTTCGTCTTCACCTACGACCTAGAGGATCGAGGTAAAGGTGTTGAGTTACACACAGAAGATGGCACGCAGATCAAGATGCCTTTTGACAAGGAGAATAAAACCTATACCTTTGAGAACGAGACCCTAGCAGGATGGACCATGCAATACGGAAACATGGAGGACGACCTATTCATCCGATTTCGTTTCGATGGACGTGAATGGGACTTCGGTCTTGGTGAATCTGGTTTCTACTACATCAACCAATTGGGACGCAAAATCCCCCTGAGAGATGCGGAGACCTTCAGCCCGCTCGATGGTTACGAACGCGTTGGTTCGAGCCGCGGTTATATCTGGAGCCGTTCGATTCCACTGATTATGGATAACCTGATCATCGGCGCCGGTCCCGACCACTACGTGATCGAGTTCCCACAAGACGATTACGTGGGCAAGCGACATGCTTTCAGCAATCCGAATATGATCGTAGACAAACCGCACAACTTCTTCATGCAGATGGCCATCAATACCGGTCTCCTGTCCCTCATTGCCTATATGATAGCCGTGGTCCTGATCCTAGCCAAGCTGGCCACGATCAACTTCATGAAGCACGAGACAGACGAGCAACACTACTTCTCCCTGGTGGGTAAGGCCAGCTTCGTGGCCATCATCGGTTACCTTTTCGCAGGTCTTACGAACGACGGCAACGTCAATGTATCGCCCCTCTCCTGGATGCTGATCGGCTTCGGCATTGCCGTGATCCTGTACTTCGATTACGAGGGCAAGTTGGAGAAGAAGAGCAAGAAGGCCACTGCCTGAGTTCACCGCAAGCTAACCGACACGAGAAAACTCAAGTTATTGACAGAGCAAAGGCCGCCCGCCCACAAGAAATCTTGTGGGCGGGCGGCCTTTATTATGTTGAGATTATTCTTCTGTTCCAGCCGGCTCTTCCATTGTCGTTTCCTCGACAGCGTCTTCAGCGGGCTCTTCTGGGAAGGGAACGTCTAAGTGGTACTTACTGTCGAAGTCTCGCATCTTGGTCATCAGATCCACGCGTGACTCGATGTAGGCCAGGTAATCGCTCACCAGGTCATTGTGTGTCGCCTGCAGCTCGACATAGGTGATCATGCCCAGATCGTACTTGAGCTTCTCACTCGCGTACAGACGCTTATCGTAGTCAAAAGTCATCTTGTTGATCTCGCTGGTGTTTTTCGCATTGAGCAGATTGTTGTGCTCCGTGAAAAGATTGAAACGGGCGGAGCGCCTAGCATCCAAGAGCGCCTCTTCTGTATCCACTATTTCTTCTTGGGTATCATCATAGAGGTCGGCGTCGTCGTCTGCCTCGTCCAGAATCAGCTCTACCTTATACTCAAGCAGTTCAAGCTCTCGCTCGAGGTTCACGATTTCCGTGATGCCTTCCAGCTTGTAAGCTTCAATCTTCTCGAGATCGTAGTCAATCACCACGGGCGTCGTATCGATGGGGCTGGCCAGCGTCACCTTAGTGATCAGATCGTAGTTGATCAGTTGCTTAAAGGAGTAAAGCTGATTCTCCAGTTGATTTTCAAGCGCCGAGATTGATTGTTGTCTTTGTGAAAGTGCGAGTGCCAATCGGTCGTAATCCAACTGGGTGATCAGGCCTTTTTCCAAACGGAGTTTAGCATTGGATAGCTCCCGCTCAGCTGTGGAGACGAACTCCTTCTCTGTGACCAGCTGAAACTCTGTAGCCTTGATCTGATGGTAGAGGTCATAGGCTTGGTTTTCAAGATCCACGATCAGGTCTTCTTTCTGTCGTTCTAACTTCTCGATAGCGAATGCTTTCTCGAGAGACGTGAGGTTCTCTTGGAAGGTCAGGTTCAAGCGTTCCTCTTCATCCATATAACGGGCGATGTAAACATCTTCCGCATCAAACTCAGCACTTCTCAATTCGTTTTCAGCCAGTTCGATTCTCTTCTCTAGGATATCAAATTGGGGGTTATCCAGTGCATAGATCATAGCTTCATCTAGTGTAATACTGGTATCCACCACGGCAAACCCGATGCCCTGAAGGCTCAATAGTGCGACCAGCAGGCCGACGATCATTTTTCTTCTCATTGTCCTTGTCCCTCCTCGGCAAAGGCCGGTCCGACACCTACGGCATCCATGAAGCGGTCGTAGGTTGCATTATAGGTACGTAGCGCTTCTTTCAGTGCATTATCTGCCATATCTTTCTGGAATGTAGCCAGGTCCATTTGGACCCTAGTCATATACCCGAGCTCATAGCTCACGTATGCATGACGGTAGCTTTCCATGGCATTGACATAGGTCTTCTCGGCATTCTGTAGTGCCACAAGCGCCGTCTTTATCTCTTTGTAGCCGAAGATCACGTCTTGAATCAAAGCATCGAGTGTGGTGGATAAGGTATCTTGTGCTTCGAGCAGAGTGATTCTGGCATCGATAAAGTCATCGGAGGTTTCCACAGAGGTTACTTCAGAAACCACGTCGTATTTGATCTGAGCGAGTTCAAGGCCTCTCAAAGCATCGTTATAGTCGTAACGTGTCTCCCGTGCACTCTGCAGGTAGTACTCTAGCGATTCAAGCTCACGTGATCGCGTACGGATTGATTCGCGTACGGAAAATGCAGTCTGAGCATCACGCTCGAGCATTTCGTTAAGTTGCATCTTGAGGTTCGCCAGTGATCGTTCGAGGTTTTCCACCTGCTTGATCTGGGCCTGATAATCCATCTGCGCTTTTTCGTTCTCTAGAATAGAGACTTCACCCAAGGACAGTTTAAGCTTACTATTCACTGCCTGACGTTCCGTGATATCTAGGTAGTCTCTTTGAAGATCCAATGTATTCTCAAGAGATAAGATGCCTTCATAGAGTCCTTTGAGACCTCGACTCAGTTGAATTGCTGTTGTTTCGCGAGTATGCGCCAACTGGTTGGCGCCGTGGCGCACGTTTTCATAAGTATACTCGCCAAGCAGTTTCATTTGAATGTAACCACTCTTGCCGGGATCAAAGGGAATAAACATAAACATGAACCGGAGTTTCTCCAACTCATCTTCCTGGTCATCGGTAAGCCGAACGCCATTGCGGTCGAAGCTATCCAGCTTTTGGTAAAGCTCAAAGTCTTCAACGAGCTGTCTTTGGGACATCCCGCGAGCCTGCAAACGATCAGCTTGCTTTTCAATCTCTTCAACCTGATCGTCCAGGTTCTCGAGCACGTCGCTATTCTCCAATAGGATCTCGGTGGCCTCATTCAATGTCAATGCTGGAGCAGCGTATGTAGCTCCACTTTGAAGAACCAACCCGAGTACCAATAAGAGAACCGTTATCTTATTTCTCATCGCACGTTACCTCCTTATCCCTTTTATCATACCCCATGCAGGTTAATTTATGTGAAATGCTTTCTTAAGATTTTATGAAGTCGGAACAACCCCTAGCTATTACCCGGGAAATCAATGGATTCAATTCTTTCCTTCAATACCCATCTATTATACCAAATTCTGTCCTCCTACTCAGGATGTACGTGATGATCTCATCAACTTTTAATATGACAGCAGTCAGGCCGTTTAAGAAATCGTTTGAGAAACCCCGATACCCATCCGTAGATCTGTCGCCTACAGCTCTAGACTCATTATAGCAAAACACATTGATCGGTTTCATAACCTATGTTACCAACAGGCTGATACATAGAAAAATCCGCACCTCCAGTTTTTCAACTCAGAGACCCGGATTAGTTTTTTCACTTCTTCACTCATGGGGACAGGCCCTATCGAGGAAGAAACTTTTTCATTCGAGATGCTCTACCGTTGCTATTACCGATGCGCAGGATTCCATCAGACGACTTTTTTCCAAGAAAGTACCTGGACCCGCAATCTTATAGCAAAACACATCTATCGGCCGCATAACCTATGTTACCAATCGACCGATACATACAAAAATCCGCGCCTCCAAGTCATTTGACTCAGGGATGCGGATTTGTTTTTTCACTTCTTCAATCATGAGGACAGGCCCCAAAGCGGAAGAAACTTTTCCAGCTGGTAAAGCAAGTCGTTGCTATTGCTGAGATGCAGGGTTCAATCAGCTTACTTTCTTCAGGGAAAGTGCCTGGCCCCGAGATGGACTTCTTCACTACTATACCGCACTCTGACTCCTCACCAGCCATCTAAATCCTCTCCTGCTTTCGCCTTTGATGATTTATACCCTTTCAGGAACCGATGAGGTCTCCATGGGTCACGTCAATATACTTTCCCACTGCCCCAGCCCTCTTAACATCATGTGGATCTGCTTATGGTATTGGAGTCTCCCACACTTTACAAGGTTCTCCTCCAGCATCATGCTACCATGGGTTTTAGTTGCAGCTCTGTGCAGTGGTTTGCCTTACGATCCTCCGCACCCCTTTTCGCAAAGACGCACTATCGCTCAGCTATCTGCTTCCGCCATATCGGTGCATTCGGGACTTTCACCCTTTAGTATATTGCGCTGCCACGCGCACAAAAATCCCCCCTCGAAAACGAGGAGGGATTTGTAATCTCTAGTAACTGAAATTAGTTACCGTATACTGCATTGTAATCTGTTGCAGTTGGAATCTCTACGCGAGTATCTCCAATTTTGTTGTTTCCTCTGAAGTCTCGAATAGTGGTAGCGAATACGATATCTTCTTCATAGAAATCGGAAGCTGTAATTTTCTCATCTGTATCTTTGACTCTGATCGTAATCTGGTTTCCGCTAGCAACTACTGATGTAATTGCCTCGTCGTTTCCACCATCATACTCGTAGCCAGCAATATCTACAACTGATACGTTTGATACAGAAGACTCATTAAGAAGCTCTTCAAAAGTTACAACTACGATAACGCCATTAGTAACAGTATTGTCATTCGTCACAGTAATATTAGCGATATCCTTAACTGTACCTTTGTCAGCGATCTGAACTTCTGGAGCAATCTTATCTACGACGTTAGTGTACAGACCGTAGTCAATCTCTTCACCATATCGATTCTCAGAGAGAACTCTGTCAGCATCTTTAACAATCTCTACCATGAGATTTGTTGCGTCATAATCAACTAAAGCAACATCATCATCTTCGAGAATTGTAAGAACTACTACGCTGTTACCATCGCTATCTTCATCTAAGTCCACGCCTACTTCAATAACAGAAGCAGTTGTGTTGACATACACTACGAAATCATCGTCATCAATATCGTCTAAACGATCTTTCAGAGTAACTTTAATCTCGTCTGTATCTGTAGCTTCAATCTTCTTAACTTCAACTTTGCCTTCACCAACAATGTCAATGTCAGCAGAGAATTCGTCCATGAAGTTACCAGCAGCATCAGCTACACGTGCAATGCGAACATCATACTCGTTAGTATCTACATCTGCTTTAACGAAATCGAATACATCTTCTGCCTTCGCATCTGGCTCATCTTTAGAAGATGGGATCGTAATCTCTACAGCTTTGCCATTATCAACAACGTCGATAACAGGTTCTTCGCCCAGAGAAGAAAGCTTCACTTTAGTACCATCAGTATGAACGATTGTGTACTTTTCAATATCGTCTACTGAGTATTTCCCTGAAGTAGCCATTTCTTGATCGAAAGAAATCTTGAGCATCTGATCTTCTTCACCAGCGTCATATACTTTAGCTGAGAAGTCGTCTGGATCTGGAGATGTAACGTCTTCAGCAGTGAAGTCGTAAGCGATTTTATCCATCACATTTCCGCTTCTGTCTTCAAAGCCCTCGATTACTAACGTGTAGTCTCCGCTTAACTCTTCGTCGAACTCAAGAGTAATTTCATCAGAAGTATTCTGAGTAACGAAATCGAAGTCGATATCTGCATCGTCTCCATCGCTATCTAGGAGCTGGAAGTAATCTTCTGGCTCGTCTTCATCAAATTTCACATCTTCGTTAAACTCGATTACTACACGATCTTCACGATCTTCATCAGTGTATACGTCAAGAACTACAGGCTTCTCGTTATCAATCTCAAGCTCAATAGCAACTCGAAGTGTTGATTCATTCTCGTTATCCCATAAATCGTTTACAGCATTACCATTAACGTAAAGGTAAACTGTGCCTTCAGGCATCTCATAATCTTCGTCAAATTTGAGCGTTAACTCCGCTCCATCGATTTCTGCTTTATCAAACACATTTTTAGTATTTGTGTGGTAGAAATCATCATCATCAGAAGCATTAGTTACTTCACCATCGTAGTTCTTGAAGTTAACAAACTCAATATCTTCGTTGAAAATCAAAGTAACTTCAGTGGCAGATGCATTCTTGTATCCAACAACGAAAGGTGCTTCATCATCTTCTACTACTTCAATCTCAAATACTTGAGAAAGAATGCTGTAGCCAGCGAAATCTTCAACATCATTATCAACTTCAACAGTTAACATACCTTCTTCAAGCGTACCGTAAACCTCTACGTTGATTTCAGTAGCGTTATTCGCTGCAGTTACAGATTTTACATAGTAGTCTTCTACATCAAAGTCATCTTTCTCAAAAGTCTTAATCGGTTCTGAGAAGAATACTTTAATCGTATCATTACCTACTACTTCAGCTTTTACAGCTTCAGGGAAAGTCTTGTCAAGGAACTCAACTTCGAATGTAGCTTCAATCACTTCATTCTCATCAAGATCTTCAACGCCTTCAACTGTTACTTCAGAAACCTCTTCTTGTGAAGGGATATCATCAGTAAGGTCAAGTGTCAGAATGACAGTCACACCATCTTCGAGAAGTGTAGCATCTTGAAGATCGAAATCTTCGTCTTCTACGGAGTAGTTGTCAGTCTTCTCAGCAGACTCTTTGTCTACTTCTTGATTGAAGACTACTTCGATCTGAACGAGGTTGAGTGCTTCTACAGAAACAACTTCAAGCTCTTCAGGTGTAACTACTACTGGAGCTTCTGGCTCGAGTACGCCAAGCTGTACGCCAAGCTTCTCAGTTGCGCCATTAGGAACAGTGTTTACAGCTGCCAGCATGAATGCGAAGCCTTCGCCTCGAGTCAGCATTGCAGTGTTCATCACTTCTACGTCGATGCCGATTGCTGCAGCATCTTCCATAGCGCTAGCCCAAACTACTTCGTAGTTCAGAACGTTCAGTACGAAAGCTGCCATTTCTTGAGCTGATACAGCGTTCATGGGCTTGAATGTTCCGTCTGGGTATCCAGCAGTCCAACCAGCCATTTTGCCGTAAGCTACGAAAGGTGCGTACCAAGCTTCTGCGTCAACGTCTGAGAAACCAGATGGTAACTCAAAGTTTTCAGCGTCTTCTACAACACCGTTCAGCTGTGCGAAAAGCACCATTAACTCAGCACGATTTAACGTACCCTCTTCGTCAAGTTCTTTTTCAGTTGCGCTTCGGCCTGCGATCAAGTTCCACTCATAGAGCTGATCGCCCGCGGTCATATGCTCATCCGCGAAGGCTAAAGGCATACTACCCAGTACCAGCACTAAAGCTAGTACTAATGATAATACTCTCTTCATGTTCAAATTCCTCCCTTATAATTGTTATGTACTTTTTAGGGGTACATCCCTTGTTCTGGCATGAACCACAATAGCCCACGCCAATCCTAGCATTGATTATATCACTTGCTCGGTGACCAGGTCAATCTCTCCCATTTCTTGTAATAGAACTGTAAAAGACTGAAAAATCAATACTCGGACCTTCTAGACCCATTATACAACAGAATGACCCAAGATGCATTTACAATTGGGTTACCATTGTGTTGATTTTCCGCTAAAAACCAAAAGTTATCAACAATTGTCCTGTGTTTATCCACAATTCGTATCCACAACCTGTTGATAACCACGTTTTGGCGGATCTGGGCTCTTTTTGACTTTTATCCACCTGTGGACTGAATAATCATAAAACCGTATGAAATAGGAGAACCTCTCGATCGCTCGAGAGGTTCCTTTTGTTTTTCTAGTTGTTCTGAAGGTAGTCGATCGCCTGTTTCAGCACCTGATCCGCCATCTGCTCACGGATCGCCGTATTCAGCTCGCGCTCCGTCTCATCCTCCAGGATCCCGTCCACGGTAATCCCGCGCTCTTCTTCAAAAGTCTTTAGGATCCCCTCCGTACCCGATCCAAAGAGGCCATCCACAGACAGCTCGTAACCAAGAAGCGCTAATCTCTCCTGCGCTGCATACACATCGATGCCCACGCTTCCGCGCTCCAGCGGATCCTCCATCACGAAGGGTTGGAGATTCTCCACCTGCTCGTAAAAACCCTCGTCCACATCAGCATCGACCGTAGGGCTCACGCCCACACCATCGATCTTCACATCACGGCCCACCAAATACTCGGCGATCGTCATCTTTACACCACTGCCATCGGACAATTCAATAAGATTCTGAACCGTGCCCTTCCCATAGGACGTCGTCCCCAGGATCGTGGCGCGATTGTTCTCCTTGAGCGCACCCGCCAAAATCTCCGAGGCACTAGCGCTACCCTCGTTAATCAGCACAACTGTTTCTCCCTTATAAAGCATATCCACAGAAGCGATATAGGACTGGTCCTCTCTCGCCCGGTAGTCTACCGTCAGAATCGGAGCGCCCTTGGGCAGGAACAGGTCTGCAATTTTAATTACCTGATCGAGAAAACCACCGGGATTATTTCTCAGATCCACGATTAAGGGACGGTCGCCGTTCTTCGTGAGCGCAGCCGCCACTTCCTTGAAAGCGTGCTCGTTAAAGGTCGATAAACGTAAATAGCCCATACCTTCCTCAAGCACCTCATAGGTCACAGGATGTACCGTGATTACCTCGCGCGTGATCTCCATCTGGATAATTTCCGCCGCGCCTCTTCTTTTGACCCCCAGCTTCAGGACCGTGCCCGGCTCTCCACGCATCTTGTTCGCGACCATATCCAGGGCCTGGCCCTCTACCGAAACGCCATCCACCTCGACGATCTGATCGCCGGGCAAGATACCAGCCCGATCACCGGGTGTTCCATCAAAGGGAGAGATCACCGTCACGTAACCATTCTCCATGGTCACCTGCACACCGATCCCGCCATAAGTGCCCGTGGAATCGATATTGAAGGCCTCCAGCTCCTCTTCATTATAGTAAACACTGTGCTGGTCTAGCGCCTCGAAGAGGGCCTTGTAAGCCGCTTCATAAAGAAGCTCTTCCTCCACTTCCTCATAATAGCCCTCTTCAATGTACTGCATCAAAAATTCCAATCGCTCCTTGGGGGTATCCCCTCCGCGCACCGTGATCGGGATCGCAAAGGCCGACGTGGCCATTACCAGGACCAACAACAGCGAGGTCAGGACAACAGTTGCTCTTCTCTTCATATTTCATCGACTCCTCTATTTCTACATGTGTTCTTTATTGTACCACTCACGTGTGTCCAGGCAAAGGGTGGTCACAGAAAGTTAAAGACTCCCGGATAACCCAGGAGCCTTTTTTCTATCTGACGTTCAAAATGCTTTCCCGATAATCATAGGTGATCGTATCGCGGATGTGGTCGATGAACTTGACCAAGAGGGCCGCTGCCTCCGCCCGCGTCATCTCGGACTTGGGTCGGATCGATCCGTCGGCATAGCCCGATACAAGGCCGATCTCGCCGGCCACGTACACCTGGTCCTTGGCCCAGGCAGCGACCTGACTATCATCCGTATACATCGTGGCGTAAGGCGGCATCGGCGCCAGGTTCTCCAGTCCCAGCGTGTTGATCAGAATCGCCAATACCTCCTCGCGCGTCACCGTACGGTCCGGTTTGAAGAAGCCCGTCTCCCCCGCCATGATCCCCCGTTCTTTTAAGAAGGCGATATGGTTGTAATCCGCATGGTCCGAGTCGATATCGTAGAACAGCTTCTCATTTCCCGGTCTGGCCCGGCGGATAATCTCCGCACGCGTCGCCGGCTCGATCGACGTGATCGCATTGGCCAGCGCCTTCCCGAACTCCAACCGTGTGATCGGCGTATCCGGCGAGAAGTAGGTCTCCGAGGCCTCCAGGATCTCCAGAGAGGTCAAAAGCACGATGGGCTCCTCCGCCCAGTGGCCGCCCACATCCTTTAACTTGGGGGTCACCAGGCTCCGGCTGTCCGTCACCAGCTCGCGGAAATAACTCTTCTCCACCGTCTGCCGATCGTACCGCTCGTCTTCCGAGGGGGTACTGGCCCGGTAACTCATCACATTCTCCTGGTGTTCCGTCATGATGTAGTTGCCGCGGAAAGAGATATTCTGCGGGTCCGTCCGCGTGTAGCGAAAGCGCGTCTTGTCCAGCGAGCTCATCTTCACCTGGGCCTGGACCTCGTACGGATCCTCCGTCTCCGAAACCGTCAGCGTGTGGTTGAGAATCTGCGTCTCGCTCCGGCCCCAGTAGTGATCGTAACCCACGAAGGTATCGCTGGTGATCTCGTAGTCCACCCGTCCCTCGTTGTCAGCGAAATCGCCATTCAAATAGTAGACACGCTTCAAATAGAAGTTCCCGTTGAAATAATCCACCGCCGGCGTATTGTCCGTCAGCTTGGTCTGGTCGTACCGGTAACTGGCCAGGTTGTACTCCGTCCCGTCGATGGTGATGTCCTCATCGATCCCCGCGAGCTCCACCTTGGTGGTGGTCTGGTCGTAGTCGCGACGGTCGCGGACCACCCGTAGACTCACCGTCCGGTTGATCTGGGCACCGGCCTCTTCATTAAAGAGCTCATAATCGTAGGTCAGGCGAAAGTCATCGTCGTCTTCCGGAATCTCCGGCAGGGTCGCCGTCCCCTTGAGCAGAATCGGCTCCCCCGACAGAAAAGTGATCTCCTCGTAGTAGTAGGTTCCCTCCGTCATGGTGGTCTCCCCCACGATCCCTGCCTCAAAGGAGGGGACGTAGGCGAAGCCACCGCCGGAGACCAGTAGGCTGAGCATCAATGCGCCTATCATCATTCGTTTCATCATCTTAATCCGCCTCCACAAAGATCAGCACGGCATCCTCGAGACTGCGCAGGAACATGAGCTCATCGCCCACCTCGATCTCGCGTTCCTCGATCACTTCACCCTCGCGGATGAAGAGCGCCTCCGAGTGCTCGATGGTCACATCGTTGGTCTGTGCACGCCACTCGCCACCGACGCGCGACCACTCATAGGCATCGGTCAGGGTAAAGCGGCTCCAGTTCTCGTCTTTTTCTGAGAGCAGGCCCCGCGTGATCCGGTAGGACGCCAGTGTTTCGTCGATGGCCTCCGGAATCTCATCCCGGTCCTCCAGGTTGTCATCCAAATTCTGCTGATAGTCCAGGCCCTTGTGGCGGAGCTTCATGGCCACGGTCCCACCCTCGCCGTCGGTTACGATCACGGCGTAGTAGCGTTCGTAGGTCAGGCCCTCATCATCCGTCGATCGGTTCTCCGTCCGAGAATAGGGCTCGTTGAAGAATGTCTTCTGGTCCAGTTCCGTTGGTGGAAGCTCGGTGGCATCGATGATCTGCGTCTCCGTAAAGGTGTACAGCATCTCGCGCTCCTCGCGCGTGGTGTTGAACTCGAAGCCATCGATATCGGCCACGTGATCCAAGGTAAAGTAGTTGGCCGCCACCTGGTCGATGGTCCCGAAGCGTACATTTCTAAAGTAGTCATCGAAGAGACCCGTCACCTGCAGAACGTTGGCGTGGTTGGTCCCGCGGTAGTAATCGCTCACCACCAGCAGGTGGTCGTTGTACTTCAAATTCTCCGGCGCGATCAGGCGTCCGTTCTTTAGCACAATGGTGCCTTCCGAGTAAGCCACGTTTTGCTTGGAATCCAGTTCCACGCGCGACAGTGCCTGGTTCAAATCGTCGATACTATCGGAGAAGACCTGCTCGCCACCCTTTTTGATGGTGGCCTGCATGCCCCGCTCATTGCCGTAAAAGTCCTCCACGACCACATAGATCACATCCCCGCGGTAACCGCGCAGGAGCTCGTCGAGCGCCAGGTAGCGATCACCGTGGTAAACCCTGCCATCGTCGTGCATCTTGATGGTCACCGTGTGGGTGTCCATCTTCTCGAAACGCGTGTTCGCCAGCGTATAGGGCTCTTCTAGGACGAGACTGCCCGTCGCCAGATTCACGTTGGCGATGCGACCCCGGTAGACGTTCTTGATGATCCGCTCCTTGCCCTCCACCTCGATACGCGAGGGGCGGTTGGTATCGATGGCATCGTAGTAGACCTTGACCTTGTCGCCCATGCGGATGGCCGAAGCAGCGATGGCCCTTCCCGCCTTGACGATCTCCGGATCACCGGCCAGAGAGACCAGCATCTTCTCGCCAGTGGACAGCGTGAGCCAGAGCCCGTCATTGTTCAGGGTATAAACGTCTCCCATGCGCATCTTGCCATAGGCAGGAATGTAGCCGGGGTTGAGGAAGGTCTCCCCATAAACCTGGGTGATCGTACCGTTCTTGACCAACAGTTCGATATCCTGTCCGAACTTCAGATCGCCCATCGCCGTCGGGCGACCGTTGATCATGGTCTGGGTGTAGGAAAGGTAGGGGTAGGTCTTGATCTCGTTGTCATAGGTATAGATCGTGAGGGTCTGCTCCCCTTCGTCGAGGCTGCGCAGCGTCCCCTTCACCCGCTCTTGCGTCAGTGGTTGCTTCTCCAGGTAAACGACCTCCTGGTCACCGGTCACGATCATCATGATCGTATCCCCCGGCACCAGGTCCGAGATCTCGCCCACACCTTCAGGCAAGAAGACTGGGATCTCTTCCTTGATGCCCGTGTAGAGGTCTTCCGTCACCACGATATCGAACACATCGCCGGAGTTGGCCACCACGCGGACCGTCTCATCTCGCATGCGGTTGCTATCCTTGATGTAAGTGTTTTCAAAAGTATCCTTCACTTCGGCGTAATAGGCACGCGTTCCCTCTAAGTCCGCTTCGGTGATAAGCTGGCGTAGCACCGCCTGGTCCTCCAGCGACCGCACGTAACGGACCTGATCGTCTAGGGTGTAGTAGGCCACCTGATCGCCCACCTTGAACACGCTTTTACCGGAGATCACACCCTTCCGGTACCCCACGTAGTTCGACTCCGTCCGCGCCGCCCGGTCTTCCACCGACCCTAGCGTCGTGTAGGTGCCGTCCAGTTCTTTCAAGGTCAGCTCGTGGATAATCCTGTCGCCACCAGCCTGGGCTTCCGTGGTTATTTCCACCGAAACCACCATGCCGATGCCCTCCTCAATCCCTAGCCCATCACTGGCGTAGGGCAGGCCTCGCGCCAAGGTCAGCGCCGCCTCGCCCCGGGTCAGCTGACCACGGGGATTGAGCCGTCCGTCGTTCTCACCCATCAGGATTTTTTCCGCGAGCACCGGCTCGATGAGCTGCCGGTTGGAAGGGTCCACCTGGTCCCAGTCTTCAAAGGCCATGAGCGTCGAGAGGTCGCCCGGTGTAGGAGCGAGACCCAGGGTCCGACCCAGCCACACGGCGAACCGTTCGCGGGTCACCGGTGCAAAGAGACCGCCGCTCTCTTCTTCCAGGAGGATACCGCGGTTCAAGGCCTCCTCCAAGTAGGTATTATCGTAAAGACGCTTGAGCGCCTCCGCGTTCATATTCTGCGCCTGGGCCAGCACCTGCTGGTTCACCACGTCGCCACCACCCGTCATCCGGACGAGGAGGGCCAGGGTCTCAAAGCCCGTCAGGGCTTCCGAGGGACGGTAGTCAAAGCTCCCGTACTTCTCCACGACGCCCAGGGCAGCCAAGCGGGTGACCTCTTCCTTATAGGGTGAATCCCCCAGATCTCTGAAATAGCTATCGATCAACAGGGCCTGCCCCTTGGCGTGAGCCCCGATCACCTCGGCCTCGGCTTCCTCGTACACCTGGGCTCGCAGGATGGGGACATTGAGATCCAGTGGCATCTCCTGGGTGAAGACGGGCATGGTCCCCACCAGGGCCAGGATCGTTATGTATAGTAGCGTGCGTTTCATCTTTGCAACCTCCCTCTCTTTTTTCCTTCTATAAGCGTCAAAGGGAATACCTCCCCCTTATGTCCTCACCGGGGACCGTCTCGATCAGCGAGACGGTCTCCGGTGAAGAGCCGAGTGTTGATGCACTCAGCGCTTCGTCGTAATCAGATAATAGCCCGGTCTCTGCACCGCGGTGGTCATCCGCTCCCCGCTCATCTGGAAGGGGACGCTGACCCAACTACTACCGCTGTACATCTTGAGATCCAGGTCGATGCGCTCCTGCATGGTCAGCCGGTGCGAGGCCACATCGAAGGTGAAGTACACCGGCGTGGACAGCATGCCCATGGGCGTGGCCGCCGCGTTCGTCACCGCATAATAGTCCACCCGGTAGAGCTGGCCCACGGCCCGTTCGCCACGGGGCAGACCACCCATCATCACCGAGGCGAAATCGTCCTTCACCGATCGGTGGACGATCTGGCCGTAGGTGCGGTCACGCGCCTCCAGGTTACGGAAGATCTGGGTGTTCAGCGCCAGCGGTGTGAAGTTCAGCCGCACCTTGCCGTAGTCCACCAGGATCAGCGACCGGTTGGTCTTGATCTGGTTGGCCGGCAGGGTGATCTTGTGGTCCTTCTGCTCGTAGGCCACCGTGGTCAGCTCGATGCCCAGGTTGGCCGGCAGGGTTCCCGGTGACAAGAGGACCTCATCGGAGGTCACACCCGTGACGACCTCATGGGTCTGGTCCTCCGGCACATCGGTCCCGCCATCCACATCCTCCGGTCCGATGCGGTCTACATCCTCCACATCCTTGGAGGTGAGATAGGCGATATTCGACCAGCCCGAGGGACCGTACTTGTTCACGGCCTTGAGGACGAAGTAGACCTTTTCACCGGCTTCCACATCCTCCACACCCTTGAGCTTAGTGATCTTGTAGGGTTCGATCTCCGTGCTATCGAGATAGCTGAAGTCCCGGTAGTGGTTCCTTCTCAGCTCGATGGTGCTCTTCGAACCGATATAGGTGTAGATTTCATAGTAGAGCACGCTCTCGGCATAGTAATCGTAGAGCCGGATGATGGTATCATCGAGCAGTTCTACTTTTAGGTTCACCGGATCCGAGGGCACGGGCACCCGGTAGTCGATGGACACGTCCCCATCGGAGATGCCACCGTCACCATTGATCACCGTGATGTAGACCTCCCCCTCCGCCGTGATCGGCGGCACCGTCACGCGAAGCGTCGTGCTGTTTATGACCTCCACGGTGGGACTGCGGAATCCCTCTTCAATCAGGAAATAATCGTCGTTACGCCACAAGCCGGTATTCTGCTCCTGCGTATCAGCGTTGGCGCGCACACGGTCGCCACCGAAGTAGACGGAGGCCCCGTCGATGAACTGCTCACCCTTGAGGGTGATGACCTCTCCCCCCTCCACAGAAATCCGAGTCTTGATATTGTCCTCGATCTCATCGTAGATAGTGGTCTCCACCTGGGGGTAGGAGACAACCGCTAGGGAAGCCTCGGCGATGGCCACGCCGTAGTCGTTGTTGTAGACCTGGACGTTCTTCTCGCCGAGGGTCAGGTTCTTCGGCGTGCGGAAGGTGAGTACACTCCCCCGGTCGTGGATTTGCACATCCGTCACGGGCACCCCGTTTCGGCTCCCGATGATCACGTAGGCCCCATCGCGGAAATCCTTACCGGTGATCGTTACCAGGTTGCCCCCGTAGACGGAGGTTTCAGCCGGTGAGATGTTGGTGATCTCGGGGTTGGAGAGGGGCTTTCTGTAGACGTAATAGATGCGCAGGGTCTCATTCTCCCCGTAATTGGGCCCGTACAGGTTATCGACCGTGGCCGAGTTGGCCAGGCCGAAGTCCTCGTTCTGGACGATGATGGGGAACTTGCGGTCGATATCCGTCTCCCCCGTGGTGGGCACCTTGGCCACGAGACTGTCGAAGACCTCTCCATCCACCACCGTGGTGGTGAGCTCGATGACCTCGGCCTGCCTTTCGCCGATAAAGACCTTGGCGTTGTTCCTGAAATCCTTACCGATAATCTCGATCTCCAGGGCCGCGTTGATGGAACCCTCCACCCACCACTCGCTCTCGTCCACGGACAGGACCGCGGGCTTCACGATGTGGATCTTGGGATCGCTGGCCGGGTAGGTGTAGCGGAAGCTCGTGGTCCCCCGTCCACCATCGCGGTTGGTGACGGTTACCGTCACCGTGCCGATGGTGTAGTAGGAGGGCGTGAGGACCGACAGGTGCATCTGGTTGTCGTAACTGACCTCAGGTGCATAGCCGCGCTCTACGATCAGCCGCCGATCCTCAATTTGTAGCTTCACGTACTCGAAGGCCTCACCCGTGTACGTCAGTCCCGTATAGGAGTCGAGACCGTTGGGCACATAGTAACGTCCCGTTTGGTCGCGGAGCATACCCATGGGGAAAAGGGTCGGCTGGTTGTCGTAACCGGAGAAGGTCCGGCTGTAGATCCGGTTGTTTTCCTCGAGGAAGAAGGTCACCGTGCCGTCGAGACCGTTGTAGCTAACCTTGAGTCCTCCCTCCAGGTTCACCTCGGTGCGCCCGTTGTTGATGAGCCCCGAGTTCGGTAGGGTCCGGTCGATCTGCCGGTTGTCGATGGTTCCGAAGCGGACATCGGCCTCGAGATCTTCCAAGATGACGATGTCATCGTCTGTGTCCCCGGTATAGCCGCGCATTTCCTTGCGGAAGAACTCCGACCCATAGAGATCCTTGATCTCTTGGCCCTGCCTTCTCCCGAAGCCCGGGTTGATGTTCGTCACCCTGGGGTTGGATGTCTCATAGCGGTAGGTCACCTTGTTGGAGATCCCGCTGTCGTTGTTGACCACGTAGACCTCCACGGCATCACCCTGTCCGGGCGGTGTGATGACCTTGAGGTAGCCGTTGCCGTACTCTACGATCTTGGCCTGCTGGTCGCCGAAAAAGACGTCGGGCAGGATCGGAGATTCGTAGTAGTTTTCGTAGTAGGGGTTCATGGTCTCGGTTAACTGCCAGATGGCATCGGGATCGACACCGGAGTCCAGCAGATCGTCCCACTCCCCGTTTCGGAAGAGATCCGTGTAAGGGTCCCCCACGTCGTAGCGGTCGCCACCGATCAGGTTGGTGTAGGGCTCGTAGAAGCGGAACTCGTAGCCGATGATTTCCACGATATCGCCACCGTTGGCTGAACCGGAGACGGGAATGATCCGGTCGATCTCAGGATCGCTCACCGGGATAATGTAGGTGAATCCCTCTTCCCGGTAGTCCGATCCGCCGTCGGGGTTAAGCACCACCACGGGAACCGAGAGACGGTCCACGCCGAAGTCCCCGGCCAGATCCTTGATCGAGGCCGGCATGCGGATGGTGACCGAGGTCCCATCGATCGAGACATTGGTGTCGACTAGCGGTACGGGAACGGAGTCCACGTACACGCGTATATCGTCTTCAAAGTCGTTTCCATCGATTCGCACGGTGTAACCGCCATCGACAGAACCAAAGTCCGGCACGATCTCTTCGATCACTGGATTGGAGGAGGCTTGGGTGATGTAGTAGAAGCGGTCGGCGCCCGCTCCGATCTCGCCATCGGATTTGGTGTCGGGATTGACCACAGCGATGTCTTTGTACCCCTTGCCCGTCGTAAGGCCAGGCACAAAGAAGCTCACCTGGTTACGGTTGATCACACGCGTACGGTCTCCCACGATTTTGCCCGTCTCCGTGTCGATCCGGTAGGGGGTGAGCAGTTCGAAACGCGTGGCGCCCACGATCAGGGCCGTGTCATCACTTGAAACAGACACGACGCCACCACCCTCTTCGCGGGCCTTCAGACCATCGCTGTAGTAGAGGGTGTAGCGACGGTCGCGCCCGTTCTCGAGCACGATGTCCCCAGCGGTGTTCTCGCGCAGGGTAAAGTAGCTCGTCCCGTCGTAGAGGACCGTGCTCTCCACGTAGTCGGTCACGGCCGCCTCGAGAAGGCCGCCGGCCGTCTCCACCACGCGCACCGGTGCGTTGTCTGTGTACAGGTTGAACTCCCTGCCGTTTGCCAGGGTCAAGGTCGTGATCCCCTCGGAGGTGTTGAAGGTCTGTGAAACGGCCCCAAGGAGCCTGCCCTCGCCATCGTAGGCCACGAAGGTCGTGCCGTTGTGGTCAAAGATCACCTCATCGGCGTTCCCATCCGTCAGCCTCGGTCGTTCCAAGCGGTCGCGTTCAAGTTCAAAATAGGTGCCCCCATCATCGGTGGCGTAAGTATTCTCTGCAAAGACCGTGAAGGCCGCCGCATCGCCGTCCCGCCGGAGGGCTGGCATGGGCTCGGGTACCGTGTAGGCTCTGAAGTCGATGTTGCCGTAGCTATCGTAGTGATAATCGTTGACGTCGCGTCCGTCGAGGAAAACCCGGGTACCGATCAGCTTGAAGCCGTCGAAACCGGTGGTGCCCAGGGCCGTGGGATCGGGCCTCAGGTAGTTGTCACCGTTGATCACCACAAGGGTCCCCTGGGTCCCTTGCTTGGGCTGGAAGCTCTCGAAAAGGGGATCCTTGTTAAAAGATCTTACGTAGGTAAAGTCGGCCACGGCTAAGCCGCCCGAAGGGTTAACCACCTGCAGCTGCGTGGTCCCCTCGCGTCCCGGGGGAGCCACGAAGGTCAGGATGATGTTGGCGCCCGTGGGATCGATCTCCCGGGTGAAAGCAGTGATCTCGTCCCCATCGAGGTAAAGACGCAGCCCTTCTTGGAAGTTCGAACCCACGACGCGTATGGTTTCACCGCCGTCGATGGTCGTGATATTGGGATCCACGGTCTCGATCACGGGAATATCGATGGTCGTCAGGAACTCCAGGGCATTGGTATAGAGACTCGCCGCCCCGACAAGGTCGCTCTCCCTTCGGGGGTTGGTCACCTGCACGTGACGGATCCCGAGGTCAGCGATGGTCAGGTCAATGGGCATGCGAAAGACGATCTTGCTTCCCACGTCGTTACCGGTGATCCCGGTCACGACATTACCCGCTTCATCGAGGACGGTCATCTGCAGGGGGATCACGTTGCCCGCTTCATCTCGCAGGATATCGCCCAAACCCGAGGTGCTCTCCTCGGCCTTGATGCGGACGACGCCTGTGATCTCCCGTCCGTCGTCCACCACAGTCTCATTGGGGAAGAAACCGATCTGGAAGACGTTGTTCTGCGTATTGTTGCTGTTCTTTTTGATCAGCACGGAGGGCTTGCGCGTGACGCTCTGCCCTTCGGCGTTGACCACACGGTCCACGAGGAAGTCGTCGCCCTTGACCACGAGGAGGGTCTCCTCCTTGAGCCGGTAGCCGGGATCGAAGTCGATGACCTGGATCAGGTCCGGGACCACCTCGGTGATCACCGGTGTGATTGTCGAAGGGATGTAGCGGTAACCGTTCTCGCGGGTCACGGATTGTACAAAAGTGTAAGTATCCACGATCACATTGGGATCATTGGGATCGTACTCATTTAATGTAGTGGTCAGCTCGATGAGGACGTCCTTCAGCGGGTCCGACTCCGCATCATCGATGATCGGCGTGCGGATGAGAAAGCTATCGGGCGTGCCCTGGGTGTAGATGTAATCTCCAAGGTTGTTCTTCAGGAAGCGGACGGGTTTACCGATCTGCACGGTCATCTCCCGTTTGATGGTCACGGGGTTACCGTCGTAAGTGCCGTCTTCGTAAAGAATGGTGAGCGTCTGGTCTCCGCTCAAGCCCGTGATCTCGCCGCCACCCTCCACGCTCAGGTTAGGAATGTTGAGGGACAGTAGGTTCCGCCCCTCGACCTGCACGTCACCGCCGGTATCGGGACCCTCGGGAGGGAGGAGCCGCTCGATGGTCGGGCGGAAGCTGGCGTCGATGACCAGGAAGGGTTCCGCTTCGTTCTCCTCGTTCAGTATCCGCTGCTCGGCGATGATCTCGCCGCTTTGGACCTCTGTGAGGACAATATAGTAGGTCCCCAGGCCGAAGTCCACGTGGTCGGGTACCAAAATGTTCAGGCGTCCCTCGCCCGTATCGCGGTTGATCTCCAGGGACACCGTCTCCGCTGCGTTCACGTCGGAATACACATCGGTCCCGTCGAGGGACCGCAAAAAATAGGCCCGGTAGTTCTTCTGGTCGTTGAAGTTATCCGCCGTGATCGTGGCGGGATCGCCCTTGGCGCCGGTATTGGGGAAGACGCGCAGGTTCTCGAGATCTAGATTCTGCACGAAGCGGAAGGCATCGGCATAGAGATACTCCACGGTGGTGACCAGGTCATCTGTCGTATCCTCCGTAATCTTGGAGATCCGGATGTTCTGGTAACCGTAGTTCTGGGCCGGCAGGGGTTGAAAGAGGGTCAGGCTGGTCCCGTCGGGAGACACTTCGTTCGGGTCCTCGGGTGTGAACACCCGCGTCTGGATCCGTCCGTATTCCGCCGTCACGCCATCCACCCCAATGTTATCGAGGTAGTTACCGCTCAGGGTGAAGTAGTTCTCGGGATCTGTTTCGATGCTCAGATCCTCGGGGTCCTCATCATCGTACAGATCCACGTTCACATTCACACGGTCTGCACCGTTTAAGTTGGGGAAGCTCCCCAGCTCCAAGGAGAAGATTTCTCCGGCGATGTTGAAGCGCCCCGTCAGGTCGCGCGTCTCCGCAGCTGTAAAGGTGTACTTGAGAAAGGTATCCTCCGATTCCTCCAGGGTCCCCATGGTCTGGAAACCACCGCCCAGGCCACTCTTCTCAAAGCGCACGGTGACGTTATCGAGTCCTGTACCGGAGATTTCCATGAAGGAAGATGCCGTATCGAAGCCATCGTGTTCCACGGTAAAGCGGATGTCCCGCACGAAAATATCCCCAGGTAATTTCAGCGCTTCCGTCGCCGGTATCAAGAGCAAAAAAGTGAAGAGCAAGGCGATGACGAGTCTTTTCATGATGACCTCCCGAAAATTTAGTATCTATGTCAATTACCTACAATGCCTGAAAATAGACGGTTCTCTCTATTATTATCGGTCATCTGGCGCGTTTCTTAACATTAAAAAGAGATGACATCCGGGATTCATCACCTCCACTTTTCTCCAAAAAATAAAAATGGACGCCAAAGAGACGTCCACGAGGGTTAGGGCGGTGGATGAGCGGTCCACCTAAGAACTTGTTCGGTTGTTTTTTATCTATCTGATCATTTAGGGAGGGCCTACAAGATATTGTTCCTGTAGACTAACTACAGTATAGAGCCTCCGTATGGAGCCCATTTGTCAACCTTGTGAACTTTCTGTGTCCTTTGCGCTTAAAATGCAGGTGCCACGGCCCCTTCATAAGTGGTCTCTACGTAGGTCTTCAGCGTCTCGGACTGTAGGGCCGCCCGCACCTTTTCCACGACCTCTGCACTCACGCCCCCTTCCTTGGCCACCACCACATTGGCGTAGGGAGAGTCCGCCCCTTCGATGATCAGGGCGTCCTCCAGGGGATTGAGTCCTGCCCCGATGGCATAGTTGCCATTGATCACCGCACCGGCCACGTCCTCGAGCACGCGAGGCAGCTGGGCCGCTTCGATGGCCTTGAACTGCAGTCCTCGTGGGTTATCCACGATGTCGCGCTCTGTCGCCTCCAGACCGGCCGCCGGATCGACCTTGATCAGCCCCTCCGCCTCCAGAAGCAGGAGGGCGCGTCCACCGTTGACCGCATCGGCCGGGATGGCGATCACATCCCCCTCTTCAAAGACACCCAGGGAATCTCTCGCTCCCGCGTAGAGAGCCATGGGCTCCACGTGCACGGTGAAGAGCGAGGTGAGGGTCAGCTCGTGCTCCGCGTTGAAGGCATCCAGGTAGGGCTGGTGCTGGAAGAAGTTGAGGTCCAGCTCCCCCTCGGCCAGGGCCAGGTTGGGCTTCACGTAATCAGTGAAGGGGACGATCTCCAGATCGATACCTTCCGCGGCCAGGTCGGCCTTGACCAGTTCGAGCAGTTCCACGTGGGGTGTGGGCGTGGCACCGATGCGCACGGTATTGTCCTCCGAAGCCCCGCAGGCCGTGAGGGTCAAGACTAGGAGCAGAGCCAAGAGTGTTGTTGCGATACTTCCCTTTACAGTTTTCATATGCGATTACCTCCAATTTGTCGTCGTTTGCGTTCTTTGTTTTCGAAAAAGTCACCCAGTCGTTGGATTCCCTGGACCAGGAGTAAGAGCAAGAGGACCGAGACGGCCAGGACCACTTCATCGCTACGGTGGAAGCCGTAGCGGATGGCCAGGTCACCCAGACCACCACCCCCGATGGCCCCGGCCATGGCCGAGTAGCCCACCAGGTTGATCAGCATCAGCGTCGCCCCTTCGATCAGGGCGGGTAAGGCCTCGGGCAGGAGGACAAAGACCAGGATCTCCAGGGGAGGCGTCCCCATGACCACGGCCGCTTCCACCACACCATCGTCCACACCCTTGAGAGCCCCCTGGACCACCCGTCCCACGAAGGGGGACGCCGCCACGGCCAGGGGAATGATCGTGGCCAGGGTACCGATGGTCGTCCCCACGATCAAGCGCGAGAGCGGAAAGAGCAGGATCATCAGGATGATGAAGGGAAAAGAGCGGAGGGTGTTGACGGCCCCGTCGAGGGCCCGGTAGAGACGCGGTCTAGGGAGTAGGAGGGGATGGCCCGTGAGCACCAGTACGGCCCCGATCAAACCGCCCAGGGCCGTGGCCACCAGACCAGAGAAGAAAAGCATGGACAGGGTCTGCAGGGTCGCTTCAACGTACAGCATGTCGCGTCCCCCTTTCGATCGAGAGTGCGGGGACCTCTCGACCCTCGTGCAAGCGGAGCTGTCTCATGCAGAAGGTCTTGGCCACCTGCTCGTCGTGGGTGATCATCAGGATGGTCAACCCGTACTCGGCCCGCAGGTCCGATAGAAGGTCCAGGATCTCGGACGCCGTTTCTTTGTCGAGGGCACTCGTCGGCTCATCGAGCAGAAGCAGCCGCGGGCGGGTCACCAGCGCCCGGGCAATGGCCACCCGCTGCTTCTGCCCACCGCTGAGCATGGCGGGGTAGGCCTCGCGCTTGTCCGATAGGCCCACCCGTTCGAGGAGTCCCATCACCCGACTCTCGATCTCATTCCTCTCGACCTTCCGCCGGCGCAGGGGAAAGGCCACATTTTCGAAGACCGAACGGCCGGACATCAGATGGAGTCCCTGGAAGATCATGGACATCTCCTGGCGGAAGGCCCGAAGGGCTTTGGGGCTCATTTTGGCGGGCTCCTTGTTCATCACCTGCACGGTGCCGGAGGTGGGCGTCTCAATACCGGTGAAGAGACGGATGAGCGTCGACTTCCCGGCACCGCTACGGCCCACGATCCCCAGGATCTCACCGGTCTTCACCTCGAGGTCCAGGCCCCTGAGCGCCTCGACCTCCCCGTAAAGTTTCCTCACATTCATGCAACGGATCATGTCACACATCCTTTCTTGGCACTTAAAAAAGGCCCCCTTCGTCTCGCGACGAAAGAGGCCTCAAAAGGTCACTTCTCTACCCATCTCATCGCTGTTAGCAGGACCACCGTTCCTCGGTTTTTCGCCGGGATGGTTGGTGTAGGGTCATCGAGCTAACTCTCTCGCCTACTCTTGATAATTTGTTATGGAGTTGTTCAAGTTGCAACTTGGTACTCAGTCTAACATAGGTTTTCGAAAGCGCGCAAGTCTTTTTTTCTATACAAGGTTTCGATCGATGACCTGCTGGACCACAAAGCTCGCCACGTCTTCCGCATAGGAACCCGGTCCGAAACCGGCATCGTAGCCCAGTTCCTTGGCCAGTTCATGCCCCACGCGAGGACCGCCGGCCACAACGACCAGCTTGTCGCGGAGACCCTCGGCCTCGAGCAGCTCGATGAGCTCCGTGAGGTTGGGGATGTGAACGTTCTTCTGGGTGACCACCTGGGAGACCAGAAGGGCGTCTGCTTTGAGTTCAATGGCCTTGGCCACGAGCTCCTCATTGGGCACCTGGCTGCCTAGGTTGATGGCCTCGATGCCCTTATAACGCTCGAGTCCATAGTGTCCGTCGAAGCCCTTCATGTTCATGATCGCGTCGATGCCCACCGTGTGAGCGTCCGTTCCGGTACAAGCCCCGAGGATCACCACATCGCGACCGATATTCTCCTTGATGAAGTCCTCCACCGCGTACTTGTCCATAACATCGCCCTCGACCTTGGGCACTTCAATGGTGGTAAAGTCGATGGTCAGCGGTGATTTCGCGTACATGGTGAAGAAAGTGAAACCGCTGCCGAGGTCCTTGGCATAAACCACCGCGGGTTCCTCGAATCCGAGACCCTGCAGGTAGCGCCGGGCCGCCTCTTTGGCCTCTTCACCGTAGGGGACGGGCAGTGTGAAAGAAAACTGCATCATTCCGTCGTTCAGCGTGTCACCGTAGGGTTTGACCTTCGTGAGATCCATTTGCTGCATAGCCATTATCTTTCACCTCCCAGCATAAGGTCGATAAAGGGATTCAGGTAACCGTCGCCCTTCTTCGATACACCATCGAGACCCTTGCCACCGTTCATCGGGCGCTTAACGCCGGCGAACTTACCGTGCTCGATTGTCGAGAAGAGACCTTCCTCTTCGATTTCCTCGAGCATCTTGGCCGCACTGGCCACCACTTCATGGGCTCGGCTCTGGATCATACCGCCCTCTTTGAACTGGATCTCATCGCCGAGATGACGCATGTTGTTGAAGATGTAGGATGCGTTCTCGATGGAAAGATAACGGTCCTGCATGTGAGGCGTGTGGATGGCTTCGGTGTGCATGCCGAGAAGTTGGATCGTCTGACCCGTGGTCACGGCGATCATGTTGAAGAGGGCATCCTGGATGTGCCCGCGGAAGATGTTCCCCGTCATGTACTTGGTGGGGGGCATGTACTTCAGCGGTGCGTTGGGGAAAATCTCTTTCGCCATTTGCGCTTGGGCGAGCTCCAAAAGGAAGCCGTCCTCAAGCTCCGGATTCATCTCGAAGGCATGGCCCAGTCCCATCTGTTCTTCCGGCAGTCCGGCCTTGAGGGCGAACTGCTCGTTGATCAGCTGGCTGGCCAAGACGGTGTGGGCTTCCTCCACGGCATCGGCCGTGGTCAGGTAGTTGTCCTCACCGGTGTTGATGATGATGCCCGCGAAGCCGTTGATCACGCGGCTGAAGAACTGATCGACCAGCGTGCGCTGCATGTTGATATCGCGGAACAAAATCCCGTAGAGGGCATCGTTGAGCATGACGTCGAGTCGCTCGAGTGCACCCATGGCGGCGATTTCCGGCATACAGAGTCCGGAGCAGTAGTTGCACAGACGGATGTATCGGCCCACTTCTTCGCCCACCTCGTCGAGGGCCTTGCGCATCAAGCGGAAGTTCTCCTGCGTCGCATAGGTTCCACCGAAGCCCTCGGTTGTTGCCCCGTAGGGCACATAGTCGAGCAGGCTCTGGGCCGTCGTGCGGATCACGGCCACGATATCGGCTCCCTGGCGGGCAGCTGCCACGGCCTGTGTGATGTCCTCGTAAATATTTCCCGTGGCCACGATCACGTAGAGGTAAGGCTTTTTCCCCTCGCCGATCTCCACGAGGAAGCGCTCTCGGTCTTCGCGGTTTCCCTGGATCTTTTTCACCCATTGCTCCGCTTCAATGAAGATGACCTCGCGGATCTTCTCCTCGGGTGCCATCTCGAGTGCCATCAGATCGAGTTCCTCCGTGCTCACGGCCTCGGCGATCTCCTGGGGTGATTTGCCGGTCTGGATCATGGCGTTGCCCATCCAGAAAGCGGCACCCTTGGAGAGACCACCGGCTTCCTTGATCACATCCACCACGACGTTTGACAGCGGTTCCTCGATATCGTTCACACCATCTACGCCCAGCAGACGGAGCACGGTACGCTCGACGGAAACCGTGGTATGGCCGTCGATAAAAGTCTGCGTTGAATCGGCGATCCGTGCGGCCGATTGACGCGCCTTGTCGACGAGCGACCAATCTAAATTCAGCTTACTCTGCATCAAAACCCTCCTCGTTTGTCGTTCATCATCTCTTCTGCCCGCTCGAGCACATCCTGGGGAAAGCCCATGAGACGCGCGATTTTCAACGCATCCTTTGGGACCTCCCTATCCGATGTGACTTCCACGAGCCGGTAATCCATGTATGATTCTAATTCCGCCGCTTCCACGGCCTCGGACTCAATCGCCTTGAGACCCCGCACCTGGAGGTGTCGGGTTCCGGGGGACAGGACGCCGTCGAAGTGCGTGGTCAACACGCTGATCGTCGGTGCCGCCGTGAGTTTCTCCACGATAGCCTTGGTCATGGCCTGTCCCTCGAAGGGGTTCGTACCCCTGGCCAGTTCGTCGATCAGGAGCAGGCCCCTCTCCTGGATCCGCGGCATGTAGCCGCGGAGCTCTTCGATCTCGGCTCCAAAACTCGAGAGCCCCCGCATCACATCCTGCTCATCTCCCATCGACAGATGGTAGAAAGCAAAGGGTGAAAACGAGAAGCGCTCGGCCGGTACGAACAGCCCCATCTGTGCCATGGCGGCGCAGAGTCCGATGAGCTTGAGGCTCACGGACTTGCCGCCCATGTTGGCCCCCGTGATCACAGCGCAACCCGCGGCGAGGCGGACGTCTATGGGCACGAAGCTTTTTTCCTGGCGCCGAAGCGCTTCCTCCACCACCGGGTGTCGCCCCCCGGTGATTTCGACCGCAGGCTCCGACACGATCTTGGGTCTTGTCAGATGGAAGCCGGCGGCCAGCGCAGCCTTGGCCAAGAGTAAATCCAGTCGCCCGATGCGACCGGTCATTTCCACGAGATCATCGATCATTCCCGCCAGGGTCGTCGTGAGACGCTCCCTGACCTTTTCTTCTTCCGCTTCCTCCACAGACTTGATCTCCTGCAGTTTCTCCTCGAGTGCAACCATCTCCTCCGTGGGTTTGATCACGAAGGTCAGGTTCATGAAGGTCTCCTGAGCATAGGTGAGCAGGGGTTCCTCTTCCAGCCGACCGATGAGCCCTGTGTCACTCTTGCTTACAGTCAGCGACCCGTTCGGTCGGAGGGTCACATCAAGGTGGTTCTGCACCTCGAGGATCAAAGCCTTGCGAAGCCTCTTGTGAGCGGCATCGAGATCGCGCATGCGCTTTCTCGTTTCCCTGAGCTGCTCAGAATAGGCGTCGTAGATATGGAAGTTCGGTAGCCGCTGGTCTTCTGGATCCAGTAGCTCCATCACCGCTGTCAGCGTACGGACGCGGTACTGCTCGTCGAGCGTTACCCGCAAGGTCTCGAGGACCCCGTCGATCTGGTCGATCACGCCGGCCAGGGTCTTGATCTCAAAGAGCTCCGTCACCGACAGGATATGACCCCCTCGAATCCGCGCGAAGGTTCCCCCCAGATCCTTCACGTGTTTGAGGGCGTTCCTGAGCTCGACCATCTGGTACCGCTGCCTATCGAAAACCGAGAGAAGCTTAGACAGGTCGTCGTAGGCGCCCTCCAGTTTTTCGGTCTCCCCCGGGGCGAAGAGCGTCATCTTACCACGTTCTTCTCTCCCCTGGGGCGTCAGACAGACGATCTTCCCGAGCATCACATCGAGCCCGAGTTTCTTTTTCACGCCACCGGTCATGCTCATATCCTCTCACCTCCACCGAGTACATCCACCACCGCTAGATTCGGCAGGGCCTCCCTCAGGCCCTGTAGGAATCGCTCGGGATGAAAGTAGTAGCCCTCGGGGCTGAAGGGGTTTACCGTCAACCCCAGCAACCGGATGGGGTCTTTGACCACCACACGGAGCCCGGCGCGCTTCCATTTTTCCCAGGTCATGGGGTCGATGAACAGACGCGTTCCGTCTTTTACCACCACCGTCACCTGTTCTAGGTAGCGTCGATCGGCGAAGAGATCCCTCAGCGTACGATCGACCAGTGCCCCCGGGATCAGCACGTGTGTCGTTTCTTCTGTCAGTCGACCGGCGATCTTGCGACCGGCGAGAAGCGCCGAAGGGGAGGAGACGACATGCGCCTCTCCCCCCTCGATGAGCGTGAGCTCATCGGCCTCGAAAGCCTCTTCCACCAAGCTGCGCAGCACTGGATCCTGTAGTGGCTCCAGCCTCAAGAGGCTGACGCGGTGCTGCGTGAGCCGGATGGCCATCTGCATATCCCGCGAAAGCACGGCTCCCGTGGACAGGATGCAGGCCTCGCACACAGCCGGTGAGGCACTGGAGACGCGATCGATCGCGCCGTCCACCAACACCTTCTGGGCCCCCCAACGAAGCATTTCATTGGTGACCCGTCGGATCCCGCTATTGGTCACGGGTCCCGCGAGTTCGATAAAACCAGGAGAGAGGGCCCGACCGATCACCACTTCCCCCATGGGGGTCAGTAGATCGGTCACATCGAGCACCTCCAGCCGGGCATCGGCTCCATTGAAGAGCGTGGAGGCGGTCGCGATGAGGGTTCCCTCTTCGACATAGATGCTGGGTTTTTCCGTCATGGTCACGCGGTCTTCCCGCTCGCCATCTCGGCCGATGCTCGTCAGCCCGAGGGTCACGTGTTCCTCGGCGGCCTCCGCGATGAGCGCGTTGAGCGTCACTGTCTTCCCGGCGTTCTTCGCCATCCCCACCACGGCGATCCGCCGCACCTTACTGCTCGTCCAATGGAACAGGCTCATCTTACTTGTGGCTCCGCTTGTGTCGGTCCAGGTTCCCTGGTTCGAGCGCAACCTGACGACCCTGGAGGAGTCCACCCACGCCATCGATCTTGTGGTTTTTCTGCTCCTCTGTTTCCACAGCGCCTTCTTTCTCAAGATCGTAAGGCTTCGGCTCAGTGTAGGTCGTGATCACACCTTCGTAGTTTCGGAGTACCACTTTGTCCGGAGACTGTGTGATCAGATAGTTCGGCATCACAGGAATCTTACCGCCGCCGCCGGGTGCATCCACCACAAAGGTCGGAACACAGTAACCGGACGTATGACCGCGAAGACCTTCGATGATCTCGATCCCCTTGGCCACAGGCGTTCTGAAGTGCTCGATTCCCTTGGAAAGGTCACACTGGTAGATGTAGTAAGGGCGCACGCGGTTCACAACGAGCTGGTGCACGAGATCGCGCATGATGTGCACGGAATCGTTCACGCCGCGGAGCAGTACGGACTGGTTCCCCAGCGGGATACCGGCATCGGCCATGAGCGCGCATGCTTTCTTCGACGTCTCCGTGATCTCTTTCGGATGGTTGAAGTGCGTGTTGAGCCAGATCGGATGGTACTTCTTGAGCATGTTCACGAAGGCAGGCGTGATCCGCTGTGGCATCACGACAGGTGTACGCGAACCGATGCGGATGATCTCCACGTGTTCGATCTTACGCAGTTCAGAAACAATGTACTCGAGTCGTTCGTCGCTCACCAGCAGGGCGTCACCACCGGAAAGCAGTACGTCGCGCACCTGTGGTGTATTGCGGATGTATTCGATCGCCTGGTCGATGCGATCTTTGGGTGCACCGGCATCGGACTGCCCGGCGAAACGACGACGCGTGCAGTGACGGCAGTACATGGAACACATGTCCGTAATCAGAAGGAGCACGCGGTCCGGATAGCGGTGCGTTAACCCTTCTACGGGTGAATCCGCGTCCTCGTGAAGCGGATCATCCATATCCCCTTTGCCGAAGTAGGTTTCCATGATCGTAGGAATCGCCTGCTTGCGAACGGGACAGTGCGGATCGTTTTCGTCCATCAGCATCGCGTAGTAGGGTGTGATCCCCATGCGCAGGATGCCCAGTGACTCGACGATGCCCTCTTCTTCTTCCTTGGTCAGGTTGACCACTTTCTTCAGATCCTCGAGGGTCGTAATCCGGTTCTTGACCTGCCACTGCCAGTCGTTCCACTGGTCTTCGGTAACATCCTTGTAAAGGGATACACTTTTGTAATCTCTCATTGAATGGTTTCCTCCTTATACCTTACGCGTAAAGATCTGTATAGAGTTTGCGGAGCACGTCGCTCTCGCGCATGATGTTCAGGGCAATCTCGGCGTGGTTCTTCGCATAACCGTTACCGATGATCATCATGGTGTCCTTGCCAACACCCTCTGCTCCCAGTGCCGCCGATGTGAAGCTGGTGGCCATGCTGAAGAAGTAGATGGTTCCCACGTCTTTCGTCGCCAAGATGCAGGACAGTTCCGTGCGGGGAACGTTCACGCAGTTGATCGTGAGGTCGGCCATCTCGCCGCCGGTAATCTCAGCGATCAAGTTCATCACCTGTACGGGATCCGTTGCATCGGCAGCGATGTAGTGGTCGGCCAGTTCTGCTTTTTTCACGCGATCCATGGACTTTTCCGAGTGTCCTAGGCAGATGACCTTGCCCTTGGGGCCAACCGCTTTTTTGGCTTCGTAGAGGCAGAGCATGCCGCTCTTGCCAGCGCCGCCGATCACGAGGACCGTGTCGCCTTCTTTGACGAGCTTCTGGGTCTGTGCCGGTGCACCGGCGACATCCAGCACGCTGAGGGCCAGGTTCTCCGGAATGTCCGTAGGTAACTTGGCCATGATCCCCGATTCAAAAAGAATAGCCTGACCTTTGATATCCACCTGGTCAATGTCCTTGCGTACATCCAGGATCTCGTCGATCACGAGAGGCGTGAGGGAAAGCGAAACGAGCGTAGCAATCTTGTCGCCCACCTTGAGCTCTGTCTTGCCTTCGAGCGCCGGACCGATTTCGGCCACCGTACCGATGAGCATCCCACCGGAACCCGTCACGGGGTTGTGGTGCTTGCCACGCGTGGCCACGATATCGCGCATGATCTCCTTGATCTTCTCCACATCCCCACCGGCCTGCTCCTTGATCTGCGTGAAGCTGGCCGAGTCGATGTTGAGCGTCTTTACATCGATCAGAATCTCGTTGTCGTAGATCTCCATGGTATTGTCGATGCGCTCTGCCGGCTGTGGTAAAGTACCCTTTGGTTCGAGTACGCGATGCGTACCGTATTTGTTACCCTTCTTCATCCTGCATACCTCCTTGATTGCTGTCGTGTTGTCTCATCTTTAACAATATGCAAAAGCGATGCCAAGCCCGCAAGCCCTGCAATTGGTGGAACACGCTTCCGTAGGCATGAAAAAGGTGCCGATATTCCGGCACCTAGAGGCGGTATTTCTTGATTTTATACTGCAGGGTCTGTCGGGGCACCTCCAGGATCTCGGCCGCCTGGGAAACATTCCCCCGACAGCTCAGGAGCGCCCGCTCGATGATCTTGCGCTCGTGTCGATCGATGGCCTCCTTCAGCCCGATACCCTCTTCTGCCTCGATCCGATCGAAATAATGGGGCAAATCCTCCACCGTAATCTGTTCCCCCTCACCCACGCTGATGATACCCTCGAGCACATGCTCAAGCTCACGGACATTGCCGGGCCATTCGTACAGCATGAACCGATCCATCACACGGTCCTCCACCGAACGAAGCCGCTTCCCAAAACGCTCGGCAAAGCGCCGCGTGAAGACCTGGGTGAGCAGCGGAATATCGACGGCACGGTCTCTGAGCGGTGGAATCTCCAGGTAGACCACATTGAGCCGATAGTACAGATCCCTGCGCAGGAGGCCGTTCTCGATGGCCTCCTGGGGCTCGGTGTTGGTGGCCGCGATCACGCGCACGTCAGAAAACCGCGTCTTCGTATCTCCCACGCGTCGAAAACGACCATCCTGTAGCACCCGGAGCAGTTTGCCCTGGATCTCCAGGGGCATCGAATTGATCTCATCGAGGAAGAGGGTTCCGCCATGGGCCAGTTCAAAGAGCCCCAAGCGGTCCACACTCCCTGTAAAACCACCTTTCTTCGTTCCAAACAGGATCCCCTCGAGCAAGGAAGCGGGCAGGGCTGCGCAGTTCTGGGCGACGAAAGGACCGCGGCTCCTTCGCGAGGCGGCATGAACAGACTGGACGAGGAGCTCCTTGCCCGTGCCCGTTTCCCCGTAGATGAGCATGGGGATTTCCTGCCGGGAGGCTTTCTTCGCCTTCTCGATCAACCGCTTGAACTTTGGATCGAGGGTCCGGATATCTTCGAAGCGGTAGATCACATCGTCCACCTGTGCCGCTTCTTCGCGCTTCATCACCCGGCTCTGGAGATCCATCACGCGTTCGGAGAGGTTTTTGACCTCGGTGATATTCTTGGAGATCTCGATGGCCGCCACCACCCGCTTACCCCGTTTGATGGGGATGGTGGTGTTGATCGTGGCCACCTCTTTTCCCATGTATGTCTTGAAGGTCTGTTCTTTGTCGACGATCGGCTCTCCCTCTTTGAGCACCCGTAGTAGGGTGCTCGTCTCCTCCGTCAGGGACGGGTACACATCGAGCAAGTATTTACCGCGGACGAACTCCGCGGTCAGGCCCTCTCGCCGCACGGCCCGTTCGTTGGTGTAGAGCAGTTTCCCCTCCGCGTCGATCACCTGGATCCCATCGGAGAGATAATCCGGCAACCAGTCCATTTCCCTGAATAATGTCTTGAAATCCACCGCATTTCCTCCCTGCTTGATTTTCGGCATGTAATTGCCGATTTTTCGGCATTCGTTAGTGAGAGTATATCATTTTCCGTGTCATCCCGCCATCGATCACCAAATTTTCTCCGTTGATAAAATCATTCTCCGGATCCGACAGGTACTTGCAGGCGCGCCAGATGTCCTCGGGCCGCCCCACGCGGCCGGAAGGGTGCTGTTCGTGATCGATCTTTCGCAGGGAATCGTCGGTGGTGTGGATCCACCCCGGGCTAATGCTGTTGACCGTGAAGCCGTCGATCTCAGCCGTGCTCATCATGAGCGCATGGGTGAGGGAGTAGATTCCGCCCTTCGATGCGGAGTAGCTCTCCGTTCCTGCCTCGCTCATGGACTGCCGGGTGGACGAGATGTTGATGATGCGTCCCCAACTGCCCCGGTGGTGCCGAACCATCTCGCGGGAAAAGATGAACTGACTGGTCAGGTTAGTATGCAATATGCGGATAAAGTCTTCCGTAGCGGTCTCTTCCAAGGGTGAGAAGGTGCTCACCCCGGCGTTGTTCACGAGCACATCCACCTCGTGGTTTCGGAAGAGACCCGCGGCCGCGTGCTCCGCAGCCTGCGGATCCCCTAAGTCCACAATGATATCAGCACCCTCGATCCGGTCCACCACGACCACGTCGAACCCTTCAGCGCGAAATCCCTCGGCAATCCGTTTGCCGATTCCACGCATGCCTCCGGTCACCACTGCACATTTTTTTCGATCCATTTGATCACACGCTCCTTTCGAGTATTTCTTTTTCAATCTATTGTATCATGCAGGTGTTGAAAACATGTTTGACTTGTCCAGCCCTAGCCTTTCATGGTATGCTGTTCCTATCCCGAGGGGGAGGGGGTGTTTGTAAGGATGATCAAAAATCGTCGCGTCATCCAGGCCTTTGCGGCTGCCATCGTTTATTACCTTGTATTCGTTCTGGGCTTCAGCCTACTCTATACCGTACTGATCGCCGGAGCCCTGGTGTGAACGTCAAGTAAGTTTCCTCAGAAAATAACAAATAAGTTTCCCCACCTAATTTTCTCCAAAAATGGTTTTTCTGTTTCTCATTCTATAGCTATGTTCATCATTAAAGTAGATAACTTCGCAGCGGTGCAAGAGTCGATCAAGGATAGCTGTTGTTAATGCTGGGTCACCGATCAACTGGCTCCACTCATCTGGCCCTTTGTTTGAGGTAATGACAACGGAAGTTTGATTATGCAATCGACTGACCAGTTGAAAAAACAAACCTGCTCCCACATGATCATTTGCAATCATCATCAGGTCATCGATAACCACTAGGTTGGATTCTTCTATGCGCTTGATTCGGGTTTTGGAAGTACGACTGATCTCTTGTGTCTTCAGGAGCCTCAGAAGGTCATCCATGCTTACGAAGCAGGCTTTGTAGCCCTTTTCTAGAGCCTCGGTGACGAGTCCTATGCCAAGCAGTGTCTTTCCTACACCTGGGGGCCCTAGAAGCAAGATGTTAAAAGCTTGCTCCACCCAGCCCAGCTCCTTGAGCTGGTTCAATTGCCGTTTGGATAATGTGTGCTGCTCGTGTAAATTATAATCATCCAATCGCTTATACTCGGGCAACTCAGCCCACTTTAAACGCTTCAGGTACTGTTTTCTCGAGCGACTATCTATTTCGTGTTGAACGACAGAAGCAAGGAAATCTTGATATGATAGATCTTTCGACTCAGCGTCCATCACGAGCTGTTCAATTGCTCGTGAGGTCTCTGTGATCCTCAGTTGCCTCATCTGTTCGGCGATCAATTCAATCTTTCTCATTCACTCACGCCTCTCATGATTTTGTTATAAACATCAAAATTTCGAATTTCCGGCGCCGACGGATATATGAATGATCGAATCAAGTGCTCGTGCATTAGCTCATCTCTAGGCACTTCAGTTGTCGGCAACAAGGTTACGTGATAGTAGGCGAGGGCATCAGAAAAGTCATTCGCACTATAGAGACTATGATCCATACAATAATCCAACGCTAAGGAGATTAACTTGTGGGATCGATTCTCCATACTTTTCTGCAAGATCTTCAGCTGGTCTCGAATGTAGCGTCCTTTTGACTTGTGGATCGCCTCGATAAACTGGTACGCCTTAGGATTACCACCCATCAGTTGGTGGATCTTTTCCTTTAGCTCTGGAATCCCGACGTTTCTATCTCTAGTATGCGTGGTCTTCTTAATCAATCGCCCGCGGTCATGGCATAACTCATGATCGGTTATGAATGCACCTGTAGCTGTATCAATTACCTGAAATCTTTCATCGTTGATCATTTCGATCGTTACTTTCTTTGATTTGTTATTCTCATCATAGGTTCCTGGTGGAAGCGAATACTCGTTGGCAAGATAACAGATGGTATTGTTTTTTCTCACCGTACGCTCTATACTATTGGTGGGTAAAGTATTATTTATCTTCTTGTCTACCGGTATGAGGTGCTGCTTCTCCAGAGCAAACACTTCTGCCGGTACTTTTTTTGTCCGCCCGTGTTCTTTGCCGTTACCTCGACGTTCCAGCCAAGCTAGGATTACCTGGTTCATCTCGTCATCGGTCGTATACTCTCGGTGTCTCAGGCAGTTGTTCTTCACGTATTTGACCATACTCTCAACGCGCCCCTTTGTCTCGGGATCGCTCTTGCGACACATATAGACATCAAATTTTCTCATTTTCTTATATTTGGTAAATTCATACGTATAGACAAGATCACCTCCGTTTTCGGATGCTAGGATAATGCTATCTTGATCGTAGACAATTTGCTCTGTGCGTCCGCCAAAGTACTCAAAGGCTTTTTCGTGAGCCTCTAGGAGGTCCCGGGTATTGAATGGACGACTCTGTAGCTGTGCGTACTTGAATCTGCTATGTGAAAGAACGAAGCATACGATATAGACTTTGATGAGTTTTCCAAGCAGATTTTGCAATTTCATTTCACCAAAATCAACTTGCATCTGCCTACCCATTGGTGGATCTTCCATCGCCTCATAGTCTCTATTATCAGGTGCCCTACGGGGAATCCCCAGTTCGATCCTCAGATTGTTTACATAGTTCCTTACTGTGCCCTCAGTGGCCACTTCCTCTTTCAAGATTTCGTGAAGCCGATCTGCAACTTGCGACGCCATCATTTCTGGATACTGTCTAATCATCTCCTCAATTCTATCCCGATGTTGATCAAGCTTCTTGGATCTGCTCTTCAGCGAATCACAATAGGCAAGATAATCATCTGGTGTCATTGTTAAGTACTTCTTCACGGTCTTACGATCCATGTCTAAACGGTTAGCGATTTGGCTCTTGTTCAAACCGACTTTTTTCAGTCTCTGAATCTCTTGATACATCTCCCATTCCTTTAGTTTTTTCATCGGTTACCTCCATAATGATTATTTCCAGTTAATCATAATCAATATGGAGATTGTTGGCAATAAGTGGGGAAAGTTATTTGATGAATTTTGGTGATTCTAGTTTATCATTCACACCTGGGTATTGTGTTCGGAAAAACCTTCTGCCGCTGGCTGTGCCCAATGGGTGCCCTGATGGAGCTCATGACCAAGGGCCTCAGTGGGGATGCTAAGAAGCAGCAGCTGTACAACTACCACAAGCTCGGCTGTCCCATCGCCTGGATTCAAGGCCTGCTCAATCGTTTCAGCCTTTTCAAGATCAAGCGAGAGGTCAGCTCCTGCACCGATTGCGGGCTCTGCGACAAGGCCTGTTATATCGCCACGTTGAACAAAGATTTTAGCCTGCATAGGGCGGGCAAACAGGATCCATCCGCAGCCTACATTTGTTCGAAGTGTCTCTCTTGCGTCGACGACTGTCCCACGGGGGCACTCGCCGTCAAACGGTCCAAATAGCCAGGCCCTTCATGAGAAATCCCCCTGTCGCCAGGGGGATTTTTTGTCTCTAGACGTCCACGCTCTCGAGCACTAGGATCTCCTCTTCGTAGCCGATGTCCAGTGTGCTGAGCAGATTGGATTTCGACGCACCCACACTACCCGGGACCTCCAGGATCGCCAGTTTGTAGCCTTCCCTGAGCTTTTGCACGGCCTGGTCCTTGAACCAGTCTACGTATATGCATAAACGGCTGTTGAGATTGAAGCCTTTCGAGCAAAAACCCTCCGTCATCTGAAGGTCTTCCACCTCATCGATGACACGCACCGAGCTGTTGAGCAGGATCTTCTCTACCTGTGGGGACACATCGCGGTAGGCGATGAGAAACACCTTGAATTTCGAAGCCATGCGATAACCTCCTCTTTCTTTTGATAATCTTTTGACAAGATTCTATTTTTCTCTTACCCTTTCTATGCACGGGCAATCACCAGCGAGAGGTGCTCGTCGCCGATTTTACACAAAGCTAACGATAATCTCATGCCTCCGGGGTAAGTATAATAGAGTACAAGATCCAGGAGGTTTGCTATGGTTCCCAATTGGTTTTCGAAAGACCCAGTTGGCATCGACACATTCCAACTCTTTTCAACGGATCACCTCCTCACATTGGTCGTGATCGTCGTCGCCCTGTCCGGCGAGGACCTGCGTCGGTATGAGATCGCCATGGCCCTTTTTATGCTCGTGTTGGAGATCACCTATAAGTACTGGCGTCTGGAAGTGGTCGAGAGCCGGTGGGTGGAGAATCTGAACCTGAACCTCTGTGGAATGGTGGTGGTCCTAGCCATTTATCATTACCTGCGGCCGAAGAGCCAGCTGCGCTACGAGCTGATCTATTACTGGGCCCTAGCCGGGGCCACCCAGGCCATCCTGACCCCAGACCTCACCTATGGTTTCGGCCACTATCGCTACTTTCATATTTTCCTTAGTCACGCCCTTATGATCCAGGCGGCCCTGCACTTCACGCTCCATCGAAATCGACGCCCGCGACGAAAGAGTCTGCCCATCGTAGTGGCGACAACTGTGGGCGTTGCCCTGCCAGTTTACATAGTCAACAGCGTCTTCGGTACCAACTACCTCTTTCTACTCGAAAAACCCGGCGGACTCTCTGTCCTGGATGCCTTCGGTCCCTGGCCCTCTTATCTGATCGGCCTGTTTCTCATCGGCTCCCTGCTCTTCACACTGCTCTGGTTGCCCCAGCGCCTTGCTACCCATGAACCCGAGGAGGGTTGATCCTTATGCTCTACGCCGCCATCGATATCGGCTCCTATCTCACCACCATGAAGATCATCGAGATCATCGGAGATCGCACGACCACGCTCGAGACCATCACCCGCGTGATCCCACTGGGGGAAGATACCTTCCTCTCCAAGAAAATCTCGCGAACAAATGCCGACGTCCTGATCCGCACCCTCGAGGGCTTCAAGGGGGAGCTGAAGGCCTACGGAATCCGCCGCTACCGCATCGTGGCCACGAGTGCCTTCCGCGAAGCGAAAAACCGAGACTTTCTCATCGAGCAGATCCACCGGGAAACGGCCATGCGCGTGGATGTCATCAGCAACGCCGAAGAAAAGTACTTGCTCTTTAAAGCCTCCAAGGCCGACCTCAAGCTCTCCAAAGAAACCTCCTATTACTTTCTGAACATTGGGTATGGAAACGTACAGCTCACCCGCTACGATCGCTTCGGGATCCGCTACAACCAGAGCTTCAAGCTCGGGACCATGCGCATCTACGAGGTGCTACAGGAACTCGAGGGCCATACGCTATTCTTCGCCGATCTCATCGAAAGTTACATCCGCCGTCACCTGGTGGCGCTCCCCGTCCCCAGCGAAGACGAAAACGAGGTCGCCCTCGTGGTCTACGGTCGGGAGATGGACCAGCTTCTGGCCCCCTTGGGAGGCCAGCGGCGGATCGATGCGATTTCCGTGAAGGACCTCGCCTACAGGGCCAAGATCAAAAAAGAACAGGATCTATCTCCCCAGCACCAGTTGCCGGGATTGATGCTCCTCGATCAGCTCATCGATCTGACGGATGCGAAAACACTGGATTTTCCGCCGATCAGCCTGGTGGACGGTCTGTTGCGGGAGGAAATCGAAAACCGCACCCTGAAGAAAAAAGAACGGATCCTGGACGAAGATCTCATCAGCTACGTACGCAACTTGGCCCTGACCACCGACGTGAAGATCGAACACATCCGCTTCCTCGAGACGGTTACCAGCGAACTCTTTGGAAAGGTGAAAAAACGCCTCACCCATCCCAAGGATCGCCTCCTGCTCAAGCTCAGTTGCTTCCTCCGCCCCCTCTTCAACGACGCCGCCACGGAACACTGGCAGGCCGGTGGATTCGAAACCATCCAGCAATTGGATTTCCCCGGTCTCAGCACCGTGGACAAAACGCTGATCGCCATTTTGTGCCGCTTCGACTCGGCGGAACTTTTGATCGCCTACCTGGAGGACAAGCGCCATACGCGCGTCTTCGGACTGCGGGCTTCGAAACTCTTTGCCATCATGATGATCGCTGACGCTCTGGACTACGCCAAAGAGGAAAACCTCTACGACCTAATCGTTAAAAAGAGAAAGGATACCATTACCATCACCGGCAACACCCACTCCGAAGCACTTCTGGAAACCTGGCAGTTCAACGCGCACAAGGACTTCTTCACGGAGGTCTTCGGCGTTTCTCTCGAACTCACCCTCACCCGCTATTAGGAGGCTTCTCATGAAAACGCCCGAACACCCATCCTATTACTTTAACCGCGAACTCAGTTGGCTCGCCTTCAACCACCGCGTGCTGAGGGAAGCCATCCGAACCAAGCACCCCCTCTTCGAGCGCCTCAAGTTTCTGGCCATCGTGGCCTCGAACGCCGACGAATTCTTCATGATCCGCGTGGCCACCCTAAAGGATCTGATGGAGGCCAACTACCAGGGGACCGACCTCTCCGGCATGACCCCCAAAGAGCAGTTGAACGCCATCTCACGCTACCAACACGAGATTGTAAGCGAGCAGTACAGTTTTCTCACCGAACAGATTATCCCGGCGCTCGAGGCGGAAAAGATCAGATTCTGCCGCTACGAGGACCTGACGCCCGAGGAATACCACGAGATGCTCAAGTATTTCGACGGGTACATCTTTCCCGTCCTCACCCCCATGGCCGTCGACTCAGGGCGCCCCTTTCCCCTGATCCTCAACCAGACGCTTAACATCGGCGTTTTTTTCGACGATGGACAGTTCGCCACAGTGCAGGTTCCCGCCAACCTTCCGCGGGTCCTCACCCTGAGCCGCAAGGGGATGCACCGTCTCATCCGCCTCGAAGAGATCATCAAGCTCTTCATCGATCGCCTCTTCCCCGGCAAGGTAGTGAACGAGACCCTCTGCTACCGCATCACGCGCAATGCCGATCTCAACGTGGCGGAGGAAGAGGCCGACGACCTGCTCCTCGAGATCGAGGCCAGCCTCCGACAGCGCAAATGGGGCCAGGCCATCCGTCTGGAAATCGAAAAGGGTAGAGACGACCGGATGCTACAGCTGCTTAAAAAATCGCTGGAAATCCATAAAAAGGATATCTACGAACACAATGGCGCGCTGGACCTCTCTTTTCTTTTCGAAATGTACAAGCTCAAGGGTTACGATCACCTCCGCGACCCGGATTTCAAACCCCTCTCCGATTCCACTCTCGCCGGTGTCAGCATGTTCGAGGCCATCAAGGCATCCGAACGTCTCTATTACCATCCTTACGAACAGTTCAAGCCCGTCGTCCGTTTCGTTGAGGAAGCGGCCGACGACCCCGACGTTCTGGCCATCAAACAGACCCTCTACCGGGTGAGCGGCGCGTCGCCCATCGTCCGGGCCCTCGAGCGGGCCGCGGACAACGGCAAGCAGGTGACGGTCATCGTGGAGCTCAAGGCACGGTTCGACGAAGAGAACAACATCCGCTGGGCCAAGCGTTTGGAGAAAGCGGGCTGCCACGTGATCTACGGCCTCGTGGGCCTCAAGGTGCACTCCAAGATCACGCTGGCAATCCGGCGCGAGCCCATGGGCATGCAGCGCTACATCCACCTGGGGACCGGTAACTACAACGACGTCACCGCCAACATCTATTCGGATCTCTCCTTTTTCACCAACGATCCCAAGATCGGCGAAGACGCCTCACTCTTCTTCAACGCACTCTCTGGATATGCAGATCAACCGGTCTTTCACAAGCTCGTGCAGTCGCCCGACGGCATCAAGCGTCGGCTCGTGGAGGATATCGATCGGGAGATCGAGTGGGCGAAGAACGGATCAGAAGCCCGGATCATCGCCAAGATGAATGCTCTGGTGGACAAGGATCTTATCGACAGGCTCTACGAAGCCTCACGAGCCGGCGTGAAGATCGACCTGATCGTCCGGGGCATCTGCTGCCTCAAGCCCGGTCTAAAAGGAGTGAGCGAAAACATCCGCGTGATCAGCCTCGTGGGCAGGTTCCTCGAGCACAACCGCACCTTCTACTTCCACAACAACGGAGCTCCTCGGGTCTACAACGCCAGTGCCGATTGGATGCCTAGAAATCTCTACCGGCGGATCGAGCTGATGTTCCCCATCGAGAACCCCGCGCTGAAAACGCGTTTGATCGACATCCTGAGGTTGGAAATCGAAGACCGGTCGAACGCCAGCATCCTCGATGCCGAGGGAACCTATCATCCCCAGGGTGATGCGCCCGATTCCACAGATTCACACCAGACGCTCATGACCTATCTCGATCGAAAGGAGGCTTCCCATGCATAAACTCGCGATCATAGACCTCGGATCCAACTCCGTCCGCATGATCATCATGCGCATCGATCACCGGGGCGCCCACAAGATGATCGAACAGGCTAAGGTGATGGTCCGCCTCAGCCAAGGGACAGGAGAAACCGGGGAACTCCAGCCGGAACCCATCGAGCGGACCATCGAGACCCTCCATCTGTTCCAGCACCTGATGCGGGTGCACGACACCGATCGCGTGATCCCCGTGGCCACCGCTGCTGTCCGCGACGCGGCCAATCAAGCGGCCTTCCTCGCGAAGGTCGAGGCTGCCACGAATCTTCACTTTAGCGTCCTCAGCGGCGATGAGGAGGCCACCTATGACTACCTGGGTGTGATCAACACCCTCCCCCTCAAGGACTTCCTGCTCATCGATACCGGTGGTGGGAGTACAGAACTCGCTCTGGTAAAAGGCGGAGAGCTCCTCAAGACCGTCTCTCTCCGCTTGGGAGCGGTGACCCTAACGGAGACTTTTTTCCCCGACTACGAAGTCAAGCCCGAAACCCTTAGGGAGGCGCTCTCCGAGATCCGCGCACAACTACTGGCGCTCCCCTGGATCGACGAAGCCGAGGGCCTACCCATCGTGGGCGTCGGCGGGACGCTAAGGAGCCTCGCGAAAATTGACAAGTACCGCCTGCGGCTCCCCCTCGATCGGATTCACGGCTACACGTTGTCCAACGACGAGGTCTTCGACATGATCGACGAAATCCTTTCTCTTCCCCTCAAGAAGCGGCGGAAGATCAAGGGCATCTCCAGCGATCGTGCCGAGGTCATCGCCGGTGGCCTCCTCCCCCTGCGGGCGCTTCTGGATGTGGTGGAGTCCCCCCTCTTCATGGTCAGCGGCAACGGTCTGAGAGAAGGGCTCTTCCACGAGGTCCTACAGGAACAGTTCCCCGACGACCGTCCGCTCCTCGAAAGAAGTCTTTCGAACCTTGCCAAGCGATATGAAGTGAACGAAACCCACAGTAGCCATGTTCATCACTTATCCCGTCGACTGCTAACCGGTCTTCGACAAGAGGCTGATTTCTTCGACAACAGTGAGGAGCTTCTCCTCGCAGCGGCCACCCTGCATGATACCGGTATGTTTGTTGATTATTATGACCACCATAAACACAGCTTCTACCTCACCCTCAACAGCGATCTCGAAGGACTCTCCCATGAGGACCTGGTAAAAGTGGCCTTTATGGTCGGACGCCACCGACCGGACCGTAAGCTCCGCGAAAGCTGGCGTCAGTATCGCCACTATCTAGATCGGGATAGCTATGAGAAGGTCAAGCGATTGGCCACCCTCCTTATGATGGCTGAAAAATTAGACCGTTCGGAGGATAGCGTTGTCCATGACATTGCCGTGAAGGTGAAGAAGAAAAGCGTGATCCTCACTCTCAAGACCGACCAACCTGTGCCTCTGGAGAAAGCCGCGGCCATGAACGCCGCGGCCGCTTTCAAAAAAGCCTTCGGCAAGCGTTTGATCATCAGGGAAAGGAGCTGACGTGCCGTGCTCATTCAAAAGCAAGTGAAAATCAAGGACAAGGAGACCATCTACCGTGCCGCCAAGCGGTCGGGTATCAAGATCAAGGGCTCCTGTGAAAAAGGGAGTTGTGGCAAGTGCAAGGTTCGCCTTCTGGGGGATACGATTCCCGAGCCAAAAAAAGGAGACCGCAAACATCTCTCGGAAGAGGCCTTGGCCAAGGGCTACCGACTGGCCTGTCTCCACCGGGCAGAGGATCACCATCGAGTAGAAGTGGGAAAGAGCAAGAAGAAGAAAAGATAATCGAATTTAACTGAAAAAAGTTATCAATTAGTATTGACAAGTCAGTTGAGAGGTGTTATCATTAACTCATCAAATGAAAGCAACATTCATTTGACCCTCCTACAAACCCTTCAACACCCTATAACCTTCCTAAACTTTTTCAAATCGTTAGATCCCCCTCAAAAAATCTTACGATTGTACACTCAACCCCCCTAAAAGGAAACCTCCCCCCCGAGGTTTCCTTTTTCTTTTTTGTTTTCTTTATAAAAAAGTGCAGGCTACCATCCATTGATGGCACCCTGCACTTTTCCTTCACGCTTAAAAAATATCCCATCATCCTACACAAGGCTGCTGCCGCATGCATGCGGAGCCGTCAGTTGCTCTTGGGTGCTTCTTCCACCCCGATCACTTCCCTGCGGTAGGCCAGTGACGGCTGGGCGCCGAGTCGCTGGATCGCAACGGAGGCCGCACGTTGGCCGCGATCGATGGCGCGCTCCACGCTTAAACCCTCGATCAAACCCGTTGCCAATCCCCCGATAAAACTATCGCCTGCAGCGGTGGTATCCACCGCTTTCACCGAATAAGCCTCGTAGGTCAGTTGATAGTCAGATGTGGTGTCAAGGCATCCCTCGGCACCCAAGGTGGTGATCACCCTTCCCGCCCCCCAGGACAAGAGTTCCTTTGCTCCGCGCTCGCGGTTGTGCATCCCCGTCATCGCCAGCTGCTCCTCTTCGTTGGGCACCAGGAAGTCTACCTTCTCATAGATGGACCGCTCGAGTTCTTTGTGAGGGGCCGGGTTCAGGATTGTCACAACACCCCGCTCCTTGGCTTTCTCTAGAGCTGCCTCGATCACTGGGATCGGAATCTCCTGTTGGATCAAGAGGTGCGTCACGCCCTCGAAAACCTCATCGCGTGTAACGTCCGATACGCCGATCGAACTGTTGGCCCCGGGATTCACCACGATCTTATTCTGTCCGTTGGGCGCGATCATGATCATGGCCGTCCCCGTGGCACCTGATTTCTCGCGGGTGTGCTTGAGATCGATCCCCTCTTCGGCCAGTCCCTTCAAAAGCTCCTTACCGACGGCATCATCACCCACCGCTCCCAAGAAGGCTACTTGCGCACCCATCCGGGCGCACCCTACGGCCTGATTGGCTCCCTTGCCACCGGGGTGCACCGAGTACCCATTGGCCGTTAACGTTTCACCCACGTTGGGGAAGCGATCGATCTCGAAGGCATGATCTTGGTTGATGCTACCGATCACCAGGATCATGTACTCACCGGCTTCTCTAAAACCAGATAGGCTAGGCTACCGTTCTCCAGGCGCTTCTCGACCATCCCGAAGCCCGCATCCAGGGCCATCTTGCTCAGCTCATCATAAGAGAGGAAACTGCCGTAAAACGGATCCGATTGGTGCTTCAGCATCAACGCATCATAATCGGGATCCTGGCCCTTGAGCGGCATGACCAGGTAGAAGTGTCCACCGGGTTTCAAAACGCGGGCCGTTTCCTTAAAAGCTTTTCTCGGATCCTCCAGAAAATTGAAAGTCAGGGATGATATCGCCGTTTCAAAATAGGCATCGACCAGCGGGATCTCGTGGATATCCACCTCGAAGAGATAGAAGGGATCAATTTTCTTTGCCTCCAAGCGTTTCTTGGCCTGAGAGAGCTGGTCCTTGCTGAAATCCATACCGTAGTATGACCGTAGCTCCGGCAGATGATCGATGACCGAAGCGGTTCCACATCCAAGGTCCAGCACACGCTCGATCCGCTGGTCATCGAACAGACGCTTCAGTTGGATCTTATGCACTTCCTCATCCGCCTTGAAAAAGCGTGGTAGGGCCACGTGATCGAGCAGGAATTCATAGACACCGGCCAATTGATTGTACCGTTTCACCACCCGATCCTCCAGTGGTCTTTCCGCGCAATTGATAATCCCTTGGTATCGTTTATACTCCTTCAATTCGAGCACCTCCTGGTACATAAGTTAGCTATTCTCATACGACCTGATCTTTGCCCATCGCTTTTCCCTTCTTCAGTAGTGCCTCCGCATCGCTAAATAGTTTTTGCTCCTGCATATCACCGTCAAAAGACATCACAGAAAAGGTACAGCTCACCGGTCCGAAGCCCGGCCACTTCAAAGCCCGGATGGCAAGCCGTGTACCTTCAGCACGTTGCTGGGCCGTCTCTCGATCAGCACCGGGGAGTAGCACTGCAAAGGCATCTCCGCGCACCCGCGCCACGATTCCCCCGTCGAGCTCCTCGCGGACCGTGGCAATGATGCCATCGAGCATGTGATCGGCCAGGGTTCTGCCGTGGCGACGGTTCACCTTCTCGAAGTCATCCACATCGAAAAGAATCATGGCAGAGGTTTTTCCGAAAAAAGCCAATCGTTCCCGTTCCATCACCAGCACGTTGAGGAAAGCCTTCAGATCCATCTGACCCTCTCCATCGGCATGGATGAAACGATCGTAGATGACATTTTCTCTGAACTGCATGGCCTCGTGGTCCTGGAGTCGCTTGTAACCGTAGAGAACCACCATGATCAGCACCACGGAGAAAAACAGCGTTGCGGCCCAGTGCACACCCCGTGTCAGCGATTCGGGTAATAACCAGACCTGCACCGTGGCACGCACCAAAAGTGCCAGGGTGATCATCCATAAATAGGTCGATCTTTCCATGCCTTCACCCCCCATAAAAGGTCTTCTTCTCCATTATATCAAAAAAACCGCGCATCATCGCACGGTCAGTTCGATTTCATTTTCTGATGCTACGTCCCCATCGATCGTCAGCCTGTACTGAAATGTCAGTTGACCCCGACCCTTTTCATCGATCAGCAGGGAGATCCGGTGTCCTTCTGTGGTCATCTCCAGGATGCCATAGGGTGTCCGGTACTGGTTTTCACAGGTTTCGCCCACCCGGATGGTCATCGTTGAGCCCGCGGGTCCGAACCGCCGGATCTTAACGACCTCCTCCTCCACCGAGAGGAGGGTGTCGCCCTCACGACCTTCCTCTTCATAGCGAAAATGATGGGTTCCCTCGCGGAAGACATAGGCCCCCGTCACATGGTGCTCGATCCTTTCCTCCCGACCATCTTCATAGCGGAGCACCGAGCGGAGGGTCAGCTGTCGCTTCGTCACGTACGAGCCACCCGCTTCTTGATACTCTGGATGATTACCCTCACGTGTTCCTCCGCCTGTTCTTTCGCCAGGTCCTCATCGCCGGCCACGATCGCCTCGCAAATGACCTCGTGTCGGCGACAAACCTCAGCATAGTCGTCGAACTCATTGAAGTAAACCAGACGAAAACGCTGGTACTGGTCGTGCAAATCTTGGATGATCTCGATCAGCTTCTCGTTTTCCGTTGCTTCGTAGATAATATCATGAAAGGCATTGTCGTTATCGATCATCGTGGTGCGATCCATATTTTCGATGGCCTCTTTGAAGTCACGAACATTTTGCTTCAACTGCTCGATGTCTTCTTCCTTCATTTTCTTGGCAGCCAGTTTGGCCGCCAGACCCTCCAGTACATAGCGAATCTCCAGCACATCCAGGATATCCTGTTTGGTCAGATCCGCCACGTAGGCGCCCTTTCTCGGGATCATCTCCACGAACTTCTCTTTTTCAAGCTTCCGGATCGCCTCTCGCACAGGTGTGCGCGATACGCCCATTTCTTCTGCCAGGGCGATTTCCATCAAGCGCTCTCCTGGTTTCAACTCACCCTTGAGAATCGATTCTTTCAAATGATCGAACACAATCTCTCCCAGTGGTTTGTAGTGCTTGAAATCCAACTTCTTAAACTTAGACATCAAAAAATCCCCCATTTATCGGTCTCACCATGTAGGTCTGGTCATTGATCCGTTTACATGCCTCAAAGGCCGCTCTTGCCCCCAGCTCGTCTGAAAAAAGACCGAACACCGTGGGCCCGCTGCCGCTCATGAGTGCACCCAAGGCCCCCTTGTCGATCATGATGTTTTTCAGACTGGCGATCTCTGGACGCGCGGGCATTGTCGAGAGCTCCAGCGTGTTGTGCAAGGCACGCCCCACTCGGTCAAGATCACCCGAACATAAGGCCTCTTCCATCGCACGCGTCCGTTGTCCCCGGGTAAAGGATCCCGGTGGTAGGTTGCGATAGGCCGCCTGGGTGGAAACCCCTTCTTTCGGCTTGGTCAACACGAGAAAACCCTCATCAAGACCGGTAACGGGTCTGAGAACCTCGCCGATCCCCTCGGCCCGCTGCGTACCCATGCCCAGGCAAAAGGGCACATCGGCACCCAACCCAAGGCCAAGGGCCAAGAGTTCATGATCATCGATGGCCACATCATAGAGCTCGCGCATCCCAATCAGTACAGCCGCAGCATCAGCGCTACCACCGGCCAGGCCCGCTGCCACGGGAATCCGCTTTTCGATGTGGATCGACACACCCCCTTCGAGAGCCGCCTTCTCCATCAATACAGCCGCAGCACGATAGGCCAGGTTGCCTTCATCTGTCGGTAGGTCGGGATCATCACAGGTAAGCGCAATCCCCCGATCGCGTTTGTCAAGGCGCACGAGATCATAGAGATCGATTTTCTGCAAGATCATGTCCACGAGATGATAACCATCCGCGCGTTTACCGATCACTTCCAGACTGAGATTGACCTTTGCATAGGCTCGATATTCCACAGCATCCACCTCTAATACATTATACAAAATACACTCATTTCTATTATAGCCCATGTATCACGGCATGAAAAGCCTCGCACGAAAAAAGATGCCCGGATGGGGCATCTTTAGGAAACCTCGATTTTTGCTTCATCTCTGCAAAGTGTGATCTCGACAGTCTCGGTCAGGATATCGGAATAGGAGAAGGACAGTGTCTGTCCGATGTTAAGCCCTTCATCAATTCGTACGGTAAAGACGCTAGGGAACACATCATCAATGATGCCCTCGCGAATTTTGACTTTCCGCTTACCCTTATTCGTCTTGAGCTGAACCTTTTGACCCAGGCAGTCCTCGACGTATTTTCTGATTTCCAAAAGTGTTTCACGGGTCGCCAATTTATCACCTTCCTCTTATGGTCAAGCCTATCTTAGCACTTCCCACCGGAAAAGTCAATTATTATACAATAGCTTAAAAGTATTTGTCAACCACTTTTTCTGCTCCCATTTTTCTCTCCCGTGCATATCCCTACCAATGGGTGGTATATATAGACAGAAGCTGACAAAAGGATTGTTTCTCAACTGACAATGATTCCCGAAAGGTGGCGAAGTATATGGAAACCATCAACGGTCACGATATCTACAAATCGATGGTCAGGAGCACTCTGGCCATTGAGAAGGAAAAAAACCTCCTCAACAAGACCAACGTTTTTCCCGTGGCGGACGGCGATACAGGAACGAATCTGCATGCGACGATGCGGGCCATCGTGAACAACACAGAACCAGATGATGATGTCGATGTCGTGCTCGGTCATATGGCCGAAGGCGCCCTGACGGGGGCTCGTGGGAACTCGGGACTGATCGTCGCCCAGTTTTTCAACGGATGGAGCGACGCCGTGGCCGGCCGTTCTCATCTGTCCACCTCGGAGTTCATCGATACCCTCTGCATCGCATCGGAAAAATCGGCCGCGGCCGTGGATACACCGACGGAGGGTACCATCCTAACGCTCATCGACCGCTGGACAGGCTATCTCTCCGAACGCAAGGGGACCCACCGCTCCTTCCCCGCCCTCCTCAGTGACAGTCTGGAGTACGCCGGTGAAATCCTGGAGAACACCAAGCACCAGCTGCAGGTGCTCGCCGACCATAATGTCGTGGATTCCGGCGCCATGGGCTTCTACCACGTCATCGCCTCCATGGCCCAGCATTTCAACGGGGCAGAAGAACCTGAACTCGATATGGAGGGGCCGCTGGAGATTCCCGATGTCGATCATGCCCACGACGAACTAGGGGACTACCGTTACTGTACGGAGGCACTGGTCCTCAATAGTGGCACCACACCCGATGCACTGCGCGAATTGCTCGGCGATCTGGGCGATTCCCTGATCGTGGCGGGAGGTCGCAAGAATCTTCGGATCCACCTGCACACCAACGCCCCCGAGGTCCTGCACAGCCTATTGGTGGAAGAGGGCCTGACCATTCTAGAGACCAAGGTCGATGACATGCAAATCCAGTTGCTCGACCAACAGGTATCCGATCGACGGATCGCCCTTTGCACGGACTCTATCGCCGACCTACCGGAGTCCTTGATCGAAGCCCACCGCATCCACGTGCTCCCCATCCATCTGACGATCAACGACAGTACCTTCCTCGATAAGGTGACTGTCAAACCGCATACCTTCTACGATCTGGCGGGAAAATTCAAGAACCAACCACAGAGCGGGATCCCGAGCATCCAGCGGGCGGAAAATCTTTTCGATGATCTCTTCAGCGTCTACGATGATGTCCTGTTCATCAGCGTGGCCGCCAAATTATCCGGCATGAACCAGATGATCTCACGGCTCGCGGACGGTTACAAGGGCAGACTCCATGTGATCGATTCCCGCTTGAACTCCGGTGCCCAGGGACTGCTCGTTCTGAGAGCCGCCGAGATGATCGCCGATGGTCGACCCATCGACGAAATCGTCCGCACACTCACATCCACACGAGAACGTACCAAAATCTACGTGGGCGTCGACACGCTCAAGTACATGGTTAAGGGCGGGCGCGTCCCTCCCACCCTAGGGATCGTGGGTAAGGTGCTCAACCTCAAGCCCATCGTATCTCTCGATGACATGGGTGCCGGTATCGCCTTCGGAAAAGCTTTCTCAAGATCTGGGGTACTCAAGAAAATCAAATCGCTCTTAGCTGAAGACCTCCCTGTGAGCCACCTCTGTATCGTCCACGGGAACGCACCGGAAAGAGCGCAAATTTGGAAGGAACAAATCGAATCGGAATTCAACATAACGGTGGATTACATCACCGACATCTCGTCCGTGGTAGCTGCAAATTCCGGACCAGGTGCCGTGGCCATCGCCTATATTAAGAAAGAAGGATCCTCATGACTTTACTGTGGCAAGTACTCCTTTTGACCTTCATTTTTTTCTCCTTGTTCTTCCTCATCGGACAAGCCATCGGGAAGAACTCTGTCGTGGATACAGCGTGGGGTTTGGGCTTTGTTCTGATCGCTCACTACAGTTACTGGATGGGCTCCGGGAACACCCTCTCGCTCATCCTGATGGTCCTCGTGACCCTCTGGGGTATCCGATTGGCCACCCACATCGGTCTTCGCAACTTCAAAAAACCCGAGGACTATCGTTACGTCAAAATGCGGGAGTCTTGGGGCGACCATCCGATGATCAACGCCTTTTTCCGCGTCTATATGCTCCAGGGCGTCCTGATGCTGTTGATCGCATCGCCGATCATCTACACGGGTACCCGGGGGAGTGCCTCCACCGGCATCACCACGTATCTCGGCATCCTCATCTGGGTCATCGGTTTCTACTTTGAAGCGCTGGGCGATTATCAGCTCAAGGTCTTCAAAGCCGACCCCGCCAACAAGGGAGAGCTCATCGACACAGGGCTCTGGCGTTACACGCGCCATCCGAACTATTTCGGCGAAGCCACCATGTGGTGGGGTGTCTGGCTGGTCTCCTTGCACGGCGTCGCCGCCCTCCCTTTTATCCTCAGCCCTATGGTGATCACCTACCTTCTCCTCTTCGTTTCCGGTGTACCGCTTCTGGAGGAAAAATACGAAGGCCGCCCGGACTTTGAAGCCTACAAAAAACGGACCAACAAGTTCTTCCCCTGGTTTCCCAAGGATGCAGGCTGATGAAAAGCGCAAAAATTCTCCTGGCATTCGGTGCCCTGGTCATGCTGGGTGTCATCCTCTACGGTTTCACCCTTGGAAACTTCTTTGAAGAGGGTGGGCAGCTGACCTCCCTCTACTGGGGCAAGGTCACACTGATCGACCTCTACCTCGCTTTTTTCGTCTTCATCGGGTGGGTCGCCTACCGCGAGAACCACATGGGACGCACGCTTCTGATCGCTATGCTCACCCTCACGCTGGGCAGCCTAACCATCACCCTCTACACGCTCTACGCCCTCATGCAGGCAAGGGGGGATATGACCCGTTTCTTCCAGCACAAGCGCCATAAGAAAAGCACCTAACCACGGGTCAGGTGCGAAACAACAGAGCGGACCCCCTCTTCATAGTAGCCCCTCCCTTTATAGTAGGGGGAGGCTTCTATGATGAGGGGCTTTTCTTTTGTCAGAAGAAGATCGAGCACCTCTCGCGTATCGAAAGCAAAGCCGTCGGCCCTGCGCTGTTCGATGTGCGGAACGATGTGATGGTAGGCCTTGTAGTGGGGATTGTTTCCATAGGGGCGGTCGCCCTTGGTCGTCCAGAGGTGAAAAGCCTCTGCCTGATCGGCCAACACAGTGAGGGCCCAATCGAAATCAAAGCCGCGCAGGAGCGAGGCGAAGTACAGATGACCCGTATCCACCAGGATCCCGAGATGCGCATAGGAAGCCAAGCGATCGACCCACTGTTCTGGATCCGAGAACATCACGTTCGAGCCGAAATACTCCAGCAGGATGCGCACATCGTAAGCAGCTGCAACGTCCTCCAAGCGGTCGAGGCCCGCCATAAGCACACGATCGAAGGCTTCTGCATCCATACTCTCGTGATGGTAGACCCCAGGAAAATGAAGTACGAAATACTCGGGATTGTACAAGCGGCACAAACGCTCGAGATTGGCCTCTAGAAAACGAAAGGACAGATCACGTAGCTGTGCATCGGGGTCGAGGTAAAAAGCCGAAAGATAGTCGTGGTCATACCAGTCGAAGATCTCCAGCGGTAGGTGGATGGAGTAGGGCCAAGACCGCTCTGTCGCGTAGGCGATCTCTCGGTCGATCTTTTCCAACATCTCCTCGTGTGTTTTCCCCCGGCCAAGACATGCTTCGATCCGATGGATGCCAAGCTGGTCCAGTTCGTCCACCTGAATATGCACGGTATTGATTCCTAGATTCTTCACTGCCAACATACTTCGATTCCTCCTGCTATCCTATCGGAAGGCCAAAAAGGCCGCAAAAAACGCCATGAGACTAAAGAAAAGGTAGAAAAGTGCCAGTTGCTTTCGGCCCTTTTGCTGCTGTTCGCGAGCGTAGACGACCAGATACAGGGAAAAGAGTACCCCCATGGGTCCGTTGAGTCCCCAGGCACCTGTCCATTGCCAGCGGTGCATCAGTATATAGATAAGCGCCAATACCGCTAGACCCAGTCGAATCTTCACACCCATCATCCCCACCTCCTCAGTACCCACCTTAGCATAGCCCGCCGTTTTTTTCCACGAAAAAAAGGATGGCCGAGGCCACCCTTCCCAATTTTTTATCGATTCAGGAGCTGGTTGAGCGCGACGCCCACGATGGCCGCGAAGCTCAGTCCCGAGAGACTTACCGTCTCCGTGAGACGAATTCCCACGAAAAGGCCTGTTGACTGTTCGATGTAGCTACCGCCGAAGCCCAGGATCAAGATGACCGCCATGACGATCATGTGCTTGGCATCCATCTTGGTCTCGCTGCTTTTGATGGTCTTCACACCGATCAAGGCGATCATGCTGAAGAGCATCAGGCTGATTCCGCCCATGACCGGCACCGGGATGCTCGAGAGCACCGCGCCCACCTTGGCAATGGTGGCCAGGCCGATGGCGAAGACCGCTGCGAGGCGCAAGATCGCCGGGTTGTAGTTCTTCGTGATGGCCAGCACGCCCGTGTTCTCACCGTAGGTCGTATTCGCAGGTCCACCGATCATACCGGCCATCAGCGTGGCCAGGCCGTCACCCAGAAGCGTTCGGTTGAGGCCAGGATCCTTGATGAAGTCTTTGCCGACCACTGCACCGTTTGTCGTGATGTCACCGATGTGTTCCATGAAGACCGCCAGGACCACCGGCGCGATGGTCATGATGGCACCCAGTGAAAACTTGGGGAGCGTCAGGTTCGGAATGGCCAGGACTTCCGCTGTCGTCACGATGCTCGTGTCCACAGCTCCGAGCGACAGGGCCACAGCGTAACCGACAAGAACGCCGATCAAGATAGCGAGTTGCTTGGTAAATCCCTTGAATGCGAAGTTAACGAAAAGTGCTGTGCCCAGTGTGATCGCCGCCAGCATGAGGTTTCCGCTGGCCATCCCGTAGGCCACGGGGATCAGGTTCAGACCGATCACCATGATCATGGGGCCGATGACATGCGCGGGGAGATATCGCTTGAGCGTATCCGTTCCGATCCGATCGACCACGCGTGAGAGCAGGATGTAGAGAAGACCTGCCACAACGATACCACCCTGGGCGTAGGCCAGGCTACCGTAGGTGTTCTTCACCGCGATGATCACGGGAATGAAGGCAAAAGAGGAACCCAGGAAAACCGGTACCTTTCGCTTGGTGACCGAGTGGAAGATCAGGGTTCCGAGTCCTGCGGAGAGCAGGGCCACCGAGGGGTCGAACCCCGTTAGGATCGGTACGAGCACCGTGGCGCCGAACATGGCGATCAGGTGCTGTAATGCCAAGATCACCTGTTTGATCGTGGGGGCCGCTACAGCCGTTTTGTTGGTCATCGCTTTCGTAGTCATTCTCATGTCTCCTTTCGGGTCTCACCGGACCGGGTTAAAAGGTATGTGTACAAAAAAGGCTCCTCGGGCGCAAAGAGCACACGAAGAGCCTGACAGATCTCGTCAAATCGCTTCGGGTCTCTCGGACTCCTTTAAAGCGTACTATTTATTCATCTCGTATTATTATATGGGATAGAGAGAAAAAGTCAAGGTGAAATTTCAATCCACTCGATCTCACCGGACACCGTGGTCAGACGCATCTCCCTGCTTCCATGACCATTCTCCACCAGTAACCTGCGGTCGCCCGTTCGATCGATGCGGTCGCTCCTCCCCTCATAGGAAAGGTCTCCCGAGATGGTCTCGAGCAGCAACCTGAGATCGGTGATCGGTGGCGCCTTCACCGACACATCACCGCTGGTGCTCTTGAGGACGAGCGATCCCAGGGCCTCGCAAGCGAGTTCGAGATCCCCGCTTACGCTCTCGAGCCGCGCCTGACCGATCTCTGCTTTCGTGAGGATCACGTGACCCGAGGTGCTCTCCGCTGAGAAAGCTTCAACATGAGGTGCCTCCACCGTCACGTCGCCAGAGACCGTTCGTATGACCAGACGATTCAAGACCAGCGGAGCGATCCAGGCATCATTAGAAGTCCCCTGGATCTCCAGATTTCCCGCGAAGGATTCGGGGATCTCCAGGTCTAGTTGCGACCAGCTACCGATATGGATCCCCACCAGGTTGGGGTAGTTTACCTCGATCTTTCGGTCGCGCTCATCGCCGGACATCTCGATCTCCGGGACCCGGTCCATCGGATAGGTCCCCGTGAAGGACCAGCGGACCTGATCACCGGGATGGGTGGTGATCCTCAGGTCGCTATCCACCACTGAGATCTCGAGGATACCGTCACTAGCGAGGCTTTCGCCACCGGTCGTCTCGAAGGCCCGGGCCGAATCGGCAGAAAGCCGCATCTCATCGGCCGTCTCACGTAACACATCCCAGTTGAAGGTCTGTAGCGTCATGGAGGCGAGGCCGAAACTAACGAGCGCCACACCCAGGAAAATGAGAATCCATCGATTGGATGATTTCATACTATCGTTCCCCCTTGATGATCTGACTATTCATCTGCAAATAACGCAAGGTCAGTCGGTAAATGAGCTGACCTGCCTTCAGACCGATCAGCATCATGGCCATGGACAGGGCGATGAAGCCTACACCGAGGAAAAATCCGCCCAAGGCCATGCCAGAGAAAATCGTGAATACGGAGGAAAGCAGGCCACCGACAATGATCGCGAAACCCGCCACGAACAAAGCGACGGCCACGGCGAAAAAGGCAACCAGCAGCCCGCAGAGGGCGAGGAAGGGCCCCAGCAAGAACACGATGTTGAAAAACCCGAGTCCCAGGGTGGCCACGATCGCTCGGAGCAGATTGCGAGAACTCGGTTCCTCCTCAGCCCGGGCCACCAATGTCCGCACGCGGTACTGTTTGGCTAGCTGCTCGGGAGAACCCAAGGCCTCACCGGCGGCTTCTTCCGACTGTCCATCTGCCATGGCCATCTCGAAATGCTCCCGGTAATCCGCCAGGATCTCCGACCGCTCCTCCTCCGGTAAGCCGGAGAGGGCCGTTTCTAATCTTGTCAAGAACTCATGCTTCTTCATCCGCTGTTCCCCCCTTGACCAGCTGGTCCACACCCTCTGTGAACCTACGCCACTCCGAAGCCAAGAGTTCCTTGGCCTCTTCACCCTGCTTGGTCAGTCGATAGTATTTTCTCGGTGGGCCTTCCTTCGATTCCTTCAGGTAGGTTTCAAAGTACCCTTCCTTTGTCAACCGTCTCAACAATGGATAGATGGTTCCCTCCGATATGGTGATGCGCTCCGAGATCATGCTCACCAGCTCGTAGCCATAACAATCCTTTTGATCGAGGATCGAGAGGACGCAGAGCTCCAGCACACCCTTCTTAAATTGTATGTTCATAGGGCGCTCCTTTCTTTCGTCGGGATTATTCTATCACACGCTACCTTTTATGGCAAGGTACCTTGTTAAGAGTTAAGGAGGACTTTAGCTTCCCCTGCATGAGAGGACCTCCACCCGGACAAGCTAACCGATCCCCCGAGGGTGATGACCGCCGATTAACCGGCGGTTGCCCTTCGCACCAGATGGCGTATAATGGAAGCAAGAAGAAAAAATCCTAACAAAGAGTACCAATGTCCTTCGTCCTGAGGAAAGGAGTCTACCCATGACCACTCTGTTGAAAAATATTCACTATCAGCTTGAACCCGTGGAACTCTTGATTGAAGAGGGAAAGATTTTGGATCTTCTCCCTCCGGGCACGACATCCGAAACGGAAGCGTGCCTAGTCGACGGTCATGGCGGGCATCTCTATCCCGGGTTCGTCGATGCCCACCTACACCTGCTCGGACACGGATTGTCCCTCAAGCAGTGTTCCGTCGAAGGGGTCAAGAGCATCGATGCGATCATAAGAATCTGCCGTCAGCATATGGTCGACCATCCTCTGGCCGATGGCGATATCTTCCAGGGACACGGTTGGAACCAGACCTACCTGGAGGAGGGGCGGATGCCCACGCGGTCGGATCTCGACCGTATCTCCACAGAACACCCTGTGCTTCTCACGCGCAACTGCCACCACGTCCTCGTGGCCAACAGCGCCGCGATCGCTCTTCTCAGTCAAGAGGCCGTTACAGAGAAGCAAAGCACCACCGGTCTCTTCGAGGAAGACGCCATGGGCCTTTTGCTCGACAAGGTCCCACGTCCCACGATCGAGGACCTCAAGGAAGGGATCCTAGCCGCCCAAGCCGAGATGTTCTCCCTAGGGATCACCAGCGTCTTCAGCGACGATCTCTCCGCGGTTCTGCCCGGTGAAGAGCAGATGGTCTTCGACGCTTACGAGGACCTTGAGACCTCTGGCCAATTGCTGCTCAACGTTTATGAACAGAGTCTCTTCCGTCGCTCGGATACCCTCGAGCGCTTTCTAGAAGAAGGGTACCGGATGGATCCCCCAGGTCGACGTTTTCGACGCGGTCCCCTGAAGATCTTGCTCGACGGCTCCTTGGGGGCACGTACCGCCAAACTCAAAGCACCCTATTCCGATGATCCATCGACCGACGGCATCCTGAACCACCCACCAGAAGAACTGAAGCGCCAGATCGCTCTGGCCGCGGCCCACGGCGTTGATGCCGCCGTCCACGGAATCGGCGACGCGGCCATCGAACTGGCCCTCGATTCGATTCACGAGGCCTACGGTGACGAGGGACGACATGCTATCGTACACGCCCAGATCACCTCACCGGAACTCTTGGAAAAGTTCGAACGCTATGGGGTGGGTGCCATGATCCAACCGATCTTTATCACCGACGATATCTTTGTGGTCAAGGATCGGATTGGCGAGCGGATCAAGGGCAGTTATGCCTTCAAAACGCTTCTGCACACGGTACCCACGGCCCTGAGCACCGACGCACCGATCGTCTCACCAGATCCCTTCTCCTGTCTCTTCTGTGCTGTGACGAGACAGGATCTGGGACAGAGTAAGGCCCCCTTTCTCCCCGAAGAGGCACTGACCCTCGCCGAGGGACTGCGCGGATATACCGAGACGGCCTACCACTTTAGTTACGAAGAGAAGACAAAGGGCCGAGTCACTCCCGGTTTTACCGCCGATCTCTGCGTGCTCGACCGCCACCTCGAGTCCATCTCCCCCGAGGAGATCCGGTCGACACGGGTCCTGTTGACCTTGGTCGACGGGAAGGTTACCCACAGGGAGGAGTAGACCATGGGCACACTGAGACGGTACTGGAACCGACTGCACAGGCAGGTCTGGTTCATTCCCTCCACCCTGGCAATTTGGGCGGCGATCATCGCATTGGCCATGGGTTTCATCGACGCCACGGTGGTCCCCTATATCGTGAACGGATACGATCTATTCCTGCTTCCGATTGACCTCGGACGCGAGATCCTATCGACACTCACCGCCTCGCTTCTCACCATGACCACCATCACCTTCTCCACTATCATGGTGGTGCTCACGACCTATACCAGCCAGTTTTCCCCCAGAACACTAGAAGATTTCATCACCAATACCACCACCCAAAGGGTGCTCGGCGTATTCATCGGTGGATTCGTCTACTCGTTGCTCTCACTGTATCTGATGAAAAACCTGAGGACCGAGTACATGCTCTCTGCCTCTGTAGGTATCCTGATCGCCCTGATCTGCCTGGCTTTCTTCGCCTACTTTATCCATCACGTGGCCACCTCGATCCAGGTGAACCGTTTGATCGCCAGTCTCACCGATCGAATCCTGACCACGGTGGACAACCTGGCCAAGCGGTATGAAGCTGAGACCATCGATAACCAAGTGCCGGAGGATCACGAAAGATGGGAAAAGCTACCCAAGCGCGTGGTGCAATCCAGTCGCATCGGTTATATCCAGCGGATCGACCACAAGGGTCTGCTGCACCGTGCCACGGAGGAAGATGTTGTCGTTCGGATCGAAAAATCTGTGGGAGACTACCTTACCACCAAGACCCACGTGCTCTCTATCTGGCCCATCCGCGAGGATCAAGAGGTCGACGGTCTCAGGAATTACCTGACCATCGCCCGGGAGCGGGACATGTATGAAGACGTGGCCTTCGGACTCAAAAAACTCGTGGAGATCGCCCTGCGGGCCCTCTCCCCAGGGATCAACGATCCCAATACCGCCGTGCTGTGCATCCACAACCTAGGGATGATCCTCTCCCGCATCGCCAGCTCGGAAATCGAGCACACCTATTTCTACGATAAAGAAGGGGAGCTCCGGCTGATCCACCAGGATGAGCCCTTTTCCGATCTGCTCTACGAGACCTTCTTCCAGTTGAGACTCTACGGCCGTCAGGATGTCTCGGTCATGTCGGCGATGCTCGATGCCGTCGTGATCATCGCCGAGGAGAACCGCATGGGGATCAATCAACCGCTGGAGGATCTGACGGATTATCTGGCCAGCGGCTTCGACAGACAGACCGCCAGCGATCTGGACTTCGATTTCTTAAGAGGCAAACTGGCCAAGATCGACGCCTACCTCCACACGGACTTTGCGAACCAGTTGGTGGAGCCGAAAAACAACAATTGACCACGAAAAAAGACGCCGGCGTTCCCCCTGGGGAAAACGCCGGCGCTTCTTCTTGCCTTTTCTAGTAAAAACCCTTCATGATCTCGCGATGCGCCCAATCGTTCGGATTGGACTGTCTGCGGTCTTTATGATGGATACGCTCCAGCGGATGTTCTTTCCGCTCGAGATGGATGCGAATGTGAAGTCTGTTCAGTTGAATCTTTTTTTCTTTCATGGGATGTTCCTCCTATGGAATCGATCTCCTTCGATGGTGCCCTGCACCTTCCGAAGCATTGTGTTGTGTTTTCAAGTTCAAGGTATGAGATCGGCTAGGACGGTCATCCACCTGAGGGGCCCCCCATGGGTCCCGCTACTCGATGAAGATTTTAACGCTCTCCCCGTTCTCTGTATCAATATCTACGAGGCTTCCCTCGTTACCCCCATCGATCATCTGGATGATCTCGTCCACGTCGATCCCCTCGAGATCCGCGGATTTTTTCTTGGCCATCTTGAGTCCGAAGGTCGCCAGTGACAGCGGTACCTTGAGATTGACCTTCGCCTTTTCCGATGGATCGAAGACCCTGATGACGAGCCATTTCTTACCGCTTCTCGATGGTTCGAATCGCACATCCTCCGTATCTTCGCCGACCGCATCTAAAAGCGCCAGCCCTTCCTCGGGTGTGACCACACCCTCTTTGATCATGTTCAGCACTTGCAATCGTTCTTCTGTTTGATTCATCAACGGACACCTCCCTTATTTTTCGTAACCCTTCAATTGATCGAGTGCTTCTTCAGAAGTAATCTCACCGGCTGCCAATCGAGCGAGCACGGCTTTCTTGTCTACTTCCACCTTGGGTTCCTTCTTCTCGTAACCGAGCGATGCAATCACCTGTTCGAGATGTCGTCGGACGGTAGGGTAGGATACGCCCAGATCCCGTTCCATCTCTTTCAAATTCCCTCTGTTCTTTAAGAAAATCTCGATAAAGTATTTCTCCTCTTTCGAGAGCGTAGAAAACTTGTCCAGTTCGAATTTTCCCTCCACCGAGGTATGGCAATGATCGCAACTGAGTTTGGTGACCTTCATGTCGTGTTCGCAGACCGGGCATTTCCCGATGACTTTATGTGGCACAGAACCATCTCCAATCTATGAATTGAAATAACTAATAAATAAGTTGAATTAAATCAATAAAGTTAATTACCATATACCATTTATTGATTTCTACAGGTAAATCTTACACCCGCATGATCAATTTGTCAACCGCAATAATCATTTCTTTATCTTTCGACATCTTTTCTTAATAAAGTTAAGGTCTTGCTTAATAATTTCCACATAAATGGAACATTATCTCCACCTTCTTCGGATTTGAACATGAAAATAGATCGTCTGCCCTTCGCGGGCAAACGATCTATCGTAAGACTTGGCTTATTTCATGTCTGGATCGACTGGTCCCGATGGTTCAACGGTCTGCTCTTCCTTCTTCATCAGCTCCGCAGCCGTGGTCACGAGGCCCGCCACATTCTGCAGTTCGCTGGGGATGATGATCTTCGTGGCGCGACCCTCTGCCACACGAGCGAGTGCCTCAAAGCTCTTGAGCGTCAGCACGGCTTGGTCGACCTTGGCCTCCCGGATCATCTCTAGACCACGGGCCGTGGCCTCCTGCACCGTCAGAATCGCCTGGGCTTCACCCTCGGAGCGTCGGATATCCGATTCACGTTGACCCTCGGCGTCCAAAATGGCCGCTTCCTTGTTTCCCTCTGCGACGAGAATGGCCGACCGCTTCTGTCCTTCCGCACGCAAGATCAATTCGCGGCGCTCGCGTTCAGCTCGCATCTGCTTCTCCATCGCTTCCTGGATATCTTCAGGCGGGAGGATATTCTTGACCTCCACGCGGTTGATCTTGATGCCCCAGGGATCTGTCGCTTCATCCAGGATGCTTCGCATCGACGTGTTGATATAGTCCCGGCTGGTGAGGGTCTCATCCAGCTCCAGTTGACCGATGATGTTTCGGAGCGTTGTGGCCGTCAGGTTCTCGATGGCCGGGATCGGTCGGTTCACCCCATAAGAGTACAGTTTGGCATCGGTCACCTGGTAGTAGATAACCGTGTCGATCTGCATGGTCACATTGTCCTTTGTGATCACGGGCTGGGGTGGAAAATCAACCACTTTCTCCTTCATGCTCACCTTGTTGGCAATGCGGTCGATCAACGGGATCTTCATGTGCAGTCCCGTGTCCCACGTATCGTGGAAGGCACCCAAACGTTCGATCACGTAGTTATCCGACTGAGGAACGATCCGGATATTCATGGCAAGGAGCAAGACGAGCAGTAAACCTAATACGAGAAAAATAATGAATCCTAACATGGTCAGTCCTCCTTTTCTATCTCATGCACAATCAGCTTGACACCCTCGATCCCCAGGATTTTGACTGGGGTCTTGGGTTCCAGATCACTCTCATCATCGGCTCTGGCCGTCCAGATCTGGCCAGCAACCTTCACCTGTCCGGTGGCCTCCGGGGTGATCAACTTCACGACATAGCCTTTTTTACCGATCAAACTCATGGCATTGGTCTTCGTCTCGCCCACTTTCAAGTAGCGGATGGTGATGGGACGTGCATAGAGGATCGTGAGCGTAGATACAACAGCGAAAATCAAAATCTGTACGAGCACCGGTACGTGGAAGGCCGAGGCGACCAGAGCCACCAGCGAACCCACCGCGAACCAAATGGATGTCAACCCGAGCGAAAATCCCTCGATGAGTGTAAACACGATGATCAGGACCGTCCAGATGATCGACATGGAGACCTGCAGATCAAACATAACCTCACAACCTTTCATGTGAGAAAGCTGCCCGTCCGTCTGTACTATTGTTAAGAGCAGTCTGCTTCCCTTATTTGAGTTACTCTCATCATAGCCTAAAAATATTAAAAAAGGCTTAAAGCACCATGAACGCCCTCGTAAGCTTCAGCAGAGATCATTAGTTTTTTCAAAACGCTGGATATAGGGTATACTTATTGAAAAGACCGCAGAAAGGAACGATTCCATGGAGAGATCATTCAAGTATCTTGCCCTACGCATCGCCCTCATCCTCTTATCCCTACTGGCCATCGCTCTACCGGTGTATTTCTTTCCCGGAAGAGCACTCCCCTGGCAACTGTTTTTCACCGGCCTCGTGATTTTCCTTGTGACCCATGTGGCCTTATCCCGGCACGGTCGGGTCATCGACCAGATCCTATCCTTTCTCACCACCTATAACCCTGAACTTACCTATAGCAACATGCCCCTGGACGAAAAACTCACCACGATCCGCAAGGAGTACCGCAAGACGCTGGAGAAAAAGCAATCGATTATTGCCGATTACTCTCTGATCAAGCGCCGCCTCGAGCGGGCGAACACCATCAACCAATACGTCCTCTCGATCAGCAATGAAATCTTTACTATCGATTCAGAAAGCGACCTTTTCGATTACATCCTGACCAGTCTTGTCGAGATCATCCCCGGAGCAAAGGCGGGGAGCTTCCTCAGGATCCAGGATGCCGATGGGAACATGCGCTTCGTCAGCGCCATTGGCTATGATCTAGAGGAGCTCCGACAGTTAAAACTCGAGCTTCGTGACACCTTTGTTTTCATCGCTACCGATGGCAAAATGGATCGACCGATCGTTATCCCGGATATCGAGACCTTCTATCGAGAGCATCTATCCGATCAAATGTTCATCAACCTCAAGGGGGCCTTCTCACTTGAACTGTCCTCCAGCATCTCGGCCCCAATCTATCTCAACGATGAAATCTACGCCATGATCAACATCGACGGAAACGACGAATCGGCCTTCACCGAACAAGATCTGCAGATGGTCCAGACCTTTACCGGTCAGATGTCGCTGGCCCTGAAAAATTTCGAACTCATCCACCGGATCAAATATCTCTCCAAATACGACAAGCTCACTGATGTGATGAACCGCAACTATTTCGAGGATCACCTGGACCGTTTCACCACCGAACGCGCCAAGCATCTCTCCCCCTATGTCTTAGCGATGATGGACCTCGATGGTCTCAAGGGAATCAATGATACCTTTGGTCATGCAGCGGGAGATTGTGCCATCGTCCAGTTTGTCGATGCGATCAAGTCGATTCTGAAGGCAGGCGATCTTGTGGCCCGCATCGGCGGCGATGAGTTCATCGTGATCTTCGACCACACAAAACTGGACGAGGCAAAAGAGCGCATGGAGCATCTCTCGACGAAACTCGCTGATCGGTCCCTCGAGTACAAGGGGAAGCTCATCCCCATTCGCTTTAGCTATGGCCTCAGCGCTGCTCCGGATGAATCCATGGTCTATGAAATCCTGTTTAAAATTGCCGATGACAGGATGTACAAGCATAAATTGACGAAGAATTCCTGATCGGGTGTTCTTCGTTTTTTCTTTCGGGTAACTACTATTGAACAACCCATGACTGAAGTCACGGGATTCGGTTATCGCCTTCGGCGACGACCACTTTTTCCTGTTTCACCGGCTACCGCTTGGAATGCAGGAGCAACCCAAGTCTTACAAAGCCTCCTACAGAGCTTGGCTCTGCTCACAAATGTGACAGGCACTTCCCGTTGTCCCAACGGTGCAGGTACACTTGGTACCGGTTATGCTTAGGCTGAGATGCCTAATGTATCTAAACCCTGATTTCTGATGTTAATGGCTGCATTCTCATCCCGTTCGTGCTCAGCACCGCAGTGACTACAACACCACTCTCTGTCACTCAGCGTAAGAGCGATGTGTTTCTCCCCACAGGAAGAGCAAATCTTAGATGAGGCATACCAACGGTCGATCTGTACAAGATGCTTTCCCTGCCACTCCAGTTTGTACTTCAGGAAGGTGATGAACTGAGACCATCCCGCATCTGATATGGCTTTCGATAGTTTCTTGTTCTTGACCATGCCCTTGATACTCAGTGTTTCCAGTACAACCACTTGGTTTTCGTTGGCCAACCGGGTACTCAGTTTGTGGGCGAAGTCTTTTCGCTGGTTTGCTATATGGGCATGCAAATTGGCTATTTTTTGTGCTACCTTCTTGTAATTCTGTGAATCGAGCTGTTTCTTTGCCAACTTCCGTTGGAGCTTGGCCAGCTTCTTCTCCGACGCCTGGATGTACTTGGCTCTTTCGATGAACTCGGTGTTTTCACCATTGGAGATGGTGGCGAAGGTCTTGAGGCCAAGATCAACACCGACTGCTTTTGAAGCGTCAATATGCTCGATCTCCAAGGGCTTTACCAACTCGATCGTCTCTTCGAGAGCAAGGGAAACATAATACTTAGAACCCTTCAGGGTGATCGTCGCTTTTAAGATCCTTGCCTGACCCCCTCTGACTTTTTTGAGTATCCCCTTATTTCTTGCTGTCTTTACTTTTGCCGTGGACACCTTCCCAAGTTTCGGTATCTTGATGTGAGAAGAACCAATGATTTCGATGTTGTTGTTCGTCATCTTGGTTGTATAAGCCTTCTTGGCGCTACGTTTTGATTTGAACTTCGGATATCGGTTTTGACGAGTGAAGAAGCGACCGTACGCATCTTCGACATGTTCACAAGCCGCTTCCAAAGCAAATTTGTCGACCTCTTTCAAGAAACCATAGTCCTCAGAGGACTTCAGTGGCACCATGGTCTCCTTCTTGTACCTACCAACCGAAAGTTTCTCTCCATTCTCCTTATAATAGGTTTTCCTCGCATCGAGATACTTATTGTAGATCATCCTGGCACATCCGATGGTCTTGTTGATGAGAATCGCCTGTTCCTCAGTAGGATAAACACGAAGAACAAGGCCATAGTGTTTCAACTGAAGACCCTGTTTAGCCAATACCTCGTTTTTTTCTTTGACCGTCATTCGTTTACCCATGAGTACTCCTTCTCCTTTTGAGACTGGCGTATCTTCGGATTTGATTTTCATCAGTAGATGTGCATAATTCCATCTGTGAGCTACAGCAAACTGCATTCATTTCATCCTTGGCGAATCTAAAATATTGTCACTCATCATGTCTTTTGGGTATGAAAACCCAAAGTTACGACTCGAATGTATATCGTTACAACTTCAAAGTTCTTTTGTTAATGAAATCACCTTTCTATTATTGTAACATATGTTCTGTTCCTTCGACAGGAAATATTGAGCACATTGCGCGAAAAAAAACGCCCTAACTCACGACTGAAGTCACGAGTGTGCAGGCGCTAAATCATCAACATGTGATGAAAAGGAGGAACACCATGACCCAAGACCGCTGGCAACTCAACAGCCTCTACAAGGACTTTGATGATCCGCGTTTCCTAGAGGACCTAGAGCGCGCGATCGCTCTCCCCACTCTCATGAACCAGGTGATAAAGGACCACTTCACAGGTGCCTATACACCGTCCGAGGAACTGCATGATTACCTCGACCGCACGGAAGAGGTGCGCACCGTTTTCGGGCGCCTCTTCGCCTACTGCAACTTGCGTTTTTCAACCGATACCAGCGATGAGGAGGCCATCGGCTACATCAGTCGGCTGGAGGCCCTGGGATCCGAGCTGACCCCCTACGAAGTTGCCTTCGAAAAATGGATCCTCACGCTCGAAGACGAACAGCTCAACCTTTTGGTCGCAGCCGACCCTCGTTTGCTTGATCACCGATTCTATCTCGATAGGATCCGGCAACGGGCCACCCACCGGCTCTCCGAAGCTGAGGAGATTCTCATGGCACGGCTGCAAAACACCGGATCACAAGCCTGGGAAACCCTTCAGAATCGACTCAACGCCGATTTGACCGTTCCCATTACCCTTGACGGCGAAGAGACGGAGCTCCCACTGATGGTGGTGCGCAACATGGCCTATGAATCCGACCCGCAACGAAGAAGAGAAGCCTATGAAGCCGAACTTGCCGCCTACAAGAGCAGTGCTCCGCTCAGCGCCCTGGCTCTTTCGAGTATCAAGGGTGAGGTGCTGACCACGTCGACGGCACGAGGTTTCCATAGCCCCCTTGAAGAGAGCCTCTTCAACAGTCGGCTCTCCAAGGAGACCCTCGATGCCATGTTGACGTCCATGCGGGATGCCCTCCCCCATTTCCGACGTTATCTCCAGGCGAAGGCGCAATGTCTCGGTCATGACCATGGACTCCCCTTCTACGATCTCTTTGCTCCCGTGGGAGAAACCGATCGACGCTTTACCATCGATGAAACCCGCGAGCTGATCCGAGAGGTCTTCTCCGGCTTCTCTGGTGATCTCGCTGATTTCTCTGAAATGGCCTTCGAAAAAGCGTGGATCGATGTATCGCCACGCAAGGGGAAACGAGGGGGTGCCTTTTGCTACAACCTCCCCTTCATCGGAGAGAGCCGTTTCCTCCTCAACTTCACCGGTAGCCTTTCCGATGTGCTCACCACAGCCCACGAGCTGGGCCACGGATACCATGGGCACCGGATCGCCGAAGAACCGCTGCTCAACACCAGCTACCCGATGCCCCTAGCCGAAACCGCCAGCATCTTTTGCGAGACCCTCATTAAGAACACCCTTCTTCAAAAGGCCTCGGGTGACGAAAAACGCTATCTCCTCGAATCCGGCTTGCAGGGACAGACCCAGGTCATCGTCGATATCTATTCGCGTTTTCTCTTCGAAAGCGAACTGTTCGCCCGGAGAAAGCAGGGGGCTCTCTCGGCCGACACGCTGAGTGCCATGATGTTAGCGGCGCAAGACGAAGCCTATGGCGATGGGCTCGATCCCAAGGTCCGACACCCCCACATGTGGCAGAACAAACCGCACTATTATAGTGCCGGCCAGAACTTCTACAACTTCCCCTATGCCTTTGGGCTTCTCTTCGCCAAGGGGCTCTACGCTCTCTACCTTGAGGAAAAAGAAACCTTTATCCCGCGCTACGATAACCTCTTGCGTTACACGGGCAAAGCCACGATCGAAGACGTAACCGCTTCCGTGGGAATCGATGTGACGACCCGCGCTTTCTGGGATCGCTCTCTGCAAATGGTCATCGACGAGATTGATGCCTTCGTTGACCTGGTTGATTGACCAACCGGTCCGAGGGTATCATCTTAAGGAGAGGAGGTACAGAGGCTATGAAGAAAAACTATCTTGTCGACAAAGGTGATTATCTCTTTTGGATCAACAACGATGCCCATCTCTCTGCCCCGGAAGCGAAAGCGCTCACGCGGCAGATCAAAGACCGCCTCGACCAGAAACACTATAAGGCCATGATCGTCGATAATCGCAACCTCGACAAGATCTGGAGCACTGATTACGATGACATCTGGCTGGACCTGATGCGTTACCTCCCGGAAAAAGTTGAGAAAACGGCCTCCCTCTGCGAGAACGTCGTCAATAAGCTGCAACTGGACTATCTGTCCAAGCAACTGGGGCACAATGACCAGATCAAGGCCTTTCTCACGAAGGAAAAAGAGGCTATGAACAACTTTCTCAACCATAATATTGACGATCTTATCGATTGAACCCAAAAACCCGTGCGCCTCTGCGCACGGGTTCATTTTTTCCTAAACTTAACACCCCCCGGCTCTCATCGTGGTACGATGGAAAAAAGGAGGCGTTTTGATGATCAAGAACTACGTGCTCGATACGAACGTGTTGATCCACGATCCCAAGGTTCTCTTTCATTTCCAAGACAATCACCTGATTATCCCTTTGATCTGCATCGAAGAACTCGATGGTTTGAAAAATAAAGACGGATTGGTAGGCTATCACGCGCGTGAGGCCCTGAGAGAAATCAACCAGCTGCGGGGGAAGGCACCCCTGACCGATGGCATTTTGCTACCGGGTGGCGGCTACCTGCGCATCGAGCCCAACCAGATGAACCTTGCCCTCTTGCCCGATGCCTTTGACCCCACCAAGAATGACAACCGGATCCTAGCAATCACGAAATCCATCCAGTCCCACGCCCAGCGACCGACAATCCTCATTACCAAAGATCTGAACATGGCCATCAAAGCGGATACCATGGGGATCCTGGTGGAGGATTACCAAACCGACCAGATCAACGTGGACGAGCTCTATAGGGGATACACCACCCTCTATCTCTCTACAAATGAGATCCAGCAGCTCTTCGAGGGAGGATACACCCCCGGTGAAAACTATCCTCCGAACCACTGCTTCCATATCATCAACCGTGAGAACGCTTCAAATGAAGTCTTGGCTCGCATGAAGCACGGAAAAGTCATGCCGTTACAGTACAGTAAATCTCAGGCCTGGGGACTGAAGCCTAGGAATAGAGAGCAGCGCTTCGCTTTTGAACTCCTCATGGATCCCGACGTTCCGCTCGTCACCCTGACCGGTGGCGCGGGAAGTGGAAAGACGATCTTGGCCACGGCCGTCGCCCTGCAAAAGGTTGTGGAAGATAAAGCCTACCGTCGCATCATCTTCGTGAGACCCGTGATCAGCGCCGGTAATGACATCGGCTATCTTCCGGGGACGGAGGAAGAGAAACTCAAACCCTGGATGGGCCCCTTCTACGATGCCATTGACAATCTTTTTAACCTGGGCAAACCTACGGACCAGGAGACGGTGGCCAGTTTCATCGAAATCTACCGCGAAAAGGGGATTATCGAGACAAAAACCTTCAACTACATGAGGGGACGAACGCTTCACGATGCTATCGTGATCGTTGACGAATCTCAACAGACCACACCGCATCTGGCCAAGCTCATGCTCACGCGTGCCGGGAGCGACGCCAAATTCATCTTCTGTGGGGATCCCTCGGACAACCAGATCGATTCTGTTCTCGTAGACAAGAAGTCCAACGGACTGGTCTACCTCGTGGACAAGCTGAAAGCCTACGATCTCACCGGGCATATCACCCTGAAACAAGTGGAGCGGAGCCCCTTGGCACGGGTGGCCGAAGACGCTTTGTAAGGGACTTAACAAGGACTTTACACAGATCATCAAGAGGTTGTCCACAATTTACTGTGGATAACCTCTTTTTTCGGTGGATATCCTCATCATCCACAAAAACATCTTTTCCGTTCCCCACAGAATCCACAGGTTATCCACAAAAAGAATCCTGTTATCCACTTGACAAAGATCTCTATCCAGATTATCATATTAGCATATTCTAATATAATGATGAGGTGAAATTCATGCAAAAATACAAACTGCTCAGCCAGCTGTTCAAATCGATGGCGCATCCCACGCGCTTGATGATCCTCAATCGTCTGCGCGAACAATCCCCCCTGTGTGTCTGTGAAATTCTAGAAGAGACTGCGCTCGAACAATCCAATCTCTCTCAACATCTGAAGATCCTGAGAGAGTCCGGGCTCGTCACCAGCAATCGGGTCGGTGTCAATGTGCACTATGCCGTGGCCGATCCTGCTGTCTTTGAACTAATGGATACCGCCGGGCACCTGCTGTCAGCACAGCTTCAATTGTTGACCGAGCAATTGACCGATTAAGGGAGGCTTACCTATGTTCAAAGCTTTTGCCGATTGGCTGGTCTATGATATTTTTGGCATGACCGCCGGTGTCCATCTGACAGAAAGTGTCCATTTCTTCGTTTACGATACCCTGAAGATCCTCTTTCTCCTGACCTTCATGGTCTTTGTCATCGGATTCATCCGTAGTTTTTTCCCGCCCGAGCGGGTGAAAAAAATGCTCGGGAAAATTAACGGCTTTTTCACCTACGTGGTGGCCGCCTTCCTCGGGGTCTTGAGTCCCTTCTGCTCTTGCTCCACCGTTCCGATTTTCATCGGTTTCGTGGAATCGGGGATTCCGCTCGGTGTGACCTTCACTTTCCTGCTCACCTCCCCCATCGTCAATGAGATCGCCCTAGGTTTTCTACTGATCACCTTTGGACCCAAGATCGCCCTCATCTACACCTTGGCGGGAATGACCATCGGGATCATCGCGGGCTATCTGATCGAACGGTTCAATCTCTATCACCTCGTCGAACCTTACGTTTTTGAAATGAACGTGGGGGAGACGGAAGTTACCCATATGACCTTGAAGCACCGGATCACCATCGCCTGGGGTGAAGTCAAGGCTGTGGTCTCGCGCGTGTGGATTTTTATTGTCATCGGTATCGGCCTGGGCGCATTGATCCACGGCTATGTGCCCGAAGACTTTCTCGTCACCTATGCAGGTCCGAACAATCCACTCGCTGTTTTTGTGGCGGTTGGAGCAGGTATCCCGCTCTATTCCAATGCCGTCGGAACGATTCCCATCGTGGAGGTTCTCATCCAGAAGGGCGTGGGCGTTGGAACGGCTCTCGTCTTTATGATGAGCGTCGTGGCCCTGAGTCTTCCAGAAATGCTCCTGCTCAAGCAGGTCATCAAACCCAAGCTGATCGGGATCTTCGTCGGTATTTCCGGCACAGGAATGATTCTGGTCGGCATACTCTTCAACACCATACTTTAGGAGGTTATCATGCAGATTAAAATTTTAGGTTCCGGCTGTGCGAATTGCACGAAACTCGAGAAGCGCGTGCGAGAAGTCATCGAGGAGAATCAGCTAGAGGCCACAGTGGAGAAAGTAGAGGACTTCAAAAAGATCATGGGCTACGGTGTGATGAAAACGCCCGCCCTGGTGAAAGATGATAGCGTCGTGGTGAGCGGTAGCGTCCCCTCGAAAAAAGAGATTCAAGCCTACCTGACAGATTAGCCACAGTAGCTTACGGGTATCTACTTCATAGAAGGGAGCGTGGTGGACCATGACGGCTTCATGGAAACTACTGACCAATGTGAAGGATGATTTCCAGGCCAATCAGATGCGGGCCTTTCTCGCTTCAGAAGGAATCCAGGCCTTTGCCAAGATGCACGATAACAGTGGGGTCACCAGCCTGTATATGGGCACGCCGCTCTTTGGCATTGACCTCTATGTACTCGATGGTGATCACGACAGGGCCAAGGAGCTTATTGAAGCCTACTATGATATGGATGACGAATTACAAAGCCCGAGTACCTTTTAGGTACCCGGGCTTTTTTCATGCGTAGGTATTCTTGATGATCTTCCAATCCTCATTCTCGTGCATCGACTCGAGTAACATCGAGGCCGAGGTGATATTCGTGGCCAGCGGTACCCCGTGCACGTCACAGATTCTCAGAAGTGCCTGGACATCGGGCTCATGTGGCTGAGCGGAGAGCGGGTCTCTCAAGAAGATGATCAGGTCGATCACATCTTCCGCTACCATGGCGCCGATCTGTTGGTCCCCTCCGATCGGTCCTGAGAGTTTGCGTACAATGTCCAGTCCCGTCACATCCATCACGCGTTTTCCCGTCGTCCCTGTACTGTACAGTTTGTGCGCCTGTAAAATCGATTCATTTCTCACCGCGAACTTGACCATCGCATCCTTCATTTTATCATGAGCAATCAAAGCTATCCGCATGGATCTCAACTCCCCTTTTTTCGTACTTTTCAATCATTATATCACAGGTGAAAATTTTTTTGGTTTTCCTCGCCTCGAAAGGGTATTTTTTTAACAAGGAGGTGGGGAAGAGTGAAAAAGTATAAAATCTCTATCCAAAAAGGAATTCCTGACATCGAAAAAGCCTTGCGAGAGGTAGGACACGAAGTGGTCTATTATGGCGAGCACGACATGGACGCTGATATCACCATCATCTGTGATGTGGATGAGGCCTATGAAGAAATCGAGCCCGTGCAGTGCCACATCGGTAAGGATGAAGAACATGGTATGCTTGTCATCGATGCCACGAACATGACCCCCGAACAAGTACTCAAACACGTAGAGAACAACTCCTGCTGAAGTTGAAAAAGGTCCCATGCGCGAATCATTCAGCGCATGAGACCTTTTTAAGTTTTTTTAGAAGCTTGCTGTCTCGACGGTATCTACCGTCTCAAAGCCTTTGTTCGCCCAACCACCAGGTGTTTTAGGCGTGCCCATACCGAAGTTGAGGCTCACGGCATCGTATCCGAGCAGTCGCATGATGGCCACCGCTTGACCGGCCGTTTGTCCGGAGTAGCAGTTCACGATGACTTTCTGATCCTTGGGAAGACCCATGGTCTCGATGTCCGACAGCATCGTCTGTCCGTAAGGCGCGTTGAGCGCTCCGGAGATATGCTGGTCTTTGTAGTCATCGTAGCGACGGATCGACAGGAAGATCACATCTTCAGCACCCTCGTCGAGAAGCGCCTTCGCATTGTCTTCTGAAATCTTGTAGTTCGCGTAGGTGTCACCGGCCACATCAGCAAGTCCCTCGTAGTAGGCTACGAAAGCTTCCTTCACAGCGGGATCAACAGCTAGGGTCTCCACATCACCGAAATCATTGGCTTCTGTCTCCGCGTAGCCTTCGAATCCATCTGTCTGGGAAACGCCCAAGTTCCAACCGTAACGGACGCTGTACGCATCGTATCCAGCGAAATTCAGCATAGCAACGGTTTGACCGGCCGTCTGACCTGTGTAGCAGTAGAGGTAGATCGGCTTGTCAGCGGGCAGGTTCTCCAGCACGCTACCGAACTCAGGACCCCAGGGAGCGTTCACAGCACCCTTGATGTGCCCTTCTGCGTAAACATCGGGCTGACGGATGTCCAGCACGAAGAAATCTTCACCGTTGTCGATAGCCGCGAAGACATCCTCGGCACCGACCATGTAGCTGTGATCTGGCTTCTCGTCCATTACCGCACGGGCAATGGCCTGTACGTTAGTTGCACCGAAATCAGCGGTTTCAACAGTATCTACCGTCTCAAAGCCTTTGTTCGCCCAACCACCAGGTGTTTTAGGCGTGCCCATACCGAAGTTGAGGCTCACGGCATCGTATCCGAGCAGTCGCATGATGGCCACCGCTTGACCGGCCGTTTGTCCGGAGTAGCAGTTCACGATGACTTTCTGATCCTTGGGAAGACCCATGGTCTCGATATCCGACAGCATCGTCTGTCCGTAAGGCGCGTTGAGCGCTCCGGAGATATGCTGGTCTTTGTAGTCATCGTAGCGACGGATCGACAGGAAGATCACATCTTCAGCATCCTCGTCGAGAAGCGCCTTCGCATTGTCTTCTGAAATCTTGTAGTTCGCGTAGGTGTCACCGGCCACATCAGCAAGTCCCTCGTAGTAGGCTACGAAAGCTTCCTTCACAGCGGGATCAACAGCTAGGGTCTCCACATCACCGAAATCATTGGCTTCTGTCTCCGCGTAGCCTTCGAATCCATCTGTCTGGGAAACGCCCAAGTTCCAACCGTAACGGACGCTGTACGCATCGTATCCAGCGAAATTCAGCATAGCAACGGTTTGACCGGCCGTCTGACCTGTGTAGCAGTAGAGGTAGATCGGCTTGTCAGCGGGCAGGTTCTCCAGCACGCTACCGAACTCAGGACCCCAGGGAGCGTTCACAGCACCCTTGATGTGTCCTTCTGCGTAAACATCGGGCTGACGGATGTCCAGCACGAAGAAATCTTCACCGTTGTCGATAGCCGCGAAGACATCCTCGGCACCGACCATGTAGCTGTGATCTGGCTTCTCGTCCATCACCGCACGAGCAATGGCCTGTACGTCAGCATCGGCTTCTGGTGCTTCTGGTGCTTCTGGTGCTTCAGCTGGTTCTGCAGGCGTCTCAGCCGGTTCATCTGACTTTTGAATCATTTCCTGTGGCTCATCCTGTGCTGGTGTCTCTCCCGCACAACCGCTGAGGATGGATAGAACCATCATCAGGGATAGTAGTAGTGCTGCGATTCTCTTCTTTTTCATCATCTTTGTAGCCCCCCTTGCTTCTTACGAAGCATCCTGCTGATTAAACTCTACAGCTTCTTCGCCTTCTGGTCTCTGGATCGGTAGTTGTGGATCGCTCGACCACTCCAGATAAGCGCCATCGTAAATCTTAAGGTCCCGGTACCCCGCATTATACAGGGCAACAAATGTCTCGGCACCTCTGACGGATGTTTTGCAGTACATGATCAGTGTATTGTCCGTGTAAAGATCATTGTCCATGTACATGATACGAATGTCCTTCGCTTCTTTAAAAGTTCCGTCTGACTCGTTGTTCTCATTGTAAGGGATCAGAATCGATGTGGGGATCGTACCCTCATCAAACTCCTCGGTGCTCCGCGTATCCAGCAACGTCACCTGTGGATCGGGGTAATTGAGCTGCCCAATCACATCATCAATCGTTGCGTAGTACTCCGACTTGAACTCGCCCGCCGTGTAGGTTGTTTCGGGCAAAGTCGTTACGTCGGTCGTTGTCTCGGCGCCCGCTGCTTTCATCGCTTCGAGACCCCCACTGATGACCTTGAGCTTTGTGTCCTCATGTCCGTAAACAAATAATGTGTACCAGAGACGTGAGGCATCCATATTGTTGTTGCTGTCGTAGATGAGGAGCGTGCTCTCATTGGAGATGCCTTTTTCGCCCATTGTGGTTTCAATCTGCTCTGCCGGTGGAAGCATATTGTTCACCGGTTCGTTGATCATGATTTCGGGTCGCGCGATACTGATCGCTCCCGCCACATGCTCATCCTCGTACTTGTCATAGGTATTCTGCGCATCTACCAGGATGACCCCGGCATCATCTTTCATGGCCAGGGCTTCTTCAGCAGAGATGATAAAATCTCCCGCTTCATCGCTCGCTCCAGCCGTACAACCGGCGACGAGCACAAGAACCATACCCAGCAACATGAACCATTTCAAGCGATTCTTCTGCATAATTCTCCTCCGTTTTGTTACTCTCGAAAAGATCATTCCCGATTGATTGTTAATTCTTCAACAATGCACACTCTCATTATACGCGAGAACCCCCGAAACTCACTATCAGTTTTTCTAATATTGTAACCGTTTCATGAATGCAACGTGAAAAAAGTATCAGACGATCCCTTTGCATCCCCAAGCACATAGAGTATGATAAGGATACAGAAGGGGGGAGCTCGTGCGCGCAGTTCCCACCCCCTATCGCATTACGGACGCCCTTTGCCGAAGGCCGCTCTGCCCCACTGCCCATGTTTTGTATGAAATGGCTGCCAAAAGTTACCTCCCAACGAGCCCCAGCGGGACCTGTTCATCAGGGCTCTTTCATCACATTGGTTTTCGTCTCTACAATCCCGGGTCCACTTTCAAAGCCGATACACTGAGGCGTGATGCAGAGTCTTCCCTACTCGAGAGGATCGCCTCGTGAAAAAAGCAGGTGTATAAGCCGATGAAAAAAAACCTATCTCTCCTCTTGTTCTTGACTTTGGTCGGGAGCTTGGCCACGCTCACGCGCTTTCCCTTCATGCATTCGGACGAGAGCTGGCTGGCTCTACTCAGCCAGGAGATGCTGAGCTCCGGCTCGCTCTCCGCCTCTCATCCTTTTTTCGATTTGTACCCCATGTATCCCCATGCGATCAAGGTCGTCTTCAATCTGCTCCAGATGACTTTCATCGGTTTGTTCGGTACAACGCTTTTCTCCATGCGCCTGCTTTCTTTCCTGGCTTCACTGCTCGCGCTGGGACTTTTCTACCGTCTTCTCAGACACCGCTACGAAGAACAGACAGCCCTTGCCACCGTCCTCCTGCTCGCCCTCAATGTCCAGTGGCTCCATGCCTCGCATATGGCTAGACAGGAAAGCATCCTTCTCGCCTTTCTGCTCGGCGCCTGGCTCTTGATCGATGGCGACAATAGAAAGTTCCCGCGGCTGATCGCCTCCGGAGCCCTGGTCGGGCTGGCCATCGGCGTTCACCCGAATGCCTTCCTAGTTTTCTCCGGGCTCTTCGCAGTCCTCGGTCTTTCGGAGGGAAATCGCCTGAAGCGCTGGTTCTTCTGGGGCCTTCCCATCGGCCTCTTCGCCCTGTTTTTCGTCCTATGGAGCCTCCGGATGGATCCCGATTTTTTCTCCCACTTTTTCTCCTTCGGTTCTACGCTGGGTGTGGACAGTGGTCTGATGACAAAAATCCGTGGGCTTGACGACTATCTCTACAAACTCTATCACGCCATCTCGGGCACCTACTTCGTCCCGCGCCAAAAGCCCCTCTTCTGGTTCTTCGGAGGTCTGCTCCTCTGGTCGATCTTCTCCTCCGGTAAGCACCACGAGTTAAGGGCACCGCTCGCTGGTATCCTGGGTACGCTGATCGGGCTCGTGCTCATCGGTCGTTATAATCAGACGAGCCTGATCTTCTTCTACCCCTATCTCTATGCGCTCTTGGCCGGCCTTCTCCACTCGCTCTCCCAAAGAAAAAAGACCGCGGCCCTCGTGGCCGTCGGTCTGCTATCCCTCTTCCTTTCACTCGCTAACCTTTCTCTCGTGTGGTCCTACGATTATCCTGCCTTCGCGTCATTTCTCTCACGCGAGGTCACGGAGGGACCGGTGCTCGCCAATTTGAATACCGGATTCGCCCTTTCCGATCTTTCCTTCTATGATGTCCGGAATCTAGACCATCTCGAAAGACAGGGGCTCACCTTCTCGGAATACGTGGAAACCCGGGACATCCGTACGGTTGTTCTCTTCGAAGAGATGCACCTATTCTACCAGAAGCGACCGCTCTACAACGCCCTGTACGGTAACCTCTATCCCTACTACGACGAGATGATGGGTTACTTGGGCACACACGGCAGAATCACGGCTGAGATGGACTCGCGCTTCGCCATGCGTGTGGTCGATCTGGCCCTAATAAGACCCTATCGCATCACCGTGTACCGCTTAGAAAGAACGGATGATTAACGGCCGCCTCCGGTGTCAAGGACACCAGGCGGTCTTTTGCTTCTACTATCAAAATGTCATCGGCGAGACGCAAGGCCTCCTCCAGATCATGCGTCACAAAGAGGAAGGTCTTCTGCGTCTGCCGCTGTAGATCCACGACCATCTCCCCCAGTTTTCGCTTCAGTCCCTCATCCAAGCTCCCGAAGGGTTCGTCGAGAAGCAAAACGGAGGGATCGTAGGCCAGGGCCCGTGCGAGCGCCCCACGCTGGCGCATGCCGCCGGAGAGCGCCGGGGGTATTGGTCTTTCGCTTCGCTCAATCCCACGGCCTCCAGCCATCGGTCCACCTGTCCCTCCTCATGGTTTCCCGCGAGGTGCAGGGCATAGGCGACGTTCTCCCCGAGGGTCTTCCAGGGGAGCAACTGATCGAAGGTTTGAAAGACCATCAGCGGACGCGGTCCCCTCACGCGGCCCCGGTGTGGGGTTAACCCCGCTAGGGCACGGAGCAAGGTGGTCTTACCCGAACCCGAGGGCCCCACGAGCACATGGAAACGACCGGGGGTCAGATGACCCGATAGATTCTCAAGGATCACCTGCTTTTCTATAATAACCGTCAACCCATCAAAACGGATCATCCGTACCACCTCCCGATCGTCTGTTCCTCCAAGGTCGAGAACAGATGCTTCTCCACGACGATACCCGTCACGACGATCAGAAAGAGGGCCGCCGTTAGAGCGGGGACGTCAAAAAAAGCCCGCTTCTTGACGATGTAGAAACCAAGCCCCCCGCTTCCACCGATCGCACCGAAAAACATCTCCGCGGCAATCACCGCCCGCCACCCACGGGCGAAGGCCTGTCGTGAACCGGCCATGAGGTGGGGAAGACTGGCGGGTAAGGCGATGTCCTTCAACTGTCGTACCGACGACAATCCGAAGGTCTTCCCCACATCTCGGTAAATCGAGGGAATCGCTTGGAAACCCTTGGCAAGCGCAATATAGAGAGGCCAGAACATCGCGTGCGTCACCAGAAGAAAGAGCGCCGCCGTTCCGATCCCCAACCAGAGAAGAAGGAGGGGCAAGAGGGCGATTCCCGGTAACGGATCGAAGAGTCCCATGAGTAGCGACATCCCTTCCTTGACCCAGAGGGAACGCTCCGATAGCGTGGCGACCAAAATGGCCAACAGCAGGCAAGACACAAAAGCCACTAGGATCAAACCGAGGGAGAGCAGCGCATAACGGTAGATGGACAGGTCACGCAACAGTACCCCTAGCACTTCGATGGGGGAGGGTAGCAGATTGGGGTTAGACAGGAGTAAAGCAGCCCCCCACCAGACCCCAATGAGCACCAGGAGCAAGAGACGACGCCTAGTCATCTCGTCTCGCCGCCCGGTAGCGTTCCGGGCCCCCTTGGATCAACTCCGTATCGATCATATGCAAAACAAAGGCTTCGTAACCATCGACCTCCAGACCATAGGAGGAACGACCTTCCGATAGCCAACGGCCGAGGGTCTCTTCCGATAGCCCGTAGGTCTCAGATAAAATGGACACCGTCTCCTCAGGATGCTCCTCCATGTAATCCAGCGTCTTCGCCAGGGCCTCTTCAAAGGCTTCCAGCCCTTCCGGCTCTTCCCGTAGGAAGGCGCCAGAAGCTACGCCGACGATCAGGGTGAAGGGCCCACCGAAGGCCTCTTCACCCGACAGCACCTCCACCGCACGCCCCCCTTCACGCTCCTCGAGTACATAAGGGAGGGTGGTGAAGTGGAGGGTCACCAGGGGGTCTTGCGACAGGGCCAACATGCCCTCGGGATGATTGAGCGCCACCAACTGATCGTCAAATCGCGTGGCCTCCCCGAAGGCTCGCTCGGCGGCCATGGTCAAGAGGATATGCTGGATGCTCCCCGGCTGAGGGAGCGCAATGCGGTCGGAACTTTCGATCTCCTCGAGCCTGTCGATCCCCGGCTTCCCGTTTAAGGCCAGGTAGGAGCGGTTGAGGCCTGTGAACAAGTACCAATCCATCTCCTTGTCGACACCGATTAAAAAAGGGGGGATTCCCATGAAGCCGATATCGATGCTACCGGTCAGCATCCCCTCCCTGAGGGCTGCACTGTTGTTCACCTGCACCCACTCGATGTCGAGGTCCACATCGAACCCCTTGGCCGCCATGATCTCAAGCGGGGCATAGGGGAGCCCGTACTGCTTGGCAACCTTAAGCTTTCCCCCGTCGGCGCTACAGCCCGTAATGAAAAGGAGTCCGAGCAAAAGGACCAAGAGTAGTCTACGTTCTTTCATTTTCCCTTCCTCCCTTCGACGAGCAGGTTCTCCCTACCCTCGAGCACGCGATTCCGCTCGAAAAACATCCCGATCCTTTGTTCCAGCTCTGCTTGCGATGTGGCCCCGATGATGGCGTAGCCCACGCGGTAGGTGGCATTATCAAAAGGCTCGATCTGATCGCCCGGAGATACGAACCACTCACTCACCACCTCTCCGGGTACCGTCTCATGAAGCAGTTCCGTCACCCGACCAGGCCGGGCGAAGAGTAGCTGTACACTGAGGTGTGAAAATCGGGTATCCTCCTGGGTGTGCTCGGGTATCTCGACCTCCCCATCGAGGTGGCTGGCGATCAGGAGTCCCAGAAGGTCCACACCCGTGACGAGGGGGACGAAGACATCTTCATAGGCTCCACCCAAACGACAGGCGATCTCGTTGATCACAGGACCCCTTTCGCCGAGGAGCATCTGATAGTAAATGGGCCCTTCCTGAATAACGAAGGCCCGGGTGATCTGATCTGCCAAGGATCGAATCTCGTTCTCTATGCCGCGGGCTGCCCGCGACGGGTACAAGTGCTCGGTACAGATTCCAATGCTCCTGCCGTTTTCCGTGGTCACACGGTCTGTGATGGTGAACACGTGGGTTTCTCCACCGGACACCCATCCGGTCACCGTGACCTCCCGCGATGGATAGTATCCCTCCAGAAGGAGCTGATTCTCTCGGGTGAATCGAAAACTATCATCGATGGCCGTGGACAGTTCTTGGGGCCGATCTATGCGATAGACCCCCCGCTGTCCCTGGGCATCTAAGGGCTTCACCACCCAGGGAAGGGGAAAAGGAATCTCGTCTGGTCGCGTCTGTCGATCGACGAAAAGAAAGGGGGCGGTGGGGAGCCCCGCATCCACGAATCTCATCTTCATGGCCCGCTTGTTCGTGACCAGATATGCCGTTTCAGGATCAATAGGAGTCGGTAGATCCAATCGCTCCGCCACGTGAGCCATGGTACGGACCGGTTGATCCGTCCCCATGGTCATTACGGCGGAAACGGACTTGTCCCTAGCCACGATCAGATTGGCCTCGAGATCAAAAGTACTGATCTGAACATGTGCATCGGCAAGCTCTTCCGCGTGGGGGTGCTCATAGTAGTCCGTCAGGATCACTTCGTGTCCCAATGCTTTCAAGCGACGGATCCCATTTTCCTGGCACCTCCCGCCTCCTAAGAATAATACGCGCATGTTCATCTCCTCTCAGCTATCTGGTAAAGGGGGCCTTTGGCCCTGAATCGATCTAATAAGGGAAGGGTGCCGTGGTAAAGGATCAGCCGTCCGTAGAGTTTCGCCAGGCGTAGCAAAGTGTAGTTGCTCATACCGTGGTGCCGCGGCCGGAGACTTCCCTCCACCGTAACAGGGCACTTCGATCTTCCGAGCAGATAGGCGGAAAGGTACAAGAATCGATAGGGATACCGGTGCAGCTCACAAACAATCTCCCGCTTGAAAGCCCTGAGGCTAGAGATCTTGATCTGGGTGGGCTTACCGACCAAGAAGTTGAAGGTGCGATCGGTCAAAAAAGACCCCCAACGTCGATAGTGCTTGTGTGGTTTGACGACCGGAACAACAAAGGCCAAATCCGCACCTGCTGAGATGGCCGCGAGCAATCTGTGGATCTCCGAAGCCGGGTGTTGTCCATCATCATCCATGGTGATGAGCACTTCGCCCTTGGACTCGATAATCCCACCGGCCAAGGCATTCTGTTGTCCTCGGTTTTCCGTAAGACGTAGGCCGCGCAAGCGGGAATCCCCCGCACAAAGGGTTTCGATTACCGCCCAGCTCCCATCGGGACTGGCGTCGTCCACAAGGATTATCTCGTAGTCGATCTTCAGAAGTGCCCCCTGGATTTCGGAAACCACCCTTTCGAGAGAAGCTGCTGCTCGGTACACCGGAATAATGATCGATAGCATGTGTTGGTCACCTCCATAGCTAAGCAGTCCCATTTTTCCACAAAAAAATTTTTTCGTCAACCTCCACTGCGGTATAATAAAGATGGAGGTGTTACCAATGATTCTACTGATTTCACACGACGCACTGCCCGCTTCGGGACTTGCGACGATCTATCTGATGGACGACGAACTCACAATCTCGGGGCCCAAGGAGCATCGTGATGCACTGAAAAACCACATGAAACGTTATGACCGAGAAAAGAAAGAGGCTTTCGTCAAGGTAAGTGTGCTCACAGAGGATGATGTCCTCTTTGCTTATCCGGGATCCAAACCCCTCGCGCATCTGGCGGGACAGGTTTTCAAGGCTCTTCAGGACCTCGGGGTGAGTACCGGCGTGATCCACGCACCGCATCTCGTTTCCGAGGAGGCGGAGCGATTCTTCGAAGGTTTGGGGCTCGCCGATTACCGGTTCGACCGCTATCGATCGGAAAAGAAAGAAGCTCGCGATCTCAATCTATGCCTCGAAGGAGCAACGGCACCCGTGGATGCCGCCGCCTTCGGTCTGTCTCTTGCAGAAGCCACGAACCTGACGCGCGATCTTGTCAACACACCAGCCAACGACCTGTACCCAGAAGATCTCGCCGCTGCATGCGACACCTTGTTTTCCGATCTCCCCGTTGAGGTGACGGTCCATGAGGAGGGCGCGATCCGTGCCTTCGGTATGACCGCCTATCTCGAGGTCGCCAGAGGATCCGTTCACGCGCCCAGATTGATCCTCCTTCGCTACGAAGGAGCACCGGATCAACCGGAGGAACTGACGGCTTTCATCGGCAAGGGACTCACTTACGACTCAGGTGGCTACTCGATCAAGAGCAAAGAGGGTATGCTGGACATGAAATCCGATATGGGTGGTTCCGCCGCTGTCATCGGTGCCCTGCGTCTGATTGCCGAACGCGCCCTCCCCGTGAACATCGTGGGCGTCATCGCCGCCTGCGAGAACATGATCTCTGGTGGCAGTTACCATCCGGGGGATATCATCGGGAGTATGGGTGGAAAATCTATCTACATCAAGTCCACGGATGCCGAGGGACGATTGACACTGGCCGATGCACTCACCTTCAGCCAGCGTGAACTCAAGGCCAAGCGACTGGTGGACATCGCCACCCTCACCGGTGGCCAGGTGGTGGCCCTTGGTCAAGAGCGCATCGGTAGCCAATCCAATGACGATACCTTCCACGCGCTGCTCGACCGGGCTTCCGAACGCTCTGGGGAAAAGATCTGGCGCATGCCCCATGATGACGCCTATGGTGATCTGATCAAGCACCACGAGGCTGATCTGACCAACGCTGCCAGAGAGGCCAGCATGGTGACCGCGGGCATGTTCTTGATGAACTTCGTGGAGGATCGCCCTTGGATCCACCTGGATATCGCAGGACCGGCCTTCACCGACAAAGCAACACCCACGGGACCGAAGGGTGCCACCGGCGCCGGAGTTCGTCTTCTCTATCGTCTGGCCGAGGAGCTTGTCTGATCATGAGGACCGACCTGGACTGCATGGGGGATATGTGCCCCCTCCCGGTGCTCAAGATCGACCGGACGTTTCAACGCATGGAAGTGGGCGATAGCGTGGTCGTGGCCATCGACCATAGTTGTGTGCTCACTTCCCTAGAGGACAAATACAAAGCCCCGACCTTCACCGTCGACGTTGACGAGGTGATGACCGGGGTCTGGGAAGTCACGATCACAAAGGTACGTTAACAGAAGCTCTTGTTCCCCACTTCTTTGAACGCATCGATGAATTCCTTCACCGCTTCATTCTCCATGCTCTGATTGGTATAAACCAAATAGATATGATTCAAGAGATCAAATCCTTTGATCTCTATTTTTTTGTATTGTTTGCGATAGAGTTCCTTTTTCACAGCGCTGTAGGGGATGAAGGCAATCCCGTAGCGGTGGGACAGTGAATTTTTCACCGCTTCCACGGCATCGAGGCTGAACAGGATATTCAGATCGTCGAGACCCTGGTTATGCTCCGCTAGATTCTTGCGAATGATCTCTTCAATCCGAACGTTATCGTTAAGCATGATAATCGGATAAGAAGATAAATCCTTAGCGTTAATCTCTTCTTCAATGTCAAAATTGGCCTCAGCCACGAGCACCACCTCATCGATGCCCACTTCAACGCCCAACACGTTTTCATTCTCCGGTTCACCGTAGACAAACCCAATATCGGCGATCCCGTTGTTGACCACCTCGATGATATCTTTTGATCCGTTGGATTTCAACTCATAGTTGTGGAGCGGGAATCTCTTCTTCATATCGTAGAGCGTACAAGGTAGCGCGTAGTTCGCGATGGGCCAAGAGGCCTCGATCGTAATCTTGCGACTGTTGCGATCGGCATTCGATAGCTCTTCTTGCATCTTGTTGTAGGTTCTAACGATGTTATTCGCGTATTTCAGAACGATCAAGCCCATGTCCGTCAACTCGACACCCTTGTTCGATCGCGTGAGCAGCGGATAACCCAACGTCTCCTCAAGCCTCTGGATCTGCTGGCTCAGAGCAGACTGCGAGATGTGCGATGAGTTCGCCACCTTGGATATCGATTTCGCCATGGCGACTTTATAAAAGTAAGCAAAGCATTCTATGTGCATACGATCAGCTCCAAACTCCATTGTTTATGCCTTGGGTCCATTATATCATCTATTATAAGAAAAACCGATAGCAAGTGAGAATGTTATCCTCTATCATTATCACAAAATCCGAGCAAGGAAGCTGTCCCCTCTATGCGTGCAGAGTAGCGAGTGAACTTGTTTCTTTCGCTGCGCTTGTTGAACGCTCCTCCTTTCTGACACTAGAGACTCCTCGTGGGCTATGTTAGAATACTAGTAGATACGACGTTTATGAAAGCAGCTGAAAAGGAGCGTGATCCAGTGATCGATCGGAACGATAAAAGCTCCGCAGGAGGAAAGGCCGACGGTTCTTCTTCTGAAAAACATACCGATTCAAAACTGCGTTCTTCTGTCCGTCGCAAGGGGGGCAAGAAAGCAAACCAGATCCCACGAGGACTTGCTCTCCTCACCATGGTCTTGTTTATCGGCTATTTGTTCGCCCAGAAAAGTCCAGTCCTCGGTTTCTTCTGGCTGTCGGGCATCGCCTTCGGATTCATCTTGCAGCGCGCGAGATTCTGCTTCACCGCCTCAATGCGCGATCCCATGCTGACGGGCATGACCAGCTTAGCGCGTGCAGTGCTCGTGGCTTTCGCCATCACCACCCTTGGCTTCGCCGCCATCAAGTACGGCTTCTTCGTCCGGGGATTACCCATCCCCGGACAAGGCTACGTCGTACCCATCAGCTTCGCCACGCTAGCCGGTGGCTTCATCTTTGGCATAGGAATGGTCATCGCCGGCGGATGTGCTTCCGGCACGTTGATGCGCGTGGGCGAAGGATTCACCATGCAGATGATCTCCCTCGTCTTCTTCATCATCGGATCTTTCTGGGGAGCCCATGACTTCGGCTGGTGGACGAGGACCTTTATCGCCGGAGGCAAGTCGGTTTTCCTTCCTGATTATTTCGGGTGGTTCGGAGCCGTCGCTCTCCAGTTGATCGTGATTGCCGCCCTTTTTATCTTGGCAGACCGATGGGAGGAGAAAAGAACAACACGCTAGTCACACGATAATCGAACATACCAAGCGGGAGGTTTTAGCCTTGTCTTTAAAACCCTTTGACGCATTGCATGAAAACAAATACTACAAGAGATGGTTTCGAGATGCCTTTCCCTACATCACTGGCGCAGTCTTACTTAGCATTTTGCAGATCGCCACATTGGCAGTCACGGGTAATCCCTGGGGCGTCTCGGGCCCGCTGGCCCACTGGGGGGCTTGGTTCTTCGAAGCGATCGGTGGTGACGTTAGCTCGTGGTTCTACTTCCGTTCACAAGCGGCAAGCTCTACCCTTGAGTCAGGCTTTCTCGCCCATGGAGAAAGCATCCGAAACGTCGGCTTAATCATCGGCGCTCTGTTGGCCACGCTCATGGCCTCAGGTTTCAGAATCAAGAGAATCAAGAACCCCAATCAGATCGTCGCGGCTGTTCTCGGTGGACTCATGATGGGCTACGGTGCCCGTATCGCCTTCGGTTGCAACATCGGTGCTTTCTACTCGGGTGTCGCTTCCCTCTCGCTCTCTGGCTGGATCTTTGGCATCGCCCTGTTTCTCGGTGTGATTGTGGGTAGCAAACTACTCATTCGATTCTTTCTATAGCCCTCACCTGTTCATCTTGATCGGGAAAAGCATCCTCCGGCGAAGGTCCCGGGAGGTGCTTTTTAATTGACAAAAAAAAGAACACGCCACCTAGTCGGTGTTCACGTGTTCTTGATGTCGCCTGTGTCGCTTTTTCTTGCGGCATATAATCTGATCGGAGCCACAAGCGATGCATGCCTTCTCATCCTGTACAAGTCCCACTTCAAAGGTGGCGCCACACGCTTCACAGCTATAGAGGCACCCTCGGATCTCGTAATCACCGCCCTCGATTTTGATGGCGTGACCCTCGATCAGGGCCCTGGCCACTTTCACGCGCGCTTCCTCAAGAATCAGCTGAAAGGTCTGCCGGGAAACGTGCATGGCCTCCGCACAGTCCGACTGGTGCATGCCCTCAAGATCCTTGAGGCGGATGGCCTCGAGTTCTTCGAGCTTCAGGGTCTCTTCCTCGAGTAAAACCGTGGGGATCCCCTGAGGTTTAAAATAATGATGGAGAGGCGAATAAGCGATTCGTCTCTTTTTCTTTGGTCTAGGCATCCTGCTCACGACACTTAGGGCAGATGCCGTTCATCAGCACCGTGATGTCATCCACCAGTGCGCCGAAGGTCTGCTCTACATAGTGCTGGTCTTTCAACATGCTGAGCATCAGCTCATCGTCTTTGTACTCGATCAGCGCATCACAGGTTCTGCACTTCAGGTGCACGTGAAGGCGGTTGCCCGAGTACATGATCAGTTCGTAATAACGGGCATCATGAAGAGAAATCTCCTTGATGATCCTGTGTTGCTTCAGAACATCCAGGTTGCGATACACCGTGGGCACGCTGATATTCTTGTCCTTCACCATCTCCACGAGATCCTCCGGTTTCAAATGATCATTGGTTTCGAGAAACAAACGGATGATCTCCGTCCGGGGGTACGTGATCTTGAGGCCCTCGGCCTTGAGTTTTTCTAGGATCAAATCCAATCGGTTATCCACGGTCATCGCTCCTTTTTAATCGTGATGATGTGAGTCGTGATTACATACTTCGTCGGTACTCTCTAGGGTCCCGGACAAATAGGAGGAGACGACTTCATCGATATTTCCCTTGGCTCCTACGATGACCTCCACCCCTGCATCCTTGAACAACAGCTGGGCAGCTGCTCCCATCCCCCCCGAGATAATCAGATCGACACCGTGTTCCTTAAGGTACCCGGGTAAGAAACCGGGACGGTGGCCGGGATTATCAATGGTCTTTTTTTCCTGAATCTCGCGATTCTCAACGGTATAAAACGTATACTTCTTGCAGTGTCCAAAGTGTTGGGCGACTTGTCCGGCTTCTGTTGCCACGGCTAATTTCATATACATGACTCCTCTCTCCTCGTCTACTTATGAAAAACAAACAACGCACGTTCTCCGTAAATCTCCTCGACTGTCGCTCGTAGGTGATCGGTCACCTCCACGAGGGCTCTGGAGGCCGGAGACGCTGGGTCAAAAGCGACCACGGGTTTCAATCGGTTGACCGCTCGCGCCACGGCCGGGTCATAGGGTATGCGTCCAAGTATTTTGATAGAATATTCACGAGCCTTTTGCTCTATTTTATCAGATAGGGAGGGGTTCAAGTCAAATTTATTTACAATCAACCCCGCCTTTAGCTTAAAATGTTCGACAATTCCCCAAACTCGTTGGAAATCGCGGGCTCCAGAGAGCGTGGGTTCGGTCACGATCACGACGAAATCTGCACCTGTGATCGCACTCATAACCGAACATGCCACCCCGGGGGATGAGTCGATCAAATAGCGCTCGCCTCCGCTCCCCTTGGCCTTCTGCCGAAGCCGACTGATCAGCTTTCCAGATCCCTCCGCACCAATCTCCATGTCAGCATGAAAGAGGGGAGCCCCCCGCTCCGGCTGTGACGTCAGGAGATCCGCGGTCTTCTCTTCGAAAAGCCCGATTGCTTCTTCAGGGCACCCGACAACGCAAGCGTTGCAACCTTCGCATAAATAGGGATTCACGTGGTAACGACCTTCTTTCCAATCGATCGCTTCATACCGACACAAGTTGTCGCATCGTCCGCAGGCGGAGCAACGTTCCGAATCGATCTTGGCGACTTTGGCCCCATAGAAAACTTCCGACGCCTGTGTCTTGGGAGAGAGGAGCAGGTGTAGATTCGATGCATCCACATCGGCATCCACTTTCACAAGATCAGGCAGCAAGTAGGCCAAGGCCCCGGATACTGTTGTCTTACCTGTACCCCCTTTTCCGCTGATTACCGCGATTTCAAACATTTCGGACCTCCTCCATCAGCCTCCTGTAGATCTGCTTGAATAATCCAGAGAAGGCACCGACATCCCAAAGCATCTGACCCTCGGAGAGAGCACGGGCTGCGGTCTCCGAAAAAGGTAATTTTCCTAGCATCGGCAGGTTCTCCTCTTCCAAGTAATCCTCAACCACATGATCTTCCTCACCCGCGCGGTTAAGGACAACACCGTGGGGAATACCGAGCTGTCTCATCAAACGGACGGCCAGGTTCAAATCATGTAAACCGAAGGCCGTCGGTTCGGTCACGATCATCGCGTAATCTGCTCCCTTCGAAGCGGCGATCACGGAGCAACTGGTCCCCGGGGGGGCATCGATGAATGCATTTTCTTCTACCGGCAACAGGGCCTTTGCTTGATGGATGACCGGTACAGCCGTTTCTACCATCAAGTTTAGCTCTCCCCGAGCATACCCGGGCCCACGGTGCAGGTGACCGATCGTTTTCGGCACCTCCTCGATAGCGTTCACCGGGCACACGATGCTACAGGCACCACAACCGTGGCAGAGGTCCTCGAAAAGCATCACTTCTTCTGAAACCATTGCGAGCGCATTGTATTGGCATGTCTGTATGCATTTCCCGCAGGATATGCAGGTCTCCCGATCGACTCTCGGAAGCATCAGGACCGCTTCATTCACCGATTCGATCTCCGGATCCAAGAAGAGGTGCCCGTTGGGCTCCTCGACATCGAGATCCAGGTAGGTGAAGCCCGAAAGCACGGCCAGATGGGTACTGACCGTCGTCTTTCCCGTTCCCCCCTTGCCACTGAGTACGACCACACGCATGTCTAGCCCTCCTGGAGAAGAGACAGATTGCCCGCTACCACGTCATCGATCGTACCCGCGATGGTCGCACTCTTTAGCGCGTATCCACGGACTTTTCCTTTATTGAGTACCGTGGAGGCCTTTGGTCCGAGATGCCCGGTGACCACGATTTCTGCACCTAGGGAGAGGGCCAGTTGTCCCGCCTTAACACCTGCTCCAGAATTCTCCTTCGCCGCTTCGTTCTCGATGAACGTGATCTCTTTCGTATCGGTATCATAGAGACAGAAATAGGCCCCTCGCCCAAAGTGTTCGTCCACCGCTCCGTTCAAGTATGCTTCTTTCGCTGTGATCAAGACCTTCACGCTAACATCTCCTTTACTCTTTTCACCAGTGCTTCGTTAATCTGATCCGCGAAAACAAGATTCTCTTTCTCATACAATTCTATCCGACCCTCGTCGGAAAGTACCGCCAGGTTCGGATCGATTGGCATGCGCAACAAAACCTCTGCCTTGAGCTCCTTTGCGATCTCTTCGATCTTCGAAGGGCCGAAGAGTTCGTAGGTCTTACCGTTATCCGGACAGAGGAAAAAACTCATGTTCTCGACGAATCCTAGGATTGGAACAGAAAGCATCTGCGCCATCTTCAGGGATTTTGTCACGATCAAGCCTACGAGATCTTGAGGTGAGGTGACTAGGATCATACCATCGATAGGAATCGACTGCATGACAGTCAGGGGCACATCTCCCGTTCCCGGGGGCATATCGATGAGGAGCACATCCAGCGCGCCCCAATCAACCTCCGTGTAGAATTGCTTGACCGTCTGATTGAGAATTGGTCCTCTCCAGATCACGGGATGATCCTGGTGTTCAAGAATATTATTGATCGATACGACCTTAATCCCCGAAGTGGTCTCGACAGGCCGAAGCCCTTTTGGTGTCCCCACGATCTTCTGATCCGCCACACCCATGACCTTGGGAATCGAAGGACCCGTGATATCCGCATCGATCACACCCACCGATAGCCCTGCGGAATGAAGTGCCGTGGCCAGTAAGGCTGTGACGGAAGATTTTCCAACCCCACCTTTGCCACTCATAACAGCGATGATTTTTTTCGCCTGACTATGTGTGTTCATCTGCTCCTTTTGTATCATCGTCTACCTCCTTGTTGTTATTGGCATATGCTAATAACAGAATACGCCTCTCCTCAGTGCTTGTCAACAAGGATTCCTCAGCTCGCTACGATTGTTTTCTCTCCTGCCCGTGATATAATGGTGGAGGACAAATCGACAATAACCACTGCACTGTGAAACCGCGAGGGTGATCCAACTTGAAATCAGTTTATCTTTATACAGATGGCGCATGCGCCAACAACCAGAGCACAGAGAATGTCGGGGGCTGGGGAAGCATCCTGGTCTACCAGGGCCACGAGAAAGAACTCTATGGTGGCATTGTGAACACGACGAACAACATCATGGAGCTCACGGCAATCATCGAAGGCCTCAAGGCCCTCAAGAGCCGTGACCTGATGGTACACGTCTTCTCCGATAGCGCCTATGTCGTCAATTGTTTCCACCAGAAATGGTATGTGAACTGGCGTAAAAAGGGCTGGAGAACGTCCAAGAACTCACCTGTGGAAAATCGAGCCCTCTGGGAAGAGCTCCTCGAACTCGTGGAAAGCTTTCACGAGGTGCATTTCTTCAACGTCAAAGGACACCTCAATGTGAACGATGAGCGAGAGATGGACAAATGGTACCGCCGCTTCAACGAAAAAAACCCCGGCTTCATCACCCGGGAGGCTTTCGACGAAATCGTCGAAAAAAACCATCGTGCCGATGAACTGGCAAACATCGGGATGATGGAAATCAAATCATGATCCGCTGGAGAAAAGCGGGAAAATAAGAAAAAGCGGCGCCTTTGGCTCCGCTTTTTCTTATTTCTTTCTATTTGATCAGGCTGTCGCCCATTTCACTCAGTGCCTCTTCCCGGTCTCTCAAGGAATCGATCACCAGCTGGAGATGCTCGGTCATATCCACACCCAACTCAGCGGCGCCCTTCTCGATCTCCTCACGGTTAACGGCTCGAGCAAAAGCCTTATCCTTGAGCTTCTTCTTGACACTCTTGACCTTCATTCCTTCAAAACCGTTGGGGCGTACGAGGGCTACGGCGACGACAAACCCACTCAGTTCATCGACGGCATAGAGCGTCTTGGCCAGGCGTGTCTCCCGCGGTGTATCGGTATAGTCCGCGTGTCCTTTGACCGCTGTCACAAAATGCTCAGGATAGCCGGCCTCTTTCAAGATTTCTACACCCTTTAGGGGGTGCTCATCGGGATACTTCTCATAGTCGATGTCGTGTAGCAGACCCACAGCCGCCCATTCTTCCACAGGCTCATCCCACACTTTAGCGTAGCCCATCATGCTGGCCTCAACGGCATAGGCGTGCTTGAGCAGACTGTCCGTCTTGGTGTACTGTTTCAGAAGTGCCAAGGTCTTCTCTCGATCGTACATCACACGTTCCCCTTCCTATGGAAAAGGGGTCGACATCCTCGGTTGTCGACCCGTTTTTCTTCTAGTAGTTTGATTCCTTGAGTTCGAAGTTCCCCTGATCGCGGAGGCATGTCGGGCACATCTTGGGTGCCTTTTCTCCCACGTGCACATAACCGCACACGCGACACTTCCATCGAACGGCCTCGTCCTTTTCAAACACACGCTCTTTCTCGACATTCGCAGCCAGCTTGCGATAGCGCATCTCATGCTCTACCTCAACCTTAGCGACATTTCTAAAAGTCGCAGCTACTTGCTTGAAACCTTCCATGTCCGCCACATTGGCAAACTCGGGATAAAGCTCCGTGTGCTCTTCGTTCTCACCGGCTGCAGCTTCTAACAGGTTCTCATGGGTCGTACCCACTTTACCTGCTGGGTAAGTCGCCGTGATCTCCAGGGGACCACCCTCGAGGAAGCTGAAAAAGCGCTCGGCGTGAATCAGTTCATTCTCCGCTGTTTCCATGAAGATGGCCGCGATCTGTTCGTAGCCCTCTTCTTTTGCCTTCTCTGCAAACAACGTGTACCGACTTCTCGCCTGTGATTCCCCCGCGAAAGCCTTCAACAAATTTTTCTCTGTTTTTGTTCCTTTGATACTCATCCTATCCCGTCCTCTCGTAAACTATTCTGCGTCTGCTTCTGGTGTGAAGACCCTTTGTCCGAGCTCTCGATCCATCATGAGAAGACCGTTGCCCTTACCATCGATCCACTTCAACTGATCCAAGATCCCCTCGGCTGTGTCCTCTTCCTCTACCTGCTCATCCACAAACCAATCGAGCAGATTTTTCGAGGCATAATCTTTTTCTTCGAGCGCCACATCCATCATGTGATGGATTCTGCTCGTGATGTGCTTCTCGTGGTTGAGTGCGTCAGAAAAGATTTCGAGGACATCGCTCCACTCGAACTTGGGTTCTTCGATGGCCATTAACTTCACACGGCCCCCACGCTCGTTGAGGTGGTACATGAATTTTTCAGCATGGAATTTTTCCTCTTCGGCCTGAACGCGCATCCAGCTGGAGAAGCCCGGTAGACTAGCGTCTTCTAGGTAATTCGCCATCGAGAGGTACAGGTATGATGAAAAGAGCTCTTCGTTGATCTGCTTGTTAAATTCTTCTTGCATTCTTTTGTTCATGGTTCTCCTCCTTAACATACATTAAAGAGGCGCTAAATGGCCTCTTTAATAGTAATATTCTTTATAAGTCACCTTTCCAGTGACCGTGTACGTTACAGTACTCTCTGGCGTACTTCACCGTCTCATCTGTCTTGAAGACCGCGATGGGCTCATCACCAGGCTTCAAGTACTTTCTAAGCAGCTTTTCGCCGGCCAGTAACTCGATCCACTCGATGTAGTGTTTCTCCTCCATCGGATGAAGTGTAGAGCCGACCGTCACTTTGTATCCGCCATCAATTTCTTCGATCACAGGTACGTGTTTTTCTGTCGCCATGTCAGCTGTCTGTTCTTCCATCAGCTTCATGGTCTCACCACAGCATACCAAATCAGCGTCGCCACCATGATTGACCATAACGATGTTTCCACAGATTTCACATTTGTATACTTCAAAACGTTTAGGCATTGATAAATCCTCCTATTTCTCCTTCAAACTACAATTCTTGCAAATCCCCTTAACATAAAGATGTGTTTCCTTAACACGATGGCCACCCAGCTCAAATTCCCGATGCACGGTTTCGCTTACGGGAAAATCGATCACCCTGTCGCAGACTTCACATTTAAAATGACCGTGAAGATGCATATCCGCGTCATATCGGGTCTCGTGGTCTTCGATGGCGATCAGTTGTGCTACACCTCGTTCCACAAAGAGATTCAACGTATTATAAACCGTCGTCTTGGACAACGTCGGCATCTCTGGAATCAAATCCCGATAAATCTGATCGATCGAAGGGTGTTCCCTCGTATCCATCAGGTATTCGTAGATTTTGATCCGCTGATAAGACGGCTTGATGTCATTCTCTTTCAGAAAGAGACCGATATCTTTCGGGTGATACTGCATAAGTCGGATGACTCCTCTCTATCGTCTATGCGACGGGTTCAAACATATCCTTTCCAACACCACAGAGCGGGCAAACCCAATCGTCCGGGATGTCTTCAAAAGATGTTCCAGGTGCTACGCCACCATCAGGATCGCCTACTTCAGGATCATAGATGTAACCACAAGCTGTGCATTCATACTTCATATTTACCTTCCTCCTTTTTTATCTACTCAACAGGTTCAAACATGTCTTTGCCTACGCCGCAAAGCGGGCAAACCCAATCGTCCGGAATATCCTCAAAGGCAGTTCCCGGAGCAACGTCCCCATCGGGATCACCTACGGCCGGATCGTAAATGTAACCACAAGCAGTACATTCCCACTTCATATAAACCCTCCTTCGATCTATGCTGTTGTCATACACTGTATTTTTTACCCATACAATTGTGAATCAATCTACTTTTTCACTGAATAGTAGCATCGTTTGGGAGAAAAAATCTTCTCTTCCGATTTTAGTGCCTTCATTGTTTTGTCGAGTTCTTTTTTCTCAACACCCAAGTGCTCGGCAATTTCTCCGGTGCGCATCGGCTCCGATGACGCGAGCAGATCCAACACCGATCCTTTGATATCCACTGGCCAATAACCCCCTTCTCATATTGTAACAATTACAAAATCAGTCTACCATATGCCCTTGTTCGCGTCAAGCTCCGCTCAACCGGTGAAAGATATACAAGCCAATCATGGCACAATAAATCGCCGGTAGAATCGTTGCGTAATGCCGGTACAGGCGCTTCATGTCCACCCGGAAATACTCTAAGGTTAGTACCTGGCACATATGGAGGGGAGAAATGTAATAGAATACGAAGGCACTGGTGTAGATGAACATCCCGTAGATCAGCCGTTCATCCGGTGTGTTCGCCAAGGGTAGGATCAGGGGATACAAGATGGCGATTCCCGGTTGCGTGGAAGCCATGGGAAAAGAAATGAGCGCCGCCGCCAGGAAGATCAGTAATTCCACGGGTAAACCCGTTTGAAAGAGATTCTCGAGGACCACGAAAAGCTCCTCCAGATGGTCCACGCTGGTCTTAAACAGCATAATCCCTAGGATCGCCAATACCATGCCAGGCCGGAACCCTTGGCGTACGAGCTGGAAGAAAGCTTGGGCCTCCCGTCCCTCCCATCGGTGGAGGCCCCAGGCCACTGCAATCCCGAGGAGCAGGGACAGATAAAAGGGAAGTGAGAAGACGATCACCCCGAGCAAGCTCACGAGGATCGGGGAGGCGTTTTTCAAAAATGCGCCCAGGTGCACGAGACGATGCTCGGTATGCATATGCTCAGGCGCTTCCGCCGGTGCCAAGAGAATGAAGTAACCCACGAGATACATCACCACGGCGATCGGCAACTGGATCTTGATCAGATCCAGCATGGCAAAACCACCGAGTTCCACCGCCAGGATCATGGGTGGAGACAAGGGATAGATAAAGTAGAGCGCATGGCGGAAAACCAGATTCACAGCTGCCCTGCGATCGGAAGACAATTGCAGCCGCTCTCCAAGTTCATCCACCACCGGACAACTGAGCAGGGCTCCTCCGGTGACGAGTAGTGTCCCGATAATCGCAGGGGCCAGCAGGATTGTCAGCTTGGCGCTCTTCAAAAAACCTTCCAATGCCAGAATCATACGGTCGAGCAAACCGTACCGGTCCATCAAATGACCGAGGACCGTGATCAGGGCGATACTCAGGGCCAAGTTCACCGTCGTGGTATCGACGATTGTATCGAGGATTACCGACCCTATCGTTCCAAAGTCCCTACCGTTGAAAAGGAGCAGCAGGACCGATCCCACCACTAGCGACAGACCGATGTTGATTTTTTTAGCCGCCATAAAAAGGACCACCGTCATGGCTAATACAAGCGAAAGTATGACCATTCTTCTCTCCTTTGTTCGTTAGTAAGGCGAAATATCATTTCTATTTTAACATAGCTCACCTGATAAAAACTAGGAGATAAAAAACCCGATGGCTTCTTCTCAAGAAGCCATCGGGTTTCGAACTAGGTCTTTGTATAATTGAGCAGCATGCCGATCACGCGATCGAGAGCGTCCTGATCGATGTCCTCGGACTCAAGCAGGATGCATTCCTTGGCGTAATCCTCCAAGATCACCATGCCGACACGGCTGATGCTGGATCGGATGGCCCCCACCTGGACGAGGATATCCTCACAGGCGCGGTCTTCTTCGATCATTTTCTCGATCCCACTGATGTGGCCCTGGATTGTGCGCAGCCGGTTGACGATCTTCTTCTTCTTCTCTTCGGTTGGCATCTCATCACTCTCCTTAAATAAACAGGTTCACATCAGACTCTTCAGCGTCACCCAGGTAGCTGGCCACGCCACCGAGTTCAATGCCGTCGATCAGCTCTTGCTCAGTGATTCCCATCAGATCCATGCTCATGTTACAGGCGATCATCTTGACACCGTTATCGAGTGCCATCTGGAGTAGCGTTTCCACCTGGTCTACATTGTGGTCCTTCATGATCTTGCGAATCAGCTTGGCTCCCATGCCCATGAAGTTCATGCGGCTCAAGCCCAACTTCTGCGTTCCGCGTGGCATCATGGCTGCAAAGGCCTTCTGAATGGCACCCTTCTTCACGTGGATCTTCTCGGGACGCCTCAGGATGTTCAGACCCCAGAAGGTGTAGAACATCGTGACCTGTCGCCCCATGCTGGCCGCACCGTTGGCGATGATCAGCGATGCGATTGCCTTGTCAAGCTCCCCGCTGAAGACCACCATGGTCTTGTTCGTCTTGGCCGGCATCATCGCGCCGTTCTTGACCACCGCTGGTTTTTTCGATCCCTTCACGAGACGGGCAACGAACTCGCGGTCCTTCTTCCCTGCCTCGAGAAGTGTGTTCTCCGTGCGCTTGCACCACGTCTCGATATCACGTACAAAGCCGGGATCCGTGGCGCGCACCTCGAGCACATCCCCCAATTTCATTTCTTTGATGCTATTCGATACCTGCATGATGGGTCCGGGACACTGTAGACCGCAAGCGTTCAGCTTAATGACTTCTCCGGTAGCCCCGCTAAAATCTGTTGACTCGTGTTCCTCTACATCGCCGGATTCCGAATAATCGAGATCTGGTGAGCAAGTGACACCACCGCACTTCGAACCGTCCTCTTGGCAGAAGACGCAGGAGTAGGTCGCGTATCCACCGGCCAGGTTCTTGGCTTTGAACCCCTTTTGCATGAGAATTCTTGTGGCCACGTAACCGCGCACACCGATGGCACAGTACACCACGTAGGTCTTACTCTTATCGAGCTCATCGATGCGATCGCGGAGTTGATCCACCGGAATATTGATCGAACCCTCGATGTAGCCAAGGTCTCGCTCGAGAGGTTCGCGAATGTCGAGGACCACCGTGTTCTCGTCGAGAGTGTCCATCTGGTCCCAATTCACCGTCTCCACCGTACCTTCGAGCATGTTCTCCCCGACGAACCCAGCCATGTTGACGGGATCCTTAGCAGAAGAGTAGGGAGGCGCATAGGCCAGCTCGAGTTCTTTCAGATCATCAACTGTTCCCCCGAACCTCATGGCCGTTGCAATCACATCGAGTCGCTTGTCCACACCTTCATAACCAACGACCTGAGCGCCCAGAACCTTACCTTCCGGTTTGGTGAAGATGACCTTCAAGGTCATCGGAATTGCACCGGGATAATAGCCGGCGTTAGATTTCGAGTGCGTCATGGAGACCAGGTAATCCTCGCCGTACACCTTGCCGCTCTTCTTGAGCGATTTCTCATTGACACCCGTTGAAGCGACCGTCAGATCGAAAACCTTGGCTATCGAAGTCCCCTGGGTCCCCTTGTAGATTTCTTTTTCACCGTAAGTCATATTGTTCGCACAGATCCGTCCCTGCTTGTTTGCCGGACCCGCGAGTGGAATCATGGTCTTCCCACCGTTCACATAATCGATGATCTCCGCAGCATCGCCGATGGCATACACACCCTCGGCGTTCGTTCGGAGGTACTCATCCACGATGATCCCTCCGCGCTGGTTCAGCTCGATACCAGAATCCTTCAGGAACGCCGTCTGGGGCCGTACACCGATCGACAGCATCACCATATCGGCTTCGACTTTCGTACCGCTCTGCAGTACGACGGTCGTGGTCTCGCCTACGGTGACAAATTCCTTCACGCCATCGCCCAGATGGAGATTCACCCCGTGCGTGCGCATGTGCTGGTGCACATCTTGGGCCATCTCGAAATCGATGGGCGCCATGACCTGGTCCAACATCTCCACAAGCGATACCTCGATCCCCAGATCAGCCAGGTTCTCGGCCATCTCGATACCGATGAAGCCGCCGCCGATCACTACGGCGCGCTTCGGTTTCTTCTCGTCCACGAAAGCCTTGATCCTGTCCGTATCTGGAATCGTCCACAGGGTAAAGATGTTCCCCTGGTCAATGCCGGGAATCGGTGGACGGAGCGGCTGCGACCCTGGTGAAAGCACCAACTGGTCGTAGGACTCTTCATAGGTTTGCCCAGTTACGTGGTTCTTCACCGCCACACTTTTCTTCTCGGTATCTACTGTCAGCACTTCATTCTGTACGCGTACATCCACCTTGAAACGCGCGTTGAAGTCTTCGGGCGTCTGCACGAGCAAGGCGTCGCGCTGTTCGATCACACCACCGATGTAATAGGGTAGACCGCAGTTGGCAAAAGAAATGTACTCACCCTTTTCGAACAGGATAATCTCGGCCGTTTCATCGACCCGCCGGAGTCTTGCCGCTGTGCTCGCGCCACCAGCGACCCCTCCGACTATCAGGACTTTCTTGGACATGTTGGACCTCCTCGTCAGTTGCTTCTATATAGTTTGTTAAAAGATAGACTTATATACCCCCACCCCGCCGGGTGGTGGCTTCATCTTATAAGATAGACTATCTTTTGTCAAGCGAGCGAACATAAAAAAAAAAGCCGTTCCCCTTTGGGAACGACCGGATGGTCTGTTGGCTTACCCCAAGAGGGAATCCAACTTCGCTTTATCGAAACCTTGTACCGTCTCCTCGTCGACCATGATCACGGGCACGCCCATGAATCCCTTGGACATCAGTTCCTGACGGGCCTCGGCATCCGTGGATACATTCTTCTCCACGTAGGAAACACCCTTCTCATCCATGTACTCTTTGGCCATTTTGCAGTAAGCGCATGTGTTCGATGTGAAAATCGTTACATTCATGTTCTTTCTCCTCTCGTGTCGGCTAGCAGCTTCCGCCGCCGCCAGCGTATTCCGATTGTACGACGAATCCTTTAGACAACCAACTGTCCCGGTAGTCGACATCAAATTTTCCAAACTGATCCACCAATGACTTCTCCACGATCAGGGCAAAGTCATCATGCTCTACCACGACATCATTTTCCGACCGCTCATCCAGAGCGATCCCAAAGGCAGGGCCGCCTCAGCCAATACCCTTGACGAAGACGCGAACATCCTTCTTTGTTTCTTCTTTAGATGCGCCGAGCGCTTTGACAATCTCTCCGTATGCGCTATCCGTTACTTGAATACTCATAATTTCCTCCTATTCATCCCCCCAGATGGGGGCTGTTTGGCCCTATGATAATGCATTTCGTTTTCTTTGTCAAGTACCGTCACGGCTTATAAATCTGTATCTTATCTATCCCATCCGATCGAAAGATCGTCCCTTCAAAACCCACGAGAAACGACCGCTCTAGGGAGAAGTAGGGACTTTTGTAACCTCGAAACAGACGGATGGCCTGGTCCTGAGGATCTACATTCAGTCGATTCTCATCGTAGCGCTCATTGACTTTCTCTTCGTCCACGATCCAAAACAGAAGCCCCTTTTCTCGACGTTCCACGAGCACGTAGCGTTCACCATCGAGGGGGATTCTGGTGATCGACGCCCGGGAAGGGGAATAGACGGTGGGGGGCCAGCGTTCCTCGGCAGTCACTAGCCCCAGATACAAGCGACTAAAGGGATCAAGCATCATCCCGTCCGACGTCTCGGAGGTATAGCCCCGTGCCATGAGGCTGAACTCTCCTACACCCCGTGGGGATGGGGGACCATAGAGATCCGGCAAGTTGAAATTGTGGCCCAGTTCATGGAGAAAAACCCCCAAGGGCGTCAGTTCACCCGTCTCCCATATTTCACCGATCACAATGTACCCCGGTAGGTCCACCCACTTGGTGAGGCGCGTATCATCAGAGGACAAGCGCCGTCGGTGGGAAAGAACAGAGGATTCGTCCGCCGGTAGCTCCGATTCTCTCCCGGCGATCACCAGGATGATGTGGAGTTCATCGGGATCCAGGATGCCATCGTCGTTACCGTCGAAGCTGTCAAAGTCCACAGTATCCGTCAAGGGTCTGAGAATCTCCTCCATGAAGTCTTCCCCTTGAAATCCTCCCCCGTGCGCATGATCGACAGTGACCATCACGACCCCGTCGTTCACCTCGCCCACCTCTTCGCTCGCGGGTACCAGTCGGTGCTGTCCGTCCGTCAAATCAAACCATGCATCCGATAGTGCGCGAAGACGATCCGCTAGAAGCTCTTCCGACGAACGAATGGTCACATCGCTATAGGAGACCGCCACCAGGAGCACCGGCTGTTTTGATCGGTAGCTACGCTGTCGGTCGGTGAACCGGTTGCTCGCAAAGGGAGAGTGTCCTTCTTTGGAAAACAGAATGGGACTCCTACCGCCACCCGCGTAGGTATATCGCCCGATCCCATGGATCTTGTCGTTACGAAAACCACCCACGTAACGGGTACCATCACGCCCCCAGCGGTACAAGCCAACGCCTTCGAGTGAACCCTTCACATGGGTTCCGATCACCTCATCACCGTTCTCAAAAATCGTATACACCAGCTCATCCGTCTCACCGTGCCATCGGTCCATTTCATCCTGCTGCAGAGTGGGCCGCCAGTCGCGGGCTTTTTCTTCAAACCAGTCTCCCACTTCTTCCAACCAAACTTTGGATGAAGGTCGCCATCCCGTGAACAACCCTTTCTCCTGCAACTGCCAAGACAAAGCTTTCAGCACCGGCTCCGTAAGCGGAAGGTACAAGATCTCTCCTCGCTTCATCAGGCGAATCTCATTTTGGGTATCCCCTCCCATCATCACCTCCCGCTCATCGAAGGAGAAGGTAACATCAGAAGCAGTCCGCCGCCCGAGGTACACAGGAGCGCGAGGGGGCACGCGGTCGATCGTGATCTTTTCAGAAGCTACCTTCGTGTCGATCCCCAGGTAGTCGGTCATCGACGGGATCAAGGGGAGATAATACACGTTATCCACAATCTCAAACTCCGTAGCAGGAATCCACTGCTCGTCCACAAGTAGTCCCTCCGGCGACTCTGCCCAAACGCCTCCCGCTATCCACACCATCCACAGGATTGGGAGTAAAATCGTGCTTAAAACACGGTTATCCACAAGAAACACGCGCCTTTCCTTCGTCTTTCCACCAAACTGTTCACAGGTTATCGGTAGTTATCCACGGTTATACACAGCTTATCCACCGAAATTGTGGATAAGAAAAATCAGGCTCTCAAAAACACGTACAATGCCGTTTCGTACCGGTAATAAAGTTCGTGAGCATATCCGTTCCTTTTTCCCCTACACGCCCTAATCACCAGATGTTATAATAAATATGGATAGAAACGGGGTTTCCCCCACCATATATGGGGGGTGAAATATTTTTAATGAAACGCCCTCTATCCCCTTGACAGTACAGATCATTCACTTATACACATTATCCACAGGTTATACACAACCCGAAAGGAGCACCCTATGACAGCCTGGAGAACAGGAGGCGGACGCGGCGACGCCCTTGAAGACCTCATCTTATACACCAATACCTACTACCAACGAAAGGGACTCGGCCGTATCGATCCCGTGAACATCCCCATCAAGGTGCTCGAAATCGACGACCGGGGGCTGATCCGCAAGGCCTTCTTCGAGAAGAAATCCACCGTGGATTTCATCGGTGTCATCCAAGGGGTGGCCATCGCTTTCGATGCAAAGGAGACCACGCGCAAGAGCTTGCCCCTCTACAATATCCACGAGCATCAGATCGATTACATGAGGGACTTTAACGATCAGAAGGGATTGAGCTTTCTGATCTGCCACTTCAAGGACCCCGATCGATTCTTTTTGATTCCCTATGAGCTGGTGGAAGAAGCCGTTCGAGGTAAGGACCGTAGTTCCATCGCTATGGCCGCTCTCGATGATTCCCTGGAGATCCATCGGGAGCACGGGGGGGTATTAAACTATCTACCCACATTAAATGCATATCTTCGTTTCAAAGAAAAAAGGGTCGATAAAAAACCGCTCTAATCGAGCGGTTTCAACATTTTTTGTCGGATCAAGCCATTGGTAAGCGCTGCAAAATCATCCATCGAGAGCGTTTCTGCCCTTCGCTTGGGATCGATCCCCGCTTCCCAGAGCACATCTGCCAAAGCGCTTTTTTCGAGCTCAAGTCCCGCCGAAAGCGCATTGAGGAGTGTTTTCCTCCGCTGACCGAAGGCCGCCTTGACCACCTGGAAGAAGGACCTGCGACTCAAGACATCCACCGCCCGTTCTTGGCGAATCCTCAAGCGGATCACCATCGAATCCACCCCTGGCTGGGGCATGAAGACGGAACGGGGTACGCGGAATAGTTTCTCTGCCTCCGCATAATACTGTACCGCCACACTCAAGGCACCGTATGTTTTGTTACCCGGTGATGCGATGATTCGATCGGCCACCTCTTTTTGCACCATCACGATGAGATCCGTTACCTCTAATCCCTCTTCAAGAAAACGCATGATGATCGGCGTCGTGATGTAATAGGGTAGGTTCGCCACTACCTTTGGCGGTCTCGTGAAATGACCCGACAGGACTTCTGCCAGATCGAGGGCTAGGACATCCCCGTGTACAACGGTTACATTCTCACGATGGGATAAGGTCTCCGCCAAGATGGGAATCAACCGATCATCGATTTCCACAGCCACCACACGCTCGGCAACGCCGGCCATGGCTTCCGTCAGCACCCCCATCCCGGGACCGATCTCCAGGACCTGATCACCGGCTTCGAGACCAGCACCCGCCACGATTCGATCGATCATACTTTCATCGATCAAAAAGTTCTGACCCAATCCCTTTGCCATCTCGAAGTTAAAAGCTTCTTTGATCGCCTTGACTCGTTTCGGTGAACTCAATTTCGTCATTCTACCACCCCAGTTCATCCAAGGCATCCGCGAGTTCTTGACGCGTGATGCCATAGTGATTGAGCCGCTCGAGGAAACCGCGCGCATTCGCATAACCGATACCCAGCACCTTGCCCAATTGATTGCGTCGTTCGACAGCTTGGGGATGTCCAGAGAGACCCAGCATCACAAGATCCGCCGGTGTATAGTCACCGGGTTTTTCCGACAACGTCCGCACTTTGGCGAGTGCTTCTAGAATAGCCCCACAAGATGCGTTTTCCACGCCCACGTTGTCATCGAGGGTGCCTTCCTCACGGGTGATGAAGGCGTGCTTGACCCCTGGAATCCGCCGGTTGATTCTAGACCGAATCTGTTCTCCAGCATAGTCGGGATCCGTAAGAACAATCGCACCCGTCCGCTCCACGGCATAGGCAATCTCCCTGTAGATCGCCTCTGTGATACCGAAACCATGGGTAATGATGATATGGGCATCCAGACAGGTTCGAAGCCTCGTCAGATCATCGCGCCCCTCGACGACAATCGTCTCCTTAACCGTTATCATTTTAGCGCCCGTCTTTGATCTTGAAAAATCGCAGTGCGTTCGCCGTGGTTGCCTCGGCGACTTCCTCTGGTGTCAATCCCCTTAGCTCGGCGATCCGTTCGCACACCCATTTCACGTGGGCCGGCTCATTTCGCTTTCCGCGGTGCGGTGTAGGTGTGAGATAAGGCGCGTCCGTCTCGATGAGCAGATGATCGAGGGGGACCTCTTGTGCCACCTCTGCGGGTTTCTTGGCATTCTTGAAGGTGACCGGTCCAGCAAGGGAAATCATTGCCCCCAACTCGACATACTGTCTGGCCATCTCTGCCGACCCAGAATAGCAATGCAGAAGTACACCGTTGGAGAAAGCCTCTTCCTCCTTCAGTATCTCGAGTACATCCGCATGTGCCTCCCGGTCGTGTATGATGATGGGCAAGTGCAAGTCCATGGCCAGTTGGATCTGGCGACGGAAGACCTCCCTTTGAACGGAGCGTTCGGAGTGATCGTAATGATAATCGAGTCCGATTTCCCCGATCGCCACCACCTTCTCAGATCGGGCAAGATGCTTGATCAGGGCCAATACCTGATCGTCCACGGATTTGGCCTCATGAGGGTGAACGCCCACGGCAGCATAGTAGTCTTCGTTCTCCTCGGCCAAACGCACGGCCTCGGTAGACGAAGCGAGGTCTGCCCCGGGGTTCAATATGAACCGCACACCTGCGGCTCTCGCACGTTGGATCACAAACTCGCGATCGGATTGGAACCTCCCATCATCCAGGTGGGTGTGTGAGTCAAAAAGTGTCATGGGTAGTGCCTCCTTCAGTTCTTTCGTTTCCTGTTTTTCTCTTGAGAAAAAGAAGTGCCCGGGACAACCCAGGCCTTTCTCTTATCCTTGCACTCGATTAAGAGACCGAGGTGCCGGGCACGACATCTGCACCGAGAAGGCTCAGATTCTCTTGGTCTTCAGCAGCCAGAATCATCCCCTGGGATTCTACCCCTCGTAGCTTCACCGGTTTCAGATTCGTGATCACAACCACTTTTTTGCCCAAGAGATTGTCTCGATTGTAATGTGACTTGATCCCCGATACCACCTGGCGCTTTTCGTAGCCTAGGTCCAGAGTCAATACCAAGAGCTTGTCGGCATTCGGATGATCTTCAACCTCGATAACCTCTGCCACGCGCAGATCCAACTTTGCAAAATCATCTATACTGATTTCTTCCTTGGGTTCGGGCTTCTTTACTTCCGGTGCCTTCTTCTCTTCGTTCATCTGGTTGAGTTCCTCCAGTTCCTTCGCCACATCGATACGGGGAAAGAGTGATTCCCCTTTCTTAACCGTATTGCCCACGGGATAGAGACCGAAGGTTTCACTGGACGCGTAGGGCTGCTCATCAATACCCAGCTGCTCCCAGATTCTCTGTGAGGTGTGGTGCATGAATGGCTGGATGAGCACACTGATCACACGGATCCCTTCGATCAGATTGTAGAGCACCGTATCCAGTTGCTCTGCCGATTCTTCCTTTTTCGCGAGAGCCCAGGGCATCGTCTCATCGATATACTTGTTCGTCCGTCGGATCACTTGCCATATCTCCTCGAGCGCTCCCGAGAAGTCCAGGTCCGCCATGTGAGCGTCCACGCGTTCATGGCAGGTGGCAGCAAGCGTCTTCATGTCTTCGTCAAAATCAAAGGCCGGTCCCGCCGCTGGCACAACGCCATCGCGGTATTTTTCCACCATGGCCAGCGTACGTGACACCAGGTTCCCCAGATCGTTCGCCAGATCGGCATTCAGTCGGTTCAACAGGACCTCGTTGGTGAACAGACCATCTTGACCGAAGGCGTACTCGCGAAGGAGGAAGTATTTCAAGGCATCCACGCCATAACGATCGATAAGCACGACAGGGTCCACAATATTCCCTTTCGATTTGCTCATCTTACCACCGTCTAGCAGGATCCAACCGTGTCCAAAAACTTTCTTCGGTAGGTCGATCTCCAAGGCCATCAGAAGACCAAACCAAATAATCGTGTGAAAGCGAACGATCTCCTTTCCAACGAGATGGATATCAGCCGGCCAGTATCGTGCGAATTTTCCCTCTTCCACTTCGGGGTAACCGAGGGCAGTGATGTAGTTCGACAGGGCATCCAGCCAAACGTAGATCACATGCTCTTCGTCGATGGGCACTTCGATTCCCCAGTCAAAGGAACTCCGTGAGATGCAGAGATCCTCAAGGCCAGGTTTGATGAAGTTGTTGACCATTTCTTTGACACGTGAAGCGGGTTCTAGAATCTCCGGATTGGTCTCGAAGAGCTCGAGCAGACGATCCTGGTACTTGGATAAACGGAAGAAGTAGGCCACTTCGCTGGTCACCTCTACCGGACCCCCGCAATCGGGACATTTCCCATCTTCCACCTGTGAGTCTGTCCAGAAGGACTCGCAAGGTGTACAGTAGAGACCCTCGTACTGGTCTTTGTAGATGTCCCCTTTGTCGTAGAGCTTCTGGAAGATCATCTGCACGCGGCGCTTGTGGTCTTCATCGGTGGTCCGGATGAAATCGTCATAGGAAATCTCCATGGTCTCCCAGAGCACCTTGATCTCTGCCACGATTTCATCGAGAAAGGCCTTGGGGCTTTTCCCTGCTTCTGTAGCAACCTTCTCGATTTTCTGACCGTGTTCATCCGTCCCGGTCAAGAACATGACATCAAATCCCTTGGCACGCTTGTACCTGGCAATGGCGTCGGCGGCCACCGTCGTGTAGGTGTGACCGATGTGGAGCTTGCTGCTCGGATAGTAAATGGGTGTCGTCACATAAAACGTCTTGCGATCGGACATATTCAGTCGCCTCCTCTTCTCAAAAAGTGAAAAATCCCCCATCCCTTAGGGACGAAGGTTTCATTCGCGGTACCACCCTAGTTAGAGATCCTCGATCGGATGCCCTCACTCTGCTCCCTTAACGCGGGGGTACGGCCCGGTCTCACGTTCGTCGACCGAGCGGCTCGGGGACCATCTTCTCCCGTGAAAACGACCGGTTCCCACCAACCACCGGCTCTCTTGACATTTTCGCTCGAGATACTCTTCCCTTCTCAGCCTGTTTCAATGTCAAAATTATACCATAGGCCCCCGATGAAGACAAGCTGTACAAATGCACTTGCAATTATCCGCTCCATATGATAAAAAAGTGTAAGCGCAACAATAGGTGCTTTTTGAGGAGTGACAAATATGCAGGAGAAACTGAATCCCCTACTTCATCAATACAAGAACAAACGGGTGGCCCAACTTCATTTCCATATGCAGGAAGAAGTGATCGAAGTGGAACTCGTCGATGCCTCTGGTGAAAGAACTCGCGTGTTCTTCAATGGGGTGTCCGCCTTTTACTTCGTCGATGGCGAGGAATCCGCCCTGTTCTCAGGGCGTCAGCTTGATGCCATCAGTTATTTCTCCACGGGGTTTGGAGAATTTGCCACTGTCGACGTGACGGACCCTGAGGATGCGGTGAACATCAGTGTTCCCAATTTCGCCGTGGACACGGGTACATCTTCCCTGTACATCGAGGCCTCGTCGATTCGTATCGACGACAAACAGCTCGATGTCAAACGACCGCTACAATAATCCTTCACCACCCGGCAGCCCAAAGGGCTGCTTTTTTTTACTTCAAATCGTAAGTTCTCAGGATCTCACCGTAGTAGATATGATGGAAATCTCCCGTTGGATAATGCCCTTCCTGCACCGAGCGCGGGATTGAGTCCCCATCGAAGCCTTCCCTTTGCAGCACCCGACACTCGAGGTGTCGGCCGGCGATCAGTAGTGTCGGGGCCGCCACCCGTTCGGAGGATATGCATTTCAACCCGCTCGCCTCCACCTTGTCAAGATCGCGCCCCGAGCGGCTTCCGCACAGCGACAGCGCCTCGCGGTAGGCCCCGGCCTCGGGTATCGAGACCGTGAAACTATCCGATCTTCTCAGCAACTCATCGGTATACCGCGAAGGGCGGACGTAGAGCGTGAACACCGGGCGGTTCCAGAGATAACCCAGGCTCCCCCAGGCGATCGTCATCGCATTTTCCCGTTCGCCATCGGAAACCGTAACAAAAGCACCTTTTGAGAGCCTCTCGAGGATAAGATCCGCATCATCGTGCCATCTTTTCAAATATTTTTCCATTTTTTCTCCTTTCTACTGTTAGAACGCGCTATAATGGGCATAAATTAAAGGATAGGGGCAACGCAATACAATTTGATGGGGTGATTTCATTTGAATACTGTACTGGCTTTTACATTGAAAGACGTCGGGTTCTTCTTCCTTTGGATCTTGGTGATGGTGATTCTTGCCTATCTGGTGCTGATCCTGCGCAAAGCGTATCAGTCGCTCAAGATGGTCAAAGCCTTGATTGAAGAGAACCGAGAGGAGATCGATGCAACGCTCGATAGCGTACCCGATCTGACGAAAAACGCCAAGGACATCTCCACAGAGGTGGCCTATACGCTGGGCCGTTTCCGGGGTACGATTGACAATGTCGCCGATACGAGCGAAGAGGTGACCAAGGAGATCAACGACAACAAGGATATCGTGGGAACCATCAGCTCGTTTTTCCACACCGCTTCCGTGGGCAAGAAGGCCTACGATCGTTTTTTCAACAAGGAGAATGAAACCGAGGACGTAGTGAAGGAAGAAAAAGCCGAAAGTGAATAAGCAAACCGTGCACCGCTCTTTGAGCGGTGCATTTTGTCGAAATTTCTTTGGAAAACAATTGAATTATAGGAAGGTTGATAGTATAATTGAACCATAAATTAACAAAATAGCCCCGAATCATAAGTAACATTTGACACTTGTGCCATCTGTTGCTATTATTTAGGTGTATTTTGTCGAAATTTGTCTACTTTTGTCTAGTGAGGAGGTTAGTCGATGAAATCCACTGGTATCGTGAGAAAGGTCGATGAGCTCGGTCGTGTGGTTATCCCCATCGAACTCAGACGTACCTTAAGCATCGCAGAAAAAGATGCGCTTGAAATTTTTACAGAAGGCGAAACCATCATTCTAAAAAAATATGAACCCGCTTGCATTTTCTGTGGTCAGGCCAAAGGCGTCACCAATATCAAGGGCAAGAACATCTGCCCCAGTTGTATTGAAGAATTGAAAACGCTGTAAGGAATCCGAAGCCCCCATCTCTCGAAGCAGAGAGATGGGGGCTTTTCCTCTGGTCATAGGTCGTGACTCTCTCGGTAGATCTCGTTCTTCTGGACACCCCGCAGCTTGGCCACTTTCTTGATGGCCTCTTTCTTGGAGAACCCCATCTCCATAAAACCCAAGATATGCTCCCTTACCGGCAGATCATCGTAATCCGTCTCCTCGGGTGCTGGTGCCCCCTCGACCAGAAGTACGATCTCTCCCCTTACACCCGTCTCCCCGAAGTGCGCCATGAGCTCGGCGGCCGATCCCCTGTGAAAGGTTTCATAAGTCTTGGTGAGCTCCCTGGCCACGACAATCCGCCTACCAGGCAGGCTTTCCTTCAGATCCTCGAGGCAGGCGACAAGCCGGTGGGGCGCTTCGTAAAAAATCAGCGTGGCATCAAGAGGCGATAGGTGTTCAAAGACCTTTATCCGGGCCGCTTTTTTACGCGGTAGGAACCCATGAAAAAAGAAGTGCTCCGTCGGCAGTCCCGATCCCACCAGGGCGTTCACGAAGGCCGTGGGACCAGGTAGCACCCGGACCTCGTGACCTCCGGCGATGGCCTTTTCGATGATCAAACTGCCGGGATCCTGGATCCCCGGCATACCGGCATCTGTCACGAGCGCCACATGGGCACCCGCTTCCAGCCGGGAGAGAATCTTTTCCGATGCACCCTCTTGGTTATGCAAATGATAACTCATCAAGGTCTTCTCGATCTCAAAATGTCTCAGGAGCTTCAGCGTATGGCGCGTGTCTTCACAGGCGATCAGATCGGCCGACCGTAGGGTTTCCAACGCACGATAGGTCACGTCGTCTAGGTTGCCTATGGGGGTGGGGACAATGCTCAGCATAATCTATCTCCCTTCAAAAGTATCGATTTGGGCGCTTTGGTAAATCCCGTGGATTGCCTCGGTATAGTCACCCTTTTCATCGTAGACCACCAGGGGAGGCATGAATTTCAACTCAGGACGACCGCGCTTTTTACAGTGGAGCAGCACAATGTTAGGAGCCTCCCTCTCTTTCGGATGAACGAAGCGGATGGTCTTCGGCTCCAGATCATGGTTGCGCGCGGCAACAATCAAATCCACCAATCGGTGGGGTCGATGCACGAGGTAAAGATCCCCGCGGTCTTTGAGCAGTCGAGAGGCACTCGCGAATAATTCTTCCAGTGTAAAGGTCAGCTCATGTCGACTGATGGCCTTCTGTTGTGTGGGACTACTCATGCCATCATCGGCCGTCATGTACGGGGGATTCGAGAAGACCACGTCGATCTCGCCGGCCCCGAGGTGCTCCGCGGCCTGCGAGAGGTTCGCGTGGATGATCTCGATACGATCCTCCAGACCATTCATGGCGACACTCCTGCGGGCCATTTCGACCACCTCTTCTTGAATCTCAAAACTGTGGATGCGAGCCACCCGTGTCCTGGCTGTCAGCAGGATGGGGATAATCCCCGTACCGCTACCGAACTCGACCGCCCGCTTACCCGGTCTTATGCGGATGAAATCGGACAGTAAGACGGCATCGATCCCGAAACAAAACCAATCGGGATTCTGTATGATCCGAAGTCCTTCCCTCTGTAGATCGTCGATCCGTTCACCTTTTCTCAACATTAGCTCCTTTCAAAAAAAGGGGACCCTCTCGGGTTCCCTATTTGACTTTCTTGACATCTTCTTTTTTAAAGAGCAGGACATCTTCACCGAGTTCCCGCTTCTTCTTATCGGCGAACAACCGTACTTTCACCGACTCCTGCAAAATGATGCTGTCGACCACAATGCCGGCACCTTCGGGCGTCATCACTTCGGCGCCTCGTACCGGAAGATCCACGCGCATCTGCACATAATTCTCGTGCTCGTAACGCAGACAGCACATCAGTCGACCGCATACACCAGAAATTTTCGAAGGGTTCAACGATAAGTTCTGGTCTTTTGCCATCTTGATGCTGACCGGGTCAAACTCTGAGAGCCAGTTGGCGCAACAGAGTTGGATTCCACAGGGACCGACGCCGTTGAGCATCTTCGCTTCATCCCGTACGCCGATCTGTCTCAGCTCGATTCTCGTGCGGAAAACTGAGGCCAGGTCCTTTACCAGTTCCCGGAAATCCACTCTTCCATCAGCTGTGAAGTAAAAGATCACTTTGTTGTTGTCGAAAGTGTATTCCCCATCGACCAACTTCATGCCTAGTCCATGCGCCCGGATTTTTTCCTCGCAAATGGTCATGGCTTCTTCTGCCTTCAACTTGTTCGTTTGGTGCACGATACGATCTTCGTGTGTCGCCACTCGGATCACGCGTTTGAGAGGTGAAACCACCTCTTTTTCCGTAATCTCCCTGGGACCGATGACCACGGTGCCGAACTCAACACCCCTGGCCGTCTCCACGATGACTTCATCGTTTTGCTGTACTGTATGATCTGCAGGATCGAAATAATAGATCTTCCCCGCTTTTTTAAAACGTACGCCCACAACGGTTACCATAAATTCCTCCTCGCTATGCGGACAAAAGATTGACAAAAAGAACATCCATAATGGTTTCCACTTGAACGTTCTGCTTAAACATCGTTTCACAAGCTTCCAGCTGCTCCATCGCCCGCAGAAGTTGCTCTCGGGAGACCGCGTGTCTTTTGGCACGTAGCAGCTCGATCTCATCGGCATGGATCAATAAGCGATCATCTCCACCACCTTTTAGTATCATGAGATCACGAAACAGATGTTTAAGTATATACATTATATCATCAAAGGAATCTTCATAAGCCTTCAATTTCGAGATTTTTCTCAAAACCGGCTCACGCTTGCGATCGATCATATCGATTACGATCTCCACGAGGAGGGTTCTGAGGGCATAGAAGTCATCGCTCTCCTTCAGAGCCAGCGCCCTTCCGACGGATCCTCCGGAGAGACGGGCCAACTGCTCTGCCTCCAGATAGGACAAAGCGTGTCTCTCCACCAGTAATCGCGTCAACACTTCCTCCGGCATCCGGTGGAAACGCAAGATCAAGAGACGGGAGCGTACCGTAGGTAGAAGCGCAGAAGCATTGGCACTGATCAAAAAAAGGTGGGTATCAGCCGGTGGCTCCTCCAGTGTTTTCAACAGACGGTTTTGAGCGCGTGGTGTCATCTGGTGCGCGCGATCGATCAGGGCGATCTTTTTTTTCGCTCGATAGGGTTTCGTCCGGACAAATTCTTGAAAAGCTTCGATCCTTTCATTCTTGATACTCTCTTTACCGGGTTCGATGAGGAAAAAATCCGGATGCTGGTCCGAAAGCACCTGGCGGCAAGATGGGCATTCGCCACAGGGTATGGGATGAGAAGCCTCGCAGAAAAGACCCTGTGCAAAAGTCTTTGCCAGGGTCCACTTCCCCACGCCCTCCGGACCCTCGAATAGATAGGCGTGTGAGAGACGGCCGCTTTTCAGGGCGGAGAGCAGATGATTCTTCTGTTGTTCATGGTGCAAAACGTTACTCAGGTCCATAGTCGACTCCTAGATCTTCAGATAGTTCTCCACATCGATCACAAAGATAGTCGCTCCACCGACCGTGACCTCTATGGGCATGCCCACGAATCCCGTGGCGTTGCCTACCATGGTATTTGTCGTCGTGTACTCTTTGCGCGTGTCACAGGTATCCTTGATCACTTCGATCACATCATCCACCTGTCTCTTGGGTACGCCGATCAGTAACGTGGTGTTCCCAGCTTTTAGGAATCCACCGGTGGATGCTAATTTCGTAACCCCGTATTCTTTTTCTGTCAACTCTTCTACCAAATCATGTGCATCTTCGTCGTGAACGATTGCGATGACAAGTTTCATGACTATCCCTCCTCCTACATACTACCGATACGATTGAGCGGCCATAATCTGAAGATCGCCTTGCCGATGATGGTCTCGCCATCGATCAGGCCTAGATGCCGACTATCCATGCTCACCGGGCGGTTATCCCCCATGAGAAAATACTGCCCCTCGGGAATCTCTTCAATGGACACATCCCCAGAGGTCGTGGTGCTCAGGTAGGGTTCTTCAAGAACGGCACCATCGATGTAAACATGTCCTCCCTCAATGGTGAGGGCCTCCCCCGGCAGTCCGATAACACGCTTGATCAAGTGTTTCTGATCACCTTCACTGGCGATCAGCGACTGGATCACGTTCAACTGTTCGAGATCATCTTCTGATAGCTGCAGGGACGATTCAAATGAAATGATGTCCCCTCTATTCACATTTGTACCCTTTTTCAGAAGGAGTAAATCGCGCTCCACAAGAGTGGGATACATCGAGGTCGAGTAGACGGTAGTGGTACCGATGAAAAGATTCAGCACGAAGAAAATCAAAAGCGCCAGGGCAATGGATTTTCCCCATTCGATCAATTCTTTTACGATTCGCTCTCTCATTATATTTTTCCTTCTTTCTCTAGCGGAGAACCTGTAATGTCCTCAATGAGTGGTCTTTAGTACCTACAATCTGCATATTGTGCTCTTTCATCGATTGGATTTGATCGACCATCTCGACCGTAATCCGTTCACCGGGTGCGACCAACGGGATGCCCGGTGGGTAGGGTGTAATGAACTCTGCCGCGATTGTTCCCACGGCATCATGGAGGTCGCAAGTCCGCTTCAGGTGATCAAAAGCCTCCCTTGGTGACGCAACAATCTCCGGTGGCGTCAGGGGGTTCATCACGTTTCCGTGGACAAGCGCTTGTCCATCGGCATCGGCATCTATTCTTGCCAACGCCTCGGAAAGGGCCATAAAATCCTCCCGTGTATTTGCAATGCTCGTCATCAGCAGGCAGTAGTCCCTACGGGCGTACTCCACTGCGATCCGGTGCTCTTGTCTCAATTTGCTCTGTAACGTCAACCCATCGATGCCCAGGTGCAGACCGGAGAGCAAGATCTTCGTGGGATCTTGTCCCTGAAAACGTAGCACCTCAAATCTCGTGTCCGCAATACGCTTCTCGAAAGCCTCGATCTCTGTGATGAGAACCTTCATCTCTTCTGGCCCCGTAGTGATCAGACGCTCGAGTGCCAGGTCGATCGAGGCCATCAGGAGGTAACTGGGGCTCGAGGTCATCAGGGCCGAGAGATAGTAATCCATCCGGTCTTCATCCAAACGCTCGCTCCGGATGTTCAAAATCGCCGTCTGGGTCATAGCAGGTGTTGTCTTATGAAGGCTTTCCACCGTCGCATCGGCCTTCGGAGGTGCCCCTTGGAAAAGCGGAAGATGCGCTCCATGTGCTGCATCCACCAATAGAGGGACTCGACTTTCAGCCAAGGGCGACAGGTCTGTCACCGCCCCCTCGTAGGCCGGAGTCGTCAACACCGCACAGGAGAAGGCCTCCTTCGTCAACAGCCCTTGCATCTGATCGGAATCAACACCAAGGGGAATACCCCATTCTGAATGAATGCGTGGGACGATATAGGTCGGCATGAGGTCTTGGAGAATCATAGCATTATAGATAGACTTATGCGCGTTGCGATTGACCAGGATCCGATCGCCCCGGCGCGTGTTCCCCAGAATCATCGCCTGGATGCCCGAGGTGCTTCCGTTAATGGAGAGCTTGGCCCGACGGCTGGAAAAGTACCGGGCAGCCAGTTTCTCGGTTGCCAAGATAATGCCCTCGGCGTGGTGGAGATCATCTGCACCCTCGATCTCTGTCAGGTCAAATCGATTCTCCAAGTGGTCCAATACCTGCCGACCCTTGTGACCCGGCATATGAAAGGAGATCAGCTCTTCATCGGCGATCTTTTTCAGACCGTCGCGCAGTCTCATGCTTCTCACCCTTCCTCAAATCATGTATCAAATCTTTTACAGTGTACAGCGCCATGATCGCCATGATCACGATCACAGCAAAAGCCACCAGTTGGAATACCAGGGGCATGCAATCCCTTCTCTCTTTTTTATCATCTCTACAGAAGAGCCAGCGACCACGGGTTGTCTTGCGTGTGAACGGGCTCAATCCTTCTCCCTTTCTGTGGAAAGGGGTAAAAATCATGTTTCCTTGGATATGGTATAATCAGTGTAGCCGAAACGGTCTCAAACTACTCTTATTTTATCAGTCCATCCATCAAATACAAAGGGGGAATCTCATGCTATCTCGAAAACTCATGAAAATCACACCTTCCTATACGATCGGGATCAGTACCAAGGTCGCTACCATGCGACGCGAAGGGCATGATATCGTCGACCTGAGCATCGGGGAACCGGATTTTCATACACCAGTGCCTGCCATTGAGCGCGGTGTTCGCTCCTTGGACGAGCACCAGACACATTACGATGCCGTCCCTGGTCTTCTGCCGCTGAGAGAAGCGATCGCCGAGAAGCTTTCGCGTGACAATGGACTCGACTATGCGGCCGATGAGATTGTCGTCACCTCAGGGGCCAAGCAGGCGATTACCAATGCCCTCCTCGCTTTTCTTGATCCCGGTGATGAGGTCCTCATCCCCATACCCTACTGGGTAAGTTATCCTGAGATGGTGAAGCTAGTGGGCGGTGAGCCGGTCTTCGTCCCCACCTTACAAGAGAATCACTATCGCGTGACCCCTCAAGATCTTGATGCCCATATGACCCGCCGTACGAAAGTGGTTATCTTAAACAATCCTTCGAATCCCTCCGGAGCGCTCTACAGCGAAGAGGAGGTGTCGGCTATTGTTACCTTCTGCGAACAGGAGAATCTCATCTTGCTCGCCGATGAGATCTACGAGCGGATCATCTACGAACGGGCCTTCACGAGCGCAGGGCGCTTCTCAAAGGATCAGGTGATCCTGGTCAATGGTATGAGCAAATCCTACGCCATGACGGGTCTACGCATCGGCTACACCGCCTCTTCAAGGCATTATGCCGAGGCCATGAGCCGACTGCAGGGTCACCTTGTCTCGCACCCGTCTCTCACCGCACAGTACATCGCACTGGGTGCCCTCGAGAGCGCGCGGGTGGAAGAGGCGTCCATGATCGATACCTATACGAAGCGCCGCGCCTATCTACTCGACCGGATAAGAGGGAATCCCGCGCTAACCTTTGTTCCGCCTGACGGTGCTTTTTATCTTTTCGTCAATATTTCTCCCTACCGCGACCATTTCGATGAGGACGCTTCCTTCTCCCTCGCCTTCACCGAACGACTGCTGGCGGAAGAAGGGCTGGCGATTGTGCCCGGTATTGCCTTCGGGATGGACGATCACGTGCGCATTTGTTACGCCGCCTCGCTTGAGGAAATCGAACGTGGTCTCGATCGTTTTATCCGTTTCCTCGATACCTTGGACGGGGAAAAGAACTAATCATTACACAAGATAAGAAGAGCCCACGAAGTGACGTCCTCACGTCTTTCGCTGGGCTCTCTTGCCTTCTTTATGCTTCTAATCTCTCTCTGCCACCCATATAGGGTCTTAGGGCCTCAGGTACGATGACCGAACCATCCTCCTGTTGATAGTTCTCCAGAATAGCGGCTAACGTTCTGCCCACGGCAAGACCCGATCCATTGAGCGTATGGACAAACCGAACCTGCTTGGTCTCCTCTTCACGAAAGCGGATGTTAGCACGTCGGGCTTGATAATCCTCGAAGTTTGAACAAGAGGAAATCTCGAGGTAGCGATCATAGCTCGGCATCCATACTTCGATATCGTAGGTCATCGCCGAGCTGAAACCGAGGTCGCCACCACAGAGCTGTACGACGCGATAGGGAAGGCCCAACCGCTTGAGCACTTCTTCTGCCGCCAGAAGCAAACTCTCCAGCTCATCGTAAGAATGATCCGGGTGGACGAACTTCACGAGTTCCACCTTGTTGAACTGATGCTGGCGGATCAAACCGCGTGTGTCTCTACCCGCCGATCCGGCCTCCTTGCGGAAACACGGTGTATAGGCTGTATGGTAAATCGGCAACTGCTCCTCGGAAAGGATCTCCTCCCGATAGAGATTCGTCACGGGTACTTCTGCCGTTGGTACAAGGAAGAAATCCTTGGCCGGCAAGTGGAACATATCCTCCTCAAATTTGGGAAGTTGACCCGTACCGACCATGGCATCTCGGTTGACCATGAAGGGGGGGAGCACTTCTTCGAAATCATGTTCTCCCGTATGCAGGTCCAGCATGAAGTTGATCAGAGCGCGCTCTAGCTTTGCCCCCGCCTTCTTCAGTACTGTAAACCGTGCACCGGCGATTTTCGAAGCCCTTTCAAAATCCATGATGTCCAGATCGACCCCAATATCCCAATGTGCTTTGGGCTCGTAAGCGAAGGTTATCGGTTCCCCGACCTTTTTCACCTCGATGTTGTCGGCATCGGTATCGCCCACGGGTGTACTCGGATGCGGTGTATTCGGTATCCCCAGCAGTCGTTCGGTCAAATCGGTCTCGATGCCCTTCAGTTCTTCATCGAGGACCTTGATTTCTTCTGACAGTTCCTTCATTTTCCCGATAATGCCAGAGACATCCTCCCCCTTCTTCTTCAACTGGGGAATTTCTTTCGATACCGCATTCTGTTCGCTTTTCATCGTTTCGACCCGTGTGATCAGGGCTCGCCGTCGCTCGTCGATCTCGATGATCATCGGCAGACCATAATCTCCGGCACCTCTTTTTTCCAACAGTACTTTTACTTCGTCAAATGACGCACGCACGCGTTTGAGGTCCAACATCTCGATTGCCTCCTTTTCAAAAAAACAAAAAACCCCTCTCCCATGTCAGGGACGAGGAGGTTCTACCCGCGGTGCCACCCTGTTTGACCCCCGTTTACAGCGGAGATCCAACTTCAGTTCAGCGCGATAACGAACGCAAATCGTTTGGCATTACCCAAAGGTTCCGGGATGGATTTCGAAAGGGTACCCTGCTGATTCACACCGACCACCAGCTCTCTTGAAGGGCTCTCTGTCTACTTGCTCCCATCATCACCTACAATGATATTTGAAAGAATCATACCATACCGCTGCCGATCGTGTCAAGCTAGAAGCTTCGCTTCAGATCGTTGAAGATCAACCGATCGAAGCGTTCAATATCCGCTTTTAGTTTCTTCGGTTTTACCCGTAGGACACGGCACATGGCAGCAAAGGTCAACGGTTCCTTACGATCGATACCGTAACGCAACTTGATCACCTGTTCTGCATAAGGATCGAGACTCTTGGCTTCAATGAGTTCAGCGATACGCGCCTCGATCAAATGACGATCATCGGTCCGTTCCACCGGATTTACCATCGTTTCTTTCGTCCCGTCGTTCGTACCATATGATGGTGCATGAGGAAGGTTTTCAAATCCTCATTTTTCTTCTTCTTAGAAAAGAGCTCTATAATTTTATTGAATATTCTCATCATGGTTTCACCTCTGTCATTAAGCGCACCATATCATAATATCGTATTATGGCTTGGAGGACAACTGACTTTTTTGTAGCAAATCCAAGGATCTTTGGACCAGTTTGTCCCCCGCCGTGTTTTCGATCACCAGTTCCCCGGGATCCTGGCGTTTCTCCAGTTGATGGCGGACCCCGAGCAATCGGATCAACTGCCTGACCGTGCCCTCATTGCCATCGATAACCTTGGTCTGAGGGAAAATCTCTTCAATCAACGGTCTCAAGAAAACGAAATGAGTACAGCCAAGTACAATGGCCGATGGTGGTCCTTGTCTGTAGGGACACAAGGTGGACATTACCATCTCCCTTGCTTCTTGATCGTCCAGATGCCCCGCTTCCACCAAGGTGACCCATTCGGGCGCCGGTTCTTTGAAAATCTCATGACTTTTCCCGACACGTTCCATCAGCCCCGCGAACTTTTCCTCCGCAAGGGTCAATTCTGTGGCTAGCACGAGGATCGAACCCGCTACATCCTCTGTGGCCACCTTAAGGGCGGGCTCCATCCCAATCACCGGGAGATCATACCGCTCTCTCAGCTCGCCGATGGCAGCACTGGTTGCTGTATTGCAGGCCACGACCAGAGCCTTGCACGAACGGCGGACCAACTCGTCACCAATAGCGATTGAACGCGCCACCACTTCTGATTTCTGACGTACCCCATAGGGCGCATGAGCAGAATCCCCTATATAGATGATATCCTCCGACGGTAACAGGCGCCTGATCGTTTCAACCACCGATAGCCCGCCCAATCCCGAATCGAAGACACCGATCGGATCTTTTCGCATTGTCTCACCTCGCTGATTAACATTATAATGTAGTGAAAAAAAAAAAGAAAGGCCACTTTCGTTTTATGGGCCTTTCAAAGCGTATAATAGAAATAGGAGGGTCGTGATGGTCAATTGTATGAGATGCAAGCACTACTTTATCACATGGGATCCAAAGCAACCGAGAGGTTGTCGCTACTTTGGATTCAAATCGAAACGACTCCCCTCGATCATCGTCAAGCAGAGCTCGGGCGAGGACTGCAAGGTCTTTCGTCCGAAAGGTAAGGAATAGGAGGGGCACAGATGCTAGATAAATACTGCATCGAAGAACTGCTGCAAAAGTCCGATAACCGGTATGAGCTCATCGACGTCGTCTCCAGACGCGCGCACCAGTTGGCACGCCTCGATCATACTATGAAGGTGGCCGATGCGCTGAATGAAGCGGTTAGCCAGTTGCTCGATGGCACCTATCAGGTCAAGAGGTCAGATGAAGATCATCCACTTTGATCCATCCCTTTTGGCGCATATAACGCGCTACGATCCAACTGATCAAAGCGGGAAGCAAGAAATGCAAGAGTGCCATGAGAGCGATCAGCTGTGGCATCGGAAGGGATTCTGACATAGCCGCGATGGTTCCGAACTGACCGACGAGACCACTGGTACCCATACCCGCTCCGATGCTATTTGATTCCATCTTGAAAACCGCACTACCTATAGGCCCCAGGACTGCACTTGCCACAATTGGCGGGATCCAGATCCTGGGGTTTCTTATGATGTTCGGAACCTGGAGCATACTGGTGCCCAAGCCCTGGGCGATCAGTCCACCGAATCCATTCTCACGGTAACTGATCACAGCAAAACCAATCATCTGTGCTGAGCAACCGATCAAAGAAGCCCCCGCGGCCACACCGCTCAATCCCAATGAAATCGCCAGTGCAGCACTGGAGATCGGCAGCGTGAGGATCATGCCCATGAGGACGGCCACAATAATTCCCATCGGTACTGGACGCAATTCTGTGGCTGTATTGATCACAGCGCCGATTCCCTTCATAAAGGTCGCAATCGCAGGGCTCAGGAACAAGCCAACCAGTCCTCCAACAATAATCGTGGCCGCAGGAACCAATACGATATCCACCCGCGTTCGACCGGCGATACGTTTGGAGAATTCACTTGCGGCTAGTGCCGCTACAAAGGCACCCATGGGCTCCCCTATGGCGATGGTCATCCCCGCATCGGTTACGTTGACGGTGCCTGCTCCAATGGCCCCAGCGGCAACCGTGGCAAAGATCGCCAGGGGGGACGCCTTGACATTGTAAGCGACGGCGGCTCCAATGGCTGGACCCATCATGAACTGTGCCACTTGCCCCAGCCAGATCAATTGCTCAATTCCCGTGAGTTCACCAATTTGCTTGAGAATCAATCCGATGATCAGGGAAGAAAACAATCCCAGTGCCATCCCGTTTAATGTGTTGATCAAGTACTCTCTGATCTGTTTACCCTTCATGACTTGCTACACCCTTTCTCTTTATGTATTGTCATCTGTCTTGTCAGTACCGGCGAAAAAAAAGAATCAGAACCCCTCTCGCTCCAATTCCTCGAGGACCAGCGCGTAGATTTTCTCGCTGGGCACTTCAATTGTATGAATATGTTCGCCATTTGTCAAGACCGCCAGCGGGATCGCCTGTACACTCTCGACCTTTTTCATAAAGGCTTCAACATCGGCAGGCGTTTCGATCATCAAGGGCGCTACGATTTCACCGTAGACCGGATGATCGACGATGACATCTAAGATTTTTACGCCGTATGAAACGAGGAGATGCAACTCCTTCTCCATGGCCTCTCTCCCCTCATGACGGCTCACGAGGGTTTTTAGCAATCCTTGGCCACTGTGTGGACGCTGGATGCGATATCCCGAGGAAGAACCTACTATAGGATGTCCCATGGCTCTCAGTAGAGCGATGTCCTGGACGATCACCTGTCGCGAGACACCATAGGTATCCGCGAGATCCTGACCCTTCAGGGGCTGCTCCGATTCGCTCAATTGTTTCAATAACGATTGGCGTCTCTTCTCAGACATCTCTAGATCGCTTCCTCTCTAATGATCGATGCTCTGCATGGAGTGCATGACATGGGCGCTGGCAGCTTTCTTCGCCGCCTCGATATCGCGATTCTTGATCGCTTCGAGTAACTGTCGATGCTCTCCGAGTGCTGTCTCGAGTCGGCCGGACATGCGCAGAGAACGCTCCCGGGTAGATTTGATGAACAGCTGGAAATCTTTCAGTACGTGTTCCATGTATCGACTTTTTGTCGCCTTGTAGATGGTTTCATGGAAGCGGGTGTTCAGTTCGAAGATGCGATCCACATCACCTTTGACTGTGAAGAATTCCATAAGATCATAAATTTCTTGAAGCTCACCGAGGACCTCTTCATCCATCCGCTCGATACACCATTCTACGGAGATGGTCTCGATGGCCATTCTGATCCGGTAGATATCACGAATATCCTGCTCGCTGATTCCCGTGACCACGACACCACGATTTGGAATGTTATCCACCAAACCGTCGAGCTCCAGTTGTTTAAGCGCTTCTCTCACAGGGGTACGGCTCACGCCGATTTCCTCGGCAATTTTCGCCTCCACCAGTTTATCCCCACGGCTATAATCGCCATTTAGAATATCCTCACGTAATTTTTCAAAAATCATCGAGGTTAAAGATTTATTCTCCTTTTTCTGATCGAAAAGGTCCATTTGTCACCCTCCAGTGCCCTCTTTCACTCCGGTAGTCACCTTATTCTAACGAACCGAGAAAGCCTTGTCAACGAGAGTTCAAGATGGAAAGAAACGCCGAAAGTGTTTCCCCAAAATACAACCCTTTGAGATACTTTTCGCGGTCAAATTCTTTGATAGAAGGACGCTCTACGAAGCTCCCCAGCAGTTGATCGCCACGGTAGAAGCGAATGGTCGGGATCTTCAAAACACCGTCTACATGGTCTTCTGCAAATTGCTCCCCAGCTTCTTCTTTTGTCATGAGCCTATAGGTCATGTCGATTCGGCGTGCCAGCTTCTCCAACACGACGATGTTCACGACACAATCCGGACACCAGGTTTCCGCTACAGCTACAGCCCGTATGGGGCCATCGATCTCTTCGATCTGGCGATCCAAGTCTTTCGGTAACGGGACTAGCAATAGTCGTTCGATTTTATCGGCCAGCCTACCGTCCTCACCCATTTTGAATTCTTCAAATGTCATATGAAATCACTCCCTTATGCTTATTCTATCAGAGAATGAGAAAAGTGCGTCCAAAAAATGCAAAAAAAAAGAAGACCGGCAACGTCCTATTCTCCCAGGGGACTGCTCCCCAAGTACCTTCAGCGCTGAGAAGCTTAACGTCTGTGTTCGGGATGGGAACAGGTGTATCCTTCTCGCTATCGTCACCGGATTCTTCAATTGTAAGCAAGCTTTCGCTCACTCAAAATCGCATACAGCAAATCAAACCAAGTTGTTTCTAAGAAAAAGTATCTTCTCTTTATGATCTTCTCACCAACCCAAGGTTCGCCTTAGGTCAAGTCCTCGACCGATTAGTACCAATCAGCTAAAAGCATTACTGCCCTTTCACCCTTGGCCTATCAACCAGATGGTCTATCTGGGGTCTTACTCATAAATGATGGGATATCTCATCTTGAGGGGGGCTTCGCGCTTAGATGCCTTCAGCGCTTATCCCTTCCGCACGTAGCTACTCAGCTATGCCCTTGGCAGGACAACTGATCCACCAGCGGTGCGTCCATTCCGGTCCTCTCGTACTAGGAACAGAGCCTCTCAAATATCCAACGCCCACAGCAGATAGGGACCGAACTGTCTCACGACGTTCTGAACCCAGCTCGCGTGCCTCTTTAATGGGCGAACAGCCCAACCCTTGGGACCTACTACAGCCCCAGGATGAGACGAGCCGACATCGAGGTGCCAAACCTCCCCGTCGATGTGGACTCTTGGGGGAGATAAGCCTGTTATCCCCGGGGTAGCTTTTATCCGTTGAGCGATGGCCCTTCCATGCGGTACCACCGGATCACTAAGCCCGACTTTCGTCCCTGCTCGACCTGTATGTCTCGCAGTCAAGCTCCCTTATGCCTTTGCACTCTTTGCGCGATTTCCAACCGCGCTGAGGAAACCTTTGGGCGCCTCCGTTACTCTTTAGGAGGCGACCGCCCCAGTCAAACTGCCCACCTGACATTGTCCCAGAGCTGGATCACAGCTCCTGGTTAGAACACTGGTATGGAAAGGGTGGTATCCAAAGGACGACTCCACACACACTGGCGCGCATGCTTCTATGTCTCCCACCTATCCTGTACATCCCATACCAAAATCCAGTGCCAAGCTACAGTAAAGCTCCACGGGGTCTTTCCGTCTTGCTGCGGGTAACCGGCATCTTTACCGGTACTACAATTTCACCGAGTCCATTGTTGAGACAGCGCCCAAATCGTTACGCCTTTCGTGCGGGTCGGAACTTACCCGACAAGGAATTTCGCTACCTTAGGACCGTTATAGTTACGGCCGCCGTTTACTGGGGCTTCGATTCTAAGCTTCGCTTACGCTAACCTTTCCTCTTAACCTTCCAGCACCGGGCAGGCGTCAGCCCCTATACATCATCTTTCGATTTAGCAGAGACCTGTGTTTTTGGTAAACAGTCGCTTGGGCCTATTCTCTGCGGCCGCCTCAGGCTTTGACACCCTACGCGCGGCACCCCTTCTCCCGAAGTTACGGGGTCATTTTGCCGAGTTCCTTAACAATGGTTCTCTCGCTGGCCTTAGAATTCTCTTCCTACCTACCTGTGTCGGTTTACGGTACAGGCGCCCTAAAAACTCGATAGCGGCTTTTCTCGACAGTTTGAAATCGACAGCTTCGTTACTTAAGTTCACTCCCCATCACAGCTCACCTTTTAACGGGACGGATTTGCCTATCCCATCAAGCTTGCTGCTTGGACGCGCTCTTCCAATCGCGCGCTCTGCCTATCCTCCTGTGTCACCACATCTCTCAAACGCTTCTAAAGCGGTACAGGAATCTTCACCTGTTGTCCATCGCCTACGACTTTCGTCCTCGGCTTAGGTCCTGACTTACCCTGAGTGGACGAGCCTTCCTCAGGAACCCTTAGGTTTTCGGCCGGTGTGATTCTCACACACCTCTCGCTACTCATGCCAACATTCTCTCTTCTATACAGTCCACCATACCTTACAGTACAGCTTCGTCCCGTATACAATGCTCCCCTACCACTAGAAGACCTTAAGTCTTCTAATCCATAGCTTCGGTGGTGGATTTTAGCCCCGGTAATTTTCGGCGCGACATCACTCGACTAGTGAGCTATTACGCACTCTTTCAATGCGTGGCTGCTTCTAAGCCAACATCCTAGTTGTCTAGGCAATGTCACATCCTTTCCCACTTAATCCACACTTGGGGACCTTAGCTGATGGTCTGGGCTGTTTCCCTCTCGACAACGAATCTTATCACACGCTGTCTGACTCCAAGGATAAAGATCACGGCATTCGGAGTTTGATAAGCTTCGGTAGGCGGTGAAGCCCCCTAGGCTAGTCAGTGCTCTACCTCCGTGTCTCATTTCCTCAGGCTAGCCCTAAAGCTATTTCGGGGAGAACCAGCTATCTCCGTGTTCGATTGGAATTTCTCCGCTACCCACAAGTCATCCCAGCCTTTTTCAACAGACATGGGTTCGGGCCTCCACAAAATTTTACTTCTGCTTCACCCTGCTCATGGGTAGGTCACACGGTTTCGGGTCTACGCCATACAACTCGTCGCCCTATTCAGACTCGCTTTCGCTACGGCTACGGTGCTCAAGCACCTTAACCTATCGCTGCATAACGTAACTCGTTGGCCCGTTCTACAAAAAGTACGCGGTCGCAAGTCATGCTTGCTCCCACTGCTTGTAAACATAAGGTTTCAGGTTCTATTTCACTCCCCTCCAGGGGTTCTTTTCACCTTTCCCTCACGGTACTATGCGCTATCGGTCACTTGGTAGTATTTAGCCTTGGGAGATGGTCCTCCCTGCTTCCCACAGGATTTCTCGTGTCCCGTGGTACTCTGGATCGGACGTCGTCCGGGTCCACCTTTCGTCTACGGGACTATCACCCGCTCTGGTGTGCCTTCCCAGGCATCTTCGACTAGACTTATCCCTAAACTTTATTCGTCCGTCCGCAACCCCGAGACCCGTAGGTCTCGGTTTGGGCTCTTTCCCTTTCGCTCGCCGCTACTCGGAAAATCGATTGTTTTCTTTCTCTTCCTCCGGTTACTTAGATGTTTCAGTTCACCGGGTTCCCCCCGTCAGGCTATGTATTCACCTGACGGTCCTCGCGGATGAACGCGAGGGGGTTTCCCCATTCGGACATCCCCGTATCATCGCCTGCTTGCGGCTACACGGGGCTTTTCGCAGCTTACCACGTCCTTCATCGGCTCCAAGTGCCAAGGCATCCGCCTTATGCTCTTACTTACTTGACCTGCTTCACCTTGAGTCGGTGTTCAGATCTTTTAAAAAAGAGATTCTTTCTTTCAAATTTCAGCTTGGTTTTTTTCTTAGATTTTAAGAAGTTTTGCTGTATGCAATTTTCAATGAACAAAAACTATACAAGGGAAAAAATCCCTCAAAACTGAATCGTACGAACGTCTTTTCATTAAAGGCTTATTTTTTATGATTCTCCTTAGAAAGGAGGTGATCCAGCCGCACCTTCCGATACGGCTACCTTGTTACGACTTCACCCCAGTCATTGGTCTCACCTTCGGCAGCTTCCCCCGCTTAAAGCGGTTGGATCACTGACTTCGGGTGCTCCCAACTTCCATGGTGTGACGGGCGGTGTGTACAAGACCCGGGAACGCATTCACCGCGACATGCTGATTCGCGATTACTAGCAACTCCAGCTTCACGTGGGCGAGTTGCAGCCCACGATCCGAACTGAGATCGGCTTATAAGGATTCGCTCCTGCTTGCGCAGTCGCTGCCCGTTGTACCGACCATTGTAGCACGTGTGTAGCCCAAATCATAAAGGGCATGATGATTTGACGTCATCCCCACCTTCCTCCGGTTTGTCACCGGCAGTCCATCTAGAGTGCCCAACTTAATGCTGGCAACTAAATGCAAGGGTTGCGCTCGTTGCGGGACTTAACCCAACATCTCACGACACGAGCTGACGACAACCATGCACCACCTGTCATCCCTGTCGACCAAAGGCCGAAAGCTCTGGTTAAAGAGCGATCAAGGAGATGTCAAGATTTGGTAAGGTTCTTCGCGTTGCTTCGAATTAAACCACATGCTCCGCTGCTTGTGCGGGTCCCCGTCAATTCCTTTGAGTTTCAGTCTTGCGACCGTACTCCCCAGGCGGGGTACTTATTGCGTTAACTGCGGCACCGACACTCGCATGCCGACACCTAGTACCCATCGTTTACGGCGTGGACTACCAGGGTATCTAATCCTGTTCGCTCCCCACGCTTTCGTGCCTCAGTGTCAGTTACAGTCCAGAAAGTCGCCTTCGCCACTGGTGTTCCTCCTAATATCTACGCATTTCACCGCTACACTAGGAATTCCACTTTCCTCTCCTGTACTCAAGTCCAACAGTTCCCAAGGCTTACAACGGTTGAGCCGTTGCCTTTCACCTCAGGCTTGATGGACCACCTACGCACTCTTTACGCCCAGTGATTCCGGATAACGCTTGCTCCCTACGTATTACCGCGGCTGCTGGCACGTAGTTAGCCGGAGCTTGCTTCTAAGGTACCGTCACTGCTTCTTCCCTTAGAACAGAATTTTACGACCCGAAGGCCTTCATCATTCACGCGGCGTTGCTGCATCAGGCTTGCGCCCATTGTGCAATATTCCCCACTGCTGCCTCCCGTAGGAGTCTGGACCGTGTCTCAGTTCCAGTGTGGCCGATCACCCTCTCAGGTCGGCTACTGATCGTCGCCTTGGTAGGCCGTTACCCTACCAACTAGCTAATCAGACGCGGGCCCATCCTGAACCGATAAAATCTTTAACGAGCAGGTCATGCGACCTTCTCGCTTCATGAGGTATTAATCACCGTTTCCGGTGGCTATCCCTCTGTTCAGGGCAGGTTGCCCACGCGTTACTCACCCGTCTGCCACTTTCCGCAAGTTCCCTTCCACCGAAGTGTCCGTTCCCTCGCTTCTCGTTCGACTTGCATGTGTTAAGCACGCCGCCAGCGTTCATCCTGAGCCAGGATCAAACTCTTTGAAAAAATTTTGAAACCATAGCTCTAATAAAAATTGACGTTTCGTACGATTCAGTTTTCAATGATCTTTTCCCCGTTGCGTCTTCCGACGCGACAAATAATATTATATAATACTCTCTACTATTCGTCAAGGATTTTTTTATTTTTGTTTCCCGCCACTCATCTGAGCGACTACATCATCTTATCATCGCACCAATCTAAAGTCAAGCCGAAATCCAAGAAAGTACCCGTGGTGTTAATGTCGGACGAATCATTATTTTCTCACATCTTTTTTCTAGGGATCTCATCTTTTGAAGAATGATCCCCATGAAAAAACCCCGCAAAATGAGCGAGGTTATACTTTCAACACCTTGATGGTCTCTAAGGTCGGATCTTCCGGACCATTGATGACCGTTTGTTGTCGTAGTAAAAATCGGATATAGTGGATCATTTCTTCCGTAATGAGTTCACCTGGATTGACAATCGGTACACCCGGCGGGTAGGCCATGATCGATTCCCCGCAAATCCGTCCCACGGATTCTGACAAAAGCAGCGTTTCCTTCGGAAGGTAGAAAGCATCTCTAGGAGAGTAGACCACTCGGTAGTCGTTGAAACTCGGGATGATAGGCCGGTCCATCTCTTCGGATACGAAGAATCGCCTACTGATATCCTCCAGTGCCGATACGAAACGATCGATTGCATACTGGTTGTCCCCCAGGCTGATAATCGCCAACACATTCTTGGCATCCCCCAGCTCCATCTGGACGTGATAATCCTCTCGTAACAAATCGTACAGTTCGAATCCGTTGATCGACAGAGACTCGATATGAACCACCATCTTCGTTTCATCGTAGCGGAAGACACGTCCTTCGTCCTCCACTTCTTTGCCGATTGCCTTGAGTCCAGGAATCACATTGATCCGTTCTCTCAGCTGTCGCGATAGTGCGAGTACACCGGAAAGCTTTTCTCTTCCTTCAAGCGCTAACTGCTTTCTGGCGACATCCAAGCTTCCCATCAACAGGTAGGACGCACTTGTCGTCTGCGTCATATTGATGATTTTCCTCAGGTAATGGGGATCCACACGGTTTCCTTTCATGAGGAGAGCTGAACTCTGGGTGAGGGAACCTCCGGTCTTGTGAAGGCTCACGGCACTGATGTCTGCTCCCGCCTGCATAGCACTCAGTGGAAGCTCATCATGGAAGCACAGGTGTGCTCCGTGTGCTTCATCCACGAGTACCGTCAAACCCTTTTCATGCGCATAGGCAACGATACGCTCGAGATCATTGGCAGCGCCGTAGTACGTCGGATTAATTAAAAAGAGGGCCTTGGCATCATCATTCTCATCGATACTCTGTTTCACTTCTTCATAGGACAGACCCAGATAAATCCCGAGCTCACGATCGTAAATTGGTTCCATATAAACTGGAATGGCCCCGCTGAACAAGATACCAGTGATCGCCGATTTATGGATATTCCGCGGGATCAGTATCTTCTCATGTGGATGCATAACGCTCATGATCATGGACTGCACACCGCTTGAGGTGCCGTTGACCAGAAAGTAAGCGTAATCGGCGTAGAAGGTCTCTGCAAGCAAGGACTCCGCTTCTTTGATCACAGAAACGGGATTGGCCAGGTTGTCCAAACTCTTCATCGAGTTTGCATCGATTGCCAATACTTCTTCACCTAGAAGAGCAGCCAAAGCTGCATTGCCCTTCCCCTGCTTGTGTCCGGGAACATCGAAAGCGATCACGCCTTCCGCGCGATAGGCTTTCAGCGCATCAAAAATCGGTGTTTTTTGCTGTGATGGGTGCATGCGCGTCAACGCTCCTTTCTTCTATAGAATCAGCGCGAGTTCTCTCAACGCTTTTGCAGCGACTGCTGTGGAAACTCCGGAGCCATCATAATGAGGGGATAACTCCACCAAATCGGCACCCACGATGTTCAAGGGAGCCAACTGTTCAAAAGCCCACAGGAGATCGTGGAACTGAATGCCGCCGGGCTCTGGCGTACCGGTGCCGGGAAAAACAGAGGGATCCAGCACATCCAGATCGATCGTAAGGTAGACAGGATAGTCTTTGAGTGTTTCTATCTGATCGACCAACGATTTGATCGTGAATCGCTCCATGGTTGTGTGTTCCGCCTGCCATTCGAACTCCTCTTGGCTTCCCGAGCGAATGCCGAACTGGTACACCGCCATGGGTTCGAGATGGTCCATGCAACGACGGATCACTGTAGCGTGAGAGTATCTTTCTCCCATGTAGTGATCGCGGAGATCGGCATGTGCATCAAGGTGGATGATTCTTAAATTGGGATACTTCTCCACCATGGCCTTGACTGCCCCGTAGGTCACGAGGTGCTCGCCCCCAACCATCAGGGGCTTTTTCCCGTCAGAAAGGATTCTCTCGGTCAGTTTCTGGATCTGAACGAGCACCTGTCCTGTATGACCGAAGGGTAAATCGAGGTTGCCATAATCGAACAATTGACGATCGGTCAGCGAGCGGTCCCTATAAGGACTGTAGAGCTCCAAGCCGATGGAGTCACGACGCATATGATCAGGTCCAAAACGTGTTCCGGGTCGAAAGGAAGTGGTTCCATCAAAGGGCGCTCCGAACAGAACGATTTCACTTTCATCATAGCTTGCATCGAAACCCATGAAAACATTCGGTTGATTCTTCACTTTTTCATCATTTCCTTCACATATGTCGGTAGTGCAAAGGCACCACGGTGTAAAGCCGTGTTATAGTATCGTGTACTAAGGCCATACGCTTCCCAAGAGTCCACGTTTTCATTCTCGGTCGGATGAATACCTTTCGAAGCAAATCCGAAGAGCCAGTGACCTGATGGATACGTCGGCATATGGAACTGGTAAACCTCTGCTACCGCAAAGACCTCGCTGATTTTTTCGTATGCTCTCTTGAACTCACGGGACTGCTCAACGTAGTAAGGAGATTCATTCTGGTTCACCAGGATCCCTTTCTCCGTAAGCGCGCGGTGACAGTTCTCGTAGAAAGCGCGTGAAAAAAGACCTTCTCCAGGTCCAATTGGATCCGTTGAATCTACTAGAATCAAATCATAGACTGCTTCTTTTCCTTCGATAAAGGCAATACCATCTTCATAGTAGAGGGTCACGCGTGGATCATCGAGACTCTCGGATGTGAAGGGAAGGTACTCCTTGGCCAGATCTACGACGCGACGGTCGATTTCCACCATATCGATACGCTCCAACTGGGGGTATCGACACAATTCGCGCACCGTTCCACCATCACCACCACCGATCACGAGAACCTTTTTGATCTCGGGTGAGGCGGCCATAGGTACGTGGACAATCATATCGTGATAGATGAACTCATCTTTTTCATTGACCATCATCAGGCCATCGAGCGTGAGCACACGGCCGAAGGTCGGTGTCTCGAATACATCGATCTTCTGAAAATCACTCTGCTCTGAATGCAGATGCTTGGCTACCCTTAATGACAGTCGTACACCGGCTGCTTGCTCTTCTGTGTACCAAAGCTCCATCTATACCACTTCCTCCATGATCGTCTCTTCCATGGGTTTATGAGTGATCGCACCTTGGATATTTGAAAACCGTCGGATCTTGTCTACCACGCCACGTGCGACTTCAGTCGATTCACTGCGCTCAGCCTTCAGGTGATCGCTCAGATGGTCAAAACCCACCCAAGGGTTCACGGTATCGCCACAGGTGAAAAGATCAACAGCTGCATATCCGTATTCAGGCCACGTGTGGATGGTCAGATGTGATTCTTGGATCACCACTGCACCGCTGACGCCCCAAGGGTTAAAGGTATGGAATACACTTTCCACTACCGTAGCGCCTGCCACCACAGCCGCATCGATCATCATTGTCTCAATTTCGTCATGATTGTTGAGGACATCCTTGTCGCAGTTATAGTACTCCACGAGAATGTGCCGTCCCAGTTGTTCCATTTTCATCATCTGCCACCTCCACGAGTTTAGTTTCATTAAACTTAACTTTCGATTTAATATAGTATTACTAAATTTAGCTATACTATGTTTCTTGTTTACACTAACTAAATATACAGGATTTTTTGAGAAAGTCAATCCTTTTCAATCAACTTTTTTCATTACAACAAAAAATAAAAAAGACGGACTATTCCGCCTTTAAACTGATGCTAAACTGAACACCACCGGGTTGATTTACCACATCATATTTACCGTGATGAAGGGTCATGATCTCCTTGAGAATGGCCAAGCCCAATCCAGTCCCCGAGTCTTTTCCCTCCCTCTTATAGAAGGAATCAAAAAGATGTAACTGGTCTTTCTCTTCAATCGCATCCCCATCATTATATACCGTCAGCACCACCCATTGGTTTTCCTCCCGACAGCCCACTCGTACTTCCCCACCCGGCACTACATGCTCGATGGCATTTCGCATCAGGTTATTGACGACGAGGACCATTCGCTCCCGATCGATCATCAGTTCTCGATTGCTTTGCGAAACGTAGATCAGGGAAACTTCTTTTTCTTCAGCCATCGGGGTGAATTTATCCACCTCTTTGGCAACAAAATCACAGAAGAAGGTACGGTTGAGATTCAACTGCATCGTGCCCGCCTCAAACTTAGAAAGCTCAAGCATCTGCTCGATCAACGTGCTCATGGCGTCCATTTCACGCTGGACCAACAAGTGATAATGCTCTCGCTCCTCTGGAGAACTGTAGAGACCATCCTCCAGAATCTCCAGATAGCCTTTGACGATCGCGATGGGTGTTTGCATTTCGTGGGACACCTGTGCGATGAATCGCTTGCGCAAGCGGTCGATCTTCTTTTCTTTCGCCAACTCTCGCTCGAGCTTTCTGATTGTTTCTTCCAAAGAAGAGGCGAGTAGATTGAACGTCTCTCCCAAACGACCGAGCTCGTCACGACGGTCTCCCTCGTACCGACGGTCGAACCTGAGATCCTTCAGCGCATTCGCGAGTTCATCTAGTTTCCGGATGGGTGTAGTGAAACGCCTGGAGAACAAGATCGCCAGAGGGATACTGATCAGGGCATTCAACAACAATAGCCATAAATAGAAGCGCTGAAAGGTTGAGATGGGCTCTTCAATATCAGCGGTTGGTACTTGGAAAACCAAGGTGTATGCTTCAGAACGCTCTGCGTAAAGCATCCAGCGCACGCTTCGCCCATCGAGCCACTCGTAGAAGAGCACCCCCTCCTCTTGCCTGGGGAGCTGGATCCCGGAAGGTAGGTGGGAACTCATCGCTCCCATGCCCCTTCCCCTGGTTGCCTCCACATACTGAGAGGAAAAGAGAACATTTCCCCTAGCATCGAGCAGATAAATATTTCCCTTCACGCGGCTGATCAGATTATCGATGACCTCTTCCGTCAACTGGTCCTCACGGTAGAGATCGAACACCGTCGAAGCTTCAGCGGACAGACTATCTTCTGTTTGATCGTAATAATAATCCGGTAGATAATAGGTGATCAAAAGATAGCCCAAGCTGTGGGTAAGCACTGCAAAAAGAATGAACAATAGCAACAGTTGATAGGACAGCGATCTACGCATCGTTGATCTCCATTTTGTACCCCGTTCCCCTCACCGTCTGTATATAACCACTCGCTTCTCCGATCTTCTTTCTCAAGCGCTTGATGTGGGTATCGACGGTACGATCGTCACCCTCATAATCAAACCCCCAGACGGCTATGAGAATTTTCTCCCGCGAGAGTGCGATCCGTTCGTTTTTCATCAGAAAGGACAATAGGGCGTGCTCTGTGGCAGTCAGCTCCACCGGCCGATCGTTGATTCTCAACACATGTGCCGAGGTATCTAAGGTTAATATCCCCATCACCAGTTGATTAGGGTCATCAGTACCATAGCTTCTCTTCAGAAGTGCTTTCACTCGAGCGACCATCTCCTTATTTGAGAAAGGTTTCGTCAAGTAATCATCGGCTCCAAGGTCAAAACCCATCAGTTTGTCTTCTTCTTCTCTACGCGCCGTTAGCATGAGCACGGGTTTCTGCGATCTTTCTCTGATCCCACGGAGCAGTCTCCATCCTTCGCCATCCGGTAGCATCACATCAAGGAGGTAGAGATCGATTTCGTTTAACTGCATCAGCTCCTGGGCTTCTTCCACAGAACCCGCCACGATCAAGTGCAAGCCTGCGTTCTCTAGATACTTGACTGCGATATGCTGCAGTTGTCGATCATCCTCAACCAGTAAAACAGTAAACATAGGTCTCTTCCCTCCTCTCTTTATCTCTTTTTATTTTACCCTCATTTTCGTGACAATCTCGTGTCAAGTTGAAGGGGCTTGTGATTTCGGCTATAATGTAGGCAATACAATCCTATGAACGAGGAGGACAATCATGAAAAAACGTGTTTTCTCCGGGGTGCAGCCTACCGGACAAATTCATCTCGGAAATTACGTGACAATGCGGAATTTCGTTACACAACAAGCTGACAAAGACTGTTTCTATTGCATCGTAGATCTCCATGCTATCACGGTTCCACAGGATCCGGATCAGTTAAGGCAAACCACATTGGAGTTGGCGGCCCTCTATCTGGCGATAGGCATCGATCCCGAAAAATCGACATTGTTCGTTCAATCCCATGTAGCCGCCCATGCCGAACTCGCCTGGTATCTCCAGTGTTATACCTACATGGGTGAATTGAGCCGAATGACCCAGTTTAAAGATAAATCGAAGAAGCAAGAATCCGTGAGCACTGGCCTTTACACGTATCCCGTTTTGATGGCCGCCGATATCCTCCTGTACGACACACACTACGTCCCTGTAGGGAACGATCAGAAGCAACACCTCGAGTTGACCAGAGACGTCGCAGAACGGTTCAACAATCGTTATGGTGAAACCTTTGTTATTCCGGAACCCTTGATCGCGAAGCAAGGCGCTAGGATCATGGCCTTCGATGAACCGGAAAACAAGATGTCCAAGAGCGATGAAAACCCCCACGCCAAAATCTTACTGCTGGATTCACCGAACAAAATCAAAAAGACCATCATGAAAGCAACAACGGACAGCGACATGAGCGTGCATTATGATCCCAAAAACAAATCCGGCATCTCGAACCTCATGACCATATACGCAGAATTCACCGGTACAAGCTTTGAAGAGATCGAAAAGACCTACGCCGGTCAAGGCTACGGTCAGTTTAAAAAAGATCTCGTCACCATCATCCAGGACGAGCTGGCACCCATTCAGAAGCGTTACCACGAAATTCTAGAGAGTGGAGAAGTAGAAAGAATCCTCAAGGCTGGCGCTGAACGCGCTCAGGCCGTCAGCGCCGAAGTACTGGCGCGCACCAAAGAGAAAATTGGCTTTTACATCGGCTAGAAAAAAGAGCAGGGATTCATCAAATTCCTACCCCAAGTAATGACAAAAAGCGAACAAAACCGCCTTCGGCGGCAATAAATCAAAACCTACACGGTGATTAGACTATTCATTTAGTCTATGGGTACCATAAGCCCATTGCACTTGACACACAGTGCAGTGGGTTTCCCCTTTTCATCGCAGTTTTCTGGTGTAGACATTTCGTAGACGATATCTGCATCGATTCCTTCTTCATAGCCACAACGTTTGCATCGAAACTGAACATACTCAACTGGTGCATCTGCTCCGAATGGGATGGTGTATTCTCGTTCATCCATTTCTCTTCACTCCTCGATGGTATAGTAAGACAATTCTCTGTTACATCATAAATCAATCCATACTTCGGATGCCATATCTCCCATAATTCCATCACATGCTTACATTTCTTACAACGCATCGGATCTTTTGAAAAGTTTTGAATGAGTCTTTGGCGATAACTCATTTTCGATGCTCTTTTATTCCACCAGCTTTTGCTTGTATAATAGGTCCGCTGGTAGCCACTTTTGATATATTGCTGTAAACCATACATCCTTTTCCTCGTCAAAGCAGTTCTACCTGAATAGATTCCATAGCGCCTGACTAACTTCTGATTTTTCATTGGGATATGTTGAACGAGTTTGCCCATGAATGTATGGATGCTTTCTGTGACCTCTTCTCGTTTTTCGCTCTTATGATCAATATACCAATACCTGATTTCTCTCTCAGTGACCCCCATGATGCGGTGTTCTGCCATGGCTGGTCGTGCCAAGTAGCGCCCAATATACTGGGCGCTCTTCTTGGCACTTTTCATTTTCCCCTCTGCATAAACATAAAATCCGTCTTTGTATCGTTTGAAATAGCCACTGTACTCTCGACTTTTATGGGGATTTTTCTTGATCATGTATTGGATAAGCTTATATTGCCAGATCTTTCGAAAACTCGTGTAGTTGAAATAGTTCAGTTCACCTATTTCATCGCCTTTCATCTTTATCTCAGGGATCAATGCATGTACATGTGGATTGTATTTTAAATCACGACCAAAGGTATGAACCACGCTGATCATACCAGTTTGCCACAGTAAACCTTTTTGCTTACGTCGTTTTCTTCTGTCATATGCTTCGCGATTTTTTCCATTCACCCTGTTGATGGTTTCCTCAACGACTTCCCACGCCAAGACTTGCAAATCCTTTAAGCAGTCCTTGTTATAGAAAAAGTGCGCTCTGAATTCCTCAGGTATGGTGAATACACAATGGCGATGGATCACATCTAGCAGTTTAGACTGCTGCCTATCGCTCCATTCATCACTATATCTCTTTCCACAACTATTACAAAACCTACTTTTACAGGTGAATCCAATTATCTTTTCTTCGGCGCAATGGGTACACTTATATTTGATATACCCTCCTTTTGGATCTCCACATTCGATCATCTTCTTCACTTGAGATTGAATCTGCTCTCGTTGCGACTCTGGAAACTTATGGGCATTTTCTTTCCAGAAGTCTGCAAAGTGATCCCTGAAGATATCTTTTATTCTGTATTTGGCATCAACAGTTGTTTTCATAGTATCAGTTTATCTTTCCTCTCTACTGATGCCAACTACTTATTCTCATTTCATCCACATCTCTTTGCGCATGCTATTTCCTAAGCTACAAGAAAAGGAACGGACCACCGATGGATGGTCCGTTCCTTTTAGATTTCTCCAATTTTCTTCAGTTCCTTGCGGAACTTCTTAATGATTTTTTTCTCCATCCTGGAGATGGTCATTTGAGATACATCGAGATCTCTAGCCACTTCAATCTGGGTCTTATTCTCGAAGAAGCGATCGTAGATGATTTTCACTTCTACTTTGTCCAGTTTTTCCATGCACTTCTTTAAAAAATCTTCATTTTCGATAAAAGTAAACTCACGATCCTCCTCACCCACGATATCCATCAACTGGATATCCTTGTCATCTCCAGAACTATCGAAAGAGATGTCCAGCGATTTGGGTGTGTAAACCTGTGAGGCTTCCATCGCCTCGATCACCTGTTCCTCGGTACAATGTAAGAAATCAGCGATGTCCCCAATAGTAGGAACCCGCTGCAGCTCTTGCTGTAACTTCTGCTTGGAAACATTAATTTTCTTGCTCAGTTCCTGGATGCGCCGCGGCACACGAACAGACCAACCTTTATCGCGAAAGTATTTTTTGATTTCGCCGATGATCGTTGGTGTCGCAAAAGAGGAAAACTCAAAACCTCTATCGATATCATACCGTTCGATCGCAAAGATCAAACCCAGTGAAGCCACTTGATAGATATCTTCATAGTCGATTCCTTTGTTAATATATTTTTTCGAAAGGATTTCCGCAATATACAGATGACGGTCGATCAGTTCATTTCGAATAGCCATATCTTTTGTTTCTTTGTAGGCCCGGAAAAGTGCCTTGCTATCTACCGTCTTCAGATCCCCTGCGGTGCTCCCATCCTTTTGACGTGAAGCAGTCGTAGTGTCCATCTTCGAATCAGCCCCTGTTTCTCTCTCTATCTGTGTAATCGCTATTGATTCACTCGCTTGATGAGCTTGATCATGGTACCCATTCCAGGATACGTTTCGATGGTCACCTCGTCCATAAGAGACTTCATGATAAAGATACCGAGACCTCCATCTTTAGGATTCGTAAGATCCGGTTCTTCATAATTTCCGATATCAAAACCATTGCCCAGATCTTCAATCACCACCACCATGCTGTCGGCTTCCGCATCAAATCGAATATTGTACTCTTCTTCCATCTTCGAATGCAAGACAGCGTTATTACAAGCCTCACTAACCGCAACCTTGATATCTTCAATATCCTCGATATTAAAACCGAGGTGATTGGCAAATACCGAAGCGGTCAATCGGGCCACACTCACGAATTCAGATTTAGTCGGTAGTCTAAGCTGTACAGAATCACTCATAATGACCTTTCACCCTTCTCTTGATATCCCATGCCCTAACTCAAAATAAAAATCTTATCGAGTCCCGTAATTTTAAAGAGTCTGAGAATATTTGATTTTGCATTGTAAATGGTTATATTGAGATCTTCACCCTTGATTCGCTTCAGGGCACTGATCATCACACCAAGTCCCGTACTATCGATATAGTTCAAATCTTCGCAATCGATTTTAATCTCAGCCAATTGCTCATCGAGCGCTTTGGTGAAGGTTTCCTTCAAGTCTGCTGAGGTTTCGATATCTACGTCCCCGATCAATTTGACATGCCAAAAGCCCGGGTTTTCTTCATAATTCTTGATTATCTTCAAAGCCATGTTCTATTTCCCCCTTAGCACTCTTACCTAAATACCCCTGCATCACAGAGGTAAACACAGATATTTTGATTTTGAATGTTCTTTCATTTCGGAATTGTAAGAAATTTAACGCACTTTTTTTTATATAATTTGATTATAACATACTGATACGAAATACCACACCTCAACCAAGTGCGCGTGGGAATTTTGTCGTTAAATGGAGGGTTGCATGAAAATTTTTAGAAGTTGGAAAACATTATTGGTAATCGCCCTGATCTTGGCATTCACTTTTCTCTTCTCTATTCTTTATCAAGATGCACGGTCACTTCCCAGTGAAAATTGGAGCCAATCGATCGATCTCTTCGATTATTCCACGGGAGGAGATTACGAGAGTTTCTACAATGATAATTTCGATGTACTGCACAATGGAAACCACTTTGAAATTGTCTATCTTGAGGAAGGCGAAATCATATGGAAACAATATGATCTCGAGGCAGTCGAGATCGGCACCACCTCTTTCCCCTACCAGGGCGATCGAGTGGAGAGTCTCTATCTCGCGAAAGACACCTCCGGCCTACACCTGATTCTCTACCGAAGCCAAATGCTCGAGCATTATCTGCTAGAGGACGATCGTATGGTCCTCGTCGAGAGCTTCGCTAACATCACTAGCTTCAGCGAGGTTAGCAACCTGGGTTTTGTTTACATCCAAGACCAGGATCTCTATCGTTACGACTATGCAGTGAGTCATCCGGTCGATACCTTGGATACGCGCGTTGAGATCATGAACGCTTTGATCAGCGATAATGATACCATTCACCTGGCCTTCATCGGTTATGAGAATGCTGAGTACCGATTGTACGCATCCACCTACTCAGCAGGAGCAAAGACATCAAGTGATTCGGAATCCCTTACCTTCTTGAATGCCATCAAGATTCTCAATCTAGAAATTGCGCAAACAGAAGATAGCATCAAAATATTAAGCCTATTCAAATACACAAAGTTCAATACCAACTATGCATTTCTCTATGATTATCAAAATGGGATGATCACCAATGAACCGTTGGAAATTGAAACGGACATCTACTCACCGGATCCTTATCTCATCGACTACAGTGATCCCTTCACCATCATTCTATCTGGTAAGAGCGATGTGGGACGCGTCGATGTATCTAAGAAAGATGAGATTTTCCCGAACATCTTGCGTTTGACTCTCGAAGGAGAAAGAATTACATCGACACCCTTGAGCAAAACCATCGAGACCAGTGGAAATCCACGCTATCTGTCCGTCGATGCATATGATTATCTCTTTTTCACCGACAGCACGACCCAACGGAAGACACTTAAACTTGCCTCCAACCATCCCGTGATCATCGAGAACAGTATCCGCCTCGAAAGCGAAACACTCGTTAATATCGCGCTGAATACACTGACCACTTTCCTCCCCTTGTTCTACGTCGGTCTGGTACCAGGTATCTTCATGATCTTACCCGTGATTTTTATCATCTTGCCCGTCGCGATGTTCAAGATGAACTGGGTGGAAGATAATCCAAAAAAACTACTCATTCTATCGATAGCCATCTACCTCACGACAAAATTCTACTATCTGATCAACCAAGGTACACTCGAAGGCTTTCCACTGCTCATGGGCACGATCGGCGGTCGACTACTCGTCCACGCCTTTATGACCCTCTTCAGTCTCTTAGCCCTCAAGCTCTATTATGAAAAGGATCATCACTTTATCAAATCCTTCGTTTTCTTCTATATCTTTGATATCCTGCTCTTCACACTGATCTTCACACCCTATTTTGTCATCTAAGAAAAACTCCCTTGATCGGGAGTTTTTTTCATGTGCCTTCGCTTGGAGAAAAAATCCAAAAAAAAAAAAAATGAACCCAACAAATCCGAAGGGTTCAAAACCATATATCATTGATTAAAGGGGGCTATATTACTTATATGCCCCTAGTTTTTATTTTCAAACATCTTTCTCTTCCTCTTCTTCAATGATTTTTGCCATCGAAACAAGGTTGGTATTTCCTTCGGCTCTCATGAGCTTCACTCCCTGGGTGATTCTAGAAGATATGGCCACATCCCGAAGAGAAATGCGGATCAAGACGCCATCCGAATTGATGATCATCAGATCTTCATCGCCCATGACGCCCATGGCACCGATCACACGACCGGTTTTTTCTGTCAGTTTATAAGTAACAAGTCCCTTTCCACCGCGGTTCTGGAAGCGATACTCATCGAGTTTTGTGAGTTTACCGTATCCCTTCTCACTGGCGACGAACAAATATCGATAGGAATCTGTTCGATCGACGCTCACGACAAGATCTTCATCCGCGAGATTGATCGCCTTCACACCCATGGCACCACGTCCCATTTCACGGACATCGGTTTCGTGGAAGCGAATGGCCATACCACCGGCTGTCACCACAATCATATCATCGTCGCCCGTCGTACGCCTAACGCCAATCAATCGATCTTCATCCCGGAGGTGAATGGCTATCAGGCCATTTTTACGATCCGTATCGAACTGATCGATCGACGTACGCTTGATCAAACCTTTTTCTGTCACCAGAGTGAGGTATCCTTCTTCAAAATCATTCACAGGTACCACACTGGTCACATACTCATCTCGATCAAGTTGTAGCAGGTTGATGATCGCCGTACCCTTTGACATCCGAGACGACTCGGGAATATGGTAGGCTTTTTGTCGGTAGACCTTCCCGAAATTGGTAAAGTACAGCAGATGATCGTGCGTTGAAGTAGTGAATATATCAACGACAAAATCTTCTTCTCGTGTGGATAGACCGCTCTTGCCCCTACCGCCACGTTTTTGGAGGTTGTACTCTGTGATCGGCATCCGTTTGATGTAGCCCGCATGCGTCAGGGTGATCACAACATCCTCTTCTTCAATCAAGGATTCCATATCGAGCTCATCAAAATTGACCGACAACTCGGTGCGTCGTTCGTCACCGTAGTCCGCTTTGATCGCCAGCAGTTGTTCCTTGATTACCGAGAATAAGAGCTCCTCATCGTTCAGAATACTCTTCAGGTATTTGATTTCTTCTCTCAAACCGTTCAGTTCGTCTTCGATTTTACCCCGTTCGAGGCCCGTGAGGCGATGCAATCGCATCTCTAGAATGGCATTGGCCTGTTCCTCGGTGAAATCGAAACGGTCGATCAATTTGACCTGTGCCTCGGCTTTATCGTCCGATGACTTGATCAATTCGACAATCTCATCGATATTTGAGTTGGCGATCATGAAACCCTCGAGTATATGGGCCCGTTTCTCCGCCTTACTCAAATCAAATCGAACGCGACGTGTTTCTACATCCTTCTGATGGGCGATATAGGCATTCAACATCTGTTTTAAATTAAATACCCGAGGTTCCCCATTAAGGAGTGCGATGAAAATGATGCTGTAGGTCGTTTGTAGCTGAGAGTATTTATAAAGCTGATTCAAGACCACATTCGCGTTTACATCTTTACGGAGTTCGATCACCACACGAATACCCGTTCGATCACTCTCGTCCCGCAGATCCGTTATCCCGTCGATTTTCTTGTTCTTCACGAGATCCGCGATACCTTCGAGCATTTTCGATTTATTCGTTTGGTAAGGAATCTCCGACACGATAATGGCAGATTTTCCGCTGCGAATCTCAACGATTTCCGCTTTTGAACGCAATTTGATCCGTCCACGGCCTTTCTCGTAAGCCCGCTTGATACCCGAAAGGCCTAGTATTTCGGCTCCGGTTGGGAAGTCAGGACCCTTGATAAAGGTCATCAGATCTTCAACCGTTGCATCGGGATGGTCCATCAGGTGGATGGTACCGTCGATCACTTCCGAAAGATTATGCGGAGGAATCGATGTGGCCATACCAACGGCAATCCCATTGGAGCCATTGACGAGAAGATTCGGGAATCGACTCGGGAGTACGATCGGTTCTTTGGTCGTCTCATCAAAGTTCATGCGGTAATCGATCGTCTCTTTATCGATGTCCGCTAGAAGAGCAGACGCAATTTTCGACATTCTGGCCTCTGTATATCGCATAGCCGCAGCACTATCACCATCGATTGATCCGAAGTTACCATGACCATCAACCAGGGGATACCGAATAGAGAATTCCTGTGCCATACGGACCATCGCGTTATAAACCGATGAATCACCGTGAGGGTGATACTTACCCAGGACATCACCGACAATACGCGCGGATTTTCTGTGAGGCTTGTCATGGGTGAAGTTCAGTTCTTTCATCGCATAAAGGATACGACGATGAACTGGTTTCAGACCATCGCGAATATCCGGAAGAGCCCTCGATACGATTACGCTCATCGCATAGTCGATATAGGATTTTTTCATTTCATCGATGATATCGATGTCTATCACCCGATTGGTTTCTATGATTTCACTCAAACTCTATTCACCCCTTAAATATCAAGATTTTTGACGTATTTTGCATTCATTTCGATGAACTCTCTTCTGGGTTCTACCTTTTCACCCATCAAAGTGGAAAAAATGACATCCGCTTCAACGGCATCTTCGATATTGACCATGATCAGCGTTCGCTCATCGGGATTCATCGTCGTTTCCCATAGCTGTTCAGGGTCCATCTCACCAAGGCCCTTGTACCGCTGGATATCCACACGGTTACCTGTTTCTTTCAAGAGTTCTTCGAGCTGAGCATCGGAATACGTATAGTACACCGACTTGCCCTTGCTCACTTTGTAAAGAGGCGGTTGAGCAATATAGATATGTCCATTGTCGATCAACGGTCTCATGTACCGGAAGAAAAAGGTCAACAGAAGCGTACGGATATGCGCACCATCGACATCGGCATCGGTCATAATCACGATCTTGTGGTAGCGAAGGTTCTCTAAATCAAACTCGTCTCCAATACTGCAGCCGAAAGCTGTGATCATCGAGCGAATCTCATTTGAATTAAAAATACGCGATAAGTTGGCTTTTTCCACATTAAGAATTTTGCCCCTGAGCGGAAGAATGGCCTGTGTCTTACGATCTCGACCCTGCTTAGCACTACCGCCTGCGGAATCACCCTCGACCAGGTAGATTTCTGAAAGTTCCGGTGACTTTTCCTGGCAATCGGCTAACTTCCCGGGTAATGTGAGTCCGTCGAGCAAGCCCTTGCGTCGGGTTAATTCGCGAGCTTTGCGAGCAGCTTCCCGAGCACGTTGTGATTTCAGGCACTTATCGATGATCACCTTCGCATCATCCGGACGTTCCTCCAAGAAACGCTCGAGCAGACCCGTGGTGGCCGAGTCGACAAAACCGCGCATCTCACTGTTTCCCAGTTTGGTTTTCGTCTGTCCCTCAAACTGCGGTTCCTCGATTTTGACGCTGATGATGGCCGTAAGACCCTCTCTAACATCTTCACCAGAAAAATTCGTGTCCTTTTCTTTGAGGTAGTTCTTCTTGCGTGCAAAATCATTGATCACGCGGGTCAAAGAACTTTTGAAACCACTCAGATGGGTACCACCCTCGTGAGTGTTGATGTTGTTTGCAAAACTGAAGACATTGTCAGCGTAGCCATCTGTATACTGCATGGCAATTTCGATCACATTGCCATCGTTGTTGACCTCGTAGTAAAAAACATCCTCTTGGATCGTGGTTCGATTGCGGTTCAGGTACTCTACGAATTCCTTGATACCACCCTCGTACTTGAAACGTACTTTTTCAATTTCATCGTGACGCTCATCGATCAAGGAAATACTCAAACCCTTGTTCAAAAAAGCGAGTTCTCGGAATCTGTGCTTGAGTACATCAAATTCAAACTCCACGGTGTCAAAAATCGTCGCATCGGGCTTAAAAATTGTCGTGGATCCCGTGTAATTCGTTTCTCCGACCACTTCTAAAGGCTCTACCGTATCACCCCGTTCAAATTTGATGCGGTAGACCTGTTCGTTTCGATTGATTTCCACGATGAACCATTCGCTCAAGGCATTTACTACGGAAGCCCCGACACCATGCAGTCCTCCGGAAACCTTGTATCCACCGCCACCAAACTTTCCCCCTGCGTGTAGAACGGTATGAATGACCTCTACAGCTGGTTTTCCGGCTTTTACGTGTAGGTCGACCGGCATGCCACGGCCATTGTCCTTCACCTTGATGGTATTGTCTCGACCGATGATCACTTCGATCTCATCACAATAACCGGCGAGCGCTTCATCGATACTGTTATCCACGATTTCATAGACCAAGTGGTGTAGTCCCCTGGCGCTGGTGGAACCGATATACATACCAGGACGCCTTCTGACGGCTTCTAATCCTTCGAGCACCTGAATCTGTTCGGCATTATAATCGCTGTTTATCTGCTGACTACTCATTGAATACCTCCGTTAACTAAACGATCTTCGTTGCGTGATCCTCCCCGACTCTATGGTGAAGGCTTTCCCTTTGCGCAAGTGTGGAGAGATGAGGTCTATATCCGTGGTGGTGATGATTGTCTGTACTTTTTCCGTATATTGCATCAAATCGCGTTGTCTGCTCAGATCGAGTTCACTGAGAACATCATCGAGCAATAGGATCGGTGACTCACCGGTATCCTGTTCAATCCATTCGATTTCGGATAGTTTGAGACTGAGTGCTGCTGTGCGTATCTGCCCCTGAGACCCATAGGTACGAACCTCTAGGTCATTGATCGCAATCTTAAAATCATCTCGGTGCGGTCCCTTTTGGGTGTATCCCCTCTGGCGATCCGAGGAAAACTGATTGGTTAAAGCAGATTTAAGACCATATTTGATTGTATCATAGTCTGCATCATCCGTTAACGATAGATTCGTCACATACGAAAGCGACAGGCCCTCTTCACCGCTTGTCAACGCTCGTTGGATTCGCTCCGCGATTGTCGAGAGTCGTGCGATAAAGGCCCGTCTTGCTAGAATGATCCTCGCTCCGTGCTCTGCTAACTGCTCATCATAGATCGTGACAAGGGTCTCATCGATCGTCTTCTTCTTAAGATAGTCATTTCTTTGTTCCAGGTATTGATGGTAAACAATCAAATCCCTTAGATAGGATCGATTCAACGAGGATAATTCCCGGTCAATGAACTGCCTGCGTTCTTGGGGCGATCCCTTGATCAGTTCAAGATCTTCTGGAGAGAAGACGATGACAAGCAGATTGCCGATCAGTTCCGATCGTTTTTCGAGGGTCATGCCATTGAGTTTAAACACTTTCTTTTGGGCATCGATATGATAGGTCAGTTGCTGGTCTCTCTCCTTCTTCTGGAAATGAAGGTTCACATGAGCAAAATCACTCTGCAGTTGGATCAGCTCCTGATCCCTACGCGTTCTGAAGGATTTTCCATGCGCTCCAACGTAAATCGCCTCTAGAATATTGGTTTTACCCTGGGCATTGTCCCCGATGAATAGATTGATACCGGGATCTAAGGAGAGCTCTAGCAAATCATAGTTTCGAAACCCCTTGAGCGCTAAAGAGCGGACGAACATCCTATCACCCTACTGTGTGACGAGGAGCGTAACAACTTCGTGACCGCCCTCTTCTGTTGGCAGTTCCAATCGAATCTGATCACCCGCAATAATCTTCTTTCCTCGCTGCAAACAAACCTCACCATTGACTGAAACAAATCCTTCTTTGATGAGTAACTTGGCGAAGCCGCCTGAATCAGCGATGGTAGATAGTTTTAAAAATTGGTCGAGTCGAATCGTTTCCGTCTCTATCTGAATTCTTTGCATGTAATGCTCCTTCCGGTAATGCCTACTTCGCCTTGGTTACTGTGCCAGACGAACAGGTAATACGAGGTTGGTGAAATTATCGTCGTCCACAGGTTCCAGAATGCATGGGCTGATAGCGTTGTTGAAACGCATCAGAACTTTTTCAGAATCTATGGCCTTTAGGACGTCCAAAATATAGCTTGGGTTGAATCCGATCACGAGTGGACCACCTTGGTGGTTGATCCGAATTTTTTCTGTTGCATCACCCGTCTCCACGTTACTCGATAAGGTCAGGTAGTGCTCATCAATTTCAAACTTGATAGAGCCCATCTTTCCTTCACGTGCTAGCAACGCCACACGATCAACAGCATCATGCAGTGCTTTGACATCTGCTGTGACTTCCGTCTTGAACTGATTGGGAAGGATTTCTCGATAATTGATGAACTCACCTTCAAGTAAACGTGTAGTAAGTTTGACATTATCCACGGTTACAAAGGCATGCTTGTCTGAAAGATGCAGCGTGATCTCTTCTTGCGCATCGTCCGAGGTTAGAATTTTGGATAGCTCGGCCAGGGTTTTACCAGGTATAACGGCTTTTCGTTCCGTCTCTCCGGATATCTTGATGCGTTTCATTGCCATCCTAAAACCATCGACTGCCACCAAGTGCAAACGGTCTTTTGACATTTCAAGTAATGCACCCGTTAGAATCGGTCGTGTTTCATCCGTTGAAATCGCGAAATGTGTTTTTTTGATCAGATCATTGAAGAGTCCCTTATCCAGTGTAATGGATGTAGACGTTTCGAGCTGTGGTAATAATGGGTACTCATCAGCTTCTTTGATCAGTAGATTGAAATCAGAGTGATCTGCATGAATATGCAGGTGGTGTTCTTTGACTTCCAAATACAACTGAATACTGGGAAGCTTTCTGACGATATCACTAAACAATCTTGCATTGACGACGATACTTCCCGGTTCTTCGACTTCAGCCGGTATATCGATCTCTATGCCCAACTTCAGATCAGATGCGATGAGTTTCAGTGTTTGGTCTTCTCTGGCCTCTAGATAGATGCCTGTGAGAATAGCCGAAGGTGCTTTTGGGTTAATCGCTCGATAGACGGTATTTATTGCATTTTGTAATATCATTTGGCTTACGAAAAAACGCATTTTGTGGATAACCTCCTCGCGTGACGATCTAATTATATATTAAGAAAGTGAGTAGTCATAGTAATAGGCGCTGTGGATTTGTTGAAAACCGCTGTAAGTGAGATGTTGTAAGCGATAGAGCGATTGGAAACCCTGTGGATAACTTTTGGGTTCGGTGGGATAAATAGCGACTTATCCATAGGATGAACTTATACACAATGCATCCCTATCTTATCAACAGCGGATTGTGTAAAACACTAGCCCTTCAGTTCTTTGAGAATGAGATCGACAGAATCTTTTAGATTTTGGTCGTCCTTGAGCTCGGTGCTAATCTTATCATGTGCATGCATGACGGTCGTGTGATCCCTGCCGCCAAAGAGTTCGCCGATTCTCGGTAGAGAGAGATCGGTCAATTCTCTAGAGAGGTACATGGCAACTTGCCGTGGAAATGCGATCGTGCGCGTTCGCTTGCGTGAACTAAAATCCTCGACGCGAATCTGATACTGCTTCGCCACTATTTCTTGGATCAGATCAACATTGATCTTTTTGGGCTTCGACTGGGTAATGAGATCTTTTAGCGCTTCATTGGCCAGATCGACACTGATCTCTTTATTGGTAAGGGAAGCGTACGCCACTAACCGGTTGAGGGCACCTTCTAGTTCACGAATGTTTGATTTGATTTTAGATGCGATGAACTCGAGTACATCACTGGGAACCGAAACGTGGTCATGTTCCGACTTCTTCTTCAGAATAGCGATTCTAGTCTCAAAGTCAGGGGGCTGGATATCCGTGATCAAGCCCCACTCGAATCGTGACCTCAAGCGATCTTCAAGCGTAGGGATCTCCTTAGGAGGACGATCACTCGATAGGATAATCTGCTTGTTTGCATCATGTAGCGTATTAAAGGTATGGAAAAACTCTTCCTGCGTTCGTTCTTTTCCTGCGATAAATTGGATATCATCCACGAGGAGTACATCGACCGTTCGATATTTATTCCTGAATGCTTCGTTCTTATCATCTTTAATCGAGTTGATGAGTTCATTGGTGAATTTTTCGCTTGATACATAGACCACGCGGCTATTGGGGTTGTTCGAAAGAATATAGTGACCTATGGCGTGCATCAAGTGTGTTTTGCCCAGCCCTACGCCCCCGTAAATAAAGAGTGGGTTGTAGGCTTTTGCCGGAGATTCTGCAACGGCCAAACTAGCTGCATGAGCGAAGCTGTTGGAGTTCCCGATGACAAACTCTTCGAAAACATACTTCGGATTCAAATTGGGGACTTCGAAACCGTGTGGATCTTCGGGGCGCTCTTGTTTCGATGGAATGGGTTCGGGTTCTTCTCCTTGCACGATGAATTCTACGGTACAGTGTTTTCCCGTGACCTCCATCAGCGCATTCTCAATGAGGTTCATGTAGCGCTCTGTCAGGATGTTCATATTAAAGGGACTCGTGACAGAAAGGATGTAATGTGTATCGTCCACGGTGATCGGTTTGATCTCCTGGATCCAAGTGTTAAAACTGATCTCCCGAAGTTCTGCTTTAATGAGATCCCGGGTCTTTTCCCACGTTTCTTTTAATTGCGTACTCATAATTTTCCTAGCGAACTAGGTTGTCCACCTCCCAAAGGCGTTCTATCAAGAAGTTATCCACACAAAGTGCGATATCATGTGGATAGCCGACAGAAACGGTCAAAAAAAAAAGATTTATGGATAACCTGTGGAGTGTTCGTGAACGATGGCGGTTTGTTCACGTCCTGTGTATAGAGTATACACAGGTAAAATCGCTAAAAATCAGTCAATTTAGGACCTTATCCACAAGTTTATTCACAAATATCTGCAAAATGTGGATATCTGGATGCTTTTGAGTTATCCACATGTGTATAATATCATATCAGAAAGGGGAATGATCTTCAATGAAAAACTAGAAGTTATCCACAAGCCGGCAGCTGCATGCACCTGTGGATAGAACGACAATTTTCTCGGTTGACATGGCGAAAACCAGCATGTATAATGATTTAGCGGAGTTTTTGTATGTAATAACATGATATAGATGAGTCCATAACGAGGAGGTGTCACGATGAAACAGACTTACCAGCCTAAGAAAAGACAACGTAAGAAAGAGCACGGCTTTCGAAAGCGCATGAAGACGAAGGCGGGACGCAACGTTCTGAAGAGAAGAAGAAGAAGAGGTAGAAAGAGTTTGACTGCTTAAGACCGCATGAATAAGGTGGTCTTTTTTTTCATCAATGCTGGCATTTGACTGGAGGTAACGCGTCATATGATCGAAAGTTTGAAGACAAGTCGAGAGTTTAATCGCGTGTACCGACATGGTAAGTCATATGCGAACCGACGATTGGTTATATACTTTCTGAAGAACAACCTCGGTTACCATCGATTGGGACTATCCGTCAGCAAGAAAATCGGAAATAGTGTGAAGCGAAATCGAATGAAGCGACTTATTAAAGAAGCTTTTCGTTTGAGAGTGAAGCAAGGACCGGTAGGATATGATATAATATTCATTGCTAGGGTAGCTAGTGTAGGGTCAACATATCACGATATCGAGAACTCGGTGAATCATCTACTGAAGAAACTGGAAGCCAGGTGAGAAAGATGAAGCGCGTGATTTTGAGCAGCTTGAATGTGTATCGAAAAGTTGTATCACCGCTGAAACCTCCAACTTGTAGATTTTATCCTACGTGTTCACAGTATGCTGTGGAGGCGGTGGAGAAATATGGGGCTGCAAAAGGGAGTTATCTAAGCGCCAAACGGGTTTTGAAGTGCCACCCCTTTCATCCGGGTGGGTACGATCCGGTTAAATAGGAGGATAACGATTTGATAGCAGGAACTTTGGGAAAACTACTCGGGTTGATTTTTAGCGTAGTGCATAGTTATGGATGGTCGATCGTGATCTTCACGATCATCGTGAAGGTACTGCTCATTCCTCTTTCGATATCTCAGGTCAAGAGTACGAAGGCGATGAGCGAGATCCAACCGAAAGTAAAAGAACTTCAAGAACGATACAAGAACGACAAGGAAACGCTCAACATAAAGACCATGGAGCTTTATAAGCAGCACAGTGTGAATCCATTGGGCGGATGCTTGCCCTTGTTGATCCAATTACCGATTCTTTTCGGTCTTTTTGCCGTTCTCAGGGAACCAGCTACCCACGTTTTCGGTGGCAATGAAGCGCTCGCCAATGCCGCGACCGGGGTGCAGTTCTTATGGATGAAAAATCTAGCCGAGCCGGACCTGCTTTCTAACGTTTTCTCCAGTGGCCCCGCTTGGTTGTTGACTTTGCCAGGAATCTTGCCCTTTGTTTCGGCGGCGAGTACGTATGTTCAGATGAATTTCATGAACACGAATCCCGCAGCAGCAAATTCTCAAATGAAAGTGATGAACACGGTTATGCCGGTCCTCATCCTTGTGTGGGGCCGCACCTTTGCAGCGGGCCTACTGATCTATTGGACGGTCAGTAACTTTTTCCAATTGGCCCAGCAAGCAGTGATCATGAAGCTGGCCAAGGAGGATGAGTGATGCTAGAGAAAAAAGAAGTCGTCAAAAGTTCTCGTACGATTGAAGAAGCCGTCAAGTTAGCCTTGATCGAACTTGGGACCAGTGAGAACCAAGTAGATGTTGAGGTGATCGAAGAACCGACGAAAGGTCTCTTCGGATTGATCGGCGCCAAAGATGCAACCGTTCGCGTCTCCATCAAGGATGATCCGCTTGAGATTGCAGAAATTTTTCTACAAGATATTTTTCGTGAAATGAAGATGAACGTTCGCGTAGAAGCGAAACTTGATGACGAACAATTATCCATCAATTTAAGCGGGGATAAAATGGCGATCTTGATCGGTCGGCGTGGCACGACTCTCGATGCACTGCAGTATCTCGTGAGTCTAGCTGTAAACAAAGACCGAAAAGAGTACATCCGAGTATTCATGGACACAGAAAACTATCGCGAGAAGCGTGAGAAGACGCTCATGAATTTGGCGAAGAAGTTAGCTCGGAAGGCGAAAAAAACACGTAAGGACATTGTTCTCGAACCAATGAATCCATACGAACGGAGAATTATCCACTCTACCCTGCAGGGTGATCCTCACGTGAGCACCCGTAGTGAGGGAGAGGAACCTTACCGAAAAGTCGTCATCTCTTTAAACAAAAAGTAAGCCCAAGACCCAGTACGCAAGTGACTGGGTTTGATTTTTTTGAGGAGGAATGAGGATATGTACGAAGATACCATTGCAGCGGTTGCGACGGCCATTGGTGAAGCGGCCATTGGCATCATCCGGATCAGCGGACCCGAGGCATTCGATGTGCTCGGGGCAATCTTCGTGCCCAGTAAAGATGCACCCCTCGACCATTTTGGAAATCGGGAGATGATCTACGGGCATATTGTCGATCGTGAGAAAACAATCGATGAAGTGTATGCCGTGCGTATGGCAGGGCCTGCTACCTACACACGTGAGGATATCGTGGAAATCCATTGCCACGGGGGACACCTGGCCATACAACGTCTCCTTTCTTTGATTTTGACAAAAGGGGCCCGTCTAGCCGAACCCGGTGAGTTCACCAAAAGGGCTTTTTTAAATGGCCGACTGGATCTTGTTCAGGCGGAAGCCGTGATGGATTTGATCAGAGCCAAGACCACGAAGGGTTTTGATGTAGCGATGGACCAACTAGAAGGCGATCTATCGGACCGAATCCACCGATTGCGGGAATCTTACTTGACGCTCATCGCTAATCTTCAAGTGAGCATCGATTATCCTGAAGAAGACATAGAGGAAATAACCTACGCCGAGCTGGTCGAAGGAATGGACGCGATAGCAAAAGAGCTAGATCATCTCATTCAGTCTGGAGAAACGGGTAAAATCATCAGGGACGGCTTAAAGACGGCCATCGTGGGAAAGCCCAACGTAGGGAAATCTTCTCTGTTGAATGCACTTTTGAAAGAAGCCCGCGCTATTGTTACCAGTATTCCTGGGACTACGCGAGATGTCATTGAAGAGTATTTGAATATTAAAGGTGTACCTGTTCGAATCATCGATACAGCTGGTATTCGTGAGACGGAAGACACCGTGGAGCGAATGGGTGTGGAGAGGAGCAAGCGCATTTTTAACGAAGCAGACCTCGTGATTCTCGTGCTCAATGCGTCAGAACCCATGGACGAAGAGGATCGTCAGATTATCGATTTGATGCACGGTCGCAAGGGTATCGTCGTGGTGAACAAGACGGACCTTGGTGAGAAGATTGATTTCGAACTGATCGCCTCGCGGTTGGGTGATCATCCGCTTATCAAAACATCCCTCACACAGGCTGTTGGCATTGAAGAGGTTGAAGAGGCCATTGCCCGTGAGGTCTATGGTGGATTGGAATGGCAATCGGGAGATACCTTTGTGACAAGTGCCCGACAAATGAGTGCGCTGATCAGAGCCAAAGATCATCTTGGGACCGCGAAAGCAGGAGCTGAAACTAACGTTCCCTATGATCTTATCGAGATTGATCTGAAAGAGAGTTTGTCAGCATTAGGGGAAGTATCCGGTGATACGGTGGCAGAAGATCTACTAGAAACGATCTTCAGTAAGTTCTGCCTGGGCAAATGATTGCAAGAAGAATACAGGAGATGAGGTATAATGGAAAATTTTCATGCCGGTGCTTATGATGTGATCGTGATCGGTGCGGGTCATGCTGGCGTAGAAGCAGGATTAGCATCGGCACGACTCGGCAAGCGTACACTGATGTTGTCTATCAATTTGGATAGTCTCGCGATGATGCCCTGTAATCCATCCATCGGCGGAACGGGCAAAGGACATCTGGTTCGTGAGATCGATGCTCTGGGTGGCGAGATGGGATTGGCCATCGATAAGGCGACACTGCAGACAAAAATGCTCAATAGTTCCAAGGGTCCGGCGGTTCACTCCTTGAGGGCCCAAGCGGATAAGACGGTCTATCACATTGAAATGAAGAAGGTTGTTGAGAACCAGATCAACTTGGATCTCATGCAGGCTGAAGCTACGGAGCTCATCATTGAAGAGGGGCGCGTCGGGGGTGTGGTCACGGCACTTGGTGCTCGGTATGATGCCAAGGCAGTGATTCTTGCCACCGGTACCTATCTGGGTGGAAAGATTTTCATAGGCTCCTCGGTGTTCAAAAGTGGTCCTAACGGCTTGGCCGCTTCGCAGAAGCTCACGGAAAACTTGAGAGACCAGGGCATACTTATGAGACGTTTTAAAACAGGAACGCCTGCAAGAATTAACAAACGTACACTGAACACCGATGCAATGGTCATCCAATGGGGAGATGAAGAACGGATCCCCTTCAGTTTTATGAATGACCAGCTGCTATTTGAAGAACTCCCCTGTTACTTGAGTTATACGAACGAAACCACGCATGGCGTGATCTTGGAGAACATTTCGCGTTCCGCTATGTACAGTGGAGAGATCGAAGGGACGGGACCGCGTTATTGTCCGTCCATCGAGGATAAAATCACTCGTTTTGCCGATAAGAATCGTCACCAGTTGTTCATCGAGCCCGAGGGAAAAGATACGAATGAAATGTATGTCCAGGGAATGAGCACCTCCCTTCCATTGGACGTACAAGTTGAGTTCATGAGGACAATACCCGGGTTAGAAAAAGTTGAGGTCATGCGGCCTGCCTATGCCATAGAATACGACTGCATTGATCCCACAACACTTCAGTTGAGCTTAGAGGTAAAGAGTGTGGAAAATTTGTTTGCATGCGGTCAGTTCAACGGTAGCTCTGGCTATGAAGAAGCTGCAGCCCAAGGTTTGTTGGCTGGGATCAACGCTTCTAGAAAGTTAGATAGTCAGGAACCGCTGATTTTGGATCGCTCCCAGGGATACATTGGTGTGTTGATCGATGACCTCGTTACCAAGGGTACCAATGAACCGTACCGAATGATGACCTCTCGGGCGGAATACCGTCTTGTTCTTCGGCAGGACAATGCTGACCAGCGGTTGACACCTCTTGGTCGCCAGATGGGTCTGGTCTCCGAGGTGCGATACCAGCGTTATCTGAAGAAGATGGAACTGGTAGAAACTGAACGGAAACGCCTCGAGGAAACAATGGTAAAGCCCGCAACTTTCGAACAGATTACCGATCATCTGGGGAGTGCATCGATTCATTCCTCTCAGAGTCTTGCTCAGTTGTTGAAGAGAACAGAGTTGGATTATGTAAATTTGTCCCCTGTTGATCCAGAACGTCCTGTTCTTCCTGTGGAAGTCTGGAGACAGTGTGAAATTGAAATTAAGTACGAAGGTTACATCGATAAGCAGAATGCTCAGATTAAGAAGTTTAAATCACTTGAGAAGAAAGTATTACCAGGGGATATCGATTATCATTTGATAGATGGTCTGAGAATCGAGGCGAAGCAAAAGTTGTCGGCAATCCGACCCGAGAACATCGGACAGGCATCTCGCATATCCGGTGTTTCACCAGCTGACATCTCGGTGCTCATGGTTGCGCTGGAGCAAAGAAGGAGGCGGGAGAATGTCTAAAGTACTCCTGAAAGGAACAGAAACGCTAGACATTCAGTTGACGGACCAACAGATCCAGCAGTTCGATCTGTATCGTCTACTACTCCAAGAGTGGAACGAGCGAATGAATCTGACGGCCATCACGGAGGATGAGGCAATCGAGCGAAGACATTTTCTCGATTCGCTCTCTTTATATGAAGGCGAGTACTTCGATGGGAAGCGAGTCATCGATATTGGTACGGGTGCCGGGTTTCCCGCATTACCGATCAAGATCGTATCCCCTGGCATGCGGATCACTCTCCTCGATTCACTGCGCAAACGTATTGATTTTCTAGATGCGGTTATTCACTCACTGGCTCTTGAAAAATGTGATGCTGTTCATGAGCGGGCAGAAATTTTGGCATGCTCGAAGACTCACCGTGAAAAGTATGATACTGCCATGGCCAGGGCAGTCGCTCCATTGAATGTGCTCGTGGAGTATGCACTTCCCTTTCTCAAGGTAGGGGGTGTCTTTCTCGCCTTAAAGAGCCAGCAGACAGATGATGAGATACAAGAGGCGAAGAAAGCAATTGCCACATTAGGTGGAGAGTTGGTCGAGATCAGAGAAAAAAAGGTGCCAGATTCTGAAATGATCAATCGACTGATCATCATACGAAAGGTCAAACCCACACCAAAAAAATATCCACGTAAAGCGGGAACACCATCCAAACAACCGATTTGCTAAAAGGGGGGAGAGACCATGACAGGACAAGATGAACGACGGATCGAACAAATCTCAGTGGATACGATCAAACCGAATCCTTACCAACCCCGGGGACAATTCGACTTGGAATCTCTAGAAGAACTAGCAGCCTCAATTTCCCACTATGGCTTGATTCAGCCGATCACGGTACGAGAGGTCGATGGACACTTCGAGTTGATTGCTGGTGAACGTCGGTTCAGAGCCTCTAAGTTACTGGGTTTAAAGGAAATTCCGGCGATCGTCATGCGATCAGACCACAGATCCTCCGCAATGATGGCACTAATCGAGAACGTGCAAAGACGCGATCTCAATTTTCTTGAAGTGGCAGAAGGTTACCAACGGTTACTGGAAATCCATGGGTTCACACAGCAGGAGCTTGCTGAGCGCGTAGGAAAAAGCCAGTCAACCATTTCCAATAAAATGCGATTACTGTCTCTCTCCCCTACGATCAGAGAAAACGTCATTGCTGCGAGACTAACCGAGCGACATACGCGGATCTTACTTTCGATCGAGGATGAAAAGGACCGTATGGGATTACTCGACCAAATGATTAGCAAGGGCCTTACAGTGCGTGAGGCTGAAAAGCTACTCGAGAATCGACAGAAGAACCGTAGAAAGCGCCAAAAAGTAACCTACAAAGTAAAACAATATAAGCTGCTTTCCAATACGGTGAAACAAGCGCTCGCCTTGATTCAGAAGACGGGGGTAGAGGCAGAATATATTGAAAGAGATGAAGACGACTATATTGATATGATCATCCGCGTGCCGAAAGACCTCATATGAGGTCCTTTTTTATTTCCCGGGAAATATTCGTAGTTGTCAATTATTTACATTAATTTGAGACCTGCAGAGGTTTGTTTTCGTGTATAATAAAATGGAAGAGGTGATCCAATGGGAAGAGTAATCGCGGTATTTAATCAAAAAGGTGGTGTGGGTAAAACGACCACCAATGTGAACTTGGCAGCTTATCTGGCTTCCTTCGGGAAAAAAGTACTTGTGATCGATATCGATCCCCAGGGGAACAGTACCTCGGGCCTCGGTATAGATAAAGTGACTCTCACACGTTCACTCTACGACCTACTGGTTGAGGGTGATTTGTTTGAGGAAGTGGTGATACGCGATGTGTTCCCTGGACTCGATGTGTTACCGTCTAGTGTGGAGTTATCGGGAGCTGAAATTGAATTGATCGACATGGAGAAACGGGAGTTCAAGCTTAAGTTTGGAATTGCCTCGCATCGTGATCAGTATGACTATGTATTTATCGATTGCCCCCCGTCATTGGGCTTGTTGACGATCAACGCAATCACCGCTGCGGATAGTGTGATCATACCCATTCAGTGTGAGTATTATGCCCTGGAAGGTGTTAGCCAACTGGTGAACACTTTTCAATTGATAAAGAATCACTTGAATCCACATCTAGAAATCGAGGGTGTGTTGATGAGTATGTTTGATGCGAGAACCAACCTATCAATTCAAGTGGTTGAAGAAGTGAAAAAGTATTTCAAGGATCAAGTCTTCCAGACCATGATCCCCAGAAACGTGAGACTTGCAGAAGCACCTAGTTACGGGACACCTATTCTGCATTATGATGAGAAAAGTAGGGGGGCTACAGCCTACCGTGATTTAGCAGTGGAAATGTTAGAGATGAGAGGTGAGACGATTGGCTAAAAAACGGGCACTCGGGAGGGGTTTGGGCGCACTGATTCCCACCGACGCAAGTGAACCCAAAGAGGGCGCTGTATCTAATCAGGCGATCGTAGCAAAGCAAGTACTACCGATTGATGAGATTATGCCCAATGAATCCCAACCAAGACGACGTTTTGAACCAGAGGCGCTCCAGGAACTCGCTGATTCCATTGTAAAACACGGATTGATCCAACCGATCGTTGTCCGTAGAAGAAATCAGTTCCACGAGATCGTCGCAGGTGAGAGGCGCTGGCGCGCTTCAAAAATGGCAGGTCTTAAAGAAGTGAGCGTCGTGGTGATGGACGTCGAAGATGACGTGCTGGCACAGTTGGCCCTCGTGGAAAACTTACAGCGCGAGGATCTCAACCCCGTGGAAGAGGCTTCTGCTTATAAGGCACTAACGGAGAAGCATGGGCTGAATCAAAGTGAAATTGCAGATTCTGTCGGAAAAAGCCGCAGTCACGTTGCGAATATGATTCGACTTCTGGGATTAGACCGGAAGACACTAGGCTGTTTAGCCTCAGGTCAGCTTACGACGGGGCATGCACGTACATTGCTAGGCGCTTCTGAGAATAGTCGTAGCAAATTGCTCGAGTGGGTGATTCAAGACCAACCGTCCGTGAGGGAACTCGAGAAGCGTTTAAAAATCCAGCAAAAAGGAGATAAGCCGAAGGAGCGTTCCCGCAAACCTTTGGAGGTCATCTCTTTCGAAGAGTCTCTAGCCTCTAGACTAGGCACAAAAGTAAAAATCAAGCATGATCAAGACAAGGGCAAGATCGAGATTAGTTACTTTGGAGTAGAAGATCTCAATCGTCTCCTGGAACTCTTGAAGGTGTAGAGGTGTTTCACGTGAAACATCTCTTTTTTTGTTTCACGTGAAACACTATGCATGCAATCTCAACAGGCATATGGAAGAAAGGTACACGAGCTGCAGAGATCATGATGTTTCACGTGAAACACTGTGTATGCAATCTCAACAGGTATTTAGAAGAACGGTACACGAGCTGGAGAGATCATGATGTTTCACGTGAAACACTATGCAGGCAATCTCAACATGTACTTAGAAGAACGGTATTACATGACCACAAGGGTAAGCACTTCAAAAAGGTTGTGGTGAAGGGTCATACAGCGTATAGAATCAAAGTTTTCGTTAGCAACACATGGGATTGGGTGTCACTCAAACGCAGAAGAATAGATATCAAATATCTAGAAAAACATATCTGCAATCATCCAGACGAAAGCAACAGTACTCTCCTAAGCGAATCAAGGAGGGACGTTTGTTTTAGCTTCAATTCAGTTTTGGGTTTGATACGAAGCTCAGTGACACGGACCACGAGAATCAACGCGTAGAAGCTGCTGATCTAGGCTCAACACCTCGGCGCTTTGTTCCGCAATGTGTGCAGTTGGCACTATCTATGACAGGTTTTTCACCAACCTATAAAAGGATAGAGACCGTCATCATCACATGCTTAACAAACCTAAGAAGAAGCAGGCCAAGGCGTAAGTATGATCAAAATAAAACCGAGGAGTTCACGAAAGTCGCGGATGCATATGTGACAGAAGAAGCTGATCTTCAACCTTGTGATGTCTCAGGCGCATAAAAATGGCATCAGGGTACAGATCATAAACCCAGCGTACATAAGAGCCCTCGCATTTGATGGTTCTGGGTCAGTGATACGAGAGAGCCAAAACCATGCGGTCTCCACCTTTCCGAATAAGAAAGTCTACAGTTCAGACCTAAAGGCTCCGTACAATACCGGGGCTCGCTATTTCATAGGAGAATACAGAAAAGCCCTGCCTGAGAAGGTATAGTTTCATGCGACGGCAAAAAGTTCCCTTACTTGGACAGAGAGTAGAAGGTGCTTTGTCCACATGAATAAGCTTGAATGTGGAGCTTACACTGCATGCAGTTTAGGTTTCTGAGTTCAAACCGTTTTTGAGGAAGAGTAATCTACGGGTCTAAAACCCATTAAGACGCCCTCACTTGAAGCGTTCCTACGAAAACGAAGTGATGGGGTTACTCACGAGACTTGGCATAGATCGCAGAAGAAGGTACAATAGAAGAAACCAATGGCAAATAAAGAACATTTGTTCATATTGATATAGCAAGGAGACATCCTATGAAGGCGAGAATCATTGTAAACCCTGTGGCTGGTCGAGGCAAGGGAAAAGCACTGCTACCGCTGGTGGAGACCAGACTAACAGAACTCGACATCTGCTACGATATCCAGATCAGTGATCATCCCGATGGAGTGACACAACTGGTCCGTGATAGTGAAGTCGATCTGATTGTAGCCATCGGCGGTGATGGTACATTTAGCGAAGTGGCAAGGGGGATGCGTTCCGACCAGGTTTTGTGTATGATCCCTTCAGGGACGGGTAACGATTATCTGCGAAATTTCGAGAGCGTCGATCCACAGTCCATTATCGCCTGTATCGAGAGCACACTTCCCTGTCATCTGGTAGACTACGGGATATTGTCAAACCGCCCCTTCCTCAATAGTCTCACGATGGGAATAGACGGCCAGATCATAAAAAGGACGCAGCGCTTGAAACGCCATCTCAACGGGAAGATCGCTTACTTCTTGAGCACCTTGATTGAAGTGTTGAGGCTCAGGTCCTACGGTATACGCTTGACGATCGACGGACAAGTCGTTGAGGAGGAAATGCTATTGGTCGCCATTGCAAACGGCCCATATATCGGCGGCGGAATGGCGATCGCACCTTCTGCTGACCTTACGGATGGAAGACTGCACGTGGTCATCATCAGAGCGATGACCCTAGCTCGCCTGCTCACAAGATTACCCTACCTTTTCAACGGTAGGATTCTAGACCTACCAGAGGTATCCTCTTATGCAGGCGAAAGCATTATGATTGAGCATACAGGAGAGCCGTTTCCTATTAGCGCGGATGGGACCTTCGTCCAAGAGTCTCCCGGTGTAGCAAGGATCGTCAAGAGACAGTTGCGCGTGCTGAATCGTACGAATATGAAATGGAGAGAAGAGTCAAATGATTGAGAGGGAAAGCCTGGCTAGAGCGCGGGCCTTATATCGTCAAACAGGACAACTGAAGAAGCATCTGCTAAGGGAGGATATCGCTTACTCGTGGATCCGCAGTCAGGTATTCAATGTGAAAGAGGGGTCTCTTTCTCATGCTGTGGAATTCACTCACGAGGACCTCCTCAAACAGCTGATGGGTAGACTGAAGCTGCTTGAAGCTGACATCAACTTACCATTCTCCCTTTATCTCGTGGATGTAAACGGCCATGTATTCGGCACCTTCGAACATAATTCACCCTTTGAACTCAGCACGTTTCAAGAGTCAATCGTCGGTACCAACGGGGTTGCACTCTCCCTGCTGAAGGAAGAGCCGATTATCGTGAGCGGAGAAGAACACTATCTGCGCTATTTCGATGATCACCTTACGGTCGCCTTACCCCTTTACAAGAAAGAGCGTCTCCAGGGTGCTCTGGCGATTCTAGCGACGATTGACCAGCGCGACGAAGTGGCTTCTTGGATCGCGACGACGGATATCGAACGGGAATTGCTGCAATTGGATTTTTCAAAACAAGAAGAGTCGACGGGGTTCTTACATTCAGACCTTAGGGAAGCCATTTTGAAAATCAAAGACACACGGACTCCGATTTTTCTCCATAGAAGGCGTAGCATGGGGTTGAACAATCTCTTTCACTACATGATCGAGAGGATGCCACACCTGGTTCCCCCTCTTTACACTCTAGATTTTCAAAGGAAAAATACACGGGAAGCGCACGATGAGCTGGATGCGCTAAACGGACAGAAAGGCACCTTGATTCTTTATCATCCAGAGCTTTCACTGCGTTCTCAACAGAAGAAGTTACTAGCCATCATTAGCAGTAAACCTATTAACAACGAGGCATCTAAGCCTGAAAATAGCAAGGGATTGAGCCTGATTATGGTTTCGCATATGTCTCTGGAAGAACTGGGGAGCAAAAGGCTCCTTATGCCAGAACTATTGGAACGACTTGTATTTGCAAAGGTCGAAGTTGCAGATAAAATCTACGACGAGAGGCAGAATGGTAAACGTGTTAACAGCCTGCTTTCTCATTTTGATACAGAAAGACAAGAGCGACTACGTTATGTATACGAAACGGGTCTGATGGCCGAAGCGCACCGTTATGATGATCCGACGATTTTGAAATTACTCGACCTGATGACCTCCGATTACGAAGGGGTGACCTACACAGAAGCGAAGACGCGTTTACACGATGAAGTGGGTAAGCGCAAGAGCCTTGAATCCGTTGAAAAAGAGACGATTGTAGCGGTTCTCGAAGAAGTGGATTACCAGATGACCCTAGCGGCTGAATGGCTTGGCATCGGACGTAGCACGCTTTACCGCAAGATTAAGAAGTACCAGATCGAAACGCCCTGATGCGTTTCATTCTGATTATGATACAGTGTGCGGCACATGGGATAGAAAAAGAAGCGTATACCGCTTGTGTACTGTATTGAGGCTTTAACTGGTTAAAAGAATCTAGTATAATGAAGAAAATGCGTTAACATACATAAAAAGGGGGTGTGTCAATGCGTATGATCGGAGAGGTTGCGGATCTACTTGGTCTCGAGACAGTGAAGATCTTTGAAAAGATTATCTTGAACAAGAAGGTCATGGCTCCTTTCATTCAAAAGGATCGCGGCGTCACTTACATTAGCGATGAGGGAATCGAGCAGCTCAAGGTACTCTTTCATCTCATCGGCGAACCGAAGGACAGCGGGAAAGATGACGATCAGATGGAGGTGGGTGAGCACCACTTGCAAGAGGAGATACTTCTGTTGAAGGAAGAACTGGAGAAAAAGAAAAAGCGTGTGGACACCCTGGACGGAGAGATTGAACGCATGGATGAGATGATCGGGGTATACCTGACTGAACTATCGAGGTTACGGTAAGGATGTACAGGGTCATAGAAGCCGCCGACCAACTGGGTGTAAGTAAAGTCACGGTTTACAAAAAGATTCGCCAGATGAAGGATGAACTCGGGGACCATGTATTCAAGAGAAGTCGCATTACATACCTTGATGAGCAAGCCTTGGAATTGTTGCGCAAAAACATCTCGATGAGTAATTTCAAGAATCTTCCCTTCGATGCACTGGGCGATGCTTTTTTAAGAGACTATCTCTTGGAACTGCAGGCGCTCGACCATTTTCTGTCGAATCAAGTGGAAATCAAGGAGCTACAATTGGCAATCAAGAGGGAGCAACTGAGGACGATCAAGCATCTTCTGGAGAAACCAGGCAGAGGGTCGAACTGAAAACAGTGGAGAGTTAGAGGAGGTCATTAGGGTGGCTGCAAAGAAGAACTTATTTGAAAAGTTAGGATTGATCGAACAGGTACCTTCGGAGGAAGACAAGGTGGATTTTGTGGGTCAGGAGGACGAGGTACCCGAGCTAGAGCACATCCCCAACCTCACGATGGAGGAGAAAGCTGAGGAAGCAGCTCCAAAAGAAGAAGGAGGGGATGGAGCTTCGGTCGAAGCAAGCACGGCCAAACCCAGCGTTGCAAAAGAAGAACCGGAGGGCGAAGCATCTGAAGACATAAAGAAACGTTTGGATGAGCTCATCGGTAATTACGAAAAAAACCGGCTGATGACCATAGAGGAAATCTACCGAAACGCTAGATTGAGCAATGAGGCTAAGGGGACCATCTTCATGGCAGATGTGTACATGAAGACGCTACCGGAGAACTTGCCCGCTGATATCAAGAGAGAGTCGGTGCTCAACATCCTCAATGTCTCGAGCATTGACAAGGAAGACCTCTTGAACGATGCCTACCAAAGGATCGATAGCCTGAACAAAGTGCTCGAGAGCACCGTTCAGACAACGCAAGATATTACGAATAAGAATGAGGCGACCATTCGTGAACTCGAGCAGAGAATTCGCGATCTGCGTAAGGCAATCGACGACAGACATAAGTTCCAGGAAGATCAGAATACGCTCATTGAATACGAAATCCAGAGAATCATCAATATCGTTGATTTCATCAAACCTCAAGAATAGGGAGGATGAGCCACTTGTCCAACTATCGGTTGACGACGAGGGGAAAGATTGTGGTGACCCTTTTATTGGTGGTCATGGTCCTCGTCTCCTTCTCCTATCTCTCGAGAGAAAAAGAAGCGGTATCTGATGAGGAAGTTTCCGAAGACCAAATGCCGGGAAAACCCGCACCAGCACCCCAGTCTGTGCGTACCGAGTCACCACAGGTGGGGTCAATCGATCCGTCGGTCGGAAAAGTGACGGAGAAGACGCCGGTGCGTCAGGAGACGTCTCTACCTCCCTTCGAACAGAAGAAGATCCTTGTCTACTTCGGACCGGATAATGACGCGCTGAGAGATTCAGCCCAAGGAGAACTGTCGACCTTTATCGACGTCGCCGAGGAGACACCCTGGATGATTCGTGTGGATAGCCATATCAATGGCTATCCAGATTACAATGATTCGGAATTCGGGGAGTGGCTCTCGCGTGAACGCGGTCAAGTGGTGGCCCGGTTCCTGATCGCATCGGGCATCGACGAAGAGCGGCTGATTTTGTACTCCCACGGGAGCTCAGACCCGATTCACGACCGACCTGTCGCTGAAGAATTGGCTCGAAACCGTAGGGTAGAAATCCAATTTGTCTTTCAAACGGTTGACAAGACAGGCGAATAAGCTTAAAATACTGACTAGACTTCAGGTTGCACCCGTAGCTCAGCAGGATAGAGCAACCGCCTCCTAAGCGGTAGGTCGAAGGTTCGACTCCTTTCGGGTGCGCCACTTTTACTTAATAATGGATAAGGAGAAATCGGTGGATCAAATCTATATGGCTGAAGCCCTTCTAGAAGCTGAAAAAGCTTATCGTATCGGGGAAGTACCCATCGGTGCAGTCGTGGTGAAAGACGGCATGATCATCGGGAGAGGCCATAACCTGAGAGAAACCGGAAAGGATCCGACTGCGCATGCGGAGATCATTGCGATCAAAGAAGCCGCTAAAAATTTAGGTGGTTGGCGCTTGACCGGATGTGAAATATATGTTACCATTGAACCCTGCGTGATGTGTGCAGGCGCGATATACCAAGCGCGACTCGATCGCGTGGTAATCGGTGCCCTAGATCCCAAAGCTGGAGCCTGTCGATCGCTTTATGAAGTGTGCGAAGACCAGAGGCTCAATCACCAGGTGGCCGTTACGGTTGGAGTATTACAAGAGGAAAGCGCTCAATTGATGAGGTCTTTTTTTAAAGCATTACGTTCATGAGGAGAGGTGTCCGAGTTGGCTAAGGGGCACGCCTGGAAAGCGTGTAAGACCGCAAGGTCCCGCGGGTTCGAGTCCCGCCCTCTCCGCCATTTAGAAATTTTGCCGTGCTAGACGGGGAGGTAGCGGTGCCCTGTAACCTGCAATCCGCTATAGCAGGGTTGATGTCCATTAGCGAGATGCCTTGGTTAGGGTCTGACCCTGACACGTGGCGTTGAAGATTGGGTCCTACGCAACGGGAACTCCTGAACCCCGTCAGGTCCGGAAGGAAGCAGCGGTAAGGGAACCCTTCCGTGTGCCGTGGGGAAGCCTGGTCCGAGTTAACGATTAGGGTAACGCCTGGTCATCGGTCGCAATAATGGATGCACGGCATTCACAAGAATTCAAACGATCTGCAGCCCATCTGCAGGTCGTTTTTCTGTGTCTAGCATTTGCTGTGCATGTGGTATAATGCATTCAGCGAGGAATTTTTGAGGGTGTGGTGAAGCATGTTAACGGAAAAGAAAATCCAGTTGATATTCGGAGGGATCGCTATCGCGCTCCTGGGTTTCTTTTTGTTCACAGTCACGCTTTCTAACTATACACTATCAAAGAGCAACCTCATGATCAGTCGTACTGAAGAGGTGGAGAGCGAACTCATCATGGCGATCGACTGGTTTGACCACCGCGTGGAATCCTTTTACGATTTGTCAGAAGTATTCAGAGAATCCGTCGAAAACCGGGGATCAACACGGCTCCTTTTAGACGAATTAAAGAGGATGGATTCTTTTTTTCACACCGTTTTTTTTACCACGGTATCGGGTGAGAACATCATCACGGATGGACGCTCCATTCGGATCGATGGACGATCCCGCGAGTGGTACAAAGAGGCTGTCAACCGCGACATCTTTATCTCTAGCGTATACACCGATGCTCTGACAAAAGAGCGGGTCGTGACCATTTCCCGGGCAATACTCTCTCCAGCTGGTGAAATGTTGGGCGTGCTCGGAGTGGATATCACCTTGGATCAGATGAAACGTTCACTCAAGGGGCCAATCGACTTCGTATGGGTCGACGATCCTTCTTATCGCGATTCCATGGCCTCCAAACGTTATCCTTACCGAATGGTCCTCCAGCGAAGAGGTGGCCGCGATACCCTGGCCCTCACCTTTGAACAGGCACTTCAGATTCTTTTCAACCTTGTGCTCTTTGTGCTGATCATAAGGTGGTTCTTGCGGTTTCACCGAGGGTCAGTGGGGATTGAGAGCACTTGGAAAGAGCGGTTTGGAGATGAAGTGAGCAGCTTGCTAGCAGGTCAGAAGATTGAACTCACCCGATTGACCTATCGGGAAGACCATCTCTTCGAGACGCTCGAGAACAAAGCGGCCGAAGGGCAGCGGATAAGACAGAAGCTCAAGAGCTCCAGAGCGAAGGTCCACGATGAGAAGAATTTCTACCATCGGATTGCTGACGGCATGCCAGATTTTCTATGGTTGATGGATCCTGAGGGTAGAATTCTCCTGGCCAATGATAAAATGAAGGCATTCTTAGCAATTGATGAAGGCGAGAGCGCTTCGATCAGAGATGTTTTTCCCGATTTCCGGCAAGACCCGGGGATCATCGAGCGCGTGCTCCTTTCGCGCGATCACAATCAACTGGAAATGGAGATGGAGAATCGAAAGACCGGAGAAAAAAGGATCGTCAGCACCAAAACGGTCAGATTGTTCGAAGGGGACGAAATGAAATCGGTCCATGGATTATCACGTGATATTTCTGAAGAAAAGAAATTGTACGATTCCTATCATGAGAGTATTCGTGAGCTCTCGATCATCCAAGAGCTGACACAGCTATTAAGCGGTACACGCATGAAAGATGTCATTGATCAGATCACGGCAAAAATGATGGCTCTCCTTCCGATAGAAGGGGTGAGCATCCGGTTGAACGATGGTGAGGGCCGATTGATGTTGGCCGGTTTCTCGACAGCTCGGTACGATCTGTTGTACGCTCCCGTTATCGATGACAAGACGAGTCACCTCGCCCTGTGCTTTCGAGAGAACCGGACGCTCATTTTGAATGAAGTGGCAGACCTCATCTTCGAAGAAGAGGCATTATCCGCACCGATGGCAGAGGGGAAATCGTGGGGGTACTTTCCCCTCTCTGTTGGGAGTAAGGTCTTTGGTGTACTGTCGATCATGAATGCAGGGTCCATCGGGGAAGAACAAACGCATCTGATGACACTCGTATCTCAAAACATCTCGGTGATTATTGAGAAGATGCTCGTCTATGAGCAGTTAAAAAAGAATTTTCTCAATACGGTCGAGGCCCTTGCCATCGCTCTTGAAAAAAAGACCCGCGCCCCACTGGGTCATGCAAAGCGTGTGGCGGATTTGGCTCGATTGATCGGTGAAAGTCTGAATTTGAAGGACCAGGAGATCGAGAACATCTATATTGCCGGTTTGTTGCACCAAATCGGAAAATTCAAGTGGAGCGATGATGCATTGGCGGACCCGGATGCTCAATTTGACTATATCCAGTCGAGTCAGGAAATCGCCCGGGAGATCGGATTGTCCGGCCAGATTTGTGATGCCATCGGACTGCAGAATCATCCTGTGGATGCAGTCGATCGCTCGGAGGCGGTACCCATTGAAGCGAATATCTTGAGGATTGCGATCGATTTTGATCGAGGACTCGAGAGTGGCGGTTCCTGGGAGACCACCTTTCGTGACCTAGATCCCAGTCGCTACTACAGGGAAGTGAGAAACGCCCTCTCTGCCCTGTTGAGTCGTGAGGCGGAGGCACTCCGGCGAATTTACGATGAGAAGGGTGATGTCCGATGACAAGGAAGAAATTCTTCACGCGTTTTTGGCCGGTTCTTCTTCTGCTCATCATCATCTATTTTGTACTTGCCTTCCGCTCACAATGGGTGAGGGATGAACAGGCGGCGCTGACGCGCACCTATCATCTGGAGCAAAAACAGCGTGTGTCACGCGAACTCGACCGGCTCATGTGGGCTTTGGATGACTATTTCAACAAGATCTATCGGCGGGATCAATACGGCATCCCGAACCTTAGAACAGAGTTAGAAGTTGTCAGCCTGTCGCGGTCCCTCGCGCCAGAAGCCGCTGGGGAAGAAGACTTTGTGGTCACACAGGTGCAGGGAAATCGGATTACTGTCGAAAAGCTCCTGACCCCTTGGCATTACCAAGTGGTTGTCGAGGTCGACCGTGAGTTGTTGTCCACCAAGATACAGGGAGCTGTTCTGTACAACGAGAACCATCCGCCGGTCTACAGCGGATACTACAGTGATGCCTATCAAGCGGTGCATGACCTGGATGTAGGGTTCCTATCGGAAGGCGAGAGGCTGTTCACCCGTTATACCCACGGTAAGATGGCGGGAGAAATGATCCTCGCGCTGGACATGAAGGAATTGGAGAAATACCTAGACCTACATACAAGAAGGTACGACCGAGCAGCGCTGATTTTCTTTCTGTTCGCGGTCGTAGCGCTTACAGCCATCAAAAGGAAGTGGAGGACCCCCCTAGAGGCCTTCGAAGAAGGTATAGTCGGGTTAGAGGCCAGGGGAGATTTGCACTTGTTCGATCTACCCGTTTCAGAATCTACACAGGTAGAAAAAGCAATGACTCACCTGCGCAGGGAGTGGTGTGAGACAGTCGGTGAACGGAATGCAAAAACGGCTAGGCTGAAGTATCTTGAACAGCAGAGAATCCGACAGGAAAGTTCACTACTTGCAATGGAAAAGAAACTGATCCGTTCGCTTGAAGAACTCGCACAGATCAAGAATAGAAATGAACAACTGATCGGTCATATTGAAGACCTACTGTGGATCATCGATTCCAAGGGAACCCTCACCTATGTGAACGATGCCGCTCTTCACTTGCTCGATCGATCACCCAAGGAATTGATCGGTGCGTCGTGGGACGAATTGCTCTATCTGACGGAAGAGACGCGAGCATCGCTCCATGCGGGTCCTCTTTCGAACCACCGGATGCGCTTCATTTCGAAGAAAGGGCATATTGAGCAGATGATGACGACCACTATCCTCCTCACAGAGGGTGGGGAGACCTACGTCCAGGGAATCAGCCGACCGGTCTTTCGAAGCCGGGCGATCAGTGATATGCTGGATAAGAAGAAACTGGAACTGCATATGCTGGGTCAAATCAACAGTTCTCTTATCAACCAGTGGACGCTATCAGAGTTGCTCGATAGCGTCGTGGAGCGATTGGAACAACTCTATTCTGTTGAAATCTGTACCATTCGCTTGTTACATGAAGAGGATGACGCCCTGCGATTGAAGGCGAAGTCAGGTCGCTTGAAGGACCATATCATTGAGGGCATGCTCCCGCTCGAGGGCGAGGTACTACAGACGTGCTTGCGAGAGAATCGGATGATCCACATCAGACGATTCCAGATGGGCATGATCCATGCTTACGATGACAAACCGGTGGCCTTCTTGAGCGATCCGGAGGGCGTCTTTATTCCCCTTGAGAACGAAGGACGGATTATCGGACTCCTCACCTTGGTCGTGGATGATCAACTGAGCGAGGAGAATCTCGAGATTTTCAAGACCTTCGGCTTACAAGTATCGCTGGCCATCGAGCGGACGCGTACCTATGAAAAGCTCAAGGAAGAGTATTTCAACACCCTAGAGGTGATGATCGCCGCGATCGAGGCCAAGGACGAGTATACAAAGGGACATTCGCGACGCGTGGCAAGGGTGGCAAGCCTACTGGCGAAAGCACTCCATTACACGGATGAGCATATTGAGATGGTCGAGACCGCTGGACTTCTCCACGATATCGGGAAAATCGGGGTACCCGATGCCGTGCTCACGAAAAAAGGGAAACTGGAAGCTGAAGAGTACGAACTGATGAAACAGCATCCGCTCCTAGGAGAAGATATCTTGGCGCCGATCGGATTACCCGAGCGGGTGATCGACGGTATTCGTTATCACCACAAGCGGTTTGACGGCACAGGATATCCGGAAGAGCGGGAAATCGATAGCCTCGATCCGATCAGTGAGATTATCGGTGTGGCCGATGCTTTCGACGCGATGACGAGCAGGCGGTCCTACACAAAGAATCGAAGTATCACGGAGGCTTTGGAAGAACTCAAGAAGTATGCCGGAAGTCAGTTTTCACCCCGTGTCGTGACCGCGATGGTTGAACTGATCAATCAGAACATATCGGAGATAAAGAAGGCCATGGAGGATGAGGACTGAGTATGAACAATGAAAAGGTAGCACTCTATAGACAGTGGAGACCGAAGACGTTCGACGAAATCGTCGGGCAACAGCGTGTGGTCGAAAATCTCAAGCATCAGGTGATGGAGGGGTCCATCAACCACGCCTACCTCTTCTCGGGTATCCGGGGAACGGGGAAGACGACCACGGCCAAAGTGCTGAGCCGGGCGATCAATTGCCTGGATCCTCAAGAAGGAAATCCGTGTAATCGTTGCGAAATATGCACAGGCATCCTGGGAGAAAGTCTCATGGATGTGATCGAGATGGATGCGGCATCTCACAACAGTGTGGATGACATTCGCGAGCTAAAGGATCATGTGAACTATCCTCCGGCGCGAGCCAGGTACAAAGTGTACATCATCGATGAGGTGCACATGCTGTCGAAAGGCGCATTCAACGCTCTGCTCAAAACACTGGAGGAACCACCGGCCCACGCCATCTTTATGTTGGCCACAACAGAGCCGGAAAAAATCCCCGACACCATTCGATCCCGTTGTCAGATCTACTCGCTCAAGCGCGTGGGCCCAATGGCCATCAAGCATCGTCTGCAAATCATTTGCGATGGCATGGGGGTGGAGGCCGAGGAGAAAGCGCTGTACACCTTGATCGAAAAAACCGAGGGATCCGTCCGCGATGCCATCGGATTGCTAGACATGGTGCTCACGGGTTCGAGCGACAGTCTGACGGAAGACCAGGTGGTAGAGGTTCTCGGCCTGGCACCCACTCGTTACTACTACGAGATGACCGGCGCGCTTTACCAGGGGAAAGAAGCGGTTCTCTTTCGGAAGATCGATGAGCTTTACACCAGCGGTCGCAATCTCCAGTCCTTCATCGAAGGGTGGATGGGATTTCTTAGAAATCTTCTGATGACGGGACTCGACGATCGGCTCGATGAGCTGGTCATCGCTTCAGCTGAAGAACACGAAAAGATGCGGACCTTCCAGTCGGACATGTCCAGGACTTTTCTCTTGAGGCTCATGGAAACACTGGCCGATCTGGCCCAGAGACTGCGCTATGCATCTCACGAACGTATACTCATTGAAGCCGCGATCATGAAGCTGGCCATGTTGCCAAAGGGCCAGGACCTATCCACATTGGTCGAGCGGATCGATCGCCTGGAACGGCGTGAACCGATGGCGCCTGCGCAGGAGGCTAGACCCCTTCCACTGGAAGGGAAAGTACCGGAGGAGACGGTAAAGCAGGAGAGCGACCAGCTGAGTGCGGCGACCACAGGCGGTGAACCCGAGGGTTCACCAGAAGTCGAAACGGTAGAAGTCGAAAGGGTCTCAACGGTAGATCCGGCGCTCTGGGGACAATTGCTAGATCGTGTCCAAAGTGAAAACAACTCGGTCTTCACCCTCATTATGGAAGCAGAACCCATTAGTTTGGAGAAGGGTACGCTTGTGATCGGGTTTTATGATTTCGCTCGCTTCCAATACAACATGATGCTGGCGGAGACCAATCAGAATGCATTGATACGATTGGGAAGGGCCGTGATCGGCAACCTCCAGCAGATCAAGCCGATCATTATCAAGGAAAAGCCGAAGAAAAAGGATCTCGAATCGGATGTGAAGCGTTACTTCGAGGGCTTTGAGGACAAGCTTTCCATCGAAGACTAGCTCGTGTATAATAAATGCTAGAAGAAAATAAAGGAGGAAAAATCAAATGGCTAAAAGGAATAAGATGCCTGGCAACATGAACAACATGATGAAACAGGTACAGAAAATGCAGCGTGATATGGAGGTAAAGCAAAAGGAGATCGAGAGCTCAACCTTTGAAGCGACCGCTGGTGGCGGTGCGATCACTGTTGAGGTGAGCGGCAAGAAAGAAGTGCTGAACATCAAGCTCGATGAAGACATTGTGGATCCCGATGACATCGAAATGCTACAGGATCTGATCGTGGCTGCAGTCAACGAAGCCCTGCGCCAAGCCGATGAAACCATGGCCAAGGAAATGGGTCAATTCACCGGAGGACTCAATATCCCCGGGCTGATGTAATGAGCACATCCTTCATCGAGCCGATCGCCCGGTTGATCGAAGCGTTCTCCAGCCTGCCCGGAATCGGGAGGAAGACCGCCCAACGATTGGCCTTTCACGTGATCAGCATGGATGATGACCAAGCGGTCGCCTTATCCGAAGCGATCATTAGAGCCAAGAAAGAGATCAAGCGGTGCTCCCGCTGTTTCAACATCACCGATCAAGACCCTTGTTCCATCTGTTCGGATCACCGGAGGGATGTACGGTCGATCTGTGTTGTGGAAGATCCGAAGGATCTTCTCGCGGTTGAGAAGACGGAAACCTACAACGGTCTTTATCACGTGCTCGATGGCGTGATCAGTCCGATCGACGGACGCGGACCGGAGGATGTTCATATCCGTGAACTCGTCATACGCCTTCAAACGGAGCCGGTGGATGAGATTATTCTGGCCACGAACCCTACGATCGAAGGAGAGGCGACCGCGATGTACATCGGACGTCTGTTGAAAAACACCGATCTAAGGGTCACGCGACTCGCCCATGGTATACCAGTGGGTGGGGGACTTGAATATGCAGATGAGATGACCGTCGCCAAGGCTTTGGAAGGACGACGGGATCTTTGATCTGAAGAGACTCACCCTAAGGGTGGGTTTTTTCTTTGCTTGTGATTTGACATATATTTACATATGTAATAATATGGAATATAGAAAGGGGGAGGGGCCCATGGAAATCACCGGATTGTTCGGAGGACTACGCTCGAAACTGGCTACGCCCGTCGTGAGAAAGTATGGCAAGGTGATGCATATCGTCGTTTGGAGTCATCCGGTCTTTGCCTATGAACTGGCCTATACAATGGCCAAGAGCATGAAGAAGAAAGTGATGTTGGTGAACGGAGATCTTTTTTCACCCTTCATCAGTGATTTCAGTCATACCGATGCGACGATCCAGGAGCCGCATTCTTCGCTCCATCCCATGGATCTTACGGGGCTCAACCTGATGATGAACGCGGTGTCCGAGGGAAAGCGCGATAAGAAGATCATACACCGCTATATCAATCGACATCCGAAGACCGATCGACTGTCGATGCTGACGGGTAACTACCGGCCCGAGAATGCAGAGTTCTGCCGTCTGGAGCAGTATCAACAGGTGATCGCTCTGTTGAAGGATGAGTTCGATGTGCTCGTCGAGAATGTATCGCCGAATCTCTACGATGAAATCAGCTGCAGCGGGATGCTCAGTGCGGATGTCGTCTTGTTTCCCCGGAGGCTGACATTAGCAGATATCCGCGCCATCCATGAATGGGTCTTGTTCTTGGAACGTTTTCAGGGCTTTGATCCTAAGAAGGCTTCCCTAGTGGCTTATGATTACCCCTATCGTCTGCGGAGTCCACTTCGTGCGGCGGAAGAGGTGACGCCGATGCGCATCCTCGGTTCGATTCCGATGAATCGAAAACGCGATCACACGCTCCTCAAAGGCGAGCGCTACCTACCACCGAAAAAAGTGAGAAAAGCCCACCGTCGCTTGATTCGAAAACTGGTCAGGACGTGGACGATATGATGTTGACCACATTGCGCCGGCCGATGCATGCATCTCCTTCAAAGGAAAATCGCGTCTTCGGTGCGGACACCATGCGGCAGAAGGTGATCGATGAACTCTTGGCCACTTCGCCGGATCTGGTATCGGGTTTCGATCGGGGGGAGGTGGAGGAGGTACACTTGAAACAGGGGATCGTGCACATTATCGATCGATTGGAGCTGGGTTATTACAGAGATGAAATCCTGACCGCTGTCTTCGACTACCTCTTTGGTTACGGACCTCTTGAGGAACTCCTTTCCGATCCTGAGGTCACGGATATCGATGCGACGCGCTATCATCACTTTACAATCAAGCGAAGGGGACGGCGGGAAAAGGTGGCCGTGGCTTTTGAGAACGAGATCATGTTCTCTGCTTTTTGCAAACTACTGATCATCCGAAATGGAGGGGTGATCAATGAGTCGAGATGCCACGCCCGCGTATCGGACGAAAAGCGACAGTTACGGATCAACGTGACCGTCCCTCCACTTAGCGCGACAGGCTCTTCGCTATCGATCCGAAAGCATGCGCGCGAGCGATACGATCTTGATCGGCTCGTGGAGATGGAAATGCTGACCCCTTCCCTGGCCGTAGCCCTCCGACGCATGATGTCCACCCAGGAACGCTTTCTCATCTGCGGAAAAGGCGGGGCGGGGAAAACCACCCTTCTCCGCGCGCTTCTCGAAGAAGTCCCCTGGTCCCAGCGTTTGCTGATCTGTGAGTCCGATGCTGAGATTTTCCCCCGAAAGCCCAACCTCATGGTACACAGAATCCGAAAGATCAAGGGGCAGAAACAGGAGACCCTACAACGTCTCATTCAGGATGGGCTCACGATGTCCCTCGATGGTTACTGCATCGGAGAAATCGTAGGTGAGGAGGCCTGGGAGTTCATCAAGGCCGGGTTTACAGATCATAGGATCATGGCAACCCTCCATGCCATGGGGCCAGAAGAAGCCCTGCTTCGTCTCTACTCACTGATGCGAACCTCTAACGATCCCGAAACGAGCAAGCGGATGATCGCAAGGGGAATCGACCGGATTATCTATCTACGGTCCTTCCGCGTGGAACGGATTGTCGATGAGCTTTCATACGATGGAATCTTTCGTTATCAGGAGCGGTATACAGAAGAAAGCGGTTGGATCGAAAGGAGGTCGGAGGATGTTGATCGTGAGAACGCTGTTGAATCTGATGATCCTGCTCACACTGGGCAGCCTGCTCTTCAGAACAAGAGTGAAGAGACGCCCCAGGAGCCCGCGTGAGGGTAGACGGTTTTGGCAGGCCCCCTTGATGATCCAGCGTTGGCTGGGGGGATACGAGGCCCACTTCACCCTTTTGATGATGATTCTAACGGTGATGATGGCCGGCTTCTTGTTTAGGAATATCTTCAGCACGACACCGATTCGACTGGTGGTGGCGATGGGCTTTTCCTCCCTGGTCTTTGTCTTCTACGAGGGCATCGCACTGCTAGAGACCGAGGCACTACGGCGACAGTATCTACCGCTGATCACCCAGCTTTCCAAATGGTTGAGCATTCGAGATGATCTGGCCTATGCGATTGAAAAAGCAAGCGCAGAAGGTTTTCGGTTTCCCCTGTCCGTCTATCTCTCGGATTTTACGATTGCCCTACAACGCGGGATGGAAATGACGGCCACAATGGACCGGCTCGCGGACCGCCTCCAGCTACAGGTTTACCGCGATGCGCTCATCCAGATGACCCAGGTGCTCGTCCATCACGGAGATATGGTGGGCCTGGTCCGTCAACTGGAGGAAGAGGGCTTTTCCCTGGAGAAAGAGGTGATGAGAAGTAAGATGGAAATGCGCAGGGAACTCATGATCCTCCTGGGCATCTTGCTGTCGATCCCCCTGATCGCCCTTCTATTGATCGACACGCAACCTTCGATCCGATTATTCTATCTGGAGTCGGTTTGGGGCACCTGGCTGTTGGCGGGCTACTTCACGTCCTATCACTTGGGTCTATTCTTGATCCTCCACTTGTTGGCCTATGAGCATTGAGTCCTACCTTTACCCTGCGCTCAGTATCCTCCTCTTCCTCCTTCTCTCATCGAGCATAGATGCACAGCGCCGTTACAAGCGTCTGCGGTCGCGCTATGATCGGCAAAGAAAAGACGGCAGACCAGGCTATCGATGGTTTGCCCTCCTTCTTCCTTTCGGATTGTTTCACCTGAGGATAGCCTTTGGTCTGATCATGATCCTTTGTACCTGGCGCTATGGAAAGCACCTTGCCAAGCATCGCAAGGAGGTGGTCTTCCAACAGTTCGCCTATCGGGCCTATCGGTACCTGAACATGCAACTGAATGCAGGCGTACGCCTCGAAGATGCGCTCGGACGTCTTCATCTGATGACGCCTCACCGGGGGTTGCAGGCAGAAGTTTCGGAGTTCACGGGCACCTATCTGCGCAACTACCATCTGGACCAAGCCATGGAAGTGCTGTCTCACTATGAGGATAGCTACCTGTTGAAGAACGCATTGAGGCGCTTTGATGTGGAAGGGGGAGGCGGCCTTTACCGACAAGAAGAGAAGTTGATGTTTGAAAAATACCTAACCGGATTGCGGCTGGGTTACAAGAATCGGCGGCAACAGATGGTGTTCGTCGGCATCGTTTACCTTGGACTTTTGGTGATCTTGATCTTGATCCCGATTCTCTTTGACATGATGATGGCCACCCAACTGTTGTTCACCTGAAAGGAGAACCGTATGAATTGGATGAAAGAATGGATGACCCGGCACTGGCATATGAATGAAAAGGGGGAGTTTGGGATTGGTCCGATCATCAGCCTGGCTGTCGCCCTGATCATTGCCGCGTTTGTCTTGATACCGGGCTTTAAAGATTTTTCCGAGATGGTACTGAACGACATGGATATCTGGTGGAATAACACGGTTAGCGAAGTCGTGTTCCCTCTCGAGTGATGGCTCTAGCGGATAGCGTTGTTTTCGCTTGCTGCCTTGTGATGACATTGGTGCTCGTCGTGGCGATGTTCGATTACGCAATGGTACTGCATCTGAAGATGCAGTTCGATCAAATGGGTGCCCTGCTCTTCAGCGAATGGTCCGGGAAACCGTTGGAAGAAGAGTCGATTGCGCTGGTGGAAGAACGATTGACCCGACTTGGATTTGAGTCGATCGGTATTGAGAGTTGGGAAGATGAGAAGAGACACTTGATGTTGACCGGTAATCTCGAACGCACCTACCGGACCGGAATTTTCGATCGGGAACTCAGGGAGCAGACCTTTCGGTTTTACCGCGTGCTACCTGGGGCGAACTGATGCAATGGGTGCTCCTGTGGGCCAGCATCTTGCTGCTGCTCTTCCTTCCTATAGTCCAGGTGATCCTCAGTCAAGCCACGCTCTTACACACGCATCGACAGCTGGTGGATTTTCTAGGGAAACTACCCTTTGGACTTACCGAAGAGGAAGTGGAGGTGTTGCTCGCCGCATCGGGGTTTGATGAAGGGATCGTTCGGCTCCTGTCCATGGAAGGGGCTGCTTACCGACTGGAGTACGTTTGTCCCCTGACCCGAAGGACGCGGGCATTGAAAGTACGCGGCGCAGATTAAAGAAAGGAGGGTGAACCGTGCGATACACGGGTAGAATACTGGTTTTGGTCCTTTGCGCGCTGACGCTCTTCTACTTACAGGTGAGGGCTTCGCGCGCGATTATTTCCGGTGATATGGTGGCCTATCCCACGCTCGTTCGTACTTACAAACGCCACGAACCGATCGTGATGATGGATCTGGAGGTCGTTGAAGTCAAGAAGAACAACTTGTTGTCTCCCCCCTTAACCGTTGAAGAACTTGTGGGAAAAAAAGCAGGTCAGCTGATCTTGCCGGGTACGCCCTTGGACGAGCGACTGCTCTACGACCCCATTGATAAGAAGGCGGAGGGCCACTATCTCGTGGCGGTTTCCTTTGATACGGTGGAAACAGTCTGCTGGCAAGTGGGTATTGGGGATGTTGTGGACTTGATCTTCAAACCTTCTGACCGTTACCGTAGGACCGAACGGTACGAAAAACTCCGTATCGTGGATGAAAAGGAGGAAGGTCATCGAAAGCGATATCTGATTTTTGAGGGGCCGGAGGAAACGATCACGTCCATCATATACAATCGAAGCCATGGCACCTTTGAAGTTCTCACGAGATGAGAACTTCTTTGGTTTTTGGAGACTTTCTGCAGGGGCTCGCTCACCGTGGGCGGGAAAACAGTGGGTTTTCTCTCGAGTTTTGATATAATGAAGAGAAGAAAGAAGAGGGAGGGGTCGCGCTTGAACAAAGAATCAATCGAGGGATTGTTGAATGCCGTGTCTGCCTACATCCTTGAGATCGATGAAAAGGATGAAATCCTGTGGGGTAATGAGGCGGCACATAAACTTGAACCCGATCTTTTGCACCGACCTGTGACGGAGGCCTTTCCCTTCTTGCCGGAGATTCCGGCGAATGGGGAAGAGGCGCATATCGTGCAGGAGGCGGTACACCGGTCGAACGAGATTCTCTGGCGATTGAAAACGGTGGACCTAGAAGGCCGTCGCTTTCTTTTCATGGAAGAACTGACCAATATACTCTTGTCGAATGAAGCCGTACGGTCGTACATCGAACAGCTCTTCTTGCTCAAAAAACACGTGGAAGAAGAATCACAACAACAGATGGCCCATCGTCAATTTCTTCTGGCGATGCATAAGACGTTATCCGCCTACTATGATGCCCTCTTCGCCCTCTCCACCGGTGGCTATGCCATCGACCCCGCCTACAAGCGGCTCTTTTCCTTCCAGTTGAACCGGTACGAACTGACGCTCAAAAACCTGAGCGCGCTTGATGAGGAGACCCCCTTGGAGATCCCCAGGGTCGTGGTGAACCCCAGGCTGATGATCGACCAGATCAAAACACTGGTCACTCCTCTGGTGGATGCCCGTGGGCTTGTGATTAACACGGAAGTCGCTCCGGGTATTCCCAAGATGGTCTACGCCACGGCCACGGCTATCGAGCTCATCTTATTCAACCTTCTACTCAATGCGATCGAGGCTTCCCGACGGGGCGAGATTCACTTGTCCATGTCCGCGGAGGAACATCGATTCCTCATCAAGGTAGAAGACCCTGGGACGGGTTTTGATGCGCGTTCGGCAGCACAAATTTTTGATGCTTTTTATTCAAAGAAGAAAGATCACCTAGGCCTCGGATTGACCTTATCCAGGCGATTGGCCCTTCGGGTCGGCGGACAGCTAGAGGTCCAATCCCCGGGGACCATGGGGGTCACGGCGACGTTGATCGTACCCTACGGAGACATCAACCGGGAGGTACAGGGACCGTCAGAAGAACGAAAGGCAGACCGAGCACTGCTCATGATCGGTGAATCGCAGACCATCGACCGCATCAAGCTCGATAGTCTGATTGGAGAACGCTATGATCTCGTCTACTTCGATGACGGCGATAGCATGCTCCGTGGCCTGAGGGAAAAGAAACCCGATCTGATCCTAGTGGACGTGTTGTTACCCGGGAAAAGTGGTTTCGACCTATTGGATATACTAAGGGGCACTGATATGTGGCAGGAGATCCCGGTGGTGGTATCGAGCCGGAAGATCGTTGAAATTGAGCGGGACTACCTGATCAGCTACGGTTTTGATGAACACCTTGAAAAACCCTACGAAGAAAAACGCGTCATCGAGACGATCGAACACTTGTTGCCCCACTCACGGTGAGTGGAGGCATCGCGAGCGAAAAAACGGAGGTGAATCGCGCAGCGGCAATACCAGCTGCGCAACTCATATGAACTATACAATCATTGCAACAACCACCTTTGGGGTGGAAGCGATCGTGGGCAGCGAACTGAAAGAACTGGGGTATGAAGTCACCGTGCACAACGGGTACGCATCCTTCGAAGGAACCCTGGAGGACATGGTGCGTGCCAACCTGTGGTTGCGCACGGCCGAGCGCGTGTTTATCGAGCTCGCGCAGTTCAAAGCGAGGAGCTTTGAAGAGCTTTACCAAGGGGTCCGTCAGATCGAGTGGGAAAAGTTCATCGAGCAGGACGGAGCGTTTCCCGTTAATGCAAAAAGCGTGAAGAGCACCCTCTTCAGCCTCTCGGATATCCAGTCGATCTCTAAGAAGGCTACCGTCGATCGGCTCGCCAAGATTCGGAAAACAGAGTGGCTGGACGAATCGGGCCCAACTTATCCTATCCTGATCAGTATACTGAAGGACCGGGTGAGTGTATTGTTGGATACATCTCTCACAGGCCTGCACAAGCGTGGTTATCGCTTGCAACAAAAGGAAGCTCCCTTGAAAGAAACGCTGGCAGCCGCGATGCTCAAGATCGCTCGCTGGAAGCCGGCCATCCCCTTGATCGATCCATTGTGCGGATCGGGGACCATTCCTATCGAAGCCGCCATGATGGGTCTTTCCATCGCACCCGGCCTCGGGCGCACCTTTGCCTTCGACGATTGGTCCTTTGTTCCCGACGATATGATCCGCCGTGTACGCGATGAGGCGGCAAGCATGAGGCGGGACCTCCCGCTACAAATCTTCGGTTACGACCGAGACCGCGGGAGCATCGAAGCCGCAAAGGAAAATGCCCGGACGGCGGGGGTCTCCGAGTACATTCAGTTTGAAACGGCAGAGGTATCAGAACTATCGTCGGAGCTGGATTATGGGTACGTGATCACGAATCCTCCCTATGGGGAGCGACTGTCCGATCGCCGCTCTGTGGAAGCCCTGTACGAGCGGATGGGGGATCGTTTTGAGAAATTGGAGACCTGGTCGAAGTACGTACTTACCTCTCACGAAGGGTTCGAAGGGTCTTACGGAAAAAAGGCCACGAAGAACCGCAAGCTTTACAATGGCAATATCAAATGTTACTACTATCAATATTACGGGCCGCGGCCACCGAAAAAAGTGATCGATCATGCGCTGGCTACCGAAGAGTAGGTTCTCCTCGATCCTGTGGTTGCTGGTCTCCCTACTGATTGTCTTCCGTGCGGGCTTCCTTCTCGATCTCCTTCCCGGTCGATCGACCCGGGTGATCGAAGGCGTGAGCAGAATCCGGTTCAACGAGGCGGGGACCTACTTCGATGAAGTGACCTTTCTCGCCCAAGGGGATCATCTCTACGTCGGCGAGAACCAGTTGCTACGCAAGTATCGCAACGATGGAGAATTGATTTGGGAAAAAGAAGTGGAAACCGATGCGCTGTCGCTGGTGGGGGAGGGCAAGTACCTCTATCTGGTGGACAAGCGGCGGGGACACTTGGTGCGAATCGATGAAGAGGGGGAAATTCAGGCCAGCCATTACGGCTTAGGCGAACTGTCCTTCGTCAGTATCGAGCAGGACAACGTGGTGGTCCTCCGTCCGGGAGAAGTTATCGTTCTCGATCGGACGCTGACGGAAAAGCGTGTCCATCCGATACAAAATGGCGAGGTTTTACACGTCAAGCGCTTTGGTGACCGCCTGTATTTTTCGCAGCTCATTTTTTCTGAAGGTACGATTGGTCACGATCTCTACGAATACGCGCTCAACGGTTTGATCTTGGAGGGACACAAGTTCAGCGGAGAAATCATCTTGGATTTTGACAAAATAGGAGAAACGCTCTGGGTGGTTACGGATCGGCAGGGTTACCGCATCTCTGGAGAGGAGATGACGGAGTATCCCTTCCAACACCGCATCCAGTCGGTTCTATTCGATGACGAGCGATTGATTTTTTCCTTTCGAAAAGAAGCCGATCCGGCCCTCGATGTGAACGTCAACGAGGGTGTGATGATCCTTACGAGAGAACTAGACCTCTTGATGGAAACCTATCTGCCCCACACGATCGATGATCTTGCTGTCGTGCGCGGTGGTTTTGCCATCGCGAGCGGAGAGCAGCTTTATTTTTACGATGAATCCTTCGCATTGTTGCAAGAAAGACGTTTCGATGAGCCGGTAGAGGCTCTCGTGAAAATCGATGACCATCATCTCGCGGCCATCACGCTGAAGACGATCAATCTGATCACCCTCCGGTGATCCTAAGAGAAGTAGGTGTTTGCACATGAATTACGTAGATTTGATCATAGCGGTGGTCTTTGCTTTTTATCTCCTCTCGGGTTACTCCCGAGGATTGATCTTGAGCCTGGTTTACCTCTTCCGCTATATCGGGGCCTTTTTGGTCGCACGCCAGTATTTCAGGCCCTTTACCGCAGTGCTTGTGGATCAGGCCTCCTTCTTGGCAGAGTGGCGAGACAAGATGGTCGGCTCCTTCGAGGATTTTCTCGCCACCTCGGAAGGCGTGGCGGGCCTTCCCCGGTTGGCCCAACGTCTCGTTGAAGACCAAGGGGTGGAGCTCGCGGAAGTTCCGGATTTTCTCGCCGATCTCCTGTTGGAGGGTCTGGGCTTTCTGGTGCTCTTTCTCCTGACCATGCTTCTGATCACATTGGTCGGGCATCTGGTCAACAGTTTCTTCGAACTACCCCTGTTGAAGGACGTCAACCGTCTCGCGGGATTATTCTTTGGTGTGGTGCGGGCAGGCATCTTCGTGATGGTCGTTGTCGCGGCGATCACCGTTTTCTCGCCGGTTTTCGGCTGGAGCGATCTGCTGGCGGACATCGCTACGAGTACCTCCGGGCGGTTTTTCTACCATAACAATCTCGTGATGTATCTGGTCTATTCTTATCTTTAAAAGGAGAGTTTTTCAATGAAAGTTCAAGTAGACGGACGTGGTCTTACCCCGCCGACACCGGCGCTGTTGACCCAAAAGGCACTCGAGCATCTTGTGGAGGGGAGCGTTGAAACCTTCGTCGATAGTCGCGAGGCCATGGAGCAGGTGGTGGCGCTCTGTCGACGACTTCACTATCACTACGATGTCATGGAGATCGATGGGCTCTACCAGATCTCGATCTTCAAGTGCGAGCTGAACATGGAGAATGAACTGATGCCCGAGGAGAAGCCGAAAATTGAGGATCTGGCGATTTTCGTGGTCCACCCCACAATTGGGGAGGAGGAAATCCTGGGGGATGTACTGATCCGGGGGTACTTCCACACCCTCGCCCAACGAAAGATGCTTCCAAGGGCCCTGCTCTTTGCCAACGAGGGGGTCTTTCTCACCACAGAAGGCTCACCGGTGCTCGATGCCTTGAGAAAGCTGGAGAGTTTGGGCGTGGAGATCCTCTCCTGTAGCACCAGTTTGGATTACTTCGGTCGGAAGAATCGACTGGCCGTGGGTGGCGCTTCCACGATGGTCACGATTGTGAAACGAATGCACAGCGTGAAACGTACGATCACGATTTAGGGAGGAGGTAGGAGCCATGCCGTTGGCCATACAGGTGGGTGATACCATCGAAACAAAGAAAAAACATCCCTGCGGGGGGAATACCTTCGCGGTGCTCCGGACGGGCATAGATTTTCGTATCGCCTGCACAACCTGCGGAAAGCAGATCTGGATTCCCAGGACAAAACTCGAGAAGCGAGTCAAGAGGATTATCCCTGGTGAGCAAAAGGATGAGAACGCATAACAATTTCAAAAGAAACAACAACGCTGCTAAAAACAATGGAATGATTCGTGCTATAATAACAAGAGAAAACCTTTTCCCAAGCATGATGGAGGTGTAGCATGTCGTTGAAATATGCGAAACGTATGGATCTCATTAAAGCTTCTGAGATTCGAGAAATTTTAAAGCTCACCCTGCGACCGGAGATCATTTCCTTTGCGGGCGGATTACCAGCTCCCGAACTCTTCCCGGTGGAAGCGATGAAATCGGTCAGTCAACAGGTACTGGAAGAGCAGGGGCAAGAGGCACTTCAGTATTCTACCACTGAGGGCTATGACCCTCTCCGGACGCACATTGCCAAACGCATGATAGTGCGCGGTATTCCTACGACGAAAGACGACATTCTGATCACCAGCGGATCCCAGCAGGGCCTCGATTTCTCTGGTAAGATCTTTCTCGATCCGGAAGATGCGGTTCTCGTGGAGAGTCCATCTTACCTCGGTGCCATCAATGCCTTCAAAGCATACGAATGTCGCTTCATCGAAGTGAAGACCGATGAGAACGGCATGGATATCGTGGATCTCGAGGAGAAGATTAAGACGAACGATCAGATCAAGATGATCTACGTGATCCCGGACTTCCAGAATCCTTCCGGAAGAACCTGGTCCCTGGAGCGAAGACAAAAGCTGATTGAGATTGCCAACCGCTATGACCTTCCCATTGTCGAAGACAATCCCTATGGGGAGCTGCGCTTCGAAGGAGAGGAAATGCCCCCGATCAAATCCCTCGATACGGAAGGACGGGTAATCTATCTCGGGACATTCTCAAAAACATTTAGTCCGGGCCTGCGCATCGGTTGGGTGATGGCATCGCCGGAAGTTCTCAACAAGTATATCCAGATCAAGCAAGGCGCGGATCTACAGACCAACACCATGAGCCAGCGTGAGTTGGCCCTATATCTGGATCAGAATGATCTCGATGTCCATATCGAGAAAATCATCTCTGTCTACCGTAGACGCAGGGATCTGATGTTCCAGACGATGGAAGAGAGTTTCCCCAAGGGTGTCGAGTGGACGCATCCGGAGGGCGGGCTCTTCCTATGGGTGACCCTGCCCGAGCATATGAATAGCAAGGCCCTCATGGCAAAGGCTGTGGAGAGAAAAGTGGCCTTTGTGCCTGGCGGCTCCTTCTTCCCCAACGGTGGGGTGCACAACACGATGCGCATCAATTACTCCACGATGCCCGACGAGAAGATCGTGGAGGGAATCCGACGATTAGGGGCTGTGATCAAGGAGAATATGTAGTCAAAAAAATAAAATTGGACCCCGTCTTAGTGACAGCGTCCGCTATATGTAAGAGCAAGCCATCTCTTTGAAAGATGGTTTGCTTTTTATTGCTGCGAAGGACTTCGCTTGGCAAACGGTTTCGAAGTCCTCCATTAGAACATGTTGTAGAATCGGTCCCAACGTTCATTTTCATTTTCTTCACCGTACAGGTTCGTGAGGAATGTGAATGTCAATAAGCTCATCATGAATAATCGCTCCTTTCGATTGTGGTTTGTGTCCCCTGAGGACAAATTCAGTATAGCAGGTATCCAATCAATGACAAGGTGGAAAACGGTGTCCGGCTTGGGAAAACATTGCCTGCTTTCCGACAACGTTTTCCTACAAAAAGCTTGATTCTGCCTCTGGGAGCTGATATAATCCTAAGTTGTAGTGTGGAAAAGTCCACTCTCTGCCCCTGGCATAAGTGACCGGGGGCCATCAGTCCAAAGGGAGGTGTATTCTCATGAGAAAGTATGAAACGCTTTTCATCCTGAGACCAAGTCTTGAGGAAGAAAAAAGAATCGAAGTGATCGATTTCTTCAAGTCCATTATCGCTGAAAAAGGTGAAGTGGTGAACGTCGACGAGTGGGGTAACAAGCGACTCGCGTACGAAATCGAGAAGATCCGAGAAGGTTACTACGTATTGATTGACTTCAATGCGGAGACGGACCATATCATGGAGCTCGAGCGTCACTTTAAAATCAACGATGATGTTATGCGTTATATCGTCATCAACAAAGAGGAAAAGTAATCAGGAAGGGGTACAAGCCACATGAATAACGTGATATTAATCGGTAGACTTGTTAGAGACCCCGAATTACGATTCATCTCCGGTACAGGCACGGCCGTGACGAATTTCACATTAGCTGTCGACAAGAATCTTTCGAGAGAGAAGAAGCAACAGTTCGAAAGCCAGGGAAAACCCACCGCGGATTTCATCCGGATCGTCGTGTGGGGGAAACAGGGCGAGAACTGTGCCAATTACCTAGCGAAGGGACGTCTGGTTGCCGTGAACGGCTCCATTCAGACGGGCAGTTATGAGAAAAACGGCGTGCGCCATTACACGACCGATATCAACGCCAACCGCGTCGAGTTTCTCGAGTGGGGCGATGGTCAATCCGGAAATACGGGTGGCGGACAACGCCAGACCAACAACTATGGTCAGAGCAACTCGGGATACGATGATTTCGATCCCAACGAGTTCAGCTCCGTAGACGACCAGGATGACGATATTCCATTCTAAAGAGTAAGGAGTGAAAAGCGACATGAGAAGAAGAAGAAAAAGAAGAGGTTGCTCTTTTTGTCAGGACAAAGTGACAGCAATCGATTATAAAGATACGAAAAAGTTACAGCGTTACCTGACCGACCGTGGGAAGATCTTACCCCGTCGAGCGACCGGCAATTGCGCGAAGCACCAACGTATGTTGACAAGCGCTATCAAGCGTGCACGTATTGTTGCGTTGCTTCCGTTCGTCAAGGAATAAGGAGATGCCCACTGTGCCTTCAACGGCCGTGGGCTTTTTTCATTGTCCCCACCGGCTGTGGTATAATGAAGAGACCTGACTGTATCAAAGGAGAGTGAAGATATTTTGAATCGATCGAGAGGCGTTACCGAAGGGGCACTCATGTCAGCCATTGTAGTCATCCTGACCTTCGCTGGACTCTTCATCCCATTTTTTACATACATCATGATGCTGATGCCCTCGTTGTTCGCGCTTCTTGCCTATCGGCATCCGATCAAGTACGGTATCGCGGCAGCTGTTGCCAGTAGCCTGATCATCTTTCTCTCCACCGGTCTAGAGCTCGGGCTCTTCACAGCCTTCTATGCAGGAGCCGGTGGACTGGTGATCGGATGGTCTATGTCCAGGAAGAAACCCCAGATCATGACCATCGGACTGGGTAGTGCTGTCATTTTGGGTGCTCTGATCATCATCCTCATGTGGGGCCAGGTGCTCTCGGGGATGGATTTCACCCAGATGATGCAAGAGCAGGTGAACATGATGAAGGAAATGATCGTGACCGCCCAAGTGGAGGGTGACGATGTGCTCACTTATCTCGATGATATGATGCAGCTGATCAAGATGATGGTGCCGAGTATTTTTGTTATTATGGCCATTCTCTTTTCGGTGATCAACGAGGGGTTCACCCGGTTCTTGATCCGCAGGTTCGGTATGTCCCTACCGGAGACCAGTGATTTTAAGTACTTTACACTACCGACGAATATCGTGATGGGCACACTGATTATCGGGGGACTTTCCTATCTCGCCGGCAGTCTCGGTTTTATCAACCGGGATGTGATGCTCATCAACGTGGTCAGTATCTTTTTCTTCATCTTCATGATCCAAGGGGCGGCGAGCGTTCTGTTCTTCACAGAGAAATGGGGTATCACGAAGGGGGTGCGCTATTTCATCCTCGTGATCTTGTTTATCTTTAACGCGGGTATGATCTTGACGCTTATCGGCTGGACCGATGCCGTCTTTAAACCCAGAGTGAGAAAGGCAGAGTGATTCCATGAGTCAAAAGAAACTGGACATGACGCTGCAAGTTCTTATTCCGCTGATGGTCATGCTGGCCGTCATGGTGGCCATTCTCTTTTATTACAATCTGTACCTGGGGTATGCTTTTGCAGCCATCTATCTCTATCTGGGTTACTATCTCTGGCATCTGAAGAGCAACCGGGACAAGCGATGGGACAAGACGATGGAACGGTTGACGCTGGACATGGATGCCGCTGCACGCTACTCTGTATTGAACCTGCCCTTTCCCCTGGTGCTGGTGGATATCGACGGCACCATTAGTTGGTACAATTCGAAGTTCCAGGAGATGATCGAAAAGAAGAATTACATGGGAGAAGGCATCAACAAGATTTTCTCGAGTATGGATATGGAACAGCTCGTGAGCTCAGAAGAGGATCGGTATATCACCCTGCGCGAGCGCACCTACCTGGTGAAGAACAACCTGATCAAAATCGATACGGAAGAGGATAAGTACATCGTGATGCTGTATTTCCTCGACCGCACGGATTATTATCAACTGATGGATCGTTACCGCGACGAAAAAATGACGGTCGCCCTGATCCAGGTGGACAATTACGACGATGTGATCAACGAGACCAAGGAGGAAAAGCGCCCCTTTGTCACCAGCGAGATCGATAAGCTCATTAATCTCTGGGCATCGCGTATGAACGCCGTGCTAAGAAAATACCAAAAAGACCGATATATCGTGGTCTTTGAGAAGAAGTACCTAGAGAATCTTGAGGCCAAGCGATTCTCCCTGCTCGATGATATGCGGGAGATTGAAGCCGGCAACAAGTTTCCGATCACCCTGAGCCTGGGTATCGGATGTATGGCCACCAACCCCAACAAACTGGAAGAGGAAGCCTTCAACTGTCTGGAACTGGCCCTCGGCCGTGGCGGCGACCAAGCCGTGGTCAACAAAGAGGGGAACTACGAGTTCTACGGTGGAAAATCCAAAGCGGTGGAAAAGCGAAATCGTGTAAAAGCAAGGATTATCGCGCACGCGCTCCGTCCCCTGATCGATGAGAGCTCTCAAGTGATCATCATGGGACACCGCTTCCCCGATATGGATGCCTATGGTGCGGCCATCGGGATGTGTCGTGCGGCTCTCAATCGCGGAAAGGATGCCTACATCGTTCTGAACGAGGTAAACGAGGCGATCCGCAATGTACACGCGGTATTCTCAGACAATGAGGATTACCAGTTCCTGACTACGGAAGAGGCCAAGGAGCGGATCGACGATCGCACCCTTCTCGTCATCGTGGATACCCACAGGCCTTCCTTCACCGAAGCACCGGAACTCTTACCGCTCGTGCACAATAAGGTGCTGTTGGACCATCACCGGAGGGGGACGGAGTTCATTGAGGACACCGTCTTAAAATACCTTGAGCCCTATGCATCGAGCACCAGCGAGCTGGTGTCCGAGGTGCTGAGCTATCTCGAGAACAAGGTGCATATCGAAAAGGAAGAGGCCGAGGCTTTGCTCGCCGGTATCGTGGTGGATACGAAGAACTTCACCGTGAAAACCGGTGTGAGGACCTTTGAAGCCGCCAGCTTCCTGCGCCGTTTCGGTGCGGATACCACCAACGTCCGTCAGTTGTTCCAGGACGACCTGAGCACACTGGTGGCCAAGTCTGAAGTGATCAAGCATGCGACCCTCTACCGGAGCGACGTGGCTATTTCCGTTGTGGCGGATGATATGGAGAACATCCAGCTGATTGCTGCCCAGGGCGCCGATGCCCTGCTCAATATCCGCGGAGTCGAATCCTCCTTTGTTATCGGGAAGAAAAGCGACGGAATGGTCTTCATCAGCGGCAGAAGCCTGGGCGATACCAACGTACAGGTGATCTTGGAGCAACTGGGTGGTGGAGGTCATATGTCCGTGGCCGGTGCTCAATTCGAAGAAAAATCACTTGAAGAAGTTCGCTCTCTCTTAGAGGAAGCGATCGATACCTATTTTGAAGAGGGAGGAGATCAATCATGAAAGTCATTCTCTTAGAAGATATCAAAGGTACAGGTAAAAAAGGTGACATGGTGGAGGTCAGCGATGGCCACGGCCGAAATTTCCTAATCCCCAAGGGGTTAGCGAAGAAAGCGACCGAGGGTAATGTGAAGGAAATGAAAGCCCACAAGAAATCCATGAAGAAGCGCAAGGAAGAAGAACTGGACGATGCCAAGGCGCTCAAGGAAAAGATTGAGAAGCTGGAAGTGACCATCAAGGCAAAGGCCGGCGATGGTGGAAGACTTTTCGGTTCCGTGACGAACAATGATATCGCCAAAGCGATGGCGAGCCAGCATAAGATCAAAATCGATAAGAAGAAAATCGATATGGAGGGGCCCATTCGACAGCTTGGATACAGCCAGGTACCCTGCAAGCTCCATCAAGAGGTAACGGCAACCATCAAGGTTCACGTTATCGAAGAGTAAGGATTCTGAAAGCGTTCGCCGAACGCTTTCTTTTTTTCCCGTAAACCGTCATAATAAGAGGTAGATGGGGAGGGATGACTGTTGAATGTATTGATCCAACAAATCGAACAGAAGATGATCGGAAAACATGCTCAGGTAGAACGTGCGGTGATGACCTTGATCGCCGGAGGACACCTCTTGATTGAGGACGTCCCCGGTGTGGGAAAGACCACACTGGCAAAGGCGTTGGCGGAGTCCATCGATGGCGCCTTCAATCGCGTTCAGTTCACATCGGATCTCATGCCCGTGGATATCTTTGGCATGAATATTTTCCTCGCGAAAGAAGGCCGCTTTGAACTGCGGCGCGGTCCGATCTTCACGAACATACTGCTGGCAGATGAAATCAATCGGTCGAGTCCGAAAACCCAATCGGCCCTCCTGGAGGCCATGGCCGAAGGCCAGGTGACGATCGATGGAGAAGCCTATTTTTTGCAGCGCCCCTTCATGGTGATCGCGACACAGAATCCGGTGGAATACCAAGGGACCTTTCCGCTACTCGAGTCACAACTAGACCGGTTTATGATGCGGATCGAGATCGGGTATCCGGCCCTAGAGCAGGAGTCCGCCATATTGGATTTGGATGAGACGCGACCGCTGACGCCGGTGATGAGCGGCGCTCAGATCAACGAAACGGTAGAGCAGGTGGCCAGCGTTTACGTAGAGCCCGCGCTCAAGGAGTATATTCTTGCGATCGCCACGGCAATTCGCGTGGATGAGCGGGTGAAGCTGGCCGTGAGTCCACGTGCGACGAAGGATCTCTATCGCGTGGCAAAAGCCCGAGCTTTTCTCAGGGGCAGGGATTTTGTTTTGCCGGAGGATGTTCAGCACCTGGCCGTGGATGTTCTCGCCCATCGCCTGCTGCTCAATGAGGAGGTCCGTTACCGCGGCCTCACCGAACGACAGCTGGTCATTGAGATACTCAAGCGGATCACCGTTCCCAGGGTGAAGCGGCCATGACACGACGCGGGGGGCTCTTCTTATTGTTTACCGCCGCCCTGCTCCTCTTGTCGCTCTTATCCGGCGCGCGGCTCTTTTATTATCTGTTCTTTGTTTTCACTGCCTATTTGGGTGCGGCCCAATGGATCTTACGGGCGAACAGTCGGGATTTCTATCATTTTTTTGACTTCGACGAGGCCGAGCTGGAGGTAGGAGAGGTCTTCTCGCTCGATTTCAAATTCGAGAATCTCGGATGGCTTCCCATCATGGGCTTCCGGGTACAATTCGAGGCTCTCGAGGGACTTTATCACGTGGACTTTCATACGGAGCGACATGACCTCGGCTCTTACGCCCGTGTGAACACGAGGAAAGAATTGACAATGGATCATCGGGGCTATTTTACCGTGGGCCGGATCCTAGTCCACTTTGTCGATCCCCTGGGGTGTTTCGAAAAGCAGCGACGATTCGATAAGGGGATTGCGCTGACGGTATACCCGAAGACCAGGAGACTGATCACAGAGGGTTGGCTTATGACCTACCCCTCTGAAGCGGGTAGCGAAGGGAAACACACGCGACAGGAGGGAGACCCTGGGGGTATCCGCCCTTATGTTCTGGGGGAACCGCTGAAACGCGTGCTTTGGAAACACTTAGCAAAGCGAAACGAGATGGTCGTTGCCGAACGCGTGGGCAACCGACAGGTGAGCGTGCTGGTGGCCCTGCACGGACTACCGGAGAAGCCGGATAGCGAGACGCTCGTCTCCTTTGCCTGGAGCCTGATCGACGAGCTCTTGAGAAGGGGTGTTACCCCGGTGCTCTCCCTGGGGGATCAGTTGATTGAAACACAAGCGCCCGCTGTGTACCGCGGAGCGTTGACGCAGTACCGATTTCATGTCAACGGCCTGGTCTCCCGGTGGACGCTCGAGCGAGCCCGAGATCAACTGTTGACGGTGTTGATCACGAACGATCGGGCGTTCATGCGCCAACGGACCCCATACCGGGGATTGTTGGTGGTGACCGATCGAGTAGAGGAGACCCTGTGGCCCGAGGTCCATACGCTCTCCACCGTGAGGGGGGATCGATATTTTAAGCTTGATCAGTTTTCTGATGATCTTGCACGCGCTGCTCTTTGATTATTTCGTTGATCTCGTAGCCTTGCTTTCCCCTTATACACTACCGATTATCGCGATGGCGATGTACTATGCTCTCTTGGGGTGGTCCCATCCCAGTTGGAAACAATCCAGGGGCTACGTGGTTTGGGCGGGTCTCGGCTTTGTGATAATCGGAGGGATCCTGGCCGCGATGCCGCTTTTTTCAACGGTTTCGTCCTCCCACTTGTGGATGGTACGGTTCTTCCGCTCAGAGATCGTCGTGAGTACGGGGCATGCGTTCTTACGCTTGTACGACTACCTGATGGGACGAGAGGCACCAACGGTATCCGCTCTGCTGCTGTTGATTTTTTTTCTCACCGCAGCCTTTAGACGCATCGAGAACCGCCGGTGGGGATTCTGGTTGTTCCTTCCCATGCTCGCCTATGTGGTCCGTTGGTTTTTGTACGATCCAATCGACCAGATGGCCTTGAATCTATACGTGTTCGGGAGCTTTCTTTTCCTGCTACGCGATCAGAAAAAGTGGTTGGGCCTTTTCTTGACCGCTTCCGTTTTCGTGCTCGTCAACATCATGGCCTTCTTATGGCCTTATGAATGGGTCAACCAGCGTGTGGATGCACTGGTGCCGGATGTGGTGAGCTTGCGCACGGAATACCAGCGGCCGCGTATGGTGCTCTACCGATCCGCTTTCGAGAGCGATAGCGACCTCGGCGGACCCATTCGGCATGAGGGTGTTCTGCTCTTCCGCGTCGAGGGGAATGTGCGTGGTGGTTATCTCAGGGGAAGGACCTTCACTGACTACCATGGTTACTACTGGACGAACGAGCATAATCTTTATCAGGCAGGGGACTTTGCCTCGGGACGATCCGAGGTGAACTATCGCGTGATCCTAGATCATCTGACAACACGCACGCTCTTTCTGCCCATGAGCACTACGAGTACATCGTTGTCGAGCGATCAGGTCTTTATCAATGCCGATGGCGGGGCCTATTACAAATACCAGGATTTTGAGCCCCAGCTGACGGGCTACCGTGTGAGCGGAAGCTTTGACGACACAGCAGAACCAGAGGACCCTTCTGTCTACCTGACGCTGGACGAAGGCGTCACCGATCGCACGCGGCATTTGGCCCTTGAGATCGCAGGAGATGCCAACGACCCAGGGGAGATCATGATGCTGCTCACGAAGCACCTGCGGCAGGCCTATCCCTATACGCTCGACACACCCACTGTGGGAGACCGGTTGGATTTTGTGGATACCTTTCTTTTCGAGACCCAGCAAGGGTACTGCACTTATTATGCGACGAGCCTGGCTGTGATGGGGCGCACCCTGGGTGTGCCCACGCGCTACGTGGAGGGTTTTCTCCTTCCCGAGGAAACGACCGGTGGCGGGTACGCCGTGACCGATGAAAGGGCCCATGCTTGGGTGGAGGCCTACCTTCCAGACCGAGGTTGGACCATCTTCGAGGCCACTCCCGCCTATCCTCTGCCAAGCTTCGAGGAGCGGCAGCGGGGTGCGATGGAACTGGACCGCTCGGAGGAACTCGAACAACTGGGGCGGGAAGAGGCGCTCGCCAGCAAGGAAGATCAGCTGGCGCCGGATCTACCCGTGGGAGCTGCAGGTGAGACCGGGCGGACCCCCTTGCCCTGGTTGCTCTTGGCACTCGCCGGGGCCTTTGTGGGCCTGTGGTTGATCCTCCGACGCAAGAAAATCGGCCAGGCCACGGAGATTTACATCCAGTGGCACGCCCTCGAAACCTATTATGACCTGGGTCCCGACCCGGCACTCAAGGCCTTGTTTGAAAAAGGTCTCTACGGCCCCCTTCCTCTGAAAGAGGAAGAGATGCAGCGCATGCACGAGGCCATTCGCACACATCATAAGGAGTTCAAAGAAACAAATGGAGCCCTGAAGGGCCTCTTCAATCGTTTGAGAACAGGAGTTGATTTGATCCATGGAACAGGTAAAGCGAGTACCACCCCATAATCAAGAGGCAGAGCAGGTTGTACTCGGAGCGATGATGCTATCGAAAGAGGCCATACACGATGTGCTCGAGATCTTAAAGGGCCGGGAATTCTATCGTCAGGCTCATGAAAAAATCTACGTGGCGATACTCGATCTGTACAACGAGAACGAGCCAGTGGACTCGGTCACGGTGGCCAACCGCTTGGGAGCTGCGGGGATATTCGATGAGATCGGAGGTCACGATTATCTTTCCTTCCTGTTGGACATGGGGATGATCACGACGGATGCCAAGGCCCACGCCAAGATCGTGAAGGAGAAGTATGTCCTGCGCGAGCTCATTGGTGTGGCTTCTGAGATCATGGAAACGGGCTACCAGTCGGAAGATCCCAAGGTGGTCCTCGATGTGGCAGAACAGCGGATCTTTGACATCAGCCAGGATCGCAATGCCAAGAGCCTGAGCCCTATCGGCGAGATCGTCACGGAAACCTATACCAAGATCCAAGAAGTGCACAAGAATCCCGGCAACCTTACGGGCATCAGCACGGGATTCAAGTACGTGGATGAGAAGACGAGCGGTCTCCAGCGTTCGGATCTGATCCTGATCGCCGCCCGCCCTTCCATGGGGAAAACGGCCTTTTCGATTAACCTGTGCCAGCACGCGGCCCTGAAGGGCGAGGGAACGGTGGCGATCTTCAGTCTGGAGATGGCCAAGGAGCAGCTTGTTCAGCGTATGCTGGCCTCGGAGGCCATGGTGTCGATTGGAGACATTCGAAACGGCACCCTAGAAGCAGATGACTGGGTACGGTTGGCGAGCGCCGGTGCCAAACTGAGCCAGGGCAAGATTTTCATTGATGATACACCGGCTCTGACCGTATCTGAGATCCGCGCCAAAACACGTCGGCTTAAAATGCAGCAGGGTCTGGACCTGATCATGATCGACTACCTCCAGCTCATGAGCGGGGGCGGACGGTCGGAGTCCCGCCAACAGGAGATCAGTACAATCTCCCGCTCCTTGAAAGCCCTGGCCCGCGATCTCGATTGTCCGGTTGTTGCGCTGAGCCAGCTGTCCCGGGCACCGGAGCTGCGGGCAGATCACCGACCGATCCTTTCAGATCTCCGTGAATCCGGTGCGATCGAGCAGGATGCCGATGTGGTGATGTTCCTCTATCGCGATGAGTACTATTTCGGAGAGGAATCGGAATACCCCGGCGAAGGGGAACTGATTATCGCCAAGCAGCGTAATGGTGAAACTGGGAAGATCCACCTGGCCTGGGTCGGCAAGTACACGAAGTTTGTCGACAAGGAACCTACCTATGGTAGCGCTTGATATCAGGCGCATGCGCCCCTCTGACGTGCATTTCATGACGCGATGGGGAGAGCACGGTGATCCGAGGTTCTTTCACTACAACTTTCCCTACGAAAAAACTTTCGACCTATGGTACTGGTTTTTTATCAAGAACACATACATCACAAGGATCCTGTACGGTGGATTCACCGAAAGAGAGATGGTGGGTTATGCGGTCCTGAAGTCGATCCACTGGCTTCGCCGGGAGGGAGAGCTGGGAATTTCTCTTAATCCTGATCTCGTCGGTGCCGGCTACGGTCGCTTGCTACTCGAGGGTTTTCTGGATCACGTCTTCAAGGATCTGCCGATTCGGCGCGTTTACCTGAGAACCGCCCATTTCAACCGGCGGGCTCAGAATCTCTACAAACGGGTTGGATTCACGGTTTTCAAGGAGACAGAGGAGCCTTTTGAATCACAGTACTTCAAACGGGAAGTGCTCGCGGCTTATCCGGAAGATTTCACCGAACGGGATGGTGTGCTCTACACCCGGTACCTGTGGATGGAGATAGGGAAAGAAAATTAAAATTGTTGCATCGAAATCCCCTCCTCAAGTGTCTATATAGTAGAAAGGAGGGTGACTATGAATAGAATTTGTTCAGTATGTGAAGAGGAGATCGCCATCGTGCAATTTAAGAGCGGTGCGATCTGCCCTGTCTGTCTGATGCATGTGAAAGAAAGCGTCGCAGGCTATGAAACGAATAATAAAAAAATATCAAGACAAAACATTCGTTAATTGATTGACCACCACCGCTCTTTCTGTTACCATGGACTGTGTATGTTCGGAAGAATGGAAGAAGAGGTGGACTATGTCGACTGTAGTGATTGTTGGCGCCCAGTGGGGCGATGAGGGTAAAGGCAAGATCATCGACTATTTGGCCCAAAAGGCGGATGTTGTCGCCAGGGGTCAAGGGGGTAATAACGCCGGCCACACTGTGGTTGTCGAAGATCAGAAGTACGCGTTACACTTGATTCCGTCGGGGATACTGAACCCGAAGACCTTGAATATCATCGGCAACGGCGTTGTTTTCGATCCCGAGGGTTTTCTCAAGGAGATCGATGGGCTCGTGGCCCGTGGGGTGGATGTATCGACGATTCGCGTTTCGGATCGAGCCCATGTGATCTTCCCTTATCATAAGACGATCGATGCTCTGGCCGAGGAGGCGCGCGGTGAGCATCAGATTGGTACGACCAAAAAAGGGATCGGCCCTTGTTATATGGACAAGGTGGAGAGAAGCGGTATCCGGATCTGCGACTACGTGGATGTGGAGACTTTCGAGCCGATGTTCCGACGTAGCGCCGAGAAAAAGAATGAGATCATCGTGAAACTCTACGGTGGAGAACCGCTGGATATCGATGAGATGCTAGCAAGTTACCGCGCCCATGCTGAGCGCGTTCGTCCCTTTGTAGCGGAGACGACGGAAATCATGTACGAAGCTGTGCGGGATGGGAAGAAAATCCTGCTCGAAGGAGCCCAGGGTACGCTTCTGGATGTAGATTACGGCACGTACCCTTATGTGACGAGCTCACACCCGATCAGCGGTGGATTTGCCATCGGTTCAGGGATTGGCCCCAATAAAATCGATGAAGTGCTTGGAATCACAAAGGCCTACACAACACGAGTGGGCAAGGGTCCTTTTGTCACGGAACTGGAGAATGCTACAGGCGACCGCATTCGGGAGCAGGGGCACGAATTCGGAACAACCACGGGCCGTCCCCGTCGTTGCGGTTGGTTCGATGCAAATCTCGTCCGGTACGCAGCAAAAGTGAACGGTATGACCGCGATGAGTCTGATGCTACTTGACGTGCTCACTGGCTTCGACGAACTGAAGCTCTGTACCGCCTACCGCTACGAAGGCGAGCTGATCACGACCTATCCGTCGAGCCTCCGGGTCTTAGAAGCCTGCGAACCGGTTTATGAAACGTTACCGGGATGGCAGGAGGATTTGACCGGTGTGGAGACATATGAGGACCTGCCCGCTGAGGCGCGTGCCTATGTCGAGCGGATCGAAGCAATCGTCGGTGTCCCAATCACCATGGTATCCATCGGCCCTGCACGCCGTCAGACCCTGATCCGACAGGAGATTTTTTAACCGTAGGATCAAGCAGGGCAAAAAAAAAATAAGGAGGGATTCATCCGCTTGTTCGGATGGATCCCTCCTTTCGTGTGGGTCTTATTTTTTCCGTGCCTCCCAGCGCAGATCAGGCCCGAAGAACTTGTAGAGTTCGAAGGAACCGAAGATCCTAGAGGAAATCCTGTCGGTATAGGTGTTGACGATTTCCGCTGGTGATAGATTGGTGGAGATGATCATGGATTTTTTCGACAGGAGCCTTCGGTTGATGATGTTGAAAAGCTCCGTGTTGGTGAAGGCGTTCGTGAGTTCGGTGCCCAGGTCATCGATAATCAAGAGATCCGCATCGAAGAGCAGTCGATACTTGAGTCGATCGCGATCCGAGGTGTCGCGGCTGAACCGATAATCTCCTAGTGTTTCCACGAGTTCGAAAGCTGTTTGGTAGACGACCGAGATTCCGCGGTCCAGGAGGTCCTTGGCGATCGCATTACAGAGGTAGGTTTTTCCGAGCCCCGTGTTACCGTAGAAGAGAAAGTGCCGGGTCTCTTCATCAAAGTGTTGTGTGAAGGTTTCCGCTTCCTGCCGGATGTTGCGGATATTATCCCGCGGGCTGCTCCCTTCTGCCGGGTCTGGGGTGGCGGAGAAAAGGGTCTCATCGAACCGAGAGAAGTTCTCTCGGTCTAACACCATCATGAGGTTGCTCATCTCATAGGCGCGATCGATGATTTTGGCTTGATAGCAACGACAACGTTTCCCGTTCGCCAGTCCCGTGTCCTGACAGCGGTTACAATCGTAATGCATGGAGAGAAAGTCCGTCGGGAGGTCGAGCTCCTTCAGAAGGATGTTGCGCTTTTTCTTCAGACGGTCGATCTGGCTCTTGAGATGCTGGATACCCGCTTCGGGGTCCGCGCCGCTTTCGATCAGCGTGCGGCTGATCTCAACGCTAACGGCGGCAATCTCCTCGTCGATCTGTCGGATCTGTGGTACCCGACGGTAGACCTCACTTTTCTTCTCCTCGAGTTCCCGGCGGTGTCGATCGCGTGCGGCTTGATATTCTTCATTGATCGTTTGTCTACTCATCTTGAGACCCTTTCTTTACGCCGAGCATTGTCTCGAGTTCATCGTTGCTGTAGGCTTTGCGCTTTTCGAAATTGTGGAAGCGGTTGGGCGCACGGGTGGGTGTGGTCTTCCGTTCGGTGGAAGGGCCCTGAGAAAAATGCGTTGCGATGGACTCTGGATCCAGTTTCCCCTGTGCGTGCAGGTCCGTCATGATGCGGTCCATGTAGTTCATGTTCACGTTGGCCGTTTTTTTCGAGGCCTCTTTCAAGACCAGGAGGATGGCGTCGTAGGCGAATCCGAAGTCATCCAACCATTTGTCGATGAGTTCACGGTCGCCCATGGCGATGCCTTTGCGCCCATAGCCCAGGGTGCGGTAGACTTCCGCGTAGAAGAGTTGACGCCGTTCCGTGCGCTCGAGGTATTGGGTGACCTCCGTGGGCGTACTCAGACCTGCATCGACCCAGTTTCTCACGATGGCCTCGATGTACCTGAGATTCTTGTTGTTCTTTTCTTGCACGGCATATTCGAAGGCTTTGATGATAAGGGCTTCCGATGCGCCGAACTGGTCTTTCCAGTTGTAGATCTTCATTTGCTCACCACTGTAGATCAGGGTACGGTCCATGATCTCGGCGATCCTTTTAAAGAACTTATCCGATTCTTTGACCTTCATCTCCCCCAAGGTACTGGACGTTTCCTTTTGACGGGAGGTGTAGTTCGAATCGATATAACTCTGGCGTAGGCTGATGAAGGTCACGTCGTAATCATGGGGGTCGTCGGAGCGCTGTTGGCGTTCGATCAGGTGCTTGGATTCCCAGAAGAGCCAGGCGTTGTGCACATCCTCAATAGACAGGGATAGGCGCGAGGCAATCTCGCGGTTGCCGATTTCATGATGATCACATGCGTATTTATACCCGAGGAGAAAGACCTTCACGTAGGTACCATTTGCCATGGGCATGAACTCCTCAATGAAGAGATTCTCCAGTGGGGTTTCCCCGAGATCGAATTTTGGTGGTTTCTTGTGAAATGCCATGTGTATCGCCCTTTCTTGCTGATTCGCTGTAGGACTATTATAACATGTCGCGGTGGGAAAACGAGGGGAGAAGCACTCCGTTTTCGCGCGGGATCCGAGGAGAGTCCAACTGGATGACATAACCAGTTGTGGGAAAGCCTTATCCGTGTTTCAATCTGCCTTCGATTGTGATATAATCAAGTTAATTCTGAGTGTAAAGGAGCGAAGCGATGAGAAAACGGGGAATGAAGGACCATCTGGAGTTTGTCCTGGTCTGTATTCTGGTTGTGCTGGCCTATCCATTCAAAGGGCTGAAACGGCGCGATCATACGCAAGCGAATCATTCGAACCCGCAGCTGAAATGGCTGCTGGACAATAAAATAGAAGCAAGCTTTATCGCAATGGTACTGGTGTTGGTTTTGGTCGGGGGAGTGACCCTGAAACAGACCATCGTATCAAAGCCGACCGTGAGTTTGGCGGCTACGGAAGCGGCGGCAGGAGAAGTCGCAGCTGCAGAGCCGACCGTCGATTTAGCGGCGACGGACAAGCCAGTCGGTCAGAGACCAGAGATCGAGAGTTCTCTGGAAGTCATTGCACCGGTGACCGTTCCGGCCTTCAGCCTGACGGTGAACGGTAGCGAGATGGCCTACTTCAAGCGTCGTGAGCAGGCAGAAGAACTCCTGGAGCGATTGAAAGATAAGTACCTCCCTGAAGATGAGAGCATTGAGATCACGGGGGTCGATTTTTCTGAAGAGGTGGAAATCAAGGAAGAGCGAATTGATGCGGCTGCTTTCGAGAAGTACGACGACCCGGAAGAAGTCTTCGCCTATATCGTGAAGGGAACAAAAGAGGAAAAGATACATACCATTCAGAGCGGAGAGAACTTTTGGGTGATCTCGGAGAATTACGGATTGAGCGTGGACGATCTGATCCGCGCGAATCCCGATGTGGTGCCGGAGCGTATTCAGATCGGTCAAGAGATTTCCTTGATCGTTCCGCGACCGTTGATCAACGTGCGCACAAAAGAGCGCCAGCATTACGAAGAGAGAATTCCCTTTGAAGTGGTCTATGAAGATAACAGCAATATGTACAAGGAAGAGTTTAGGACCAAGGTCCAAGGGGCCTACGGGGAAAGTGCGATTGTCGCCGATGTTGTCAAGGAAAACGGCATCGAGTTGGGTCGACTGGTGGTCGCAGAAGAGACGGTGAAAGCGCCGTCGGCCAAAGTCGTCTACCGGGGTACCAAGAACCCGCCCCCGAGGATCGGGACGGGGACCTTTTCTAGACCGACATCGCGCGGCTACGTGACCTCGCCCTTCGGAGAGCGATGGGGTCGTCGTCACGAAGGTGTCGACATCGGACTCCCGATGAACACGGCGATCCGAGCTGCCGATGGTGGTGTGGTCGTGGAGACGGGTTACGACCGTTACGGCTATGGTTATTATGTGAAGATCGATCACGGTGCGAACATGATGACATTGTACGCCCATAACAACAAGATCCTGGTTACCAAAGGGCAGAAGGTCTTCAAGGGTGAACAGATCGCCCTTAGCGGCAATACCGGGCGAAGCACTGGTCCTCACCTGCACTTTGAAGTGAGAAAAAACGGTGTGCCTGTCAATCCATTGCAATTCGTTAACTATTAAGCGAGAAGAGATTCTCGCTTTTTCCGATAATATGATTTCTTAAATACAACGAGGTGTTCTGAATGAATAAGCGAATTCTTGTCGTTGACGATGAGAAACCAATCTCTGACATTATCCGATTTAACCTCGAAAAAGAAGGATTCGATGTACTCGTAGCCTTTGATGGCGAAGAGGGTTATCGTATGGCTTCCGAGGAAAAACCGGACCTGCTCCTGCTCGATGTCATGCTCCCCAAGATGGATGGATTCAAAGTGCTTAAGAAGCTCAGGGACCATCACCAGTTTCCAATCATCATGTTGACCGCAAAGGAAGAAGAGGTGGACAAGGTACTGGGGCTGGAACTTGGCGCCGATGATTACATCACCAAACCCTTCGGCATGCGGGAGCTGATCGCCCGTGTCAAGGCGAATTTAAGGCGTATCGAACTCATGAATGCAGATGATGAGAGCGGCAATGAGATCCACGCCGGGAACCTGATCGTCGATTTGGACAGATACGAGGTGAAGAAGGATGCTCAGGTCATCGAATTGACACTGAGGGAGTTCGAGCTATTAAAATATCTGGCCACGCAGGAGAACCAAATCTTCAATCGGGAACAGCTTTTGAAAGATGTGTGGGGCTACGAGTATTTCGGAGATATCCGGACGGTAGATGTTACGGTCCGGCGACTACGCGAGAAGATCGAGGATGATTCTTCTAACCCGCGTTTCATTCTGACGAAAAGGGGCGTCGGCTACTACTTCAGGAGGGCTTAGTGCATGTTCAAGAGCATCCGGTGGCGATTTACAATCATATATTTTATTCTGGTGTTCATCGCCATGATCTTGGCGGGCGTTTTCATCATCGAGTCTTTCGAACAGTACCTTCTCGATGATGCCGACGGCCGCCTTGATGATATTCAGGCGATTATCATGCCCCGTTTGGAGGCAATCGACCAGCCCCTGTGGAACGAGACGGCCCTCGATGACATCGTGAGCTCACACCGTGAGCTGGGCCTTCGCGAAGAGCTCTACGTGGTAGATCTCTCAGAGAATCGTATCCTGGCCACGAGTACGCAGAATATCGGCAGAAGGGCGGATACCATTCTTGATTTCGATCTGCTCGTGCGTGGACTCTCGGGAGAGACGGCCATGAAACGCATGAGCCTGGCCGGCGAGTCCTATACAATCCGCACGATGGACAAGATCTACCCTGTAGCGACCGATGGGCCGACCCAGATCGCATTGTACCTCCGTTACAACCTGGAAGATGTATACGCGGCCCTGCAGAAAGCAAGAAATTTCATCGCCCAGGCCACCGTTCTTTCGGCGATGATCACCCTCCTGCTGGGGTATTTCATTTCGAAATCCATCACCGATCCGATCAATGAAGTCACCGAGAAAGCCTCGCTCATGGCCGAGGGGGATTTCAATCAGAAGATCACGGTGGCTTCTAACGATGAGATCGGACAGTTGGGTGAGATGTTCAACTACCTCTCTGCGGAGCTCAAGGATAGCCTCAGCCGGATCAGCCAGGAAAAATCCAAGATGGAGGCCATCCTTCACTACATGGCAGATGGCCTGATCGCTGTGGATGTGCTCGATCGTGTGATCCATTGCAACCCTAGGGCCAAAGAGCTCTTCATGACTTCCAAAGAGGAGGTCGCCTTCGAGAGAATGTGGGCATCCGTTGAGGAGATTGAGCATGATGATCATGTGCACAGCCGCGTGATCCATCTGGACGAACGGTATTTGCAGGTGAACTACGCGCCGTTCAAGAACGAGAACGGTTACCGGGCGGGCACGGTATTTCTGATCAAGGACATCACAGAGCAAGAGCGCCTAGATCGGATGCGCAAGGAGTTTGTGGCCAATGTTTCCCATGAACTGAAAACACCGCTCACGAGCATAAAATCCTATGCGGAGACCCTGATGGACAATACGGTGGACCCTGAAACGACGAATGCTTTTTTGCATATCATCAATTCGGAAACAGACAGGATGGGACGCCTGGTCAAAGATTTGCTCCAGCTGTCTAACTTCGACGCGAGTCGATCGGCTTTCCGTTTTGAGCGGGAGGACCTTTCCGAGCTGGTGAAGAACACACTGTTCAAAGTTAAGGTGACTGCCGAGAAGAAGAACCAGGTCTTTGACTTCTCCTACCGCGAAGAGGAATATCCCGTGGAGATTGATTACGACCGCATGGAACAGGTGCTACTGAACATCTTCACCAACGCCATGAAGTACTCTGGGCCGGAAACGACCATTCGCGTGACTTTGTCGGAAGAGAAGGGTGAGCATGTGCTGGTCATCGCCGATGAAGGATACGGTATACCGGAAGAGGATCTTGTGAGAATCTTCGAGCGCTTTTACCGCGTGGATAAGGCCAGGAGCAGAGAGCTCGGTGGTACGGGTCTTGGACTCTCCATCGCCAAGGAGATTGTCGAGGCCCACGGTGGACAGATTGGCATCGATTCAACCCTTCACGAGGGGACCACTGTGACGATCAAACTAAGAAGTGTAAATAGAGCGTAAATCCCGTGTAATGACCTTGTAACACTAGCGATGTATAATGAGGTATACTAAGTGTGATATACGGGAGAGGAGTGCCTGTGATGAGGCCATTCATTATAATCGCAATGCTGATGACCCTGATGGGCTCTGCAGCATTCGCTGTTCAATCGACGGAGATCGTTGATGATAGCTTTGAAATTATCGAACCTGCCCTGGGCGAGAGCTCGCGGGTGATCGTCAAGGACCAGTTGCTGGTCTCTATTCGATTCCTCGAGGAGAAGGAAGCCCGGTTGAACCTTTACAAGGTGGAAGAGGTATTGCCAGAGTTCGAAGAAGTGACCTTCGACAATGCCACGGGCACTTCAGTCAACGTGTTCGATCTCGTCAACGACGAGACCTGGGTAACTTTTGATGAAAATGCCGAGGGGGAGTTTGAGCTCACCTACACCAATACCGAAGAGCGGACGAAGCGCGAGGAGATCATCCTCCGTTACTTTGAGCTCAGAAGCTTGATGCAGCAGCTTGAAGCAGATCGCAACAGTCTTCGCTCAGAAATCAACCTGTCCGAAGCATCGGGAGATTTGATCGGTTCCCTAGGGGCCTTAGAAGAGAAACTGTTGATCGTCCGATCGGATTTCCACCGATACCGTGGTCAATACCAGGACCTTTTCCGCGTACCCGTCGTCGAAAATGTAGCGGTTCGCAAAGAGGGGATTCTGCCTTACTTCACCATGACCTTTGAACGCATGGCATCCGGGCAGTACGAGTTAGAATTGCGTTCGACAGAGGACAAAAGGCTTTATCGCAAGCGGTTCACTGTAGAGCGATCCGACGGTGCAGCGAATGAAATCACAGATCAAAATACGGATCAACAACTGAAGAGAATTTTCCTCCCCACTGCGGAGTAGGGAGAAAGGAGTAATCGATTTTGGAGGCGTCCATGGAGAGATTGAAATCCTACGCCTTGTATGTGCTCTTTGCGCTCAGCGTGATGCTGTCGGTGGTTTTCCTAACAGACCAGAGCCAGCTGGAGCGCCCGAGAGAGACGGAGATTTCCTTTGTTGCCCATGACCTGAGTATTGCAGATGTATTTCGCCCCCAAGGTTATCACATTAGCTTTGGGGGCAACTTGTATAGCAAGGTCTACGATGAACAGGTCAGACAAGTTCTCTGGGACGAGGCCATGGAAAATTTCATGCTGCTCAACAGCGAAACGACGGTGACGACGGTGGATGTGGAATCCTGGAACGAAGCCCACCGCTCGAAAAGTGTGTACTTTAGTCTGCCATTTCCCTTGGAGGGGGTAGACTTTTTTGACGTGCTCGGGTACGAAGTACCCGAGGCGATGGCCACGGCTAGGTTTGATGAAGTGACGATCGCCGCGGGTGACGGCGGAGGTATTTACTTCGCTTCCCCCGATCGCGATCAGATTTGGTGGATCGATTTACCCGTGAGAGGACGATCGCTCACGCGATTGATCGACGACTTAGCACAAGAGCCATTCATCGAATACCGACGGGTGGAGAGTTATTTCTCCCTCCGGAAGATTTTGGCACAAGAGGGTCCCTTTGTGGAAAACCACTATCTGATTCCCCTCCGTATGGATGCTCCGCTTTACACGATCCGTGTGACGCCCGAAGTTAGCCTTGACGGAGGACAGGTCGATGAAGGTGCTGCACGCGAAATTGCCACAACGGTCTTTGGTTCGCGATTTGACTTTGTCAAAAAACTCAACGATTCAGACGGGTCGATCGTTTACATGTTCGGCTATGCAGAGAAGTCTCTGAAGCTCGATAGTGATGGGACGGTGACCTACAACGAAAAATTCGACCCATCCGCCTATGAGGGACCCGTCTCCTTTCGAAGGGGTCTGTTGATCGCTCTGGACCGGCTCCAGCGCTATGGTGAAATTCCCGACACCCTGACGTTGACGGGTTATGAAGCGGTGGAGAATCCCCGGATGAGCGTCAAGACCTTCTCCTTCCGACACAGGGTTCGCGGGTACGGACTCTACATGCCCGCCATGCACGAGGGCCACACCTACGAGGTGACGCTTCACGGGGATCAGTTGGTCTCTCTGAAAAGACAGACGGTCACTTACGAGAGGAGTATCGATGTATCGGAGATCGTGGAGAGCTATCGGAACATCGACAGAATACTGAACGATAATTTCTATCTGATCAGCAGCAATTTCTTCAACGATCTGGCGCTAGACGTTGAGGAAGAGAATGTCACGCACTATGTCTACCAGCTCATCCAAGAAGTTGAGGACATTGAAGTGGTCTACTACTACGACCGGGAGACCAGCAATCTGCTACCGGCGTGGAAGTTCACCATACTCGATCATACTTATCTATTCGGCATCTACGAGGGTAAACTGCTCAATATTCGCGTACAATAGTGTCTGGAAAGGGGGCCTGAGCCCATTGAACTGGAAAGAAACCAAGACCATCTTCATCCTCACCTTGCTCGTGACCAACGCGATTTTGGCGGGGATTCTTCTCTACAATCGATATGGACAGGCGCCCGAGGAAACGTCCCTCGATGCCCTGCTTTCCATGATGTCGGACCGTCAGATCCGTGTCCGATCCCTCGAAGCCACTTATCCCGAAAGCGTTCGATCGCTATCTGTGTCCTATGAGACCTATCGGATCGAGGACCTGACGGAGGTCTTCTTCGGGCTCTCACGCTTTGAGGATCAAGAGGTGGGTGCGGACCCGAACTATGAACTCAAAGTTGTGAACGACAAAGTTTTGGTATATGCTTATAAGGGACATCTCGTGGCCGATAATTTGTCTGCACCGGAAGAGGCCGCTGGGTTGGCGGATAATTTTCTCAGGAGCCTTGGCTATCTGACCGAGGATGTCATCCGGGAAGAAGCGGAAACGGTGGATCAGGTGATCCGCGTCACCTATAAAGAGCGTTATGGTGAGTTCTTCCTTGAGGACGCCTACATGGTGGTCGATGTGCACAATGGGCGCATCGTGAATTTTGAGAGGATGTGGCTCGATGTGGATGAAGTGGGAGAGAGCGTCCCGCTGATCGATATCAAGCGGGCCCTTTACCAGCTGATGACAGAAATCAATCAGCGCAGACAGGTGCAGGCTGAACGTATCGAGGTCACGGATGTGACCGTCGGTTACCGGTTGGGTGGTTCGAGTCTAATCGAGAATATTAAGTCTGGAGAAGCGCTTCCCTATTATCGGATGCTCACGCATAAAGGCGAAGAATACTTCATCGAAGCGGTAGAACCTTAAGGAGTCGAAACATGTTGAAATTTTGTTCGCTGGCCAGCGGTAGCGGTGGCAACTCCCAATATATTTACACGAACGGAACGGGTTTGTTGCTGGACGCTGGGCTCAGTGGAAAGTACATAGAGACGGCCATGCGACAGGTCGAACTGGACATTCAGAAGGTAGATGGCCTGCTCGTCACGCATGAGCATTCCGACCATATCAAGGGGATCGGTGTCCTCATGAGGCGGTATGGATTTCCCCTCTACGTGACAGAAAAGACGTGGACGGCTATGCGCGAAAAAATCGGAAAGGTCAATACGGATCACGTGATCATGATCTCGCCAGACCGCGACACGCAGATCGGGGAGATCAAGGTATCGCCTTACCGGATTTCACACGATGCGGTGGAACCCGTGGCCTATACTTTTCAGAGCGCGGGGAAAAAACTGGCCATCGCCACGGATCTCGGGACCTTTGATCAAGAGATCGTGGACCGTTTGGCGGACGCTGACTTTTTGATGATCGAGTCCAATCACGATGTCGAGATGCTCAAGGTAGGCCCCTATCCCTATTACCTGAAGAAACGAATCCTAAGTCAGGTGGGGCACTTGTCGAATGAAGCGGCAGGAGAGCTAGCTTATGCAGTTCATCGGATGGGCAAAACCCGCAGCTTTCTACTCGCGCATCTATCGAAGGACAACAATTTCCCCGAACTGGCCCATGAGACGGTCAAGGGGATCCTTGAGGCTGAAGGGCTAGCGGTGGGACAAGACTACACCTTGCACATGAGTTATCGCGATCGGGCCAGCCAAATCTTTACGTTATGACCAGGTCGTGGACCTGGTCTTTGTTTTAGCTTAGGAAATAGCATGCGCAAAGAGATGTGGATGAAATGAGAATAAGTAGTTGGCATCAGTAGAGAGGAAAGATAAACTGATACTATGAAAACAACTGTTGATGCCAAATACAGAATAAAAGATATCTTCAGGGATCACTTTGCAGACTTCTGGAAAGAAAATGCCCATAAGTTTCCAGAGTCGCAACGAGAGCAGATTCAATCTCAAGTGAAGAAGATGATCGAATGTGGAGATCCAAAAGGAGGGTATATCAAATATAAGTGTACCCATTGCGCCGAAGAAAAGATAATTGGATTCACCTGTAAAAGTAGGTTTTGTAATAGTTGTGGAAAGAGATATAGTGATGAATGGAGCGATAGGCAGCAGTCTAAACTGCTAGATGTGATCCATCGCCATTGTGTATTCACCATACCTGAGGAATTCAGAGCGCACTTTTTCTATAACAAGGACTGCTTAAAGGATTTGCAAGTCTTGGCGTGGGAAGTCGTTGAGGAAACCATCAACAGGGTGAATGGAAAAAATCGCGAAGCATATGACAGAAGAAAACGACGTAAGCAAAAAGGTTTACTGTGGCAAACTGGTATGATCAGCGTGGTTCATACCTTTGGTCGTGATTTAAAATACAATCCACATGTACATGCATTGATCCCTGAGATAAAGATGAAAGGCGATGAAATAGGTGAACTGAACTATTTCAACTACACGAGTTTTCGAAAGATCTGGCAATATAAGCTTATCCAATACATGATCAAGAAAAATCCCCATAAAAGTCGAGAGTACAGTGGCTATTTCAAACGATACAAAGACGGATTTTATGTTTATGCAGAGGGGAAAATGAAAAGTGCCAAGAAGAGCGCCCAGTATATTGGGCGCTACTTGGCACGACCAGCCATGGCAGAACACCGCATCATGGGGGTCACTGAGAGAGAAATCAGGTATTGGTATATTGATCATAAGAGCGAAAAACGAGAAGAGGTCACAGAAAGCATCCATACATTCATGGGCAAACTCGTTCAACATATCCCAATGAAAAATCAGAAGTTAGTCAGGCGCTATGGAATCTATTCAGGTAGAACTGCTTTGACGAGGAAAAGGATGTATGGTTTACAGCAATATATCAAAAGTGGCTACCAGCGGACCTATTATACAAGCAAAAGCTGGTGGAATAAAAGAGCATCGAAAATGAGTTATCGCCAAAGACTCATTCAAAACTTTTCAAAAGATCCGATGCGTTGTAAGAAATGTAAGCATGTGATGGAATTATGGGAGATATGGCATCCGAAGTATGGATTGATTTATGATGTAACAGAGAATTGTCTTACTATACCATCGAGGAGTGAAGAGAAATGGATGAACGAGAATACACCATCCCATTCGGAGCAGATGCACCAGTTGAGTATGTTCAGTTTCGATGCAAACGTTGTGGCTATGAAGAAGGAATCGATGCAGATATCGTCTACGAAATGTCTACACCAGAAAACTGCGATGAAAAGGGGAAACCCACTGCACTGTGTGTCAAGTGCAATGGGCTTATGGTACCCATAGACTAAATGAATAGTCTAATCACCGTGTAGGTTTTGATTTATTGCCGCCGAAGGCGGTTTTGTTCTTTGGAGGGAAAGACTGTGAAGAGAACGCGACGTCTCAAGAGATATCTGTACAACCGCGATGAGCGACAGTGCTTTTACTGTGGTAAACCCCTGTCCTTTCAACAAATGACTATTGATCATGTGGTGCCCATCAGCCGCGGGGGTACGGACGATGTGTTCAACCTGGTCCTCTGCTGCAGAGAGTGCAACGATGCCAAGGGGGATCGGCCGACGGAAGGGGCGGAAGACTTGCATGTTCATCTTTTCAAAAGGGCGGTACGCGATGGGAAGATCGAGAGTTCCCCGGACGAGGAAATTGTCGCGTCCGTAGATCACGCATGCCGCGAGGGCGATCACACGCTTTTCGAAAGCAAGAGCCATCGCATGCAAGTGCGCGATGATCGGGTGACCAAGATCACCTATTTGGATAGAAAGGGGTTCGAATGAAGGTTACAGTGGTCAGTGTAGGAAAAATCAAAGAAAAATATTTTCGGGCTGCGATCGCGGAGTACGTTAAGCGTCTCGGTCGATACTGCAAGCTAGAGGAAGTCGTGGTAAACGACGAGAAGGCGCCGGAATCGCTCTCGGAAAACGAGATGATCCAAGTGAAAGAGGCCGAGGGGGAGCGCATCCTTGCAAAGATCAAGGACGACCAGTATGTGGTCGCCCTGGCGATCGAGGGCAAGCAGCTTACCTCGGAAGACCTGGCTTCGAAGCTCGGTGACCTGGCGCTTCGCGGAAGAAGCGATGTGGTCTTCGTTATCGGTGGGTCGCTCGGACTGTCGGAGACCGTGATGAAACGAAGTAATATGGCCCTGTCCTTCTCGAAGATGACCTTTCCCCACCAGTTGATGAAGGTGGTCCTCCTTGAACAAATCTACAGGGCCTTCAGGATCCAAAGGAACGAACCCTATCACAAGTGATCGCAAGCATGAAGGGTCTTTCCATGCACAATACACAAAAAAGCTATCCAAAGGATGGCGGAGAAAATGGGTAGTACAGGGATGTCGTGTCTTCGATAAGAGCGCGAGAAGCAAATCGTCCGAGTCGTCTACCGCCCAGAACTAGGAGAGGGCGAATCGCAAGCAGTGTACATCAGAGGGGGCATACCCGTTGAAGAATCCCATTGAGCAGTACCTCGACTACAACAGAAAGATAGGCGATAGAAAAGAGCTGTACCGAGTGGTGGCCGAAACGTTCGGCGTGGAAAGGGCTCTTTATCCCGGCAGTCATGTTGACATCAGTCCCTCCCTAGTGATTCCCCAGGTGGTCTATATTGATAATTTCAATGGAGCGATCCAATTTTTCAAGCAGTTGCAGGTAATCCAAGATTACATCGATGGTGAGAAAATCTATGACAAGGCATGCGAAATCGTGTTTTTCGGTGAGAACTATGAAGGACAATTCGATATTGAAAAGGTCGATCTGATCATTTCCCAGTACGCAGGATTCGTCGGACAAGCGACGAAAAGATACCTCCGAGAGGGCGGCATCTTGCTCGCCAACGATAGCCACGGGGATGCCACCCTAGCCTATCTGGACGAAGCTTACGAGTTCATAGGGATCGTCGATTCCCATCACCAGATCGTAACCTCTGACCTCGAGCAGTATTTTACCTTCGCGAGGAGCAGAGAGATCGACCTCGATCAAGTGCGACGCAAGATGAAGGGCCCCAAGTATAAGACACAAGCGGGAAATTATCTGTTTCGCTTGAAAAACCAGGTGCTGTAGCGGTCCTTTTTGGAAGCGTAGGACCAGTTGGAGAAGGATCCGCAAAGGGAAACTATGGGTAAGATCAATCGAATAGAGTGGGGGTAGTCGGTGGAAAAATACGTTGACGCGGAATTAAAAGCAGAGATCATCGGTCGCTTCGAGCGGTCATACTTCGATACAGTAGAAGAGGTGCTAGGGCAACTCGTATCGCGATGGGAAATCGAAATGCTCGAGCGGCTAGAATTTACCGATGCGAACCTTGTCCTCAGAGGCCTTTCAAAGATCCTTGGACCTGTGGTCCTTAAGTTCGGGAAAAACCCAGGTGAAATCAGGGTAGAAGCCTTTGCATTGCATCATTTTAGAAGTGATGCCATCGTCTCTCTTTATACGGTTGATCCTCAGGGTCGTGCACTGGTGGAAGAAGCCGTTGAACCTGGCAGCACACTTCGGGAGGAAAAGGATGTAAATCTTCGATTGGCCGTTTTCTGCTCTCTTTTCAAGCGCCTGCACAGGAAAGAACGAAGGACAGTCAAGAGACAGGAGCCGGCTTACAGACCAATAACCTACAAGGATTGGGTTTTCCGGGCGTGTGAAGACATAGCACAACGGGAGTCCTGGTGTGAAGTGGCCGACCACATGAAAAGAGCGAAAAAATATTTTATCGACTTAAGCGGAGTTTATCGGTCAGCTGTGTTGCTACATGGCGATTTCCACTACTATAACATTCTGAAAGGGAAGAATGGTTATGTGGTGATCGACCCCAAAGGCGTGATCGGCGATCCGATTTTTGACATCCCGAGGTATATGTTGAATGAGTTTTGGGATCAGCAAGAAGATCAGTCCCTCGACACAAAGATGGAGAAGGTATTCTCTGTGATCGGCAGGGAACTGGGAATACCGACCGAAGTGCTGAGAAGGTTACTCTACATCGAGGGAGCGCTGGCCATGAGCTGGATGGTCGAAGGAGGACTGGACCCCGATAACCAAGAGGCTGTGCTCAGGAGCTTAGACAAGCTTCTGGGCTACTCGAGAGAAGATTGAGAAGAAGGAGATGATCAGCATGAAGAGCAAACCGGTTAAAGCGAACATTCAGTTTGATGACCTGTCTAAAGTAGATATCCGAGTGGGAACAATCGAGTCCCTGGAGAATGTCAAGGGCTCGAAGAAGCTAGTCAAGCTACAGGTGAACTTCGGGGATTTCAATCGGCAGATCCTCGTGGGTATGCAGGGGGAACGGGAAGATCCGCAGGAGATCGTGGGCAAACAGGCTTTGTTCGTGGTCAACATGGCCCCGAAAAAAATGGCCGGTGAGCTATCGGAAGGCATGTTGTTTGACATCGGATACGAGAATGACCTTACCCCTGTTTTGGCCCAACCGGAAAAGCCGGTCCCCAACGGAGCGTGCGCAGGTTAGCGTGGAGAAGGAGAAAGAGGAGCGATCAACCGGACTTCAGCTGATCGCTCCTCATAGAGGAAAGACGTGGGTTATGCCAGAAACATCGGTGGAATCTGACAGACCTTGACCTCGATCTCTTGCCAGACGTTACCTGTGACATAAGGCTCGACGGATAGCCACTGGTCAAGAGCTTCCCTGCTCGTGAAATCCATCATCAGAACCGAGCCGATCATTTGGCCATCATCATCGAGCAGAGCTGCGGCGAAGAGCAATCGCCCCTCTTCTTTCATATCCTTCGCGAGTTGTAGGTGCTTTTCACGCACGGCCAGTCTTCTTTCCATAGCGCCTGCATCTTTGCCATCGTAACCAGAAACAATAAACTGCATGATCATTCCTCCTTGTATACTATATGTATCAGTATATACCATCAGAACAGTCGATAACGCTAAAAATGTCGGATTGAGTACGACTCGGCCAACGCAATCGAAAGGAGCGTGCGTCATATGTGTGCAGATATTTATTGGATTGGCGGATCTCCTTGCTCGGGAAAGAGCACGATTGCTGAGCGGTTGGTCGAGGGGTTCGGTTGGGACTACTATCGATGCGATGACTTTCTCGATACTTATGTAAAAAGAGGAGTTGCCAAGAACATTCCGATCATGAAAAGATTCTCGGAGATGACATTGGATGAAACGTGGTTGAGAACTGTCGATTCACTTGTGGAGGATGAGTTCGCATTTTATCGCGCGGCCTTTGAAGAGATCCTACTGGATGTATCCAACCGCCAGGGAGAAAAGCCCCTCGTGGTGGAAGGTGCAGCCATACTGCCGGGATGCATCGTCAACCGGGGGATCGATCCAAAACGGTATATCTGCCTCGTCCCCACTGAGACATTCCAACGCGAGAAATATGCAGAGCGCACGTGGGTGGCGGACTACTTGCGTGGATGTTCAGATCCCAAACAGGCTTTTGATCATTGGATGGACCGAGATGCTGAGTTCGCTCGTCGGGTAAGGTCGACGGCCGAAGGGAGGGGTTTGGAAGTGATCCTTGTGGATGGTCAGCAGGACATCGAAGCAAACTACAGAAAAGTCAAACGGCACTTTGGCTTGATGGGAGGATCAGCGAGTGAAAAGGGTCTATGAAACGGAGCGTTTGCTCCTCAAGATCTTGGACGAAAGGCACGCGAACCCTGTGGCGGACTATTTCTCGAGAAACCGCACCTTTTTGGACGAGTGGGAGCGCCCAAGGGAAGATGCGTTCTTCGAGGTGACCTACCAAGAGAAGCAGCTCAGAAGAGAACAAATGGAGATGAAAAGGGGAAAGTTATTCAAACTGTGGCTTTTCAAAAAAGAGGAGGAGGGACAGATCATCGGATCTGTTGCCTTCAGCAACATCCTGAGGGGGCCTTTCCAATCGTGTTTCTTGGGGTATAGGTTAGATAGGACCCAGCTGAACCGTGGGTATATGACGGAGGCGCCGGAGATGGGAATCGAGATCATTTTTCGAGAACTAGGCTTGCACCGGATCGAAGCCAATATCATGCCCCGTAACACACCCTCGATCCATCTGGTCGAGAAGCTGGGTTTTCATCAGGAAGGCCTGGCCCGCGACTACCTGATGATCAACGGAAAATGGGAAGATCATATCCATATGGTGTTGTTGAACGACAAGGATGGAGGATACGATGAAACGAGAGATCGTACTGTCGAAAGAGAAGAAAGCTAAGATGATCGAGGAGATCAAGACCTACTTCAGCACAGAACGTGATGAAGACTTGGGTGACCTGGCCGCCATGCTGATCCTCGATTTTGTCATCGAAAAGCTCGGGCCGGAAATCTACAACCAGGGAGTGTACGACGCCCACCTGTACATGAATGGCGCCGTGGAAGACCTGCTCGGCATTCAGAAGTATTGACAAAGAACACACGTGTATTGCGAGGTAAGCAGATGAGGGTAATTAAGAAATTTTCGGATCCAACGCTAGAAGGAACAAAGCCCCAGGAGATATTCAGACGAACCACGGCACGGGGGATTCTGGTCGATGGCGACGAGATCCTGTTGATTTACACGAAATACTACGACGATTATAGTTTCCCCGGCGGTGGTGTAGACGATGAAGAAGCCTTGGAGGAAGGTCTGCGACGAGAACTCGCGGAGGAGACCGGTGCCCAGAATGTGCAGGTGATCGGCCCCTTCGGTAAGGTAGAAGAACTTCGGTCAATCCATTACCCGGAGTACGAGGCTATGCACCAGACCTCCTTTTTCTTCCGGTGCACCTGCGATCGAGAGTTGGGTGAGGCAAAACCCGAGGCCTACGAGGTGGAGAACGGATCGGTGCCCGTATGGGTGAAGATCCAGGAGGCCATCGCTCACAACCGTCGCCTGATCGAGGAAAATCCCAAACACATCGGACTCTCTATCCACAGGGAGACCTGGGTGCTCGAGCAAATTTTCCAAGAGCAGCGGAAGAAGAACGCCGGTTAGTCAGCGAGAAAAGGAGAGGACGTATGAGCATACAGCATCTGCGCATGGCCTATCACACCTCGGACCTGGATCAGCTCATCTCCTTTTACACGGCACTGATGGATCTTGACGTGATCGGTTCTTTTGAGGACCATGAGGGTTACAGCGACGTTTTTTTGGGTCGCGAGGGTCAGACGTGGCATCTGGAGTTCGCTACCGCTTCAGATGTGGAAGAAAGAGACGAGATATTAAGTGCGATGATGGTCTTCTATCATGACGCGCCCGCAGACTATAGAGGAGCGCGTGAAGCGATTTGAAGCGGCGGGCGTTCCCCGCCTTCCATCTGAGAACCCCTACTGGGAGCGTTGGGGCAGGACCTACTTAGATCCCGACGGACATCGAATCGTGCTATGCAAACGAAAATGGTAAATGGCTAAGGAAAAAGTGAGGAGAATTTTCATGTTTCGCAAAATAGGAATCGGTTTCATCGTTGTAATGGTCCTTCTGGCCGCGATGGCGTGCACCCCGGAAGCCGTTGAGGAACCGGGTCCAGAACAGGAGGCGGGGGAAGAACCGATCGAGTGGACAAGCTATGAGAACGAGCGATTCGCCTTCTCGATTTCATACCCGGATCGGTGGACGGGCGTGGAAGCGCAAAATGGAGACGGGATCACTTTGAAATCGGAAGAAGGCGAACAAGAGGTTCGAGCCTTCGGTAATGAGCTGTCCATGGAAGCCTCGCGCACCTTCACGCTATCCGATCGTCCCGGACTCACAGAAGGGACACGGACCCTGTCCAATGGACTCGAGGGCCGCACGCTCTCTGGAGAAGCAGAGGGGCGTTACTACCACGAGGTACTGGTTGTTCAGGACCAACGGGCCGTACACCTGGTCTTCGAACTGTCGCAAGCCTTCTATGAGGAAAATCCTGAGATCGTAGAGCATATGTCGGAAAGCCTCCTCGTCGAGAAACGTGAGACGGATGAGGCAGGGCCCTTGACCCGTGAATTGGCTCTGGAAATCCAGTCGTCTCTCTACACCCTGCTCTTCGATCCCACAGTACGAGAAGGATCCTATGAGGTCGTCGGTTACGAGGACAGGGAAGCGCTCCTGCAAGCGGCTCTCGACTATGCAGAAGAGCCTTTGGTCAGAGAGTACCTGAACACGTATTACCGGGAAGAGGAGGGGAAGCTCGTCGTCGTTCCGACAGAAGGACCGGCACGCCTATCGGCGTCCGACCCGATCGAGTTGGAAACCATTGACGAGACGACAACCCGCGTTATACAGGAGGCAGAGAACGCTCTTTGGGGACCCTACCGCCTTGAGATCCTGTACAGTCGTACGGAGGGAACATGGCGCATAGCGGATCAGAGTATGGAGCTCCTCGATGACGGCAACAATTAAAAAAAATCAATAAGTGTTCAAAAACCTTAGCAATTTTCTTCGCTATTCTGTACAATGGTGATAAGAGAACAGAAGGAGTGAAGTGAATTGAAAAAGGGAGATTTGATCTGGGGGGCGGCCTTCGTCGCCTTTGTACTCTTTGTCGTGATGCCGGGCACACATGCGCTATTCGTGACCTTTACCACAAACCATCCGTTGCTGGGGGGATTCATCAAGTTCGCGATCCTGGCGTCCATGGGAGAACTGATGGCCATTCGAATAGCAACTGGTGATTACCGCAAGCCACCTGCCCTGTTGTTTCGCTCGTTGATCTGGGGATTTTTGGGCATCGTGATCACGCTGATCTTTAACATCTTTGCGACGGGGGTCATGAACTCCCTCGACAAGGGCATGCTACCGGGAGCCGGTACGGCGATTGCCTTCGCCTTTTTCACGAGTGCGATCATGAACCTGACCTTTGCCCCGACATTCATGGCCTTCCACCGTTTCACCGACACCTACCTCGATATGCGCTTCGGTGAGATGAGGAGCGGACTCACTGTCGATCAAGTACTCGAACGCATCGACTGGAAGGGGTTCGTGACCTTCGTGGTCATGAAGACGATCCCATTTTTCTGGATTCCAGCCCACACGATCACTTTCTTATTGCCTCCTGCCTACCGTGTGTTGGTAGCGGCCTTCTTGTCCATCGCGCTGGGTGCCATCTTATCCTTCGCGAAGAAAATGAAATAGGAGAAAATCCCCGGGCGACCGGGGATTTTTTAAGGTGTACTTTGCAGGAAATCACCAGCAGAGAGTCGAAAGTTACCGGGAAAGGAGTATGCCGATGACCATAGAGAAGCATTTGGACTTAACGAGTTTGCAGATCGAGGCGATCCAAGGCCTTGTGGAAACCTGCAATGAGAAAGACCAGCATGAGATCCCTGCCCCCACCTTTGAGACCTACGGAGTGTCGCAGGATTTTCCACGTCACTATTTGGCCTTTGAAGAAGAGGAGCTGATTGGCTACCTGCAGCTCTTCCTCCCCTCCCTTGAGGAAGCGGAAGCCATCGCCTGGGTGAGACCTGACAAGCGGGAGCAGGGCATCTTCCGCTATCTGGTGGAAGACGCTTCGAAAGACCTTGTGGCGGGCGGGTGGAAGGAACTCCTCTTCGTGACCAACGGGCGGTCCAAGGTGGGCGGCAGGGTCCTGCGTGCCATCGGTGCGGGGTACAGCCACTCGGAGCGCGTGATGGTCGCCGAGCTGGGTCTCTCGATCGAGCCACCGACAGGGACCCTGCACCTGTGCACGAAAGCGAATCGCAACTTGTACTTAAGGCTCGATGGAGAGATCTTTGACACGAGCGGCGTTGAGGCAGCGGCATTCTTTGAAAGCCTGGTGTCCGATGAAAAGAGACGTTTTTACCTTTACGAAGTGGACCAAGTATACGTCGGTATGGCCGGCTTCCATAAGACGGGGGATCGGGGCATGATCTTCGGTCTGGGGATTCACCCCGATCGACGGGGAGAGGGCCTCGGACGCGACCTTCTCAGAGGTATTTTGTGGGAGATCGGTCGAGAGAAGAAACCCGCGCTAGAGGTTGACGAGGAAAATACCGTGGCGATCAACCTGTACGAAAGCGCTGGTTTTGTCACGGAAAAGATGTTGGATTACTATAGGAAGGATTTGTAATGATGATGGATGCTATTCGCAAGCTCCTAGTAGAAGACCAAGCGTTCTCTGGATTGGTCGCACTCGATAGCCCCGAGAACAGTTTCAAGATCGCGGCGGGTTACGCCAGTCGCGTTCATGGGGTGAAGAATACCGCGCAGACACGTTTTGCCACGGCTTCCGTCACGAAAGGATTCACAGCGGCGGCGATACTAAGGTACCGCGATCAGGGGAAACTGGATTTGAACGATCCGATCGGGGGCTATCTCGAATTGGCGGGGAGCCAGATCGATCCGTCGATTACACTTTTGCAGCTGTTGGATCATACCTCGGGGATAGCGGATTATTTTGACGAGGACCTAGAGGGAGACTATGAAGCCCTGTGGCGGGACCACCCCACTTACCGGATGCAGCAGACAGAGGACTTCTTTCCGCTCTTCTCAGGTCGTCCGCCGGTTTCCCGGCCAGGGGAAGAATTCTCCTACTGCAACGCCGGCTTCATCCTCTTGGGGATGGTGCTCGAGCGGCTCAGTGGCGTGCGCTATCGTGATGTGATACGCAGGGAAGTGTTCGAACCACTGGGTATGGACGGGACGGATATGGATTCCCTCGATCACCTCGCACCGAAGTCCGCCACGCACTACTTACCCGACGGACGGTCGCATATCTACGCGGTGCCGATCGTCGGTGGACCGGACGGTGGGACTTATACCACGGCGGAGGATCTCAAGCGATTTTGGGAGGGCCTTCTGACGCCGGGTTATCTGGACGAAAACACACGAGCCCTTCTACTGATGCACGATGTACCCGTCAGCGGCCCCTTTTGCTATGGAGTGGGTTTCTGGAGGAAAATCGTTGAAGGGAATCTGTATAAGATCTACCTGCGCGGAGAAGATCCTGGCGTGAGCGTGATGAGCGGGTACTACCCAGAATCCGGGACGATCCTATCGGTATTCTCGAACAACGGATCCCCGACAGCGCAGAAGACGATGGCCATCGAGGTGGCAGTGGACATCCGTTAAACCGTGCAAAGCCTCTCGGATTGTGGTATGCTAGATATCATAGAAAATTTTTTGGAGGCAACAACGTGAAAAACAATCGAGATCTCTATCTACTGCTGACGCACTCCGGATCAGTCCTGAGCCGTATGATCAAGGGACTATCGGGAGCGCCCTATTCACATATCTCCATTGGGATCGATCCTACCTTTCAACGGTTTTATACCTTTGGACGCAAGCAACCGTTCAATCCGTTCTGGGCGGGCTTCGTGGAAGAAGATCTCAGGGATGGCATCTACGCTCATTTTGAGAAAGCATCCTTCGCCCTGTACCGGCTACCCGTGGAAGCCACGGTGTACAACCGCTTTCAGCGGGAACTCAAGCTCTTTTCCATCGGGAAAAACCGTTACCGGTACAATCTGATGGGCATCGTGACAGCCCGAATGGGTTATGAGCTCAATCGAAGCGAAGCCTTCTTCTGTTCTCAGTTTGTGGCCACGTTACTTGCGCTGAGCGGTGTGCAGGGCATTGAAAAACCGGCGGGGTTGATTCATCCTGTTGATTTTCTCTCGCTCCCCGGGCTTGAAAAAATTGCCGAGGGACAGATGATGGACTTTAGAAGCGAACGGTGGGACTGTCGTCCCCGTGCAAAAGTATACAGATAAAAAACGAGCCATCTCCCGTCTCAGGGGAAATGGCTCGTTTTAATACTGGGACATAAGGGTTTGCGTCGCCTCGGCATCGTGGAAGTAGTAACTCAAGCCATCGGGGCCGGAGCCCACGCTCTTTTCGGGGAGCTTGTCGAATCGGACCTGCTCCTCGTCGAGGGTCAAGAGCAGGGGTGTCAAGGGGAGAAGATCCACCATAGTGAGGTCTGTCTCCAGGGTCCCGAGTGCCTTGCTGATCAGCGTGGGGCTGGGGTTCTCTAGTACCTGGGCCAAGGCGCTTTTTAAGAAAGTCTGCTGGCGATCGATACGTCCGAGATCGCCGATGTTCCGCGTACCGTCTTTGTTCTTCCGGAAGCGTAGGTAGCCGAGGGTTTCTTCGCCCGTGAGAACGCGTGGACCGGGTTCAAAATGAATGGAGAGGGGTGGGGAGGCACGGCGGTCATCATAGTGCATGGCATAGGGAACCTCTACGGGGACACCGCCGAGGGCATCGATCAGCGGGGGAATATGCTCATACCGCACACCGATGCTGGCATCGATTTCCAGACCGATGAGTTTTTCTACCGCTTTCTCGAGGCCTTCAGCGCCACCACCTTCTTTGAATCCATAGACAGCGTTGAGCTTCTTTTGTCCTAGACCATTCTTTCCCTCGACGGGATGATAGGTATCCCTGGGGATCGAGAGCACGGATAAACTGGATTCTCCCGGATCAACCGAAACCACGAGAATCGTATCCGTACGCGTGCCCTCGAGCCCGTAAATAAGAAAACGCGACGGTCCTTGCATCTTAACAAGCATAAAACCTAGGGCGACAATGATGACGCCGGCGATCAACCATTTTTTCAATTCATTCACACTCTTTCTTTTTTCGATTCAGGCTAAGCATACCACAGGAAATGCGGTTGTACATCTCAAACGAGTTGCCATCTCGTTACGAAATGATGACAAGAGTCACCCTGCACATGTGTTGGAAAACAGGATTGTACAACGGCCGGCGTGCAGTGGAAGAGGGCTTAATATCTATGCAGGAAATCCGTTTACCAAAGGGGTGTATCGGCCTTTAATTGCAGGGGGATCACGTGTTTAAAGACAAGGGTGATTTTTAAGGTGATCGCCGGGGGACCGACCCGAAGCCTTCCGGTGGCGACCATAAGAAAATGACTGTGACAAGGAAGAGCAAGGCCCTGCCTAGTGGCACCTTTGGTCAAAATAGTACTTGACAGCATTGAAAGCCCCCTGCTACAATAGGTGACAATCCAATCGAACAAAGCGTTGAGCGAGAAAAGTAGGATCCATTCGTTTTTTCAAAGAGAGCCGGTGCAGGTGGGAACCCGGTAGAAAACGAGGATGTGAATGGCCTCGCGAGCGGCAGCCGAAAGCAGTGGTGAGTAGGTGGACCCGGGATTCTCCCGTTACAGAGATAGGATATCGATGCACCATGTGCGTCCTGTGTATCCGAAAAGAGTGGATTTCCCTGCAGGGAATCAACAAGAGGTGGCACCGCGAATAGGATCGTCCTCTATCTATGACAACCGTCATGGATAGGGGGCGTTTTTTGTTGTCCGGCCTGATCATCCGGCGATAGCAACGACAAGTACAGAAGAAACCAGGAGGTTGATGATGATGAAAAAAGGATATTTCGGACAATTCGGCGGTAGTTTTGTACCAAGCAACCTGCAGCGTGCACTCGACGAAGTGGAAGTGGCTTTCGAAGAAGCCATGAAGGACCCCGCCTTTAACGAGGAACTACTGGAGTTGAGAAAACAGTACATCGGCCGTGAGAATCCACTGACCTACGCCAGGCGGCTCAGTGAAGAGGCGGGCGGAGCCAAGATTTACCTCAAACGCGAGGATCTCAATCACACGGGTGCCCATAAGATCAACAATGCGATCGGACAAGCGCTACTGGCCAGGCGGATGGGAAAAAAGCGGGTGGTAGCTGAAACGGGCGCCGGACAGCATGGTGTGGCCACGGCCACGGCATGTGCCCTCTTTGGTATCGAGTGTAGGGTCTACATGGGCGCGGTAGATGTCGAGCGACAGGCGCTGAATGTTTTTAGGATGCAAGCCCTGGGTGCCGAGGTCTTCGCAGTAGAGGAGGGGGCCCGGACGCTTAAGGAGGCGGTGGACGCGGCCCTCGCCGACTACGCCCAAAACGCTGAGACCACCTTTTACCTATTGGGTTCTGCCGTCGGTCCCCACCCCTATCCCACGATCGTGCGTACCTTTCAGCAGGTGATCGGTGAAGAGGCCAGACGACAGATTGTCGAAGCAGAGGGCCGACTGCCCGATGCCCTCGTGGCCTGTGTCGGCGGTGGGAGCAATGCCATCGGTCTCTTCCACCCCTTTGTCGACGATACCGCCGTCCAGATGATCGGCGTAGAACCCGGGGGCATCGGTGATGCCGTGGGAGAACACGCGGTGACCCTTGGCAAGGGTAGCCCGGGGATAATCCACGGATTCAAGTGCTACACCCTTCAAGATGTAGAAGGGAACCCGAGCCCCGTTCATTCCGTGGCCGCTGGATTGGATTACCCGGGTGTCGGACCCGAGCACAGCCATTATCATGCAACGGGTCGAGCGGAATACGTGGCGATCAACGACCGCGAGGCTCTGGAGGCCTTCTTGACCCTATCGAAACTGGAGGGAATTATCCCGGCGCTCGAAAGTGCCCATGCGGTGGCACAGGCCATCAAGACGGCGGGCACCATGACCAAAGACCAGATTATCATCGTGAACCTATCGGGCAGGGGAGATAAGGATGTCCAGACGGTCCGGGCTCTCGTCGAGGAAGGCGCAAAAAAAGAACCCTCCCAGGGGAAGGTTCAAGCATCTTAGCCGATATTCTCTAGATCCCAGACCTCGTCGACGAGGTCGCTGTAGAAGTCGGGTTCGTGGCTGATCATCAAGAGGGTGCCGCTGTACTCCGAAAGGGCGCGAGCCAGCTCCGCCTTGGCATCGAAGTCCAGGTGATTGGTCGGCTCATCGAGCAGGAGCACGTTGGTCTCACGGTTCATGAGCTGACAGAAGCGAACCTTTGCCTGTTCGCCACCGCTTAGAACCCGCACCTGGTTCTCGATGTGCATAGTGGTCAATCCGCATTTGGCCAGCGCGGCCCGCGCCTCAAACTGGGACATGTAGGGGTGGGCCTCCCACATCTCTTCCAGGGAGGTACGGCCGTGATCGACTTTAAGCTCCTGTTCGAAATAGCCGATGGCCAGTTCGTAACCCTTGTCCACCGAGCCGTCGAAGGGCTTGATCTCGCCGATCAAACTCTTCATGAGGGTGGTCTTACCGATGCCGTTGGCACCCGTGATCGCCACACGCATGCCACGCTCGAACCGTAGGTTCAAGGGTTTTGATAGCGGGTCGTCGTAGCCGATGACCAGGTCCTTTGTTTCGAAGATCAATTTGCCCGATGTTCTGGACTCAGCGAAGCGGAAGGTGGGTTTTGGTTTTTCCCGGGTCATCTCAATCCGCTCCATTTTGTCTAGCTTCTTCTGCCGGCTCATGGCCATGTTTCGCGTGGCGACGCGCGCCTTGTTCCTGGCCACGAAATCCTCTAGTTCGGCGATCTCCTGCTGCTGGCGCTTGTAGGCCGCCTCCTGCTGTGATCGTTTCATCTCGTAAACAGCCGTGAAATCATCGTAAGTACCCACGTAACGCTCTAGGCGACGGTCTGCTACGTGATAGATCAAGTTGATCACGCTGTTCAGGAAGGGAAGATCGTGGGAAATGAGGATAAAGGCGTTCTCGTAGTCCTGGAGGTATCGTCGGAGCCAGTTGACGTGCACCTCATCCAGGTGGTTGGTGGGCTCATCGAGCAACAGGATATCCGGTTTTTCCAGTAAGAGCTTAGCGAGCAGTACCTTGGCGCGTTGGCCACCGGATAGTTCGCTGGCAGGGGTGTCGAAGCCCAGGGCGTCGAGGCCCAGACCGCGACCGACTTCTTCGACCTTGGCGTCGATGATGTAAAAATCGTTGTGGTCCAGCAGATCTTGCAGGGTTCCGGTTTCCTCCATGAGACGCTCGAGCTCATCCCCATCGGCAGTACCCATTTCCTCGAAATAGGTCTGCATTTCGCTTTCGATTTCATAGAGGTAGGCGAAGGCGCCCCTCAGGACGTCGCGGATGGTCGCATCGGGATCGATGGAGGTCATCTGATCGAGGTAGCCGATGCGGATGCGCTTAGCCCATTCGACGGTACCGGCATCCGGTTCAATCTTACCGGTGATGATGTTCATGAAGGTGGATTTTCCCTCGCCATTGGCGCCGAGGAGGCCGATGTGCTCCCCTTTGAGCAAGCGGAAGGAGACGTCTTCGAAGATCGCCCGGGCACCAAAACCGTGGGTCAAATGATTAACGGTCAGTAGACTCATAGTCAAGTTCCTCTCTTTTCTAGCATAACAAAAGGATTCCGAGTGAGACTCGGAATCCTTTTTCTAAGTGGTGGAGCTAGGGGGATTCGAACCCCCGGCCTCTTGAATGCCATTCAAGCGCGCTCCCAACTGCGCCATAGCCCCGTGCAAAGACTATTCTACTGGTTCTATGGCGAAAAATCAATGTTTTTTTGTCTGCACAAGATAGATTTTCAGGCTTGCTCTTCCGTTTCTACCTCTTTCTCGTCAAAATGGCGTAGGCGATAGAGCGTGTAGGCCACAGTGATCACGGCCGCACTCCAGTTGGCCAGCACGATTCCCCACCAGATACCTGTTACACCGAGGCCGAAAACGGTGCCCAGGAGATAAAAGAGCGCTGCGGCACCGATGAACTGACGGTACAAGCCGATGCCAATAGCCCACCAGGGTTTCTTCATCCCCTGGAGCAGGGAGATGGAAATATTGAGCAGGATGTAGGTGTTAAAGGCGAGGAACTCGATGCGGAGGTAGTTGGTGCCTATCCGCACGACACCAGGGTCGCTATTGAAGAGGCGGACCAGATAGGGTGCAAGGGGATAGACAGCCACCATGGCCAGGGTCATGATGGTCAGACCATAGCGTAGGCTCTTCTTATAAAGAAGGTAGAGTCTGTCCAGATTCCCAGCGCCGGCGTTTTGACCAGCGATGGATAAGGTGGCGACATTGAGCCCGAGAGCAGGGAGCAGGGCCAGTTGCTCAACCCGCACGGCCACACCGTAGGCGGCGACGGCCTGGTCACCCGCGTGTCTTAAGATGAAATAGTTGATCATGTAAACACCCAGGGCCACGGTCATCATGTTGAGGCCTGCGGGGACCCCCTGTTCGAGCAGCTCGAATTGTTTTGTGAAGGAGAGGACCTTGAGCTGGATTTCTTTGGGATCAAACCACTCTCTGACGATCACCTCGCGTCCGAGATAGATCGTACCGAGCATTTGGATGACCAGCGTGGCGAGGGCCACGCCTGCGGTCTCCAGACGGGGAAGTCCCCACCACCCGTAGATGAAGAGGGGGTCTAGGATCAGATTGAGAAAGAAGCCTGCCACGAGAAAATTTCGATAGGGTTTCGTGTTCCCTTGGCTCGAGAGCACGGCATTGAGCAGGGCGTTCAATATGAAGAAAATCGATCCCAGGTAGAGGGTGTTCACATAAGAAATTCCATAGGCCCTCGCTTCGCCCGTCGCACCGAGCACATCGAAGAGAAAGGGGCTGATCAGATAGCCCGTGAAGGTCAAGAGCAGGGCGGAGAGGATCCCCAGGAAGAAGGCGTTGGTCACCACGATACCGAAGCCCTTGCGGTCCTTCTTGCCCAGATGACGGGAGGCCAGGGCATTGGCACCGGTTCCTAGGCCGGAAGAAAAAGCGATGATCAGGAAGAAAATACTGAAGGACATACTCATCCCGGCGAGAGCCTCGGTGTTAAGACGTCCCGCGTAAAAAGTATCCACCACGTTGAACATGGTGTTGAAGAACATACCGACGCTGGCAGGTATAGCCAGATGTTTAAGATGGCCCGGGATGGAGCCGGTTGTGAGATCCCGTTCTTTTTGAGCCAAGCGCTCACCTCCTCTTTTAGATTGATATCAAACTGTTACCCTCATGAGCGACTGGGCAAACCCATGGTGTCGTGTTAAGATGAAACGAGAAGCAAAGGAGAGGAATTATGGCGACAGAACAAGAACAACTTTTGCAATGGTACAGGGACCACCACCGCGATCTTCCCTGGCGAGAGACCCGAGATCCCTACCGCATCTGGCTTTCGGAAGTTATGCTCCAGCAGACGCGCGTGGACACCGTGATCGACTACTACTATCGATTCTTGGAACGATTCCCAACGGTGGAGGATCTGGCCCATGCCGATCTAGACGACGTGCTCGGCCTCTGGCAGGGGCTCGGTTACTACGGCAGGGGAAAAAGACTCTGGCAGGCGGCCAAGAAGGTTGTCGATGTGCACGGTGGTGTCTTTCCCGACACGATGAAAGAGGTCAGGGCGTTACCGGGGATCGGTCCCTATACGGCGGGAGCGGTGCTGAGCATCGCCTTTAACAAGGCCCACCCAGCGGTGGATGGGAACGTGATGCGCGTGATCGCCCGCTACAAGGGAATCGACGAGGACATTGCCCTGCCCCGCAGTCGCAAGACTTTCGAAGAGGAAGTAGACCGGATGCTCCCGGAGGATCGAAGGCATTTCAACCAGGCCCTGATGGAGCTCGGTGCCCTCATCTGTAAACCGCTGAACCCTTCCTGCGATGTTTGTCCCTGGCGGTCCTCTTGTGTCGCCCTGGCGGAGCAACGTCTAGAGGAGCTACCGGTGAAGACGAAAAAGAAAAAGCCCGTTGAAAAGGATTGGGTGGTTCTTCACCTGGTTGATCAAGATGGGAAGATCCTGTTCGTGAGAAGACCCCAGGAGGGCCTCCTGGCAGACCTGTGGGGTCTACCGATCTATCCTCTCGAGCGTATGGACCATGCGGGGGAACTCGGCGGTGAGGTCCTAGAGGAGCTGGGGGTTCACATAGGGCCTTTGCACTTTGTCCGACGCGAGAAGCATATTTTCACCCACCGCCTTTGGCAGATGCACCGTTACGATGGAAGGGGCCGGTCGGTGAAGCGGGTGGAGGATCCGGAGATCCGATGGGTAGACCCGGGCGAGCTGGAGACCATCGCCCTACCGACGGCATTCAAGAAAGTACTGGGTGAGAAAACATGAACTACGATTATCCCTTATACCGACCGCCCAGCGAAGCCAAGAGCCTGATCCTTCAGGCGACGCTCGGGTGCTCGCACAACCGTTGCACCTTCTGCGATATGTATCGGTCCAAATCCTTCCGCATACGCTCGGAGGAAGCCGTGATGATGGATCTAGAGAAACTGGCAACCGCACAACCGCGGGCGCGACGTCTCTTTATCGCTGACGGTGACGCACTCATCCTCTCGATGAAGCGGTGGCGTGGGCTACTGCAAAGGGCCTTTGTCCTGTTTCCGGACCTCGAACGCGTCTCGGCCTACGGGAGCCCCCTGTCCATCGAGCAAAAAACGCCAGAAGAGCTGTCCGAACTCAAGGCCCTCGGCTTGACCTTGATCTACATGGGTGTCGAGACCGGTGATGACCGCCTGCTTGATGAAATTCAAAAAGGGACCCGTCACCAGGGCCTCGTGGAGGCCGGTCGGAAGGTGATGGCCTGCGGTATGGGGCTATCGGTGACGGTCATCGCCGGACTCGGTGGGAAGGCGGGCTGGAGGGAACACGCGAAGGCCACAGGTCATTTGATCGGGACGCTCTCGCCGACGTACACGGGTGTGCTCTCTCTGGTGCTATCCCCCGGGACACCGCTCGCCCGAAGAGTGGAGGAAGGCACCTTTGTTCCCCTCGATGGTCGGGAGACCCTGGAGGAGGTGCGGTACATGCTCGCGCATGCCACCGGTGCAGAGACCGTATTCCGTATGAATCATGCGTCCAACGATCTACTTCTCAAGGGCACGCTCCCGGCGGACCGGGAGGAGCTGATGCGGAAGATCGATGATCGTTTGGGTCGAAAAGATCGGATTTCCCGTGGCCCGCGCATGTTGTAAAGGGAAAGTTAAGGTGGGGTCACTTGACCCGAGACGGGTCGCTTCCGTACACTGAAAGATAAGAAGAGATACACGTTGAGGAGGTGATCCGGATGATCGCATTGGCGGTAAACAACCTGCGCTTTGGCTACGATGATGACGACCTGCTGACGGAGCTTGATCTGGAGGTCAAAGAGGGCGAGGTAGTGGCCCTTGTCGGTGAGAATGGAACGGGAAAAACCACCCTGCTCGAGTTGCTCGCCGGTCGCCGGCAACCGACGGCCGGTGAGATCATGCGGAAGAAGGGGTTGTCGGTGGGATACCTCGAGCAGCTACCGGCTGTGACAGAAGGCATGAGCGTCCTATCTTACCTAGAAGGAGCCTTCGGGGGGCTCGATAGCTTGGAACGGACACTGCGGAAGATGGAAGCAAGGCTCGAGAAAGCACCTGGAGAGGGACGACTGTTGCGGGATTATGGTGATGCACAGGCACGGTACGAGTTGGCCGGCGGCTACGAACGCGACGTCCACCTCGGACGGATTATCACGGGATTCGGCTTTTCCGAGTCGTTCTTGTCCCAGTCCCACGAAACACTTTCCGGTGGAGAGAAGACCCGGGTGGCCCTCGCGCGCCTGTTGTTGGAGCAGCACGACTTGCTCCTTCTCGACGAGCCGACCAATCATTTGGATCTGCGCACGACCGTTTGGCTGGAGACCTTCATCAACGAGAGACAGCTGACAATTTTGATGGTCAGCCACGATCGGGCCTTTATGAACCGGACCGTTAAGAAGATTTACGAGCTGGAGGAGGGGCGGGCCGTATGCTATCTCGGGGATTACGATGCCTATCGAAGGGAACGTGCTTTGCGGCGGGAACGGCTCCTAGCGGCCTACGAAGCCCAGAAGAAAGAAGTGGCCCGCATGGAGGAGGCGATCGATCGCTTCCGCAGTTGGGGGGACCAGGGGGATAATGCGAAGTTCTTCAAAAAAGCCAAGATGCTGGAAAAACGGATCGATAAGATGGAGGAACGCACGGCCCCGCGACGCGAGAGGAGGCTCCGGGGTCTCGGCTTTTCAAGTGAAGGTCGCGCTTCTAAGGAAGCGATCCGCTTGGAGCACCTTTCCCATGGCTATGGCGACAAGCCCCTTTTCAAATCGATTGGAAAGACATTGTTCGCCGGTGAGCGAATCGCGCTGGTGGGCGATAACGGTGTGGGCAAAAGCACCCTCTTGCGCTTGATTTTAGGTCGGGAGACCCCTGTCAAGGGACGCGTGGTCCTGGGTCCCAGCACGGAAGTAGCCTATCTGCCACAGGAAGTGCAGTTCGCTGACGAAAGTGCATCGCTACTCGAAGAAATCAGACAGACCCTACACATGGGTGAGCAAGCGGCTAGAGAACACCTCGCTCGTTTTCACTTCCACAGGGAAGCCGTGTTTCGTTCGCTGAGCAGTCTCTCGGGAGGCGAGCGTACGCGGCTACGGCTATCGGAACTGATCGCCAGTTCCTTTAATTGTCTGCTGTTGGATGAACCGACGAACCACCTGGATCTACCGGCGAGAGAGCAGTTGGAAGAAGCGCTAGAAACCTTCGGGGGCACACTCCTCGTAGTGAGCCACGACCGTTACTTCAACGATCGTGTGGTCGATCGATTTTGGATTTTGACCCCGGACGGAATCGAAGAGTGGGAGGGTGTGATCGAAGACTACCTGGCACTTGACTCGAAAGAGGTGCATCCTGCGAACAAGGCAACAAAAGCGAAAGTGGGAAGGGAACCTGGGGCGCAAGGGGTGAATCCCTGGAGGGTTGCGGAACTTGAGAAAGAGATCGAAAGCCTTGAGATCGAGCTTTTTGAATTGTCCGAAGCGGTGGAGGAGGCTGGTTCCGATCATCATAAGCTCATGCGTTTGAACGAGAAGATCGGGGTATCAAATAGAAGGAGAGAGGCCCTCATCGAAGCGTGGATGCGGGCACAAGGAGAAGGAGAGGATTCATCGTGAGAAAAACCATCGTGCTCGGAGGCGGCTGCTTCTGGGGCGTAGAAGCGTATTATCGTCGGATGGATGGTGTGGTCGACACAGAGGTCGCCTATGCCAATGGTCACACGGAAAACCCAACCTATGAAGAAGTGTGTAGCGGTAGGACCGGCCATGCGGAGGTGGTCAAGGTCACCTACGATTCAGACCGCATCTCTCTGGAGACGCTTCTCGAAAAACTCTTTGAAGTGATCGACCCCACCCTGATCAACCGGCAGGGGCCCGATATCGGGGAACAGTACCGATCGGGTATTTACTACACGGACCCGGAGGATCGCGAACGGATCGAGGCCTTTATTGAAGAGAAGCAATCCGAGTACAACCTGCCCATCGCTACAGAAGTAGAGCCGCTCGATACCTACTATCCGGCTGAAACCTACCACCAACGCTATCTGGAGAAGAATCCCAACGGCTACTGCCACATCCCGCTTTGAACTACACGGCACTGAAGTGCCAAGATTCCTAGGAAGACCGCCCTAACGGGCAGTTGTTTATTAGGCTAGCCCCGTGGTCCCCACGGTTAGAAGCCGTAAAGCTTCGGTTTGAAGATTCATGCTTGCGTTAACATCTCGGTCATGAGCGGTGCCACATTCAGGGCATGTCCATGTTCTCACGGAGAGATCTTTAACGGCTTTGTTTCTGTATCCGCATGATGAACAGAGCTGGCTTGAAGGGAAGTTCCGGGCAACTTTTACTACGGTCTTTCCATACCAGTCTGCTTTGTACTCGAGCATTTCGCGAAAAAGCCCCCAGCTTGCCTCGGAGATTGCCTTCGAAAGCTTTTTGTTCTTCACCATACCTTTTACGCGAAAATCTTCTAGGCCGATCACGTCGTGGTTTTTGACGATATCGGTGGAAAGCTTATGGAGGTAGTCTTCGCGTCTGTTCCTAATTTTCTCATGAAGGAGAGAGACTTTTCGCTTCTGCTTTTGATAGTTCTTCGCTTCGGACAGTTTCCGTCCCTCTTTTTTCGCTCGCTCTTTTCTGCGAGAAAGAATACGCTGTTCTTTAGCTAATTTTTTCTCGAGTGAGCGAAAGAATTTAGGGTTGTCATAGACCGTTCCGTCGGAAAGAATGGCAAAATCCTTCAGCCCAAGGTCAATGCCGACAGAAGAACCCGTCTTTTTTAATGGCTCAATGTCGACTTCGCAAAGAATTGAAACAAAGTGCTTGTTCGCAGCATTTCTGCGGACGGTAGCATTCATGATCCGCCCTTCAACCTCGCGGCTTTTGGCGAACTTCACCCAACCCAGTTTCGGAAGCTTGAGGCGGTTGCCTTTGACTTCGATGTTGTTATTGGTGAATTTTGTTTTGTAAGACTGGACGGGATTTTTCTTGCTCTTGAACCGTGGATGTTTTGATTCTCCTTTGAAAAACCGTGTATAGGCATCTTGGAGGTTTTCAATTGACGCTTGAAGAGCAATGGCATCAGGTTCCTTTAGCCAGGAGAGCTCTTTCTTAAGCGAAGGAAGCTGACTCGAACAAATGCTGCGGGTTAATCCTTTGCCGGTGGTTTTGTAGGCGGTTTCCCATTCGTGAAGGAAGTGATTGAAGATGTATCGACTACAGCCGATTGTCTTTGCGATCTGTTCTTTTTGAGCGTTGTCAGGATAGATTCTGAACTTGTACGCCTTATGCTTTAACAAAAAACCACCTCCTTGCAAAAATTTTATGAGAATATATGTTCATGTCTAGTTTATCAGTGACTCTAGGACAAAGTCAAGCGATTCATCCCACGACTAAAGTCACGGGTGTTCTTGCTTATTGCATAAAAAAAAGAAGGGTCTCGCTATCATTCGTTAGCGGGACCCTTCTGTCGTTGTTTCAAAGAGTGCTTTGTAATTGTCATAGGTCACTACCTCGCCAAAGAGCAGGCGACCGGGTGCGATGTTCTTATCGAAGTAGCTGGTGGTCAGATGCAGGTGGGGTCCTGTGGAAAAGCCCGTGGTGCCCACCGTTCCGATCTGCTCACCGGCCGCCACCAGATCGCCGTCCGAGGCATCCAGTGTATGGAGGTGGAAGTAGACGGAAAAAAGGCCGCGCCCGTGATCGATGACCACGGTGTTGCCGGTCAGGATAAGAGACCGCGCCAGGGTGATGCGCCCCCTGGCGAGTGCCCCGACGGGTGTCCCGGTGGGAGCGGCGATGTCAATACCGGAATGCCGGTAGCTGGTGGGAGAACCATTCACATAGCGGGTTTCCCCGAAGCTTGTGCTCAATCGCCCCTTGACGGGGAGGACGAAATGTCCCTCGGCAAGGTCCCGTGCGTCGGAGACGCTTCGTGCCGGCGGAAAATACATATTGTATTCATTGTAGGCCGCATCGTTTCGCGTGCTCGCCGCTACATTGGGATCGATCCATAGGTGCTGGATTTCGAAGGTTCCCGGCTCGAGGATAATCTCTTCCTCATATTGGGCGCCGTTTTCGATACCGTAGCGAAGCGTATAGGTACCCGGCGTATCGTGATAGGAAGCGGCGAGGCGTGCGACCCGGCTGCTCCCCTCGCCATAGAAGCGACTGCTCCCAAAGGGGACCTCGAGATAGGGGGTCTCGTCATCATCGAGGTGGTTGACCTCGAGGGTGATCATCTCGCCGCGCTCGAGCGAATTTTTCTGTAGCGTGAAGGTAGCGGGGTGATTTACCTTCACATCAAAGTGGCTTTCTCTTGTCCCGCGGAGGGTACCGAGATCATACTGCAACTGGAGCTTCACCCGGTAAATGCCCTCATCCTCCGGAAGCGGCAAGGTGCGGTCGAGGGACCAGGGTGTCTGCACATCGTCGACCCAGAGGGTCCCGGAGGTCGCATCGGAGTGCAGGGTCGGTGGATTCTCCCTGGAGAGATCGAACTGTGTATCCACGATTTCGGTCACGAGATCGATGGAGAGCCAGTGATCGGCAGCGGCACGGTATTCCAAACTTCCCCGGGTGGTGGGGAGGGTGTGTCGTTCCCCGCGGGTCCTTAGTTGCACCGGCTCGAGTTCGGGGGGATCATAGAGAAAATTGAAATCTTTACTGATCATGAAATCCGGGAGTTCGTAGGCTTTCTGTCCCTCGAGGAGCAAGCCGGTTTCCCGATCGAGGATGAAAGCCTCCGTGCGCTCGAGTCCACTTTTCAGATGGTGCGTGATGGTGAGCGGTACAGAATCTTGGCTTTGGGCGGGGGCCTCGGTCTCGACGCGGCGGTAGAAGGATCTCAGAGAAGAGGTCTCTTCAATCGTTTCCTCGCCCTTTTCCGATCGAATCGTAATCTGATCCGTGGTGGCCGTTCCTGGGATCGTGAGACCCGCAGTGATGAAGAGCAATATGAGGAGCAAGGGTACAATGCGTAGCATCCATCTTTTCATTTGGATTCCCTCCTGTGGGCTTTTCTTTTATCTAAAAAAAGCATATCATCATATTGACTCCCTGAAAAGCGAAAGGAGCAGACTGTCATGAGAAAGTTAGGTTACTTGATACCATTATTGATTGTACTGACAGCGTGTGGCCCGAGTCAAGAGGAACCCACACCCGAGTTTATACCCCCCGAGCAACCGGTCGTCGAGGCAGAGATCCCCCCGGAAGAAGAAGCACCGGAGGGGCTCCCGGGGATCCTGTTCGATGCACAGGCAGCTGCAGTGGGCGATAGGGTTGGAGCGTGGACCATTGCGAGCATCGATCGGCTTCCTCATGCCGTGGGATCCGATTATTCGGCCCAGATTGCCTTCGAGGGGAGCGTGCTTGTCGAAGGCACCTATACACGTCACAAGGGAGATGAACTGCTGGGGGATCTGATCACCTTTCGACCGGGGGAGGCCTCTGCCCAAGCGTTCCCACGGATGAGCGTCGATGAACGCTATATCTGGTTTGCCTTTGCCAACCAAGAGGCGGCCGAAGAGATCTTACCATCCGGAGACGGTGGTGAGGTGACCATCGAAGTCTCTGCCTACACCATTCACTTTGCCCCTTCCGATGTGCACAATACCGCCGTGATCGAGGCGGTCCGATGATCGGTGCCCTCAAGCTATTCGTCAGACTGATCGTCGGACTCTTCCTCTTTGCCCTGGGGATCTCACTGACCATTCGGGCGAACATCGGTTTAGCTCCATGGGATGTTTTTCACCAGGGCCTGGGAACGGTCGTTGGACTGACCATCGGACAGGTGAGCATTCTGGTGGGTCTTGTGATCGTGGTCTTCAATACCCTGATGGGCGAGCGCGTCGGATGGGGAACACTGGGGAACATGCTCTTGATCGGCTTGTTCCTCGACCTGCTCTTGATCCACGGACCGATCCCCACGATGAGAACACCCCTCGGGGGCGCTTTGATGGCATCGGTGGGTCTTTTGACCATCGCTGTGGCCAGCTACTTCTATCTCAGCTCCGGACTGGGATCGGGACCGCGGGATGGGCTGATGGTCGTGCTCACCAAACGAACGGGTCTGCCCGTCGGCGTGGTACGCAATGGCATTGAAATCTTGGTGCTTGCCGCGGGATACCTGATGGGTGGGTTTCTGGGTGTGGGGACCTTTGCCATGGCCCTTTTGATCGGGACCTTTGTACAGGTGGTTTTCAAGTGGTTTGATTTCGATGTGAAGACCCTGGAACACCGTTTCATCGATGACGACGTGAAAAGATTGAAAACATGGTACAATAATAAGGAGAGAACACAGCAGAAAAATAAGGAGTGACGCCATGATTCGCACGGGCATCATTGGATTCGGCCTGTCCGGCCGCGTCTTCCACAGTCCCTTTTTGACAGCACATCCTTCTTATGAATTGGTCTCGGTGATGACCCGGAATCTCGAATCCAGGGCATTTTTATCAAGTCTACAGCCTGCTCCACGGCCTGTGGATACACCGGAGGCGATCTTGGGCGATCCATCCATCGAGCTGGTGATCATCGCATCGCCGAACACAACCCATCATCCCTTGGCCAAGGCGGCCCTCGAGGCGGGAAAGCACGTGGTCGTGGAAAAACCCTTCACCGTGACGAGCGAAGAAGCGGACGATCTGATCGAAACGGCCAAGCGAAACCAGCGGGTCTTGACGGTTTACCAGAACCGACGCTACGATGGTGAGTTTCTCACGCTCAAGAAATTGTTATCTGAGGATCGCCTCGGTCGTATCGTAGCCTACGAGGCGACCTTCGATCGCTTCCGTCTTATACCCAAGGAGAACTGGCGCGAGGAAGAGCGGCCGGGATCGGGGAACCTCTATGACCTCGGCCCGCACCTGATCGACCAGGCCCTCTTTCTCTTCGGATGGCCGGAGAGATTGCTAGCCGATGTGAGAACCGAGCGGGCGGGAGCGCGGGTAGATGATGCCTTTGATCTTACGCTTTTTTACCCCGACCTGCGTGTGGACCTGAGGGCCCGGAGCCTTCTGGCCGGTCACCCGATGAAGTTGATGGTGCGGGGAACCAAGGGGACCTACATCAAGTACGGTCTCGATCCTCAGGAAGCCCGCCTGCGTGGGGGTTGGAAAGGTTCTTTGGAAGAGCTGGGGATCGAGCCAGCGGAGGCCTACGGTCGCTTGGAAACAATCGCCGGCGGTGAGGTGATCCCGACAGAAGCCGGTTGTTACAAAGCCTATTACGATACCTTGGCCGATGCAATCGCCGGAAAGGACACTGCTCCGGTAGCGCCCGAGGAGGCGCGGGATGTGATCCGGTTGATCGAGTGGGCCCTGCACAGTGCCAAGATCGGACAGGTTGTCCGGTTGTCGAAAGGAGGGGAGACGATATGATCGAGATAGTACGTGCGGACCGGTTCGATGATAAGACCATCTACTCGGTTTTCAAGGAAGCTTACAGCGATTACATCGTGAACATCATCCCACCCTACGGCGTTTTCATCGATCGTTTTTTCGGCGCGGAAGGAAATCGACGGGATCTGTCCTTTCTGGCCCTAGAAGAGGGTCGTCCCATCGGACTCGTCCTGTCGGGACTCGTGAACTACGGGGGCAAACGTATGATGCGATGCGGGACCCTGGCCGTGATTCCTTCGGCCCGCAGGCGCGGGATCGGGGATCAACTGCTTGAGAAACATCTCGAAGAGGGCGAGGCCAGGGGTGCAGAGGGCTTCTTTCTCGAGGTGATCACGGGCAACGATCGTGCCCTTCATCTCTATCGAAACGAGGGCTATGAGCCCGTGGAAACCATCTTGTATATTCGCGGCATGCCCAACCTCGTCAGAGGAGACACGATGGGCGTCCGGGAACTCGAGACTCCCGAGGGGGAAGCATTCCTCATGGGTCGCGTCGATGGCCATCTACCCTGGCAGTGTCACCCGGAGTATTACCGGGAGGATCCCAGTGCACTTTATTTGGGCTACAGGGACAACGGTGAGCTTGTCGGTGTGCTCCTGGGCACAGAAGCAGGGCACATCGCGGCTTTGCACGTGCACCCACGGTTCCGGGGGCGCGGTATCGGACGACGGTTGGTAACATATTTTTGGGAGGCGCTCGATGGCGCTGAGCTTCGATCGGCCTTTTTCGAGAGCACGGACCTTTTGCGGTTTTTCGAGGGTATCGGTTTAAAACGAACCTCCCTCTCCCAGTACCACTGCGTGAAGAATTAAAAAAAGACCGCGCGAGGCGGTCAACTGGATAGGATGAACCCGATGAGATAGAGGGCATGGAAGGCGATGGTCAGATAATTGGTCGCCGGGATGCCCTCTTTTCGTGATTTCGAGGTGCTTTTGTAGGCGGCAAGGGCCATGGGGACCGTGAGCAAGGTGAGTAGCGTCCCGAGGGGCAGCTGGTCCGTTGAGACGAAGATGAGGATCATCAGGTAACTTGAAGTGATCAGACCGATGAAGAGCGCCTTCCCCCTCTCGAAGCCCAACCGAACCACGGCGGTCTTGACCCCGTGCTCGAGGTCCCGCTGGTAGTCCCTGAGTTCGTTCGAGAACATCAAGAGCGGGATGAACAGCGTCGCCGGTAGGGTCAACACCACCACCGATAGGTCCACGCGGTGGGAGAAAACAAAATAGGCACCGACCACCATGAGGGGGCCCATGAGCAGAAAGGAGAGCGGTGCACCGAGTCCGCGTTTCTTGTAGACGATAGGTTCGCCGGTGTAGGCATAGCCGCCCAGGATGCCAGCGACACCGAAGAAGAAGAGGCGCAGATCCCCCGTGATCATGAGGTAGAGGCCGATGAGCGCTGCAAGGCCGAAACTGGCCAGACTCCACCCAAAAACCAAGAGGTCGAAGGCCGTCCGTTTTTAGCCGAGAAAGCGGTAGGTCTTCTCCTCCGGGCGGTGGTACTTAAAGGATCCCTCGAAAAAGTCATTCACCAGATTGGTGCCGGCTTGTGCCGATAGTCCGGCCAGCAGAACGAGGAAGATTCTCAGGCGGTCATCGGCTGTGCTGGGATCCAGGTAACCGAACCGCCTGGCAAAGAGCATCCCCATGCCCGTTGAGGCCACGGCGAGAGAGAGGGATAAGGCGCGAAGCGCCGTCCAAAGGTCTTTGAAAAATTTGCGATCAATCGTAAACATCTTACACTCCTTTCTCCAATGTTGACATTATGCCACAATTTCACTTGCAATTGAACTGCTCATGACAGAAGTCACGGGATTCGGGGACCGCCTCACGGTGGAGACGACCACTCTTTTCGTTTCATCGTCAAGCCAAGGCTGAAAAGCCCGATGTTACTAAACGCTTGTATTTTAATGTTGTTGGCCGTCTTCCCCTTCCCTCCGTGCACAGCTCCACAGCCCCGTGTTCTACCGCTCTGGGTGCGGGCGATTCCCTCCTCAAAAACTTTTGCATAAGCCGCCAAAAAGGCATATCATAGATGTGTTAATGAAATCACAGGAGGTTTATGATGAAAAAAATGATGCTACTGACTATGATGCTTGCCCTTTTGCTCGCGGGATGCACCGCAGAAACGGAAGAGCCGACACCCGCTACACCGGACGAGCCGCTTACCCTTTCCATCGGTGTTATGCCGGCGGTAGACAGCGCTCCGATTTTCCTCGCGGAACAAGAGGGTTACTTTGAAGAGCTAGGACTCGACATCGAGATCCAAGTGTACATGAACGCCATGAACCGACAGAGCGCCCTGATCAGCGGTGAGCTCGACGGAGCGATGACCGATGTGATCGCCCTCGTGAACAATGTGGACAACGGTTTCGATATCAAGGTGACGACGAGCACCGATGGGAGCTTCCCGATCCTGCTCAGAGACGACTTTGAAGAGACGACCAACGTGACCGTCGGTATGATGGAGGTCAGCGTCTCCAACTATCTTTCGGACGCAGCACTCAAGGATACCTATACCCTCGAGAAAATCTACATCAACGAGATTCCAGCGCGCCTGGAGATGATCAAGAGTGGACAGGTGGATATGGCGGTGCTCCCAGAACCACTTGCGTCCATGGGCGCTTTGGCTGGACTGGAGAAGAGAGTTTACGAGAATCCGGATGACTTCTATCCCGAGGTGATGGTCTTTACCGGAAGGGCCATCGAAGACAAGGCAGCGGCCGTGGAGGCCTTCCACAGGGGCTATGACAGGGCAGTCGAAGCGATACGCGCCGACACGTCCCTGGCCAGAAGTGTGCTGGTCAACCGCTTGGAGCTCAATCCCGAGGTGAAGGATCTGATGCACCTGCCAGATTACCAGCTTTCCCGTGTGCCGGATGAAGCCTACCTAGAAAAAATTATGACCTGGAATGAGCAAGTCATCGGAAAAGCGATCGACCTGGGTTATGAGGAACTTGTTGACGATCGTTTCGCAGCGCAATGATCAAGCTGAAGGGTCTGCGCGTTGACTACGGTCATACACGGGCCCTGGACGGGATCGATCTGACCATTGAAAAACAGAAGGCCACGATGATCGTCGGGCCATCGGGATGCGGGAAGACGACACTCCTCATGGTCTTGGCCGGCTTGATCAGGCCCACAGCGGGCGACGTGATCGAGGGAGGGTCTAGGGGGAGCAGGGGGCTGATCCTTCAGGACCTCGGTCTCTTTCCCTGGAAAACGGTGGAACAAAATGTGGCCTTGCCCCTGCTTTACGATAAAGTGTTGCCCGGGGTGCTTCGGAAGAAAGTGCAGGATCAATTGCAGGAGCTGGGGATCTCCCCGCTGGCCGATCGCTTCCTCGATACACTGAGCGGCGGCCAAAAACAGCGGGTGGCCATCGCCCGCACCTTGATTTCAAATCCCGAGCTACTGCTCCTCGATGAGGTCTCCTCATCGCTAGATGCCATGTCGAAAGAGGCCCTCCAAGATCTCCTCTTATCTCTCGTGGCTCGGCATCGGCTGACGCTCGTGGGCGTCACCCACGATTTGGAGGAAGCGGCCCTACTGGGCCAGACCATCGTGGTGATGAAAGAAGGGCGCGTCGTAACACGTCTCGACAATCCTTTCTACGGACGGGCCCACCTGAGGGAAAGCCTGGATTTCTATCGCTTTTGCCTGGAGATCAGGGGGTGGTTATCGTGAGCCGGCTATGGAAGCAGCTCTACGCACCCGTGGTACTCCTTGCGGCCTGGCAGGGATTGACCCTGTGGGTGGGCGCACAGCTCGTGCCGTCCCCCCTTACGACCCTTCTCCTTTTCTTCCGATTACTGCCGACGACACTCCTGCCCCACGTGATGGCCAGCATGGGGCGGATCCTAGCGGCGCTGGCCATCGCTCTCTTTCTTGGGGTGAGCACTGGTCTCGCGGCGGGTCTCCACCGCCGGGTGGACGCCCTGCTCTCCCCCCTGGTCTATGGCCTCTACCCGCTTCCCAAAGTCGCCTTCATGCCGCTTTTGATGATTCTCTTTGGTCTGGGAAACGCCCCTAAGGTAGCCCTGATCGTTCTGATCATCGTCTTTCAGATTTACGTGACCACCCGCGATGCCGTCCGTTCGATTCCAGCGCACCTCTTCACAGCCCTCAGCTCGCTCGATCTACCGGAGCGCGCACTCTACACCCACTTGGTCTTTCCTGCCATTCTCCCGAAGCTCTTCACGACGCTTCGGGTGAGCATCGGGATCGCCGTGGCGGTGCTGTTTTTCGCAGAGAACTTCGCGACGGACCTAGGGGTGGGGTACTTCATCATGAACAGCTGGAGCATGGTGAATATCCCGTCGATGTACGCTGGGATCTTGACCCTGGCGGTCCTCGGTTTTCTTCTCTTCACGTTACTCGATCGTTTGGAAAAACATTTTTGCGCATGGACCTTGGTGGGTAAAGATGAAGAATAAGGAGTTGATAAGGATGCATTTTAAGTTTGCTACGATTACCGTGACGGATATGGACGCCTCCCTGGCCTTTTATGAAAAGGTGCTGGGGTTAAAACTACACCAAAAGATCAGCCCGAAGGACGGCATGACCATCGCCTTTATGGTGGACGACCGGGGTGGTGCCCTGGAGTTGATCGGATACAATGAGATTTACGAGGGTGAGGCCACGAACCAGCGCGTGAGCCTGGCCTATGAGGTAGAGAGCCTGAAGGAATGTATCTCGCGGCTGGCCGTGGACGATATCGAGATCAAACGGGGACCCGTGGAGGCAGAAGGTGGCGTGCGCTTTCTCTTCATCGAGGATCCCAACGGGATCGAGATCGAATTGATCGAAGGGTTCAGTCTCGCATGATGACGGAGCTGCTACCGGGACTCTACCGCATCGAGATTCCGCTGCCCAAGAACCCGTTGAAGGCCCTCAATGCCTACGCCGTGGTCGGAGAAGGACGTCATTTGGTCGTGGACACGGGGTTCAACACCGAGGATAGCCAGCGGGCTTGGCTCGATGCTAGCCAGGCGATCGGTCTGGATTTTGCGAAAACGGACCTGGTGTTGACCCACTTGCACTCAGACCACACGGGTCTCGCCTCTTGGTTCGCCCAGAAGGGCGCGCGGCTTTTCGCGTCACCTGTGGACGGCGACCTGATCAACAAGATGACGGAGGAGAGTTACTGGCGCCGGTTCGGGGGATTGACAACGGCCTTCGATCTCGACCGAGATGAGGTGTCGATCGATCGCCATCCCGGCTATCGCTACTGTCCGAAGGAGCCGATGGAGATCACGCCCCTGACCGAGGGTGAGAGGCGTTCCTACGGGACCTTTACCTTCGAAGTCATGGATCTGCCCGGCCATACGCCGGGACATATCGGTCTCTACGACCCGGTCCACGAGCTTTTGATCGGAGGGGACTCGATCCTGGCTTCGATTACCCCCAATATCTCCTATTGGTCTGAGGATTTCGATAGTCTCAAGGTGTACTTCGAGACCCTCGAGAAAATCGAAGCCCTCGCCCCCGCAAAAATCCTGTCCTCGCACCGGGTGATCCTGACGGAGCCCAAGGTAAGGATCGATGAGCTGAGAGACCATCACGCCCATCGCCTGAACGAGGTGCTGGCCCTAGTCTCGGAGGGGAGACAGACGGCGCGCGATGTCGCGAGGGGCATGCACTGGGATTACCGGGCGAAAGATTGGTCGGCTTTCCCCGATCCTCAGAAGTGGTTCGCCACATCGGAAGCCATGAGTCACCTGATCTACCTCGTGGGTACCGGGAAGATCGCCATCGACCGTTCCAAACCCACCTGGCACTTCACTAGGACCTGAAAAGGTCCTTTTTTTAATGGGTTTCACCTTGTCACCCCCCGTGTGAAGGGATATAATTGTAGCTGACTTAGGAGATATGGAGGAATGATATGCTAAGAGAAAAATTGATCAACACCATTCGTTTTCTTTCGGCGGATGCGGTTGAAAAGGCGCAGTCTGGACACCCGGGTCTACCGCTCGGGGCCGCTCCCGCTGGTTACGTGCTCTATGACAAGATCATGAAGCACAATCCGGCCAACAGCAAATGGTTCGACCGCGACCGATTCATCCTATCGGCGGGACACGGATCCATGATGCTCTACAGCTTACTGCACTTGTACGGTTACGATCTACCGATCACCGAACTCGAGGATTTCCGGCAGCTGGGCAGCAAAACACCAGGCCACCCCGAGTACGGCCATACCGATGGTGTAGAGACGACCACGGGTCCTCTGGGACAGGGTTTTGCCAATGCCGTGGGAATGGCCATGGCGGAAAAATTGATGGCCAAGACCTACAATAAAGAGGGTCACACCATCGTCGATCACTACACCTACACCATGGTGGGCGACGGTTGTCTGATGGAAGGGATCACGAACGAGGCGGCTTCCATGGCGGGCCATTTGAAGCTCGGCAAACTGATCGCTCTCTACGATTCTAACCAGATTTCTATCGAGGGGAGCACGGATATCGCCTTCACAGAAGATGTGGGGAAACGCTTTGAAGCCCTCGAGTGGCATGTGGTCACGGTGGAAGATGGCAACGATGTCGAGGCCATCGAGCAGGCGATCCTCGATGCCAAAGCGGAACAAGGGCGTCCTTCGCTGGTGATTGTCGAGACGACCATCGGTTACGGATCCGGGGAAAAAGCGGGTACGGCTGATGTACACGGTGCCCCGCTCGGGGAAGAGGCTATCGCGGGGATGCGCGAATTTTTCGATTGGACCTACGCGGCCTTTGAAGTGCCCGAAGAGGTCACCGCTTATCTCGAGGAAAAGAAAAAAGAGCTCGCCGCCCACGAGGCAGAGTGGATCGAGCGATATGAAGCGTATCAGAAGGCCTACCCAGAGCTCGCAGAGCAGTTCGAAAACGCCCTGCTCGGCAAGATCGAGTCGGTGGACTTCGAAGAGATCGAGAGCAAACGTAAGAATGCCGCGACGCGCGCGTCATCTGGGGATGTCTTGAACATGCTGGCCAAAACGAACCCTCAGTTCGTGGGTGGTTCTGCAGATTTGGCCCCTTCGAACAAATCGGAGATGAAGGGCATCGATCACTTTACCTCAGCGGAGGCTGGTCGCAACCTGCACTTTGGTGTGCGCGAACACGCCATGGGTGCGGTCGCCAACGGTTTGGCCCTGCACGGTGGTTTGAAGGTCTACGCTTCAACCTTCCTCGTCTTCAGCGATTACATGAAGCCGGCGATCCGCCTGGCGGCCCTCAGCAACATCGATATGACCTATGTCTTCACGCACGATAGCATTGGCGTAGGCGAAGATGGTCCGACGCACCAACCGATCGAGCATCTGACGATGTTGCGAAGCATCCCCAATGTCAAGGTCTACCGACCCGCGGATTACTTCGAGACAGCCGTTTGCTGGCAGTGTGCGATGGAAGACGAGGGCCCCAGTGTCCTCGCGCTGACCCGCCAAGGTCTCGACAACATCCCGACCTCTTCGCTCGAAGCGAAAAAGGGTGCCTACGTGGTGCGGGATGTCGCTTCACCGAATCTCGTGTTCATGGCCTCAGGGTCAGAGGTCAACATCTGCCTGGGCGCAGCGGAGATATTGGCCAAAACGGGTGTCAACGCCCGCGTGGTCAGCGTGCCGAGCATGGAGCGCTTCAACGCACAGGGTGCTGACTACCGTGCCGGGCTCCTCCCCGCCGGTGTACCTCGCGTTGCCGTGGAAGCCGGCGTCACGATGCCCTGGTACCGCTACATGGGCGAGAAGGATCTCGTGATCGGACTCGATGACTTCGGTGCCTCCGGTAAGGGTTCCGAGGTATTCGAACACTTCGGCCTCACGCCCGAGGGCGTTGCGGCAAATGCCAAGTCCGTTCTGTAAACATAAGAAAGATTTCAGAGGGCCTCACCATCGGTGGGGCCCTTTTTGGTATACTAGAGAGAGTAGATAGAAAATTGGCACGAGAAGAGGGGGTGAGGCCCGTGAAAGATCATGCGATCTTCAGGAGTCTCTATGAAAACGAAGTGTTTTTCGAACAAGTGACGGATGCCATCACCTTTGTGGACCGCGAGGGGTACATCGTCTATATCAACAAAAAGGCCGCGGAGATCATCGGGTATACCCGCGGGGAGAAGGCGGTGAAACTGGCCGAGGTCTACGCAGACTCCCACCTGATGCAGATCATGGACCAGCAGCGGATGGAGCACGAGGTGACCATCCACATCAACGGCTACGACTGTATCGCCACGCGCTTTCCCCTCTACCGCGAGGGGCGTGTGATCGGTGCGGCGGCAATTTTTAACGACATCTCCCATTATAACGCCCTGAATGAAAAGATCCTGGAGGGTAACTCCGAGATCAACATCCTGAACACCATCCTGGAGATCGCCTACGACGGCATCGTGGTGGTGGACGCCGAGGGATACATCACCATGATGTCCAACGCCTATAAGAAATTCCTTGGGCTCGAGGACCGGGATGTCATCGGCAAGCACGTCACCGACGTGATCGAGAACACGCGCATGCACCTGGTGGCCAAGAGCAAGATCCCGGAGATCAACGACCTGCAGGAGATCAACGGTAACTATATGGTCGCCACACGAATCCCCTACTACAACGAGAGTCGATTCGCCGGGGTCATCGGCAAGGTCATTTTTCGCAACGTGTCGGAGCTCAACGAGATCTACGAGAAGATCCACAAGATGGAACAGGAGATCAAGAGCTACAAGATGGAGTTCGAACACATGTACAATGCCAAGTACAACTTCGAATCGATCATCGGTCGATCGAAAAAGATCCGCACGCTCAAGCATACGGTGGAACGGGTGGCGGCCAGTCGCTCGAACGTCCTGATCATGGGCGAGAGCGGAACGGGTAAGGAGCTCTTCGCCCACGCCCTGCACAACAGCAGCCGCCGCAGTCTTCGCCCCTTCGTGAGCGTCAACTGTGCGGCGATCCCCGAGGCGCTACTGGAAGCGGAGCTCTTCGGCTACGAGAAGGGCGCCTTCACCGGTGCGGACCAGAACGGACGGATCGGAAAGTTCGAGATCGCCGACGGTGGAAGCATCTTCCTCGATGAGATCGGCGACATGCCCCTGGCCATGCAGGCTAAAATCCTGCGTGTGATCCAGGAGGGCGAGGTAGAACGTATCGGATCGAACAAGCCCAAACAAATCGACGTCCGTATCATCGCCGCCACCAATCGACCGCTCAAGGAGATGGTGGCGGACAAGACCTTTCGCGAGGACCTGTACTACCGCTTGAACGTCTTCAATCTGAACATCCCGCCCCTCAGGGAGCGCAAGGCGGATATCAACGATATCTCTGCGCATTTCATCGAGAAGCTCAACCGGGAAATGGGGCGCAAGATCGATGGATTCAGCAAGAAGGCCGAGCACCTGATCATGCGGTACGATTGGCCTGGAAACGTACGGGAACTGATCAATGTGATCGAGCGGGCCTATACGATCATTGAGAGTGAAACGTCTATTCAAACCTACCATCTGCCGTCGAATCTCAAGGGAGAGCAGAAGAAATTCGCTGGGGAAAACTTAAAAGAGCTGATGGAAGACTATGAGAAAAGAATTATTATCGATCGGCTGGCAGCCCTGGAGGGCAACAAATCCAAGGTGGCCGAGGATCTAGGGGTCAGTCGGATGACGCTGTACAATAAGTTGGAGCGATATGGCCTCGAGGAATTGTAAATATTTTTTGACACACTTCCAAAAATAACCGGAAAAGTGTAAATAATTAATGACACATTCCCAACACACGAACACCTTATGTCAAATAAAATTGACACAAGGTGTTGTTTTTTTGTTGTTTCTTGTATGGAAAAGGCGGAAAAGTGGTCAAATGCACCGAAAAAGTTGGCACCCATCTTGCTCCTAGTAAGAGGCAGGAGGTGAAAACGTTTACCAATGAAAGAAAGGATGGTATCTATGATCACACATTACTTTGGAGATCGAGCCAAGTTTTCAAAATTCCTCTTTCTCTCCACTTTGACCTTCGTCCTTGCACAGCAGATCTATTTCCCGCAAACGCATAAATATTTTCACCTGGCGGTATTATTCGTTTTCATGATTTTCACGGATTCATACCGGTCGGAATTCCGCAATTATAACCGGGAGTATCTGATCAATGGGATCGTGGCCTTTGCAAGCATCGTCACGATTGCCGATCACGTTTTTTCGATGCAGCTGTCACTGGTCTATCTCGTGTCGCTGATCGCCGCCGTCGTCGTTGCCGCATCCCTCTTCATCGAAATGATGAGCATACTGGGCACCGAAGACGCCAACATTTGTTTAAAAGAAGACAGTCAGAAGGCCTTTGAGAAGGGACCCCGTTTCATCAAGGGACTCCTTTACGGTCTGATGGGCATTCTTCTTTTAGCCGCGCTCTACGCGGTATACGCTATTTTCCTACTATTTATTTAAGGGAGGGCTACACCAATGCTAGGAGTATTATCAATTATCTTGACCCTGTTCGCATTAATGTTCTTTGCGTACAAAGGCGTCACCGTACTCGTACTCGCACCACTTCTCGCAATGCTTGCCGCACTGTTGTCTGGAGAAATTCCAGCACTACACGCACTATCCAATATCTTTATGCCTGCAGCCGCAGGATACATTTCCGCCTACTTCCCCGTGTTCCTCGCCGGAGCAATTTTCGGTAAGCTCATGGGTATCACCGGAGCAGCTTCTGCCATCGCCAATGTGATTGCAGACAGATTCGGTACAAAACGTGCCATCTCGGCCATCGTTGTGGCCACGGCGCTCCTTACATACGGAGGGGTATCGCTCTTCGTAGTCGTTTTCGCCATGTACCCCATCGGCGCCACACTGCTTCGTAAAGCGGGCATGCCCAAGCGACTGCTCCCCGCGGCCATCGCACTCGGTGCTTTCACCTTCACAATGACAGCACTACCTGGTTCTCCACAGTACATCAACACGATGCCTACGATTTTCTTTGGAACGGATATTTACGCTGCTCCAGTACTGGGAATCATGGGTGGGGCCATGATGTTCGGTCTCGGTGTCTTCTGGTTGAACAAACGAGCCAAAGATATGATGGCTGCTGGCGAAGGTTACGGGGATCATCAGAATGAGAACCTCCACCTTCTCGACGACAACATTCCTTCGGCAGGTCTAGCTTTTGCGCCGATCGTTATGGTTTTCATCGGCAACTTCATTCTGACGAACTGGTACTTCAAAATGCCCTCTGTGATGGCGTCCTACGAAGCCATCGGATCTGGGGTCAATGGTACATGGCCTGTCGTGATTTCTCTCACCGTGGCTGTTGTGTTCATCTTGATCTCCATGCGTTCTTACATCGCACATGCCAACAAGACAGTCTTCGACGGCGCAGTCGGCGCACTGCTCCCGATCTTCAATACGGCTTCTGAGGTTGGTTACGGTGGCGTGATCAAGTCACTCGCTGCCTTCACGACAGTCAAGTTGGGTATCGTGGCCCTGTCCATCCCATCCATCTTCAAAGTGGCAATCTCCACTACCCTCCTCGCGGGTATCGTGGGTTCTTCTTCCGGTGGTACGGCCATCGCGCTCGAAGTACTGTCTGAAGAATTCTTGACGATGGGTATTCACCCCGAGGCGCTTCACCGGATCATGATCATGGCTGCCGGCGGACTGGATAGCCTGCCGCACTGTGGTGCTGTTATCACGCTCCTTTCCGTAACACAGCTGAACCATAAAGAGAGTTACTTCGACATCGCTGCCATGACAGTGGTTATCCCGCTGATCACCGTGTTCTTTGTTTCACTCTTCTACCTGATGACGGGAATCGTCTAGGTTATACAAACACCCAATACAAGAAAAAGTGAGGTTGAACATGACAAAATTAATGAGTTTGGAAGATGCAATCAAACTGATTGAGAGTGGTTCGACCGTCGCTACGGGAGGCTTCGTGGGTAACATGCACCCCGAAGCCCTTTCCCGTGGCGTCGAAGAACTGTTCCTGAAAGAAGGCAAGCCCACGGACCTGACGCTGGTGTACGCTGCAGGACAGGGTGATGGTAAAGACCGCGGTCTGAATCACCTCGGTCACGAGGGTCTCGTGAAGCGCGTGATCGGCGGACACTGGGGCTTGGCCCCCAAGCTCCAGAAGCTGGCCATCGAAAACAAAATCGAAGCCTACAATTTCCCGCAGGGAGCGATTAGCCACCTCTTCCGCACCATTGCCGGTAAGAAGCCGGGCGTGGTGACCAAGGTGGGTCTGAAGACCTTTGCTGACCCGAGACTCGAGGGTGGAAAGATCAATGACGTGACATCGGAAGACCTCGTGGAGGTCATCAACTTGCGCGGCGAAGAGTGGATGTTCTACCATTCCTTCCCCATCGACGTGGCACTGATTCGCGGGACCTACGCCGATCCGGCCGGGAACTGCACCTTCGAAAAAGAGGCCCTGAGCCTCGAGATGCTGGCCATGGCTCAAGCTGCCAAGAATTCCGGCGGCAAGGTCATCCTCCAGGTGGAAAAGGTCGTGGAGCCTGGCACTATCGACTACTCTCAGGTTAAGATCCCGGGGATCTATGTAGATGCGATCGTCGAGGCAGATGCCAAGGATCATATGCAGACCTTCGCAGAGCAACACAACCCTTCGTACTCCCAGGAGATTCGGGTGCCGGTCACTAGCATTCCTCCGCTTCCGCTCAACGAGCGTAAGGTTATCGCCAGACGGGCCGCTATGGAGCTCGTGCCCCATGCGATCACGAACCTGGGGATCGGGATGCCAGAAGGCGTATCGATCGTAGCCAATGAAGAGGGTGTCGAGGGTCTCGTGCTCACCACGGAGGCCGGTACCATCGGCGGTATACCCGCAGGCGGACTCAGCTTTGGTGCGGCGACCAACCCCGATATGATCATCGACCAGCCTTACCAGTTTGATTTCTACGACGGCGGCGGCCTCGACGTGACTTTCCTGGGTCTGGCCCAGTGTGATGGTCGCGGAAACGTGAATGTATCGAAGTTCGGGCCGAAAATCGCCGGTTGCGGTGGATTCGTGAACATTTCCCAGAATGCCAAAAAAGTGGTGTACTGTGGAACCTTCACGGCCGGTGGCCTTAAGATCAATGTGGCCGACGGGAAGATCGAGATCGCGCAGGAAGGAAAGTTCAAGAAATTCCTCGAGCACGTGGAGCAGGTCACCTTCTCCGGGGACTTTGCTTTCGAACAGGGACAGCCTGTTGTCTACATCACTGAGCGCGCTGTTTTCGAACTGACGGAAGCTGGGTTGACGCTCACTGAAATCGCACCGGGCGTGGATCTCGAGAAGGATATTTTCGCACAGATGCACTTCAAGCCCGCCGTTTCTGACAATCTGAAGGAAATGGACGCACGCATTTTCCACGCGGAGAAGATGAATCTAAAACTCTAGTAAAAACCATCAGCCAATAAGGAGGCAAAATCATGCGTTTGCAAGATAAAGTAGCCATCGTGACGGGTGCGTCACGCGGCATCGGTAAAGCCATTGCACTCACCTATGTCCGTGAAGGCGCAAAAGTCGTGAACTTGAGTTTCGACGAGCCGGATTACGAGAACGAAAATGTAGAATTCTATAAAGGCGACGTAACGGATCGCGACGGACTGAAAAAGTTCTTCGATCACGTGGTGGAAAAATACGGGAAGATTGATATCCTCGTGAACAACGCCGGGATCACACGCGATGCGCTGATCCACAAGATGTCCGAGGACATGTGGGATTTCGTCATCGATGTCAACCTCAAGGGTGTCTTCAACCTCGTTCAGCTGATCGGTCCTCAGATGATGCAGCAGGGTGCCGGATCGATCATCAACATCTCATCGGTCGTTGGTGAATTCGGTAACGTGGGTCAGACCAACTACGCGGCGACAAAAGCTGGCGTGATCGCTATGGCGAAGACTTGGGCGAAAGAGTTCTCGCGCAAGGGTGCAGCCGTTCGAGCGAATGCTATTGCCCCCGGTTACATCAACACGGAAATGATGCAGACGGTACCGGATAAGGTGCTCGATCCGATTCGCGAGAAGACAATGCTCAAGCGACTTGGGGAACCTCAGGAGATCGCCAATGCGGCCCTCTTCCTGGCCAGCGACGAATCGTCCTTCGTGACAGGGCACCTGTTGTCTGTCAACGGCGGACTTCGACTGTAATCGAAAGGAGCACCTAAGATGCGTGAAGTAGTAATCGTCTCGGCCGTCAGAACCCCAGTGGGTTCTTTCGGTGGAGCGTTGAAATCGAAAACAGCGGTGGACCTCGGTACCATCGCGGCCAAAGAAGCCATCAAGCGTGCCGGCATCCAGCCGGAGATCATCGACGAGATCATGATCGGAAATATCTTGAGCGCTGGACAGGGACAGAACGTATCACGTCAAGTGGCCGTGAACGCGGGCATTCCTTACGAGAAACCGGCCATGGCGCTGAACATCTTGTGCGGTAGCGGTCTCCGGGCCGTGAGCCTCGCGGCACAGCTGATCAAGCTCGGCGATGCTGACACGATTCTTTGCGGTGGTACGGAGAGCATGTCCAATGCGCCTTACCTCTCGGATACCAATCGTTTTGGTTCCAAGATGGGCGATGTGAAAATGGTGGACCACATGATCAAGGATGCGCTCACCGATGCCTTCCACGGTTACCACATGGGCATCACGGCAGAGAACATCGCCGAGAGATGGCAACTCACACGCGAAGAGCAAGATGCTTTCGCCGTGATGAGTCAGAATCGTGCGGAGAAAGCACAGAAGGAAGGGCGTTTCAAGGCGGAGATCGTACCCGTTGAGATTCCCCAGAGAAAGAAAGACCCGATCATCGTGGAGGATGACGAGTACATCCGCTACGGTGCGACGACCGAGGGCCTCGGCAAGTTGAGACCTGCCTTCAAGAAAGACGGTACGGTTACCGCGGGGAATGCCTCGGGCATCAACGACGGTGCGGCCATGCTGATTGTGATGTCAAAAGAAAAAGCAGACGCGCTGGGACTCGAGCCCCTCGCGAAGATCGTCGCTTACGGAACGGCCGGTGTAGACCCAGCGATCATGGGCTATGGACCAGTTCCCGCAACGAAGATCGCCCTGGAGCAATCCGGTTGGAAGATCGAGGATCTCGACCTGGTGGAGGCCAACGAAGCTTTCGCAGCCCAGAGCCTCGCCGTCGTGAAAGACCTTGGTCTGAATCCTGACATCGTGAACGTCAACGGTGGTGCCATTGCCATCGGACACCCCGTGGGTGCTTCCGGTGCTAGGATCCTGACGACGCTGATCTACGAGATGAAGAAACGAGAGTCCAAGAAGGGACTCGCCACGCTATGCGTCGGTGGCGGTATGGGTACCTCTTTACTCATCGAAATGTAACACCTACACGAAGAATCGTCCGATGAAATGTCGGGCGATTTTTCATTTTTTGGCACATAGGATGATATAATGGTGAGCGAAAAGAAATCAGGCAAAGGAGACGATTATCCCATGACCATCGCAGCTTTTTTCAAGTATGTAGAAATCCAGACCAAAGTCGCCAGTGTCTTTCCCTATCTGGTGGGCACCTTGTACGCGCTCTACCGATTCGATACCTTTGATATGCCCGCGGCGCTCTTGATGCTCGGGTCCCTTCTCTTGATCGATATGGCGACGACCGCCGTGAACAATTACCAGGATTATCGCAAGGCCAAAATGAAGGAAGGCTACGGCTACGAAGTGCATAACGCTGTGGTGGCCCACGGGCTGTCGAAAAAAGAGGCCCTGGGCACCATCGCGGGACTGCTAGCAGCGGCGGCATTTTTGGGCATCCTCCTCGTGTTACGGACAGGACCGCTGACGCTTCTTATCGGCATGATCGCAGCGGGCATCGGTATGCTGTATTCCTTCGGTCCCGCATCGATCAACCGGACGCCCTACGGGGAAGCGATCTCAGGCATCACCATGGGCTTCGGAATCGTCTTTCTCGTCGTGTACATCCACGCGGGACCCACCGTGGCTTCGCTCACCCTCAAGACCGGTCTTTGGTCCCTCACAGTGGATCCTCAGGAACTCTTGGGACTGATCCTGGTTTCTCTACCCCTGGTGACGGGAATCGCCAACATTATGCTGGCCAACAATCTTTGCGATCTGGAGGAAGATGCGCACAATCACCGCCTCACACTGGTGGTAGCCATCGGAAGAGAGCGGGGTCTGGTTCTCTTCAAGTGGCTCTATATCACAGGATTCGTAGGGACGGTGGCTGCCTCCATCGTGGGTTTTTTACCGCTTTTCGGCGTCATCCTGTCTCTCGTCCTGATTCCGATCCTAAAGAATGTGGCGACTTTTTCGGCGGATCCGCACAAGGGGCGGACCTTTGTGCTGGCGGTGAAGAATTTCGTGCTCTCGGCCGCGGGATTGATCGCGGTTCTAGCGGTAGCATGGCTCGCGGGGTGGTAATCGATGCGTATCGGACGGTTTGCCAAGAAGAATGATCTGTCGACGGATGCGATCCGACACTATATGGATCTGGGTCTTCTCCTGCCCCAGAAGCAGGGTGGGCAGTATGATTTCGACGGGCGGTGCCAGGAGGATCTCGAACGCCTCTTCACCTATCGCGAGATGGGCTTCAACCTCAAAGAGATCCGTACGATCTTTTGGTTCTTCCGACTGGGGACCCTGCGGACGGAGGAAGAGCTCGATCATCTCGTGGGGTTGATGCGTGAGAAGCGTGCCCATCTGATCGAGGAGATCAGAGAGCGACAAGGGTTTATCGAAAACCTGGATGCCCGCGTGAAGGAACTCGAGAAAACAGAGGAGCGGAGTTACCACCGACTCGATCTGCCCCTATCCTGTTTGGAAGATCTAGGTTGTCACAGGTGTGGGGGCGCCCTTCAGCTGAGCGCCGACGAGGTGGTGGATAACCAGGTGAGGTCGGGGGAACTCCGCTGCAGTTGCGGTCAGCTGTACAGGATCGCATCGGGAATCCTGTTCGCTGAAGGGGTTTATCGACCAAAGGAGAATTTCACCTACTCCATGCTGTCCTTCATCAACGGCACACCGCCGGTGTACCTCAACGCCTTCACGGAAGGTCTCGCTTGGTTTCTAAAAACCATGGATTTCTCCAGGCTTTCGGGCCACCGGGTTTTAGAATTGGGATCGGGCGCGGGTTTTTTCCTCCGCCACGTGCTCAGTAGCCTCCCCGAAGAGGTGACCTATTATGCAGTGGACTTTCACGAGGGCATGGTACGCCAGCTGAAGGCAATCCTGGAGTCCTTAGAGATCCGGCGGAATATTGTGTTCATCTGCAGCGATTTCAGGGCGATTCCTTTGAAAAAGGGAATCGTGGACACCGTGATCGATCAATCGGGCTCGAGCAACTTTGCCTTTGACGAGCCAATTTTTTTACTGGAGGTCGTCTCGCCCCTGATGGCACCGAAGTGTACGTTGGCCGGAGCCTATATCTTATACGACCACTTTGGTCCCGCGGCCGTTGTCTCTGCGGAGAAGAGACCGCAGTTTCAAGAGCAGAAGATCCTGGACAAAATCGACCGGCTGGGTTTCGACAGACTGGCGATGCGAAAGGGCCCGGAGATCGCTGAGACGGGCGGTGCCCACGAAAACTACCTGAAGCCCGGCGATCGGATCCACATGATTTCTTTGATCGCTGAAAAAGATGGGGTGGACCCCACGGTTTAGGGAGAAAGCATTAAAATGCACGCGGCTCACCTCTTGCGATGGTGTCTACACCACATCCTATGATGTAGACAAGAGGTGATCGACATGATGTACGATACAGTGGTACTTGAAAAACAAATGGAATCGAAGGAAAGACGGAACCTCGTGCTGTTCACGATGGGAAAGCTGGTCTCCCTGCTCGGTTCCTCCATCTATACCTTTGCCATCGGTCTTTATGTATTGACAGTAACGGGTTCAGCCGGTTCCTTTGCCACGACCCTGGTCTTCGGCATGATCCCGATGCTCCTGATCAATCCTTTCGCCGGCGTGCTGGCCGATCGGCTGGACAAGAAGAAGTTGGTCGTGGGGGCCGATGCGATCAGCGGGCTGTCCCTGGTGGGGCTTTATCTCTTCACGAGCGAGCGCCCGCTGACGCTCACCCTCGTGTACGGGAGCGTGTTTCTCCTGGCCCTGCTCAATACCTTTTTCGGCATCGCGCTGGAAGCTTCAAAACCCCAGATCGTGGCCAAAGACCGGCTCCTTTCGCTCAATGCATCCTCCAAGGTAGTGGATTCGCTTTCGACGATCGGCGGACCGATGCTCGGTGGCCTGATCTACGCTCTGGTCGACATCCGTTTCTTCCTCCTGTGCAACGGGATCTCTTTTCTGCTCTCCGCCCTATCAGAGGGTTTCATCGATTTTCATCTTTATCAGACCAGGGAAAAGATGACGGGCCCCATCGGATTTCGAAGAGAGATCCGTGAGGCCTTCGACTACCTGCGGGCACACGCCGATATGCAGTTCGTGATGTGGATTTTCTTGGCGATCAATTTCATATTGGGCTTCGCCGTCATGGTACCGCTACCCTATATCGTGAACGAGGTCTTTCGTCTGGAGTCCACGGCCTACGGGATCATCCAATCGGCCAGTTCGGTGGGCTTGATTTTGGGGGCGCTGGTCGTCGGGCGAATCACCAAGCACATGAGCTACAGCCGCCTGCTCCTTATGGTGAACACCCTGCTGGGGGTCTGTATCCTGGCAATGGCACTGCCGCTCGGATGGGCGGTTCCGATGGACCTGACCGTCTACTTGACCCTCGTGATGGGGCTGCTCGGGGTGGCGATCTCGCTTTTGGATATTCCCATCATGGCCATCATGCAGACCCGTGTGCCGGAAGCCATGCTCGGACGCGTGATGAGCCTGGTGATGACCCTGGTCAAGATAATCGCTCCCTTGGGCTTACTGCTCTCGGGTTGGGCGATTCAATACATCCCCACTTTTTGGATGCTGACGCTCTCGGGTATGGTCATGGTGGCACTGACCCTCTTGTACCGAAAGCTCATGACCCGAATCGATATGACGCTCTAGAAAGACCCTTCGCGGTCTTTCTTTGTTTTGTGGTAGAATAGACTTAATGAATAGGGAGGGGGAAGACCGTGCGCTGGGTATCGATGTTTTTCGTGGTGATTGTGACGGTGTTCTACCATATCTCTCAGAAGGCCATCGACACGGTGGTTCACCCTGCTGTCTCCCTGGTGGTGACCTATACGGTTTCCCTGGTGCTCTCGCTTTTGATCTTGTTGATCTGGCCACCGGAAGGAACCATCGTCGGTGAGCTGGGACGCGTGAACCGGTGGTCCGTCTTGCTGGGTGTGGCTATCGTGGGCATTGAGATCGGGTTCCTTTTGATCTACAGGAGCAGCTGGCCCATCGGGACGGCTTCCCTCGTGGCCAACGGACTGGTCGCTGCAGTGCTCTTTGCGGTGGGGGTCCTGGTCTTTGCGGAGCCCATGGGAACAAGACAGCTGATCGGACTGGTCTTTGCATTGATCGGTCTGGTGCTTTTGAACGGTTGAGGAGGAAATACAATTGGATCAGATCGATCGACAACTACTGGAACTTCTAAAGCAAAATAGCCGGCGCTCGATCTCCGATATGAGTCGTGCGGTGGATCTATCGATCCCGGCGGTTCGCGACCGGGTAAAACGCCTAGAGGAGCAGGGCGTCATCGCCAAGTACACCCTCCGGGTGGACCGGGGGATGACGGACCAGGGACTGCTCACCTATGTGGGCATCAACGTGGAACACAGCATGGATCTACCCTCTTTCAAGGCTTTTGTCCTGGGCGATGACCGGATCCTGTCCTGCCATCACATTTCGGGGGAGTTCGACTACTTCATGAAGGTGGCCTTGAAGGATACGGATTCCTTGGAGGACTTCATCATGAAGGACTTGAAGTGCTTCGAAGGCGTGAAGGAAATCAAGACCATGGTGGCTTTTTCCACGATCAAAGAAGAATGAATAGGGGCCGTTCATAGAACGGCCATTTTTTCGTCACACGCACGTTATTGTCATTTGGTAGACTTCGTGATACGGTTAGTAGAGTTGAAACGTAGAAGAAAAGGAGCGACTGAAAATGAAGCAGATGAAGAAATATGGATTACTCACGCTCATGGTGGCGGTAGCCATCACCGGAGCCGCTTGTTCACAAGAATCGGAAACCCCAGCGCCGGAGGCCGCTCAAGAAGAGATGGCTGTCGATGCGGTGGCAACGGTGAACGGTGAGCCGATCACACAGGAGCGATTCGATAGGCAGCTCGATCAGTTCCGCGCCATGTACGAGCAGCAGGGTCTCGACCTCGATGCAGAGGAGAACGCCGAGATGCTGACGCAGATCGAGAACAGCGCACTGAACCAGCTGGTGCAGGAAGAGGTGCTCCTCCAGGCCGCAGAAGAAGCCGGTGTGGAGACTTCTACAGAAGAAGTCGCCGCTGAGATCGAACTGATGAAGACGCAGTTTGGTTCTGAGGAAGAGTTCAACACCATCTTAGAGGACATCGGCATGACGCTCGAAGACCTCGACCAGATGGTGAAGATCCAGATGACCATCGATCGCTATCTTGCCGAAGCGGTGGAAGCCATCGAAGTAACGGATGAAAGAGTTCAGGAGAGCTACGACGAGTACGTGGCCTATATGGGTGCACAAGAAGTACCCGAGGGTGAAGAAGCCCAGGAAATCCCGGAGTTTGAAGAGATCAAGGAAGCCCTGAGGGATCAGATCGCCAGCCAAGAGCAGGAGACGGCGATCGGCGAGCACATCAGCAACCTCATGGAAGAGAGTACGATCGAGATCGACCAAGAAGAAGTGTCGGAAAGCGAAACAACAGAAGAATAATCGATCCAAGTAGAAGCGGCCCCCCGCCCCTTCCCCTACAAGGGAAAGGCGGGAGGCCGCATTTTATTATTCGTAGGTTTTCTTTACGTCGCTGGCGATACTGGCGAAAAGCATGGCCTGGTAGTAGGGGTAGAAGGAAAGGGTGTCGCCCACACGAAGGATTTTCTCCGACTTGGTGACATCCAGGATGAGATGGTCGCTGGAGCTGCCCACGACCGTCACGCCTGCCATGGTGGGGATCAGTTTCTCGTGGTCGCCCATGTCCTGTTTACCGAGGGCGACCAGTGCCCGCTTGCACACGCCGATATCCTCGTAGGTGGGGCGGTTACCGAAGGCATCGATGGTGATTTCGCCCACGGGATAGCTGGGTTTGTCCTTGATCTCGATGATCTGGGCGGTGATGCGCATGGTGGTGTTGATCAGGTCGTCTTGGTCGTAGCCCCAGAAATCCGTGAGATCTCTCGCGAGCAGAATCCCCTCTCCTATACGCAGGTGGTTGATCCGCGGGGGCATCTCATCGTCGTAGAGGAGCGTCAGGGAGCTGGTGGCGCCACCGCTGATGATCTCAAGAGAGCGGTGGATGATCTCGGTCTCGATGGACTCGGCGAGATCCACGAGACGGCCCAGGTTCTCCTTGGTAGGGCGGATGGATCCGTAGCAGCCGAGGTTCGTCCCGATGCCCACGAGCTCCAGGTACTTGTTCTCTTCCACGAAGGAAGCGGCTTCAAAGAGTGCCTCTGGTTCGAAGAAGCCCTCCCGTAAATCCCCGAGGTCCATCATGAGGATCACGCCGTGGTGCTTTTCCTTTTTTTCACAGAGCTTTGCCAGTGCTTTGAGCGTCTTCAGGTCGGATTGCAGGCTGCGGTCCGCGCCGGTGAGCACATCTTCCAATTCGTCCAGCATGGGGATGCGAAGGAGGAGGGTGCGGGTATCCCATTCTTTCCTGTAGGCCTTCAAGTGGTCGATACGAGAACTGGCCAGTTCGGAGGCCCCCATCTTACGAAAAATGCCTGCGATCTCAAGATCGCCTGCCACGCCCTTGGTCACACCGGCCACCTGGATACCGACCTTTTCGCATCTTGCAATGACCTGTTTGGCATTGTGCTCGATCTTCCTGAGGTTATAGATCATCTGTGGATAATTAGCCACGGTGCGTCTCTCCTTTTTCAAATAAATCCTTGGGTATTTCGAATCGCGCGGTGATCTGGGGATCCACTACCTGGCAGATCCGGAGGTCGCCACCCAGGGACATCAGGGTGGCGGCGGTGTTCTTCTCGAGGCCCCTGTGTTCGGTCAGATAGGTGAACATGGCAAGGCTGGCCGCTTCGAGCGCCGCATCCGTTGTTTTTCGCGAAGCGATGGTTGCAAAGCGGTCTTTTGTCTCGACAAAAGGTGTGGGTAGGGCGCTGTCCTGAAGAACCTCTACGGAAAGGGTGATCCTCCCGGGGATCTCCAGGCCGCTGACGCAGACCTCGCCATCCCCCATGGCCGCGTGGAGGTCGCCCACGGACAAAAGGCCGCCGTCCACCTGGGCGCGGAGGGTTACGAGGCTCCCCTCGGTGATCAGTTTGCAGTCCATGTTGCCGCCGTGCTCGTGGGGGGTGTAATTGTCCACGGCCTCGACGGGCGCCACGCCGATGATCCCGATCATGGGATCGACGGGAACGGAGAGGCCCTCGGCGATCTGGATGCGACCGCCTTTGATCTCAAAGCGGCTGACCTTTCCCTCGTCGAGCAGCGGGGCCAAATACCCGAAGGTATCGTCGGTGGCAGCGTAACCGTCCTCTTCAATCTCGATGCGGTGGATGGTGATCCGGAGCAGGTCACCCGCCCGGGCGCCCTCGATGCCCAGGGGGCCGCTAGCGGGATTTTTCTGTTTCGGCAGGTCCTCTCGGTAACCGTTCCCCCAGCAGTCGTAGGTCTCGAACTGGACCCTTTCGCCCGGTGCGGCCCAGAGAACGGCTTCTTGCGTTCCCACCATTTCCTCGTGACATTGTTCTTTTCGAATTGTTTGCATGATCTCCCTCCTCATGCACCCATTATAACAAAATTTTCTCATTCTTTGGGGTGCTCGATTTGCGCCCTTGTCAAAAGGGAGGATCTGGCATACAATGGTCCTGAAAGTAGATAAGGAAAAGGGGAGCTGGCGTACCGGCTGAGAGGAAACGAAAGTTTCGACCCTCGAACCTGATCTGGGTAATGCCAGCGTAGGGACCAAAAGTCGAGAGACAACACGTCGCTATCCTGGTGACGTGTTTTGTTGTTTTTGAAAAGGAGGGTTTTCTCTTGAAAGATATCGTGAACTTAAGCCTGCAGATTTTACCCCGCGTACCGGACGACCAACTCTACGGTGTGGTGGACCAAGTGATCGCCTTGATCCAGGCCTCGGGTTTTCCCTATGAAGTGGGCCCCATGGAGACCACGGTGGAGGGCCCGCTGGACGAGGTGCTCGAGCTGGTGAAAGAGGCACAGGTGATTTGTACGGAAGCCGGTGCCAGCCGGGTGCTGTCGGTGATCAAGATCGATTACCGGCCGGGAGGTGTGACGATGCATGAAAAGATCGGCAAGTATCGATAACCACCTGGCGCCGGCGTCGGTCTTCCTGGGACTCTTGGTCCTCTGGGAGCTGGCGACTCGCCTGGGGGGCGTGCCCGCCTACATTCTACCGGCACCCACGAACATCCTGCGGACCCTCGTGACGGACGCCCCCCGCTTGATTCCCCATGCGATCACCACGCTACAGGAAGCCCTACTCGGTTTCGGCCTGGCGGTACTTTTCGCGCTGATCCTGTCGATCCTGATGGACCGACTGCCCCTGGTGAAGAAGGCGCTCTATCCGCTTTTGGTGTTATCCCAGACAGTACCGATCATCGCACTGGCGCCGCTTTTCGTCCTGTGGTTTGGCTTCGGGATGCTACCGAAGGTCATCGTGGTGATCTTGGTCTGCTTCTTCCCGGTGGCCATCAGTCTCATCGAGGGTTTCGCCTCGGTGGATACAGAGCTTGTGGATATGATGCGCTCCATGGGGGCCTCTCAGACAGCACTTTTTTATCATGTCAAGCTACCGGCGGCCGGTGTGAGTTTTTTCTCCGGCCTTCGGATTGCGGTCACCTACAGCATCATGGGCGCTGTGATCGGCGAGTGGCTCGGTGGGTCATCGGGTCTTGGCGTCTACATGATGCGTGTAAAACAGTCCTTCGACACGACGAAAGTCTTTGCCGTGATCGTCGTGATCGTGCTGCTCAGCATGGGACTTTTTAAACTAATGACGGGCATCCAAAAATGGGTGATGCCCTGGAACCAACAGAGGAGGTAAATGAAAATGAAACGAAAAACAACCACAATGGTCCTAATGACAATCCTGATCCTTTCGGTCGCCGCTTGTGCGCCGGCGGTAGAAGAAGAAACGATGCAAGACGTTACGGTGCTTCTTGACTGGGTACCGAACACCAACCACACGGGTCTTTACGCTGCGCTAGAAGAAGGCTACTTTGCCGAGGAGGGGCTCAACGTGGAGATCATCCAGCCCTCTGAAGGCGGTAGCGCCGATCTGATCGCAGCGGGACAGGCTGATTTTGGAATCAGTTACCAAGAGCAGGTGACCTACGCACGGACGGGTGAGGCAGACCTGCCCATCGTGGCTATCGCGGCTGTGATCCAGCACAACACGTCGGGTTTTGCCTCGCCGGCGGACAAGGGGATCGAGACCCCTGCGGATTTCGAAGGTAAGAAGTACGGCGGGTGGGGCTCGCCGGTGGAAGAGGCCATGCTGCGCTCCATGATGGAGGCGGAGGGCGCTGATTTCGACGAGCTGGAGATGGTGAACATCGGGGCGATGGATTTCTTTGCCAGCGTAGCCGAACATGTGGACTTCACCTGGATTTACTACGGATGGGATGGCGTCGCGGCCGAGCAGAAGGGAATGGACCTCAATTTCATCCTGCTCCAAGATTTTGATGAAGATCTGGACTTCTACACGCCGGTGATCATTGCATCGGAAGACCTGCTCGAAAGGGATCCGGGACTGGCCGAGGCTTTTTTGAGGGCAACATCCAAGGGATACAACTTTGCAATCGAGAACCCCGAGGAGGCTGTGGGCCACCTGCTCACCCATGCGCCGGAGATCGATGCCACCATCGCGCTGGCCAGCCAGGAGTACTTGGCGGAGGAGTATGCGCGGGGTGTGGACCGCTGGGGAGAAATGGAGGCGAGCACCTGGGCGAACTACGCGGACTGGCTTTATGAGCGCGGGCTGATTGCCGAGCCCCTCGATGTGGAGGAGGCTTTCACCAATGCGTACCTCCCCGAGTAAGGGACTCTTTCTCGATGGCATCAGCTATGCCTACGAGGGGATGCCTGTGCTCGAGGACATTGACCTGTCCCTGGCGCCGGGAGAGTTCGCGGCGATCATCGGCCCCTCGGGCTGTGGGAAGACAACGCTCTTCAATATCATAGCGGGCCTCCTCAAACCGGATGAAGGGCGTGTGGTCATCGATGGTGAGGACCACACGAGTATCACGGGTCGGGTGAGCTACATGCACCAGAAGGATCTGCTCCTTCCCTGGAAAAAGGTGATCGACAACGTAGCCCTGCCCCATGTGCTCAAGGGACTGAGGAAAAAAGAGGCGCGCGAACGTGTGCGCCCTTATTTCGAGGTCTTCGGCCTGGAGGGCTTCGAGATGAAGTATCCTTACCAGCTCTCCGGTGGGATGCGTCAGCGGGTGGCCCTCATGCGTACCTATATGTTCTCGGAGGATTTGATTTTGCTCGATGAGCCCTTCGGCGGCCTGGATGCAATCACCAAGGAGCGCCTGCAGGATTGGTGGCTGGACGTCATCGGTCGACTGGACGCGGCTTGTCTGCTGATCACCCACGATGTGGACGAGGCCATTCACATGGCCGATCGGATCTACGTGCTGACGAACCGCCCGGCGGCCATCGGCGATGTGGTGGAGGTTTCGATCGACCGGGAGGATCCCGAGGCCTTTATGGCGCTCAGGAAACGGATCGTGGCAGAGTTGACGGGAGATCGCAAAGCCAAGCGGAAAGGGAAGGAAAGTGATGGACATGGCCCTATTTGACCAGGCGGCCGCTACCTATGACCAGTGGTACACCACGGAGGTCGGAGAGGTGGTGGAAGCGGTGGAATGGAAGTGTGCACGCGACCTGTTGAATCTCACAAAAGGGATGGAAGTGCTCGATGCCGCATGCGGCACGGGCCGATTCGCCCAGGTATTGGCGGACAGAGGGTGCCGCGTCACCGGTGTGGACCAGTCCGCGGCCATGCTGGCAAAGGCGGAGGAGCGACTCGTGGCATACGACCAGGTGACGCTCCTAAAAGAGGATCTCGAGCACTTACCCTTTCCGCAAGATCGGTTCGATCGGGTGGTGTCCATGGCGACCTTTGCTTTTCTAAAGGATCCGAAAGTTGTGCTCGAGGAACTCTTCCGCGTGACGAAACCCGGCGGTCAAATTGTCGTGGGGATCATCACCGCGGACGGAGCCTGGGGAAAACTATACCGATCGGAAGCCTTCCGAGAAGATCCGGTCTTCAGTCGTGTGACCTTTCTCAGCCCGGGAGAACTCGGGAGGATTCACGCTAGTGAGCTGGAGAAAACCGGTGGTTGTCTGTACCTAGCGCCGGGAGAGGAACCCTTCACGGCAGAGGCAGATCGTCAGTTGGATGGAAAAAGAGAGGCGGGGTTCGCGTGTCTGATGTGGCGAAAAGCGCGACCCTAGAGCTTTCTTATTATCCGCTTGGGGTAAGGGACGTCAAGGGATCGGTGGAAAGTATCCTCGAGATCCTGATGGCGTCGGGGCTATCCCACGAGACGAGCGCGATGTCCACGGTGGTTCGCGGGGAGATCGGGGACCTGCTGTCCCTGATCGAGGCGATCCACAGATCGGCCGACGAGAGGGACGAGGCCTTCACTTTGGTGATGAAACTGTCGAACAGTTGTGGTTGCAAAGAGTAAGGTGTGGGCCCTGTCCATGCTCTATGGGATTCAGCCCTGTTGTCTTGGGTATCTATGCGGTATAATGAAACCGTGAGATACTGGAGATATTGGGGGTGATCCCGTGGTGGACAGGGCTTTTGATATGCGTGAGTTTAACGACATCATCAAACAGACGATCGATGCGATCGAGATGAGTAAGAATGAGATCTATCATATTGTCGAGCATGCCCGCGTGGAATTCGAACAGACCAAAGAAAAAATTGACCGGGTGCAGGCACAGGTTGCCCGGGTGATCGAACATGTGGATACGCTGCAGCGCAAGGAGAAGGAAGCCAGGCAGCATCTCATGGTGGTGAGTCGCGATCTGACGCGTTACCAAGAGTCGGATATCAAGGATGCTTATGAGAATGCCACGGAGCTGAGGCTCCAGTTACAGCTGAAGCAAAATGAAGAGAAGCAGCTGATCAAACAACGCAGGGAGCTGGAGATGTCGCTCCGCAAGGTGGAGCGGATTCTGGAGAGTGGTCAGAAGCTGATCAACCAGGTGGGGATCGCGCTGAACTTTATCACCAGCGATTCCATCGAGCGAATGACTTCTCAGTCGACGCACGAGGACCGCGTCTACGTGGGACTCCGTGTCCTGGAGGCCCAGGAGGAAGAGCGTCGCCGGATCAGCCGAGAGATTCACGATGGGCCGGCCCAGGCCATGGCCAATATCGTGTTCAAGGCAGAGATCACCAAGGCGGTGTTCAAGCGCGATGCAAACCAGGGCTTTGCGGAGCTCGATGAGTTGAAAGAGACGGTGCGACAGACGCTCGATGAGGTGCGTAAGATCATTTACGATCTGAGACCCATGAGTTTGGATGATATCGGCCTGATGCCGACGATCCGCAAGCACCTGGATAAGTTCAAGGAAGAGACGGGAATCCAGATTGAGTTCCACGCCACGGAGATGAAAGAGGAAGTGGACACGATCATTCAGCTGGCGATTTTCCGTATCCTCCAGGAAATCATGAACAATGTGAAGAAACACTCCAAGGCGAGTCTTATGAAATTGCAGATTGCCTTCGGTTCGAAATATCTGAGCATCAAGTTAACGGACAACGGCATAGGTTTCGATTACGAAGAGACGTTGGACCGTGTGAAGCGCGAGGGGCAGAGCTACGGACTGCTGGGCCTCAAGGGACGTGTGGAGGATCTGCACGGGTCGCTGAAAGTGAATTCGGAGATGGGCAAGGGCACATCTTACTACGTGAAGATTCCGATCAGCAAGGAGGTGATGATGGATGACTTCGACACCGATTAGGGTACTGATCGCCGATGATCATGCGCTTATCCGCCAGGGCATCCGTCGGATCCTAGAGTACGAGGCGGATATCCGCGTGGTGGGTGAGGCGGAAAATGGCCGGGAGACCCTGGGCTTCATCAAGATGTTGAAACCGGATCTTTTGATCATGGACATCAACATGCCGCAGCTCACGGGTTTTCAGGTCTTGGAGAAGCTCCACGAGATGGATATGGATCAAAAGACCATCTTGCTGACGGTGAACGATGACAGCACATCGCTACATATGGCGCTGGACACAGGGGCAGATGCCTATGTCTTGAAAGACTCAAACCCAGAGGACTTGATCGCGGCCCTTCATGAAGTGATGAAGGGTGAGAACTATATCGATAAGCGCCTGGTGAAATTGCTGGTGAACGGTTACAAAACCAGAAATCATGAGGGCGCTTCGAAAATCGAGGAACTCACGGACAGAGAAGCTGAGGTGCTTTCCTGTATCTCCAGAGGTCTCACCAACAAGGAGATCGCCGATAAGCTTTTCATCACGGAGAAGACCGTTAAGAACCACACGACGCATATTTACCGCAAACTAGAGGTCACGGACCGTGTGAAGGCGGCTCTTTACGCCATCGACAACATCGATCTGCTCCCAGACATCTAGCATAGGACTATAGTCCCAAAATAGATAAGAAGAAGGACCCAATAAAATGAGGACTTTCTTCTTTTTTACATTTCGTTAACAAAGACTATACTTGGGTATATAGTTAATGGCCTATTAAGAATCTATCAATTGAACGGGAGGAATGAATCATGTTAGCATTATGGAATTATCTAAACAACCTCAAGTACATCCTGACGCACGACGAAGAAGGACAGGGCATGGTGGAGTACGCGTTGATTATTGTGTTGATTGCAATTGTAGTCATTGTTGCATTAACTGCTTTGGGTGGAGGAATTGGAAACGTATTTGAAAGAATTACCAATCAAGTTGAATCGGGATCGTAAGCAAACAACTAGATGGACTTTCTGTGCTAGAATATCGACTATCACTTGTTGGGGTAATCAAGGCCAGTCGCTGATAGAATACTCGTTGATTATTATGTTGATTGCCATTGCAATATTTGGTGCGATTCAATTCTTTGGTGAAGGCTTAGCGAGTTATTATGAGTTTATTGTCAATAGATTTCCGGCAAGTCCCTAGAGAAGTCGGCTTTAGAGGAAGATCTAAGAGACCTTGCGCGATACGGGTGAGGTCTTTTTTCTTACAGAAATGGTGATGTATATGAGACGATTGGACAATCGAAAGGGTCAGACGTTGGTGGAATTTGCATTAGTATTACCAATTTTGTTGCTTCTCTTATTAGGAATTTTTGAATTCGGGAGGATCTTTAATGCAACGCTTGTATTAGAGCACGCGGCGAGAGATGCGGCCAGGGTAGGCGCTGTGAGGCATACAGATGCTGAGATTGAAGCGGTGATCAATTCGAGGACGAGTACGTTGAACCCTTCTCATCTCACTTCATCGATTTCGCCTGTTGAAGCAGATCGAGATCAAGGAGAAACATTGACCGTGACTTTGAGTTACAGTATGGATTTAATTACTCCTATGATATCAGCAATTGTCGGCAACACATTAAACCTCGAAGGTGAGGCTAGTATGAGAATCGAGTGATCAATTATGAAACGATTGAGAAATGAAAATGGAGCGGTAACAGTACTGATTGCCCTTGGAATAGTAGCTATGCTTGGTATGACAGCGCTAGTGGTAGATTATGGACGAATCGCACGTGAGGATCAAAAGCTCACAAAAGCCATTGATGCGGCAGTACTTGCGGGGGTCCAGGAGTTGCCAGATGCTCCAAATGATGCAGTCGATATCGCGGAAGACTATCTCCAACTAAATGGATTTGATACTACAGGTGTTACTTTTACCATCTCTGGAGATCATCGCGAAATCACAGGAGAAGGAACCAAGACTGTGAGTAATTTTTTTGCTCGCGTTCTGGGACATAACACATCGCAAGTCTATCATCGAGCGAAAGCAGGGATATATTCATCCTATTCGATATCTAGCGGATTGAAACCACTTTTTGTTCAAGATGAAGTTTTTTATAAAGATAGTGGATTAGATCCGGATTTTGGCACAGTATTCACGCTGAAATTTGGACCACCCAGCGGATTAAGCGGTAACTTCGGATACTTGGAGTTTGATCGTGGGGATGGACTCAATGAAGGTAAATTGCTGGCAAAAAATTTTGTCGAAGGCTCAAATGAAACATGGAGCATAGGTGATGTTGTTCCTACAGAAACAGGAAATATGGGTCTTAATTTTTCCTATGATTCCTTTTCTGATGAGAATGCACAAAAAATCATTGCAGAGTTGCAAGATGACCCCAAGTGGATTATTCCTATCATCAACGTGATAGATGGAGAATTCAATGGTGGTGAGGATGTCGTGATCATATCATTTGCAGCGTTCAATATTATTACCCTCGACGGAAAACCGATCGATGAGATTGATGTAACGAAAGTGAATAAGAACACGTTTAAAAACTTCACATTAGAGGGCGCCTTTGTTGAATCGGCTACTGCACCGGGCTCTGGAAATTCCACTACTACCGACACAGGTGTTCAAAGCATCGCATTAACAGAATAGAGGTGACCAACAGGTGAAAAATCTCGGATTATTACTACTCATTATCTCACTCGTACTAGCAGGATTACTCAGTTATTTTGTTTATCAATATATGGACCAAGAGATTCCAGAGCAAGAGGTCGTGGCAAATGTAGACTTTTTCGTAGCCAGCCGAGATCTAACTGTTGGTACGAAAATCACGGAAGAAGACGTGATCGTTAAAGAAATGCCTGCGACTTTTGATCAAGCGGACTACTTGACTCAGCGTGAAGAAATCGTCGGTAGGTACGTAGACCAAACAATCCTGTCTGGTGAAGGTTTCCACAGGGATAAAGTCCTAACGGATGCTACCAGCAGGGTTGTTGGGTTGCTCAATCCCACAGAGCGTGCAGTGTCTATGCGGATCAATGAGACCGTTGGCGTATCCAATTTGATCAAACCCGGAGACTTCATTGATTTATTTGTCTACCTACCCGAGTTGCGTGAAGGAGCTGATGGTGGAGAGGGCGACGAGGTCGTCCGTCCGGAACTAACAAAGCTCGTCCTACAGAATATCCGCGTGCTGGCCATCGGTCGCCAGGTAAGTCGGACGTATGAACCGGCACCGGATTCTCCAGATAGCTACAACATCACTTTGGCGGCAACTGCCCCTGAAATTGAGAAACTGTTTCTAATCGAACAGATTGGAACGATCAAATTAGCCTTGCGTCCAATTGGTGACGATGATCGTCTGATCACCGAAGGTGCTGTATGGCAGGATATCCTGGCGAATGAAAGCACTTATATTCGCGATCTCTTCCCAGAATATGACGTGATCAGTGAAGGTAGCATCGTAGAAGATGCAGACGTCTTGGCACCAGCAGATCAGGCTGTCGACACTTATGTACTATACAAAGTGAAATACGGAGACACTTTGATTGAGTTGGCCGAAAGATTCTATGAAGATGGTGATCAGTATCCATTGATCAAAGAAGCCAACAATATCGGAGACAATAACATCATCGTGACGGGAGAAATTCTCTATATCCCGAGACTACCATCGCAGAACACACCACCACCGGCGGGGGAGGGAGAGACAGATGACAATTAAACTGATGATCGCCGATGATCGCGAGGAAACCAGAGCCTCGGTGAAACGCATTGTGGAGTTAGAACCATCCTTCGAAGTGGTAGCGGAAGCTGCCGATGGTGCAGAAGTCTTAAAAAAACTTGAAACCATCCGCCCGGACGTTGTGCTCATGGATATCAATATGCCCGTGCTCAATGGTCTCGAGGCGACCGAGTATATTTACGAACATTACCCTGAGGTTTCCGTCATCATCATGAGTGTGCAGAGTGAGACGGAATACCTCAGAAAAGCGATGACCTCAGGGGCGAAATCCTATATTATCAAACCCTTCAGTCCGGAGGATTTGATTCAATCCGTACGAGATACCATATCCCTTGAGTCCAAAAGGAAAGAAAACCTGAATGTCGTCGTTGAAAAGGAAGAAAAATTTGCAGAAGTGATCTCCTTCTTCAGCACCAAGGGCGGTGTGGGCAAGACGGTTCTCGCGACCAACCTGGCAGTGATGCTTTCAAAGAAGAAGAAAGTCCTATTGATTGATGCAGACCTTCTTTTTGGGGACATCGGGATTCTCTTGGATATCCGACCGTTGAAAACAATCATCGATCTGATTGAAGATCACGTCTATGAGGATTTCAACGCCTATCATGATTATCTCCAGGAAACACAAGAGGGTTTTGATGTGCTTCTTGCCCCGAGAAAACCCGAGGAAGCGGAGTTCGTATCTGCCAAGGCATTAGCTTCGATTATCAAAACCACTCGTCAGCACTACGATACAATTATCATCGATCTGGGGACGAACTACTCCGAACCAACATTGACAGCTTTGGATTTATCTTCGCAGATTTACATGATTTCGACGTACGATTTGTTATCCATCAAGAACACGATGGTTGGCCTCGACGTCATGAAGTCTCTCAGCTACGATGTGGACAAACTGAAGCTCGTGCTGAATAAACGGGACAAGCGGAACCGCATCTCTGAGGCGGACATCAAGAAGATACTCAAGTACCCCATAACGGCAGCTTTGCCTCTAGAAAAGAAACTATTGGAGGACGCCGTACAACTCGGTGAACCCGTGACAAAGGTGGGTAAAGTACTCCCCACTCGATTCGAAAAATCGCTCAAAGCATTGGCAGAAGCAATTTGACTTTATAAAGGTGGTGGCCCAATATGTCTCTGAATAACCGTATACGACAAGTGACCTCGGGTAATGATACCAAGAAAGAGGCAGCCCGAGAGGATAGTTACAATCGACTCAAGATGAAAATTCAAAATGAGGTCATCCAGAAGCTCGATATCGATTTCAAACACCTCACGGAAGATTTCCACGATCATCAAGAAGAAATCAATCGGTTAATCGTGGAGAGTTCCGAACGAGAGTCGCTCAACATGACCAATAGTCAGAAGCATCGGATCGTCGGAGAATTGATGGACGAGATCCTTGGTTTCGGTCCCATCACATCGATCCTCAATGATAAGGATGTAACCGAGGTCATGGTCAATGGGCCACACAACGTGTACTTCGAGAAGGATGGGAAGCTCATCCTCTCGGAGGCACACTTTAAGGATGACAATCACGTGGTACACGTGATCAAGAAAATTGTTTCACCCATCGGACGGCGTATTGATGAAAGTTCACCGATGGTAGATGCGCGCCTCCCCGATGGGTCGCGTGTAAACGCCATTATCCCACCGCTTGCTCTGAACGGACCGGTATTGACAATCCGAAAATTTTCGGAAGATCCCTATATGGTGGAAGATCTAATTAGTTTCAATACAATGACGCCTAAAATGGCAGAGTTCTTAAAACACTGCATTGAAGGGCGACTCAATATCATCGTTTCCGGTGGAACGTCCAGTGGTAAAACAACCACCTTGAATGTGCTGTCCTCTTTTATCCCTCATGACGAGCGTATTGTAACAATTGAGGATGCGGCGGAGCTCAAGCTCTCCCAGGAACACGTCGTACGACTCGAAACCAGGCCTTCTAACATCGAAGGCAAAGGACAGGTCTCCATCCGAGATCTCGTGAAGAACTCCCTGCGTATGCGACCCGACCGAATAGTCGTCGGTGAGGTGCGTGGCGGTGAAGCGCTGGATATGCTCCAGGCTATGAACACAGGTCACGATGGATCGATTACCACAGGCCACGCCAACTCTCCTCGGGATATGTTAGCACGCCTAGAGACCATGGTACTTATGAGTGGAATGAACCTACCGGTCAAGGCCATTCGAAGCCAAGTGGCCTCTGCTTTGAATCTGGTTGTACATCAGGCCAGGTTGCAGGATGGTTCTCGTAAAGTCACCCATATCACAGAGGTACACGGCCTTGAGAGTGATGTCATCGTTCTTCAGGATATCTTCCGCTTTAAACAAGAGGGCCTGGACGGGCGTGGTAAGGTCAAGGGACACTTTGAATATACCGGTGTTATGCCGAAGGCCGTGGAGCATTTGAAAGAGAGAGGCATCAACGTGCCGAACAGTATTTTTCAATAGAAGGGAGGTGGCGATGTGTGGCAGATTATCCTGATGATTCAAGCGGTGGGATTAGCACTCGGCCTCAGTTTCTATCTACTGTTCAAAGGTGAGCGGAAAAGTTCACCGGAGAAACGAATCAAGCGTTACTATGAGCGACAGGAACCATCGAAGAACAATCGAACCCTCAACAAGAAGGAGCGCCCTTTCAAAGCCTTCATGGGACGCGTAGGTGCGGTTGGACTATTTGATAGACTGAATAAGAAATACGCTACACTACTTAAAAAAGCAGATGTTCCACTATCGGTTGAAGAGCTTAATGCCCTACGATTCATGGGATCCACCCTCACCTTCTCACTACTAGCGGTTTTCGTACAAAACCTATGGTTAGCGATTGGAGCGTTTGTACTCGCTTGGATATTACCGATTCGATACATCAAACACCTTAAGAACAAGCGAGAAAAAGCCTTCGATGAACAGTTGGGCGATGCACTGAATCTGTTTGCTAACTCGTTGAAAGCTGGCTACAGTTACATGCAGGCGGTGGCTTCTGTGGCCAAGGAAATGCCGGATCCTCTGGGGAAGGAGTTTGCGATCCTCACCAAAGAAATGAGCTTGGGCATCGACGCCGATGAGGCGCTCGAACACATGCGTCACCGCATGGATAGTGAGGACCTTGGACTGATGATTACGGCAATCATGATCCAGCGGAAGACAGGAGGTAATCTGGCTGAGATTCTAGAGAACATTTCGGAAACTATCCGTGCAAGGTTAACAATTCAAGGAGAAATTCGGACATTGACAGCACAGGGTAAGTTATCGGGGATTATTGTTGTTTTGTTACCTTTTGCTGTTGCAATAATGATATTTTTCATGAGTCCTGATTATATGATTCTCCTGTTCACGCATCCCATTGGACGCGCTTTGGTGATAACGGCTCTAGTCAGTGAAATGATTGGTATCTATTTAATCAAGCGAATAATAGAAATAAAAGTGTAGGTGAGTCTTATGATGATACTCATTTTTTTGATTAGTTTTCTTCTTTTTGTGACGATTTTCCTAGCATTTACGCAGAAAAGTGCACGGGCAAAAAAACGTCTGAAAGATCTTGAGCATCACCGCGAGCTACGGGTGGATGATGATCGCATGAAGCAGAGCCTGCGCCAGCGCTTGATCACAGGTCCCTTTTCTAAAGCTGGAGAGCGGGTTCTTAGGTTTACGCCCGGACGTATGCAAAAAAGACTCAAGCATCGGATTGAACAGACGGGCGATTACAGCGCTCATGCGCTTAGAAACTTCATCCTGAAGCGTTCTATCTTCACAATCGCTATTCCTTTGGCAGTTTACTTTCTTCTGTTTTTTTTAGAGCTTGATTCCTTTCGAGTCCTCATGTTTACTGTGCTGATGGCCATGATCACTTATCTTGGATTTAACTTATCCCTATCCATACGGATGAAGAAACGCCTAGAGGAGCTGCAACGAGAGTTGCCGGATTCTATCGATCTGATTACGGTCAGTGTGGAAGCAGGCTTGTCCTTTGATGGCGCTTTGGCCCGTTTGGTACAATCTATGGATAATGCCTTGGCGCTTGAATTTAGCATTCTGCTCAAGGAACTTCGCATGGGTGTGCAGCGACGTGTAGCACTCAAGAACATGATCGCCCGATGTGATGTGCAGGATATCCAGGCCTTTCTTAGCTCCATCATCCAGGCGGATGAACTGGGTGTGAGCATCGGGAATATTCTAAAGATCCAAAGTCATCAAATGCGGGAGAAGCGGCGTCAGCGTGCACGAGAGAAATCAATGAAGGCACCAATCAAGATGCTTTTTCCGCTAATTTTTTTCATCTTTCCTACACTTTTTGTTGTGATTCTTGGACCGGCTTTGATCCAGATTTTCGAACAGTTTAGTAGTGGATTCTGATGAATGTCCAACGTGTTGTGCCGCTGGCTACCTTTTGGTCCCGCTTCAAGGGGTTGATGCTCAAGAAGACAATCGATCGGGAGACACTGTACATCTTAACGCCCTGTAACGGCATTCATATGTTGTTCATGCGGTTTCCGATAGATGTGGTTTATCTCGATGCCGAGGGAAAGGTGCTTCGGGTAATCGAAGGGCTCAAACCTTGGCGTTTGGGTCCTGTGATCCGAGAGGCGCGGTATGTCTTGGAGTTTCAGAATGAGGAGTGGGTAGAAGAATTTAGGATTATGGAAAAATTTCCCATAAATAATGCTATACAGGGAGACGCATCCCTGATATCATCATAGATACAAGCGTATGATGGTACCGGGAGGTGTCTCTTTTATGTTGAAAATTCAGTCGAAACAGCGCAATGAAAGACTTCTATTGTTACTAGTGATCTCATCTCTTTCTCTCCTGTTGATCTACTGGTGGTTGACCCGTGCAAAAATTGGTTTTTTGGTGCAAGGGCATCCGATGTCTCTCGGTCTTGATTGGATTCTCGGTATGGCCGTTCTCTTGCTTTCATTGGCTTGTGTGTTAGTCATTCGCTCCCGGGCCTTGCCCTCATCGCCTGTGGATGTAGGGGAGCGATCCCATACCGATCGCTTGTCCGTGCAGATTCAAAAACGCTTTGATCACAAGGCAAACCAATCGCTTCTGTACCTGAATATCCGTGGTTTCGCCCAGATCAACTTTCGATATGGGAACGACTTCGGTGATCGACTACTCGCAGGGTTCTCCGCTCTGGTGGAGGAAATTCTGTCTGGAGCAGGAGAACTGTATCATTTGAACGCAGATGAGTTCATTTTTCTCTTTCGGGAGAAACCGTTCCACGAAAGTTATGAGCTGGTGCGAGCTCACGTCGATACACTCTCGGAAGTGAACCTGAACATCGATGACGACTTCGTACATTTCCACGTGTTCTGTGGTCTCTTGCGACTGCAGGAATCAGAAGGTCAATATCCCGATGTCCTATACCAGGTGCGCGATAACTTTGATGAGATCATGAACCTTTCCCAGGACAACTTCTTTGTTTACCAGGAGCTGGAGCATCTGAATAACATCCGCGTGCGGAAGTATAAGAACAAGAGCCTAGTGGAAGAAGCCATCAGTGAAAACCGCATTATCCCGTATTTCCAACCGATCGTGGATGTGAGAACGGGCGAAGTGTCGATATACGAAGTCCTCATGAGGATTCAAGAGAACGGCAAGATCTTATCACCCTACCGCTATGTGCGCATCGCTGAAGAGTTCAACTTGATTGAGGAGATGGACTTTGCGGTCTTTCGAAAGAGCGTGGATTGCTTGGCGTTATCAGATCGAGATCTTCGATTGTCCTTCAACCTGTCGGGAAAACTGCTTACCAACGATCGGTATTTATCGCGACTCCTTGCCTACCTTGAGGAGAAAAGAGTGCCCGCCTGGCGAATCACTTTTGAAATTACAGAAACAGAACATGTGGGTGATCTGAACAATCTCGATGAAATTCTGAACAAGTACAAACGACTGGGGTTCACCTTTGCAATCGATGATTTTGGCACCGGATTCTCCTCCGTTCATTATTTGAAACATTTGCCCGTGGACTATGTGAAGATCGATGGTGCGTTTATCAGGGACCTTGATGGCAACGAGTCCAATGTGCATTTGGTTCGTTCGCTCGTGTATATGGCTCGGGCATTTCACATCAAAACCGTGGCTGAATACGTAGAGAATGAAAGGATCCTCGAGCTGGTACGCGAACTGGGGATCGATTATGCACAGGGTTATTACCTGGGACTGCCTCGAGAGCAATGGTGACTAAATTTTCCGAATGATTGTTGATTTTTTTAACCAAATGACCGACAATAGTAGATAGCTGGTTTTTTCGGCTGATTCACCGGCTATCTGAGGAATACAGACCAAGGGGGGCACTACATTGCAACTAAAGACCAAAGGGAAGACGATTTTAGCTTTCATTTTATTGCTCGTGATTCCGATCACGACACTGGGCGTCATTGTTTACAACGCATCCTATAACCAACTATTCGATCAATATACAGAAGAAGCGAGCAACTATGCGGATGAGGTGAAAAATAGCCTCGATACGGAATTTTTCATGTATGAGAAGTACCTGGAGAATCTGGCTCGTGATGAGCGGTTCATCAACGTGCGGAGTTTCGCAACAAACCAAGTGCAGGTATACAAAAAACTGGACAATACACTGGATACATATCCGGATGTCATGAACGCCTACATGGCAACGGAAGACAAGGTCATGATGCTTAGACCGCAGCAATCTCTTCCCGAGGGCTACGACCCTACGGAACGCGGGTGGTACATCGCGGCAGTCGAACAGGATCAGATCGTCTGGACGGATCCCTATGAAGACGCGTCTTCTGGTGATCTCGTCGTGACCGTAGCGGCACCGGTGAAAAAGGGAAATGCCCTGCAGGGTGTTGTGGCCCTCGACCTGAGCCTATCGACACTCAATCAAAACGTCAGTGAAAAGGTGATTGGAGATAGCGGGTACTTCACGATTCTCACCGCCAATGGTTTCACAATCACCCATCCAAATCCCGACGTGGTGGGATTGGTTCTAGGTGAGGATGTCGATGCAGGAGAACTCAACGACTTCGTCAAGCAATCAGACAGTCTGAACATCATGTACGATTTCAATGGTGCCCACAAGATTGCCAACATGTCGATACTGGATAACGGGTGGCGTCTGATCAGCACCTTTGAAGAGCAAGAGATCGTGGACAATACGCAGGCTGTTCGTAATATCACCTTGGTGGTGGGCCTCGCCGCAATCGCGATCGGCATCTTTTTCGCCTTGATCTATGCGAACCGTATGGTGGCCCCGATCCAAGCGATCACCAAGAGTGTGCAGGTGGTGGAGTCTGGTGATTTCACGGACCGGATCGACAATAAATTCAAAGACGAATTCCACGATCTCGCCGAGCACTTTAACTCCATGCTCGATCAGGTATCGGGGCTCATTAAAAACGTGCTTTCAGAAGCCGAGCGAATCAAAGAATCCTCAGAAACCCTAGCTGCTACTTCGGAGCAGACGGCCGCCTCTACGGATGAAGTGATGCGTGCGGTGGATGATATCGCAAACGGTACGAATGCACAGGCAGAGGACATCGAGAAGATGGCCAGCCTCGTATCTACTTTCGATCATAAGCTCAGAGGACTTCTTGAATCGTCTGACACGATGTTGAATGAGACGGAAGGCGTCATGGGACAAAATGAAAAGGGCATCAATGCCGTTCGTACGCTGCAAGAGAATACGGAGAAGAACAATAAAGCTATCGGAGATATTTCTACGGTCATCGATAACCTGAACAACCAGACGGCTGACATCGGAAAAATCTCCAATACCATCAGCGAGATCGCCGAGCAGACCAATCTCTTGGCGCTGAATGCCTCGATTGAAGCGGCTAGAGCCGGTGAAGCGGGACGCGGATTTGCCGTGGTGGCCGAGGAGATCCGCAAGCTCGCGGAACAAACCTCTAACGCAACGGAGAACATCAACGGGATCATCTCGGAGATCAAGAGCCAAGGTGACAAGGCATCGACAGCGATGGATCTCGTGGAAGCCATGACGGGTGACCAGACGGCATCTGTTAACGAGGTGAACACGACCTTTGGTGAGATTTCCACTTCCATTGAGATGCTGAGCACAAAGATCCGTGAGATGAGCGGATCGATCAAAGAGCTCGATAACGATAAAAACGAGATCGTGGCTTCTGTTGAAAGTGTATCGGCTGTTTCAGAAGAAACGGCAGCCTCTACAGAAGAGGTCAGTGCTTCTGTGACACAACAGACAGATGCCGTGCAAAGTGTCGCGGGTCTGGCGAATGAGCTCAACGAAGTAGCGGTGACGCTCTCGAAAGAAACACAAAAATTCAAGGTCTAAAGTGCTTGATCGTCAGAAGGGGCTGGCTTCCGGCCTCTTTTTACGATTTTTGTTTGAAATGGATGGCGATTTGGGGTAGAATGAAGAGTAGATGATTTCGTGTAAAAATTTTTTAGAAAATACAGGAGGTAAGAAGATGGTTACTGAAACAGTAAAAGTATTCGATCGTGACGTGACGGGTTCACGTAAAGTGAAGTACCTCAGGAAAGACGGATTTGTTCCGGCGGTTCTATACGGTGCACACATTGAAAACAGAAACTTAAAAGTGAACATGAAGGACATGGATAAGTTCCTCAAGCGTCACGGATCAGGTTCAAGCTTGAACCTCGAGATCGATGGGGAAAAGATCTTTGCTCTCGTGAAAGACGTTCAGCGTGATGTGGTAAAGGGTAAACTCCGCCACATCGACTTCCAGGGCCTGACGGCCGGCGAAGCCATCCGCGTACGTATTCCGCTGTACTTCGTTGGCAAGGGCAAGCTCCCTCAGACGAGTGTTGTCCAAGAGCTTCTGCACGAAGTAGAGCTCAAGCTTCTCCCGAAAGATCTTATCGAATCGATCGAAGTGGACGTAAGCGGTCTTGAGTTCGGCGAAGCCCTTACGATTGCAGATCTTTCTGTTGCTTCAAACGAAGATATTGAAGTCCTGACGGACCTCAACACGACGATTGCCACACTCATCGGTGCCGACAAAGAGATCGAGCCCGAAGAAGAGACGGACGAGACTTTCGAAGTGCCTGTTATCGGCGAAGAAGACGACGAAGAGTAAATACACAAAAAGAAGCGCCTGCTCTCGCAGGCGCTTTTTGTATGGAGTGGTTTTCTAGTAACCGACGTTCAGATCGATCTGGTTGATCATTTCCTCATAGTGCCCTTTGATAAACAGCGGCAGGTTGACCCCGATCACCTCGAGGCACTTCTCCAGATAGTTGACGGACTCACCGCAGATGTGGGGCGTCATGATGACATTCTCGAGATGCCACAGTGGACTATCTTCCGGGAGGGGTTCCTCAAAAAAGACATCACCTATGAAAGAAATATGCTCTTCCGTTAGTTTTTGAATCAAAGCCTCTTCATCGACGGTCTTACCCCGGCCGATGTTCATAAAGGTGGCGCCCATTTTCATGGCACGGAAGTGCTCGGTCCCGATCAATTTTTCGGTCTGCGGGATATAGGGAAGCAGATTGATAACAAAGTCGGCTTCTGAGAAGGCACGGAGCATGTCCACGTCGCTGTACAAGGTATCAACATAGGACACCTTCTCGGGAGAACGCTTGACACCGATCACACGCATGCCCATGAGCGATGCTTTTTTCGCCACCTCGCGGCCGATGGCCCCGAGACCCAGGATAGCGACGGTTTTGCCGTTGATCTCATCTTGCGGGATGTTGCGGATCCATTCTCTTTTCAACTGATTGCGATGCATCACGAAGAAGTTGCGTTGTTTCGCGATCATCATCCCCACGGCATACTCAGCCATGTGGACGCGATGGATACCCTTGGCGTTGGTCAGGATGAGGTTGCGCTCGTTCATCTTCTCGATGGGGTATTTGTCCACACCTGCGCGCAGGCACTGAACCCATTCTAGGTTCTCTCCCATTTCGAGCATCTTTTCTGTGAAGGGGATCGTGATCAGACCTGTAGCGGTCGGGAGCTCACCCAGGAGTTCCTCTTCGCTCTCGACGTAGTGAATTTCAATCTCGTCGGTCAGTTTGGTAAAATAACGAGTAAAGGCAGTTTTATCGTAATAGGCGGTATAGACAACTAACTTTTTCACACGAACTCACATCCTTTCGATATACTTATTGTATCGCAACACGAAAGACTTCACCAGTAGGAGGAGAGAGAAAATGATCAAGGGTATCCTTTTTGATTTCGACGGGACGTTAATCGATACCAATGCACTGATCCGAGAGAGCATGGACCATGTTTCCAGAATCTATCGCGGAACAGATTGTACGGAAGAAGAAATCCAGACGCTCTGGGGTAAGCCGCTCTATGAGCAGATGGCGGCACTCGCAGAGAGACAAATCGATCGGATGGTCGAAGATTATCGCGCTCACTACCGTGAGATGCGAGAAGAACGAACGGCAATTTTCCGTGGCATCAAGGAGTTGATCGAAGCTTTGCACAAAAGAGGTATCCGCATGGCTATTCTTTCGAACAAGGGGAGCAGTGGGATCCACCATGGGCTCGAAGCTTTCGATCTGAACCATTATTTTGACCCGGTGCTATCATCGGAGGATGTGAAAAATAGAAAACCGGATCCAGAGGGCGCCCGGTTGATCCTAGAGCGGTGGGGTTACTCGCCGGATGAGGTGTTTCTGGTTGGCGACAGTATTAACGATTTGAGAGCAGCTCGCGCCGCCGGTGTCGAATCTGTGCTGGTGGGGTGGAGTGTTGTAGCGATTTCTCGTGCAGAATACGACCACAAGATCGATCGACCCGAGGAACTACTCGAACTGATCAACGATTGAGCAAAAAAAGGGCCACGATCGTGAGCCCAACGGCGATGCGTTCACGCGAGGCCAAACGTTCTTTGAAGAACAGGCCGCTGGCCACTAGGATCAGGCTCATGCTCAAGGAGCTGAAAAGAGCAAAGGCCACGGAGGTTTTTACGGTTTCCAGCGATTGGATCAAAAAGTGGGAGGAGAACAGGTTGAAGGTCCCCACGATCACCCCATACTGGAGGGCGCGTGGATCGAAAGCACTCTTTTGGGTGAGAAGGCGTGAACCGCTGATGAGTAGGGCCGTTCCGAAAACAGCCACGAGAAAGAGCGGCTTATCGGGCATCGCGGCGTACTGTTGGAATATTTTGTTGAAAAACTCCGCCATGCCACCCACGATAAATAGAAAGAGAAGTGTCGCTTTGATCTCGAAATTACTTTGACGCGGTGCGGCATTGACCAGTACAATGGCAACGAGGGATAAAAAGATAGCCGTCCACTGAAGGCCCGTGGGAAACTCTTTCCACAGGATCACGGAGACCAGCATAGGCACCAAAATGCCAAGTTTTGAGAACATACCGGTGAGGCTGGCTCCGAAATGACGCACGTTGTGCTGGTAGAGCATAAAAGAACCGTAGAAAAAGATCCCGGTGACCATACCGAGGAGCAGTGCGTACATCTGGCTATCGGCTCCCGTGAGATGACCGCCCTGTGCAATGGTCTTAAAAATGGTGGGTAGGCTGGCTCCGGTAAGCACTATAGTCGTTTGCCCGCTGATCAGGAAAAAACTGGCGATCAATGTGGCCGCTAAGTAGTTGAAGGTCGTGACGGCTTGACGGTGGAGGTCTTTGGATTCTGTGATTTTGAAAACCAATGCGATGGAGGAAGAGCATAGAATGGCTAGCATGAGATAGAGCATAGGCGGAACCTCCTGGGCTTCATGATTAAATAGGAAAGGGATTGATACAGATGTGGAGTATTTTGATCGTACTATTGATCGGCATCGCCGTGGGTACGTTTTTCAACTGGACGGAAAAGATGAAAGCTGCCAACGCGCGCTTCCAGTACATCGGTGTGATGCTACTGTTGTTCACCATGGGCGTGGGCATCGGAGCCAATGGCGAGCTGCTCTCAAAAATTTGGGAGATGGGCTATTTATCGCTAACCTTTGCGTTAACAACGTCCTTATTCAGTATACTGATTGTCTACCTCATTAGCAATCATGTGGTGAAGAGAGGAGGGAAAGTATGACAATAGCGATCCTTTTATCGGTGTTGGCCGGAGCCCTCTTCGGGTTTTACGTGTTCCCTCAGGAGTTGGCTGTACATATGAATCTCTTTACGACCATCGCGCTCAACCTACTGATCTTTTCCGTGGGGATCGATGTGGGAATCAACCGTGGTGTCTTCAAAGAGTTGAAAAAGCACGGCTGGTTGATCTTGATGATCCCAGCGTCGATCATCGTGGGTAGTGCCCTGGGTGGACTGTTGACAGGGTTTCTCTTTCAGATGCCAGCGAATCTTTCGCTTTCTGTGGCAGCGGGCTACGGGTGGTACAGCCTGTCTGGCATTCTCCTGAGCAATTTACACACCCCGGAAATCGGAACCGTAGCTTTTTTAACCAACGTCTTCCGGGAGCTTTTCACGGTCATGACCATCCCCTTCATCGCCAAGCACTTGAACCACTATACGACCATAGCTCCTGCTGGTGCCACCAGCATGGACTCTACACTCCCGATCATATCAAACTATACGGGACCGGAGATCGCCGTGATCTCCTTCTTCAACGGGGCCCTCTTGACAGCACTCGTCCCCGTGCTCGTCCCCTTCTTCTATTATTTGGGTTAATGGGACCTCGTTGTACGGAGTCTCGTGATTGTTAACGAGAGGCTTTTGTTGTACAGACAATACTGACCCTTTGGTCTGAGTCTCTAAGCAACAAAGAAACCTGTTGAGTTCCTTTATATCGGGTAAGAATACCACGATTGTTACGATTCATTCTGACCTAGCCAAAAACATGTTTGAGTTGCCAGGGGGGTGAAACAAGGGTGAGAAAAATGCTTCAAAATAGTGTGGATGACCATCTTTTGGGAACGATCAAAGAGATTAAACAGTATTTATCCGAATCTCCGTTGAAAGAAATCGTAACATTATTTGTATTCTCCAGATTATTATGCATGATCGTTGGATATCTTGTTTTTTACAGTCACTATCCGGGGGTTCCTTTTGCGCCACCGGGCTATGTAGAAACAGGTCAGGGAACATTGGATTGGGGTTTGCTGAATCTATTCAGTTTTTACGACAATGCGAATTATTTGAGGATTGCTCAGTTCGGCTATACAGAACGACTAACCGTCTTTTTCCCCTTATATCCACTCTTGATCCGATTGTTAGGGGGGAGCCTGCTTGCGTCGGTGTTGATTTCCAACATAGCCTTCTTTTTTGCATTAACTATCGTTTATAAATCTCTTGGTAGTCGCGTGGCGAAATTACTGTCTTTCTCTCCGGTCACGATCTTTTTCATGTCGGGTTACTCGGAGAGTCTCTTCTTACTTTTATCCGTAGTTTGTTTGATTGCTTTAGACCGGAAGAAATACCTATGGGCTACAATTTTTGCAGCGCTATCTTTTCTGTCCAGATCGACCGGGCTCATCTTAATTCTATTGGTCCCCATGATTATGCTAGTGAGAAAAGAAAAATTTCGTAAGATTATCACCCTCAATGCGTTAGCCTCGCCATTATGGTTGAGTTATCCCCTTTTCTTATATATCAATTACGGCGACTTCGCTTCTCCGTCTACAAACAATCTGAAATACTTTTCGCGCAAACTCTCTTTTCCTTTGATTGGGATTTGGAATGATATTCAGGGCTTTCTCGAGGGTGCTCTTGATATGAGTTGGTTATTAGTGGTTTTCCTTTCTATACTGGCGGTTTTTTATGCTTTCAACGCATTGTTCAAAGAAAAGAATGCACTTTATTCATCCTATATGCTTTTGTATCTATTGTTTGTAACGTCTTACCCCATAACAAGTCCTTATTTACCGGCAAGCCATGGTTTGATTCGGTATCTTTTCGGGGCGATTTCAATTTACAAGCAAGATGAAAAGCACTTCAGACTGTTTCTCATCATCAACATATTTCTAATGATCGTCATAACGGCTCTTGTTGCACTCAAAATGTTTATCGCTTGATTGTTGTGACAGATCAGTAGTTCGCATTATCTTACTGCTTCTAGGAAAAGGGGAAAGGGTTGGTCTATCGAATGAAAAATTCCAAACATGTTCCTGTGGCATTGTTTTTCCTTTTGGCTAGCCTTGGGCTTTTAACTCAGAATAGGCTGTCCGATCCTGATTACTTCTGGCATCTGAAAGTAGGGGAGTACATCTGGGCGACAAGGAGTGTACCCAAGACCAATGTCTTTGGATACTTTGACCAGTTGAAATTTTTCTCACATGAATGGCTTTTCGATGCAGTGCTCTTTCAGTTTAAGAACCAACTGGGTGACTGGGGTGTTTATCTCTTTCTGGGATTGAACATTTCGATATTTCTATTCCTTTTGTACAAGATTCTCATGGTGAGAACGAAACGACCGTTTTTCTCGCTGGCTCTCTCGGGCTTTACAACCATCCTGATGATCGTGCCCTTCTTTCAACCGAGACCACAGATCGTTTCCTATAATATCTTGCTTACGTTATTATTGATTCTACATACATCCTTTGATCGACTGACATCAAAGTTCTTTTCCTTGGCAATTCTCATTGTGCTGATTGTCAATCAACATGCAGGCTTCTACCCATTATTGTTTCTGGTCATGGGGATTTATACCTTTGGGGCGTTTGCTGAGAAGTTATGGAAGAGCCATTCTTTTCAAAGGGCTCTTCGCTCGATTACAAGACCAATGGTCGTGATTATGGGGCTACTTCCTTTCGTTGTGATCAACCCCTACGGGGTGGAAATCTACACCTATCCTTTCCGCGTCATGATGGACGAGGGAACCTATCATATTCTCGAGTGGAAGCCACTCTTCCAAAGCGGTGTGAACCCGGTATTTCTAACAGTCATCTTACTCGTGTTCGCGGTCCTAATTCTTTCAAAAAATCGAATCAAGGTCTCGGACTTTATCTTTGTCATGTTGTTTTTCACCTTGGCCCTGAACAGTGCCCGCCATTTCGCCCTCTTTGTAATCTTTGCATCGATCGCAATCGCCCTTCCCCTGTCGGATTTCGTACGATATGCTAAGGAAAAACTTTTTGCCTTCTTATCGCGTAGCGAAGATCGAAGGAGGAAGTTCCTCGTGGTGGTCCTCTGCCTGGATGTTCTATTGGTGGGTACGGTCGTCTATATGATGGTATCTGATAGACCTTTGTTTGCGGATCAAGAGGTCTCTGCTTCCGCTTCTCGTTACCCCGATGATGCGATGGCCTATATGGAGGACAATGCGTTGGATCTGGAGAATCGAAGGCTTTTCAACTCCTACGATTGGGGTGGGTATTTGATCTATCACGATTTCAAGGTCTTTATCGATGGTCGGGCGGATGTCTATTTAAAGACCATCAATAAGGACTCTCGGGTCTTCGATGACTATATTGCGATCACGACGGTCAAGGATGGTTGGGAAGGCCTACTCGACAAATACGAAGTGGTGTTTATCTTGTATCATCCGAAGAGTACCTTGACCAAACTGCTGCGGGTAAATGACGACTGGCAGGTGATTTACGAAGACAAGACCGCCATCTTATTCGAGCGGAAGGAATAGGAAGATGATTTCCACGAAATGGTTTCGCCCACTATTCTGTTTAAAGGAAATTTCTGAAAAAAGTTAAGGTGTATAAGTATTCGTATATTCATGCATATGCAAACATAAAAACCGTTAGAGCCCGCTGAACTCAGTCGTTTAGAAGCTGAGGTCAGCGGTTTTGTTTTTTCTTTACGCTTGGCGACGCATGTTTATAAGCGAGGGGTCTTCGGGATGACTTGACAGCGTTTTCCCAATCATTCTATACTAAGGGTGATAGGTACTCACCACTGAGGTGGTTAGCAATACGAAAGGGGTAGGAACATGTCAACAAAAAAAGGTTTGAATGTCTACTCGGAAATTGGTCGACTCAAGAAAGTACTCTTGCACCGACCGGGGAAGGAAATCGAGAATCTGACACCGGATTTGATGGACCGTCTGCTTTTCGATGACATTCCGTACTTGAAAGTTGCGCGGGAAGAACACGATTATTTCGCCAATGTCTTGAGGGAAAGCGGAGCCGAAGTACTGTACCTGGAGGATATGGCCGCCGAGGCACTCGAGGATCCAGGGGTCAAAGAGGCCTTCATCGCAGAATATGTCCAAGAATCGGGCATCTTCAGCGACAAGAAGCGTGATCTCGTGGCTTCTTACCTGCATGACTTCGGATCGAACAAAGACATGGTGGACAAGATGATGGAGGGGATCCGCAAAGAGGAGGTCGCCGATTACCGCATCAAATCCTTGGGTGATCTAGTGGATTCGAACTACCCCTTTATCGTGGATCCCATGCCCAACCTTTACTTCACCCGTGATCCCTTTGCCACGATCGGTCATGGCGTCAGCCTCAACCACATGCGGACCGTCACGCGCAACCGGGAGACCCTGTTCGCCAAGTACATTTTCAACCATCATCCTGAGTTCGATGGCATCGAATTGCCCTTCTGGTACCGCCGCGAAGAAAAGGGATCCATCGAGGGCGGCGACGAGCTCGTTCTGTCCCAGCGCGTACTGGCCATCGGCATCTCGGAACGAACCGACGCAGTGGCCGTGGAGAAAATCGCCAAGCGACTATTCGACGCAGGAGAGACCTTTGAGGTGATCCTGGCCTTCAACATCCCCAAGAAGCGCGCCTTCATGCACCTCGATACCGTCTTCACCATGGTGGACCACGACAAGTTCACCATCCACCCGGAGATCGAAGGCCCCCTCAACATCTTCAGCATCACCCGCGGCCAAGAACCAGGGAAAATCAGCATCGTAGAAGAAACCATGGAACTCGAGGACATCCTGAAGAAATACCTCGAGCTCGATTCCGTGTCCTTGATCCGCTGTGGAAACGGCAACATGATCGACGCCGGCCGCGAGCAGTGGAACGACGGCTCCAACACCCTGGCCATCGCACCGGCTGAAGTGGTCGTATATTCCAGAAACCACGTGACAAACCAACTGCTCGAGGACCACGGTATCAAACTGCACGTCATTCCATCTAGTGAACTCTCACGCGGACGTGGTGGCCCGCGCTGCATGAGCATGCCCCTCTACCGCGAGGATATTTAACAAGCAACCATCGAACCAAAAATAAGGAGGCATTCAAATGGCTGTCAATCTCAGAGGACGATCGTTTATCACCCTGAAGGACTTTACACCCGAAGAGATCAACTACATGCTCGATCTCTCCAAAGACCTCAAAGCAAAAAAACGCGCCGGCATCCGCGGCGAACTGCTCGAGCGCAAGAATGTTGTGCTTTTATTCGAAAAAACATCGACGCGCACACGCTGTGCCTTTGAAGTCGCCGCCTACGACGAGGGCGGTAACGTCACCTTCTTGACCAACTCCCAGATGGGGAAGAAGGAAAGCGTTGAGGACACCGCCAAGGTACTCGGCCGTTACTACGACGGGATCGAGTTCCGCGGCTTCAAGCAAGATACAGTCGAGCAGCTTGCCAAGCACGCCGGCGTACCCGTGTGGAACGGCCTCACGGACCTCTACCATCCCACGCAGATCCTGGCTGACTTTCTGACCGTCAAGGAACACGTGGATAAGCCGCTCAATAAAGTGAAATTTGTCTATGTGGGCGATGCCCGCAACAACATGGGGAATTCTCTCATGATCGGCGCCGCCAAAATGGGCATGGACTTTATGGCCTTAGCACCCAAGGAACTCTGGCCCGCTGAAGCGCTCGTGAAGGAAATGCGCGAAGTGGCCAAGGAGACCGGTGCGACGATCACGCTCACGGATAATGTGAACGACGTGAAGGGTGCCGATGTCCTCTACACCGACGTATGGGTGTCCATGGGAGAAGAAGACCAGTTCGCCGAGCGCATCGAGCTGCTCAAGGACTACCAGGTCAACATGGAGATGGTCAAGAAGACCGAGAACGACAATGTGATCTTCCTCCACTGTCTACCCTCCTTCCACGATACCGACACCATCGTGGGGGCCGAGATCAAAGAGAAGTTCGGTCTCGACGCCATGGAGGTCAGCGACGAAGTCTTCCGTTCTAAGCATGCCAAGGTCTTCGACGAAGCAGAGAATCGCATGCACACCATCAAGGCCGTCATGGTCGCTACCATCGGCAACCTATAAGAACAAGATAAGACGGCAGGAGCGATCCTGCTGTCTCCTTTTCCAACCAACAGAAGGAGGAATCGACATGGAGATGAAAGACAAGATTGTGGTGGCCCTCGGGGGGAACGCCCTGGGGAAGACACCCGTTGAACAGTTGGAGCTTGTGAAGCACACCGCGAAGCCCATCGTGGACCTGATCGAAGACGGTCACGAGGTCGTGATCGCCCACGGAAACGGACCCCAGGTCGGCATGATCAACCTGGCCATGGAAACGGCCTCCCATTCTGAAGCGGGCACACCCGAGATGCCCTTCCCCGAATGCGGGGCCATGAGCCAAGGATACATCGGCTACCACCTCCAGAACGCCATTCGCGAGGAGCTGAAGAAGCGGAGCATGGATATCCCCGTGGCCACCGTGATCACCCAGGTGATCGTCGACGAGGCAGACCCGGCCTTCAAGAATCCCAGCAAGCCTGTCGGGGCCTTCTACAGCAAGGAAGAAGCCGATGTCCTTTCGCAAGATAAGGGATACATCATGCGGGAAGACGCCGGTCGCGGCTGGCGACGGGTGGTGCCCTCGCCGATCCCCGTGGACGTGGCGGAAAAAGAAACGGTGAAGACCCTTGTGGCCGCCGGTCATATCGTGATCACCGTCGGTGGCGGTGGAATCCCAGTGGTGGAAAAAGGCCACAGCCTCGTGGGCGTGCCCGCCGTCATCGACAAGGACTTCGCCAGCGAGAAGATGGCCGAGATTCTGGATGCCGACTATTTGATCATCTTGACGGCCGTGGAAAAAGTGGCCCTCCACTTTGGTACACCTGAAGAAAAGTGGCTTTCTGAGATCAGTCTGGACGAAGCACAAGGGTACGTGGACGAGGGTCACTTCGCCCCCGGCTCCATGCTTCCCAAGGTCCAGGCGGCCATGCGCTTCGCGGCTTCTAAACCGGGACGCAAATCCCTGATCACCTCCCTCGAGCGGGCGAAAGACGGCATTGCCGGCAGAACCGGCACTATGATCGTCAACGGAAAGTAGCGGACCTATCGTGGCTTCTGATGCGCTGCTCGCCAAGATGAGTCATTTTGGACTCAACAAGTACGAAGCCAAAGCCTATCTGGCCCTCCTGCAGAAAGCCAACGTGACAGCCTACGAACTCGGCAAGCTCTCAGGGGTACCCCAGGGAAAAATCTACGAGGCCATGGCCAAACTTCTCGAGAAGAACCTCGTGAACGTCATCTCCGAGGATCCAGTCAAGTACATCGCCGTGTCCTTCGATGACTACATCGATCAGTACAACGAGGATATGCAACAGGCGGGGGACTATCTGAAGACCCAGATGAAAAAAATCAAGCAACCGGAGACTGTGAGCCATATGCTCCATCTAGACGGTAACCAGTCCATCGAACAGAAGCTCTACGATATGATTCGGGAGGCAGAGGCCTTTATCTACCTCGAGACCTGGGGCGAGACCTACGACCGGTTGATCCCCGTGCTAAGGGAACGTGCTTCCGAAGGCGTCGAGGTGGTGACGGTGGTCTTTGGTGAGGTACAGGAGGAAATCGGCACTGTCTACTACCACCAGATGGCTGGTATGGAGAAGAACACCCGCGACTTCGGCAATTGGTTCACCATCGTGGTGGATGGTGAACAGTCTCTCTTCGCGACGGAAGAAGAGGGTGAACACCAGGCGATCTGGACGCGGAACAAGGCCTTTATGCTCATGGCCGAGTCCTTCATTTTGCATGATATCTTTCTCTGTGAGATCTACAGGGCTTTTGGGCCACAGTTAGACGAACGGTTTGGCCCCAACCTGGGGCGTCTACGCGAAAAGTACAACCTATGAGAAAATCACCGGGAGCCGATTAGGATCGGGAGCCCGGTGATTTTTTCTCTCGGATGAAGTTAACGGCGAACCAAAGGACCAACAGCCCAATGCTCGTGTAAATGTAGCCATTGTTCGAGTCGATGGGGCAGACGCCCGGCGGTAGGGCACGCTGCACACTGATCACCCGATATCCCGTGTAAGCGGTGAAGCCGAGGGCCAGTGCAAAGAGTATACGATCGAGCCACAACCAATTGATCATCATTATCACTTCCTCCCCATCAGGATACCACAGAATTGAGAAAAAGAACAGATACGTGGCGCTGGGAAGGGTGCGTTGTAAAAAGTAAGTCGGTCTGTCTGAAAGTTTGGTATAATGGGGCTAGAAATTGCATTGGAGGGGATAATTGATGTCAAAGAAACTTTTTAGAAAAGAGCTCGCGACCCTGAAGCCTTATGTGCCGGGAAAACCGATCGAAGCTGTGAAAAAAGAGTTCGGTCTGGAGCGGATCGTGAAGCTCGCGTCCAACGAAAATCCGCTGGGTCCGTCACCAAAGGCCATCGAGGCCATCAAAAGCGAGGCAGAACGAGTGCACCTCTATCCGGACCCCGGCGCCATGGCGCTGAGGGAAGTGCTGGAGCAGAAGTTCGGCATTCCGGGAGAGCACATCGTGCTCGGCAACGGTGGTGAGGAGCTGATCAAGCTCATCGCACAGGCTTTCATCGAAGAAGGCGACGAGGCCATCATGGGCCTCCCCTCCTTCTCGCTCTATGAAATTGCCGTCTCCCACATGGGCGGTGTCTGCCATCAGGTGCCGCTCACAAAAGACCTCAAGCACGATTTCGCGGCCTTCGAAAAGAAGTTGTCCGCCAAGACAAAGCTGGTCTTCATCTGCAACCCCAACAACCCCACGGGGAACATCATGTCCGAGAAGGAAGTGGAAGGTTTCGTCGCCAAGCTTCCCGAGGACGTGGTCCTGATCATGGACGAGGCTTACTTCGAGTACGCGCGTTTCAACGAAGCCTACCCCAATGGTCTGGACATCCTGGCCAAGCGTCCGAATACGATCGTTCTCCGGACACTGTCCAAGGTAGCTGGCATCGCCGGCGTGCGTATTGGTTACGCCTTTACCTCACCTGAAATTGCCACCGAGATCAACAAAGTGCGCGGGGTTTTCAATGTCAACCGCTTGGCCCAGGCGGCGGCCTGTGCTGCCCTGCAGGATGAAGACCACATCGACAAGACCGTAGCGCTCAACAAGGAGAGTCTCGACGCCATGATGGCCTACTTCGACGAGAAGGGACTTCCCTACGCACCGGCCGATGCCAACTTTGTGTTCGTGGATACCAAGCGCGATTCTCGCGTGGTCTTTGATAAACTACAGCGCATGGGCGTGATCATGCGGCCGGGTTTCCTCTGGGGCTACGATACCTACATGCGCGTGAGCTCCGGCACGATGGAACAAACGGAGATCTTTATCGAGGCCATGGAAGAGGTCCTCGCAGCGGTCGATACCATCAAATGATCTGCCGAAGGTAGTTCCCGGAAGGAGGTGATAGCGATGCGATGGGTACTCAAACGATTTGACGAGCTCAGCACGATGGAACTCTATGAAATTCTCAAGGTCAGAACCGATGTCTTTGTGGTCGAACAAACCTGTCCCTATCCTGAACTCGATGGAAAAGACCCGGAGAGTTATCACCTCTACGGCATCCAGGGGGAGGAGATTGTGGCCTACCTCCGGATTCTGCCGAAGGGTGTGAGCTACGACGAGATCAGCATCGGACGCGTGCTCGTGGCCGAACACGCCCGCGGGCGTGGTTATGGACGCGAACTGATGAAGGAAGCGATCAGGATTATTGAGGAGGATTTTGGTGAAAGGACGATCCGACTCTCGGCCCAGGCCTACCTGGAAGCTTTTTACACGGAAATCGGCTTCAAACGGGTGTCCCCAACTTATGTAGAGGACGGGATCCCGCACATGGATATGCTGTACGAAAAGGCATAAGAAAAGGAGGGTGCATGGACATGCACCCTCCTTTCTCTTATGGTCCTCGTCCGGTGGGTCAAGCGATCCCCCGGTCCCCGAGAAAGGCCTCGAGCACCTCGGCCACCTTGAGAATCAGGGGTGTACAGCCCTCTTCCTCGGTACGCCAGTCTTCCTTGAGGACCGTGCAGTTCGTGCTCGGGTGCACCTCGCTCCCCAGCCGCGCCAGGAAGGCCGGGATAGCTTCCTCGAGCGCAGGGCTCTCGTGCGCCTTTCCCTCGCTGTAGAGGGCGCTCAGGGCTGCCACGGCACCGGTGATGGCACCGCAGAAGTCCCCGGTCATCACGCCACCGCCAAAACCGGACATCAGGCGGAAAGAGCTTTCCTCCAGTTTAAGGTCATAGCGGTCATCAGCGTAGCGCAGCAGGGTTTCGGCGCAGTTGTATCCCTCCTCCCGAAGGGATCGGATCTTGGATTCGTTCATGGCTCATCGCTCCGTTTCTTCATAGAGAACAGCAAAAATCGTTGTGGTACTTCCAGCATACCATATCCACGGGAAAATGACCCTGCCGAGGCAAGGTCATTTTTCTTTCAGCGAGCTAGTTTTAATTGAACCCGATGAGTACACCCAAGATCACGAAGACAGAGCCGAAGACGGCCAGGAGCGCCTGGAACTTGATCTGGAACTTGAACCACTTGGACCAGTCCAGACGAGCGATCCCCAGGACACCCATGAGGACCCCTGATGTGGGGACGATCATGTTCGTGAAGCCATCACCGAGCTGGAAGGCCAAGACGGCCACCTGGCGCGTCACGCCCACGAGATCGGCAAGGGGGGCCATGATCGGCATGGTGAGGGCCGCCTGCCCGGAGCCTGAGACCACGAAGAAATTGAAGACGGACTGGAAGAGATACATGAACCAGGCCGAGAGATAGGCGGGCATAGAGCCTAGTCCGCCGGCGATCCAGTTGAGGATGGTGTTGAGGACCGTGGGCGACCCGGCGTCGGAACCACCGAGCACCAGGACGATCCCCTTGGCCATACCGACGACGAGGGCAGCGCCGAGTAGGTCGGACGCACCCTGTCTGAAGCCCACGGCGATGTCATTGACCCTCATATCGTTGAGCTTGAAGATCACACCGATGATCCCCGAGGCAAGACCCATGAGGAAGAACTGGGTGGCGATTTCCGGTAGATAGTAGGCGTGCTCCATAACACCCCATACGATCCAGACGATCCCCAGAAGGATCGTGATGAGAACCAGGGCGTGTCCCGTCTCGAACTGGATGTCCATCTCACGCTTTTCTTCCATATCGTTTCGGAAGTACACATCGCTTTCGTAGGCGATGGAGCTCCTTGGGTTGGCTTTGATCTTGCGCGCGTAGTTCAATGTGTAGGCGATCCCGAGCAGTGTGAAGAAGGCCCACATACCCATCCGGAAACCGGCGCCCGACAGCACGGGCACATTGGAGACACCCTGGGCGATGGCCACGCTGAAGGGGTTCATCCAGCTCGTGCCGAAACCGATCTGCGTGGCGATGTAGGTGACGAAGATGCCCGTGATGGAGTCGTAGCCCAGGCCCACGACGATGGGAATGATGATCATGGCGAAGGCCATGGCCTCCTCGCCCATTCCAAAGATCGCGCCCCCGAGGCTGAAGAGAAAGAAGAGGATCGGTAGCAGCAGGATATCCCTACCCTGTGTATGCTCGATCATGCGGAAGAGCCCCGCCTCCACGGCGTTGGTCTTCAGGATGATCCCGAAGGCTCCCCCGATCACCAGGATAAAGGCCACGACACCGACGGCCGATCCCCACTTGGATCCGCTCACGAGGCCTTCGAAGACGTAGTTGGAGAAACCGACGCCCCCGAAGGGTTCGAAGAAACTGATACCGTTTGTCAGGGCTTCGCCCGACTCGTTATACTCGAGGGAGAAGGAATCCCCCACGGGAACGGTGCGGGTCTTTTCAGTACCCCCATCCATATAAGTGACATTTTCCATTTCGAAAGACCCCACTGGGATGAGGTAAGTCAAGAGCGCGGCGAAAAGAACGACGAAAAAGATGATGACGTAGGTGTCCGGCATGGACCATTTCTTCTTTGACATAAATACCCTCCTTAATTGGTTTCGGGTTTTATTATCGCAAGTTCGATGCCAAAGCGAATGGCCGGGAGAAGGGCGACTTTTGAAAAGCTTTACCATTGGAAAAAAGAAAAAGGTGGTTACTGGTGAAATGCAACCACCAATAACCACCGATATCAACCAATGGTGCCGAGTCCTTTTTCCGTGAGCATCGTACCGAAACGCCCTCTCCTTTTGACGATCAGGTCCTTTTCCTCCAGTCGATCGAGGATCGAACGCACTTGATTGACCGTGAGGTTTCGACCCTCCTCATAGCTGAGGGCAGACAAGCGGGCGCGCGAGGGGCGTTCACCGCTTCGGGTGAGCTTGGCCATTGACCGGAGCAGATACAGTTCCGATTGATCGAGCAAGGGGCCCTCGGGTTTATGCTCGGACGCACGTGAGAAATAGTCGCCCTGCGGCAAGTGTTTTGTGGTGAGCAGGGGTCCGTCGGTCACCGCCAGCATGTAGGTGACCGTATTCTTCAGCTCCCGCACGTTCCCGGGCCAAGCGTAGGAGGTCAAGGTCTCGATGACCTCATCGGAGATACCCACCTCTTTGACCGTGGACTTGAAGACAAGGTCCTCCACGAGCAGAGGGAGATCCCCCTCGCGTTGACGGAGAGGAGGCAGGTGGATGTAGCCCATCTTGAGCCGGTAGTAGAGGTCCTCGCGGAAGTGCCCCGCGGTCACCAGCGCCTCCAGTTTCTTGTTGGTGGCGGCCACAATCCGCACGTCCACGGGACGGATCTCGGAGCCGCCCACCGCCATGATCTCGCGTTCCTCTAGCACCCGCAAGAGGCGCGTCTGGACCTTGAGGGAGGTATCTCCGATCTCATCGAGAAACAAGGTCCCACCGTTGGCCTGTTCAAAGAGGCCGATCTTGCCACCCTTCTTCGCCCCGGTGAAGGCCCCCTCGGCATAACCGAAGAGCTCCGATTCGATCAGATCATCGGGCAGGGAGGAGAAGTTCACGGCGAGGAAGGGACCGTCCTTCCGGGTCGAGGCGTTGTGAATGGCCGAGGCGAAGAGTTCTTTGCCCGTGCCGCTCTCGCCCTCGATGAGCAGGGTGATTTCGGCCGTTGCCAGCTTGTTGGCAATGCGCTTGGCCTCGCAAAGTCGGCGGCTCTTGCCCACGATGTCGTCGAAGTGGTACTTGGCGATAAAACCCTTTCGGATGATCTCCTTTTCCTTGGGGTCGAAGAAATCGAAGCGCTGCTGCTCGCTCTTGAAGGAGACGACCGTCTGTCGGTGATCGGAGCTTTTGATCTTCTGGACCAGGAGATCCTCCCCCTCGAGCGTCAGCACGAGGGCGTGGGTCTGGGATTCGTCGACCAGGTAGCGCCGGAGCTTTTCGTTGCGGATCACCTCTTTCAGGCGGAGGGGACGCAGCTCGTGGCGCGGCAACTTGAACAGACGTCTCAGATTATCGTTGATCAGGGTGATCCGGCCGTCGGGAGAAAAGGCCATGAGACCTTCACGGAGACCGTCGAGCACTTTCTCGAGATCCTCCTTGAGGGCCTTGGTTTCTGCATGGCTCTCGGCTAGGCCCTTGGCCATCTCGATGATTTTTTTCAGGTACATTTCGCTGAAGGTGGCCGTGGTTTTCTCCAGCTGGTCCAGGGCCGTGAGCACCTTGGCGATGGTGGTAAAGTCAAAGATCCTGGGACCGATGTCCACGATCCTGTCGATATCCTCTGGAACGTACTTGGGTTCCCCCGGTGTGATCGCCACATCCGGTAGTGGCTTTGGCATCCTTGCGTCGGGATAGAAGGGCAGATAGGTGATGTGATCGAGTCCGAGAGACCGGAGGACCTGGATGCTCTCCCGACAGGTGGTCTCTCGGTCGTTCACAAGAAGGACCGTGGTACCGGCAGGTAGCGCCACGATCGCGTCGAGGGCACCGAAATTGACAGTGCGCCTGCCGATGATCCTCGGCATGCGATCCGGAATAGCGGTGAGTCCCGATAGTTCCTCAAGGGTCAGCTGGCTCGACAGGATCAGCAGATCACCCGTCAGGTCGGGCGATGTCTCTTGTTCAAGGGCGTGGCCGATGATCCGGGTGTCTTCCTTGGCCAGGAAGGTCTCCAGTTGGCCGGTGAGGGACCGGATGGTCTCCTCCGACCCTGCGATCAATTGGATCGTGTGCATGGGCTCTTCCTCCTTGTGGTCGGTGCTCAAGTGGTTTTGGGTGCTTCCTCGAAGGTACCCCTGACCAGGAAGGTACCACCGCGCATCATGAGACGACCGCCTGCGATCACCGTGTCCAGCGACAGGTCTTCTTTTAGAAGGAGCAGGTCGGCGTCGGCCCCCACTTCGATCCGTCCCTTGCCCTTGAGCCCGAGGATGGACGCGGGGCTGGAGGTGACCGTGGCCAGGGCATCCGGTAGCGGTACGTCGTGGACTTGCACGGCCTCGACCATGGCATCATAGAGCGATCGGCAGGTACCCACGGAAAGCCCCTTGAGCCGTCCCTCGGGGTCAAATAGGGGCAGGCTCCCCTGTCCGTCGCTGGTCATCGTCAGACGATCGGCCGGGATCCCCTCTTTCAGGCAGCGGGCCACGGCCTCGGCGGCGGGGACCTCCCCCTCCTCGAGGAAGAGAGCGGTGGTACTCGTGGTGAAATCGATCTGGCCGCCGGCCTTCGCGTAGGCGATGCCTTCGGCGAAGAGCTCGGGATTGCGGTTCACGTGTGTAGGAACCAGCTGGCTGCGGGGAATATCTGTTTCCTTCGCGAGGCGTTCCAGATAGTCGAAGCGCGCTGGACCATCGCCCATGTGGATGTTGACCACGCCGGATTTTCCCGACAGGATCCCGGCCACCCGGGCATCAGCTACGGTACGCTTGAAAAGCTCGAAATCGGCCTGAGAAGACCGGTGGTCGGAAAGTGCTACTTCGCCGACCCCGATGATCTCGTCGATCAGCATGATGTCCTTCATGAGATCGCCCGTGAGGGTCTTCAGGGGCAGTCGATAGTTGCCCGTGTAGAGGTAGCAACCCACACCCTCTTCCTTGAGGCCCTTGGCCTTGGCAACCAGGGCCTCGAGGCTCCGTGCGATGCCATCGGTCCCCAGGCAACCGACCACCGTGGTCACGCCGGCACCGATCATGGTGGACAGTTGGAGCTCCGGTGTACGCGTGCGGTAGCCACCCTCGCCGCCACCGCCGGTGATGTGGACGTGGCCGTCCACGAGGCCCGGGGTAAGCAGAAGGCCCCCGCCGTCGATGACCGTCACGGGTCCCCCGGCGAAAGCAGATAAGTCATCTTCGATGGCCAGGATACGACCGCCTCCCATAAGCAGGTCCTTATCACCCATGGGCTCTGGTGCGAATACATTGACGTTTTTCAATAAAATCATAACAATCCCTCCGTTCGGGACTAGAGAATGCAAGACCAATGCCATACTTCATTTTAACATAGCGAAGTCGACCGTTTGAACCGCTAGAGAATATGATATAAATAAGATAGCGGATTCTTTTGTTAAAAAAAGAGAGCACGACCGAAAAGGGGGAGCACAATGGACTTTCATCATATTATCGATAGAAAAGGCACGCACTGCGTCAAGTGGGATCACATGGACATGGCCTTCGGCCGGAACGACCTGTTGCCGCTTTGGGTGGCCGACATGGATTTCAAGGCGCCCGCCGAGGTGCTGGCCGCTCTGAAGGCTCGCGTGGAGCATGGGGTCTTCGGTTACACCAAGCCCTACCCCGCCTACTATGAAGCGGTGGTGGGCTGGATGAAGCGACACTACCGCTGGGAAATCACCCCTGGGGAAATCCAGATCACACCGGGGGTGGTCCCTGCGATCAACATGGCCATCCAGACCTTTACCCAACCTGGTGATGAGGTCATCATCCAGACGCCCGTCTACCCGCCCTTCGCCGCTTCGGTGAAGCACAACGACCGCGTCCTATCAGAGAACGTCTTGCTCGAAGAGGCAGATGGTAGCTATCGCATCGATTTTGAAGACCTGGAGGAGCGCGTGAAAGGGGCCAAAATGATGATTATCGCTTCGCCACACAATCCCGTGGGGAAGGTCTTTACACGGGAGGAGCTGCAGCGGATGGGTGATCTCTGCCTGGCCAACGATTGTTTCCTCATCTCCGATGAGATCCATGCGGACCTGACGCTTGCGGGGGTAGAGCACCTGCCGCTGACCGCTGTAGACGCACGTTTCAAGACAAACAGCATGGTCATGACCGCCGCCTCGAAGACCTTCAATCTGGCCGGTTTCGGGCTGGCCAATATCATCATCCAGGACCAGGGTCTCATGCGCACTTTTCAAGATACCGTCCTTGATCGACTGCACCTTTTTCTGGCGGACCCGCTGGCGCTCACGGCGGTGGAGACGGCCTACCGCTACGGTGACAACTGGCTCGAGCGCTTGATGGGCACCATCGACCGGCGCTTTGATTTTTTGGGTGAGCTACTGGACAAGCACTTGCCAGAGGTGCGCTTTCGCAAGCCCGAGGCCACCTATCTCGCTTGGCTCGATTTCAGGGCCCTCGAGTCGGACCCGAAAGAACTCAAGCGAATCCTAGTGGACGAAGCGGGTGTGGGTCTGAATCAGGGGTACACCTTTGGAGCCACGGGCGCCGGGTACCTGCGGCTCAATGTGGCGACTTCCGAAGAGGTGATCGAGGAGGCCATCCTGCGGATCGCCCGGGCTTTTGCCTAAAAAAGCGCATAAAAAAAGAGGAGAGGTCGCTTCCTCGTGAAGAAGAAGCGACCTCTCGCTCGTGCTTTGGTCGGAGTGACAGGACTTGAACCTGCGACAACCAGACCCCCAGCCTGGTGCGCTACCAAACTGCGCCACACCCCGTCGGAATATTTCCCGAAGCAATATAAATTATAACACGCTCCTGTGGAAAGTCAATACCCTAACATGAAATCGAGGTGGACAGATGTCGAATCAAAAAACGGTTCGGGCTTGGATCCTGTACGACTGGGCGAATTCGGTTTTCGCCACAACACTTATGGCCACGGTGCTACCGATCTTTTACGTGGACGTGGCCGGGGCCCATCTGCCCGGCAACACCGCGACCTCCTACTGGGGTTACACCACGACCATCGCCATGCTCCTGGTGGCTGTAATGGCACCGATCCTAGGGGCGGTGGCCGATCGCGCCCACCGGCGCAAGAGTCTTTTCACGGTGTTCGTCTTCCTGGGGGTTCTGGGAAGCGGTCTGCTCGTGCTCGGCGGTGAGGGCGATTACCTGCTGATCTCCGCCGTCTATATCCTCGCGAGCATCGGCTTCGCGGGGGGTAATATTTTTTACGATTCTTTCCTTCCGCTGATCGTGAAGGATGAACGTATGGATATGGTCTCCTCCCAGGGTTACGCCATGGGCTATCTCGGTGGGGGGATTTTGCTCGCCGTGAATCTTGCGATGATCATGAAGCCGGGGTGGTTCGGTTTTTCCGATTCACTCATGGCCACGCGGGCGGTCTTCCTGACGGTGGCCATCTGGTGGTTGGTCTTTACGATCCCAGCCTTTAAGCAGTTTCCAAAGGACGAGGGGATGGCGACATCGCGTGAGATGTCGGCTTACGTTCGCATGGGCTTTCGAGAACTCAAGACGACGATCGCCCACATCCGCCGTTACCGTGAACTGTGGAAGTTTCTTCTGGCCTTCTGGTTTTACAACGATGGCATCGGGACGATCATGCGGATGGCCACGGTCTACGGTCGTGAGATCGGAATCGGCCAGACGGATCTCATCGGGGCCCTCTTGCTCACGCAGTTCATCGGGATCCCCTTTTCCATTCTGTTCGGCAAGCTCGGTGCACGAGTCGGGGCCAAACGTGGCATCTTTCTGGCGCTTTCCGTCTACCTCCTCATCACCATCCGGGGCTATTTTCTGGCCACGGCCTTGGACTTTTGGATGCTGGCCGGGCTCGTGGGGCTTGTCCAGGGAGGCGCGCAGGCACTCAGCCGATCGCTCTACGGTAGCATGATCCCCAAGGACAAGGTGGGGGAGTTCTACGGTTTCTACGGTGTATCGAGCAAATTCTCGGCGATCACGGGCCCCTTCCTCTTTGCCCTCGTGGGACAACTGACGGGATCCAGTCGTCTGGGGATCGTCTCCGTTGCCTTCTTCTTCATCATGGGGATGGTACTCCTCTCTACGGTGGATGTGGAGGCGGGTAGAAAATTGGCAAAAAAAGAACCGATCTCCGCGATGGGAGATCAGTAGCTTTCACCTTCATAGTTGATCCGATCGAAATAGGAAGCGAGTTCATCGAAATCGATTTTCAGATCGAGGAACCGCTGCGCGGCCTGGCACCGTTGTGCGGCCAGTAGCACGGCCTGGTCGAATCCTTCGTCGAAGCGTTTGATATCAGAAATCCCTAGGTCTTCCAGCGTGGTACCGAAATAATGCCGGTTGAGATTCAGGTGAAAAAGGCGTCCGATGAAATGGATCAGCCTTTTTTTCTTTTGGTTCTCCCGGTCGTGAAAGATCTTCTGATAGGTGATGAAATCATCGTAGCTCTGCTTCACGAGCTCGGACGGTAGGGTTTCATCGAATTGTTCCTCCAGGACGTGGGTGTAAATATCCCGAATATTGGCAAGGTCGATGTCCTCGAGCGCCACGAGATCCGGTCCGTATCGCGGCAGAAAGCGGAAGCGTTCGATCGTGTGGAGATCGATGGCCATCTCAATTTCCTTGTGGTCGAGCCCCTGCGCCTCCTTTTCAAAAACGTAGGGATGCGTCACGGAATCCAGGGTATAGTGATTGATCCATCCGTAGAGATAGGTGCGGATGACATCGTTGTAATTATCCTTCGCGTAGACAATCGCCTCAAGCAGGGTTTCCTTTGCCATCTCCTTGTGGAGCATCTTAGCGTAGGGCATCCCTCGCTTCTGACGCTTCCAAGGATAGAAATCCGCATAAAAGAAAAAGTCGGGCCCCTGGTTGGCGAAATTATAAAGATTCATCTTCATCTCGACGTCGAGCCAATCGTTGACGCGCAGGCCGAAAATGGTGTGCGTGAAAAAATCAGGCATCATATCACCTCTGTTTTCATTTTAACAGATTGTGGCCCGCATGCAAACTTATTCGGCTTTCGTGGTGAACTGGGTGGTACGTTCGCGAAACCGATCGTCCAACCACTCGCGTTCGTGAAACCGCACGTTCCCCTCCCGGTCTACAAAGAGCAACGTCTGGTAGCGGGTCCCGTAGGTCTCCCCCTTGATAAAGATCGTAGAGAGCAAACGTTCGGTTTCTAGGGGCGCATGCGTATCTTCGGGAAGCAGATCATCAGGGACCGGTGTCCGGTCCATCAGGATCTGCCAAAGGGCATCGATGGGCGGTTCGTCGTGGGTGCCGAGCACTTCTTGGAAGGCACTGCGTGCTAAGGTCACTTTTGGCCAAGGGGTGTCGAGCAGATGGTTGCTCAAACCGTAGATGCCGAGCTCGAGTGCTTGGATGGGTGTCCCCATATTGCTGTAGTAGTAAAGATCCCCGGGTGAACCCACGACGAGATTGAAGGGGTTGTACTTGTGCCGCTGTTCCTTGATGCTCGCTAGATAGCTTAACGGATCCGGAGACTCGAGCAGAAACTTGGCCACGAGGGCTCCGCGGCTCAAGGAATCCTTACGGATGAGGGAAAAATCCCGGTAGTTGGTAAGAAAGGCCAGCTTGCCCTTGCGGTTGATCCCCGTCCAGGAGCCGCAGGCCTCGAGGTCCCGGCCGGCGAAGACTTCAGGGGCGTCCTTCCAAAAATGCGCGTGCTGACTGGGCCGTTTATAGAATTCATCACGATTGGCGATCATAATGAGAGGATACTTCGGATGATACTGATGAGCGAAAAGAATCGTACACATGGTGTCCCACCTCCTTTTCCACCTTTACCCCGAATGACAGAAGAGATAACGTGACCTTTTCAAAGAAGATTTTTTGGGTAAGTATCGAAATGAAAGGGGGGAAACATTGTGAAACAAGTGACTGTTTTCACGTCAAACACCTGTCCCTACTGCAATGCCCTGAAAGAGTATTTGACCGAGCATCATATTCCCTTTGAAGAGAAGAACATTTCTCGCGATGAGGGTGCTCGGGATGAGCTCATCAGCCTGGGTGTCCGCAGTGTACCCTACACCTTGGTGGAGGGAGAAGCGATCACGGGTTTTGATAAGGAAAAACTGGATGAGTTGTTGCGCTAGACACAGGAGGTCGTCCACCGACCTCCCAGCAGTCGGTTCTTTCGCCTCGCGAAATGTGAATATTTTGTAAAGGATTCGTTGACAGGGTGTGAAGGACTGGGTATAATAAGCTTAGGAAACCGGTTTCCGAAACGATTTTTTTTTTAGACGCTCGGGAAACCGGTTTCTCTACGAAGACGGTGGAGGGATAAAATGTCGAAAAAGAAGAAAGAAGCCACACTTCTCCAAGAGGAGAAACGCCTAGCGTACAAACTTCTTTTGCCAACTTATCTCATCTTATTCTTGATTGCTTTTTATCCGTTGTTCAGTGTGTTCTACACGAGCATGACCAATAGGCAGTTCGCCAGTAGTCAGGAAGTCGAATTCGTCGGCTTCGAGAACTACAAGAGTCTCCTGGCGATGACCATCGAGGAACTGCCCCCTAGAACCGATGATAACGGAAATGTCATGTATGATGAGGAGACGGGCGAAGTCGTGTACGATAGCCCTGTACGTGTACTACCCCGCGAACCGATCCGGTACAAAGAGGTGTTTACATACAACTTCTTTGGCAAGCGGTATGTGTTCGGCGGCACGGATCCAGAATTTTTGAAATCGATCTACAACACCTTGAGCTTCACCTTGCTGTCCGTTGCGCTCGAGACAATCTTAGGTCTCGGTGTGGCGATGGTCGTGAACTCGAACTTCAGAGGAAAAGGGGCCATGCGTACGGTTATGCTGGTACCTTGGGCCGTTATCACGGTTGTATCCGCCCGTATGTGGGAGTGGATCTTGCAATCGAATCGGACGGGTCTTTTCAACACCGTGCTGGAGATGTTCGGTGTCGGAGATGGTTCGATCTCCTTTCTCAGCCAAGAGGGTTTACAGCTACCCTCGATGATCATGATCGACGTGTGGAAGACGACACCCTACATGGCGCTCTTGATTCTGGCGGGGCTACAGACGATACCCGGTGAGCTTTACGAAGCGGCCGAGATCGACGGGGCCTCAAAACTACAGCAGTTCTACAAGATCACCCTGCCGCTCTTGAAGCCGGCCATCGGTGTGGCCTTGATCTTCAGATCCCTCGATGCACTGCGCGTCTTCGACGTGTTCCAGGTGCTTCTCGGATCGCGTAAGTACTCCATGGCGAGCTACAACTATTTCCAGCTCATCGGTAACAGGAACATGGGGCTGGCCAGCGCCATCGGTGTCGTGATCTTTGTGATCATCTTTGGATTCGCAGTCTTCTTTATCAAGAGCTTGGGGGTGAACGAAGAAGATGCTTAAGAAAATTGGGTTCTATTTTGTCTTGTTGCTGGTTCTCGTGTACATGCTCTTCCCCTTCTACTGGGCGTTCAACTCGTCCCTGAAGACGGAAGCGCAGCTGCAGATGACACCCGCGACCTTCGTTCCGGTGAACCCGACGACCCTTCAGTTCCAGCCTTTCTTTGGGAATTATGAAGCCGTCTTTGCCAACGATATGTTCATCCAGGGTCTCGTCAACAGTACCATCGTGGCCGTGTCCACGACCGCTCTGGCCCTCGTGGCCGGATCCTTCGCAGCCTTTGCCCTAGGAAAGCTCCGCTTTCGCGGGAAGACGCCAACGCTCTACCTGATTTTGGCGATGACGATGTTCCCGCAGGTGACGATCCTTTCCGGGCTTTATGCGCTGATAAATTCATCGTTCGTCCAAGCACTGGGGATCGGTCCCCGCCTCAGCCTGATCATCGTGTACATGCTCTTCACGCTTCCCTTCACCACATGGGTGTTGACGTCGTTCTTCCGTCAGCTGCCCAGAAGCTTGATGGAGTCTGCACAGGTGGATGGGGCCACGGGCTTCCAGACCTTCCGTCAGATTTTACTACCCCTGACGGCCCCTGCACTGGTGACGACAGGTCTTTTGGCCTTCATCGCCGCTTGGAACGAATATCTCTTTGCCCTGACGTTCACGTCGATCAATCCGGAAGCGAGAACAGTACCTGTGGCCATCGCCTATTTCCAAGGTTCGATCGCCCGACAGGAGCCCTTCGGTGAAATCATGGCGGCCACGGTGGTCGTCACGATTCCAATCGTGCTCTTGGTACTCTTCTTCCAGAGAAGGATTGTTGCTGGACTGACGGCGGGAGCTGTCAAAGGCTAAGAACAAAACAAGAAAAAAAGGAGTGACATGCATGTTAAAAAGAAACCTAGCATTACTACTGGTGTTAACGCTCGTGATGAGTCTCGCGCTCTTCGGGTGCGGCCAACCGGCTGAAGAAGCACCCACAGAAGAGACGCCAGAAGAAATGCCGGCAGAAGAGCCAATGGAAGAAGAACCTGCCGATGATCCAGAAGTTGTTGCTGAAGAACCTGTCACTGTCCGCCTGATCTCAGGTGCGGTGGGTAATGAGCTTGAGCTCAACATGCAGGCAGCCGAGATGTACATGGACGAGCATCCCAATGTTTTGATCGAGATTTTTGACTCTCCGGATGCAGCCACAGACCGCCTCGGACTCTACCTGCAGTTCCTCGAGGCAGAATCTAGTGAAGTGGATATCTATCAGATCGACGTGATCTGGCCTGGCGACCTTGCCGCTCACATGGTAGACCTCAATGAGTATGGCGCTGCCGAAGTCATCGACGGTCACTTTGATCCGATCGTCCAGAACAACACGGTCGACGGTAAGCTTGTGGCCATGCCATGGTTCACAGATGCGGGTCTCCTGTACTACCGCACGGACCTTCTTGAGAAATATGATCTTGACGTACCACAAACGTGGGATGAACTTGAAGCATATGCACAAATCATCCAAGATGGCGAACGTGCCGACGGTAACCAGGACTTCGTAGGTTACGTATGGCAGGGGAACGCTTATGAAGGTTTGACTTGTGACGCGCTCGAGTGGATCGATTCCAACGGTGGCGGCACGATCATCTCACCCGATAAAGAAATCACGATCAACAATGAAAAAGCCATCGAGATTGTCGACCAGGCAGCTTCATGGGTCGGTACGATTTCACCCAATGGCGTCACGAGCATGGATGAAGAGGGCGCCCGTAACATCTGGCAGGGCGGTAACGCGGCCTTTATGAGAAACTGGCCTTACGCTTACTCGCTTTCTAACAGTGACGATTCCGCTGTAAAAGGAATCTTTGACGTGGCACCACTGCCCGCTGGTGATTCCGGTACCAGTGCAGCAGCCCTCGGTGGATGGAACCTTTCTGTTTCCAACTACTCTGAGAATCCAGAGGTCGCTGCAGATGTAGCACTTTACCTCGCATCAGAAGAAGTGCAGAAAATGCGTGCGGTTGATGGTTCCTTTAACCCGACGATCGAGTCGCTTTACGATGATCCGGACGTACTGAATGCTTCACCGTTCTTTGGTACGCTCTACGATGTATTCGTAAACGCCACACCTCGTCCATCCACGCAAACGGCACCTCAGTACAATGCCGTCAGCACCGCTTTCTTTAAAGCCGTACACAATGTCTTAACGGGTCAGACCGATGCTGAGACAGCCTTCATGGAACTGGAACTCGACCTTCAGGACCTCACGGGCTTCGAAATCGCAGAATAAGACAGATCGAAAGACTTTAGGAGAGAAGCTAGTTGACGCTAGCTTCTTTCGTTCCTTTAGTCTTTGGGCGGGGGGAAAGGTGGCTTTCCTCTCGCTCAAGGATTAAATCATGAGAAAAAGGAGTGTTCCCATGTTAGGACGTTTGATAGAAAAGCCGATGGTCGACCGGGCCATCAATCACCAGGCTTCCCTTTATTCGCAGGGTAACGGCTACCTGGGCATACGGGGGACACACCCCGAAGGGCACCGGTCCCAGGAGATCGGCTGCTATATCAATGGATTCTACGACTCTCACGCGATCACCTATGGTGAATCGGCCCATGGGTTTCCAACGGAGTCGGATTTCATCGTCAATCTACCGAATCCCCTTCCCATGGATGTGATGATCGACGGCGAAAAGGTGACCCTGTCGGAAGAGGCTCTTGTGGACTATGAGCGGATCTATCACTTCGATCGATTGGTCGTCGAACGAAACCTGGTCTTTCGGCTGGAAAGCGGGCGCACCCTCAAGATTCGATCGCAATCGCTCGTGCCGAGAAACCCGCGCAATCTCTTCATGATGCGGTATGAAATTGAACCGCCCGAGGGGACCGAGACGATGTCCGTGGGATCGCGCGTGCTCTTGAACGTCTACAACCGTGGTGCGAGCAACGATCCACGCGTGGGCACCCAAGGTGGCGGCAGGCGCCTCGCCGTCGAAGAGGTCATTGCTGATCAGGCGGCGCGCATGCGTACTCTGAACGCAGGACAACTCCTCTATACGCTCCTGGAGAATCGGGTGATCGAGGGGGAGGTCCTAGAGAGAAAACCCCTCTCCAGCTACGATGAAATCACCGATCATGTGACCTTTGTACCGGGAGCCGTGGTGATCGAGAAGGTCGTGGGTTATTATACCCAACGGGATTTTGATGGCGAACCCGAGGACGACCGCGTGCTCGAGCGCTTTCAAAAGGATGCCGACCTCTCCTTCGACCAAGCCGTCGAGACCCAGTGCGAGGCACTGACCCGCTTCATCGGCCCCTTGAAGATTGATGTTCCAGACCATCCCGAGGTCGAGGAAGCCCTGGTCTTCAATGCCATCCACCTGTACAATGGCGCCGGGATCGATGGGGCGTCCAATCTACCGGCCAAGGGCTTGTCCGGAGAGGGATACGAAGGCCACTATTTCTGGGATACCGAGATTTATGCCATTCCCTTCTTTACCTTCGTGGCCCCAGAAGTGGCCAGGGGACTGCTCTCCTTCCGCGTGCACACCCTAGAGGGTGCGCGGGAGCGAGCCAAGCAGCTCGGTCACGAGCGAGGGGCCAAGTATCCCTGGCGAACGATCACCGGGCGCGAATGCTCTGCGTATTTTCCGGCGGGAACAGCGCAGTATCACATCAATGCGGATATCGCCTACGCGATCTATCTCTATGAGAAGGCCACGGGCGACGTGGCGTTTGTCGACGGGCAGTGTGTGGATCTACTGGTAGAAACCGCAAGGATTTGGCTGGACATGGGACACTTCAGTGACCGCGGCTTTTGTATCGATGCGGTGACGGGTCCCGATGAGTACACGGCAATTGTCGATAACAACTACTATACCAACAAGATGGCGGCCCAGCACCTCGCTTATACCGTAGCGGTCGTCGACCGTGCGGCGGATCGTGAGGCCCTCTTCCAGAGACTGGACCTCACGACCGAGGAATTGGAGGGTTTTTCAGAAGCCAGCCGCAAGATGCGTTTGCCAGAAGATGCCGACAGGGACTTGACCCTGCAGGATGATCATTTTTACCACAGAAAACCCTGGCCATTCGAGAAAACGCGCGAGGACCAATATCCCCTCCTCCTGCACTTTCACCCGTTGACGATCTACCGCCACCGGGTGCTCAAGCAGCCCGATGTGGTGCTCGCGCACATTCTCGTTGGAGAAGATGTGTCTATCGAACGAAAGAGAAGGGACTTCATCTATTACGAAGCCCTCACGACGCACGATTCCTCCCTCTCGCCCAGTGTCCACGGGATCCTGGCGATGGAAATCGGAGACGTGAACAAAGGTTATCACTACTTCAAAGAGAACTTACGACTGGATCTCGACAACACCCATAAGAATTCTGATCACGGCCTGCACATGGCGGCCATGTCGGGTTCGTGGATGAGCTTTGCCTACGGATTCGGCGGTCTACGCGTCGGCAGCGACGGGATCTCCCTATCCCCCAGAGCCTGCAGCGCCCTGGGAGACTATCGCTTTCGACTGCGTGTGCGCGGCGCCCTGCTCTCGGTTTCGGTGGAGAAAGAGCAGGTACTCTATGGGCTGGTGGATGGCGAAGAGGTCACTTTTTATCACGGAGAGGAAAAGGTACATTTACATGGAGGCCAAAAAGAGATACGATTGCAATTGATGAATACCGTATGATGTGGAGCTGATGTAAGTGAAGATGACCATCAAAGACATCGCCGAGATCGCGGGGGTCAGTAAAGCCACGGTCTCGCGGGTGCTCAATAATACCAAACCCGTGAGCGATGAGATCAAAGAGCGCGTGCAGAATGTCATTGACGAGACGGGCTACCGCCCCTCATCTCTGGCCCGGAGCCTGTCGCGACAGCGAACGGGGATCCTCGGCCTGATTATTCCCGATGTGGCCAATCCCTTCTACGCAGAGCTGGTCAAGGGAATGAGCGAGGTGGCGAAAGCCTACCACTACAATATCCTCCTGTGCAATACCTTCCGCGAGCACGAGAAGGAAAAGGAATTTCTCGAGCTCTTGGAGGACAAGGAAGTAGACGGGATCATTTTCATGACCTTTGAATTCCACACGTACCAGAAAGCCTTCTTCGATCGGTACAGCAAGCCCATCGTGACGGTCAACCGCCATTTCGATGGCCAGGAGATTCCAAATGTGGATATCGATAACGAGGCGGCTGCCTATAGCGCCGTGCGTTACCTGATCGACCTGGGCCACCACAGGGTGGGAATCATCAGCTCCTCCATAACAGATGATACGGCGATCTACCGGGTGGACGGTTACCGGAGGGCACATGAAGAGGCGGGTCTCGCCACGGACGAGGCCTTGATCGTGGAATCGGACTACCACTTCAAGTCTGCCTACGAAGGCGCTAGGTACCTGATGAACTTGAAAGACCCACCCACGGCCATTTTCTGTTTGAACGACGAACTAGCTGTCGGGGCGATCAAGTACCTCAACGACTCCGGTCGTGCTGTGCCTGGGGATGTGTCGGTCATCGGTTTTGATGACGTCCCCCTGGCCAGTATGTTCATACCGAGCCTCACCACGATCCGACAGCCGATCTATGAGATGGGGGCGACAGCCGCCCGTCTGCTGATCAAGCGCATCAAGAAAGAGACCATCGATTGGGATCAGCAATCGCTTCCCTTTGAACTGGTCATCCGCAATAGTACCGCCGAAAGGAGAGGTCGCGAGAAATGAAATACATGGCATTCGGGGAGATCTTGATCGATTTCACGCCCGGCCCGTCTCCCCATACCTACGAAGCCAACCCCGGTGGTGCGCCGGCCAACCTTTTGAGTGCACTGGCAAAATGGGGTCACCAGACCGCCTTCATCGGGAAAGTAGGCGCTGATCATTTTGGCGATCAGCTCATCAACACCCTGACCGAGGCGGACGTGGCTACAGATCACGTCCTCAGGGACCCATCGGCCAGAACCACCCTGGCCTTCGTGCACCTCGCGTCCGACGGTGATCGCAGCTTCACCTTTTACCGCGATGGCGGTGCCGATACGCGGATCCGACGTGAAGAGCTTCCCGAGAACCTTTTTTCGGGTGAAGGACTCTTCCACTTCGGGTCCCTCGGCTTCACCCACGAGCCGGCCAGGAGCACACAACTGACCCTGCTCGAAGAAGCAAAAGCAGCCGGATGGATCGTCAGTTACGATCCGAACTATCGCGACCAGCTCTGGACCTCTGAAGAGGAGGCCATCCGCTGGATGAAGCGTGGTCTGGACTTTGCCGATCTCGTGAAGGTATCCGAGGAGGAGCTGGCCCTCTTGGTGCCGGGAGAGAAACAGGAAGTTGCGGCCCGGCAGTTGATCGATGCACACGACCTGTCCCTGCTCATCGTCACCCACGGGGCCATGGGAAGCTACTTCTTCTCCGCCGAGCGGGCTGGCTACGTACCCGGTTACGAGGTGCAGGCGATCGACACCACAGGGGCGGGCGATAGTTTCTTTGCCGGCGTGCTCCACACCCTGATCGAGGGGGGACACCTTGTCGACCAAGACGATCTGGTCCTGCGCAAGGCTCTGGCCTTCGGTAATGCCGTTGGTGCTTTGGTGACCACGCGTTATGGTGCACTGCTCTCTATGCCGACCGTCGCCGAAGTGAAAGCGCTCAAGGAGGGAAGCTAAGGAAATGAACAACTTCAACATGGCATTTTTTGGACTCTTCAACGTGATCCTATTCCTCGTCTGGATGGGGATCTCCATCTACCTCATCATCCTGTTGGTCCGTTTGATGCGACGCGGGATCCTAGCGCTCGATCTTTACATTGAAAAAGAAAGACGTTCTCATGACCGTTAGGGTGAGGCGTCTTTCCCTTGTGTTGTGGATCCTCTGGATTTTCTCTTTCTCCCTGCAACCGGCCTCGATTTCATCGGAAGCTTCCGGCTTCGTAGCAGATCTTTTCGCCAGACTGTCCCTGCCGCTGCCCGAAAGCTTCCTGCGCAAGGCAGCTCATTTCTTTAATTTTTTCGTGCTGGGCCTGCTTCTTGCAGAGGAGCGTCGTCCGTGGTACAAGGTCATGGGGGCGGTCTTTCTGGTGGCAGTGAGCGACGAGACCCTGCAGCGTTTTGTGCCCGGGAGAGCCTCCCAGGTGACCGATGTGCTCCTCGATTCGGCGGGGGGCGCGACAGCTTACTTGAGTTTGCTTCTCAAAAAGAAAGCCTTTTCCTCAAAAAAATAGGGGCTAGGGCCGTTGACATCCCACCCATCTTGTCTTATACTCTAATTAATCCGATGAACATACTAGGAATTGCGATGAGAGAAGAAAGTACGATGAACGGGCGTCTTATAGAGAGGATCTGGTTGGTGAGAAGATCCGTCGCGTGTCATCCGAAGTGCCTTCTCGAGCTGTTTCCCCGAATCCATTGAGTAGGGGACACCGGGCATCTCCCGTTATAGAGATAGGATATCAAGGGTATCCGAAAAAGACGGTGAAACTAGAGTGGAACCGCGACGACACGTCGCCTCTAAAATGAGGGGACTTTTTTTTGTTCGAAAAGGAGGATGTATTTATGAAAGTTTACAACAGCATGCTAGAGATGGTTGGCGAAACGCCCTATCTTCGGTACCGACCGACGGAGGGTGCCACCATCTATTTGAAATTAGAATCCTTTAACCCCGGCGGTAGCGTGAAGGACCGCGCCGCACTCGGCATGATAGAGGCCGCGGAAGCCGATGGACGTTTGAAGCCGGGGATGACTATCATAGAGCCCACCAGCGGAAACACCGGCATCGCCCTTGCGATGATCGGTCGCCAAAAGGGCTATAAAGTGATCATCACCATGCCCGAGACCATGAGCAAAGAGCGTCGGGACATCCTGCGGGCCTACGGTGCCGAGATCCTCCTGACACCGGGGGCATCCGGTATGAAGGGGGCCATCGAGAAGGCCTCGGAGCTGGCCGGAAAAGAGACCAACTTCTTTATGCCCGGACAGTTCGACAACCGGGCCAACCCCGACGCCCATTACCGCACCACGGGCCCTGAGATCCTGCGCGATGTACCGGGTATCCGGGCGCTCGTCGTGGGCGTGGGTACCGGCGGAACCCTGACGGGGGTCGGTCGTTACCTGAAGGAAAAGGATCCATCGATCCAATTGGTGGCCGTGGAACCGGAGAATTCACCGGTTCTCAGCGGGGGCAACCCGGGCCCCCACAAAATCCAGGGCATTGGTGCCGGATTCATCCCGGGCAACACAGAGACGGCCCAGATCGACAGGATCCTGCAGATCAAAGACGAAGAAGCCTTCGCCTCCCTGCACCGTGTACGCGATGACCTGGGGCTGCTCGTGGGTGTATCGGCTGGCGCGGCCATTGCCGCGGCCACCGCACTATCGAAAGAAATGTCCCCCGAGGATGACATCGTTGTGGTTGTCCCGGATAACGGAATGAAGTATCTCTCCATGGGGCTTTACTAAAAAGCGAAAGGAACAGGTGAGTGAGTATGTTCAAACGTATTAGAGCACATCTCGATCATGTCCGTGAGGTGGATCCCGCGGCCCGGGGTTACCTGGAGGTCCTACTTTTGTACCCTTCGGTACACGCGCTCTTTCTGCACCGCGTGGCCCATATGCTCTACGAAAAGCGTGCGTTCTTCCTCGCTCGTCTGATCAGTCAGTTCGGACGCTTTCTCACGGGTATTGAGATCCATCCCGGTGCGACCATCGGTCACAAGCTCTTCATCGACCACGGCACAGGCGTGGTGATCGGGGAGACCACGGAAATCGGCGATCGCGTGACCCTCTACCAAGGGGTGACCCTCGGTGGTACGGGCAAAGAGATCGGCAAGCGACATCCGACCCTCGGCGATGACGTGCTCGTCGGCGCGGGCGCCAAGGTGCTCGGACCGATCGTGGTGGCAGCCGGGACAAAGGTAGGTGCCGGTAGCGTGCTGCTTCAAGACACCCGTCCCGGGTCAACTGCCGTGGGTACTCCCGCCCGGATCATAGGCGGCTTGGAATCCGCACAGATCGTGAACCTCGATGACTATCGAAAAGTCTACAATGACATGGCAATCTAAACTGCAGACGACGGGTGAGAGCCCGTCGTTTTTAGTTTTTTGTTAAGAATCGTTTTCCCGGTGGTATAATGAATAGTAACGGTGCAAGGGAGGGAGGAGATCATCCATGCAGAAGACTTTAAGCCTGAAGACAAGCAAAAAAGAGGAAATGGTGTCGATCACCGACCACTTTAGAGACCTGGTCGAGGACGTCGATGAGGGTGTGCTTTTTCTTTTCGTCCACCATACCACCTGCGGATTGACGATTAATGAGGGGGCTGATCCCGATGTGCGGAGAGACCTCCTTTACTTTCTCGATAAACAGGTCCCCCGGGACCCCAATTTTAGACATGCTGAGGGAAACAGCGATGCCCATATCAAGGCCAGTTTTATGGGGGCGAGTCTACAGATTCCCATCGCCGAAGGTGAGTTGCTCCTCGGGACCTGGCAGACGATCTACCTGTGTGAGTTCGATGGACCGAGAACCCGCCGTGTGACGGCGACGATCTGGAGGGATCAAAGATGAATAACTGGAAGACCTATTTTGAGGAAATCAGCCGGATCCCCCGCTGCTCGGGTGAGGAAACGGCCATCGGGGAGTACCTCTACCGATTCGGTCGGGAGCGGAACCTGAAGACCCTCAGGGACGATGCGGGAAACATCCTGATTATCAAACCGGCCACGAGCGGCTATGAAAATGCGCCGGGGACCATTCTGCAGGCCCACATGGATATGGTCTGTGTGAAGGATCGACAGAGCGGACATGATTTTTCCAAAGATCCGATCGCGCTGATCGAAGAAAAGGGCTACCTCCGGGCCGAGGGCACCACCCTCGGTGCCGACAACGGCGTGGGTGTCGCCATGATCTTGGCGGTCCTCGACGATCCGAAGGCCAAGCACCCGAAGCTCGAGGCGGTGTTCACCACTGAAGAGGAAGTGGGACTCAAAGGCGCCTCGGGCCTCAACGCGAACGCCCTGACGGGGCAGTGCCTGATCAACCTTGATGGTGAGGAGGAGGGGACCTTTATCGCCAGCTGCGCCGGTGGCGTGCGCACCCAGCTTCGACTGGGCGTAGGGCAGAGGAAGGCCCCCAAGGGTGAAGCCTACCACCTGATCATCGAGGGACTCAAGGGAGGCCATTCGGGTCTGGAAATCCACGAGGAAAGGGCCAACGCCCTGGTCCTCATGGGACGACTCTTGAGAGCGCTCCCCCTTGAGCGGCTGGCGCTTTTCAATCTGGCGGGTGGTGAGAAACCGAATGCCATCGCCGATTGGTCGCGCGCGGGTCTCGTCGTGTCCAAGGACCGTATCCCGAAACTCAAGAAGGCACTCGAAGATATGGAGAAACAATTCCGCGGGATCTTTGCCCATCGCGACCCGGACATCGTGCTCCGGCTCGAACGGACAGATCAACCGGCGGCTGTTTACGATGAGAAGACCAAGCAGGCGCTTCTCCACTTGCTGGCCCTTTATCCCAACGGTATCCACGGGACGAGTCCCTTTATCGAGGGCTTGGTGGAAACTTCCTGCAACCTCGGTTTTGTCAGTCGAATCGGTGATGACCTGGTTTTTGAAGGCGCGATCCGAAGCGCCAAGGAAGAGGAAAAACGTTGGCTTCTCAAGCGTCTGGATGAACTGGGCGGCCTCCTCGGCCTTGCCCATGAGACCAGTGGGGACTATCCTGCCTGGCGCTTCCGCCAGCAATCGAAATTGCGGGATCTCGTGCTGGAGACCTACCGTAAGATGGGGGGCGAACCCGAGGTGGCCGCGATCCATGCGGGCCTCGAATGCGGTGTGCTCCTGGATAAGCTACCTTCGGTGGATGCGCTGAGCTTTGGTCCGACCATCGAAGGCGCCCACACGGTGAGGGAGCGGTTAAACTTGGCCAGTGCAGACCGCACCATGGTCCTGCTCCTCAAATCCCTGGCTGAGCTGAACCGGATCTAACAGAGATGATGCGTGAGCCCGTCTTGGTTTTGGGTATCAATGACTTAAACCCGAAAGAAAGGTGGGATAATCATGCATGAAAAACAAATTAACGGACATCTTGTCGATGGCAACGAAGAAACCAAACTCTATCTGCTGACCCGCCGCGATCCTATAGAACAGCCGACCCCTCGTATGATCGACCTCAGCGATTTAATGTCGGGACGGGTCCGGTTCCAAAGCACCATGCTCTACCCCCTGGGGATGACACTGGCCCTCGACGTGGCCATCAGTCGTATCGGTTACACACTGGTGGGTACGGTCTCTGGTTTCGAACGCATCGACGGTGGCTTTACCATGGAAATGCGCGTACAGACGATACCGAAGGACCTGGTCGATGAACTGGGGCTGGGCACCACATAGACGGGACCACTGAAGAGGAGAACGGGGGTAAGATTGTGCGACTGATGAATATTACCGATGTAGAGGTGGGCATGGTATTGGCGGAACCCATCTTGAACGATGACGGGACCATCGAGCTGCTCAGCAAAGACACCAAGCTGACGGAGCGCCAGATCACGCTACTCAAGCGTCTCGGCATCATGCGGATCAAGATCAAGGAGGCATCGGAAGATGCCGAGGAATCCAGGAATATTTTCGAACATCTGGATGCCGTTGAAAAGGGTGCCCGAAAGAACGGCGACCTCTTCGATTTGGCTTCGCTGAAGGCGGAGCTGGCTGAAATCGAACAGGAGGATTTTGAACCCGTCGTGACGAGCGTCGTCAATGTGAACATGGAGGTCAAGGTGCTCACGGGCAGAAACGGCCTGCCCTTTGACGAGCAGCAGAGCCAGATGATCGAGCAGACCCAGGCGATCTTCCAGACCATCCGCGAGGGTGGCGACATCGATCTCGAGGGGCTACGGCAAAACGTGAGCTCCGCCCTACCGGATATGATCCGCCACAACGATGTCCTCATGCGCCTGAATCAGATCAAGGAAACCGATGACTACACCTTCCAGCACTCCCTACGCGTGTCGATCCTGGCGACGATGATCGGCAAGTGGCTAGGCTACAGTCACGACGAGTTGGTCGAGCTCGGTGAAGCCGGTCTCCTCTTTGATATCGGGAAGATGAAGGTGCCACCCTTTATTTTGCAAAAACGCGACCAGGTGAGCGATGAGGAGTACGAGATCCTGAAGAAGCATGCCCAGCTCGGTTACATGTTGCTCTTGAAGACAGAGGGGATTACGCCGAACATCAAGTACGGCGCCCTGCAGCATCACGAGCGACTCGATGGTACGGGATACCCGCTCCGCCTGCGGGAGGGTCAAATCCATGAGTTCGCCAAGATCATCATGATCTGCGATGTTTTCGACGCCCTCACCCACGACCGCCCCTACGCCGAGAAGGTCTCCCCCTTCAAGGCAGCCGAGTATATCAGCTGGAACAGCGGCACGAAATTCGATCCTAAGATGAGCTACATCCTTTTGCACAATCTGGCCCAATATTTTTACGGCAAGGACGTCCGCCTGAATACCGGAGAGACCGGTAGGATCGTCTACGTGGACCACAATTTTCCGACCCGTCCCGTGGTGGAAGTGGGCAACCGCTTCTATGATCTCGTAAAAGAAAGTGAGATTCAGATCGAAGATTTGCTTTGAACTTGACAAGTGTGCGCCCGTCGCGTATGCTGGAAAAAAAGAATTTTGGGCGATGAAAGAGCCAGTAGCCCTTCTTTCCACCTCCAGAGACGGATCGGTCGGTGCAAGATCCGGGGGAAGAAGACGGCGAACCTACACTCGTGAGCCCGGATCGGAGACGATCCCGCCTGGACCGGCGTTATCGGGTCAAGAGAGTATAATGTAAAGGTGGTACCGCGTCCCTCGCCCTTTTTTGGGTGGGGGACTTTTTAGTTTTTTGAGAAGACGGGAGGTATAAGGTATGGAGAAGCGCAACGTATACGATGTTTTAATGGATCGGGGATTCATTGAGCAGGCCACGCACGCCGACGAAATCCGCGAACTACTGGGAAAGGAACAGGTGACTTTTTATATCGGTTTCGATCCCACGGCCGATAGTCTCCACGTGGGACACTTTATCCAGCTGATGGTCATGATGCACATGCAGCGGGCGGGACACCGACCCATCGCCCTGCTCGGAGCGGGGACGGCCAAAGTGGGCGATCCCTCGGGCAGAACGGATATGCGCCAGATGCTGACGAACGAGCGGCTCAACGCTAATGCGGAGAAGATGCGTGCCCAGATGGAGAAGTACCTGGTGCTCGATGGAGATAAGGGACTCTTGGCCAACAACGCCGACTGGCTCGATAACCTGAGCTACATTCCTTTCCTAAGGGAAATTGGATCGAAATTTTCGGTGAACCGGATGCTCGAGGCCGAGTGCTTTAAATCCCGCCTCGACAGAGGGTTGTCTTTCCTGGAGTTCAACTACATGATCATGCAGGCCTACGATTTTCTCGAGCTCAACCGTCGTTACGATTGCAAACTGCAGATGGGCGGGAACGACCAGTGGTCGAACATTATCGCCGGTGTGAACCTCATCCGCAAGGAGGAGCGTGAGCAGGCCTTCGGTCTGACCTTTACCCTGCTGACCACGTCAGAAGGGCACAAAATGGGGAAAACGGCCAACGGGGCCCTGTGGATCGATCGGGAGAAGACGTCCCCCTATGAGTTCTACCAATACTTTCGCAACGTGGATGACGCCGACGTCAACACCTGCCTGCGCCTCTTGACCTTCCTCCCCATGGACGAGGTCAACCGACTCAGCGCCCTAGCGGGTGCCGAGATCAACAAGGCCAAGGAGACCATGGCCTACGAGGTCACCAAACTTGTGCACGGGGCCGAGGAAGCCGACAAGGCACTGGCCGCAGCCAAGGCTCTTTTTGAAGAGGGAAGCCGCGCGGAAGATATCCCGACGACCGAGATGACATCCGACCGATTCGAGGGTGAAGGCGTGGAGCTCATCGAGCTCATGGAAGAGGTGGGACTGGCCCCCTCGAAATCAGAAGCCAAACGCCTGGTCAAACAAGGCGGTGTCTCCCTCGGTGACGAGAAAATCAAGGACTTCTACCGCAAGGTGACCCTAGCTGATTTTGAAGAGGGCGAGGTCTTGATCCGACGCGGCAAGAAAAAGTACCATCGTATCGTGATCGCCTAGTCCGTCGGTTTTTCCTACCTCCCTTAAACCCGCGGGTTTGAGGGAGGTTTTCCTTTCTTGGGAAGGAAAAATGGGCTAAACTAAAGGAAGAAGAGGTGAGGATATGATCGAAGTAAAAGAACTGCGGAAGGTATACCACCTTTCGAAGAAACAACGGTTGAAACGCGGGGGTACCGCCTCGAAACTCGTGGCCGTGAAGGGCGTTGATTTTGAGGTCCACAGCGGTGAGATTTTCGGGTTGCTCGGACCGAATGGCGCTGGGAAGACGACGACGCTCCGGTGTCTGTCCACCCTGATCCCCATGACGTCGGGGCACGCCCGGATCGATGGTCACGATGTACAGACAGAAGGGGCGGCCATCCGCGGGAAACTGGCCTTTCTTACCAACGAACTGAAGCTCGACGAACACTTCACACCCGTGGAGACCATGCAATTTTTCGGTGGGCTCTACGGATTGTCGCGTGATCAAGTGGCCGAGCGGATGTCCGTGCTTTTCTCGACCTTCGGAATCGAAGCCTTCAAGAGCCTCAAGATCGCCGAGCTCTCCACGGGAATGAAACAGAAGCTCTCCATCGCCGTGAGTCTGGTCCATGATCCCGACGTGATCATCTTCGACGAGCCGACCAATGGACTCGACATCATCACGGCCCGCCAGGTCACAGATCATCTCCTCAGCTTGAAGGAGCGGGGCAAGACCCTGATCATCTCGACCCATATCATGACGGTGGCGGAAGGCCTCTGTGACCATCTGGCGATCCTGCTCGGTGGCGAGATCGTTGCCCGCGGCACCACCGCTGAGATCATGAAAGCCGAAGAGGCGAAGAGCCTGGAGGATGCGTTTTTCTCTCTCTACCAGAAGTCCTTGGGAGGTGGCGGCGATGTTTCATAAGATCCTGTGGATCGTGCGCAAGGAGCTGAGGCGGATTTTCGGCGATCGCCGCTTGGTATTCACCACCTTTATCCTGCCCGCCCTTTCCATCGCCCTGCTCTACGGCCTCATGGGCACGATGATGCAGGGGATGTTCGATGAGCGAGAGGAGCATGTTCCGCGCGTGGTGGTGGCCGGCGCACCCGCCGACTTTGAAAGCTATGCCAACCGTCCCTTAGAAGAAGAAGAGAATCCGGTGGCGTGGACCTTCGTATCCACCGCGGCGGAGGAAGAGTACGCTTCCCTGCGGGAGGGGGAGGTGGACGCGATCCTTGTCTTCCCCTCCTCCTTTGGGAACCTTGTTGCACAGGAAGAGATCCTTCCGGATCTCTCGCTTTACCATAATGATGCGGAGGAGCTGTCCATCGATGCGGCGAATCGATTGAAACGGGAGATCTTGCCCAACTATCGCCTGCACCTTTTGACGGAGCGTCTCGGCAACCGACGGGCCGCCGAGGTGTTCACGGTCAATGCCGCCGCCGAGGACGAGGAGCGCCTGGTGGTAGACGAACAGAAGGCGGCGGGCAAAGGACTTGGTATGCTGTTCCCGCTGCTGATTAGCATCTTCCTCTTCGCCGGGGCCATGGGCATCGGGGCGGATATGATCGCCGGCGAGAAGGAGCGCCATACCATGGCGACGCTCCTGATGACACCGGTGGACCGGGAGATCATCGCCTACGGCAAACTGATCAGCCTGGGGATCATTTCGATTTTCAGTGCCTTCAGCTCCTTCGTGGGGGTCCTGGCCTCCATGCCCTTCGCCTCCGTCTTTTACTCGATGAACGGGGATGCCGTGAGCCTAGGGGCCCTGGGTTTCGGTGCCTTTCACTACGGGGCCCTGATCGTAATCCTGTGTTCCCTGGCTGGCTTATACGCTGGACTGATCTGCGTGTTGAGCCTGTTGGCCAATACGGTCAAGGAAGCCAACACCTACCTAGCACCCGTTTACATGGTGGTGCTGGTCGCTGGTTTCACGTCGGTCTACGGCACGGGCGAGGTTCCGATGTTCGCCTATGCAGTGCCCATCTACGGGAATGTCCAGGCGATCAAGGGACTCTTCACCTTTACCCTGACCCCAGCGACTCTCGGTCTCAACCTAGTGGGTTCGCTCGTGGGGATCTTCCTGCTCGCCAGGATCATGCGGACGCTGTTTAACAACGAGAACGTGATGTTTGGAGCCTGATGATGGAAATGATCCGGATACCAGCCGCAATACTAGAAGACGAGAGCCTCGATGCCAAGGAGAAGATGCTGCTCATCGTCCTGAGCACATCGGAAGGAGAAGATTCCTTTGATTCCGAAGAACTCGGGCGGCGGATGGGTGCTCCCCCCGCCGTCGTGAAGGCGACCCTGGAGAGCCTGACGGACAAGGGTTACCTCGAGGGCCAGACCAGCCGTCCTCCAGCTGGAAGGGTGCTCAAAAAAGGCAGCGCATCGGTCAAGGAGATGGTCCTCGGGCGTTTCGACGACCGCGACCAGCAGATCGAGCGGGTCATGGATCTGATCGAGGAGACGATCAACTACCGCGAGGCATCGATCATCTTGAACCTGGCCGGGGGCAATGTGGACCGTATCGAGACCCTCTACCGCCAGTCGAAGAAAAGCCAGCTCTCCGATCCCCTGGGGATGCTGATCAACGCTCTGCAGAAGAAGGAAGAACCCGCGACCCATCATCCCGAGCGTTCCCAGGCGAGCCGACTGAAAACATAGGTGGATTCGAGCCGAGCCCCGCGATTGCAAAGATCGTGGGCTTTGTGCTACACTTGACCTATTCGAAGAGACGTAGAGTGAGAGAAGGAGAAGGACATGAGCGAGAGAATGACACGTCTGGCGAGGGTCAAGCGCGTGGTGGTGAAGGTGGGGACCTCCAGCATCACGCACCCGAACGGACGCATCCATCTGTTGAAAATTGAAAAGCTGGTTCGCCAGCTGGCCGACCTATCCAACCGCGGTTATCAACCCGTTCTTGTGACCTCCGGGGCCATAGCCGCAGGCATGGGCAAGCTGGGGTTGGAGAACAGGCCGCGGACGATCCCCGAGAAGCAGGCTGCCGCGGCCGTGGGACAACTGGTCCTGACCCACCTCTATTCAAAACTGTTTTCCGAGTACGGGGTGGTCATCGGTCAAATCCTGCTCACGGGGGAAGATCTGCAGGACCGACAGCGGTTCCTCTACGCCCGCGATGCCATGATGAGTCTGATCAAGAGCGGGGTGATCCCCGTGGTCAACGAGAACGACGCCGTGAATGTCGACGAGATCAAAGTGGGCGACAACGATACCCTGAGCGCCCTGGTGGCCTCGCTCGTCGACGCAGACCTCTTGATCATCCTATCGGATGTCGACGCCCTGTACACGGCCAATCCCAGTGCGGACCCCACGGCCAGACCCCTTTACACCGTGGAGGCGATCACCGATGAGGTGATTGGCATGGCGGCGGGCGCGGGTTCAGCCTTGGGCACGGGCGGTATGGCGACGAAACTCAGCGCAGCCGAGATCGCGACACGCCAGGGCATCGACATGCTCCTGACCTCCAGCGACCAACCCGATGTGCTCTCCCGCCTGCTCGACGGTGAGGAGTTCGGCACCCTTTTTGTAGCCGATGAGGAATCGCTCTCGGCAAAGAAGCACTGGTTGGCCTTCGGCTCGCGACCCTCGGGTCATGTGGTGGTCGATGCCGGCGCCGAACGTGCCCTCTCGGCACACAAGAGCTTGCTACCCGTTGGGATCACAGAGGTGATCGGAGACTTCGGTAGAGGGGACATTATCGCCATCACGAACGGAGAGGGTGAAATGATCGGTCGCGGGATCGTGAACTACAGCGCGATCGAACTGCAGACCATCAAGGGTCGCGATTCAAAGACCAGTGAGTCTCTGCTCGAACACTGCGACTATGTAGAGGCCATACATGTGGACAACTTATCGCTGAGGAGGCGTTGATATGATGAGAGAGATGCTTTTAAAAGGAAAGGCCGCGTCGAAGGTGATGGCTCGGATGACGACAGTAGAAAAGAACGAACTGCTCCGTGCCATTGGAGAGGCCCTGGAGACACACCGCGACAGGATCAAGGAAGAGAATGAGAAGGATCTGGCGAAGGGGCGCGAATCTGGATTATCCGAAGCCATGTTGGACCGGCTCACCCTGACGGACGCGCGAATCGACGGGATGATCGAGGGGCTCGGTGTCATTCGAGATCTCAAGGATCCCGTGGGAGACATCGTGTCGGGCTTCAAAACGGGCGATGACCTACGCGTGTCCAAGGTAAGGGTGCCCATCGGGCTCATCGCCATGATCTATGAATCTAGACCCAATGTCACCGTGGATGCTGCGGCCCTCGCCCTAAAATCGGGGAACGCCATGATCCTGCGCGGTGGCAAAGAGGCCATCCACTCCAACAAGGCCCTGATGGCTGCCATCGCATCGGTGGAGACCTTGCCCGATGGAGCCGTGCAACTGGTGGCCTCGACGGATCGAGAGTTGGTGCGCGATCTGGTGACTGCGGATGATCTGCTCGATGTGATCATCCCTAGGGGAGGCAAGGGCTTGAAAAATGCGATCACGAACATGGCCACTGTTCCCGTGATCATGACGGGCATGGGCCTCTGCCATCTCTTTGTCGATGCAACGGCCAACGTGGAAGAGGCCGTCGCCATCGCGATCAATGCCAAGGTACAGCGGCCCGGCGTATGCAACGCGATCGAAACGCTACTGGTCCACGAAGGGATCGCCCCCTCCTTCCTGCCACGCGTGGCCTCGGCCATGAAGGCCGAAGGTGTAGAGATGACGGGCTGTGAGAAGAGCCGTCGTCACACCGGTGATGTGGTGATGGAAGCGGCGGACGAGCACACCTACGATACGGAGTACCTGGCCCTGGGGCTCTCCATCAAGGTGGTGTCTTCCGTGGAAGAAGCCATCGCCCACATCGACCGTCACGGGACCAAGCATTCGGAGTCCATCCTGACCCGCGATGTGAAGTCGGCCGATCGGTTTCTCAATGAAGTGGATGCCTCCACGGTGTACGTGAATGCTTCCACCCGCTTCACCGACGGTGGCGTCTTCGGCATGGGCGGAGAGATCGGGATCAGCACCCAGAAGCTCCATGCCCGTGGACCCATGGGTCTCGAGGCCCTGACCACCACCAAGTACCAGGTCCGGGGTAACGGCCAGATTAGAAAATGATCCGGCACGTCCTCCTGTTTATGGTGCTGGTGCTCGCCGCTGGTTGTACAGCGGGACCGGCGCCCGTACGCACCGGTGGACCACCGCCTCTTGAAGAGGAAACCGTCGTCGTCCTCGATGCAGAGGAGGAAGAGGAGATCCTTCTGAGGATCCGCGACCGCCTCAGGGTGTATGATGTGGAGGAAGTCGCCAGGGCCGTCGATGGGGCCTTGGCCGGCAAGGAGCCGACGGAAGAAGCCTTGGTCCTAGCGATCGAGGGCTACCTCGCCGAGCGCAAGCAACGATTGATCCGTGAAATGACGGATGCGCAGCCAGGGGCCTTCACGGAGGAAGAACTGTCCGAGCACATCGGAGGTGCCTTAGAAGAGCGCCTCTTCCCGGTGATCTTGGCCATGGAAAAGAAACGACTCGGATTGTAGTGAGCGCGTGAGCGCATGAGGAGAGGATAGTTTGAAAACCATTTTGATCGTAGAAGACGAAAGACGCATGCGGGAGATCCTCATCGCTTACTTTGAAAAAGAGGACTTTCGCGTATTCGAGGCAGAGGATGGCGAGGAGGCCCTCGAGCTCTTCGAGACGGAAAAGATCGACCTGATCCTCCTCGACATCATGATGCCCAAGATCGATGGATACCAAGTGGCGGAGAGTATACGGAAGCGGTCGGATGTGCCCATGATCATGATCACGGCCAAATCGGAAGAAGCCGACAAGATCCAGGGCTTCCGACTGGGTGTGGACGACTACGTGACGAAACCCTTCAGCCCAAAGGTCCTCGTGGCAAAATCCATCAATCTGCTCAAGCGCGTGGAAGGGACCATCGGTTCGAAGGAAGGGACATTGACCCTCGGTCGTGTGTCCGTGAATACCATCAGCTTCGAGGTCCAGGTGGATGGAAAGCCTGTCACCCTGGCGCCCAAGGAGTACGAACTGCTCCTCTATTTGATGCGGAACAAGAACAAGGTACTCTCGCGGGACATGATCTTGAATCACGTCTGGGGCTTCGACTATTACGGAGACCTGCGGACGGTGGACACCCACATCAAGAAGCTACGCAAGAAGATGGGGGATGCCTCGGACTACATCAAGACCGTGATCCGCGCGGGGTATAAGTTCGAGGTCGATGAGGGATGAAAAACCGAGGCATCGTCCTCAAGCTCTTCCTCCTGACCGCCAGTTTCTTCGTCCTCTTCATCTGGGCCGTCCTCTACTTCCAGACCTCGTTTTTCGAGGATTTTTATCTCAACGATAAACTGGAGAAGCTAACGGAGAGCACGAGGGAGTTCGGTCAACTCTACGCAAGGAGCAGCTGGGACGAGAAGGCGCTGGGACAGAACGTCGATCTTTTCGGTCAGACCAATAATGCGCAGATGGGCATCGTCGATGAGAATGGCAATTTGATCAGTGAGAAGGAGTACAGCCTGATCATCGAGGATGGGGCAGGGCGTCTTTTCAAGATCCATCTCAACTATCTGCTGGCGGAAGAAGACTACCTTTCCCGCTCCCTGCGTTACGGTGATACGGTACGCGCCCAGGGGTTTTCGTGGAATGCCCCCTTCGAAGATTTCAGTCCGATGGCCCTGTGGGTCTCGGGGGAGAGGTGGTTTGACTACACCGGACAGCTCGAGGGAGCCATCACCCTAGATCAGATCGAGGGGAGGATCATCGGTTACGCCCTTCCTTCCGAGGAAGAGCTGATCGTCGGACTCGAGACCCAGGCGCTCTGGGCGGCCATCGACTACTGGTTCTTGAACGAACAGAGGGAGCTCGCGGCGGGCGAGACTGTGGATTTTTCCTTTAAGAACCCCATCAGTGGGGTGGAGAATGTGGCCTTGATACGGCCGGTGCTCACGGAAGGAAAGACCCACTATCTCTTCGTAGTGGCTTCGCAACAGCCGATCTACGAATCCATCGAAGTGCTCCGGTCTTACTATGCCTACGTCTTGGTGGCGGCCATTTTGATGGTGCTGATCCTGAGCCTCCTCTACTCCTTTATGATCAGTCGGCCGCTGGTGCGGATCAATCGCGCCGCGAAAAAAATGGCCCGCCTGGACTTCTCGGAGAACCTGCCCGTGGGCTCTCAAGATGAGATCGGCTCCCTTTCCCTCAGTCTCAATACACTGTCGCGCAATTTACAGCGCAGCCTCGAGGAACAACGGGCGGCCAACAGCAGGCTCAGGGCGGATATCGAGCGAGAGCGGGAGTCAGAGAAACAACGGACGGCCTTTATCAGCGCCGTTTCCCACGAGCTGAAGACGCCCCTGGGTATCATCCAGGGCTATGCCGAGGGCATCAAAGATGGCATAGCCGACCATCCCAACGACTACGCAGAGATCATCATCGATGAGGTGACCAAGATCGATCGCCTCGTGCAGGATATGCTGGAGCTTTCGCGTATCCAAATGGAAACGGCGGATCTGGAGTTTTCCTCCTTTGATCTGAGCGAAATGCTCGATGAGGTCGCCGGACGCTTTGGCTACCTGATGCGTGAGAAAGACCTAGCCTTCCACAGCGAGGGGGAGAGCCCCACACCTGTGCGCGCCGACCGACGGCGTATGGAACAGGTGCTCACGAATCTCCTGTCCAACGCCATCCGCTACAGTCCGGAGGGTGGGGAGATATGGGTCTCCCTGCAAGAGTCAGAGGACCGGGTGTTCCTTGACATCGAGAACACGACCTCTGCCGTTCCCGAGGAAAAACTACCGCGACTCTTCGATCAGTTCTATCGTCTCGATGAGTCCCGGAACAAGGCACAGGGGGGGACGGGCCTCGGTCTGGCCATCGTGAAAGATATCCTAGAAAGACACGCCTTCGATTATGGTGTGAAAAATACCGAGCGCGGTTTGCTCTTCTACGTCTCATTACCCAAACGGGTGTGATGAGGGGTAGGGGGCTTTTTTTTATGTTAAGTATGTGACCTTCAAGGGTAAATATCATAAGAACACGGTTGAAGGGAGGGAGGTGATTTCGCTTGAAGACAGCCATCGGCATCATCACACGTCATGTGCACAAGGGCATTACCATCGATAAGTTCATTTCCAATGCCCAGAAGTACGGGCACGAGATCGATGCCATCATCATTGCTTATCAAGACAAGATCGATTGGGACTACATTCATTTTTTAGAGCGACTGACCAGCGTGCATCTGATTAAGGTCTCGGAAAAGAGTGGACTCTGTGAAGAGCTGATGACACTCGGGGTCCATCGAGACCACATCCATTCTCTCTTGAAATGCGATGAGGTGGACCCCAAGCGGATCATGCCCTATGGGAAAAACCGGAACAATGTCCTCATGAAGGCCATGTTGCTCGGTATGGATGTATTGTTCTTCGTGGATACAGATGTTTACCCCGAACTGATCCTCAAGAAAGGACCGGGGTACATTCGCGAGGAAATCGACTACATCGGGGAACACCTGCGCTACCTCGAAGATGAAGAGATTGCCGTGACCACCAGCGATTACTCCGGTTACTACATCATCCCGCCCATGTTGTTCCCGGGGATGGCCGACCTGCTCAAGGGCCTTCAGAAGGAGAGCACTGTCTCGTTCATGCTGAAAAGCCACGAGCACAAGGGATTCAGCTACCAGTCGCTTCCCCGGGCGCCCGTTTACACCGATAAGATCCTGGGTGGTAACGTGGCGCTCAAGCTAGCGCCCTTCCATCACCTCATGCCCTTTTTTTCCTCTACCTATACATTTGGAGAGGAAACCTTCCTCACGCGGGGAGAGGATACGCTCATGGGCATGGAACTGAAGAACTCGAAGCAGTACAAAGCGATGGACATCGATCTGAAGATTTTCCACAACACCTACGGTGATTACCCGCTGGTACCGAACATCGTGGAAAACCGACACGTGAGAAGGCGTTTTTTCTACGCCTGTATGGGGTGGATCGGACGGAATCCTTTTTTGAATTGGTTGCACCGCAGGGATCTCGATGCACTGCATCGTGAACAGCGGATAGCACTGGTGAAAGGTTCTCGGGCTCTTTTCGACTACCTGAAAGACGATCGATTCCTGGCCCTGCCGGAGGCCCTAGACGCCTCCTATGAACAGAGCGATCGTTACGTGGAAGAATATAAAAAGCAGAGTATAGCCTGGCGTGCGTTTATCGAGAAACTAGAAGAAAGGAGCAGCCTATGAGGATTCTTATCGTCAATCATTTCCCCCTGGAGGGATCGGGCAGTGGCATCTACACCCAGAACCTGGCCCGTGAACTGGCAGAGCGGGGTAACGAGGTGAAGGTGATTTTTCCCGATCATAGCGAGCAGTCCTTCCCGGGCTTTTCCTCGCGCGTGATCCTGTTCAAGGGTCCGGAGACGAAAGAACCGGATCTAGACTTCAATTTCCCATGTTTCACCTCTCATCCGAAATCAAACGAAACCTTCTACAATTTGACCGATGAACAGATGAAAGCTTACATCGACACTTTTGTGCAGGTGACGAAGGAGGAAGCGGAAAGTTTTCAACCCGATGTGATCCATGCCCAGCACCTTTGGATCACGCCTTACGCGGCCCTGCAGACGGGCATCCCCTATGTGATCACGGCCCACGGGACGGATCTCAAGGGATTCGTCAAGGATGAGCGCTACCATCCCTATGCCCTCGAGGCAGCTGCGGGTGCAGGGCGGATCATCACGATTTCGAAACAGGTGGATGAAGAGGTCCATCGCCTGTACGGGACCGATCGAAGGAAGCAGGAGCTGATCCTCAACGGTTACAATGAAGAGCTTTTCAAGGTGCTCGATCTCACGACACCCGAGCTCATGGAGAAACTGGGTCTCGCGGAACCGACGAACTACACCATTTCCTTTGCCGGTAAGTTCACGGATTTCAAGGGGATCGATGTCTTGCTCCGAGCCTACGCCATCGTGGAGAAGAAATTGGCCAGCACCCGCCTGGTATTGGCCGGTCACGGCGACCTCTATGGAGACCTGCTGGCCCTGAGGGATTCGCTGGGGCTCGACCGAGTGACCTTTCTCGGCCATGTGGACCAGAAGACCCTGGTCTACCTTTACAACCTGGCGGACGTCTCCTGTGTCCCCTCCCGCTCGGAACCCTTCGGTCTGGTGGCCATCGAGGCCCTGGCCTGCGGGACGCCGGTGGTGGGGACGAATCAAGGTGGTCTACCGGATTTCATCACCCCGGAAGTGGGACATCTGGTCCCCGTGGAAGACCACGAGGCCCTGGCCGATGCTATCCTAGAAGAACTGACCCATCCGGAGAAGGCAAAGCGGGATGCAGTCTGTGCGGCTTACGCCCTGGCTTCTTTCAGCTGGAAGCACGCCATTGCTTCGGTAGAAGATTTGTATCGAAAGATCATGAAGAGAGGTTGATCCTATGAATATTTCAGTTGTCATTCCTACTTACTGGTCCCGAAGAAAAGGAGAACCCCATCAGGAAACGGATGCGGTGTACGATCACCCAACGCCGCTCGATAGCGAGTCGACGCTCGGTCGTACGCTGGAGAGTATGAAGAAACTGGACAACAAGAACTTCAAACTGATTATACCCCTTTGTCCCACCACGGAGGAGATCGAGGAGGAGGCAGAAGAACGGGTGCGGGCCATTATCGATGAGGTCGGGCTCGACATCGACACCTATCTTTTCACCCCGCAGAATCTCAGGGAAATCAAGTCCTGCCTAGAGGAGGCAGGCCTTGGTGAAGAGGTGACGGATTTTCTGAGCATCAAAGGATATTCCAATGTTCGTAACATCTGTCTGTTCTCCTCCTACATCCTGTCCTCAGAAGTCACGATTCTGATCGATGATGACGAGGTTTTCGAAAAATCCGCGTGGATCGATATGGCCGTGGAATTCATCGGCAAACGCATGTACGGCAAAACGATCTACGCCATGGCGGGCTACTACCTCAACAAGTACGATGAGTTTTACGACGACGTGGATATCGTGCCCTGGATGACCTATTGGGACCGGTTCGGCTCTAAGACCAAGGCCTTCGATAAGATCATCGCCAGTGAACCGCGGATCAAGATCACCCCCTTCGCCTTCGGCGGGGCCATGGTGATGCACAAGAACCTCTTCAAGCAGGTGCCCTTCGATCCGGAGGTGAGGCGCGGGGAGGATATCGACTACCTGATCAATGCCAAGATGTTCGGTTATGATTTCTTCTTGGACAACCAGCTGAGCATCAAGCACCTCCCTCCCAAGAAATCACACCCCGTGTGGAAGCGCTTCAGGGAGGATATCTACCGCTTCCTTTACGAGCGGGAGAAAATCCAAACACAGGTTGAGGTGAGCAACATGCACGAGGTAGAGGCATCGGATTTCAACCCTTACCCCGGAGATTTCCTCACCGATGGACTAGAGGATATGATTTACAAGACAAATGTCCTCCTGTCCATGGAGTATCTTTCTGAGGGGGAGGTCGAGTCCGCCAGGGAGAGTATCCGCAACATCTACCTGTCGAAATACGAAGCCCTACCCAAATTCAACGTCTTCGATGCCTACTGCAAAAAACAGAAGAAGTGGGAGAAAATCATCGATAGGACCCGCCAGGAACGCTCCTGTGTCCGCAAGATCATGGAGTCAAACAACCTGTCCAAGATCGCCCACCATCCGGACAACGGTGAATACGAAGGCATGAGCCTTGAGAAAATCAAAGACTGCCTGTGCCGCATTTCTGAATTCGATGCCTTTGAGCCCGATGAACTCGATCGACTGGGTGAAATCTTCCACGCGGCAGGATACAAGGAGAACGACTGTCTGTTCAAAGACGGTGAAGAGAATCTCCGCTTCTTCGTCGTCCTACACGGTTGCGTGCGCATCGTGGAATTCACGCGCGAGAACGAAGAGATCCAGCTGGCTAAGATCTGCTCTAACGGTGTCATCGGGGAGACCTTCCTGCTCAAGGACCGTTACAACACGACGGCGATCGCCGATGAGTTCGTCGAGGTGATCTGGGCCTCGAAAGAAGATCTCCAGGCCCTGATCAAGAAGGATGATCCGGTGGGCAAGAAACTGATCTACATGTTCCTGGATCGACTGTATTACAAACTCAAATCAAGCAATCAACTGCACAAGGAAATGGAATCGAGAGCTGAAGATATTTCCAATATGTAGTACAATGGGGAGAAAGGAGGTTGTTATGAAAAAAGTCAGAAAAGCCATTATTCCAGCCGCCGGGCTCGGAACGCGTTTCCTCCCGGCCACCAAAGCGCAACCCAAGGAAATGCTCCCCATCGTCGACAAACCCACGATCCAATACATCGTGGAGGAAGCGTTGGCATCGGGCATCGAGCAGATTCTGATTATCATAGGACGCAACAAGGAATCGATCGCCGATCATTTCGACCGTACCCCCGAGCTCGATAGTAACCTCGAGAGCAAGGGAAAGGACGAGCTCCTCGCCATCAGCCGATCGCTGAGCGAGATGGTGGATCTACACTTTGTCCGTCAGAAAGAAGCAAAGGGGCTCGGTCACGCCGTCCTCTGCGCCAAGCAGTTCGTGGGTGATGAGCCCTTCGCGGTGATGCTCGGGGATGATATCGTCTACAACGACGAGAAACCTTGCCTCGGCCAGTTGATCGCGGTCTACGAGCGCGAAGAGGCCAGTGTACTGGGCGTCCAGCGCGTGGAACGTGCCGATGTGTCGAAGTACGGGATCATCGATGGAGACAAGCTGGCCGACCGCCTCTTCACCGTCAGGGATATGGTGGAGAAACCACCCGTGGATGCGGCGCCGAGCCAAGAGGCCGTTCTGGGAAGGTACGTCCTCTCGCCTGCGATTTTCGAAGAGATCGAGAAGACACCACGTGGGGTAGGCGGAGAGATCCAACTGACCGATGCACTCTGTTCGCTGGCCAAGAAAGAAAGGATGCTCGCCTATGATTTTGAAGGCATGCGTTACGATGCCGGCGATAAGTTGGGTTTTCTGAAGGCCACGGTGGAGTACGCACTTCGTCACGATGAGGTAGCCGATAGCTTCAGAGCATATTTGAAGTCACTCGAGCTGTAGAGAATCGCGTGATAACGACGCATGAGGGGGGAGCGCGGTGATCGACCGGCGGTATTTTGAAGAGTACGACCGATTGATGAGACATTGGCACGGGGGAATCGATGAAACGATTATTGCCGAGCTGTGTATGCGGTGCGAAAGCTATCCGGAGGCCTATTTTGCCACGCATCTTGATCTGATCCTGGCTTTGATCGAAATGGGCGATCTCGAGGATGCCCGGGGGTTGATCCTTCGGTTGGCAGAGAAGGGTTACTGGCTGGACCGCGATTGGATCACAAAACACCTTGCCCTCGACGACCAGATCCTTGCTCTCCTGTCGCGCAACCGCAACTGCGATCCGGATGATCCGCAAGCGATGCTACTGCTCAAGAGAGCCGCTCATCCGACGGATCAGTTGGCCGTGGTCCTACACGGTTGGGGCCAAACGCCCGGGTTGATGCAGTACCACCTGGAGGCTCCCGAGCTCACGAAGGATTACGATCGCCTCTATCTGCGGTCTTCGGATAGGCTTGGTTCGGAACTCTACCACTGGCCGGAAGGTGGAGAGACCACCCGGAGAATCACGGCACTCATTGAGAAGGTGATCCGTGACTACCGTGAGGTCTTGTTCATCGGCTTCGGACAAGGTGGTGGCCTTGCCATGAACATGAGTCTCGCGGGAGATCATCCCGGCGCGCGCTTCCTGGCCATTGCTCCGACGATTCCCCTCTTGGAATCGGTCGCGCCCGCGGAGAAAGAAAGCCTGCTGATCTCCGGTGGTGAGGATCCGCTTCAACTCGCACATGAAATGATGGTGCAGCGATTGAAGGCCTCGGGTGTCCCTTTGAACCATGAGCTGGTACCGGAGATGGGCCATCACTTCCCCGAGGGGATGGAAAAAATCCTGCGGGAGATGCTCCTGCGATAAACAAACAGAGCCCCCGTTCTCATCTTAAGATGAGAACGGGGGCTCTGTTCTTTATCAGACGGATTTTCCCAGGCGATAGAGTGCTTCTGCATAGATACGGGTGATACGCTCGAGGTCCTTCAGACTGATGCGTTCATCGGGCTGATGGGCGAGCTCTTCCTGGCCGGGAAAAAGGGGGCCGAAGGCCACCGCGTTCTCCAGTGCCCTGGCGTAGGTACCACCGCCGATGGTGATGGGTGACAGGCGTTCCCCTGTGATATCGGCGTACACATCGGTGAGGGTGGTGATCAGCGGATGGTCCTTTTCGAAAGAAATCGGTCCGTGGTCATTGATTTTCTCCAGGTGAAAACCCCAAGGCTCCAGCGAGGAGCGGATACCATCGAGGACGGTGGTGCTATCGTGGGCAATGGGGTAGCGGATGTTGATCACCAGGCGTCCTTCCTTTTCATCGAGGTGGACGGTACCCACGTTGAAGATCAGTTTGCCCGATGCTTCATCCTCGAGGGCACATCCGATGCGTTCACCGTGGAGGTCGCTACCGATGTGGTGTTCGTAAGTGCGGACAAAGCCCGAGCGATCGCCGATTTTCAGATCGATCAGCGTGAGAAAACCCATCAGGTCGCTGATGGCGTTGCGCCCGAGATGAGGTGTGGAGCCGTGGGCGGATTTCCCAGTGGCCGTGAGGAGGACAGTGTCCCCCTCCTCCTCGATCTGGATCTTGGCCCCCGTCTCATCGAGATAAGCCTTCAGGATGTGATCAATCGGTTTCGTGCATTTCAAACGGGCCTCGGCGTGGTCGGGAACCATGTTCGGGCGGTTCCCTCCCTCGATGGAGAGGAGCGCGATACCACCGTCGTCTAGCTCGGAGGTGATGGGCTTCACCAGATCGAAGACCAAGATGCCCATCTCGCCGTAGATCACGGGGAAATCAGCGTCCGGTGTGAAGGCCACATCGGGGGCCTTTTCCCGGTCCAGGTAGTACTTGATACCTCCCCAACCGGTCTCCTCGTTGGTCCCCAAGATCAGTCGAATTTTTTTCTTCGGTTCGAAGCCACTTTCCTTGAGCGCCTTCATGGCGAAGAGCGAGGCCATGGCAGGTCCCTTGTCATCCAGAGTACCGCGCCCGTAGAGATGACCATCCTTCACTTCACCGGCGTAGGGTGGGACGGTCCAACCATCACCCGCGGGCACAACGTCGAGGTGGGCCAAGATCCCGACGATCTCGTCACCCTCCCCAAAGTCGATATGGCCGGCCTGTCCGTCGACGTTCTTCACCTGAAAACCCATGCTCTCGCCAAGAGCCAGAAAGTGTTGCAGGCAGTCGGCCACTGCCTGTCCGTAGGGGGTGTTGGGATCGTTGAGATCCTCCACGCTCTCGTAGCGGAGGATGGCTGCGGTTTCTTCGACGAGACGATCGAAGTCGTCTCGGATGATCTTATCGTAAGTCAAGTTTGTGATCTCCTTTCATTTTCAGTCCCTCGTGGCGGAGGAGTTTGGCCTTGAGCGCGATACCGCCCTCGGCAGAAAACCCCGTGAGCTCACCGGTGCGTCCGACGATCCGGTGGCACGGGATGAAGAGGGGAAGGGGGTTCTTCCCCAGCGCACCGCCCACGGCCCGCGAGGCCCTGGGTTTCCCCAGCCTTTCGGCCAACTGGCCATAGGTCGTATGGGTACCGAAGCCAACCGCCGATGCAGCGGACCAGACGGCCTTCTGAAAGGCAGTGCCCTCAGGGGCCAGGGGTGGTGCCGCGGGGGTTGTCCCCTTTTCGTAGGCGGCGATCCAAGCGACCTCCGGTTCAAAATCACCGGTAGCTTCCGAGGCGCCCAGTGTGTCGATGGCCAGGCGATAGGGCGTTTCATCGAACCACGTGGCCACGAGCCCTTCTTTTGATTTGATCAGGTAGAAGGGCGCGTCCAGCAGTCGGGTTTCGTAAGCGTAGTACATAGGCTTCCTCCTCTTGTTGTGTGGTACCTCCATTATACGTTAGCGCCGGCCAAAAAAGAAGGACCCCTCAAAGGGTCCATCAATCGAAACTATCGTAAAAAATCCTATCCTCCGGTACACCCTTCTCTTTGAGGAGTGGGATGACCGCGTCAATCATGAGGGGTGAGCCACAGAGGTAGGCATCCTTGTCGGCTCCCTCCTCGAGGTATTTCTCGATCAGATCCGTCACGCGCCCCTCGTCGCCGGACCAGTCGCAGGATTCGGTGGGGCGTGAGAGGCAGAAGCGATAGGTGAGGTTGGGGAGTTTTTCCTGAATAGATTCCAGTTTTTCCATCTCATAGAGATCCGGTCTCGTCCGGGCACCGAAGTAGAAGGTGGCCTTGCGGTCGATATTGTTCTCCGCCATGTACTGCAGGATGCTCATGATGGGCGCAAGGCCCGTCCCGATGGCGACGAGTATCATCTCCCGGTCGCCCTCGCGGTAGAAGAAATCGCCGAAGGGACCCACGACGGAGAGGGCATCCCCCTCTTGAAGGTGCTTGTGTACGTAGGTCGTTGCGATACCACCGGTGTAGCCGACGTAGAGTTCCACGGCCCGGTCGTCCGTTGGCGATGAGGCGATGGAATAGGCGCGGTAGATCTCTTCATCCTGATCGTCGTACTCGGGGACCAGGATCTGCACATATTGGCCCGGTTTGAAATTGATGCGGGCCTCCTCCGGTAGTTCGAGTCGAAGGTGTTTGATCTTATCGGTAACGTCCTTGGAAAAAGCGACGCGGTAGTCGTATTGCTTGACGTTGAAGAGTTCCTCGGGGATCTCGATGGCGAGGTCTTCCTTCACCTTGCACTGGCAGGAAAGACGGATGCCCTCGGCTCGTTCTTCTTCTGTTACGTATCCGATTTCGGTGGGGAGAATCTCACCACCACCTTCGAGGACCTTGACCTTACAGTAGCCACAGCTTCCTTTGCCACCACAGGCGGAGGGGATGAAAATCTCTTCTGTGGTGAGTGCGGAGAGTAGCGTGTCGCCACCCTCCACGGTGATTTCTTTATCGTTGTTGATGAGAATCTGTTTCTCGCCGTAGTTCGCGATGGTGCGATTGGCCACGGAGAGCAGAAGGGCCAGGGTACCCGATATTCCGGAGAGGGCTGCGACGGTCGTGAATATTTCGTTCAATTCCCTCACCTCCTATTGGATTTGCACGATGCCGGAAAAACCGATGAAGGCCAGGGCCATGATCCCCGTGATGATCAGGGTGATACCTGGGCCCTCGAGGCCTTTAGGGAGCGGATTATTCTTGATACGCTGGCGGATACCGGCGAGGGTGACGATGGCTAGCATCCAGCCGAGACCGGATCCAATGCCAAAGGCCAGCGATTGCAGGAGCGAGTAGTCGCGGATCACCATGAACAAACTCACACCCAAAATGGCGCAGTTCACGGTGATGAGCGGGAGAAAGATCCCCAGTGCATAGTAGAGCGTGGGGAAGTATCGATCGATGATCATTTCCACGAGCTGCACGAAGGCGGCTATGACGATGATAAAGACAATGTAGCGGAGGTACTCCACGCCCAGGGGAACCAGCAGATAGTGATAGACCAAGTAGTTGAGCAGGGTCGTGAAGGCGAGGACGAAGGTCACCGCCTGTCCTAGGCTCAGAGAGGTTTTGATCTCACTTGAGACGGCCAAGAAGGAACACATGCCGAGGAAGTTCGACAGGATCATGTTGTTGGTGAAGATAGCTGCGAAGAATATAATGAAAGGACTAATTTCCATCAGGCGTTGGCACCTCCCTTGGTGGTTTCATCGGGAAACAGATTGCGGGAAACCCAGATCACGATACCCAGCATGAAGAAGGCGCCGGGGGGCATGATCATGAGGGTCCAGGAAACCCAGTTGGCGCCGAGCACGTTGACGCCGAAGAGCGACCCGAAGCCGAGCAGCTCTCTGAAGAAGGCGATGACGAGCAGGACGACGGCATAGCCGAGTCCCGAGGCCAAGCCGTCGAAGAAGGCGGGCAGGGGTTTGTTCTTCTGGGCGTAGGCCTCGCATCGTCCCATGATGATGCAGTTGGTGATAATCAGGCCCACGTAGGGGCCCAGGGCCGCTGACATAGCCGGCCAGTAGGCCTTGAGGAAGATGTCGACCATGATGACGTAGGCTGAAATGATCAGGGTCTGGACCATCATACGGATGTGTTTGGGCGTGTGCTTTCTCAACAGGGAAACGGTCAGCTCACTGAAGGCCGTGACGAACATCAGGCTCAGGCCCATGACCAGGGAATTGATCAGGAGGTTCGTGACGGCCAAGGCGGAACAGATCCCCAGGATCTGACGGAAGATCGCGTTATCCTTCCATAGGCCGAGGGTGAAGAGCTTCCTAATTTCTTTCTTCTTCAAAGGGACTCTCCTCCTTCCGTCAGCTGGTAGAGCATAGAGATTCGATCGTTCAAGATGGTCCGCACGGCCTTCGACGTGGAAGTGGCCCCACTGATGGCGTCCACGTTCCCACCGACTTCGGGACGAAAGACCACGCTCTCGTCACTAGGCTGGATCTCGATGCCACGGAACTGATCTTTGAACCACTGTTCATCGATCCGACCGCCAAGACCTGGGGTTTCGGAATGGCTGATGAAGTCGACGCCGAGCAATTCTTCAAACTCCTCATCCACGGCCACGTAAGACGTGATGGTACCCCAGAGGCCGGGCCCTTTGATTTCGAAGGCATGTCCCTGGACCTCGCCATTTTCTCTATAGGTGAAGAGGGGGACCCCGCCGACCTCATCCTCTGTGATATGGCTGTTGTAGACCTCCGGAACCTCAGCATCGCTTTCCGGTGCGTCGATCTCGAAGACGTAGAGGATGCTACGTTGGTTGGCAACGCGGGCCAGACGGGCGATCCTGTCTGCCGTCACGTCGTTGAGCACGGCCAGGGCCAGGGTGAAGACGGCCGTCAGAAGGACCATGAAGAAGACGGGGTAGAGTACCTGTTTCTTCTTAGGCATCCGCCCTCACCTCCTGCCGCGCTTTTCTGGCGGCCTTGGTGGCCTTGACCCCTTCATCGATGATCGGTGCAAAGGTATTGCCGATGAGCACGGCGAACATAATGGCACCGGGGAAGAGGGCGAAGGCACGGATGATGACCGTGACCATTCCGATGAGAAGTCCGTAGAGAACGCGTCCGGTTTTGGTCTTGGGCGAACTGATGGGATCGGTCGCCATGAAGAAGGCTCCGAAGAAGAGGCCGCCCGACAGAAGACCGAAGAGTGGGTCCGGCACGGCGGATACGCCGGCGTAATAAAGCGGTACGGATAGGGCCAGGAAACCGGCGAAAACGCTCAGAACCGTTTCCCTTGCTGCCGTTTTCGTGTAAAGGAGGTAAAGGCCCGCCAGCAGAATGACCAGGGCGCTGGTCTCTCCGATCGAACCGGAGATTTTTCCGAGAAACAGATCGGCGTAGGCTGTGGTCACACCACTGTCACGGAAGATAAGCATCGGCGTCGAGGAAGAGAGCACATCGATGGGCTCTGTGGTAAACCGGGCAAAACCTCCGGGAAAACCCGAGGCCGGTGCCGACCACTGGGCCGTTAGGTACTTGGCGAAAGAGACATAGACAAAAGCGCGACCGACCAGGGCGGGATTAAAGACGTTTCGCCCGAATCCGCCGAAGACTTCCTTGCCGAAGGTCACACCGAAGATGATCCCGACGGCCACGACCCACAGTGGTGTGCGCGGTGGTAGGGTTAAGGCGTAAAGCACGGCTGTCACCAGCACCGCCTCGGTCACCTTGCCCCCGCTCTTTCGTTTGAACACCCATTCGGTGGCCACGCCGAAGACGATTGCGGTGAGGACGACGGCCAGGACACGCCATCCGAAGTAGTAGATACCGGTCAAAAGGACGGGTGCGAGCGCGTAGAGCACGCGTCGCATGACCTTCTGTTTGAGAAATGAAATGCTCACTATTGCATCAGCCCCTTTTCTTTTTATGCTTGTTCTTAAGATATCCAAAAGTACGGGTGGCTAAACAGGGTCCTAGGGGGCCCAACTTATGAAAATACAACGACCGCACCCAAGGTCCTTTCAAATTGAAAACATATTTTGAATATGACTTCACTTTATGGTATAATTGTCTGGCGGAGTATCAATTTTTTCCGGGTGCAATGACAAATTTCAGTTGCGTCACACCGGTGTCACAGACGAGCCGGTGATTTTTCGCCCGATGCTTACAAATAATACCAATAACGGCGGAAGCCGTTCATCTTTTTGACCAAATTTAAGAAGGGGTGATGAACATGAATGAAAAACGAGAGAGGGCCCTCGAGCGGGCTGAAGAACTAAAGGGACGCATCACAGAATTTCTGGAGATCAGGGACACGATCCCACAGGGACGCAAGATGCAGGACATGTTCGACGAACAGAAGGCCAAGATCCTTGCGCTTTTGGGCGGAACAGAAGAGGACTGGATGGACTACAGATGGCAGCTCAAGAACCGCGTCCGCGACGTGGAGACGCTGTCGCAGATCATCGAGCTGACGGACAAGGAGAAGAAAGAGATTGCAGAGATCGGTAAAGAGTACCGATGGGCGATTTCCCCTTACTACCTCAGCCTGATCGATCCGCAGGATGCCTATGATCCCGTGCGACTGTTGGCCGTGCCCATCATCGACGAGATGTTGGACACCGAGGGCGAGCTCGATCCCATGGCGGAAGAGTTTACGAATCCCGCCGGGAGCATCACGCGGCGTTACCCCGACCGCCTGATCATCTACACCACGAACGAGTGTGCGATGTACTGCCGTCACTGTCAGCGTCGCCGGAAGATCGGCGGATCCGACGAGCCAACGAATGTATCGCTCATCGATCAGTCGATCGCTTACATCAAAGAGAATCCCGAGATTCGAGACGTGCTGCTCACCGGTGGGGATCCACTCACCTTGACGGATGAGCGCCTTCGTCATATCCTCACAGAGCTGACGGCGATCGAGCACCTCGATTACATTCGCATCGGATCGAGAACGCTGGTCACCCTGCCACAGCGGATCACACCGGAACTGATCGAGATGCTCAAGGAGTTCTCGGAGATCAAACCGATCTACATCAACACGCACTTCAATCACCCGCAGGAGATCACGGAAGAAGTCAAACGTGCGGCCGATCGTCTGGCCTTCGCAGGTATCCCCATGGGGAACCAGGCTGTGCTGCTCAACGGAATCAACAACGACAAGTACGTGATGCGCGTGTTGAACCACGAGCTGCTGAAGATCCGCGTGCGGCCCTATTATATCTTCCACGCCAAGCACGTGAAGGGTACGACCCATTTCAACACAAGCGTGGACGATGGCATTGAGATCATGGAATACCTGCGCGGCTACACCTCGGGGATGGCCATTCCAACCTACATCATCAACGCACCCAACGGCCTCGGCAAGACACCGATCCTCCCAACGTATCTGATCTCACGTGCGAGCGATCATGTTGTAATCCGAACGTGGGAAGGCAAAGTGATGGAGTATCCGAATCATCCGACCGTGCCCTTTCATTTGAACCGATAAAATAGTTTGGGATAAGACATTTGCGTCTTATCCCTTTTTCGTGTATAATCCGAATTGGTTGACATAAAAACATAAACGACAGCAAGGAGAGCATATGAAAAAGAGTCTTCGATTCACAGGAATGGCACTTGTGGTCCTAACGCTCGTAACGGGAATTGCCTACGGGCAGACGCTACGGATCGGAACGATCGCCGATGAGGTCGCACCTCTGAAAGAGGTCCTCGCAGACCAAGGATACCAGACTTATGGACGCACGAACAACTATTATGGACCAGTGACGGCTGCCGCTGTGAAGCAGTTCCAAGCAGACCACGGTTTGGCCGTGGATGGTGTCGCCGGGCCACAGACGCTTGAGATTCTCAAAAGTCAGATGAAAAACGTTGCATCCACTGCAGACGCCACAGAACCGGTCGTTGTGCTCAGCATCGCCGATCGAGGCCAGGTCCTCTATCCGGGAACGAGGGACAATGACATTGTGACACTCAAAAAGGCCATGATGTCCCTCAGACTGTACCCGAGACAAGAGAGCCCGACCCCGCTTTACGATGAAGCCCTGACCGAAGCCATCCGCTTCTACCAAAGAACCAGAGCTTTGACCGTGGATGGTGTTGTCGGATCGGCCACCTTCTCGCGATTATCCGCCGAAGGCGTCATTTCTTACGATGGCCAGACCGTCTCCCGTGGTACGACGAGAACTGAGGGAACCGTTTACGGAGAAGCGCTCAACTGGTGGTCTCAGGTCGATGGCAAGTTGATCAGTCGTGGCGATACCTTCCTCGTGGAGGATTTCGAAACGGGCATCACCTTCCAACTGACCAGGACCTATGGAACGAATCACGCCGACTGCGAAGCGACCACATTGAGAGACGCTGAGATCATGAACGATCTTTGGGGTGGATTCAGCTGGGAGCGGCGTCCCGTGCTCGTTCACGTGAAGGGTCGTGTGATCGCCGCCTCATTGAACAACGCACCGCACGCCGGCCTGGATCACCAACCGGAAGGTGCATGGGTGAAGAACCGCAGTGATAACTACGGCACCGGTTACAATATGGATAAGATCAAGAACAACGGCCAGGACGGTGTGACGGACCTGCACTTTTTGGGCAGCACCCGACACTTCGATGGCAGACCTGATCCCCGTCATCAGGAATCTATCCGGACCGCCGCAGGAAAGTAATCGACGCATGATCAAAGTAGTGCCCGCGGGCACTACTTTTTTTTGACTTTCATCGGGAAACGGGTTATCATATTAACAGATGAGCAACTATTCATATGAGGAGGTAGCCGACCCATGGGTCAAACGCAAACTTGGACTTTAGAGGGACTGGACTGCGCGAACTGCGCGGTCAAGATTGAAAACCAACTGAAAAAAGACCCCCGATACCGATCGGTGAGCCTGAACATGATGACAAAAACCCTTGCGGTGGAAATTGAAGGCGCAGATCCGGTCCATGTCGAGGCAGTGACAGATGTCGTCCACAGTTATGAACCGCATGTGGTCGTACGGCCGGCGGATGTCCGTGTGGAACGATTTGCCATCGTGGGCATCGTCTGCGCCAACTGTGCGGCCAAAATCGAAAGGGCCCTGGCGCAGGAAGCATTTCTGGCGGGAGCTACCGTGGATTTCTCCCGGGGTCGGTTGATCCTGGAGGTCCACGGTGTGCTGACGGAAGAACGTGAGACGAAGGTCCGCCAGATCGTCACCAGTATCGAACCAGATGTGCGTCTCGAGGCCGTAGAGGCAGAGGAAAGCGCACCGGCCACTTCCTGGTGGCAGCAGCTCGATCGCAAGCGCGCCTCAGGTTTTGTCGCCGGCCTGATCTTTTTCGGTGCAGCCCTTTGGACCGGCTGGTTGGCCCTTTACGTTGTGGCCTATCTTTTGGCCGGACAACAGGTGCTCCGGAAAGCCGCGGGGAACATCAAGCGCGGACAGCTGTTCGATGAGAATTTCCTCATGGTGCTGGCCACTTTTGGTGCCTTTGCCATCGCTGAATATCCCGAGGCCGTGGCGGTGATGTTGTTCTATGAGGCTGGCGAAATGATGCAGGACCTCGCCGTGAACCATTCCCGCGGCGCTGTGAAGAGTCTTCTCGCCATCCGCCCCGACAAGGCGCGACGCCTAGAGGGTGGGCAGGAGAAGGTAGTGGCGCCAGAAGAGGTGGCCGTCGGCAATCTGATTCTCGTGCGACCGGGCGAGCGGATCCCCCTCGACGGGCTGGTGAAGGCGGGGAACTCTTTTGTGGAGACCTCTGCGCTCACCGGTGAGTCCAGACCGAGGCGTGTGGTGACGGGCGACCGGGTACTGAGCGGGAGCATCAACCAGTCGGGTCTGTTGACCCTCGAGGTGACCACGCCTTTTGCCGAGTCCACCGTGAACAAAATCCTTCACCTGGTGGAAGAGGCGACGTCGAAGAAGGCGAAGACCGAACAGTTCATTACGAAGTTTGCCCGCTACTATACGCCGGCTGTGGTTTTCGGTGCCGCCCTGCTTGCCACGTTTCCCCCCTTGCTGATCCCCGGGGCGACCTTTTCCACATGGCTCTATCGAGCCCTCGTCTTTCTCGTGATCAGTTGCCCCTGTGCGTTGGTGGTGTCGATTCCCCTCGGATTCTTCGCAGGGATCGGACGCGCTTCAAAGTCCGGGATCCTGATCAAGGGTGGGAACTACCTAGAGGCGCTCAACGAGGTGTCGGCAATCATTTTCGATAAGACGGGAACGCTGACGGAAGGGAAGTTTGAAGTCCTAGAGGTCGTGCCGGCCTCACCTGCTATGACAGAAGAAGAGTTGGTCGCCCTCGCGGCAGCTCTAGAAGCCCATTCTTCCCATCCGATTGCCACCTCGATCCTGCAGCATGCCAAAACACAGGTGAAATCCTCACCCGAGGGCGAGCTGGAGGAACGATCCGGGCGTGGTGTCGTCTGGGGAGACTACCGTTTGGGTAGTGCCGCCCTCCTCGCCGAGGTGGGCATTGAGGTACCGTCCCCTTCTCGTGGCGAGACCATCGTGCACCTGGCCCGGGGGACTACCTATCTCGGGTACCTGCTCCTGGGCGACCGCGTGCGGAGCGAAGCTACGGAGGCCATCGCCGGGATTAGAAAACGAGGCATCTTTACCGCCATGCTCACTGGTGATGGCAAAGAGAAGGCGATGGCTGTGGCCTCGACCCTAGGTCTCGATGATTTCGAAGCCGAACTCCTCCCCCAGGATAAGGTCACACATTTCGAACAGCGACAGAGGAACCTTCAGAAGGGGCAGCGCATGGCCTTCGTGGGTGATGGCATCAACGACGCACCGGTTCTGGCCCGTGCGGATATCGGTATCGCCATGGGTGGACTCGGTTCTGATGCGGCCATCGAAGCGGCGGATATCGTCCTGATGGAAGATAATCCGACCCGGCTGGTGACGGCTCTGGATATCGCCAGGGGTACCCGCCATGTGGTGGTCCAGAATATTGTTTTCGCCCTGGGAGTGAAAGGGATTGTGCTGGCACTCGGTGCGCTGGGGCTCGTCGGTATGTGGGCGGCTGTCTTCGCCGATGTGGGCGTGGCCCTCATCGCGATCCTCAACGCCCTGCGCGTTCTCCGTATACCCGATGCAAAATAAAGAGCAAAAGGCCAGGAACCGAAGCGATCGGTTCCTGGCCTTCTCCTTACCTAGTAGATGGCCGACATCATCTGACCGGCCATCGTCATGAAGATGATCGCGCCGATAATGGCCGCGATGATCCCAATGATGATGAGAATCCCCTGCACCTTGAAGTAGGTGGTGAGCGAGGATACGAACTCGTTGAGGACCTGGGCATCCGATACATCGGAGACCAAGAGGTCCTTGGCCCGATCTCTGGCGCGAAGCAGCCGCGTACCAAGATAGATGGAAATCAGCCCGGGGATCGCGCCGACCCCAAAGGCAAAGAGGCCGGGAATCGCCTGCAGCGCACCGCCGACGATGGTAAAGATCCCGACGATATTCGTCCATCGGATCAGGTCTTGTAGATTTTCTCTTTCGAACATGTGGACACCTCCTGATGATTGTTATACCCGCAGGGGATGGTGTCAATCGTTTACAGTAAATAGGCCCACAAATGGCGTGTGGTCAGGGCCAACGAGATGAGACCGATGAGGCCGGCCGTAGCGCCGACGGCCAGGAGAACTGCTTGGAGCTTGAAGTAGAGGGCCAGGGACCCGAAGAGATCGCCGAGTAGGGCGGGGCTGGTGTTGCCTGTGGCCAGCATTTCACGTCCCTTGTCCCTGGCTGCGAAAAGCCGCGTGCCGATGTAGACCGCCAGAAGCCCGGGGAGCGCACCGATTCCCATGGCGAAAAAACCTGGTATCGCCTGTAGGGCCCCGCCTGCGATGGTGACAATGCCGATGATATGAAGCCAACGGGTGAGTTCTTCAAGTTGCAAATTGGAAATCATTACCATTCCTCCTTTTCCACAGTATACCATAAAAAAGGAAATCCCCCTAGAATCAGGGGGATATTCTTTACATATTTTTCAATTATTTTGGATTGCTCTTGACCTTGGCCGCGATGGCTTCGCCCAGCTCCTGGAGTTTCTCAAAGTCCTCATCCTTGGGAGAGTAGGTGGCCTCGATGCTCTCACCGATGCGATCCCACTTGATCTCCTCTACAAAGGCATCGATCGCTTTCACGCCACCGCCGGACCAGGACTTGTTACCGAAGACGCTAACGTAGCGATTCTTCAGTCCGGAGTTCGACAGCTTGTTGAGGATGGCCTCCATAGCAGGGAAGATATGGCTGTTGTAAGCACAGGATCCGAGCACCACACCTTTGAAACGCCAGATTTCAGAGATGATGTAGGACATATGGGTCTTCGAGGCGTCGAAAACGCGGACGTTCTTCACACCGTTCCTGGCGATCACGCGAGCCAGATAGTCTGCCATCTTGGCGGTATTTCCGTACATGGTCCCGTAAACGATGACCACGCCCTCTTCCGCTTCGAAGCGACTCCACTTTTCATAGTAATTGACAATGGTCTCCGGGCACGTGCGCCACACAGGACCGTGGGTGGAGCAGATCACGTTGATCTCGAGGTCGGCCAGACGCTTGAGCTGCTTCTGAACCATCATGGAGTACTTGCCCACGATATTCGAATAGTAGCGGCGGATCTCGTTCTCGTAGAACTCTAGGTTGACCTCGTCATCGAAGAGGCCACCGTCAAGGGCGCCGAAACCACCGAAGGCATCCATACTGAAGAGAACCCCCTGGCTTTTTTCGTAGGTCATCATGGTCTCGGGCCAGTGGATCATAGGTGTGAGGTAGAACTGAAGGGTGTGGTTGCCCAGTTCGATCTCATCGCCCTCTTTGATCTCGTAAAAATTCTCGGTGATACCGTAGAAGCCTTCGATAAAGCCAAAGGTCTTCTTATTGCCGACGATCTTCACATCAGGATACTCTCGGATGACGGCTGCCATAGAGCTCGAGTGATCCGGCTCCATGTGGTTGACGATCAGGTAGTCGACGGGTCGATCGCCAATGACCTCCTTGATCTTCTCAAGATACTCCTGGGTCTTGTTGAACTTGACCGTGTCGATGAGCGCCACTTTCTCGTCATTAATAATGTAGGAGTTGTAGGAAACGCCCTCCTCCAGTGGCCAGAAATTCTCGAAACGATGCGTCTCGCGGTCATTGACACCGATCCAATGGATCTGATCGGTGATGGGAATACGGTTATTCAATGCAGATCACCTCATTTTTCTTCTTCTTTTTATGTACGTGTACCTTCAGTATAAAGGATAGACGGAAGGAAGACAAAGGAAATTCGTCACCCTCTCCCTTGGTTATTTACCCGATCCCTGGCATTTCTAACGCGCGATCGGCCCGGGTCTTTTCAACGAAAAATGGCACGCTAACAAAAGTCTTGTAAACGTTTTCATTCTTTCGCAGAATCGATGGGACCGCGCTTTGATAATCAATTGACAGTGATGTATATTGTATACTATACTTGTACTGTAGGTGACCATTTAGTAGAAAAGTTTAGTAAGGAGGCACATTAATGGGTAAGAAAGTCTTTAAAACGATGGACGGTAATACCGCCGCCGCATACGTTTCTTATGCCTTTACGGATGTGGCTGCCATTTACCCGATCACACCATCTTCACCGATGGCCGAGTTGGTCGATGAATGGGCGGCTCATGAGAAGAAGAATATCTTCGGGCAATCCGTGCACGTATCTGAGCTGCAGTCTGAGGGGGGCGCTTCAGGTGCTGTTCACGGTTCACTTCAGTCCGGAGCACTGACCACTACTTTTACGGCTTCACAGGGTCTGCTCCTGATGATCCCGAATATGTACAAGATCGCCGGCGAGCTCCTTCCCGGTGTATTCCACGTGAGTGCACGTGCAGTAGCTTCACACGCCCTGTCGATCTTCGGTGACCACTCCGATGTCATGGCCGCGCGTCAGACGGGCTTTGCTTTCTTGGCTTCCGGTTCTGTTCAGGAAGTCATCGATCTCGGTGGTATCGCTCACCTTGCGGCCATCAAATCACGTGTACCTTTCGTACACTTCTTCGATGGTTTCAGAACATCACACGAAGTGAGCAAAGTGGAACTGATCGACTACGATGAGTTCGCCAAGTTAGTTGACTTCGAAGAAGTGAAGGCGTTCAGAAGCCGATCTCTCAACCCAGAGCATCCCGTAACACGCGGAACCGCTCAGAACCCGGACATTTTCTTCCAGGCCCGTGAGTCCTCCAACGTATTCTACGATAAGTTACCGGCGATGGTATACGACTACATGAAGGAAATTTCCAAGATCACAGGTCGCGATTACAAGCCTTTCAACTACTACGGCGCACCCGATGCCGAGAACGTGATCATCGCCATGGGTTCTGTGATCGAGACGATCGAAGAGACGGTAGACTACTTGAATGAGAAGGGCGAGAAAGTCGGCCTGATCAAAGTGCGTCTCTACAGACCCTTCTGCCCTGAGTACTTCTTCGATGTGCTCCCCGAGAGCGTGAAGAAGATCGCAGTACTCGACCGCACGAAAGAGCCGGGTAGCGCAGGCGAGCCTCTCTACCAGGACATCCGCACGATTTTCTACGAGAAAGACGACAAGCCCACGATCGTAGGCGGACGTTACGGTCTCGGTTCCAAGGACACGACCCCTAGCCAGATCAAGGCTGTTTTCGATAACCTCAAGAGCGATGCACCGAAGAACAACTTCACGATCGGTATCAACGATGACGTGACGAACCTTTCTCTCCCCGTAGAAGAAAAGATCGTAACGGAGTCAAAGGGTACAAAGCGTTGCAAGTTCTGGGGTCTCGGTTCCGACGGTACAGTGGGAGCCAACAAGAACGCCATCAAGATCATCGGTGATAACACGGATCTCTACGCTCAAGGCTATTTCTCGTATGATTCGAAGAAGTCCGGCGGCGTAACGATCTCTCACCTGCGTTTCGGTGACAAGCCCATCCGTTCGACCTACCTGATCGATGAAGCGGATTACGTAGCTTGTCATAACCAGGCTTACGTGAACCAGTACGACCTGCTCAAGGGTCTCAAAAAAGGCGGCACTTTCGTCCTCAACTGTAAGTGGGATGAAAAAGAAGTGGAAGAAAACCTTCCAGGATCTCTCAAGCAGTACATTGCTGAGAACGACATCAACTTCTACACGATCAACGCAACAGACGTAGCCGAGGAAATTGGTCTCGGAAACCGAATCAACATGGTGATGCAGGCAGCCTTCTTCAAGCTCGCCGACGTGATCCCTGTGGATGAAGCCTTGGCTTACTTGAAGGATGCGATCGAAAAGACTTACGGTAGAAAAGGTCAGAAGATCGTCGACATGAACAAGCAGGCCGTCGACATGGGCGTTGAGAAGCTCGTGAAGATCGATGTGCCAGCTTCTTGGAAAGATGCGACAGTCGAAGATGCTGCGGCTGAGAAGGATGTTCCGGATTTCGTTAAGAACATCTTGGCACCTGTAAACGCTCAAAAGGGTGACGATCTGCCCGTGTCTACGTTCGTAGGCGCTGAAGATGGTACCTTCGAGAACGGTTCCGCTGCGTACGAGAAGCGCGGTATCGCCGTGAACGTTCCCGAGTGGATTGCAGAGAACTGCATCCAGTGTAACCAGTGTTCCTTTGTCTGCCCGCACGCGGCCATTCGTCCTTTCCTTCTCGATGCAGAAGAAGAAGCGAACAAGCCCGAGGGCATGGAAACGCTCAAGGCCATGGGTAAAGGCCTCGAGGACTACACGTACAAGATCCAGGTGACGACGCTTGACTGTACAGGTTGCGGTAACTGTGCCGATATCTGTCCTGCCAAGAACAAAGCGCTCGTGATGGAGCCCCTCGACACGCAGGTGGAGAAGGAAGTTCCCAACTGGAATTACCTCATCGAGTTACCGGTGAAGGATGATCTGATGCCGCTCACGACAGTGAAGGGTAGCCAGTTTGCACAGCCTCTGTTCGAATTCTCCGGCGCGTGTGCAGGTTGTGGTGAGACGCCTTACATGAAGGCAGTCACACAGCTCTACGGCGATCGCATGATCATCGCCAACGCGACAGGTTGTTCCTCCATTTGGGGTGGCTCGGCGCCATCGACACCTTACACTGTCAACCGCAAGGGCAAAGGTCCCGCATGGGCGAACTCGCTCTTCGAGGACAACGCTGAGTACGGTTTCGGTATGGCCCTCGGTGTGAACACGATCCGCAAGCAGGTCGTTTCGGCTGCAGAGACACTTGTAAAAGCGGACATCGACGCAGACCTCAAGAACGCCCTCCAGGGTTGGATCGAGAGCTGTGACGATGCCAAGGCATCCAAGGATGCAACGGTTGAACTCCTCCGTCATCTCGATAAAGAAGTGCCTGCCGATGTGAAGGCAGCGCTCGAAGAGATCAAAGACAAGAAAGATTACCTGATCAAGAAATCCATCTGGATTGTCGGTGGAGACGGTTGGGCATATGATATCGGTTACGGTGGCCTCGACCACGTCCTCGCTTCTGGCGAAGATGTGAACGTACTGGTCTTCGATACCGAAGTTTACTCGAACACAGGCGGTCAGTCTTCCAAGGCCACACCTACCGCTGCAGTGGCTAAGTTCGCTGCTTCCGGTAAGAAGGTGAAGAAGAAGGACCTCGGTATGATCGCCACCACCTACGGTTACATCTACGCTGCTCAGGTGGGCATGGGCTCTAACAAGAACCAATTCATGAAGGCCCTTATCGAAGCCGAGAGCTACGATGGTCCATCGCTGCTCATCGCTTACTCGCCTTGTATCGCACACGGGATCAAGACGGGCATGGGCACGACGCAAAACCGCACGAAGGAAGCAGTCGAGGCCGGTTACTGGCACCTCTGGCGTTTTGATCCACGCCTGGGAGAAGAAGGCAAGAATCCTTTCGTACTGGATTCAAAAGAGCCTACAGCTGACTTCCGCGCCTTCCTCGAAGGTGAGGTTCGTTACACCACACTCATGAACCAGTTCCCAGAACTCGCAGAAGAACTCTTCGCGAAGGCTGAGAAGGAAGCGCGTGAGCGTTATGAAGGCTACGTACGCATGGCCAACATGGAGTACTAGACCAAAAAGAATCTCTAAAGAAGCAGATGCATCGCATCTGCTTCTTTTTTATAGCTTAGGAAATAGCATGCGCAAAGAGATGTGGATGAAATGAGAATAAGTAGTTGGCATCAGTAGAGAGGAAAGATAAACTGATACTATGAAAACAACTGTTGATGCCAAATACAGAATAAAAGATATCTTCAGGGATCACTTTGCAGACTTCTGGAAAGAAAATGCCCATAAGTTTCCAGAGTCGCAACGAGAGCAGATTCAATCTCAAGTGAAGAAGATGATCGAATGTGGAGATCCAAAAGGAGGGTATATCAAATATAAGTGTACCCATTGCGCCGAAGAAAAGATAATTGGATTCACCTGTAAAAGTAGGTTTTGTAATAGTTGTGGAAAGAGATATAGTGATGAATGGAGCGATAGGCAGCAGTCTAAACTGCTAGATGTGATCCATCGCCATTGTGTATTCACCATACCTGAGGAATTCAGAGCGCACTTTTTCTATAACAAGGACTGCTTAAAGGATTTGCAAGTCTTGGCGTGGGAAGTCGTTGAGGAAACCATCAACAGGGTGAATGGAAAAAATCGCGAAGCATATGACAGAAGAAAACGACGTAAGCAAAAAGGTTTACTGTGGCAAACTGGTATGATCAGCGTGGTTCATACCTTTGGTCGTGATTTAAAATACAATCCACATGTACATGCATTGATCCCAGAGATAAAGATGAAAGGCGATGAAATAGGTGAACTGAACTATTTCAACTACACGAGTTTTCGAAAGATCTGGCAATATAAGCTTATCCAATACATGATCAAGAAAAATCCCCATAAAAGTCGAGAGTACAGTGGCTATTTCAAACGATACAAAGACGGATTTTATGTTTATGCAGAGGGGAAAATGAAAAGTGCCAAGAAGAGCGCCCAGTATATTGGGCGCTACTTGGCACGACCAGCCATGGCAGAACACCGCATCATGGGGGTCACTGAGAGAGAAATCAGGTATTGGTATATTGATCATAAGAGCGAAAAACGAGAAGAGGTCACAGAAAGCATCCATACATTCATGGGCAAACTCGTTCAACATATCCCAATGAAAAATCAGAAGTTAGTCAGGCGCTATGGAATCTATTCAGGTAGAACTGCTTTGACGAGGAAAAGGATGTATGGTTTACAGCAATATATCAAAAGTGGCTACCAGCGGACCTATTATACAAACAAAAGCTGGTGGAATAAAAGAGCATCGAAAATGAGTTATCGCCAAAGACTCATTCAAAACTTTTCAAAAGATCCGATGCGTTGTAAGAAATGTAAGCATGTGATGGAATTATGGGAGATATGGCATCCGAAGTATGGATTGATTTATGATGTAACAGAGAATTGTCTTACTATACCATCGAGGAGTGAAGAGAAATGGATGAACGAGAATACACCATCCCATTCGGAGCAGATGCACCAGTTGAGTATGTTCAGTTTCGATGCAAACGTTGTGGCTATGAAGAAGGAATCGATGCAGATATCGTCTACGAAATGTCTACACCAGAAAACTGCGATGAAAAGGGGAAACCCACTGCACTGTGTGTCAAGTGCAATGGGCTTATGGTACCCATAGACTAAATGAATAGTCTAATCACCGTGTAGGTTTTGATTTATTGCCGCCGAAGGCGGTTTTGTTCTAGCTTAGGAAATAGCATGCGCAAAGAGATGTGGATGAAATGAGAATAAGTAGTTGGCATCAGTAGAGAGGAAAGATAAACTGATACTATGAAAACAACTGTTGATGCCAAATACAGAATAAAAGATATCTTCAGGGATCACTTTGCAGACTTCTGGAAAGAAAATGCCCATAAGTTTCCAGAGTCGCAACGAGAGCAGATTCAATCTCAAGTGAAGAAGATGATCGAATGTGGAGATCCAAAAGGAGGGTATATCAAATATAAGTGTACCCATTGCGCCGAAGAAAAGATAATTGGATTCACCTGTAAAAGTAGGTTTTGTAATAGTTGTGGAAAGAGATATAGTGATGAATGGAGCGATAGGCAGCAGTCTAAACTGCTAGATGTGATCCATCGCCATTGTGTATTCACCATACCTGAGGAATTCAGAGCGCACTTTTTCTATAACAAGGACTGCTTAAAGGATTTGCAAGTCTTGGCGTGGGAAGTCGTTGAGGAAACCATCAACAGGGTGAATGGAAAAAATCGCGAAGCATATGACAGAAGAAAACGACGTAAGCAAAAAGGTTTACTGTGGCAAACTGGTATGATCAGCGTGGTTCATACCTTTGGTCGTGATTTAAAATACAATCCACATGTACATGCATTGATCCCAGAGATAAAGATGAAAGGCGAAGAAATAGGTGAACTGAACTATTTCAACTACACGAGTTTTCGAAAGATCTGGCAATATAAGCTTATCCAATACATGATCAAGAAAAATCCCCATAAAAGTCGAGAGTACAGTGGCTATTTCAAACGATACAAAGACGGATTTTATGTTTATGCAGAGGGGAAAATGAAAAGTGCCAAGAAGAGCGCCCAGTATATTGGGCGCTACTTGGCACGACCAGCCATGGCAGAACACCGCATCATGGGGGTCACTGAGAGAGAAATCAGGTATTGGTATATTGATCATAAGAGCGAAAAACGAGAAGAGGTCACAGAAAGCATCCATACATTCATGGGCAAACTCGTTCAACATATCCCAATGAAAAATCAGAAGTTAGTCAGGCGCTATGGAATCTATTCAGGTAGAACTGCTTTGACGAGGAAAAGGATGTATGGTTTACAGCAATATATCAAAAGTGGCTACCAGCGGACCTATTATACAAACAAAAGCTGGTGGAATAAAAGAGCATCGAAAATGAGTTATCGCCAAAGACTCATTCAAAACTTTTCAAAAGATCCGATGCGTTGTAAGAAATGTAAGCATGTGATGGAATTATGGGAGATATGGCATCCGAAGTATGGATTGATTTATGATGTAACAGAGAATTGTCTTACTATACCATCGAGGAGTGAAGAGAAATGGATGAACGAGAATACACCATCCCATTCGGAGCAGATGCACCAGTTGAGCATGTTCAGTTTCGATGCAAACGTTGTGGCTATGAAGAAGGAATCGATGCAGATATCGTCTACGAAATGTCTACACCAGAAAACTGCGATGAAAAGGGGAAACCTACAGCACTGTGTGTCAAGTGCAATGGGCTTATGGTACCCATAGACTAAATGAATAGTCTAATCACCGTGTAGGTTTTGATTTATTGCCGCCGAAGGCGGTTTTGTTCTTGTTTTGGGGTACAAGTGAGAGGGAGGAGATGATCACGATGAAGACCCTGTACCTGATGCATGATGACCTGCGATTTGAAGACAATGAGATCCTGGAGGCACTGGTCCAAAAAGGGGATCCTGTTCAACTGCTCTACATACTGGATCCGGGGGAGCACCTCGAGGGAAGTCCCGCCTGGCACCTGCGGATCGAGATCCTCGAGCGCCTCAGGCGTCGTGTGGGTGACAAGCTGGCGGTACGGGTGGGTGACACCGCAGAGATCCTCAGAAATCTAGGGGCTGCTTACGATCGGATTATCACCCAGCGCGTGCTCGATCCCGACCGAAGGCAGGCGCTGGGTGCCACCGGCCTTCCGATACAAGAGATCATGAACCAGATGGTGGTGGACGTCGACCGAATCTTCACCGGTGCGGGAACACCCTATAAGGTGTTCACCTACTACTACAACCAGTGGCGGGCCTACGATCCATTTCTGGCCAAGGGGACGGTCGAAGATCTCGAACTGATCGATGACTTATCGAGCGACCGGCTACCACCTGTGGAGGTAAAGGTGGTAGATGCACTCCTGGATACCTACCACCGCTTCGATGCCGGGATGTATGCCTCGGGTCGCGATGAGCCTAGTGAGGAGGCGACCAGCCATGCTTCCGCCCTGCTCGCGACAGGCTACCTCTCCCCCCTGCGCGTTCTTGCGGACCATGGACAAAGCGAGGCCTACCGGCGCCAGATCGCCTGGCGTGATTTCTATTTGATGGTGCTCTATCATTTTCCCCACGTCAAAGGGTCGGCCTTCAACGACCGTTACGGTGATGTACATTGGTGGGAGGATGAGAAACTGTTCGAAGCCTGGAAAACTGGACGGACGGGATATCCTTTCGTCGATGCGGGGATGCGGCAGTTGCTGGAGGAGGGCTACATGCACAACCGCCTGCGAATGGTGGTGGCCAGTTTTCTGACGAAAGATCTGCACATCCATTGGCGGGAAGGAGAAGCCCATTTCTTCAAACATCTATACGATGCCAACGTGGCGCTGAACAACGGTGGTTGGCAGTGGGCGGCTTCAACAGGAGCCGATGCCCAGCCTTACTTCAGAATTTTCAACCCCGTGAGCCAGGGTAAAAAGCACGATCCACAGGGCACCTACATCCGCAGATTTGTACCTGAGCTCGCGGACCTGCCCACCAAGTACCTTCACGAGCCCTGGAAGATACCAGAGAAAGAGCAGGAGCACCTGGGGGTGGTCATCGGGAGAGACTATCCGGCCCCGATCGTCGAACATAAGCTGGAGTCAAGGCGAGCGAAGACCTACTACAAAAAGAGCTCAGAAAAGAAAGCGGACGATCGTTAGATGGTGAAGAGCGATCACTAGGTGAAGAAGCCATCGGATAAAAAAAAATCCCGTCATTCTCCGGAGAGAATATGACGGGATGCATTATTTTTTGGCCAGGAACTTGAAAGCCTTACGAATGGAATCGCTGGTACCCACCAGGAAGACCTGGTTGCCCGGGTGGAGCACGGTGTCACCCCGAGGGATGATCAGGCGGTCGGACTCCTGATCGAAGACACCTGCGATGACCACATCCTCGGGAAAGCCTTTTTGTCTGGCGATCTCGGAGATCGTCTTGTCGGCGTTGGCCGCGTGCTTTGGGAAGGTGATGATGGCGACTTCGGCCTTTCCGTTGCGCAGGCTTGCCACGCTGCGGATCTCCGGTTGTTCGATGTCTAGGATGAATTTATTGGCGATCATCTGCACACTGTGTCCGATGTTGGTGGCACCGGCCATGTAGTAGGCATCCCGGTAATCGGGATCCCGCATGCGGACGTAGATCTCTTCCACCTGAAATTGTTTTGCTAGCAGGCTGAAGAGTAGGTTCTGGTTGTCGTAGCGCATGACGGCCAAGCCATAGTGTGCTCGCTCGATGCCCGCCTCTCTCAGGGTCGCGATGTTTGTTGCGTCTCCGTGGATCGCGACGACCCCAAGTTTGGCGGTGAGCTCCTCACAGCGGCCGAGATCCTTATCGATGATGACAACGTCGTGTTGCTTGGCGAGTGCTTTGGCGATGGTGGAGCCGACGATGCCACCGCCGGCGATAATGATGTACATGTGCATCTCCTCCTGATGATCTGATTAGTTCCAGGCACGACGGGTGAAGAGAACAGCGATGGGTAGTAGTTCCAGCCGTCCCGCTAGCATGGCGACGATATAAACCCACTTTGATCCGATCGACAGGCCTGTGAAGGCATGACCCGATGGAATCATCGGTCCCATATTTCCCATGGCCGAGGTCATGCTGGTGAGGGCTTCGAAGGGTGGGGTGCTTGAGAAGAGGGTTAGCAGCAAGGAGCCGCCGGCGATAAAGAGAAGCCAGCCCCCGATCAGAGCGGCCACCTTGGTGAGCTCTGTGTCGGTGACGATAGACCCGTCGACAACGATGGGTGAAACGGCTCGGCTCGGTAGTGTGATTTTTTTGATCTCCCGTTTGAATAGTTTCTCGAGCAGGACCAAGCGCATGATTTTCACACCACCGGAGGTCGATCCTACCGATCCACCGACGAACATCAAGATCAGAAACAGGAGGTGGGCAGTGGCGGGAAATAGGTTTTCATTGAAGCCCTCCACGGTGAATCCCGTGGAAGTGATCAATGAGACCACTTGAAAAAGTGTGCGTCGAAAGGTGACGTGGAGGTCTCCCTGGAAGAGACTGCCGGTCAATGCGATTGACACCAGAATCAAGAGGGTGGCTCCGACGATGGTACGTATGTAACTACGGGCTTCGATCTGCCGCCAAAGGCTGCGATAATCCCCTTTGAGCAGACGGTAGTGGATGAGAAAGTTCAACCCCCCGAAGAACATGAAGAGGATCAGGGTATACTCGATCAGGGCGGCGTGCTGGAAGCCGGCGACATCGAAAAAGGCTGCCGATGCGCGGTGACCGGAAAAACCGCCCGTGGAAACCGTGGTGAGCGTATAGATCAGCGCCTCGTTCAAGGGCAAGCCCAAGAGAAGCAGGATCGCCAGCAGGAGGGTGGACAAACCTCCGTAGATCATCCACAGGATCGTGATGGTTCGAAAGACGTTGGGAACCGGTCGGGCCGAAGCGATTTTGTGTCCTTCGGCCGAGAAGAGATGCCACATGTCGATCTCGTTGTTCGATGTGATGAAGAGGAAGAAGGACAGGATGCCGAGTCCACCCACCCACTGCATAAGCGAGCGCCACAGGATAAAGGCATAGGGGAGATGCTCAGGTTGTTCGAAAGTCGTGACGCCGGTGGTGGTGAGACCTGAGACTGCTTCGGTAAAAGCATCTAGAAAACTGATTTCGAAGGCCAGGAGAAAGGGGAGGCTCCCGACCAAGGACAGGAAAACCCAGCTGAATACACTCAGGACCATACTATTGGCAAGATTGAGCGATGTATCCCGGTTGCGCAAAAGGAGAAAAAGGAAACCGCCGAGGGAAACTGAGCCCAAGGCAGGGTAATAGAAGACGTGGGCTATTTCTTTTTCCGCGTTGGAAAAGAGAGCGACACCTGCGGGAACCAAAAGGATGAAACCGAAGATGATGAACAGCATCGAAAGGAATTTTGAGATCATGATCAGCTTATCTTTCACGGTGCGACCTCCTTTCCTTCGAAGTGAAGGGCCATTTGTTGTATAATGGTAGAGAACCAAACATGCTAAGAGATGGGAATGGTGAAAGATTTGATACGACAGATAATGACGCTGTTCGTGGTGGTCCTCTTTCTGGTGGGGTGCTCACAAGAAGCCGTCCAAGAGCCCGCGGAAGTCACGATCAACGATCGTACGGGGGATACAGAAGCTGTGGAACGCGAGGCGGCTGTAGAAACCGTGGAGCGTGCCTACGAACGGTACAATCATTTCGTTTCTTTTTTTGAAGCGACACCCACGAGGGAAGACGGTATCCCCTATGTCACGATCCCCGGTTTTCGAACGCGAGGGGAATTGTCGGAGTGGTTGCTCGAGGAGATGAGCGAGGCGGTAGTCTCCCGCCTCTTGACCTTTTACGATGTCCAGGAGACACCCGAGGGGCTCCGCATGCCCATGGATTACTTGGACCGGCACATGGAACCGAATCTGGTCGAGCGATCGTGGCTCGATGATCAACGTCTGCTGCTCTCGGTGACCGACGGTTATGGGGACACCTTCCAAGTGATCCACCGGTTCAGCGTCTCCAAGGGGCATCATCGGCTGAACACGCCACCGGGAATCGGTCGGCTCGAATACGTGAGAGGCCAGAACCTCTGGTCCGTGGAATCCGTCCTGTACGATCGGTCCGTGGAAATCAGATATCCGCTTTTTTTTGATACCCTTTGGGAACCGGTTCAACCGCTCAACGATCTGATTCTAGAGGGGGTCGATGAAACCTACCAGCGGTTTGGGGCTGAACGAGACACCTACGAAATCCTTTGGTCCGAAGTCAAGGTGGATTTTGTGGGAGATACCTTGGTGACGGTAGAAACGATGGACTACAGTTACTATCGCCAGGCGAACCATCCGAATCGAGCCGTTACCGTTCGGATCTTGGATCGTCAAACGGGGGGAAGTATTGACATCCACGACATTTTCAAACGCAACAGCGGGTACACACTCTTGATCAACGATCAGATCATAGCGGAAATCGCCAACCGACCTGAGGATTACTATGAAATCGAATCCGATGTTTTCACGGGCAATGAGGTGATCTCCCTGACGGAATACGGGTTGAAAGTGATCTACCAGACCTATGATGTGGCCCCCTATGCCTTTGGGAATCCGACCTTCACGGTGGCCTATGAAGACCTGATGCCCTATCTGACCGATGCATTTAAAGAAAGGATGGGTTTGTAGATGAAGCAGTTCCAGAGGATCGAGGTACGTTTGTATGCGGATCTCAATCGTACGGATCGTTATTTTTACCGCCCAGAGCTTCTCTCCACCTGGGGACAAGAGGTGGAAGAGGCCCTGCTGACTGGAGATGAATTGACCTTTTGTGCCCACGATAGAGGGGTGGTACACCGCTTGGAGAGCCATGAGCGAGAGAAGAAGCTGGTGTTCCAGCGGCCCGAGGACGGTGCACACCTGGAGATACACCTCATGCCCTGCACGTCGCAGACGACGTACTGCACCCATGTGCAGCTCCTGCTGCGCCGGGAGATGACCCTGGAGGAGGCGGAAACCGAAGGGCGGTATTACGCGGCTTTGCTAGAAAAACTCCGCCGGACGATCAACGGGGATTGGATTATCACAGAGGCGGATCTGAGTCTCGGCATGTTGCGCGGAAGCAGGTAAGAATAGGGAGGAGAAGAACCATGCGATACAGACGATTGGGTGAAACAGGACGAGAAGTATCCATCCTGGGGATGGGGGCCATGAGGTTTCCCGTGCTCGAGGGGGACAATGGTCGGATCGATGAGGAACGCGCTATCGGGTTGATCCGCCAGGCAATCGATGGGGGTGTAAACTACATCGACACGGCCTATCCCTATCACGAGGGGATGTCGGAGGCGCTGGTGGGAAAAGCCCTTACCGATGGCTACCGAGAGCGTGTGACGCTGGTGACGAAGTGTCCCGTTTGGCTCATCGAGTCACCGGAGGATTTCGATCGCTATCTAGACGAGCAACTCGAACGCCTGCAGACGGATTCGATTGATATCTACCATATGCACGCGCTGGGAAAATCTCGCTGGGATCGGATCAACGCCCATGATTTTCAGTCCTTCGTCGAAAGGGCGAAGGAAAGCGGCAAGATCAAGCACATCGGGTTTTCCTTCCACGACGATGCCGAGACCTTCGAGAAGATCCTGACCTCCTATCCCTGGGAAGTGTGCATGATCCAGTTCAACTATATGGATCAGGATGAGCAGGCCACCTTGTCGGGTTTGCGTCTCGCCGGGGAGCGGGGCGTTCCCGTGATCGTGATGGAGCCGCTCAAGGGTGGGCTTCTCGCCAATCCGCCGGAGGACATTCTGGAGATTTTAAACGGTGGTGACAAGACCCACGACGCCGTGGAGTGGGCGCTTCGGTGGGTCGGGCAGTTTTCGGAGGTAAAAGTGGTGCTCAGCGGCATGAGCGATGAGGAGCAAGTGGCACAGAACCTGGCGATCGCCGCGTCAAATGTGCCGGGGAACCTGACAGAGGACGAACGCCAGCGGGTCGAGGCTGCCAAAGCGGCCTTGGATGCACGGGTGAAAGTGCCCTGTACAGACTGTAAGTACTGCCTACCCTGCCCCTACGGTGTCGACATCCCGGAGAATTTCAAACGCTACAACCGTGCATCGATCTTCGATACCCTGGAGCAAGAGAGGGAAGCATACGGCGCTCTTGATGTGGCCCTGCGCGCAAATCAGTGTCAGGCCTGTGGCGCTTGCGAACCAAAGTGTCCGCAGAATATCGCGATTATCGAGGAGCTGAAACACGTGCGGGAAACACTGGGCACATAAGAAGAGGGACCCTCGAGGGGGTCCCTTTATCCTTGTTGGAGAGAATCGATGTAGGTGGCGATGGCCATGGAGAAAACATCTGCGAAGTGGTTCGCCGCGAAGGGGTCTTGACCGGTGATCAGCTCCCGGTCTTTTACCAGCCACGCAGGCTGGAGATGTGGTGGTGAGAAGGAGACCACGGCCTCTCGCTCGAGAAGGGCCTGGGCCAATCGAGGTGGGTAGCCCTGTTCGTGCTCGCCAGGAAAACAGGTCATCGCGTACTGATGATAGGGCCAGGGATCATCGGGAGCGAGCAGGGCCGCGACCCCCATACCGATGGCAGCCGTGGGCTTCTGATGGCGGTGCATGTGGAGCAGTGCCCGCGCGACACTGTTCTCGTGCTGCAGCTGCAGGGCAGCCTCACCGCCGGGGAAGAAGAGACCGTCACAGGTGGAGAAGATTTCCTCGGAGAAGGTCTCGAGATCCAAGGGAAGCTCGAAGCCCTCGAGGGCCAGTAATTCTCCCTGGAGCGCCTCCACTTGTTCCTCGGGGAGTAAACCCGGTGAGGGCTTCACAAGGGAAGGGGTGTAGCCGCCGGGTGATGCGAAGAGCAGGCGGGTACCGGAGGATTCTAGGGCGAGGACCGGAATTGCTAGCTCCAAGAGATTGTGTCCGCCCTTGGGAGCATCTGTAACATCTGCTGACCAATGGGCTTTTCCTGATAATACGACTAGAACAGTTGCCATCACATTCACCTACCTTTGTTACCATGATACCCTTTCGCCTGCGGTGCACGCAGGACAATTTGGTCGTGCGCCTTCTACGTGGTATGATGGAGAAAGTGAAAGAAGAAGAAACTGAAGGAGTGATGAGTTTGCAGATCAATATCCCGGGCGGTAAAGCCTATGAAATCGATCATTTGGTCCTGGATTACAATGGGACGTTGGCTCACGAGGGGCAGCTACTGGATGTGCTGCTACCGGCGCTGCGCGATTTATCCGATGATTTGGAGATCCACATCGTGACGGCCGATACTTTCGGTAGCGTGATAAAGAACTTCGAAGGAACGGGAATCAATGTGGTCGTCATTGAGGAGGCTGTGGTCACTGAAGCCAAGGCCGATTACGTGCGCAAACTAGGTGCTGAGGCCGTGATGGCTGTGGGTAACGGTAAGAACGATGTGGACATGCTCTCGGCCGCGGCAATCGGCGTGGGGATCATGGGACAGGAGGGGATCGCCAAAGATGCACTGATGGCGGCTGATGTGGTTTTCGGCAACATCCACCACCTGCTCAAGTTGCTCAAGCGCAATCACCCGGGCCTCGTAGCCACCTTGCGTCACTAACGTTCAGATCGGGTGCTTTATTTTTCCCAGAACCGGGTGTAGGCCTAGCTACCCCGGTTTTCTTGTGCCGTCCGCACCCCACCTTGACAAGTACCGTCCCTTTCGGTTAGAATGGGGTATCCCCCGCCGAGGGGGGTGGAGGTGAGTGAAATGAAGAAAGCAGTAATCCAAGCGACGCAGTGCGACCGGTCGCCCTTTTGCCCTGTGAAACGCGTCTGTCCGGTGAATGCCGTGACACAAACCGGTGGTTTCTTTCGAAAGGACACGCCCGAGATCGATCACGATCAATGCACGGGATGCGGCAAGTGTGTCGCCGTGTGCCCCATGGGTGCAGTCAAGATGAAAAAGGTCAACTAGGGCGATACGACGTGAAGATTTTTGGTCCTCAGAAGGTGCATCGAGGTCCAACATCTCGATGGCCTCCTGCCCAGACGTCTCGCTCTAGGGGCTAGTCGCGGCCGTGAGCTACTTGCAGAGGGAATTGTCGAGCGGGTTCCATAGTAGAGGCGATGCATAGATAATGACTTACTTATCAGAAAAAGGCACTGGTTTTTTCCGCTTCGAACGGAAACCAGTGCCTTTTTCTCGACTCATGCGAGTTCGATTTTCAGTTTTTTCATCTCGTGACGCAGGATGATGGCACTGATGGCCGTGGACAGGAAGTCGGAGATCGGATAGGCGAGGAATATGCCCATCACACCCAGGTTTCCGATGCGCGGTAAGATCAGGACCAGCGGGATGAGGATGATCATCTGCCTGAGGAGCGAGAGGACGAAGGAGGGAATCGCCTTTCCGAGGCTCTGGAAGAGGGTGGCGCTGATGATCTGGATGCCGACCACAGGGACAGCGAAGAGCATGGTCTTCAGCGCGGTTTTGCCGAGATCGATCATCTCAGGTGTATCGGTGAAAAGTGTGAAGAGCGGCTCGGAGAAGAGTTGCACCATCAGCCAGCCCATGGTGGAGAGGACAACGGTGGTCTTCACCGCCAGGGCCACGGATTCTCGTACCCGTGGGTAGTTCCTCGCCCCGTAGTTGTAACCGGCGATGGGTTGGAAGCCCTGGACCACCCCGAAGAGCGGCATAAAGATGAACATCAGGAGGCGGTTGGCCACCCCGAAGACATTGATTGCCAGATCACCACCGTAGAAGCCCAGCGAGTTGTTCAACACGATGGCCAGCAGGGAGTTGGCCACCTGGCGGATGAAGACGGGTAGTCCGATCTTGAAGATATCGTTGACCACCGCTAACTTCAATCGGAAGTGGTGTCGCTGGACCTTCAGGCTACTGCGCCCGGTGAGAAAGTAGCGCAGGATGAAGAGGAAGGAGAGGAACTGGCTGATCACCGTGGCGATGGCCGCCCCCCGGATCCCCAAACCGAGGACTTTGATGAAAATGGGATCGAGAACCAGGTTCAAACCCGTCCCGATGAGCATGGTGATCATGGCGGTCTTGGCATTTCCCTCGGCTCGGATCATGTTGTTCGATCCCATGGCGAAGATAAAGAAGGAACTCCCGATAAAGATCACGGACATGTACTCGTGTGCGAAGGGAAGCAGGGTGGGCGTGGCTCCGAAGAGGATAAGGATCGGATCGATGAAGAGGAGACCCAGGGCCGAGAAGAGGAGGCCGAAAAGCACCATCAACGTATAGGCGTTACCCGCCACTTGGTCGGCTTTTTCGATTTCCCTTGCCCCCAGGTAACGGCTGATGGCACTGGCTGCGCCCACTCCGATGAGCTGGCCGATGGCCATGACCAGCATCTGGATGGGAAAGGAGATGGTCAGACCGCCGATGGCGTTGTCTCCTACCCATATGCCGAGAAACAGTGTGTCGAAAAAATTGTAGAGGGCATTGACCACCATGCCCACGGTGGCCGGAAGACTGAGGCGCAAGAGCAGACTGCCGATACGCTCTGAACCCAAGCGTTCGCTACTTGCCATCCTGCTCATCTCCCTTCTTGATATTGTTTAGAATGTGATCCAGGGTTTTATGCGTGATGGCGAGATCATCTTTAGAGAGCCCATCGGTCAGTTTATCGCGCCAAGCCGTGAGTGAAGCCTTCAGATAGGCCTGCTGGCTTTTGCCCTCTTCCGTGAGGTACACGAGATAGGCGCGATGGTCCTCGGGGTCGGTGACGCGCTCGATCCAAGCGCGGTCTTCCAAGGTGCGAAGGGAGCGGGTGATGGTAGCCTTGTTGAAATCTGTATAGCGCGCTATGTAGTCTTGGTTGACACCCTCTTGGTCGTACAGGCTGATGAGGACCCTGAAGTCCGTGAGGCCGATATCAAGATCACACAAAAGTGCTTTGAGGTACTGGTGAGAGTGCTTGTGGATCATGGCGATGGTATGGCCGAGAAATTTCTTCATACTGATGCAACATCCTTTCTATCATTGGCATAGAAAATCATACCACTTTTTTGTTGCATAGGCAACTTAATGATGAGGTTTTTTCGGGAATCGTTTTCCTTTTTCGCAGAGGAGTTGACAGGGCAGAGTGCTTGTAGTATTATAAGCTCAACCTAATAATTATGCATGGCAATGACGGAAGAATAATACACTTTTGTTCTGGGTCAGCGATCCGGGGAGGGTGAGAGCCCGGACGAAAGAACTTGTGTTGAGAACCTTCCAGAGTCCCCGGTAAGAAAGCCAATAGGCTGTAAGATCGGGCGGAAACCGACCGTTAGAGCGGTAAGGCATCATCACAAGGCGTGATCGTGCCGATAAGAGGCGAACCGGAGGGTTAAGCTGGGTGGTACCGCGAAATGTAATCATTTCGTCCCTGTAGAGAGGGATGGTGTGATTTTTTTTTTTACGCCATAAGCATAATTATACAAAAACTATGTATAAACGGAGGGAAGTACTATGAAGAAAATGTGGATTGTTCTGTTGCTCGTGACAATGCTGGTGACAACAACGGCCTGTGGACAGGGAGCTGCGGACGAAGTGGCGCTGACGAAGCTAGAAGAGATTCAGGAAGCCGGGGTAATCGTGGTGGGGACATCGGCTGGATATCCTCCCTATGAGTGGCACATGGAGGTCGATGGTAAGGATACGATCGTGGGCTTCGATATCGATATCGCAAAGAAGATAGCCGATGATCTTGGCGTTGAACTGGAGATCATGGACATGAAGTTCGAGGGCTTACTGCCCGCGCTGATCGGTGGCAAAATCGACTTCATCGCGGCGGGCATGACGCCAACGGACGAGCGTAAGCAGAGCGTCGACTTCTCTGTTATCTACTACGATTCCGGTCAAACGATGTTGGTGGCAGCTGATGATGTGGACACCCTGACGACGACCGAAGACTTTGTTGGATTGAGGGTAGGGGTCCAGAAGGCTTCCATCCAGGAGCAGATCGCTGCCGAGCACTTCGGAGAATCGACGATCAAGGCCATCGCTAAGATTCCGGATCTGATCCTCGAGCTACAATCGGGCAAAATCGACGGGATCATCCTGGCGGATACGGTTGCCACGTCCTATGCAAAGGCAAATGATGACATCGCTGTGAACGGGATTGACCTCGGCTCAGAGGGTGGTGTGGCCCTGGCTTTCCAAAAGGAACAGCCAGAACTCGTTGATGCTGTGAATGCATCTCTCGAGGCCCTGATGTCGAGTGGCGAGATCGATGAGATTATCACGGAGAATATTCTCCTGGCCAACAAAGACCAAGAGTAGATTTTGCTGATCAGGTGAGTAAAGGAGCACGATATGGATTTTAGCTTTTTACCGAAGTATTATATGTATTTTGTCAGGGGAGCGGGGTATACCCTCTTGCTCACGGCCATGACCGTGGGACTCGGGCTCGTGGGTGGGACGATCTTGGCCCTGATGAAATTATCGCATCAAAAGGTGCTCAGGGGATTCGCGACGGCTTATATCGAGTTCATCCGGGGCACCCCCCTGCTCGTGCAACTCTACCTGGTTTATTATGGACTCAAGGACATGCCGATGTTGGCCGCCGGGGTGATCGCCATGAGCATCAACAGTTCGGCATATATCGCCGAGATCATCCGGGGCGGCATCAACGCCGTGGACAAAGGGCAGCTGGAGGCGGCCCGCTCCCTGGGGATGAGCCATCGGTTGGCTTTTAAAGAAATTATCATGCCCCAGGCCTTCAAGAATATCCTACCCGCCATGGGCAACGAGTTCATTATTTTGATCAAGGAGTCGGCGATCGTATCGGTAATCGGTCTCCACGATCTGATGTACAATGCCGATACCATCCGGGGAATCACTTTCAATCCCTTCGGACCACTGATCGTGGTGGCCGCCATCTATTTCGCTATGACCTTTGGACTCTCCAACGTGATGGGGATCTTCGAGAGGAGGTTGCGTGTCAGTGATTAAAATCCAAGGACTGCACAAGAGCTTCGGAGATCTCAAGGTGCTTAAAGATGTGGATGAGCACGTGGACCAGGGAGAAGTGGTGGTGATCATCGGTCCCTCGGGATCGGGAAAGAGCACACTGCTGAGGTGCATCAATCTGCTCGAGACCCCTTGCGCGGGAGAGATCGTTTTCGAGGGTGAGAACATCGTGGAAAAGCCGCAGGAGATCAACCGCTATCGCCAGAAGATGGGGATGGTCTTCCAGCATTTCAATCTCTTCCCGCACAAGACCACGCTACAGAATATCACCCTGGCCCCGGTGAAGCTGGGACTATTGTCCCCAGAGGAAGCCGAAGAGAAGGCTCTCGACTTGCTTCGGAAAGTGGGTCTGTCCGACAAGCGGGATGTATATCCCGCCAAGCTTTCCGGTGGTCAGAAGCAGCGTGTGGCCATCGCAAGGGCACTGGCCATGAATCCCAAGGTCATGCTCTTCGACGAACCCACGTCTGCTCTTGACCCCGAAATGGTCAAAGAGGTGCTCGTGATCATCAAGGACCTGGCCCGCGAGGGCATGACCATGGTGGTGGTGACCCACGAGATGAACTTCGCCAGGGAGGTGGCCGACCGGGTTCTCTTCATGGATGAGGGCAGGGTCGTGGAACAAGCGGCGCCGGAGGCCTTCTTCACGAACCCCGTGGAAAGTCGAACCCAAGAGTTCCTGTCGAAAGTCCTGTAGGGCCCATGAGAAAATCCGCACCTCCGCTCAATGAAAAGCGGGAGGTGCGGATTTTTTTTGCACTAGAATGCTTCGTAGCTTTCTCCGACTTCCGGTCGTAGGATTTCTGCCCGGGTCTCGCCGATCAGGCGAGCTGCGAAATGGGCCCGGGCATCCTCCTCGCCGTGGACGAGGAAAACGCGCTCGACGCCCTTGATCGCGGCGAACCAACGGGAGAGCGCATCGCGGTCGGCGTGACCGCTGAAACCATGGATCACCTGGATACGCGCTCTCACTGCAATGGAATCCCCGAAGATCTCGACGGTCCGTTCCCCCTCGATCAGCGCTCTACCGAGGGTACCCTCTGCTTGGTAACCGATAAAGATTACCCGGTTCTCCCTCCGCCAAAGCCCGTGTTTGAGGTGATGCTTCACCCGTCCGGCGTCGCACATCCCGCTGGCCGATAAAATGACCTTGGGCGTGCGGTCCCTATTGAGCGCAATGGAATCGGCGATGTCCCGGACGAAGTGGATGTTCGGTCCATCAAAGGGATCACCATCGGTATCGAAATAGGACTGGATCTCTTCCGAGAGCACGTTCCTGTGCTTGCGGTACACGTCGGTGGCGCTGGTGGCCATGGGTGAATCCACATAGATGGGCGCTTCTAGTCCGGCGGTCTTTAGGGTGTACAGTATCTCTTGGGTGCGACCCACGGCAAAAGAAGGGATGATAGCGGTGCCGCCACCCTCCAGCGTCTCCTGGATGGCCTCCATGAGCGACTCTGCCCTGCGGTTGACACCCTCGTGGTCACGATTGCCATAGGTGGTCTCGAGCAGGACCGCGTCAGCAGTGTCGATGAGCGTCGGATCCCGTTGCAGGGGATTGTATCCGCTGCCGAGGTCGCCGGATACCACGAGGCGCTTTCCGCCCGTCTCTAGAATCAGCGAAGAAGCACCGAGCAGGTGTCCGCTATCGACAAAGTGGCCGGAGAAGGGCCCTTCAGTAAAGGGGTGGTCGTAATCCACCGGATAGATCAGCGAGAGAGCGTTCAAGGCATCCTCCTCATCATAGAGCGGCTCGACGAGAGGAAGACCGGCCCGTTCCCGACGTTTGTTCTCCGTTTTGGCTTCTTCTTTTTGGATGTGCGCGGCGTCGATGAGCAGAATGTCCAAGAGTGCCTTCGTGGCTCGCGTGGCAAAGATTTTTCCGCTGAAGCCCCTTTTGACAAGGAGGGGGAGCCGTCCCGAGTGATCGATGTGAGCGTGGGTGAGGAAGACGCAACTAAGTTCGTTCGGATCAAAGGGGAAGGGGTCGGCATTCTGTTTTTCAAGTGCCTCGCTCCCCTGGTACTGGCCACAGTCGATGAGGGCCTTCGTATCGCGCTGTTCGATCAGAAACAAGGAACCGGTGACTTCTCCCGTGGCGCCTAGAAACGTGATTTTCATGGACCAAACTCCTTTCGTATATCAAGTGTTGCGGTAATCGCTGAGAACCTTGCCATCTTGCAGCTCGATGAGCCGCCCGGCCTTCTCGGCGATCTTTCGATCGTGTGTGATGATAATAAAGGTGGTGTCAAAGCGTTTGTTGATATCGAGAAAGAGCTCATAGACCGATTCTGTGGTATCGGAGTCAAGATTGCCCGTGGGCTCGTCCGCCAGGAGGATCTTCGGGCGGTTCATCAGAGCCCGGGCGATGGCCACGCGCTGTTGCTGACCACCGGACATATCGAGGGCCTTGTTGCTCGCCAGGTTCTCAATGCCCACGAGCTCGAGGAGATCCATGGCATCCCCCCGCGCCTTCTTGGACACGTGGGGATGGCTGATTCGGTAGGGCATGAGCACGTTTTCGAGAGCCGTGAACTCGGGGATGAGCAGGTGACTCTGGAAGACGAAGCCGATGAGTTCATTTCGCACGGCGTTCAGCTCCTTGGCGGAGAGTCCCGTCGTGGGATCGCCGTCGATCAGCACTTCGCCGGAGGTGGGCGAGAGCAGGGTCCCCATGATGTTCATCAGGGTACTCTTGCCGCTGCCGGATTGGCCGATGATGGTGTTGAAGGTGCCGGGGTTGAAATCCAGATCAATACCGAAAAGCACCTGGGTCTTCACGCGGGTTCCGTAGACCTTTTCGATTTGCGATAGTTTTAAGATGGGATCAGCCATTCTTGATCACCTCGATGGGGTCTAGTTTCTTGGATTTGTTCGCCGGGATGATGGCAGCCACCATGGCGGCCAGGGCCGAGAAGATGGTCAGCTGGAAGATCTGGTTGTAATCCACCAGGATGTTGACCACTGGCGTGCCGTCGGGTCGGACCACGAAAGTGGAGAAGAGTCTGGCCAGTCCTAGGCCAAGCCCCACACCGGCGATGGCGCCGAAAAGACCGAGGAGCATGCCTTGGAACAAGAAGATCATGCTGGTCTGCCGATTGGAGATGCCCATGGCCTTTAGGATTCCAATCTGTCTGGAGCGCTGGACCACGGTGATGGCCAGGACGCTGGCGATTCCGAGGACCACCGACACCAGTACGAAGACCTGGATGAGCAGGGTGGAGGAACTCTGACCTTGCAGACCGCTGAGGAGCGATTCGTTTCGCGCTTTCCAGTCGATGATGGTAACGGGTTCGCCGGAGAGGACGGACCGGAGTTCCTCAGCGAGTAGATCGGCGGCGAAAACGTCCTGGACCTGGCTCTCGATACCCGTTACCTCGCGCCCGAGGCCTAGCAGGGTCTGCATGTCGGAAACGCTACCGATGATCCAACTGCTGTTCAGATCTCGGTTCTCCAGATCGAAGAGTCCCACGACCTGGACGTCGTAGGTCACATCGTCGGGTGTTTTCAGGGTCAGGGTCTCGCCCACCGTGAGCCCGAGATTCTCTGCGACGAGGGTGCCGATGATGATCTCGCGAGCGTTGAGATAACTACGACCTTCCGTGATGCTTTCACGCACACCGTAGATGGCCTCGGCATCGGAGAGATTGAGCCCTCTGAAGCGGACGGATTCATCCTCCGTTTTGTACAGAGCGAAACCACTTCCGTCGACAACGGGAGCGATGACGGTAAAATCGTCGCTCGCTGCACGCATCTTGAGAATGAGTTTTTCCGGATCTCTGATCGTGGTGATGGTCTTGTCTTCGTTCGTGGGCTCCAGAGTGATCTGACTCGAGCTACCGATAGCCGTGTCAATCAGGTCTTGCTGCAGCCCCCCGATGAGACTGGAGAGAAAGATGAGTACGCTGACACCGATAGCGATGCCCACCAGGATCAAAAGGGTCTGCCCCTTGTTAGAGACGAGGAATCGGACGGCGATATCAAAGGAAAGTTTCACAGGCCCAACTCCTTAGCGAAGCGGAAGACACCCTCGATTCCCTCGATATAATGGTCGATGGCCAATTCCTCTAGAAATGCAGGATTCTTTTCAAAAGCTTGGCCGCCGGCGATGATCGAGAGGGAGGGGCGCAACTCCCTGAGTTCTTCTATGGTGTGTTTGGTGGCGATCAGGTTGTAATACTCCGTTACGCTCAGTGCTAGGTAATCGAAGGGAGTTTGTGCCAAGGCGTTTAGAATCTCGCGCTTGGGTGTGTTCGCGCCGATGAAATCCGTGCGAAAGCCAGCCATGACGAAGATATCCACCATCATCCTGGCGGCCAGATCGTGGAACTCCCCCTCGGGACAGAGGATGATCACGAGGGGGGCACCGTCAAAATCATGCGCGGCGTAGGCTTCCTCGTAGAGTTGCCGCGACAGGTTCTCCATGAGGCAGCGGATGCGGTTGGAGATCTTGTGCTCCGTCCAGATGGCGGGTCCGTCCTTCGGCAGGTTGTCGATGCTATAGAGCTCCGGGATAATCAAGTGTTCGTAGATATCCCTGACCGTTGAGTCAAGTGCCAAGGTGTAGTTGAGAAATTCGTGAAGCGGTGACTGCATCAGGTGTTTATGAAAGAGGAAACGATTTTCATCTAGTGTGTGCATGATTCACTTCCTTTCGAGAGAATAGGAGCTATATGTGTGGCATTCATACCCAGAATCATTGCGGGGTACACGTCCTACAGGTGGAATCGACAGAGGCGGCAAAAAAAGCTCGAGTGAAGTGCGTCGTAGGGCGTGGGTTTTCTGGCATGTTTTGTTATAATGGTAACGACCACAAGAATCCAACGACGACGATCCTTTGACAAGGATACGGGGAGATGATCATGTGATATCAGAATCGAATCTTTATAGAAATTTTGACCGCGATCCGTTGACGGCCGAGGCGGTGCTGAGATACTTATCCCAGCACAATCGTTTGGATACGCCGACTACCGATGCGTTCATCACGTATATCGAGCGGGTCGATCCGGATTTTCGTGGCCGGCTGCTCATGCACCTGGTGGATTATCCCTTTGACCATGCCACGCTGAAGCGCCTGTTGGTGCTTTATGGAGAGGATACCCATTTTGATGCTTACTGCCAGGTGCTATTGACGCTCGTCCCATCCTCCGAAGCATCGCGCCTGACCGAGGAGGAAGGCCTGGATCCCGAACTGGTGGCACTGCTCAAAAGACGGAGAGAAGTCGAAGCCTCACCGCTGGAACCGATCCTGACGGCTTTTGTCAAGTTGGCTGCAGATCCAGAAGAACGGGAGAAGCACAAACGTCATTTTCACGAGATCATGAGCCTGCTCGAGATCAAGAAGGCGGAAGTGACGCCCTGGCTGTCGCGACAACTTCAGGAGATGATGGACGCCGATACTCTCTTGCCGATCCACGAGGTGTTTTGCGAGATGGCCCCGCGGTTCGGCTTGTCGGATCACCTGCCCTTTTTGTTTGATGCTTTCGATCGGGAACCCTCTTTTTACGCGACTCTTCTGGGCGTATATCACGACGATCGGATCAAGGCCTATCTTAAGGCCACCATGCCCGCCGCCAGCGGTGATGGGCTCTTCTTCCGCATGATGCTGGCGGCAGATTACCGCGATCTGGAGGGAGCGGTTTACCAGAGTGCCAAGCACCGTCTGGAGGGGGAAAAGAAAGAGGCCGTTCTACTCGAACTACTCCGCAACTTCCACGGGGGGGCTTTCGGGCGATTGATGACCAAGTGGCAGGGGGAAGTACCAGCGGGCGTGGTACCACTGGTGATCCCTTATCTCAGTCTCACGGGAGATGATGAGAGCTTGAGAAGTGAACTCATCGAGAAGCAATTGGACCGTGGCCGAGAGCGCAAGCGCTGGCTGGCCGGCGTGGAGAAGGAGGCGGGAACCGACGTGGGACCGAACGATCCCTGTCCCTGTGGTAGTGGTAAAAAATTCAAGAAGTGTTGCATGAACCGGAGTCTATCATGAAGGCATGGGTCTACCGTTCCTTCACCCGAGGAAAGGTAGGGGGTAACCTGGCTGGCGTGGTGGGATGTCATCTGACCGAAGACAAGATGCGTGGGCTCGCAGCCGAGCTGGGTTTTTCCGAAACAGTCTTCATTGGAAGAGAAGAGGAACCCCGCTTGCGTTTCTTCACCCCAACGGAGGAAGTGGATCTGTGCGGCCACGCTCTGGTCGCCGCCCTCAAGTGGCTCGATGAATCGGGTCCATTTCCCCCTGCCGTTCAGACCAAGGCAGGACGTATCGTGGTGACCAAGGAGGGAGAGGCTTACTTCATGCGCCAGCCCCAACTCCAGCGCTGCGAGGTGTTGACCGTCGGGGAGCTTGCACCGCTTTTTGATCTCCCCTTATCCGCCTATGATCCGGAACATCCACCGCTCTATGCGAGCACTGGGCTCAAGGATCTCTTCGTGGCGGTGAAAACCGAAGCAGATCTTTGGCGTGCAAGCCCCGATCTTCAGGCGATATGCAGGATCAGCGAGAAGTACCAGGCAGTGGGTGTCCATCTGTACACCGTGACCGATACAGGGGCGACGGTGCGCAATTTCGCACCGCTCTATGGCATCGATGAAGAATCGGCCACCGGGACGTCCAACGGTGCCCTCGGTGCGCTGTTGGAGCACTGGGGCCAGGGGTCGGGGGAACAGCATATGCTACAGGGAGACGGGATGGACGCGCCCTCTACGATCCGCGTCCGCATGGACCAGACGGATCATCCGCTCGTGGGTGGGACCGTCGTATGTGAAACCCTATTGGAAGGAGATTGGGACCTATGATCTACGGTACATATCATTATCAAGGACAAAGTCGCTGTGGTCGCGTGGTGGGAGAAGAGGTACATCTCCTGCCAGCACCCTTTACATTCCTGGACATCATCGAAAAAACATCTGAACTCCCTTGGGAGGATGCGGAGTTAGTGGGACTCGAAGAGGTGAAGACACTGGCGCCGATCCCCTATCCACGACGCAACCCCATCTGTCTAGGGAAAAACTATTTTGATCATGCCATGGAGCTATCGGGAAAGACGACGAACCTGGAGGGAGTTCCCGAGGCGCCGATTTACTTTACAAAGATGGCCTACCCGGTGCTGGGCCCCGACGAACCGCTGGTCTTAGAGGACCTCGATGACCTCTGCCTGGATTACGAGGTGGAAGTAGCCCTCGTGATCGGCAAGGGCGGGAAGAATATCCCGGCAGAGAAAGCCTTTGATCACGTGTTCGGTTACACCCTGGCCAATGATTTTTCTGCCCGGACCCTGCAGGTGAAACACACGCAGTGGTTCAAGGGAAAATCCCTGGATGGCCTGTTGAGCATGGGTCCCTTTGTGGTCACATCGGATACCTTCGACCTACCACCGACCATCATTATCGAGAGCCACGTGAACGGGGAGCCCAGACAGAAGGGTCACCTCGGCCAGTTGATCTTTGATATCCCTACGATAATCGAGGATCTGTCTAAGAACCTCACGCTCATTCCGGGAGACATCATCCTGACGGGTACACCCAAGGGTGTAGGGATGGGATTTGACCCTCCGAAATACCTGCATACGGGTGATGAGGTGGTTTGCAGCGGAGAAAAGTTGGGTAAACTCGTCAACAGAATCGGATAGCAGGTATGCTATAATGTAATCAGTTTACGCGAAGGGGAGGATATCATGAAATTAATGAAAGTCATGGAGAAAAAACGCTCCGTCAGAGAGTATAAAAACAAGGATGTGGACAAGGAAACGCTGGGAAAGGTCGAGATGCTTCTCGATCGTGTTCCGGATATTTCCGATGAGACGGAAGCAGAGCTCGTTTTGTTTTACGAGGGAGAAGACGTATACCGGAGACTCGATGGTATCGCTGGCTACAACGGGTTGATGATCCGGGCACCTCACTATGCCGTGGTACTCGCGACGGATACGGAGGAGGCCCCGTTGATCGGTGGTTATGCCGGGGAGTGGTTTGCCCTCAACCTGAGCACCCTGGAGCTGGGGAGCTGCTGGATCGATATGAACTTCAACGAGGAAAAAATCAAGGCGGCCCTGGAGCTCGATACGAAACAGCGGGCCATCGGCCTCATTGCTTTCGGTTATGCATCTTATAAACCGAGACGCGGTAAAGTCACGGAGACCAAGCCCGAGGGAGGAAGCCTGACCACGATCACGGAGATTGGCTATCCCAATATCGATATGGAGTACGTGAAAGAACCCATATCCGGGCGAAAGAGCATCGAGGACATTGTATTTTTGAATCAGTTCGGGGAAAAAACCACTCGAGACGAGCTGGAGAAGCGCGGTCTGCAGGAAGTCTTCTACTATATGCGCTTGGCCCCGAGCTGGGGTAATCGCCAGCCCTGGCGCTTCCTGATCGACGGGATGGACATTCTCCTGATCATGGAGAGAGATGATCGCTTGGGTGATGAGATGGCTCAAATCGAAGCGGGTATCGCCATGTTGTACTTTGAAGTGTCCATGCACGACCAGGGTTTACCCGGACAGTGGGACCTCGAGGCAGTGGAGGCCAAAGGGCTGGATATTCCTTCGGACTACTTTATCGCCGGTCGTTATCGCTTCTAAATAAACAGACAAAAAGAGGGGGATCTTATGATCCGCAAGACGCTTCTCACGATTGTCTTACTGTTTCCATGGCTGATCGGAAGCGTCCCCACCCACGGCCTCGATCTCATCACGGGTGAAGCGATCCTCCATCAGATCGAATGGGTAAGGGCGCTTTCTCCTGTAACCTATCGAACGGGCACCGAGCACCCGACCAATAGGGACGGTTACCGTCTGGTGGCCACTTATCCGATGCAGGTACCCCGGGAACTCAAGATGAATCTGCTTTACGATGCTTATCCTATGCACCAGCACTACGCCCTGGCGCGTCAGGCCGTGAACATACGCTCTGGTCCCGGAACCCAGTATCCCATTACAGGACGGGTTTGGGCCTACCAGAAGGTCCTGGTCTACGACATGGTGCACGGTCAAAAGGCACGTGATGGGCAATCGGATCTTTGGTACCGCGTGACGCACGAAGGGACCGAGGGGTACCTTTTCGCGGCCTTGGTGGAGAAACGAAGCTTTCGCTTCGACCGGATGGTTGAAGACGCTGAGCTGCTCCGCCGCTTCGTCCGAGATCACGAGATGGGCGCGGTCGATAACTACAAAAACAGTAAGGGCTACCCCCCTTCGAACCGAGGGAGCAATGTGGATGATCGTGGTATTCTGAGAAGTCAGTCCGCCCCTGCCTACAGTGCGCCGGATTCGGGTAGCGAGATGCGCTATCTAGAGGATGGTCGCCTGGTCGCTGTGATCGAAGACCACGGGGCGTACGTGGAGGTGATCTCCTACGATGATAAGCGTAGGTATTTCGTCCCCACGCGCTATATCAATCGTGAGCACCCCCTAAAAGACCTGGATCAGGTGGTGCTCGTGGACATCTCGAACCAGAACCAATCGGTGCTCGGCTATGATCATGGCCACTGGCAACTGCTCTCCGTGACCTATGCCACCACCGGTGCGGATACAGAGCATAAAGAACCCACCGTACCTGGACACTATAAGGTGATCCAGACGAGATCGAAGTTCCTGTACCTAGACGACATCACAGAGGAGATCGCAGGTTACGCCCCCTACGCAACGCGTTTCAACGGAGGGGCCTACATCCACGGTGTCCCGGTCAACTTCCAACTGATCAAGGAAACCCGTGTGCTCACGCCGGCCGTGCTGGATGAAGTGGGCAGGGTGATCCGCCCCGCCGTGACCGAAACGGTGGTGGTCGATCGTGTGGATCCCGGGATGGCCGAAAACCTGTCGACGCTGGGCACGGACCCCAGAAGTCATAAATGCGTCCGAAACGCCACCAGCCACGCCAAGTGGCTCTACGATTGGGTGAAGATCGGCCGCTCGGCCGTGATCGCCTTTGAAGACTGATTTCGAGGTGACTATAATGACCAAGAACAAGACGGCCGCGCTTTTGGCGGCCATCCTCATGAGCACGAGCCTGCTGCTGACGGCCTGCGCAGGTGAGGCGCCGAATGCTGCGGAAGCGATTCCGCCGGTAGCGGAGCAAGAAGAAGAAACCGCCGCCGAAGAGGAAGCAGCAGACCAGGCCGCAGCGGAAGAAGCCGCCCGATTGGCCGAGGAAGAAGCTGCCAAGGCCCAGGAGGAACTCAACCAGCGTATTGCTGCTTGGGAAGAGGAGAAGAGCGTCTTTATCGCGAGCGAGGGGGCATCGGTCTATGCTACCCCTACACGCAGTGGTGAACTGGTCGCTAGCCTCGACCGGGTGAGCCGCGCCTACCGGGTGGGCGAGGTGACCGATCAGGCCACGGGCGAAATTTTCTACGGTCTGAAGGAAAGCTACGAGGCTCCCCTGCTCGGGTACATAGGTGCCGATGACGTGGTCTCTCAGAAGGAAGAATTGATCTACAAGCGCTATGACGATGTAGACTACGGACCCTTTGAAAAGATGGGAGATCGGGAGAACAACCCACCCGTTAAAGTCCGCGGGATTTTCATGACGGCCCACTCTGCGGCCACCTCAAACTTCGATCGTTTGCTGGAGATCGTGGATACGACGGATATCAATACCCTCGTCATCGATGTGAAGGATGACAATGACAACATTCTCTTCTATTCGGAGACCGCGGAGAAGTACAACCCCGGCGGAAACAAGGTGTTCATCAAGGACATGGAAGCCTTTATGAAGGAACTGGACGATCGGGGCATCTATACAATCGCCCGCGTGGTGGTTTTCAAGTCGCCGAAATACGCTAAACTACATCCCGATCGTGCGATCGTTCACCGGGCGACGGGTCAACCCTTCTCTAACAAGGATGGTGCTTATTGGGCTTCGCCCTTCGACCGCGACTTGTGGGATTACAATGTGGGAGTGTCGAAGGAAGCCGTGGCCCATGGCTTCGATGAAGTGCAGTTCGACTACGTTCGGTTCCCGGCTTCGGCAGAGAACCGTATGGATGCCACGTTGGATTACAGGAACACAGAGCTCGAGTCGAAGACCGCTGCGATCCAAGGCTTCCTCAAGTATGCCTATGGTGAACTGGCCCCTATGGGAGCCTATGTAAGCGCCGATGTCTTTGGATGGGCGGCCACGGCCGTGACGGATGTGGGCATCGGTCAGCATTGGGAGGCGATCACCTCGGTGGTGGACTATATCTGCCCGATGATTTACCCCAGCCACTACGGTCCCGGGATCTTTGGTTTCGCCGTACCCGATGCGCATCCCTACGGCACGGTCTACGCCGCTACCATCGATGCGATGGAGCGGAACGCGAATACCTACACACCCGCCACGATCAGACCCTGGATCCAGGACTTCACAGCGCGCTGGATCAAGGGACACATCAGCTACGGCCACCAGGAGATTCTCGACCAGGTCCGCGCTCTTGAAGAGGCCGGAGTGGATGAGTACATGTTCTGGAACGCTGGGAACAGTTACACGACTTCAGCCTTCGATGAACTCGTCGAGGACTGATTGCTTTTAATCTCGTCCTGAGAGACGAGAAAAGGAGGTTGCTATGAAAGACAAGCGTATTGCCGAGGCACTGATGGACATTGGTGCGCTCAGTTTAGTGGACACGGAGCATCTCTTCACATGGGTCAGTGGCATCCGTTCACCGATTTACTGTGACAACCGGAAGATCATTTCTTATCCGGAGCTGCGGAAAAAAGTGGCCGCGGGCCTTGTGGAAAAAATCAGATGTCAATATCCTGATGTGGCGATCATCGCGGCCACGGCGACGGCGGGGATCCCCCACGGAGCCTGGGTGGCAGATCAACTGGACAAACCGATGATCTACGTGCGATCCTCGTCAAAAGGGCATGGTCTGCAGAATATGATCGAGGGTGTCTGCGAAAAAGGCCAGCGCTGCGTGTTGATCGAGGATCTGATCTCGACGGGCAAGTCTTCGCTCACAGCAGTGCGGGCACTGCGGGAGGCTGGGCTGATCGTCGAGAAGGTCTTCGCGATCTTTACCTATAATTTCCCAGAGGCTGGACTGGCCTTCGAGCGAGAGGGCATCGACTATGAAGCGCTCACCGATTACGAGACCCTGGTGCCGCTCGCCATCGAGCGCGGTCTCGTGGCGGGTGACCAGGCCGAACTACTGATGGCCTGGAGACAGAATCCCAGATTATTCACAGAGGACCATCACCCCCAGGGGTGATGGATTCCCCTTTTAAGGAGGACTTACGAGATATTATGGCTAGAATGAGAAGAATTCACGGGGTCGTGGAGATGCTGCAGCAGCATCCCGACCTTTTCATCACCGACCCATCGGCGCACAGGGGACACTTTCGCGAGCTTTTCGAAGGAGAGGGACCGCTGCACGTGGAGTTCGGTTCGGGCAAGGGAAAATTTATCACAGAGATGGCCGCGGCCAATCCCGAGATCCTGTACTTGGCCGTTGATTTGATTCCAGAGGTCATCTACAGGGGTGTCAAACGGGCGGAAACCGCAGGCGTAAAGAACGTGAGGTTCCTGGTGATGGACATCAAGCATGCGGAGGAGATTTTTGAGCCCGGAGAGATCGACCGGATCTACCTGAACTTTTCGGATCCGTGGCCCAAGAACCGGCACGCCAAACGACGGTTGACCCACGAAGAGTTTCTCGTGCACTACCAGAAGGTGTTGGCTGCCGAGGGATGGATTCACTTCAAGACGGATAACCGGGACTTTTTTGAGTTCAGTTTGAACGAGTTTGCCAAGCTCGACCTGAAAATGCGGTATATCTCGCTGGATCTACACGCCAATGAACCGATCGGAAACGTCCGGACGCGGTATGAAGAAAAATTTTCGAAACGCGGTCAACCTATCTACCGGGTGGAGGCCACGTTCCGTTAAAGAGGAGGTGCCTGTTCCATGCGCAAGTGGTTACGCAAAACCCTATTGCTCGCCCTTTTTGTTGCCTTCGGTATTGCGGTCTATTTGCTCGTGGTGAGATGGCAACCAGTTGAGGTCATCAACGAGAACATATTGGCTGCCGTCCAACGATTCTTCAACGGTCTCTTCGCCCTGTATCTCATCTCCGTGGGCGTAGTGATCTTTCTGGAGAACAAGGACCCCTCGAAGACGCTGGCCTGGTTGTTGGTCCTGATTTTTCTTCCCGTCGTGGGTTTCGTGTTCTATGTGCTCTTCGGACGCAATTACAAGAAGCGGCGACGCACCCTGCAGAAGCTGGCCACGGATAACGACCGGTTGGCCAAGGCCGCTGCAATCCAGCGCGAGATCTTCAGCGCCATGGGCGTCTACAGCGAGCGGGGCTATGTGAACGAACGGCTTGTGCATCTGCTTCTGGAGAATGCCAGCGCACCCCTCACGATGAACAACGATGTGGAGGTGCTGACCAACGGCGATGAGACCTACCGAAGGATCTTCGAGGTCATCGGATCTGCCAAGCATCACATTCACCTGGAGTATTTCATCATCCGCGATGACACCATCGGGCAAGCGCTCAAAAAGCGCCTCATCGAGAAAGCACGTGAAGGCATCGATGTGCGGCTGATTTACGATAGCGTCGGTTGTTGGAAGCTCGGTAAGGCCTACCGTCGGGAACTGAGCGAGGCAGGCGTCCAGTTGCACGCCTTCTTTCCCGTTGCCTTCCCGGTATTGTCGCGGGATCTGAACTACCGCAACCACAGGAAGATCGTGGTGGTGGATGGTCGCTATGGTTTCGTGGGTGGCCTGAACATCGGGGACGAGTACCTGGGGAAATCGGAACACATGGGTTTTTGGCGCGATACCCATCTCATGATCACCGGCGATGGCGTCTACAGTCTCCAGAGTATCTTTTTGAACGATTGGCGCTTTGTGGCCGGTGAGAACGTGGATGGGCTCTCCTATTACCCGCCCCAACAGTTTTCCGGGGAGATGATGGTGCAAATAGCGGCCTCGGGCCCGGATTCCGATTGGCAGAGTATCCTGCAGGCCTACTTCTCCATGATCAGCACCGCTGAAGACCGGCTCTATATCGCCACACCCTACCTGGTACCCGAGGAGAGTCTTCTGATGGCCCTGAAGACAGCCTCGCTCAGTGGTGTGGACGTACGGATCATCATCCCGGGAAAACCGGATCATTTCTTTGTCTATTGGGCTAGTCGCGACCATATCGCGGAACTTCTCGAGGCAGGGATCCGCATCTATACCTACGAGAAAGGCTTTATCCACGCCAAGATGGTGCTGGTCGACGGATCCGTCGCTTCGGTGGGAACGGCCAATCTCGATTACAGGAGCCTAGAGATCAACTTTGAGGTCAACGCCTTCGTGCACGATCGGGAAGTGACAGAACGGCTCGAAAGAGACTTTATCAACGATCTCGCTGATAGTCAGGAGATCACGAAGGAAAGGCATGCCGATCGCCCCTTCTGGCACCGTGTGCTCGAAGCGGTGGGACGATTGGTATCTCCGCTGCAATAAGAAGGGAATGACTGTCATTGTTGTATTTTCTCATGATTTTTTGCGTGATCACCATCGATCAACTGTCTAAATTTGCCGCTATGCGCTACCTGAAGCCCCTCGGGACCTATCCGCTGATCCAGGATGTATTTCACCTGACCTTCGCCCGCAACACGGGGGCGGCCTTCAGCATCCTCAAGGGCAAGCAGGTCTTTCTCATTGGCCTCACCCTGATCGTCATCGCCTTCTTAACGGGGTACCTGATCCGCTTGATGCCCGAGCGGCTCCCCTTGGTGAAGTGGTCTCTCGTGCTGGTCATCGGTGGGGCTGTGGGCAATCTCATCGATCGGATGCGCTTGGGTTACGTTGTGGATTTCTTTGATTTTCGATTGATCAATTTTGCTATCTTTAACGTGGCGGATATCGCCATCGTGGTGGGTACGATTCTCTTATCCCTGGCGATCTTGTTTACCGAACTACCCGGAATTTCTTCCAAAATGTAATCTATATCACGGTGGACCGGGGTCCTTTCTTCTATAATGAGTACATAAGAGAAGATATGGAGGTAATCAAGAGATGAATGCTATTGAACTGATGAAGTACGAACACACTTTTATCTTGCGTATGCTCGATGTAGTGCGCGCTATGGCCCGCAAAGCGATGAACGACCGGGTTGTGGTGAAAGAGGATTTCTACAGTGCCATCGACTTTGTTCGCTCTTACGCGGACAAGCACCACCACAACAAAGAAGAAGTGGTCCTCTTTGAAAAGATGGCCGAAGAGCTTTACGAACAAGTGGGTCAAGGTCCGATCCTCGGGATGCTCACAGAGCATGACCAGGGACGTCTGTACATGATGCGCCTAGAGGCGGCCGTAAGGGGCTACGATGGGGATGATGAGCATCTCCTGGACCTGATCGCCAGCGCCATCAGCTACACGGAACTGCTCAAGGCACACATCCACAAAGAAGATAACGCGCTTTACACCTATGCCGAGCGTGCCCTATCGAAAGAAGCGCTCGCTTCCCTCGAGGAGACCTGTAGGCAGATTGAGTCCGATGCACAGGCGCAGGGTGTGCAGGAGAAGTACGAGAGCATGGTGGCGATGATGGAGCAAAAATATCTATAGTGAGAATCATTTTTAAAACCTCCCCCTTCGGGTATAATCGATGGGGGAGGTGCTTTTTTTTGGAAAGAAGTCGCGCACTATCGAAGCTTGATTTTTTCGCAGACCTCGATGAGAAAGATCTCGAGGAAGTCGTGGCGTTGACGATCGAACGCCAGTACCATAAAAACCAGATGATTTTCATGGAGGGTGATCCCGGTAGGGGCTTTCACTTCGTGATCGAAGGTCGGGTGAAGATTTACAAGACGTCTCGCGATGGGAAGGAGCTGATTCTGACGACCTTTGGTCCGGGGAGCAGTTTCGCAGAGGTGACGATTTTTAATGATGTGCCCTATCCTGCCACGGCGGAAACGCTAGAACCCAGCCGCATCGGCATGATCTTGAACGAGGATCTCGAAGGGCTCATCGCCCATAAGCCGGCCCTGGCCATCAAGTTGATCCGCACCCTGTCGAAGAAGTTGTACCGTGCACAGTTGAATCTCAAGCAGATCGCCCTCGATGACACGGAGCACCGGTTGATCCGGGTGATTTTGGAAGCGCTCGATGAGACAGACCGGGCTAAACTCACCCTTCACCTTTCGCGTCAGGAGATCGGCGAGATGATCGGTGCCACGCGCGAGACAGTGAGCAGGACCTTGAACCAGCTGAAGAAAGAAGGTCTGATTCGGCTCTCGGGGAAAACCCTAACCGTTCTAGATGAAGAGGGGCTCAGGGGTCGAATCGAATAACGACAAAAAAGGAAGTAGCGTCGCCCTCTTTCCGGGACAACGCTACTTCTTTTCACTTGATGATTTTTTCAATGGAATCGAGGAGATTTTCAACGGGTAGGTCCATCTTGTGGGCCATCTCCTCGAGGGAGTTCAGTTGGTGCGCCGCGCAGTCGAGCGGTCCGAGACCGGCGCCGGCGAGGGCCTCCGAAGAGGGCCGGTAGGTCCTGAACAACTCAAAGACCAGCGTCTGAGGTGTCAGGTTTGTCAACGGAATCGCCTACGCTTCTGCGTTGAGCTCGTTCATGAGCTTCTCGAGGTCAAGACCGTGGACCATGGCCGCTTGCTCGAGGCTTTCCATTTGAGAGGCGGGGCAACCGATGCAGCCCATGCCATTGGCCATCAGGATCTCAGCGGCTTCGGGCTTTTTTCTCAGGATATCGGCAATCAAAAGATCTTTTGTGATTTTCATATTACTTCTCCTCCTTGGTCAGGGTATTCTCAAGACCCGCTTCAGTGCGGATCACATCGTATCTTAGTCCTGGTGTCAGTGTGCGGACGAAGGTATCAACCCACACTTTTCGTAGCTGCAGGTAGCGATCTAGGTCTGTCCAGAATGGGGCGTGGATGGCTTCTTTCGTGAGCCAGCGGAAGGTGGTTTCCGTATGCTCCAGCGTGCCATGCAGTTGGTCGCAGGGCATGCCGTCGAGCAGGTACTGGTTGATGGTCTTCTGTACCATGGGAAAATCACCGGCCTCGCCCTCGTGGGCTTCTGCCGTGGCGCGTGCATCGGCTGCGTAGACCAGCTCGGCCTTTTCCACGGGGACTACTTTGAGCAGGGCGTCGCGGCGTCGTTCGGACAGGGCGATGCGCTCCTGTAACCATCCGTGGATATTTCCCTGATCGATGACCTCTTCGAGGGAGATGTCCAGATCGAACCCAGGATAGCGGTCGTTCAGGTCGCTCAGGAAAGCGCCGTTGATCTCGGCGTGTTCAATCAGCTCAGGTTCTAGGACCTCGTGTTTCTTTATTTTCTCATAAAGCCAAAAGTGAATGGGTGCTAAAAATCGACTCATGAAATACTTCCTTTCTCTCTTATGTTGACTTCATTATAAGGCAGACCCTGGTTGGTCTTCGGTGATATATATCACAAAAAGAGAGAAAATCTGCTGGGGGTTTATTTCCTTTCGTATTTGTCCCTTTCGGAGGTATAGAGGTCTGCTCCAAAGGTATCGTTGACCACGATGGCCGGGAAGTCCACGACCTCGAGACGTCGGATCGCCTCGGTGCCCAGATCCTCATAGGCAATGGTTTCGGAAGATTTTACTGTTTCTGCTATGAGGGCGCCAGCGCCACCGATCGCAGCGAAATAGATGGCACCATGGGTCACCATGGCCTCGCGCACGGCTTTGGATCGAGAACCCTTGCCGATCATACCCCGGAGCCCTCGTTCGAGGAGGGGAATGGTAAGATCGTCCATGCGGTAGCTGGTCGTGGGGCCGCAGGAGCCGATGATTTGCTCCGGTCGATGGGGTGCGGGTCCTACGTAGTAGATGATGGCATCCTTGAGCTCAAAGGGAAGTTCGTCGCCATTGGCAAGGGTCTCCACCAGTCGCCCGTGGGCGGCGTCGCGCCCGGTGTACAGGGTACCTGTCAGGTGGACCAGGTCACCGGCAACGAGGGTGCGGGCGACCTCTTCGGTGAGGGGGAGTTGAATTTTCTTTCTCATGATCTTGCTCTCGCTCCTCTCAAAAGACCAGGGTGCTGTGTCGGTGGGCGTGGCAACCGATGTTAACGGCGACAGGAAGGCCGGCGATATGGGTGGGGTGTGCGGCGACTTTGACACCGAGACAGGTGGTGGTACCTCCCAGGCCCTGCGGACCGATGCCCAGGCGGTTGATCTGCTCGAGCAGGAGTTTCTCTAGCTTAGCGTACCGGATCTGAGGATGGTGGTCTTCGAGGGGTCTGAGCAGGGCTTCTTTCGCCAGGGCGGCGGCCTTGTCGAAGGTTCCCCCGATCCCGACGCCCACGACGATAGGCGGGCAGGGGTTTGGGCCGGCATCGGAGACGGTCTTGAGCACAAAATCGACCACACCCTTCTCGCCGTCGGAGGGTTTGAGCATGGCCAGACGGCTCATGTTCTCGCTACCGAAGCCCTTGGCCATGATGTGGAGGGTCAGACGATCACCCGGGACGATCCGCGTGTATACCACCGCGGGCGTGTTATCGCCGGTGTTTTTTCTTTCGAGAGGATCGCCGACCACGGATTTACGCAGAAAGCCTTCTTGATAGCCTTTCGCCACACCTTTTTGCAGCGCTGATTCAAAGTCCCCGCCCACGAGGTGCAGGTCCTGTCCGACCTCGGCAAAGATAATGACGAGTCCGGTATCCTGGCAGATCGGGATATGGCCTGAATCAGCGATGTCCTGATTCTTCAACAGGTCCTCCAGGATGGCCTTGCCGATGGGAGAGGCTTCTACTGGTAGGGCGCGCTCCATGGCATCGCGTAGATCTCCTGCGACCTGGGTGTTGATGGCGATCAGACGCTGGGCCAGGGGTTCGATCAATTTGTTCACATCGAAGGTGTGCATGGATTAACTCCTTTCCAAAGCGGGACGTCTCGTTTGCTGTAGGCGGTCACGGTAATTCAGGTATGCACCGCCTACGATCAACAGGGTACCCACAAGGGTAAGTGCATCGGGCATCTCTGACCAGAGCAGGTAACCGAAGAGGGTGCTGAACAAGATATTGACGTAGCTGTAGATGGACAGTCGCGAGGCGGGTGCGTAGCTGTAGGCCGTGGTCATGAAGAGCTGCGCCGCCAGGGCTGTTAGGCCGATCATCATCAGCCAGAAGAGCTCGGTGGGCGTCGGTGCGACGTAATCGCTGAGCATGAGCGGTAGGGTTACAATCGAAGAGAAGAGCGTGAAGTAGAAGACGATGAGGCGCGAGCCGTCTGTGGCGGAGAGCTTGCGGATCGTGGTGTAGGCGGCACCGGCGAAGAAGGCGCTACCCAGGGCGATCAGATAGGGGATCACGCGCACATCGAAGGCCGGTCGGATGACCAGCATGGCACCCATAGCTGCCGTGAACAGGGCGAAGACTTGCTGTCGGGTGATCTGTTCCTTGAGGAAAAAGATGGATAGGATCACGACGAAGAAGGGGGACATCTTGTTGATGATCACAGCGTCGGAAAGACGCATCTGGCTCAAGGCGGTGTAATAGAGGGCTACACCCAAGAGACCGAAGAGGGAGCGGGCGAAGGTCAGCTTCTTATTGACAGGAAGCGAAAGCGACCTTGTCCTGAGTAGCGTGAGGGTGATGGCGACTAGGCCGAGGAAGTTCCGGAAGAACATCTTTTGGGCCAAGGGAAGATGACCGACTGATTTGACGGCCACGGCCATGAGCGAAAAGAAAAAAGCCGATAGTAAAATATAAAGTACACCTTTATTTTCATCTTTCAATTGAATCAACCTCCAAACGCCCTAAGTATACCATATCAGACCGTTATTTTTACGCGAAGTGGGGTAGATTTTTAAGGAGGTGATACAAGTGAAAATATTAGCATTGATCGAAAAAGACTTTGAAGATCTTGAGCACTCCTATCCTGTGATCCGCCTGAGAGAGGCGGGCTACGAAGTGGTGGTAGCGGGACCGGAGGCAGGGGTCACGTACCACGGTAAGCATGGTGTTCCAGACACCAGTGACATCGCATTTTCCGATGTGGACCCGAAAGCATACGCCGGCATCTTGATTCCAGGGGGATGGGCACCGGATAAACTGCGCCGTTATGAAAAGGTGTTGGAGATTGTCCGCTCCATGGAAAGCGACAAGAAACTGATTGCCACCATCTGTCACGCCGGCTGGGTCGTGATTTCAGCAGGTGTCACGGAAGGCAAGACGGTCACGAGCACGGTAGGGATCCGGGATGATATGGTGAACGCCGGAGCCACGTGGAAAGACCAGGCCGTTGTCATCGACGGACACTGGGTCAGCTCGAGAAGCCCAGGGGATCTAGGCCCTTATATGCGGGCGATCCTATCCTTCTTAGAGGATCATAAGTAAATGAAAACCCCCTCTTCCACGGGACATGGAAGAGGGGGTTTTCATGTGTTCGAAAGTGGGAGCCGGATGTCTCGGGTTTCAAAGTGAGAACCTATCGCTTGCACACTTTAAGGTGTCATTTCTTCCGATTTTTGGTTTGAAAGTTCGAGTCATTTGGAACCTGTCGCATTCATGCGTGCAGAGCGGTCAGGTGTGTTGTATAATGGGGATGATGGAAAGAATGAGGTGACATATGATAGAAACGATATTGACCAATATTTTCAAAGGAATCCTGTACAGTCTGATCTTCGGCTTGTTCGGAGGGGTACTAGGCAAGCTGATCCTGGGCTGGACCTTCATAAAGGGTGTCTACATCTTGATCTTGGCTCTGGGCACATTGAGTCTGTGTATCGCGATTGTCTTCATGGTGGGAACACCGAAGATGCGTTACGAATTTTTCACCAAGCGTCGGTACAAGCCGGATCCCAACGATCCGGATACCATCGACGTGCGCGGAGGCCTCGGTAAGGGAGCCGTGGCACCAGGGATCATCGGTGTTGTGATGATCATCCTGGGCTTCGCCATCGAAGCTTTTTTCCACCAGGTACTGTAGAAAAGGAGTGACTCGCATGACCTTCAAACACCTGACGTACAAACGTGACGAGGCCGTGGTGACCATCACCTTCGTCGCGGAGAAAGGGCTGAACGCCTTCCACGGCGCCCTGCTCTCCGAGCTAGATCGGGCAGTGGATCGCCTGAGGGAGGAGCAGGGACTTCGTCTCGTCCTCTTCAAAGGAAGCGGGAAAGCTTTCATCGCCGGCGCCGACATTTCGGAGATGGCCGACCTCAATGCAGAGGAGGGGCGCGTCTTCGGGGAGATCGGACAGGGCATTTTCGAGAAGATCGAAACGCTGGCCGTTCCCACGATCGCTGTCATCGACGGATTTACCCTCGGTGGCGGTAACGAGATGGCGATGGCCTGCGACATGCGCGTGGCGAGCACGCGGGCGAAGTTCGGACAACCTGAAGTTTCTCTCGGGATCACCCCCGGCTTTGGCGGAAGCTTTCGACTCCCCCGACTCGTGGGCGTGGCCAAGGCCAAGGAACTGCTCTTCACCGGTCGTATGATTGATGCGGAAGAAGCCCTCGCCATCGGCCTCGTCAACCAAGTGGTTGCACCGGAAGAACTCGATGAAGCTGTGAACAAGATCGCCAAGGCCATCTTGAGAAACGCCCCCCTTGCCGTAGCGTACACCAAGCGGGCGGTAGATGCTGCCCTCGGCAGCACAACAGCGGAGGGTAACAGTATCGAGGCGGCTTATTTCGGCCTTTGTTTCGCCACTGCAGATCAGAAAGCGGGTATGAAGGCATTCTTGGCAAAAGAAAAAGCGAATTTCCAGGGAAAATAGGGAGGTACATATGAAAAAAATTGCAGTGATCGGTGCGGGCACCATGGGTGCAGGGATCGTACAGGTAGCTTTGCAGAGCGGATACAATGTGGTCATGCGAGACTTAGAAGAAGCGGCACTCGAAAGAGGGCGCGGCACAATCGAGAAGGGTCTCGATCGATTGGTCAAGAAAGAGAAAATCTCAGCAGCGGATAAAGAGGAGGCCATGGGACGCCTCGTGACGGCCACGGCTATTCAGTCCATTGCGGATTGCGATATCATTATCGAGGCGGCTGTGGAAAACATGAAGATCAAGAAAGTGATCTTTGCGGAGCTCGATAAGGTGGTGAAGGAGGGGGCCATCCTGGCGACCAACACTTCCTCCCTATCAATCACGGAGATTGCGGCCGCAACGGGTCGACCGGATCGTGTCATCGGCATGCACTTTTTCAATCCCGTTCCCGTCATGAAGCTCGTGGAGCTCATCCGGGGCATCGCCACCTCCGACGAGACCTATGCCGCCATGGCTGAGCTGGCCGGTGCCCTGGGCAAGAAGGCCGTCGAAGTGGAAGAAGCACCGGGCTTTGTGGTCAACAGGATCTTGATCCCCATGATCAATGAGGCCATTGGCATCTTGGCAGAAGGTGTGGCTTCGGCAGAGGACATCGATGAAGCGATGAAACTCGGCGCCAACCATCCCATCGGCCCCCTCGCCCTGGCGGATCTCATCGGCAACGATGTGAACCTGGCCATTATGGAGACGCTTTACGAAGAGTTCGGCGATTCCAAGTACCGTCCGCATCCGCTGCTCAAAAAGATGGTGCGCGGTAACCTGCTGGGACGCAAGACCAAGCAGGGTTTCTACGATTACCGTTAGATTGTTGTAACGGAACTGTAACCTGTCGGGTGGGTCATCCTGTGATAAAATGTGGAGATGAACCTAGAAAAGGAGCGAGTTATGCGATATTACGCCAAAATATTCCTTTTCGCTTTCCTCTGTTTTTCCGTGATGATCGGCTCGGGCCTCTACGCCTTCAACCGATACTACGATCCCATGGCCGTGGCCGATGCCGGCGATGAGACGCTCTTCTCAGAAGAGCCAGCGGAACCGCAGGTGGAAATCGAACCAGAGGATCCCTACGAAAACTTAAGCGAGCTCGAGCGACTGGTTGCCGAATCCAAGCGCATCAACATCCTGCTCTTCGGGACGGATGGTGGACGAGCGGATACCATCATGCTCGTGAGCTACGATCCCGAGAACAAACTGGCAGATGTGGTCAGCGTCCCGCGCGACACCTACCACAAGGTACCGGGCTTCGACCTATCGGGCCAGTATAAGATCAACGCGGTCTACGGATTTCGCGGGGACGGCGGTAGCGAGGGAATGAAAAAATACCTCTCGGCCTTTCTCGGGGTACCGATCGATTACACAGTGCGCGTGAGCTACAATGGCGTGGGCGCCATCGTAGATACCCTCGGGGGCATTGAGGTCAACGTCCCCTTTGCCATGAACTACGACGATACGGCCGCGGATCCCCCGCTCCACATCCACCTTGAACCGGGGAGACAGGTGCTCAACGGTGAAAAGGCCATGGGCTACCTCCGTTGGCGCAAGAACAACGGGGAAGCGGGACAGGGCGATCTACCGAGGATCGAACGCCAGCAGGAATTCGTCAAACTGGTGGCGAAAAAGGCCCTGAGCTTCAAACTGCCGACCGTGATCAAGACGGGGCTCAACTACGTTCGAACGGATCTGCCGCTCGACCAAGCCCTGTACTTAGGAACGAAGGTCGTGGGATTTAGCTTCGACAATCTCGATATGCATCGCCTGCCCGGCGAAGCCGGTAAGGGTGGATACTACTTCCACGATCCTGCCGAAACGGAAGAGCTCCTGGAGGAGATCTACCGGCGGGGACCAGCGGAAGACGAAGAAGAATAATCTTGGCCCGACGGTGACGTCGGGCTTTTCTTAAAGAAGGAGATGGAAGAATGTTGAAAAGACATGCCCTTGCCGCTACCGTTGGTGTGGTGGGTGGCCTCGCGAGCCTTCTTTTTACCTTCCTCTTGTCGGAGGGGATCTGGATGAGCGAGTATCTCGTCGGGATCAATTTTCACTGGCTCCCTTTGATCGCCGGCGGACTCTTGCTTCTGCTGGCTTTTGGTCCCCTTGCCTCCGCCTCCGAGGGTTTCGGCGTTGCACCTGTGAGGCGGGAGATCGACCAGATCAACCGGTATCTGCTGAGACCACGCGAAACACTGCTCAAGTCGATCGGAACCCTGATCACCCTGATCGGCGGATTCTCTGTAGGACTCCTCGGCCCGATCGTCTACCTAGGTGGCTTCTTGGGCTCTACGGTGGCCTATCGTAGGGAGCGGACGGATCAAGAACGTCGGATCCTGATCGCAGCAGGCGTTGCCGCTCTGGTCACGGGTGTCTTCAATGATGTGCTCTTCGGTCTGATCTTCACTTTCGAGGTGCTCCTCAAGGGAATGGACAATGAGGAGAAACCACCGATTCTTCTCTCGGCCCTGACCTCTGGTGCCGTGGTGCGCTGGATCATTGGAGAGGAAAAGCGTATCCTCCTGGGAAACGCCTTCGTCAAAGGGATGGACCTGCCACCACTTTTGCTGATTACCCTGGCGGTTCTCGCGGGTTTAATCGCAGCGGCTTACATCTGGACGCGGGATTGCTGGGGGCAGTTTTTCGCCGAAAAGAAGGTGGGAAGCGGGTGGCGGATCACCTGGGTCTCTTTGGTCACTGCGGTATCGGTGGCATTTTTCCCCGGCATTCTGGAGTACCATGGGGACACACTACAGCAAGTGGTTGCCGGTCATGCGGAGCTTACCTTCCTTCTGACCCTCCTGGCGCTCCGGTTCTTTCTCACCACCCTGTCCCTTGGTGCAGGCCTCTACGGTGGGGGTTTTTCACCGGCGATCACCATGGGCGCCACCCTGGGTGCGATCGTGGCGCTTCTCTTCGGATTCGCCGGTCACACGAGCGCGGCCGTGCTCGGTATGGTCGCTATGTTCGCAGGTTTCGCCCATGCACCGCTGACGGCGACAATCCTCGCCTACACGCTCACCGGTGCACCGATCCTGATCCTACCGGCGCTCTTTGTATCGCTCTTGAGCTACCTGGTCGTCGAGCGACTTCTGAAGCGCGATTTTTTCCACGAAAAAAGCAGAGGGTGATTACCCTCTGCTGAGATAGCGTTCGCCAACGCGGTAGATATCGCCGGCCCCCATGGTGATGACCAGATCACCGGGCTCGGCATGCGCCTCGAGATATGCGATCATTTCATCGAAGTCGCCCATGTAATGGGCGTCTTTTCTTTCTTTTCGGATGGCCTCCGCGAGATCCTTCGCGTGGACGGTGCCAGGATCCACTTCACGCGCCGCATAGATGTCGGAAACCAGGACGATATCGCTGGCGGTAAAGGCCGATGCAAAATCCATGAAGAGTTCCTGGGTACGCGTGTACGTATGCGGCTGGAACAGTGTGATCAATCGCTTGTGGGGTAGCTGACGGAAGGCATCGAGGGTCACCTTGATTTCCGTCGGGTGGTGTGCGTAGTCGTCGTAGACGATCACACCCTCGCGCTCGCCCTTCTTCTGGAAGCGACGGTCCGTGCCGGTAAAAAGCGACAGGGCCTTGGTGATCTTTTCTGCGTCCAAGCCGAGGAGATGACAGGCGGCAAAGGCAGCCAGGGCGTTGTAGATATTGTGACGACCGGGGACATTGAGTTCAAGCGTGGCGATAGGCTCCCCTTCGTGGAAGATGTCCGCGCGGCTCTGTCCCTTTTCATTGAAGGTGATATTCTGGGCCTGATAATCGCTGTCCTGTGTGATCCCGAAAGTAACCACCTGTTCCTTCACGTGTGGCAGCACGCGACAAGTGTTGTAATCGTCGCGATTGATCAGCAGGTGACCGTGCTTTTTGATCTTGCCCGAAAAAGAAACGAAGGCCTCCACAATGTGATCCAGGTTACGGTAGTAATCGAGGTGGTCCTCATCGATGTTCAGGATGATCCCGAGGGCCGGCTCGAAGTAAAGAAAATTCTCCTTGTACTCGCAGGCTTCGGTGATGAAAAAGTCATCGTTGCCGATCTTGATGTTCCCCCCGATGCTCGCGAGGGTCCCGCCCACGAGGAGCGTAGGATCCACATCCGTCAGGGTATCGAGAATCGTGGCGATCATCCCCGTGGTTGTCGTCTTGCCGTGGGCGCCGCTGACGGCGATGCTCTTCTTGTAGTCGCGCATGAGAAGACCCAGAACCTCGGCCCGCTTGGCCATGGGGATACCGGCTGCCACCGCAGCCTTGTACTCCGGGTTGTTCTCGGCGATGGCCGATGTGTAGACGATCAGGTCGGCACCCGTGGTATTCTCCCCGCCGTGGTGGGCCCACACGGTGGCACCTAGCTTTTCTAAACGTTCGGTGGTGGGTGTCACCTTTAGGTCCGATCCCGTGACCTCATGACCCCGGTGCAGTAAAATCTCGGCAATAGCGCTCATGCTCACGCCTCCGATGCCGATGAGATGTATATGTTTGTGTTTTTTTAATTCCATCATCTTGGCTCCCGTCCTCTCGGTTCAATTAGCAGTTCGATTATATCATAGGGATGCAAGGGATGAAAAAGGAAATTTTCCTTGAAACCCAGGCGAAATACGAATAAAATGATTCGTGAGAAGACGAACATTCGTAAGGGGGAGAAGAAGTGAATAAATTCAAACGTAACGAACGGATCGCCGCCATGGTGGCAATCTTAAGAGGGAACCCCAATCAGGTATTCACCCTGACAACTTTTACCGAGCGATTCAACGCTGCCAAGTCCACGATCAGCGAGGATCTGGTGATTGTGAAGGAGACGCTGGATAAGTTGGGGCTCGGCCATGTGGAGACCATCGCAGGCGCCGCAGGTGGCGTGAGGTTCCAGCCACGGGTACCTGTGGAAGCGAGAGAGCAGGTGCTCGAGAGCATCGTGACATCATTGAAAGAGCCACGGCGGGTGATCCCCGGGGGATTTTTGTACTTGGCCGATCTAATCTACCATCCCGTGTACGCCAGAGCTATCGGGGAAATCATCGCCGGAGCCCATGCCGAACGCACGATCGATTATGTGCTCACTGTGGAAACCAAAGGGATTCCCATCGGTGTCATGACGGCCCAGGCGCTCAACGTGCCCCTGGTCGTCGCCCGCCACACCAACAAGGTGACAGAGGGATCCACGATCAGCATCAATTACGTATCCGGGTCCTCCGGTGCCATCCAGACCATGTATATCTCCAAGAACGCCATCAAGACGGCGGCTAGCGTTCTGATCGTCGATGATTTTATGCGCGCCGGGGGTACAGTGAAAGGTCTCGAGGATCTTTGCCACGAGATCGGCGCCAATGTAGCCGGTGTGGCTGTCATGATGGAACGTGCGAATCACGAGAAGAAGCTGGTATCCGATTACCTTTCTTTGATCATTCTGGAGGGCATCGATGCCGACAAGACGATCCACGCGCGGGTCAATGAAAAAATTCTGAAAAATTCTCCGAAATAATGCAGGAATTTTTGTGATCATATAGAATATAGAATAATGATACGCAAAAATCATCGGAGAAAGGTAGGGGTTGGAGACAATGAATGTAACAGACGTCAAAATTCGCAAACTAAGCAACGAGGGGAAGATGAAGGCCGTTGTATCGGTGACCTTTGATGACGCTTTCGTGATCCACGATATCAAGATCATCGAGGGGCAGAGCGGCCTTTTCATCGCCATGCCGTCCAGACGGGTCGGTCATCAAGATTACCGCGACATCGCGCATCCGATCAATGCAGAGGCCAGGAACAAAATCACTTCCGTGATTTTCGAGGCCTATCATGCGGCGCTCAGACCCTCGCACACCGAAGATCCCTTCTTAGCATAGCGATACCCAGGCTATGCTTTTTTTCTGCCTCACATCCGTTTTCCTTTCGGGGGATAAACGTGGTATAATGCATGTGTGAAAATTAAAGGAGACGATCTATGAAAGCCTTACAAACTATGATTCTAGCAGCTGGCAAGGGTACACGCATGCGTTCGGAGATTCCCAAGGTCCTCCATGAGATCTGCGGTGTCACCCTGCTCGATAACGTTCTCGACACCATCGCTCCCCTGACGAGCACAACACCCATCGTGGTCATCGGCCACGGACGGGAGGCGGTTGTGGCCTCTGTTGGCGACCGGGCGGTGGATTTTGCCGTGCAGGAAAAGATGCTTGGAACGGGACATGCCGTGATGATGGGCAGGACTTTCATTGATCCCGAGGCCGATGTGATGATCCTGAACGGTGATGTACCCCTTCTTACGGAAGAAACGCTCCGGGCCTTCTGGGCCCACCACTGTGAGGAGAAGGCCGCGGGGACAGTGATGACCATGCGTCTTTCGGAACCCAAGGGATACGGACGGATCGTGAAAGACGAAACAGGGCATTTTTCCGAGATTATCGAGGAAAAGGACGCCGATGCACAGATCCGCAGGATCGATGAGGTGAACGGCGGTATCTATCTCTTTCGAGGGGCCGATCTGCTCGAAGCACTCGATGGCCTGACCAATGACAACGCACAGGGAGAGTACTACCTCACGGATGTACTGGGGATCCTTCGCTCGAAGGAGCGCGTGATCACCACCTATGCCGTGGACCCTGAAGAGCTGATCGGTGTGAACTCACGCCTGCAGCTGGCCCAAGCAGAGGAGATTCTCCAGAAGCGGATCCTCGAGTCCCTGATGATCTCTGGTGTCACGATCCGCAGGCCCCATACCCTTTATGTTGAAAAACACGTGAAGGTGGGCCGCGATACTGTGATCTGGCCGGGGACCGTCCTGCGCGGAAAGACGGTGATCGGTGAAGGGTGCGAGATTGGACCGGATGCCGACATCACCGATTGTGAGATAGCCGGAAATGTGTGCGTCAAGTCCTCGACACTGATCGAGAGCAGCGTGGACAGCGGCACGAAAGTGGGACCCTACGCTTACATGCGACCGAACTCACGCGTGGGTAAGGACGCCAAGGTAGGGGATTTTGTCGAGCTGAAAAACGCCACGATAGGGGACGGGACGAAGATCAGCCACCTGACCTACGTAGGTGATGGCGATGTGGGCGACCGGGTGAACATCGGTTGCGGTGTCGTCTTTGTGAACTACGATGGAAAAAACAAGCATCGCACGACGGTGGAAGATGATGCTTTCATCGGATGCAATGTGAACCTCGTCTCTCCGGTGACCGTGGGTGCGGGTGGTTATGTGGCCGCCGGGTCCACGATCACGGAGGATGTCGCGCCCGGAGCCCTCGCCATCGCTCGCTCGCGACAGGAGGAGAAACGGGACTGGGTGGCGAAAAAGGGACTTTTGAAAAAGTAGAGGGAGGACATCATGCATACCAAGGGAAAGAAAATCAAGATTTTTTCAGGCAACTCCAACAACTCGCTGGCCAAGAAGATCTGTAGCGAGCTCGGTGTACCGCTGGGCGATGCCGAGGTGAAAACCTTCAGCGATGGCGAGATCACAGTCAACATCAACGAGACCGTTCGCGGTGTCGATGTCTATATCATCCAGTCCACCAGTGTGCCTACGGTCAACCATTACCTGATGGAAATGCTGATCATGATCGACGCCATGAAGCGTGCTTCTGCCGGTCGGATCACAGCGGTGATGCCCTACTACGGCTACGCCCGACAGGACCGTAAGGCGAAGGCCCGCGATCCGATCAGTGCCAAACTAGTGGCCGATCTGATCACCGCAGCAGGCGCGGACCGCGTGCTGACCATGGACCTACACGCGTCTCAGATCCAGGGATACTTTAACATCCCGGTGGACCACCTCGTCGGTGTTCCGATCTTGGCGGAGTACTTCCACGACAAGGGAATCGAGGACATCGTCGTCGTTTCGCCGGACCTCGGTAGCGTGACACGTACCCGGGACTTCTCATATCGCGTGGATGCCCCCATCGCGATCATTGACAAGCGTCGGCCCAAGGCCAATGTGTCCGAAGTGATGAACGTCATCGGAGAGATCAAGGGCAAGAATGTGATCCTGATCGACGACATGATCGATACGGCCGGCACCATCACCAACGGGGCCAAGGCGCTGATAGAAATGGGCGCCAAGGATATCTACGCCTGTTGCACGCACGGCGTTTTCAGTGGGCCGGCCCTGGAGCGGATCGAGAACTCCGTGATCAAGGAGCTCGTGACACTCGACACGATCTACTGGGATCCAGAAGTGCTCCCGGAGAACATCACGCAGCTATCGGTGGCACCCTTGTTCGCCGAATCGATCCGAAGGATTTTCAACAACGACTCGGTCAGCAAGCTTTTCGATTAAACCGTTACGCGCACGCGGGGCCTGGGAGCATTCTCAGGCCCCTTCGGCGCGATAAGGAGGAACTATGTTTATCATCGTGGGCCTGGGAAATCCGGGCAAAAAATACGACGGCACCCGTCACAACATCGGTTTCGAGGTAGTGGATTACCTTGCCAAGCTTCACGGGATCGAACTCAAAAAACTCAAGTTCAAAGGTCTCTACGGTGAGGGACGCATCGCGGGAGAGAAAGTGATCCTTTTAAAACCGCAGACCTATATGAACCTCAGCGGGGAGTGCGTACGCGACTTTGTCTCCTACTTTGATCTTCCCCTCGAGAACCTAGTGGTGGTCTACGATGACGTGGATACACCGGTGGGGAGCCTCCGCATTCGAAAGAAGGGTAGCGCGGGTTCCCACAATGGCATGAAAAGTATCATCTACCAGCTGAAGGCCGATGACTTTCCGAGAATGCGCATCGGCATCGGTGCACCTACCTATGATATCGCGGCTTATGTACTCGGACGCTTCGCGAGCGACGAGTGGGCCGAGGTAGAAGATGCAGCGAAACGCGCGACGGAAGCCGTGCCCGTCCTGATCGAGGATGGCGTCGATCTGGCCATGAACCGTTTCAACGGATAAAGAGATGGTAGTGTCTAAAGATCTATGAAAACCATAGGTCGGCTCGAGGCCTCCCGACAGCTATGGGAAAAGGCAACGGACGAGAAATTTGAGCACAAGAAGTAGCGGTAGTGCGCTACCGCTGGTAGTAGCTATCAACTTCGACAGGGTCAAGCTACCCTTTGGAGCTCCAGGATTTTTTCTTGCGAAAGGTGGAGTAATTTCACCCATTTGTTGGGCATGTCTTTCTGCTTTTCAATCTCTGTAATCGGAACGGGCACCTTGTTCCCCAGGCTTCTGTGGGTTCTGAGAAAGTTGAAGTGAACGGCAAACAGGTTCACATGGCTAACGGATCCGTGATAAGCATGGTAGCCATTGGTCAATCGATAAGAAGCCCGAAAGGTTCTGTTCAAACGTTCGATGATTTGCTTGAGCGGTCTGTACTCCGTTGAAATCGGATCATCATTTGTGAGCCCATAGACCGTGACCAGATCGAACTCAAACTTATCTTCCGGCGTCCCACCGTTCTTTTCGGGCTCTGCGTAGAAGTATTGAGCCAGCTTGTAGATGGGATTTCCATCGGTGATGAAAGTAGGCTTACCATCATAGGGAGATAGCTTTTCTCTCACGTAGGCAAGTGCCTTCATGGCACAAGTAGACGTTCGTCTTTCTGAGACATAATACGAGAGCAGTATCTTCTTGACGGTGTCGATGAAATAAAAGATGTAGGCATGCTTACCCCTGATCTTGATATAGGTTTCATCGCCTGCATAGGAACCGGACAAGTCATAGTCGTAGGTATCCAAAAAGGGTTTTACGATGTAGCCTGCAGCCTCGCAGTAGTTGAGGACAGTTTGGGCAGAAACCTTGTAACAATGGACCTCGCGCATGATTTGCGAGACTTTCCTAGCAGTAAGGCCATAGTTGATCCGGTAGCTCAAAATGAGTCCAAGGATATAGTGTGGTGCGTGAATGCGCGAGAGATCAACCTTCGGAAGATCAATCGATTCACGTGAGAGTTCCTTAAAGTTGCCGTTGAAAACACGGTGGATATACCGAACCTTGAAAAGCGTGGGATAGCATTCGAAACGATCGCGGTCTGCATCCGACATGGCCGCAAGATTGTTGAGATAAAAAGAGCACTGATCATTTCTGCATTTGTACACATTGAAGTTGTCACGCTCCTTAATTCTATCTAGCGGTTTAGCGCAGTGGGGACATCTTAGGGTGAAAGGCTTTCGATCACGGTCGGTCATGATGTTGAAGTTGTGATGACAGACTTTACATCGGTATTGATTTCCCTTGTTTCCGTTGTTCCGGTAAAGATATTTATGAGGCGCCTTGCAGTACGGGCATTTCACGTGACTCGGGACCTTCGCACCACCTCGACGCTGAACAGGACGGATTTTCTTTCCTGTAGCGAGGAAATAGTCGTTGATCCGCTTGTGGTAGCTCGTGTAATCGATCTTTTCAATAAGCGGAGGTTGATCGATTTGGAACTGCTGGTACCTAAGGCTCAATGGACCTTCAGGTTTAGCATTCTTGTAATTGATCGCAAAGTTGAGAATCATGAGGATCTCAATGACTGAAGACTGCGCACAAAGCATAAAAAGTAGCGTGGTCACCAAATTCGTATTCAAGAGGCCAACTCCTTTCGGGTGCTTGGTAGTCGGATATTAATCACCTACACATTTTGGGGAGTATTGAAACCTAAAATGGGGAGGGAAGCCTCTTGAATTATAGATTGCAGCAATTCCAGTGCTTATGCATTGGTTTATACAGTATTCGTTTGACACTAAGAAAGAGATAAGGGAGGGATCGGGATGTTCTTCGGTGAAGCCACTGAGTACAAACAACTGAAAGAAGCCGTGGGGACGCGCGATGAATCGATCTTCGTACATGGACTTACCGACGAAGCACTCGCCCACGTGATCGAGGGGTTGGCAGGCGATGTGACGCGAGACGTGGCCATCATCACGTCCACCGAGTCAGAAGCCAAAGAACTCAGGGGTGCTCTCCACCATGCGGGCGTCCCTGTGCTCTACCTACCCAAGAAAGAGATCGTCTTTTTCAAAGCGATCGCCCATTCACACCACCAGGAGATCGAACGGCTGAAGGCGATCGACGGTCTGATCGCTCCCGGACGGAAAATGCTCGTGCTCTCCATCGAGTCGCTGGCAACCAAGATGCTGCCCGCTGCCCTTTACGGTGAGATGCGCATGACCCTCACCCTGGCGGATCAATATGATCTCGATGAGCTGAGGGAGCAACTGCTGCTGATGGGCTACCGAGAAACCGATCTCGTTGCCTTTTCCGGAGAATTTGCCATCCGCGGTGGTATTGTGGACCTTTACTCACCGACGGCCGATTCGGGCTACCGCATCGAGTTTTTCGGTGACGAAGTAGATGGGATCCGACGCTTTGATGTGGACAGTCAGATTTCCACAGAGAGCGTCGGTGCGATTACGATCACTCCGGGCCGAGAGGTCCTCCTCCCGCCCGCGGAAGCGGAAGGCTTTCTAGAACGGCTCGAGGCTGCGAAAAAAGAGGTCAGCGCTGTGGAACGGCTCGAGGAGAAACTCGAAGCCGTGCGCGCCGATGTGGCATCGGGTCTAATCGAGGAGGAGCTGGATACCTACCTGCCCCTATTTGAACACCTGACCACATCACCCCTCACCTACCTGGCCGACCCGCTACTGGTCCTGAAGGATTACAACCGTCAGATGGAGAAGCTGACGGCCATTCTCCGGGACTTTGAGCACCGTTTCACCGATTATTTGGAACGCGGGGAAGTGTTGCCGGCCCAGTTCGGTCTCTATGAAGATGAGCTGGCCGTTTACGAGCGTATCGGGTCTTACCAACGACTTTTCGTTGACCGGATCCTCAAGGATGTGAGCGGCCACCGTTTCGATCGGGTGATTGGTTTCAAGACCCAAGAGGCACCCCTTTACTTCGGTAAGATGGAGGCCCTCGCCGCAGATCTGGCCCATTATAAGAAGCGCGGTTACCGCGTGATCCTTTGTCTCGATTCCGAGGAAAAAATGCAGCGTCTATCCGCGATGCTCCTGACCGATTACGATCTTTCCACCCGCGTGGACGCGGGTTCAGGTCTCTCTGTATCGCCCGGCGAGATTGTGCTCTACCGAGAGGACCAACCCCGCGGTTATCTGATGAACACGGTCAAGCTACTCGTGCTCACCGACCGGGAACTTTTCGGCCAACACAAGGAAAAAAGACCGACAAAAACCAAGAAGGCCGGTTACATCCGCCATTATTCGGAGCTCGAGGTCGGAGACCTCGTGGTCCACGAACACCAGGGGATCGGTCGCTACGTCGGTGTGACGCAGCTCACCGTGGACAAGACCCAGCGGGACTATGTGAAGATCGAGTACAGGGATGAGGGATACCTCTATATTCCCGTGGAGAACCTGGACCTCATCCAGAAGTACATCGGTGAAGAAAGCGGCCGTGTCAAGTTGAACAAACTGGGCGGGCGCGAGTGGCAGAAGGCCAAGGCCAAGGTCAGGAAGGCCATCGAGGATATGACCGATGAGCTCTTGACCCTTTATGCTGAGCGCGAAAAAAAGTCAGGATTCGCCTATACCGCCGATGGTCCCTGGCAAGGGCAGTTTGAAGATCTCTTCCCTTACGAAGAGACCCCGGACCAGCTCAAGTGTCTGGGTGAGATCAAAAGCGATATGGAAAAGGCCCGGCCGATGGACCGTCTGCTCTGCGGGGACGTGGGGTACGGTAAAACGGAGGTGGCGATCCGCGCCATCTTCAAAGCCGTGCTCGATTCCAAGCAGGTGGCCTTTTTGGTCCCGACGACCATCCTGGCCCAACAGCACTACATGACCCTCCAGGAACGGTTCTCGAGTTTTCCCGCCAGGGTGGAGGTGCTCAGCCGCTTCAAGACGCCGTCCGAGCAAAAGAAGGTGCTCGACGATGTGCGAAAAGGTCTGGTCGACGTAGTGGTGGGCACCCACCGGCTCTTATCGAAAGACGTGAAGTTTAAAGATCTCGGCCTGCTCGTCGTAGACGAAGAGCAGCGCTTCGGGGTCCGCGACAAAGAGCGGATCAAACAGATGCGCACGGATGTCGACGTCTTGACCCTGACGGCGACACCCATCCCGCGTACCCTGCATATGTCGTTGATCGGCATCCGAGATATGAGCTTGATCGAGGATCCACCGGAAGATCGTTACCCGATCCAGACCTACGTCATCGCCTACGATGAAGTCCTCCTGCGCGAAGCCATCGAACGGGAGATCGATCGGGGTGGTCAGGTGTTCTTCGTCCACAACCGGGTGAGCGATATCGACCGGGTGACGGCCAAGATCCAGGCCCTGGTACCTGATGCCAAGGTGCGCTACGCCCACGGGCAGATGAACGAGCACAAGCTCGAGCACGTGATGATGGCCTTCCTGGAGAAATCCTTTGACGTTCTCGTCTGCACCACGATCATCGAGACGGGTCTCGATATCTCGAATGTGAACACCATTATCATCGACGAGGGACACCGCTTCGGACTCAGCCAGCTCTACCAGCTCCGCGGCCGCGTGGGTCGATCGAACCGTATGGCCTACGCCTACATCACCTACCCGCGCGAGCACCTCCTGACAGAAGTGGCGGAGAAACGCCTCGGTGCCATCAAGGAGTTCACCGAACTCGGCAGCGGCTTCAAGATCGCCATGCGTGATCTTGAGATCCGCGGTGCCGGTAACCTGCTCGGCCAAGAGCAGAGCGGGCACATGACCGCCATCGGCTACGATCTCTATGTTAAAATGCTAGAAGAGGCCGTGGCCGAGATCAAGGGGGAGAAAGTGCAGCGCCGGCTGGAGACCAAGGTGGATTTACCACTGGACGCCTACTTGCCGGACACCTACACGACAAACGAGAGCATTAAACTCGAGATGTACAAGCGCATCGCCGCGATTGAAACGGATCGAGACGCCGATGAGATGCTGGCGGAACTGATCGATCGCTTCGGCGATCCACCCGATGCCGTGGTCAACTTGGTGAGTATCGCTCACCTCAAGGCGCTTTTCAACCGGATCAGCGCCGAACGGGTGACGGTAAAGGGACGCGATCTCGTGATCGCCTTCCATGCGGAGCCCGATCTGCACCCGGCGATCATCGCCGGTGCGATGGCGCGCTACGGTGAACGATTCCGCTTCACCGCTGTGGGCCAAGCCCAGATGAAATACCAGCTCAAGCGTTATCCACCGAAAGACCCATCGGAGATCCTGACCTTCACAAAGACGATCTTGGCCTTTGGAGAAGAAGTAGACCGCGAGAATAACCTTTCAGAATAAAGAGGAGTGTGACGAATGAAACGTTTTTTACAGACCCTGATGCTCGCTACGCTGGTGTTCGTACTGGCGGCCTGTAGTACCTCAGAAGCCCCGACATCGGGCGAACAACCCGAAGGTAGCGAAGAGGGAACGGCTATCGTCCGCGTGGATGGTAAGGCCATCACCAAGGAGCGATTCGAAAAGAACTTTGCGCTGATCGAGAACAGCTACAACGAGCTCTACGGTGAAGAAGTGTGGGAGGAAGACATAGACGGTGTGCCTCTCGATGAATCGGTGAAACGTCGCCTGATCGAAACGATGATCGAAGAACGATTGGCCCTCACCCACATGGAAGAGCACAACTTTGAAGTTTCGGAAGAAGAGCTGCAGGAGCGATACGAAGCCTTCCAAGAGAATACCGAGGAAGACCAAGAGCTGGCCAGCTTCTATGAAAAGGCCGGTATCGATGAAAGCTTCATCAAGAATGAGATTGCCAATCAGCTGACCATGGTCCATTTTGATGAGCACTTGAAAGAGAAGATCCGTAACGACGAGGCGGTGCTCGAGGAGTATTTCGAGGACTATGTGGTCCAGGTGCGTGCCCGCCACATTCTCGTGGAAACAGAGGAAGCGGCAACGGAGGCCTACGATCGTCTGGTCGCAGGAGAAGACTTCTCGGATCTGGCCATGGAAGTGTCGATGGATCCGGGTTCGAAATCGAACGGCGGCGACCTCGGTTACTTCCCGCGCGGCATGATGGTGTCTGAGTTCGAAGAGGCCGCCTTCGGCATGGAGATCGGCGAAATGAGCAAGCCCATCGCGTCAAAATTCGGCTATCACATCATCCGGGTCGAGGACAAACAGACGGTGAACAACGTGATCGACGGGGGTGCTGAGGAAGACGAGATCAACGCCTACAAGGAGCACCTTGTGTCCGTGATCTACAAGGAAGAGCGGGAGAGACTGTTCGATGAGATGTATGCATCTGCAGAGATCGATCGTGATGAAGAGATGATCAATGAACTCATCAAAACACAAGTGGAAGCGACTGAAGAAGAAACCGAAGAATAGGACGGGTGGACATGTCTCATAAAAAACAGAACTTCCTCAAGGGAGCCGTGCTCCTGGGAGCCGCCGGGATCCTGATCAAGATCTTGGGTGCCATCTTCAAGATTCCCCTGGGGAACTTCATAGGAGATCGGGGCATGAGCTACTATGTCAGCGCCTATCCCATCTACAACTGGTTGCTCGTCATCTCTACGGCGGGCGTACCGACGGCTATCGCCAAGATCATCTCGGAAAAGCGGGCCATCGGTGATGAAAAGGGGATCGACAGGACCTTCAAGGTCACGCTGGCCCTCATGGGGAGCATCGGCCTTGTGGCCAGTGTCGCTCTCTTCTTCGGTTCTTCTTTTATCGTGAACGCGGTGAAGAACCAGCCGGCCATTTACTCTATGCGCGCCATCGCGCCGGCGATTTTCTTCGTATCGGTAATGAGCGTGTACCGTGGATACTTCCAGGGTCTGCAGCAGATGCGCCCCTATGCCTTGAGCCAGATCGCCGAGCAGATCATGCGCGTGATCTTAGGTCTCAGCCTAGCGCTCTACCTGCTTCCCCGCGGTGTTGAGTTCGCGGCGGCGGGTGCGACCTTTGGCGCCACCGCCGGAGGACTGGCGGGTTTTCTCGCCATCTACCCCATGTACCGGCACGTGAAAAAGGCGGACACCACCCCCCACGTGGGAAACCATAGGGAACTCTCGGTCAAGGAGATCCTGAGAGAGGTGTTGGCCATCGCGATCCCCATCACCATAGGCGCCAGCGTGCTTCCGGCCATGACGCTGATCGACCTGGGGATCGTCATGCGGCGCCTGCATGCCATCGGCATGGGTGCTGTGGCCAGTGACCTCTACGGACAACTGGGCGGCTATGCTGCCACGCTGGTGAACTTACCCCAGGTGGTCACCGCAGCCGTGCAGATCAGCATCGTTCCCGCCGTCGCCTCCCTAGCCGTCACGAAACAGTCGGATGATCTGGAGCGCACGGTGGAGACGGGCCTGCGCATGGCCCTGATCATCGGATTGCCGGCGGCCATGGGTATGGTCACCTTGGCCGAGCCCATCATGCGCCTGCTCTATCCTATGCAGCTCGATCTGGCGGAGAGCACGGGGAACATCCTGCGCATCCTGGGCAACGGTGTGATCTTCCTGTCTCTCTTTCAGGTGACCACGGGGATCCTGCAGGGGCTAGGCCACCAGAAGATGCCGGCCAAGCACCTGTTCATCGGTGCCCTGGTAAAGGTCGCTCTCACCTATGTGCTGGTGGGGATCCCGAGCATCAACATCCTGGGCGCGGCGTTCTCTACGGTGGTGGCTTTTGCCGTGGCGGCTACGCTCAACTACCGCTATGTGATGAAACTATCGGGAGCGACGGTGAACAAGCGCGATGTATTCGTCAAACCCATCCTGGATGTGGCGGTGATGGTCGTCGTGGTACGGCTCGTCTTCTCTGCCATGTTCCGATTCGGGAACAACATGGCGGCTGTGGCTGCCATCGGCGCCGGAATCCTGGCGTATTTCATCATGATCGTGATCACCAACACCCTGACAGACTACGACTACGAACTTCTGCCCGGCGGACAGAAGCTCAAACGCCTATCGGAACCTTTCAAAAGGAGCGGATGATCCTATGTTGACCATAATCGGGCTGGGCCCCGGCGATCCGGATTTCCTCACGCTCAAGGCCTATCGACTCTTGACCTCCGGAGAACAGATTCTTCTCAGGACGCGCAAACATCCGGTGGTGGATTTTCTAGAGGAAGAAGGGGCGGTGTTTGAAACCTATGATACCTTTTACGAGGCGGCAACGGATTTCGATGCCGTCTACGCGGCCATCGCCGAGGACCTCATCGCGCGACTGGCGGACCAGGATGTGATCTACGCTGTTCCGGGGAACCCCTTCGTGGCCGAAAAATCCGTGGCACTGGCCATGGCCATGGCCAAAGAGAGGGACATACCGGTGGAGATTCTCTACGGGGCCAGTTTTATCGATGCCATCGTGACCGCCACCGGTGAGGACCCCGTGGACGGACTGTCGATTCTAGATGCCTTCACCATCGAGGACCGACAGATCATCCCAGAGCACAACCACCTGATCATCCAGGTTTACGACGACCGTATCGCCTCGCGTGTAAAGTTGGCCCTCATGGATTACTATGATGACGATCATCCCGTGATGATCATCCGTGGGGCGGGGATCCGCGGTCAGGAACGTATCGAACGCGTGCCGCTCTATGAACTCGATCGACGCGGTGAGCTGATTGATCACTTGACCTCGCTCTTCGTACCGGCGGCCAAGGAGAAGAAGCGAGAGGGCTTCTTCGATCTGGTGCGCGTCATGCGACGCCTACGCGGTCCCGGTGGTTGTCCCTGGGATATGGAGCAGACCCACGAGTCTCTCGCGCCCTACTTGATCGAGGAGACCTACGAGGTGCTCGATGCCATCGAGAAGCAAGACCCCGATGAGATGGCTGAGGAACTGGGCGATCTGCTTTTGCAGGTCATCTTCCACGCGACCATCGCGGCGGAGGATGGCTTCTTCGATATCCGCGATGTGACGGATGGGATCACAAAGAAACTGATCCACCGCCATCCCCATGTTTTCGACGACCTGAGGGTGTCTGGTTCAGACCAGGTGCTCGAGAACTGGGAAGCCATCAAGAAGAAAGAAAAGGAAGAGAACCATCTCCACGAGGCCATGGCCCGGATCCCGGCGGGGATGCCAGCGCTCATGCGCGCCTACAAGATCCAAAAGAAGGCGGCCGGTGTCGGTTTCGACTGGCCCCTGATCGAGGGGGTTGTCGAGAAGGTACACGAGGAACTAAGGGAGTGTGCCCTGGCGACCAATGAAGCGGAGCGAATGGATGAAGTGGGTGACCTGCTCTTCTCTGTGGTGAACCTGGCCAGGCATTACGGCGTGCGTCCGGAGATTGCCCTCAGGCATGCCACGGATAAGTTCCTCGGCCGATTCACGCAGATGGAGAGGGCCGCCACAGACGCAGGAGAAGACCTCGGGGCACTTTCCATCGAGGAAATGGAAATATTATGGGAAAAGTCGAAGAAATCGCATGATTTAGCCGTTCAAACGGAAAAAAAGGCTTGAAAAATAAGGAATCACTAGGGTAAACTATAGGTAGTATACAGCAGTCTACGGACGAGGAGGTTTTTTCGTGAATAAAGCTGAATTAGTAGCAAGCATGTCAGAAAAGTCAGGATTAACGAAGAAGGATTCTGAGGTGGCACTCAACGCGTTTATCGAAAGCGTAGAAGATGCGCTCATCAAAGAAGACAAAGTACAGCTCGTTGGTTTCGGAACTTTCAGCGTGAAGCCTAGAAAAGCTCGCGAAGGTCGCAATCCTAGAAACCCTGAAGAAACCATCAAAATTCCTGCTTCAAAAGCACCGGTTTTCAAAGCTGGTAAAGCCCTAAAAGAAACGGTGAACAAGTAAGAAAAGCAGCTTAGCTGCTTTTTTCTATATGGAACCGAGGGGGATGTCTATTGCGGATCGATAAATTTTTAAAAAACTCCAGGCTGATCAAGAGACGGACCGTGGCGAAGGAAGCCTGTGAAACCGGACGCGTGTACGTGAACGGTAGCGAGGCGAAACCCGGTACAACGGTAGCGGTGGGTGATGAGATCGAAGTTCGCTTTGCCAGCCGGATCGTACGGGTGAGGGTGAAGGGGCTCAGCGAGCACGTCACCAAGAAGGATGCCGACGACCTCTACGAGATCATCGGAGAAGAGAAAGTCCAGGGTGATCGTCTCTTCGACGGAAGGTAACAGGAGGTGGATGTGAACATGACGAAGAATAAATGGCGATGGATCAGGCGTTACCGAATGACGCTGTTCATTTTACTGGTCATTTTCGTGGTGGGCACCTCCGCTTACATCAACCAGTTGCGCGTCGCTAGGCAACTGGAGGAAGAACAGGCTCGGCAGATCGAAAGCATCAGGACCCTTCACCGCGAGGTGGACCGGCTGCAAACCGAATACGATTCGGTGAACACCGAGGAGCATATTGAGAAAGTCGCTCGGGAAAAACTCAAGATGGTCAAACCCAATGAGATCATCTACATCATCAAGGACCAGGAATAGGTTTAAGGAGGATATCTTTTAGTTATGTCAGATTACTTGGGGAAAATTGTAAAGGGTACGGTCACTGGGATCAAAGATTTCGGGGCGTTCATCAAATTGCCGGATGGGAAAACCGGCCTGTGCCACATCTCAGAAGTTTCCCACGATTACGTGAAGGACATCAAGAACTACATTGAAGAAGGCCAAGAGGTCGACGTCAAGGTCATCAGCATCGATGGGGATAAGATCAGCCTGTCCATGAAGAAAGCCCTGCCGGATGACGAGAAACGACGCATCCAATCAAAAAGGCGCGAGGAGAATTTTGAGGACATGATGTCCGATTTTCTCTCTAACTCCAGCGATAAGCTGAAGCCGTTCAAAAAGCCTCAAAAAGCACGGAAGCGTTTCGATTATAAGAAGTAGACCGGGAGTCTTCCCGGTTTTTTTTAAAGGAGTGAAAACGTGAAGATCGGCAGTGTAGATGTGGGGACCAACTCCGTGCGGTTGCTATTGGCAACGGTGGAAGACGGACATTTCACGAAAAGGCAGAAGACGCTGGAAATGACGCGCATCGGCAAGGGCGTCGATGCCACGGGTATACTCGACCCGTCCCGAGTACAGGCGACCCTCGATGCCATCGCCACTTATCTGAAGCGGCTGGAGGCGACGGAAACCGAGGTCTTCGGTATCATGGCCACCAGCGCCGTCCGCGATGCCGAGAATCGAGAACTTTTTCTCGAGGGCGCGCGGGAGCGTTTTGGCGTGGAAATTGATGTGCTGACCGGTGAGGAGGAGGCCGCCTACGGTTACGCCGGTGTGGTCGGGGGCCTTTTTGCACCCGGGAGGACACTGGTCATCGATATCGGTGGCGGGAGCACGGAACTGATCTTAGGGTCGGGCCCTGAGCCCGAACACACGGTCTCCATCAACGTGGGCGCCGTGCGCATGACGGACCTCTACGGGCGCGACGAACACCTCGACGAGCAGGCGCTCGGCCAACACCTCGACGCAGCCTTTGCCGACATCTTGGACGAGCTATCCGACCAGACCATCGACACGGTCGTGGGAATCGGAGGGACGGCCACCACCATGGGGGCCATCGACCAGGCCATGACGGTCTACGATGCCCAGGTGATTCACGGCTTGAGGCTACCCGCGGAGAGAGTGGGGCGGATCGCGCGCAATCTAGCCGATGCGTCCCTCGCCGAACGGTACGCCCTGCCGGGCCTCGAGAGAAAACGTGCCGATATCATGCCGGCCGGGGGGCTGATCCTCCACTACCTATTGACGAAAGTGGGCGTCTCCGAACTGGTGCTCAGTGATTACGATAACTTGGAAGGGTATATATTGAATCGACTGCTGCCAAAAGGAGAGACTCCGTGATCCGCAGGGTGGAACACCGGGACCTTGCCGACATCCGCGAGATTTCCACGGGAATCTGGGAGGATACGGATTACCTGCCCGCGGTAGCGGCGAAATGGATTGACGACCCTGACTCCGCCTTTATCGGATACGAGCTGGACGGCCACCTGGTAGCCGTCACGCGGAACAACCACCTTGAGCCCGGTTTGGTCTGGCTCGAGGGGATTCGCGTCCACCGCGATTACCGTGGGCGGGGGATCGCCCGCGTTTTGGGAGAGCACCAGCTGGAGATGGCCCTGGCTTCATCGCCCGAGCGGATTGAACTGGCCACCTACATTGATTCCACGGAATCACTGGGCTTGATCGGTTCGATGGGTTTCGGCGTTGTGGCTCGTTTCAAATACCTAGAGCTGGCCATCGATAAGGTGGCAGGGGCCCCTGTCCCTTGGCAAGCTGTGGAATCTGTTGAGCCTGCAAGGGTCGACAGGTGGATCGCCGATCTGCGAAGGGAGAAGGACGGCTACCTGTCTTTCGACTGGACCTTCCGGAGGGCGACGCCCGAACTCTTGGAGCTTTTAATCGATCGTGGTGAAGTTTTCCGGACGGAGGCGGGCATCCATGTGCTCTTGACCACATGTCACGCCAAGGACGGGTCCATCACCCTGAAGATACTCGAGCCCACTGGCCTAGAGCAGACGGTGGAACTTGTGCAAGACGCGCTGCAGATGGCCGCAAACCAGGGGGCCAGATACCTCATCATGATGAACGGGGAAGAGGAAGAGAGCACGGCCGCCCTGCTCGGTGGAAAGATCGCCATCACTTTTGACGATCAGCGGGTGGATACCTTTGTCTTTCGATATGGTAGCGGAGAAAAGTTCTCACTGCGTTAAAAGTCCGTTCACGATTGTATGGTAAACTGTGCGAAAGGAGTGGCGGGATATGCTGGAAAAGGTCAGAGCATTCATCGAGGAACAGGCGATGATCGCGAGCGGTGATCGCCTGCTGGTGGCTTTTTCCGGCGGACCCGATTCCGTGGCCCTCCTGCACATACTCAGTCGGCTCTCTGAAGAGATGGAGTTCAGTCTGGGTAGCGTGCACATCCACCATGGCCTGCGGGGTGCGGCCGCCGACGCCGACGCCGCCTTCTGTAGACAGGTGGCCGAGAAGTGGCAGGTGAGGCATCATGCATACCACGTGGATGTACCGGCGCTCGTCGAAGCATCGGGTGAAAGCTTCGAGCTCGTCGGTCGACGCGTGCGCTATGAGATCTTCGAAGACCTGTTGGCAGACAAGGGGTATAACCTAGTGGCCACAGGGCACCATCTCGATGATAGTGTGGAGACCTTTTTTTCCCACCTACTGCGGGGCGCTGGCCCCGGTGGGCTCACGGGGATCCCGGCGGTCCGCGGACCCTATCGACGACCGCTGTTGGAACGCTCCCGCGAGGAAATCCTGGGCTACTTGGCAGAAGAGGAGCTTCCCTACCGCGTGGATGAGACCAATGCGGACACCGCTTATCGCAGAAACGCCCTACGTCATGAGCTTCTACCGGTGATCGAGCAGATCAGCCCCGCCTACCGACAGATTATCGGCCGCACGACGGCCATGCTATCGGAAGAGGCGGCCTACTTCCGATCGCTGGTCCGTGAGCTGACGGACCAAGCGGCCGTCGTCGACGAAAGGGGCTACACCCTCGATCGTTCGGCCTATGCCAAAGAGCCCGACATCGTCAGGCAGTACTGGATCCGTCACCTGCACGCTCGCGTGGCGGGCCATGTGCATGATCTCAGCCACGCCCATGTGCTCGCCATCCGGTCGCTCTTCGATGAGAGCCAGGCCGGACGGAAGCTAGAGGTCGGGGGTGTCGCCTACCGTGTGACGCAGAAGGGCCTGGACATCCATAGGGCCGGTGAGCATAAGCCTGCTTCCGCCGGGAATCCTCACCTGGTGGTGGAGATCCTCGATGGGGTGCCCGATTTATCGCCCGCCCACCCCCAGGAGGCCTTTTTCGATGCCGATCGGGTGACGGGCGAGCTGGTGCTCAGGACCCGGCGCCCTGGCGATCGATTTGTTCCCCTGGGCATGAGCGGAGAGAAAAAAATCAAGGACTTTTTCATCGATGAAAAGGTCCCGCGCGAGGAGCGGGACGAGATTTTGCTCCTTTGCGATTCCTTACATATTCTTTGGGTCGTGGGGTATAGGATAGACGACCGCTTCAAGGTGACATCCTCGACGGAGCGTGTGTTTCGTATCGAGGTGAAACGTCTTGTTGAATAAAGACCGATATGGTATCATGATAGAACGGAAAAAATGCATACAGCTCGCTAGCTAGATAGATCTTAGGAGGTCGGTATGAGAAAGTTTTTTAAGGGAGCGGCGTTTTACGTCGCGATCTTCATCGTAATCCTTCTGATCGTTCGCTTCTACAGCGAAGCGCCGCAGGATATTGCGACGCTTGACGTTGTCCAGTTCACCGCCGCTCTTTCGGAGGGTGAAGTATCTGAAGTGATGATCGAAGGAAATCAAGTGGCGGGACGCCTGCAAGATGGCACGCGTTTCGAAACCTATGTGCCCCAGTTGATGGAGCGCCCTATTGGGGAGAGGCTCCTGACGTTGATCGGCGAGGGGAAAATCGGTGAGTTGGAAGGTTTACCTCCGGTGCAAACCCCGTGGTTCGTCGACTTACTACCCTTCATCCTCTTGGTCCTGGCCCTCGTGGTGTTCTGGTTCATCTTCATGCAGAACTCCCAAGGTGGCGGATCCAAGGTGATGAGCTTTGGAAAATCCAAGGCGCGCCTGCATAAGCCCGACGAAGGACGACGGATTACCTTCGCTGAGGTAGCGGGCCTGAAAGAAGAAAAAGAAGAGATGTACGAGATCGTGGACTTCTTGAAGTACCCGAAGAAGTACCTGGATCTCGGTGCCCGGATTCCAAAGGGTATCCTCATGGTGGGCCCTCCCGGAACGGGTAAAACCTACCTGTCGAAAGCGGTAGCCGGTGAGGCCGGTGTGCCTTTCTTCAGCATCAGTGGTTCGGATTTCGTAGAGATGTTCGTGGGTGTCGGCGCCAGCCGCGTGCGCGACCTCTTCGAAACGGCCAAAAAGAACGCCCCCTGTATCGTTTTTATCGATGAAATCGATGCTGTGGGCAGAAAGCGTGGTGCCGGTCTCGGTGGCGGTCACGATGAGCGGGAGCAAACGCTCAATCAATTGCTCGTCGAAATGGATGGCTTCGGTGAAGCCGAGGGAATCATTCTGATCGCGGCGACCAACCGTCCGGACATTCTTGACCCGGCCCTCCTCAGACCCGGTCGATTCGACCGTGAGGTCAGCGTTGGCATCCCCGACGTACGCGAACGTGAGGCGATCTTGAAGATCCACTCGAGGAATAAGCCGATCGGCAAGGATGTCGATTTTGAAGTGATCGCCAAGAGTACCCCCGGGTTCACACCCGCGGATCTGGAGAATGTGCTCAACGAGGCGGCCCTTTTGTCGGCACGCATCAACGATCGGGCCATCCACATGGATACGATCAAAGAGGCCACGACGAAAGTCATCGCCGGTGTCGAGAAGAAATCTCGCGTCGTGAGCGACAAGGAACGCCGTCTGACGGCTTACCACGAGGCTGGGCACGCTCTTCTCGCCCACCTTTTACCGGATACCGATCCGGTGCACCAGGTGACCATCATCCCGCGCGGTCGCGCCGGAGGATTCACCATGCAGCTGCCCCGTGAGGACCGTAGCTTCATCACCAAGTCCAAGATGGAACAGGATCTTGTGATCCTACTCGGTGGACGCGTGGCGGAGAAACTGGTGCTCAAGGATATCAGTACCGGTGCACAGAATGACCTGAGCCGTGTGACACAAATCGCACGTGCGATGATCACGCAGTACGCCATGAGCGACAACCTGAGCTCCATGAGTTACGAAAACGGGGAAGAAGTCTTCCTGGGCAAGGATATGACCACCCGGAGGAACTATTCCGAGCAGGTTGCGTCGGAGATTGATATCGAGATTCGACGGACCGTTGATGATGCCTTCAACAAGGCCAACGAGCTTCTGGAAGAGAACATCGAGAAGCTGCATGTGGTGGCCAAGGCCCTGCTCGAGTACGAAACCATCAGCGGCGAAGAGTTCGAGACCGCGGTTTCGGAAGGACTCGAGGCCCTTAAGGTCATGGTAGAAGAAGGTCGCGAGAAAAAAGAGCAAGAACGTCAGCGTGTCCGCGAACGAGAGGAAGCGGAGAAACTGGCCTACGAAGCCCTTCTCAAGGCCAAGAAGTCCGGTCAAGAGGAAGCCGAGGCTTCTCAAGAAGAACCGCAGGAGCCCCACCGCGTGGGACCTGAGGATTTCCTTGAAGAGGAAAAGGAAACGGAAGCCGAGCAGGAACAGGCTTCTGAAGATGAAAGGAACAAAGAATAAGAGAACTTTCAGAACCCGCTGGTTTCCAGCGGGTTTTTCCTTTACAATAAAAAGTGGAGGTGTTTTCGTGATAACATTAGAACCCGGACTACAGTATGAGTCCAAACAGATTGTAAAGGAATCGGATACTGCCGCTGCCTTCGGAAGTGGTGATCTCTACGTTTTTTCCACACCGATGATGATCGGACTCATGGAGAATGCATCGCTCAAGGCGGCCCAGCAGGCGCTCGATCAAGGTTTGTCCACCGTTGGTATTCGCCTCGAGGTAGACCATCTCGCCGCTACGCCCCTCGGAATGGAAGTGCGTGCTGTGGCGACCCTCGAAGAAGTATCGGGAAAGAAGCTCAAGTTCCGTGTGGAAGCCTATGATGAAGACGGCCTGATCGGCGAGGGCTACCACTGGCGGTATGTCATTCAGACAGAAAAGTTCATGCAACGTGTGGCTGACAAGAAAAAAGCCTGAATCTTCGGGGGATTCTTCTTTCATTTTTGTAATGCTTACGATATAATGAGCACAGATGTTAATTGCTTAACAAACCTGCTCGTGCATCGGAATAGGACAACCTCCTGTTCTTTCGTGAACGGGGCGCGGTTTGGTGGGGAGATAGAGCCTACTACAACAATGCGCCCTTTTTTTTGTGCGCAAAATCAGGAGGGATCACAGTGACGTTTAATCTAATGGGTTGGATGATGAACCCCTATGTACTCATGTTTCTAGCTGTACTGACGGGCCTGCTTTTCGGAAAAATTCGCTTTGGCAAATTCAACTTCGGCATTTCGGGCGCCTTGTTCACGGGCCTGTTGATCGGGTGGTTCGTCCAGTCCAAGGCTGAATCCATAGTAGAAGGAGACGCCGCCTACAGCACGGCACAGTCCCTGTTGGCCGCCGGTGTGGTGAACAAGGTGTTCTTCACCCTTTTCTTGATCCTGTTCGTAGCCGCTGTGGGACTACTCGCCTCAAAAGAAATCGGGCTGGTCATCCGCAAGTACGGGGTTAAGTTCGTCCTGCTCGGATTCACCATCACGCTCCTCGGTGCGGCCGCCACCTACGGGATGACCTACTTCTCCCAAGATGCCAACCCCTATGAAGTCTCCGGTGTGTACACCGGTGCGCTGACCAGTTCGCCAGGACTGGCCGCCGCGCTGGAGACCGCTGAAGCCCATGCCACGGAGTGGACGCATACCTACGAAGGAGCCGCTGCTTCGGATCAAGCGCGACTGCTCAGGATTCTCGACAGCACCGGCACGCTGACACCGGAGAACACGCCCACCCTCTCTGCCGAGCAGAGCCTGGCCTTCGTCGAGACGGCGAAAGCCGGTATCGGTATCGGCCATGCCATTGGTTACCCCTTCGGCGTCTTGGTGGTTATCATCGCGGTGAACTTCTTCCCCCGGATCTTCGGGATGGATATCGCTCACGAGATGACCCTCTACCAAGCGGATATGCGCAGGGATGATGAGGCGAAGATCTTTGACGAGGTGGATTTTGATCTCCTGGGTTTTGTGCTGGCCTGTCTCTTCGGATATACCATCGGTCAGTTCAAGCTAGATCTCAGTTTCATAGGACTCGGGGACTTTTCCCTCGGCTCCACGGGTGGCGTCCTCATCGGCTCGCTCCTCCTCGGATACGTTGGGAAGATCGGTTTTATCAACTTCCGCATGAACGCCAAGATCCTGGGTGTGGTACGCCAGGTATCCCTCGCCTTCTTCCTGGCCATCGTGGGTCTTCGATATGGTTTCGGTGTCTTCGAAGCCCTCATGGGCGCCGGAGCTTACCTGGCCCTAGTTGCCCTGGTGGTTGGCATGGTGGCCATGATGGTCGGATTCTTCATCGGTCGGTACGTCTTCAAGATCAACTGGATCATGTTGTCTGGAGCCATCTGCGGCGGGATGACCAGTACCCCCGGCCTGGGTGCCGCGGTAGATGCCGTGGGATCGGATGATCCGGCAGCCGGTTACGGAGCCACGTACCCATTTGCCCTCCTGGGCATGGTCATCTTTACCATCATCCTGCACCGTCTGCCCATGTAATATGATATAATGGTCAAAAGGAAAGGGATGACCTCATGAGCGAAAATGAAATTCTGGTGACCGGTTACGCCCGGCTCCCCCAGGGGATCACGGCAACGGAGCTTTACTCTATCGTGGCCGTGGGCCTGATCGTAGATCGGGAGAGCGGCGTGATCTTGGATGCCGACTGCTCTCTGGTGACGGACGTGGCGAAGAGTTTCGTCCGTCGACTTCTGAAGGGCCACAACCTGGGTGATGTCGAAGAGATCGAGCGCCTGTTTAACAAGCATTATTATGGTTCGGCGAAAAAAGCACTGATCACGGCGGTGAAAACCTGCCATGAAAAATACAAGTCCATACTAGAAGACCATGACGGATCCGTCACGGGGGCGAAATAACCTTTCGCTTGCAAAATGATGGATTGGAGTCAGCAGGACACGCGGGATGATTTTCTCCCGTGTCTACTTGCTGGCTCCTTTTTTTGAGAGATAAAGGAGGAATTGAGCATGTCCAATCGCATCAGAGACCGACGGTTTGAAGAGAAAGTGATGACGGCGGCAGAGGCCGCAGCGCTGATCAACGATGGAGATACCGTGGCCACCAGTGGCTTCACGCCCTCCGGTGATCCGAAAGTAGTCCCCGCCGCACTGGCCGCCAGGGCGGATCAGGGTGAGAAAATCGGCATCACCCTGATCACCGGTGCCTCCGTGGGCGATGCCCTCGATGGGGCCCTGGCGAGGAGCGGCGTGATGAAACGACGCTTCCCCTACCAGACGCACAATGATAGCCGCAAGGGTATTAACGATGGGACGATCGCCTACGCGGATATGCACCTGAGCCACGTTCCGCAGTTCATGAACTACGGCTTCTTCGGCAAGATCGATGTGGCCATCGTTGAGGCCGTGGCCATCACCGAGGAGGGAGGCGTGGTGCCTTCAACCTCCGTGGGGATCGCTCCCCAGGCGATTGCTCTTGCAGACAAGGTGATCATTGAAATCAACACCTCGCAACCCCTGGCCCTCGAGGGCGTACACGACATCTACATGACCGAGAACCCACCGCACCGAAAGCCCATCCCGATCACGCATCCTTCCGATCGCGTGGGAACGCCCTACATGAAGGTGGATTTTGACAAGGTGGCCGCTGTAGTCTTCTCCGATAAACCCGATCGCGTCAGACCGCTCGGTGCCATCGATGAGGATGCCAAGCGCATCAGCCGTCATATCATTGCCTTCTTAGAGGAGGAAGTGGCGGCGGGACGGTTGCCCGAGAACCTCCTACCACTCCAGTCGGGCGTGGGTAGCGTGGCCAATGCGGTGATGACCGGCTTGGTGGACAGTGATTTCGAGAACCTGACCTGCTACACAGAGGTCATCCAGGACTGCATGCTGGATCTGATCGACGCAGGAAAGGTCACCATGGCCTCGGGAACCAGTTTCACGCCTTCGGAAGAGGGACTCGTGCGCCTGATGGATGGGATCGACCACTATGCGAAGCACTGCGTGCTTCGGCCCATGGAGATCTCCAACAACCCAGAAGTGGCCCGCCGTTTGGGTGTCATTGCTATGAACACGGCCATCGAGGTGGATCTCTACGGTCACGTGAACAGCACCCACATCATGGGCACGCGCATGATGAACGGACTGGGCGGTTCCGGTGATTTCACTAGAAATGCCTACCTGTCCATCTTCACCACCGTCTCTACGGCCAAGGGCGGCGATATCTCATCGATCGTCCCCATGGTCAGCCACGTGGATCATACGGAGCACGATGTTGCGGTGGTGGTCACAGAGCAAGGGCTGGCGGATCTGAGAGGACTCGATCCAGTGGAGCGCGCACGGGCGATCATCGCCAACTGTGCCCATCCGGATTACCGTTCCATGCTCACCGATTATCTGGAGCGTGCCCTTGAGAAAAATGTACACAAACATGAACCGCACCTGCTCGACGAAGCGCTTTCCTGGCACGATCGCTTCGTAAAAGTAGGTAAAATGAAATAAATCTTGCTAAAAGTGATGATTGCTAAAGTATAATTGTATACTTTTGCAATTATTGATTCATTTTTATCAAGGGTGTGGTATGCTACAGGTGAAGAAAACTAAAGGAGGATGACTATGTTCCGAGAGGAGAAACTTTCAGCACTTCGCGAAGCTAAAAAGGCTTTTGACGAGAAGACGGAGGCAGCGCTCGAGAAGCGTCCCGAGAGACGGGAGACCTTCAAAACAGGATCGGGGGAACCTGTGGAGAGACTGTACACGCCCCTGGAGATCGAAGACCAAGATTATATGGAAGACCTGGGTATACCCGGACAATTTCCATACACACGAGGTGTACAGCCCACGATGTACCGCGGTCGTCTTTGGACGATGCGCATGTACGCGGGTTTTGCCACGGCGGCAGAATCGAACAAGCGCTACAAGTACCTGGTAGAACAAGGCTCGAGCGGTCTGAGCGTAGCCTTTGACCTACCGACGCAGATCGGTTACGATTCCGATCACGCCCTTGCCGAGGGTGAAGTGGGTAAAGTGGGCGTGGCCATCGACTCGCTGGCCGATATGGAGATTCTGTTTGACGGGATCCCGCTTGACAAGGTCTCTACATCCATGACGATCAACGCACCGGCTTCTGTGCTCCTGGCCATGTACATCGCCGTAGCCGAGAAGCAGGGCGTCAGCGCAGAAAAGCTCCGAGGAACCATCCAGAACGATATTTTAAAAGAGTACATCGCCCGCGGAACGTATATCTTCCCGACCGAGCCATCCATGCGCCTGATCACGAACATTTTCGAATACTGTTCGAAGGAAGTACCGCTTTGGAACACAATCAGTATCTCGGGCTACCACATCCGCGAAGCCGGTTCCACGGCAGCCCAGGAAGTGGGCTTCACGCTGGCCGATGGAATTGCCTACGTAGAGGCCGCCGTCAAGGCTGGACTCGATGTGGACACCTTTGCCCCGCGTTTGTCCTTCTTCTTTAACGCGCACAATGATCTGCTCGAGGAAGTGGCCAAGTTCCGTGCGGCCCGTCGCCTCTGGGCACGGATCATGAAGGAGCGTTTTGGCGCGAAGAACAAGAAGAGCATGATGCTTAAGTTCCACACGCAGACCGGTGGGTCTACGCTCACGGCACAGCAGCCTGAGAATAACATCGTCCGCGTGGCCATCCAGACGCTGGCGGCCGTTCTCGGCGGAACCCAGTCCCTGCACACGAATTCCAAGGACGAGGCGTTGGCTCTCCCCACGGAAGATTCCGTGCGCACGGCACTGAGAACACAACAGATTGTAGCGCACGAATCCGGGGTCACGAACTCCGTCGATCCGCTGGCCGGTTCTTACTTCATTGAAGCGAAAACACAAGAGATTGAAGAGGCTGCTATGGCTTACATCAAGCGCATTGACGATCTCGGTGGCGCACCGAAGGCGATCGATGTTGGCTACATCCAGCAGGAAATCATGGATGCTGCCTACGATTACCAGAAAGAAGTGGAAACGGGCGACAGGATTGTTGTCGGTATGAATAAATTCCAGGTGGAGGAAAAACCGCCCACGGGTCTCTTGAGAGTAGATCCCGCAGTCGGTGAAATGCAGAAAGGTAGACTCGTCGAGCTCCGCGCCAAGCGTGATAACGAACGCGTCGAAAAGGCACTTGTCGCGCTGAAAACAGCTTGCGAGGGAGATGAGAACGTGATGCCCTTCATCCTCGAAGCAGTCAAGGCTTACGGAACGCTGGGTGAGATTACCGATGTGATGCGCGGTGTCTTCGGTGAGTACCAGCAGAGCGTCAAACTATAAGGGGGAGAAAGATCCATGGATAGACCAATTCGCGTATTAGTAGCCAAGCCCGGTCTCGACGGTCACGACCGCGGGGCCAAGGTGATCGCCCGGGCCCTGAGAGATGCCGGCATGGAGGTCATTTACACGGGACTCCGCCAGACACCCGAGCAGATCGTCAGTGCAGCCATCCAGGAGGATGTGGACTGTGTGGCCGTGAGCATCCTATCCGGTGCACACAGCACCTTGCTACCGAAGATCGCCAAGCTCCTCAAAGAAGAGGACGCTGAGGACATTCTGTTCATCGGTGGTGGCGTGATTCCGGTGGACGATATTCCGGAGCTAAAGGAAAAAGGTGTGGTGGAAGTCTTCACGCCGGGGACACCTACGTCTCAGACCATCGCATTCATCAAGGCAAACGTCAACAGATAATCGATAAACGAGGGAGAGCGGTGATACACGTGGACTTAGGAGAACGAGTACTGGCAGGTGACAAGCGGGCTGCAGCCCGCCTGATCACCATGGTGGAGAACAAGGAGCCCGCGGGTATCGATATACTCCGGTCCTTGTTCGGTAAAACCGGTCGCGCTTACGTGATCGGGGTAACTGGACCGCCGGGGGCTGGTAAGAGCACGCTCACCGATAAGCTGGTTAAGCATGTGCGATCCATCGGGAAGACGGCGGCTGTAATCGCCGTCGATCCGACATCGCCCTTTACCGGCGGAGCCATTCTGGGCGATCGCGTCCGCATGAGCGAAATCGCAACGGATCGTGGCGTTTTTATCCGCAGCATGGGAGCCCGGGGACACCTCGGGGGGATCAGTGAGGCCACGGGAGCGGCTATCAAGATCCTGGATCTCTACGGCGCGGATTATATTTTTGTCGAAACGGTGGGTGTCGGACAGTCTGAGGTGGATATCGTCAAAATCTGCGATACGACCCTGATGGTCATGGTCCCTGGCCTGGGTGATGACATCCAGGCGATCAAAGCCGGGATCATGGAGATCGGCGACGTCTTCTGCGTCAACAAAGCCGATCGGGATGGGGCCAGACGTACGGCCAGGGAGTTGAACGCTATGCTCGACTTCAATCACGCTGAGTGGCGGCCGCCCGTCGAACTGGTCATCGCGATTCACGGGAAGGGTATCGAAGAACTCTTCAACCATGTGGAGGCGCATCGGGTGCACACACAGCAGTCGGGTCTTTTCAACGAACGGCGTGTATCGAATGCCAAGAATGAAATCGTGGACCTGGCCAAAGAGAAGCTCCTGGCCCATTTGTTCGATGAGGCGCACCGTGAGGAAAAGCTCCACGACCTAGCGGAGAAGGTGGCACGAAGAGCGCAGGACCCGTACACGGCCCGCGACTTGATCTACGAGGAACTGATCGGTGGCGATCCAGCCTTAAAGTAGGGCGGATTGACCCAAGGTTAAGTGAAAACCAAAAAAACGTTAAAAAAATGAACCGGATACATTAGAATCGTTTCATCAGGCTCTGTACATCATCCGTGTGCCTGATAAACTATTGTTTGTGAGGAGGAGAACCCTAATGAAAGCATTAAAGATCGATCATATCGGGATCGCCGTGAAGAATCTCGAAGAGTCATTGGTATTCTATCGGGATGTTCTCGGTCTCGACGTAGAGGGTGTCGAAGAAGTGGCGGACCAGAAGGTCAAGGTAGCCTTTTTGCCCATAGGCGATACAGAGGTAGAGCTGCTCGAGTCCACTTCAGAAGACGGTCCCATCGCCAAGTTCATCGAGAAAAACGGTGAAGGCGTCCAGCACATCGCCTTTCGCGTGGACAACATCGAAGAGGCGATCGCTTACATGAAGGAAAAAGGTCTCAGAATGATCGACGAGTCACCTCGCTACGGGGCCGGTGGTGCCAAAATCGCCTTCGTGCACCCCAAGAGCTCAAATCGCGTTTTAGTGGAACTCAGCGAAAGATAAACCGACCGGGGAGGTTTGTATGGCAATCAACAAATTGGAAGATCTCAGAGAACGCCGCGCCAAGATTGAAGCGGGTGGCGGCGAAAAGCGTATCGAAAAGCAACATGCCAAGGGCAAGTTGACGGCTCGTGAGCGCATCAACCTGCTCTTCGACGAGGGTAGCTTCAGAGAGCTCGACGCCTTCGTCAAACACAGATGCACAAATTTTGGTATGGAAAAAGTAGACGCACCTGCAGAGGGCGTCGTCACGGGCTACGGGATGGTCGAAGGTCGACTCGTCTACGCCTACGCCCAAGATTTCACCGTTGTCGGCGGCAGTCTTGGCGAAATGCACGCGGCCAAGATTGAGAAAGTGCTCGATAATGCCGTAAAAGTAGGCGCACCTGTGGTCGGACTCAATGACTCCGGTGGCGCGAGAATTCAGGAAGCCGTGGATGCGCTGTCCGGCTACGGACGCATTTTCTTCAAAAATACATTGGCCTCCGGCGTGATCCCTCAGATCACGGCTATCATGGGCCCCTGTGCGGGTGGCGCGGTGTACTCACCGGCGCTGACCGACTTTGTCTTCATGGTGGACAAGACGTCCCAGATGTTCATCACGGGTCCACAGGTTATCAAGACCGTGACCGGTGAAGACGTCTCGGCAGAAGCCCTCGGTGGTGCGCACACGCACAACGCGACCAGCGGCGTGGCCCACTACCTGAGCCAAGACGATGAAGCGTGTCTCCAGGAGATCCGCAGACTGATCAGCTTCCTGCCCTCGAACAACCTCGAGACAGCACCGGTTCATCCCACGGAGGATGACATCAACCGCATGGAAGAAACGCTCAACACGCTCATTCCTGAAAACTCCAACAAGCCTTATGACATGCACGATGTGATCAAGCTCATCGTGGATGACGGGGATTTCGATGAGTACCAGGCGCACTTTGCCAAGAACATCATCACGGGCTTCGCCAGGATCAACGGCAAAACCGTGGGAATCGTGGCCAATCAGCCTAAGGTCTTGGCCGGTTGCCTCGATATCAGCGCATCGGACAAATCGGCCCGTTTTATCCGGACCTGCGATGCCTTCAATATCCCGCTGCTCAACATGATCGATGTGCCGGGCTTCCTGCCGGGTACGACGCAAGAATACGGTGGCATCATCCGCCACGGTGCCAAGATGCTCTACGCTTATGCGGAGGCGACGGTACCGAAGGTCTCCCTGATCGTGCGCAAGGCCTACGGTGGTTCCTACCTGGCAATGTGTTCGAAGGACATGGGTGCCGATCTCGTCCTGGCTTGGCCTTCTGCAGAGATCGCAGTCATGGGTCCCCAGGGCGCAGCGAACATCATCTTTAGAAATGATATCAAGAACTCCGACGATCCTGTGGCCACGCGCCAGAAGAAGATCGACGATTACTCGGCAGAATTCGCCACGCCCTACAAAGCGGCAGAGCGCGGTTTCGTCGATGACGTGATCGAACCGAGCACGACACGTCCGCGCCTTGTGGATGCCTTCAACATGCTCGAGTCGAAGCGCGAGAATAGACCGAAGAAAAAACACGGAAACATCCCACTATAGGAGGGGTAATCGAATGAGTCTACTAGAACAATTCAAAGACCCGGCCCTCATTGTGGAAATGACCTTTGGTGAGAAGCTCTTGGCCTCGACCTATACCGCCATCCTGGGTATGGGAATCACCTTTGTTGTGCTTGTGCTCATCTGGAGTGCGATCGTCCTGATGACCAAGTTCTCAACGGCGGTCGAGCGGAAGCCAGCGACCAGCCAAGTAGTGAAGGCGAGCCCTAAGCAGGCGGCCCCTGCACCAGCCACTGCACCGGTGGAAGCGGTGGCCGACGATTCGGAACTCGTGGCGGTTATCGCCGCGGCCGTGGCAGCGAGTCTCGGGACAACGCCCGAACGCATTCGCGTCACGAACATTGTACGCACTTACGACACGACACCGTCCTGGGGGCAGGCCGGACGTCGTGAGATGATCGACAACGCGCTCTAAAGGGGAGGATATCAATGAAAAAATTCAATATTACCGTAAATGGTACAACCTACGAGGTGGATGTAGAAGAAGTGGGAGCAACGGGTGCAGTCGCGCCGGCTCCGAAAGCAGCACCAGCAGCACCCAAGGCAGCACCTGCACCGGCGCCTAAAGCCGCACCGGCACCCAAGGCTGCACCAGCACCGGCACCCGCGGCAGCACCTGCCGATGGCGCCACGGTAGCGGCTCCGATGCCCGGGACAATCCTGGATATCAAAGTGAAGGAAGGCGACAGCGTGGCCGAGGGCGACGTGGTGGCCATTCTCGAAGCTATGAAAATGGAAAACGAACTCATGGCACCTGTATCAGGCAAGATCGCTTCTGTTAATGTTCAAAAAGGAGCTTCCGTCAACTCAGACGACGTCATTCTGGTAATCGGTTAAGGGGGATCAGCACTCATGTATGAAGCTTTTCTCAACTTCTATAAGAGTACCGGATTTTTGGCGATCACAGGCGGGCAGATGGCCATGCTATTCGTGGCTTTCGTGCTCCTCTATCTCGCGATCCGAAAAGGGTTTGAACCCCTGCTCCTGATCCCCATCGCCTTCGGGATGATCCTGACCAACCTGCCCCTGGCAGGGATGATGGAGCCCGCGCACGATGGACAGGTCGGTGGACTCTTGTACTACTTCTACCAAGGGAACAAGCTGGGGATCTTTCCCCCGGTGATCTTCCTTGGTGTGGGCGCCATGACAGACTTCGGTCCGCTCATCGCCAATCCCAAGGCACTGCTCCTCGGGGCTGCCGCACAGTTTGGAATCTTCATCACCTTCTTCGGGGCGATCCTCTCAGGGATTTTCAATGCCCAAGAAGCGGCGGCAATCGGTATCATCGGTGGAGCCGATGGTCCGACGGCCATCTTCCTGGCCTCACAGCTCGCTCCTCATCTATTGGGGCCGATCGCTGTGGCAGCCTACTCCTACATGGCCCTCGTGCCCGTCATCCAGCCTCCGATCATGAAGGCGCTCACCACGAAAAAAGAACGTGTTATCAAGATGGAACAGCTCAGAAGAGTGTCGAAACTTGAGAAGGTACTCTTCCCGGTGATGGTAACAGTCATCGTTTCCCTCATCGTGCCTCCCGCCGCCACACTGGTGGGGATGCTGATGCTCGGAAACCTGTTCAAAGAGTCCCTGGTGACGAATCGCTTGAGCGACACGGCGCAAAATGCGCTGATCAACTCCGTCACGATCTTCTTGGGTCTTTCTGTCGGTGCCACGGCAACGGCTGATGCCTTCTTGAACTACAGTACGTTACTGATCATCGCGCTGGGCATCGTGGCCTTCGCCGTGGGTACTGCCGCTGGCGTGCTCCTCGCCAAGCTGATGAACAAACTGACCGGTGGACGGATCAATCCGCTCATCGGATCGGCCGGTGTTTCCGCCGTGCCGATGGCCGCGCGTGTCTCTCAGACCGTCGGTCAGAAGGAAAATCCTTCGAATTTCCTCCTGATGCACGCCATGGGTCCCAATGTGGCCGGCGTCATCGGGTCAGCAGTCTCCGCAGGCGTGCTCCTGAGCCTCTTCGGTGGCTTCTAGATCAAGATAAGAAGAGGTGGGTCCTTTGGATCCATCTCTTTTCTTGCGAGAGGAGGAAAAGGTTTCGTTTGGGGAAAAGGAAAAAAATGGCTTGCATGCTCCTCAAGATGTGCTATAATGCTAGGAGTTAATCGAGAGGAGTGATAACAGATGTCAAATGTGAACAAATCCATGACCATCTTACTCGTCCTCGTCCTGGTCTTTTTAAATTTTTCTATTTCACGGGCCATGCAATCGAATGAAACCGTGGAGACTTTATCCCAAGAACTCGATATGTTGCAAGCAATCGAAATCGATATAAAAGGGTACACCAACGACCTCAAACGCATGAATCTGGAGATCCGAACGTTGCAGATCGACGTGAAGAACAGAAAACGTGAGAATGAGATCTACCTGTCGCTGGTGGACAAAGTACGATCAGGAGAGTGGACGGAAGAACAACTGCAGAAAGTTTTCGCCATCGAGGAAGATACCCCCTTGGACCTGCGGGCAGCTGCGGCGCTCGTGGAGCATGCCGTGAACTTTGATTTGAATCCCTCGCTTCTATTGGGGATCATGGAGCTCGAGTCGAACTTCGATCGGTACTCCGTGGGTACGCACCAGGACAGAGGGCTGATGCAAATCATCCCATCGACGGAAAAATGGCTGGCCAACGATTTCGGCGAAACGATCGGCGTGGCCTATGATCCGGAGCAGATTTTCGATCCCTACTATAATATTGGTCTGGCCGCCGTGTATATCGACTTCTTGCGCGATGCCTACGGCAACAACTACAACCGGATCCTGTCGGAGTACAACAGGGGTCCCTACAACTTGCGGGCCTACTATGCCAAGCACAACACTTACGAGACGAGCTACTCCCGCGTGATCCTCAAGAAAGAGAAAAAATATCTAGCATTTAATCAATAAGACCCTCCTTCGCGAGGGTTTTTTCAATATAATAGAGGCGTATGCAGGCAGAGACCGGAGAGGAGGTGGACCATGCGCAGAATATCCGTTCGAGATTGGCTGGGGGAGATCTATGCATCGGGCGATCTGGATGCGGGCTTCGTAGGCAGACGCGCCATGCGAGAAGGTGCCGAGGCACACCAACGTTACCAGGCCACGGTCCACCCGCCTGATGAGACGGAAGTGCACCTGACATTTCAAGATCCCCGTGGTCTCAAACTGACGGGCCGCGCCGATGTGGTCCGCAGACCAGGGGAAACGATTGTGGAAGAGCTCAAGACCACGGCCAAAGATCCGCTTTCCCTCGAGGGACCACAGAAGCTCCACCTCTACCAGGCCCTCCTCTACGCATGGATGCTAGCGGTTGAGGAAGGAAGCGATCGGGTGACGGTCCGCGTGATCTATCTCGAACGAGCAGCGCTCGGTCAGCGGACCTTCGAAGAAATCTGGAGCCGTGAAGCCCTGGCGTCCTTCTACGAAGAGAGCTTTGCCCGTTATGCTTCCACTCTCGAGCGGGAGAAGGCCTACGCGGAAGAACGGGACACGGTCTTGCGTGAGCTTTCTTTCTGCTACCCCTCTTACCGCCCCAACCAGCGGCATATGGCCGTCCAGGTCTACCGGACCCTCGATACCGGCCAGGTGATGTACCTCCAGGCGCCGACGGGTACAGGCAAGACCGTTGCCGTCTTGTTTCCGGGACTCAAGGCGATCGGCGAGGGGAGGACGGACAAGATTTTCTACCTGACGTCGAAATCGGCAACCAAGGCGGTGGCCCTCGACGGTTTAAGGGATCTGACAGAAGAGGTGCGCACCGTCGTCTTTACGGCCAAGGAAAAACGATGCCCCCGGGAAGAGGTAGACTGCAGTCCTGACGTATGCCTGCTGGCGGCGGGTTTCTACGACCGCTTGGGTCCTTGTCTCGAGGAGATGCTGTCAAAGGAACGCATCTTTGACGATGCGACCATCGCCGGCTACGCCCAAGGACATAAGATCTGTCCCTTTGAGCTGGGTCTCGAGCTATCCACCCGAGCGGATGTGCTCATCGGAGATGTGAACTATGCCTTCGATCCCCGTGTGAACATCCGGCGGATCATGGAAGAGCGGGGCGAGCGCGTGTCCCTCTTGGTGGACGAGGCCCATAACCTGGTGGGGCGTGCCCGCATGATGTTTACCTCCGTCCTATCGGAAGCCGACTTGCTCCAGCTGAAAAACGCCATAGCGGACAAAAAGATCAGGCGCCTGATCGACCGGATCCTTTTGACGCTCGAGGAGGAACAGGATCAGCGGGGGGACGCTTATGAAGGGGTGGAGCCGATCGACGAGATCTTGCTGAGGATCGAAATGGAGAGACACCGGCTCGAGGATTGGCTGGAGAAACACCAGGAGTCTCCCGATCAGCCTATGGTGCTCGATTTGCTCTTTCTCCTCTTGCAGGTGATCCGGATCTACGAGGTCTATACAGAGGGGCACCGGAGCTACCTGACCCGAACGGACCAGGGGATCCTCCACGAGCAGGTGGCCATCGATCCCTCCTATGCCCTGGCACCCGTTATAGAGGGAGCACAGGGTGCGGTCCTGTTCTCAGCCACCCTGGCTCCCCTCGCCTACTTCCGCGAGCTGCTCTACAAAGAAGAAGCCCAAGCACTGGCCTACCCCTCGCCCTTTCGCGACGACCGGATGGCCGTGCTCTTCGATGGTGATCTCTCCACCCGTTACCGTGATCGGGAAACCACGCTACCCGCTGTGGCCGAGCGCCTGCGCGTCTTCGTCAACTCCCGCCAGGGCAACTATCTCATCTACGTACCCTCCTTTGCCTATATGGAGGCCTTGGAAGAGTTGGTGGAGGATCTTGGAATCCTCTACCAGCGCAGGGGCATGTCGGAATCGGAGCGACTGGACTTTCTCGATGCCTTCAGGGGGGAAACCCCGGTGGTCGGGATGGCGGTGTCCGGTGGGGTCTTCTCAGAGGGTATCGATCTAGTGGGGCGTCATTTGGAGGGCGTGGTCATCGTGGGCATCGGCCTACCGGCCTTTACCGAAGAGAACGAGCGGATCCGACGCTATTTCGGTGCCTCGGGTTTTGACTTCGCCTACCGCTTCCCGGCCCTACACGGTGTGATGCAGGCGGGCGGGCGTTTGATCAGAAGACCCACGGACCTCGGCGTCCTGCTTCTGATCGGGGACCGCCTCCACTTGGAGATCAACCGGCGCTGGTTGCCCGAAGGATGGGGCGCCAGGAGGGTTTCCTTTGAAAACATGGAACAAGTGGTACGCAGCACCTGGCACGAGCTCGAAAATCTGATATAATGATGGGATGTAGAGGAGGCGATCGAACGGTGAAGACAACGATATTGAAGGCCCTTCGCGAAAGCGGTGGCGACTATCTGTCGGGACAGACCCTGTCCGAGGCCCTGGGCGTCAGCCGGACGGCCGTGTGGAAGGCAATTGGTGGCCTTCGAGAGGAAGGCTACGAGATCGAGAGCCATCGGCGGCTCGGCTACCGACTCATGGAGACTGCCCCCCGTCTGACCGAGGAAGATTTGGCCCTGGCCCTGCGGCCCATGGGAATCGAAACGATTCGTTACCGCGAGACCCTTACCTCGACCAATGATGAGGCGAAGGCGCTGGCCGCCTCCGGTGCAGACCTACCCGGTGTGGTCGTTTCCATCGAGCAGACGTCGGGGCGCGGACGACGCGGACGTCAATGGCTATCCCCAAAGGGCGACGGGCTGTACATCAGCTTTTTCCTAGCACCCGAGATCGCGCCCGAGCGAGCGGCCAGCCTGACGCACCTGGCTGCTTACGCCGTGAACGGTGCCCTGGCCCATCTGATCGATCGGGAGGTCGGGATCAAGTGGCCCAACGACCTGGTGATCGGGGGCAAAAAGGTCGTTGGGATCCTGACGGAACTCTCTGCGGAAGTCGGCTCGCTCAACTACGTAGTGGTTGGCATCGGTCTGAATTTAAAGCAGACCACTTTTCCCGAAGCATTGAGAGAACAGGCCACCAGTCTGGTGCTGGAGGGTATTGAACCACCCGATGGAATCGAGCTGGCGCGCGAGATCAGCGCGCGATTCCTTGATGCGGTTCACCTGTACGAAGAGACGGGTACCCTGGCGCATGTGCTTCCCGCCTTGCGGGAGGCCTCGGTGACCCTCGGCCGGAGGGTGCGCATCCTAAGGCCGGAGAGTACGATCGAAACCAAGGCCCTTGATCTCGACGAGGAGGGGGCCCTGGTCGTGGAGAGTCCCGAGGGTGGGACGGAACGGATTTACTTCGGTGAAGTCAGCGTACGCGGACTTGCCGGTTACGCTTGATTGACCAAAGAGGAGATGAGTAAGGAACATGCTACTGGCTTTTGATGTGGGGAACACGAATATTGTCATCGGTGTATACGAAGAGGATCATCTGGTCACGCACTGGCGGATGTCGACGGACAAGCAAAAAAGCGCGGATGAGCTCGGTATTTTTTTGACACAACTTTTTCATCATGAACAGCTCGACCCGGGGGCCATCGATCACGTGATCATTTCCAGCGTGGTCCCGACGATCATGTACTCGCTGCAGCACATGAGCCAGAAGTACTTCGGTGTGGAGGCCATTGTCGTAGGACCCGGGGTGAAGACCGGTATGAACGTGCGGTACGACAATCCCAGACAGGTGGGTGCCGACCGAATTGTCAATGGTCTGGCCGCCTACCACAAGTACGGTGGGCCCGTGATCGTGGTGGATTTTGGAACAGCGACGACCTTCGATGTGATCGGAGCGGATTGTTCCTACCTCGGCGGGGCGATCCTACCGGGCATCAAGATTTCGTCAGATGCCCTCTTCGACCGGGCGGCCAAGCTGACCCGGGTGGAGCTGGTCAAACCCAAGCGGGTGATCTGCAAGAACACGACGGAATCGATCCAGGCCGGTATTATCTACGGCTACGTGGGATCCGTGGATTTCATCGTCGAACGGATGCGCGAGGAAATGGACGACGCATCGATTCCCGTGGTGGCCACGGGCGGGCTGGCAACGCTGATCGCCACGGAGTCGAAGACCATCAGCGTCGTGGACAAGTTCCTGACGCTAGAGGGGCTCAATCATATCCACAAGTTAAACCGGGTGAGTCATTCGTGATCCAGTGCAGGGATTTTAGCCTTAAAAGTGATTGCCTGCTCGGGCCCATGGCCGGGGTCACAGACTACGCATACAGGAAGGTCCTGCGCGAAATGGTACCCGATGTCTTGCTCGTGACCGAGATGGTCAGCCTGAAGGGTTTTTTCTACGCACCGGAGAAGACCGCGCCGCTCCTGAGGACAGATGCCGATGGTCACCCTGTGGCCCTCCAGGTTTTTGGCTCGGAGCCCGAGGTGGTCCGTGCGGTTATGCCACGGCTCAATGCCTTACCTCACGATCTGATCGATATCAACATGGGCTGCCCGGCTCCCAAGATCGTAAGAAACGGCGATGGCTCGGCCCTCATGCGCAACCGCGAGGCGGCGGCCCGTTTCATCGAAGCGGTGGTCACGGCTTCGACGAAGCCCGTCACCCTCAAGATGCGGAAGGGCTGGGATGAAGACTCGGTCAATGCCGTGGAGATCGGTCGCCTGGCAGAATCGCTGGGCGTTCAGCTAGTCACGGTGCACGGGCGGACGCGCGAACAGTTCTACAGCGGGCAAGCGGATTGGTCTATCTTCAAAGAAGTGAAGTCGGCTCTGTCCATCCCTGTGATTGGCAATGGCGATATCTTTAGTGTGGAGGATGCGATCCGCATGAGAAAAGAAACCGGGGTTGATGGTGTGATGGCGGCCCGCGGTGTTCAGGGAAATCCCTGGCTGCTCAAGCGGATCGATCATTACTTCAAGACGGGCGAGATGGCCCCACTGCCTACGGCCGAAGAGAAGATCCGAGTGGCCCGACGTCACTTCGATCTACTGCTGGAGGACAAGGGCGATCATATCGGCGTCCTCGAGATGCGCAAACACGCCGCTTGGTACCTGAAGGGGATCCGCGGTTCGGCGGCCGCCAAAAGGAAGATTTTTGCGGCCCAATCACCGGAAGAAGTCATCGAAGCCCTCGACGCGTGCCTTTCTTGACACCGCCAGTGGGCTTTCATATAATAAGGACAATTGAGAAATCTGATAAAGGAGGGTTAAGATGAGCGAAGTAAAGAGCACGAACGAGCTGTACCAGGTGCGGCTCGACAAATTAGAGACGTTACAAGCGGAAGGACGCGATCCTTTCAAGAAAGAACGCTACGATCGCACGGCTTTCAGTGAAGCCATCATCCAACATTTTGACGAGTACGAGGGCACGCACGTGATGATCGCCGGGCGGATCATGGCCAAGCGGATCATGGGCAAGGCGATGTTCCTCGACATCCAAGACCGCGATGGTCGCATCCAGGCCTATGTGAACAAGAAGCAAGTGGGCGAAACGGAATACGACTGGATCACCACCTACGACATCGGTGATATCGTGGGTGTTGCCGGCGAAGTGTTCAAAACGAAGAAGGGCGAGGAGTCCATCCGCGCGGAAGAGGTTGTGCTGCTCACAAAGTCCCTCTACACCCTACCCGAGAAATACCACGGGTTGAAGGACCAAGAGATTCGCTACCGCCAGCGTTATGTGGATCTGATCATGAGCCCCGAGGTGCGCGAGAAGTTCAAGTTGCGCAGCAAGATCATCCGGGCGATCCGCGCTTTCTTAGAGTCGGAAGGTTACCTGGAGGTGGATACGCCGATCTTGAGCCCCATCGCCGGGGGTGCCACGGCGCGACCTTTCGTCACCCACCACAATACGCTGGACATCGAGATGTACATGCGAATCGCCAATGAACTCTACCTGAAGCGCTTAATCGTCGGTGGATTCGATAAAGTCTACGAGATGGGGCGTATGTTCAGGAACGAGGGCATGAGCTACAAGCACAACCCCGAGTACACTGCGATGGAACTCTACGCCGCTTACGAGGATTACGAAGACATGATGCGGATCACCGAGGAGATGGTGGCCGACGCTTGTCAGCACGTTTTCGGCACCACCAAGGTCAAGTACCAAGATCTTGAGCTCGACTTCACACCACCTTGGCAGCGCATGAGCATGACCGAAGCCTGCAAGAAGTGGGCGGGCGTTGACTTCGACGCCATCGAGACAGACGAAGAGGCGCGGGCGGTGGCCAAGAAGCTACATGTGGACGTGACCAAAGAGATGAAGAAGGGTCATGTGATCAACGAGGTCTTCGAGGAATACTGTGAAGAGCACTTGATCCAGCCGATTTTCATCACTCATCACCCCGTGGAGGTGTCTCCGCTGTCGAAGCGAAATCCGGACAACCCGGCGATCACGAACCGCTTCGAAGCGTTCGCCAACACTTGGGAAATTGCGAACGCCTTTAGCGAGCTCAACGACCCCATCGACCAGCGCGGTCGTTTCGAGGAACAGGTCAAGGCGCGCGAGGGTGGAGATGAAGAGGCGCACATGATGGACGAGGATTTCCTCACGGCGCTCGAGGTCGGACTACCCCCGACGGGCGGTCTCGGCGTGGGCATCGATCGATTGATCATGCTGCTCACCGATTCCACTTCCATCCGCGATGTCATCATGTTCCCGACCATGAAACCACTGTAGACAACAGGACCCCGAATTCTTTCGGGGTTTTTTCATTTTTACCTTGACGGTATAGACCTGCGGTGTTATGATAAGTAGGTCGCTAAGAGATGCGGCGAGAGCAATTTGACCTTTGAAAACTGAATCGTACGAAACGTCAATTTTTATTAGAGCTATGGTTTCAAAATTTTTTCAAAGAGTTTGATCCTGGCTCAGGATGAACGCTGGCGGCGTGCTTAACACATGCAAGTCGAACGAGAAGCGAGGGAACGGACACTTCGGTGGAAGGGAACTTGCGGAAAGTGGCAGACGGGTGAGTAACGCGTGGGCAACCTGCCCTGAACAGAGGGATAGCCACCGGAAACGGTGATTAATACCTCATGAAGCGAGAAGGTCGCATGACCTACTTGTTAAAGATTTTATCGGTTCAGGATGGGCCCGCGTCTGATTAGCTAGTTGGTAGGGTAACGGCCTACCAAGGCGACGATCAGTAGCCGACCTGAGAGGGTGATCGGCCACACTGGAACTGAGACACGGTCCAGACTCCTACGGGAGGCAGCAGTGGGGAATATTGCACAATGGGCGCAAGCCTGATGCAGCAACGCCGCGTGAATGATGAAGGCCTTCGGGTCGTAAAATTCTGTTCTAAGGGAAGAAGCAGTGACGGTACCTTAGAAGCAAGCTCCGGCTAACTACGTGCCAGCAGCCGCGGTAATACGTAGGGAGCAAGCGTTATCCGGAATCACTGGGCGTAAAGAGTGCGTAGGTGGTCCATCAAGCCTGAGGTGAAAGGCAACGGCTCAACCGTTGTAAGCCTTGGGAACTGTTGGACTTGAGTACAGGAGAGGAAAGTGGAATTCCTAGTGTAGCGGTGAAATGCGTAGATATTAGGAGGAACACCAGTGGCGAAGGCGACTTTCTGGACTGTAACTGACACTGAGGCACGAAAGCGTGGGGAGCGAACAGGATTAGATACCCTGGTAGTCCACGCCGTAAACGATGGGTACTAGGTGTCGGCATGCGAGTGTCGGTGCCGCAGTTAACGCAATAAGTACCCCGCCTGGGGAGTACGGTCGCAAGACTGAAACTCAAAGGAATTGACGGGGACCCGCACAAGCAGCGGAGCATGTGGTTTAATTCGAAGCAACGCGAAGAACCTTACCAAATCTTGACATCTCCTTGATCGCTCTTTAACCAGAGCTTTCGGCCTTTGGTCGACAGGGATGACAGGTGGTGCATGGTTGTCGTCAGCTCGTGTCGTGAGATGTTGGGTTAAGTCCCGCAACGAGCGCAACCCTTGCATTTAGTTGCCAGCATTAAGTTGGGCACTCTAGATGGACTGCCGGTGACAAACCGGAGGAAGGTGGGGATGACGTCAAATCATCATGCCCTTTATGATTTGGGCTACACACGTGCTACAATGGTCGGTACAACGGGCAGCGACTGCGCAAGCAGGAGCGAATCCTTATAAGCCGATCTCAGTTCGGATCGTGGGCTGCAACTCGCCCACGTGAAGCTGGAGTTGCTAGTAATCGCGAATCAGCATGTCGCGGTGAATGCGTTCCCGGGTCTTGTACACACCGCCCGTCACACCATGGAAGTTGGGAGCACCCGAAGTCAGTGATCCAACCGCTTTAAGCGGGGGAAGCTGCCGAAGGTGAGACCAATGACTGGGGTGAAGTCGTAACAAGGTAGCCGTATCGGAAGGTGCGGCTGGATCACCTCCTTTCTAAGGAGAATCATAAAAAATAAGCCTTTAATGAAAGACGTTCGTACGATTCAGTTTTGAGAGGTTAGACTCTCAACATAAGAGAACCCACAGGTTATAAGTGGGCGTATAGCTCAGCAGGTTAGAGCGCACGCCTGATAAGCGTGAGGTCGGTGGTTCGAGTCCACCTATGCCCACCACTTATTTTCTGATCAAGGGTTTTCGACGCTCATTGAAAATTGCATACAGCAAAACTTCTTAAAATCTAAGAAAAAAACCAAGCTGAAATTTGAAAGAGAGAATCTCTTTTTTAAAAGATCTGATCGCCGACTCAAGGTGAAGCAGGTCAAGTAAGTAAGAGCATAAGGCGGATGCCTTGGCACTTGGAGCCGATGAAGGACGTGGTAAGCTGCGAAAAGCCCCGTGTAGCCGCAAGCAGGCGATGATACGGGGATGTCCGAATGGGGAAACCCCCTCGCGTTCATCCGCGAGGACCGTCAGGTGAATACATAGCCTGACGGGGGGAACCCGGTGAACTGAAACATCTAAGTAACCGGAGGAAGAGAAAGAAAACAATCGATTTTCCGAGTAGCGGCGAGCGAAAGGGAAAGAGCCCAAACCGAGACCTACGGGTCTCGGGGTTGCGGACGGACGAATAAAGTTTAGGGATAAGTCTAGTCGAAGATGCCTGGGAAGGCACACCAGAGCGGGTGATAGTCCCGTAGACGAAAGGTGGACCCGGACGACGTCCGATCCAGAGTACCACGGGACACGAGAAATCCTGTGGGAAGCAGGGAGGACCATCTCCCAAGGCTAAATACTACCAAGTGACCGATAGCGCATAGTACCGTGAGGGAAAGGTGAAAAGAACCCCTGGAGGGGAGTGAAATAGAACCTGAAACCTTATGTTTACAAGCAGTGGGAGCAAGCATGACTTGCGACCGCGTACTTTTTGTAGAACGGGCCAACGAGTTACGTTATGCAGCGATAGGTTAAGGTGCTTGAGCACCGTAGCCGTAGCGAAAGCGAGTCTGAATAGGGCGACGAGTTGTATGGCGTAGACCCGAAACCGTGTGACCTACCCATGAGCAGGGTGAAGCAGAAGTAAAATTTTGTGGAGGCCCGAACCCATGTCTGTTGAAAAAGGCTGGGATGACTTGTGGGTAGCGGAGAAATTCCAATCGAACACGGAGATAGCTGGTTCTCCCCGAAATAGCTTTAGGGCTAGCCTGAGGAAATGAGACACGGAGGTAGAGCACTGACTAGCCTAGGGGGCTTCACCGCCTACCGAAGCTTATCAAACTCCGAATGCCGTGATCTTTATCCTTGGAGTCAGACAGCGTGTGATAAGATTCGTTGTCGAGAGGGAAACAGCCCAGACCATCAGCTAAGGTCCCCAAGTGTGGATTAAGTGGGAAAGGATGTGACATTGCCTAGACAACTAGGATGTTGGCTTAGAAGCAGCCACGCATTGAAAGAGTGCGTAATAGCTCACTAGTCGAGTGATGTCGCGCCGAAAATTACCGGGGCTAAAATCCACCACCGAAGCTATGGATTAGAAGACTAAGGTCTTCTAGTGGTAGGGGAGCATTGTATACGGGACGAAGCTGTACTGTAAGGTATGGTGGACTGTATAGAAGAGAGAATGTTGGCATGAGTAGCGAGAGGTGTGTGAGAATCACACCGGCCGAAAACCTAAGGGTTCCTGAGGAAGGCTCGTCCACTCAGGGTAAGTCAGGACCTAAGCCGAGGACGAAAGTCGTAGGCGATGGACAACAGGTGAAGATTCCTGTACCGCTTTAGAAGCGTTTGAGAGATGTGGTGACACAGGAGGATAGGCAGAGCGCGCGATTGGAAGAGCGCGTCCAAGCAGCAAGCTTGATGGGATAGGCAAATCCGTCCCGTTAAAAGGTGAGCTGTGATGGGGAGTGAACTTAAGTAACGAAGCTGTCGATTTCAAACTGTCGAGAAAAGCCGCTATCGAGTTTTTAGGGCGCCTGTACCGTAAACCGACACAGGTAGGTAGGAAGAGAATTCTAAGGCCAGCGAGAGAACCATTGTTAAGGAACTCGGCAAAATGACCCCGTAACTTCGGGAGAAGGGGTGCCGCGCGTAGGGTGTCAAAGCCTGAGGCGGCCGCAGAGAATAGGCCCAAGCGACTGTTTACCAAAAACACAGGTCTCTGCTAAATCGAAAGATGATGTATAGGGGCTGACGCCTGCCCGGTGCTGGAAGGTTAAGAGGAAAGGTTAGCGTAAGCGAAGCTTAGAATCGAAGCCCCAGTAAACGGCGGCCGTAACTATAACGGTCCTAAGGTAGCGAAATTCCTTGTCGGGTAAGTTCCGACCCGCACGAAAGGCGTAACGATTTGGGCGCTGTCTCAACAATGGACTCGGTGAAATTGTAGTACCGGTAAAGATGCCGGTTACCCGCAGCAAGACGGAAAGACCCCGTGGAGCTTTACTGTAGCTTGGCACTGGATTTTGGTATGGGATGTACAGGATAGGTGGGAGACATAGAAGCATGCGCGCCAGTGTGTGTGGAGTCGTCCTTTGGATACCACCCTTTCCATACCAGTGTTCTAACCAGGAGCTGTGATCCAGCTCTGGGACAATGTCAGGTGGGCAGTTTGACTGGGGCGGTCGCCTCCTAAAGAGTAACGGAGGCGCCCAAAGGTTTCCTCAGCGCGGTTGGAAATCGCGCAAAGAGTGCAAAGGCATAAGGGAGCTTGACTGCGAGACATACAGGTCGAGCAGGGACGAAAGTCGGGCTTAGTGATCCGGTGGTACCGCATGGAAGGGCCATCGCTCAACGGATAAAAGCTACCCCGGGGATAACAGGCTTATCTCCCCCAAGAGTCCACATCGACGGGGAGGTTTGGCACCTCGATGTCGGCTCGTCTCATCCTGGGGCTGTAGTAGGTCCCAAGGGTTGGGCTGTTCGCCCATTAAAGAGGCACGCGAGCTGGGTTCAGAACGTCGTGAGACAGTTCGGTCCCTATCTGCTGTGGGCGTTGGATATTTGAGAGGCTCTGTTCCTAGTACGAGAGGACCGGAATGGACGCACCGCTGGTGGATCAGTTGTCCTGCCAAGGGCATAGCTGAGTAGCTACGTGCGGAAGGGATAAGCGCTGAAGGCATCTAAGCGCGAAGCCCCCCTCAAGATGAGATATCCCATCATTTATGAGTAAGACCCCAGATAGACCATCTGGTTGATAGGCCAAGGGTGAAAGGGCAGTAATGCTTTTAGCTGATTGGTACTAATCGGTCGAGGACTTGACCTAAGGCGAACCTTGGGTTGGTGAGAAGATCATAAAGAGAAGACACTTTTTCTTAGAAACAACTTGGTTTTGATTTGCTGTATGCGATTTTGAGTGAGCGAAAGCTTGCTTACAATTGAAGAATCCGGTGACGATAGCGAGAAGGATACACCTGTTCCCATCCCGAACACAGACGTTAAGCTTCTCAGCGCTGAAGGTACTTGGGGAGCAGTCCCCTGGGAGAATAGGACGTTGCCGGTCTTCTTTTTTTTGCGCGAAAAACAAACGGGAAAATGCCATGGCATTTTCCTTTTTCGCGTTTACGCTTGAGAAAACCGCTGGATGTTGGTACAATAGTAACTGTCCACTCACAAGATGTAGTGCAGGCGGTCGACGCCTGCACTACATCTTGTGACAGCCAGAGAATGGATACATACGGAGGAGAGGGAACCATGATACGAGTGATCAAACGAAACGGCGACCGAGTGCCATACGACGTTTCAAAAATCGTCCTGGCCATCGAGAATGCAATGGTCGAGACCGCCGAGGGCATCGATCACCAGCTGAGCTGGGAAATTGGAGATAAGATCACGGCGACGCTCGAGGAGCGTCACGAGCCGGTTACTGTAGATGAAATCCAGGATATGGTCGAGAACCATCTCATGGACAGCGTGCGAAAAGATGTGGCCAAGAAGTACATCATCTATCGCAACGAGAAGGACAAAACACGCTTGGAGCGTAAGAAGGAAGGCCGCCTGCTGACAAACGAGTTTCTCAGTCAGTACAAGCACAAGCAGCCGCCCATGGGCGAGCTTGGTAGCTTCGTCTTTTACCGCACCTACTCGCGGTGGCTACCGAAGGAAAAACGCCGGGAATACTGGTGGGAGACCGTTCGACGCGCAGTCGAGTACAACTGTTCGCTCGTCCCCACGACCCGCGCCGAGGCAGAAGAGCTCTACGACAACGTCTTTAACCTGCGCCAGTTCCTGTCGGGACGAACCTTCTGGGTGGGGGACACCGATGTGGCCAAGTTCTATCCCATGGCCAACTACAACTGCTCCTTCCAAGTGATCGATTCCTTTGATTCCTTCAAGGACGTCTTCTACCTGTTGATGATCGGTTCCGGTGTCGGCCTGCGGATTCTCAAGGACGATGTGGCCAAGTTGCCCAAGGTCCGCACGGACTTCGAGGTCATCCACAAGGATTACACGCCCACCCCCCGCGGTGAGCGCGAGGACAACACGTCTCTGGAGTTCGCCTACAACAACACCGTGAAGATCAGCATCGGAGACTCCAAGGAAGGTTGGGTCCAGTCTCTCGACTTCTTCCTCAAACTGATCTACGCCAACGAGTATCGCGACATCAAGACGATCATCATCGATTACGATCACGTGCGACCCAAGGGTGAGAAACTCCACACCTTCGGTGGCACGGCCAGTGGTCACCAATCGCTGAAGAACATGTTCTTCAAGATCGACCGCGTGATCAAGAAGCTCGAGATCCTCATGGACGCAAGAAAAGTAAAACTCCGTCCCATCGATTGTCTGGATATCGCCAACGTCGTGGGTGAAAATGTTGTGGTAGGGGGCGTCCGACGCACGGCAGAGATCGTCCTGCTCGACCAGGACGACAAGGAATCGATCGAAGCAAAGAGCCACCTCTACAAGCAGATCGACGGCCAGTGGATCGTGGACAAAGAGATCGTCCACCGACAGATGTCCAATAACTCCATCTATTACCAGAAGAAGCCCACGCGTCAGCAGCTCCACGAGCATCTTGAGAAGATGCGTTACTCGGGCGAACCGGGTTGGGTCAATGCCGAGGCAGGCGCCAAGCGTCGTCCCAACTTCAACGGTGTGAATCCCTGCGCGGAGATCTTGCTCGACAACCGCGGTCTCTGTAACCTCGTGACGGTGAATGTCTTCGCCTTCGTCGACCCAGAGGGCAATCTGGATGTAAACGGCCTCCTGCGCGCCCAGCGTCTCAATGCACGGGCCAGCTACCGCATGACGTGCGTGGAACTGGAACTACCCATGTGGGATGCTGTCCAGCAGCGGGATAAACTGCTGGGGACGTCGCTCACGGGATGGCAGGATATGGTCAACGCCACGGGCTTCGACCGTTCCCATCAGGCGGAACTTCTGGAAAAACTACGGTCTGTGGCCAACAAGGAAGCGGAGATGTACGCTACGGAACTCGGTGAGAACGTACCGATTCTCGTGACCACGGTGAAACCCGAAGGCACACTCTCCCAACTGCCCGCCGTCTCCAGTGGTGTGCACTATTCGCATTCTCCCCACTACATCCGACGTGTGCGCATCAACGCCGACGATCCGCTGGTCAAGGTATGCGAAGAGCTCGGTTACCCCGTTCACCCCGAAGTGGGACAAGACATGGAAACCTGCTCGACCAAGGTGATCGAATTCCCAGAGAAGGCACCGGACGGGAAGACAAAGTACGACGTCAGCGCACTGGAGCAGCTTGAGAACTACAAGCTCTTCATGGAGCACTACGTGGACCACAACTGTTCGATCACCGTGCATGTGCGCGAACACGAGTGGACGGATGTGGAACAGTGGGTATGGGACAACTGGGAGGATACAGTGGCCTTGAGCTTCCTATCCCTCGACGATAATTTCTACGAACTCCTTCCCTATGAAGCGATTACTGAGGAGGAGTACCTCAAGCGCAAAGAAGAGATGAAACCCTTCCGTCCTTCGTTGATCGCGAAGTACGAGAAGGAAGAGGTCATGCATGACGTGGGCGACGAAGCTTGCGAAACCGGCGTCTGCCCGGTAAGATAGTCTGATATAGAGCCCAGCCCGGTTGTATCCCGGTGCTGGGCTTTTTGTCACCTGCGTGTTATGCTTAGAAAGAAGCACATAAACCGGACCAACAGATATGGAGGAACAGGATGACAACGGAAAAATTGATGCAACTGGCCCTGGACCGAGCGGGGATGACATCGACCCCTTCGGACAGCACGATCAGTGTACAGGGGGAGAATATTAAGAAATTGGCCTTCGGTATCGACATGGAAACGGCAGAAGTGCTCGTGGCCAGGGAATTGGGTGCGGACCTCGTGGTCAGCCACCACCCCAAAGCAGACACGGCCGTTACGAATTTTTACGAAGTGATGGAGGCTCAGATCGACCGGATGGTCGAGTTCGGGGTGCCCATCAACAAGGCCCAGAAGGTCCTGAGGAAGAAGATGAAATCAGTGGAGCTATCCAACCACGTGGCCAACTACGACCGCGTATCGTCGTCCTGCCGTGCCATGGGCATGCCCTTCATGAACGTGCACATGCCCGCCGATCGCATCGGCCAGGAAATCGTACAGGATTTGCTCGACAAACAGTTCGCCGAGGAGCCGAAGGCAACGCTCGGTGATGTCATCGAGACCCTCAAGGCCTTTGATGTTTACCAAGAGACACTGAGCGGTCCTGTCATCCGTGTAGGCGGAGACAAGGACTACGCCGGTCGTATCGCTGTGCTTTTCGCAGGGGGGACAAATGGCGGTGCCGATGTGTTCAAGGCGTACTTTGACGCCGGTGTCGGTACGATCGTCTGCATGCACGTGCCCGAGGATGTCAAGAAGGCTGTGGAGGAGCAGAATATCGGCAACATTATCGTGGCCGGACATATGGCCAGTGATTCCATCGGGCTCAACGCGATCATCGACGTATGGAAGCAAGCAGGCGTTGAGGTCATCAAAATGAGCGGGATCCTCTAGATTCCTTGCGATCTTTTTCTTTTTTCGAGAAAAGATCGCTTTTTTTGTTTAGGAAGAAGGAAATAAGGAAAAGAAGTAGAATATTAGCAATGATAAGAAAATTACTTCTATCATGCAAGAGGAGGAATACCATGAGAAACTACCCTGTCGACAAAATTCGTAATATCGCCCTACTGGGGCACGGAGGAAGTGGCAAGACCACACTCGTTGAATCGGTCCTCTACAATTTGAATCTGATCAAGCGGATGGGTGCCGTTACCGAAGGCAACACCGTATCGGATTTTGATAAAGAGGAGAGTAGCCGCGGCTTCTCCATCGGCACTTCCGTGATCCCCGTGGAATGGAAAGAAACGAAGTACAATCTGCTCGATACACCGGGTTATTTCGACTTCGTGGGAAACGTTTTCAGCGCTCTTCGTGTGGCCGGTGGCGCCGTGATCATGATCGATGCCGCGAGCGGTATCGAGGTAGGAACTGAAAAAGCATGGAAATTCACTGAAAAACGCAATATGCCCAAGATCCTTTTTATCAACAAGATGGATAAAGAGAATGTGAACTACGTGAAGCTCCTGAAGGAACTGAAAGACACCTTCGGACGAAAGGTAGCTCCTTTTTGTGTTCCAATGGGTGAAGGCGATGCCTTCGAAGGTTTTATCAATGTGGTAGACCTCGTAGGGCGTCGTTACGATGGTACGTCCTGTGTCGATGTACCGATCCCAGCGGACCTCGAACCCAAGATCAACCCCGTACGAGAACTCTTGATCGAGGCCGTTGCCGAAAGCGATGAAGCGCTGATGGAGAAGTACTTCGAAGGGGAAGAGTTCACCAAGGAAGAAATCCACGAAGGACTTCGCCGAGGCGTGCTCTCCGGCGAGATCGTACCCATCCTGATGGGTTCTGCCGAAAAGTCCATCGGCATTCACACCCTCCTCGATATGATTTACGATTATATGCCAACACCCGATGATATGCACGATGGGTCTTATGAAGCCACGAATCCGGAAGATGGTAGCACGGTCTACCGCAAGGTATCGGAAAAGGAACCCTTCAGCGCTTTCGTCTTCAAAACCATTATGGATCCCTTTGTGGGTAAGATCTCCCTGTTCAAGGTCTACTCTGGATCGGTCAAGCGCGATCAAGAGGTGTACAACGCCAATAAAGAAGAAAAAGAAAAAATCGGACAGATTTTCTTGTTACGCGGAAAAGAACAGCTCGAGGTCGACGCCATCACCGCCGGTGATATCGGGGCCACGGCTAAAATGGAATATGCAGAAACGGGTGATACGCTCTGCGACAAGAGTGCCCCCATCCAATATCCGGGGATCAATCTCCCGCGTCCTGCTCTCTTCAAAGCCGTCGAACCCAAGGCAAAGGGCGATGAAGATAAGATCATGAGCTCGCTCCACCGCCTCTCCGATGAAGATCCCTCTTTCGTCGTCGATCGGAACGCAGAAACAAAGCAGATGTTGATCGGTGGCCAGGGGACCATGCAGATCTCGGTCATCGTTTCTAAGCTCGATAAAATCTTCGATGTCCACGTGGAACTGCTCGAGCCAAAAGTGGCCTACCGAGAGACGATCAAGGGCGTCAGCCAGGTCGAGGGCAAGTACAAGAAACAGACCGGCGGTTCGGGGCAATTCGGTGTGGTCAACATCAAGTTCGAACCTTCGAGCGAAGAGTTCCTCTTCGAGGAGAAGGTATTCGGTGGCGCCGTACCGAGACAGTACATCCCGGCAGTTGAGAAGGGGCTGGTCGAAGCTCGCGAGAAGGGGATCCTGGCGGGTTGCAAAGTGGTGAACTTCAAGGCCACGCTGATGGACGGTTCCTACCACCCCGTGGATTCTAGTGAGATGGCCTTCAAGATGGCTTCTTCCCTGGCGTTCAGAAAGGGAATGGAGCAGGCACAGCCCATCCTCCTCGAACCGATCATGCACGTGGAAGTGTACGTGCCCGACGAGAACATGGGCGATATCATGGGTGATATGAACAAGCGACGCGGTCGGATCCTGGGGATGGAACCCGATGAAAAGGGGTCGCAAAAGGTGATCGCCGAGGCACCGCAGTCGGAGATGTTCGATTACGCTACCCATCTGAAGAGCATGACGCAGGCGCGCGGATTCTTCAACATGAGATTCGAGCGCTATGAGGAAGTGCCCATGCAGATTGCGGGTAAGATTATTGCTGAACAGAAGAAAGAGCATTAACAGATCAGAGCAAACGACCGCTAGGGTTTTCCCAAGCGGTCGTTTTTCTAGTATAATAGATGAAAAGGTGGTGAACGTGATGGCAATCTGCGATCTTTGCGGACTGAAGGAAGGGCATGTGGAAGTGGTGCGAACAGTACACGGCGTTCGACGTGAGCTGAAGTTGTGCGAGGATTGTCTCGCCCATCTGGGGGAGGAGCAGTACGAATCGTCCTTTTCGACCAACCGCTTTCTCACCCACCTGGTCGACCAGCTACAACGGTCGGCGATTCCGGTCAAGGCGATCAAGACCACCACTTGTTCGGGCTGTGGGATGACCTATGGTCAGTTCAGGGAGCTGGGCAAGCTCGGGTGCGCCGTTTGCTACGAAGCCTTTGGGGCCAAGCTGGAGCATCTGCTCGATGAACTGCAGGGGACCCACATCCACCGTGGTTCGCTGCCGGCGGATCACGTTCACCGGACGGCTGCCTCGGCGCTTTCTGAAGCGATGAACGATGCCGTGGCACGGGGAGATATGCAAGAAGCCGCCCGGATTCGCGACCAGATCAAGGAGCTATCGAGAGGTGACCAGTCATGAGATCGGAAGGTATGATCGTCGGTGGTCGACTCAGGATCGCTCGCAATTATGAATCGGACGCCTTCCCGCTCTCCATGACGGAGTCGGCGAGTTTTGAACTCGTGCAGCGACTTCGCCACCGCTTGTCCGGCCGAGAGGGGGTTTCTTTTTTCGAGATGACGAAACTCGATCCCTTGACACGCTATCACTTGCTGGCCAGGGAAAAGCTCTCTTCCTTGATGCTGACCGGTGGGATCGCGCGGGCGGTGGCGCTTTCCGAGGATGACCAGGTGTCCCTTCTGATCAATGAGGAGGATCACTTGAGACTGCAGCTTTACGATCGCGCGGCGGATTTTCGAACCCTGTACGAAAGGGCGGGCGAATGGTTGTCGGATCTCCAGGGCATCGGTGATTTCGCCTTTCGAAATCCCTTTGGTTACCTGACGAGCAGCCCGATGAACGTGGGGACAGGACTCAAGCTGTCGGTGCGCTTGCATCTGCCGGCCCTCGATCAGACGGGTGAGATCGAGCGGGTGAAAAATGCTGTCCACCAAGTGGGCTTCCTGCTTTCGGATCCGCTCGGCGCTCCCTACTACCAGCTGTCCACCCGACAGTCGATCGGGAGGACGGAGGAGGAGATAATCTCGGTCATCGAGCGGGTGATCGAAAACCTGGCAGAGCGTGAATCCCAGGAAAAAGAAAGGCTCTGGTCTCTGGAAACGGCCGATCGCGTGTACCGCGCCTACGGGGTGCTTTCTTATGCGCGGAAGATTGGACCTGCGGAGTACCTGCACGCCCTGTCGGACCTCCGGTGGGGAATCTTGGCGGGTCGGGTCGGGACGGTGGACCAGCTCGAAGGGGTGGATGATGCCCTAGCGTTCTTGAAAAAGGGTGCGCTCAATTACCTGGCCGGCCGCGTGTTAACAGCGCCGGAACAAGCGGAACTGCGGGCGACCTACGCGCGTGAGATGATGACGGGAATCGAGGTGAAACCATGATCGATCGACGACAGATGGATGATACACTCAAGGCACTGATCAAGCTGGCCACGGATGAGGCCATGATGATGGGGCATGCCTACCTGGGGACAGAACACCTGCTTTTAGCCATGACCCAGTCCGAGATGTCCTTGATCCGCGGGTTCTTCGTCGAGCGAGACATCACGAGTGACGCGCTTCGGGGGGAGATCCTGCGTCGGATGGGCAGGGGACTGTTCACGGCGGAGATCGAGGGTGTTACCCCTCGGGCCAAAGACTGTCTGGCGGCTATGGCGCGAGATTTCACGCCACCCCATCGACCGGAGCAGCTCTTGGTCAAGATCCTGGAGGACCCCTTTTCTGTGGCCACCAAACTGTTGAGCGGCTGGGGGGTGGACGAGGGGGCGATCCGCGCCTTCTCAAACCTGGTGAGCGGCGGTCCGTCCACCGGAGGCGATACCACGACCCTGCCCAGGTCAGAAGAGGTGAGTGGGGCGGAAGGCTACTTCGGAGAGGATCTGACCCGCCTGGCCACCGAGGGACTGCTGGACGATGTCGTGGGCCGGGAGAAAGAAATCGATCGGATCCTGCAGCTGCTCACCCGTCGACAGAAGAACAATCCTTGTCTCGTGGGCGAACCGGGTGTCGGGAAAACGGTGATTGTCGAGGGTTTGGCCCACCGTTTGGTCGCCGGGGATGTCCCGCCTGGACTGAAGAACAAGCGCCTGGTATCGGTCAGTCTGGCCTCCTTGGTGGCTGGGACCAAGTACCGGGGAGACTTTGAGAAACGCCTCAAGGAACTGCTCGATCGCGTGAAAGCAGAGGGTGACGTCATCCTGTTCTTCGATGAGATCCACAACATCATCGGGACCGGTAGTACGGAGGGTTCTTCGCTTTCGGCGGCAAATATGTTAAAACCTGCCCTGGCGCGAGGGGATATCCAGCTCATCGGTGCGACCACCAGTCGCGAATTCTCACAGATTGTAGAGAAGGATCGTGCGCTGGAGCGGAGGCTCCAGCAGGTGCGTGTGGATGAACCGACGGAAGGCGAGGCCCTGGCCATCCTCGAGGGCGTTCGGAAGGTGTACGAGGCGCACCACCAGGTGGCTTTTGATGATGAGGCGCTCTCGGCAGCGGTTCGGCTCTCTGTACGCTATATCAACGATCGTTTTCTGCCGGACAAGGCGGTGGATCTGATCGATGAGGCGGCCAGCCGATTGCGGCTCGAGAAGAGCCGGGACCGCGGAGGCCTCGAGCGCCTTCGCGCCGAGCGCACCGATGTACGCAGACGAAAAGAAGAACTCATCACGCGGCTCCAGTTTGAAATGGCGGCCGAGCTCGTGGAGATGGAAAAAGAACTCGACAGAAAAATTGAACGCGAAACGGAGCTCGCTCGCGTCGCCGGTGACGATCGACCTGTGGTGACCGTCGCCATGGTCGAGGCCGTGATCGCAGACTGGACCAAGATTCCCGTCGAGCGGTTGGCGCGGGATGAGAAGGCCAAGTTGCTGGCGTTGGAACAACTCCTCGGCGAGCGTGTCGTGGGACAAGAGGAAGCCATCGGTCTCGTGGCCAGGGCGCTGAGGCGTTCGCGCGTGGGCCTTTCGGACCCCGACCGGCCCATGGCCTCGCTGGTCTTCCTGGGCCCCACGGGCGTGGGGAAGACCGAGCTCAGCAAGGCGCTGGCCGAGGTGATGTTCGGTAGCCAAACACGTCTCTTCCGTTACGATATGAGCGAGTACATGGAACGCTTTGACGTATCGAAGTTGATTGGGGCCCCCCCGGGATACGCCGGTTTCGATGTGGCGGGACAGTTGACGGAGCCCGTTCGACAGCAGCCTTACGCCTTACTGCTGTTCGACGAGTTCGAAAAAGCACACCGGGATGTACAGAATCTGCTCTTGCAGATCCTTGACGAGGGACACCTGACCGATGCCCGGGGGCGGCGTGTGAGCTTTCGCCAGACGATTATCATCCTGACTTCCAATCTGGGGGTCGATGAAGTCAAGGGCTATCGCAAAATGGGCTTTGGAGATGAAGACCCCGGTGGACGAGAGGCCCTGCGCGAGCGAATCATGGATGAGATGAAGGCCTATTTCCGGCCTGAATTTCTTGGCCGCATCGACGATGTGGTGATCTTCAATGATCTGACGGAGTCGGATCTCGAAAAAATCGTGGCCCTTAATGTGGGCGCACTCAACGAACGCCTGGAGGCCAAGGACCTGCACCTCTCGCTCACCGATCGGATGACAGCTGAAATCGTCAAACGAGGCTACCTCGAGAACTACGGTGCACGACCGTTGAGCCGGGCGCTGAGGGAACTACTGGAAGATCCCCTGGCCGAGGGAATCATCCGTGGTGATTTCAAACCGGGCGATCGATTGATTGCCGATTGGACAGAAGAGGGCGTCTATCTAAAGGAGAAGGAATAATCAATGGCGAAACCCAAGATCACCTATGCCTGCCAAAGTTGCGGGTACATCACGCACAAATGGCTCGGTCGTTGTCCGGAGTGCGGCGACTGGGATAGCCTCGTCGAAGAAGTAGAGCGCGAGGAGAAGAGTGCCGGCAAGAGCCGGGGACTTACGACCAGTCAGAAGGCCATGCCGCTCTCGCAGATCAGCCTCGAGCACGAGGAACGGATGACCAGCGGGATCGGGGAGTTCGATCTGGTTCTCGGCGGCGGGATCGTCACCGGTTCTCTTGTTCTGGTGGGCGGGGACCCGGGAATCGGAAAATCCACGATCCTCCTGCAGGTGGCCCGACATGTGACTGCGATGGGCAAGACCGTCCTTTACGTCAGTGGAGAGGAGTCGATCAAACAGTTGAAGCTCAGGGCCCAGCGGCTCGCGGCCGAGGGAGAGAAACTCTTCGTGATCAGCGAGAATAACCTGGAGGCGATTTCGGCGGCCGTCACCTCCCTCGCCCCGGATCTCTTGATCGTGGATTCCATACAGACGGTCTTTAATCCCGAGATCACCTCGGCACCGGGTACGGTGAGCCAGGTGCGCGATGCCACCCTGACGCTGATGAACCTGGCCAAGGGAAAGGGGATCCCGACCTTTATCGTGGGTCATGTGACCAAGAGCGGTTCGCTGGCGGGACCCAAGGTACTCGAGCACATGGTGGATACCGTGCTTTATTTTGAAGGAGAGCGTCACAACGTCTATCGCATCCTGCGTTCGGTGAAGAATCGATTCGGGTCGACGAACGAAATCGGTCTTTTCGAGATGACGAGCTATGGCCTCGAGGAGGTGAAGAACCCCTCGGAGATCTTTATCAGTCACCTGGGGGAACGGTATCCAGGATCGGTGATCACCGCGAGCCTCGAGGGCACGCGCCCCGTGCTCGTAGAGATCCAGAGCCTGGTCTCCAGTACGAACTTCAATAACCCCCGGCGCATGTCCGTGGGCTACGATCACAACAAGATGGTCATGATGATGGCGATCCTAGAGAAAAAAATCGGGATGGCCCTTTACGACCAGGATGCCTACATCAACGTGGTGGGCGGGATGACGCTCACGGAGCCGGCGACGGACCTCTCGATTCTCTGCGCCATCACCTCGAGCTACCGCAACAAGCCGATCGATCCCCACACATTGGTTTTCGGGGAGGTGGGGCTCACCGGCGAGGTGCGCGGCGTGACCCATGCGGAGAAGCGAATCCGCGAAGGACAGAAGCTCGGCTTCAAGCGGTGCATTCTGCCGAAGAAGAATTTGGAGAAGCTACCACCGTTCGAAGGCATCGAACTCATCGGGGTGGACCAGATCAGACAGGTCTTCGATGAACTGTTCTAGTGGAGAATCGAAAACGAGCGACCGGATCCCCATGAAAAAGGGGTATCCGGTCGCTCTTCACGTGGGGGATAAAAAAAGGACACCTCATCCGTCGAGGTGTCCTGCTTGTGATCAATACATGCTGAACTTACCCAGCGCGTTGATCTTTTTGTACTCTTTTAGCACGATGTCGTAGAGGTTCAGATCGAGGGTGTTACAAAGGCCGGTGACGTAGAAGGTCAGATTACCGATCTCCTCCTCGACCTTCTCACGACAGTTCTCGCACAGCTCGCCCTTCAAGTGCGAATCGCGATGGGCCTTGATTCCTTCCTCGGACAAGTCCTCTGGAAAATGAATCTTGCTGGCATCGATGGCGATACAACCGCACTCGGTGATGGACCGAACGATGGCCCGGTTGGTACGAGAGGAAGCATTTTGAACCTGCGCCATGATATCGATCACGCTGGTGTGCCGGATGAGCACTTCGTCTACTTTCTCTTGGAAACTATCGAAGAGTAAATCTTTCAAGAAAATCCCTCCTTCCACGTCTTGTCTTATGGCATTATTGTACCACAAAGGGTTCACGATGAGAAGCGAGGGGATCGCGTCTGCGATTTCTAGCCTTCCGTCCATGTATACAATAAAGGTGATTGCATTTGAGTAAGACCTGTGATAATATTGTAATTTAACTTCATTTGACAACCTCTTTTCACGAGCGTATAATAATAGGTGTGAGATATAAGGAGGTACTTATGTTTAAAAAAGGAGACAAGGTCGTTTATCCGATGCACGGCGCCGGGGTCATTGATGGCATCGAAGAGAAGGAGATCCTTGGCGAGAAAAAGAAATATTATATTCTTCATATCCCCCATAAGGAAATGAAGGTCATGATTCCTGTGGATAATGTGGAGGCTCTCGGCGTTCGACAGATTGCTGATGAGGAGACATTCAATGAGGTCATCGAGTTACTCGGTGGCGATCGGGATAAGATGCCGACGAATTGGAACAAGCGGTACCGCCAGAACATGGAAAAGATGAAGACGGGCGATATCATCAAGGTCGCCAACGTCGTCAAGAATCTCACGCTCATGGATCACGAAAAAGGATTGAGCACTGGGGAACGCAAGATGCTGCACAATTCCAAGCAGATCTTGGTCAGCGAGCTGGCGCTCTCTAGCGATAAGAAGGAAGAAGAGATCGCAGATCTCATCGAGGATTCCATTCATTAACCGGCCTCTCTTATATAGAGGCTTTTTTCTTTGGGATCGTTCACACGATGTTCAAGTTTGAGCACCGCTATCTGTGATAAACTGCTAAGTAGGTGCTCGCGGTTAAAGGGGTATCTTGATGGGTACCTTATGAACAAGGCAAACGATGTGCAAGTCAAGGAGGTTATCGTATGATCAAAAAAGTGGCCCGGTGGGTCATCGCCATCATGGGCGGTGGTTTGGGGTTCGCGATCGGTACGGTTTTCTCCCACTCGGAACTGGTTGTGGACTGGATGGGTTTAGCGGAATCGCCGCTGAAGATGGTGATCCCTGTTTTATTTGCTATCATCCTTTTTATTCTTCTTTTTATTTTGTCCAACACAATCATCCGGTGGGGCGTGAAAATCACAGAGAAGGCAGAATTCGAGTTATCCAAGATCCCGACCAATCAGATGGCCGTGGGATCGTTAGGTTTGATCATCGGTTTGATCATCGCCTATCTCATCAGTAGTATCTTCCAATTGATTCCCTTTGGTTTCGTTGGTATGATTCTGTCCGTCGTGGCCTATGTGTTTTTCGGCTACCTCGGCGTGACACTATCGACCCGCAATATCGGTGAACTGGCCAAATTACCCGACATGTTTCGAAAGAATGAAGAAAAGGGTATCGTGCAGACGAAAAAGGGTGGGAGCCAGAAGATTCTGGATACGTCCGTGATCATCGACGGACGCATCGCGGATATCTCGAGAACCGGATTCATCGAGGGAACCCTGATCATCCCAGAATTTGTGCTCGAGGAACTCCGGCATATCGCCGATAGTTCCGACGGGCTAAAGCGCAACCGCGGCAGACGCGGACTCGACATTCTCAAGACGATACAGACGGATCTCAATGTACCCGTCAAAGTAGTAGATGATGACTTCGAGGATGTGTCGGAAGTAGATGTGAAGCTCTTGAAGCTCGCGCAAAAAATTGGTGGGGTGGTCCTCACCAACGATTACAATTTAAACAAGGTGGCGGCGGTGCAGGACGTACCGGTGCTCAATATCAACGAATTGGCCAACGCCGTCAAGCCCGTGGTACTCCCTGGGGAGGACATGCAGGTACAGATCATCAAGGCCGGCAAGGAAGCCAACCAAGGGATCGCCTACCTCGATGATGGGACCATGATTGTGGTAGAAGAAGGAAAGCGCCATATCAATGAGACCGTCGATGTCGTGGTGACCAGCGTGCTTCAAACGGCGGCGGGTCGCATGATCTTCACGAGATTCCGCAGATAAGGCCCCTCCTGAGTAGACAGAGGTGATAAACGTTGGATAGAAAGACAGTAGTGGTGATCCCAGCAGCCGGCAGTGGTCGGCGCATGGGTACCGAAGAGAAGAAACAATATCTCTCCCTGTGTGGTGAACCCATGGTATTGCGCACGGCCAGGGTTTTTTCGGAGATGAGCCTCTCTATGATCGTCGTGGCCCCACCTTATGAGGTGGAATCGATGCGCGCTCTGCTCGAGGCAGGTGGCATCCACAATGTGGTCGCCGTGGTCGCCGGTGGGAAGACGCGCCAGGCCTCTATCGAGAATGCCCTCGGGCATATCAGTCCAGAATTTCAAAACGTTCTCGTGCACGATGCGGCCCGCTGTCTCGTGAGACCCGCGCTAGTCTGGAGGATCATAGAGGAGCTAGAGGTCCACGGGGCCGTGATCCCGGCCCTACCGCTGAAGGATACCATCAAGCGGATCGAGGGTGATCGGGTCGAGAGCACGCTCAACCGCGATCGCTTGGTCGCCGTTCAAACGCCCCAGGGCTTTTGGCGTGAGATGTTGCTCGAGGCCTACGCTGTCGCGCGGGAGGAAGGGCTCGATGCCACGGATGACGCATCCCTGGTAGAGTTCATGCAGCAGGACGTGCACGTGATCCCGGGAGACGATACCAACATCAAGCTGACGACGCCCGTGGACCTGATCCTCGCGGAATCGCTTCTGAAAAGGGAGGGAATACCGTGCGAATAGGACATGGGTACGATGTACACAGATTGGTGGAAGATCGCCCACTGATCCTAGGGGGTGTCCGCGTGCCTTATGAGCGGGGCCTGCTGGGTCATTCCGATGCAGACGTGCTCCTACACGCGGTGATGGATGCGGTGCTCGGCGCCCTGGCCCTGGGGGATATCGGCAGGCATTTTCCCGATGATGATCCGGATCTGGCGGGCGTGGATAGTGGCCTGCTCGCCGAGAAAGTGGCTGCGAAGATGCACGAGAAAGGCTACAGGGTGGGCAACATCGATGCTACGATCATCTGTCAGAAACCGAAATTGGCGACGTTCCTACCCGCCATGCGCGAGCGAATCGCGGTGCTTTTCGCCACGACGACCGACCGGGTGAACATCAAGGCCACCACGACGGAGCAATTGGGGTTTGCAGGACGCGGCGAGGGAATCGCAGCGGAATCAGTGGTACTACTGGAAAAACGATAGGCGTGCGATGAAAGTCGCGCGCTTTTTTTAATGGCGCTGTTTCTTGGTGGTATAATAGGGGAAAGAAGGAGACGAGAGGAGGGGTAATGATGCGCAAGAAGATCAAAAACTTTGTGATCAGAAGGTTGGGTCGCATCCCTGTGCCCCGTGCTCTGGCGGAGGACCCCCAGCCCAAACTGTTGTTTCTGTCCGATACCCCGTCCACACTTTTCGGAGCGCTACCCTCGGTTTTCGAGCAGGTCAATCCCGAGATCATCCTCCACGGGGGTGACCTCAGCGATGATCTGAAGATCGAAAAATCCCCGGGGCTCATCGATCTATACGAGACCAAGGTTAGAAAACTATTGGAGATTCTTGAGAAAAGCGGCGCGCGAGAAGTGATCTTGGTACTGGGTAACCACGATGACGAAGAGGTGCTCAGAAGATGGGCGACGTCCCCGGTGTTTAGAATCGTGGCCAAAGACCGGTTCTCTTGGCGCGGGCACAAGATCGTGGTGGGGCACAAGCCCTTCGAGGACCAGGAGGCAGATTACGTGTTTTTCGGCCACAACCTGGATCGAAGGACGCAGCGCGACGGGCCCCCGAAGCAGCTCAATGGCATCGAGGCGATCTACGTCATTGGAGCCGATGGTGGGGTCACCGCCCTGTCTTACCCACCGGGGACCAACGACGAGCGACTCAGAAGACGCAAGGGAGGCACTTGATATGATGACACTCTTTCGCACTGGGGCCAAAACGCTGTTGATCGCCACGGACAACCAGGAGGCGATCCGGCAGCATCTGGCTGTGAATTTTTCGGTTTTGAAGGGACCCTATACCCAGATGGCCAGTATTGCCAAGGATGATAGTTGTCTTGTTGTATTGGTCGATGAACTGAAAGGACCCATCCGGTTTTCCGATGCCATCGATACCTACCTCGTCTATTCCCTTTCCGATCCGATCCTGATGAGTCTCATCAATTCGCGTGTGACGGAGGACATCCAGTACATTCGACAGTCCCCCCGACCGATGATCCTGCGGCACCAGGGGGACGCCCAGTCCATGCTCGAGGTCATCGCCCAGGATTTTACCGGCCACGAAGCACCCTTTTACGATGTGATGGACCAAGAGGAGGGTGGTGTGGTCTTCGTGCTGACAGACCAACCGCTGGACCGAGCGGTGAACTACGGCATGACCCATCCCATTGCCTTTCACGCGCGTGCGAGTCTGGTGGAAACGATCAATCTATTGAAGAAAAAGGATCTGGATTATTTCAACGCGGGCACGGAAGCTGGCGAGTGGCAGGAGTATCACATCAAGATCTACGATTCCTACGGTGCCTACCAACTCCACTACGAGCGCCTCACCGATGTGCTCGAGTCCTTGGAACTCGGCGTCATCATGGGCGAGGGATGGGGAAAGGATGCGGCCTTCATCCTTCTGTCGGTAGGTGTTTACCAGGTGCGTTTTTTCAGTTACATGAAGCCGAAAGAACTCAAACGTTACCTGATGGGGTTAGAGTACCTGGAGGATGGGACGCGGATTGTGGACCTCGATCTCTTCCTTAATAAGAAGAAAGTCTACTGGCGTGACGCCCGCAGGGAGAACGGGGAGACCAAGATGGATATCGCCGAAGACTACCGCAAGATGATCTTCTCCAAGCTTACCGAAGTGGCCACGGATCAACTCGTGGACCGCGAGGTGGCGATCCTCAAAACCCGCTATTAGACAACGCCGCTTCGTATGGTATAATCGGTGAAGAGGTGGTGTACTGTGAGCAAGGCCTATACATTTTTTCAACATGCGAATTGTGAGTTCTTCCCCTGTCATCAGGTGGAGGAGCCAAGCACCTATAACTGTCTTTTCTGTTATTGTCCCCTGTATGCCCTCGGAGAGAACTGCGGCGGACAGTACAAATACGCTGGTACGGTCAAGGACTGTTCCGATTGCACGCTCCCCCATACACCCGGTGCCTACGACCGGATCATGGCCAAGATGGGCGATGTGATCGATCTGGTGAGAAGAGACCCCGAAGAGAAGAAGGAGGACCAACATGTCGGTTAGAGTACGCTTCGCACCGAGCCCCACGGGCTATGTGCACATCGGTGGCCTGAGAACGGCCCTATACAACTATTTGTTCGCCAAGAAGGAAGGCGGTACCTACCTTCTGCGCGTGGAGGACACGGACCGCACGCGTTACGTGGAAGGCGCCATCGAAAACCTGCTGGACAGTATGGCTTGGGCCGGTGTCATGCACACGGAAGGACCGGTGCTCAACGAGGCAGGTGAGGTTGTCCAGGTAGGGGATAAGGGTCCCTATATCCAGTCGCAGCGAACGGAGATCTACCGCGAGCACGTGGAGAAGCTGATCGACGATGGACACGCCTACTACTGTTTCTGTTCGAAAGAACGCCTCGAAAACCTACGCGACGCCCAGAAGGCCCAGGGGAAGGTTCCCCGTTACGATGGCATCTGCCGTGGGATCGATCCGGCTGACGCCAAGGCACGCGTGGCGGCCGGTGAGTCCCACGTGGTACGCTTGAAGCTCCCGGCCAATCACGAGGTGACCTTCGAAGACGTCGTGCGCGGTCGCGTGACCGTGAATACTGACGACCTGGATGACCAGGTACTCCTCAAGGCCGATGGCTACCCCACCTACCACCTGGCAGTGATCGTGGATGATCACTTCATGGCCGTTTCCCACATCATCCGCGGGGAAGAGTGGTTGCCATCCACTCCCAAGCACGTGATGCTTTACGAAGCCTTTGGCTGGGAAGCGCCCAAGTACGTGCACCTGCCCAATATTTTGAACAGCGATAAGAAGAAACTCTCGAAGCGTCACGGCGACGTGGCCGTGGAGGACTTCAGGAGAAAAGGGTATCTGCCCGAGGCGCTGATCAACTACATCGCCCTGGTGGGATGGTCGCCGGAGGACAACCAGGAGATCTTCAGCATGGACGAACTGGTCGAGGCCTTCAGTCTCGAGCGCGTGTCAAAATCCAGCGGGGTCTTTGACGTGAGCAAGCTCAACTGGATCAACGGCCACTACATTCGCGAGAAGGATCTCGACGAGCTGACGGCCCTGTGCATCCCCTACTTCGTCTTGGATGGGTACGTGGCGGAGGAAGAGGTCCAGGAAAAGTACGAGTGGATCAAGAAAATCGTCGGCGTGACCCGCGGCGGTATCGACCACCTCTCCCAGATCACGAGCACCGTGGATCTCTTTTTGGACGATGAGATCCAGTTCGAAGACGAAAAGGCCGAAGAAATGATCGGGCTCGACCATGTGCCCGAAATGCTACGCGTCTTCAAGGACAAGGCGCTGGCGCTCGATGAGCTCGTGGCCGGAGAGGTTAAAGGACTCTTTAAAGCCGTACAGAAAGAAACGGGAATCAAGGGGAAGAACCTGTTTATGCCCACGCGCGTGGCGCTCACCGGCCAGGTACACGGACCGGAGATGGCCGATATCATCGAGATCTTAGGTAAAGAAAAGGTCGCCCGTCGCATCGACCACGTATTAAGCAAGATCGAAGGTTAGACGTGTAAGGTACGCTAGCGACCCCCGCCCTCGGATTGGTGGGGGTCGTCGGTGCTTGAAGAAGAAGGAGGACGTCGACGTGAAACTATACAATAGCATGACACGAAAGAAAGAGACCTTTATGCCGCTAGAACCCGGAAAAGTGCGGATGTACGTCTGCGGTCCGACAGTCTACAACTACTTTCACATCGGAAACGCAAGGCCCTTTATGATTTTTGACGCGCTACGCAGGTACATGAAATACCGCGGTTACGAAGTGAAGTACGTTCAGAATTTCACCGATGTGGATGATAAGATCATCCAGCGTGCAAAGGAGGAGGGGGCCACGCCGGAGGCGATCGCACAGAAATACATCGATGCCTACTTCCAGGATGCCGATGCCCTCGGGATCGAGCGCGCCGATGTCCATCCACGGGTGACGGAGTCCATGGAAGAGATTGTGGACTTCATCTCTGTGCTCATCGACAAGGGCTACGCCTACGAGGCGAACGGCGATGTGTATTTCGATGCCATGGCCTACCCCGGTTACGGTGGTCTGTCGGGACAACGGCTCGAAGAGCTGGAGGCGGGAGCCCGTGTGGCTGTGAACAGCGGCAAGAAACACGCTTCGGACTTTGCCCTCTGGAAAGCAAAGAAAGAAGGGGAGCCGGCCTGGCCATCCCCCTGGTCAGAAGGCCGACCGGGATGGCACATCGAGTGCTCGGTCATGAGCACCATGCACCTGGGCCCTACACTGGATATCCACGCCGGTGGGCATGACCTGATCTTTCCCCACCATGAGAACGAGATCGCACAATCAGAAGCCTACTCAGGGGAGACCTACGTGCGAAACTGGTTGCACAACGGGTACATCAACATCGACAACGAGAAGATGTCCAAGTCGAAGCATAATTTCTTCACCGTTCGGGACATCCTAGCGCACCACGATGGAGAGACGATCCGCTTCTTCCTCCTGTCCGCCCACTACCGCAACCCCGTCAACTTCTCCGAGGAGATGATGGCCAGCGCCAAAAGTGCTCTCGAGCGTCTGTACAACGGCAGAGAGCATCTCGTGCGTATGCTAGAGGTGGCAAAAGACCGGAAGGATGTCCACGGTGAGGATATTGAGAAATTCAGGGCACGGTTCATCGAGCACATGGATGATGATTTCAACACGGCCGATGGCCTTTCGGTGCTCTTTGAGCTCGTGCGTTTTGCCAACACCCACATCGGACCGGAGAGTGCAGGCGCCGATGTGAAGGCGATGCTGGAGCTGGTCGATGAACTGGCCGATGTGCTGGGGATCTTGCAAAAGCGCGAGGAGGAAGATCTGGATGCCGCGATCGAGCGCCTGATTGCCGAGCGTCAGCAGGCCAGGACCGATAAAAATTTCCAGAGAGCGGATGCGATTCGCGATGAGCTGCTCGCCCAGGGCATCGAACTGAAGGATACACCCCAGGGTGTCGTCTGGACGAGAAGGTAAGCATGGAAGCATTTCTAGAGATGCTCGACGTTGCTGCGCTCACGGAAACGGAGGTGCGTATGATGCACGCTTCGAAGCTTGCCTACATCGGGGATGCGGTGTACGATCTGTACATGCGCACCTACCTCGTGGCCGATAGATCGGGCAAGATGCACGATTTGAACAAAGAAGTGGTGGCCCACGTGAACGCGAGCTCACAAGCCAAGATCGCTCGCGTCTTGATGGAAGGTTTCCTCACGGAAGAGGAGGTCATTCTTCTCAAGCGGGGGCGCAATGCGAAGACCACTTCGGCACCGAAAAATGCTGACCCCGCCGATTACAAGCTGGCCACCGGATTCGAGGCACTGTTGGGCTATCTATTTTTGCTCGGTGCGCACGACCGGCTACGCCTGGTGATCCGGGAGGGTGTGAAGATTCTTGAACAGAACTGAGAAGATTTTCCTGCTGGTGATCCTGATCACCCTCCCGCTGCTCGCCTTTAAATCGATCCGGCTCGACGGCTATGAACCGGCGCCGGAGGAGGCGTCCGTGGTGGTGCGTTTTGAAGAGCATGTGGCGGAGCGCTACGATCACCTCCTGTACGATTACCATCTGCTGACCATCCGGTTGATCGGACTCGAAACCCTACAGCTCGATGGTCGGGAACAAGCCGTGGCCAAGTACCGCAAGTACTTGGTCGGCATCTTCCCCTTTTTCGATGTCTATATTAAAGAGGAGGCCCTATGATACACGTTGCACTGATCAACCATACACCGGAGCCCGAGCGGTTGGTGGCGGCCAGCGCGAAGCTTTGTTACGCCAACGTAGGTGTGGAGGAACTGTCCGAGAGCATGGACGATGCGGCGGTCATCCGCTTCATCGATCTGCTGATGGACCTTGGCCACGAGAGCCCGCTGGAACACGTGAGCTTTACCTTTGCCATCGAAGGCGTGAGCCGGGTGCTCACCCACCAGTTGGTGCGCCACCGGATCGCGTCCTATTCCCAGCAATCCCAGCGCTACGTGAGCCTCGACAGCTTTGAGTATGTGGTCCCCCCAGCCGTTCGCGACAACCCCGAGGCCCTTCGTCTTTTCGAAGCGTCCATGGAGGCGGACCGACAGGCCTACGGCCAGATCGCGAGCCTGCTCGAGGCCGATCATCGGGAGCGGTTGCAGGCGGAAGGGTGGCCGGAGAAAGAAGCGGTCAAGCGGGCCAAGAAGGCAGCCATTGAGGATGCGCGTTTTGTTTTCCCCAATGCCTGCGAGACGAAGATCGTGGCCACAATGAACGCCCGGAGCCTCATGAACTTCTTCCGTCACCGGACCTGCAACCGGGCCCAATGGGAGATTCGCGAGCTGTCGATCGAGATGCTGAGGCTGGTGCGCGGCGTGGCGCCACATCTCTTTAGAACGGCGGGACCCGGTTGTCTCTTGGGGCCCTGTCCCGAGGGTGCCATGACCTGCGGTAAGAGCCAAGAAGTGCGTGCATTTTTCGAAAGGATGGAAGAAACTGATGAACGATAGAATAGAAGGAAAGCATCCCGTCAAAGAAGTGATGGCCGGCAAACGGAAGGTGATCAAGCTTTTTTTGCAGAACTCGCGGGATCGCTCGATCGAGGAGATCGGCCGATGGGCGCAGAAGAAGCAGATTCCCATTGAAATCGTCGATCGAAAGACCCTCGACGAGATGGCCAGCGGGCGAAACCACCAGGGTGTGATCGCCGAGGTGGCCCCCTTTGAGTATGCCGATCTCGAAGCGGAACTGGCGAAACAGGAAGGTCCGCGGTTTATCCTGGCCCTCGATGGGGTGGAGGATCCGCACAATCTGGGGTCGATCATCCGCAGTGCCGATGCCGCGGGAGTGGACTTTGTGATGATCAAAAAGCGCAGGGCCGTTTCCGTGACGCCCGTGGTGGCCAAGACCAGCGCCGGAGCGGTGGAGTCGGTACCGGTGGTACAGGTGACCAATATGACGCGCGCCCTGGAGCGCGTGAAGGAAGCGGGAGCCTGGATCTACGGGACGGATCTGGAGGGTGAGATCCTGTACGATGGTGTGGATCTATCGGGCTCCGTTTGTCTGGTGATCGGGAATGAGGGCGAGGGGTTGACGCGCCTGGTGCGCGAGACCTGTGATTTCCTGGTGAAGCTACCTATGCTCGGCAAAGTGCAGAGCCTCAATGCATCGGTAGCGGCGGGGCTTGTGCTCTACGAAGTGGTGAGACAGCGTCATGCGACCGGGCGGTCTTAAGACCTTTCTCTTTATCGATGGGTATAATTTAATCCACTACTGGGGTTATCTCGATGGCGGCGCGACCAGTCTCGAGGAGTCGCGCGATCGTCTGGTCGACGAGTTGGTGGAACTAGCCCACCTTTCCGACGAGGAAGTGATCGTGGTCTTCGACGCCTATCGCAACCGCGGCCGGGTCACCACGATCGAAGAGGTCCGGGGACTCCAGGTAGTCTACACCAAAGAGAACCAGACGGCCGACGCTTATATCGAGGGACGGGTGAAAGAGCTCGCCAGCGACATTCGCTACACCGTGAAGGTCGTGACTTCGGACTGGGTGGAGCAGCAGGTGGTCATGGCTAGTGGGGCGCTCCGGGTGACCCCTGCCGAGCTCGGTGCGGACATCGAACGGATCGTGCGCAGGACCAAGCGGCGGTTGGCCATAGAAAAGCGGGAAACGGAGGCGCCGGGCGGTCTTCCGGACAAAGTGAGAAAAACCCTTGAAAAATGGCGAAATTCTTGACGATAAAATCCAAATTTTATATAATGAAGGCAGGCTTTTTCAAGGGTAGTAGGGGGATGGCTCATGACACAGGATGCAAGAGATCGAGGTTATGACCAGCTACCGGATGAAACTGTCGTCGCGTTCGCCCAAGGGGGGGAACACCTGGCCGAGGAATTTCTTATTGACAAATACAAAGGAATTGTTAAAATAAAGGCTAGGGTCTACTTCATCCGCGGTGCGGATCGAGAAGATTTGATTCAAGAAGGCATGATCGGGATCTTCAAGGCCATACGCGATTACGACGGGACGAAGGAAGCGAGTTTCCATTCCTTCGCGGACCTCTGTGTGACACGGCAGATCATCACAGCCATCCGCACAGCCGCGCGGCAGAAACACACGCCGCTCAATAGCTACGTCTCCCTCGACAAGCCGCTATTTCGAGAAGAGTCGAACAGAACACTTTTGGACGTTCTGTCCGCCACCGGGATTACCGACCCGATGCAACTGATCATTTCACGCGAAGAACTCCTGATCGTTCTCGATCAGCTCAATGCATTGCTGACGGACCTCGAGTACGCAGCGCTCACGGGCTATGTCGATGGGATGAGTTATGAGGAAATCGCAAAGGAACTCGGGTGCCATGTCAAGTCCATCGACAATGCGCTCCAGAGGGTCAAGAGAAAGCTCCAAAAAAGTACGAAGTCTGCCGTCTAGGCATGCCCATGTAGCTCAGTAGGTTAGAGTGTCGCCTTGGTAAGGCGGAGGTCGGCGGTTCGAATCCGCTCGTGGGCTCCAAAACAACCAACGAAAAGGAGGATGTACAATGGGTAAAGCAAAGTTTGAACGCTCCAAGCCACACGTTAACATCGGAACCATTGGTCACGTTGACCACGGTAAAACGACGCTGACAGCTGCGATCACGAAGGTGCTCTTTGACACCTACGGACTCGGCGAGCTCGTGGCTTTCGAAAACATCGATAAAGCACCGGAAGAGAGAGAGCGTGGCATCACGATCTCCACAGCCCACGTAGAGTACGAGACGCCTAACCGTCACTACGCTCACGTAGACTGCCCCGGTCACGCCGACTACGTAAAGAACATGATCACGGGTGCTGCACAGATGGATGGATCCATCCTGGTGGTATCAGCAGCCGACGGTCCTATGCCCCAGACTCGTGAGCACATCCTGCTCGCACGTCAGGTAGGCGTACCTTACATCGTGGTCTTCCTGAACAAATGTGATATGGTAGACGACGAAGAGCTCCTCGAGCTCGTTGAAATGGAAGTAAGAGATCTTCTGAACGAGTACGACTTCCCAGGCGACGACACACCGATCATCCAGGGTTCTGCACTGAAGGCCCTCGAGAACACGGGTGGCGAGTGGGCGCAGAAAATCGTTGATCTTTTCGAGATCATCGACGAGTACATCCCCGAGCCAGAGCGTGACACGGAAAAAGCCTTCCTGATGCCTGTTGAGGACGTGTTCTCAATCACAGGTCGTGGAACGGTAGCAACGGGCCGTGTTGAGCGTGGTATCGTGAAGGTATCCGAAGAGATCGAGATCGTAGGCCTCGAGGAAGATCCTCGCAAGGTCATCGTAACGGGTGTAGAGATGTTCCGCAAGCTCCTCGACGAAGGTCGTGCGGGCGACAACATCGGCGTACTCCTCCGTGGTGTACAGCGTGATGACATCCAGCGTGGCCAGGTACTGGCGAAGCCGGGTTCCATCAACCCACACACGAAGTTCAACGCTCAGGTGTACGTACTGAAGAAAGAAGAAGGTGGCCGTCATACGCCGTTCTTCAACGGATACCGTCCCCAGTTCTTCTTCAGAACGACTGACGTAACAGGTTCTATCCAGTTGCCAGAAGGCGCTGAGATGGTTATGCCTGGTGATAACATCGAGATGGTTGTAGAGCTCATCGCTCCGATCGCCATCGAGAAGGGCCTCAAGTTCTCCATCCGAGAGGGTGGCCGTACGGTAGGCGCCGGTTCTGTTACGAGCATCATCGAGTAATCGATCTTTAAAAAATGAGCTACAGCAAGGCCTGGGCGTAAGCACCGGGCCTTTTTTCACCACCTTTTCCGGTTGACACTGGAGGGGAATTGTGATAGGTTAAGTTAGTGATGTTAAAGTGGACGAAAAGCGCCCACTTGACGATAAACGAGCAGGAGGTGTTACCATGAGGGTGAAAGTGATTCTTGCGTGCACGGAATGTAAAAATAGAAATTACAACACGACGAAGAACAAACGTACGACTCCGGACCGCATTGAAATGAAGAAATACTGTAAGTTCTGCAAAACCCACACGGTCCACAAAGAGACCAAGTAGTCACAGGACGAGAGGTGTGAACAATGGCAAAAGCAACAGCGCAAAAAGGGAACATGAAGTTTCTGAAGGGCGTTAAGTCCGAGCTCAAGAAGGTCAGCTGGCCAGGTAAAGAAGAGGTCATCAACTACACGGGGATTGTTGTCGCCGTCGTAACGGTCATGGCAATCGGCATCTGGATCGTGGACTCTATCTTCATGGGTGCTATCAATCTTTTCATTTAGGCACGAAGGAGGGAAAGACCCCAGTTATGTCTGAAAACACGGCACGTTGGTACGTAGTACATACGTATTCCGGTCACGAGAACAAAGTGAAGGCCAACATCGAAAAAATCGTAGAAAACCGAGGGATGGAAGACATTATCACGGAAGTGGTCGTTCCCACCGAAGAAGTCGTCGAGATGAAGGACGGCAAGCGTAAAGTGAAACAGCGCAAAATTTTTCCGGGATACTGCATCGTCAAGATGATCATGACGGACCAGTCCTGGTACGTCGTCCGCAATACCCGTGGTGTCACGGGCTTCGTTGGTCCGGGATCCAAGCCGATTCCGCTGACGGAAGCTGAAGTGCTGCGCATGGGGCTCGAGGAAAGAGAAATTGTTGAAATCGATATTGCCGTTGGCGACAGCATTCGTGTCATCGCCGGTCCCTTCGAGACTTTCGAGGGCAAGGTGGAAGAAGTACACGTAGAAAAAATGACCTTAAAGGTCCGGGTTTCCATGTTTGGGCGCGAGACGCCTGTGGAGCTCAAATACAACCAAGTTGAAAAGCTGTAAAGCTTTTTATAAAAGTTCATCATTAGCTAGGAGGTGACATGATGGCCAAGAAAGTTTCTGGTCTCATAAAGCTGCAGATTCCCGCCGGGAAGGCTAACCCCGCCCCGCCGGTAGGCCCCGCGCTCGGTCAGCACGGTGTCAACATCATGCAGTTCTGTAAAGAATTCAACGCGAAGACGCAGGATCAAGCTGGGATGATTATCCCTGTCGTGATCACGGTTTACCAGGACAGAAGTTACTCTTTCATTACGAAGACGCCACCGGCAGCTATTCTTTTAAAGAAGGCAGCGGGTATCCAATCAGGATCCGGCGAACCACACGTGAAGAAGGTAGCTACGGTTTCTAAAGACCAAGTAAAAGAAATCGCCGAGCTCAAGATGCCCGACCTGAACGCAGGAAGCATCGAAGCAGCGATGAGCATGATCGCGGGAACAGCGCGAAGCATGGGCATCGTCGTCGAAGACTAAGCACAACGTGGGAGGAATCCTTCCGTTTGACCACTAAAGGAGGAAAAACTATGCCGAACAGAGGCAAGCGTTACGAAGAGAGCTTGAAGCTCGTGGATCGCGAAGCGACTTACGACGCGATCGATGCAGTTAAGCTCGTGAAAGAGACAGCTAAAGCCAAGTTTGATGAGACCATCGAGCTGCACATCAAGCTGGGTGTAGACGGTCGTCACGCAGACCAACAGGTCCGCGGTGCCGTCGTGTTACCTCATGGTACGGGCAAAACCAAACGCGTTTTGGTTTTCGCCAAGGGCGAGAAAATCGCCGAAGCCGAAGCCGCCGGCGCCGATTTCATCGGTGACGACGACACCATCAACAAGATCCAGAACGAAAACTGGTTCGATTTCGACGTGGTTGTGGCCACGCCAGATATGATGGGTAAAATCGGTCGACTGGGCCGCGTGCTCGGTCCCAAAGGACTCATGCCGAACCCGAAATCCGGTACGGTGACTTTCGACGTGCAAAAGGCCGTTGAAGAGATCAAAGCCGGTAAGGTGGAATACCGTCTCGACAAGCACAACATCGTGCACGTCGTGCTCGGTAAGAAATCCTTCGACGAAGAACAATTGGTGGACAACCTGAACACCATGATGGCAACGTTGAAGCGGGCTAGACCTGCTGCTGCAAAGGGCACTTATTTCAGAAGCGCCACGATCACCAGCACCATGGGCCCTGGCATCAAGCTGAACCCCGCAAAATTCTAAGGAATACACCGTTGACACGGTGTGGGCTTGATGTTAAACTGACAAAGTGAATAATCACCGTAGACAGTAGGTGCTTCTTTTCCACTTGTGTTGAGAAGCTTAATCCCCTACCGAGGTTAACCATAAACTAACCAAGTTGTTGGTTTACGACCCCTCGTGTCTACGGACGAGGGGTCTTTATTATGGAGTCGAGGAGGTGGACTGATGTCAAAGAACTTAGAAAGAAAAAAAGCGGTTGTCGCTGAGATCGCCGAAATGTTTGAAAAAGCACAATCGGCCATTCTGGTAGATTACCAGGGTCTCAACGTGGAACATACGACTGAACTTCGCAAGCGTTTTCGTGAAGCTGGTGTTGAGTACAAGGTTTACAAGAACAATCTCGTGAAGCTTGCGATCAGAGACACAGAATACGAGGCACTCACCGAGGATTTAGCAGGACCGAACGCTATCGCTTTTGGTTTCGAAGATCCTGTAACACCCGCGAAGGTGATCAAGGATTTTGCGAAAGACCACCCAGTGCTGGAGCTTAAGACCGGCGTAGTGGAAGGCTTGTACTGCGATCGTGACCGTGTCATGAAAATCGCGAACATTCCGTCGCGCGATGAGTTGCTCGGGAAATTCCTCGGCAGCATCAAAGCGCCGGTATCGAACTTTGTTTACTTGCTTTCCAATATCAGCAAAGAGAAAGACGGCGGCGAAGAGGTTGCCGAAGCGTAAGTTAACTGACTTGTTTATTATGAAAACCATGGAGGTGTCCTTAAAATGACGAAAGATCAAATTATCGAAGCCATCAAAGGCATGACAGTGATGGAGCTCAACGAACTCGTTGAAGCTTGTGAAGAAGAGTTCGGCGTAAGCGCTTCTGCTCCAGTAATGGTTGCCGGTGCAGCTGCTGGTGCTGAAGAAGAAGAGCAGACAGAGTTCGACGTAATCCTCGAGAACGCTGGCGCAAAGAAAATCGGCGTCATCAAAGTTGTTCGCGAGATCACAGGTCTTGGCCTGAAAGAAGCGAAGGCTCTCGTAGACGAAGCGCCTAACGCGGTTAAAGAAGGCGTTGACAAAGAAGAAGCTGAAGCGCTCAAAGCGAAGCTCGAAGAAGCCGGCGCAGCAGTCGCGCTCAAGTAAACCACTAACACGAGGAGAAAGCTTCAGATCACGATCTGAGGCTTTTTTCTTTCCTCGCGAGCGGATAGACCTAGGGGGGTTAACTTATCCCCTGGCGAGGAAAGAAAACCCTTGACAGCTCGAGAGAATTGTACTAGTATTGTATAATGCAATAAATAGGATTTTAAAATGGTCTATTTATGACATTTTTTTTGTGTTTTCAACTAAGAATTCGCCAGCACCGCGGATTCGAACCTACTTTTTCACAAGGGGTGAAGTCTTAATGCCACAGCCTGTAAAACTCGGACGAGTGGAGAGAATGAGCTTCTCTCGGACCAGCGAACTGATCGACATGCCCGATCTCGTGGAGATCCAGAAGACATCCTATGAGTGGTTCTTAGAAGAAGGACTCATGGAAGCTTTTGAGGATATTTCTCCAATCGAAGATTACACGGGTAAACTGGTCCTTGAGTTCATAGATTACGAACTCGAGGATGAACCGAAGTACGATGTCGAGGAGAGCAAGGAACGCGACGCCAACTACGAAGTCGCCTTGCGCGGCGTGGTGCGCTTCATCAACCTCGAGACCGGTGAGGTAAAGGAACAGAAGGTCTTCATGGGGAACTTCCCGCTGATGACCGAAAAGGGAACCTTTATCATCAACGGCGCCGAGCGTGTAATCGTCAGCCAGCTCGTCAGATCACCGGGACCCTACTATGATGTCAAACTGGACAAGGTGGGGAACGAACTTTACTCCGCCACCGTCATCCCGAACCGCGGTGCCTGGTTGGAATATGAAACAGATTCCAATAGCATCTTGAACGTGCGCATCGACCGCACGAGAAAACTGCCCATCACCGTACTCGCTCGCGCCCTTGGCGTTGAAACCGATGCGGCCATCCTGCAGCTTTTCGGTGAGGACGAGCGCCTGCTCAAGACCCTCGATAAAGACAACACGACGAACCGCGACGAAGGTCTCGTGGAGATTTACAAGAAACTCCGTCCGGGCGAGCCGCCCACTGTCGAGAGCGCCACGAGCCTGATCAATTCGCTGTTTTTTGATGACAAGCGTTATGATCTCGCACGCGTCGGTCGTTATAAGTTTAATAAAAAATTAGGTCTCATCAACCGTCTGAACGGCGAAAAACTGGCCAAGGATGTTGTGCACCCGCTCACGGGCGAAGTGCTGGCAACTGCCGGTGAAAAGGTCGATCTCGACTTGGCCGAGACCATTGAGAACGCCGGGATCAAGTCTGTCGATGTCTTTGGTCGCGACGACGTTGTCGTGCGCGTGATCGGCAACCATTTCGTGGATATCCACGCCTATATGGATACCGGCAAGGTGAAAGTGACCGAAAAGGTACACTTCCCCGTGCTCATGGAAATTTTAGAAGAGCACGAGACGGATGAAGCGCGTCAAGTGGCCGTGAAGGCACGCTACCGCGAGCTGATTCCAAAGCACATCATTAAAGATGATATGATCGCGTCCATGAGCTATCTCATCGGGCTGAACCATAACGTCGGTAACCGCGATGACATCGACCATCTGGGCAACCGCCGGATCCGTTCTGTCGGGGAACTCCTGCAGAACCAGTTCCGCATCGGTCTCTCCCGTATGGAGCGTGTGGTGCGCGAGCGCATGACCATCCAGGACATGGAGAGCCTGCAGCCCCAGAATCTCATCAACGTGCGTCCTGTCTCGGCGGCAATCAAGGAGTTCTTCGGTTCTTCTCAGTTGTCCCAGTTCATGGACCAAACGAACCCACTGGCAGAGCTGACCCACAAGCGTCGTCTCTCGGCCCTCGGTCCCGGCGGTCTGTCGCGTGAGCGCGCGGGCTTTGAGGTCCGTGACGTCCACCACTCGCACTACGGACGCATGTGCCCGATCGAGACACCCGAGGGTCCGAACATCGGCCTCATCGGCTCGCTCTCGACCTTCGCACGCATCAATGAGTACGGATTCATCGAGACGCCCTACCGCAAGATCGATAAGAAAAACGGAATCGTGACCGAACAGATCGTCTACATCACTGCTGATGTAGAGGAAAAGGCCGTGATCGTACCCGCTACAGAACCCCTGGACGATGAGGGTCGTTTCGTCAGCGAACGGATCGTCGCCCGCCGCCAGGCCGATATCAAGGAGTTCAATGCTTCGGATATCGATTATATGGAAGTTTCAGCGAAGCAGATGGTTTCCGTGGCCACGGCCATGATTCCCTTCCTCGAGAACGATGACGCCAACCGGGCCCTCATGGGATCGAACATGCAGCGTCAGGCCGTTCCCCTGCTCATCGCCAAGAGCCCGATCATCGGGACGGGTATCGAGCACAAGGCGGCCGTTGATTCTGGCGCCGTGCTCACGGCAAAGGAAGACAGCGTCGTGGAGTATGTCTCCGCCGACCGCATCGTCCTGCGTCAGGAGAAGACGGGCGAGAAGGAAACCTTCAACCTCCTGAAGTTCAAACGTTCCAACCAGGGAACGTGTGTGAATCAAACACCGCTCGTGACAAAGGGCGAGGTCCTCAAAAAGGGCGACGTGGTCGCCGACGGACCGAGTACCGAGCAGGGCGAGATCGCCCTGGGTACCAACCTGATGATCGCCTTCATGACATGGGAAGGATACAACTACGAGGATGCCATCCTGCTTTCGGAAGAACTCGTGAAGCAAGATGTCCTGACTTCGATTCATATTGAAGAGTACGAGTCCGAAGCGCGTGATACGAAGCTCGGACCGGAAGAGATCACCCGTGAGATCCCGAACGTGGGCGAAGATGCCCTCAAGGACCTCGATGAGCGCGGCATCATCCGCGTGGGTGCTGAGGTAACCGCCGGGGATATCCTGGTGGGTAAGGTCACGCCAAAGGGCGAGACGGAACTGACCGCGGAGGAGCGACTCCTCCGGGCGATCTTTGGTGAGAAGGCGCGCGAAGTACGCGATACCTCGCTGAAGGTACCCCACGGTGAATCCGGTATTATCGTGGACGTGAAGGTCTTCACGCGGGCGAATGGCGATGAGCTGTCTCCCGGCGTAAATGAACTGGTGCGCGTCTACATCGCGAAAAAGCGCAAGATCAACGTCGGTGACAAGATGGCCGGCCGCCACGGAAACAAGGGTGTTATCTCGCGCATCCTACCCGAAGAGGACATGCCTTTCCTCGAGGACGGTACACCGATCCAGGTCGTGCTCAACCCCCTGGGTGTCCCTTCGCGGATGAACATCGGACAGGTTCTGGAGATTCACCTGGGCCTGGCCGCTGCGAAAAAAGGCTGGAAAATCGCAACGAGCGTCTTCGATGGCGCCAGGGAGAACCAGATCCGCGAGATCCTCAAGGATGCCGGCTACCCTGAGAACGGTAAACTATGGGTACGCGACGGTCGTACGGGTGAGTTTTTCGACAACCCGGTCACCGTCGGTTACATGTACATGCTCAAGCTCCACCACTTGGTAGATGACAAGATTCACGCCAGGAGCACCGGCCCCTACTCCCTCGTGACGCAGCAGCCTTTGGGCGGTAAAGCCCAGTTCGGTGGACAGCGTTTTGGAGAGATGGAGGTTTGGGCGCTCGAGGCTTACGGCGCGGCACACACGCTTCAGGAGATCCTGACGGTGAAGTCCGACGACGTGGTCGGTCGTGTCAAGGCCTACGAGGCCATCATCAAGGGCGAAAATATTCCCGAGCCCGGCATCCCAGAATCCTTCAAGGTACTCATCAAAGAGCTACAGTCCCTGGCGCTTGACGTCAAGGTGCTCAAGGATGAAGAAGGAGAAGTGGAGATTAAGGAGACGGAGGACGACGATAGCGCTGTGGCTACCTTCGCTCAGGACGTGATCATCGATGACGACCTGCTCGACCAAGGCTACACGGAAGAAAACAACGACGAAGCGTAGCAGCGTTTTTCAAGAAGGAACGAAGGGAGAGATAACCCTTGATCGAATTCAACAACTTTGATTCCATCCGAATCGGTCTCGCTTCACCGAACAAGATCCGCTCATGGTCTCGCGGAGAAGTGAAAAAGCCCGAAACGATCAACTACCGCACACTGAAGCCAGAGCGAGAAGGATTGTTCTGCGAGAAGATTTTCGGACCTACCAAGGACTGGGAATGTTACTGTGGAAAATACAAGCGCGTCCGTTACAAAGGCGTGATCTGTGATAAATGTGGCGTGGAAGTCACCAAGTCCAAAGTACGACGCGAGCGCATGGGCCACATCGAACTGGCGGCCCCTGTGTCGCACATCTGGTACTTTAAGGGCATCCCATCGAAGATGGGCATCCTGCTCGACGTGAGCCCTCGCTCGCTCGAGAAGGTGCTGTACTTCGCCAACTACATGGTCGTGAACAAGGGCACCACCGGACTCAGCGACAAGCAACTGCTCACCGAGCGTGAGTACGGCGAAGCGCGCGAGAAGTACGGGAACGACTTCGTTGCCAAGATGGGCGCCGAAGCCGTAAAAGAAGTACTCGAGGCATTGAATCTCGATGCCCTTTCCGTTGAGCTGAAGCAAAAGCTCGAGGATGCCACGGGACAGAAGCGCGTCCGCACGATCCGACGCCTGGAGGTCGTGGAAGCCTTTAGAAAATCCGGGAACGATCCCGCGTGGATGATCCTGGATGTTATTCCGGTGATTCCACCGGATCTGCGCCCCATGGTGCAGCTGGACGGTGGCCGTTTCGCCACCTCCGACCTGAATGATCTGTACCGTCGGGTGATCAACCGGAACAACCGCCTCAAGCGTCTGCTCGAGCTCGGTGCACCGGACATCATCGTGCGCAACGAGAAGCGTATGCTCCAGGAATCCGTGGATGCACTCATCGACAACGGCCGACGCGGCCGTCCGGTGACGGGTCCCGGTAACCGCCCGCTCAAATCCCTTTCCGATATGCTCAAGGGAAAACAAGGACGATTCCGTCAGAACCTCCTCGGTAAGCGTGTCGACTATTCCGGTCGTTCTGTTATCGTGGTAGGTCCCGAGCTGAAGTTCTACCAGTGTGGTCTGCCCAAGAAAATGGCCCTCGAGCTCTTCAAGCCTTTTGTCATGAAGAAACTCGTGGAAGAAGAGCATGTGCACAATATCAAGGGTGCCAAGCGCATGGTGGAGAAGGTACGTCCGGAAGTATGGGATATCGTGGAAGAAGTAATCAAGGAACACCCGGTGCTCCTCAACCGTGCTCCCACGCTTCACCGCTTGGGAATCCAGGCTTTTGAGCCGGTACTCGTCGAGGGCAAGGCCATCCGCCTCCACCCACTCGTATGTACCGCTTACAACGCCGACTTCGATGGTGACCAGATGGCCGTCCACGTACCGCTGTCTGTGGAAGCACAGGCGGAAGCCCGCTTCCTGATGCTATCGGTGAACAACATCCTGGCGCCTAAGGACGGACTGCCGATCACCACGCCTTCTCAGGACATGGTGCTCGGGGCCTATTACCTGACGCTGGATCCCGTGGAGGACTTCGGTATCGGCGAGCGCGAGATGAAAGGTGCTTACCGTGATTACGACGAAATGATGCTGGCCTACTATCACAAGCGCATCCACCTGCACGATACCGTCCAGGTGAAACGCGTCGATAAAGCTTCTGGGACGACGAACCTGGTCACCAGCACAGTGGGTCGGTTCATCTTTAACGAGAACATCCCACAGGATCTTGGCTTTGTGAACCGTGAAGAAGATCCCTACGGATTGGAGATCAACTTCCTCTGTACGAAGAAGAAGCTGGAGACCATCATCGGTCACTGTTTCTCCGTGCACGGGAATACAGTGACAGCCGAAATCCTAGACCACATCAAGGACATGGGTTTCAAGTACTCGACACAGGGTGCCATCACCATCTCCGTTTCCGACATGGAGATCCCGGAGAAGAAGGCCCAGCTGATCGAGGACGCTCACGCGGTGGTCGACAAGTACCAGAAGGCCTACCGCCGTGGTCTGATTTCCGATGAAGAACGTTACGAGAAAATCATCCAGACCTGGACCAAGACAACGGACGAGGTCACCGATGAGCTCATGAACAACCTGAGCCCGATGAACAACGTGAAGATCATGGCCCACTCCGGTGCCCGTGGATCGAAGAACCAGATTCGTCAGCTGGCCGGCATGCGTGGCCTCATGGCCAACGCCATCGGTAAGACGGTCGAGATTCCGATCATCTCCAACTTCCGAGAGGGACTCAGTGTACTGGAGTACTTCATCTCCACAACGGGTGCCCGTAAGGGTCTCGCTGATACAGCGCTCCGTACGGCCGACTCCGGTTACCTGACACGCCGTCTGGTGGACGTCAGCCAGGACGTGATCGTTCGCGATACCGACTGTGGTACGACCGAGGGCATCACGCTCCGCGCCATCAAGGATGGGACGGAAATCATCGAAACCCTAGAAGAGCGGATCACCGGACGCTATCCGATGCGCGACGTGCTACACCCTAAGACGGGTGAAGTGGTCGCCACCACGGCTAAGCTCATCACCGAGGAGATCGCCAACGCTATCGTCCAGGGTGCAGGGATCAACAAGCTCGAGGTGCGATCGGTGCTCGGGTGCCGTACCCAGTACGGTGTCTGCTCCAAGTGCTACGGCCTGAACCTGGCCACCATGAAACCCGTGAACGTGGGTGAGGCTGTCGGGATCATCGCGGCCCAGTCCATCGGAGAACCGGGAACACAGCTCACGATGCGTACCTTCCACACCGGCGGTGTGGCCGGCGGCGACATCACACAGGGTCTGCCCCGTGTTGAGGAGCTCTTTGAAGCCAGAAAGCCAAAGGGTCTCGCGGTCATCGCGGAAATCGATGGTGTGGTGAGCTTTAAAGAAACGAAGAAAAAACGCGAAGTGATCATCACCGGAGCCGACGGAGATACACGCTCCAATCAGATCGTCTTTGGTTCTCGCCTGCTCGTCCAAGAGGGCGAAGAGGTGGAGGCCGGCGACCTGATCACGGAAGGTTCCGTCAATCCGCACGATATCCTGAAGGTCGTGGGCATCCGCGGCGTGCAGGAGTATATTACGAAAGAAGTCCAGAAAGTGTACCGCCTCCAGGGGGTAGACATCTCGGACAAGCACATCGAGGTTATCATCAAGCAGATGCTTTCCAAGGTGAAAGTCGACGAGCCGGGTGATACGGATCTTCTGCCGGGCGGCATCGTGAGCTATTATGAGTTCATGGTCGAATCGCAGAAGAAGCGTACCGAAGGCAAGAAACCACCGGAAGGCGACCGGATCCTCCTGGGTATCACCAAGGCTTCGCTGGCGACGGATTCCTTCCTCTCCGCGGCGAGCTTCCAGGAGACCACACGCGTGCTCACTGAAGCGGCGATCAACGGCAAGGAGGACCACCTCCTGGGCCTGAAGGAGAATGTCATCATCGGTAAGCTCATCCCCGCGGGTACTGGTATGAAGCGATACAAAGATATCGCCATCAGTAGCGTCGAATCATTCGACTTACCCGAGGAGGATGTGGTAGAATCGTATTGACAGCACTATAGGCCGATGATATGATAAGTGAGTGTGCATATTAGGTACCACCGATTTGGAGGGTATTTATGCCTGAACTTGTGATCGAGCCCACCGATAAGCTAAAGATCGGTATCAAACAGACGACGAAAACCTTGCTCAAAAATAAAGCGCGTCGCGTGTACGTGGCCGAAGATGCAGAACAGCATGTGACGCGCCAAATTATTGAATTATGTGAGAAGAAAGACGTCGAACTGATTCGCGTGCCGAGCATGACCCGACTGGGTGAAGCTTGCCACATCGATGTAGGTGCTGCGACCGCAGTTTTAGAAAAATAAGACGAAGAAGAAAAGGAGGTGCAAGTATGCCTACTATTAACCAGTTAGTAAGAAAAGGACGCAAGGACATGAAAGAGAAGTCCGGCTCACCAGCTCTTCAGAGAACTTTTAACACGCTCAAGCGCGTTCCGGTGAAGCAAAGCTCCCCGCAGAAACGTGGTGTATGTACGTCTGTCAAGACGATCACGCCTAAAAAACCGAACTCGGCCCTTCGTAAGGTCGCCAGGGTACGTCTGACCAATGGATTTGAAGTGTCAGCCTACATCCCAGGTATCGGTCATAACCTGCAGGAACACAGCGTTGTCCTCATCCGAGGTGGTCGTGTAAAAGACCTTCCGGGTGTTCGTTACCACATCGTCCGCGGTGTTCTCGATACCGCCGGTGTAGAAAACCGACAGCAGGGTCGTTCGAAATACGGTGCAAAGAGACCCAAGAAATAAGTTTTTTTAACGGCCTCTTCTCCCACGAGAAGAGGTTTTCTAAGGAAACTGCCGCTACGACGGTCATAGGGATCGTCGAGTACCGATGAATAATTGAAAAATTTATTAAGGAGGGAAGCAAAGTGGCTCGAAAAGGAACTATTCCTAAGAGAGAAGTTTTAGCTGATCCAGTGTACAACAGCAAGGTGATTACCAAGCTGATCAACAATGTTATGTTAGACGGTAAGCGTGGGACAGCCCAGGCGATCGTTTACGGAGCTCTCGAAATAGCTTCGGAAAAAATGGGTAAAGATGCGATGGAGATCTTCGAAGAAGCCATTGGGAACATCATGCCCGTGCTAGAAGTCAAGGCGCGACGCGTTGGTGGTTCTAACTACCAGGTGCCTATGGAAGTGCGTCCTGAAAGACGTATGACATTGGGTCTTCGCTGGCTCGTGCTCTTCGCACGCAAGCGTGGCGAACGTACGATGGTCGAGAGACTGTCGAAAGAAATCATGGACGCTGCCAACGGACAGGGCGGCGCCGTGAAGCGACGCGAGGAAGTACACAAGATGGCAGAAGCCAACAAGGCCTTCGCCCACTACAGATGGTAAACCGCAACACGATCCCGAAGGGAGGATATCATGTCGAGAGCATTTCCGCTTGAGAAAACGAGAAATATCGGTATCATGGCGCACATCGATGCCGGTAAGACAACGACGACAGAGCGTATACTCTACTATACGGGCGTCAGCTATAAAATCGGTGAGGTTCACGATGGTGCAGCCACCATGGACTGGATGGAGCAGGAGCAGGAGCGTGGCATCACGATCACGTCTGCTGCTACGACTTGCCAGTGGGACGATCACCGCATTAACATCATCGATACACCGGGACACGTGGACTTCACCGTTGAAGTTGAACGTTCACTGCGTGTACTCGATGGTTCGGTTGCCGTCTTCTGTGCGAAGGGTGGCGTAGAGCCCCAATCTGAAACCGTGTGGCGCCAGGCCGACAAGTACGGCGTACCGCGCATGGCTTTCGTCAACAAAATGGATATCACTGGAGCAGACTTCTTCCGCGTTGTCGGTATGATGAAGGATCGCCTCAAGGCGAACGCGATCCCCGTTCAATTACCCGTCGGCAAAGAGGATGATTTCACGGGCATCATCGACCTTCTCGAGATGAAGGTCACCAACTACAAGGACGAACTCGGCCTTGAGATGGAGATGATCGAGATTCCTGATGAGCTGCGCAAGCAGGCAGAAGAGTTCCGTTCTGAAATGATCGAGGCCATCGCCGATACAGACGAAGATCTGATGATGATGTACCTCGAGGGCGAGGAGATCAGCGTGCCTGAGCTCAAGAAAGCCCTGAGAAAGGCAACGATCGAGAACAAGATCGTACCTGTGCTCTGTGGTACTGCCTACAAGAACAAGGGCGTTCAGCTCCTGCTCAACGCTGTTGTCGATTACATGCCCGCACCGGTCGACATCCCCGGAATCAAAGGGATGACACCGGATGGCGAGGAAGACATTCGTTTTGCAGATGACGATGCACCTTTCTCCGCCCTGGCATTCAAGATCATGACGGACCCTTACGTAGGTAAGCTTTCCTTCTTCCGCGCTTACTCCGGTAAGCTCGAGGCGGGTTCCTACGTACAGAACTCCACGAAAGATAAAAAAGAACGCGTGGGCCGTATCCTGCAGATGCACGCCAACAAGCGTGAAGAGCGAGATATCGTCTACTCTGGGGATATCGCGGCCGCCGTCGGCCTGAAGTACACCACGACCGGTGATACGCTGAGCGACGCGGACCATCCGATCATCCTTGAATCCATGGAATTCCCCGAGCCCGTGATCAACGTGGCCATCGAGCCCAAGACACGTGCCGGACAGGAAAAGATGGGTATCGCCCTGGCGAAACTCGCCGAGGAAGATCCTACTTTCCGCACATACACGAACGAAGAAACAGGCCAGGTCATCATCGCCGGAATGGGCGAGCTGCACCTCGAGATCATCGTCGATCGCCTGCTTCGCGAGTTCAAGGTGGAGGCTAACATCGGTGCGCCTCAGGTTGCTTACAAAGAAACCATCACGAAGCCCATTGACATCGACTACAAGCACGCCAAGCAGTCTGGTGGTCGTGGTCAGTACGGTCACGTGAAGATCAAATTCGAGCCAAACGTATCGGGTCAAGGCTTCGCATTTGAGAGCAGTGTAACCGGTGGTTCCGTACCGAGAGAGTACTGGAATGTCATCGAACAAGGTGTGCGCGAAGGTCTCGCTTCCGGTATCCTCGGTGGATACGAGGTTGTCGACCTTAAGGCGAACCTCTACGATGGTTCTTACCACGAGGTCGACTCCTCGGAGATGGCCTTCAAAATCGCCGCTTCTATGGCGCTGAAGGAAGCTATGAGAAAGGGCGACTCTGTCCTGCTCGAGCCCTACATGAAAGTTGAAGTAACGGTTCCGGAGGAATACCTCGGAGACGTTATGGGTGATATCAACTCCAGACGTGGTCATCTCGAGGGTATGGAGATGGTAGCGGGTGCTCAGGTCATCCGTGCTTTCGTACCGCTTTCAGAGATGTTCGGTTACGCAACAGACCTGCGTTCGAAGTCGCAGGGTCGCGGAACGTACGTCATGCAGTTCGACCACTTCAAGCCAGTGCCGAAGAGCCTCGCAGAGAAGCTCATGGGCCAGTAAACGATCAGATCTTAAGGAGGAAGAAAAATGGGTAAAGCGAAATTTGAACGCTCCAAGCCACACGTTAACATCGGAACCATTGGTCACGTTGACCACGGTAAAACGACGCTGACAGCTGCGATCACGAAGGTGCTCTTTGACACCTACGGACTCGGCGAGCTCGTGGCTTTCGAAAACATCGATAAAGCACCGGAAGAGAGAGAGCGTGGCATCACGATCTCCACAGCCCACGTAGAGTACGAGACGCCTAACCGTCACTACGCTCACGTAGACTGCCCCGGTCACGCCGACTACGTAAAGAACATGATCACGGGTGCTGCACAGATGGATGGATCCATCCTGGTGGTATCAGCAGCCGACGGTCCTATGCCCCAGACTCGTGAGCACATCCTGCTCGCACGTCAGGTAGGCGTACCTTACATCGTGGTCTTCCTGAACAAATGTGACATGGTAGACGACGAAGAGCTCCTCGAGCTCGTTGAAATGGAAGTAAGAGATCTTCTGAACGAGTACGACTTCCCAGGCGACGACACACCGATCATCCAGGGTTCTGCACTGAAGGCCCTCGAGAACACGGGTGGCGAGTGGGCGCAGAAAATCGTTGATCTTTTCGAGATCATCGACGAGTACATCCCCGAGCCAGAGCGTGACACGGAAAAAGCCTTCCTGATGCCTGTTGAGGACGTGTTCTCAATCACAGGTCGTGGAACGGTAGCAACGGGCCGTGTTGAGCGTGGTATCGTGAAGGTATCCGAAGAGATCGAGATCGTAGGCCTCGAGGAAGATCCTCGCAAGGTCATCGTTACGGGCGTAGAGATGTTCCGCAAGCTCCTCGACGAAGGTCGTGCGGGCGACAACATCGGCGTACTCCTCCGTGGTGTGCAGCGTGATGACATCCAGCGTGGCCAGGTACTGGCGAAGCCGGGTTCCATCAACCCACACACGAAGTTCAACGCTCAGGTGTACGTACTGAAGAAAGAAGAAGGTGGCCGTCATACGCCGTTCTTCAACGGATACCGTCCCCAGTTCTTCTTCAGAACGACTGACGTAACAGGTTCTATCCAGTTGCCAGAAGGCGCTGAGATGGTTATGCCTGGTGATAACATCGAGATGGTTGTAGAGCTCATCGCTCCGATCGCCATCGAGAAGGGCCTCAAGTTCTCCATCCGAGAGGGTGGCCGTACGGTAGGCGCTGGCTCTGTTACGAGCATCATCGAGTAATAGCTATACAAGGGAGCGGAAATTTTCCGCTCCTTTTCCTTGCTTTTTGTCAGGTTTCTGATATAATGATTCAGGTTAGAGGAATACTTTTAAAGGCCCCTTGCTTACTGGGGTTTTTTTTAGTATAATGTACTAGCGTGTTTATGCGATGATGCGGGAGGTTACCGGGATGCTGCCGGATCACTTCCGTGGAGAAGTCCACCCCCTACAGAGGTGGGCGACATGATTCTTCCGTCTGAGCAGGGCGTGTGAACACCCGGCACAGTTTACGGAGCGCATGATCGTATGGTCTAGCATTACGTACGATGAAAAAAGGAGGAAATGACACATGGCAACAAATGAAAAGATCAGGATCAAACTGAAGTCCTACGATCACAAGTTGATCGACGGTTCCGCTGCTAAAATCGTGGAGACGGCCAAGAACACGGGTGCCGAAGTATCCGGTCCCATCCCGCTTCCCACGAAAAAAGAAGTGGTGACGATCCTCAGGGCCGTACACAAGTACAAGGACTCCAGAGAGCAGTTCGAGATGCGTACGCACAAGCGACTCATCGACATTTTAAACCCCACGGCTAAGACAGTGGACGCGCTCATGAAGCTCGATCTGCCGGCTGGCGTGGACATCGAACTCAAGCTCTAAGCACACACTACACAGGTTGAGACTAAGTGACGTTAATATATAAGATATTTCCGATTAGCTTAGTACGATTGCAAAAGCAAGACTTGTAATCCGCTGTAAGATTATTAGGAGGTGTAAACATGGTTGGTATGATGGGCAAGAAGATCGGGATGACCCAGATTTTCGATGAGAACGGCAACGTCGTCCCCGTGACGGTGGTTGAAGCCGGTCCTATCTACGTAACGCAAATCAAGACCGTTGACACTGACGGTTACAACGCAATCCAGGTTGGCTTCGGTGACATCAAGTCGAAGAAAGTCAACAAGCCCCTCAAAGGGCACTACGACAAGGCCAATGTGAACCCGAGGAAATTCCTCATGGAGTTCCGTGTGGACGATGTCACTGCCTACGAGATCGGTCAAGAGATCAAAGCCGATCGCTTCGCCGGTGGCGAAATGGTCGACGTAACAGGTACTTCGAAGGGTAAAGGTACACAAGGTGCTATCCGCCGTTGGAACCAGTCTCGCGGTCCTGAGACCCACGGTTCGAAATACCACAGGGGCCCTGGTTCAATCGGTGCTGCTTCTTACCCCGCACGTGTTATCAAGGGTATGAAGATGGCCGGTCGCATGGGTAACGAAACGGTGACGGTCCAGAACCTCGAGATCGTCAAAGTCGACACTGAGCGCAACCTGCTGCTCATCAAAGGCGCCGTGCCCGGTCCTAAAGGTGGCTTCGTATCCGTGAAGTCGTCCGTTAAAACCGGGAAATAATCTGAGTGAGGAAAGGAGGAAGCACAGTGCCTAAATTAGACGTTTACAATGTAGCCGGCGACGTTGTCGGTTCAATGGAACTCGAAGAGAACATCTTCGCGATTAAAGAAAACGAGCACGCTGTCTACGAAGTGGTCAAGAATCATCTGGCCAACAGACGACAGGGAACGCAATCCGCCCGCACCCGCTCAGAAGTACGCGGTGGTGGACGCAAGCCGTACAGACAAAAAGGGACAGGTCGCGCCCGCCAGGGTACGATCAGCGCCCCTCACTTCGTAGGTGGTGGTGCAGCATTCGCACCGAAGCCGAGAAGTTACCGCTACACGCTTCCCAAGAAAGTGAAGCGTTTGGCTCTTAAATCCGTACTGAGCGCTAAGGTGAGAGCGGACGAGATCATCATCGTCGACCAACTCACTGTCGAGCAGCCCAAGACGAAGGAAATGGTTAAAGTTCTTTCTAACTTGAAAGCTGACAAGAAGACGCTCATCGTAACGTGCGAGAAGGATGATATCGTCGTGCGCACGGCCAGAAACCTGCCCGGCGTCAAGACTGCCTTCATCGGCATCCTGAACGTTTACGATCTCATCAACCACAACTCGCTCGTCATCACGAAAGATGCTGTGGAGAAGTTGCAGGAGGTGTATGCATAATGAAAACCTCTTCTTACGATATTATCATTAAGCCCATCGTGACTGAGAAGTCCATGATGGACATGGAAGACAAGAAGTACACGTTCAAAGTGGACAAACGCGCCAACAAGACGGCCATCAAGAAGGCCATCGAGGACATCTTCGGGGTCGAGGTGGAGAAAGTCAACACCATGAACGTACGCGGCAAAGTAAAACGACAGGGTCGTTTTGTCGGCCGTCGCCCGAACTGGAAAAAGGCCATCGTCAAACTGACGGCAGATAGCAAGGCCATCGAGTTCTTCGAAGGCATTTAATCAGACCAGTTATCAAAGGAGGGAAAGATCATGGGTATTAAAAAGTACAAACCCACGTCGCCCGCACGTCGTCAGATGACGGTTTCTACGTTTGAGGACGTGACGAAAAAGGCTCCCGAGAAGTCTTTGCTCGTGACGCTCAAGAAGCGTTCTGGGCGCAACAACCAAGGTAAAATCACAGTACGTCACAGAGGTGGCGGTACGAAGATCAAATACAGACTCATCGATTTCAAGCGTACGAAGGACGATGTACCGGCAACGGTGGCAGCGATCGAATACGATCCGAACCGCTCTGCTAACATTGCACTCCTCCACTACGCAGATGGGGATAAGCGTTACATCCTGGCACCGAACAAGCTGAACGTCGGCGACAAGGTAGTCTCAGGTGAGCGCGTGGACATCAAGGTTGGAAACGCAATGCCGCTTTCCAGCATCCCGACGGGTACCTTGATCCACAACATCGAACTGAAAACTGGCAAGGGTGGACAGCTCGTCCGTTCTGCAGGTAACTCGGCTCAGCTCATGGCAAAAGAGGGCAAATATGCGCTCGTTAAACTGCCATCGGGTGAAACGCGTTACATCCTCGCACGATGCCGCGCGACCATCGGCCAAGTGGGCAACATCGATCACGAGAACATCACGATCGGTAAAGCCGGCCGCAAGCGTCACATGGGCATCCGTCCGACGGTCCGTGGTTCAGTCATGAACCCGAACGATCACCCACACGGTGGTGGTGAGGGACGTGCACCAATCGGTCGTCCGAGCCCGATGTCGCCTTGGGGTAAGAAGACCCTCGGCTTCAAGACACGACGTAAGAACAAGTCATCCAACAAATACATCGTTTCTAAGAGGAAAAAATAGCCGAGTGGTTTGGGGCTTTGATAAGCCTCAAACCGGCTATTTGATGAAGGGAGGATAAGAATGGGTCGATCTCTTAAAAAGGGACCTTTTATTCACAAAGGTTTGCTCAAGAAAATTGAAGGCATGAACGAAAGTGACGAGAAACGCGTGATCAAAACGTGGTCACGAGCTTCTACGATTTTCCCTCAGATGATTGGGCACACCATCGCCGTGCACGACGGTCGCAAGCACGTGCCGGTATACATTACGGAAGATATGATCGGGCACAAGTTGGGCGAATTCGCACCAACGCGGACCTTCAAAGGTCATGCCGGAGACAAAAAAACGAAAGTCAAATAATCGAGAGATTTCTTGAAAGGAGGACCAACGATGCGTGCGAAAGCAGTCGCTAAATATATGCGTGTATCACCACGCAAACTGAAGCCCATCGCCGATCTCGTCCGCGGCAAGGACGTCAAGTCAGCGCAGGCGATCCTGCAGTTCACCCCGAACAAGGGTGCCCGCGTTTTCTTAAAAGTTTTAAATTCGGCCGTAGCTAACGCGGAGAATAATCTGAATCTGGACATCGATAACCTTTATGTTTCCGAAATCTACGCGAACCAAGGTCCGACGATGAAGCGTTGGAAGGCCGGTTCCATGGGACGGGCTAACCCCATCCTCAGAAGAACGTCACACGTGGGCGTCGTCGTAGCCGAGAAAGAGTAAGGAGGGTACTTGAATGGGTCAGAAAGTTAACCCGCATGGTCTGAGAGTTGGCGTAATCAAGGACTGGGATTCTAAATGGTACGCCAGCAAAGAGAATTTCGCAGATCTTCTTAAGGAAGACTACGATATTCGCAAATTCCTGAAGAAAAACCTGTACACTGCCGGTGTGTCACGTATTTACATCGACAGAGCAGCGAACAACCGCGTTCGCATCAACCTGTTCACGGCTAAGCCGGGCATGGTCGTAGGTCGCGGCGGAGAAAACATCAAGAAGGTACGTGAGGAACTCGTGAAAATGACGGGCAAATCCATCCAGCTCGATATCTCCGAAGTCAAGAACATCGACATCGATGCACAGCTGGTCGCTGAAAACGTGGCCTTCGGTCTCGAACGTCGCATCTCCTTCCGCCGAGCAATGAAGCAGGCTATCGGCCGCGCTATGAAGAACGGTGCAGAAGGTATGAAAATTCAAACAGCCGGTCGCCTCAACGGTGCCGACATCGCTAGAACCGAAGGATACTCCGAAGGTAACGTACCGCTGTCAACGCTCCGCGCGGACATCGACTACGGATTCGCCGAGGCAGACACAACTTACGGTAAGCTCGGTGTAAAAGTTTGGATCAATCATGGTGAAATTCTACCGGGCGAGACCGATGGTCTCAAGCGACTGGAAGCACGCTCTGCCAAGGACAACCGTCGTGGCGGCAGACGAAACAGCAAAAAACGTTCCAATCGACGATAAGGAAGGAGGCAGAGAGTCATGTTAATGCCTAAACGAGTGAAGCGCCGACGTCAACACCGCGGCCGCATGAAGGGTAAAGCACAAAAAGGTAACACGATCACGTACGGTAAGTACGGTTTGATGGCACTCGAGCCCGCTTGGATCACATCCAACCAGATCGAGGCGGCGCGTATTGCGATCAATAGACGTATCAAACGTGGTGGTAAGGTTTGGATTAAAATCTTCCCTCACAAGCCCGTAACAGCTCAGCCCGCGGAAACGCGAATGGGTGCAGGTAAAGGTTCACCAGAATTCTGGGTGGCTGTAGTAAAGCCTGGTCGCATCATGTTCGAGCTTTCCGATGTCAACGAAGATCTGGCACGTGAAGCGATGAGACTTGCTGCGAACAAACTGCCGATCAAGTGCAAATTCGTCATGAAAGAAGACGTCTCGACAAAGGATGGTGAATCCGATGAAAGCTAAGGATTTTAAAGAGTTAACCCAAGATGAATTGTCCGTGAAGCTCACGGAACTCAAAGGGCAACTTTTCAATCTTCGGTTCCAGCTTGCCACGGGTCAGCTCGAGAATCCGATGATGATCAAAGGTGTCAAAAAAGATATTGCTCGCGTCAAGACCGTTTTGCGCGAAAAAGGCGTACGAGCGTAGTAAGGAGGTTTGAGCCATGGAACGAGGTAGAAGAAAAGTACGAGTCGGCTATGTTGTCAGCGACAAGATGGAAAAGACGATCGTCGTTCAAACGGAAGATTTCGTGAAGCATCCTCTTTACTCAAAGCGCGTGAAGAGAACGAAAAAATTCAAAGCACACGATGAAGAAAATACGTGCCGTGAAGGCGATAAAGTAAGAGTCATGGAAACCCGCGCGCTCTCCAAGGACAAGCACTGGAGACTCGTCGAGGTTATCGAAAGAGCTAAGTAGGCTGGAAGGAGGAAGTTCACATGATCCAACAGGAATCGCATTTAAAAGTGGCCGATAACTCCGGTGCCAAGGAAATTGCTTGCATCCGCGTACTCGGCGGTTCCAAACGACGCTATGCCAACATCGGCGATGTGATCGTCGCATCCGTTAAGAAAGCAACGCCCGGCGGTGTTGTTAAGAAGGGTGAAGTGGTCAAGGCAGTCGTGGTACGCTCTGTCTCCGGCCTACGTCGTGCAGATGGTAGCTACGTGAAATTCGACGAAAATGCTGCCGTCATCATTAAGGAAGACCAGTCCCCGGTGGGAACACGGATCTTCGGACCTGTCGCCCGGGAACTCAGGGATAAGAAATACATGAAAATTGTTTCCTTAGCACCTGAAGTACTGTAACCAGGAGGTGTTCAAAGTGCATATCAAGAAAAACGATAAAGTTGTCGTCATCTCCGGCGATTACGAAGATAGAGGTAAAGTCGGCAAAGTGCTCAAGGTCTTTCCCAAAGTGGAAAGAGTGATCGTCGAGAACGTGAACATGGTGACTAAGCACCAGAAGCCTTCTCAGCGGAATCAAACGGGCGGAATCGTCCACCAAGAAGCACCCATCCACGTCTCGAACGTCATGCTTTACGATCCCAAAGTAAAAAAAGGGACGCGCGTGCGTTACAAGACACTCGAAGATGGCAAAAAAGTCAGGGTCTCCGTTAAATCCGGAGAAGTCCTGGACTAGGCTATCGCGAAGGGAGGAGAAGAGAATGGCTAGATTGAAGACCAAATTCAATGAAGAAATTACGAAGGCGATGATGGAGAAGTTCGGCTACAAGAACATCATGGAAGTACCGAGATTCGAAAAGATCGTCCTCAACATGGGCCTGGGTCAAGCCAAAGAGAACCCCAAGTACCTCCAGAACGCAGTGGAGGAACTCGTGGTTATCACAGGGCAAAAACCCGTGGTCACTAAAGCAAAAAAATCAGTTTCTAACTTTAAAGTACGTGAGGGCATGAATGTCGGCGCGAAGGTAACCCTCCGCGGCGAGAGAATGTACGAGTTCATGGATCGCTTGATCAGCATCGCGCTGCCTCGTGTTCGTGACTTCCGTGGCGTCAACCCCAATGCCTTCGACGGCCGTGGGAACTACACGCTCGGCGTGAAAGAACAACTGATTTTCCCTGAGGTCGAATACGACAAGGTCGATACCGTACGCGGCATGGATGTGACCTTCGTAACGACGGCTAATACGGACGAAGAAGCCCGCGAACTCTTGAAGCTCATGGGCATGCCCTTTAGCAGGTAAGGAGGAAGCCAATGGCTAAAACATCACTGAAAGTTAAACAGTCAAGGAAGCCTAAATACTCTACACGCGCTTACAATAGATGTAAGATCTGCGGAAGACCACACGCTTATCTCCGCAAGTTCGGCATTTGCAGAATTTGCTTCCGGGAACTCGCTTACAAAGGCCAGATCCCCGGTGTCAGAAAAGCAAGCTGGTAAGATCGGAAGGAGGTAGTACGTCATGACGATGACAGATCCCATTGCAGATATGCTCACGCGCATCCGTAACGCCAACGTGGTGAAACACGACAGCGTTGATGTGCCGGCATCGAATATGAAGAAAACCATCGCCGAGATCCTGTTGAACGAAGGTTTCATCAAGAGCTTCGACGTGATCGAAGACGGCAAGCAAGGTATCATCCGTATTCAAATGAAGTACGGCAGCAGCAAAGAGCGCGTGATCACCGGCCTGAAGAGAATCTCCAAGCCAGGTCTTCGCGTTTACGCTAAGCAAGACGATATCCCTAAGGTGCTCGGTGGTCTCGGTATCGCCGTGATTTCCACATCTAAGGGTGTTATTACGGACAAAGAGGCACGCAAGCTGAACGTTGGCGGAGAAGTTGTCTGCTACGTTTGGTAGTGACATAGATTAGGAGGTTCGGATCATGTCTAGAATCGGTAAAATGCCAGTGGACATCCCCGAGAAGGTCGAGATCACGGTTGACGAGAGCAACCTGGTAACGGTCAAGGGCCCCAAGGGTGAAATTTCTGAGACATATGATATGGATATGGCGATCACGATTGAGGAGAACCAACTCATCGTCAAGCGCCCTACAGAGCAAAAGAGACACAAGGCCCTTCACGGCCTGACACGCGCTAAGATCCAGAACATGGTGACAGGCGTTACAGAAGGATTCGAGAAAAAGCTGCAGATCGTTGGCGTGGGTTACCGTGCGGCGAAGAACGGCAACAAGCTCGACCTTTCCCTCGGTTTCTCTCATCCCGTTGTGATGGAAGATCCCGATGGCATCACAACAGAGTGCCCCTCTCAGACAGAGATCACCGTCAAGGGGATCGATCGTCAGAAGGTCGGTAACTACGCGGCAAAGATTCGCGACTGGAGACGCCCCGAGCCTTACAAAGGCAAAGGTATCCGTTACGTTGGCGAACACGTTCGACGTAAAGAAGGAAAAACTGGTAAGTAGAAAGGGGTGGCATAAATGATCACAAAAAAAGATAAGAATAAGATCCGTAAGAAGCGTCATTTACGCATCAGAAATAAGATTTCTGGCACGCCCGAGAGACCGAGATTAAACGTGTACAGAAGCAACAAGCACATGTACGCTCAAATCATCGATGATGTCGCTGGTGTGACCTTGGCGACAGCTTCGACGCTCGACGCCGAGGTGAAGGATGCGACTGCCTCTACGGGTTCTGTCGAAGCGGCTAAAGCCGTAGGCGAACTCATCGCCAAGCGTGCGCTCGAGAAAGAAATCGAAGATGTCGTTTTCGACCGCGGTGGCTACATCTACCACGGTAGAGTGAAGGCCCTCAGCGAGGCAGCTCGCGAGGGTGGACTCAAGTTTTAGTAGGAGGTAGACGATGAGCAAGCACAATCAAGCTAATACCAATGAGCTCAAAGAGCAGGTTATCAATATCGCTCGTGTCACGAAGGTCGTCAAGGGTGGACGTAACTTCCGTTTCAGCGCCCTCGTCGTCGTCGGTGACGAAAACGGGAATGTAGGCGTTGGTTCCGGTAAAGCCCAAGAGGTTCCGGAAGCAATCCGCAAGGGCATCGAAGATGCTAAGAAGCACATGATTCATGTTCCACGCGTGGGCACTACCGTTCCTCATGACATCAAAGGTGTCTACGGCGCAGGTAAAGTCCTGATCATGCCCGCACGAGAAGGTACGGGTGTCATCGCTGGTGGAGCAGTCAGAGCGGTTCTCGAGTTGGCCGGCATCCACGATGTACGCGCCAAGTCCCTCGGTAGCAACAACCCCCACAATGTCGTGAAAGCGACGATCGACGGCCTTCTTAGGATGCGCACAGTTGAAGATGTGGCCAAGCTGAGGGGTAAGACAGTCGAAGAAATCTTAGGTTAAGGGGGTAATGACCTTGGCTAACAGCTTAAAAATCACATTGACGAAGAGCACGATCGGAACGAAGCCTAAGCATCGACAAACTGTCGAAGCGCTGGGGCTCAAGAAGATCGGACAGACAGTTGAGAAACAGGACAATCCCCAGATGCGCGGCATGATTCACGCCGTGAACCATCTCGTGGAAGTTGAAGAAGCATAGACAGGAGGTGCGACCATGAAGTTGCATACATTGAAACCAGCCAAAGGCGCTGTTAAGAACAAGAAACGGGTCGGTCGAGGAACCGGTTCCGGTCTTGGGACGACGGCTGGCCGTGGTATGAATGGTCAGAACTCTCGCTCCGGCGGCGGTGTCCGTCCCGGTTTTGAGGGCGGCCAGATGCCCCTGTTCAGACGCATCCCGAAGCGCGGGTTCAACAATATCTTCAAGAAAGATTGGACCATCGTGAACGTGTCCACTCTGAACCGTTTCGCTGACAACACGGAGATCACTCCAGAAGTACTCGTTGAAGCGGGACTCATTAAAAAAGTCGGCTACGGCATCAAGATTCTCGGCGACGGTAGCCTCGATAAGAAATTAGTAGTGAAAGCGAACAAGTTCACTCCTTCAGCGATTTCCAAAATTGAAGCTGCTGGCGGTAAGGCCGAGGTGATTTAATTGTTCGAGACGCTTAGGAATGCTTGGAAGATACCTGATTTGAGAAAAAAGATCCTCTACACGTTGATGATGCTGGTGGTTTTCCGCCTGGGAGCTAACATCCCCGTACCGGGAATCGACAAAATGCAGCTCAACGCACTTTTCCAAGGCGATGGTGGACTGCTCGGGTTCTTTAACCTCCTGAGCGGCGGCGCCTTTAAGAACTTCACGATCTTCGCTCTCGGGATCTCGCCGTACATCACGGCTTCGATCATCGTGAACCTGCTTCAGATCGCAATCCCCTCACTGGAGGAAATGGCGAAAGAAGGAGAAGAAGGTCGCAAGAAACTGGCGCAATTCACTCGGTACGGTACGGTGATCCTCGCGTTGATCCAGGCTATCGGTATGAGCGTTGGCATATTTCGCCAGGCGTTCATCGACTTCAACGGATTCAGCGTGTTCGTCGCTGTCGTCACCCTGACGGCAGGAACGGCTTTCCTGATGTATCTTGGAGAGAAGATCAATGAGAACGGTATCGGTAACGGGATTTCACTCTTTATCTTTGCCGGGATCATCGCTAGAATCCCCGTGGGCGTCGTGCAGACCTTTGGTCGTCTGTCCGCCGGCGAGGTCGGCATCCTGAACCTGGTGATCTTTGGTCTCCTGGCGGTTATGATCATCATGGGTGTTATTTTCATCCAGCAAGGTCAACGCAGGATTCCAGTCCAGTATGCTAAGCGTGTCGTAGGTCGCAAAATGTACGGCGGCCACAGCACTCATATCCCGCTGAAAGTAAACCAGGCTGGCGTTATCCCCGTGATTTTCGCCATGTCCCTGCTCATGTTCCCCATGACCATCGGACAGTTCTGGCCCAACAGTGGGTTCTACCTCTGGTTATCGCGATACATGAACCAGTCGAGCGTGCTGTACAACACCTTGTACGCCGCACTCATCATCTTCTTCACCTACTTCTACACTTCCGTGACCTTCAACCCGGTTGAAGTATCGGATAACATGAAGAAGAATGGCGGCTTTATCCCCGGGATCAGACCGGGACGTCCGACGACCGAGTACCTGCAGCGCACCATGACCCGCATCACGCTGGCCGGTGCACTCTTCCTCGCGATCATCGCCGTCCTCCCGAACATCATCCTGGCCTTCGGCAACCTGCAGATTGCCTTCGGCGGTACCAGCCTGCTCATCGCAGTGGGTGTAGCGCTCGAGACAATGAAGCAGATCGAGGCACAGATGGTCATGCGCCACTACCAGGGTTTCCTGAAGTAGGGGTGAGGTCAATATGAGATTGATCTTGCTCGGACCTCCTGGAGCGGGCAAAGGCACGCAAGCCGTTGCCATTTCGAAACATTATGATATCCCCCACATTTCGACGGGCGATATCTTTAGAAAGAATATCAAGGAAGGCACACCGCTCGGTAAAGAAGCCAAGGGTTATATGGACCGTGGAGAACTGGTCCCCGATGAACTCGTGGTTTCTCTGGTGGCCGATCGTTTGGGGTGGGAAGACGCGAAAAACGGATTCCTGCTCGACGGTTTTCCGAGAACAGACGCTCAGGCCGAGAGCTTGGACGTCGTACTGGAGGAGAAGGGTGAGACGCTTGATGCGGCCATCAACATCGTGGTGGACCCCAGCGTGCTCGTCGAGCGTGCCGTGGGCCGTCGCATCTGTAAAGATTGCGGCGCCACCTACCACGTGACCTTCAACCCGCCTGAGGAAGAGGGCATCTGCGATGTCTGCGGCGGTCCGCTGTACCAGCGTTCCGACGATACGGAAGAGACGGTCAAGAACCGGATCGACGTCTACCTCGACCAAACGGCACCACTCATCAACTATTACAAGGAAAAGGGTCTTTTGATCGATATCGATGGAGAACAGCAGATCGACCGCGTAACGGAGCAGATATTCGAAGCGTTAGGTGTGTAAGATGATCTTCATTAAATCGGATTCAGAGATCCAAAAGATGCGGGAAGCCGGTCGCATCGTCGCCCACACCCACGAGGTCCTTCGCGAGAAGGTGGCCCCTGGTGTGAGCACGAAGGAACTGGACGACCTGGCTCGCCGCACCATCGAGAAGTACGGTGCTATACCTTCCTTTCTCGGTTACGGCGGCTTTCCGGCGGCCATCTGCGCGTCAGTCAATGACGAGGTGGTCCACGGTATCCCCTCTGGCGACAGGGTCCTCAGGGACGGCGATCTGATCAGTATCGATATCGGTGCTGTGAAGGACGGTTACCACGGGGATGCAGCCAGAACACATCTGATCGGTCATGCATCACAAGAAGCGACTCGACTCGCCCAAGTGACGAGAGATTCGTTTTACGAAGGCCTACGGTACTGCCGTGAGGGGTACCGCTTATCGGATATTTCCCATGCCATCCAGGCCCACGTAGAGGCAAACGACTTTTCCGTCGTACGCGACCTCGTGGGACATGGGATCGGCAAAGCCTTGCATGAAGATCCTCAGATACCCAACTACGGAGCGCCGGGCAGAGGCCCGAGACTCCGAAGGGGAATGGTGCTCGCCATCGAGCCCATGGTCAACTTCGGCGGCTATGCCGTTAAGACCCTGGCGGATCAATGGACCGTTGTCACGCTAGACGGTTCCCTTTCGGCCCACTATGAACACACGGTGGCCATTACGGATGGAGAACCGGAACTACTGACGAAAGACGGTTTTTAGGTGGTGACTATGCAGGATACTAATAACATCAGCATCGGACAAGCGGTGGTCTCTAAGGCCGGTCGTGATCGTGGTCGCCTTTTTCTGGTGATCGAGATCCTCGATGATGTGTACGTAAACGTGGCAGATGGTGATCTCAGACCTATCGAGCGACCGAAAAAGAAAAAAGTCAAGCATTTAACATTGACGAAACAGGTCGCAAGTGATATAAAAGATAGGATAGAATCGCAGAAGAAGGTCACCAATGATGTTCTGATGGAGGCACTGAAAACCCTGAAGTTGGAAAGAGCCAAGGAGGAATTATCAGATGGCTAAAAAAGATGCTATTGAAGTGGAGGGCATCGTCCGGGAGGCCCTGCCGAACGCAATGTTCAAGGTAGAGCTGGAGAACGGACATGAGGTCCTGGCGCATATTTCCGGAAAGTTGCGCATGCACTTTATTCGAATATTACCCGGCGACAAGGTGACCCTCGAGCTATCGCCATACGATCTGACCCGAGGTCGCATCACGTGGCGTGGTAAGTGATAGGAGGTATTCACGATGAAAGTAAGACCATCGGTAAAGCCCATTTGTGAAAAATGCAAAGTGATCAAGCGCAAAGGTCGCGTCATGATCATTTGTGAGAACCCGAAACACAAGCAGAAACAAGGTTAATGAGTCTGGAGTGAAGCGGCGAGCGGCTGCTAGATATTCTCACGTTTCACTTTTCCGTCATAGATTGAGAGCCTACTTATTTAATGTGATTACAGGAGGTGTCAGTGCATGGCAAGAATCGCAGGTGTAGACTTGCCCAGGGAAAAGCGAGCCGTCATCGGATTAACGTATGTTTTCGGTATCGGTAAGTCAAAATCCCAAGAGATTCTCAAACAAGCTGAAATTAACGAAGATACACGCGTGAAAGACCTTACAGAAGCAGAGGTCAGCAAATTAAGATCTATCATCGAAGCCGAACATACGGTGGAAGGTGATCTGCGTCGTGAGGTAGCGATGAATATCAAGCGTCTGAAAGAGATCGGTAGCTACCGTGGCATCCGCCACCGTCGTGGCCTGCCCGTTCGTGGACAGAGCTCGAAGACGAACGCTAGAACACGCAAGGGTCCAAAGAAACTCGTGGCCCGTAAAAAGAAATAGGTAAAGGAGGTAGACCATGGCAGCTAAGAAGCAACAGCGCGGTAAAGTGCGCCGTAAAAAGCGCGAGCGCAAAAATATAGAGCGTGGCCAGGCGCATATCCAGGCAACGTTCAACAATACGATCATCACGTTGACCGATCCGAACGGCAACACCATCAGCTGGTCAAGCTCGGGATCCCTGGGCTTCAGGGGCTCGCGCAAGTCGACCCCCTTCGCCGCTCAAATGGCTGCAGAAGCAGCAGCTAAAGAAGCGATGGAGCACGGTCTGAAAAACGTAGAGGTATTTGTCAAGGGACCTGGTTCCGGTCGTGAGGCCGCTATCCGTTCTCTCCAGGCAGTTGGACTTGAGATCTCAGCGATCTCGGACGTAACGCCCATTCCTCACAACGGATGCAGACCCCCCAAACGCAGAAGAGTGTAATTGTCTAGGAGGTAATCAATTATGGCAAGATATACAGGCCCATCTTGTAGACTTTGTCGCCGCGAAGGGCAAAAGCTCTTCTTGAAGGGTGACAGATGCTACTCAGATAAGTGCGCCGTAACAAAGCGCCAGACGATCCCCGGCCAGCACGGCGCGGGACGACGCAGCAAGCCATCAAACTTTGGTATTCAGCTGCGCGAAAAGCAGAAAGTGAAGCGCTTCTACGGGATGCTCGAATCTCAGTTCAGAAGCACCTACGTGCGTGCCACGAAAATGGACGGCATCACGGGTGAAAACTTCCTGCGTCTGTTGGAACTACGTTTCGACAACGTGATCTACCGCATGGGACTCGCGAGCTCTCGTAAAGAAGCCCGCCAGCTCGTCAACCACGGACATTTCCTGGTGAACGGTAAAAAAGCTAACATTCCATCGATGACGATGAATGCCGGCGACAAGATCGAAGTGATCGAGCGTACCAGAAGTTCAGAAAAATTCAAGGTACTCCAGGAGAAGGCTGCTACTACGCCGAACTGGGTATCTACAGATTACGAGAAGCTCTCCGGTGAAATCGTCGGTCTGCCGAACCGAGAGGACATCGATCTGCCGATCGAGGAACACCTCATCATCGAGCTCTACTCTAAGTAATCCCGAACGAAAAGATAAACTTACCCTCGGTATGGTAGTGGAACTTAAAGGAGGGTTTTTGCGTGATAGAAATTGAAAAACCTACCGTAGAATGCGTTGAGGTTTCCGAAGACGGACGGTATGGAAAATTCGTGGTGGAACCCCTCGAGCGTGGATACGGGACGACCCTGGGCAACGCCCTGCGTCGGATCCTGCTGTCCTCTTTACCCGGCACAGCTGTGAAATGGATAAAGATCGAGGATGTCCTGCACGAGTTCTCCACGGTGCCCGGCGTCAAAGAAGACGTCGTGGCAATCGTCTTGAACCTCAAGCAGTTAACGGCTAAAATCAATTCCGAAGAGGATACCAAGATCCTGCGGATCGAAGCCACAGAGCCCGGCCCCATCACGGCTGGTGATCTGATCGGCGACGGAGACGTGGAGATCCTCGATACGGACCTTCACATCGCAACCCTCGAGGAGAATGCGACGCTCAATATGGAGATCGCCCTTGGGCAGGGACGCGGCTATGTGCCCGCCGATGCCAACAAGGAACCCGGTCTTCCGATCGGCGTGCTCCCCGTGGACTCAATCTACACGCCTGCCAAGCGCGTGAACTTCAGCATCGAGAAGACCCGTGTGGGTCAGGTGGCCGATTTCGACCGCCTCGTGCTCGAGATCTGGACCGACGGAACCATCAAGGCCGATGAGGCCGTTTCCCTGGGTGCCAAGATCATGTCAGAGCACCTCAATCTCTTCATCGATATGACTGACGTCGCTGGCGACGTGGATATCATGGTGGAGAAAGAGGACGACGAGAAGGAAAAAGTCTTGGAAATGACGATAGAAGAACTGGACCTGTCGGTTCGATCCTACAACTGTCTCAAGCGGGCAGGCATCAATACCGTCGATGAGCTTACTAAGCGTACAGAAGACGATATGATGAAGGTTAGAAACCTGGGTAAGAAGTCCCTCGAGGAAGTCAAGCTCAAGCTCGCCGAGTTGGACCTCGACCTCAAGGCCAGTGAAGAATAAGTAAAAAGGAGGGAGCGACATGGCAGGACATAGAAAACTAAACCTCAAATCGGCGCATCGTAACTTGATGCTTCGAAACCAGGTAACGTCACTTCTGAAAAACGGTAGTATGACGACTACCGAGACGCGTGCGAAAGAAACGCGCAAAGCAGCCGAAAAGATGATCACCCTCGCCAAGCGTGGCGATCTGCACGCTAGACGACAAGCGATCTCTTACATCACAGAAAAAGAAGTGGTGAAGGCACTGTTCGACGAAATCGGTCCGAAGTACGCTGAACGAGAAGGTGGGTATACCCGCATCTTGAAAATCGGCCCTCGCCGAGGCGACGGCGCTTTCATGGTTCGCATCGAATTGGTATAGTTGATGAATGGGGCTGGGGTGATCCACAGCCCTTTTTTGTCTTTTTAAATTCTGCAAAAAATCCTTTGGCTCGCCGGGGGATTTTTTGGAGAATTCAAAGGAGCGTGGTGATCTCTTGATTAGAATAAACAACCTCACCTACCGTTACCCCGAGGTGACGGAGGAAAAGAACGCCGTTGAGGACCTGAGCCTTTCCGTAGAGCGGGGAGAGTTCGTGGCCATCATCGGTCATAATGGTTCGGGGAAATCCACCCTGGCCAAACTGCTCAACGGAATCTTGACGCCCGCATCGGGGACGATCCACATCGGTGGTCTCGATACGGCTGATCCCGACAACCTGTGGGAGATCCGGCGCCAGGCCGGCATGGTCTTTCAGAACCCAGACAACCAACTGGTGGCCACCATGGTGGAAGAGGACGTGGCCTTCGGACCGGAGAACCTGGGACTTCCCCCAGCCGTGATCCGCGAGCGCGTCGATGAGGCCCTGGCCCGCGTGGGCATGCTGGCCTACCGCCGGCGTCCCCCGCACAACCTGTCCGGTGGGCAGAAGCAGCGTGTGGCCATCGCCGGGATCCTGGCGATGAAACCCGACTGCATTATCCTGGACGAACCCACGGCCATGCTCGATCCCAAGGGTCGACGCGAGGTCATGCAGACCCTGCACGAACTCAACCGCAAGCACCATATAACCATCCTCCATATCACCCACTACATGGACGAGGTCATCGACGCCGACCGCGTGGTGGTCATGGACGGTGGACGACTGATCATGGATGGCACCCCCAAGAAAGTCTTCGGAGAGGTCGATGCCCTGAAGGCCATCGGACTCGATGTGCCCCAGGTGACCTTACTCGCCGACCGACTGCGCAAGGCGGGTCTTGCGATCGATAAGGATATACTGACCACAGAAGAGATGGTGAAGGCCCTATGTCAATACTCGTAAATCATCTGTCCTATCGTTACGATAAGGGGACCCCAAAGGAGACCGTTGCTCTCGACGATATTTCCTTTACCATTGAAAAAGGGGAATTCGTGGGCCTGATCGGCCACACCGGCTCGGGCAAATCGACGCTGATCCAGCACCTCAATGGGCTCATCCGCGCCCAGGAGGGTCGGATCATCGTGGATGGCGTGGATCTGACCTCGCCAAAGACCAAACTCTCACGGGTCAGGAAGAAAGTGGGACTGGTCTTCCAGTATCCCGAGTACCAGCTCTTCGAGGAGACGGTGAACCGGGATGTGGCCTTCGGACCGACGAACCTGGGCCTGTCCAAGGACAAGGTACAGGAGAACGTCCGCAGGGCACTGGAGATGGTGGGCCTTGACCCTGAGACCGTTGGGGAGAAATCCCCCTTCGAGCTCTCAGGCGGACAGAAGCGCCGCGTAGCCATCGCCGGTGTGCTGGCCATGGATCCCGAGGTCCTGGTCCTGGACGAACCGACGGCCGGGCTCGATCCCTTTGGACGCGATGAGATCTTGGATCAGATCCGCAGGCTTCACGCCGACAAGGGCCTCACGGTGATCTTGGTCTCCCACAGCATGGAGGATGTGGCCAAGTACTGCGACCGCATCCTGGTGATGGACCAGGCCGGCATGGCCCTCGACGGTGTGCCGGGTGAGGTCTTCAAAGAGGCGGAGCGCCTCCAGCAGATTGGTCTCGACGTCCCGCAGGTTAAGACCGTTCTCACGGCCCTCAAGGAACAGGGGCTCGTGCCCCATGACGATCTGTATACCGTGGAAGACGCCGCGGCCTTCATCGTCACCCACCTGGGGGTGAAAGCCGATGCTTAGGGATATCACGATCGGTCAGTACTATCCCGTGAGCTCGCCGATCCACCGGATGGACCCGCGGTTTAAGATCGCGGCTGCCTTCATCTACCTGGTGAGCCTCTTCCTCGTATCGGATCTATGGGCCTTCGTCCCCGTGGTGGCCTTCGTGGCCCTACTGGTGACGGTATCCAAGGTGCCCTTTTCCTATATTGTCAAGGGCCTCCGACCGATCCTGTTCATTGTTCTCTTCGCCTTTGCCATCAACATCTTTTTCACACCCGGACGGATTCTCTTCGAGTGGGGGATCCTTCGGATCACCTACGAGGGGCTCTACAGGGCGGTGCTCATGGCCTCGCGGCTGGTCTTCCTTATCGTGGGGACCTCCCTGCTGACGCTGACCACATCGCCGCTGGAATTGACCGATGGGATCGAGTATCTGCTCAAGCCCCTGGAGGTCATCCGCGTACCGGCCCATGAGATCGCTATGATGATGACAATCGCCCTTCGCTTCATCCCGACGCTGCTCGAGGAGACGGACAAGATCATGAAGGCCCAGATGGCACGGGGCGCGGATTTTGAGAGCGGGAACATCGCGAAACGCGCGAAAAACCTGATCCCCCTCCTGGTGCCGCTTTTCATCAGTGCCTTTCGGCGCGCCGATGAGCTGGCCATGGCCATGGAGGCCCGCTGCTACCAGGGGGGCCACAACCGGACCCGCATGAAGGTGCTGGCCTACAAGAAGCAGGACGTGCAAGGTGGCCTGGTCCTCTTTCTCTACCTCGCCGTGATGATCGCGTTCAGGGTGATGCTATGACCCGAACGATCCTCGTGCGCGTGGCCTACGATGGCCGGAACTTCATCGGCTGGCAGCGCCAGGAGAGGGGGCGGACGGTCCAGGCCCATCTGGAGAGCGCCCTGCGCGCCCTTTACCTCGATCGAACCCTGGTGATCCACGGGTCGGGACGAACGGACAAGGGTGTGCACGCCTTCGGCCAGACCTTTCACTTCGAGGCGGAGGACAAGGTCCCCATGCACAAGCTGGTGTACCTCATCAACCGCCTTACCGATGACGACGTACAGGCCCTTTCTTGCGAGTACAGAGAATCGGGCTTCCACGCCCGCTTCGATGTCAAGCACAAGACCTACGTCTATCAGGTGATCAACAAGAAGCAGAAGGATCCCTTTCGGGCACCCTATTATCACTACGATCCGCGACCCATGGATCTGCAGGCCATGATGCTGGCGGCAGAACACCTCATCGGCACCCATGATTTCGCGACCTTTCAGGCCACCGGGTCCAATGTGAAGACCTCGGTGCGCACCATGGAGGAGATCGTGATCGACCGAGCTGGAGAGGAGATCACCCTGAGTTTCACCGCCAACGGATTTCTCTACCACATGGTACGGATCCTGGTGGCGACCCTGCTCAATGTGGGGGCCGGGGTGCTCTCGCCAGGGGATATGCCCGGCATCCTGGCATCGAAAGATCGCGAGCGAGCGCGCTTCACCGCACCGGCCGAAGGCCTGTATCTGCAGTCCGTTTCTTATATAAAGGGTTGACGTATGGCGGTCGATGTACTATAATATTAAAGGTTATCAACAGTAGTTTCACCAATGTGGATAAAAATCCCTGCCCCGGGTTTTTACCGATAAATGGCTCGATCAGGATACTGGAGTTAGGAGGTCAACGATGAAGTCTTTCATTCAAAAACCAAAAGAAGTTGAAAGAAAATGGTTCGTCGTCGACGCCGAAGGTAAAACCCTCGGACGTCTGTCGACGGAAGTTGCGAAAGTAATCATGGGAAAACACAAGCCCACTTACACACCTCACGTGGACGGTGGTGACTTTGTCATCGTCATCAACGCGGAGAAGGTCGTTTTAACGGGTCGGAAATTGGACCAGAAGAAGTACAGATGGCACACAGGTTACGTAGGTCACCTGCGTGAGCGTACGTACCGCGAGATGCTCGATAAGCAGCCTGAGAAGGTTCTCGAGAAGTCCATCCGTGGCATGCTCCCCAAGAACAAGCTAGGCCGTCAGATGTACACGAAACTGAAAGTGTACGCAGGCCCAGACCACAAGCACGCCGCTCAAAAACCCGAAACGTTGGAAGTTTAAGTAAGGAGGGAGATCGAACATGGCAATTGTTCAATACCAAGGAACCGGACGCCGTAAGAAGTCCGTAGCTCGTGTCATCCTGCGACCCGGCACCGGAAACTTCACGGTTAACGATAGACCGCTCGACGAATTTTTCAATTACGAGACGCTGATCCAAGATATCCAGCGTCCGCTGGCAATGACCGAAAACCTCGGTCAATACGATGTGATCGTGCGCGTTCACGGTGGTGGCTTCACTGGCCAGGCCGGCGCCATCCGTCACGGTGTTTCACGTGCGCTTTTGAAGGTCGACGAGTCCTTCCGACCCACGCTGAAAAAAGCCGGATTCCTCACACGTGACCCACGTATGAAGGAACGTAAGAAATACGGTCTTAAAAAAGCAAGAAAATCTCCACAGTTCTCAAAGCGTTAAGCTTTTCCTGGAGACAAAATGCCTCTGTGCCTTGTGCACGGAGGTTTTTTTCGTTTTCATGACAGGCCAATGTCGAGGGTAGTTGGGATCAATTTGGGGTATACGTTTCACTGAGGAGGTGCGACAGATGACCCTGTTAGCAGGATATATCACGCCCCACCCTCCCCTCATCGTCCCCGGGATCGGTGGCGAGGAAAGGGAGCGGGTGGGTACGACCATAAGGGCCATGAAAGAAGTGGCCGATCGGATCGCGGCACACGGCCCCGAGACCATCGTGGTGATCACGCCCCATGGTCCCGTGTTCTCTGACGCCATGCTGGTGAACACCGTGGAGACGCTGGGTGGTGACTTCGGTGCCTTCGGCGCTGGAGAGATGGCGATGCACGTTGAGAACGATCTGGATTTTGCCGACGCGCTGATCGACCATGCCAAGTTCGAGGGACTCCCCCTCGTATCGCTCGATGAGTCCTTTGCCGAGCGTTTCGATGTATCGGAAAAACTGGACCACGGTGCCTTGGTACCCCTTCATTTCATCAGGGAACGCTCAGATGACTTTCGACTGGTCCATATCACCTACGGTCTCTTGTCCCCGCTCGAGCTTTACCGCGTGGGCCGATTGATCGATGAAGTGGCCGGGGAGCTCGGTAGGAAGTACGTGGTGGTAGCTTCCGGCGACCTGAGCCATCGATTGAAAGATGCCTATAGCTACGACTACCACCCCAGTGGTCCGGCCTTTGACAAGGCGCTCCTAAAGGCCCTGGAGGAACAAGCGGTGGATGAGATCATTCACATGAACAGAAGTTTTATTCGCGAGGCCGGTGAATGTGGCAAACGCAGTATCGATACCCTACTGGGTGTATTCGACGGTTACGATTATCAAACCGAAATCCTTTCTTACGAGGGGCCCTTTGGTGTGGGCTACGGTGTCGTGGCACTGGAATCGCCTAAGGGGAACGGCCTCTCCCGTTATCCGGTCCTTCTCGATGAAGCGGAGCGCCTGCGTTCTCTTCGCAAATCGGGACTAGATGCCCACGTGAGCCTGGCCACCGAAGCCGTGGCCGCATGGGTCAAGGGTGAGGATGTGGAGGCCCTACGTCACCGTCCCTACGCAAGGGAACTGTTGAATGAAAAGGCCGGATGCTTCGTGACCCTTCACGGACCCGGTGGGCTCCGCGGGTGTATCGGGACCATTCTGGCGACCCAAGAGACGCTTTTCGATGAGATCGTCAAGAACGCCAGGTCCGCGGCCCTCGAGGATCCCCGTTTTCCGCCCGTGACCGAGGCGGAGCTCGAGGGACTGGAGATCAGCGTGGACGTGCTCGGTCAGCCCGAGGCCGTACCGGATCCACACCTGCTCGATCCCAAGATCTACGGTGTGATCGTGAGTACCGATGACCGGCGCGGCGTGCTCCTACCAGACCTAGAAGGTATCGATACGGTGGAGAAACAGTTGAAGATCGCTTGCCAAAAGGCAGGGATTGCGCCCGACGAACCTTATGAAATCGAACGCTTTGCTGTGGAGAGACACGGCTGATAAGCTGTGGATATGTGTGGATTCTGTGGATGAAAGGGTGGAGAAGGCTGATCATGCGCCCCTTTTATCCACAGATTATTGTCAACAAGACGCAAAAAACTGTGGATAAGGTGGATAACTTATATGAGACGATTGTTCGCACTGCTGCTCATCATTGCCCTCGGAGTCGGGGGTTTCTTCTTGTACCAACGTCTTTTCACCGGTGAACCAGAGGTGGAGACGCCCCCTCCCTACGTGCGCTTACGCGTGATAGGTGGGGCCTTGGAAAGCCTCGAGACGGAGGACGAAACTGAAAAAGTTGCCTTGCGTGCCGGTTGGATACCGGAATCGGTGCTCTCTGAATTGTACATCTACCGCTCCGAGGGGAGACTTTACGACCACGAGCTTTTGACAGAACTGACCGATGACCAGATCCAGGTGATCGGTGGAGAGAGCTGGTTAGCCCTCGAGGCGCTTGAACCCTTTGCGCTCAGCCTGGTCCACACAGAGGATCGTCTCTTTATCGCCCGTGAGGACGATCATCCGACGATCCGGGTGAAGGCGGGCGCCGTTCCCGTTGCCGAAGAGGCCACCGAGCCGCTTTCAGAGAGCCTGGAGGCTGTGATCTTGACCTCGGGCGAGGGGACCTACCGTCTCCTCACCGAAACCGGTGAGCTGCTGGAGGTCCAGAAGGTGGAGGTGGAGATCGACCGCGCTACGGAAGCGCCCGACCGGGAGCCCGTGGTCCTCCTGTGGGAGTATGCCTCGAACCGGTCTCAGGTCCCCGCGTACCCGCTGACGGGTGTCACCCACCTGAGCCCCACCTGGTACGAGTTATCCACAGCGGCGGGGGCCATTCGCTCCTCTGTGGACGAAACTTACATCCAGGAGATGCGAAGACGGGGTAAGAAGCTCTGGCCCCTGGTGAACAACCAGTTTGACCTGGATCTGACCAGTGCATTTCTCGCCGATCGGGGGGCACAGATCCGCTTTATCGAGACCCTGATCGACGAGGCCGAGGACTATGGCTTCGAAGGGATCAACCTGGATTTCGAGAACATCTACCTGGCCGATCGCGATGCCTACAGCGCCTTCGTGGCCGATATGGCGCGTCGCTTCGGAGAAGCGGACCTGATCCTGTCCGTGGATGTGACGGTGGCCGGCGGTAGCGAGACCTGGTCCCTGTCCTACGACCGGTCGGCCTTGGGTCGCGCCGTGGATTACGTGTGCCTGATGACCTACGATGAGCACTGGGCAGCGAGTCCTGTGAGCGGTTCCGTCTCCTCTTACAACTGGGTGGAGCGGGGCGTCCAAGGTCTCCTCGAGGAGGTGGCACCCGACAAACTGGTCCTGGGCATCCCGCTCTACACCCGTGTATGGACGGAAGTCCCCTCGACGACGGTGGCCGAGAAGATGGACGTCCGCTCCGATGTCTTGACAATGCGGTACGCCACGGGTTATATTGAAAATCGACAACTACCCTTGATCTGGCACCCGGAGAAACGTCAGTATGTGGCCACTTGGATTGAGGAGAACAGCCTCAAGAAACTGTGGCTCGAGGACGAGACCTCTATTCGAGAGAAACTGACGCTCGTGGAGGCCTACGACCTGGGTGGCGTGGCCTTTTGGCGTCGCGGCTTCGAGGCGGAGGATCTATGGGACAACCTGTACGATGCACTACCGAAGGAAGGTGACTAGGTGAGAGGACCGGATTACGGCAAGCTGACGCGCTACCTGTTCTTGCTGCTCACGGGCCTTGTCCTCGTGTTCTACGGTCTCTTCGCGGGACTGCTTCGACCGGAGCCCGAAGAGATCTCCGACCGGGTCATCATCGAGCGGGCCCGGGAGCTGGGCATGGTGCCGATCACGGAAACCTACGGACGAGAAGACGAAGAAGGGGAAGATGCACAATGACACAACTCAATGCACTCGGACAGCAGCTGAAGGAACAGGACCGGGCGATCTTGATCGCCCGGGACGGTGAGATCCTTTACGCATCCGATGCCCGGGGAATCTTCCCCCTCTACACCTGCTACCGGCAGGGTCTCGATCTGAAGGGTGGCTTGCTCGCCGATCGTGTGATCGGTGAAGCGGCTGCAAGGATCGCTGTGGAAATGGGCATCACCGGTGTCTACGCCCGGCTGATTTCAGAGCCCGCCCTGGCGGTGCTCGAGAACGAGAAGATCCCGGTGATCCACGACCGGCTCGTGCCGCAGATCGAGAACCGGACCCGCGACGGTCGCTGCCCCGTGGAGACAATCAGCGTGGCAGAACCGACCTTCGATCGCATGATGTTAGGAATTGAAGCGTTTTTAAAGAGAGTCATGGGGGTGTGATGAGATGGAAAGAACACTGGTACTGATTAAACCCGACGCTGTGAGACAGAAGCTCATCGGTAGGATCTTGGCCATGTACGAAGAGAACGGCCTGCGTGTGGAGGACCTCTACATGACCGTAGCCGATGAAGAGCGACTGGCCGAGCACTATGCGGCCCACGTGGATAAGCCCTTCTACCCACCGCTGGTGAAGTTCATGATGAGCGGGGAGCTCGTGGTGTTAAGTCTCTGCGGTGAGAATGCCGTGGCGGTGACCCGGGAGATCAACGGGGCCACGGATCCGGCCCACGCCCGGCCGGGGACGATTCGCTATCTTTTCGGTAAGGATATCCGCCAGAACGCCGTTCACGGGAGTGAATCGGTGGAAGAGGCCGAGAGAGAACTGGCCTTTTGGTTTGATTAAAAGAGCGAGAGCCCCCCTTGCGGAGGGCTTTCCTTTTCGCTAGAATAGAAAGGTAAGGTGTCCCATGAAGATTGCCGTCATCGACGGACAGGGTGGGGGACTGGGCCGTAGCATCGTCACGCGACTGAAAAAACGCGATGGTATCGAAATCATCGCACTGGGAACGAATTCTCAGGCGACGAGCGCGATGATGAAGGCCGGTGCCCACCGCGGGGCCACGGGTGAGAACGCCATTGCCGTCATGAGCCAACAGGTGGATGCGATCATCGGTCCCATCGCCATCTTGGTGGCGGACAGCATGATGGGCGAGATCACCGAAGGCATGACGCGGGCAGTGGCCCGCTCCTCGGCCGAAAAAATTCTGCTGCCCATCAACCGGTGTCAGGTCACGGTCCTCGGTACCACCCGCTACACCCTCAACGACATACTCGAACAGATCGACGAAACGATCGACACATTGAAGACCACGAAGGTTTGAAGCCCGTGGTCTTTTTCTATGGAAAACAAGGAGGAACGACATGCAACGACAAATGACCTACACGGGGGCGCTCTTGGCCATCGGAGTCCTGATCCCCGGGATCTTTCACATGACCGGTATCCCCGGGACAATCTTCCTACCCATGCACATACCGGTGCTCATGGGTGGCCTGCTCCTATCGCCGGGCTACGCCCTCTTCCTCGGTCTCGTGCTACCGCTTCTGAATAGCACGCTTCTCGGGATGCCCCCAATCCTACCCATCGGAATCCTGATGAGCGTGGAGCTGGGTCTCTACGGGCTCGTGGCTTCTTTGCTGAAGCGCAAGATGCACACGATCTTGACCCTGATCACCAGCATGGTGGTGGGACGCATCGGACTGGGCCTTTTCGCCTACCTGCTGGTGAGCATGGGTACGATCAAGCTCAACCCCATGATGTACCTGCAGGCTGCCATCGTGACGGGACTGCCCGGCATGATCATCCAACTGATTTTGATCCCGCTGATCGTCTCGCGGGTCAAAGCCGCCGACCATGCGCCGCACGCTTCTTAGCCTGCGGCCTTCGGCTTTTTTTGGTAGAATAGAGGAAAGGATAAAGTGAGGATGTGTTCAGATGCTCTTGAGAGTGAATCAAATCAAAACTATCGCCGATGGAAAGTCCGCTGACCTGAAGGACCTGACGGCAAAGAAACTTGGGGTCAAACCCAGTGCCATCGAGCATCTGCGGATCGAGCGGGAATCCATCGATGCCCGGAAGAGTCCCGTGCGTTTGGTCTATACCGTGGTGGTGGGGCTAGTAAAAGGCACGCGCTACCACAAGGGACGCGATGTGTCCGAGGCAAGTCCCTGGCGCTATGATTATCCAGAGGCTCAGAACAAAGGCGACCGTCCCATCGTAGTGGGCTTCGGCCCCGCCGGTATGTTTGCGGCCCATGTACTGGCACGGGCAGGGCTAAAGCCCCTGGTCCTCGAGGGCGGCAAGAGAATCGAGGAACGCGTCAAGGACGTCAATGCCTTCTGGCGCGACGGGACCCTCGATGAGCGGTCGAACGTACAGTTCGGCGAGGGCGGTGCCGGGACCTTTTCCGATGGCAAGTTGACCACCAGGATCAAGGACCCGGCCCAGCGTGAGATCCTGGAGCTTTTCGTGGAGGCCGGGGCACCGGAGGAAATCCTCTACAAGAAGGGACCGCATATCGGCACGGACGTGCTCAGAAGGGTGGTCAAAAATTTCCGGGAACGGTTGATCGCGGAGGGTGCGGAGATCTGTTTTGAAACCTGGGTGGAAGGCCTGGTTCTAGAGGAAGGCAGGGTCGCGGGCGTGCGATTGGCGGACGGTCGTTTCTTGCCTTCTGACCGCGTGATCCTGGCAGTGGGACACTCTTCCCGCGCCCTCTTCCGAACCCTCCACAACCAGGGGGTTCGGCTCGAGGCCAAGCCCTTCGCCGTGGGTTGTCGGATCGAACACCCGCAGGCCATGATCGATGCGGTGCAGTACGGGAAGAAGGATATGACGGCGCTCCTCGGCCCTGCGACCTACCGACTGAGCCACCAGACGGAGGGAGGACGCGGGGTCTACACCTTCTGCATGTGCCCAGGCGGCTTCGTGGTGGCCTCTGCCAGCGGCAAGGGGCAAGTGGTGACCAACGGCATGTCGAAGCAGGCGAGGGCCTCAGGACAGGCGAACAGCGCGCTGCTGGTCACCGTGCACCCCGAGGACTTCGGAGGCGAGGGTCCTCTGGCCGGCATTGCCTTCCAGGAAGCGCTCGAGCACAGGGCCTTCACCCTAGCCGGTGGGGACTACAGTGCCCCGGTGACGACGGTGGGTCGCTTTCTGAACAGAGGGGAGGAGGCGCTGGGTCTACGTTACAGCTACCGTCCTGGGGTTACTCCCGTCGACTTCGATTGTCTCTTCCCTCCCTTTCTCACGAGCGCGCTTCGGGAGGCGCTTCTGTCCATGGAGAAGAAACTGAAGGGATTTGCCCACCCGGGCGCCCTGCTCACGGCGGTGGAATCCCGGAGTTCTTCTCCGGTGCGGATCCCGAGGGATGACGAGACCCTGGAGGCCGTAAGAACACCGGGGCTCTATCCAGCGGGAGAGGGTGCTGGCTACGCGGGGGGGATCATGAGCTCCGCCGTGGACGGTTTTCGCGTGGCTGAAAAATTGCTTCAAACCCAGTAATTGCAAACGCTCGTTAATTGTTTGACAATTTTGAAAAAGGATTGTCAAGTTGTTTACCATATGGTACAATCTTATTGATATTACAATTTCATAATAAGAGGTAGACAGATTGTTGAAATCCATTCGCAAAAATTTGTTTTTACGTATAAATCATTGCAGGATGGTAGGTTGTGTGCTAAAATTTTAAAAAATGTTCACATTTTGGGACCTTGTAAGAAATTCTCAAAATGTGTCACCCTGCTTCAAATTGGCAAAATTTTCTGCCATTTTCATACAGAACACACGGAAAGGCGGTGATGGGAAAAGACAAAGCGATCGGGCAAGGACCTCGACCACTGACGACACATCGTATTGTTTTTTAACCTGTTAAGGGAGGGATTTCATGCAACAACCTAGAGAAAATTGGGGATCACGCATTGGATTTATCATGGCTGCCGCTGGTTCGGCAGTAGGTCTCGGTAACATCTGGCGTTTTCCGTACACGGCCGGAGCAAACGGCGGTAGTGCATTTATCTTAATTTATCTTGTTTTCGTATTTGTTATCGGCCTGAGCGTTATGACGGCCGAGTTTGCAGTGGGTCGCCGTACGAGCCTCGCGGCCGTTGGCGCCTTCAAGAGCTACAGCAACAAGTGGACCTTTGTCGGTGTGCTCGGCGTATTATCCGCCTTCTTCATCATGGGTTTCTACCCAGTAGTAGGCGGTTGGGCGCTCGCGTATATCCTCAAGTCAGTTACGGGCCTGATGTCCGATCCGGGCGCCATCGGCGATGTCTTCGGTGGGTTCATCACTTCACCCGTCGAGCCGCTGATCTGGATGTTCATCTTCCTGTTCATGAACGTGGCCATCGTAGCCAAGGGTATTGCAGGCGGTATCGAAAAAGCTGGTAAGATTCTCATGCCTACGCTCTTCGGTCTGCTCGTGCTCATCGCGATCCGCAGCATGACGCTGCCGGGCGCAGGCGCAGGTCTCGAGTTCCTGTTCAGACCTGACTTTTCCAAAGTAACGGGTGCAACGTACCTCGCGGCCCTCGGCCAGGCCTTCTTCTCGCTCAGCCTTGGTATGGGATGCATGATCACCTACGGTTCTTACCTCAATAAAAAAGAGAACCTGCCTCAGAATGCGCTTATCGTTACAACGATGGATACTGGTGTGGCCCTGCTCGCTGGCCTCGCGATCTTCCCGGCACTCTTTGCCTTCGGTCTCGAGCCCACTGCTGGTCCCGGACTCGTTTTCGTCGTCGTACCAACGATCTTTGCTGAAATGGGCGGTATCGGTGTTTTATTCGGGATTCTCTTCTTCATCGCACTAGCAGTAGCGGCATTGACCTCTTCTGTATCGCTTCTCGAAGTCGTTGTCGCTTACCTCATCGACCAGCGCGAAATGCAGCGTAAGAAAGCCGTTTACATGACGGGTGGTATCATGACCGTGACGGGTATCCTTTCTTCCCTCTCGCTCGGCGTGATGAGCGGAGTTACAATCTTCGGCGTTGGGGTCTTCGATCTCTTCGATATCCTGACGGACAAGATCTTCCTCGCAATCGGCGGTATGCTCTTGTCGATCTTCGTGGGTTGGGTTGTCAACAAGGACGACCTCCAGGACGAGCTCACCAACGGTGGCACGCTCAAGTTCGGTCTGTTCAACGTCTGGTATAACCTCGTCAAGTACGTGATTCCTGTGGCGGTTTCAGTAGTAGCCATCGGTGGTATCATTTCCATCACACAGACGAGCCTGATGATCTTCGGTCTGTTGATCATCGCAGCTCTCGCGCTCTTCTCCAAGAAGCTCGCGTAAGACAAGCCATCAGAAGGTCCTCTCTTCCCACGGGAAGAGGGGGTCTTTTTTTTGGTTTTGGGAAACGCAACAACATTGTTAATTATGTGACAATTGAGAAAACGATTTGAATACTTATGAACAATATGTTACGATTGTTGATGTTGTTACAATTTATTAGCAACCCTTAAACAAGGCGTTGAATCATTTTAAGTTTTTATGAGTGTTTCGCAGATCGTTAGGCACAGATCTACCACGACTACCGTGTTTTTTCTGCTAACGTGCTCCTTTTAAGAAGAAACGGGTCATTCATACACGTCCTTATTCAAACTTGTGGTGAGGGTTGCCGTGGATTGTGACGGTTGGCAATTACTTTTGTGCAATCCAAGGAGGGATTTCATGCAACAAGCTAGAGAGAACTGGGGATCGCGTCTCGGGTTCATCATGGCGGCTGCTGGTTCGGCGGTTGGTCTCGGAAACATCTGGCGTTTTCCGTACACGGCCGGAGAAAACGGTGGTGGCGCCTTTATCTTCATTTATCTAATTTTCGTCTTCGTGATCGGCCTGAGCGTCATGGTCGCGGAGCTGGCCCTCGGTCGCCGCACGAGCCTTGCGGCTGCAGGTGCTTTTAAGAAGAACGACGAGCGGTGGACCTTCGTCGGTGTACTGGGCGTCTTGTCCGCGTTTCTGATCATGGGTTTCTACCCGGTGGTCGGCGGTTGGGCACTGGCCTACATCGTCAAGTCCTTTACCGGTCTGGTGGGCAATGCCGCTGCGGTACCCGATGTTTTCGGTGCATTCATCGGGAACCCCGTGGAGCCACTGCTCTGGATGCTCGTCTTTTTGTCTATGAACGTGGCCATCGTGGCCAAGGGAATCTCCGGTGGTATCGAGAAAGCCGGTAAGATCCTGATGCCCATGCTTTTCGGTCTGCTCGTTCTGATCGCGATCCGCAGCGTGACGCTTCCCGGTGCCGGGGCGGGGCTCGAGTTCCTTTTCAAGCCCGACTTCTCCAAGGTCACAGGAGCCACGCTGCTGGCAGCCCTCGGTCAAGCTTTCTTCTCCCTTAGTCTCGGCATGGGGATCATGATCACCTACGGATCCTACCTGTCGAAAAAAGAGAACCTCCTGCAAAATGCAGTGATCATCACCTCGCTCGACACACTGGTGGCGCTGCTCGCGGGTCTGGCCATCTTCCCGGCGCTCTTTGCCTTCGGTCTCGAACCGACGGCAGGTCCAGGGCTCGTGTTCGTCGTGGTACCAACCATCTTCGCCAACATGGGTGGCATCGGGGTCGTGTTCTCGGCGCTCTTCTTTATCGCCCTGGCGGTAGCGGCGCTGACCTCTTCGGTCTCACTGCTCGAGTCCGTCGTGGCTTACTTCATCGACCAGCGGGGTGCCGAGCGTAAGAAAGCTGTCTATGGCCTCGGTGGCGTCATGGTCATCACGAACACCTTGGCCTCTCTTTCCCTCGGCGTCATGAGCGGCGTGACGGTGCTGGGTGCAGGTTTCTTCGATTTCTTCGATATCCTGACGGACAAGATCTTCCTGGCGATCGGTGGGATGCTCCTATCGGTCTTCGTGGGTTGGGTCATGAACAAAGAAGACCTGCGAAACGAACTGACCAACGGGGGCAAGATCAAGTTCGGCCTCTTCAACGTGTGGTACAACCTCGTGAAGTACGTGATCCCCGTGGCCGTGGCCTTGGTGGCCATCGGTGGTATCATTTCGATCACCCAGACGAGCCTGATGATCTTCGGTCTCCTCGTGATCGTGGTCCTGGCGGTCTTCTCAAACAAACTTGCCTAGCGGCCATCACACAGAAAAAGGGACTTCTTTTCCTTTATTGGAAGAGAAGTCCCTTTCTTTTTTTTAGGAGACGGTCTGCTGTACATGTTTTTTCCATTTCTTAACCTCCCTCTAACATTGCTTCGATATACTCAAGGGGTAAAGTGAGGTGACCGGAAGAAATGGAAAAGATTCTCATCGTAGAGGATGATCTGCATATCGTTGAACTGCTCCGCTACAATCTGGAGGGCGCGGGATTTGGTGTGGCCAGTGTCAGTCGTGGTGGCGAGGTGGCTGATAAGGTACAGCTCTTTGACCCTGATCTGATTTTACTCGACATCATGTTGCCTGAGATGGACGGCATTGAGATCTGCCGTCAGATCAAGCACGAGCTTAAACTTGAGATCCCGATTATCATGCTCACGGCCAAGTCCGAGGAACTCGATAAAATCTTGGGCCTTGAGATGGGGGCCGACGATTACGTGACCAAGCCCTTCAGCGTCCGAGAGCTGATCACCCGTGTGAAGGTGGTGCTGAGGCGCTACCAACAGACGACACGGCACAAGAAAAGTGGTAAACTCAGAGTAGACGGGTTGCTGATGGATCTATCGAAGCGCGAGACCTACGTGGATGATGCCTTCGTCGAGCTAACCTACAAGGAGTTCGAACTCCTGCGCTTCTTGGTGGAGAGCAGGGGAAAGGTGCTCGACCGCGAGATGCTGCTCCAGGAGATCTGGGGCTATGCCTATGCTGGCGAGACGCGAACGGTGGATGTGCACATCCTGCACCTACGCAAGAAGCTGGACCCCTCGGTGGGCGAGCGGATCCAGACAGTACGCGGTGTGGGGTATAAATTTGACTGATTCCTAAGAAAGGTGGCGGACTCTTGAGACGCAAGATCAACGGTTTTATAGTTTTCATCATGTTCGTGGGCATCCTGATCACGGGATTGCTGTCCAATAGTCTCGTCCAGCGCAACTACACCGACAACGTACGGGAGAAGCTCTCCAACTACGCCCGTGTGATCAGCGGAGAGCTCGAGGGAAATTCTTTCGAGGAAGAACTGCCCTTTCTCGAGCGCCTGGCCAAAGAAACCGGAAGCCGGGTGACGCTAATCGGTCCGGCGGGTAAAGTCTTTTACGATTCCGAGGCCAACCAGGACCTGATGGACAATCACGGCGATCGGCCCGAGGTGGTAGAGGCGCTTTCGGAAGGCTTCGGTGTGGTCAAACGCTATTCCGACACAGTGAAGTTCGATATGTACTACGTGGCCCTGGCCATCGATCACCCACAGATCAGGGTGGTGCGCCTGTCCCTGCCCCTCGACCAGATCAACCGCTACAATCTGGAGGTCCTCAGGCAGATTTTCATCGCCGCCCTCATCGGTCTAGCCCTGGCAGCGGTGCTCAGCTTCAAGTATCTCGACGTGATCCTCTCGCCGATCAACACCCTTTCCCAGGCGACCAAGGAGATTGCGAGCGGTCAGTTCGGGAAGAAGATCTATATCGATAGTCGCGATGAGATCGGTGAGCTGGCGCGCAACTTCAACCGCATGAGCGAGGAGCTCAAAGTGAAGGTCAGCGATATCGGCGAACAGACGAACCGGGTTCGCGCCATTTTGATGGCCATGCAAAATGGTGTCGTGGCGGTATCGACGGATCGGCGGATCATCTTTGCGAATCCTTCCGCCGAACGCCTCTTCCAGTTCAAGGAAGAGGTGGTGATCGGCAAAAAGATCCTGGAGGTGATCCGAGCCTACGAGGTGGATACCCTCCTCGACGGGGAGATGGCCGGTGAGCGCCAAGAGATGGTACACGGAGATCAGATCCTGAGCGTCTACGCCCGACCGATCGAGTCCGATGATCCGACGAACCCCGTGATCGGGACGCTGATCGTCTTCCAGGACATCACGGAAATGAGACGGTTGGAGATCATGCGTCGCGATTTCGTGGCCAATGTCTCCCACGAGCTCAAGACCCCGCTCACTTCGATCAAGGGATTTGTGGAGACCCTGAGAGAGGGAGCTGTGAACAACGAAGCCGTGCGCGACCGCTTCCTCGGGATCATCTTCAAGGAGACGGAACGACTGACCTCGCTCATCGAAGATCTCCTGGTGCTCAGTGAGATCGAGAAGCGCGAGCGGGAGGTCCAAGACGAAACCATCGATGTGACGGATGTGGGCGATGAGGTGCGGGAGATGCTCCTGCCCGCAGCCGAGAAGAAAGAGATCACCCTTCGCTACGAGGTGGGGGATTCGTTACCGGAGGTCAACGGGAACCCCCACCGCTTCAAGCAGATGCTGATCAACCTACTCGACAATGCCATCAAGTACACACCGGATAAGGGTGAGGTTCGCTTTTCTCTCCAGCGGGAACGGGAGGATCTCGTGATCACCATCTCGGATAATGGGATCGGGATCGATGAGGAACACCTCGATCGTCTCTTCGAACGCTTCTACCGGGTGGACAAGGCCCGGAGCCGTCAGGTCGGTGGGACGGGTCTCGGCCTGGCCATCGTCAAGCACGTGGTCCTATCTCTCGGGGGCGTCATCCAGGTGTCCAGCGAGCCAGGGGAGGGAACGACCTTTGTCGTGCGTATCCCAGGCATTTACAGCTAATCCTAGAACGGTCGGAACACATGGTCTCGGCCGTTTTTTACAAATGAGCAGATGAAAGGATTCCCCCCGTGACGCTTCCACAGGGCGAAGGGATGTGGTAAAATAGTTGAATAGAAAACTATTGACCGCTAAGGGGGATTTATCGTGCATGAAATTTTGAAGAAACTGGTGGAGACGGCACCATTTTTTAATGCCGCTACAATCAAAGACACGGCGGTGGCCATCACCGACATGGGGACATACCTCGCCTACACACCCGGCAAGCTACTCGATCACAAGGTGAAGCCTGGCGATCCGGTACCCGCGGGCACGCTGGTGGACCGAGCGATCCAATCCGGTGAGAAACAGGTGGCCATGGTGGGTAAGGAACTTTTCGGCTTTCCCTATGTGGGCACGGCCCTGCCGGTGAAGGATGAGAACAATCGGGTGATCGGCTGTGTTTTTTTTGGGGAGAACACGCACGAACAGGAGACCCTGCGGGAGATGAGCCACGAGTTGACCCTCAACGTCACAGAGGTCAATGACGCTACCCAGGACATCAATGCTAAGATGGAGGAGCTCTCGGCGCTGAGCCAAGAGCTCACCGGTCTGATGACGCATTTCAATGAGAATCTCAAGGGGATAGAGGGAATCACGGCGGTCATCCAGAACATCGCGAAGAAGACCAATATGCTGGGGATCAACGCGGCCATTGAGGCCGCTCGCATTGGCGAGGCGGGTCGTGGCTTTGCCGTGGTGTCTTCGGAGATCAGTACGCTGTCGAAGCAGAGTCACGAGTCTGTGGCCAGTATCACGGAGAAGACCCAGTCCATCGAGGGCGACAGCAAGCGGGTGCAATCGGAAGTGGAGCAGATCGAATCGATCTCCGGGAACATCTCGGAGATCCTGAACCAGATTGCCGGCTCCCTGCAGGGCATCAATGCCATGGTGGAAGAGCTCAGTAGTATGGCCGATCAGATGATGGATTCGGATTGATCGACGGGATCCAGACAGATAAAAAAAGCGCTGACCACCACCCCCGAAAGGGGGCGAGCGGTTAGCGCTTCTTCCTTGTCCTCTAGATTTCAAACTCGCTGATCTCTTCACAGTAGGCGCATTCGTATTCGAGGCGTCCGTTGGCCTTCACCAGCGTGAACTCCGGTGTGGCGTAGTCATCGGTATGGGTGATGCACCGGGGGTTCTGGCACTTGAGGATCCCTTTGATGTTCTTGGGGATCCCAAGTTGCTTTTTCTCCACCCGCTGTTCATCGCGGATGATGTTCACGGTGACGCCCTGGTCGATCAGGGCCAAGATGTCGAGATCGATATCAAAGGTGTTCTCGATCTTGATGATGTCTTTCTTGCCGAGCACCTGACTTTCTACGTTCATGAGGAGGACCACGGGGTTTTCTGTGTCCTGGAAGAGCTTGTTGAAGATGATCAATCCGCGTCCGGAGCGAATGTGATCGAGTACGATACCGTTCTTGATGCCTTTAACCTCTAGCATAGGGGCCCACCTCCAGTAATTTCGTGATCAGGGCCATACGGATATAGACCCCCATCTTGGATTGGTCGAAGTACACGGCTCTGGGGTCGTCGTCCACGTCGTAGGCGATCTCGTTGACCCGCGGTAGGGGGTGCATGACGATCAGATCATCCTTGGCGCTATCTAGCTTGTCCCGGGTCAGGATGTAGGCGTTCTTGAGCTTGAGGTAGTCCTCTTCGTTAAAGAAGCGTTCTTTCTGGATGCGTGTCATGTACAGGATGTCGATCTCGCCGATCACATTCTCGAGCCGTTCCGTTTCCACGAGTTGTACACCGGGGTAACGATCGGCCAGTTGGCGCTTGAGGCTCGAGGGGAGCTTGAGGGCCGCGGGGCTCACGAGGTAGAACTTCTCGATGCCAAAGCGGGCCAGGGTGCGCACCAGGGAGTGGACGGTCCGTCCGTACTTGAGGTCGCCGCAGAGGGCCACGGTATGACCGGCGATGCTCCCCTTGTACTTCTTGATGGTGATCAGATCCGTCAGGGTCTGGGTGGGGTGCTGGTGACCACCGTCGCCGCCGTTGATGATCGGCACGTCGGCATAGTGACTCGAGAGCTTCGGGGCGCCCTCCTTGGGATGACGCATGACGATCAGGTCGCAGTAGTAGCCCATGACCCGGATGGTATCGGCCAGGGACTCCCCCTTCTTCTTGGAGGTGGTGTCGGCATCGGCAAAACCGATGAGCTGTCCGCCCAGCCGTAGCATGGCGGCATCGAAGCTGAACTTCGTCCGGGTGCTGGGTTCAAAGAAGAGCGAGGCCAGGATCTTGCCCCGGGCCACATCGCCGTAGGCAGCCGGGTCCTCTTCCATGGCCAGGCCCAGGTCCACCAGTTCCTCGATTTCCTCGACGCTAAAATCCTCGGGTTCAATCAGATGTCGCGTGTTCTGCATGTGAAACCTCCTTCTTGACTTCTCAGAATCAATTTAAAGGACGGCACTAAAAAAGCCTTCCGCCGCAGGGCGAAAGGCATCAGACTGTCGTCTCATGTTTGATTCCTTCCGAACCTCTCGGGTCCGATTAAAGGGATGTATGTTGCTACCAAGATGGTACCACAGGTGAGTGGGCAAGGCAAGCGTTGACAGTGAGGTTTTTTCATGTTACGCTTTAAAAAATCAATAGCATCACCTTTAACGAGGTCCGAGAGGCCCCGAAGGATGATGAAAACGAATTGCGTATACGATACCTCCGCGGGGCCTCTGTGTCCTCCGGGGGTTTTTTGATGTGTAGGTTAGGATAAAAGGAGGACGACCATGCGATTTTTTTTCGAGGGCTTCCGGCTCTATTCCGGTGAGGGTCCGGTAAACATGCTCATCTCAGATGGGACGATTGAAGCTGTGGGGGCTGATGTGGCGGCCCCTGTTGACGCCACGTGTGTGGATGCACGTGGACTGACGCTGACACCGGGCCTGTGCGATATGCATGTGCACCTGAGGACCCCGGGTTTTGAGGAGAAAGAAAACCTGGATACGGGGACGCGAGCGGCTCTCGCCGGTGGCATCACCACAGTGGCCTGTATGCCGAACACCCGACCGACACTGGATACGGTGGAAAAGATCCGAGATCTCGAGAAGCGCATCGCAAGGGAAGCGCATGTGGAGGTGGCCATCATCAGTGCCATCAGCAAGGATCTCCTCGGTAGAGAGCTCGTGGACATGGCGGCCATCGCGCCCTATGCGGCGGCGTATTCCGACGACGGACGCACCACGGAAGATCCCGAGGTGATGGCCGAGGCCCTGCGTTTTTCCAAGGAGACGGGACGGCTGCTCATCACGCACACGGAAGACCACCAACTGGCCAAGGCCTATGTCGAGGTACCCACGCCTCCAGAGGTGGAGGTCAATATTGTCCGGCGTGACCTCGAGCTGCTCGAAGCGGTGGGCGGGCACATGCACATCGCCCATCTCTCCACGGCGGAAGGCTTGGCCCTGGCACGGGCCTCAAAGAGCAGGGGAAGCGATGTGACCTGGGAATTCTGTCCCCATCACCTGCTTCTCGAGACGGACGCCTTACCGACGCCCCTCACGGGGTTCCATAAAGTGAACCCGCCGATCCGGTCGTCTGTCCACCGCCGGGCGCTGATCGCCTCCCTGGGAGAGGGAACCCTTTTCGCCTCGGACCATGCCCCCCACACCCGCAGGGAGAAGGAAGGCGCCTATGCCGATACGGCCTACGGTTTCACCGGTCTCGAGCTCCTCTTTCCCAGCCTTTACACCCACCTGGTGAAAGAGGGTGTGATCAGCATGAAAATCCTGGTGGAGGGACTGAGCTCTCTACCGAGAAAGCGGTTGGGACTAGAGGAGAAAGCGACGATCGAGGGAGCCCAGGCGGACTTCGTCCTTTGGGACCTCGAGAACCCTTACGAGGTGAAGGGGGAGACTTTCGAGAGCAAGGGGAAAATCACGCCCTTGGAGGGGCAGATGGTTTACGGCAAAGCGATGTACGTCTTCACGGAGGGCGAGCTGAAGGTAAAAGAAGGAGTGGTCCGATGTTAATCGATCGATTATGCGAGCAGATCAAGGAGAAAAAGGCACCCATCGTGGTGGGTCTCGATCCGAGGATCGACCGCTTGCCGGAGGAGATCGCATCGGCGGATCTCACCGACGGGGAGAAACTCTTTGCCTTTAACAAGGGGATCATCGATGCGGTGGCGGATCTGGTGCCTGCGGTAAAGCCACAGATCGCCTTTTATGAAGCCTGTGGTCTGGAGGGGATCCAAGCCTACATCGAGACCCTTCGCTACGCCCGCGAAAAGGGCTTGGTGGTCATCGGGGATGTGAAGCGCGGGGATATCGGGTCGACGAGTGCCGCCTATGCCAAGGCCCACCTGGAGAAGGGTCGGGACCTGGAGGTGGATTTCATGACCATCAACCCCTACTTTGGCTCCGATGGATTGGCGCCTTTTTACGAGGTGTGCGATGGAGAGGACAAGGGGGTCTTCGTACTTGTGAAGACGTCCAACCCGAGCTCGTCGGAGTTGCAGGATCTGCCGGTGAAGGGGCAGACCCTCTACCAGCACGTGGGTGATGCTTTGCAGGCGGCCTCAAAGCTTCGTGCGGGAGCGGTGGGATTCTCCAATCTGGCAGCAGTGGTAGGGGCCACGCATCCCGATGAGCTGAAGAACTTGCGGTGGAGCCTGCCCAATGTTTTCTTCCTTGTACCCGGCTACGGGGCCCAGGGCGGTGGTGCTGCCGACGTCGTCGGCGCCTTCAATAAAGAGGGACTCGGGGCAATCGTGAACAGCTCGCGGGGGATTATCTATGCCTATGAGTCATCGGATAAGTCCTTCGTCGAAGCGGCGCGGGAGGCCACGGTGGCCATGCGTGAGGACCTGCAAAGGGCGCTGGAGACGGCGGGGATCCGATTATGAAACAGCTGATGGGGACCGTCACGAGCATCACCCGTTTCGATGCCGAGCATTTTTCAATCAAGGTTTCGGTGCCGAATTTGGAGGAACCGGTGCTACCGGGCCAGTTTTTTCAACTGAAGAGCCCGGCCAAGTACCTGCGCCGGCCTATCAGCGTCGCCCGGGTGAAGGGACACGAGGTCATTTTTTACGTGAAGATCCTGGGCGAGGGGACAGCGGCAATAGGAAAGCTCGGTCGCGGTGATTCGCTGGATCTGATCGGACCGCTGGGACGTGGCTTTGTGCTGGACGATCAGAAGAAGCGGGGTCTGCTTTTAGGTGGCGGGATCGGCATCGCGCCGCTGATCGAACTCTCACATGCCCTGGGCATTCCCCATGATGCGCGCATCGGCTATACAGGAGATGCGCTCTTTGATGATGACTTTGAACGACCCGACACCTGTGTGAGCTACAGCCTGACGGGGAAGGCCATGAAAAAGGGCTTCCCCACCCAGGGGCTGGAGGAGGAGCTGAAAGCGGGCACCTACGATGTGATCTACGCCTGCGGACCGATGCCCCTGCTCGCGGCAGTACAGCGACTGGGGGAAGCCTTCGGGGTGGAGACCCAACTGCTCATGGAGGAAAAGATGGCCTGCGGCATCGGTGCCTGTCTCGGCTGCACGCAGAAGATCAAGGATGAGCGCGGATACAAGTTGCTGCGGCTCTGTAAAGAGGGGCCCATGTTCTATGGGAGCGAGGTGATTTTCGATGAAGCATAGTCAGGTGGATCTGAACGGACTGGTGCTAAAGAATCCCGTGACAGTAGCTTCGGGGACCTTCGGGTTCGGCCGGGAGTACGAACCTTTCTTTGATATTTCTAAACTGGGTGCTATCTCGGTGAAAGGACTGACGCTCGAGCCCCGTGAGGGGAATACCGGTCGCCGTCTTATCGAGACCCCCATGGGCCTGATCAACAGCGTGGGCTTACAGAACCCGGGTGTGGAAGCCTTTCTTCAAGAAGAACTGCCTCATTTAATGGGAAAAGGAACGGCGATCATCGCGAACATCAACGGCCATACCCTCGAGGAGTACGTGGCCCTGGCCGATCGGTTGAAGGATGAGCCGGTGGATAGCATCGAGCTCAACGTTTCCTGTCCGAACGTGGCGGGGGGTGGGATGGCCTTCGGGACAGATCCCATACAGTTGTCCGAGACGGTCCGGGCGGTGCGGAAGGTGCTGGGGAACAAGCACCTGATCGTGAAGCTTACCCCGAACGTGACGAACATCGGCGAGATGGCTAGGATTTGTGAGGCCGAAGGCGCCGACGCTCTGAGCCTGATCAATACCCTCGCAGGGATGGATATCGACATCTACCGGCGCAAGCCCTTTCTCGAGCGGAAGTTCGGGGGGCTGTCGGGACCGGCGGTCAAGCCGGTGGCCCTGAAGCTCGTGCACGATGTGTACCATGCGACCTCGATCCCGGTCTTGGGAATGGGTGGGATCGCTTCATGGGAGGATGGGATTTCTTTTCTTCTGGCCGGAGCGACGGCGATTGCGGTGGGCACGGCAAATTTCACAGATCCATGCGTGACAATGAAGATCCTAGATGGTATGATGGATTACGCGCAGAAGCAAGGATTTGAGGATTTTGGATCGATCACGGGCAATCTCGTGTAAATCTTAAAAAACTTCTTGCGGAGGCCTTGACTTAGGGCCTCTGCTCTGCTATTATATAAAAGTCGCAACGATACATTTTCCCTTGCGGCGAGAGCAATTTGACCTTTGAAAACTGAATCGTACGAAACGTCAATTTTTATTAGAGCTATGGTTTCAAAATTTTTTCAAAGAGTTTGATCCTGGCTCAGGATGAACGCTGGCGGCGTGCTTAACACATGCAAGTCGAACGAGAAGCGAGGGAACGGACACTTCGGTGGAAGGGAACTTGCGGAAAGTGGCAGACGGGTGAGTAACGCGTGGGCAACCTGCCCTGAACAGAGGGATAGCCACCGGAAACGGTGATTAATACCTCATGAAGCGAGAAGGTCGCATGACCTACTTGTTAAAGATTTTATCGGTTCAGGATGGGCCCGCGTCTGATTAGCTAGTTGGTAGGGTAACGGCCTACCAAGGCGACGATCAGTAGCCGACCTGAGAGGGTGATCGGCCACACTGGAACTGAGACACGGTCCAGACTCCTACGGGAGGCAGCAGTGGGGAATATTGCACAATGGGCGCAAGCCTGATGCAGCAACGCCGCGTGAATGATGAAGGCCTTCGGGTCGTAAAATTCTGTTCTAAGGGAAGAAGCAGTGACGGTACCTTAGAAGCAAGCTCCGGCTAACTACGTGCCAGCAGCCGCGGTAATACGTAGGGAGCAAGCGTTATCCGGAATCACTGGGCGTAAAGAGTGCGTAGGTGGTCCATCAAGCCTGAGGTGAAAGGCAACGGCTCAACCGTTGTAAGCCTTGGGAACTGTTGGACTTGAGTACAGGAGAGGAAAGTGGAATTCCTAGTGTAGCGGTGAAATGCGTAGATATTAGGAGGAACACCAGTGGCGAAGGCGACTTTCTGGACTGTAACTGACACTGAGGCACGAAAGCGTGGGGAGCGAACAGGATTAGATACCCTGGTAGTCCACGCCGTAAACGATGGGTACTAGGTGTCGGCATGCGAGTGTCGGTGCCGCAGTTAACGCAATAAGTACCCCGCCTGGGGAGTACGGTCGCAAGACTGAAACTCAAAGGAATTGACGGGGACCCGCACAAGCAGCGGAGCATGTGGTTTAATTCGAAGCAACGCGAAGAACCTTACCAAATCTTGACATCTCCTTGATCGCTCTTTAACCAGAGCTTTCGACCTTTGGTCGACAGGGATGACAGGTGGTGCATGGTTGTCGTCAGCTCGTGTCGTGAGATGTTGGGTTAAGTCCCGCAACGAGCGCAACCCTTGCATTTAGTTGCCAGCATTAAGTTGGGCACTCTAGATGGACTGCCGGTGACAAACCGGAGGAAGGTGGGGATGACGTCAAATCATCATGCCCTTTATGATTTGGGCTACACACGTGCTACAATGGTCGGTACAACGGGCAGCGACTGCGCAAGCAGGAGCGAATCCTTATAAGCCGATCTCAGTTCGGATCGTGGGCTGCAACTCGCCCACGTGAAGCTGGAGTTGCTAGTAATCGCGAATCAGCATGTCGCGGTGAATGCGTTCCCGGGTCTTGTACACACCGCCCGTCACACCATGGAAGTTGGGAGCACCCGAAGTCAGTGATCCAACCGCTTTAAGCGGGGGAAGCTGCCGAAGGTGAGACCAATGACTGGGGTGAAGTCGTAACAAGGTAGCCGTATCGGAAGGTGCGGCTGGATCACCTCCTTTCTAAGGAGAATCATAAAAAATAAGCCTTTAATGAAAGACGTTCGTACGATTCAGTTTTGAGAGGTTAGACTCTCAACATAAGAGAACCCACAGGTTATAAGTGGGCGTATAGCTCAGCAGGTTAGAGCGCACGCCTGATAAGCGTGAGGTCGGTGGTTCGAGTCCACCTATGCCCACCACTTATTTTCTGATCAAGGGTTTTCGACGCTCATTGAAAATTGCATACAGCAAAACTTCTTAAAATCTAAGAAAAAAACCAAGCTGAAATTTGAAAGAGAGAATCTCTTTTTTAAAAGATCTGATCGCCGACTCAAGGTGAAGCAGGTCAAGTAAGTAAGAGCATAAGGCGGATGCCTTGGCACTTGGAGCCGATGAAGGACGTGGTAAGCTGCGAAAAGCCCCGTGTAGCCGCAAGCAGGCGATGATACGGGGATGTCCGAATGGGGAAACCCCCTCGCGTTCATCCGCGAGGACCGTCAGGTGAATACATAGCCTGACGGGGGGAACCCGGTGAACTGAAACATCTAAGTAACCGGAGGAAGAGAAAGAAAACAATCGATTTTCCGAGTAGCGGCGAGCGAAAGGGAAAGAGCCCAAACCGAGACCTACGGGTCTCGGGGTTGCGGACGGACGAATAAAGTTTAGGGATAAGTCTAGTCGAAGATGCCTGGGAAGGCACACCAGAGCGGGTGATAGTCCCGTAGACGAAAGGTGGACCCGGACGACGTCCGATCCAGAGTACCACGGGACACGAGAAATCCTGTGGGAAGCAGGGAGGACCATCTCCCAAGGCTAAATACTACCAAGTGACCGATAGCGCATAGTACCGTGAGGGAAAGGTGAAAAGAACCCCTGGAGGGGAGTGAAATAGAACCTGAAACCTTATGTTTACAAGCAGTGGGAGCAAGCATGACTTGCGACCGCGTACTTTTTGTAGAACGGGCCAACGAGTTACGTTATGCAGCGATAGGTTAAGGTGCTTGAGCACCGTAGCCGTAGCGAAAGCGAGTCTGAATAGGGCGACGAGTTGTATGGCGTAGACCCGAAACCGTGTGACCTACCCATGAGCAGGGTGAAGCAGAAGTAAAATTTTGTGGAGGCCCGAACCCATGTCTGTTGAAAAAGGCTGGGATGACTTGTGGGTAGCGGAGAAATTCCAATCGAACACGGAGATAGCTGGTTCTCCCCGAAATAGCTTTAGGGCTAGCCTGAGGAAATGAGACACGGAGGTAGAGCACTGACTAGCCTAGGGGGCTTCACCGCCTACCGAAGCTTATCAAACTCCGAATGCCGTGATCTTTATCCTTGGAGTCAGACAGCGTGTGATAAGATTCGTTGTCGAGAGGGAAACAGCCCAGACCATCAGCTAAGGTCCCCAAGTGTGGATTAAGTGGGAAAGGATGTGACATTGCCTAGACAACTAGGATGTTGGCTTAGAAGCAGCCACGCATTGAAAGAGTGCGTAATAGCTCACTAGTCGAGTGATGTCGCGCCGAAAATTACCGGGGCTAAAATCCACCACCGAAGCTATGGATTAGAAGACTAAGGTCTTCTAGTGGTAGGGGAGCATTGTATACGGGACGAAGCTGTACTGTAAGGTATGGTGGACTGTATAGAAGAGAGAATGTTGGCATGAGTAGCGAGAGGTGTGTGAGAATCACACCGGCCGAAAACCTAAGGGTTCCTGAGGAAGGCTCGTCCACTCAGGGTAAGTCAGGACCTAAGCCGAGGACGAAAGTCGTAGGCGATGGACAACAGGTGAAGATTCCTGTACCGCTTTAGAAGCGTTTGAGAGATGTGGTGACACAGGAGGATAGGCAGAGCGCGCGATTGGAAGAGCGCGTCCAAGCAGCAAGCTTGATGGGATAGGCAAATCCGTCCCGTTAAAAGGTGAGCTGTGATGGGGAGTGAACTTAAGTAACGAAGCTGTCGATTTCAAACTGTCGAGAAAAGCCGCTATCGAGTTTTTAGGGCGCCTGTACCGTAAACCGACACAGGTAGGTAGGAAGAGAATTCTAAGGCCAGCGAGAGAACCATTGTTAAGGAACTCGGCAAAATGACCCCGTAACTTCGGGAGAAGGGGTGCCGCGCGTAGGGTGTCAAAGCCTGAGGCGGCCGCAGAGAATAGGCCCAAGCGACTGTTTACCAAAAACACAGGTCTCTGCTAAATCGAAAGATGATGTATAGGGGCTGACGCCTGCCCGGTGCTGGAAGGTTAAGAGGAAAGGTTAGCGTAAGCGAAGCTTAGAATCGAAGCCCCAGTAAACGGCGGCCGTAACTATAACGGTCCTAAGGTAGCGAAATTCCTTGTCGGGTAAGTTCCGACCCGCACGAAAGGCGTAACGATTTGGGCGCTGTCTCAACAATGGACTCGGTGAAATTGTAGTACCGGTAAAGATGCCGGTTACCCGCAGCAAGACGGAAAGACCCCGTGGAGCTTTACTGTAGCTTGGCACTGGATTTTGGTATGGGATGTACAGGATAGGTGGGAGACATAGAAGCATGCGCGCCAGTGTGTGTGGAGTCGTCCTTTGGATACCACCCTTTCCATACCAGTGTTCTAACCAGGAGCTGTGATCCAGCTCTGGGACAATGTCAGGTGGGCAGTTTGACTGGGGCGGTCGCCTCCTAAAGAGTAACGGAGGCGCCCAAAGGTTTCCTCAGCGCGGTTGGAAATCGCGCAAAGAGTGCAAAGGCATAAGGGAGCTTGACTGCGAGACATACAGGTCGAGCAGGGACGAAAGTCGGGCTTAGTGATCCGGTGGTACCGCATGGAAGGGCCATCGCTCAACGGATAAAAGCTACCCCGGGGATAACAGGCTTATCTCCCCCAAGAGTCCACATCGACGGGGAGGTTTGGCACCTCGATGTCGGCTCGTCTCATCCTGGGGCTGTAGTAGGTCCCAAGGGTTGGGCTGTTCGCCCATTAAAGAGGCACGCGAGCTGGGTTCAGAACGTCGTGAGACAGTTCGGTCCCTATCTGCTGTGGGCGTTGGATATTTGAGAGGCTCTGTTCCTAGTACGAGAGGACCGGAATGGACGCACCGCTGGTGGATCAGTTGTCCTGCCAAGGGCATAGCTGAGTAGCTACGTGCGGAAGGGATAAGCGCTGAAGGCATCTAAGCGCGAAGCCCCCCTCAAGATGAGATATCCCATCATTTATGAGTAAGACCCCAGATAGACCATCTGGTTGATAGGCCAAGGGTGAAAGGGCAGTAATGCTTTTAGCTGATTGGTACTAATCGGTCGAGGACTTGACCTAAGGCGAACCTTGGGTTGGTGAGAAGATCATAAAGAGAAGACACTTTTTCTTAGAAACAACTTGGTTTTGATTTGCTGTATGCGATTTTGAGTGAGCGAAAGCTTGCTTACAATTGAAGAATCCGGTGACGATAGCGAGAAGGATACACCTGTTCCCATCCCGAACACAGACGTTAAGCTTCTCAGCGCTGAAGGTACTTGGGGAGCAGTCCCCTGGGAGAATAGGACGTTGCCGGTCTTCACATCATCACAATCCATCGCGGGGTGGAGCAGTTGGCAGCTCGTCGGGCTCATAACCCGGAGGTCGCAGGTTCGAATCCTGTCCCCGCAACCATTACATATACCTGGCCCCTTGGTCAAGCGGTCAAGACACCGCCCTTTCACGGCGGTAACGGGGGTTCGATTCCCCCAGGGGTCACCATTAAGCGGTCCAGTAGTTCAGCTGGTTAGAACGCTAGCCTGTCACGCTAGAGGTCGAGGGTTCGAATCCCTTCTGGATCGCCAAATTTTAATGCTGGTGTAGCTCAACTGGTAGAGCAGCTGAATCGTAATCAGCAGGTTGCGGGTTCAAGTCCCATCACCAGCTCCACGAAAAGATCGACGTCTTTCCTAACGGAAGACGTCTTCTTTTGGTTTTTGGCACCTTCTCTCAGTTGACCTCCTTTGTTTAAACAGACTGGGTGAGGGTAATCATATCTATGGTAAGGAAATATCACGGTTGAAGAATAAGGAGGAAGATGCATGTCACAATATCATGAACCGGTAGAACGGTTAGACGAAGAGACGATGAACTTCACGCGGGCACTGAACAGTTTGAAGGAAGAAATTGAAGCCGTCGATTGGTATCAGCAGCGCGTTTCCGCCACGAACGATCCGGACCTGAAGGCGATCCTGGCCCACAACAGGGATGAGGAGATCGAACACGCCTGTATGACCCTAGAGTGGTTACGTCGCAACATGCCGGCTTGGGATGAAGAGCTACGCACCTACCTTTTCCAAGAGGGCCCGATCACAGAGATCGAAGAGGGCGAAGAAGAAGAGGGCGAACAAGAGAAAGAAGACCTGGGCATCGGTTCTCTTTAAGACAGAAAGAAACAACGAAAATGTTAAGGATACGATCCAATTGATCATTCGAAAGGAGTGTACGTATGTTAAAACGCAATTTAGCACCGATTGAAAAGGCGGTTTGGAGCGAAGTGGACGAAACGGCCAAAGGGGTTCTGGAGGCTTTCTTGACCACCCGTCGTGCGCTTAAGGTGAACGGTCCCAAGGGACTTGATTATACGGTGGTGCCCGAAGGACGATTGGCCGAGATCCAAGAGGAAGAGGGTCTCTGCTACGGAGCCTACAAGGTACAACCCCTGCTCGAAGCCAGGGCTGAGTTTGAAATGAACCGCTGGGAGCTGGATAACCTGCTGCGCGGTGCAAAGGATATCGATTACACATCACTGGAAGAAGCGGCTAAAAAAATGGCGCTCTTCGAAGAGAAAATTCTCCTTCACGGATCAGACGATGGTCTGGTAACGGGTTTGGTCGGGGCAGCTGAGAAGAACCTTGCCTTCGGCGCTGACGCCGACGAGGTCATGGCCCAGGTCACAGAAGGCGTTCTGGCCCTGCGCGATGCCTATGCCGGTGGTCCCTATGCGCTGATCGTAGGCAAGGAGCTCTATAAAAAAATCCAAATGATGGGCAAGGGCTATCCGCTCAGGAAGCGTCTGGAGAACCTGTTGGGTATGGCGCCGCTTTACTCCCATGCCATTGAGGGCGCGGTACTGGTCCCCTATAAGCACGAAGACCTTGAATTGACCATCGGTCAAGACCTGGCGGTGGGTTACCAATCCTCCGATAATGAGAAGGTCAAGTTCTTTATCACCGAGTCCTTCACGCTACGCGTGCTCGATCCGGCATTGATCGTAACCTTCGACGCTTAGGCGAGATCACCAGATGATCGACAGGGATCCGGATTACACCGGGTCCTTTTTTTGGTACAATAATGTCATTGGACACTCTTCCCGGGGAAAAAAGGAGCGGCATATGATCGAGACGGCAGGCAGACCCATCACAGCATCACAACTAGGGCGAACCCTTTCGCACGAGCATTTCGGTTGGGAGGGATCGCAGGGGCTCTACCGGTACGTGAACCGGTGGCACGACGCAGACCAGACGCAGGAGGCCTTCGAGCGCTTGGTGCCGGTTCTACGCGCACTGAAAGGCTGTGGCCTGGACAGCATCGTGGAAGCGTCGCCACCTCGGGGCGGCCAGAACCCAACGCTCCTCCACCTTCTACAGGAAGCCACGGGGGTGCAGATCTTGCTGAACACGGGCGCTTATCTTCCGAGGGCTTTTTTCGATCTGCATCCGGAGCTGTCCTTTGAACAGATGGCAGCCTCCTGGATCCGTGACCGGAGGGAAGGACTGATAACGGTGGACGGGTACGTGGTGAGACCGGCTTACATTAAACTCCTGCTTGGGGACGGCCATCCCTCACTTTCGCGCGTTGACGAAGGCCTCCTGCACGCCGCGATCACCACGTCGAAAGTCACGGGGATGCCGATTCTCTGTCATCTGCTCAAGGCCTCATCCGCGGAGCGGGCCCTGGAGATCCTGACAAGCAGCACCTTGGATCCCGAGAAATTTTGCTGGGCCCATGCAGACCGCGAGGAAAACCTCGATCTGATCGATCGCTTCGTGGCCCGCGGGCATTACGTGGCTTTCGATCAAGTGCGACCCGACAGCTATGAGAAGGTCATGCGGTTGATGGCTCACATGAACAGGACCGGAAGGGCTGACCGGGTGATGCTGAGTCAAGATCTAGATTTCACCGAGGAGATCGAGGCGAAGGCGGGGGAGAACATCGAGGGACTTCTTAGGGACTTCTACCCCCTGGCAGTGAACGCTGGCTACCGCGAGGCCGTGGACAGTATGCTGGTGGCTGCACCAGCGCGATTTTTCGATGTAAACGATGGGCTAGAAGGAGAATAAACATGCAATCTGTGATGATCGATTTGAAAGACCATGCACTGAGGGGCAAATTACACCTGGCCCCCGACTATGCTTTCCGTCCCCTTGTCTTCTATGCCGGTTGTTTCACCTGCACGATGGATTATCTGATCCTCCGTAGGTTGGGGCAGCACTGGGCAGACCAGGGGATCAGCTGGTTTTCTTTTGATTTCTCCGGGCTGGGGCGATCGGGGGGACGCTTCGAGGAGACGACCCTCGAGACAATGGTCTGCGATTACCGGGCTGCCCACGAGACGGTATCGGCACTCGTGAAAAAACCTGAGATCTTGGTGGGGCACTCCCTGGGTGGTTTTCTTTCGGCGCTTGAGAAGGAGGACCTGGGGGCTCGGCGCCTGATCACGCTGGCGGCTCCTGTCGATCTCAAGGGGCTGAAGCGGCGTCTGTCCGAGATCGACTACGACGGACGAGGGCGGGGCACACTAGTCGTGGGACCTGGTCATTTCACCGTCAGGCGTTCATTCTTGGAAAGTGTGGAGCAGGCTGTGCAGGAGGGTGTTAAACCGGAAGGTCAATCCGATCACTTGGTCATCCACTCCCCCGTAGACCGGGTGGTGGACTTTGACCAGGGTGTGCGGCTCCACGAGGCGGCTTCGTCACCGAAACAGCTTTGGAAAGCCGAGGGGATGGACCATCTTTTCAAAGGAATCGAGAGAGAGAAAGCGCTACTCGACGAGATGGATCGGTGGATTTTCAAAAGTTGAGTTTTTCCTCTTGACGCTCCGGCGTTTTTCATGGTAGACTATGAGAGTCGCTTCGGGCCGGAAGGTCTGGAGCATGGACAACAGCATAAAAAGGGACTTGACAGTTTGTAGCTCCTTTGATATGATATATAAGTCGCAAGATACGTGAAAACGATACCGCGACAGCAGTTTGATCTTTGAAAACTGAATCGTACGAAACGTCAATTTTTTATTAGAGCTATGGTTTCAAAATTTTTTCAAAGAGTTTGATCCTGGCTCAGGATGAACGCTGGCGGCGTGCTTAACACATGCAAGTCGAACGAGAAGCGAGGGAACGGACACTTCGGTGGAAGGGAACTTGCGGAAAGTGGCAGACGGGTGAGTAACGCGTGGGCAACCTGCCCTGAACAGAGGGATAGCCACCGGAAACGGTGATTAATACCTCATGAAGCGAGAAGGTCGCATGACCTGCTCGTTAAAGATTTTATCGGTTCAGGATGGGCCCGCGTCTGATTAGCTAGTTGGTAGGGTAACGGCCTACCAAGGCGACGATCAGTAGCCGACCTGAGAGGGTGATCGGCCACACTGGAACTGAGACACGGTCCAGACTCCTACGGGAGGCAGCAGTGGGGAATATTGCACAATGGGCGCAAGCCTGATGCAGCAACGCCGCGTGAATGATGAAGGCCTTCGGGTCGTAAAATTCTGTTCTAAGGGAAGAAGCAGTGACGGTACCTTAGAAGCAAGCTCCGGCTAACTACGTGCCAGCAGCCGCGGTAATACGTAGGGAGCAAGCGTTATCCGGAATCACTGGGCGTAAAGAGTGCGTAGGTGGTCCATCAAGCCTGAGGTGAAAGGCAACGGCTCAACCGTTGTAAGCCTTGGGAACTGTTGGACTTGAGTACAGGAGAGGAAAGTGGAATTCCTAGTGTAGCGGTGAAATGCGTAGATATTAGGAGGAACACCAGTGGCGAAGGCGACTTTCTGGACTGTAACTGACACTGAGGCACGAAAGCGTGGGGAGCGAACAGGATTAGATACCCTGGTAGTCCACGCCGTAAACGATGGGTACTAGGTGTCGGCATGCGAGTGTCGGTGCCGCAGTTAACGCAATAAGTACCCCGCCTGGGGAGTACGGTCGCAAGACTGAAACTCAAAGGAATTGACGGGGACCCGCACAAGCAGCGGAGCATGTGGTTTAATTCGAAGCAACGCGAAGAACCTTACCAAATCTTGACATCTCCTTGATCGCTCTTTAACCAGAGCTTTCGACCTTTGGTCGACAGGGATGACAGGTGGTGCATGGTTGTCGTCAGCTCGTGTCGTGAGATGTTGGGTTAAGTCCCGCAACGAGCGCAACCCTTGCATTTAGTTGCCAGCATTAAGTTGGGCACTCTAGATGGACTGCCGGTGACAAACCGGAGGAAGGTGGGGATGACGTCAAATCATCATGCCCTTTATGATTTGGGCTACACACGTGCTACAATGGTCGGTACAACGGGCAGCGACTGCGCAAGCAGGAGCGAATCCTTATAAGCCGATCTCAGTTCGGATCGTGGGCTGCAACTCGCCCACGTGAAGCTGGAGTTGCTAGTAATCGCGAATCAGCATGTCGCGGTGAATGCGTTCCCGGGTCTTGTACACACCGCCCGTCACACCATGGAAGTTGGGAGCACCCGAAGTCAGTGATCCAACCGCTTTAAGCGGGGGAAGCTGCCGAAGGTGAGACCAATGACTGGGGTGAAGTCGTAACAAGGTAGCCGTATCGGAAGGTGCGGCTGGATCACCTCCTTTCTAAGGAGAATCATAAAAAATAAGCCTTTAATGAAAAGACGTTCGTACGATTCAGTTTTGAGAGCTCAAACTCTCAAAATTTCATATGCCACGCATACCAGATGCGTGGAGACAAGGAAAAGCTGGGGGTATAGCTCAGTTGGGAGAGCACCTGCCTTGCACGCAGGGGGTCAGGAGTTCGAGTCTCCTTACCTCCACCATTTTGATTTCTTTTGTCGCATATGAAACGCTCATTGAAAATTGCATACAGCAAAACTTCTTAAAATCTAAGAAAAAAACCAAGCTGAAATTTGAAAGAGAGAATCTCTTTTTTAAAAGATCTGATCGCCGACTCAAGGTGAAGCAGGTCAAGTAAGTAAGAGCATAAGGCGGATGCCTTGGCACTTGGAGCCGATGAAGGACGTGGTAAGCTGCGAAAAGCCCCGTGTAGCCGCAAGCAGGCGATGATACGGGGATGTCCGAATGGGGAAACCCCCTCGCGTTCATCCGCGAGGACCGTCAGGTGAATACATAGCCTGACGGGGGGAACCCGGTGAACTGAAACATCTAAGTAACCGGAGGAAGAGAAATAAAACAATCTATTTTCCGAGTAGCGGCGAGCGAAAGGGAAAGAGCCCAAACCGAGACCTACGGGTCTCGGGGTTGCGGACGGACGAATAAAGTTTAGGGATAAGTCTAGTCGAAGATGCCTGGGAAGGCACACCAGAGCGGGTGATAGTCCCGTAGACGAAAGGTGGACCCGGACGACGTCCGATCCAGAGTACCACGGGACACGAGAAATCCTGTGGGAAGCAGGGAGGACCATCTCCCAAGGCTAAATACTACCAAGTGACCGATAGCGCATAGTACCGTGAGGGAAAGGTGAAAAGAACCCCTGGAGGGGAGTGAAATAGAACCTGAAACCTTATGTTTACAAGCAGTGGGAGCAAGCATGACTTGCGACCGCGTACTTTTTGTAGAACGGGCCAACGAGTTACGTTATGCAGCGATAGGTTAAGGTGCTTGAGCACCGTAGCCGTAGCGAAAGCGAGTCTGAATAGGGCGACGAGTTGTATGGCGTAGACCCGAAACCGTGTGACCTACCCATGAGCAGGGTGAAGCAGAAGTAAAATTTTGTGGAGGCCCGAACCCATGTCTGTTGAAAAAGGCTGGGATGACTTGTGGGTAGCGGAGAAATTCCAATCGAACACGGAGATAGCTGGTTCTCCCCGAAATAGCTTTAGGGCTAGCCTGAGGAAATGAGACACGGAGGTAGAGCACTGACTAGCCTAGGGGGCTTCACCGCCTACCGAAGCTTATCAAACTCCGAATGCCGTGATCTTTATCCTTGGAGTCAGACAGCGTGTGATAAGATTCGTTGTCGAGAGGGAAACAGCCCAGACCATCAGCTAAGGTCCCCAAGTGTGGATTAAGTGGGAAAGGATGTGACATTGCCTAGACAACTAGGATGTTGGCTTAGAAGCAGCCACGCATTGAAAGAGTGCGTAATAGCTCACTAGTCGAGTGATGTCGCGCCGAAAATTACCGGGGCTAAAATCCACCACCGAAGCTATGGATTAGAAGACTTAAGGTCTTCTAGTGGTAGGGGAGCATTGTATACGGGACGAAGCTGTACTGTAAGGTATGGTGGACTGTATAGAAGAGAGAATGTTGGCATGAGTAGCGAGAGGTGTGTGAGAATCACACCGGCCGAAAACCTAAGGGTTCCTGAGGAAGGCTCGTCCACTCAGGGTAAGTCAGGACCTAAGCCGAGGACGAAAGTCGTAGGCGATGGACAACAGGTGAAGATTCCTGTACCGCTTTAGAAGCGTTTGAGAGATGTGGTGACACAGGAGGATAGGCAGAGCGCGCGATTGGAAGAGCGCGTCCAAGCAGCAAGCTTGATGGGATAGGCAAATCCGTCCCGTTAAAAGGTGAGCTGTGATGGGGAGTGAACTTAAGTAACGAAGCTGTCGATTTCAAACTGTCGAGAAAAGCCGCTATCGAGTTTTTAGGGCGCCTGTACCGTAAACCGACACAGGTAGGTAGGAAGAGAATTCTAAGGCCAGCGAGAGAACCATTGTTAAGGAACTCGGCAAAATGACCCCGTAACTTCGGGAGAAGGGGTGCCGCGCGTAGGGTGTCAAAGCCTGAGGCGGCCGCAGAGAATAGGCCCAAGCGACTGTTTACCAAAAACACAGGTCTCTGCTAAATCGAAAGATGATGTATAGGGGCTGACGCCTGCCCGGTGCTGGAAGGTTAAGAGGAAAGGTTAGCGTAAGCGAAGCTTAGAATCGAAGCCCCAGTAAACGGCGGCCGTAACTATAACGGTCCTAAGGTAGCGAAATTCCTTGTCGGGTAAGTTCCGACCCGCACGAAAGGCGTAACGATTTGGGCGCTGTCTCAACAATGGACTCGGTGAAATTGTAGTACCGGTAAAGATGCCGGTTACCCGCAGCAAGACGGAAAGACCCCGTGGAGCTTTACTGTAGCTTGGCACTGGATTTTGGTATGGGATGTACAGGATAGGTGGGAGACATAGAAGCATGCGCGCCAGTGTGTGTGGAGTCGTCCTTTGGATACCACCCTTTCCATACCAGTGTTCTAACCAGGAGCTGTGATCCAGCTCTGGGACAATGTCAGGTGGGCAGTTTGACTGGGGCGGTCGCCTCCTAAAGAGTAACGGAGGCGCCCAAAGGTTTCCTCAGCGCGGTTGGAAATCGCGCAAAGAGTGCAAAGGCATAAGGGAGCTTGACTGCGAGACATACAGGTCGAGCAGGGACGAAAGTCGGGCTTAGTGATCCGGTGGTACCGCATGGAAGGGCCATCGCTCAACGGATAAAAGCTACCCCGGGGATAACAGGCTTATCTCCCCCAAGAGTCCACATCGACGGGGAGGTTTGGCACCTCGATGTCGGCTCGTCTCATCCTGGGGCTGTAGTAGGTCCCAAGGGTTGGGCTGTTCGCCCATTAAAGAGGCACGCGAGCTGGGTTCAGAACGTCGTGAGACAGTTCGGTCCCTATCTGCTGTGGGCGTTGGATATTTGAGAGGCTCTGTTCCTAGTACGAGAGGACCGGAATGGACGCACCGCTGGTGGATCAGTTGTCCTGCCAAGGGCATAGCTGAGTAGCTACGTGCGGAAGGGATAAGCGCTGAAGGCATCTAAGCGCGAAGCCCCCCTCAAGATGAGATATCCCATCATTTATGAGTAAGACCCCAGATAGACCATCTGGTTGATAGGCCAAGGGTGAAAGGGCAGTAATGCTTTTAGCTGATTGGTACTAATCGGTCGAGGACTTGACCTAAGGCGAACCTTGGGTTGGTGAGAAGATCATAAAGAGAAGATACTTTTTCTTAGAAACAACTTGGTTTGATTTGCTGTATGCGATTTTGAGTGAGCGAAAGCTTGCTTACAATTGAAGAATCCGGTGACGATAGCGAGAAGGATACACCTGTTCCCATCCCGAACACAGACGTTAAGCTTCTCAGCGCTGAAGGTACTTGGGGAGCAGTCCCCTGGGAGAATAGGACGTTGCCGGTCTTCACATCATCACAATCCATCGCGGGGTGGAGCAGTTGGCAGCTCGTCGGGCTCATAACCCGGAGGTCGCAGGTTCGAATCCTGTCCCCGCAACCATTACATATACCTGGCCCCTTGGTCAAGCGGTCAAGACACCGCCCTTTCACGGCGGTAACGGGGGTTCGATTCCCCCAGGGGTCACCATTCACGGGAGCATAGCTCAGCTGGGAGAGCATCTGCCTTACAAGCAGGAGGTCACAGGTTCGATCCCTGTTGCTCCCACCAATAGCATCACAAAACGCGGGCGTGGCGGAACTGGCAGACGCGCTAGATTTAGGTTCTAGTGTCTACGACGTGGGGGTTCAAATCCCTTCGCCCGCACCATTTTTTTCTTGCGGAAGTGGCTCAGTGGTAGAGCATCGCCTTGCCAAGGCGAGGGTCGCGGGTTCAAATCCCGTCTTCCGCTCCATTTATGCCCAGATAGCTCAGTCGGTAGAGCAGGGGACTGAAAATCCCCGTGTCGGTGGTTCGATTCCGCCTCTGGGCACCATCATAGGTCGTCTGCGAGTTGACTCGCGGTCGACCTATATTCCTTTTCCCATCCGGAGAGGTACCGAAGTGGCCATAACGGGGCGGTCTTGAAAACCGTTAGGGCGCAAGCCCACGTGGGTTCGAATCCCACCCTCTCCGCCATGATTTGCGATGAAGAGCCCAAGAAGGCTCTTTTTTTTTGTGCCCGGGCTTTTCTAAGGGGGCCCTTCTCTGATATCATGAGTGCACAAGGTCCTCATTTCACGAAAAGGTATAAAATTTTTCTATAGGTAGTTGAAATGCTTTTGTTTTTCTTATAGACTATTGGGTAATAGTACATCAAGCGGGGTGATATGCAATGATCAGGAATCAAGCGATCGACTTAAAACTGATGACGACACTTTTTGCCTTCTGGATGCTCTTGACATGGAATCCTTCCCTTCAGAATATCCTGGTGGGCCTCGTGATCTCTGCTGTGGTCATGGTGATCACGGAACTCACGGAGTCGCATAAGGGCCAGAGTGTATTTAGCAATCTGAATCTGATTAATTTTACGCTGTTCGTCGTGCGCGTGATCATGGATATTTTTATCGCCACGTATGAACATGTGAAAAAAATTCGCAAGAACGATGCATGGAGCGCCATCATCTATCACGAACTGACCTGCCAAGACGTATTGCTCAAGACGCTTATCGCCAATGCGGTAACGCTGACGCCGGGGACTATCAGCCTGGAGATCCAGGGCAATACCCTGATCGTCCTGGCCCTTGTTCGAGACGTGTCGGAGGTAGAAGAATTTAAAACGGTCATCATTCCACGGTACGAGCGAATTTTCGGGAGGAAAAAAAGATGACGATCATTTCTCTGACCAACATCATATTGCTCTTGGCCATCTCGTTGACGCTCTACCGTCTATTTGCCATACGGAGCATCTGGGATAAGCTCCTGAGCCTGAATCTGCTCAGCATCAAGATGCTACTGCTCTTTACGATCATCAGTGTCGATCGGGGTGACCCGAACCTACTCGACATCTCCATGACCTTTGCCATTTTGAGTTTTCTAGTGGTCTTACTACTCAGCCGATTTGTCATCATGGGGGGGCGGACGAAATGATCGGAGATATCCTATTGCTGTTTGGAGCCCTTTTGGTGATCCTGGGCATGATCGGGATCTTTGTCTTCAAAGACCTCTACGCCAGGATCCTGACCTCGAGTATGATTGACTCAGCGGCTACCGTGGCCATACTGGTGGCCCTGATGTTCAAGGTCGGTTGGAATACCCTGACGCTGAAGCTTTTTATCATCCTGGCCTTCCTACTGATCACATCACCGGTGTCCAACCACCTGATTGCATCTAGCGCCCACCTCAATGGCGTTGAACCGGAGGAGGAATACCGATGATCCTCAAGTACATCATGCACGTGCTGTTGATCCTAGTGGCCATCATGACGATCAAAGAGCGGAACTACCTGCGGATGATCATTTACTTCTCTGTCTTCAGCCTGGTGATTTCGGCTCTCTATTTCCTCAACTCGGCCCCGGACGTGGCCATCGCGGAAATCGCCATCGGTAGTGCTCTGATCCCGCTGATCTTTCTGCTCACCGTTTCCAAGCAGCGGGTCTTTATCGTCACAGGAGACGTGATGAACCAATGCTTTATCGATGACACGGGCAACTGCAAATCGATTCTGCAGGACTTCTGTGATTTTTACAACCTGGACCTGAGGATCATGACCCATGTCGATGAGGAAGATCTCCAGCTCACGGGTGTGTTTCGAAAGGTGAACATTGACCTGTACGTAGAGAAGCGAGAGAACATGGAAGCCTTTTATCTCGTGGGAAAAGAATCGAGTATCCTCATGAACAAACTTGAAAAAATGGTGGAACCGTATGCCAACCTCCAGGTGATCCTGGTGCCGGATATCGATATGGGGGACTAAGACATGAGAAAAATCATCAATATCCTGATCCTGAGCCTCTTCTTCTATGCCTTTGTCACCATGGTGAGCTTCGAACCCAATGAAGCGGCCAAGAACTACTACATCGCCAACACGCAGACCGAGGTCAAATCGAATAACATCGTCACGGGGATCTATTTGGATTACCGGCTCTTCGACTCCCTGTTTGAGACGAGCATCCTGTTCGTAGCAACCACCGGTGTGATCTTCATGGCAAAGAAAGACGTGGACATGCACTAGCGAAACGCCCCGAAAGGCAGGTGATCCCTCATGCGGACCTCAACGATCCTGCGGACCATGAGCCGCTTTCTCTATCCCTATCTGATCCTGTACGGTGCTTACGTTACCCTGCACGGCCACCTGACACCCGGTGGCGGTTTCCAGGGTGGGGCTATCGTGGCCACGGGTTTTCTCCTTCACGTTTTCTTTCGACCGGAGCGGTTCCCCCTGGCCATTCTGTCGACCATCGAGAAATTACTCTACGCCCTCCTGCTCTTCGTCGGAGGTCTCTCCTACTTCACAAAGGGCGTTCATTTCACCAACTTCTTCATCGAACCCAATGTGCTGTTTCTCATACTCTTGAACTTTATCATCGGATTCAAGGTGACCTTGGGTCTGATCAACATTTTCGAATCATTTATCGAGGAGGGGGAAGGCGATGTTTAACCTGTATATGGCGTTGATCTTGTTCCTCATCGGTATCTACGGGCTGATGATGTCCAAGGATATCATCAAGTCCATCGTGAGTTTTAACATCGCGGAGGTGGCCTTGATCCTGCTTTTTCTCGACATGGCCGCCCTCGATGGGACCGAAGTGCCGATCTTCTGGGATGGAGTCAAGAATTTCGTCGACCCCCTACCCCAGGCCCTGATGATCACCACGATCGTTGTGGGCGCTTCGATCACAGCACTGGTGCTGATGATGAGCATCAAGATCTTCCACTATTTCGGATCGCTCGACTGGGACGATGTGCTGAAGCGGGAGCTGTAGTATGTTGACCCTGGTCTTCCTGCCGATCGCCTTTGCACTGCTCCTGTACATTGCAGACCGCGAGCGTTTGAACCGGTTGAGTCCCTATGTGATCCTGCTGGAGATTCCTCTGGCCGCAAGGCTTCTCTACCGGGTGGCCACCCAGGGGGAGATTCGCCTGCTCATGGGTGGTTATCCAAGACACATCGGAATCGAGCTGCTCGTGGATCCCCTGATGGCCGGTTTTGTCTTACTGGGGTCGATCCTCTGGCTCTTTAGTTGCCTGTACGCGATGACAAAGTGGTCCGGGGACAGCAAGTACTACTTTTTCTTTCATTTCTTGAGAGGCGCCTACTACGCCTTTTTGTTTTCTAACGACCTGTTCAATATCTTTGTCCTCGTGGAACTGATCTCGCTCATCTCCGCGGTGCTGATCACCTACAAAAAAGATGGCTTTGCCGTCCGCGCGGGCTTTTACTACCTGCTTTTCAACAGCGTGGGCATGGTCTTCTATCTTTTGGGGATCATGGTCATCTACCAGAGCATTGGATCGCTCAATTTATCGGATCTGGTGCTGATGCCCGATGGTACAGCGCTGAAGTTCAGCCTGTCCCTGATGGTAGTGGCCTTCGGGGTCAAGTCGGCCTTCTTCCCGGTCTACAACTGGCTACCCAAGGCCCACGCTGCTGCACCCACGTCCATCTCCATGCTACTCTCGGGCCTTCTCGTGAAGTCGGGGTTCGTGGGTCTGATCAAGGTCTTCCGTGTGCTCGGTAGCCAGGGGTTTACCGAGTACATGCTGATCATCGGTACCCTTACGGCCACGGTGGGTTTTCTTTTCGCATTGAGCCAGAAGGACCTCAAGATGACCCTGGCCTTCAGTACCGTGAGCCAGTCGGGTCTGATTCTCATGGGTTTGGTGGGCAACGAGGTGGTCTTCGTCGGAGGACTGCTCCACCTGTTCAACCACGCGCTTTTTAAATCGGCCCTCTTCCTCATCGCCGGGGTACTCATCGCCGCCTATAACACGCGGCGGATCGAGGAGATCAGGGGTATCTTCCAGACGATGCCCGACATCGCCTTCGTCATGATGCTGGCCATGCTATCGATCACCGCCATGCCCTTTACCAATGGCTACTACTCGAAAGCGCTGATCGCCAAGGGAGACTACCCCCTGCTCATCGGTGGGATGATCCACGTCATCAACATCGGGACCATGGTCTATTTCATCAAGATCGCCGGGGTCTTCCGGCGGGACCGCGTCCACGAAAAGCGTATTCAGGTACCGATCAACAAGCGGATCGCGATCCATGGACTCGGCCTCCTCCTCATCCTTACGGCGGCGCTGGAACCCTGGATCATGGCGCAGTTCGCCGACATCGAGATTGCCGTTTCCATGGGAAGCTTCGCTACCTTTGGCATTTACGCGGCGGTGGCCCTCTTGCTCAACCGCTTGTTCGTTCGCAAGGAACATCCCTATCTCTATCACCTGAGACATTTCAGGTTGTCCTTTGCCGACGCCAATATCCTTATGATGCTGTTCATTATCACGGCCGTCTGGTTCACGCTCTAAAGGAGGGGTGACTGTTGTTCGTATTGATTTTCTTGCCGATCCTGTTCGCTCTGCTCTTGTACATCGTGGACAAGCCGCGCTTGAATCGTCTCAGTCCCGCGGTGATCTTCGTGGAAATCGGACTGGCCGCCTACCTCTTTTACGATGTGATAGACAAGGGCCAGCGTACGATCCAACTCGGGGGATACGATCCCCACGTGGGCATCGAGCTTCTGGTGGACCCCCTGATGGCTGGCTTCGTGCTCCTTGGACCGATCCTGTGGCTCTTCAGCTACTTCTACGCCATCACCAAGTGGACGGAGGACGCTAAGTTTCATTTTTTCTTCCACTTTCTGAGGGGAACCTACTACGCCTTTATCTTTTCCAACGACCTCTTCAACATCTTCGTGCTGGTGGAGCTGATCTCCCTGCTCTCGGCGGTGCTGATCACCTACAAGAAGGATGGTTTCTCCATCCGAGCGGGTTTTTACTACCTGCTCTTCAACAGCGTGGGCATGGTCTTCTACCTGCTCGGTGTGATGATCATTTACCAACAGACCGGGTCGCTGAACCTTTCCCACATGGCCATGATGCCACCGGGACCCATGCTCAAGTTCGCCATCGCCCTGATGGTGGTGGCCTTCGGGGTCAAGTCCGCCTTCTTTCCGGTGTACAACTGGCTTCCCACGGCCCATGCCGCGGCGCCCACGTCGATCTCCATGCTGCTCTCCGGCCTTCTCGTCAAGACCGGTTTCGTGGGGCTCATCAAGGTCTTCCGGGTGCTCGGCAGCCAGGGCTTCACCGAGTACATGCTGGTGATTGGGGTGCTCACAGCGGTCATCGGCTTCCTCTTCGCCGTGAGCCAGAAGGATCTCAAGCTGATCCTGGCCTTCCACACCATCAGCCAATCGGGTCTGATCCTGATCGGTCTGGCGGGACAGGGCCCCGTCTTCGTCGGGGGGCTTTTGCACCTGTTCAACCACGCACTCTTCAAATCCGAACTCTTCCTCGTGGCCGGAGTTTTGATCGGGGCTTACAACACCCGGCGGGTGGACGAGATACGGGGTCTTTTTCAGACCATGCCCGGCATGGCGGTCATGATGGCCCTGGCCATGCTGTCCATCACGGCTTTTCCCTTCACCAATGGTTACGTGTCCAAGGCGTTGATCGCCAAGGGCTCCTACGGAACGGCCATGACCTACGCCCTCCACGTGATCAACTTCGGAACGATCCTTTCTTTCTTTAAAGTCTCCACGATCTTCCAGCGCGATAGTTTCCACCAGAAACCGCTCCACGTCCCGAGGAACAAGAAGATCGCCATCTACGGACTCGGCGTGGTCCTGCTTTTCTCGGCCTTCCTGGAGACCTTCTTCCTGGGCTACTTTGCGCCGGGCACCTACGTGAAGATCACACCCATGAGTTTTGCGAACTTTGCGATCTACCTCCTGGGGGCGATTTTATTCTACCGCTTTTTCATCAAGCGGGAGCACCCCTGGATCGCATGGCTCAGACACTTCAAACTTTCCTTTGCCGATGCCAATATCCTGATGATGATCTTTCTGATCACAGCGGTGTTCTTCAGCCAAAATTAAAACCGTACATAAAAAGCGAGGTGAGCCAGCGTGTACCCCCTGATCTTTCTCCCCATTGGCTTCGGACTACTCAGCTATCTGTTGAAAGAACGGCGCAGCTGGTACCTCGGGCATGTGCTACTCCTCGTGGAGATCCTTCTGTCCCTAAGACTCCTTCGCCAGGTCTTGGTGGAGGGTCCCATTATCAAGGTCGTGGGCTACCACCCCACCTTCGTGGGAATCAGTCTCAAGGTCAATGTGGCCATGGCCTCCCTGGCCCTCATGGGTGCCGTCCTCTGGTTCTTCGCCCGGCTCTATGGGGAGAAGGAGGGGCGTAAGGACGAGAAATTCGAGGTCTTCTTCAACATGCTGCGTGGGGCCTACTACGCCTTTCTTTTTAGCTACGATCTGTTCAACCTCTTCGTACTCTTTGAGCTCATGAGCCTATCGGCCACGGTGCTGATCGTCTACAAGAAAGATGGCTACGCCCTGCGCAGTGGACTCTATTACCTGATGTACAACGCCCTGGCCATGATTTTCTTCCTCATGGGGACCATGATTCTATATTACAATGTGGGGAGTCTGAACTTTGCAGACGTGGTCGCACTAGACGACAACCTGACGCTGACCTTTGCCAAGGCCCTGATCATGGGCGCCTTTGCCGTGAAATCCCTCTTCTTCCCCGTGATCAACTGGGCTCATGGCGCCGCGCCTGAATCCATCGCCATGCTCCTCTCTGGTGTCATCATGAAAACGGGGCTTATCGGTTTCATCAAGGTCCTCGGTGTCATCGACAGTTCCCTCTTCTACACCTTTGGCATGGTCGTGGGGATCGTGACCCTGGCTTCGGGGATCCTGTTCGCCACGAGCCAGCGTGACATCAAGATGCTCCTGGCTTTCAGTACCACGGCGCACACGGGGTATGTGCTCCTCGGCGTCGTCTCCGGCGGCATCGCCCACACGGCGGGTCTTCTCTACATCGGGCACCACGCCCTGTTCAAGAGTTTGCTCTTTCTCGTGGCCGGCGCGCTGGTGACCGCCTATAACACGCGGCGGATCGATGCGATCCGCGGGGTCTTGCGCACCTATCCGGATATCGCCTTGGCCCTGATCCTGGGGATCCTCTCCATGGCTTCCTTCCCGCTCTCGGGAACCTACCTGGTCAAGTCGCTCATCCTGGAGGCAGCCCATCCCTGGGCGCGTCCCTTGATCCACCTGGCCGGAGCGCTGGGGCTCGTTTACATGCTACGTTTCGCTAGCGTTCTGCTGGGCGAGAAGCGAAAACACCGGTTGGCGATTCCACGGGAGAAAAGGTTGGCCATTTACGGTCTGTCCGCGCTCCTCGTGGTCCTGCAGCTGGTCCAGATGCTATGGACGGCCCCCTTCGGTTTTCCCGCCTATACCATCGAACTGTCCACCTGGCTCACCTTTGCCGGCTACCTGGCGATTGCCCTCCCCCTTTATCTTCTTTTCGTACGCAAAGAGCACCCTGTGCTCTGGCGGCTCCGACACTTCCGCCTGGGTTTTGACCGGGCAGCGGTACTGATGACCAGCCTGATTCTCTTCACCCTGTTGTTGACGCGCTGATCTCTCCCGGCGAGGGAGAAGATCGGCGTTTTTTCATGGTCATTCCATGGTATACTAGTAGGAAAATGGAGGTGGCCTAAGTGAAAATTCTGCAATTTAACCCAAGCTGTGATGTAGTGATCGGAAGGGATCTCCTCTCCGATGTGCTTTTATATTTACGCGACTACGACCGCGCCGTGCTCATCACCGATGAGGGGGTGGCGGCTCATCACCTGGCACCGCTGGTCGATCGCTTCGCCGACCAAGAGATGCCGCTGCTTCCCATCGTGCTACCGTCGGGTGAGGGAACGAAATCCTTCTCCAGACTCGAGGAACTGATGCACCGCTTTGCCTCGGAGAATCTGACCAAGCAAGATGTGGTCATCGCCTTCGGTGGTGGTGTGGTTTCGGACTTGGCCGGTTTAGCCGCTGCGGTGTACAAGAGGGGCATTGACCATGTGGTGATCCCCACGACGCTCCTTTCTCAACTGGACGCTTCTCTCGGTGGAAAGACGGCCATCAACCTGCCCGCGGGCAAGAACCTCGTGGGCGTGATCCATCACCCCAAGCGGGTTTTCGCAGACCTAGCCTATCTGGATACCCTAGCGGAGAAAGAGAAGCGAAACGGCATCGGTGAACTGGTGAAGCATGGGCTGCTCGATGACCAGGATCTGCTGGGTGACCTGGAGTCGGCGGCCACCATCGAGGATCTTTTCACCGAGGAGATCGTGCACGCGAGCCTGGTGGTCAAACGGAAGTTTGTCCACGATTTGGATCTTTCCCGAGATGTTCTCAACTTCGGTCACACCCTGGGCCATGCCATCGAAGCGGTAACAGGATACGGTCCCATCGGCCACGGGGAAGCCGTGATGCAGGGGATGGTGCTGATGCTTCTGATGACGGGAAAAGAAGAACTGGCAAAGCGGGTCCAGGTCCTATCCGAACGTTTTGGGTTCCCGGACTTTGTTCTGCCGTCCGATCGCGAGGCTTTTTTCGATGCGCTGATGCAGGATAAGAAACGACACGGCTACCTGATGGATGTCATCGTGCTCGATGCGCTGGGCTCTCCCCGCGTGGAGGCCGTGGCACTCGATGTGTTGACCGACCGTGTGGAGGGGCTCTTTGCACGTATGGAAGCGGGGGACGCACCATGGCGATGAACCTCGGTCACATCCTGACGCTCTCGCTTTTTGGCGAGTCCCACGGGCCTGCCATCGGGGTGGTCGTCGACGGCTTGCCCCCGGGGCAGGTTTATGATGCGGCCTACACTGCCCACCAGCTGACGCGGAGAAAACCCGGCGCTAGCTCCCTGGCCACGCCCCGAAAGGAAGCGGACGAGGTGGAGATCCTGAGCGGTCTTAAAGATGGCGTGTTCACGGGGGCGCCGCTGGCGGCGGTAATCCGGAACACCGATCAGAAGAGCCGGGATTACAGTGAGCTCGAGCGCCTGCTCCGCCCCTCACACGCCGACTACCCGGCCTGGCAAAAGTACGGGGAGGCCTTCGATGTGCGTGGCGGCGGACGCTTCTCCGGTCGCCTCACGGCACCGCTGGTCTTCGCGGGTAGCCTGGCGCGCAAGTTGCTCCTTGCCGAGGGGATCGAGATCCACACCCACCTCTACCGGGTGGGACCGCATACAGAAGACACACCGACGGATCTTGAAGGTCTGCGTAGCCTCGATGATCTGGAGATACCCATGGTGGCCCAAGACAAGCAAGAAGCAGTGAGACGCTACATAGAAGGGCTGAAGACCTCGGGTGACAGCACGGGTGCTGCGGTCCGCACTGTGGTGACAGGTTTGCCGGCCGGTGTGGGGGAACCGCACTTCGACACCCTGGAGGGAGAGCTCGCAAAGGCCCTTTTTGCCATCGGTGGAATCAAGGCAGTGTCCTTCGGTCTCGGCGAAGGCTTTGGTGAGGCCGTGGGTAGCGAGGTGAACGATGGTTACGCCCTGCAGTCGGGCAAGGTGGTGACCACCACCAACCACAACGGTGGTGCCCTGGGTGGTATGACCACGGGGATGCCGGTGGTCTTCTCGGTGACCTTCAAACCGACGCCCTCGATTGCCAAGGACCAGCAGACGGTGGACCGCATGGCCAGGGAGGAGACGACCCTGTCCCTCGGCGGTAGACACGACCCCATCATCGCCCTCAGGGGCCGTGTGGTGGTGGAGAACCTGACGGCCTTCGTCTTGTACGATCTGCTCGGGCGCGCCGGCAAGCTGGCATATTAATTTTTTATTTCGTTGAGCCGCCGGCCTACTCACCGGCGGTTTTTTGATACAATAGAAACAGAATAGAGAAAATGAGGTGTGTGAGGAATGAATTCCGTACTGACGGTACTGAGCAACATCCGGATCTTCGATGTGATCGACATCTTGATCGTTGCCTTTGTCTTCTACAAGATTTACATGATGATCCAGTCCACCCGTGCGGTCCAGCTCGTCAAGGGGCTTGTGATCCTGATGATCGTCTCCAAGCTCTCCGAGTGGGCCAAGCTCTACGTGGTGAACTACATACTGAGGAACACCTTCACGTTGGGTTTGGTGGCCATGCTCATCATCTTCCAGCCAGAGCTGAGAAAGGCGCTGGAGTACATCGGTCGGTCTAAGTTCATGTCCAAGTCCATGAACGACCTGATCGCCGAGGAGCGTCGCGAGGATATTGCCCAGCTGGTGGAGGCCATCGGGACCATGAGCCGCAAGAAGATCGGTGCCCTGGTGGTGATCGAGCAGGATACGGGGATCAACGATATCATCAATACAGGGACCCGGCTCGAGGCCAAGATTACAGCCCAGTTACTGCTCAATGTGTTTTTCCCCAACTCCCCCATGCACGACGGCGCCGTGGTCATCCGCGACCGTCAGGTCATGGCGGCGGGTTGTCTCTTACCCCTGTCGCAAAACCTGACAATCTCCAAGGACCTGGGGACCCGGCACCGGGCGGCCCTCGGTCTGGTGGAATCCTCCGATGCCCTGGTGATCGTGGTCAGTGAAGAGACCGGCGGGATCTCCCTGGCCAAGGATGGCAAACTGCGTCGTTACCTGGACGGTCAGACGCTGAAGAACCTCTTGAACGAGAGCCTTCTCTCCGATGAACCCTCAGGATTTTTCAAAAAAAGGTGGCGTGTGAAGAATGACTGATCTGTTCAAATGGTTGCGCGGGCGGCTTGCCGGCTCGCGCCTGTCGAAAAATACCATGCCCAAGCTCTTCGCGCTGCTTTTCGCCGTGATCTTTTGGCTGTATGTGATGGACCAGGTGAACCCGGTGATGACCATTTCCGTGGACAATGTGCCGGTGAACCTGATCAACGTTGAGGACGTCGAGCGGCGCGGTCTGGTGATCATGGACAACAAGGACTTTTTCGTCGACCTGCGGGTACAGGGTCGTCGCAACGACCTCTATACCGTGAGTCCCGATGACTTCAGCCTCGTGGCCGACCTGCGCGGTTACGAGAAGGGGACCCACACGGTGCCCATCGAGGCCACCTCCAACCGCGAGATGGTGGAGATCGCCTCGCGTTCGGTTTCGGAGATCAAGATCTTTCTCGACCGGATGATCTCCGAGTCGAAACCCGTTGAAGTATACACATCGGGCGATCTGTCAGAAGGGTACCGGATCGGGAGCACCCAGCTTGATCCAGAGGCCATTACCGTGACGGGTCCGGAGACCATTGTGAACCAGGTGCGCCGGATCTCGGGCACGGTCCAGGTAACCGGAAAGACCCTGGGGATCTCCGAGCCGGTGGCCGTCATGCCCAGGGATGCCGATGGTGAGGTGGTCAGCGGCGTGACGCTGTCGGCCAATAGCGTCCGCGTGCAAATTCCCGTCAACAAGGAAAAAGAAGTGCCCGTTCGCGTGGATCTCGTGGGTGAGGTCCCCGAGGGTTACCGTCTCACCGATGTGATCGTCCGGCCCGAGCGCGTCGTGGTCAGTGGTCTGGAGACCAGCGTGGACGGTCTGAACGAAGTGCTCACCGTGCCCGTGGATCTGACGGATCTGACGGCCAGCTTCTCGGAAGAAATCAGCTTCAATCTACCGGAGCGCATCCGCACGCCTTATCTCGAGACCACGCCGGAGATCGAACTGCGCATCGAACCGGTGGAGGCGATTACCTACGACTTCCGCTATGAAGATATCACCATCGACAACCGACCGCCTGGTCTGGAGATTGCCTACGGCGCTACAGAGCGCTACCTGAGCATCACCGTGGAGGATGTGCCCTCGGTGCTCGAGACGATCGAGGCCGGGGACTTCGAACCCTTTGTCGACGCGTCGCGCGTCACGGAGGCGGGGGTCCACGAGCTGAAGGTTTACCTTCGGGAGACACCTACTGCCGAGCGGATCGCCTTCGAACCGGCGACCATCGCTCTGAACTTCGTCGATCCCACGGCAAGCGAAGAGGAGGAGGGTGAAGCGGTTGAATAGAGAGCGGCCGATGAAACGGGAGATCCAGAAGATCCTGAACGCCACCCACGATGCGATGATCGCCGTGGATACCGATGGGATCATCACCCTCTTCAACGCGGCGGCCTCTAGACTCACCAAGATCCCGTCGGAAGAGGCGGTGGGCAAGCCGGTGGACGATGTCATCGACACCACGCGGCTACCCTTGATCCTTCAGACCGGCGTATCGGAGCTCAACCAGCAGCAGCCCCTCGGGGACATCACCATCGTGACCAACCGGATGCCGGTTCTCGACGACGATGGTCAGGTCATCGGGGCCATCGCGGTCTTTCGCGACATCACCGAGGTCCTGGACCTGGCGGGCGAGCTCACCGACGTCAAGGAGACCAAGAGTCTTCTAGAGGCTGTCTTCCAGGCCACCCAGGATGCCATCAGCGTGGTGGATGAAAAGGGCTTCGGCATCCTGATCAACCGCGCCTACACAAAGCTCACGGGTTATACGGAGGGTGACGTGATCGGCAAGCACTGTACCGTGGACCTGGCCGAGGGCGAGAGCGTACACCTCAAGGTGATCGAGTCGAAGAAACCCGTTACGGGGGCCAACCTGAAGGTGGGGCCGGCCAAGCGGGATGTGGTGGTGGATGCCGCGCCGATTCTGGTAGGCGGCAAGCTTCGCGGGAGCGTGGCCGTGATCCGCGACCTCACGGAAATCAACCGTCTCTTGAACGAGCTCGACCAGGCCAAGGCCATCATCCGGAACCTAGAGGCCAAGTACACCTTCGATGATATCCGCGGCAGGAGCCCGATCATCATCAATGCCATCGAGAAGGCCCGGATGGCCGCAGCCACACCGGCCACGGTCATCCTGCGGGGAGAGAGCGGCACGGGCAAGGAGCTCTTCGCCCACGCCATCCACAACGCTTCGGCGCGTAAGTACAACCGTTTTATCCGGGTCAACTGCGCTGCCATCGCCGAGAGTCTCCTGGAATCGGAGCTCTTCGGTTATGAGGAGGGGGCCTTCACCGGCGCCTCCAAGGGGGGCAAGCGCGGTCTCTTCGAACAGGCCAACGGTGGCACCCTCTTTCTCGACGAGATCGGGGAGATCAACATGAGCACCCAGGCGAAGCTGCTGCGCGTACTGCAGGAGAAGGAGATCACGCGTGTGGGCGGATCGACCACGATCCCCGTGGACGTGCGGATCCTGTCGGCGACGAATCTCGATCTCGAACGGGCGGTAAAGGAGGGGTCTTTTCGACAGGATCTCTATTACCGGTTGAACGTGGTGCCGATCAGCATCCCCCCGCTCAGGGAGCGTAAGGAAGATCTCGATGAACTGGTGGGTTACCTCGTGTCCAAGTACAACCAGGAGTACGGTCGCAGTGTGGAGGGCGTCTCGCCCAAGGCCATGCTCATGATCCGCGCCTACGACTGGCCGGGCAACATCCGGGAGCTGGAGAACTTCATCGGACGGACCATGATCAACATGAAGATGGCCGAGACGATGGTGCGTCCGGACCACCTGCCGAATCTCGAGGAGATGAAGCAGACTAAGGAGCAGGTACTGTTCGATGTCTACGATGGCCTCCATCCCTCGCTCACCCTGAAGAGCGTGACAGAACATGTGGAGAAGACCCATATCGAGCGGGTGCTGGGGCTAAACGAAGGAAATCGCGAGCAGACGGCCAAGGATCTGGGGATCTCCCTGCGGAGTCTTTACTACAAAATGAAAAAGATGGACATTACCGAGTGAAAGAGATTGCACTTGATTTTTCCATAGTGCATGATATTGCACGCAAGTATTTGCAAAATCGACGTGGCAACGTTTTCCAAAAGGGCCCCCAGGGGTCCTTTTTCCTATGTTCCTGGAAGTTGGCACCGTCCTTGCACCTATAGAGGACGACTATGTATGGAGGTGGATGACCCTTGTCAAAGAAATTTGTACTTGCGATCAACCCGGGCTCGACGTCGACCAAGGTGGCGCTTTTTTTAGGAATGGAGAACGCCCTGCAGACTAACCTTGATCACGAGGCGGAGGCCCTCTCGCATTTTGAGAAGATCACCGATCAGTATGATTACCGCAAAGAGATGATCCTGGACTGGCTCGAGAAGGCCGATTACAGTGTGTCCGATCTCGAGGCTGTCGTGGGACGCGGCGGACTGCTGCGGCCGATGCCCAGTGGGACCTACCACGTGACGGATCCGATGATCGCCGATCTCAAGGTGGGCATCCAGGGCGAGCACGCTTCGAACCTGGGTGGTATCCTGGCGAAATCCATCGCCGAGATGGCGGGGATCCCGTCGTATATCGTGGATCCCGTGGCCGTAGATGAGTTTGAAGACGTGGCCAGGATCAGCGGGATGCCGGACATCGAGCGAAGGAGCCTGCTCCACGCCCTGAACGTGCGAGCCACCTCGATCGGCCTGGCCGATGAGATGGGACGCGATCTGTCGGATATGAACCTGGTGGTCGCCCACCTGGGCGGTGGGATCAGTGTCGTGCCCCTGAAAAAGGGCAAGATGGTGGATGCCAACAACGCCAATGAGATGGGTCCTTTCAGTCCCGAGCGCGTCGGCGGCCTGCCCGTGGGCGATATCGTAAAGATGTGCTACTCCGGTGACTACACCATGAAGACGCTCAAGCCTAAGCTCCGCGGTCGCGGCGGTCTGGTGGCCTACCTGGCCACCAACGATGCCCGCGAAGTGTTAAGGCGGATTGAGGCCGGCGATGACGAGGCGAAGGGTGTTTTCGAAGCCATGGGCTATCAGATCGCCAAAGAGATCGGGGCCATGGCCACGGTACTCGGCGGAAAGGTCGACGGCATCATCCTGACCGGCGGTGTGGCTTACTCAGCCTACTTGACCACTTATATTGAAGAGCGTGTGTCCTTCATCGCACCGGTCTACGTTAGACCGGGTGAAGATGAGATGAAAGCCCTGAACGAGGGGACCCGTCGGGTGCTCGATGGGAAGGAAGCGGCAAAAGTATACGAAGACGAGGTGTTGTAAATGATCACAAGTTTCGATCAAATATTAACCGTAGCAAAGGAAAAGGGACCCAAGCGCATCGCCATCGCGGCAGCGCACGATCCCGATGCGCTGGCGGCCTACAAGGTGGCCATGGAAGCGGGGATCGTCACCGGCGCCCTGGTGGGTGATGGGGAGAAGATCCGTAGCCTAGCCGAAGAGATCGGTCTCGATCTGTCCACGAGCGAGGTAGTCGATCTGCCCGATATGGCCGAGGCTTCGGCCAAGGCGGTGACCCTGGTGTCATCGGGCGAAGCGGATATCGTCATGAAGGGTCTCGTGGATACCTCGATCATCCTGAAGGCCGTGCTCAACAAGGAAACGGGACTGAGGACGGGGAACGTGCTCAGCCACGTGGCCGTTTTCGATGTGCCGACCTACCACAAGATCTTGATGGTGACCGACGCGGCGATGAACATCGCGCCTAGCCTGGAGCAGAAGGCACAGATTATCGAGAATGCCTTGGACGTTGCCAAGGGTCTGGCGATCGATCTGCCTAATGTAGGCGTTATCTGTGCCAAGGAAAAGGTGAACCCCAAGATGCCGGCGACGGTCGATGCGGGCGAACTGGTCCAGATGGTGACAGAAGGCAAGATCAACGGCTGTAACGTCGGTGGTCCCTTTGCCCTGGACAATGCCATCAACAAGGAAGCGGCGAAGACCAAGGGGATCAAGGATCCCATGGCCGGCGACGTGGACATTCTGCTTATGGACGATATCGAGTCCGGCAACGTGCTCTACAAGGCACTGAGCTTCCTGGCGGGGGCCAAGTCTGCGGGCGTGATCGTAGGGGCCACAGCACCTGTGGTGCTGACGAGCCGTGCAGATTCTGACGAAACGAAACTGAATTCCATTGCGCTGGGCGTGCTCATGAGCGCGGCAGCGAATCAATAAGGGGGAAAAGCAGCGTGAAAACCTATCGCATCCTGGCGATCAACCCGGGCTCTACGTCCACGAAGATCGCTATCTACGATAATGACAAAGAGGTCTTCGAGACCACGCTCCGTCACCCGGCGGAGAAGATCAACAGTTACGACAAGATCTACGATCAATACGATTTTCGCAAGGAAGTCATCCTGAACACGCTATCAGAAAAAGAGATCAATCTGCAGAAACTCGACGCCGTGGTCGGCCGTGGCGGACTGCTCAAGCCCATCGCAGGTGGTACCTATGCGGTGACGGAAAAGATGGTGGAGGATCTCAAGGTGGGTGTGCTCGGAGAGCACGCGTCGAACTTGGGCGGCATCCTTGCCAACGAGATCGCCGGTAGCCTGAACATCCCTTCCTTCATCGTGGACCCCGTTGTGGTCGATGAGATGCAGGATGTGGCCCGGATCTCCGGTATGCCCGAGATCAAGCGCGTCAGTATTTTCCACGCGCTGAACCAAAAGGCCGTGGCACGACGTGCGGCCAAGGACATGGACAAGGCCTATGCGGATACGAACATCATCGTGGCGCACCTGGGTGGTGGCGTCAGCGTTGGCGCCCACGAAAAGGGTCGCGTGATCGATGTGAACAACGCCCTTGACGGCGAGGGTCCCTTCAGCCCCGAGCGATCCGGCGGACTGCCCGTGGGCGACCTGGCAAAGCTCTGCTTCTCCGGCAAGTACACACTTTCCGAGATCAAAAAGCGCATCAAGGGTCAGGGTGGTCTGGTGGCCTACCTCGGAACCAACGACGGCCGAGAGGTCACGCGCATGATCGAGGATGGCGATGAGCAGGCGCTGCTCGTTTACCGAGCGTTGGCCTATCAAGTGGCCAAGGAGATCGGCTCCTGTGCCACGGTGCTGAAGGGCAAGATCGATGCGATCGTGCTCACCGGGGGTCTCGCCTATGACGAGCGCCTGGTGGAATGGATCAAAGAAGGCGTGGCCTTCATGGGTGACGTGATCGTCTACCCGGGAGAAGACGAGATGACGGCCCTGGCAGAGGGTGGTCTCCGTGTGCTCACCGGTGAAGAAGAAGCCCAGGTGTATTAGATGCTCAATGATAACCGTATCCGCGTGATCATCGGCCACTACGGGAGCGGCAAGACGGAGTTTGCCGTGAACTACGCCCTGAAGCTGGCCGCTTCGGGGCAAAAGGTGGCCCTGGCGGATCTCGATATCGTCAACCCCTACTTCCGTTCGCGGGAGAAGGCCGACATGCTGGAGGACCAGGGCATCAAAGTGATCAGTGGTGCCTTCGGCCACAAGGCCAATCTGGATATCCCCATGGTGGCCGCCGGGGTCCAGGGGCCCCTGCAGGATGAGACCACCCAGGTGATCCTGGATGTGGGTGGCGATTCCGTGGGCGCCCGAGTCCTGGCGCGTTACCGCCAGTACTTCAGGCCCGGTGCATACGATATGTTCTGTGTGATCAACACCCACCGGGAGCAGACGGCCACGGCGGAGGGTGCCATCCGGCACATCCGGGACATCGAGGCCACGGCGGGTGCACGTGTGACGGGACTGATCAACAACACCCACATGCTCAGGAACACCAGCACCGAGGACGTGATGGCAGGCCAGCGCGTCGTGGACGAGGTCTCCAAGGCCACGGGCATTCCCGTGCGCTACGTCTCGGCCATCGAGAGCGTCATCGCCGAGCTTCCGTCGGATCTATCGGGTGAGCTTTTCGGCCTGAAGATGTATATGCGAGAGGACTGGATGTAAGGGAGAGCGTCTTTTCTCCCTTGATCATATAAATTGTTTTGATGCGTTCAACCATAAAAGAGGAGGGTTTGATGTGGCAAAAGCCAAAGGGAAGGTAACATTCGAACAGGATCGCTGTAAGGGCTGTGAGCTCTGTACGACAGTGTGTCCCGTGAACATCGTGGTGATGGACACCGACAAGATCAACGTGAAGGGGTACCACCCCGCAACGGTCAAGGAAATGGACAAGTGCATCGGGTGTACGAACTGTGCGACGATTTGTCCTGATTTAGTCATCACTGTCGAACGAGAAATGGTCTAGGACCGAGGAGGGATTGGCAAAATGGCAAAAATTTTGATGAAGGGAAATGAGGCAATCGGAGCGGCTGCGATCAAAGCGGGCTGTAGGTTTTTCTTCGGTTACCCCATCACACCTCAGAACGAAATACCCGAGTACATGTCGAGAGAGCTACCCAAGAACGAGGGGACCTTTGTACAGGCAGAATCTGAAGTAGCGGCCATCAGCATGGTCTACGGTGCTTCTGGCGCCGGTGCCCGCGTGATGACGAGTTCTTCTTCTCCCGGTATCGCGCTCAAGCAGGAGGGCATCAGCTACATCGCCGGTGCCGAGCTTCCCTGTGTCATCGTGAACATCGTCCGTGGTGGCCCTGGTCTGGGTGGTATCCAGCCGGCCCAGTCGGACTACAACCAGGTAACGCGCGGCGGCGGTAACGGGGACTACAAGATGCCCGTCTACGCTCCGGCCAACCTGCAGGAAATGGTCGATATCATGATGGAGTCTTTCGATATCGCCGACTACTACCGCAGCCCCGTGATGGTGGTGGGTGACGGTATGATCGGTCAGATGATGGAGCCCGTTGAGTTCAACGAGCCCAAGAAGCGCGATCTGCCCGATAAGGAATGGGCGACGACTACGAAGAAGGGTCAGCGCGGTCCGAATATCATCAACTCGCTTTTCCTCGATCCACAACTGCTGGAAGACCACAACAAGAAGCTTCAGAAGAAGTTCGCCGATATGACCGCAGACGAGGTGCGTTACGAGTCTTACAAGACAGAAGACGCGGAGATCGTGTTCGTGGCCTACGGTACAACAAGCCGAATCGCCAGAAACGCTGTCGAGGCGCTCAGAGAAGAGGGTATCAAAGCAGGTCTCGTACGACCCATTACCCTGTGGCCTTTCCCGAATAAGGCTTTTGACGAGCTGGGAGATTCAGTGAAGAATGTACTTTGCGTGGAGATGAGCGAAGGCCAGATGATCCAGGACGTGCGTCTTGCGCTCAACGGCCGTCTGCCGGTTGATTTCTACGGACGTTCCGGTGGTATGATCCCAGCTCCTGAGGCTGTGGTGGAAAAAGCGAAAGCATTGATCGGAGGTGCGAAGTAATGAAATTAGTATTTGAAAAGACAAACGGATTAACGGAAAAAGAAACGCACTTCTGCCCGGGTTGTACGCACGGGGTTGTGCACAGATTGGTCGGCGAGGTCCTCGAAGAGCTCGGCGAACTCGATAACACGGTGGGCGTATGCCCCGTAGGGTGTTCGGCCCTTTCCTACGATTACTTCAACGTGGATATGCACCAGGCGGCTCACGGTCGTGCGCCGGCGGTGGCCACGGGAATCAAGCGTACGCTTCCCAAAAGCACGGTCTTCACATACCAGGGTGATGGTGACCTCGCGTCCATCGGTACGGCCGAGATCATCCACGCGGCACACAGAAGTGAGAACATCACGACGATCTTCATCAACAACGCGATCTACGGGATGACAGGTGGCCAGATGGCGCCAACGACGCTGCTCGGTCAGCGTACGACGACGTCTCCCCTCGGTCGTACCAAGGAAGGCATGGGCGAGCCGCTTAAGGTTTCCGAGATGTTCGCAACGATCCCCGGTGCTTCTTACGTGACACGTGTGAGCGTTCACGATGCGGGTAACATCCGCAAGGCGAAAAAAGCGATCAAGGAAGCTTTCCAGTGCCAGCTCGACGGCAAGGGATTCGCCATGGTCGAAGTCCTTTCTACCTGCCCGACGAACTGGGGGATGACGCCTGTGGATTCGCTCAAGTGGTTGGCGGATAACATGATTCCTTACTACCCGCTGGGCAACTTCAGAAAGCCGGAAGAGGGGGAGAAGTAAGATGATCAATGAGAAAATTATTATCGCCGGATTCGGTGGACAGGGTGTCATGAGTATGGGTCAGCTGATCACCTACGCTGGGATGATCGAGGGCAAGCAGGTTTCATGGCTGCCTTCTTACGGTCCCGAGATGCGCGGTGGTACGGCGAACTGTAACGTGATGGTTTCCGAGAACATGATCGGTTCTCCAATCATCACGAACGATGCGACATGCGCTATCGTCATGAACCTTCCTTCTCTCGATAAGTTCGAGGCAGACGTGGCTGCAGGCGGCAAGGTGATCGTCAACTCTTCTCTGATCGAGAAGAAGGTCTCGCGCGATGACTTGGATGCATACTACGTCCCAGCAAATGAGATCGCAGTAGAGCTGGGTAATGCCAAAGTGGCTAACATGGTCATGCTGGGTGCTTACCTCAAGCTCGTGCATCCCGTGAAGACGGAGAGCATCGTCAAGGCCCTCGAGAAGGTTTTCGGTGCGTCCAAGGCACACCTCATCCCGCTCAACGAAGAAGCGCTCAAGCGCGGCGCAGATCTCGTCTAGGCACTCCTTCAAAACAAATGCTTCACCTACACTAACAAAAAGGCCGTCTCCACCGGAAGAGATTCCGGATGGAGGTGGCTTTTTGTTGTGTGTCTTCTCTTGTTACATGGTATAGTGAGGGTGAGGTGAGCAATGATGACGATCAAAAGAAAAGTATTCATGAGTATCACGCTGATTATCCTGTTGTCCTTCGGTGTCCTGTACATGTACGTGCTCGATAGCACGGAGAAAATGATCGCAGAGGAAGAACGGATGACGCACGAAAGCTACTTGGAGACCATGGACCAAGCTCTGGCAGATGAGTTTGCCACGGCTCGGATGGCCCTGTTACAGGTGGCAAATAACGAGGCGGTCATCGATGCCTTTGCCAGGCGGGATCGACAGGAGCTGATCGATCTGACACTGCCGGGGTACGAACCGATCCGGGATGAGATGGCCCAGTTCCAGTTCCACCTGCCGGATAGCACATCTTTTCTGCGCCTACATAGTTTGGAAAAACACGGGGATTCCCTGGCGGATTTCCGGATGACGGTGAACGAAGCCAACGAGCGGGAGACCGTGATCATGGGTCTTGAAGAGGGCCGTGGCGGTTATGGTTTTCGGGTGGTCATGCCCCTTTCCCAAAACGGAAGGCACCTGGGCACCGTGGAGTTTGGAAAATCCTTTAACGAGGTTTTTTTGGACAAACTGAAGAGAAACCTGAAGGGTGAGTTCTTCATCTATCCACTGACGGATTCTAGCGTCGCTTGGGATGCGTCGGAGCAAGCTTTCTTGGCCGGTACAGTAGAAGAAGACCCCATCCTTCTCGAGGAAGATGTCCGGTCTCTGATTGCATCGGGCGAGCGCTTGATCCGGAAATCCAACGATGGACGCTATGCCCTTTTGTTCCTGCCCTTTGAAGACTACTCCGGTAAGACCGTGGGTTTCATCAAGATGGTCCAAAATCGATCGGGGATCGTCGATCAGATGACGGATTTTCGAAATGGTTATCTGCTGTTTATCGGTGGTGCGCTTCTCGTGGCCCTATTGGTCATGGTCTATGTGGTGCGCTGGTCCCTCAAGGGTATTGGGACCTTGGCTGGTGCCGCGGAGGCCATGGGCAGTGGTGATCTGTCCAAGCCTGTTTATTATCCGCACCAGGACGAGCTCAAACAAGTGGCCGATAGTTTCGAGACCATGCGCGCAAAACTCAAGGACCTATTCGGTGAGCTGAACGCCATCGTGGATCAGACGAACGTGGCCAGCGCTGCGATTACTCAGGATGCCAAGGGCGTGGGAGAGACGTCCAAAGAGATGGCGGTGACCATAGAGGAGATGGCCCATGGGGCCACCCGTCAGGTGGAAGAAGCCTACGAAGGCCTGCAGACTTCTCACGAGCTCTCGGGACAGATTCGATCGGCTGTGGATCTTTCTCATGAAAGCGCTGATCAGACGCAAAGGATGCAGGAACGCACAACCGTAGGCATCGAGACGATCGATGAGCTGAAAGCGGCCTTCGGCAGGAACCGGGAAGCTTCCGAGACTGTGGCAAGCGGAGTCGGTGAACTGGCCCAGAAGAGCCAGGCGATTGGTACGATTGTAGAGACGATCAATGCGATTTCCGAACAGACCAACCTGCTGGCCCTCAACGCTTCGATTGAGGCGGCACGTGCCGGTGAGCACGGCAGGGGCTTTGCCGTGGTGGCAGAGGAAGTGAGAAAACTGGCGGAACAGAGCCATGGGGCCACAGAAGAAATCCGGAGGATCATCGGTGAGATCGGCGGAGGCATCGAGAAAACGGAAGCGGCCATGACAAAGAGCGGCGAAATCATCCGTGGTACCGATGCGACGCTAGATGAAACGGTGATGGCCTTCGAGGAGATCCGCAAGGCTGTGGAAGCCGTGTCGCTGAACATCCAAAAGACGGCCGATGTACTGACCACGGCCGATGGACACCGCGAAGCGGTCCTCGGAGCCATCGAGTCTATGTCCTCGGTGTCGGAAGAGTCCGCAGCCTCGACGGAGGAAATGAGCTCAGCAGCCCAGGAACAGGCCGATACCGTGGGTCGCGTGGTCGATCGAATCGCAGCGCTCAACGATCAGATCGGCGGACTGACGGCCCAGATGAGCCAGTTTAAAGTGGAGTAGCGTCCGTTAGCCTGTATACTGAAAAAGACAAAGCCATTTTCAGGGGGGAAGAGACCTTACCCCTGAAGATGGCTTTTTGAGTGTTTCGGTTATTCATTTTCAATTTCATTTTACAATCAAGCTACTTTGACATATACCGAGGTGCGGAGAAAAACACTTGACAAACCAAAAAAAAACCAACTAGAATAAGGTTATGAAAACGTTTCCTTGTTTTTTTAATGAGAATCGGTTGAACGTTCAACCTCGTGGGGTTGATTCTTTTGGTCCCTACGTTTAACGTTCAACTTACTGTTTAGCCACACGTTTAACGTTAAACCCAGCAGGAAAGGAGGGAAGGCAGTGTCTAAAGTCACGATCAAAGACATCGCTCGGGAGGTGGGCTTTTCGCCAACCACCGTATCCAATGTGATCAACGGCAGATACCAAAAGGTCTCGGCTGAAACCATACGTAAGATCGATCAGGCCATCGATGATTTGAAATATGTGCCGGACTTTTCTGCCAGAAGTTTGGTCTCGAAACGCTCGCGCATGATCGGCGTGATCATCCCGCAGACGGAATCACACCAACAGTTTTTACTGGAGAATCCCTTTTACTCGGAACTGGTGAGCGGAATCGAGCACCGGTTGCGTGAAAAGGGATACTACATGATGCTTTGCGGTGTCGATAAAGATACTACCTACTTGGATGTTCTTGTGAACTGGAACCTCGATGCCTTGATACTGCTCGGGATCTATGAAGAAGGACTCTACACGCAGCTCAAGGAAGTAAAGGTTCCAGTTCTCTTGATGGATAGTTATATTGAAGATGACTACTTTTATCACCTGCGGATTGACGATGAACTGGGAGGATACCTTGCCACCAAGCATTTGATTGACAAGGGTCATCGGGAAATCGCCATTGTATCCGGGGAGCTGAAAGCCGGTGGTGTGACCGAAAAAAGGGTTTTAGGCTTCAAACGAGCCTTGCTAGAGGCGAATGTTCCCTTTGATCCTTCGCGCTTGTACGAAGGATCCGTCAGCTACCAATGGGGTATCGAAGCTGCTCAGATGATCGCTGACCAGCCCGAGGTCACCGCCGTTTTCTGCAATGCGGATATGATTGCAGCGGGGATGATGTCCGGGCTTCAGGAACGGGGGATCCATGTGCCAGACCAGTTGAGCGTGATCGGATTTGATAATCTGTTCATCTCGGAAATGACTTTCCCAGCCCTGACCACGGTGGATCAGAACATATTTGAAAAGGGCGAGCGAGCGGCTCAAACGGCCTTGGAGATCATCGATCGAGAAGGGACGGCCGTCGATAGGATTCAGCTCATGCCGATTGCGATCATCGAGCGAAAGAGCGTGCGTACACGACAGGAAGAGGTCACCTGATGGTCGGTCATCATGGCATAGAAAAAGTGAAGACGCTCATTGTCTTTTTGCTCCCCAGCCTGATCGGTATGCTGGTTTTCGTGGTCAGCCCGATCGTCGCCTCTTTTGGTTTGAGTTTTACCCAGTGGGATTTGATCGGATCCATCGAGTGGGTAGGGTGGGCAAACTATCGCGAGGTGTGGTCCGATGAGACGATACGGGCCGCCTTTCTTCACACACTTCAGTTCATCGCGGGTTATCTACCCAGCGTGATGATCCTCGCGCTATCCCTTGCCCTGATGCTCAACCAGAAGCTAAAGGGTGTCGTGTTCTTTCGGGCACTTTACTTTCTACCGGTGGTCACCTCCTGGGTGGCCGTGTCCATGATCTGGAAGTGGCTCCTCAATCCCGAGTACGGGCTCATCAACCACTGGTTGTCATTGGTGGGGATCCAGGGTCCCGGGTGGTTGCTCGATCCCAGGTGGGCGATGATCGGTGTCATCATGACCTCGGTCTGGAAGGATATCGGTTTTGTCACCGTGATTTACTTAGCGGGTTTGCAGGAGATTCCCGAGCACCTTTATGAAGCGGCCGATATCGATGGCGTGAACCGCTGGCAAAAATTTCGCCACATCACCCTGCCGCTACTCTCCTCAACGACTTTCTTTGTGCTCACGATTTCTCTGATCAATTCCTTTCAAGTCTTCGATCAGGTGTGGATCATGACCGGCGGTGGACCAGCGGGCGCGACCAGCGTCATGATGGAGCAGATCTACAAAAATGCCTTCCGCTACTACCGGATGGGCTACGCATCGGCGATTTCATGGGCCCTGTTCCTGATCATATTCGGGGTCACTTTGATCCAGCTGGGTTTTCAGAAAAAAAAGGGGTTCGATCATGATGCGTGATAAAAGGCCTGTTGACTTGAAGAGAATCCTGGTTTACCTCCTCTTGAGCGCTGGCGCCTTGGTCATGATCCTGCCCTTTCTCTGGATGCTATCCACCTCTTTGAAGGATAGTGCGGCGACCTTCACGCTCCCTCCGCAGTGGGTTCCAGATTCACCTACCCTGAACAGTTACAAGCAGGCTTTTGAAACGGTGCCCCTGGGCAGGTTCTTTCTGAACAGTGTTCTCGTGGCCTTGGTCTCGACATTCTTTCAGGTGCTCATCTGTGCCATGGCAGGCTATGCCTTTGCCAGGATCCCTTTCAAGGGAAGGGAGCTCTTGTTTATCCTCTATCTGGCGACACTCATGGTGCCCCAGCAGGTCACCCTCACCCCCCTCTTTATCCTGATGACCCTCCTGGGGTGGGCGAACACCTACCAAGCCTTGATTTTACCGGGTATCTTCAGCGCCTTCGGTACCTTCTTGATGAGACAATTTTTCCTGGGCATTCCCCGCTCTCTGGAGGAGGCGGCCTTCATCGACGGAGCGGGCTACGTGAGGGTCTTCTTCCAGATCATCATCCACCTGGCCAAACCCGCTATTGCTACACTGTGGATCTTTGCTTTCATGGCCAGTTGGAACAATTTCCTTTGGCCTTTGATCATCACGAGCGACACAGCACTCATGACATTGCCCTTAGGGCTCTCGACGCTCCAGGGTCGGTGGACCACCGAATGGAACGTACTGATGGCAGGCACACTGATCAGCATCCTACCGATGGTGCTGGTGTATGTGTTCACGCAAAAATATATCATCAAAGGGTTGACCCACACGGGTCTCAAGTAGGGAGGAAATACTATGAAAAAATGGTTGGCTATGCTTATGATGTCGGTGCTTCTCATAGGAAGTTTGAGTGGCTGTGCCACGGGTGCATCCGATGAAACGCCTGGGTCTGAAGAACCCGTCACGATCAAGTACATGACCTTTAGCGCTGCACCGGATCACATTGAAGATCTTGAAGCGATGATCGCCGCTTTTGAAGCGCAACACCCCAATATCCGCGTGACCTATGAGGCGGTGGGCTGGAACGATTATTTCACGAAACTCCAGACGCTGGTGGCCTCTGGAACAGCGCCCGATACGTTTGAGCTGAACTACGAGAACTTCGTTACCTATGCATCGAAAGAGGCGCTTTATGACATGGATACCTTGATCGCGGCAGATGACTCCTTCGATCCAGAGGTCTTCAATACGATGGCCCTAGAAGCCTTTACCCACGAGGGGAAACAGTACGGCCTGGTGGAGTCTTTCTCAAACGTGGTGCTCTTCTACAATAAAGACCTCTTCGACGCAGCGGACCTTGGTTATCCCGAGGCAGACTGGACTTGGGAGGACGAACTCGCAGCTGCCGAGAAGCTCACGGACACCGAAAAGGGCATCTGGGGAACCTACTCCCCCATTCAGTTTTGGGAATTCTACAAGACGATCGAGCAAAACGGGGGTCAGATCCTAACGGACGACAAAACAGAGGTCGTCATCGACTCCCCTCAGAACATCGAAACGCTGACTTGGATGATCGATAAGATCCAAAAGTACGGCGTGACACCGACAGACGCCCAGATGAGCGGTCAATCCGATGGCGATCTGTTCAAAAGCGGAAGAATCGGCATGCTGCGATCGGGCATCTGGATGTTCGACTCCTTTTCAGAAGCAGATTTTGCATGGGATATCGCCCTCGAACCGGGGAAGACCCAGAAGGCCCATCATTTCTTCTCTAACGGCGTGGCCATCTCAAAAGATACAGAGAACGCAGACGCTGCCTGGGAGTGGGTGAAGTTCTTCACTTCTCATCCGGAGGCCGTGGAACAACGCGTGGCATCGAGCTGGGAACTACCCGCTGTGAGCGATGAGGCGGTCCTCGAGGCCTACCTGACGCAAACACCTCCGGAAAGTCGGGAAGTGGTATTCCAGGCCCTTGATACTCTGGTGGTGCCACCGGTCATCGGAAACTGGAATCAGTTGACGGATGTAGTGGGCAAGGAACTCGACCTGGCGAAAATGGGCGAAAAAACGCCTGAAGAAGCCCTGAAAGATGCGAAGGTGCAACTGGAGAAATTACTTAATGATACGAAAAACTAAACCAAGGGCTGCCAATCGGCAGCCCTCTCTATCGAGAAAAGGAAGGATCAGATGAAAACCTATTATCCTACCGGTAACGCCTATGTGGCGCTTCCCACCATTGCGGAAGACGGTGCAGTGGAGAGCATGAACTATCTGTCTATGCGGGATCGTGGCATCATCGAGTGGACGGGTGAACCCTTCTTGAAGCCCTTTTTAACCGTAGAGGGTGAGCGGGTGCCCTTTGGAGACCTATCGTGGACGAGAGAGCACTACTGGATCCCCACCTTGGAGATGTCCCACGGGGATTTCGACATCCAGATTCAGTACGTGGCACCGATGGAGACCAAGGGCTGGTTTCTCCGGTGCAAGCTCCGGCAAAAACATGAAGCGGAGACCACCCTGCCGAGAGTGAGCGTGGGCGTCGAGGGTCATTTCGGACCGCTGCTGCACAGCATCAATGAATCCAAGCTCATAGAAGGCAGCCACCAAATCTACCGAAGTCTTTGGAACGAGGGCTGGGTCTTCGATTTTCGCACGGGCGTCACCATGAACAGTTTCGCTTTTATCACAGAGGGCGGTTTCACAGCCCAGCAGGTGGATCAAGAGTCGCGTCGGTACACCTTTGAAAAGCAGGTCCAGTGGGATGAGGGGCCGGTTGGACAAGAGGCGACGGTGGATCTTTTCATGGGCATCGGTTTTGAAGAGGTGGGCGCCACGACCCAGGCGATTCACATGCTGAGGGAAACGGGTGATCATCTGATCGAGCAGTTGAAGACATGGTTGGTGGACAGGGTGCAACCCCATGAGGACAGCCACCTGATGAGGCTATTGAACCTCAACCAATTTTTCAATTACTTTTATGCCACGGGCCTGACCCTGGACTCAGAAGAACGCGTGCTCTGTACATCCCGGAGCCCCCGTTACTACGTCAGCGCTGCCTACTGGGATCGGGATAGTTTGCTCTGGAGTTTTCCGGCCCTACTGACCACAGAACCGAGAACGGCTCGCGAGGCCCTCGATTATGTCTTCGGTCGACAGATCCGGAACATCGGCATCCACAGCCGTTACATCGATGGAACAGTGCTGGAGCCGGGTTTTGAGCTCGACGAACTCTGCTCTCCGCTACTGGCCATGGAAATGTACCTTGAGCGTACGGGTGACTGGGCCTATGTAGAAAGTCAAAAGGTGCAGAGTGGTGTGGCGCACATCGTGGAGCGGCTCATGGACTGGAAACACCCAGATGTCGATTTGTTCGGAACATTCCTGATGCCCACGGACGATATGCGAAAGTATCCCTATCTCACCTACAACAATGTGCTGGTCTGGCGTATGCTCGGCGGGCTTGAAAAACTGTATGCCTATTGGGGAAAAGAAGAAAAGGCCCTCTGGGCCCAAAGCCTGCGGGACAGGGTACGGGACGCGGTAAACGAGCATCTGACGATCGAAAGAGACGGCCAGCGTTTTTACGCATGGAGCGGCGATCTGGAGGGCAACCATGATTTTTACGATGAGCCCCCGGGGAGTCTATCGCTCTTATCCTATTATGGTTTCGTAGAGGCCGAGGACCCCATCTTTCAGAACACGCTCCGGCGTCTGTACCACGAAAGCTTCCCCCACTACTTTGCCGGCACGGCTTTTGAGGAGCTGGGGTGTTCTCATGCGGACCATCCTTGGGTCTTGGCCATCTGCAACAGTCTTTTGAACGGAAGAAAAGAGCAAGCCATGGATATGCTCCGTCGTACGGAGATGGACAATGGGATTGCCTGCGAGAGCATTGACGAAAACACAGGTGAATGGGTCACCGGTGCTCATTTTGCCACGTGCGCCGGGTTTTTGGTGCACGCATTGATGACAAGAGAAGGAAGGTGATCCTATGGCCTATCCGGGCTTGGGTATGATTGGTTGTGAGCACCTGGCAGGTATGTACGGTGTGGATGAAGGCATTATCGACGGCAAGGGGACGGGCGTGCGACATCTCTTTTACAAGGGTTTCGAGGAGGATTTGGTCCACAGTGCGGTGACCCTGGTCAAATCAGGGGGCAAGATCTTGTACGGCAACCGCGTGGAGTCAAAGGCAAGACATCCAGAACACATCGCACCGCTCGATAGCTATACAGACCAGGGATTCTGCTTTACCGATGTGTTCGAAACGGAGGATTTTCGAAAAGTCGATCGAGCCTTTGGTTTTGAAGAGAGCAGTCTCGGCTTTTCCTGCACGATCACCAATCGGACCTATAGGGAGAAAGAGGTTGAAGTCTATGCCTACGTGATGCTCCGACCCCAAGGGCAAGGGCGGATACGGGTGGAGGACAACCGAGCCCTCGCCAGCGGTCAGACTTGCACGATCGGCATCCGGGGTGAGCAATGTGACCGCTTTCATCTGGTGGAAGAGGGACCCACGGGCTTCATCTATCGCACTACCGCCCATGTCCTTTACGGGGATGCGAGTCCGCTCGAGCTCAACCCTGGCGAGGGTTCGCTGACGGGGATTCTGGTGGGCAGGACCTTGACCTTGCCACCCGATGGGTCCCACACCTTTCACTGGACGCTGGCCGTCGGCGGTAGGGAGGAGGAAGCCCTTGACCACCTCGAGGCTTGCCCGCCAGCAGGGGCCTTTTCCAAGGCCAAGGCCTACTGGCAAAGCTTTCTGGCCAGGGGAGAACAACCGGTGGCCGGCACGCCACTGGCCTTGGAGCGGATCAACCGCATTGCCATCAAGAGTGCGACCAACCGCGGCTTCGTTCCCGCGGATCTGACGGGCCATTATTATTCCGACGGCATGCCGAGCTACTACGCTAGAGATTCTATGATGGTGGCGCGAGCCTTTCTACTGTCGGGTCACTACCGGGAGGCCAAGGAGATTCTCCTGTACCTCATGGAAAGGCCGAGGAAAAAAAGCGGGGAGTTTTACCAGCGCTACAATGGCAAAGGCCAGCCCTCCGAAGGGGCCAACAACGAGGTCTACCAGCAGCTCGACTCCATCGGTTACTTTCTGCGTAACGCCAGGGATTACGAGCGCTTCACAGGCGAGCGTCTGATCGATGATGCTTGGATCGCTGAGCTGACGGGTGTGCTCCTCGCTAGCGAAAGAAAGAAGGGACTCGTGGGTCCCGAGGGTGGGGTCAATGAAGGCGTCTTTGGTCCCGCGTACATCACATCATCGAACATGTTCATCTACGGCGGGATTCGCGCGGCCATCGAAATGGTCTCCGATGCGCACCTGCGAGATCGTTTGATCGACCTGAACCGATCAATCCTGGCGGGGATTGAAACCACTTATCTGGCGGGAGAGGGCTACCAGTACGGGTACGTATCGTATCATGATGAGCTGGTCAGAAAATACGATGCACCCCAGTATTTTGGACTCCTCTATGGCTTCGAGGATACGAACAAGATGCGGGCCACCCACCGGTATCTGCTCGATCATGCGGATTTTTATCATGGCGGTACCGGCTACAGTGAACAGGAGTATCACCATGGTCCCTGGTTGTTCAACACGGGGGCCTGTGCAGAGTACGCCTACTGTACCGGCGATTTGAAAACCTATGAAAAGAAGAGAGACTGGATGGTACGTCACGCCAATCGCTATGGCCTGATGCCAGAAGCGATCAGTGGTGACGATGAGCGGATCAGTTATATCAATCCATTGGTTTGGGCTTGTGCTGAGTTCGTTTCCGTCTGTCATATCCACAGTCAACAGGAGGGGTGATGAACTTGGAACGCTTGATGCCCATAGTGAAAGCACATTTTTTCGTGCTGAAAAAACAAGAGGACCGGCTGGCTTCTTTATGCAGAGAGACCAGCCGGAAGGCCCAAGCGACGGGCGATGCCATCGACCGTGCCATGGCCTTGTACCTGGGGGCCCTGCACCGGCTGGAGGATGAGGAGAGCGCATTTCTGCAAAACCCCCTCTTTCACCAATGGGCCGACGACGTGGTGTCCAGCGCCATGGTCCCCTATCCCGGTCTGTTCGGAAAAGAGGACCCTCGTGTCCACACGGCGGTACTGGCCTTGATGTACAGTGCCCTGCGCAATGCCAACCTCTTTTACAAGCGGGAGGCCATAGCCAGGGCTCTGCGCGAGATCAAGGCCCACCTCTACACCCATCATATTGCTGGTGGTAGGCTTATGTCGGATGATGGACGACAGGAGAATCGTTTCGATACGCTTTTCGCCTGTGTACCCTTTGGTCTACTTGAACCAGAAGATCTCGTGCTCGTGGATGCGGTTCAGGAGATGCGAAAGGTCCTAGGCCAGGATCCCGAGCGCCTGACGGACTTCGAGCGCCTGCTGCTCGCCTGGTACGATGCCGAACAGGGGAGCTATGCCGAGGCACGGGACCTGCTCGGGTCCGTAAAGGATGACCATGTTCTGAAGAAACTCGTGGCCACCCGCCTCGCCTCAGTGGGGCAACTGCAAGAAGACCTGATCCGTCACCGTCCCCTTGGAAATGGCAATCGCTACGAGCCCGGTGCAGATGAGCGTCACCCCTGGTTTCCCCTGGGAGGAGAAGCCTTCACACTAGACGCCATCACCTCGCCGCTGAGCGAATCGAGGCCCCTGCTGCTCGAGTTAAACGGCAAGCTTTACGAGGGTGATCTACTATCCGATCGGTGGCGATTCGAGCTAGAGGGCCGACCGGGTGGGGAAGATGTGTCCTACCGATTTTTCTACAGGGATCAACCGGAGATCGCATCAGAAACCTTCCGCTTCTCCGTGGGGAGGGTCCTGTATGCAGAAGATCTGCGGGCTGTTTACCGCGATGAGCGGCGGCTGTTCTTTTTCGATGACCACGGATGCCTGGCTTTCGAAGCCATGGAGGATCGGCTCGCCTTTTCCCTTGCGCCCTATGATGAGGGGCAAATCGGTGAGTGGGCCGAAGGCGTCACAGGAGAGGTCGTATCCCTGGGTGGGTATGAAATTAGGTTTTCGCGGGCACCCTTCACCTTCTCGGTGGGCGGTCCCCAGGGTCTTCTCCTGCGATCGGTGGAGGACCATCCCCTTTCCTGGATCGAAAGAGAGGGATGCATCTGTGCGACGGGTCTGCGCTTTCAGTTGGAGGATACCCGAATCTACGGACTGGGTGAACGCTATAATGCCTTCGATCAGTGGGGGCAGCAGGTGGACCAGTTTGTCTATAACCAGTACAAGGACCAGGGACTGCGGACCTACCTACCGATGCCACTTTTCTATACAACAGCGGGCTTCGGTATGAGCTTGTCGAACGAAGGTTATTCCGTCCTTGACTTCGGCCGAGACCGTCAAGGGGAGCTGCAGCTCTACGTGGAGGAGCAGCACATGGAGGGGCAGCTTGTTTTCGGTTCCTTGCAAGAGCAGGTCCGGACCATCCACCATGTACACGGCCCGGCCAAGATGATCCCCGAATGGGCCCTGGGTCCTTGGATGTCCAGCAACAACTGGGACAGTGATCATGAAGTACGCAGGCAAGTGGCCGAGACAGAGAAACACGGGATTCCCGCTACGGTCCTCGTGATCGAAGCGTGGAGCGATGAAGCGACCTTTTATATTTTCAACGATGCGGTATACGAAGAAAGGACAGATGGTTCTGCCCATGCTTACGGGGATTTTACCTTCCCCGAATGGGGGCGCTGGCCAGATCCCAAGGGTCTGATCGACTACCTGCATGAGAAGGATCTCAAGTGCCTTTTGTGGCAGATCCCCATTATCAAGCAGATCACCAGTTTGCACCACTTGCAAAAATCCTATGACGAGTCCCACGCCCTGGCACGGGGCTACTGTGTCAAGGAAGCCTCGGGAGCGCCTTACCGCCTGCCCGAGGGGTGGTTCAAGGATAGTTTGCTCATGGATTTTTCCCATGAAGAGGGCAAGCAGTGGTGGTTTGACAAGCGCAAGTACCTCGTGGAAGAGCTGGCCGTCGATGGTTTCAAGACCGATGGCGGAGAGTTTGTCTTCGGCAATGATCTTGCCTTTCACGATGGCAAGACCGGTCGGGAGATGAGAAATGCCTATCCCAACGCCTACATCGGAGCCTACTATGACTTCATCCGTCAAAACGATGGCATCACTTTCTCACGCGCGGGCTACACGGGTGCGCAGCGTTATCCGGCCCACTGGGCGGGAGATGAGCGATCGACCTTCGATGCCTTCAAGCGCAGCATGCTGGCGGGGCTTTCCGCTGGCCTGTCGGGGGTGATCTTCTGGGGCTGGGATCTTGCGGGTTTCAGCGGGGAGATCCCCAACGTGGAGCTTTTTATCCGTTCGACGCAGATGGCTGCCTTCTGTCCGATCATGCAGTACCACGCGGAGAGTAAGGCGGAGTTCAATCAGGACCGGACGCCGTGGAACATCGCAGAACGCTGGCAAGATGAACGGGCCATCGCAGTCTATCGATTCTACGCCAACCTCCGGATGTCCTTGATTCCCTATCTGCACCAAGCATCAAAAGAAGCGATTCTTAGGGGTGAACCCCTGATGAAGCCCTATGTCCTCGATTTTGAGGAGGACCCTGCAACACACGACCTGTGGGATGCCTATCTACTGGGGCCTTCTCTTCTCGTCGCCCCTGTCATCGAGGAAGGAGCAAGGCTCCGCAACCTCTACCTACCGGAAGGTAGGTGGTGGTCGCTGTTCGAAGAAAGGTTCTTCGAGGGAGCCCGTAGGATCGAGGTGGAGGCTCCCATCGACCGGATACCCGTTTTCGTCAGAGACGGAAGCATCCTGCCCATGGATCTCAACCCATCGGGCCTTTTGGGTGATGCGATGCCTTCCTCCCTGGAGGATTACCAGCGGCTCACCCTCTTGATCGTGGGTTCACCGGAAGGCCTATGGTGTTTCTCGGGCCGAAAGGATCTCGAGATCAGGGTTACCTCTTTTACTGATGAAGAGGGCGTGCTCACCATGGAGGTGGAGGCACAGGATCACCCACTGTGGCTTCATTTTGCCGGCGGTTTGGAGCTTGTGCACATCAACGGAAGAAGGTATCGAGACATAAGCATCCTGCCACTGAAAGACTAGGGATGCGAAAAAATCCTGACTGGCAAGCAGGACGGGTAGAGAGCATACCCGTCGAGCAGATAAGCCAGTTCAAGGTGACCGATCATCAGGCACCTCATATGTTGAAAAAGATCAAGCCATCTTCAGAGGGAAGAAGCATTCCCGTGAAGGTGGCTTGATGAGCGATAAGCGTGACCTATGTCTCTTGCACGTCAAGTATGAGAAGACTCTCTCGAAAGGAAGCGCTCCACACCCCACAGGAAAGTCAGAGCCGCGGCGTAGCCCGCCAGGACATCGGCGGGGTAGTGGACCCCCAGGTACAGGCGGCTGAAGGACATCAGCAGGCTGTAGCCGAGAAGGGGTAGGATCCATCTGCCCGAGCCCTTGAGAACGTAGAGGTAGACATAATACATAAAGACGGCATTGACCATGGCGTGTCCGCTGGGGAAGCTGAAATAGCCTTCTATGACCAGGGGAGAGAGATCGGGGCGCTGGCGACCGAAGAGGTATTTCAATGCCCCGTTAAAGGCAAAGGCCCCGAGCAGACCGAAGGACAGGGGATAGCGGTAGTCGCGGTCTTTTGCGAGCAGCAGGACCAGGGCACCCAGGGGGAGAAGCAGACGCCAGGAACCCAGGTGGGTGAAGGTAGTGAAAAAGAGGCTCAGCCCCTCCGTGCGCATCTGGGCGATGAGGGCGAGGAGTCTTTCGTCCATCGGGCTCTGCCACAGGAAGAAGGCCGCAAGCCACAAGAGTAAGGCGAGTAAGATTTTCCAGTGTTTTTTCAAGCAGATCAGCTCCCAGTCTACAGATGTTTCAGGTGTCGTTACTCCTTAGATACCCGATGGCCATGAGCTTATCGCGCGAATCATCTGTTGAGGTGTAGTCTGCATTTTTGAAAAGTTTTTTGAATCTTGGTCGTCGTGTTATAATAATGGCTAACGGAAATGGAGGCGATTGTCATGGCACAACATATCATAGAAGAAGCGAACCGCTGCCTACAGTGCAAGCGGCCCCTGTGCAAAGAGGGATGTCCAGTGGATACGCCGGTGAACGAGGCGGTCCACCTTCTCCTCAACGACCGAATCACTGAGGCCGGCAGACTACTTTTTGAAAACAACCCCCTGTCCATCGTATGCTCCCTGGTCTGTCCCCACGAGAGGTTTTGCGAGGGACACTGTGTGCTGAGCAAAAAGGGAAAGGCCATCCACTGGAGCTCGATCGAGCACTACATCTCGGATTACTACCTGCACCAGATGGACTACCGGCCCGATATCGATCCGGAAAAAAAGGTGGCCATCATCGGTTCGGGTCCCTCGGGCATCACCCTGGCCTTCTTCCTGGCGGCCAAAGGCTATGCGGTCACGATTTTCGAAGCCCAGGACAAGATCGGCGGGGTCCTCCGCTACGGGATCCCGGCCTTCCGCCTGCCCAAGGATGTTCTGGACCGGTTGATGGACCAACTGCTGCAGATGGGCGTCAAGATCCGGCCGAACACCCTGGTGGGACCCGTGATCACCGTGGACGATCTCTTTCGGGACGGCTACAAGGCCATCTTTATCGGCACGGGCGTCTGGAATCCCAAGCCCATGCGCATCAAGGGAGAAAGCCTGGGCCACGTGCACTATGCCATCGATTATCTGAAAAATCCAGAGAGCTACCGGCTGGGTCGTAGGGTCGTGGTCGTGGGCGCGGGCAACGTGGCCATGGACGTGGCCCGGACGGTGATCCGCAAGGGGGCCAAGGAAGTGACGGTTCTCTACCGGCGGGATGAGAGCGACATGTCGGCCTCCAACGAGGAGATCAAGTACACCAAGCTGGACGGGGTCCACTTCGACTTCTTCAAGACGCCTGTAGAAATCACGGACCAGGGGATCCTGTACAAGCACACGAAAAAGGTCACGGTCGATGGCGAGGAGAAACTCATCACCTCCGATGCCCCGGCCGAGCTCAAGGAGGCCGACTCCGTGATCATTGCCGTCAGCCAGGGCCCCAGGGCCAATATCGTGGCCCACTCCAAGGGCATTGACATCGATGGGAAGGGTCTCGTGCAGACGGACGAAACGGGGCTGACCACCCGGGAGGGCGTCTTCGCCTCTGGAGACGTGGTCACCGGTGCCAAGACGGTGGTCGAGGCCGTGAACTTCTCCAAGCGCGTGGCCGAGGCCATCGATTCTTATGTGAAAGGCCTCGAGGGTCAGACCAATTCTTAACGCTTCCCAAAAGTGCACAAATTATCAAAAAAGCCTTCTGGCAGTCCGGTAGAATGTGAGTGTGAGGTGAGGAAAAGATGATCTACGAGCGGATGATCCGAGAGGTACTGGGTTGTGTGGAAAGGGCCCTGGACGATTCTACTTACACGCTGGGGAAACTGGCAGAAGAGGTGGGCTACTCCCAGTGGTATTTGACCCGGCTTTTTCATGTTTTCAGCGGCTACATGCTGTCGGACTACATTCGGATCCGGCGGATCTCGGAGGCGGCGAGGAGCCTGGTGGGTTCGGAGGAACGGATCCTCGAGATCGCCATAGGCCACGGCTTTAGTTCGCAGGAGAGCTTTAGCCGCAGCTTCAAACAGCTCGTGGGCCTCACACCGAATCGGTACAGACGCCAGGGAAAAGACACCTACTACGTCGCCCCCCTGGACGTCAGGAAATTGGTCTGCATACAAGGAGGAAATGAGATGAAACCGGAACTGAAAAAACTACCCGCCCGCACGATCGTGGGCATGGTCTACGAGGGAAAGAACGAGAACCAAGAGATCGGTCAGATGTGGCAGGTCTTCAACGGGCGCACGGCAGAGATCAAGCACATCAAGGAAGGGGCCGATGCCTACGGTGCCTGTGCTCCCATGACAGAAGATCTGGATATCTCCAAGGTGCAGGACTTCCGCTATATGGCCGGCATCGAGGTGGATAGCGCAGAAGACCTTCCGGAAGGGATGGAAACCTGGACGCTCGATCACGTGGACTATGCTGTTTTCAAGCATGTGGGTGATGTGACGCTGATCGGTGAGACCTACAAGAAAATCTACGGTGAGTGGTTCCCCGAGTCAGGCTACGAGGTGGCCCACACCTACGACTACGAGCTTTACACGGAAGATTTTAAGCCGGGCTTTCCCGATAGTGTGACCTACATCTACGTGCCCATTAATCGCTAAGATCTCTTAAAACAAAGGCAACCGGCGATCACTTTTGACCCGGGCCATTCCCAAGTCCCCCCTTTTCTGCTATCCTAACGGTGGAGGGGGGATTTTCCTATGTCCGATCGAACGCTCGGCTACGGTGCGGCCATCATCTCGGCGGTAGTCTTCGGGACCATGCCGCTCATGGCACTTTATATTTACGCAAGGGGCGGGAACGCCATCGGCGTCACTTTTTACCGCTATCTTTTTTCGCTGCCCATGCTGGTCTTTTTGAACCGCAGGACGGCCGGGCCGCTTCCCAGGTTGAGCCTCATCCAGTGGAAACAAATGGCCCTCGTGGCCATCTTTGGGTACGGGCCCACGGGCCTTCTGCTCTACATCTCCTACGGTATGATCCCCTCGGGGATCGCTACCACGGTGCATTTTCTCTACCCTGTGCTCGTGGTGCTAGGCGGCGTGCTTTTCACCCGGGCACCCATCACCCGGAGGACTTTCCTGGCGGTCTTTTTCTCCACCGCCGGGGTGGTGCTTTTTTACGGTGGCGGTATCGAGCTGAACGTCCTGGGTTTTCTTCTCGCCCTGCTTTCGGCCGCGACCTATGCTTTTTACATCCTGTACATCGATGCCAGTGGCCTCAACCACCTGCCCACCTACGCCCTGACCTTTTACCTGACCCTGATCTCTGGTGTGATCACCTTTTTCTACGGGCTGGTGACGAAGAGTCTCTTCGTGGCCATCACACCGGCGGGCTGGGGGATGACCCTGGTGCTGACCTTCGTGGTGGCCGTGGCCGGCGTGAGTTTCTTCCAGGTGGGGATTCGCAAGGTGGGTCCCCAGCACGCGGCGATCCTCAGCACTTTCGAGCCGGTGACCAGCGTGATCATCGGCATCCTGGTCTTCTCCGAGCGGGTGACGCCCGGGGCCCTAATCGGTATTGTGTTCATTCTCTTGGCCGTGGTTGTGATCGCCACCAGCGGCCGGCGGGAGGCGAAAAAGATCGCTGCCCTCAAGCGACCGACGATTTAATGCATAGTTGGTAATGGAAAGGAAATCCCATGGATAGAGAGAACAAGAAAACCGCCCTGGTGGTGGAAGGCGGCGCCATGCGCGGCATCTACTCGGCCGGTGTCCTCGATGCCCTGCTCGAGAAAGGGTCCGACCCCTTCGATCTGTACCTCGGGGTCTCGGCGGGGGCCACGAACCTAGCGGCCTACCTGGCCGGAATGCAGGGTAGGAACTACAGGGTCTACACGGAGTATTCCCTGGATCCGGCCTTTATCTCCGCGAAAAAGTTCATCCGCGGTGAGCACCTGATGGATCTCGACTGGCTCTGGTACGTGACCATCCGCGACCTGCGGCTCGATCTCGACCGACTGTCGGAGAAAAGGGACCGGTTTTTCATCGGCCTCACCGATGCCCGGACGGGTGAGGCGACCTACCTCACGCCGGCGAGCGACCAGCTCGAGCATGTGCTCAAGGCTTCAAGCGCCATTCCCGTCTTCTACAAGCGGACCCTACATGTGGATGGGATCCCCTACGTGGACGGGGGGGTGGCCGATCCCATTCCCGTGAAAAAAGCCCACGAGCTGGGTGCCGACCGGATCGTGGTCCTGCGCTCGCGCCCCGAGGACTACCGAATGAAGGACAAACGGTTTTCTCCCTTTTACCGCTGGTTTTTCAAAGACCACCCCGCAGTGGCCGAGGCGACCCTGGACCGCGCCCGCGTTTACAACGAGGCCATCGCCTTTATCGAGGAGCCGCCAGCGGGTGTCGAGGTCATCGCCCTCCATCCGCCACAGGAGCTGGGGCTCAAGCGGTTCACCAAGGAGATCGACGTTCTGGACGCGGCCTATGAGGAGGGCTTTCGTGCGGGCGAGGCCTTGATGCGCCGACTGGAGGAAGGGTAGATGAGAAGGGAAGCGCTCACGCGCCTCTGCCACCGGTCGCTGATCCGCGAGGTATCGCTCACGCCGAAGCCAGGTCTCGTGGATCTTGCCAACAGTGGCGCCCACGACGATATGACGGCGGATCATTTTCTAAGGAGCGCCGACACCCTGCGGGAGACCTTTTCCGCTTGTTTCGATGTGGGAGCGAAAGCAGAAGAGCCCCTTTCGATCTTGACCGGCCTGCGACCCGTTGGAATCGAGGGGGAGCGGCAGATGTACGCGGCCACAGGAGGGGTCAACACCCACAAGGGGATGGTCTTTTCCCTGGGACTCCTCATGGGGGCGGCCGGCTGGTTGGAGGCGAAGGGTCGACCCATCGGGGTGACCTCTCTGGTGGAGCTGATCCGCCAGATGACCTGGGGGCTGGTGGAAAGGGAGCTGGCGGAAAGAGACCTAGTCGAACCGCTCACGGCGGGAGAAAGACTCTACCGTGACCATGGCTTTCTGGGAATCCGCGGTGAAGTGCAGGCGGGTTTTCCCACGGTGCTGACCCACGGCCTGCCCATCTACTCCAGGACCCTGCAGGAGACCAAAGACGAGGAAGAAGCGGGCCACCGGGCCCTGGTCTCGCTCCTGATCCACGCTGAGGATTCCAACCTTATGAAGCGCGGTGGACCCGAGCTCTACCGTGAGACCAAGTCGCGGGCGGCCAACTTGCTACCGCTTCCGAAAGCGGTGCTGAGGACCAAGCTTGCGGCCTTTGACGCCTGGTGTACAGCCCATCATCTGAGCCCCGGCGGTACGGCCGATCTTTTGGCGCTGACCTTTTTCTTTCACGGCATCGAAGAAAAAACCTTGCAAGGATAAAAGTTTGTATGATACACTACAACATGAAAACGTTATCAATTTCCCGCGGATGCCGAGGGTAAGCCGGTGGGAGGGGTAACGCGAAAGAGAAAAGTACAGGGACAATACCATAGACGACGTTGGTAAAGCGTCGGAAAATCGAAAGATTCGTCCGATCAAGATCAACAAACGCCTGTGCGGCTACTAGCCGTGCGACCGTTTGTTGATCTTTTTTTGTATCCGAAAAGGAGGTGTATGCCGTGCAGGTGATCCGTCTAGATGTGACAAGTGAAAAGGATCGTTCCCTCATGGGTTCGCTTCTGAGAAGCCTAGGACTCAAGCTAGAGCGCGGTGTGGAGGAGAGCTACGGTGTGTTCGAGGGCGGACGGATCCTGGCGACAGGGTCCCTGCTCGGCAGGTCGCTCAGGATGATCGCAACGGATCCGGATTACGGGGGCTCCGAAGCCCTGCACCTGTTGATGACCCACCTGATCGAAAGGCAGATGGAGCGGGGGCACGTGGACCTGGCCCTCTGGACAAAACCGGAGGCGGCCCTGTCTTTCGAACGGATGGGTTTCGAGCTGGTCTTTCAGACGGCCGAGGTGGTCTTTCTAGAGAATACCCCCGGGCGCTTCGACGGCTACCTGAAGCGCATCGGGAAACACAGGGTGGACGGGGGCGTCAGCGGGGCCATCGTGATGAACGCCAATCCCTTTACCCGGGGACACCGCTACCTGGTGGAACGGGCGCTGGCCCACTGCGACCACCTCCATCTTTTCGTGGTGACGGAGGATGTGTCCATCTTCCCGGCCGACGTCCGGTTCGAACTGGTCCGGGCCGGGGTGGCCGATCTAAAGAACGTCACGCTCCACAGGACGGAGACCTACCTGGTTTCCCGGGATACCTTCCCCGGCTATTTCTTGGGGTCCAAGAAGGAAGATGCCTTCGCCGATCTCGACCTCGGGCTCTTCGCCCGTCGGATCGCACCGGTCCTCGGCATCGACAAACGCTTCGTGGGAAGAGAACCCTACTGTCCGGTGACCCGGCGCTACAACGAGCGCATGACGGAGATACTCCCGGCTCAGGGCATCGAGGTGGTGGCCTTCGACCGGCTCACCGATGGTCGGGAGGCGATCAGCGCCTCGCGGGTACGCCGGGCACTGTCCGAAGGAAACTGGCGGGACCTGACCGACTGGGTGCCGGAGAATACTTTACAATTTTTAAAAGGTCCCGACGGAGCTCAGGTCCGCGAGAAGCTAAAGGGTTTCTCCGGTCGACACTAGTGAAGGAGGAAGAGCAGTGAAGATTATGAAGTCCGCGCTGGCGGGTACGATGGAATCCAGTGATATCCAGATCACCGTGATGCCCACTGAGGAAGAAGGACTACAGGTTCATCTCACGAGCATCGTGGAGGTCCCCTTCGGCGATCAGATCCGGGCGGTGATCCTGGAGAGCCTAGAGGCCTCGGGCATCAGCTCGGCTAGGGTCAAGGCCGTGGACCGCGGGGCCCTCGATTGCACGATCCGGGCCCGGGTCATGGCGGCCGTCCACAGGGCCACGGAAGATGAAGGTTCCTTTTTCAAGGGGGTGAAGGCATGAAGCAAAGGCGTACGATGCTCTACGTTCCAGGCTCACACCCCTCCAAGATCCAGGAGGCTCCCATCTACGGATCGGATAGCATCATGATCGATCTGGAGGATGCCATCGCACCCAAGGAAAAGGATGCGGCCAGGCTCCTCACCTACCACGCCCTGCAGTCCGTGGATTTCATGGGCATCGAGACGGTGGTCCGCATCAACAGTTTTGACTCGGGCCATGCGGAGAAGGACATCGAGGCCGTCGTCCGCGGAGGCGTGGATGTGGTTCGTCTGCCGAAGACGGAAAAGGCCGAGGACCTCCACGAGGTGGAGGCGGCGATCGAAGCCGTCGAACGGGCCTGCGGAAGAGCCGTGGGCAGCACCAAGATGATGGCGGCGATCGAAAGCCCCTTGGGTGTGCTGAACGCCCTGTCCATCGCCACGGCCACGGACCGGCTGATCGGTATCGCCATCGGCGCCGAGGATTTCGTGACGTCCATGCATACCACGAGAAGTCCGGGGGGCATTGAGCTGTTGGTGGCCAGAAGTCAGATCCTCATGGCCGCAAGAGCGGCCGGGATCATGGCCATCGACACGGTCTACTCGGATCTCGATAACATGGCGGGGTTTGAAGAAGAGGTGCGGCTGATCAAACAGCTGGGCTTCGACGGTAAATCCGTGATCCATCCCTCGCAGGTGGATCCGGTCCACCGCATCTACCGACCAGAGGAGGATGCGGTGGCGGAGGCCAAAGAAATCCTCCATGCGACGAAGGAAGCGGCGATGCGCGGCAGCGGTGTGATCACCGTGCGCGGCAAGATGGTGGACAAACCCATGATCGAACGGGCCGAGCGCGTGCTGGCCCTGGCGGGCGAAAGGAGCGTGAGCTGATGCTGGATGAACTGAGACCCTTTGCCCTGGTCCCCGAGGGAAGACGGCAGGGCAAACCCATCAAACGGACGCTCCCCCACACGTCGAAGGTCAGGGGGAGCCTGGAGGAGGCGCTGAGAACTTGCGGCGTGGCCGACGGCATGACCCTTTCCTTTCACCATCATTTTCGAAATGGCGATGTGCTCGTGGCCGACGCCCTCGAGTGCATCCACGGGATGGGTGTGAAGAACCTGCACCTGGCACCGAGCTCCCTCTCCGGTGTGCACGACACGCTGCTTCCCTTCTTTGAAGATGGGACCATCGGCAGGCTGTCCACCAGCGGTCTGCGCGGCAAGCTCGGGGAGTTCGTCTCCGGCGGTAAGATGAAAACGGTCGTGGACTTTCGCTCCCACGGGGGACGGGCCCAGGCTATCGAGTCCGGCGATTTGAAGATTGACATCGCCATCCTGGCGGTGCCCTCGGCAGACGCCTGGGGCAACGGTGGCAACAAGGGAAAGAACAGCCTCTGCGGGTCCCTGGGCTACGCCATGGTCGATGCCCTCTATGCCGATCACGTGATCTTGGTGACGGACGATCTGGTGGCTGGCGTCAACCTGCCGGCCAGTATCGACCGGACGCTGGTGGATCACGTGGTAGTGGTGCCCTCGGTGGGCGATGCCTCACGGATCGCCACGGGCGCCACGCGCTTTACCAAGAACCCCAAGGAACTCAAGATTGCCGAGAAGGCCTGTGAGGTCATCGTGGCCTCACCCTATTTCAAAGAGGGCATGAGCTTCCAGACGGGGTCCGGTGGCTCGTCGCTGGCGGTGACGCGCTACCTCCGCCAGGCACTACTGGACCGAGAGATCCGTCTCTCCTTTATCCTGGGGGGGATCACCGAACCCATGGTGAAGCTCCTGGAGGAAGACCTGGTAGACCACTTGGTGGATGTGCAGAGTTTCGACCTGGCGGCTTGTGCGTCCATCGCACGAAACGCCAGGCATCATGAGATCACCGCCTCGCAGTACGCCAACCCCCACAACCTCGGGGCCTATGTCAATGCCCTGGACGTGGTGGTGCTCAGTGCCCTGGAGATCGACGAGGATTTCAATGTCAACGTCCTCACGGGCGCCGATGGCGTGATCCGCGGCGCTTCGGGGGGGCACTCCGACACCTCGGCAGCGGCCCAGATGACCCTGGTGGTGGCACCGCTCTACAGGGGGAGAATTCCTACCGTGAGCAAATCGGTCCACACCACGATCACACCGGGAGAGACCGTGGACGTTTTCGTCTGTGAGTTCGGTGTGGCGGTCAATCCCCTGCGGACGGATCTCATCGCAGCCTTTGAGGAGGCCGGGATCGGCCTGGTGGCCATGGCCGATTTGAGACAAAAGGCCGAGCGTATCACCGGCGTCCCCCGTCCACTGGAAAGGGAAGACCGTACGGTGGCCCGGGTCCTCTACCGCGACGGTAGGGTGATCGACACCGTCGGGCAGGTGAAGCACCTTGCCGAGTGAAGCCCTCTTCGCACAGCTTCAGGCGAAGGAGCGAAGGCACAAACGCGTGCAGGATCTTTTTTCGCAGTTCGACCGGCCCATCCTGGTCTTCAAGCTCAACATACCGGGGCCGGATAAGGGCGATCCGAAATACCGCCCGCTCTTTGAAGCGGGAGAAGAGATGCTGATGCGACAGTTCGACGGGCGGGTGCTCTTTCACCGCACCCACCACCTGGAGACAGGCTCCGAAGCCTTTTACATCATCGATGGCGCGGGCCGATCGGTGAAGGAAGAAGCCCTCCGCCTGGAGGGCAAGTCCGAGATCACCAGGCTCTACGATTTTGATGTCTACGCACCCCACCTCTTGCATAGAGGTGACCTGGGGTTTGAAGAAAGATCATGTTTTATCTGCGAACGTCCAGCCTTCGAATGTGCCCGGAGCCGGCGGCACCCGCTACCGGAGTTGACGGGCCACATCGATCGCTTGATGCATATACTTTCACAACTATGATTAGGGAGGAAAAGCTATGAAGAGAAAATGGTTAGCAGCACTGCTCGGACTCACGCTTTTTGCAGGACTGGCACTCACAGGTTGTTCCACGGGGGAAACAGCCGAAACAGCGGGAGACGACTATCCGTCAAAATCCATGGAGTTCATCGCACCCGGCGGCGCCGGTGGTGGATGGGATCTGACGATCCGTACCGTGGCCAAGGTGCTGTCGGACACCGAGATTTCTCCGGTGCCTATGCCTGTAACCAATCGGTCCGGCGGCGGTGGTGGCGTGAACCTGTCCTACATGCAGGAGAAGGAAGGTTCGGATGCACTCATTTCAGTTTACTCACCACCCCTGCTTCTGATCAACCTCAATGGTTCCACACCTTACAGCTATGAGGATACAACACCTCTCGCACGTCTGATCGCCGATTACGGTGTATTCGTGGTAGGCGCTGATTCTGAGTACGATAGCATCGGCCAGGTCATGGACGCCCTCAAGGCAGATCCCAAGAGCGTGAAAATCGGTGGGAATTCCTCGGCCGGTAGTATGGACCACATCCAGTTTCTCATGATGGCCAAGGCGGCCGGCGTAGAGAACCTGAAAGAAATTGACTACATCGCCTTCCAGGAGTCGGGCACAAGCCAGATCCTCGGCGGACACATCGACCTTTTCTCCACGGGCCTCGGCGAAGTACAGGGTCTGCTCGAGAGTGGCGACTTAAAAGCACTGGCTCAAACTTCTGATAAGCGCGTGGGCGACGGCGTTGTGGCCGAGATCCCGAGTGCTACGGAGTCCGGTATCGACGCAACTTTCGTGAACTGGCGTGGACTCTTCGGTGCACCGAACATGCCTGACTACGCAAAAGCCTTCTGGACAGATGCCATCGATCAGATGGTCCAGACAGAAGAGTGGGCAGCTGCACGCGACACCAACAACTGGGATGACGCTTACATGCCTGCAGATGAGTTCGAAGCTTTCCTCGCGGAGGAAACGGAGAACATGAAGACCATCTTGGAAGACATCGGGATGTTGGGACAGTAAAGAGAAGACCAGAGGTGGGGCGCACGTGAGCGCCCCGATCCTCTTATTTTTAAGGAGGTACTCCATGAATTTTAATTTGATTGCGGGTCTTGGCGCCATTTTGCTCGGCGTACTTTACTCGGTGCAGGCCATGACCATGCGGGCAGCTTCCCTCGGGAACCCCATGGCACCCAAGATCCTACCGCTGATGCTCGGGGGGCTGATGATCCTGTTCGGGATCAGCCAGACCATTCAGGCATATAAGCAAACGGGTTTTAAACTGCGGATAAAAAAGGGAACGGCGACGGATTGGTACGTGAACCAGAAAATCCTATGGACCTGTGGGATGGCCATCATGTATGCACTATTATTCAACCGACTGGGGTACGTCCTGTCGACCATTGTGTTCCTCGGTGGGATTTTGACGCTATTCTCGGGCAGAGAAAAATGGCAGCGGACAGCAACGGTGGCGGTGACCTTCAGCGTGCTGATCTTCGTGGTCTTCACGAAGTTCCTGGGGATCATCTTACCCCCGGGTCCGATACCAGGATTATAGGAGGTATTCATCATGGAAGCATTATCATTTCTCATGTCCGGATTTGAGGTAGCGCTCCAGCCCATGAACTTGTTCTGGGTGACCCTGGGTGGTATCCTGGGGACCATCGTGGGGATGCTACCGGGTCTCGGACCGGCCACAGGTGTGGCGGTGCTCCTGCCCATGACCTTTACCATGGGTCCGGAGGCTGCACTGATCACCATGAGTGGCGTTTACTACGGCGCCATGTTCGGAGGATCGAGGAGTTCGATCTTGATCAATACACCGGGTGATGGGGCGGCCATAGCGGCGACCTTCGACGGTTACCCCATGAGCCAACAGGGACGGGCGGAACCGGCCCTGGCCATTTCGGCCATCGCCTCGCTCATCGGTGGACTGCTCGCGACCATCGTGTTCGTGTTCGTGGCCCAGCCCGTTGCACAGTTCGCGCTGAAGTTCGGACCGGCAGAGTACTTCATGCTCATGGTCTTCGCGCTCTCGGCGACGGCGTCCATGTCCAAGGGGAACCTATCGAAGGGCTTTATCGCTCTGCTGGCCGGTCTGATGATCGCGACGATCGGGATCGATGCCCAGTCGGGGATCCAGCGCTTTACCTTCGGTAACCTCCACCTGCAGACGGGCATCGACTTTCTCGTGGTGATCATCGCCATCTATGCCCTGGGTGAGGTCTTCAAGAGTTTCGGGTCCATCAAGGATGGAACGAAAAAAGTACAGACGAAATTCGGAAAAATTTGGATTTCAAAGGACGACTGGAAGCGGTCCAAGTGGCCGATCCTCCGGAGTGCTCCGCTGGGCTTTTTCATCGGTGCCCTGCCGGGTGCCGGTGGTACCATGGCATCGCTCATGGCCTACAACAATGAAAAGCAGCTGTCCAAGCATCCCGAGGAGTTCGGGGAAGGGGCCATCGAGGGTCTCGCGGCACCGGAGTCGGCGAACAACGCCGCATCGGTGGGTGCGCTCATCCCCATGCTGACCCTAGGGATCCCGGGATCCGGAACCACGGCGGTTATGATGGGCGCCCTGCTCATGCTGGGGCTTCAGCCCGGACCGCTCCTTTTCCAACAGCACCCCACGATCGCTTGGGGTCTCATCGCCAGTATGTTCGTTGGGAACATGATCCTGGCCTTCGTGAACATCCCCATGGCGGGACTTCTGGTTCGCGTCCTGGCGATTCCACCCAAGGTGCTCTATCCGGTGGTACTGGCCCTGGCCTTTGTCGGGACCTACGCCATCGGAAGCAGCGTGGTCGACTTCTACCTCTTGGTGCTCTTTGGTCTCATGGGTTACTTCATGTCCAAGGCCAAGATTCCGACGGCGCCGCTGATCCTGGCGGTCATCGTGGGCAACACCATGGAACAGTCCTTCCGACAGGCGCTCACCATTTCAGACGGCAGCCCGACGATCTTTTTCGGATCGACGATCAGCTGGGTACTGATTCTCCTGACAGCGGTTTCCGTGGGTTACCCGCTGGTGAAGGGTCTCTTCTCAAAAGCAAGAAAACAACAGAACGCAGCAAACGCCGGTCCCCAGGCATAGGATTTTTCCTATGCCTTCCCGGCGTTTTTGTCTTTATGGTATAATGCGTGGGAAAGGAAAGGGATGTGGGATGCAGTGGAGGAAAAAATGGCGTTTCGATGCACTGGAACTGATCCTGTCGGCGCTCCTGGGGATCGCCCTGATCGCGGGAGCAGCCTATTATAACTACCGGGCGGTGAACGACCACGTGGTGGAGAAGGAGCAGGCCCAGCTCTTTACCATCGCAAAGACCGTGGCCGGATCGCTGGAGGATTATTTTGAGTACCAGCGGGAGAGCCTGTCCATTGTCTTCGGGACCCGTGCTTTTCGCGAGGACCTGGCCCATGTGTACAGCGAGGAGGATCCGGCGCCGGAGTTCCGGTCGCTGGAGGAGTACTATCTGCTGCAGTCGGCGGAGATCGATGGCCTGATCTTGTACGACCGAAGGGGCAACCAGATCGTGGGCTACGGAAGCCCCGGTGCCCGGGCACCGGAAAGCTCCTTCCAGAGCGTGGTTCGCTCGGGGATCGACCAGCTGGGTGAAATCCGAAAGGATGGCGATCACCTGGCCATTGTCTACTACCTGCCCTATAAAAATGATGGGGAGACGGTGGAGGCCGTGCTGGCGATCCAGTACAGTCTGATCGCCCTCTACGAGGAGTTCGTGGCCCCGGTACGGGCTGGAGAGAAGGGTTACGCTTCGGTCAAGGACCAGGATGGGATCCTGATCATGCATCCCAAGTCCGAGGACCTCGGCACAGAGGTCATGAAGGCCCGGCGCACGGAGTTTCCAGACTACGACTGGCACGAGCTCGAGGAGCTGGTGGAGAGGCAAAAGCAGGGTGAACCCGGTGTGGGGAGCTATCACTCCATCTGGTACACCGATGAGGAACTCAACCGTGTGAAGAAGATCAGCGCCTACGTACCGGCCAAGCTGAGCGGCCAGTTCTGGATCGTGAATGTGTCCATGGACTACAAAGAGATGACCTCGGCCATCGAAGCGGCGATCATCCGCAATGTGATCCTGAGTGCTTTCACGGTACTGATTTTCCTCGCGGCCATGGTCTACATCTACAAGATCAAGAAGGACCGCCACCAGCTCAAGAAGGAGCTTTCTTACACCGAGCGCCTGTCCGAGCAGGTGAAGAAGTACGAGGCCCTGCTCAACAGTGCCAGTGACATGATCTTGATCCTATCGCCTTCAGAGGAGAAGAGGGTAGAGGAGGCGAATGCCAGGGCGGCGACCTTTTTCGGTCGCTCCGTCGCGGGCATGCATCTCGATGAGCTGCTCCAGTCGGCGGCCCTGCCGGAGAATCTCTCGGAGCCCTTCGAAGCGGTCCTGGTGGGCGCCAACGGTCGTGAGCTCACCGTGGAGATCAGCCTCCGGGCCTTCCAGGTCAAGGGGGAGGAGAAGCTGGTGCTGATCGCCCGGGACCTGACGGTGCGCAAACGCCAGGAGGCGGCACTGAGGAGAAGCCAGGACCGTTTTCGCGGGATCGTGAACACCCTGGCCAAGAAGGTGGGTAGCGAGGGGGATCTGCCGAGGGCAGAGGAGAAGGAGGCCTTTGCCCTGGAGCTCGAGGCCATCAACATCGAGATGGAACGCCTCTTTAAAGCCGAGATGGAAGAGCACAAGCAGGTGGAGCTCCTCATGCTCCACCAGTCCAGGCTGGCGGCACTGGGTGAGATGATCGGGAACATCGCCCACCAGTGGCGCCAGCCGCTGGCCAGCCTGGATATGCTCCTTTACAACCTAGAGGAAGAGGTGCCCCAAGAGATCGGCGGTGGGTCTTTTGACAAGGCCCACGGGCTCATCCGTCACATGAGCCAGACCATCGACGATTTCCGCTATTTCTTTGCCCCCAAGGGGGACAAGGCGCCCTTTACCATCGAGAGTACCCTGGACTTCTCGCTTCGCTTCCTAGAGGATCGCTTGAGGCTCAAGGGTATCCGGCTGGACAAAAACCTACAGGTGCAGGGCCACGTGCGGGGCCATGCCAACCAGCTGGCCCAGGTGATCTTCAATGTGATCAACAATGCCATCGATGCCCTGGAGAAGGAAAGGGAGCCGCGGATCCTGGTGGCGCTCGAGAAAGTGGACTTGGGTTACCGCGTGGTGGTGGAGGACAATGGACCGGGCTTTGACCCCGCCTACCTGGAAAAGGCTTTTGAGCCCCACGTGACGACGAAAAGAGAAGGGACGGGACTGGGGCTCTACATGGCCCGGACCGTGATCGAGAAGCACTTCGGAGGAAGCGTGCACCTGGAGAACCACAAAGGGGGGGCACGCGTGATCATCAACATCGGGGGGGATGATTTGTCATGATTGTGCTGGAGAAGATGCAGGTACTGTATGTGGAAGATGAAAGGGCCCTGAGGGAAGAGGTCTCGCGCTTTCTATCGCGGCGGGTCAAGCGGGTGATCGAGGCCCAAGATGGTCTGGAGGCGCTCGAAATGGTCGCCTCAGAACAAGTGGACCTCGTGATCACCGATCTCAAGATGCCCCGGATGGATGGACTGGACTTGGCGAGACGACTGAGAATCGAGAGGCCCGAACTGCCGATCATTGTGCTCACCGCCGTTTCCGATGCGGCGTCGATCTTAGAGATGGTGGATGTGGGTATCGACAAATACCTGGTGAAGCCCATCGATATCAAGCGGCTCGTTGGGGCTATGAAGGAGATCGCCGAACGCCTCTCGAGAAAAAAAGAGGGGACGGCGGGTCTGCTTCCCGAGGAAGAGAAAAAGATTACCGAACAAGTGGTGGGTCCCGTGGGCAGTTCTGTGAAGCGTCATCTGGGGAGGGGCCCTGCGACCATCAAGGTCTTTATCCAAGGCACCAGACTCATGCTCCAGCTCCAGGGAAGCCGGACGCCTTACGAGCAGACCCTGCTGGCAGAAGAGGCCAACCAGGTGGCGGTGGACCACCTGAGGGCCCTTTTTTACAAGCAGATCGGACCCTACCTGGCCCATATCCTAAACCGGGAGACGGACCTTGACTGGGTTTACGACGATGCCTCTGTGGACTCGGAGATGGACCTAGATCAGGTCTTCTTCCGCCTTGAGAGGGGATAGTTGAAGGAATTATGTAAAAAGCCAGTCTTCATAACGCATGAAGACTGGCTTTGTGCGCGTGGCAGCGCAATATACTAAAGGGTGAAAGTCCCGAATGCACCGATATGGCGGAAGCAGATAGCTGAGCGATAGTGCGTCTTTGCGAAAAGGGGTGCGGAGGATCGTAAGGCAAACCACTGCACAGAGCTGCAACTAAAACCCATGGTAGCATGATGCTGGAGGAGAACCTTGTAAAGTGTGGGAGACTCCAATACCATAAGCAGATCCACATGATGTTAAGAGGGCTGGGGCAGTGGGAAAGTATATTGACGTGACCCATGGAGACCTCATCGGTTCCTGAAAGGGTATAAATCATCAAAGGCGAAAGCAGGAGAGGATTTAGATGGCTGGTGAGGAGTCAGAGTGCGGTATAGTAGTGAAGAAGTCTATGCAATGAAGCTTGGCGACAAGTGGAGGGCAGCACATAGATGACCTGCATCAACAGAATGCGGGGGCACATGGGACCCAAAAGGCCCATGGATGCGCGCGAAGGCCTATGCACCCACAATAAGACAGACAAGGCAATCCTAGAGACCGATACGAGCGAGCAGAAGCCGGCGAGGTGAAAGACCTAAAGACCCGGGGTGGAACAGAAGGGTACACCGTTTGCTATGGGGGAAAATCCAGAGGACGCTTAAAGAAAAGCGATACACGGATAAATATCTTCCGGTACGTAGCATGGGAAACAAGGAAGAAGCAGTCTGCGAGTAAGAGTAAGAGGACACAAAGGAAAACAGGTGGTAAAGCCGTGTATGAGAAAATCTATGAGATGGAGAATCTCAAGGAGTCGTTTAAGAAAGTCAAACGGAATCGAGGTAGCGCTGGGGTGGATGGTATTACGCTCTCTGACTATAAGGAGAACCTGGAGAACAATCTAGAAGTCCTTCAGGCAAAGCTAAAGCAGGGAAGCTACAGACCAAAGCCTGTCAAACGAGTGTACATCGATAAACCGGACGGGAAGAAACGGCCCCTAGGCATACCAACCGTAGAAGACCGGATTGTTCAACAGGCCATCCGGCTGGTGATTGAACCGCGGTTTGAGCGGAAATTTCTTGAGTGTAGTTATGGATTTAGACCGAACAGGAGTGCGCATATGGCAGTGGATGAAATCAAGAAAGTCCTACGATCGGGTTACCGATATGTCATAGACGCAGACCTGAAATCGTACTTTGACACCATAGATCAAGAGCTTTTGATGAAGGAAGTCCAAAAAGAAATCGAGGCCCCGGAGGTACTCGATCTTATCAGGAAAACATTAAAATCAGGAGTGCTTGAATACGGATATTTTCACGAGACGGAAAAGGGAACGACGCAGGGCGGAGTGCTTAGCCCCTTGCTCGCTAATATCTATCTCCATGCATTTGACGAGTTGATGGCCCAACGAGGTCATAAGATGGTAAGGTATGCGGATGACTTCATTGTGTTTCATAAATCTCAAAAGGGAGCGGAACGCGTACTGCAAGGAATTAATAAATTCCTAGAAGGTACCTATAGACTCCAGGTACATCCGGAGAAGACTAAAATCGTGGATAGCTACACAGAGAGTTTCGTCTTTCTGGGATTTGAATTTACCCCGTGGGGAACGATTCGAGTGCCGGAAAGGAAGGTGAAAACCTTCAAAGCCAAGGTTAAGAAAATCACCCGTAGGAACCAGACGGTGAACATAGGAAACCTCATTAAGGAACGGTTAAATCCAGTGCTTAGAGGCTGGGCTAACTACTATGCAATCGCAAATATCAAGACCCTTCTTACCAATGCTATGAGCTGGATAAGAAGGCGCCTACGCATGGTGCAGATGAGGAGCTGGAGAAAACCAAAGAAAATGTACAAGGCTATGCGTCGCAATGGCTGGAGGGGAAGAATCATTCCGCTGGCCATGAGCCGATGGCATAACTCGCTATCAAAGCAAGCGCATATGGCCATGCCGAATGAATGGTTTGACTCCCTAGGTCTTGTGGACCTTGTGAAAATTTACGATGATTACCACCCCCAAGGGGGATAGTTGTGGAGGAGCCGGATGCGATGACCCGCACGTCCGGATCTGTAAGAGGCGCATTCTTAAGCGAATGCGCCTACTTAATTATTGAGAATAAGGTTGGTTCTGCTCTTCTTCCCAAACGTACTTGATTTTAAGATGATTGAGTTCTTTGAATGAGATATGACGATCATGTTGAAGTCGTCCAACAACGATCCCTACTGGAATTGAAACATTTTTTGCAAATGATATGACAGCGTGAGCAGAAAAATCTTCATTTGAGACAAAAGAATCATATGCATTTTCAGGGATGAGAAGATTAGAAGCATATTCATCTGCTTCTTGCTCAATTGAATCTCTCAACTCATTTTCGTCATAATGGATAAATAAATCATCTTTACTGTGAAGTAACAAATGACCAATCTCATGGAAAAAGCTAAACCAAAATTTGTCCGCACTTTTTCCTCGTAGAGAAACAATGACTATAGCTTTATGCTTAGTAGGCCATATTGTCGCGCCATGGGCGTAAGTTCCCTTCAAGTGTGGTAGGAATACAAGAGCAACACCACAAGATGCTAACTCTGAAAATAAATCTTCTTGGAAAACATCGGGATTTTCATTTATCAAATGTCTTAGCTTCGGAATTATTGAACTCAACTTTCTTCTGCTAAACGTTGCAGTTTCTACTGATCGTGCAGTTAGTATTCCCTTCTGTATCCAAGCTATAAGGGCATACTCAGAGGCTTTACCGTGGTCGACTTTTCTAAACACTGTAGCCATCTTACTAATACTCGTGAGATGAGAAAGTGAAGCTACTTCGAAGAATTTTCTTAGTTCGGACACTTTTTCATGTGGTTTTCTAGTTTTTTTTACCCATCCTTTTTTTGCCATATCAGGGTAGGGTATCAATGAGACAATTTGTTTCTCTCTTTCCAGTTCGAACTCTTGTTCTATTCTGGCTAAATCTTCCTGATAGAGTGCTTCAAGGTTGTTCCAGAACCTTGCTGGAATACCAAAAACACTTTCTAACTTCAAAGCGGTTTGATGTGACAAAGGAACTTTTCCATTAATCAATTGGCTGATATGTTTTGAGCTATACCCCATTCTTTCAGAAAACTCGATTTGCGACATTTCTCGAATGGATAATTGTTCTTTTATTGTTTCACCGGGTGGAATGGCTATCAATCCATTTTTAGTTACCATGATAATCTATCACCTCCAAAAGCTTTACTACTCGCACTTGAACAACCCATGACTGAAGTCACGGGATTCGGTTATCGCCTTAGGCGACAATCACTTTTTCCTGTTTCACCGGCTACCGCTTGGATTGCAGGAGCAACCCAAGTCTTACAAAGCCTCCTACAGAGCTTGGCTCTGCTCACAAATGTGACAGGCACTTCCCGTTGTCCCAACGGTGCAGGTACACTTGGTACCGGTTATGCTTAGGCTGAGATGCCTAATGTATCTAAACCCTGTTTTCTGATGTTGATGGCTGCATTCTCATCCCGTTCGTGCTCAGCACCGCAGTGACTACAACACCACTCTCTGTCGCACAGCGTAAGGGCGATGTGTTTCTCCCCACAGGAAGAGCAAATCTTAGATGAGGCATACCAACGGTCGATCTGTACAAGATGCTTTCCTTGCCACTCCAGTTTGTACTTCAGGAAGGTGATGAACTGAGACCATCCCGCATCTGATATGGCTTTCGATAGTTTCTTGTTCTTGACCATGCCCTTGATACTCAGTGTTTCCAGTACGACCACTTGGTTTTCGTTGGCCAACCGGGTACTCAGTTTGTGGGCGAAGTCTTTTCGCTGGTTTGCTATATGAACATGTAAATTGGCTATTTTTTGTGCTACCTTCTTGTGATTCTGTGAATCGAGCTGTTTCTTTGCCAACTTCCGTTGGAGCTTGGCCAGCTTCTTCTCCGACGCCTGGATGTACTTGGCTCTTTCGATGAACTCGGTGTTTTCACCATTGTAGATGGTGGCGAAGGTCTTGAGGCCAAGATCAACACCGACGGCTTTCGAAGCGTCAATACTCTGGATCTCCAAGGGCTTTACCAACTCGATCGTCTCTTCGAGAGCAAGGGAAACATAATACTTAGAACCCTTCAGGGTGATCGTCGCTTTTAAGATCCTTGCATGACCCCCTCTGACTTTCTTGAGTATCCCCTTATTTCTTGCTGTCTTTACTTTTGCCATGGACACCTTCCCAAGTTTCGGTATCTTGATGTGAGAAGAACCAATGATTTCGATGTTGTTATTCGTCATCTTGGTTGTATAGGCCTTCTTAGCGCTACGTTTTGATTTGAACTTCGGATATCGGTTTTGACGAGTGAAGAAGCGAACGTACGCATCTTCGACATGTTCACAAGCCGCTTCTAAAGCAAATTTGTCGACCTCTTTCAAGAAACCATAGTCCTCAGAGGACTTCAGTGGCACCATGGTCTCCTTCTTGTATCTACCAACCGAAAGTTTCTTTCCATTCTCCTTATAATAGGTTTTCCTCGCATCGAGATACTTATTGTAGATTAACCTGGCACATCCAATGTTCTTGTTGATGAGAATCACCTGTTCCTCAGTAGGATAAACACGAAGAACAAGGCCATAGTGTTTCAACTGAAGACCCTGCTTAGCCAATACCTCGTTTTTTTCTTTGACCGTCATTCGTTTACCCATGAGTACTCCTTCTCCTTTTGAGACTGGCGTATCTTCGGATTTGATTTTCATCAGTAGATGTGCATAATTCCATCTGTGAGCTGCAGCAAACTGCATTCATTTCATTCTTGGCGAATCTAAAGTATTGTCACTCATCATGTCTTTGGGGTATGAAAACCCAAAGCTGCGACTCGAATGTATATCGTTACCACTTCAAAGTTCTTCTGTCAATGAAATCACCTTTCTATTATTGTAACATATGTTCTGTTCCTTCGACAGGAAATATTGAGCACATTGCGCGAAAAAAACGCCCTAACTCACGACTGAAGTCACGAGTGTGCGGGCGCTAAATTATCAAGAGAGTCAGCAGCTTTAAGCTCTTTGACTCTTTGGTGTAGTAGTTTTGCACCACGAGAACCATATTGAGATTGTGCTTTTCGATAATCAGTACAAGCTTTCTGTAGTTTGTTGTTTTTGTAGCATAGTTGCAAGTCAACACCCCCAAAAACATTTACCTATTAGGTAATGCTTTATAACTCAATTATAATCGATATGCTAGTGTGAGTCAAAATATATTGTGTATCTTGCTGATCTAAAATTTCATCAACCACAGAAAATCGCAAAAGACTCTGTTTCGCAAAACGATCTTGAGCGAGTAAGCTATTAATCTTCAGATTGTGCAGGACAGTAAGAGTTCAAAGGTTCATGGTTAGAATGGGACTTTCTTTACGAGTGACATCACTTTCTGATACAATGAACATGCATAATAGGTAGTGGTTGTGTTTACGAACACATGAAAAGGGAAGCGGGTGCAAGTCCCGCGCGGTCCCGCCGCCGTAAGCGCGAGAAAAATTCCCTCCGATAGCACCACTGGGTAGTCATCTACCCGGGAAGGTCAGGGGAGTTTTGCATGTCTCGCCGAGCCGGAAGACCTGCCCTACCAATCGAACACCGACGCCTTCACGGGGATGGAGGGGTGTTTTTTGGGCTGGCGGACTTCTCAAGATTCCGCCTTAAAGCTTCAGAAAATACGAAACCTCCCCGCTAAAAAGTTGGCGCCGGGAGGCATTTTTTTGCACAAAATAGGAGGAGGAAACCCGGGTGGGTAGAAGAGAAGATGAAATCTGCTATCCCTTTATGGCAGAAGAAGGGATGTTTTGCGACTACGAGATCCTGACGGACGGGCTATCCAGCCAGTTGGGCCTCTGTCATGCCCACGCGGGCGAGGTCAAGGACGGGCGGCTAGGGGAAGACCTCCTCTGGCTGGTGGAGATGGCCCTACACCTGAACGGTTCGGTTCGGGGAAAGCTGGCGGTGGAAGAGGCGGATCTTGATCGTTTGCACGGTATGTACGATTGTTATCGTAGCCTCGTGCCAAAGGCTTTTACCCTGCCGGTGGGAACGGTCCTGTCTTGTGAACTGCACCTAGCCCGGCACCGGGCCAAGGAAGTGGTGCGGATGCTCCACAGGATCGAGGGTGCGCCGGCAATTATAATCCGGTTTTCAGGACTACTGGCCAATCTCCTCTATGCCATGAGTTGTTATGTGGAGAGTCAGGCGGAAGCAGACCTGCCGGTTTTCACTTCGAAGAGTTATCAGATGAGCGGAAAGGAATGAAAGTAATGAATAAAAAGATCATGACCATCGTACTGGTGGTGGCCCTAGCGGCGGCACTGTTACTGGGGTACAACACCTTTCTAGCCCCCAAGGCGGTAGAAGGGGACAAGGCCGTTACGATCACCGTCACCCACGCGGATGAGGGAATCGATGAGACATTTGAGTACCAGACGGACCAGGATTTTCTCCTGGCCCTCATGCAAGACCACCAGGAAGAGCTGGGTGCTACTTTTGAGGAGTTTGATTTCGGCATCATGGTCGCGGGACTCATGGGCTACGAGGCGAACGAGGGCGCCCAGGAGTACTGGCACCTGATCGTCAACGGACAGGACGCGGTGACGGGTCCTGGGGAAGTGCCGCTCACCGATGGCGACGTTTACGACTTCGAACTCAGGACCTGGTAAGATGCGTGCCAGGGAACTGGTGCTGCTGGGCTTATTCAGCGCGGCGCTGACGGCGGGGAAGCTGGCGCTTAGCCTGATTCCCAACGTGGAGATTGTCACGCTTCTTTTCATCTTGTTCACGGTGACGCTAGGGGTGAAGAAGACCCTTCTGATTTCCTTTGTTTTTGTGACCACGGAGATCTTGATCTACGGGTTTTCCACCTGGGTCCTGATCTATTACCTGGTCTGGCCTCTGCTCATCTTTCTCACGGCGGGACCGGGTAGGCTGGTGAAGAGCGAGTACGGCTACGCCATCATAGCGGGGCTGTTCGGTCTTTCATTCGGTCTCTTCTTTGCCCTGGGCGAGTCCCTCTTCTACGGAGTAGCCTACGGTTTCACCTACTGGCTGAGGGGACTACCCCTGGATTTATTGCACGGTGTATCGAATTTCATCCTGACCCTGGTCCTATGGAAACCGCTGAAAAAATTCCTCGCCGATCAGGTGGACCGCTACCTAGCGGTGGAATAATGAGATCACGACGCTCTCGCATCGGGGGCGTCTTTTCTTGTCCGCTAGTAGGAAGGCCCTTCCATTTTCCCCTGTACCGCTTTTCTCCTGACTATGATAAAATCATGGGGTGGAGGAGGAACACACCTATGAAGGAAACCATCAGAGAAATAATCGATCTCACCTGGCCGATCATGGTCGGGATGCTACTGCAGATGTTCCTCGGAACCGTGGATCTAAAATTCGTCTCGCGTCTGGGTACGGAGGCCGCTGCGGCGGTGAGCCTGGGCACCTCTACCATCGGGGTGATTTTTGTTTTCACGGCGCTGATCGCCACGAGCCTCGTGGCCTTGGTGTCCCAGGCCGCGGGGAGAAAGGACCACGGGGGTGTGATCTTGGCGGCCGGCGGCGGCCTGCTTCTTTCCGGTGTGGTGGGTCTTGCCCTCACCCTGGTTCTGCCCCCACTGGCAGGACCGATCGTCAGCCTGCTCTTTAATCCGAACCCGGCCGTTCACCGGCTCACGGTGTCCTACCTGCAGGTGGTCTTTGCCTCGAGTCTTTTCGTCTTTCTATCGGCCGCGGGCAGGAGCATTCTACAGGGGAAGAAGGATACGCTCACCCCGCTTAAAATTTTGATCTTCTCGAATCTCGTGAACATCGTCCTCGATCCCTTTTTTATCTTCACGCTGAACATGGGCATCCGCGGGGCGGCCGTGGCCACGATGATCGGTCATCTGATCGCTGCGGCCCTTTTCCTCAGAGTGCTCTTTCACGAGGTCTTCGGTGGTAAGCATATCTTTATCGACGCGGTTTTTGTAAAAGGCTACAGGCGCTTTCAGTCGCTGATTCACATCGGGGGCTACGCCAGCCTCCAGCAGGTGACCCGACCGATCACGGGCCTTCTGATGTTCCGGATCGTCTATGCCGTGGGCGGTAACAGCGGCACGGCTGCCTTCGGCATCGGAGGCCAGCTTTTCGGCTATACCTTTGTCTTTCTCACGGGTCTGAGCCTGGCGGTATCGATTCTGGTGGGCCATGCCATCGGATCGCTCAGGATCCAGCGCATCGAGTATCTGATCAACGTCAGCATGCTCCTTGCGATCACCAATGTGGTGGTCTTCGGATTTTTCTATCTGCTCATTCCCGAACAGCTCCTCGGCTGGTTTTTGCAAGATCCCCAGGTGATCACCAAGGGGGTGAGCTACCTCAAGATCGTCTACGGAGGGCTTCTCTTCGTACCGATTCCCATGGTGCTCGGAGGGGTCTTCAACGGGGCGGGGGCCACGGTCTATCCCATGCTGGCCTCACTGGTGGCCAACCTCTTTTTTAAAGTTCCCGTGGCCTATCTCTTGGCCACTGTGTTAAAATGGGGACTGGACGGCGTTTGGGCGGCCATCGGACTCTCGGTGATCGTGGAAGCGGCCGTGATCTGGTATTTTTTCAAACACTGGCGGGCTACATCGCCGGTGGGATCAACAGAGGAAAGCTAAGGGGGACAAGCGGTGTTTATTCAAGACTACCTGCGGGCGGTGGTGCTGATCTTTATGGCCGAGATGGGGGACAAGACCCAGATCCTGGCCATGGCCTTTGCCACCCAGTACGGGGTGCGGCATATCCTGTCCGGGGTCGCCATAGGCGCTTTCTTCAACCACGGGCTGGCCATTTTACTGGGTACCCTGATCAGCCAATTCCTACCCCTATTGGTGATCGAGATCGTGGCGGGACTTTTGTTTCTTAATTTCGCCTTTACCTCCCTTTCGGTGGAAGATGCCGACGCAGAACCCACACCGGCCAAGTTCGGTCCGGTGGTGACGGTGGCCCTGGCTTTCTTTCTGGGGGAGCTGGGGGACAAGACCCAGCTGGCGGCCATGAGCCTGGGGGCCGCGAGTCTTTTTCCCTTTTTCGTCCTGCTCGGGACGGTGACCGGTATGGTGCTGACCAGCGGCATGGGGATTGTGGTGGGTCGCAAGCTCGGGGACAAGATCCCGGAGTTCGCTATGAAAACCGGTGCCTTCGTGGTATTTCTCTTTTTCGGCCTAGAAAAGGTCTTGGGCTCGAGTGCGATCGATACGCTGCCCATGACACTGGTTTATGGGGTCGTGGTGGTCCTTTTGATCCTCGGGGTCTTCATGATCCGTCGCTTCAAGGGTGAGATCGCCGAGCGGGACACGGTGCTCAAGAAAAGAGCCCGCGCCCTTGCCGAGATGCTCAAGACGGTGGAGGAGCAGGCCAACCAACTGTGCCTGGGATGCACGGTCTGCGATGGATCGGCCTGCCTGGTGGGCTACATCAAGGGGATTCTTTCTTGGCACCTCAGGGAAGGAAAGACCATCGACTTTATCGATGAGTCGCGGATCAACCGCCTGGATAACAAGGGCTTTAGCCCGGAGACGGCCAAACACACGCTGGATTTACTCCTCAGTTACTACCGGGAGCATCCGGTGGAGTACAGAACAAACGAATCGCTACACCACCTCCGGCATAGCCTGGAGATGATGATTTTTCAAGATAGGCTGGAGGCCCCGGATCTGGAGGCCTATGAAACTTTGCTCAACAGAAGATGGGAGGCGCTTTAGACGATGGGAAAACTGTTTGGCACCGATGGGGTGCGGGGTATTGCGAATACAGAGCTGACGAATGAACTGGCCTACAAGCTGGGGCGGTTCGGAGCGCACGTGATCACAGGTGGTAGAAGGGACGCCAAGATGCTGGTGGCCAAGGACACGCGGGTCTCGGGGGATATGCTGGAGGCGGCCATGGTCTCGGGGATCCTGTCGGCTGGCGTGGATGTCATTCGGATCGGCGTCCTACCCACACCGGCCCTGGCCCACCTGGTGCGGGATTTCGGTGCCGATGCCGGTGTCATGATCTCGGCGTCGCATAATCCCGTGGCCTATAACGGCATCAAGTTTTTCAATGAAAAGGGGCTCAAGCTCACCGATGCCATCGAGGAGGAGATCGAGGCCTTTATCCTGGAGGACAAGGACCTAGCGCACATCCCCGTGGGGACGGAGATCGGCCGGGAGACCCAGGTTTACGAGGCGGAGGAACTCTACACCAGGTACCTGATCGAGACCATCGATGTGGATTTCAAAGGCCTTGCCGTGGCCCTGGACGGGGCCAACGGGGCGGCCTCTGATGTGGCCCCTCACACCATGCACAAGCTCGGAGCCAAGGTAAAGAGCATGCACACGTCCCCGGACGGTTTTAACATCAATGAACACTGCGGGTCGACCCACCCGGGGGACCTGGTCGAGGTGATGAAGGCCGGCGGCTATGATATCGGTCTGGCCTTCGATGGCGATGCGGACCGGTTGATCGCCGTGGATGAAAAGGGCGACCTGGTGGATGGCGATAAGATCATGGCCATCTGCGCGAGGCACCTGAAAGAAAAGGGTCTTCTGAAAGAAAACACCGTGGTGGCCACGGTGATGAGCAACCTAGGCTTCCAGCTGGCGCTCAAGCGCGAAAAGATCAACCTGGAGATCACCCAGGTGGGCGACCGCTACGTGCTCGAGCGCATGCTGGAAGGCGGATTTTCCATCGGTGGGGAGCAGTCGGGTCACATTATTTTCCTCGACCACAATACCACGGGCGATGGGCTACTCAGCGCCCTGCAGCTGATGGCCGTGATGAAGGAGACGGGAAAACCCCTATCGGAACTGGCCAGTATGATGGATACCTATCCCCAGGTGCTGCAAAACGCACGGGTGACCAACCAGACCAAGCACAGCTATACGGATGACGTCGAGATCCAGGCGGCCATCCAAAAGGTGGAGGCCCACTACGCTGGAGAGGGACGCGTGCTCATCCGGCCGTCGGGAACCGAGCCCTTGGTGCGGGTCATGATCGAGGGCAAGGATCTCGATCAGATGAACCAACATGCCGGGGACCTGGTGGCGTTGATCGAGAAGCGGTTGGGGTAAGCTTTCCTTGGCGCTCCAGCTTATGGGCAGAGGGCGGTTAGCTGATCGCCAACAGGTGATTCTCAACCCTTGTGTTAAGAGGTCTTTCTCGAGTACTGAACATGATGCGCATAGTCAAAAACAAGAAACCCCCGATCTTTACGCTTGGTGAAGAAGCGACAGATCGGGGTTTAGTTTTTATATACTAGGATGTACGATTAACTTAATTAAATCCGCTTTATCAAATTCTTGTAAACAAGGTTGTCTTTTCTAAGTCCAATAATCATGATTCGCATGACACCTTCTTGTTCGACAAGTCTGTAGACTACTCGATAGTTGTCATCAAATCGAAATTTCAGAAGTCCTTTCAGGTCACCAGCTAAGGGCTCGCCATATCCTCCCAGTGCTTTGGGTAAAGGGTTTTGGGAAATCTTTTCGATATTTTCTCTTAACTTGTCAAGTTGCGCATCGTTCAATCGGAGTTGCTTTATGTCTTTTCTAACTTTGTGATGCCAGTGGATTTGCCACTTCATTTTTCATCCTTCAGTGCTTGAAAGAAGGTATCGGTGTTCATATAGGACTCATCCGGATCATGTAGACGATCATTGATTTCACTGAGCATTTCTTTGTCCAACTGTTCTTCCAACAGCGCCTCCATACGCACATACTGCTCATAGGGGATAATGACAGCCTTTGGATTATTGCGACTCATTAGGACCTTTGGACTTGTAAGATGATCGAGCACATCTTTCAGGTGCTGACGAAAATGTGTGATAGAGATCATTTGATCGGTAATATTTCGTAACATGGTCAACCTCCTTTACTCACTTTATTATATAACTTATCATTGAAAATGTAAATATAAGCGTACGCATAAATGTACATTTGATATTTTGCATCTATTGTCTTTTATCGATTCATTATTACATTTCCTTTTCAACGTGCTTAATGCCGCTGATTCTTCTTCCACAATATGTCTCTTCATGTTATACTACTCCATGGAAGAGCGTATAGATGAATGAGTAAGAAGAAAGGGGATTGTAGGAAAATCGTGTCAAAAAAGTGTAAGCGCCAGGACTGGAGACGGAAGGTCTACAGTTGACGAGGACGGGGTGATCGAAGTATTCGGCGGATGCCCCGCGGCTACCTTCACGGTCGTAAGAGATGCGATCAAAACCTCCGGGTGACCGGTGGAACAGAGTCGCATGTCGTGTGAACCATCTGTACCTCTTTTTTTGCGGTTTTCTACTGGAAACGAAAAAAGAGAGGTTGATTGTTATGTGTGGTATTGTTGGATACATTGGAGAAAAAGACGCTTTACCCGTGCTCCTTGAGGGGCTCGGGAAATTAGAATACCGTGGATACGACTCGTCCGGTATCGCCGTGGTGGTGGACGAGGCCATTCACGTGGAAAAGAAAAAAGGGCGGCTGGCTGATCTGGCGGATACGCTAGATCATGAGGCGCTTCGTTCTACCGTGGGCATCGGTCACACGCGGTGGGCGACACACGGAGAACCCACGGATCACAATGCCCACCCCCATACCAATGGGGCGGCATCGATCGCGGTGATCCACAACGGGATCATCGAGAATTACATGCAGCTCAAAGACTGGCTGGTCGAGACGGACGGGGTGACCTTCCGTTCAGACACAGATACAGAGGTCATCGTCCACCTGGTCAGCCACTTCTACGAGGGCGACCTGCTCGAGGCGGTCAACAAAGCCGTTCGCCGGATGGAGGGCGCCTACGCCATCGGTGTCATCTGTAAGGATGAGCCGGACAAGATCGTAGCGGTCAGGAAAGATAGCCCCCTGGTGGTGGGAGTCGGTGATGGAGAGAACTACATTGCTTCGGATATACCTGCGCTTCTTAAATACACCAAGGACATTCTGCTCATCGAGAACGACGAGACGGTGCTCCTGACTAAAGACGGCGTGACCATCTATGATTCCCTGGGCAATATTATGGACCGAGACATTTATAAAGTTACCTGGGATGTGGCGGCTGCTGAGAAGGAAGGCTATGAGCACTTTACGCTGAAAGAGATTTTCGAACAGCCCACGGGCGTGCACGCGACCCTTCACCGGCGTCTGGATGCCGAGGGACTCATTCACCTCGATGGCATCCACCTGGAGAAGGAGGATATGGCCAAGATCAACAAGATATATATCGTGGCCTGTGGGACGGCCTACCACGCGGGGCTCGTGGGGCGCTACGCCATCCAGCGCTTTGCCAAGATCCCGGTGGAAGTAGCCATCGCCTCGGAGTTTAGATACGGGGAACCTTTTATCGACGAGCACACGCTCTTTATCGCAGTGAGCCAGTCCGGGGAAACCCTGGATACGCTCCAGTCTCTGAGAGAAGCCAAGCGCCGCGGGGCCCGGATCCTTTCTGTGGTCAATGTGGTGGGCTCATCGGTGGCACGCGAGTCCCACGACGTTTTCTACACCTGGGCTGGCCCAGAGATCGGTGTGGCCTCGACCAAGGCCTTTACGACTCAGCTGACGGCCTTCTACCTGTTGGCCCTTCACCTGGCACGCGTGGGTGGCGTTATCACCGAGATCGAACAGCTGGGCTACATCGAGAAGATGAAAGAACTGCCGGACCAGATCCAGGACATGCTGGGGGATACCTCGATCATCCAGAAGCTGGCTGATGAGCAGTTCAACAACGAGAAGGTTTTCTTCATGGGTCGCGGTGTGGATGCGGATATCGCCTACGAAGCCTCGCTCAAGCTTAAAGAAATCAGTTATATCAACTCCTTTGCTATCCCGGCGGGTGAGCTCAAGCACGGGACCATTGCCCTGGTGGAGAAGGATACCCTGGTGATGGCCCTGGCCACCCAGGATCACCTGTACGATAAGATGCTGTCCAATATCAAAGAGGTCAAGGCCCGGGGTGCCCACGTGGTGGCTGTGGCCAAGAAGGGTCACAAAGAGATCGCCAAGGTGGCCGATGAAGTCCTCTACGTGCCGGATACCTTGGATGAGCTTACGCCGATCCTATCGGTGATCCCCATGCAGCTTTTCGCCTACTACGTGTCGGTTGCCCGGGGCAATGACGTCGATAAACCGAGGAACCTGGCGAAATCTGTGACGGTGGAGTAGTGACCGTTAACGGATAGCGGGAGATTGTAACATTACAAAATACTCTTACACCCAACACAAAAACATCTACACTCTGACACAAAACAATTACACTCCCACCACCCACCAACATCCCATCCCATCACTTCCCACATCCCAAGTTCTATCCTAATTGAGAATAAGAAAGCCCCAAGCTCCTTCATCTTTGAGAAGGTTCTTGGGGTTATTTTCTTGCCACAAATGACGAGGATAAGGTGAAAACAAAGGTGAAAGTCGAAAGATGTACCCATGATTCCAAATAAGTTCGAGAACATAGGTCCACCGAGTTGTTTTCATCACTCCATTAACCTTCTTCTGTTCTTTTCTTTCATTATAAGAGGTCTTTCCTGCTCTATCTTTCCCCATATCCTTTTCCCATTATTCTTTCTCAGGGAGTCTTCCCATTATCAGTTTCCATATAAAATATTTTCCCCAAAACGTCTCAAATCAGACAATGAAACGTTGAAATTCCAATGTCTGTAGCGATGGTTCGCAATGTGAACCATTTCACCCAGAAACCGTCTGAGTATTATCCCATCACATTTTCACAGAGTACTTTTCCCACCCCTTTTCCCATCGTGTTTTCAGAGTACCTTCCCATTCCATTTCCCATCATCCGTTCATCAAGAGACTTTTCCCAGTATTAGTTCCCATCATATCTTTCCCCATCTTTATTCCGCTTCTATTCCATGATAGATTTCTTTTCTTTATCCATCATGAGAGAGTTCTTTTCCCGATAATTATTCTATTTTTCTTTCATTGGTAAAAGAGAATTGACAACATAATGAGTTTTTCATTAGGTGGTCGCGTGTGTGGCGCTTGATGATGAGCAGCTCTGGTAGGGTCTTTTAATGGTAAAAGAGAATTGACCATATTGTGATTTCCCATTCAGTGCTCTAGTGTGTGGAGTGCTATGATGAGTGGCTTTTGGGGGCCTTTTACTGGGTCGCTGCTAGGGGGATGGATTTGCACGAGTGAAAACTCATGCTGCGCTCCTTCTTTTCTGACCAAAGCCTTGCTATGAGATATCTCGTTGGGAATCCCTTTTCTCTACAAAGTAGCCAATGATGAAGAGTCTTATGGAGTGAAAATCGTGAACTTATGCTGGAAATTATGGGAAAATCATGAGCTCAGGTGCTTTTCATACAGTTTGGCGTTGGGGGAGCATCGATAGAGTGAGTTTTAGCACTCGTTTGAAGCCCATTGTAGATGAGGACTAAATCGATGGTAAAAGAGAAATGACCATATAATGAGTTTTCCTTCAGTGCTCTAGTCTGTGGTGCCCTATGCTGAGTAGCTCTGGGGGAAGGTCATTCAGTGGTAAAAAAGAAATGACAATATAACTAGATTTCAAGAGACATCTGTAAATGAGATTATACCAGGGAACTAGCTGTAGAGAGAGTATGCGTGAAAGGTGTGTATCTCCCAATTAAATGGGAAAATATAGTGAATCCTAGGATGTAATATCTTGTAATGGAATGTAATAGGATGTAATGGAATAGAAGGTAATGTAATGGGATTGGATTTGTGGAGTGATTGCTCACCAGTTTGCCATGCCTTGCTCACTAGTTTGCCGCATGTTGCTCTCTTATTTTGCCATAGTTTCCATAGAACAAACGTATGGGGTCTAGAATCGATTGTAAGCGTTTTGTACTGCTTCATGGGGATTCTATGCCACTTGAGCTTAGAGCGCCTCCTGAGCTCGTGTGAGGCTATGCTGGCTACTAGAGAACGAAGAAGGAAGTCTAGTTAATTGCAGCGCCATGATTTATAGCAATTGAGTTCAGGAGACAGTACCATCGAGTAGCTGAGCTCTATGCAATCAAGTTTTGAAGAAGGCCATGTTTTCATCAAAGCAAACTTATGGGCTCTGGTGTCGTTTCTGAGGGGCTTTTGCTTCTTGATGGGGGCTTTATGCTGCTGGAGCTTAGGAAGCCTCCTGAGCCCATGTGGGGCTATGCGGTTGTTGGATACAGCATAGAAGAGTTGATACCACAGTTCTCTAGACACACTGAGGATGAATTGTTACCTATGTGCTGAGTGAACTGTCATCATCCGTCAAAAGAAGGCCATGTTTCTATTAGAACAAACGTATGGGGTCTAGAATCGATTGTAAGCGTTTTGTACTGCTTCATGGGGATTCTATGCCACTTGAGCTTAGAGCGCCTCCTGAGCTCGTGTGAGGCTATGCTGGCTACTAGAGAACGAAGAAGGAAGTCTAGTTAATTGCAGCGCCATGATTTATACAAATTGAGTTCAGGAGACAGTACCATCGAGTAGCTGAGCTCTATGCTACCAAGCTACAGGAGAAGGTCTTAGCTTCCATCAAAACAAATACATGGCACCTGTTATCGATTCTGAGCGTCTTTTGCTTCTTGATGGGGCTTCTATGCTACTGGAGCTTACGAAGTCTCCTGAGCTCGTGTAGAGCCATGCTAGCTATGGATACAAAAAGGAGAAGTTTCTATCGGTAGACTGGAGTAAAAAAATAGGTTGCAGAGCAGGAGTTAATAATTGCACACCTCCCTACCTATCTGCAACCCATTGACATCTTTATGTTTTTGTCGGGAGTTTGGCTACGATAGCAAAGAGCCCAAGAAGAAGGAGCGTAGCACGAGTTGATATGAAAGAGCAAGCTTCCCCCTACTAGCGACCAGGTAAAATCTTTTGTTTTTAAACAGGATGTTTTTAGAATTGGCTCGGGTTGAAGAAAAGGTCGCAAAAGGGGGGGGCTTTTTTTCATTAGCAAGCTTCCACCTAATAGCGACCCATTGAAATGTTTGTGGTTTTACCAGGCACCTTCGAGAGGAAATTGCTAGACTCCTGTCAGGGGCTCCTGTTCTAGAACACTGATTTAGCTACTTCAAAAAGTCGCGTTTTTGGTGCCTATATAGGTTTATGTTATCACACAGTTGAAAAACACCTTACAAGCCAGTATTAGCAATGGCTACAGCGATTCATTTTAAAAAAAGGTTAATGAGGTTTTTCAAGGATTACTCGACAGGCACCTATCGAAAGTATGACATTTTTTTGTAAAAAAGAGTGTTCATAAAGATTCATAGGGAGTCTTCTTTTCTCTCTCACGAAGTCGTGTTTTTGGTGCCTATATAGGTTTATGTTATCACACAGTTAGAAAACCCCTACAAGACAGTATTAGCAATGGTTTCAGCGGTTAAATTCAAAAAAAGTTGTCGTAAGAAAAAAACAACTTTAATACAGTAGTTTATCTCACATTATTGAGAGGTCTTGTATGAACATGAAAAGTAAAAGGTGAAAAGTAACAAGGTGAACATCCATGAGATGAACCAACAAAGGTGAAAGTATAGGACGATTCTTATCTTTTCCTGGGAAAATGATGAAGATATCTGTACTGGGAGAGGAAAAACGAGAAAGATGATGGGAGATAACAAGGTGATAAAGAAAAGGTGAGAGCAGAAGGTGAATGTGAAAATGGGGAGAAAATGATGAAAGTGAGGGACCGCTCATTCTCAATTAGAAAACCAATATATGGGTATACCTCCTCTTGAGTGTAGAAGTATTTGTGTCACAAAAAGCTGAAAAAAGCCCCGGAAAAAAATCTGAGACTTTGCCTAAATCGCAAAATGGGTGCTCTAGCGTGTAAAACTTTGTGTCAGGAAGAAAATGGAGAATGTAGGGATTGGAATGGGTTGGGGGTGGTGGTGAGTGTAAATGTTTAGTGTAAGTCTACAAAGTTATTGGTCGAACAAAGATGAATCATATGGTTTGATCAATTGATCACAAGAAATGAACCCCAATCCGTCTACGCTGTATAGCGTGATGGATTGGGGTTCTTTCGATTCTTGGAGGTTAAGTACCGGTAAACGGGCTGTTTCCTTTCTCCTTATGCGCAAAGTAACTTTTATGCAATAAGCGAGAACACCCGTGACTTCAGTCGTGGGATGAACCTGTGGACTTTGTCCTAGAGTCACTGATAAACTAGACATGAACATATATTCTAATAAAATCTTTGCAAGGAGGTGGTTTTTTGTTACAGCATAAGGCGTACAAGTTCAGAATCTATCCTGACAACGCTCAGAAAGAACAGATCGCAAAGACAATCGGCTGTAGTCGATACATCTTCAATCACTTCCTTCACGAATGGGAAACCGCCTACAAAACCACCGGCAAAGGATTAACCCGCAGCATTTGTTCGAGTCAGCTTCCTTCGCTTAAGAAAGAGCTCTCCTGGCTAAAGGAACCTGATGCCATTGCTCTTCAAGCGTCAATTGAAAACCTCCAAGATGCCTATACACGGTTTTTCAAAGGAGAGTCAAAACATCCACGGTTCAAGAGCAAGAAAAACCCCGTCCAGTCCTACAAGACAAAACATACAAACGGTAACATTGAGGTAGGGGGCAACAAAATCAAACTTCCGAAACTGGATTGGGTGAAGTTCGCTAAAAGCCGCGAGGTTGAAGGTCGCATCATCAATGCTACCGTCCGCAGAAATGCTGCAAACAAGCATTTTGTTTCAATTCTTTGTGAAGTCGACATCGCGCCTTTAGAAAAGACGGGCTCTTCTGTTGGGATCGACCTCGGACTGAAGGATTTTGCCATTCTTTCCGATGGAACGGTCTATGACAACCCAAAATTCTTCCGCTCGCTCGAAAAAAAATTAGCTAAAGAACAGCGCATTCTTTCTCGCAGAAAAGAGCGAGCGAAAAAAGAGGGACGGAAACTGTCCGACGCGAAGAACTATCAAAAGCAAAAGCGAAAGATTTCTCTCCTTCACGAGAAAATTAGGAACAGATGCGAAGACTACCTCCATAAGCTTTCCACCGATATCGTCAAAAACCACGACGTGATCGGCATCGAAGATCTTCACCTAAAAGGCATGGTGAAAAACAAAAAACTTTCGAAGGCGATTTCCGAGGCAAGCTGGGGGCTTTTCCGCGCCATGCTCGAGTACAAAGCAGACTGGTACGGTAAAACCGTAGTAAAAGTTGCCCGGAATTTCCCTTCAAGCCAGCTCTGTTCATCATGCGGATACAGAAATAAAGCCGTTAAGGATCTCTCCGTGAGAATATGGACATGCCCTGAGTGTGGCACCACTCACGACAGAGACATGAACGCAAGCATGAATCTTCAAACCGAAGCCGAACGGCTTCTAACCGTTGGGACCACGGGGTTAGCCTAATAAACAACTGCCCGTTAGGGCGGTTTTCCTAGGAATCTTGGCACTTCAGTGCCGAGTTGTTCAAGGTGGCGATCAAGTGACAGCTGAAATGAAGCCCCGAGACGTGGAGGGTGCGCTGATGGTACCACTGGCAAGCACGCTGCGCGCCATGGGATACACTGTTACCTGGAACCATGAGATGAAAAGCGTGGAAATCCTACGAGGCGCCCAGTGGACGCAGGTAATCATCGGTGAGAATCGTTATGCGAAGAACAAGATGGCACCGCGCCCCTTATCGCAGGCACCGGTGATCGTCGATGGACGTACCCTGGTACCCGCTGAGTTTTTCACGGTGATTCTAGACCAGAAGCTGAAGGTTGAGTCAGGGGATCTGATGTTCTCCGATGCTTCCACGGAAGTACCAGTCATCCACAACGGGTTCGTTCAAGAGATTGCTTATGATGAAACGGGCGCCAAGATTATCACGTTGTCGCGTGTCGAAGGTTCCGATGCACCGGAAGACCTGGTGGTTCTGTACACCTCTTCCGCCTACACCTATGAGCAGAGAGAAATCGCAGTAGGAGACCGGATCACGGCCCTTGGTTCTGATGTTATGATCGCGAGCTTACCTCCGCAGACGACGGCTTATCTGATCTACTGATCCATAGGCATCTACTAGGTTGCACAGTAAGTTAGCGAAAACCTGATTGCCTGGGAGGGCAAAATTTAGAAGTAAGAGAAACCGACCGAAGGACAGGCGCTGAATAGGCTCTGTCTCTCGGTCGGCTTTTTCGTGTGCAGCGGATAGTCAAACCGTGATGGTCATGGAGATTGCGCTGAGTTATAGATGGGGGAGATCTTTTTGAGTCAATCCTTTAGATCAACGGCAAAAGCGCGAATGCCAACTGGGTGAGCGGTGGGCGGGCGCTTTTAGCTAGGGTGGGTCAGTCCGTCAGCCACTTTTGCTGTACCTTGTCCTTTTGCTTCTCCAGGTAGATGTCGGAAAGAGTGCTCACGGGGCAGACCACGCACCAGGTGCGGGGTTGGTAGAAAAGGCCCATGATGAGTCCAACGAAAGTGGTCGTGAAGAACATACTGAAGAAGCGGTAAGACAGGTGCAGAAGCCAGGGGGCAGCAGAGAGCTCGACCATCTGTGGGATGGTGAAGGGGACCCTGAAGGCGATGAAAAAACGCAGGTACTCCATGGGAGCAATCCGGCTACTTAGTACACCAAAAGTGGACATGGTCATGAAGAAAATATTCAAGAGAAAGAACCTCAAGAAAAAGGTCTTGGTCTTTTCCGACCGGATCCACTGGGGGATGGGACGCTTGCCCAGGGGGTTGTTCTTCAGAAGTGTGGTGAAAAGATCTGCCCTAGGGCAGTGCTTGTGGCACCAGGTTTTCTTCTGGTCTCGTTTGAGGAGCACAAAAGGTAGGACCATGCAGATGGTACCGAGCCAGGCAAACAGCATGTTGAAAAGCCCTAGGAGGAAAAAGAGCAATGTGAAGATGTACAGGTTGTTTTTGAAGAATGATCGCATAGGGTCACCTCATTTTCGTCTGTTTTCGTCCCCTCTAGAGGGGGGTATCGAGAAACAGTATACCAAGAAACGTCCCCAGAGGTCAATCACTTTCGGTCAAATGACTCGAGAGTCGAAAGGTTTTGATTATTCTGCCGTAGAGGGATGTTTGAATGCACGTTGAGACGTGTAAAAAGAGAACATGGATATGCGATGAGAGGGGAGTGAATGACGATGGATAGAAAACAGATGCACGAGCAACTGGCCGGAAAACTGTATGAAGCCACTGCTGAGCGAAGACCGATCAAACCGGTGATCACTTCGGTGCCGGACCTAACGGTGACCGATGCTTATCAGGTACAGAAGATCCAGATAGATCGGTGGCTGGCGGACGGACAAAAGCAGCTGGGATGGAAGATCGGCCTGACCTCCAAGGCCATGCAGGAGGTGCTGGGTGTCGACCAACCGGACTTCGGACACCTGACGGACGCCATGCTGGTCAAGGACTTTGTGGTGCCGAAGGACCGGCTGATCCAGCCCAAGACCGAGGCGGAGATCGCCTTTGTGTTGAAGGAGGACTTGCAGGGTCCGGGGGTCACCGCAGACCAGGTGCTCGCGGCCACGGACTATGTGGTGGCGGCCATCGAGGTGGTGGATAGCCGGATCATGGACTGGCGGATCGGTCTGGTGGATACGGTGGCGGATAATGCGTCTTCCGGGATGTACCAACTGGGCCGGGTCAAGAAAAGACCAGAGGAAGTGGATCTGAAACACATCCACGTGATGTTGCACCAAAATGGTGAGAAGATTAACGAGGGCTTTGGTAGCGCTGCGCTGGGCGATCCGGCCTTTTGCGTGGCCTGGCTTGCCAACAAGGTATCGGAATTCGGTGGTAGCTTAAGGGCGGGCGAGGTCATCCTGTCGGGAGCGCTGTCCGCTGCGATACCGGCAGAGTCCGGTGACCGTTTTACAGCTACCTTCACAGACCTGGGTGCTGTCAACGTGCGTTTTGAGTGATTATCTAGGATTTCTGAAAGGAGCTTGCTGAGAGTAGGCTCCTTTTCAATAGAAAACACGGCTCGTGGAGTGGGTTCAAGGTGAAAGGCACATGGTTAAGGAGATTGGGGAAAAGTAGTGCGAGCTAATGACCATCGTGCGGGTTATAATGAGGGAAGAATCAGACAAAAGGGAAAGGGGAGAGTTTTATGCGACTAGTCAAACCGTGTAGTCAATTGCAGGAGACGTTTTTAGACTTTGTAAAAGATGTAAAGGCAGCCGAGCGGGATACTTATGAACACTATGTTCAGGGGGAAACGGATTTTGAAGGTTACCTGTCAACTTATGATGACCTATCAAGGGGGATCGGCGTGGAAAAGGGGTGGGCCCCTACTTCGAGCTTTTGGCTCATTGATGAGAGGGAAGAAATGATCGGGGCGATTCGGATCCGACACCATGTGAACAGTACAGAACTGGAGGCCGCGGGTCATATCGGCTACGAGATCCGTTCGGACAGTCAAGGGCGCGGCTATGGTAAGATCCTTCTGAGGTTGGGACTGGACCAGGCTAAGAAGATGGGGCTTTCCGAGGTGCTGATCACCTGTGATGCGGACAATGGGGCTTCGAAGCGGCTTATTGAGTCGGTGGGTGGCGTATTTTTAAAAGAGCTTCCCGATCCAGACTCAGGGGAGCCGGTGCTGCAGTACCGGGTGGTGTATTAAGGGGAAACCGGTTAACGGGGGAGGGGACTGTCGGTTTTTGTCGATTTGCTATTTCGTTCACTGTCTATCTATAGTACAATGATGAGTACCTATTGTGATAATTGCTCGCAAAATGTATTTTTAATGATGACAACCATCTATTACTCTCATGATGGGGCAAGGGGTATGAAGTTATTCATCACTAGTAAAGGGGTGGACGGATGAACAGTTTAAAATGGCGGCTTGTGGTTTCGATTATTATTCTGCTCACGGTGAGTGTGCTGATCACCGCTGGTTTTGGTATATACACGGCGCAAGAGGGCATGAAGGGTATCGAACGGTTTACGCTCACGGAGAAGTTAGAGAGTGACCTGGCCTATATGAAGAGCGAGGGGCAGATTCTTCACGGTGCTTTTACACTGGAGGAGGGTCAGTTGGTCGATGCCTGGGGAGATTCTGTTCGGGATGATTACCGGCTGGTGGACCGTATCGAGGAGAACGTGGGTGTGGCCAGCACGATCTTTATGCGCGAGGGAAATGCTTTCCTGCGCGTGACGACGAGTATTCTCAGTGAGGACGGCGAGCGGGCCGTGGGGACCTACCTTGGAAAAGAGTCTGCGGCGTATCCGAGTATGATCTCGGGTGAACGTTTTTACGGAGAGGCCACGATCCTAGGGATCGATTATTTGACGGTCTATGATCCTTTGATTTCCGGTGACGAGGTGATCGGGATTCTCTTTGTGGGTGTGCCGCTTGCCGAGGTAGACCAGATGATCGACGACCGGATGAGTCGGTTTTACCGGGTGAATGCCATGCTGCTGGTTATTCTGCTTTCCGTAGGTTTTGTGTGGGTATTTTTACTCTCAAGTCGGATCGCCGGACCGATCACGTCGATTTCCGGCGCGGTGGAGAAGCTCGGGGACTATGATCTGAAAGAGGATATCCCGGAGGCACTACAGAAGCGCAAGGATGAGGTGGGAACCATCGCACGGGCAGTCCAGCGCGTGACGGAGAGCCTTAGAGACTTGATCTTGGATACGCAGCAGACGGCGGTGGCACTGACGGGATCTTCCGATCAGTTAACAGAGACGTCAAAGGGTGCTGCGACGACTGCCCAGGAGATTTCGGATACGGTCCAGGAGATTGCCAAGGGGGCGACGGACCAGGCCCATAGCACGGCAGATGGCGCGGAGAAGTTGTTCGAGCTGGGCGGCTATATCAATGCATCAAAAGAGCAGACGGAGACGCTGGGACGCTCCACTGAGAGCGTGAGCCGCCAGGTCGGAGAGGGTCTGCAACTCATCGGGGACCTATCTACTGTGACGGACCGCAGTAGTGGGTCTACGAAAGTGGCTTCTGAGAGCATAGCCAAGACGCACGAGAGTGCAGGGCAGATTGCCGAGGCTAGCCAGTTGATCGCTGCTATTGCCGAGCAGACGAATTTGCTCGCGCTGAATGCGGCGATCGAGGCGGCCCGTGCGGGCGAGCACGGACGGGGTTTTGCCGTGGTGGCCGAGGAGATCAGGAAGCTTGCAGAGCAGTCGACGGCTTCAACCAGGAAGATCGATGAGATGGTCGATCGTCTATCGAAAGATGCAGAAGAAGCCGTGGGTAAGATGCAGGAGGCTTCTGAAGCCGTGACAGAGCAAGTGGAGAAAGTAAGGGATACCGAGGAGCGCTTCGACCAGATCAATGAGGCCATGCGCTCTGCGGAGGATGCGCTCAGGCTTCTCCGTGAGACGAGCAATCATATGGAGGTCAGCCGTCAAGAAGTGCAGGAGACGATCGAGAGTTTGTCTGCTGTGGCCGAGGAGAATGCGGCTTCTACAGAGGAGGTTTCTGCGTCGATGGACCAGCAGACGGAGTCCTTTGAAGAGCTGTCTGCGTCGAGCGAGAGGTTGTCGGATCTTGCGAAAAAGCTCGAGGCGATGATCCAGCGGTTCAGGCTTTCGTAAAAACAAAGAAAGTAAAAAAGTTGAAAAAGCCCCATAAGCCCTTATAATCAGGGTTTTGGGGCTTTTTTCGTGCGTTTTTCTTGCGAAGACGTTATCGGAAAATTCATGTAATTGATCTGTAATTCAGAAAAAACAGGGCAATAATGCACCGATGCTATAATGACCTTACAAAGTGAGAAGGCTTCTCACGAAAGAGTATAAAAACTCAGGGCATCAAAAGGGTAGGTGATTGGCGTACATGCTTTGGGAGCAGAAATTTTTAGACGTTGTATGGAGCGGCGCTAAGTCGGCCGACTCCAGATTCTCTTTATTCCGTTACGGTTGATCTTCTACGGTGGATCGTCAATACGAGGGTTAGATAATTTAGTATGAAAGAGGTGGCATGATATGTTGGGAACAGGAATCAAACATAGGAATTTTTTCATTTACCTTTTGGTGTTGATGCTTGTAGTAGGGACATTGCCAGTGAGTTTTGCGGTTACTGGCGGACAGGATCCAAGTGGACTTCCTGAATGTGCAGAAGAACTCAGTGATGATCGAATTGAACTTAATGGGAACTATGATATTGGAGATGTCATTACTAGTGGAGCAATTACCATCACAGTTACCGATGTTAAAGTAGAAGATGGTAAAAGCGAAGTTATGGAAATCTCCTGGGAATCAGATGGAGAGCCCATTGTTGCCGTCTTCATGAAAGCTGGCAGCGATGACGATGATAGTAATCTATATGTATATAATCCAATGGTTTACAGCGATAGTGGAGTTGTAGTCGGCGGGAAAAAGGGACTTAGTCATGTAAGATTCTATGTATGTCACCCTGGTGAACTGACCGTTGAAAAGGAATTCTCAGGGGATTCGGTCGTCGGTGATGGATATGAGTTTAGTTTTACAATCACTGGTCCTCACGACTACTCAGAAGAAATTACTATTACAGACGATGGTGAGTTCACATTAGATAATCTCGTATCTGGAGACTATATCGTTAGTGAAGATACAGATGACATGCCAATGAATTTCACCTTAGATAGTGACAATGATATTCAAGTGACTGTTATCGGGGACGAAAACACTGTAGTATTCACGAATAGTTACGATGCACCGGAAGAACCGGATCCACTGGGTAGCCTGACAATCGAAAAAGTATTGACTGGAGATCCAGAACCCGCAGGAACGAATAATTTCATCTTCCAAATTACACATCCTGATGAGAGCATCACAAATGAAACGATCGACGGTGCAGGAACGATTACACTTGATGAGTTAACACTCGGAACATACCTGATCGAAGAAGTGGAAGCTGACATGCCAGCAAACTTCTCACTGACATCGGATAATAACCTGAGTGTCACCTTGAGTGAGCAAAACCTCGACGATTCAGTATCATTTACAAATGATTACGACGCACCGGAAGAACCGGATTCACTGGGTAGCCTGACAATCGAAAAAGTATTGACTGGAGATCCAGAACCCGCAGGAACGAATAATTTCATCTTCCAAATTACACATCCTGATGAGAGCATCACAAATGAAACGATCGACGGTGCAGGAACGATTACACTTGATGAGTTAACACTCGGAACATACCTGATCGAAGAAGTGGAAGCTGACATGCCAGCAAACTTCTCACTGACATCGGATAATAACCTGAGTGTCACCTTGAGTGAGCAAAACCTCGACGATTCAGTATCATTTACAAATGATTACGATGCACCTACTGAAGAACCGGATCCACTGGGTAGCCTGACAATCGAAAAAGTATTGACTGGAGATCCAGAACCCGCAGGAACGAACAATTTCACCTTCCAAATTACACATCCTGATGAGAGCATCACAAATGAAACGATCGACGGTGCAGGAACGATTACACTTGATGAGTTAGCACTCGGAACCTACCTGATCGAAGAAGTGGAATCTGAAATGCCAGCGAATTTCTCACTGGTATCTGATAACAACTTGGTAGTAACACTGAGTGAGCAGAATCTTGAAGATAGTGTGGCGTTTACCAATGATTACGACGAACCGCAAGAACCTGAAGAGCCAGAAGGTAGCCTGATTATCGAGAAGGAAATCTTCAGTGAGTTTTACCCAGATGCAACCAATACCTTTACCTTTAGTATCGAGGGTCTTGAGTACAGTAGTACGAGAACCATCGATGGAGAAGGCGAAGTCACCATCTCAGGTCTAGCACCTGGTAGCTACACGGTAACAGAAACGGGTATGCCAGAAGGGTTCACGGCAGTGGCCATAGTCTCTGGTGAGACGCTTCTTGAAGCCGATAGCATGACAGTAGACGTTGTAGATGATGGAACGACACGAGTGATCGTGAGAAACGTATACAACGAACCGGAAGAACCAGAAGAACCAGAAGGTAGCCTGACGATCGAGAAAGTATTGACTGGAGATCCAGAGCCCGCTGGAACGAATAATTTCGTATTCAGTATCACGGGAACTGAGTTCAGTGACACGGTAACGATCGATGGTGAAGGCGAAGAGACATTATCGGGTCTCGTCCCAGGGAACTACACCGTAACCGAGACGAGCATGCCGACAAACTTCAGTTTCGTTAGCATCATGGCAAACGATGATGTGATCACCGCATCACAGAGCGTGGAAATCACAGTCGTTGACAATGGTGAAAGAACGGTAGTCTTCACAAACGCATACAATGAGCCGGAAGACAATGATGAACCGGTGGATGATGACGATGATGAGGATGAACCGAATGGGCCGACAACCTTTATCGATCTGACAACAGATGAGGTAGAGATTGAAGAGCCAGTACCACAGGCACCAGCCCTTCCGAAACGCCCGAAAGTGATCAATCCTCCTGATGAGGAGATTGTCCTTGATGAGCCAATTCCGGAAGCACCCGCAGCATTACCACAAACTGGCGAATTACCTCCTAGTCTTTTCTACGGACTCGGATCACTTCTCAGCTTGATGGGTGTGACACTGAAGAGAAAAGACAGATAATCTGTAATGGCGGATAGAATGGCAAATTGATGCGAAGCTCTCTTTTATTAGGGGGCTTCGTTTTTCTTGCTTGGCCAGACGGAAAAGGAGCATCATTTCGCCATAGATCGGGCCATTTCTTTTTTTGTAATTGGTTCGTAATGCATAAAACACAGTAGAATAACAAACCAATGCTATACTTACATTACAAAAAGAGAAAGGTTATCAAGTTGGAATAGAAACTAAGGAGAAACAAGGGAAAGAGAGATCGTTGATGCTTTGGTATCAGAATCAACTGAGCCTTGGTTGGAGCAGCGATTACGAAGTCCCTCTCATTAGTACCCAATATGCGTGAGTATTGATCTTCCACAGTGGATCATCAATTGAGGGTTAGATCATTTAGGATGAAAGAGGTGGCATGTTATGTTAGCTAAAGGATTGAGACATTGGAATTTTTTCATTTACCTTTTGGTCTTGGTGTTTGTAGTAGGTACATTGCCTTTCAGTTTTGCATATGACATGAGTTACGAGGAAGGAAATGACAAAGATTTAGATCTTAACAATCCACGTATTCACAAGTTCGATGATGATGTAATCGATGAGAATTTAGTTGATGGTGACGTTGTCTCCAGTAGTGCAATCACCATTACCATAACGAGCAAGGGTGCAAAAACCCTAGAGTGGGAATCGGATGAGCCAGTCGCTTATGTTTTTGTAAAAGCAGGAGACGGTGGAAATCTCTATCATTACAACCCGGCTACATACTCAGGTTCAGTTGAAACCCCACTGAATAATGGTGGTAAGCAAGCGGCCCTCAGTCATATCTCCTTCTACGGCCCAGTAGATGAAGACCCAGTAGATGAAGACCCAGTAGATGAAGACCCAGTAGATGAAGACCCAGTAGACGAGGATCCAGTAGATGAAGACCCAGTAGATGAAGATCCAGTAGATGAGGATCCAGTAGATGAAGATCCAGTAGATGAAGACCCAGTAGATGAAGACCCAGTAGATGAAGACCCAGTAGACGAAGACCCAGTAGATGAAAAACCAGCAGATGACAACGCAGTAGATGAAGACCCAGTAGATGAAGATCCAGTAGATGAGGATCCAGTAGATGAGGATCCAGTAGATGAGGATCCAGTAGATGAGGATCCAGTAGATGAGGATCCAGTAGATGAGGATCCAGTAGATGAAGATCCAGTAGATGAAGATCCAGTAGATGAAGATCCAGTAGATGAGGATCCGGTAGATGAAGATCCGGTAAATGAAGAACCCGCAAGTGAAGAAGAACCTGAAGAGTCTGCACCGGTGACCACATCAAATACTGGTGGCGGCAGTGGTGGCGGAACAATTTTCATAGATCTGACGACTGAAGAGGTAGAGATTGACGAGCCATTACCTGAAGCACCCGCGCCTCAAGTACCAGACCTTCCCAAACGCCCGAAAGTGATCAATCCTCCTGATGAGGAGATTGTCCTGGACGAGCCGATTCCGGAAGCACCCGCAGCATTACCACAAACTGGCGAATTACCTCCTAGTCTTTTCTACGGACTCGGATCACTTCTCAGCTTGGTGGGTGTGACACTGAAGAAAAAGGGTAAATAATCTGTATAGAAGGGTTTAGCAAGAAAAATGAGCGGGGTCCTCTTTGGGGCTCCGCTTATTCAACAGTAGAAGATGAGGAGGTGCTGGCACATGAAACGCAAGACATCGATTTTATTGATTCTAGCCGGGTTACTAATCGCCAGTTACCCACTGCTCGAGAGACTCTATACCCATGTACAGCAGACAAGGATCTTGGCAGAGCTAGATGAACCGGTTCCCGAGGGGAGTACCACGACAGAACAGTATGAAGAGCTACAGGGGCTCTTTGAGGAAGACCAGCGTGTGGAGGCCGTGGCGAGTGACTTCGATGAGAAGCCCGGATTAGATCTGGACTTTTCTAGAGAGATCGCTGAGGAGAAGCAGCTGGCGAGAAATGAGAGTGCCCTTGCCGTGGACGGCGGTGATGGGGAAGCCACTCGCATCATCGGATCCCTTTCGATCGATAAGATCAATCTCAGGATTCCGATTCTCTACGGTGCGACAGAGGCCAATATGAAAATTGGCGCCGGGCAGATCGATGGGACGTCCAGTATCGGTACCATCGGAAACGCGGCCCTGGCGGCCCACCGTAGTTATACCTACGGCAGGTTCTTCAACCGCCTGGATGAGGTGGAGGTAGGGGACCAGCTGATTGTCGAGAAGGCTGGTAAGACCTACACCTACCGCGTGTACAAGAAGCACGTGGTGCTTCCGGAGGACACCAGTGTCCTGAACAGAAACGATACGCATAAGGTGCTCACGCTTGTTACCTGCACACCGATCCGAGTGGCCAGCCATCGGTTGATCGTCCATGCGGTGATGGAGTAGCCGGGTAGCTGGTGGTCGTCTCTAGAGCTTCCCATGAGGCTACCTCTGCTCTCCACGGTCGTTTCACTCCCGCACGGGCCCTGTTGCGGCTTCAGCGGCTGTGTGGCGAGGTGGTAGGATGGGGGAATGCTGAAGGGCGCAGCAGAAAGGATCAATACAAAGCAAATGAAAAGATCATAGGCCCACGAAAAAAAAACCGGCGCAAGCCGGTTTTCCCTATGCTGAGATGGTTCGAGCAAGAGCTAGTTGCTACCTAGCTACCCTATTGCTTGTCCACTCACGGAATGGGGATCTCCATATCCGCGGGGTTCATGTCCTCTAAAGTGGAGGGATCGACAAAGTCGTCGATGCTCATGAAGGTGACATCATCCGGTGGTGTGAACAGGTCATCGGAGAAGGTGCGGTTGGCGTCGATTTCCGTGACGGTGTAGGTGCTGACGATTTCACCGTCGATTAGGGATTCGACTTTCAGAGGATACCAGTATTCTGTGGACAGCCACTGTCTCGATACAGTGTTCATGGCTTCTAGGTCAAAGGCCGTCTCGTAGTAGACCACGGGTTGTCCTTCGTAGGTGGTTCTTTCGGCTTCGATCAGACCTTCACCGATCTCGTCAACAAGGGATGTGGTGTTGTCCCATGCGTATTCGCTGACGTTTGTGCCGGTGTTATAGTCGCCTTCGTCGGTGAAGACGAAACCGGTATCTTCTCCTACGGTATAGGTATAGAGCATTTGCTCGGTCACGTTAAAGATCACGATTTGTTCTATTTCCCCTAGGGTTGTTTCCATGCGGTAGTTGTCGCCTTCTAAATAGCTAACGGTGCTGAAGGTCTGTCCTTCCGCTTCGTGGGTTCCCTCTACGTAGATGGTTTCTGGCGGCTGCATGTTGAGCGAGGTAATCAGTTCAAGCCCCGTGAGGGTTTCTGCTTCAGTCTCCTCGGGTTCTTCAGCGGGCTCCATGTCGGTTTCTTCCGATCGCAGGGGGTCTTCTACTTCTGCCTCAGGATTTCCCGCAGGTGTCGGTTCCGGAGGTATTTCGTTTGATCCGCAACCTGCTACCGTGAGCATGAGGGCGAAGGCCAAAGCCCAGATGCTTATTTTTCTCATCATGTTCTTCGCTTCCTTTCAAGTATTGCCTGATTAATTCGTGACGGTTTATTAACCGCTCCTACTCACTTATTACCCGGAAAGCGGGATAGAATGCAAGAAAGGTACGTCGTTCAAAGAGGGCTTTTAATGGTTGTGAAATATTAGAAGGAGACCGATAATAGTTCGGTCTCTCTAATATTGATAGATCTACTACAACTCTGAACCTATGTTGCTTAGAAAGCAAAGATCTATACGGTTCAACTGTTAACGAAAGTAATCAGTTTGAGTCGTCTAGGCTGACACTCTCAAAGGAGTTAAATGCCGGGTAGTATTTAAGAATGCCTGAGGCTTCCTTCATACCCATACGGTTCTTTTCTACTTTCACCCGCAGCTTTCTGTAGGAGCCTACGTCTTTCAGTTTCCCAGTTACTTCATTCCACTTTCCGTTCTCGTCAGTGTAGCACCATGGCTCCAATAGAATAGAGGAATCAGCAGTGAACTCGATGCTCCCGCTTCCTTTGTAGCGGTCTTGAGCTGCTAATGCATTCTTACTGGTCCTTCTGTTGAAGGATGAAATCGCAAGTACTGGGCACATGAGCTCCTCTGAAAGGCTCCTCAACTCGCGGACAGCTCGGTCGATGTTACGAATTTCCGAATGCTGGTCGTTTCCTCTGATGATTTGTAGGTAATCGACTACCACTAAGGGACTTTCATTGTACTGCTTCATGATCTCCTCAACAGTCATCCGGATGTGATCAACTTCAAAGTCTATCTCATTATCAATAATGTGTAGGTGTTGAAGTGCTCCTTCACTGGCAATTTCACCAGCTTTGCGAACTGAATCGAGACCGGCATGTGACATGAAAACAGATGCGTACTCGAAGGGAGTGATTTCTGTCCGGTTCATGAAGCTTGTAAGAGAGAGGGCTCGTAGTGTCATTCGTAGGATGCTAATCTCTAGGGAGAAGTAAATGACGGGTCTTCCCTGGCTGGCGACGTGATTCGAAATGAACATAGCAAGAGCTGATTTTCCTATCGAAGTCTCAGCACCAAGTACGTGAAGACCTTGATAGAGTCCACCTCCGAGGATTTCATCTAGACATGCGAGCCCAGTAGATCTGGGTGCTTCGGTACGAACTTTGTCAAGTTGTTTGTAGAAACTACTAGCTAGATAGCTGGCTACGTTTGCTGTTCTGGGTACGAATCCTTCTGCAGGCGGTTTTGGGGAGGTGTTAGCAGCTACATTGCTCTTTTCAGGAGTCTCTTCAATGACTGTGAGAGCAGGAGAGGCTATTTTTTCAATCCCAGCTTCGATGAGTTCGTTGACGGCCTTCAGCATACCTTCTGGGTCATTTTTCCCCCAGTTAGCAGGATCACCGAACTCTTCAGGGACGAGGAGCCTTGCGTCTGCAAATGCTTGCAGACTGTCCATGGCATTAAGCCCAGCGTCATCGTTGTCGAGCATAAGGACAAAGCGGATATCCTTCATCTGTGGCATAGAGCTTTTTAACTCACTAGGGAAGTTAACGCCATGCAAACCAACAGCTTCAAAGCCTGTGATGCTTTCAAACACTAGTGCATCTATAGTACCCTCAACGATGAACACTACAGACTGCTCGGTCTTGCCTTTTAGTAGATGCTCATTGAATCTCATAGGTTCAAGCTCATTCTTTGACGGAACAAGGTACTTCGCGCCAGAATCGTCTAGATTCCGAGCTGTGTAGTAAAAGCACTTACTATCTTCCCATACGGGAAGAATCGCTCGAGCAGAGTAGCTGTTATAGAGGGGTGGATTACCAATCGAGAGCTTGTACTTATCAATCACATCATCGGAAATGCCACGTTCGTAGAAGAACTCACGAGACAGGTTAGACTTGTGGAGTGTGATGATGTCCTCAGTTAACTTGTCTATCGTAGCAACCTTAGACGAGGAACCATCTGCAGAGTTAGCCTCCGATTTCTTGAGAGGTGTTTCTCGCTGCGTAGTTGCTTTGACATTTGCAAGCTCGCGAATCTTCAGTGCAGCCGATTTTTGATCTAGACCTTCTACTTGCATGAAGTAGTCATAAAGGCTGCCTCCTTCACAGCATCCAGAAAGTGAGTTGAAGATCCCTTCGGATCCATTGATAGAGAAGTGGTCCTCGTGACCGCAAACAGGGCAAGGATTGAGCCAAAGATTGTCTCCTTCCTTATCAGTAGAGAAACTGCCACTTTCAAGAACGTATTTCTTGAAATCGATGGCATGAATCATTTCGTTGAAATTTTCCATAAAAACCTCCAATAATAGAATTAGTAGTCTTTAAGAACATGTAGTAATACAGGCTCGATAAAGAAGTCAAATGTCTTCTCATAGACATAACTATGAAGAGAGATAAAGCTTTGCGTTGAGGACTCACGATACTTTACGAGTAACGAGATCGAGAGTTCTCACCTCTTAAATGACCACAGAACCATTCATAGAATCAAAGATCTGATGGAACAATGTAATCTTATGAAGATTCACATGGGATGGCGTGAACTTTTCCATATGAGTCACCTAAGAGGTAATGAAACCAAGAGATCTATGAGTTGACTAAGAAGTGACTATTCAGTTATTCTAGGGCTCTGTGAACACTGAAGTGACTGTGATAGACCATAACACGTACAAACTCAATGTAATACCTCCGGTACTATTCTGTGAATGACTACAAAGATTAGACTGAAAATCTAGTATATCCTGAAATCGTTAGGGATCATGAAAGAGTCCGACTTTAGCGATCAAAGGGTGGAATGCATTTTCCTGCTAGATGTTTAGCAAGCTACATGTACCTAAAGCAACACCTAGTTGAAAAAGCAGTATTAAAACCGAAATATTTCGACACTTTCGATACTGGGTGTCGATAGATTTCATTCAACTCTGAAACTAACTCTTCCGGTTTCACGGATCTCCGACTTCAGCGATAAGTACATGATAGTGTTCTGCTTAAAGAATCTTAGCTCACTCGACGAAAAGCTACTCTTCATGAGGTTTCTTAAGATGGATATGGAATGAGATATCCATCTTCTTGCCCTTCTTTTCGAAGTCAAAAATGAAACCTTTTTCTTTAAAACCAGCCAGGATTTTCATCGCAGATCCTACGCATGCATTACGTTTACGAGAGTCAGTGACAATATCATCAAACGTCATACTTAACTTACTTCTTTCGATGAGGGTGTCAAGTCGAACTACATTGCTTCGAGGGTTACCCAGATAGCCCTTCTTATTAGAAGACCTCATGTACGTGATTTGTCGGATCAAATAGTAAGCTATCAGAACTCGATCGAGTGTCTGATGATAAGAGTCAAGACGTAGCAAATTTCGATCGACACTGGCAAGCTGTCTGATTGCCTTTGAGTACCTTAAGAGAACAGGCTCATCATGAAGCTCAATCACACTTTGCTCAGACTTACCATAGGAAATGCTTAGAAAAGCAATGCTAATAGCAGATCCAGTGAATGTGTTCGGCGTACCAGGAGAAAGCTTGTAAGTTTCAAACTGCTCTTCGCAGAAAATTTCGAACCGAGCGTTCTGTAGTTTGATCAAGGAATGAACCACTCTACGGGTATAAGCTTTAGAGGGATTATAGTTCCTCCTGTTGTCTTTGGCTCCAATCATTTTCACGAAGTTATTTAGCGTAATGTAGCGATAATCTTCGTTGTGCAAAGTGGAAATATAATCGTGTACCAGAAAATCAAAAGCATCGAGATTGTTCCCTTCAATATTACTCAGATCAACAATATAGGAAACGGAAACCTTATGATTGTATCTTTTAGCTGGAATTGAGATGGTTCCCCTTCTCCCCATATTGGCTTTGTGCTTTATCTCTCGATATAATAGGGTTGTCGAGAAAACAAAGTTAGGGGGTAATGGCTTACGAAGATCTTTACGGATGCGGTTGACTTTCTTTGGACTCGACGTAGCTTTAAATAGGACAGATCCTTTTTTCGAGTAATAAGATAGCAAACTGCGAATATCCTGATCGGTCGAGGCGATGCTAGATGACATGTTTCTCATCTCTTCATATGAAGTTTTTATGACGTCTGAATCATACATCGAAATATGTCGATGTAATTTGATATCTGACATATATACCTCCATTGTTAAATCGGTTAAGTTATCATGATGAGAGATAACCAGTTATAATCTTCTGCTCTACAGGTATGAAGTTTCTGGAGAATGTTTCGGTCTAGTCTACTTTTTAAGCTACTAATATGGATACTATCTGGTTATTTGGATAACTCTTCGGATCCATTCTGTTTGAGCTTTTATGGAGACTTATTAGTTTTCATGTGAACTTGCGACCTGGATAGAACTAGGATTTTTAGCGATCCTTAGAACTCTTAGATAAAGCTTTGATGAAGTCTCACTTTAATGCAATAATTGGTCTTGGTAACCATATCGGGTTATCGTGAGAACCACTACAGACAAGACGAATGGGTCTGAGGTGAATCATAGCTGATCGCTTAATTCAATTCTAGCATCAGCAAAAAGTGAATCAAAGTGCTTTTCGCAGTTTTCTATTATTTTGAATCAAATCATTTGTCTACTAAAGAACGATGAATATGGTGGATTTTATGTTCTGACATACCATATATTGATAAGTAGATTGACTTCTAATCTAGAGAAGTAACCGTCAGCTCGCTCTTTTCCGTTGGAATGGTGAAGCGAGAGAGCTGCCAAAGTGAAATAATATATATTCTAAATTTCATTTTTCAAAATATTCAAAATATTCATAGGGTGTTGTAATATTTCTTTAAAATAAAAAATGACCTCTGTCGGCTCAAGTCGGCGAGAAAAAAACGATTTCTTTGCTCGAAACGATCGGAGCGTCGACGTGATGATGGTCATTTATTCTAGTTAATTTAAATCGACCTAGTTATTGAGTTGATAGAGTGTAGTTTGATTGTTTAGGAGTTAGTTCCTAATTTCATGTTAGTTCTACCAGTTTGCCACGCGAAAAATCATTAAACGTGTCTCGTGAACTGTACTTAACCGAAAAATTAGGTGTCTCCATTACCAGAACGGCTTTATTTCAGTTACAATAAAGATACCTAGAGCATAAATATTTATGGTAGAGCTTTAGAGTTACCTCATAAAGAGATGAGATAATTGATCAATAGCGACTTGGAATCCTGCTACTAAAATATGGTAATCAAGGAGTTGGCTCAAGAATCCTACTACTATTTTCTCCTGTAGATGGATTCGTCTTTGGCTTCGATACTACGCCTTCATCATCTGATAGAACCAAAATGATTCTAAGATAAAACTAACAGCGCCGGATATCTTTTAGATTAACGATAATGGATTCGAGCTACTTATGAGACAAGAGATTTTTGATCTACAAGCATGGATCTCATCAGCCTAAGAACTCAAGATAATCTATTTGATTTAATATTCGATGATCTAAATGGAACTAGCTAGCTCAAGGTGATAATCAGTACCTTGTGGACTGGAGCTACTTAGAAAACATAAGATTCTTCGTCTCCAAGCATGAGTCACTAGCTTGGGATACTCAATGAAATAATCAGAGAACGACTTAATCTGTTTACTTGTAAGAGAACTCTCTAACATGGATGATACCGATAGCTTGTAATTTCTTTGACCAAAACGAGACCTCTCTATTAGAGAAAACATGTACCGCATATGTGTACGTATCTAAAGCATGTTTTGATGGACCTTTCGAAATTCTAAAACTCAATCCGAACTCATTCGCTAGAATACTCGACGGATTAAATGAGAGTAGGATAGCGCTAGAGAATACTCGTTACGATAATCAAAGTGACTCTTCGAAAACTACAGAGTCTTCTAAGAGATCTTGATCAGCTTGAGAGTCTGTAGCACGTAGCTAAGCGCGAAGTTTCGAAAGGTTTCAGCTCATCTAATAAGCGAATAGCCTATCAATTGATGAATCGAAACGAAAAGCAGGAGACAATCTTCTTAAAGGAGTCAACTAGTTGCCAAGTCTTTCTCAGGTGTGTCTAGTCACTAGAAATAAGCTATGACCTGAGTTACTTAAGAAACTTGAGCATTTTTCTCGTGAATAAAGTACGCTCAGATGTTCAAAATGAGCTAGGAATCAGTATTCCATGAGAATCTCTTCTAAGAACCAGTAACTAATAGAAAGCACTTGAACTCAGTGAGTGCGACTTTCTCAGGTAAGTAGCGAAGTCAAGCGAGTAAACGAGAACGAGGAGTTAGCAGCTAGGAAGAAAATTTAAAAGATATCACTGATTTTACTCCTTGGTAGCTGGAGTATCAGAACTAACTCGAATAAGAATCTAGCAGCTAGGAGAAAAAAATTGAAATTATGAGCTGGTTCTATTGCTACTGTCGACTTCCGTATTCGATCAAACGATGTTAGAGATTCGCTACAGCTAGGAGTAAGCAAAAAACAGGCTGTTGAACAGGTGATCTCTATCGCTAGAAGTTGATAAGTGAAGAAGTGGTTCTTAACTGGTAGGAAATAGCGGCTAGACTGAGTGAAATAGCTTGCAATAGGGGAGTAGTAGAGAGAAATGCTTTGCTGAGTGATGAGACGAACTCTGTGTTATGAGGGTGTGTGATTGTGTTGAAATCTTGTATGTAGTACTCGAAAGACAGCAGGGGATCATGAAAATAATTGCGGCGGCAGTATCGAAAGACAGCAGGGGATCATGAAAATAATTGCGGCGGCAGTATCGAAAGACAGCAGGGGATCATGAAAATAATTGCGGCGGCAGTATCGAAAGACAGCAGGGGATCATGAAAATAATTGCGGCGGCACGTCAAGTGACGACGCATACAGACATATAATGTCTTATAGAGAAATCCGAGAACAAGTTCTAACAGAGTAATAGCAAGGGTTTGAAGTGGTTTTGAAAGGACCATTTTTTTACAAGGTTTACGTACTTATTTGCAAGTTGTACTGAGAAAAATACATTCTTTACGCACTTTTGTGTAATATTTTTACATTTTCAAGATCGCCAAGATAGGAACCAATGAATATTTCTGCATCTCAAGAGCAACTGTTGATGTTTATGGATCGCGTTTTGAGGCAAAGACGAGAATACCTGTAATCCTAGTGAGTTACCTCATCGAGATTTTGATAACTAATAGAAGGAGAGATGCGTTTTGAAGGGACCAGTAGATATTTCGCACGATGAGTATCTAGTTGATACCTTTGGTTCATCGATCAACTCTTCAAGCATAGATGAGCTTGAGTGGGGATATCTTAAGCAACACCTTTTGTGGTACCGGTTTCGTACAAATCCAAGAAGAATAGAAACCACTAAACAACAGCGGTTTAAAAAAATGCTCCTTGAACTAGTCTTTCAAGCAGCACGTCTGAATGTGCCTATTCTTACATTCCCTGTGGTAGAGAGCATCGTATATGGTTTCGACGCTAGTTCAACTACATCAGATAGAACCCAGATGGTTCTAAATCTAAAGCGCGCATCGGACTATATCTTTGAAACCGATGATCATGGACTCGAACTATTACGTGGGATAAACTTCTTTGTATCCGAGAACGAGTCAGAAGCATGGAGTGTACTTCGAAATTTATCTGATAGAAGCAAATTAGAAAGCATGCTCGACAAAGAGCTTACCAGTGCAGATGATGCTATCCGCTTGATCCTCTCATTACTTGAAGCGGAGCCCTTTTTCGGAGGTAACCTGCGTACGGCATATCTCTATGTATCCAAAGTATGGTTTGAACTCTCCGGAGAAGTCCTGAAGCTTAATCCGGACTCTTTCAAACAGATATGTAACGCATACATTGAAGGGAGAGTAGCTATAGAAGGCGTGTATTACTCGCATTTGAGAAGTTAGATGAGCGAGGTGGTATTTGAAGGTCATTAGAGAGAAGTAGTGTTATAGCTTTCTCTGATTGACCATACTTTGATCTCAAGTTTTGATGCACGTTGCTCGTTTTTTTGACGCGGATTTTCAATCTTAGCAGCGAGATGTCTCAGTTAAGTAGAGTCATCAAGGCATCTCACTTTGAAGCACTGTTTGAATCATATGATTGTCAAGCAATTGCTCGTCCGCTGTGATGCGAGAATTGAAGCTCGCTTACACAACAGTTCTCTGATTGCACATGGAGTGCCAGCACTATAGAGAAAGATTTCTTCTAGAGACTTCTCCGTAAAGATCTCCTTTTTACCTCCTGCTTAGCTCAGATGTGCACTCATGCACTCAGTCATTCCCTATGTGTTAGGCTAGTTGTACCAGCCGCTTGAATAAAGCAAAGTGGTAATAACCAAGATCCCCCTGAGGAGGAAATTCAATGGCTAGGTACGATAAAGAGTTCAAATACAAGGTAAAGAAAATGCTGATGCCCCCATCAAACAAGAGCGTCGCCAGCATTTCGAAAGAAACTGGAATCTCAGAGAATACACTCTATAAGTGGAAGCGAGAAGCCAAGAAGGAAGGTTTCGTGGTAACAGGTGGAGAAACCAACAGCGAGTAATGGAGTTCAGAAGATAAATTTCAGATCGTCCTTGAGACAGCGTCGTTAAACGAAACTGAGCTTAGCGCTTACTGCCGAGAGAAAGGGCTCTATGCTGAGCAAATAGAGGCCTGGAGGAATGCCTGCATGACGGCTAACGGCGGCCTAGCGGACGAGGTAGCACGCCTGAGCAAAGAACTAAGAGACAGGGATAAAGAATACAAGCAGGTGAAAAAAGAACTGGCTAGAAAGGAATCTGCGCTGGCTGAGACTGCTGCGCTACTGGTGCTCAGAAAAAGATGCATGCGATCTGGGGGGAAAACGAGGAAGAATGATCAGCACCCCTGATCGCAGAAAAGCAATCTCGCTGATTGACGAAGCAGTTGAAGCGGGGGCTCGTTTGAAGATGGCCTGTCGCATGATCGGGATAACGAAGAAAACCTATAAGCGGTGGACTAACCAGCGGACACCACTTGATGACTGATGTTACACTAGTTTTATAGACACGTTCTAAGCGATTTAAAACAGCTGCGGTAGAGTGGCATCTCCTAATTTGAATAGATGATCGCGTATCGATATACTTGAATGAGTTAGGAGATGATAGAAATGGCAAACAACCGAAAGCACTATGATGATGATTTTAAAAAGATGATAGTCGACCTATACAAAAGTGGACGATCTGCAGATGAGTTAGCCAATGAGTTCGGCATCTATCGCGGAGCAGTCTATCGGTGGAAGAAAGAGTTTGAAGTCGTTCATCAAGATAATGGGCAAGCCTTAACAAATCGCGATATGACTGAGATGAAGAGAAAAATGGCTAAAATGGAAAAAGAAAATGCCATCCTCAAAGATGCTTTAAGAATCATGTCAAAAAAGTAACGACCGGGCAGCTCCATCAGACCGCGCACGAAGTTGTAAAGCTTCACAGTAGCTCAGTATCAATGACGTGCGACCTGCTCGGTATTAAGCGGTCAACGTTTTATGAAAAGGAATCGAGAACCCCAAGCCAGCGAGATCGAGAGAACCAGGAGCTGCGGGAGCAGATTCTACGGATTTGGATGAACAGCAAAAAACGATACGGAGCACCCAAGATCAGAATGCGCCTCAATGAAAAGCGTGCGAAGAAAGAGCAAGGAGCCGTTGGCATCAACCGTGTACAACGCTTGATGAGAGAACTGGGTATTCATTCGATTACTAAGAAAAAGTATAAGCACCACGCTTCAAAAGCGAATCACGACCCTCTTCTAAAAGATTTGATTGGTAGAGATTTTAGGGCTTCGACGCCTTTTGAAAAATTAGTCAGTGATATTACATATATTCATACCGCGAGACACGGGTGGTGCTACCTCGCTGTGATCATGGATGTATACTCAAAGGCTGTCATCGGTTGGTCATTCTCAAAGAAAATGGACGCTCGGTTAACGAGTGATGCTCTCAAGAAAGTGATTAAAAAGGGACTGTTTCACCGAGGTACGATTCTACACTCAGATCGGGGTAGTCAGTACACCGCTCACGCCTATAGAGCTTTAGCTAAAAAATATGGCTTTCAGCAATCTTTCTCAGCTGTGGGCTGTCCATACGATAACGCGTCCATAGAGTCTTTTAACGCTGTTCTGAAAAAGGAACTCGTGCACCATGAGAAGTATGATACGTACCAGCAGGCTCATATTAGCCTCTTCCAATATATTGAAGCATTCTACAACAACCAACGGATCCATGGGTCCATTAATTACCGAACACCCAATGAAATGTTGAAGAGTCACTAGTAGCAAACTTTTGGGTAGAATAGTGCAAGCTAGGTTTATGCCGCGAAAGCCCCTTCGGTAAGGGTGGATCCCCTCTGGTATGCTTTCAAGGTTTGATAGGGCTACCGATTGATAGACTCAGGTGTCCAGAGGGGATAGGGCCCCTGCCGAAGTGGAACGTGGAATAAATAATTCAGGAGAGAATCCATCCTTAACAGCGATTTGCTTAAAACTTGTCCAAAAACTTGACTTAGATCCAGACCGGAGGCCGGAAGCGGATCGGCCTACTCCCGCTAATAAGCTGACGGAAGAGGAGGAACAAAAGATCATAGCAAACATGAATAGCGATGAGTTCAAGAGTTCTTCCTCTCACTACGTTATCCCGACCTTGTTAGATCGTGGTACTTACATTGTTCGGAGTCCACATACTATAGAGTTCTCAAAAATCATAAGCAGCAGAATCATCGAGGTAGGTCCAAGAAACCAGAGAATAAACCGCTATCAACGCATTCGGCCAATGGCCCCAATCAAGTATGGATGTAGGATATCAGCTGGCTTCCAGAGTCGGTGAAAGGACTGTTCGTCTACCTCTATCTGGTCACCGATTAATTCAGTCGAAAGATCGTCACATGGAAAGTCCACTTAGAAGAATCCTCTGAGCATGCGGTCCGAATGATACGTCGTCCATCGCTAAAAGAGAATCTGGCGCTCAACCGAAAGCTCCTAGTTCTGCACTCAGATAACGGTAGTCCGATGAAAGGAGCAGCTCTGCTGGATACACTGCAGCGGCTCGGAATCGTCCCTTCACGTAGCCGCCCTAGAGTCAGCAATGATAACGCTTATGCAGAAGCGGTTTTCAGAACGATCAAGTATCGGCCGAACTATCCGTTCAAAGGATTTGCAACGCTCAGCGACGCACGCACATGGTGTCAAGATCTAGTGATCTGGTACAACCACACGCATAAGCACAGCGGCATCAAATACCTGACACCACACCAACGCCATGAGGGCCTTGGAAAAGAGATCTTGGCAAAACGAGATGCCATTTACATAGCCGCTAAAGCTGCTCATCCCGAACGATGGTCAGGAAGTACTAGGGACTGGTTTATTAAAGATACGGTTTATCTGAATCCGGTTAACCAGACTGAAATTAATGATAGCACGGAGAACTCGAGCTTAGGATAGGATACTAGAACGGCATGTAAATATATTGCAAAGATGTAAGTGCGCTCTTAGACTACTTGTAGTATCGCGCTCGATAATCTGGACAACTAACTTGACATCTACCGAAGTTGAGGAGACCGCAGCCGAAAAAACTGCAACAAAGCACATACCTTTACCAGAAAGTCGAAAACGGAAGGTGGGAGATCTGGGAAGAAAACCCGCAGAATAGGAACCGAAGTGACGGCACCTATGACAGAACCAGTGACACTACAAGTGACACTACAAGTGACACAGAACAAACCCAGCCACATCCCCGGAAGCAAGTAACTATGCGGGTTCCGGGAATGCGAAATTCCTCAAGGTACAGGACTACATACAGGACCACTGGCACTAGTGATGACAGAGGAGTACGGAAATACCCCGCAAAAACCACAGAATATACAGAGAAAAAGGCTAAAAAGACAGTCAGGTAGAGGAAAGTGACGAGCATGAAGGAAAAATTTGAAAGACCCGTAACAAACCCAGACCCGACATACAGCACCACTGTAGGCAGCACTGACGGCAGTAACCCCAGCACTGACGTCAGTACTGACGCCAGAGGATTTCGATAAGTCCGTGAAATACTACTAATAGAGAGCCGACCCCAAACCTAGTAAAATACGGCTTTGCAGGGCATACGGAGCGGAGATAGAAAGGAAACACTGAACCGACAAGTATCAGATGTAACCGCACCACTCCCTATGTGTTAGGATAGTTGTACCAGCTGCTTGAATAAAGTAAAGTGGTAATAACCAAGATCCCCCGAGGAGGAAATTCAATGGCTAGGTACGACAAAGAGTTCAAATACAAGGTTAAAAGAATGATGATGCCCCCGTCCAACAAGAGCGTTGCCAGCATTTCAAAAGAAACTGGAATCTCCGAGAACACCCTTTACAAGTGGAAGCGAGAAGCCAAGAAGGAAGGGTTCGTAGTCACCGATGGAGAAACCAACAGCGAGAAATGGAGTTCGGAAGATAAGTTTCAAATCGTCCTTGAAACAGCGTCGTTAAACGAATCGGAGCTCAGCGCCTACTGCCGAGAGAAAGGGCTCTATGTTGAGCAGATCGAGGCTTGGAAGAACGCCTGCATGACGGCTAACGGTGGACTAGCAGACGAGGCAGCGCGCCTGAGCAAAGAGCTGAGAGATCGGGATAAGGAATACAAGCAGGTAAAGAAAGAACTGGCTAGAAAGGAATCTGCACTGGCTGAAACAGCTGCACTACTGGTGCTCAGAAAAAAGATGCATGCGATCTGGGGGGAAAACGAGGAAGAATGATCAGCACCCCTGATCGCAGAAAAGCAATCTCGCTGATTGACGAAGCAGTTGAAGCAGGAGCTCGTTTAAAAATGGCCTGCCGCATGATGGGGGTTACGAAGAAAACCTATAAGCGATGGACTGATCAGCGGACACCTCTCGATGATCAAAGGCCGGAAGCGGATCGCCCTACACCCGCTAATAAGCTGACGGAAGAGGAAGAAGAAAAGATTATAGCAATCATGAATAGCGATGAGTTCAAGAGTTCTTCCCCTCACTACGCTATCCCGACCTTGTTAGACCGCGGTACTTACATCGCTTCGGAGTCCACATACTATAGAGTACTCAAAAAGCATAAGCAGCAGAATCACCGAGGCAGGTCCAAGAAACCCGAAAGTAAGCCGCTGGCAACGCATTCAGCCAATGGTCCCAATCAGGTATGGATGTGGGATATCAGCTGGCTCCCCGGGCCGGTGAAAGGACTGTTCTTCTACCTCTATCTGGTCACCGACTTATTCAGTCGAAAGATCGTCGCTTGGGAAGTCCACTTAGAAGAGTCTTCTGAGCATGCAGCCCGAATGATTCGTCGTGCATCGCTAAAGGAGAACTTGGCTCTAAATCGAAAGCCCCTGGTTCTTCACAGCGATAACGGAAGCCCGATGAAAGGTGCTGCTCTACTAGATACACTCCAGCGACTCGGAATCGTTCCGTCACGTAGCCGCCCTAGGGTCAGCAATGATAACGCTTATGCAGAAGCGGTTTTCAGAACGATCAAGTATCGGCCGAACTATCCGTTCAAATGATTTGCAACACTCAGCGACGCACGCACATGGTGTAAAGATTTAGTGACCTGGTACAACCACACGCATAAGCACAGTGGCATCAAATATCTGACACCGCACCAACGCCATGAGGGCTTAGGAAAAGAGATCTTGGCAAAACGAGATGCCATTTACATAGCCGCTAAAGCTGCTCATCCCGAGAGATGGTCAGGCAGTACTAGGAACTGGTCTATTGAAGATACGGTTTATCTGAATCCGGTTAACCAGACTGAACTTGATGATAGCACGGAGAACTCGAGCGCAGGGTAGCATACTAGAACCGAATGTAAATATATTGAAAAGATGCAAGCGCACTCTTAGACTACTTGTAGTATCACAATCGATAATCTGGACAACTAACTTGACATCTACCGGTCTCGAGAATTATGAAATCACGACAGAACCGGGAACGCTAACAATCTACAGAAAAGCCCTCACGGTTACGGTTTCTGGCAAAACCATTCGCTATGGCGATCCGATTCCTCCCTTTGAAGTGATGATGACAGGTTTTATTGAGGGAGAAAACGCAGAGAGCGCTCGAGATTTTGTCGCTCCCCTTGCAACGACAGTAGCCACACCTGGAAGCCCGGTCGGAAGCTATCCGATTACCATCGTGGGGGGAGAGTCTCTGGATTACCAGTTCGAGATTACTTCTGGCGCTGTACTGACCATTGAGAAAATGCCACTGGAGATCCAGATTGACAGTAAGACGAAAAGAAGAGGTGAAGCTGATCCTGACTGGTCGGTTACCTATACCCCTGCCCTTGAAGCACACATGGAGGTGCCCACTCTCTCCTTGCATCGGACACCTGGGGAGAGCCTGGGCGTCTACCCGATCACCACATCGGCAGTTATCGGCATAGATCATTACGAAAGTCAAATGTTCGAAGGCTCTTTGACCATCTTGCCTTCTGCTGACAGTAGTCTTAAAGACCTTACCGTCGAGGGGAAAAGCATTCGACCTCTCTTTCACCCGGATGAAAACCGGTACAGTGTATTGGTAGACGAATCAGTTGGAGAAGTTTATCTATCGACTGAAACGACGGATCCATTCGCAGTGGTCTCTGTTAAAGGTGAAACCGTAACCAGTGGAAGCAGCATCGCTATCGTACTTGATCATGGGGTCAATGCCATCGAGATGATCGTCACGGCTGAGGATGGTGTTTCTACAGCCACTTACTGGCTCACAGTAACGAGAGATTACCCGGATTTGCCGTCAAGTGAAGCGGGATTATCCTACCTATCTGTTACACCGGGAAGTTTGAGTCCTGGTTTTGCCACGGATCAAAAGGAGTACCTCGTGACGGTGAGTCCAGCTACAGATTCTGTGGTGTTGGATGCTCGGGCGATCTCCAGCCAAGCGGCGATCGAAATCAATGAGACGACCACTTCTGCTGGTGCAGTGACCATCGCAGTGGAAGAAGGACTCAATAGCATAGAGATTCGTGTGACCGCAGAGGATGAAAAGACGACCTCGCTTTACGAGCTAACTGTTCATAGGGAGAGCGATGAGCCCGTACAATCACAGTTGTCCGCTTTGTGGATCAGCGAGGGCGTGCTCACGCCAGCTTTCGACTCAGGAACACGTACCTATACCGTAGAGGTGGATGCTAAAGTGGACTCGATAGGTCTACGGGCAGAAGCCACGACGAGTGGTGCATCGGTCACAATCTCCGGTCAGCCTACCACGTCTTCAAGCGTTATCTGGGTGGATCTTTCAGAGGGGCTTCATACCATTCCGATTATCGTAGCTGCTGAAGGGGTAGAGCAAACACGCTATGAACTGCTCGTCGTACGTGTCTTTTCACCCCAGCTCTCTCAAGAGGCTTCCCTTAAAGAATGGGTGGTAGAAGGCTATAGTCTTGACCCCGCGTTTGATTCTAAAAGAAGGCACTACGCACTAGTCGTTCCTTATGAGCAGGAAAGGATTTCGTTTCAGGCAACCCCTGCTCACCAGGCGGCGAAGTTCTGGATCTCGGACAATTTATGGATGCCGGGTGAACTGTGGACGACGGATCTCTTAATAGGAGAGAATCACATTGAGATTCACGTAGAGGCCCAGGACTCTACTTCGGAAAGAAGCTATCATCTGACGATCACGCGGCAGACTCAAGATACCGCAGAAGAAAAGGAGCAGCCGGAAGATCCGAGTACGGAACCTACCCGGCGAAGAACCAGTGAGCCTCGACTGGATGAAGTGGTAAAGATTAAGGCAAGTTACGCTTTCATTGATGGCAGGCGTCAAATCATGGGCACGAGAGAAACGTCCGATGATGGATTGAACACTAGACTGACTGTGGAAAAAGAGAGATTCGAGGCAGAACTCGCCGAAGCCATAGCAGATCCAGAAATTGACGGCATGCGTCAGATGGTGGTTCTTGCACAGGATATTCCAACAGCGAGGATAGAAACCCGACTGACGGCGGGGATGATCAAACGGCTTGAAGAGCACAGCTTTCACCTGATCATCGACGCTGGGGACGTGGTATACGATTTACCGGCAAAGGCGCTTTCGATTGACCGGATCGCTCAAAATCTACAGCGCACTATGGATGAGTACGAAAGTATAGAGATTGATGTTCGCATCACTCGTTCGGGAGAAGAAGCACTCGAAACGATACGAGAACGCTCCCGTGGGCAAGGAGCAGAACTACTGATTCCACCGGTTTCATTCGAGATTATCGCGAGTACCGTAGACAAAGACGGCCAGATACGAGAGGAAACCATTCAGGTGTTCAGTGGTGCGGTTAAGCGAAGCATCGTAATCCCAGAAACCATTGATCCTGAAGACGTAACGACGGCGGTGGTGATTGATGAGGGCGGAGAGCTCTACCACGTGCCCACTCGGGTGTATGAACGGGATGGACAGTGGTATGCAGAAGTGAACTCTCTTACGAATTCAGACTACACACTGATCACTCACTTCGTGACCTTAGAGGACTTAGTTGACCACTGGTCTCGTGAAAGCTACGAAGATATGGTTTCCAGGATGGTAATCGAAAAAAGCGACGTTCTTTTACCGGATGAAGCCATTTCTTGGATCGATTTTGAGGAAAGTCTGCTACGTGCTCTGGGAATCAGCCACGTTAGCCAAGGGATGGATCTCGCGTTGACAGCAGACGACAGCATACCGTCCCAAGCATGGGTTGATCAAACATCGACCGATTCTGATCTGATGAGCCGCATCGATGGACACTTACATCCCATGGCACCACTGACAAGAATCGAGGCTATGTCGATTTTTGAAAGAGCGTTGGTGTTATTAGGATACGATCCTACCACCGGGTATGGTCTTGAAGTCTTTAAGGATCTTGAAGGACTCACAGAAGAAGAACGCGGAATCGCTTCAACTGTGGTCGAAGCTGGAGTCTTCAATGGTACATCGGCGACGACGCTTTCTCCAGAAAAACTCCTGACCAGAGCTGAGGCAGTGGCTGCACTGCGTAATATGTTAATCAAAAGAAGATTCATCGATCACCTTGGTCAGCAGCGGATCTTACGCGCGGTGAGTCAAATGGAATAGTCATTTATGTGCCCTTTTCAAAAAGGGCACTTTCTTTTTGCCAAGCCTGTGATCAAGTAGGCGACTTGGAAGGAAGAGTTGGTCAACTTGCTAAAAAAGTGAGATGATCTTTTTTGGCTTCTGCACGTACAGATTCACGAATTCTTTGGCACCAGCTCTATGGAGGAATTCGCGGACAGCTGATTGTCGATGCAACCAGGCACCAAAACTGTTCACAACACACGATGACAAATCGATGAGAGAATGTAGGCTTACAAAGTGCTTTATCGTTCATAGAATGAACAACTCGACAGATGTCGACAATATATGTCGTTGCCAGCGATTAACAGAGTACGATATAGTAGAAGAGGTGGTATTTCACCAAGATTTAATGTCTCTGTCATTGATTCTAGAAGCTACATCGGATAGGATGTAGTTAGATGTTCAAAGAATGAACGATAACTATATGAACGATGGAAATGAAGTGGTTGATAGATGGAACAACAAGAACTAAATATTCTGCAGATCCTAAGTGATAATCCGGATTTATCCCAGCGACAGATCGCCAAGGAGTCAGGTCTTAGTATCGGTATGGTGAACAACTTAATCAAGAAGTGCGTCAAGACCGGACTCATTAAGATTGAAAATCTCAATGCCAGGAGCATGCGGTATATCCTAACGCCTAAAGGGATCGAGGAGAAAACCAAGAAGACCCTTTCATACATAGCTAGGTCCTACAAAGCCATAAGAGTGATCGATGATCAGATCAGAGCACAAACAGAGCAGTATATGCAAGAGGGTAAAAAGATCTTGATCTATGGACCTAAGGATGAGCTATTTCATATCATCACACAGAGTCTCCGGGACATGGCCATGCCCTATCAGATTATCCAGGATGATGCGCACTTGAAACATATCACTTCAGAAGTACCTGAAGACTATGTGGTGTACCTCTGGGCTACGGGATATGAGGTAGAGGGAATAGGTAATTGGAAAGTGATTTGAATTATTAGATAGATAGTAAATATTAGGTTTAAAGTATATCGAAAGGGGAAATATGAAAATATTTAGTCGTTTTGGAAGTCTGACTAGTAAAGAGATTGTTAAAGGCATAATGAGCTTAGGTATCATTGTGTTTATAATTTCTTTGTTGAATATTCTTTATAGTAATTTTTACAATGAGCTCATGGTATTAGATGCTAATGGGGGCATTGTATCAAATCAATTTCAAATATTGGTGGGTAGGATTGTCTATTGGGTGACTACATTGAGTGTGCCAATTATTGCATTGACAGGCTTAAGATTATTTTGTGGAGCACTATACAAACTACTTCGGGCTATTGAAATCTATTTAGAGAGTGTCGATGGAGAATAAGAGTGAAATGAACTTGACGGTATTTGTTGAAAATTAATGAGTTAAGCCGTTAAGCACAAAAGATGAGTATGAAGATGCCACGGGCATATGTCCTGAAGGTAGTGTGATCTCATACTCACAAGAAAAGGGATTCGACTGTAATATGCATATTGCTTCTTCAACATGTAGATAGCCAGGTCCTACAGAGCAGTATGTGCATGAGGGTAAGAAGATCTTGATCTATGGACCTAGGGATGAACTGTTTCATATTCTTACACAGAGTCTCAGGGATATGGCCATACCCTATCAGATTATCCAGGATGAGGCGCACTTGAAACATATCACTTCAGAAGTACCTGAAGACTATGTGGTGTATCTTTGGGCTACGGGATATGAGGTAGCCGGGATTGCCTGCTGGCAAGTAATCTGATAAACGGTCAATAGACATACGCAATAATCTTCAAACGGTGGGAAGTAAGGACCTAGGTGTTTAGGCCTTGTCTTGTAAGGCAAGGTGTTTTCAAGTGAATAAACGTTGTTCCTGTCGTCAAGGCTTCACGCTTATTGAGCTTGTGGTGGTAATCAGCTTACTCGGGATCTTAGCAGCGATTGCTGTACCGAGGTTTGCTGGCTACTCAGAAGTTGCGAGAGTTCGGGTATGTGAACAGAACCGATTGCAACTTAAAAAAGAGCTTCAGCTACAAATGGTAGATCGCAATATAAGTGAGCTGAATACAGTAGTGGGGGGTCTTATACTTGAGTATGAAGCTGCCACGGGCATATGTCCTGAAGGTGGTGTGATCTCATACTCACAAGAAACCGGATTTAATTGTAGTATACATGTTGATGCTCCAGCAGATGGAGAGAACGACCCAGAATATCCACCTGGAGAAGAAATGCCATATCTTTAGTCGTCGTTTGTTGTTGTCGTAACTAGTAAGGATCTAGGGCAAGGCCTAAACGCAAAAGTAAATAGCTGGAGGAACCAAATGAAGTGGTCCTCCAGCTGATAGAAGTAGTTATTGAATGCGTAGTAGTGTAGATTATCTTAAGGATTCATTCACTAGTTGCCATCTCACGATAGATACACTATATGTTGCAGAAATCATAGGTATGATTGGATGGTTAGTGCGAGGTGAGTATGGTAAAAGGACCAAAACCACAATATGTAGTATGTAGTGAATCTTGGAATACAATATGCTGCATAAATCCTATTTATCATTTTCGTATAAATTCGACGTGAGTATGGTGAAAGGACCATAACCACAAGATGTAGAATAAAATGAAATAAGAATGTAATTTTAAATACTATATGTAGTTTTGAAAAAATGCCTCGGTTATTTTTGAGGTGAGTATGATGTAAGGATGACTAATTGGATAACAAAGGGAGACAAAATGTCTATTGATGTAAAAGATAAGAAGCTCATTCTAGAACAACTTCAAAGTAATATTCTTGAAAAAAAAGAACTGGTACATGAATATGAAGAAAAAGGAATCTACGAGTTGGCGTTTCTAATAAGGTGGCAAATTGTTGAAGAAACAATTAAGGAAATTGCGAAAGCACAAAGAAGAGTAGGTCTATTGGATAACTTAAATGAATGGACCGAATACTTGACTTTAAGTTCGAAAAAGCAGCCTAAAAAGATAAATTCATTTAGCATCGATTCGGATAGCATCCCTAATATTGAGATAATCTTGAAGTACCTTGAAAAAAAAGAACTTTTAAATTTGAGTGAACTACTGAAATCAAAAGGGAAATATCGAGAAAGAAGAAATGCAATAGCTCATAGATTCAATAGATTTCGTGATAAATCAGTTTATATGGATTACTCACAAAAAGTAGATATGGCTATTGATGAACTTATCGAAGCATTGAAAAGTAATTAGTTGAAAGATAGAGCGGATAATTACACAAGGTGTTGCAGAGGGGAAAAATACTTTTGCTAGATACTACGTAAATTGAGTAGTACTTTTATTTTAAGAGGAGGGGAAAATGCGATGTCAATCATAAAATCTTTTGCTGTAGGGAATGGAGATATGTTTTATATTGAACATGGTTCTGACAATTTCACAATCATTGATTGCTGTCTTAATGATGAGATTAAAGACATTTTTATTGATGAAATAGCATCAGGATTTAAGAAGAAGGGCATTGCTAGGTTTATCTCGACTCATCCTGATGAAGACCACATTCACGGTCTTTGTGATTTAGATGATACTCTTGGCATTTTAAATTTCTATTGCGTTGATAATGAGACTATGAAAGAAGATGAGACTAAAGATTTCAAACGGTATTGCAAGTTAAGAGATAGTGACAAAGTATTTAATCTTTACAAGGGTTGCGCCAGAAAATGGATGAATAAATCTGATGATGTCAGAGGAAGTTCTGGAATCAACATACTTTGGCCAGTAACGGACAACGAACATTTCATTAATGAATTAAATAAAGTTAAACTTGGAGAAAGTCCTAATAACATTAGTCCGATTATAAAATATTCATTAGAGGATGGAGTCAGAGTAATGTGGTTTGGAGACTTAGAAAAGGACTTCTTAGAATTAGTTATGGAAGATATTGAGTTTGAAAACGCAGATGTAATATTCGCACCACACCATGGTAGGAAAAGCGGTAAAATCCCAAAAGAAATCTTGGAAGTGCTTCAACCCAAAATTGTAATTATTGGAGAATCAGCCTGTGAAGACTTAGAGTATTATAGTGGTTATAATATTATAACCCAGAATTCTGCTGGAAATATTACTTTAGAATGCCAAGCAGGAAAGGTAGACGTCATAGTCTCAAACGACGACTATAGTGTTGATTTTCTCCAAGATCAAAGGATTATTAGCAATCAAAACTATATAGGTACATTAGTTTTGGAAGAGGTATAGATGAATAAGACAAGAGATAATCTTAAAAATTACTCAGGTAAACTTTCTCTGTTTTTGGTTTTGAACAGTTTAGCCTTCATAGTGTTTGCATTACAAATCAACTTGCCGATTTCTGAGATTAATGTTCTTTATAATGAGTATTATGCAAATAGTGGACTAGTGCTTGTAAGCTCGTATCTAATAGTGTTCGTACTGAATGGAGTTTTGTCTTCAGACTTAAAAGCAAAGTTAGTATTTTGGAGAACAACATATGTTTATCCTGGATTTAGAGTTTTCACGGAACTTAGTTCAAAAGATTCCCGAATAGATAAGGCTGAGCTGGAAAGAAAATATGGGATACTTCCAACTATACCAAAAAATCAAAACCAGTTGTGGTATAAAATGTACAAGAAATTTGAGTTTCATCCTATGATATTCGCCTCTCACAGAAACTTTCTGCTTTCAAGAGATTTAACAGGATTCAGCTTCTTGTTCGTACTAACGTATCCCATAGCTGTAGTAGTCTCAGCAGTTATTTTTAAAGAGTTCTATAGTTCATTATTCTGGTACTTAGGATATTTAGTTGCTCAATATATGGTATGTGCTTTAGTGAGTAGAAATTATGGGAATAGGTTCGCTTGCAGTGTATTAGCACAAGCTAGTAGCAATGAAAACAATAAAGTGAGCGAATGAGAAAATCATTTTAACTGTACTTTATTATATTGTCATGTATGAATGAATACAGATCACAGAGGAACATGTTGTGTAGATCAAATGTACGCATACAATATATTGCATGGGCAAAATCACAATTTGTAATTAAGTCGAAAAGATAATTACAGGCTCAAAGCTAGTGAAATCAATGTATTCAGGGATTCTGTAATTATGTAATTATGATTTTTAAAGACTTTTATGTATTTAAGAACCATATCGACGTGAGTATGGTAATAGGGTTACAAGATATAGTGGGGATCGAGTGTGCGCATACAATATATAGCATAGCAAAAATCGCAATTTGTAATTAAGTCGAAAAGATAATTACAGGCTCAAAGCAAGTGAAATCAATGTGTTCAGGGATTCTGTAATTATGTAATTATGAATTTTAAAGACTTTTATGTATTTAAGAACCGTATCGAGGTGAGTATGGTGAAAGGATAAAGAGACTGTAAGTCAGTAATATCAAGGGTTTCAGCACAACTTCGAAATGTACTAATGTTACAGAAGCATTACACGTAGTCCCATCCAATCAAAGCATAGAATTATGCAAGATATAGTACTGAAAATAAATCAAAACATTACATGTAGATTAAGAAAACAAGGTGTTCTACACACCACAAACATACATAACTAAAGCAGGAGGAAATAACGTGGTTTACTTAAAAATCAAAAGATTAATAGATATCATACTTTCATCATTAGGACTTATCATATTATCTCCTGTTTTTTTAGTGCTTATTATAGCTATCAAGGTTGACTCCCCTGGATCTGTTCTCTTTAAACAGAAGAGAGTTGGGATCCATAAGAGGCATTTTCATATATTGAAGTTTAGAACGATGAGAATTGATACTCCATCAGATATGCCTACTCATTTATTAGAGAATCCAGATCAGTGGATTACGAAGGTAGGTAAGTTCCTACGTAAAACGTCTCTAGATGAGCTACCGCAGATTATCAATATCTTTAAAGGGGAGATGAGCATCATTGGTCCAAGACCAGCACTTTGGAATCAGTATGATCTGATTGAAGAAAGAGACAAGTACGGTGCGAATGACGTACCGGTTGGCCTTACTGGCTGGGCGCAGATTAATGGTAGAGATGAGCTTGAGATTGATGTTAAGGCAAGACTCGATGGAGAGTACGCTGAGAAGATTGGGTTCTTGATGGATGTTAGATGCTTCTTTGGGACGATCTTTAGTGTTCTGAGAAGTGATGGTGTTGTTGAAGGTGGGACTGGGGTTAAGGGGAAAGCTGATAAAGAGTCAGTGAAACATTAAAGATTAGGTGAGGTGCTTTGAATGGACAATAAGTTAATACTTTTCATGAATACAATAAAGTATCTCAAACCTTCTCAAGGCCTATATAGAGTAATAAATAGAGCAAAAAGAGAACTTTATAAACGTAAGATTTTGAGAATTAACACACCAAGCGTAATTAAAGTTACAGAGAAAGCTAATTTTTTAATTCCAAGTTTAGATTTTAATAGTGATTATTTAAGTAGGTTCGACACAGAAAAAATCTTGAATAATGAGTTTGATTTTATAAATATTAACCACAAAGTTTCACTTGATACCGTATGGAATGATAAGTCTCTTCAGCATCTTTGGAGATACAACCTTCATTATTTCGAGTACTTGTACAAACTAGCATTTCAATATTCTAGTAACGATAAGAACCCTAAGTATTATGAAAAATATAAAGAATTAGTAATTAATTGGATTGACAATAATCCATGTCCTTATGGGGACGGTTGGCATCCATATACGATTTCATTAAGAATCACTAATTGGATTTCAACATATGGAATCTTTATAGATGAAATAAAAAATGATATTAATTTTGGAAATCAGATGATTGAATCTATTTATATTCAATATAGCTATTTGCATAAGAATCTTGAAAAAGATGTTTTAGGGAATCATTATTTTGAAAATATTAAAGCACTAATTATCGGAAGTATTTTTTTTGGAGAAGAACAAGTCAAGTCCAAATTTGTTAAAGAGCTGATCAAACAACTGAAAGAACAGATATTAGAAGATGGAATGCATTTTGAACTAACTCCTATGTATCACAAGATCATTCTAGAGGATTTGATAAAAATAACGGTGTGGTTAAAGAATGAATCTGTACATGCAAACTTAAATGAGTATATTAAAAAAATGATAGATGTGATGTATAGCTTTGAAGAAGGATTCGGAAAAACGCCTGCATTTAATGATAGTACAGATGGAATTAGCAAAAATTATGATTGCTTATTAGAAATTTGCAAAAAAGAGTTTGACTTAACCCCTAAGTTTATAGATTCATTTAATGATAGCGGATATTACATTCTCAGAAATAATCAATATAAATTGATATTTGATTGTGGTGAAATATGCCCTTCATACTTACCTGCTCATGGACATTGTGATGCTTTAAGTTATGAACTATCAATAGAAGGAATTCCAATCCTAGTAAATTCAGGGACCTACCAGTATGAAGGTGGAGAGTGGAGAAATTATTTTAGAAAAACTAATGCCCATAACACAGTGATGATTGGGGATAGAGAGCAGTCACAATTTTGGGGAAGTTTTAGAGTCGCAAGCAGGATTAGTGATGTAAAAAGAAGTCGCTTCAATTATAAAGGGATAAATTTTATTAGCGGTTCATATAAGACATACTTTGGATCAAAGCACACCAGGTTTATTAGTGAGATAAATGAAAATATCCTGTTGGTATTAGACAAAGTAGAATCTAATTCTAGCGAAGAAGTAAGAAGTTATATTCATCTAGATCCTGATGTGAAAGCAACTCTTAATGAAACAATAAAAATTGAGAAAGATAATATGTCTTTAAATATCATCCCTATCTCCTTGAAAAATGTAACTATGTTAAAAGGGTGGTATTCGAGAGAATTTAATTTGAAAGAAGAAAACGAACACATCGTTTTTACTAAGAGTGATGATCTTGATTACTTTGGATACTTAATTTACTTTAATGACACTCCTTGTAACGCAGAAATATCTAATAATGAACTCAAGATTAGAACTAATATAGAATTTATCATAAATTTAAACAAGTTGGGAGAAAAAATATGAAGATAGTAGTGATATGTCATTATTTTCCTCCGGAGATAGGAGCACCATCTGCTAGATTATATGAGATGTCAAAACGATGGGTTGAATTAGGGAATGAAGTCCATGTTGTAACATGCTTTCCTAATCATCCGACTGGAATTATTCCAGATGAATATAAAGGCATGAAATATAAGTTAGAAAATATGGATGGAATTCATGTGCATAGAAATTATGTATATGCTACTCCAAATAAAGGGTTTATTAAAAAGACATTAGGACATATCTCTTTTATGTTTTCTTCTGTGTTTTTTTCTATGAAGAAAATTGATAGACCAGATGTAATTATAACAAGTTCACCAACTTTCTTCTCTATTTTTTCAGGCTATTGGTACAGCTTGAGAAAGAAAGCAGATTTTGTTCTTGAGATTAGAGATTTATGGCCAGCAGCGATGATAGAGTTGGGTGTCATGAAAGAAGGTTTCGTAACGAAAGTACTTGAGAAGATGGAATTATTCTTTTATAGAAAAAGCAAGAAATTGATTATGGTTACGCAATCTTTTAAAGAAAATGTGATTAACCGTGGTATTAGTGGAGACAAAGTACATGTAATTACAAATGGTGTTAATCAGGAACTATTTTATCCGAAAGGAAAGAACCAAGAGTTAATAAACAAATATAATCTTCAAGACAAGTTTGTGATTTCATATGTGGGAGCACATGGTATATCTCAAAATTTAAGCACAATATTGGAAGTTGCAAAGAAACTTAGAACATATAAAAACATTGAATTTGTGTTTGTGGGTGAGGGTGCTGAAAAGGATAAACTTAAACAGATTGTCAGAGAAGAAGAACTGACCAACGTACAATTTATTGACGCACAACCAAAAGAAGCAATTCCTGAATTTTACAATGCGTCAGATTTGTGCCTTATACCATTAAAGAATATTGAATTATTCAAGACATTTATTCCTTCCAAAATGTTTGAAATTATGGCTTGTGGAGTACCTATCGTAGCTAGCTTAGAAGGTGAAGCGGCACAAATACTTGAGGATTCAAAAGCAGCACTAGTTGTACAACCTGATAATCCTAATGAAATTGCTGCAGCAATTGAAGAACTAATAAAGGATAAAGAAAAGTATAGTCAAATGAAGGCTAACGGTCCTGAATTTGTTGAGAAAAACTATTCACGGAGTAAGCTTGCTGAAAGGTACTTGGAACTCATAAATAATGCGTAGAGGGTGGGAAGATGATCTTATTAACTGGAGCTACAGGTTTTCTTGGTGGATATGTACTAGAAGAGCTAGTTAAACGGGGGTATGAAGTTACTTGTTTTGTTAGAAAGACTAGTAATCTAGAGAAAATTAAACAATTTAATGTTCCTTACATATTTGGTGAATTAGATGACTTTAAATCAATTTGTAAAGCGTTAAAAGATAAAGAAGCTTTAATAAATATTGCATCCCTTGGATTTGGACATGCTCCTAATATTATTAATGCGTGTCAGGAAATGAATATAAAGAGAGCTATATTTATTAGCACTACAGGTATTTTTACAAAATTGAATCCAGATAGCAAGGGAATACGCCTTGAAGCAGAACGTTTAATTAAAGAAAGCGATCTGGATTACACAATAATTAGGCCTACTATGATTTACGGAACTCCGAAAGATAGAAATATGTGGAGACTAGTTAAATATCTTAATAGGCTTCCCGTCTTGCCAATACTGGGAAATGGAAAATATTTACAACAACCTGTTTATGTGAAAGATCTTGCTTGGGCTGTAGTAAGTGCATATGAAACTAACTTAACTATCAAGAAGGCTTATAATATTTCAGGTTTAGAAGCCCTAACTTATAACGAAGTAGTGGATATCACAGGGAAAGAACTTGGTAAAAAAGTGCTTAAAATTCATGTTCCAATGAAAATAAGTTACGGTTTGCTTAAACTATATGAAAAGATATCGAGTAAGCCTAAACTTAAAGCAGAGCAAGTTTTAAGATTGAATGAGAATAAAGATTTCTCTCATGAAGAAGCAGCTAGAGACTTTGGGTATAAGCCTATGAGTTTTAAAGAGGGTATTGCACTCGAAATTACAGATGGACTGAATAAATAGATGAAAGAAGGTATCAAAAATGATTAATGTAATAGGACTGGGATATATCGGACTTCCAACAGCTTTAATGTTTGCAAAGAGTGGTAATGAGGTTGTTGGAACAGATTTGAATGACAGATTGGTTAATTCACTTTCAGATGGAAAGCTTACTTTCGAAGAGGAAGGCCTTGAGGAACTTTTCAGAAATGCAATTGATAATGACATTAAATTCACAACTGATTATCAAAAAACAGATACCTACATAGTTGCAGTGCCTACACCTTACATTAATTCGAGTAAGAAGTTAGATCCTAAGTATGTGGTTTCAGCAGTTAATACAATTCTCGATGTTTGTAAAAAAGGTGCTGTAATTATTATAGAATCAACTATTTCACCAGGGTCAATTGATAAATATATTAGGCCTGAGATCGAAAAAAGAGGAGTAGCAATTGGTGACGATGTTCATCTGGTACATGCACCAGAAAGAATAATTCCAGGAAATATGATTTATGAACTTGAGCATAACTCTAGAACAGTTGGTGCGGATGATCCAGTTATTGGCGAGAGAGTGAAAGAGCTATATTCAAGCTTTTGTAAATCTGAAATAGTAATAACCGATATTAGATCGGCGGAAATGTCTAAAGTAGTTGAGAATACTTATAGAGACGTTAATATTGCTTTTGCTAATGAGTTAGCTAAGATTTGCAGAAATGACAATATGGATGTTTATGAGATTATACGCATAGCTAATAAGCACCCAAGGGTTAATATTCTACAGCCAGGACCAGGAGTGGGAGGTCACTGTATTTCAGTAGATCCATGGTTTTTAGTAGGAGATTATCCAGACTTAACAAATTTGATCCTTACAGCGAGAAAGATTAATGATTCTATGCCTACTCATGTATTGGGAAGAATAAGAGATATCATGAGAGAACATAAAATTACTGATATATCGAAGATTGGTATTTATGGTCTTGCTTATAAAGAAAATGTTGATGATACTAGAGAAAGTCCTGCACTTCAGCTGCTTGAGAGAATGGACGAGCACTTGGCTTTTGGAGTTAAAGTGTATGACCCATTTATTAAAGAAAGACTTGTTGAACATCAATTTATGAATTTTGAAGACTTTTTAAATGAGATAGAAATTTTAGTTATTATAACAGCTCATGATCACATTAAGAATAATCTTGATTTGGTGAAAGATAAGCTGATACTTGATACTAAGAATATTTGTAATTTTAATGGTGTTTATAAGTTATAGGCTATTATATTGATAATCTTAAAATATGTTAGCTTAAAAAAGTGAGGTGGTAATTTGAAGCAGTTTGTATATTTCGGGAAGTTTCCAGCACCATACGGCGGCGTAACAATAAAGAATAAATTGATATTTGACAACTTATCAAAGCACATAGACGTAAAACAATCTAGATTTTTCGAGGATAGGACTAGGAAGCTTGGTAGGATATATTCACTTATTAGAGATTTGATTTTTAATAGAAAAAAGCCTTTGATTTTAGGAGTAAGTAAAGATTCTTTAAAAAGAATTACAGTTATTATGTATTGCTTTAACAAGAAATTAATGAGTAAATCTACAGTAATGGTTATGGGTGGAACTTTTCCTGACATGGTTGAAAAAAACAGTAAGCTTAAGTCTTATATTAAGAAATATAAGTTTATTTATGTCGAAACTGAAGGTATGAAAAAAAAGTTGCAACAAAATGGAGTTGAAAATGTAAAAGTATTTCCAAACTGTAGAGAAAAGTATATATCAAATAACTTTAGAGAATCAAATAATGATAATTTGAAATGTGTGTTTTTCTCATTAATATCAGAGGAAAAAGGTGCTGATTTAGTAGTAGACGCATTCAATCTATTATCTCAAAGTCAAGAAAAAATAACAGTAGACTTTTATGGGCATATAGATAGAGAATTTGAAAATATTTTTCTAGAAAAAATAAATATTAATAAGTACATGAATTATAAAGGGGTATTTAAAGCAAATCAAAAAAATGATGTATATGAAAAACTTAAAGAGTATGATTTGCTTTTATTCCCTACCAAATGGAAAAATGAGGGGGTTCCAGGAATTTTAGTTGAATCTAAAATTGCAGGTATACCAGCAATAGTTAGCGATATTAATTATAACTCTGAAATAGTGGAACATGAAAAATCAGGTGTAGTATTAGTAGAAAATAACGCTGAAAATGTTGCAAAAGCAATAGAGGCATTTAACATAGATAGAGTTTATTTAAAAAAGTTAAAGGTTGGAGCTAAGAATTCATCTGAAAAATATATTATAGACAATTTTATTAATGAAATAGTAGAAGGATTGATTCATTAAATATTTCTTCGTAAAAAAACTAAAAATAATAAATTTTTAAAATTTTGTGGAGCAATATAAGTGAATATGATAATCTCACCTTTTTTTTGGGGGTAAAAAAATGATAAAGAAGTTAAAAATTATGCAAATAACACCTAACTTGCCTCTCGCTGGAGCTGAAATTATGTTAGAAAATTTAAGTATTGCTCTAGCAGATGACAATAATGATGTTTGTGTTGTTAGTTTGTATAATCAAAAATCTGCCATAACTGAACGTTTAGAGGAGAAAAAGATACCAATCCTGTATCTTAATAAAGAAAAAGGTTTTGACATAAGGATGATTTTTCGTTTGTATAAGCTTTTTACTTCATATAAACCTGAGGTGGTTCATACACATCGATATGCTATGCAATATGTGATTCCAGCTGCAATTCTCTCGAGAGTGCCAGTTAGAGTTCATACAGTTCATAATATTGCAGAAAAAGAGCTAAGTAAAATTCAGAGAAAAATTAATAGTGTTTTCTATAAATTCTTTAGAGTTACTCCCATAGCTATAAGCCCAATTATCAAGAAAACAATTATGGAAGAATATAAATTGCCTAAAGATAGAATTCCTATGATTTATAACGGTTTGAATTTAGAAAAATGTTTACCTAAAATTGAATATACAGCGAAAAACAATTCAATAAACATTCTGCACATAGGACGATTTGAAAAACAAAAAAATCATATTGGCTTAATTGAAAGTTTTAAAATAGTACATGATAGAGAGCCAAATGCAGTTTTGACTTTAGTTGGAACTGGAGATTTAGAGAATGAAATATTTAGCAAGGTTAAAGAACTAGATTTGGAAAAAAGCGTTATCTTTGCCGGTGTTCAGTCTGAGGTTTACAAATTTTACAATCAAGCTGATATCTTTGTTCTCCCATCTTTATGGGAAGGAATGCCAATTACTTTAATTGAAGCTATGGCTAGTGGAGTACCTATTGTTGCAACTAAAGTAGGTGGGATTCCAGATATGGTTGAGGATAACCAAACAGCACTATTAGTAGATATAGATGAAAATAAGATAGCTCAAGCAATTCTTGATCTAATTGAAAATAATGAGTTGAGAAAAAAAATAGGTCAAAATGCGAAAAAGAAAGCTGTTGAATTTTCTTCAAAAATAATGAAGGATGAATACTTCAAGGTATATCGTAATAGCTCGAATATATTGAAGAATAAGTAGGTGGCAAAATGCTCGGAAATATAATACACATTATTTTACTTACAATATTTGTACTTTTTACATTTAGAAATTACAAACAAGGGATAATTTTATTTGTTGTTTTCTCTTTGGTTTCGCCCCATTTTAAAATTGCAAATAACATAATTAGCTTTGACATATTGGCGTTTCCCTTATTGTTTTTGATTATCATTCTTAAAAACAGAAAAATATTTTCAATATACAGGACAAGACATTATAGACAGCATTTATGGTTATATCTGTTTTTAGTCATTATAGCCACCTTGTTTGGAGTCTTAAAATACCCAGTAGGGGTTAATTTGTTCGCGCTATTCGCTTACTTTCGCTGGATCATTTTAGTACATTTATTACAATTTTTAATGAATGAGGATCCAGATGTTATTTTGGATAAAATTCTAACTTCAATTTTAAGTGTAAATATTATTGTTTCGATAATCCAATTATTGTATCCCAAAAGTATAGTGTTGTTTTATGATTTGTACTTTAAACCTTCCTTAACACCACTATCATATGTTCTGAATCTAGGCTACTTTAACAGAGCTTACGGTACATTTGGAACACCGGTATTATTAGGTATTTTTTCTTTTCTTTGCTTTTCAATTTATTTAGGATTTTTTGCTGAAAAGAAGAAAGTTAAATATATACGCTTAAAAATATTCGGAGTGATTAGCTTAGGCTTAATGGCATTATCTAAAACAGTAATAGTTGGAATACCATTAATTTTGATAGCATTCTATTTATTGTCATTTATAGGTTTCTTTAAAATTAAAAATAAAAGAATTATTTATTATCCCTTGATACTTGGAGCCGTTTTTTTCATTGTAGCGAGCGTGTTAGAAAATTATATGACTCATGCGTCATGGCATATGAAGTTCTTGTTTGAACCAACTAGTGTTTTTTCTACAAGATATGACTCTACAGCAGGAATACTTTCTGAAACATATGATGTGATAAAAGAAAATTTCATTATTGGGTTAGGATTTTCAAATGTAGATTTGTTTATAGGAGATTCTATGTATATAGTTCTATTACTTACTTCGGGGTTATTAGGCACTATATATTTTTTAGGGGTCTTATTATCGGCAACAATTAAAAACTTTAAATTAATGAACACTACGGGAACACTTTGTTTCATTTCTTTGTGTATTGCGGGTTTAGCTGCACCAGTTCATATTGGTGTTGAATCTGCAATAATCTTGGCATATATTTTCAGTATTGCTGAATCAACAAGACAAATGCGAAAGAACATAGAATTAACTTAATTAAAACGGATTTATTAACTATTTTTAAGGTTGTTAGGGATTTTAACAAATCTGTGATAGGGAGAAAGTTGATGAATTATATATTAGTAGACTCAAATACAACACTCGGTGGAGTAGAGACTTTGTTAATAGAATTAGCTAAGTATCTTGTTAAGAAAGATAATAAGGTCTATTTTACATGTTACAAAACTCAGAACATATACAAAAAATATCTTCTAGAATTTGATAATATCTTTTTTTTAGATAGGAAAGTAGAACCCAAGCTAATAGAGTTTTTTTCAAAAAGAGAACTGAAAATTGAAAAGCAGAACATTCAAAACCAATTAGAAAAAAGTCAGGAGTACCACGTTATAACTCCCTATTTTGATGCTTTGCAATTTGCTATGGCTGTTTTTGGGGACAAAAAAAACTTTAAATTAATGCATCTATGGGCGCATACTCAGAGTTGGTGCACGACTTTAAGAATAAAAAAAAATGATTGGTTTATAAAAGAAAGAATTATCAACTCAAAGTATATGTATCAGAAAAGATTGCTAGAGGATTTGAACAATAATGGGGCTGATTTTTATAGCACTAGATCTGTAACAGTATTTAATAGTTGGTATTATGATATAGACATAAACCCACCAAAAGTTGAAGCATTACCTATAGACTCCTACAATCAGGTTGACTCATGGCAGTATGATAATAAGAAAAATCCTTTATCAGTATTATGGGTGGGACGATTTGATGCATGGAAAAATGAAGCAATTATTGATATCTATAGAACGTTAGAGATGGTGGCTGAAAAGAATAAAGGGGTTAAAATTAAATTCGATATAGTTGGATACGGAAACCCACAACATGATGCCTATATTAGAAACAGTGTTTTTAGCAATAATATTGACGTCAACTTTATTGGAGGGGTAAAACCTGAGAATTTGCCTAAGCTATTTACTGAATATGATCTAGGTATTGCAATGGGACTAACTGTTAAAAAAATGGCGCAAGTAGGTTTGCCATCGATTGTTATTGATATGTTTGAAAATATTGCAGAATACAATAAAAATGCTAATTGGCTTTTTGAAACTACAGAAGGCGATGCTGGTAACGGTTATTATTTTAAAATTGCAGGGCACGAACTAAAGCAAAGAAAAAAACTGGAAGAACTTTTAGAAGAAGTAATTATGAATCCATGTGTATTAAGTCAGTATTCGATAAAATGCAAAGAATTTGTTGATGAATATTATTCGTTTGATAAGCAGTCAAAAGCGATTATAGATACTGTTAAGAACTCAACTTTTGCAGGTATAAATTATCCAGTTTATCGACGTAACTTTGCTATAAGAGTTTCTTATTCTGTATACAAAAAGATTAAAAAATTAAAGCAGCTATTATCAGGAAGGTGATTAAACATATGAAAAAAATATTAATCTTAGGAATTGGAAACGCTCAAGTTGACCCAATCAAACTTTGCAAAAAAAAAGGTTATGAGGTTCATACTTGTAGTTATACGCCTGATGGAAGAGGAAGAGAGTTTGGGGATCAATTTGCATTAATTAATATTACTGACGTTGATGCTGTTCTTGAGTATGTGAAAATCAATGATATTGACATAGTTTATTCTACGGGTTCTGATGTTGCGATGCCTACGGCCTCATATGTAAGCGAAAAACTTGAATTACCGCATTTCATATCAACAGAAACTTCAAAACTTTGCAATACAAAACAAGAATTAAGAAGTTTTATTGGAGATGAAGAATATAATGTAAAGTTTCAGGAAGTTGAATCAAAATCATGTAAAATACAATTAGAATACCCATTCATAATGAAGCCTGTGGATAGTCAAGGGCAACGAGGGATTAAACTCATTAATTCCAAGGAGGAGTTTGACTATCATTTTGAAGTTGCTTTATCCCACTCTAGGTCAAAAAAAATTATCATAGAAGAGTTCATAGAAGGTCCTGAAATTTCTGCCAATGTTTATATGATTGATGGTGAGATTGTTTTTTCTTTAATCAGTGATCGTATTAGTTGGCCTCAATTTGAAGGTGGTATTATACATAAGCACATTATACCATCAAAGGTTATAAACAAAAATTCAGAGAAATTAGTGAATGAGATGATTAAGTCTGTTACCAAAAAATTGAATATCAATAACGGACCGGCCTATTTCCAGATTAAAGTACAAAATAATCAACCGAAGTTAATTGAAGTAACTCCAAGATTAGATGGTTGTCATATGTGGAGATTGATTAAAGAGGGCACAGGTGTTGATTTACTGGATATTACCATAAATCATTTAATAGAAAACAGAATAGACCCCAATTTACTGAGCTTTAATGACATACAGAAGGAACTTACGTTAGAATTTATTTGTAAAGAACCAAACAGTATTGTCGATGAGTCGGATTATAATATTAGGGATGTATTAGACCTTGTACAGTATTATGAGATAGGCGAAAAAGTTAAAGCAATGAATGGCTATATGGAAAAAATTGGGTATATTATTTTTCTCGTTAATGGAGGGTAAGTCGCCGATGAAGATAGCTATAACTGGTGGTACAGGTTTTATAGGTAAATGGGTCTTAGAAACTATTGGTAAGAAAATGAATGTAACAGTATTGGGAAGAGATAAGGTGTGTAAAAATGTAGCTATTGGAATGAATGACTTTAAATATGTTTACACAGATTATTCTGAGTTGGATCTTCTAGATAAGTTAAATGGGTATGATGCGTTAATTCATTTGGCAGCAGCGCGATCAGGAAGCTTGGGATTTAAACCATACCTAGATAATATAGGCATATCACAAAGTCTCTTTGAGGCATGCAAACAAAATAAAATAAGCAATATTGTATGCCTTTCTTCAATAGCCGTTTATTCTGATATTAATAGAACTCCTTGGAAAGAAAATGATTATGTTATGCCGCTGTCTTTTTATGGCATTTCAAAGGCTTCTATGGAAAATATTGCAGAATATTATAATAGAACTAAATCAATGAATATAAAATGCCTTAGAGTAGCTCAAGTTGTGGGGTATGGTGAACGTACGGGTTTTATGCTGATGAATTTCATTAAACAAGCATTTAACAAAGAAATCTTAAATGTCTATGGAGAAGGTGCTGGAAAAAGAGAGTACATCTATGTTAAAGATGTCGCAGATGCCATTTTACATGCATTAAGTAGAGAAAAAACTCTAGGCATATTTAATATTGGAACAGGAGTTAATACATCTCATTATGAACTTGCTAAAATAATTAATTTAGTTTTCAACAATGAAGGAAACCTAGAATTTGTTAAGAACATAAGAGAAGACAAAACCATTTTTTTGATGGATGGCCAAAAGACAAAAGAGGAATTAGGGTGGACATCTAAATGGACACTAGAAGAAGGGCTAAAGGATATAAGAGATTTAATGATCCAAAAAAGAAATGAAGGGAGATAATAAATTATGAAAAAATTGCCATTTAACATTCCACCTTATATTGGGAAAGAACAGGAGTATATACAGGAAGTAATAATCAAGAATCGAAAACTTTGTGGCGACGGGTCATTTACGAAAAAATGCAATTTATGGTTCGAAGAAAAATTTAGAATAAGAAAAACGTTGTTAACTACCTCATGTACTCATGCTCTGGAAATAGCCGCAATATTAGCTGAGATTAAACCAGGTGATGAAGTGATAGCACCTTCCTTTACTTTTGTTTCAACAGTAAATGCATTTGTGTTAAGAGGAGCTAAAATTGTATTTGTAGATATAAGACCAGATACAATGAATATTGATGAAAATTTAATAGAGAAAGCAATTACATCTAGAACAAAAGCCATCTTACCAGTGCACTACGCAGGAGTAGGATGTGAAATGGACAAGATTATGGATATTGCAAAAAAATATAATCTTTATGTTATTGAGGATGCTGCACAAGGTGTAATGTCAACATACAAAGCGAAAGCATTAGGAAGTATTGGTGATTTCGGTGTATATAGCTTCCATGAAACGAAAAATTATACTATGGGAGAAGGCGGAGCTCTTTTGATTAAAAATGAAGATTATATCGAAAGAGCAGAAATAATACGCGAAAAAGGAACTAATCGTAGTAAATTCTTCAGAGGTCAAATAGATAAATATTCATGGGTTGATATTGGAAGCTCATACTTACCTAGTGAGTTGAATGCAGCTTATTTGTATGCTCAACTTGAAGAGGCTGAAATGATTAATAACGATCGATTGAAGACATGGAATTTATATTATGAAGGCTTAAAGGATTTAGAGCAAAAGGGTTTTATAGAGCTACCCGTAATACCCAAACATTGTGAGCATAATGCTCATATGTTTTATATTAAGTGCAAAGATTTAAAAGAACGAACGGAATTAATTACTTACTTAAAAGATAATGGAATTAGTGCAGTGTTCCATTATATACCTCTTCACAGTTCTGAGTGCGGTTTGAAATATGGAGAGTTTAATGGTGAAGATAGATATACAACTAGTGAAAGCGAGAGGTTGTTAAGATTACCTATGTATTATGGAATAAAATCTCAAGAGGTTAGCTATGTTACTACGAAAATCAATGAGTTTTTTAATATTTAGAAAAACTAAGATTCCGCATTCTTAAATTTCAGCTGAGAAGAAGGTTAATTAAATGAAAGTAAAAGATTTTTTTTCAAATAAAATTGTACAATCTGGAATTTGGTATACTCTAACTAACTTTTTCACAAAAGGATTGGCGTTTATAACCATTCCAATATTTACAAGGCTATTAACACCAGCAGAATATGGTTTAGCGTCGGTATATACGGCCTGGGTGAGTATATTAGCGATATTTATAAGCTTAAATGTCAAATCAAGTATTACTAGAGCCAGGCATGAGACAGAACTTGAAGGAAAATACGATGAATATGCTTCAAGTATTGCGTTTTTTTCTTTGTGTTTATTTTTATTATTTATAGGATTAGCATACCTATTTAAAAATCAATTGAGTAATATAATTGGATTACCACCTTTATTGTTGGTTTTGGCCATAGTACATGCTTTTTTCGCTAGTGTGAATGATTTAGCTGTTGGTAAATTTGTTGCAGAATATAAATACAAGATTAAATCTATTGCTACAATCGTAAGTGCACTCATAGGTGTTGGACTATCGATTTATTTAATTATTTATGTTTTTAACAAACAGCCATATTATGGGAAAATTTTGGGTTCTTTTTTTTCAGTCTTAATTTTAGGAGTAGTGTTTTTGATTCAATTATTAGCTAAAGGAAAAACATTTGTGAACTATAAGTATTGGAAATATGCACTTATTATTTCTTCGCCACTTATTATTCATGAGCTATCTTTAATTATTAACAACCATTTTGATAGAATAATAATCCAAAGGTATGTTGGAGAAGGTGCAACAGGAATTTATAGCTTTACTTATAATATTAGTATGATTGTTGCTGTTATAAGAACATCCTTTGCGGGTGCAATGGCCCCTTGGATATACGAGAAATTAAAGGAAGGTTCTTACGACAACATTAAGGTGAAGTCAGGGTATTATAGGGATGCATTTGCACTTCTTTATATTTCAGCTTTATTTTTAAGCCCTGAAATCATTAAGATTATTGCAAGCCCAAGCTATTTAGAGGGGATTCATTTAGCACCTTGGATATTTATGGCATACTTTTTTCAATTTATGTATGTGGAAGAAATAAGAGTCGAAATATTTTATAAAAGGACTGGCCTAGTATCTTTAGGAACTGCCTTATCATCAGTAGTGAATATAGCGTTAAATTTGCTACTTATACCAATATATGGATACCCCGCTGCTGCAATTACTACAGCGATATCGTTCTTTTTATTGTTTGTATACCACTATATAGTAACGAGTAAAGTCATTAATCATAAGCTGTATGGATTTAAGTTCCACCTAAAATCAATAATATATATAACCTTATCAACAGTTATTTTTATTGTTTTCGAGGACATGTTCTTACCTAGATTAATGGCGTTAATTGTTGCTGGTTTGTATTTTGCAAAAAATCTAAGTTATTTCTTAAAAGGAAAAATAAAAATTTAGATTAACCAGTAGGATTAGGCAATGTGTAAGGGAAAGGAAGAGTGAAATGAAAAGGAAATGGGTGATACTTCCCATAGAAACTAAAGCAAGGGAAATGCAATCTAAATCATTACTAGCATATAAGTTAGTTGAAAAAGGCTATGGCGTAATAATTTTAAAATGGTCTAAAAATGGTTATGAATCTATACTACCAAAAGGAATATGGTTTACAAATAATTTATTTGAAGCAAATTACAGTAGAATAAAACGTATTTATGAGAAAGGACATAAGATATTTACTCTAGATGAAGAGGGGTTACTTTATATTAATGAGAAGAGGTATTTGAGAAGAATTTACCATAAGAACCTTGAGTTAATTACAAAATTTCTGTGCTATGGTAAAGAGCAACACGAGATTGTTAAAAAACAATTTCCTGAATATGGAGATAAGGTGGTAATAACAGGAAATCCAAGAATAAATTTATTAAATGAAAGATTTCAAAAACTGGATGAAGACCAGACTTTAGCAATAAAAAATAATTATGGTAAATATATTCTAGTTGTTTCAAATTTCACAATAGCTAACTTTTATGGATCGAGCAATTCCTTCGAAAGTAGATACTCGAAGATATACAGAAATTTGAAAGATCAAAAACTCATTAATAATGAAAAAGAAGTGGATGAGCTGAATGAGCATTTTAGATATTTGGATAGAGTATTTAATGAGTTTATAATACTAGTTGAGTATCTAAGTAGTGAATTTCCTGAGTTTAATATTATTGTTAGACCGCATCCATCGGAAAGTATAGAGAATTGGAAAATAATTGAATCAAAAGGCAAAAATATAAAGGTAGTATATGAAGGGTCACTAACTGAATGGATAAAAAGTTCTACTGTAGTAATACAAAATAATTGCACTAGTGCAATTGAGAGTTTGTTTTTAACAAAACCATGTATATCATACAGACCGATAATGAATGAAAAATACGACCAACCACTTACTAAAAAATTGTCTATAAACTTAAGAAATAAAAATGAAGTTATTGAGTATATAAAGAATGTTATATATAATGATGAATCGCTATTTCATGATACTTACAAGGTGTTCAAGCAAAGTGCAGAGGCCAATATTTCCTTCAGTGTGGAAGACGAAAGTATAGAAAAAATAATTCAAGAGATAGAGACTGTTATGATAGGGTCAGCAAAATATAACAAGTATATATTTATTTCCAGAAAATTGAGAAGTGTTCGCCTAATAGATGGCATAAAGTATTTATATCGAAAATTACGAACATTAGCTTGTAAAACTATATGTAGTATTTTCAAAAATGAAGAGGTGAAAGATAAAAGTGAATTTTGCTTTTTTGATAAAAAGTCGGTGGACAGACTGGATTGGAAAAGCTATGATAAGCATAAATTCGGTGATATCAATGAAAAAGATTTCAATGAAATGTTTGATAAATTAAACTATGTTTATGAAAAAAAATACAATTATAAAGTAAAGACGCTTGAAAATGAAATTTTCATGATTTATGAAGACTAGGAGGATAAAATAGTGAATAATAAAGTAGTTCTAATAACTGGTGGAACAGGTTCATTTGGGAAACAATTCACAGAAATGGCTTTAAAGAAATTCAATCCAAAAAAAATTATAATTTATTCTAGAGATGAGTTTAAACAAGATATTATGAAGAAAGATTTTATGCTTAAGTTTCCAGAAAAGATTTCGAAGTTAAGATTCTTCATTGGTGATGTAAGAGATAAAGACAGAATGTATCGTGCTTTCAAAGGAGTGGATTATGTTATTCACGCTGCAGCAATGAAACAAGTTCCAGCTTGTGAATACAACCCTTTTGAAGCCATTAAAACAAATATTCATGGAGCTCAGAATATTGTAGATGCAGCTCTAGATTGCGGAGTAAAGAAAGTAGTCGCTCTATCAACAGATAAAGCAGTTAATCCCATAAATCTTTATGGCGGTACAAAGTTGGTTTCAGATAAATTATTTGTTTCAGCAAATTCGTATCGAGGAGATGAAGGAACAGTATTTTCTGTTGTGAGATATGGAAATGTTTCTGGAAGTAGAGGATCAGTAATACCATTCTTTAGAGAACTACTAAACAATGGCGCTACAGAACTTCCAATAACTGATACGAGAATGACAAGATTCTGGATGACTCTCGATGATGCAGTTGACTTAGTTGTGAAAGCACTAGAAGAATCTAAAGGTGGAGAAACATATGTATTTAAGAATCCGTCGTACAAAATTACTGATATTGCTGAGGCTATGAATCCTGGTGGAAAGATAAATGTAGTTGGGATTCGAGAGGGTGAAAAACTTCATGAAGTCATGATTACTAGTGATGACTCTAGAGGCACATATGACTATGGAGATCATTATATCATTTATCCAAATTACATTTGGTGGTCAAAGGATCATTACTTTAAAGAAGGTGGCACTTTAATTGAAGAAGGATGGGAGTATAACTCGGGAACAAACACAGATTGGCTAGATGTAGAGATCTTAAAAAAGAAGATTGAAGAACTGGGACTGTAGTTGGGAGGAATAACTGTGGATAAACTTGCTATATTAGGCGGCAAACCGATAAGAGACAACTATTTGTCATATGGTAAACAAACTGTAGATGATTCAGATATTCAAGCTGTTGTTGATGTACTGAGAGGTGATTACTTAACAACTGGTCCGTTTGTTAAAGAGTTTGAAGAAAAAGTGGCTAACTATGTAGGGGCTAAGTATGCTGTTGCAGTTTCAAATGGGACAGCTGCTCTTCATATCGCTTGCTTCGCTGCTGGAATAAAAGATGGTGATGAAGTTATAGTCAGTCCCATGACGTTTGCTGCTTCAGCCAATGCTGTTCTTTACTGTGGTGGAACTCCTGTTTTTGCAGATATTGATCCAGTGACTTATAACATTGATCCAGATAAAATTGAAGAGAAAATTACGGATAAGACTAAGGCAATTATTCCAGTAGATTTTTCGGGCCAATCTGTTGATATGGACAGAATTAAAGAAATTGCAGATAAACACGGTTTAATTATCATAGAAGATGCTGCCCATGCATTAGGTAGCGAGTATAAGGGAAGAAAAGTTGGTAGTCAAGCGGATATGGTTGAATTCAGTTTTCACCCGGTAAAACCTATTACAACTGCTGAAGGTGGAATTGTAACTACAAATAGTGAAGATTTATACAAGAAGATGATGATTTTTAGAACACATGGCATCACAAGAGATCAAGAACTCTTAAACGAAAATCATGGTCCTTGGTATTACGAGCAACAACATCTTGGTTACAATTACAGGTTGACTGATGTTCAAAGTGCACTTGGAACAAGTCAAATGGATAAAATTGATGGTTTTATCACTCGCAGAAGGGAAATTGTTAAACAATATAATGATGCATTTAAGGCCCTAAAAGAAATTGTGACGCCATTTGAGGCGGAGTTTTCTAATTCTGGTTGGCACATTTATGTGATTAAAGTTAAGCCTGAGTTATTAACTGTAGCTCGGAAAGAAATCTTTGAAGCTTTACAAGCGGAGAATATTGGTGTAAATGTTCATTACCTTCCGCTATACCTTCATCCTTATTACAGAGAATTAGGCTATGCAAAAGGAATTTGTCCTAACGCAGAAGAACTATATGAAAATATGATCACTTTGCCGCTATTCCCAAGCATGTCTAATGAAGATGTGAATGATGTTGTGGCAGCAGTAAAAAAAGTAATAAATTATTACCGAAAGTAGGTAAACATATGAAAATAGGTGCAATAATTCAAGCAAGAATGGGCTCAACCAGACTACCCGAAAAGGTGATGAAAAACCTTCAAGGGAAAACAGTTTTAGAACATGTGATAGAAAGAGTTAGACAATCTAAATTAATTGATGAAATCATAATCGCAACAACAACTCATGAAAGAGATACAGTGATAGAATCTCAGGCTTTAAGATGTGGCGTAAAAGCCTTTAGAGGAAGTGAGGATGACGTTTTATCAAGATACTACTATGCTGCAAAGGAAAATAATCTTGACGTTGTTGTTCGCATAACATCAGATTGTCCACTTATTGATCCGATAGTATTAGATGAGATCATAGAGTATTATTTAAAAAGCAAAAAAGATATTGTTTCTAATGCAGGTTCAGATTCATCTAATCGAACATATCCAAGAGGCCTTGATACAGAAGTGTTTTCATTTAATGTTTTGGAAAATGCTTTTAATCATGCAGAAGAGAAATACCAGAGAGAGCATGTAACACCTTTTATTTATGAAAACACTGATCAAGCATTCTATTATAAGAATAGTGTAGATTACTCGAAGTATAGATGGACATTAGATACAGATGAAGATTTTGAACTTATCTCAGAAGTATATGAGCGTTTATATCATGGAGTACATGATTTTTACTTAGATGATATCGTTAAAATATTTGAGAAGATGCCAGAACTTTATGAAATAAATGCTCACATTGAGCAGAAAAAAATCAAATAAATAGGATTGATAAAGATGAAATTCAAAATATTTACAGAAGGTGGTAGTAAGGTAGGATTAGGTCATATTACAAGATGCTGCTCTTTATATGATGAGATTGAATCTAGAGGATATGAGGTCAATATTCATATAAATGGTGATATTAGCAGCATTAAATTTTTAGAAAATTATAATACAGTTAATTGTAATTGGTTCAATAAAGAATATCTCAAAAGTCAAATTTCAATTGAAGATTACTGTATTGTTGACTCATATTTAGCAGATGAGAAATTATACAGTGTGATTGTAAATAATTCAAAGAATGCATTGTATATTGATGACATGAACAGGATTGAGTATCCTAAAGGGATTGTGGTAAATCCATCATTAAGTACGGATTCTATTCGTTATAATGAAAGCAAAGATAAAGAATATTTATTGGGTCCAGATTATATTATTCTTAGAGCGCCTTTTATAAATTCTAAGAAAGATAATATTAGAGTAAAACCTCAAAGAGTGTTAGTCATAATGGGCGGATCCGATATGAAAAACATCACACCTACAATCATCCAAGAAATATGTAATTCCAATATGAATATTTTTTTTGATATTGTTGTAGGATCAACTTTTACTAATATTCATGCTATTGAGGATGTTGCAAATAAGAATACAACTTTACAATATAATTTAGGAGCAGAAGATATAAAAAACTTAATGATTCATGCAGATTTTGCAATAACTGCTGGTGGACAGACAATATATGAGCTGTTGGCAACTAAGACTCCATTTATCCCTATAAAGATTGCTGATAATCAGATCAATAATTTGACCGGGCTAAAAAAGCATAATCCTTCCATTAGGCATGTGGATATAAATGAATCTAATTGGACTAATAGTCTATTTGAAGAGTTTACTAGAACTTGTGATTATAAATATAGATTGAGATTTAATGAAGCTTTTGATAATTTAGTGGATGGATTAGGATCAAAAAGAATTGTTGATCAGCTGTCAGGTAACTTTATATAAAGATTGAAAATAGTTTCTTTCAGAGAGGTGGATTATGAAAATCACACTAATATGTGACAATATAAATAGCTGGATTATTCCGTATATTATAAAACTAAAAGAGTTATTAGATGAATCTCAACATGAGTCAAGAATAGTTCATCGACATGAGGATATTGAAAGAGGAGATTTAGCTTTTTTCTTGGGATGTGAAAGGATTGTTCCACAAAACATTTTAACCTTACACACTCAAAATCTGGTGGTTCATGAAAGTCGATTGCCAAAAGGAAAAGGTTGGAGTCCAGTAACATGGCAAGTATTAGAAGGTAAGAATAATATTCCTATAACTCTTTTTGAAGCAGATTCAAAAGTGGATTCAGGAGATATTTATCTTCAAGATGAAATAGTGTTAGAAGGTCATGAACTTTTACCTGAAATTAAGGATTTACAAGGAGAGTATACCATTAAACTTGTAATGAAATTCGTTAAGCTTTATCCTGATATACTTGGAATGAAACAAGAAGGTGACGCAACTTATTATCCAAGAAGAAGACCTAAAGATAGTCAACTAGATATCAATAAGACAATTAAAGAGCAATTCAATTTGTTGAGAGTAGTTGATAATGAACGGTATCCAGCTTATTTTTTATTAGACGGAGTAAAATACTATATTAAAATTGAGAAAGGGGAAATAGAATGAGTTTTATAGTAAATGGTAGACAAATTGGAGAATCGGCACCAGTTTATATGATAGCAGAAATGTCTGGGAATCATGCGGGTAGCTTAGAAAATGCAATCAAGATTGTACATGCAGCAAAAAAATCAGGAGCAGATTGCATCAAAATTCAGACTTATACACCAGACACAATGACTATTGATTCAGACAAAGATTGGTTTAAAATTAGCAAGGGAACTTGGACTGGAGACACATTGTATAAATTATATCAAAAAGCATATACACCATGGGAATGGCAAGCTGGGTTGAAAGAAGAAGCTGATAAGATAGGCATTGATTTTTTATCAACTCCTTTTGACAAAACTGCAGTTGATTTTCTTGAAGATTTAGGTGTTAAGTTTTATAAAATTGCATCCTTTGAAGTTGTTGATATTCCATTAATCAAATATATTGCATCGAAACAAAAACCCATTATCATGTCGACCGGGAATGCAACTCTAGGTGAAATTGAAGATGCTGTAAAAGCTGTTAAAAGTCAAGGTAACAATCAACTGTGTTTACTAAAATGTTCAAGCGCATATCCAGCAATTCCTGAGGACATGAATTTAAGGACTATAAAGCACTTATCAGATACTTTTAATGTAGTTTCTGGTTTATCTGACCACTCTTTAGGATCTATTGCGGCTGTGACTTCTGTGGCCATGGGCGCAAAAATAATTGAGAAACATTTCACGATTAGCAGACAAATTGAAAACCCAGATTCATCATTCTCTATGGAACCTCAAGAGTTTAAACAAATGGTTGAAGATGTACGTGCTGCAGAAAGAGCTATTGGCAAAGTATCTTATGAACTATCTGAGAAAGAAAAAGAGAGTTTAATATTCCGTAGATCTATATTTGTTGTAGAGAATATAAAAGAGGGTGATTTGATTACTGAGAAAAACGTTAGAGTTATTAGACCAGGCTATGGTCTTGAGCCAAAGTACTTTGATGAAGTGTTAGGTAAAAAAGCCTTGAAAGATATTGAAAGGGGAACGCCACTTAGTTGGTCGATGATAGAGTAATATGAGAGTATTAATAGTTACAATAAAATCATGGAATATTTCCAATGCAATAGCATTTCAAAAAAACCATAAGGAACATGAAGTAGAGATTATTACACAGCGTAAAAGATTCAATTTTGAAACTGTAGAGTCTTTTAATCCTGATTTCATTTTTTTTCCTCATTGGTCATGGATTATTCCTAAACAAATTCATGAGAATTATAAGTGTATTGTTTTTCATATGACTGATCTTCCTTTTGGTCGTGGTGGTAGTCCATTACAGAATCTGATTGTGCGTGGTATCGAAAACACCAAAATTTCTGCAATAAGTGTTACTAGAGAAATTGATGCTGGAGATATTTACTTTAAAAAAGATCTTAATTTAAACGGTAATGCAGATGAGATTTTTGTAAGAGCATCAAAAATTATTTTCAATAATATGATTCCTGAAATTATCACCAATAATATGAACCCGTCTAAACAAGATGGCGAAATTGTTTTTTTTGAGAGAAGAAAACCAGAACAAAGTGAAGTATCTAGTGCTGTTGAAAACATCAATAGTTTCTATGACATGATTAGAATGCTCGATGGAGAGGGATATCCAAAAGCGTATATTAAATATGGTAAATACAAGTTAGAATTTTCTAGAGCAAAGTTTAATGGACAAGAAATTGTTGCCGATGTCACTATTGCGGAGGAACAAGATGAATAAAATACTAGTAGTAGCAGCTCACCCTGATGATGAGTTGCTTGGATTAGGTGGAACTATCCGTAAAAAAGTTAATAATGGAGATGAAGCTTACTGTATTATTTTGGGTGAGGGATTTACATCTCGCGGAAATAGAAGAGAAGAAACGAGTATTGATATTGTAAATGACTTGCATGAAGATGCAATAAAAGCTTCTAAAGTAATTGGATTTAAAGAAATCCATTTTGAATCATTACCTGATAACCGTTTCGATTCAGTTGATTTACTTGATGTGATAAAGATAGTTGAAAAATACATTGGTGAATATAAGCCTGACGTTGTATATACACATCATAATGGAGATAGAAATATTGACCATAGAATTACTTATGAAGCAGTTTTAACAGCATGTAGACCAGTAGGGGAGTACTCTGTAAAAGATATTTATACATTTGAAACACCTTCATCTACTGAATGGGGCTTTGCTAAAGGAGACAACAATTTCATACCTAATGTATTTGAAGATGTGACAAAAACACTTCAATATAAATTGGATGCTATGAAATGTTACAAGACAGAGATAAGAGACTATCCTCATCCAAGATCATCAGAAGCACTAGAAATTATTGCTGCTAGATGGGGAACAGTTGTAGGTAAAAAATATGTAGAGGCTTTTAATTTGATAAGAAGTGTAAGAAGTTAAGAAAACAATTTAAACGAATGAATTTTTTTACTTAAATCACTTTACTATTGTAATAATGGGAGGTTATTCAATGAAAGGAATTATTTTGGCAGGGGGTAGTGGTTCTAGATTATATCCAATTACAAAAGGTATTAGTAAACAATTACTACCAATCTACGACAAGCCAATGATTTACTACCCATTGTCGGTTTTAATGTTATCTAGGATTAAGGAAGTATTAATTATTTCTAATCCGGAGTATATAGATCTTTATAAGAGTTTACTTGGAGATGGAAGTAAGCTAGGTATGAAATTTCAATATAAAGTTCAAGAAAAACCAAGGGGACTATCAGATGCGTTTATAGTTGGAGAAGAATTTATTGGTGACGATAATGTATGTTTGATTTTGGGAGATAACGTATTTTATGGTCAAGGTTTCGTTCCCAAATTGGAGAAAGCATCAAATAATAAATCAGGAGCAACAATATTTGGTTATTATGTGAATAATCCAAAAGAATTTGGAGTAGTAGAAATTGATGATGATGGGAAAATATTGTCCTTAGAAGAAAAACCAGAGAATCCAAAATCAAATTATGCAATTCCAGGACTCTATTACTACGACAATTCAGTTGTACAAAGAGCTAAAGACTTAAAGCCATCTGCAAGAGGTGAATTAGAAATAACAGATTTAAACAAAGAGTATCTTGATGAAGGCAGACTTAATGTGTCATTATTAGGACGTGGTTTTGCGTGGTTAGATACAGGAACGTATGACGGATTAGCTAATGCTTCAGATTTTGTTAGAACAATTCAAAATCGAACAGGGCTTTATGTTGCATGTATAGAGGAAATTGCTTACAAGAATGATTGGATTTCTAAAGAAGAATTTAAAGCCATTGGCCATGAATATGAAAAGACAGAATACGGACAGTATATTATTTCACTTTTAAAATAATATAAAAAGGAAGAAGGTGAATTCAAGTGAAAACAATACTAATAACAGGTGGAGCAGGTTTTATTGGTAGCAATTTTGTTAAGACAATGCTTAAAAAGCATCCAGAATATAAGATTATTAATATTGATGCCCTTACATATGCAGGGAACTTAGAAAATCTAAAAGATATCGACAACAATCCTAATTATGAGTTCATCAAAGTAGATATCAGAGATAGACAAAAGATTGAAGAAATTTTTAAGAACAATGTTATCACTTCAGTCGTAAACTTCGCTGCAGAATCACACGTTGATAGAAGTATAGAAGAACCCGAAGTGTTCTTAACAACAAATATTATCGGCACTCAAGTACTCTTAGATACAGCTAAGAAATATTGGAAAGTGAATCCAAAAGATAAGTACTGTAAGGAGTATAAGCTAGGTGTAAAATTCCTTCAAGTCTCAACTGATGAAGTTTATGGTGCGCTTGGGGAGACAGGTATGTTTGTTGAGACAATGCCACTTATGCCAAACAGCCCATACTCAGCGTCCAAAGCAAGTGCCGATATGATTGTTAGAGCATACAATGAAACATTTGGTATGCCTGTGAACATCACTAGATGTAGCAATAACTATGGACCATATCAATTCCCAGAGAAATTAATACCACTTATGATCAACAATTGCCTTAAAGAGAAAGACCTACCAGTATACGGTGACGGAATGCAAGTAAGAGACTGGCTTCACGTTTCTGATCATTGCTCTGCAATTGACACTGTTCTTCATAAAGGTAAAAATGGGGAAGTTTATAATATTGGAGGGAACAATGAGAAAGCGAATATTCAGATTGTAAGACTGATTATTGGTACACTTGGTAAGTCAGAGGACTTAATTAAATATGTAAAAGATAGGCCGGGGCATGATAGAAGGTATGCTATCGACAATACTAAGATCACAACAGAACTTGGATGGGAACCAGCATATACTTTTGAACAGGGAATACAGGAGACGATTCAATGGTATTTAGATAATACTAAATGGATTGAGAATGTAATTTCAGGAGATTATGTCAATTATTATGATCAGATGTATTCAGGGATAGATGATGTAGTAGCCTCAAATGAGAAATAAGGTAAGGACTTGATAATAATGAAAAAAGTAATGGTGGTCTTTGGCACCAGACCCGAAGCGATAAAGATGTGCCCTTTAGTAGAAGAACTAAAGTTAAGAGAAAAACTAAATACGGTTGTTTGTGCCACCGGTCAGCATAGGGAAATGCTAGACCAAGTCTTAATTGCATTTGATGTGGTGCCAGATTATGATCTTTCTATTATGAAAGCTAAGCAGACTCTATTTGATGTTACCATAAATATTCTAGAAAAAATGAAAGCTGTTCTTGAAGAAGTTAAGCCTGATGTGGTTTTAGTCCATGGAGACACTTCTACTACATTTGTAACAGCATTGGCTTGTTTTTATCTTCAGATTCCGGTAGGACATGTAGAAGCAGGCTTGAGAACTTATAATATCTATTCTCCATATCCAGAAGAGTTTAATAGACAAGCTGTTGGTATTGTTTCAAATTACAACTTTGCTCCGACTGAGATGTCAAAAGAAAATCTTTTAAAAGAAGGTAAAAATCCTGAAACTATTCACGTGACGGGGAATACTGCAATCGATGCACTTAAGACGACAGTACGTGATGATTACAGCCATGAACATTTAGTGTGGGCATCAGATAGTAGACTTATTATGATTACTGCTCATAGGAGAGAGAATCTTGGTGAACCAATGAGGAATATGTTTAGGGCTATTAAAAGGATTATTGATGAAACTTCTGATATAAAAGCAATCTACCCAATTCATATGAATCCTGTTGTAAGAGAAGCGGCTCAAGAAATATTTGGTGATACAGATAGAATAAAAATAATTGAACCACTTGAAGTATTAGATTTTCATAACTTCTTATCTAGATCTTATCTTATATTAACTGACAGTGGTGGAATTCAGGAAGAAGCACCAAGCTTAGGTAAACCTGTTCTTGTCATGAGAGATACTACTGAGAGGCCAGAAGGTATTGCTGCTGGAACACTTAAATTGGTTGGAACAGAAGAAGAGGTTATATACAAGACATTCAAACAACTTTTAGAAAATCAAGATGAATATGACAAAATGAGTAAAGCGAGTAATCCTTATGGAGATGGTTTTGCTAGCAAGAGGATAGCTGATATCTTGGAATCATCACTATAAATTTAGGGAGGTGACCAACCAATATGCCAATACTAATAACTGGTGGAGCTGGCTACATAGGCAGCCATACGGTGAAATATTTTCAAAAACAGAATGAAGAAATCATCGTTGTAGACAATATGCAAAGTGGCCATGAGCCTTCTATTGAAGTGGATCATCTGTATAAAATCGATATTAGAGATAAAGGTGAACTGGACAAGGTTTTCAAGAACCATAATATAGAAGCAGTGATTCACTTTGCAGCCAACTCCTTAGTTGGAGAGAGCATGGAAAAGCCATATGAATATTATCATAACAATGTCTTTGGGATGCTATGTCTTCTTGATGTGATGAAAGAGAATAATGTTAATAAGATTGTATTCTCATCAACTGCAGCTACATACGGAGAGCCAAAGAGCATTCCAATCATGGAGTCTGATGAGACTAGCCCTACTAATACTTATGGTGAGACGAAACTTGCCATGGAAAAGATGATGAAATGGTTTGATCAGGCTTATGGTACAAGGTATGTGTCTCTTAGATATTTTAATGCTGCTGGAGCTTATGAGACAGGAGAAATAGGGGAAGATCATCATCCAGAAACACACCTTATTCCACTTACTCTTCAGGTACCACTTGGAAAACGTGATAAGATTTATATGTTTGGTGATGACTATCCGACTGAAGATGGAACGTGTGTAAGAGATTATATTCATGTTATGGACCTTTCTTCAGCTCATTATAAAGCACTTGAGTACTTAAGAGAAGGAAATAATAGTGATATCTTTAATCTAGGAAATGGAAATGGCTACTCAGTGAAACAAGTAATCGAGACTGCAAGAAAAGTAACTGGCCATCCAATTCCAGCTGAAGTCAAAGAAAGACGTGCAGGAGATCCGGCAACATTAATTGCTTCATCTGAAAAAGCAAAGAGCGTATTAGGCTGGAAACCAGAGTTTGATTCACTTGAGAAGATTATTGAAGATGCTTGGAGATGGCATTCAAATAATCCTAATGGATATGAGAAGTAGATAATTCTCTACCCGAGTCCCAACTATCCCCAACTCCCCAAGGAACTTTTCATCTACATAAGTAAATTTTGGGAATCTTTTATGAGGCTTAGAATCAAGTCACCTCTTCACCTGAGTAGTTGCTTAACATGTGATGAGATGTAATTAGGGAGACTACTTAGAACGTGAATTTTAGAGATAAGTTGATGGGTTTATAATTCGGAGAAGAAGCCTGATTACCTAGTTGCACCTTTGGCTGAGGCTGTAGCTGGGAGAGAAATTTAGAGGACATCAAGAGAACGAGCATCATTGTAGAAGTAGTTCTGGTGCTCGTTTTTAAGAAATATAAAAGTCAGAAAATTACATAAATAAAGGTAGTGATGCAATGGATTTAATAAAGCAGTACATTATAGCCCTAACAAATTTATATGGACAGGTTCCTGTTGAGGTAGTTGTAGATATTTATAATAGCCAGAATGAGGAGCAGATTGGCATCGATGATGTCCTAGTGTACTTGAATATTTCGCGCTATGAGCATCACCGGTACGGTTGATCAGCAACATCTGTACGGTGTTTGAGCATCAGCAATACGGTGTTTGAGCATCACCCGCTTAATTATGGGATCTTAGTAAAAGCATGGATAGAAGAGGGCAACCTATCGATAGTTCTTATATGCTACTTGAACACAATGTATGAGCTATGATCATCTAGCTATGTTGGTCTTTCTTGGATCAAACTGATCCTTGCCGAACCGATCATTTCCCATAGGTGACAGGACTGCCCTCATCTTTTATAACGCCATTACCGATAAGCCTACCACCAAACTTCAATGTAGTCTTGTGGAGTTATCGATTGACAAAGCTCTGAGCTAATATCCAGCATTCATTCCATTACGTGAGCATCTCCTTGGACATCATTAACTCTCTCATGTTTAAGGTGCCTGCAAATACCCAATTTGCATTATGGACAATCCGATCCATGATGGCATCAGCATGAATACCACCACCAAGTGATTCATGCCACTCTCCTTTTTTTCTTTGAGTACAGAATATCGTTGAGGCTACATTGTGTCTGAGCTCTATTAGCTCAAAGATAAAGCTATGATCCTGAGCTGAGAGATCATCAAATAACCACTCATCAATAATCAGCAATTCATAACGAGCCATTTTCTTGATCAGTTTTGGTATGCCCAAAGCTTCTAGAGATGCTTCATCCCTTAATATCATTAGGTCTGACATTCTGATATATCTCGTTCTTATACCGAGAGAGCAAGCTTGATTACCAAGTGCGCAAGCTAGATAGGTTTTGCCAGAACCCGTAAATCCATGAAAAACCACATTAGCATTTCTATAGAGGAATTTACAACTGGATAGAGATAGAATTTGATTTTTGTCCAGTCCCCGATTGTTTCCATAGTAGATACTATGTGTAGAAGCATTGGAAATACGGAACTTCGCTCCTTTTTTCAGACGTTTAACTTTATCATTGTGCTTCTTCTCATAAACAACATCAACGAGCAGCCCCATTCGTTCTTCGAAGGATAGCGAAGTAAAATCAGTATTATGCTCCTGAAACTCAAGGGCTTCAACCATCTCATAGAGATTCAGTTCACGTAGTTTGCGGCGTGTTTCTTCTGATACCAATGATCTGATCATTTTTGATCACCACCATAGTACTGAGCTCCACGCACATAACCCGTCGTACCTTCACTTTTAGAAGGAGGATTCTCCTTTGTGGCCATGTAGATGTGATCCTGATTAGATGCGAGTATTGACTTCAAATGTGAATAACGTGGCACTCGAATTTTTTCAAGTGCTAGCGAACAGGCTGCTTCTAACCTTTCACAGGAATATTTTTTACTCAGACGAAGCACGGATAACGAGGGATTGAAAGCCTGACTTTTGGTTTTCATGCTGTTGAAAATTCGATTGATAACTTCTGTTGTAGCGGGACCAATGGATGAAGCCCAGCTTAGAATACTCTCCTCATCCGGATAATTTTGGGTAAAGTAGTCTGGAAGATGCTCCGGACACGTAATCCATTGATGTTTCATATAGTCTGGGGTTCTGGGATAACTCCAGAGTCTCTCGTTCTTTAGGTATATTTCAACAGTCGCCTGATTTGCCTTGATATCTACCTTGGAACCGACATATTTATAAGGGACAGAGTATCGATTTGTCTTGAACGCTACATGACAGTCTGAGTTGACAAGGTGTCCGTATGACCATTCCGAAATCTCATATGGAAACTTGGGCAAGGGCCTTAGTTGTTCTTGTTCCATCTGATAGAAAATGCTGTCTCGGCTACCCTCACGCTTTTGAAAGGGCTTTTGATTATAGTCTTTGAGGTGGTCGTTAACTGCTGCTCTTATCTCATGTAGAGAGTTAAATGAATCATTCCGATGTTTGCCGATAAAGCTCTTAACGCTTTTATCAACGGCACCTTCAACAGAAGCCTTGTGTTTTGGCTTTTTGATGCCTGCTGGCATTATCGCAGTATAATAGTGATTCCCGAATTCTTCATATTGCTCGTTGAGTACTATGTCTCCTTCTTTAGGATTGGTGATCACGCCGGTTTTTAGGTTGTCACAAACGATCCTGACCGTTGAGCCACCAAAATATTCGAACATGTTGACGTTGCAGGTAATCCATGTATCCTGTTTCATATCCAAACATGGTTCAACATAGGTGTATTGACTATAGGGTAGGACTGCAACAAAAAAGAATACTTTGGCTACATCCAGTGTAGTCGGGTCTATTAGTTCTATTGAGGGACCTGCCCAGTCAACTTCACAAGTAACACCAGGTTTATGAACGATATGATTCGTCAGACTATTTGCTTTCACATATGCATTATAGCCTTCACAGAACCTGGTGTACCCCATCGCCATTGCTTCGGAATTTCGGCAGTAGTCACGGTATTCTTGCCATAAGGACTTTAAAGTGACACCAACCTTTTTTAGCTCTCCGTGCACATAAGAATAATCTGGGTTCTCATACAATGATTCGTGCACATGCCTATTAGGATAGAACAATCGATAAACTTCGTCATCCGTTCGATCTCTGACCTCTTCAAATGTCAGATCCATCTCTGCAGCTCGTTTGAAAACCTCACTAACAGAGTGCTGCGACACCTTACGACTTTTGCTAATTGCTCTCTGCGACATGTTGGCATCTCGAAGCTCCATAATGAGCTTCACCGGAATCTTTCTGGCCATGATGGCCTCCCTTCATGAACGTGAGATAATCCTCTCGATTCATTCTACATCCGGTGATGCTCAAACGCGTATTGATGATGCTGATGGGCGTACTGTTCCTATTCTATATAGTGATGCTGAAGCGCGTACTGATGATGCTGAAGCGCGTACCGGTGATGCTCAAACTGCGAAATAATCAATATACGCGTGAAGTTCTCTATATGTGGTAATTTCATCGAAGGCGAAAGACTCAAAGTTCATGCGAATGATATGATCTTTTGCCACGCCGTTCTCCTGTAGATGGTTTTCGAACAAGGATAGCAAGCTTGACTTCCCACAACGGCGGATTCCGGTGATCACTTTGATCAGCGGTTTCTCCTGATACTGGATTAGTTTCGAAAGGTACTCATCGCGCTTTTTCATCACATCACCTCTTTGAGCTAGTATATCGGAAACAGATGCGAGGTTCAATATTTTGCGGTTATAAACGAAAAAATATCAAATTGAGCATCTTTTTAGATTGAAAATCGAAATAGTGATTCGAATCATATTGGTTTGAACATGGGTGCTTTTCTACCGTACACTTCGTTTTTTTGCTGATATTTTTCTCAGTTCATAATATTCAACCAAAAAGCAGAATCGCAAGTTGTTGATCCTCCCCATTAAAATTATAGTAAGGATAACAGCAACGTGAAAACGGTTGCCTGGCGAAATTCAACGTACATATTCAACCGGGGAGGAAAACAATGAAGAGAATCGTATCAGTCCTGTTGCTCTTGGTCATGACCCTGTCACTGGCTGCCTGCGGCACAAGTGAAAGCACATCAGAAGGTGACGCACCTGCAGCTGACGCTGCGGTAGAGCCCAAGGTCATCACCATCAGTACGAAATTCGTAGAAGACGAGCAAACAGCGATCTCACTTGCAAAAGTGGTCGAGGCTGTTAATGAAAGAAGCGGCGGCTCCTTAGAACTCCAGCTGTTCCCAAGCGGCGTTCTGCCCATCGGTAAAGACGGCATGGAGCAGATCGTACAGGGTTCCGACTGGATCCTGGTCGACGGCGTCAACTTCCTCGGCGACTATGTGCCGGACTACAACGCCATCACCGGTCCTTTCCTTTACAAGAACTTTGACGAGTACCTGGCCATGACGCAGACGGACCTCGTAAAAGGCCTTAACGCACAGATCGAAGAGGAATACGGCATCAAGGTCCTTTCCCTCGACTGGGTCTTCGGCTTCAGAAGCATGATGACCAACAAGCCCATCACCACACCTGACGACATGACAGGCCTCAACATCCGCGTGCCCACGAGCCAGATGTACACCTACACAATCGAAGCCATGGGCGGTAACCCCGTTGCCATGCCTTACCCTGATACCTACGCTGCCATCCAGCAGGGCGTCATCGACGGTGTTGAAGGTTCCATCATGACCTACTACGGTACGCAGCAGTACGAAAACGTGAAAGAATACTCGCTGACAAACCACCTCTTGGGTGTCTCGGCTGTCACTATCTCCACAGAGCTGTGGGATAAGCTGACGGAAGAAGAGCAAACCATCATCGCAGAAGAATTCAACATCGGTATGGAAGACAACCTGGCAGAAACCATCAAAGCAGAAGAAGAATATGTTGATCTGCTCAAGGCTGAGGGTGTTACCTTCCACGAAGTAGACAACAAAGCCTTCCAGCAGGCCGCAGCACCTGTCTACGAGAAATTCCCACAGTGGACGCCGGGCATCTACGATCAGATCATGGCAGAGCTAGAGGAAATCCAAAAGACACAGTAGTACGTAGGTAAACTTGTATCTTAACAACTGACGTTCCTTCCGACTCTTTCGGGAGGAACGTTCTTGTCGGTAGATAAAGAAAGTGGGAGGGCAGATGAATAAACACCTCAGACACATCGGTGTCCATTTTGAACTGTACCTGGGATCGGTCTTTTTATCCATCACCACGGTACTCGTCATCATGAACGTCTTCACAAGATACTTTTTACGCTTTACCTTTACCTGGTCGGAAGAAATCGCCGTGGGCGCCTTTATCTGGGTGATCTTCTTAGGCCTGGCCAACGCTTACAAGACAAGGGGACTCATCGGTGTCGAGGTACTGACGAATCTCGTGCCAGAAAAGTACAAGGCCGCGGTGGTCTTCGTGACCTCGCTGATCGTTTCCGCCCTAGCGATCACCATGTTTGTCTTCAGTTATAAGTACGTGATCGGCTCCACTAAGATCACCGCAGCGCTGGAGATCTCTTACAAGTATATTTACAGTGCACTCATCGTTTCCTTTGCCCTCATCTCCATCTATTCGCTCTACTTTCTTGTGCAGAGTTTCAGAAACTTTTTCTTAAAACAAGATGTATCGATCACGATTGAGGACGATCTCGAAGAACGACTGATCCAAGAGGAAATTGAGATGATGAGAGAAAGAAGAGAGGAGGCGAACAAATAATGGTTTTTCTACCGATTGCAGTACTGTTTATCCTGTTCTTTTTGAACATTCCTATCGCCTTCGCTCTCATGGGCGCATCGCTGACCTACTTTATCTTTATCAACACGTCCATGCCCATGGAAATGATCATCCAGCAGTTCGTAACGGCCGTTGAATCCTTCCCCTACCTTGCTGTACCCTTCTTTATTATGGTGGGTGCCGTCATGAACCACTCTGGGATCAGCCGCGCCCTCATGGACTTTTCTGAAATCCTCGTGGGACATACCCGTGGCGGACTCGCCCAGGTCAACGTCCTGCTCAGCGCCCTCATGGGCGGCATCTCCGGATCGGCCAATGCCGATGCGGCCATGCAGTCCAAGATCTTGGTCCCCGAGATGGAAAGAAAGGGCTTCTCAAGAGCCTTTTCCGGAGCGATCACCGCAGCATCCTCTGCGATCAGCCCCGTTATTCCGCCGGGAACGAATCTGATCCTTTACGCCCTGATCGCCAACGTATCGGTGGGCAGCATGTTCCTCGCCGCTTACATGCCGGGCATCCTGATGGCCATCGCCCTGATGATCACCGTGCATATCATTGCCCTCAAGCGCAACTACCAACCCTCGCGTGAACGGGCCGCAACTCCGAAGGAAGTCTTCGTCCAGTTTCTCAAGTCCGTCTGGGCACTCTTCATCCCCTTTGCCATCATCATGGGGATGCGCTTCGGCATTTTCACCCCCACAGAAGCCGGGGGCATCGCGGTGGTCTTCGCCTCGATCGTAGGCTTTTTCGTCTACAAAGAGCTTAAACCCAAGCATGTGCCCCTGATCCTCATGGATACGGTTAAGAGCACCGGGGCCGTGCTGGCGATCATCGCCAGCGCCAAGGTCTTCGGCTACTACCTGACCCTCGAGCGGATTCCCCAGATGATCACAGAATTCCTGGTCAACATGACCGACAGCGCCTTTGTCCTGCTCATCGTGATCAACGTGCTGCTTCTTTTCATCGGCATGTTCATCGAAGGGGGCGCAGCACTGGTCATCCTAGCACCACTTCTCGTTCCAGCCGTCAAGACCTTTGGCGTGGACCCCATTCACTTTGGCATCATCTTTATCGTCAACATCATGATCGGTGGTCTGACCCCACCCTTTGGGTCGATGATGTTCACGGTGTCCTCGATTATCAATATCAAGCTCGAGGACTTCATCAAGGAAGTCTGGCCCTTTATCATCGCACTGCTGGTGGTACTCTTGGTGGTCACCTATTCCGAGAGCGTTGCCCTGTTTACGCTGAATCTATTCCAGTAGTCAGGAGACCCTCCTATGAAAAATGTGCTCAAAGACAAAGAAATGTTCCTGCTCGATATGGACGGCACCCTTTATCTTGGAGATGAGTTGATCGATGGATCGAAAGCCTTTCTCGATTTGATTCGAAAAAAGAACAAGCGGCTCGTTTTTCTGACGAACAACTCATCGAAATCTAAGCGCATGTACATCGACAAACTGCGCTGGCTCGGTGTGGACGCCACCATGGAAGAGATCTTTACCTCCGGTGAAGCCACTATGCTGTACCTGAGAAAAGAAAAGCCCTCTGCCAGGATCTTCCTCCTCGGCACACCGGCCCTCGAGCGGGAGTTTGAAGAAGCCGGTTTCGAACTGATCCGCGAGAGGGGCAAGGAAGTGGACTTTGTGGTCCTTGGTTTCGACACATCCCTCACCTACGCCAAGCTATGGGGAGCCTGCGAGTACCTGGCCGAGGGCGTGCCCTACATTGCCACCCACCCGGATTTCAACTGTCCCCTGCCCGGTGGACGCTTTATGCCCGATGCCGGGGCCATGGCCGCGCTGATCGAGGCCTCCACCGGCAGAAGACCCAAGGTCATCGGCAAGCCCAACAAGGACGTGGTCGAGAGCATCGCCGCGAAATTCGGCTGTGAAAAAGAGGCCATGGTCATGGTGGGCGACCGACTCTACACCGACGTACAGACCGGCCTGAACGCCGGGATCACCTCCGTCCTCGTCTACTCCGGGGAGACCACCGAGGAGGCCCACCGGCAGAGCCCGGTCAAGGCGGACCTGGCCTTCGGCTCTGTCAAGGACATGATTCCGCACATCTGATCGAATGGAAAAAGCCCCAAGTGCGCAGGTCGCTTGGGGCTTTTGCGCCACCCAGAACAACCCGGTCTTTTCCGCGGTCAGTAGATAGGGTATGATAGTGGGAGTGACGTGAACGGAAACGATAGAGAGGGGGAAAAGACCATGGGTAAGGAAGAAAAACACGACAAGGAAAATAGGTTTTTCACACTTTTGCGTGACCAGCGGATCCACTGGGGGCTGCTGTCGATCGGACTCGTGATCATCCTCCTGGTCTCTTACCAGCAGGGGATGCAGCTGATGACCGGCGAGGAGGAAAGCGGGGACCCCGTGCTTCGCATCCACAGTCCGCTCAACGAGCGGATCATCATCCCGATCGTCAAGGAGTTCCAGGAGACCACCGGGATCCAGGTGGAGTACCTGTCGGCCGGGACCCTGGATATCCTGGGCGTCCTCGACGAAAAGGGCGACGGTTACGTGACGGATGTGGTCTGGGGCGGCAGCGAGGAGTACCTGAGCATCTACGAAGACCAGTTCGACCGCTTCACCGGATCCATCGATCTGGTCTCAAAAGGCATCGAGGCCGACAGAGACGACTTCCTCCTCGGCTACAACCTCCTGCCCATCGTGCTCATCTACAACACCAAGCTCGTCTCAGAAGACCAGGTGCCCCGCTCCTTTACCGAGGTCCTCGACCCCCGGTGGCGTGGCAAGCTGGCCTTCGCCGACCCCAAGGCATCGGGCTCGGCCTTTATCGCCCTGTCCTTTCTCCTGGAGATGGAAGGAGATGGCACGCGGGACTGGAATCGCGTGGCGCGTCTTCTCGACAACCTAGACGGCAAGCTCCTGGCCAAGTCGGCAGAAGTCTACGAAGGCGTGGCAGCCGGTGACTTCGCCCTCGGGATCTCCATGGAAGAAGCGGCAATTTCCATGATGCACCGCGGAGAAGACGTGAACTTCATCTACTTCGCCGAGGGAACACCGGTGATTACCGACTCCATCGCCATCATGAAAGACGCCAGACACAGGAAAGAAGCCCTGGCTTTCGTCGATTTTGTACTCAGCCGCAAGGTCCAGACCTACATGGTGGAACGTTTTTACCTCCGCTCCATCCGCCATGACGTGGACGTGCCCCTCGGGCTCGTGCCCATGGACGAGATCAACATCTTCTCGGCCTCGGATCTGAACACCTATGATGAGAAAGAAGTGATCTTGAACCGCTGGATTCAGCTCGAAAGAGAGGCTGGGATCCAATGAAGCGCAGGATACCGCTCTTTTACAAGCTCTTTCTCGTCTTTATCATCTGCAGCACGATCCCCCTCCTGATCATCGGGGGATCCATGTACGGGCTCTCCGTGGACTTTCTCGACAGTACCCTCAGGGAGCAGACGGAAGCCAGCGTGGTACTGGCCAACGACCGGATCAACGACAGGATCCGGCGCTACGAGGCCATCATGCTGACCTTTTCAAACCACCCGGCCATCCGTGCCGGCCTGACCCCTGAGGGGAGGACGGAGACCCACAGCGCAGAGATCTACCAGATACTGTACGATGGCCTGATCGAGCAAAAGATCAAGCCCCTGGTCCATGTGGTCGACCTGGAGGGCAGGACCGTCTACTCCACGTCGGAACTACCGGAAATCCACCGCTTGGGTCTCGTCAGCCGTTGGGGTCTCTTTCGCAGGACCATCGAGACCGAGTCGCTGGTGAAGCTCTATCCCCAGCGGATCGATCATTTTTCCGGGGAGTCCAGCGTGATCAGTCTATCCACACCGGTGTTCGGTCGGGAGAAAGACCAGATCGGCTACGTGATCTTGGACATCCCCCGGGCCGTGGTCATGGAGGAAATGGAGACCATCCAGTCCGGCCTGTCCCTCCATATCACGATGGTCGACCGCTACGGCTACACGGTCCTCGACTCCCTCTACCCCGAGATGGAGGGCAAGTTCCAGCGGGCCCAGTATCTCGATGAACAGAAAATCAACGACCACCACCGCATCGCCGATGAGATCGACCAGAACAGCTTTCTCACGATCGTCCACCCCAACGCCTTTCTCGGCAGTACCATGTACGTGAACGTCTCTTCTGGGATTTTCGAAGCCTTCGATAGGATCTTGAAATTGGTGCTGCTCATCGGTGGCTTGGTGAGCCTCGTGATCGCCTCGATCCTGGCGCTGGTGCTGGCCCGCTTCATCGCCCGGCCGATCCACGATCTCATCGGCATCATGGGACAGGTGGAAGAGGGCGACCTGACCGTCCGGGCAGACAGTGGAAGCAACGACGAGGTCGGCGATCTGGCCAAGTACTTCAACCAGATGCTGGACCGCATCAAGGGCTACATGGAAAAGACCATCGAGAACCAGCGGCAGCTCCGCGTGGCCGAGATCAAAATGCTCCAGGCCCAGATCAAACCCCACTTTATCTACAACACCCTGGATGTAATCAAGTGGAGCGCCAAGCTCGGCCACAAGGAAGAGGCCGTGAGTGTGGTGACGAACTTGGCCAAACTCCTGAGGCTCAGCATCGACACGGTGGATGAGTTCGTGACGGTCAAGGACAGCATGACCCTGATCACTAGCTACCTGTCGATCCAGAAGATCAAGTACAACAATGCCTTTGAACTGATCGAGGAGATCGAGGAGGGGATCCTCCACGACCGGATCCCACGCCTGATCCTACAGCCCTTCGTGGAAAACGCCATCGTGCACGGTCTCGGCAAGGTCGACCACGCCGACGGTCTGGTCCGCGTGAGCGGCAAGCAGGTGGGAGATGATCTGCGCTTTGAGATCGCGGACAACGGCATCGGCATGACCGAACAGCAGATGAATCTACTGGGAAAAGACCAGCCGGACCACCATATCGGCATCTACAACGTCTCCCAGCGGATCGAGCAGTATTATGGAAAAGAGTACGGCGTCAAGATCGAGAGTATCATCGGCGAGGGCACAAGGGTGATCATCACCCTCCCCCGCCGTGAGGAAGGAATCGTGGTTGTGTGATCAAAGTGGTTGTCGTGGAAGATGAATCTTTTATCCGCAGGGGTATGGTGCTGGCCACCCCCTGGGAGGACTTCGGCTGCGAGGTCATTGGGGAGGCCAAGGATGGGGAAGAGGGCTACGAGCTGATCATGAAGCTGCAGCCGGATCTGGTCATCACCGATGTCCATATGCCGGTGGTCGATGGCATCGAGATGATCAAGAAACTCGAGGGCGAGGTCGAGGTGGAGTGGATCATCATCTCTGGCTACGATGATTTCGCCTACGCCCAACAGGCGATCAAGCTGGGTGTGAAGGATTATCTCCTCAAACCCATAGAAGACGAGGAGTTCTACTCCACCCTCAGGAACGTGATCCAGCTGATAGTAGAGAAGCAAAAGGCCGAGACCCTAGAGGAAAAACAGCGCATGCTGGAAGAAGGAAAAGCCGAGCTGGTCCTGGAGACGACCTTCGACCAGACAGTCGACGGTCGCCGGCGCTACGTGACCCAGGCCATCGCCTGCATCGAAGACCGCTTCCGGGAGTCCATCAGCATCAGTGAAGTGGCCGACGAGCTAGAGATCAGCGAGAGTTACTTGAGCCGCCTTTTTAAAACCTACACCGGTTATACCTTCGTGGAGTACCTGACGGACCACCGGATCAAAAAGGCCATCGAGCTGATGAAAGACCGGCGCCTGAAGATCTATGAAGTGGCCGAACAGGTGGGCTACCAGGATGCCAAGTACTTTAGCATTCTCTTTAAGAAAAAGATGGGGGTGACCCCCATGACCTTCAAGAACCATATCGGAGAAAAGAGTGTATGACCCTCCATTAGAGGATCACACACTCTTTTTCTAGCGTTTTTGTTCATTTTTATATACAAAAGTGCAGGATGCTCTGTTTAAATAGAACCTAGAAAAGGATAAAGTGGTAGGAAAGGATAACGATTTCCCAATGTTTCTTGATCCTGATCAGCCTCGGAGGTGACGTATGTTCGATAATGATGTGAAGAAAGTCCATAGGGACCCGCTGTTAATAGGACTTTTCGCCGGGATGATGGTGACCTTTGGGATCATCAACGCCATCCCAGAGCTCGTGGTGGTCAAGGACCTCTTTACCGTCGACCAGGCCGTCCATATCTTCCGTTTGGTCTTCTCAGCCTTCGCCGGTGGACTGATCGGTTACGAAAGGGAGTATCGGAATCGACCTGCGGGGCTCAGGACCCACGCCCTGGTCTGCATCGGGGCGACCATCGTGATGCTCATCCCCCTGGAGATGCATGTGCAGGAGGGGAGCTTCCTGACCTTCGATGCCACGCGCCTGGGCGCCCAGGTAATCAGCGGGATCGGTTTTCTCGGGGCCGGGACCATCATCCGAAACGGCGGTAGCGTCAAGGGACTGACCACTGCGGCCAGCCTGTGGGTGGCCGGCATCATTGGTCTGGCCATCGGTGCCGGTAACTATCTCACCAGCGTGGTGGGTCTCTTTACCGTGATCTTTATCCTGAAAGACTTCGGAAACTTCGAGCACCGCCAGGGGCTCAAGTACAAGGACCGGATCTTGAACATCGAGACGAAAGACGTACCCAAGCAGATCGGACGGATCAACGATTTGATCGAATCCGAGGACTGTCAACTGATCAAGATGGAGATCCTGGAGAAGACGAAAGATATGGCCGAGAGCGGTAAGAACGTGATCCGCCTGCGACTGTACGTCAGAGGCCCTCTCTTTCTCAAGGAAAAGGACCTGGTCGATCGCCTGGTCAGCCACCAGGATATTCTGGATGTGGAGGTTGAAGAGGCGCGGGGCATCATCTGATAGAGCATACAAGCACATCATTTACCGTGGAGGCGGGGGTGATGTGCTTTTCTGTATATTGATAATTTCGCAGGTGGAGCACCATCAAGCCACCTAGTGGGTTGTTTTCACTGCAAACAAACGGAACGAAAACGAAATCCGCTCCGAATGTTGGGTTGATTAGCTTGGTATTTCTACCGCCATGTTCAGAGATGAAGATTAATGGACAAGTTAGTGAGCATGATGGTGAACATGTAAGTGGACAAGCAAAAAAGATATTAGAAAAGATTAACTGACTCAGTTGAAATGTCGACTTGTTCGGGGCTAAAACCAACATTTTGCTTGACGTTTTCCTATGTATTGGGTTTCCGTTTTATCCGTCGCGATTCGAAGCGAGTCACAGAACTGCCGGCTAATTAAGATGGAGATCCTGGAGACGAGGGAAGATACGAGCGAAAGCGGGAAGAACGTGATCCGCCTGCGACTGTACGTCAGAGGCCCTCTCTTTCTCAAGGAAAAGGACCTGGTCGATCGCCTGGTCAGCCACCAGGATATTCTGAATGTGGAGGTTGAAGAGGCGCGGGGCATCATCTGATAGAGCATACAAGCACATCACTTACCGTGGAGGCGGGGGTGATGTGCTTTCGTTATGCTTCAAGTGCTTGCGCAAGTGTTACCGACCTTTTTCAGATATGTGTAATATTAAACAGTTATTACTCACATTGAATTGACGTGAGTAGGGATTACGCATATACTTAGAATGTGAGTAAAATACACTTTTATTTACACATATTAAGGAGGTGATCAGATGGCCATTCCGCTTCAAACGTTACCTGTAACCGTTGGGAATGAAAAACTGAATCTAGAGACAACAAAAATTATGCGGGAACTGTCAAAAGCGCACAGGAGCCTTGCGGAGCTTAAAGGGTATGCTGAGATCGTGCCGAATAAAAACATACTCATTCATGCGATCACTTTGAATGAGGCAAAAGACAGTTCAGAGATTGAAAATATCGTCACCACTCATGATGAGTTGTTCCGGGCCTTATCAAACGAGCGTTATATGAAGGGTGCGCCAAAAGAAGTGCTTCGGTACAGGGAAGCATTATGGCATGGCATCAGCTTGGTAGAGGAGCACGGCATCTTGACGATCAATATGATTATCGAGATCCAGGCAATCATCGAAGGAAATCGTGCTGACATCCGAAAGCAACCTGGAACGGTGCTGACGAATGAGCAGACGAGTGAAGTGGCCTATCGACCCCCTGAAACGGAAGAAGAGATTCGTAATCGGTTGAGCGATTTAGAGCGCTACATCAACAGCGAGGGAGAGGTTGACGATCTGATCCGCTTAGCGGTCATACACTATCAGTTTGAGAGTATCCATCCCTTCTATGATGGCAATGGGAGGACGGGTAGAATTGTCAACATTCTTTACCTGGTGCTAAAGGGACTCTTAGATTCCCCTATTCTGTATTTGAGCAAGTACATTATGAATCGCAAACAAGAGTACTACGAACGCTTGAGAAATATACAGAGTAAGAATGACTGGGAAGCGTGGATTGTTTACATGCTTTGTGGAGTTAAGGAGATGGCCGCGGAGTCACTCGCAATATTGAAAGCAATCAACCGTTTGATCGATGAAACAAGTGACATCATTAAAGAGAGAAATCAGCGACTTTACTCTCGTGAGCTCATTGAGACGATTTTTTTGGAATTTTACACAAGAATAGGCGATGTTCAAGAGCGTCTGGGGGTCAGCAGGAAAACAGCCTCGGCCTATCTGAACGAGTTAGTCGAAATCGACATCCTCGAGGTCGAAATCCGGGGGAGGGAAAAGATCTTTATCAATAGGCGCCTGCTGGACATCGTTAAGGCTTAAGCGAGAATGCACTGTTCGGATCAAACGCTAGCTTATAGAAACACCAACGTGTGCAAGAACTACGATAGACTGCTTCATATGGGGAAATCGAAGAATAGACGGTCGGCGTTCAGAATCATCAGTTGGACTCAGATACAATAGCCTATCCAAGAAAAGGGGACGACAAAAATGGATTATCAAACATATGATGCGCTCGATCGAGCAGTCATGGCGCATATGGAAAAGGATGAGAAAGAAGAAGCCATCGCCTTGCTGGAAAAAGGCCTCGAGCGATTTCCAGAAGAAGTGTTTCTCATCACCAACGACCTGGCCTATATCTACTCCCTGATGGGGGAGGCCTACAAAGAAAAAATCCTGGAGGTGCTCGCGTATGGGAATCAGAAGGGGTGCTTTTACTACCTCCGGGAAGAGGACGAGCGGTGGTCTGCCCTCCGCTCCACGGAAAGTTTCCAGAGGCTGGTTCAGAAGAACAAGTGGCTTAGAATAGCGAAACAAGAACAGACGGAGATGACCTATGACGTGGTCCTGCCCCAAGCCTTTGATGCCAAGAAGACCTACCCCCTCCACATGGCCCTGCACGGATGGGGGGAGAGCGGTGCTTTTTTCCAGCGCTTCTGGACTTCGGAGAAACTGAAAAGTGACTACATCACCCTGTTCGTCCAGTCCAGCCAAGTGGTGACATCCGAAGGCTACAGCTGGGATGACACCGAAAGGGCCGAAAAGGAGATCCTAGCGGCCTATCGAGAGGTGGTCGACCAATATCCGGTGGATCCCGATCGTGTGGTTCTCGGCGGCTTCTCCCAGGGGGGCACCATGAGTTTGGATCTTATGTGCAGAGGGATCCTCCCCTGCGAGACCTATGTCGTCCTCTGCCCAGATCGACCGAAGAGCTGTACCATAGAGGCGATGAAAGGGCTGAGAGGGATCGAGGGGACAATACTGACGGGGGAACACGATCCTTGCCTGGAGGACCAGAAGCAGTTGGTCGCCGATCTAAAAGCACAGGGCGTCCAGGTCCACTTCAGCGTCGTCGAAGACCTGGGACATTGGTTTCCCGAGAACTTGCCCGAACTGATCGACAGGGCTCTTGAGTAGTTTTGCTGTATGAACCGGGCACGCCCTTTATCGCAGGGAAAATTTCATGCGAAAAGTGGCCTGCCTTTTCCTTTTAAGCGATCTCCTTAATGGAACCTTCATAATCGCCTCGTATCCGGGTATCTATCCAAAGAGAGGTGAACAAAATGAAGAAAGCTTTGTTGATGATTGCGACTGTGACAATAGGGATCGCTCTAACCCTAACGGGATGCGGCCCCGGTATGCCGGGGCCAGAGGTCGATCGGTCTTCGGACCAACCGGACCTGGTGATCGAGGAAGCCGGTGGTGGGGTGGAGAGCACGGTCCTTCCGATTCCGCCGATCCTAGAGGATACGGATCCCGATCCGGGCCGTGCTACATTTCAAATCACGGCCATGCATGGGTCGAAAGAATTTGTGGCCGGAACGGTCACCGACACCATGGGTTATAATGGCAACTACCTGGGCCCCGTGATCCGCGTCAGAAGGGGAGAAGAGGTGACAGTTAACGTTGAGAATCAACTGGATGGAGAAGTGACGACCATCCACTGGCATGGTCTCGAGGTGAACGGGGAAGATGACGGTGGACCGCACAGCGGGATTCGGCCGGGGGACACCTGGTCGCCTGAGTTTGTGATCGACCAGCCGGCAGCGACCCTGTGGTACCACCCCCATCCGGAGAGAAACACCGGACGCCAGGTCTACAAGGGGCTGGCCGGGCTCTTTCTCATCGAGGACGAGGTTTCCGATGCGCTCGAGATCCCCAAGGACTACGGGGTGAACGACATCCCCCTGATCATACAGGATAAGCGCTTCAATGAGGACGGAAGCTTCGATTACATCCTGGCCATGCCCGATGTGATGTTCGGCCTGCAGGGCAACGAGATCCTGGTCAATGGCAAGCTGGATCCGGTGCTCGAGGTGGAAAAAGGGCTCATGCGCTTTCGCATTTTGAACGGATCGAACGCGACCCTCTTTGACCTGTGGCTGGACGATAACCAACCCTTCTATCAGATCGCCAGCGACGGTGGGTTCTTAGAAGCTCCCGTCGAAATGACCAGCCTGACGCTAGGTCCTTCGGAGCGCGCGGAGATCTTGATCGACTTCTCCGATTATGAAAGCGGAGACACGGTGGAGCTCTTACACCTGGGATTTTCCTTTATGACCTTCACCGTGAGTGATGAGGACAGCAACGATGATGAAGTGCCGGATACTTTGGCGCCGATCGAACCGATTGCACCGGAAAAGGCTTCGGTCGTCAGAGCGTTCGTCTTCCAGGGGGCCGGTCCCAGTGTGAATATCAACGGCAAGCAGTTCGACCCCAACCGGATCGATGAGCGGGTGGCCCTTGGGGCCACGGAGATTTGGGAGGTCTCCAACGAAAGCGGCAGGGGCATGATGGGTGGCACCGTCCATCCCTTCCACGCCCACGGCACCCAGTTCCAGATCCTAGATCGCGATGGCAACCCACCACCTGCCAACGAAGGAGGATGGAAAGACTCCTTCGTGGTCTACCCGGGAGAGACGGTGCGGGCGATCGCAACCTTCAAGCACCCCGGTGTCTTCATGTACCACTGCCATATCCTGGAGCACGAGGACGCGGGCATGATGGGGCAGTTCGAGGTGGAGTAGTCGATGGGCAGGAGCCGTTTTGCTTCAAGGGATACGCTTTTTTTAAAAAAAGCAGACGATTCTTCTAGGCGGGGACCGTCTGCTTTTATCCTGTGCAGCTGACTCCCCGCTTCTAAAAAAGGAAAGGGTACACGAGTATCGTTAGCAAGGGTTCGTGATCATGAGAGCGAGGAGAGTGTTGCTTGTGAAAGTACTGAATTTCGGTTCCCAGAACATCGACCGGATCTACTACGTCGATCGGCTGGTGCGACCGGGCATGACGAAATTAGCCCAAGGTTATCAGGTGATGTCCGGAGGAAAAGGGCTCAACCAGAGCGTTTCCATTCGAAAGGCCGGTGTGGAGGTCTACCATGCGGGGAACATCGGTCGAAACGGTGAGCTGCTCAAATACACCCTGCTGGAGCACGGTGTGAAGATTGACTTTCTGCAAAAGTCCAACGTGGACACGGGTCACGCCATCATCCAGCTGGCAGATGACTCAAACCACACGATCCTGGTGCACGCCGGGAGCAACCAGAGCAACCGTGTGGAGGACATCGACCGGACCCTGGCCCACTTCGATGCGGGGGACCTCTTGTTACTCCAAAACGAGATCAATGACATCGGCTACATCATCGACCGGGCCCATGACAAGGGCATGCGGATTTTTTTAAATCCCGCCCCCTTCAACCAATCTGTGTACACCTATGACCTGGCCAAGGTCGATACCTTGATTGTCAACGAGACCGAGCTATTGGAGCTCGCCCGTGCCCGCCGGATCAACGATGCGGTGCGAAACCTCATGGTGAAGAAGTTCAACGTCCTCCTCACCCTGGGCCTGCGCGGGGGGACGTATATCGCTAGGGACGGTACCCAGCACTACTACCGGGCGCACCAGGTGGCCTCCACCGACACATCGGCGGTGGGGGATGTCTTCGTGGGCTACTTCCTCGCCGGCGTGGCCCAGGCCATGGAGATGGAAGCGAATCTGGACCGCGCCTCGCGGGCCGCTGCCCTCTCGACCATGAAGATCGGTACGGTGAACTCCATCCCCGATATCCAGTCGGTGCTCGCCTACTTCGAAGGGAAGGATCCTCATGAAGATCAATAGGGAGCAGGCGAGCAACATCATCCGCAGCCTGAACGACCTCATCTACGATGAGATTTACATCTTCGACCACCAGGGAGACCTGGTGGGAAGCAACCAGACGGAACTTGATGACAAGATCCTGGCCCTGGGAAAGACCGTGGCCGCCAAGAGAACGATCCACGTGGCCGACACCGATGATCTGAGCAACAAGGTGATCTTGCTCCCCGTCCTCATCGGGGGGAGCCTGAGCGCCATCGTCGGATTGATCGGAGACTATCTGGCGATCACCCAGTACAGCGATCTGGTCGCCAAGATCGTGGAGATCCTCCTGAGCGAGTCCATGTACTACACGAGAAGGATCACCAAGGCGGAGAACAACCGCCGCTTCGTGAGCGCCCTCTTCAACGAAGAGCAGATGCCGGAAGCGCTGGAGGATACGGAGCAACTGGTCAAAAAGAAGGTGGCAGACGTCCGTTATCTTGTGCTGGCAGACACCCAGGACCTTTCGGACCAGTCGGTCGTCAACGACTTTGTGATCGATAGTATCGAGCGCATGATCTCTTCTGAGAATCTCGTGAGCGAGTACCACGGGCAGATCATCCTTCTCTTCTTTCATGAGGATGTCCAGCGGATCGAACAGCAGCTGAACGATGTCAAAAATTATGTGTCGGAAAAATACAAGGGAAAGATCACCTTTGCCATCTCCGATCTCGTGACCGGTCGAGACCAGTTCAGCAGGGCCTACCATCAGGTTCACGAGACGCTCAAACTCGCCAAGAACAAATACGGCCAGGGAATTTTCTCCTTCAAGGATCTGTCGATGCAGTTGATCTACCGTGGGATCGATGCCAAGCTGGCCGACAGTTTCCAGCAGGAGGTCTTCGCGGGCATGAAGGAGGAGGAGATCGAGGAGATGGATGCCCTGATCCGCGTCTACATAGAGAACAACACCTCCCTGACGAAAACAAGCGAAGCCCTCTTCATCCACAAGAACACCCTGCAGTACCGTTTGAACAAGGTGGCCCAGGTGACGGGCTACAACCCGCGAAAGGCGGAAGACCTTTTCAAGGTCTTCACGGCCTTGAACCTGTGGAAAACAGAGAGTCAGAACTGATGTGACAAATATAGCGGGCGTGAAAACGCATACATTTGTCCTGTGTAACATTGAAGGTCGCCAGAAAACTCGATAAACTAGACTTATCATAGGAAAAGCAAATGGGGAAGAAGAGGAGAAAAGATGAGCTCGATAGTTGTGGTTGGGAGTATCAATGCAGATTTGGTCTTTACATGTGAGAAAAGCCCCCGTAAAGGTGAGACCATTCTCGGAGAAGGGTTTATGACCATCCCGGGAGGAAAAGGTGCCAATCAAGCCGTCGCAGCGGCAAGGCTCGGCGGCGCGGTGTCGATGGTCGGCCTCGTGGGCAATGACATCTACGGATCGAAAATGATCGGTAACCTGAGAGAGAACGGAATCGATACCGCTGCGGTCGGCACGTCGGCTTGTGAAACCGGTGTGGCTGGCATCGTCGTGGACCGTGAAGACAACGCGATCATCGTGATTCCCGGGGCCAACGGCCGGCTTGGGGTTGAGGAAATTCGCGCCCACGAGACTCTCTTAAGGGAGGCCCAGATCGTGGTCATGCAATTGGAAATACCGCTCGAGACCATCGCCTCTGTCGTTGCCCTTTGCCACGAAGCGGGGGTTCCCACCATTTTAAACCCCGCGCCGGCACAGGAGCTACCGATGTCCATGATCGAAAAGTGTACCTACCTGACGCCGAACGAACACGAAGTCAAAATGCTCTTCGGCGACCGGCCCCTAGAAGAAGTGCTCAAACAGTTCCCCAATCAACTGATCGTCACCCTGGGTAGCCAGGGCGCCGTTTTTTTCGATGGTAGGCAGGTCCAGCGCATCAGCGGGATCCCTGTGGATGTGGTGGATACAACGGGGGCCGGCGACACCTTCAACGGGGCCCTGGCCTATCGTCTCTCCCAGGGGGAATCCCTGGTCGAGGCCATCGCTTATGCCAACCGGGCGGCGGCCATCTCCGTGACAGAGATGGGGGCCCAGGGTGGGATGCCCGATCGGGAGGTCATGATGAGGTGGACGCAAGGTGATTAGAGATCGGAAAACATACTGGAGGGAGTACGGTTTTCTCTACGTCCTCTTGATTCCTGTCCTGGCCTTTTTCACGGTCTACCACATCCTGCCGGTTTACGAGATGAAAATCGCCTTCGAGGATTTCAGAATCATCGGAGACAACCTGTTCGTAGGGCTCAAGCACTTCAAGCATCTTTTCTCAACGGGTGCTTTCACGAATATCCTGAGAAACACCGTGATCATCAGCACGATGAAAATGGTCCTCGTCTCACCGGTACCGATTCTCCTGGCCTTTCTCATCAACGAGGTGAGAAGCTCAAGGTACCGGAAGTTCGTTCAAATCTCCACCTACGTACCGCACTTTCTATCCTGGGTCATTATCGCGGGGATCTGGATCTCCTTTCTCTCTCCCTCCTTTGGTGCGGTCAACCGCATCATGGGCATGTTCGGAGCAGAGCGGATCGATTTTCTCACGAGCAAGGCCCACATCCGCTGGGTGCTGGTGGTCTCAGAAATCTGGCGTAGCGCGGGCTGGGATTCCATCTTGTATCTCGCCGCCATCCTCAAGATCGATAAGAGTCTGTACGAAGCGGCAACAATCGATGGGGCCAGCAAGGTGCAGTCCGCCTTTTTCATCACCCTACCGATGATCAAGAACACCATTATCACCGTGTTTATCCTGAACTTGGGTTTCTTCATGAATGCCGGCTTCGACCAGGTCTTCAACCTGATGAACGCATCGACGATCAGTGTCATCGATATCCTGGATACCTATACCTACCGCATCGGTCTGGTGACGGGTCAGTATTCGATCTCCACCGCCGCAAGTGTGTTCAAAGGTGTGATCGGCTTTGTGCTGATCATCTCGGCGCACAAGGTGGCCAAACGCATATCGGGAAAGGGACTTTGGTAGCATGAGAAAAACGAAATTTTCAGACGTTGTCATAGGCACTATACTCCTTCTGTTCACAGTCTTCGCACTCCAACCGATCTTGAACCTGGTCGCCCTATCCTTCACGCATCCCGATAGCGTGTCCAGGCTAACGGGTCTGAACATATTCCCCAAGGATCCGTCTCTGTTGAACTACCAGTTTATCCTCAGCAACCCCCAGATCATCAAGGGCATCCTGAACAGTCTCCTCTACACGGGACTGGGTGTTTTGCTCAGCGTATCCTTTACGGTGGTCGCTGCCTTTGCCCTGACGAGGCGGGGTTTCAAGGGAAGGCGGTTTTTCATTCTCCTCACGATCTTCGTCATGGTCTTTGAGCCGGGCATCGTCCCCGAGTACTTCGTGATGAAAAACGTGGGTCTGTTGGGAAGCATGTGGTCGATCATCCTCTACAAGATGGTCAATGTGTACTACCTGATCATCATGATGCGTTTCTTCGAGGACGTCCCCGTTGAAATTGAAGAGGCGGCGATCATCGATGGCGCCACACAGTTTCAGATCTTGACAAAGATCTTTGCCCCCATGTCGAAACCATCCATCGCGACGATCACCCTTTTTTACTCGGTCTACCGATGGAACGAGTACTTCCGGTCTTCGATTTTCTTAAGCTCCACACCGGGCAAGTGGCCCCTGCAAGTGGTCCTGCGGCAGTTCGTCGTCCTAGAGGACACCCAGGCCATCGTAGGAGGTTTCAACGAGATGGCGGAAGTTTACGGTAGCGTGAACTTCGATGCCCTGCAGGCAGCGGCCATCGTCGTGGGCATGGTGCCGGTGCTCATCCTCTATCCGATCATCCTGAAGTACTTCACCAAGGGGACCTTCGAAGGAGCGATCAAGTAAGGACCAACACGACTAATATGCCAAGGTCATCGAGACCCGGGCATTAGTAATATGAGAATTCAAGGAGGGTATCATGAAAAAGCTAGTCAGTCTATTGCTAATCATTGTGATCTTGGGTATGGTAGGTTGCACCTCGCAGACGCCTGAAGAACCGACCGACATACCTGCGGAAGAACCGGCAGGAGAAACGCCGGCCGACACAACGAGCGATGAGCCGGTTGTGCTCAGCATGGTGATGAAAGACCTCGACCCGGGCAACGAAGTGCACCAGGCCTACATCGATCGCATCGAGAGCGGCCTCGCGGATGAGGGCGTCAACGTGGAAATCGAGGTCGTTGAAATGGCACAGGGGAACTACGCTGAAAACCTGGGCTTGATGCTCCTCGGTGGAGATATTCCCGATCTCATCTATTTCCAAGGTGGGGACGAACAGATGGCCGACCAGGGGATCTTAGAAGATTTAACGCCTTACATCGATAATTCTCCTGTGATCAAAGACGCCATGCTCGCCCACCAGGCGGAGCGCGTGGAAAATTACCCCTACTTGCTGTGGATCAAGCCGATGGCCACCAAAGTGCCCGTCGTGCGGTCGGATTTCTTTGCAGAGATGGAGACGTCCGAAGCCCTCATGGCCGATCCCACAGTGGATAACTACTATGCCTTCTTCCAGGAGATGGCCGAAGAGCACACGGATTATGCTTACACAGTGCCCGGCGCCCTCCTTGAGATCGACACCATTTTCAACAACGCTTTCGGTGTGACGGGGACCTGGGTTGAGCAAGAGGGTGCCTATGTCTACGGTAAAGTAACGGATATGGAAAAAGAAAAGCTGGATTTCTACCGCAAGCTGTACGCAGAAGAGCTGCTCGATCCGGAGTACCTGACGAAAGCCTGGGACACCAAGGAGCAGGCCTTCTACTCCAACACCGTGGGTGTGATCGCCGGTACCTCCGGTAAGGTCATCGATATCTACGATGGGAATATGAAGAGTCAAAACGGACCTGAAGCCACATTGACGGTCCTACCGCCGGCAAGCGGCGTTGCCCAGGGGTACTACCCCGTCTCGGTAACCAAGGAAACGCGCGGCATGGCGATTTCCTCTCTGTCCGAGCATAAAGACGTGGCTTGGCAAGTACTCGAGTTCCTGGCATCGGATGAAGGTCAGTTTATCGATCGCCTGGGCTTTGAAGGCGACCAGTACAACGTCGTCGACGGCAAGATCGAGCTGACAGAACAAGCGCAAAACTGGTTCGCCTTCTTCTTTGAAGTGCCCTCGTGGCAGCCTGAGATGGAACTGGAGACGCCGCTTCTCGGTGAACCCGCAGAAGAGTCGCTAGAGATGGCCGTCAAGTACTACGTCGCGGACACCGATGTGACGCTTCCCGCGGAACTGGCGCCCCAGATGGATGCGGTGAACAACTTGTACAATGAGTTTGCTGCCGATTATATCACGGGAAAAATTGGACCGGATGCCTGGGAGGCCTTCGTAGCCGATTGGTACGCACTGGGCGGAGAAGATCTGACGGCCTATGCGAACGAGTATCTGGACTAGATAACCGAGGATAGGACAAGAAGGTTGAACCCAACCCTTCGTGACAGCAAGAAGCAGGGAGGCGGCGTAAAAAACGACCTCCCTGTTTTTACGCCATAAGGACCGTGAACAGTGGAGAAACCACAGGATATTGGAGGCAAGCATGTTCTCAGATAAAGTATTAGGGATGTTCTTGGGTATTGCCTACGGCGATGCCCTGGGCGCAACGATCGAAAAACTATCTTACGATGAAATCAAAGAGCGGTACGGACGCGTGACGACCTACCGGATGGATTGGCACAAGGCCGACTGGGCGCCGAAGGATCGTCGTTTCCGCATGCGCGGGCACGGGATCTTCACCGACGATACCCTGATGGCCATGGCCTTGATGGCAGTCTACAACACGGAAGGGCGTCACATCGATGCTTACGATCTGGCCGATGGATTCATCCGGCAGATCTACTACGAACCCTACTATGTGCCCGAGCTGGACCGTGAGACCCACATCATGGAGCGGCTCTTCTATCCGGAGCAGTACATCTTCACAAGACACGCCCTGGCCAACTGTGAACCGCGCGAAGGCGGGATCGGGAACATGGTCAATTGCGGCGCCGCCATGTACATTCCGCCGGTGGGTGCGGTCAATGCCGGCAGGCCCAAAGCGGCTTATGACGAGGCGATCCTCTTTGCCTCGGGCCACCAGAACAGCTACGGGCTTGAAGCGGCCGGCGTCCTCGCCGCCTGTGTGGCGAAGGCCTTTGAACCGGATGTGACCATCGACGAAGTGATCGGGGTGGGCCTGGACCTGGCCAAGGATGGGACCAAGGCGGCCATCCGGGCGCTGGTCGATCTGGCCGATGTGCTCAAGGACAAGCGGGAGGACCACGAGCTCGTCGTGCGGGCCCTGCAAGAGGCGATCGCTCCCTTCTCACCCATGGGAGACGATGTCCTCCGCGATCCCGACAAACTGGGTAGGCCGTCGAACCACTACACGCCGAGTCGGCTCTTTAGCATCGAGGAGCTGCCCATCGCCCTCTTTTACCTGCGCTTGCACGATGGACGCTTCGACGAGAGCATCGTGGACGGGATCAACTCCGGAAGAGATACGGACTCGATCGGCGTGATGATCGGGGCCATCGCTGGGGCCATGCAGGGCGCCAAGATTTTGCCGGAGGATGTGATCGAAGACCTGGAGCGCGTGAACCGTTATCCGCTCCGAGAGATCGCTGGGAAGTTCGCCAAGACCGCACGGGATATCATCACGACCGATCTGAGAGAAGCCGTCGCTTGGCACGCTGATATGGACGCACTGATAGGAGAGTAAGCATATGAAGGATAATTATCTGGAAAAGGTATACAGTGGCATCGTGGGCAAGGCCATGGGCGTGATCCTAGGGGCGCCCGTGGAACCGACGCTCTGGACCTACGAGAAGATTCACGAGACCTACGGGGACATCACGGGCTATGTGAAGCGTTACAAGAACTTTGCAGCGGACGATGATCTGAACGGACCGATCTTCTTTCTCAAGGCGCTTGATCTGATGAAAGAAGGGGAGACCTTCGAGGGAGCGCACGTGGGCAAAGCCTGGCTCAACTACTCCCGGGAGGGCGTGGGCATGTTCTGGTGGGGCGGATACGGAACGAGCACCGAGCACACGGCCTTTTTGAACCTCAAAAAAGGCATCATGCCCCCCCATTCGGGATCGGAAGAAGTCAACGGCCTGGCCATCGCCGAGCAGATCGGCGGGCAGATTTTCATCGATACCTGGGGATTGATCTTTCCGGGCAACATGGAAAAGGCGGCCGAGTACGCGGGGAAGGCGGCCAGCGTTTCCCACGATAAGAACGGGATCTACGGGGCCAAGTTCATCGCGGCCTGTATCGCCAAGGCTTTCGTCTGCGATGACATCCGCGAGATCATCACGTCGGCCTTCGGCGTGTTCCCGGCCGATTCAGAGTACCGCCGGGTGGCAGATGCCGTGATCGATTTTTACGACCGCGATGACGAGAAGAACTTCCGAAACGCGCGGGATTTTCTCGAGCGCGAGTTCGGTTACGACCGCTATCCGGGTGTCTGTCACATCATCCCCAACTCCGGCGTGATGGTGCTGTCCATGCTCTACGGCGAGGGCGATCTGGCGAGAACCATCGAGATCGCCACCATGTGCGGATGGGATACAGACTGTAATGCCGGTAACGTGGGTACCGTGCTCGGGGTCATGAACGGTTACGATGGCCTTCAGAAGAGATACCTCGATCAGATCAACGACGTGATCGTGGCATCGAGTGCCATCGGCTCGCTGAACATCGTGGATATTCCCACCCTGGCTAAGGAAGTGGCCAACTACGGCTACGCGCTAGCGGGGGAGCCGGTACCGGAGAACATCGAGAAGATTCTAGCGAACAAAAAAGACCTGGTCTTCGATTTTGATATCCCGGGTTCCACCCATGGCTTTAGAAGTAGCGATCCGGTGCACTTTCCGCTCCGACATCTGCCGCATGCCGGCAAGGATGGGTCGGGGAGTTTGGGTGTCCTGCTCGACCGTGTCTACCGGGGACACGTGGCCCGGGTTTACTACAAGCCCTTCTACCGCAGGGAAGACTTTGATGATGAGCGGTACCAACCGGCCTTTTCGCCCAAGGTCTTCAGCGGCCAGCAGATGACCTGCAGGCTCTACCTCGACAAGTGGAACGGGGATGACTTTGGCGTGACCCCCTACATCCGCTTGTCCCACTCCAAAGAAATCATCAAGGGACGACCCCAGATGATCGAAGACGGCCAGTGGGCCGAGATCTCCTTTACCCTTCCCGATTCGAAAGCAGAACCCATCGATGAGATCGGCCTGGAGCTCGAGAGCTTCACCAGGGAGAGAAACAAGGTCCTGGGCAACCTGATCATCGATGCCTTCAAGGTCACGGGCAAGGGCAGGCACCAGATCGACTTTGCCAAGGAGACGACGGAGTTCAAAACCACCACGCAGTTTACGGAGAACGGCGGTTCCTTCACGCTTGAAGAAGATCACATCCACCTGATCACCAATGAGGATGCGCTGGCCATGACGGGGAACGTCTATAACGCGGATGTGGATTATCGCATCACCTTGATTCCCCAGTACGGCGAGGGTCACTTCGCGGCCTTCCGCTGCCAGGGGATCAAGATCGGTTACCTGGCCGGCCTCGAGGCGGGCAAAGTGGTGCTCAAGAAAGCGGACTTTGGCCACGAGAACCTGGCCATGGCCGACTTTGATTGGGAACTGGGGAAAGCCTATGCCTTTCGCGTGCGCGCGATAGGCGCTGAAATCGAGGTCGAGATCAATGGGGAGAAAGTCCTCTCCTACCGCGATCCGGCACCCCTCAGCCACGGTTGTGTGGGCTATGCAGTGGTCGATGGCGGACGCCTCCTGGTGAAGGACCTCTCTTTCGAGGAACGATGATGGACAAGAGAGTGGGAACCGCGGGTCAAGTGCGCGACAGCGACGCCAAGGTCACGGTGGATCTGAAGGCCAAGGAGCGGAGGATCGACATTCATTCGAAGTTCAAGGATCAGTTTGCTCCGCTCATGGAGCAAGCGGTCCTCACGGCGCTCGACGATCTGGCGATCGAGAAGGCGCATGTGGTGGTGGAAGACCAGGGAGCCCTGGACTTCACCCTGAGGGCCCGGACCAAAACGGCGATCAAGCGGGCGGTGCACCGTGGATAAGCTCAGGCGAACCATGTTGTACTGTCCTGCCAGCCAGCCGAAACTCTATTATTTTGCCCCAAGCTACGGACCGGACTGCATCATCTTCGATCTGGAGGACTCGGTACCGCTTTCGGAAAAAGACAGCGGGCGCGACCTGCTGGTGGAAGCCGCCCGATCCCTGACCTTTGACGGTGTGGAGCTTTTCGTTCGGGTTAACGGGCTGAAGACGCCATTCATCGAGGAAGACCTCGATGCGGTGGTACGGTCGGGCATCGACCACATCCGCCTGCCCATGTGCGAAACGCCTGAGGAAATCCTAGTGGTAGAAGGGATGCTGGAGGATCTCGAGAGAATCCACCGGCAACCGATCGGCAAGACCAAGATCCAGATCGGTATCGAAACACCGATGGGTGTGATCCATGCGCATGAGATGGCCACGGCCAGCGAACGGATCATGGGCCTGTCCTTCGGAGCCGAGGATTACACCGCTTCGCTGGGGGTGAGCCGTACCAAGGCGGGAGATGAACTGCAGTATGCCCGTAGTACGATTCTCAACGTCGCTAGGGCCTACGGCCTGGAGGCCACCGATTCGGTTTGGGCGGATTTTCAAGATACCGAGGGCTTTGAAGCTGAGCTCAAGCGGATCTATGCCATGGGTTTTCAGTCAAAAGCCTGTATCCATCCATCGCAGATCGAAAGGGTTCACGAGGTGTTCCGACCTTCGATCGAGGAAATCCAGTGGGCCGACCGCGTGATGGTTGCCGTGGAAAAAGCGGATATCGAAAGGGGTGGCGCGATCGCCGTCGATGGCAAGATGATCGATGTGCCACTGATCAAAAAGGCGAGAAAATTCTTGGCCTACAAGGGGAGGGTTTGATCGTGAGCGGAAAAAGGTTAAAAAGAGTACCCGATCGGATTCCCGGTTACGGTGAAGTGGAGGTCTTCGATCCGAAGGATCCCTCGCCGGCAACCGGTAACTTGTCAAAAATCAAAAGCCTCGGTCGGGCCATCGCCGATGCGGGGCTTAGGGATGGGATGACCATCAGCTTTCACCACCATCTCAGAAATGGAGACCGTGTGATGGAGACGGTGATCAGAGAGATCAGCGAAAGGGGTATCCGCGACCTGACGCTCTCGGTCTCCTCTTTATCGAAAACCCACGATCATCTGCTTCCGTATTTCCAGGACGGAACCATCACCCGCGTTTATTCTACGGGTCTGCGGGGCGAACTGGCCAGAGCAGTCCAAAAGGACAATCCGCTGAAAGCCCCGGTGGTCTTCATGAGCCACGGGGCCCGGGCCCGGGCGATCAAGTCCGGTGAGATCAGCATCGATGTGGCCTTTATCGCTGCCTCCTGTAGCGACGAAGAGGGCAATGTATCCGGTCGCATCGGTCCTTCTGCTTTCGGGTCCATGGGCTATCCCCTGGTCGATAGCCAGTATGCGCGTCACTGCATCGCGGTGACCGACATGGTCTCAACACATGATGAAGTATCCATAACAGGAAGTCGCATCGAATCGGTCGTGAAGGTCTCCTCGATCGGTAACCCTGCTCTGATCGCGACGGATGCGACGCGGGTCTCGAACAGGCCGCTGGATCTCTTGATCGCGAAAAAGACTTCGGAGGTCCTGGTGGCCAGTGGTCTTGTGCAGGATGGTTTCTCCTTTCAAGCGGGGTCGGGCGCCATCTCCCTATCGGTCTGTCGCTTCCTTGAGTCCTACATGCTGGAGAACAAGATCGTAGGTAGGTTCGCCCTCGGTGGGATCACCACCTCGCTTGTCAGTCTGTTTGAAAAAGGACTGTTCAAGCGTCTCTATGATGTGCAGACCTTCGGGGAAGGGGCCGTTCGCTCGCTACTGGAGCACGAAAGCCATCGGGAGATTTCTGCTGATGTTTACGCGAATCCCGATAACCCCGATAACCTGGTGAACCGGCTGGACGTTATGATCCTATCGGCAACGGAGATTGATCTTGATTTTAACGTCAACTCCATCACCGGTACCAACGGCAAGATGATCGGCTCCCTTGGCGGTGCTCCGGATACGGCCTACGGTGCCAAGCTCACCGTGGTGGTCGCTCCCAGCATCCGCAAGCGCTACCCGATTGTGGTGGACCGGGTGCACACCATCTGCACACCGGGAAGTTCGGTGGATGTGCTCGTTACGGAAAAAGGAATCGCGGTCCACCCCGACAGGCAGGACCTAAAGGATCAGTTAGCATCCGCAGGAGTAGAGACGATCTCGATGGTAGCCCTCCACCAGAAGATCACGGCGGCCACGGGGATGCCGATCAAGCCGAAAACGGGCGATGAGATCGTGGGTGTGGTCGAATACCACGATGGATCGGTGCTCGATGTGATCTACAATTTACTCTGAATCCTCATAGTACGCTCTTCTGTTTGACCGGAGAGCGTGCTCTCTTTTTTTTGCTCTTTATGCGAGCACTGGCTTTACATAAAATAAATAGGCACAGCCAATTTTTATGTGTATAATGGTATTAATTTTGATTCTTGCTGAAGCCATTTGCATCTGGCTAGAGAATGCGGCATTTGCATACGATGAGAAAAAATGCACTGGAAAATATGGAGGTAAAGCTGATGAAACTAAAGAGTAAAATCGTACTGATCGCGAGTATCATTATCATCATAGCGATCGGCGCACAGGCGGTGTACAACACGATCACTACGAATGATGCCATGGAACAGGTGGTCAGTCTGCAGCTGAGCGACCAGCTGACAAATTTGGAGCAGGAGTTTGAATCGGCCGATGAGGTCGTTGCCATCACCAAGGCGGCGCTCGATGAAAAGAACATTGCGCTTGCCCGGTCGCTGGCGCTCATGATCAGCGAGGATCCCGAGATTCTTCAGACAGCTCGCATGATCAAAGTGGCAGGGATCTTAGGGGTGGACGAGGTCCACGTGACCGATGGGCAAGGGGTCCTCAGATGGGGCAACATCGTGGACTTCTACGGCTTTGATTTTGCCACCACGGAGCAGACGGAACCCTTTTTACCCCTTCTCGAGGTCCGGGATGGGGCCATCGCCCAGGCGCCTACGGTCCGCGGTACCGATGGCTCGCTCTTTCAGTACATCAGTGTCTCGCGCATCGACGAACTGGGGATCGTCCAGATCGGCCTGGAACCGAAAGCGGTAACGGAACTGCTGGCGAACCTCGATGTGCAAAAGAGCATCGAAGAACTGGTGATCGGCGATAGTGGTTTCGGGATGATCGTCGGTGAAGAGGGAACAATCTTGCATCACAAGGATCCTACCCTGATCGGGGAGTCGACCGCGTCCCACTCATGGATGGAACAAGCGACCAAGGCGACCGATCGGCTAAGCGAGGTCAGTATCAGCGGGACCACCTACTATACGATGTCCCGTGTTTTTGAGGGTGGTCTTCTCGTCGTGACCTATCCGGGAACAGAGATCGCAGCCATCCAGCGCGCGAACCTGATCGGAAACCTCGTGGCCATCTTGATCGCAGTCCTGCTACTGATCACTGTGATCCAGTGGATCATCGGTCGGTGGGTGTCCAAACCCCTGGCCAAGATGGAACAGGCCATGGCACAGGTGGGTGCCGGCGATTTCACCGCGTCGATCGATTATGAGTCAAAGGATGAGATCGGTACCCTGAGTAAGCATTTCGGTCAGATGATCGACCAGGTGCGGGGCCTGATCCAGCAGACCTCCTCGGGCATCGAGTCCGTGGTCAATTCGTCGGATCGGATCACCAGCAACGTGGATGGTTTGACCAGTTCGAGCCACGAGGTGACAAGAGCCGTGGAAGAGATCGCCCGCGGGGCCACGGAAACCGCGACTAGCGTGAACGAGCGTCTCGAGGCCGGGCAGAACCTCGGTGCGAGTATCAACCGCATTGCTTCGCAACTGGATCAGACAAGTGCCTTATCTTCGGAAATGGTAGGAGCAAATGCCCTCGGTCGTGAGAAAATTATGAAACTGCAGCAGGTTTTCTCTGAAACGGTGAGCAACACCCGTGAGATGACCGAGAACATTGGAGAACTGAGCAAGAACTCACAGTCGATTGAAGACATCGTGGGAACCATCAAGGGGATCTCCGATCAGACGAATCTCCTGGCGCTCAACGCCTCGATCGAAGCGGCCAGGGCCGGTGAAGCGGGCAGAGGCTTTGCCGTCGTGGCCGATGAGATCCGAAAACTTGCCGAGCAGTCTTCAGATTCTGCAGAGGAGATCAGCAAGTTGATCGGAAGTATCGTGGCGATCGTGACTCAAACCGATGCGACGGCTACGCAGACGAGCAGTACCGTGGATAGCGCCCAGGGGAACCTGACGGAAACGGTGGCTGTTTTCGACGAGATCGACAACAGCGTGAACAAGGTAGAAGAGATGGTCAACCTCTTTATTACAGAGACCACGGAAATGGAGGCGCTCAAAAGCGATCTGATCGCATCCTTGGAATCCATGGCGGCCATCAGTGAGGAGTCCGCTGCGTCGACAGAAGAGATTAATGCTTCCACAGAAGAGCAGCTTTCCCGCGTGATGGAGATCAGTGACGCAATCGAATCGCTTAACGAAGAGATCCGCGCGCTGTCCGATAAGATGAGACAGTTCAAAGCTTGATGAAGTATATCGGAAGAAGTATCTACACGCGTAGGTGCTTTTTTCAATTTGCGATTGCAATCGAGGATAACCTAGGCTTAACAGTGATTTGCTTAAAACTTGTCCAAAAGCTTGACTTAGATCCAAGCCTTAGAAAGTATAGATAGGCGAAATCAAAACAATGAATGCACTAAAATACCCGCACCGATACGATGGGTGCGGGTATTTTGGTGCATCTCCTGTCTCGTAGTCAATATATTGAAAGCAAAGAGCGCACATCTCTGATCGCTGAGAAAGGTGCGCTCTAGTGTCTTGTATCGTTGAAAAATAAGTTAACTCAAACGCTTGTAAGTATTGGTATTGCTGCCTTTTCGTGGTATAATAAAAGAAACGGCGGTGATTCTAATGGCAAGAAAAAAGAAGTACATTGTCTCCTTATCTGAAGAAGAAGTACGCGCGTTAAAATCTGTGATGCGCAAGAAATCAACAAGTCGCACCATCAAATGTAGATGCCAGATTATTTTAGCTCTTGACGAAGCCCATGGTAAGCAGTATACACAGGAGCAGTGTGCGAAATCGATTGGTGTCTGCAAAGCAACTGTTTATAATGTCATTCGATATTATGTTGACGGAGGCATAGAAAATGTACTCACTGTCAACAGAAGCGTCAATTCCGATAATGCTCGTCGTAAGATTGACGGAAGAGCAGAGGCTAAACTCATTGAAATTGCTTGTGGTCCAGCACCAGAAGGCCATTCAAGATGGACCCTTCGATTATTAGAAGAAAAGGCAAAAATTGAATTGGACGTACCCGTTAGTAAGGATGCAATCGGTAGAGCTTTAAAAAAAACGAATTGCGACCTCACAAAAACATCTACTGGTGCATCCCGCCAAAAGAAAACGGAGAATTCGTAGCAAGGATGGAAGATGTTTTGGATGTCTATGAGATGCCGTACGATTCATTGCGTCCAGTGGTATGCATGGATGAAAAACCTTACCAACTTCATGGAGAATCACGTGAACCGCTACCAATGCGCAAAGGTAGCGAGCAGAAAATTGACTCGGAATACGTCCGCAACGGCACTTGCAGCATATTTGTTTTCACAGAACCATTGAATGGCGTCCGCCACGTAAGCGTTAGAAATCGGAGAACTGCAGTGGATTGGGCTCATGAAATCAAGTACCTAGCCGATGTTTGTTATCCTGAAGTTGAGAAAATTGTTCTGGTTCTCGATAATCTGAATACGCACACCATGGGTTCGCTGTACAAAGCTTTTCCAGCAGCAGAGGCACGAAGATTGGCTAAACGCTTTGAGGTACACTTCACTCCTAAACACGGTAGTTGGTTAAATATCGCTGAGATTGAGCTCAACGTGATGACGAAACAATGTTTAAGCCGTAGGATTGACTCTATCGAAAAGCTAGACGTCGAGCTAAGAGCATGGGAATCGAAAAGAAATACAGATGTTTCCAAGATTAAATGGCATTTCACGAATGATCAAGCAAGGGTAAAACTCATTTCCCTATATCCAAAGCTCACATCCTTGAATACATAAACGAGCATTAAATATATCTAAACATCAACGAGACAAGACACTAGTTCTATTTGTCTTGATGAAAGGTAGGAACCAAGGACTTGATGACACCTTTGATCGCCGCATCGTCCTCATCATCAAAGTGGGCGCGGAAAGTCTCCATGGCCCGGAGCAATTGGGAGAGGTCAATGGGATCGGGTTTCTCGATAAAGATCTTTTCGAATACGGTATTGACCGCATTGTCCTCATTGAGGATGAGTTCCTCGTACATCTTCTCACCGGGCCTGAGGCCGATGGTCTGGATGTCGATGTCCTCGTAGGGTCTGAGACCCGAGAGGCGGATCAGGTTCTTGGCCAGGTCGATGATCTTGACGGGTTCGCCCATATCGAGCACGAAAATTTCGCCGGTGTAGGCGAGAGAGCCCGCCTGGATGACCAGTCGGCTGGCCTCGGGGATGGTCATGAAATACCTTGTGATATCGGGGTGGGTGATGGTGATGGGTCCGCCGTCTTCGATTTGCTTTTTGAAGATCGGGATCACGCTACCGTTGGAGCCCAGGACATTGCCGAAGCGGACGGCCACGAACTTGGTGTGCTGGTCGTCCTTTTCCTTCTGCACGAGCATCTCGCAGATGCGTTTCGAGGCGCCCATGACATTCGTGGGATTGACGGCCTTGTCCGTGGAAATCAGAACGAAACGGTCGGCCTCGTACTTCTTAGCCGCCTCCATGACGTTGTAGGTACCGAAAACATTGTTTTTGATGGCTTCCTTGGGGCTGGTCTCCATGAGGGGCACGTGTTTGTGGGCCGCAGCGTGGAAGATCACCTCAGGGCGCTTTTTTTGAAAGAGCAGGTCGATGGCCCTTTGGTCCCTCACCGAGGTCACGATGGCCTCGAGTTCGAGATCGGGGTACTTTCTCTTGAGTTCTAGCTGCACGGCGTAGAGGTTGTTTTCGTAGATGTCGAGGAGCATGAGTTTTCTCGGGTTAAAGGCAGCCACTTGTCGGGCCAGCTCTGAACCGATGGAGCCACCACCGCCGGTGATGAGCACGGTCCGGTTCTTGATGTAGCTGTCGATGGCATCAGACGCAAGAACGATCTCGTCTCTACCCAGCAGGTCCTCGATCTTGACGTCCCTGATTTTCTGAATGTCCACCTGGCCGTCGATCAACTCGTACATACCGGGTAGGATCTTGAGCTCGACGCCCGTTTCCGTGGCTTCGGATGTCACACGGGCGATTTCTTTACGTGAGGCCGATGGGATGGAAATGATAATCTGATCGATTCCCTCCCGCTTGACGATAGCCGGGATATCCAGGGTATCACCCATGACGGGGACGCCGGCGATCACCTTGCCTCTTTTCATGGGATCGTCATCCACCAAGCCCACCGGGTGCAGGTGGAGTTCCGTGTGACGGTTGAGCTCCTTGACCACCATGGCGCCGGCGTCGCCCGCGCCCACGATGAGGACTTTCTTCCCCTCATTGTGTCGTCCCAGCCGTCGTTGTTTCATCAGACGGAAGAAGCGGTAGGAGAAGCGCAGACCGCCCAGGAAGGCCACGTCAAGAATCAAGGTCATGATGTAGATGCTCCGCGGTAGCTGGTTCTGGGTCAGGACCATGAAGGTGGTGGTGCCCGCCGTGGCAAAGAAACTAGCGGTGACCACCTGGACCATTTCGTCCACACTGGCATAGCGCCAGAGGCTGGAGTACATCTTGAAAAAGTAGAAGATCACCACTTTGATCAGTGTGATGGTGATAAAGATATCTTCGTAGGTATGTAGATACTGCATGGCCTGCCCCGATAGGAGGCTACCTTCAAAGCGCAGGTAGAAGGCCAGTAAGAACGATAGATTGATGAGTAGGATATCCGCCAGGATCAGAGCACCCTGTCTGATGCGTTGCTGCATAAAAATCACCTTAGTCTTCCTCTGTATTTCGCACGTTAACGATTCATTTCTACTATATCGGATTCGCGTGCGTTTGGAAAGGTCGAAGGATGTCGAAAATCCCCGATTTAAGGTAAAAAATGGTTACAAAAATGCTACAATTTTATGAAAATGGGTAGTAATAATCAGATGGATCAAAAATATTTTTGGGAGGGATCTATTGTGGGTGAAAAAGCATGGGTAGTCTACGATTCGTTTTTCGGCAACACCAAGGCAGTGGCGGAAGCCATCGGGGAGGCGCTCAAGGAAAGTCTTGAGGTAGAGGTGATCGACGTGAAAACAGGTCCCGGTCCGGTACCAGAGGCGGTGTCCCTCGTAGTGGTGGGATCGCCCACCAGAGCCTTTAAAGCCACAAAAGCGATTAATGACTGGTTGGGGACTCAATCCCGCGGTAGCCTAAGGGGAAGACGTGTGGCGGCTTTCGACACACGTGCTTCTTTGGAAGAGGTAAACTCGAAGGTGCTGAACGCCTTTGTGTCGGTCTTTGGCTATGCTGCAGAACCGATGCAAAAGAAGCTCTTAAGAAGCGGAGGAAGTGCCGCGGGAGAGGTCGCTGGATTCTTTGTCAAGGACAAGGAAGGGCCCCTCTTTGATGGCGAGATCGAGCGGGCCAAGGCCTGGGCGCGAGCGCTAAAGACGTCTTGACTGAACAAATAATCGTTTTCCGGAATCCCTACTCACGGGATTCCGAATTTTTTGCCCAGAATGCGGAGTTCGACAAAAGTAGAGGTTTTTCGACACGGAATAGTTGATATAATAGTGGCGTTGTCATATTTCATAATTTTTACAAAAGAGGTGTGTTTATTGAATGAGAACCATTTTGATGAAATCAGCTTACGTGAGTTGATCGAAACGTTGCTTCGAGGAAAGATGACGATATTAATCGTCACGCTGGTTTTTGGCGTTCTAGCCTTTGCTGGATCAAAGTTCCTGATGGAACCCACATATGAAGCCACGGCTGTTTTAATGCCGGCGAACACGGCTGATCAGCGAATGGATGCCTCGAACGGTGATGATATGGGTGCCCTGCTGGAGGGAATAAATGCCATGCCCCGTTTCTCGATTGCAACGTATCGTGACCAAATCCTGAGCTATGAGGTGATCAGCCTTGTGATGGAGAGTGCTAAACTGCCGGAGGACATTACATACGAGGGATTCAGACAGAAGATCAATGTGACTTCTGATGAAGACTCCAACATGATTCATATCACCGTCACGGATACAGATCCCGAGTATGCGGCCATGCTGGCGAACACGGTAAAAGAAGAGTACATGCAGTTTATTGACGACTTACAAAAGGGCAGGTTTGAAATTTCTTCTTCTTTTCTTTCTGAGCAGATGATAAGCGAGAAACTGTCACTCGAGGAAAGTCTAAGAGAGCACCGCGAACTGATCGCCACGGGGAAGTCTTCTGACGAGTTACGCTCGGAGATCAGCATTCACCAAGGACTGCTCAATGAGTTTAAGTCAAAGGAAGTGGGACTATACGATCGTTACGAGAACCAAAAGCTCGATAAAGAACTGGCGATCAAGTCACTTCGTGCTGAGCTGAGTACGGTAGATAATCAGCTTGCCGAAACCCAGCAGGTGCTTCAGGTGCAGAAGAGTTTCTATGACGAGCCGGCGCTCAAGGATACTGTGGCCTCTGGTTTTTCAGATGTAACGATGTATAGCGAAGAGATTAATCCCATGCATACAGAGTTGACATCACGTCACACGGATCTGCGAATAGCCGAAGAACGTGTCCAGCAGCAACTGCGGAACCTAGATACGCGATTTGAACAGGAAAACGTCTTGCTCAAAGAATCTATTGCTGAAATGGAAAAGCAGATTGAAGAGCTAAGGCTCGCTCTTTCCGATCGTCAATACGAGGAAAGATTGGTCTCCAACAAGGTGAGCACAGCACAGCGAATCTACGATGCCTTCTTGAACCAACTGGAGAGTACGCGCATCGAGGAGGCATCAAAAGTCACGGGTTCCCAGATGATCGTAATTTCTCATGCTTTCGTGCCCACACGATCCACAGGCCCAAGGGTGTTAATGAATACGGCTATTGGTCTGATACTCGGAATGATGCTCAGTGTCTTCTCTGTCTTCTTCAGAGCGTACTGGCATGCGACTGAGTCAGAAGCTCAAATAAGAGTTGGTCTTCTAATGGAGGAAGTATCGCGGACGGTTGCTAATTAATTGATTTTTCGCGTTTTGGTTTGCTGAGCAATATAGATACAAATTATTCAACGTCAAGGCATTTGGATAATGGTGAATAATCGTTAAGAGAAATAGTCTGAATGATCTTTATTAACTCGAGTGAATTTTTCGAGTTCTGTGATATACAAGGGGGATTAAATTTTTACTTGGCTCTCGAACATTTTGCTTAGCATCTGGCTTCGGTGGTATATATAGGATAGATACTCATCTGAAAATTCCTCTATTTGTGAAAAGCAAACCCGCCGCGAGACGGGGACGCAAAGCCAGATATCTCCCGCATACGGAGAACGATCGACTGCCACGTTTTTTTGTGGCAGTTTTCTTTTGGTTTAATAAGGAAATAGTGGAAACGATAAGAGGATTCGTTGAAGCGCGTCAAGAGCAAACCCACCGTGAGATGGGGACGCAAAGCCAGGAGTCTTTTTCTTTAGAGAAAGATCGTCCGACCGCCGCATTCTTTGTGGCGTTTTTTGGTTTTTGAATGCAAGGGAGGAGTGGGGCCCCTTACAGATAATGGGTGTTGACAATCTGTGTATTGTAGGAAGGTAGGAGTGATGGTAATGAAGAGGAAGGGTAGAAGAATTCTCGCGTTCGGTTTGATCCTGCTCCTTGTTATGGGAACAGGAATCGTCAGTGTGGGTGCGAGCGTTACGCCTACGATGTGGGATGGGAATCAAGATCCTGAATATGAAGGATACCTAGCATTGAAAATCCCAGGTGACGATGAAAAAGGTCCACTTGAAGATGGAGTCTATTATGGTCCATCAGACTTTAGAGTAGAGATTCACCTGAATGAAATGGGGACAAAAGTATCTTTTGAGGCCAATTTTCCAGTCAGCTATGTGTATGTAAAAGGAGGGCCTCTCAAGGGAAATGTTTATGCTTACGATCCTCCAGTTTTGAGTGACACGAACTTACAAACTCCTTCAAGCGATGGAGGTGGTAAGACTACTGACTCGGTTATCGAAATTGATCACCAGATCAGCCATGTGACCTTTTATTACAAAGTGCCTGAAGAGCTAATTCTTAGACCGGTTTGTACAGAGAAGCGTGGTGAGTACCGCTTTAGTGTAGAGAACCCGAATCCGTATGATATGGTCTACACGTATCATGATGGGGAAGTAGAAAAGTCTGGTACAGTAGAAGCAGGGGGATACGATCTGTTCTACACAGGCGACATGGAAGAGACCATCTACTGGATTGAAGAGCTGTTCTCTGCGACAGCAGAATCCGATGGTGCAATATGCAAGTATGAAGTAACCATTGACAAGGAATGGTACGATGCTGAGGGAGAGTCAATGGATGAGCCCAATATCTTTTGGGAGATCAACATTGAGATCCAAGGAACTGAGGAATCGTACAAGTTGGACACAACGAATGACCCGCTGACGATTGAGCCAGAGTTCGACCAAACCGTTGTACTCAGCGAAGGATCTGGTCCCGAGTGGAATGTAACTGGCACTGGTGTATACGCACGTGGAGATCTTTATGATGAGCCCACTGGTAACTATATGGGCGTAGATCTTTACAAGGGTGCGGTTATCGCAGTGAAGAACCAGCAGGTACCACCACCCACCGGTCTCCTGATCATTGACAAAGAAGTCTGGTTTGATAACGGTGGCGAAGAGCTTGAAATGAAAGATGATGACGAAGGCGTCTTTGTCGTCGACATCATGGATGGAGAAATGATCTACGATACTCTGACCTTTACAGGTTGGGAGACGAAGTCCATCGACCTGCCTCTCGGCACATACGAACTGGTCGAACGACCGACCGAAGGGTACCGGCTGATCGATTATTATCCATCAGCTACGGTGGAGCTTACTCCGAATGATGATGATATCAACGCGACGATCCAGAATGAGTGGATCACAGGTTCGTTGACTATCAATAAGATGGTATATGCTGACGATTCTCTGGATGAGGGTAATGAAGTCACCTTCACTTTCAATGTAGAAGGTCCTAAGGGCTTTACCGCAACGCCGACCATCGAGGGTAACGGTAGCATCACATTGTACGGTCTTGAGCCAGGAAGCTACGTGGTGACGGAAGTACCTGTAGCAGATTACTTCTGTGAAGATCCCATACAGCCCGTGCTCATTGAGCAGGGTTATCTGGCACAAGAGCTGACCTTCAGTAACTACTATGAGGAAGAACCACCGGTATACGGTTCCATCACCATCGTAAAAGAAGTATGGGATGGAGAGACTATGATCACAAGTGATACGACACCATTTGAAGTCGTCTTATCCTTTGGAGAAGGAGGAACCTTAAGAGGTGACGTAGTTGCCGGTACACCGCTTGTCTTTGATGAGCTATCGCTCGACTATGCCTATGTTGTTCGAGAGAATGTGCCTTCGGGTTACGATCTGATCGATATCACACCTACAAACGTGATATTGACAGAGAACACCCCTGATATGACCGTGACCATCCGCAACAGTGTGGATGAAGAAGAACCACCAGAAGAGACCTATAGTCTCACGATCCAGAAGCGTGTCGTTAACACTGTAGGCACAGTGATTTCAACGAACGCACGTACCTTCACCGCAGTAGTCACAGGACCTGGCGAATTCAATCAGAACGTGACACTCGTGGGCAATGACACCGAGACCTTAACCGGTCTTGGAGAAGGAACCTACACGGTGACAGAGACAGCACCTACGAATTACGATCTGCTCAGCATCACGCCGAACAGCGTTACGCTCGGCGGAGAGGTTGAATCGGCCACGGTGGTCATCACGAACGAGTATGATCCACCAGATCGAGACGATGATGATGACGACGATGATGGAGACGACAACGGTGGCGGAGGTACGATCTTTATCGACCTGACGGAAGAAGTAGAGGTTGTAGAACCCGTACCACAAGCCCCAGCACTACCAGAGCGTCCGAAAGTGATCAATCCTCCTGAAGAGGAGATCACTCTGGATGAACCGATCCCAGAAGCCCCCGGAACCTTGCCGCAAACAGGCGAGATTCCTCCCACACTCTTCTATTGGTTCGGACTCGTCCTCAGCGGACTCGGCTTCAGCCTGAGAAAGCGGAGATAGAGACACATGAAAAGGAGAGATGATTCCCCCGTCGGGGTCTCATCTCTCCTTTATCCTTTGGAATATTGTCAACAGATTCGACCGCCCGGTTCATTCAAATCATCCCTCCGGTCGGCTGCTAGGATCAGCAGCTCCAGCGCACGCACCGATATCTCAAGGGGTTGAGAAGGGCAGTTGGGATCTTCTTTGGTCTGTTCCGGTAGTAGCGGCACCGTCACCAGACCGCCCCGGACCATCCGCAGGAGGTGATGGAGATGGTGCATCAATCCATAGAACAAATGATTCGATACAAAGGTGCCCGCCGAGTTGGACACACGTGCCGGAATCCCTTCATCCACCAGCGCTCTCATCATTGCTTTAATAGGAAGCGTCGAGAAATAGGCCGCTGGTCCTTGGGGAATCACCGGCTCGTCCACCGGCTGGCTTCCCGCGTTATCTCGAAGGGGTGCATCCTGGACATTGATCGCCACGCGCTCCAGGGTAATCTGTTTACGCCCCACCGATTCGCCCACCGCAATCACCAGCTCCGGTCGGTAGCGCGTGAGCGCAGCATCCATCACCTCGATCGACCGGTCGAAGGTGGTGGGTAGGATCAGACGGTGGATCGTGTGGCCTCCGATAACCTCAGGGAGGTGGTCGACTACCTCTTTGGAGGCGTTGAGCCTATCAGCACCGTAGGGCTCAAAGCCCGTCACCAGAATATGCACGATCGATTCCCCCTTATCGAGACGCCAAGATCGCCTTGATCTCCAGCGCCAGCTGCAGCTTCAGCCGGTCTTCATACCGGTTGAGATCCATCCCCAGCAGCTCCGAGATACGCCGGAGACGATAGGTCAGGGTATTCCCGTGGATGTGCAGCCGGTCCTTAGCCTTGGTCCAGCTGCCGTTCTCCCTCAGGTAGGTGGACAGTGTCTCGAGAAAATCCTCACCCGCCGTCCCCCCGTAGGTGAGCAGAGGACCCAGGATCTTCTCGTAAAAGGCCTCCAGTTCCTTGGGCTCATTGGCCAGCAGGAACTTGCGCACCTCGAAATCCCCGTGGAAAACCACCGGTGCATCGCTCAGGGCAAGGGCCTGTTTGGCATTATCGTAGTGCTGGCGCAAGTGCTTCGTACCTTCAAAGGAGTCGCTCACCCCGATACGCAGATGAAAGCCCTCGAGAATCGAGCTTTTCAAAAGCGTACTATAGAGTGCCTGGACCTCCAACCGTGGTTCGCCCCCCACCTTTTGGAGGATCGACAGGCGACGGTTGCGGGTAGCGAGAAAAGAACCCGGGGCCTCGCTCTTTAACCAAGTTTCTATTTTCTTGTAGAGATCGTTCGTCGCCGACCGGTGTCTGCGTTCCCGCGTCCTTTCGTCCTCCGCCTCTTTCGACGTGCGGAGGGTGACCAGGACCAGTTGGTGGCGGCCTTCCGGTGCAAAGCGGTAACTGCTCATGACCGAGGCATCTCCACGTCCCTCCAGCAGTTGATCGAAAAAGTCGCCGCGGATCGACTGCTCCAAGCCCAGCATTTCGGACTGCTTGAGAAAGAGAAGGGCTAGGACCGACGCACCGCGCTCGGCTGTGATGATCTCCAGCTCGGATAGGGTCTTTTCGCCCATGACCACCAGCCAGCCCATCAGCTCGGCATTGGCCATGATGGGAAAGGGATGATAGGGCGATTGGGTCCGTAGTTTTGCCCGAGAGGGATCGCCCGCCAGTTTAGCCATGAGCCGTGGGAACTCCTCGGTAATCGCCTGCTGAACCTTTCGGTCGGTGATCCCGTGAAAGGGCACCCGACCTAGCCCATCGATGAGAAAGACGGGTCGGCCCAGTAGCGTCATCATCTTTTTCACGATGGCCTCTTCCGAACTGCCCTCTAAAATCATGGTGGTCAGCTCACTATGCAGGTGGGTGGCATAGCGGTAGAGGTTGCGCTGCTGTTCGAGACGCCGGCCGTTCTCGATCTCCCGCTCGTAAACCTGGCCGTTCACGATGGCCGTGGTCGCCTGTTCGGCGATCATCTCGAGGAGGGTCACATCTGCCTCCACCATGGGTCTGTCGCTCTTGAAGCGGTCCACGACCACGACGCCGATGGGGTGACCGTGGCTCATGAGCGGACAGCATATGGCGCTCTTGATCTGATTGGCGATCACCCGGCCGTCGTCGGCCATGGATTTGTTGGGCTCGGCCATGGTCCCCATGGCCCGCTGGACCTCCTCGCTCGTGCGGAAAAAAAGCGCCCGCTTTGCCATGAAGGCCATTCCCGTCATGGATTCCCCCGGTGCCAGCTTTACATCTGCCACACTGTCGCCCATGTTCACATAGGCGCGCATCTGCAGAAGATTTTCCCCGGGGTCGAATAAAAAGAGTGCGCCGGCATCCGCGCCAGGGATCAGCGCGATACTCTCGCGCATGAGCGTCATGAGGATGGTCTCCAGGTCGCGGCTGGAGTTGAGCAGTTGAGAGGTTTCGAGGAGCGACCTGAGCGCCTCGACCTCCCGATTGTCCTTTCGCATGATGGTAGCCTCCTTATCTTTCTTTCATTATAGGGTATCACCACAAAAATATCTAAAACTTTTTGGTGTGATTCACGTCGTTTTCAGAAAATTCTTTTGTTATACTCATCACAAGTATAAAGAAAGGGAGGTATCATCTATTATGAGTTTATTAATGGCATTTTCTATCGTACTGATCGTTCTATCGGCCGGCGACGTCGTCGCAGCCAAGACGAAAGCCTTCGTCCCATCGGTTTTCGTCGCCGCACTCCTCTTCCTCTTTGGTTTCTGGACCTTCTTCCCCGCCGATATCGTGGCGCTCGCAGGTTTCCAGACCCCCATCGTCTACCTGTCCATGTACCTGCTCATCACCCACATGGGGACGCTCCTGACGATCCGTGAACTGGCCGCCCAGTGGCGTACCATCACTGTGGCCGTCGTGGGGATCATCGGGATCACCATGATGACGCTGACCATCGGCCGCTTCCTCTTTGGATGGGAGACCGTGGTCATCGCTACACCTCCGCTCACGGGAGGAATCGTAGCTGCTATCATCATGTCCGAGGCCGCTGCCGAGCTGGGGCTCACCACCTTGTCGGTCTTGGCCATCGTGACCTACGTCATGCAGGGCTTCGTGGGCTACCCGCTCACCGCCATGATGCTCAAAAAAGAAGGCAAGCGACTCCTGTCGGGTTTCCGAGACGGATCCATCGTACACGTGAAGCCCAATGAAGAAGACCAGCTGGTGGAAAAGAAGAAGAAACTCATCCCGCCGCTGCCCAAACAGTACCAGACCACCTACGTGATCCTGGCGAAGCTGGGCCTCACCGCCTGGGCCGCCGTGGCCTCTGCAGGGATCCTGGCGCCGATCGTCGAGATCTCGCCCTTCGTCCTCTGCCTGCTCTTCGGTGTTATCGCCCAGGAAATCGGCTTCGTAGAACAGCGCCCGCTGAACCTTTCCGGCTCTTTCGGCTTCCTGATCACAGGCCTCATGGCCTTCGTCTTCGCCGGCCTAGCGCGCGCTACTCCAGAAATGCTGCTTGAGATCGCAGGTCCGCTTCTCGGCGTGATCTTACTCGGTGTCACGGGCATGGGCATCCTGTCCATGGTCGTGGGCTCAAAACTCGGCTACACCAAGGAAATGTCCTTTGCCGTGGCGCTGACAGCCCTCTACGGCTTCCCACCGAACTACATCCTGACCCAGGAGGCGGCCACAGCCCTCGCCGAGAACGACGACGAGCAGGCCTTCCTGATGGACGAAATGCTACCCAAGATGCTGGTGGGCGGTTTCACCACAGTCACCATCGTCTCGGTCATTATCGCCGGAATCTTCGTAGGGTTCTTATAAGATGGCCCACGAAATTCGCTGTACGTTAGAAGAGGGTTTTCGCGTGCGCGCCACCGATGAGCGGGGAGAGGGGTTCACCATGGACCTCGGCCCCGCGGCCGGTGGCAAACACGAGGGCATGCTACCCATGCCCGTGATGTTGGCCGCCCTGGGCGGTTGCATGGGCGTGGATGTGAAGCTCATCCTCGAAAAAATGCGCGAAGAAGTCGAATCGCTGGAGATCAGTATTCTGGGGGAGCCCGATGACGGCACCCCCAAGATCTACCGTGCCATCACCCTGGACATCCGGGTGAAGGGTCCGACCCTGACCGCGGAAAAGACAGAACGCGCCGTCAACCTAGCGGAAGAAAAATACTGCAATGTCAGTGCTATGCTCAAGCATTTTGCCAAGATCGAACACCGGATCACGCTCCTGTGATCCGCTTTTTTAGGAAGGAGTTGAAGGAGACATGATCACAAGTCGCGACCGCATCAAAGAAGACCTCGAGACGCTGGCCCATTTTAACGCCACACCCGGCGAGGGTCTCACCCGTTTCTCCCTCACACAAGAAGACCGTGAAGCGCGGGATTATCTGATCGGTGAGCTCGAGCGCCTGGACGTCCATGTCTATGAGGATGCCGCCGGTAGCCTCATCGGACGCCGCGAGGGAACGGACCCCAACCTGGCCCCGATTATCATCGGCTCGCACTTTGACTCGGTGAAAAATGGTGGGAACTTCGACGGTCCCGCCGGCGTTGTCATGGGCCTTGAGATTCTCCGGTGCCTCGAGGAAGAGGACATCACCCTCGCCCACCCCGTGGAGATGATCGCCATGATCGAGGAGGAGGGTGGGCGCTTCGGATCCGGCGTGTTCGCCAGCCGGGCCATGGCCTACGGTCTCACCCTCGAAGAACTGACCCACCGGGAGGATGCACACGGGACATCTATGGCCGAGGCCATGAAGACCTTTGGTTTCGATCCGGCTAAGATCGGCGAGGCCAAGCGCGAACCCGGCGATGTGAAGGCTTTCATCGAGCTCCACATCGAACAGGGACCCGTCCTCGAGAAGGAAAACATCGAGGTCGGCCTTGTCACCGACGTGGTGGGGATCGACGAGTGTCGCATCACCCTCACCGGTCGACCGGACCACGCGGGCACCACACCCATGGACCTGCGGGCCGATGCCCTGGTGGCCGCCAGCCGGATTATCGCCCACATGCCGCACCTGGCGGCAGTGGCCGGTGACGGCACCGTGGCCACCGTGGGGACCCTAGAAGTGAAGCCCGGCGCCGCGAATATTGTTCCCGGTCAAGTGACCTTCACCGTGGACATCCGCTCGAGGTCTGCAGAGGCCATTGCCGAAGTGAAGGCAGGACTGCTCGAGGCCATCGAGGAGGCCACCGCCGGGGAGCCTATCACCCACACCATCGACCAGCTGCTCGACGTGGCCCCCGTGGCCATGGACGCCGAGATCATGGGTCTTTTCGAAGAGCAAGTCGGCAGCTTGGGTCTTAGCTCGAAAAAGATGAGCAGTGGGGCCGGGCACGACGCCATGGTCATGGCTGCTGTGGCCCCCACAGGGCTGATCTTTGTACCAAGCAAGGGCGGACGCAGCCACTGTCCCGAGGAATGGACGGACTATGCCGATCTGCAAAAGGGCATTGAACTGATCTACCATACCGTGATCCGTTTAGGAGGAAAGAGCTAAATGACTGTAAAGGAATTGATGACAACCCATAAGGAACACGCCGTCGCCCTGCGTCGGCACTTTCACCAGCATCCGGAGCCCAGTATGCAGGAACACAAAACAGCCGAGCGGATTGAAAAGGAACTGGCCGAGCTCGGGATCCCCACCCAGCGTGTGGCGGGGACCGGTGTCGTCGGCACGATCGAAGGCCCTGTATCCGGCAGAACCATTGCCCTGCGGGCGGATATCGATGCCCTGGAGGTCACGGAACTGGCCGATCACCCTTACAAAAGCCAAAAGGACGGGCTCATGCACGCCTGCGGGCACGACGGACACACCGCCGGTCTGCTCACGGCGGCCAAAATCCTGTCCGAGATGAAAGACGAGATCAAAGGCACGGTCAAGCTCTTCTTCCAGCCCGGTGAAGAAGTGGCCAAGGGGGCCCTCGCCATGATCGAGGAGGGCGTGCTCGAGGGTGTAGATGCCGCCTTCGGCATCCACATCTGGAACGATGCCCCGGTGGGCACCGTGTCCATGGAAGATGGACCGCGCATGGCCTCTGCCGGGATCTTCAAGATCAACATCAAGGGCCGCGGGGGCCATGGTTCCATGCCCCACCAGGGGGTCGACGCCGTGATGGTGGGTGCCGCCGTGGTCAGCGCCCTGCAGTCCGTGGTCTCCAGGGAGGTTAGCCCGCTGGATCCAGCCGTTCTCAGCGTCGGGATCTTCAAAGCCGGTACACGCTTCAATGTGCTGGCCGAGGATGCCTACCTCGAGGGCACGACGCGCTGCTTCAGCATGGAGGTCAACGATGCCTTCCATCCCATGATGGAGCGGATCGTCCGCGATACAGCTGCAAGCTACCGCGCCACCGCAGAGCTGGACTACAAGCAGCTGGTGATTCCGACGATCAACGATCCGGGTCTCGCGGCCATTGGCCGGGGTGCCGTGGAAAAAATTCTGTCGGCAGACGCCTTGACCCATGTACCACAGACCACCGGTGGAGAGGACTTCTCTTTCTTCGGCAAGGACATTCCGTCGGCCTTCGCCTTCGTGGGCGCGCGCAATGAAGGAAAGGGCGAGTACTACCCCCACCACCACGCGAAGTTTGATATCGACGAGCAGTCATTGGAAATTGCCGCCGGTCTCTACGCCCAGATTGCCTTGGATTATCTGGCGGAGGAAAGCTGATGCGAGACAAAGCTGTTGCCATACAAGAGAAAGTGGTGGCCCTGCGCCGCCACTTTCATCGCTTTCCAGAGGCGAGCTGGCAGGAGGAGCAGACGGCCGCCCGTGTGGAGGAAGAACTAAGCGCACTGGGGCTTAGCCCCAGACGCCTCTGCGGTACCGGTGTGGTGGCCGATATCGTAGGAGAGGGTCCTGGTCCCACCGTGGCCCTGCGCGCCGATATGGACGCCCTACAGGTGAATGAGCAGACGGATCTGGCCTTTGCTTCCACCGCTCCCGGCATCATGCACGCCTGTGGTCACGATGGCCACACCGCTATGCTCCTGGGAGCTGCGCAGCTCCTGGTCCAGGAACCCTTCTCCGGTCGGGTGCGCCTGATCTTCCAGCCCGCCGAGGAGATGGTCCAGGGAGCCAAGGCCATGATTGAAGCGGGAGTTCTCGAGGGTGTCGACGCCCTTTTCGGTATCCACCTGTGGAACGATGTGCCCGTGGGGCAGATCAACATCGAACCGGGTCCCCGCATGGCCTCGGGTAATTTCGTGAAGGTCACCTTCACCGGACGCGGTGGCCACGGGTCCATGCCGGACCAAACGGTGGATCCCGTGGTGATGGCCGCGAATTTTCTCTTAGAATCCCAGGCGATTTTGTCCCGAGAGCGCTCGCCGCTCGAACCCGCGACGCTGACCTTTGGCGAGGTCCATGCGGGCACGCGTTTTAATGTGATCCCGGAGGAGGCCACGATGATCGGCACCTACCGCTGCTTCAGCCAGGAGATGGTCGACAAGATCCGTGAGGCTATCGAGCGTTATGCGAGCGGTATCGCCTCGGCTCACCGTGGCTCGGTGCAGTGTGAAATCGAGCGGGTGACCCCACCCTTAGCGAATGATCCTGATTTTGCGAAAGTCGTGAGAGGGGCCGCCGCCTCTGTCGTGGGCGAGACCAACCTGTTTTCTTTTGAGAAGATCATGGGGAGCGAGGACCTGGCCTATTACCTCGAGAAAATCCCGGGCGCCATCGCCTTTGTGGGTGCTGGAAAGGCAGACGGAACGAGTTATCCCCATCATCACCCCCGCTTTGATCTAGAGGAGGAGGCGCTGATCAACGGCACGGCTCTTTATGCATCGGTTGCCCTGGCGTATCTGAACAGATAAAGTGAAAGCGCGCTCCTACTAAGGACCACCCCACGGGGTGGTTTTTCCTTTTAAACCAGGTCTTCGAAGGGGTGAGGGCCGATCTCCACTCTTCCTGTGACCCTGACATGAAGGGCAAGACCTCAGGGGGGCTTTGTCGTTAGATAGCGCGCGGGAGTCTGCCTACTGCAATAGAGGTCTTTTCGATAAGGGATGAAGGAAGGTCTCTCGGTACGGAGATTTAAGACACCCACGAGGAGGCCTCTTTTCATTCGCCCTGTTAACCCGTCCTCCTTTCCTGTATAATGAACGCATAGAAGTCAAGAAAAAGGAGATGACGAACCATGGAGAGAAGGATCCTGGCAAAAAACGCAGAGCTGTATGTGCAGCTGTGCGAAGATCTGAGCTTGATGTACGAGGAAATATTGGATCCTGAGATCCTGAAGGCCCTTTACGATCACCTGGCCGAGCTGATGGATGACCACGAGGTGGTCTTTAAACAGGCGAGGAGCATGGATGGCTACCTCGCGGGCATGGTCTACCTGCTGCTTGAGGAAAACGATCAGTTCAAGAAACAGGGGATCACGAAAACCGAGTTCTATGAGTATTTCGATACCACGACGGCTACGGTCAAACGTTATGCTAAAGAGCACCGGGCCCTCATCCAAGACATCGGCACCTGGCAGCACCCCGAATGGGAGGATCGGATGATCGACTGGACCGCCGAGACCGACATCGGGATGCCGCCTGAGGAAGTCCTCAGGATGCTCGGTCTGGATGATGAGGTAGTGGAAGATCCGCGCGATCATATTTTCAACCTCTTTAACGACCGCGTCCACTCTGAGACGGACTACAGTCGGTTCCTAGAGCTTGTGGATGATTACCTAGAAGAACTGGAGGATCGGATCGATCCCGAGGTGATGCTCGAGGCAGAGACCGATCCGGAGTTCAGTCTCTGGATGGCGCTGGAGGCCAGACCCTACCTGTTGGCCTTGCACGAGCTCTATATGATCCAGGTCTCCGTGGGAGATTTCGACGGAGCCTACGAAACAGGCCTCGAAATGCTTGATCTCATGCCGGGCGATAACCTGGGCGTTCGCTACTCTTTCTACGCCCTGGCCGTGCTCATGAAGGATCAGGATAGCCTGGAGAACCTGGAGGAGGACTACGGAATGGATGCCTCCGCACAGTTCCAGTACAATCGCGTGCTCGGCGCCTTTGCCGCGGGCAAGAAAGCCAAGGCGTCGCGGCTCCTTGAGAAAGCCATCGAGGCAAATCCACACATCCCGGGACAGCTCCTGGGGACCGAGGAAAAACCCGAGACACCCCCGGGGTATTTTCAAGAAGGCAGCATCGAGGAGGCCTACATCTTCTCGAGCATGGTGGGCACCATCTGGGCATCGATCCCAGGGGCCATGGAGTTTCTCCAGCGGGAGATCGCCACGGACAAGAAGAAAGACCAAGGGAACAACATCCTGGCCTTTCCGACGAAAAAGTAAGTCGCATCACCGGCCACTAGGTCGTGATAAGGGGATCTTTCGAGAGAAGGGTCCCTTTTTTTCTTGTGTAGAGCCCTGGGGTGCGGGTATACTATTAATAACGAATTCCGAAAACGAAAACCGAAAAAGGAGATGACAAGATGTCACAGTACATCGAAAGAAGATTGCTCACGGGGTTCGTCGCCCTGCATATCCTGCACCACGCTGAAAAAGAACCGCTCTACGGAGCCTGGATGCTAGAAGAGCTGGAGGAGCACGGTTACGAGATGAGCCCGGGCACCCTCTATCCCATCTTCCACCACCTGGAGAAGGATGGCCTTTTGGTATCGGAAAAGCAGGTGGTCGAAGGGAAGACGAGAAAATACTACCAGATCACCGATAAAGGTCGCCAGGATCTGATCGGTGCGCGCAAGAAATTGACAGAACTCGTGGAAGAAGTGCTCCCGAAGGAAAGAGGGTGAGCGGGATGTTGTTTACCATCGACAAGATGCAGTACAAGGACATCCTGGCCATCGACCACCTGGAGATCGAGGAGAGAAAGATCACGGCTCTTCTCGGAGAATCGGGAGCGGGGAAGACCACGCTGCTCAAGCTGCTCAACAAGATGCTGTCCCCCACGGAAGGCGAGATCCTGTACGAGGGACAAGCATTATCCTCGCGGCCAAGCGTGGACCACCGTAGGGAGGTGGCGCTCATGAGCCAAACGCCCGTGGTGGTGCCGGGGACCCTTCGCGACAATCTGATCATGGGCTTCACCTATCAAGATCGTCCGGTCCCCCCTGACGCGGAGCTCACCGCTATGCTCGAGCGCGTCCACCTGAGTAAAAACCTAACGGACGATGCAACGAAACTGTCCGGCGGTGAGAAACAGCGGCTTGGCCTCGGACGTCTGTTGCTGCTCGATGCACCGGTGTATCTGCTCGATGAACCGTCATCTTCTCTCGATGAGAAGACGGAACGCCTGATTATCGAGGCCATCGTGGACTTCGTGAGGGAGCGCGAGAAGTCTCTGGTGATGGTCACCCACAAGCGGGAGATCGCCACGGATTATGCCGACCGGACCATCGAACTGGCGAGAGGAGGCGACCGTCAATGAAGGGCATCATGGACCTATCGGTCATTCAGGTAGCCCTGGGCTACGTTTTCGTTCTCTTCGTGCTGCTGGTGCTCCATATCCGTGGGATCGACCGCAAGAAGTTGCTTGTTCTGGCCTCTGTGCGCATGACCCTGCAGCTCATGCTGACGGGTTATGTGCTCCTGTGGATCTTCGAGAACCCGCACCCACTCTTTACCGTCGGGGTGATCGCTCTGATGGAGGTCTTTGCGATCTTCACGGTGTACAAGAAGTTCAAGGGACGGCTGTCGACGGCCATGAAACGCGTGGTGGCCATCGGTCTTTCCGCCGGGACCCTGACGACCATGATCTACTTTCTTTTCGTGGTGGTCCGGATCAGCCCCTGGTACGACCCCCAGTACTTCATCCCGCTCGCCGGCATGCTGGTGGGCAACTCCATGACGGGGATTTCCCTTGGTATTGGACGGCTCCTGGACGGGATGCAGGACAACCGCCAGCGGGTGGAGGAGGCCCTGATCTTGGGTGCCACGCCGAAGCGCGCGGCGGCGCCCATCGTCGACGGTGCCTTTGACGCTGCGATCCTGCCGACCATCAATTCCATGCTGGGTATGGGCATCGTCTTCCTGCCGGGGATGATGACCGGTCAGATCTTGTCTGGTACGGTTCCCACCACGGCCATCGCCTACCAGATGGCCATCATGCTGGGGATCTTAGGTGCTGTGTCGGCTTCTGTGCTGGTCATGTTGTACCTCGGTGCGCGTACCTTTTTCAATGCAGAAGACCAGCTGGTCGATTGAGCAAATGAAGGCAGTGATGAAAGAGGAAGCCCTATTTCGGAGGGCTTCCTTTTGTGTGTGGAGGGAGGTCTCTCAAGAGGAGCGGTCTATTTGGAAAATGTTTGGAAGTTGTGGGTTCTGGGCATAAATAGAATGCAAGTCCTTGGGCGGAAGTGGCTAAGTGGAGCGTCTCCCAGCTCTTCGCCCGATTCATCTGGGTAGTGTCTAAAGATCTATGAAAACCATAGGTCGGCTCGAGGCCTCCCGACAGCTATGGGAAAAGGCAACGGACGAGAAATTTGAGCACAAGAAGTAGCGGTAGTGCGCTACCGCTGGTAGTAGCTATCAACTTCGACAGGGTCAAGCTACCCTTTGGAGCTCCAGGATTTTTTCTTGCGAAAGGTGGAGTAATTTCACCCATTTGTTGGGCATGTCTTTCTGCTTTTCAATCTCTGGAATCGGAACGGGCACCTTGTTCCCCAGGCTTCTGTGGGTTCTGAGAAAGTTGAAGTGAACGGCAAACAGGTTCACATGGCTAACGGATCCGTGATAAGCATGGTAGCCATTGGTCAATCGATAAGAAGCCCGAAAGGTTCTGTTCAAACGTTCGATGATTTGCTTGAGCGGTCTGTACTCCGTTGAAATCGGATCATCATTTGTGAGCCCATAGACCGTGACCAGATCGAACACAAACTTATCTTCCGGCGTCCCACCGTTCTTTTCGGGCTCTGCGTAGAAGTATTGAGCCAGCTTGTAGATGGGATTTCCATCGGTGATGAAAGTAGGCTTACCATCATAGGGAGATAGCTTTTCTCTCACGTAGGCAAGTGCCTTCATGGCACAAGTAGACGTTCGTCTTTCTGAGACATAATACGAGAGCAGTATCTTCTTGACGGTGTCGATGAAATAAAAGATGTAGGCATGCTTACCCCTGATCTTGATATAGGTTTCATCGCCTGCATAGGAACCGGACAAGTCATAGTCGTAGGTATCCAAAAAGGGTTTTACGATGTAGCCTGCAGCCTCGCAGTAGTTGAGGACAGTTTGGGCAGAAACCTTGTAACAATGGACCTCGCGCATGATTTGCGAGACTTTCCTAGCAGTAAGGCCATAGTTGATCCGGTAGCTCAAAATGAGTCCAAGGATATAGTGTGGTGCGTGAATGCGCGAGAGATCAACCTTCGGAAGATCAATCGATTCACGTGAGAGTTCCTTAAAGTTGCCGTTGAAAACACGGTGGATATACCGAACCTTGAAAAGCGTGGGATAGCATTCGAAACGATCGCGGTCTGCATCCGACATGGCCGCAAGATTGTTGAGATAAAAAGAGCACTGATCATTTCTGCATTTGTACACATTGAAGTTGTCACGCTCCTTAATTCTATCTAGCGGTTTAGCGCAGTGGGGACATCTTAGGGTGAAAGGCTTTCGATCACGGTCGGTCATGATGTTGAAGTTGTGATGACAGACTTTACATCGGTATTGATTTCCCTTGTTTCCGTTGTTCCGGTAAAGATATTTATGAGGCGCCTTGCAGTACGGGCATTTCACGTGACTCGGGACCTTCGCACCACCTCGACGCTGAACAGGACGGATTTTCTTTCCTGTAGCGAGGAAATAGTCGTTGATCCGCTTGTGGTAGCTCGTGTAATCGATCTTTTCAATAAGCGGAGGTTGATCGATTTGGAACTGCTGGTACCTAAGGCTCAATGGACCTTCAGGTTTAGCATTCTTGTAATTGATCGCAAAGTTGAGAATCATGAGGATCTCAATGACTGAAGACTGCGCACAAAGCATAAAAAGTAGCGTGGTCACCAAATTCGTATTCAAGAGGCCAACTCCTTTCGGGTGCTTGGTAGTCGGATATTAATCACCTACACATTTTGGGGAGTATTGAAACCTAAAATGGGGAGGGAAGCCTCTTGAATTATAGATTGCAGCAATTCCAGTGCTTATGCATTGGTTTATGCAGTATTCGTTTGACACTAAGTTCATCTGAAAGGAGGGTATACTATGTTAAAATGGTCAGCCATTTTTTTCGTCGTAGCACTCATCGCTGCATTTTTTGGGTTCATCGGTATTGCTGGTGCTGCGATTGAGATCGCGAAGTTTCTATTCTATATTTTCATTGTTCTCTTCATCATTACCTTGGTCGCTGGAATTATCGCGGGTCGACGCGTCTAGTCAGGAAGAATCCAAGCACGCGCTAAGGACCAGAGAGAATCAGTTGCTGTTTAATAACGAACACGCCTCTCGCGGGGCGTGTTTTTGATATTCGTTTTCAAGTTGCAAGAATTACAAAATCACACTTGAAAATTCATATCAATTTGCATATAATACAGATTGAGAAAAGCAAACACAACCCTAGTACTTATTCACGGAGGTTTAAAAACATGGAAAAGATCAACAAACTCCCCCTGCTCGGCGACACGTTTCCCAAGATGACGGTCAAGACCACACACGGCGACAAGGTACTTCCCGACGACTACGAGGGCAAGTGGTTCGTCCTCTTCAGTCACCCTGGTGATTTCACACCGGTCTGCACCACGGAATTTGTCGGTTTCTCCAAGAGGGCGGAGGATTTCGCCCAGCTGAACACAGAGCTCCTGGGTCTCTCCGTGGACCAGGTCTTCAGCCACATTAAGTGGGTGGAGTGGATCGGTGAGAATTTCGACACGAAGGTGCCCTTCCCCGTGATCGCCGATGAGCTGGGCCGCGTGTCCACTGAGCTCGGCATGCTGCACGAAGCCAAGGGGACGAACACCGTGCGTGCTGTCTTCATCGTGGATCCCAAAGGTGCCCTTCGCCTGATGATGTACTACCCCCAGGAGATCGGCCGCAGTGTGGACGAGGTGCTCCGCGCCCTCAAGGCCCTGCAGGTGAGCGACAAAAACGGTGTGGCCATGCCGGAGAATTGGCCGAACAACCCCGTCCTTGGCGATAAGGTCATCATCCCGCCTGCAGGTACGGAAGCCCTGGTTGCCGAGCGCAAGAAGCAGGCCGAAGCCGGTGAGATCGAGTACAAAGATTGGTGGTTCTGCTACAAGAGCTTATAGTCAATTGAAGGTTCAAGAAACGGTAGAAACCCATGCTGTGGTGGCATGGGTTTTCTTGTGCTTAAAAGGCACAAATTTTGTAGAGTCGTAATTAGTCTAATCACGACTCTACAAAATTGCTAATCGTCGTATAATGAAGAAAAGGAGAAAGGGGAGGAACCTACATGTTCATCGGTAGAAGAGAAGAGCTATCGTATTTTGAAAAAAGAGACCAAAGCGATCGAGCAGAGTTTTTGATCTTATACGGTCGAAGACGTATCGGGAAAACGGAACTACTGAGAAAATTTTGCGAGGAAAAAGAGCACATTTTTTACTCGGCGATCGAAGCGACCGATCACAATCAGTTAGAATTATTCTCCAAAGCAGTTTTGCAGGGATCTAGCATGGAGAAGTTCGTCAGTACTTTCGACGGATGGGAAGATGCCCTGCTGTTTTTGGCAGATCAATCAATGTCTCAGAGAAAACTTCTGGTGATTAATCGAGTTGTCTCGTGAGTCGCATCGTTTGCGATTGATTACACTGGAGGATATGGAAAAGGAACTCGTCGATAGGAGAGGGTAGAAACGGTTGTTTTACTCCCCTCCTGGTCCCTGTCCCTCCTCATGAAGAAAAATGTTCGTCCCGACATCTTGCCAAGCACGGATTCCTTTGCTATAATCTTAAGTGTTGCAAGACATGCGAGATTAACTCAGTGGTAGAGTGCTTCCTTGACGTGGAAGAAGTCAGGGGTTCAAGTCCCTTATCTCGCACCAGTGAAACGACCCGTTCTCCGAGCCGTGAGAGTGGGTCTTTTTTTCCAGTTGTATAGGAAACGAGGTGGAAGTAGATATGAAGCATTACACCCGCAATGAGGAAATCGCCAATGCCGTCACCCACGGAATCGGCGTACTCTTTTCCGTCGTCACCATGACCCTACTCTTGGTCTTTGCCTATATCGATAAGAACCCCCTGGGTATCGTGGCCTTTGCCATCTACGGTGCCTGTAGTTTTTTACTCTACAGCGCTTCGACCCTCTACCACAGCATCCCGCACCCGAGGGTCAAGCCGATCCTGAGGGTCTTCGATCACTCGGCCATCTACCTGTACATCGCCGGCACCTATACGCCGGTGGCCCTCCTCGCCCTCGAGGGGGCTTGGCGGATGGGGCTCCTCATCGCCGTCTGGGCGATCGCCATCGCGGGAATCGTCTTCAAGATCGTGACTTTCAAGAATTTCGACCGCTTTAAGGTGCTCTCGCTAATCATCTACATTGGGATGGGGTGGCTGGCGGTCATCGTGATCAAACCTATGCTGGCGGTCCTTCCCCTGGGCTTTTTCTTCTGGCTACTCGGCGGTGGACTCTTCTACACGCTGGGGACAATCTTCTACGCAAGCAAGAAAATGCCCTTTCACCACGCTGTGTGGCACCTCTTTGTACTGGCCGGTAGCGTCTGTCAGTTTTTCGCGATCTTTCTTTACCTCAGATAAGTACACCTGGCGATCTTTCCTTTGGTGGGAAGGTCGCTTTTTTCTTGCATAGAGTGGTCCTTCCTTTGGTTCTTGTCCCCTGGTCTGTGCATGATTATCAATTCGGGGCGGGGGTATCTAGTGAAGGACAGATCATACAGAAAGGAAGATCTTACTATGCTGCAATGGATTGAACAATTTTCACCGGTGACGCAGGCGCTCATCGGGACACTTTTCACCTGGTCGATGACCGCACTAGGCGCTGCTCTCGTTTTCTTTTTCGTTACGATCAAGCAGCGGATACTCAATGGCATGCTGGGGTTCGCTGCCGGTGTGATGATCGCGGCCAGCTTTTGGTCGCTGCTTGCTCCGGCCATCGAGATGGCCGGCGATCTAGGTCAGACGCCCTGGCTCATGGCGAGCATCGGTTTTTTGTCGGGTGGTTTCTTCCTATGGATTGTCGACAAGACCTTACCTCACCTGCACATGGGTTTTGACACCTCGGAGGCCGAGGGAATCAAGACGCGCTGGCAGCGGAGCATCCTGCTGGTCCTTGCGATCACCCTCCACAACATACCCGAGGGCCTGGCTGTGGGCGTTGCCTTCGGTGCTGTGGCCTACGGCCTCCCCTCGGCATCGCTCGCAGGAGCAGTGGCCTTGGCCATCGGTATCGGCATCCAGAATTTCCCCGAGGGAGCGGCCGTCAGCATCCCGCTCAGGCGTGAGGGACTCAGCCGCCGCAAGGCTTTTTTCTACGGACAGTCTTCCGGTGTGGTCGAACCCATCGCCGGGGTCCTCGGCGCCCTCGCCGTACTCAGCATGCGACCGATCCTGCCCTTTGCCCTGGCCTTTGCCGCGGGGGCCATGATCTACGTGGTAGCCGAGGAGCTGATCCCGGAATCGCAGACCGGAGAAGACCACAGGGCTTCGGAGATTGCCACGGTAGGTGTGATGTTTGGTTTTGCCATCATGATGATCCTGGACGTGGCCCTCGGATAACCGGGCCCCCGGGAGAAGAGAAAGGACCTGTACCGTGAAGGACAGCCGAAGTTTTTGGAACAAGATGGCGAAGCGTTACGACCGCTCCGAGGAGGGCGACCGACCTGTCTATGAAAGGGCGCTCGGGACCATCGGGCCCTACCTCTCCAAGGACCATCGGGTCCTGGATATCGGTTGTGGAACGGGGACCTTGGTACTGGACATAGTCCACCGAGTGGGCGAGGTCCACGGTATGGACTATTCCGAAGCCATGATCGCTGAAGCTGAGAGAAAGGCTAAGGAGGCGAATATCGACCATGTCGGCTTCTTCTGTGGCACCTTGGCGGATGTCGATTTTTCAGAGGACGCATACGATGTGATTTTTTCTTTCTACCTACTTCATCTAATGGAAGACCTTCAGATTACATTGGGCGAGGTCCACAACCACCTCAAAGCCGGCGGCCTTTTCATCTCGCTGACCCCCTGTCTTGGTGAGACGATGGTGGCCAAGCATCTTCTGAAGATGGGTTCGGTCGTGGGACTGGTGCCTAAGACAAGAGGATACGAAGTGGATGAGTTGGTCGGCTTGATCGAGAAGGCTGGATTTGCGATCGAAAGGCAGGAGACGGTCCGGGAGAAAACGCATGAGGTGCTCCTCATAGCGAAGAAGAAAAGGTAGGATAATGGATAAAAAGCGGGTGCGTCCGATCGATGGAATCGGATGCACCCGCTATCTACGTCTTTCAATGTTATTTTCCAAAGCTGAGTATGTACATATGGGGAAGGAAGACCAGCCCCGACAGGGCGATGGCCGTGAAAGTGGCGACCAGGACGGTGATGGAAAAAGCCATCTTGGACCCGAGCCCGTGGTTGAGGCCGGTGACCGAGGTGGTGAGTGACAAGAGGGCGCAGACCATGGCTAGGATCGATAGGAACCACAATCCGTAATTGACCAGATCGATGTCCAGTTGGAGGAAAAAGTTGTAAAAGGCACTTCGCAGGACAAAGGAGAAAGGAACAATGAAAATCGCCAGCAGGAGGAAAATCAGGGATAGGGTGTTGTAGGGGCTGAAATGCTTTTGGTGACTCTTCTCGGCAGTCTTTTGAAACAGCATATCGACTCCTCTTGGGTGCAATGGTTGCGTGCAGTTAAAATCAGAGGAACAGTAGCAGGCTCAGGGCCATAAGCCCCATGCCACCGATCATCCCGTAAATGGACAGGTGGTGTTCGCCGTATTTTTCCGAGGCGGGGAGCAGCTCGTCGATCGAGATGTAGACCATGATCCCGGCCACGAAGGCAAACAGGATCCCGAAGGTCAGATCGTTGAAGAATTGCCTGAGGAGCAAGTATCCCACCAGGGCGCCCACGGGTTCGGAGAGTCCCGAGAGGAAGGAATAGGTAAAAGCTTTCTTTTTCGATCCGGTGGAGAAGTAGATGGGTACGGAAACGGCGATGCCTTCAGGAATGTTGTGAATGGCCACGGCCACGGCGATGGGAATGCCAAGCGCTGGGTCTTTCAGGGCCGCGGCAAAGGTGGCCAGTCCCTCTGGAAAGTTGTGGATGGCGATGGCCAGGGCGCTCATGAGACCCATGCGCATAAGACCTTCTTTATCCTCCATGGGGCTTACTTTTTTCGGTTTTTCTCCGTAGGCCCATTGGTCTTCGCCGTGCATCTCGCTGGCGTCGTGCATTTCATGTGGGTTTTCGTAATCTGGAACCAATTTGTCGATGAGGGCGATGAGGGCCACGCCACCGAAGAAACCGCCGACGGTCACCCAGGAACCGGTTTTTAGCCCCAGTGCAGCCGTCAGCGATTCCTGGGCCTTGGGCATGATCTCCATGAAACTCACGTAGATCATCACACCCGCGGAAAACCCCAGTGAAACCGATAGAAATTTTTCATTCGTCTTATTGGTGAAAAAGGCCAGGGCGCTACCGATACCGGTGGAAAGACCAGCGAAGGCGGTGAGTGCAAAGGCTATCAGGACATTGTCGTTCATCTGTCAAACCACTCCTTCTTATGTTCTCTGTAGTCGGTGATTAAGGTCTTTAAGATGAGGAAGGCCGGGATGCCCACGAAGGCCCCCAGGATACCCCAGAGGGTCAGGCTGGCGATGACCACCACGATGATCACCAAGGGGTGAAGGGAAAGTTTGGCTCCCATGATCTTGGGGGTGATCAGGTTGCCCTCCAGTTGCTGGACAATCACGGCGGCGATGACCACCTGGATCACCAGCGCCAGGCTTTCGGTCATGGCGATGAGCATGGCGGGCAGGACCCCGAGGATCGGTCCGAGGAAGGGGATGATGGCCGTGATCATGGAGAAAAAGGCCATAAGCAGGGCGCTGGGCATCCCAATGATCATGTAAGCGATGTACATGAGGGTACCGATCACCAGGGCCACCAGGAGCTGTCCGCTGATGTAGGTGGAGAGTCGTTCGTCGAGTCTGGCGGCCACCCGTTTGACAGCCTTTTTATGGCTCTCGGGGACCGCGTGGGTGTACAGGTAGTCCTTGAAGTTCTGATCTTCCTTCAGCAGATAAAAAAGGAAGAAGAGCGAGAGGACCAGCTGCGTACCGAAGTCCGAGAGGCTGGAGAAAATCCCGAACAGGTTGCTCGACAGCGTGGTCACACCCTTTCGAAAACCATCCACCCAGGCTTCGTCCACGGAGAAATCCAGGGGAAGGGCTTGAAAGGGTTCTTCCAGTGTGCTCCTGAGGTCGGAAAAGCGCTGGGCGTTATCGATGAAGGTACTCTTGAACTGATCGCTTACCACGCTGCCGCCTGTGATCGTAGCCAGGGTGAGTACCGCCAGCACGAGCAGGAAGGAGAGTCCCACGGCCAGTCCGGCGGGCATTTTGTTTTTGAAAAAACGTGTGACCGGTCGGAGTGCATAGTAGAAAAAAAGGGCCAGGATGGCTGGTGTCACCACGAGACCTAATAGTTGTAAAATGGGTCCAGTAAGGTAGGGTACTTGTTTCAGCAAGAGGAGGAGCGTGAGGAGGAGAACACCCTTCACGAGCCGCCTGAATTGTCGGTCTTCCCACATAGCGAATAACTCCCTTCGGATAAAATAAGTGCTTTTACTATTATACCACCGTTTAAGAGGGTACAAACGATTTCGGAAGGATTGCCCAAGTAGAGAGATGATTTTCAGAGAGAGCGCACGAAGACCGCCGGCGGGTTTACCGGTAGAATGGAGGAGACAGCCTAGAAGAAAAGGGAGGTAATCGCATATGAAAGAACGGATTGTGATCGCCCTGGGTGGGAACGCCCTGGGGAATACCCCGGAAGAACAGAGGCGGGCCGTTGCCCAAACGGCGAAGCCCATCGTGGACTTGATCGAAGCCGGCCACGAGCTGATTTTGGCCCATGGCAACGGCCCACAGGTCGGGATGATCAATCTGGCCATGGAGACCTCATCTCTGTCGGAAGCCGCGACACCCGAGATGCCCTTTGCAGAGTGTGGGGCCATGAGCCAGGGTTACATTGGCTACCACCTGCAGAACGCGCTCAGGGAAGAGCTCCTTTCCCGCGGGATCGAGAAGCCCGTGGCCACTGTGGTCACCCAGGTGCTCGTGAATCCTGAGGATCCGGCCTTCGAGATGCCCACGAAGCCCGTGGGAAGTTTCTACAGCAAGGAAGTCTCCGATCACCTGGAAAAAGAGAAGGGATACAAAATGATCGAGGACGCCGGCCGGGGCTATCGACGCGTGGTCCCCTCGCCGAGACCCGTGGATGTGGCGGAAAAAGTGACGATCGACACCCTGGTTCGAGCGGGCCACCTGGTCATCGCAGCCGGTGGTGGGGGTATCCCCGTAGTGGCCCAGGGTCACAGCCTCAAGGGAGTGGATGCTGTAATCGACAAGGACTTTGCCAGCGCAAAACTGGCCGAGATCCTGGAGGCAGACCGCTTGATTATCTTGACGGCCGTCGAGCGCGTGGCCATACACTTCGGTACACCGGAGGAAAAATGGCTCGACATCCTGGATCCTACGACCACGAAAGCCTATATCGCCGAGGGGCACTTCGCTCCGGGCTCCATGCTCCCCAAAGTAGAAGCGGCGCTGGGCTTTGCCACCTCCAGAGCTGACCGCAAGGCCCTGATCACCTCACTAGAAAAAGCAGCCGATGGTATCGCCGGCAAGACCGGCACCCTGATCACCTCCTGAATCGAATCATGGAACACCTACAGAAAAAGCGCCGATGCAAATCGGCGTTTTTTCGTGCACTGTTCATAATATGCTACCGTGTGGTAAAATGGTTGAAACGCTAGTTTATACATAGACACTCGAAAGGAAGGAAGAAGATATGGCCACTATACAGCTTAAACCCATCACCTGGAACGACCGCTTCTCTGTGGGAAGCACGACCATCGATGCCCAGCACCAGGAACTGCTCAAACTCGGCAACGAAATCGTGGTTCTTCTCGATGAGACCAAGCAGGGGATCGACCGTTACGACGACATCGCACGCGTTCTCGGTAAGCTCATCGACTACACGGAGTACCATTTTGAAGAAGAAGAGAAGCTCTTCGAGAACCCCGACTACCTGGACGAGATGACGCACAAGTTCCAGCACAAACTGTTTGTCAAAAAACTCAAGAGCGTGGATCTCGATCACGTGGATGAGGATCCGGTGGACTTCCTATCGAAGCTCATGCAGGAGGTTTTCGCCTGGATCACCGAGCACATCCTGGGGATGGACCAAACCTACAAGACCTACCTGGCATAAGAAAAGGACCGCCCGTTGGGACGGTCCCTTTGTCTATTAAGCTTCGTCGAGCAGTCGGGCCCTGAGATCCTCTCGCTTCTTGAGGAAATGGAAGAGGGGCACGCCGGCCCCAAGGACCACCACGGCCTCGCCGAAGGCCACGGATGTCGCGGCCAGGAAGAAGGGGAGACCGAAGAGATAGGTCAGCATGGCACCGACGATCACACCGTTGAAGACAACGGGCCACAGACCGGCGATGAACAGGCTCTTGGTGGAGTCGCCCAGCATCCGGCGGGTCATGCGGATGGCCAGGACGGACAGGAGGGTGGCCAGGGTACCGAGCACCGGGTCGATGGGACCCAGGGGAGATCCGAGGTTGGCCAGGAAACAACCGATCACAAGACCCGGGATTGCCGCGGGCTGGAAAAAGGCCAGAAGGACCAGGACCTCGGAGAGACGAAACTGCACTTCGCCGTAGCTGATGGGCGCGAGCGCCAGGGTGACGGCGACGTAAAGGGCGGCGATGAGCGCCGTCTTCACAAGCCATCTCGTGGACATTTTTTGCATAAAAAAAGCTCCTTTCAACATATCGCTATGTCTTCCAAGGATCCCTTTTTCAAAAACAGAAATGATGATTCTTGTTTTTTAAAGTGGGTAACCAAGAAAACACTATAGGCTATTATACGCCCCTTTCCTAGAAAAAGCAAAGAGTATGCTCTAGTTTGTGAAAAACTAACAAAGGACCCAGAGGAGGCCGAACTGATGCATTATCCCAAAAGAACCAACGAGAAGATGACCATCGCCACGACCGCTCCATCCGCAGGGGTCACCGGGATCATGGTGGACCGTTTCAAAAATGCTTTCAAAAACCTCGCGGACGATGGACACGGGGTGCTGGCGAAAGAACCCCTCTATGCTTCGCACCAGCACACCAGTGCTGATGCCGCGACGCGGGCCGAGGCCTTTATGGACCTTGTGAAGGATCCAGAGATCGATCTGATCCTACCACCCTGGGGTGGTGAATTTCTCATGGAAATTCTACCGATCATTCATAAGGAGACGATTGACCCGGAATCCTTTCCGTGGGTCATGGGCTTCTCGGATCTGAGCACCCTGCTCTTCTACCTGACCACGGTCCATGATATCGCCACGGCCCATGGACCCAACATGATGGACTTTTCGCCACGCAGCGTGGATCCCTCCGTTCAAGCAAGTCTTATGTATCTTGGCAAGCATCAATTCGTGCAAAAGACCCTACCTCTTTACCAGGTGGAGTGGCCCGATGTGGAGAAGGATCTCCTGGCTCCTTATCAGCTCAGTGCAAAGTCGAGGGTGAAACCCTTGCTCGGACCGGAGGAAGCCCTCTTCTCGGGACGGGTGATCGGGGGCTGTCTCGACACCATCGGCAACCTGCTCGGCACCCCCTATGAAGACGTGAACGGATTTATTGAACGCTACGGTGACGAGGGAATCCTCTGGTACCTAGAGAATTGCGAGACGCCATCGACCGACGTCTACCGTCGTCTCTTCCAGATGAAAGAGGCTGGATGGTTCGATAGGATCTCGGGACTCATCGTGGGCCGAACGGGCGTAAAACAGGAAGGGGACTTTCTCGACCGCGACGCCTACCTGCGGATCTTTGGCGAGCTTGGCATCCCCGTGGTTCTCGATGCGGATATCGGCCACCTGCCCCCACAGCTTTTGATGATCAACGGAGCCCACGCCAAGGTAAGGATGAAGGACGGGCAGATCGAGATCGAGACGGAACTTAGACCTTAAAGAAAGAAATGTTTTTTCCCCTTGACCCTCACATGATGTGAGGGTCTATTCTGAAATGGGAAGAAGAGGGAGGTGTTCTCGTGTTCAAGATTGGCGATTTTTCCAAACTCGCTCGTGTGTCCGTACGGATGCTCCGGCACTATGATGAAGAAGGACTCTTCCATCCCCATCATGTGGATGAGATGAGCGGTTACCGGTACTACCGGGCATCGCAGCTCGACGAGATCACTCGGATTCGATCTTATCGCGATATGGGGTTTCAGATCGCCGAGATCCACGAGCTCTTCCTGGCCTCTTCCGACGTAGAACGACGTGCGCTTCTCTTGAGAAAAAAAGAAGAAACGTCGGAGCGACTGAGCGAGACGAAAGAACGTCTCGCCATGATCGAAGCGGCCCTTGAGGCCGCGGGGAAGGAGCACAAGAGAATGGAAACGAAAGTGATCATGAAGCGAATCGAAGGGTTTCAGGCCCTGGCCCTCAGAGACAGGATCCCAGCCTATGATGCCGAGGGTATGCTCTGGCAGCGGCTCGGCGCTTTTATCGAGAAAAACGGCACTGCGGTGGGGACGAAGAGCTACGCAACCTACCACGACGACGGTTACGTGGAAGGACCGGTGGATGTGGAGGTCCTCATAGAGGTGGTAGGTGATTGTGAGGCGGAAACCCCCTTTACCCTTCGCTGGTCGGAACCCATCGAAAGGTGCGCCACCCTGGCGGTGCATGGAGACTTCTCACACATCGCACCGGCCTTTAGCGCCTTGGGTCGTTGGATTGAAGACCGGGGACTGGAGATTGCTGGTCCGGCCCGCGAACTACCGCTACGGGGGCCTTGGAATGAATCGGATCCCGAGAAGTACCTCAATGAGATTCAAATACCCGTTCGATGAGAAGAGGAGATCCCTCTTCTTTTCGTTTTTTTGAAAAAATCTTTTATTTTTTGATGTGTATCACGGCTCGCTTGTCCCCGGTGCGATAGGCTAAGATCAGAAAACAAAGAGAAAAGGAGCGATCGACCAGATGAATAGACAAGAGATGGAAAAACAGTTTAAAGACGACCTCGGTTTCGTACCACCCGGTGTGACCCTATCCAAGCACTTCGGGAAGGAGATGCAGGAGATCATCGCGGACTACCACCACGAGATCTGGGGCGGGAACGGCGCCCTCGAGCTCAAATACCTCTACCTCGTGGCCCTTGGGACGGCTGTCTTCGATGACCACGAGCGACGCGCCAAGCTGGAAGCGAGAAAAGCCTACGACCACGGGGCGACCCTACCCGAGATCACCGAGGTCCTCAAGCAGCAGATCTGGATGAAGGGAGCGCCCACCATCATGAAAGTCGCACCGGTCCTCCAGTACATCAAGGCTTATGCCGCCCAAAAAGAGCAAGAAGGTGCAGGAGATGAAGCTCGATAATTTCAAGCGCCAGCACGCCGAGATCGGCGCGCTCGTCGACCGCCTCCTCTCGGTGAGTGAAAGAGATGTCGAGGAAGAAGCGCTGGCCGTGGCAAAGGATCTGAATCTTCTCGCCGGCAAGATCAAGATCCACCTTCGTGAAGAAGACCGCTTACTCTATCCGGCGCTCAAGGACCACAAAAACCCTGATCTCGCCGCCGTGCACGATGACTACATGGGAGAAATGGCAGGCATCGCGGATGTCTTCGAGGCCTACAAGTTACAGTTCAACACGGCGACAAAGTTGAACGCCGATCCCGAGAGATTCGTCTCTGAAACGGAGCGGGTGCTCGGGACCCTTTCTGAGCGTATCGCCCGTGAAGACCGCGACCTTTATCCGCGCCTCACTTAACTAACCCCCCCCCCGATGCCACTATCAGCGATCCCCTCCTTGCTGATGGTGCATCGGGGGTGTTTTTGTATTTGTCGTGAGCAGGATGGGGTGGGGGCTTTTCTTAAAAAAAGTCTGTAGCCGCGATTAGCAAAGAGTTAAGATTGGCTTAAAAGCACGACGACCGAGGCCTTCATGCGATATAATGAGCACAACAAAGGTCACCAAAAGGAGGAATGCACATGTCATTCGAACGAATCAAATCCACCGCCAGAGAGAATCTACGGGGACACTGGCCCGAGGTCATCGTTACCGTTCTGATTTACCTGGCGCTCACACAACTGTTCACCAACCAGCAGCGTGTCGTCGAGATCTCCAGCCGGGGAACACAATTTAGCGGTACGTCGGCTTTTTTCAACCTCTTGAGTTTCATCGTTTCAGGCCCCTTGAGTTATGGGCTCATGATTTTCTTTCGTCGGCTCAGGGAAAAGACCGCCAATATCGCTGACCTTTTCATCGGGTTCAAGCGCTTTGGGGACACCTTTTTACTGCACTTCTTCTCAACGCTGTTCATTCTCCTCTGGACCCTGGTTCTGATCGTACCGGGGATCATCGCGGCCATTCGCTACAGCATGGCCTATCTGATCATGACGGAAAATCCCGATATGTCAGGGCTCGAGGCGATCGACGCTTCTAAGATGCTGATGGACGGCCACAAGAGCGAGTACTTCGGGTTTACTGTTTCCTTTATCGGGTGGTTCCTCTTGAGCATCCTGACCTTTGGTATCGGGTTCTTGTTCTTGATCCCCTACTTTAACGCCGCCAAGGTGGAGTTCTACGAGGTCATCAAGCGCAGTGCCGACGATTACTTGGAAGAAGCCAGTTTTTGATCGAACAGCTCAGGTAGAGAAGGGGAGTGTGCAACCATTGAATCGAAAAATGCGTAATGCCAAAAAAGACCTTGGAGAGGCTACGGGAAAATCCATTCTAGCCGGTGGGGAGTACGGCGTCCTCTCTTTAGCGGAAAGGGACGGGACACCCTACGGGGTCCCGCTCTCTTACGTCTATGATGAAAAGGAAAAGGCCCTGTACTTTCACGGGGCACTGGAAGGAAAAAAGATCGATCTGATTCTCGAGAATCCAGAGGCGGCCTTCACCGTCGTGACGGATGTGGTGCGAAAGCCCGCCCAGTTTACCACTGCCTACCGGAGTGCCATGGCCTTCGGTAGAGCATCACTCGTCACGGGAGAGGAGCGAAGGTCTGCGCTTCTTCTCTTCATCGACAAGTATGCGCCGGACCACAGGGAAGCGGGAACCGCCTACGTGGACCGCTCCGGCGAGGCCACGGCGCTGATCAAGCTTTCCATCGATCGGATCACCGCCAAGGGGACCAGCTGATGCTTTACCTGGGTATCGATGTACACAAGAAGCACCTGACCGTCGCCGGGATCTCCGGCGACGAGCGGGTGCTCTTTTTAGTAGCTTAGGAAATAGCATGCGCAAAGAGATGTGGATGAAATGAGAATAAGTAGTTGGCATCAGTAGAGAGGAAAGATAAACTGATACTATGAAAACAACTGTTGATGCCAAATACAGAATAAAAGATATCTTCAGGGATCACTTTGCAGACTTCTGGAAAGAAAATGCCCATAAGTTTCCAGAGTCGCAACGAGAGCAGATTCAATCTCAAGTGAAGAAGATGATCGAATGTGGAGATCCAAAAGGTGGGTATATCAAATATAAGTGTACCCATTGCGCCGAAGAAAAGATAATTGGATTCACCTGTAAAAGTAGGTTTTGTAATAGTTGTGGAAAGAGATATAGTGATGAATGGAGCGATAGGCAGCAGTCTAAACTGCTAGATGTGATCCATCGCCATTGTGTATTCACCATACCTGAGGAATTCAGAGCGCACTTTTTCTATAACAAGGACTGCTTAAAGGATTTGCAAGTCTTGGCGTGGGAAGTCGTTGAGGAAACCATCAACAGGGTGAATGGAAAAAATCGCGAAGCATATGACAGAAGAAAACGACGTAAGCAAAAAGGTTTACTGTGGCAAACTGGTATGATCAGCGTGGTTCATACCTTTGGTCGTGATTTAAAATACAATCCACATGTACATGCATTGATCCCAGAGATAAAGATGAAAGGCGAAGAAATAGGTGAACTGAACTATTTCAACTACACGAGTTTTCGAAAGATCTGGCAATATAAGCTTATCCAATACATGATCAAGAAAAATCCCCATAAAAGTCGAGAGTACAGTGGCTATTTCAAACGATACAAAGACGGATTTTATGTTTATGCAGAGGGGAAAATGAAAAGTGCCAAGAAGAGCGCCCAGTATATTGGGCGCTACTTGGCACGACCAGCCATGGCAGAACACCGCATCATGGGGGTCACTGAGAGAGAAATCAGGTATTGGTATATTGATCATAAGAGCGAAAAACGAGAAGAGGTCACAGAAAGCATCCATACATTCATGGGCAAACTCGTTCAACATATCCCAATGAAAAATCAGAAGTTAGTCAGGCGCTATGGAATCTATTCAGGTAGAACTGCTTTGACGAGGAAAAGGATGTATGGTTTACAGCAATATATCAAAAGTGGCTACCAGCGGACCTATTATACAAGCAAAAGCTGGTGGAATAAAAGAGCATCGAAAATGAGTTATCGCCAAAGACTCATTCAAAACTTTTCAAAAGATCCGATGCGTTGTAAGAAATGTAAGCATGTGATGGAATTATGGGAGATATGGCATCCGAAGTATGGATTGATTTATGATGTAACAGAGAATTGTCTTACTATACCATCGAGGAGTGAAGAGAAATGGATGAACGAGAATACACCATCCCATTCGGAGCAGATGCACCAGTTGAGTATGTTCAGTTTCGATGCAAACGTTGTGGCTATGAAGAAGGAATCGATGCAGATATCGTCTACGAAATGTCTACACCAGAAAACTGCGATGAAAAGGGGAAACCCACTGCACTGTGTGTCAAGTGCAATGGGCTTATGGTACCCATAGACTAAATGAATAGTCTAATCACCGTGTAGGTTTTGATTTATTGCCGCCGAAGGCGGTTTTGTTCAAGAGATGTCCTCTGTAGCGCTAGTGGGTCTGGTAAAGGAGAAGGCGCCGCGTGTGATCGGGATCGATGGACCCTCGGGTCCCAGCCATGGATTGGCTTTGGATCCCGCTATGCGAAAAAGGTTGGGCCTAAAGCCGGGCACAAGTTTTTCCGACTACAAACTATCGGAAATACTCCTCAGAAAACGCGGCATTGGTGTCTACGGGACACCGCGGGACCTCGACCGGGCCGACCCCTTCTTCCACTGGATGCAGGAGGCCGTGGCGCTCTTCGAAGCGCTCGCCGACCGCGGCTACCCGCGCCTGGGACAAGGGGGAGTGCCGCCCGGCGCGGCTGAAGTATTCCCACAGGGGACCTTCCGCGTGCTGTCGGGAGAGAGGCTGTCAAAAAAGGACAGGGCAGAAGGGATGCGGCAGCGTCTGGACCTACTCGCGGGACTCGGTCCGGACGCGTGTCTATCGGGACTGACGAAGAAAGAGACCATCGATGGTCTCGATGCCCTGGCCGCGGCCTACACAGCCCTTTTGATCGATAGGGGGAAGGTGGAATGGCTGGGCGATGAAAAAGAAGGGCAGCTGGCCCTTCCGCTTATGCGGGGGGTGTAATATTCTCCTGTCTTTCGGCCTGTTTTCGTCAGTCGGGCCTCTCATATGATAAACTAGAGACAGAAGAATCTTTTTCCCCATAGAAAGGAGCGATACCATGCCCACCGCACTGATCACCGGTGCCACCAGTGGCCTCGGCCGCGTACTGGCTGACCGTCTGAAAGCCTCCCACGACCTGATTCTGATCGGACGCAATAGCCGGGCTCTCGAAGAACTGGAGGAGAGTCACGGGGCCAGGACCTTCTCATTGGATGTGCGCGATGGCACTTCCCTCCAAAAGGTGAAACAAGCCCTGGAGAAAGAGGGGATTCGCATCGACGACCTGATCAACTGCGCCGGCGTGGGCTACTTCGGTCCCTTGAGTGAGCTGTCTCTCGATGCCATCGATGCTATGATCGATATCAACCTCAAGGGTCCCATCTACATGGCCCGCATTTTTGAAGAGCTGATCGATGGTAGGCTGATCAATATCATCAGCACGGCTGGCCTCGTGGGCAAACGCAACGAATCCGTATACTGTGCGTCGAAATTCGGTCTGCGTGGGTTTTCCGAAGCACTCCACCACGAAGACCACCCCTTTTCCGTTCACGCGGTTTTCATGGGTGGCATGCGCACCGCATTTTGGGAGCAAACGGACCATATCAAAGACAAGAGCCGGCTGCGTGCCCCCGAGGACGTGGCCGACTATATCCTCTCGCACCTACACCAGAACGAAATCATTGTCCCCTAGGAGGCGTATCGTATGAGTGAGCTGCTACCTTTTTTCACCTATGCCTTTGTCGTGACCTTTACACCGGGTCCCAATACCATTACTTCTATGGCCAGTTCCAACCGCTACGGCCTGAAGAAAACCCTGCCCTTTATGGCCGGGGTCTTCGTGGGGTTTTTGGGGATCCTGCTCCTCAGCGCGACCTTCAACGTGACCCTGAGCCGCATCATCCCGCAGGCGAAACCCGCGATGGCCTGGGTGGGCTTCTTCTACATGCTGTACCTGGCCTATAAGGTGGGGCACAGCGATGTGAAGGGAGCCGGCGATGAGGCCATTCCGCTCAATTCCTTTCAAAACGGTGTCCTCCTGCAGCTGGTCAATGTGAAGGCGATTCTCTATGCCCTCACCGTGGTGGCCAATTTCGTGATCCCGCTGTCTGGCTCGATGATCGGTGTGTTCGGACTCGTGCTCTTCCTGAGCTTCCTGGCCTTTCTGGCCCTCCTCCTCTGGGGATTTTTCGGCATGCTCTTTCGGAAGTTCCTCTCGGCCTACCGAAGACCCTTCAACCTGGTCATGGCGGGCCTTCTCGTCTATAGCGCACTCAGTTTGATCGGATGGGTTTAAGATGGCAAAAGCCTTTATTCTATCGGCGCCCCGCTCCGGCGGTGGCAAGACAACGGTAACGATGGCCCTGCTCGGCGCCTTGAAAAAAGCGGGCCACAAGCCCGCGGCCCTCAAGGTGGGTCCCGATTACATAGACCCCATGTTCCATCGGCAGGTGCTGGGTTTACCCACGGGAAACGTCGACCTCGTGATGATGGGAAGCAAAGGCGCGGCAGAAGTTCTGGCCGAGAAGGCCACGGATGCGCGGACCCTGGTGATCGAGGGGGTCATGGGGCTTTATGATGGCAAGGGGGATGGGCTCGACAACGGTTCTACCGCCCACCTGGCCAGAACGCTCAACCTCCCCGTGGTCTTCGTGATCGATCCCACGGGGATGGCCCAGTCCCTTCTGGCCCTCCTTTCGGGGTTCATGAAGTTCGATCCGAGGATCAAGGTGGCCGGTGTGATCCTGAACAAGGTCAAGCCCCATAGCGTTCCCTACTACCGGAACATGATCGAGAAGCATCTGCCGCTCAGGGTCTACGGCTATCTACCCGCCATGGAAGAGGTACACCTGCCTTCGCGCCATCTGGGTCTCGTGACCCCTGGGGAGCGAGAGGGTATCGACCGGATTGTGGAGCGACTCTCCGAGACGGCCCTGGAGACCATGGACCTCTCGGGGCTCCTTGCCCTGGGGACCGACATACCACCGAAAAGAAGAGAACTGCACCTGGCGCCCCCGAGCCGTGGTGTGGCGGCCATCGCCTCTGATGCGGCCTTCAGTTTTATCTACGACGATGTCCACGAATGGTTCCAAAGACGGGGGTTTGTCGTGAAGACCTTTTCGCCGCTTGGCGATGAGCAGCTACCGGAGGGCGTGACGGCCCTCTATCTTCCCGGTGGGTATCCGGAGCTCCATCTAGAAGCCTTGGCGGACAACCGTTCGATGCTGTCCTCGGTAGGTGACTATCTTGAAAGCGGAGGTGCTTGTTATGCTGAGTGCGGTGGCATGATGTACCTGGCCGAGACGGTGAAAGAGGTCCCCCTCGTGGGTTTTCTCCCCCTTGCCATCACCATGACCGACCGCCTACAGGACTTTGGTTACCGCCACATCCGCTGGCAGGGTCTCAAGGCGACGGGTCACAGCTTCCACCACTCCGTCGCCGAGATGACGGGGGAAATCGATCGCTGGTACGAGACGGACCGCGGGAGCGACCACTGGCGACCTGCCGGTTACCACAAAGAAGCGACCTACGCCTGTTACGTGCACATGCACTTTTCCTCCGCAAGCGAGATATTGGAGAAGCTATTTCTGAAGGGGAGTGAAAGTCATGACCGTACGTAGGACCGTGAGAATACGGCACGACGAACTCCTCCTCTCTCATGATCCGGAGCGGATTTTCGGCTACTGTTCGTCCTGTAAGCATCACGGGAAACTTTGGACCTGTCCACCCCACGAGGTGGACCCGCTGATGATCCTGGGCGACTTCTCGGAGGCGGTTCTCTACCGCTGGCTAGTTCCTTACCAGAGCGATGAGAAGCTGGCGATTTTCAACAAAGCCAGACAAGAGATGGCCGGGGCGATGGTCGCAGAAGCCAGGGAGGGGGAAGCCATCCTGATCGCCGGCGAGTGTTTCGCCTGCGAGCGCTGCACGCGGTCAAAAGGCCTCCCCTGTGTCAAGCCGGAGGAGCGGCATTACAGCCTCGAATCCCTGGGTTTCGACGTGCAGCGGATGTTGGAAAAACACTTTGGCGAAGCGCTTCTCTTCCCGGGCGATCCGGATTTTCAAGGGTACACCCTCGTCGGGGCTCGGATCATAAAACCATAGACACGGTGAGCGGCCTGAATGAAGGCCGCTCTTTTGTGGTATATAGTGAAACGAAAGGAAAATCTTTCGGGCGGGTCGTTTGTAGCCCACCTGTTAACTGCTGTCTAGAGGGGGGAAAGCTATGCATCATTATTACTTCAAGGGTCACGGGTACCAGTTCGCCAAGATCATCCACCGCGTTTTCGGAGAGGGTTACCGACGGCAAAATGATGAGACGGGTGTTTCGATTATCTCGGCACTGGGAGACCGCATCGTGAAGTTGGTGGACGATCCGGAGGAATTCCACGCTGTGTTCGATGTGGCCGTGCCTACGCTCTCCGAACACGTGCACCTGCTCAAGCACACCGATGAAGAGACGGAGGTTGAACACCAGCATTTCGTCTATAAGGGCGGTAGCATTGAGGATCTACTGGTCCTCGCCGAGATTGCCAAGAAAAACTACGAACAGAAACGAGGGACGGTATGGAAAAACTCCTCGAGTTGATCCGCGCATCGGATCAGATTGTATTTTTCGGCGGAGCCGGCACATCGACGGAATCGGGTATCCCGGACTTCCGTTCGGAGAGCGGGCTCTACCATGCGAAAGAAGTCTACGGTTATCCACCGGAGCAACTGATCAGCCGAAGTTTCTTCGATCGCCATAAACCGCTTTTTTACAAGTACTACAGGGAGAATCTCCTATGGCCCCAGGCAAAGCCCAACGCCCTGCACCGCGCGCTTGCCGAGCTCGAGGGACGGGGAAAATTGGCCGGTATTGTCACCCAGAATATCGACGGTCTCCACCAGGTGGCCGGTAGCCTGGTGGTACACGAGGTCCATGGATCGGTCCACCGGAACTACTGTGTGGGCTGTGGTGAGCGTTTTGATCTCAAGGCCTTCCTCGACCTCGAGGAAGAAGTGCCCGCCTGTCCAATCTGCGGGGGTGTGGTGCGTCCCGATGTGGTGCTTTATGAAGAGGGTCTGAACCACGACGTGCTGACGGCAGCGGTGCGATTGATCGCCTCGGCCGATCTTCTCATCGTGGGTGGCACCTCCTTGGTGGTCTATCCGGCGGCGGGACTGATCGACTATTATCGCGGGGATCAGCTGGTGCTGGTCAACCGAACGCCTACCCCTTACGATGGACGGGCAGATCTTGTGTACAATACGTCTATCGGATCCTTTTTTGCATCGGTGATGGAGGCGCTCGATGGCCCGGGTCGCTAAGAAGGGACGCTACCTCTACCGCGCCTACCGACGACTCTGGTGGCTCCGCTTTTTCATGGCCGTGCTGGCTATTCTGATCCTGGGTGCGTCCTACTATTTCCCCCTGCTCCTGTTGGCAACCCCGGTACCGCTTTTCGCGTACAAGCGGATTGAAAAACAGCGGCGGATTGTCAAGAGCGGTCTCGAAGGGGAACGCATCACCGACAAGCGCCTGAAGATGCTACCGAAATCCTATGTGATCTACAGCGATATTCATTTCAACGGTAGCCAAATCGACCACCTGGTGATCGGGCGTAGCGCCCTCTACGTGGTGGAGACCAAGCACGTGCGGGGCAAGCTACAGGGACGTGGCGGAGAAGAGAGTTGGCTCCTGTCCAAGCGGGAGGGCCACCAGCGCCACCTCTACAATCCCATGAAACAGGTGGGCACCCACGCCAAGCAGGTCCGAAGGGGCATCGGGGACGAACGGGTACCGGTGGTACCCATCCTCCACCTGACGCACCCCGATGGCTATGCGAAGGTTACCCAGCCCACCACCTTGTTCGTGGAAGACCGCAAGGGACCCGAGGGACTCGCGCATCTGATCGAACGTCTGGATAAGGAAAAACCGCCCCTGCCGGGACGGTCCATTGCGCGAGTGGAGGAAAGACTAGGTCGGATCTGAGGATTCGGCCTTTTTCATTCTGGGTTTGATGGTCTTCTTGTAGAGGGCGTCGAGGCCGAATACCAACACCGTGCCGGTGACCACATCGACGATCGCGTGTTGCTTGATCAGCAGGGTGGAGAGCAAGATCCCGACGCTCAAAAAGGCAGAGGCGTGGCGGAGGAAAGGGCGGCTTGACGTGAGGCGCGACCGGCTCACCACCAGGTGCACCGCCACGGCGTCGATGGCATGGATGCTCGGGGCCACGTTCGTGGGTGTATCCGTCCTGTAGAGAAAGGCTACGATCTGCGAAAAGAACCCATCGGGCAGTGGGTTCGGGCGTAGGTTCTGGGCCGTGGGGTAGACGAAATAGACCACGTAGCTCAGGGCCATCCCCGTGTAGATCAAAAAGAGCAGGTGTTTGAAATCACGCTCAGAGTAGAGAGCGAAAAACCCCACTGCGACGCCTACGTAGGGAAACCACATTAGGTAGAAGAGGACCATGGGCGGCACGAAGGGCAGGGCGTAGTCCAGGGATATGGTCATCAGATGGTATCCGCCCGTCCGGCTCTCGGCCAAGAGAAAGAGCAATCCGAAAAAAGGATAGATACCGAGCAGGAGCAGGTAGCGTTTGTCTTTCAAGTTGAACATGTCTTCTCACCTCATATCTGCTCTATTGTAGCATACGTCGCTAGAACTTCTCAATTACCACTAACAGGATTCCGGGCAAAATGGTATGATTAAGGATGAGGTGAAAACATGAGAGAACAATTGATCGAGATCCTACGCTCCGGGGAAACGTCTGCCAAAGGACGTGTCGGAGCAGAATTTGAATATTTCATCGTCGATGCGGACTACCGTGCCGTCGACTACCCGACCGTGGCCGGCATCCTGGAAGAACTGGCGCCCGAGGCCGTGGTGACGACCTACGAAAAAGACGACCTGCTCGGCCTGCGTTTCGAGCACTTTGCCATTACGCTCGAACCGGGAAGCCAGTTCGAGATCAGTGTGGATGTGACCGATACCCTGGAGGCACTTTTCGAGCGGCGCCGCTTTCTCTTCGACCGGTTGGAACCACTGCTCAAGGCGCGTGGGCTCAAGCTCCTGGCCACGGGTTACCAGCCGGTGACCCCCATCGGCGAGATCAGCCTCCTGCCCAAGGACCGCTACCGCTGGATGCACGATTACTTCGAAAGCTGCGGCCCCCTGGCCCACGATATGATGAAGGGATCCGCAGCCCAGCAGATTGCCATCGACTACAGGGATGAGAAGGATTTTGTCGATAAGATGCGTCTCGGGAACATCTTGGGTCTCCTCCAGGCCTCCCGGCTCGATCACACCACCTACTGGGCCGGCAAGCCCTATCCCGGGGTCAACGCCCGCCTGCACATCTGGAACGCCTGTGATGAGGACCGCTGCTGTCAACAGTACGGTGCCTTCGAGAAGGACTTCGGATACGCCGCCTACGCCGACTACCTCCTTTCGGTTCCGCCGATTTTTCTCGATGGCAAGCCAACGGGGAGAAAAATCCTGTCACAACTGCCCCACAGAAACGATCGCGCCACCGCCGACCACCTGATGAGCATGGTCTTTCCCTTTGTGCGGGCGAAACACTACATCGAGATTCGCACCTTGGACAGCCTGCCCGCGCCCTACGATCGTGCGGCCGTGGCCTTTTTCAAAGGGCTCCTCGCCGACCCGGCGAACGTCAGGACCCTGGTGGACCGCTACGCTGCGGTCACGGAGGCAGGCTTCGACGGCTTGAAGAACGCCCTGCTCGAGTCGCACAATCCGGATTTCCTCGGTGAAAGCGTGGACCAGCACCTTGCAAAACTCATCCGTCTCGCCGAGCAAGGCCTTCCTTCCGAAGAAAAGAAGGACCTGTCACCGCTCGCAGGTCTCGACCGTCCGCTGGGTGAAGTCCTCGGCAGGGACCTCGCCCCTAGGGAGGTGATCTGATGCCCTCGCACACCTTTTACGAAACCTTTGAAAAGGCCGTCTCCGCCCGCCCCGACGCCTATCTCCAGGATGCGAAAGACTACACCGATCGACTGATCAAAGCCGGTTGCGTCTACGGGGACGAGGTCGTCGCCCATACCTATATGCCCACGGTCTACACGCCTGAGGAGACCGCCGACTTCGAAAACATCGCCCGGGCGGCGGACCGGATGATGCGGGAGACCATCGGCGCCTATCTCGCCGATCCCCTGTTCCGCACGGCCATGGGTTTCGATCCCCTGCTCGAAAAGCTGATTCAAAAAGAGCCCGGCTACGACATCCCCGTGCCCATCACGCGCACAGACCTCTTTTACAGTGCGGTGGGTGATTTCAAGATCTGTGAGATCAACACCGATGGTACATCGGCCATGCTCGAGACCAACCTCTTCGAGAGGGAAGGGGTCCAATCCCTCTGGCAGGAGGAACTCCAGTGGCCGATCGCCTGGCGCGAGCTGATCGATCGTTACACCGAGGTGCTCCTTTCCTGCTATGCCCAGTGGACCGACCGCTCGGGGAGTTTGCCGCGCGTGGCCATCGTGGATTTTCCCGGGAAGATGAAGACAGAGTTCCAGGCCTTCATCAAGGCCTTCGAGAAGCGGGGCATCCACTGCGAGATCAGGTCTCCGGAAGAGCTCCGGTACGTATCGGGCAGGCTCCTGTCACCCTCGGGTCCCATCGACCTCGTCTACCGGCGGCTTGTAACCTCCGATCTCATGGAAGACGTGGATCGGTGTCGGCCGCTCATCGATGCCTACCTGGGAGATGCCGTCTGCCTGGTGGGTTCCTTCCGCACCCAGGTGCCCCATAATAAAAAATCCTTTGAACTCTTGCACGATGAGCGCTTTCGCCATCACTTCTCTGCCGAGACCCAGCGTTTCATCCGCGACCACGTGCCTGTGACGGCGGCCTTGACGGCCAAAAGTGCGGGGATCGTGATCGAGGAGAAGAACCGGTGGGTGCTCAAACCATCGGACCGATACGCCACCAAAGGCGTGCTCCTCGGTATCGCCACCGACGAGACCCAGTGGTTGAAAGCCGTTGAAGAAGGACTCGAGACTGGGGATTATCTCTACCAGGAATTCTGCAGCCCACCCCAGCGCACTTTGCTGGTGGCCGGAAAGAAGCGCTTTTCACCCAGGGCCTTCTACAGCATGGTGGGGCTTTTCACCTATGCGGGACATTTCGCCGGCTGCCTCACGCGCGTCAATGGGATCCCCATGATCGCCGGCAACCACGGTGGTCTGGAGACGGCCTCCTATTTCGAGACCCAACCAGGTCCTTCGTTTGACAGGTAGGCCCCCCTGCGGGTATCATGAAGACAGTAGAAAGAGCAGTAGGGGGGAGGCGGAGCATGCGGGAACACGGGCACCACAGGAAGAAAGAAGTCACCAATAGGCTGGCGCGAATCGCCGGACACGCTGAATCCATCAAACGGATGTACGACGAGGGGCGGGATTGTAGCGATATCTTGGTTCAGATCGCCGCCGTCCGATCGGCCCTGAACAACGTGGGGAAGCTTGTCCTCGAGGACCATATCAACCACTGCGTGGTCGACGCGATCAAGACCGGCGACGAGCGAATGCTAGCGGATCTGAGCGATGCGCTAGAAAAATTCCTGAAATAAAAAAGAGGTCCCTCGGGTCGCGCCGGTAGCGCAATCAAGGGACCTCTTTGTCTACTGCTGTTCTTGTGTTTATGAAGCGACGGTTGCGTCGTAGCCCGCCTCATCCACGGCTTCTACCAGCGTCTGATCGGCAATCTCCCGATCGGATTCCACGACGGCACGGCCTGCTTCCAGGTTGACCTGAACCTTGGTCACGCCCTCGAGGGCTTCTAGTGACTTCTGTACGCGGTTCACGCAGTGCATGCAGCTCATGCCTTCGATGGTCAGTGTTTTCGTCATAATAGAACGCCTCCTGTTATTCGAAATGAGATTCGTTTACACGTATAGTATACAGCAAATTGTTGTTTTCGTATACCCCCTGGGGGGATATTGCAAATATTAAGGGGGGACAAGGATGCCTGGAAAAGATCGATTCGAAAGACGAAAGGCCTACCAGAAGGCCTGGCATGCTTACATAGCGGGTGGAGAACCCGAAAAAGGACTGGTGGCGAACGAGATCCTGGAGAGCTGGCGCCGCTCGCGGGACCATGGGGTGGATCCCGATGGAACCGGCTTTACGGAGATACTGGGAGGGCCGGACCTCGAGAAGCGGCTGAGCGATAGTACCGCTCTCCTCGATGTGGCCCGACCCTTCATGCGCTCCATCCACAGTATCGTCGGCGCCGACCAGTTCGTGGTACGCATCACCGATCACGAGGGTTATGTCCTCGAAATCATCGGCGGAGAAACCGCGAGAACCACCGGCAGGACCCTGGGGGTCGTGCCCGGTGCCAACGTATCAGAAAGCCTCATCGGGACCAATGCCATCGGTCTCTCCCTCGTCACCGGACGGGCCATCCAGGTCATGGGTGCCGAGCACTACCGACGCATCTACCACGAGTGGACCACGTCCGCGGCCCCCATCGTCGGTGGCGACGACCGGGTGCTCGGGGTCATCAGCATCTCCGGCCACTACGAGAAGGTGCACCCCCACACCCTGGGCATGGCCCTGGCCAGTGCCGAGGCCATCGGCCACGAGCTCGCCCTGATCACGGCCAACCGCAATCTGGCGCGTGCCCACGAGCACAGCCTGGCCATGATGGAGGCCATGAAGGAAGGGATCCTCTGTATCGATGAGCGGGGGGTGATCCGCGACATCAACGGGGTGGCCCGTCGCATGATGGGCCATCCGAAGAAAAACCTCGCGGGAACTCCGCTCTCCCACCTGCTCAAGGGTGAGAGTCTGGCGGCCCTCACCAAAGCCTTCGGCGGTAAGGATAAGATCGAAGAGACCGAAATGACCTTTCACACCAAGTCGGGCCGTCGCCTCAACCTCTTGGTCACCTTCACCCCCCTCGAACACGCCGATCAACCCTACCGCGAGGCCGTTCTCACGCTGCGCGAAGCGAAAAATGTCCACCACCTGATCAACCGCTTGGCAGGGACGGGCGCCATCTACACTTTTGACGATATCCTCGGGCGGTCGCGACCGATCCTAGACGCCCTCCGCCTTGCCTCCCATGCCTCTGACTCCGAGGCCACGGTACTGATCCTGGGGGAGAGCGGTACCGGGAAGGAACTCTTCGCCCAGTCCATCCACAACGCCTCACCGCGTCAGAACCGTCCCTTCGTCTTCCTCAACTGCGGGGCCATCCCCAGGGATCTCGTGGCCAGCGAGCTCTTTGGCTACGTGGAAGGAGCCTTTACCGGCGCCAAGCGCGGGGGCCACCCGGGCAAGTTCGAACTCGCCGACGGCGGTACGCTCTTTCTCGATGAGATCGGCGATATGCCGCTCGACACCCAGGCGACCCTGCTCCGCGTGCTCGAGACCAAAGAGCTCATGCGCGTGGGCGGGCACGAGGTGATCCCCGTGGACGTCCGCGTCATCGCAGCCACGAACAAAGACCTCCAGGAAGAAGTGCGACGCGGTAATTTCCGGGGTGATCTCTTTTACCGCCTGAACGTGGTCATGCTCCAGATCCCGCCTTTACGCGAGCGACCCGGCGATCTGATGCTACTCGTCGAGGCCATCTTGAAAAAAGCTGGTGCCGGTGACATCGACCTGTCAGAGAGCTTTCTCCAGAAACTGTCCCTGCACGACTGGCCGGGCAACGTCCGCGAGCTGCAGAATATCCTCCAGCAGTCCCTGCATTTGCTGGGGGGAGGCGACAAGCTGGAGGACCGCCACCTGCCGCCCCATCTTTTGGAGTCCGTACGGGAGGAGACGGGTTTTATCGAGGCTGTTGAGACGGACCTCAGTCTAGAGACCGTCGAGCGGCGCGTGATCGAACGCACCGTGGCGGCCCACCGCGACAACCTGACCGAGGCCGCACGTATCCTGGGGATCAGTCGAACGACCCTTTATCGAAAGCTGGAGAAATATCACCTGAAACATCTCATGCGGTAATGTTACAATAATGGACGCATGTTTCATAATTGAACGAATTAATTCGAATTACACCCAAAATCTGTTACAATAATGGACGGAGGGTGTTTTTCGCCCAGGTCAGGAAAAGGTTTTCTTGCCCCTCGGTACCCGCCAGTGGCCTTTTGGCGCCCCCAGGGGACGCTTTAGCCCCCGTGGGGGCTAGTTGGCATATGGATTGCATGAATAGGTGTAGTGAAGGAAAAGGAGGGGTGCCGGTGATCTGGCGTTGGTTGATCTATACAATTTTTGCAGTGGTCGTCATGGGGAACATGGCGCCCGATCGATGGATTGCGGCCGCCGTGCTCGGTGCAGTGGTGGCCTATCTGACCCCCTGGGAAAGACGTGAGAGTGGCTGGCACAAACGCTATTTACTTCTCTTCGGTCTGCGGCTTTTCTGGGAGATCGTCATCGCCAACCTATCGGTGGCCAAGCGTCTGCTCAGCCCAGATCCCCAGGTAGATCCCGTGATGGCCATTTTTGATACCCGCCTGAGGGACTCGCGTCTCATCGCCCTTCTGGGCAATGCGATCACCCTGACCCCTGGGACCATGACCGTGGCGATCAGTGGCCAGCGGCTCACGGTACACGGCCTGTCACCGGAGGATGTTAACGCGCTGTCCAGCCATCCGCTGGTGCGACTTTTGGAAAAAGTGGAAGGGATTTGATAGAAGATGAACGTTTCATGGATACCCTTTTTCATCTATGGTCTCTTTCTCGTCCTCGCCGCCCTGATCCGTGCGGTGGTGGGACCCACGGCCGCCGACCGCCTGGTGGCCATCAATGTGATCGGTACCAAGCTCACGGTGTTGATCGTCCTCTACGCTCATGCCACGGATCAGGGGGCACTACTGGACCTGGCCCTGATCTATGCGCTCATCAGCTACGTGGGTAGCGTGATCTTTGCCAAAGTACTGGGGGCTGATGGACTTGTGGACTAGTACGGGTTATCTGCTGCTCCTGGCGGGTTTTTTCTTTCTGTCCATGGGCGTCCTCGGTCTCTGGCGTTTTCCCGATACCATGAGCCGCTGCCACGGCGCGGCCAAGAGCGATACCCTGGGGGCCATCCTCTCGGTCATCGGTAGTCACTTGGCCTTCGGTGGGGAAAATTTACCGAAACTATTGTTCATCGTGGGCTTTCTCTGGCTCACCACACCCACGGCCTCGCATCTGATCGCACAGGCCGTCCTCGCGACCGAAAGAAAGGGGGGTGATCACCCGTGGCGACCTTACGACTCATGATCCTGCTGATTCTGATCCTGACCGCCCTGGGGGTCGCCGTGGTCCGTTCGCTCCTCTCGAGCGTGGTCCTCTTCATGGTCTACAGTCTGGCCATGGTGGTGCTCTGGCTCTTTCTCGGGGCCCCAGATTTAGCCTTCACTGAGATTGGCGTGGGCCTCGGCATCACGAGCTTTCTCTTTTACCTGACCCTTCGTCGCGTGGGGGAGGTCTCCTGATGAAAGGATTCGCAGTACTTCTGACGATTCTCTTGGTCCTGGCCCTCCTCGCCGGGGTCACGGAGTTCCCTACCTTCGGTTCCCCCGATTCACCGGCCATGGGGACCCTTTACCGTCATTATACGGAAGAGGGCCTTGCGGAGACCGGGGCGGAAAACCTGGTGGCGGGCATCGTGCTCGATTACCGGGCGCTCGATACACTGCTCGAGGCCGTGGTGATCCTGACCGCTGGGCTGATCATCTACCACCTGATCGGGGAGAGACGCTGATGCACCAGATCATTTTCATCGAAGTGACCCGCCTCATCGCCCCCTTCGTTCACCTCATGGCCCTCTTGGTTATGGTGCTCGGTCACCTGGTGCCCGGCGGCGGTTTCGCCGGCGGCAGCCTGCTCGGAGTGGCCTACCTCCTAGAAGACCTGGCGGGGAAACCGCGCGAGGTGGACTTTCTCTCGCGAACGGCCACCTTGCTCCTTCTCTACACCCTGGTGAAGGGCGTTACCTTTCTCTTCCCCGGCATCCACCCGCCGCTGGGGACACCCGGGGCCATCCTGAGCGGCGGCCTGATCCTACCTCTGAACCTGATCGTCGGCCATGTGGTGGGGGAAATCGTCTACCACCTCTACCGCTGGTTCGAAGGGGGGGAAGGCGCATGAGAATCCTGCTCACAAACGCCACGGAAACGGCGGCGGTCCTGCTCTTCGCCATCGGCTTCATGATCCTTTTGCTGCATCCCCACATGATCAAGAAGATCATCGGCATGAACCTGATGGAAACCGCCATCTTCTTGTACTTTACCTCCATCGGATACGTGGAGGAAGGGGTGGCACCTCTTTTCGTGGAAGGGTCCCCTGTCTACGTGAACCCCCTGCCCACGGCGCTGATGCTCACGGGCATTGTGGTTTCCGTCTCGATGACGGCCCTGATGCTAGCGCTGGCCGTGAGACTCTACGAAGCATACGGAACCTTGGATCTTACCTGGACGGGAGGCGATGAAACATGATGCTGATCACCCTACTTTCCCTACTCGCGGCAGCGCTCCTCACCTTGATCGCACGAAAGCGCATCCACTGGCAAAAGATGCTCATCGCCCACGTGGTGCTCTACGGTGGTCTCGCGGCTTCGCTCTTTGCCACCTTCTACGCCCGGGGACCCGGCGCCGTGAAAATGATCACCGTGGGACGTTTCGATGCGCCCTTCGGCATTCTGTTCGGGGTAGGGGAACTGGAACTGGCCCTCTCGGTGCTCTTTTTAATGATCGCGGCCCTGGTCCTTTGGTTCGCCTACTACACCCTCGATTTTGAGCTGCCCGACGGTAGGCGGCATTCTTACCTGGCCGTCGTGGACCTCTTGCTCCTCTCCCTCATAGGGATCGTCGCTACGCGCGATCTCTTCAACGCCTATGTGTTTCTCGAGCTGAGCACCCTGGCGGCCTGTGGCCTCATCGTGCTCAAGGACAAGAAGGAGAACCTCAGGGCCACCATGAAGTACCTGGTGCTCTCGATCCTGGGCTCCGGTCTGGTGCTCATCGGCATCGCCTATCTCTTTGCCATGACGGGGCACCTGAGCTTCGGCGAGATCCAGGTGGCGCTTCACAGCGGAGGTCATGAGTTCGACCGGATGATCAAGGTGGCCATCGTGGCCTTTAGTTTCGGTCTCGGTGTCAAGGCGGCCCTCTTTCCCGTCCACATCTGGCTACCCGATGCCCACTACAGTGCGCCGAGTCCCTCGAGCGCCCTGCTCTCTTCCATCGTGATCAAAGCCCCGGTGGTGCTCCTGATCAAGCTCTTCTACCAGGTCTTTTCGCTCGAACTGCTGGTAGAAGCCCGGATCTTTACGATCCTCATGATCTTGGGGTCGTCGGGCATGCTGATCGGAAGCCTTTTCGCCATCTTGCAAAAAAATCTCAAGCGCATGGTGGCCTACTCCTCAGTCGCCCAGATGGGCTACATCTTCCTGGCCATCGGCCTGGGAACGGACTTCGGTCTGCGCGTGGCCTTCTATCATGTCTTCGCCCACGCCCTGACCAAATCCATGCTTTTCTTGAGCGTGGGATCCATCTACGAGCAGGAGAAAACCCTGGAGATCTCCGAGCTCAAGGGACTCGGCGCAGAACTGCCCGTGACCCTCGGGATTTTCGCCCTGGGGGCCCTGTCCATGGTCGGGATCCCGGTGCTGCCCGGCTTCATCACCAAGTGGTACCTCAGCCTGGCCACCATCGAGTCCGGCAAGCTGATCTATCTCTTCGTGATCCTGGCCTCGAGCCTGCTCAATGCCGTCTATTACTTCCCGATCATCATCAACGGCTTCTTCGGAAAAGAGAACATGAAGGGAAGGACCCAGTCCAAGGAGGCCAAGCCCGTGGTCGAACTCCTGCCCGTGATCATCTTGGCCGTTTTCCTGCTCCTGGCCGGTGTCTACTCCGGTCGCATCTTTGAGCTCTTTTCCGTCTGATCCCTAGTTCCGAACGGTTACCTAAGGAGGTGAATGCCCGTGTTGGTCTTATCGATCCTGCTCCCGCTGATCGGGGGTACTTTGATGTACTACGCCCGAGAGGAGAAGCACCAGCGCCTCTTGGTCCTGGCTACCGTCTTCGGCACGGCCCTCGTCCACATGCTGGTCCTCTTCTTCTTCTCAGGAGAACCCCTCCACGTGATCCGCGTGAACGATTGGATGGATCTGGTGCTCACCCTCGATGGTCTGGGACGGCTCTTTAGTTTCCTGATCGTCTGGCTTTGGGTGCTCACCGCCTTCTACGCGCTGGGTTATCTCTCCGACGAACGGGTCAAGCGCCGGCGTTTCTTCTCCTTCTTCCTGCTCACCGAGGCGGTGACCCTGGGGGTGTCCATGGCGGGGAACCTGCTGACGCTCTACCTCTTCTATGAGTTCCTCACGCTGGCCACCTTTCCCCTGGTGATCCACTATGGGACGGATGAGGCGCTGGCCAGCGGAAAGAAGTACCTGATCTACTCCTTTTTCGGGGCCACGCTGGTGCTCATGGGCATGATCCTCTTGATGAGCGAACACTTTCTCGTCTCCTTTATCCCCGGCGGACTCTTTAGGGGCATCTACAGCAACCGCTCCCTCTGGGCCTTCGGCTTCCTCTTCGCCGGATTCAGCGTGAAGGCGGCCATGGTGCCCTTCCACAGCTGGCTCCCCGGAGCCATGGTAGCGCCGACGCCCGTGAGCGCCCTCCTGCATGCCGTGGCCGTGGTCAAGTCCGGGATCTTCGCCCTCCTGCGCGTGGTGCTCTTTGTCTTCGGGCTCCAGATTTTCGACCAGTGGTACTTCCGGCCCTTCTTTGGGGTACTGGTGCTCTTGACCATCGTCATGGGTTCGCTTCTCGCCCTCCACCAGGACCACATCAAGAAGCGGTTGGCCTACTCGACGATCAGCCAGCTGGGTTACATGCTCCTCGGGATCGTCCTGGCCAACAAACTGGCCATCACCGGGGCCATCCTCCACCTGATCAACCACGCCCTGATCAAGATCTCCCTCTTTTTCATCGCGGGGATCCTGTACAAGGTCTACCACGAGACGGATATCACCCGCATGAAGGGGGTGGGCAAGCTCCTCGGTCTCGAAATGGGGGTCTTCGGTCTCTCGACGATCTCGCTCATCGGCATCCCGCCCACCAACGGCTTCGTCTCCAAGTGGTACCTGGCGCGCGGTGCTTTCGGCGGAGGTAGCCTGTTTTTCGTCCTGGTACTGCTCCTCTCGGCCTTTTTAACGGCGGCCTACTTGCTGCCCGTGGTGACCGCGGCCTTTTTCGAAAATGGCATCAACGAAAGGGAAGAGAAGAAAGACGTGCCCCTGAACATGCGCGTGCCCGTCTTGGTGCTCGGCGCCCTCGTGGCCCTGCTCGGTCTGTTTCCCACACCGGTCATCCTGTACATCGAATCCTGGTTGATCCCACTGTAAACCCGTGAGAAAGGAGGTATACCCGTGTCTATCGCATTACTCTCGGCCTTCTTGTGGCCGCTGATCGCCTCTGTGATCACCTATTATCTCGGGCGAAAGAATGAGCTGTGGCGCAATACCTTCGTGGTCCTCGCTTACGGGCTCTCCTTCTTCCTCGTGATCGCCTCTCGGGGGGAGTCGCTGGTGATCGGACAGATCATGGGTGTGGGCCTGCACCTGAGCGTCGATGGCTTTCGGTTTCTCTTCGCCATCCTGACGACCTTCGTCTGGTGGATGACCACCCTTTACTCGCTGAAGTACATCGAGGGCTATGAAGACAGGGACCGTTATTTCTTGTTCTTCAACCTGACCTACTGGGCCACCTTGTCGCTTTTCATGACGGACAACCTGATCAACCTCTTCACTTTTTTCGAGATCATGAGTTTCACCTCCTACGCCCTGATCATCCACGATGAGGATCCCTACGCCCACGAGGCCGGGGTCAGCTACATCCGGATGGCCGTGCTCGGCGGACTGGTCATGTTCCTCGGCATCCTCATGCTCTACGAGGCGACGGGGACCTTCGTCATCACCGAGATGATGGCCTTTGAAACAGAGCCGCTGGTGGTACCCGCCCTGATCGTCATGTTCGGCTTTGCCGTGAAGGCCAGTATCTTCCCGCTCCACACCTGGCTACCGAAGGCCCACCCGGCCGCTCCGGCCCCGGCCTCTGCGATCTTATCCGGTATCCTTTTGAAGGCCGGCCTCTACGGCATCCTGGTCATGACCTTCCGGGTGCTATCGGGCTACCAGCCCCTGGGTATTGTTCTGATCCTCCTCGGCTTGGTCAATATGGTCTTCGGAGGCTTTCTGGCCCTCCTGCAGCGGAACGTCAAGCGGATCCTGGCCTACAGTTCCATGAGCCAGGTGGGGTACATCTTACTCGGCGCCGGGATGGCCGTGACCCTCGGCGACCACGGGGGAGAAGCCTTCTACGCCTCGCTTTTTCACCTGGTGAACCACGCGCTCTTCAAGGTGCTCCTCTTTCTAGCCGCCGGAATCATCTACATGGCCCTTCACGAGCTCAGCCTCAATAAGATCCGCGGTTTTGGCCACCACAAACCCTTCCTCATGACGACCTTTTCCCTGGGCATGCTGGCCCTCATGGGTTTTCCCGGGACGGGCGGTTACGTGTCGAAGACCATGCTCCACGAGGTGCTCCTCGAGCTGGCCCACGAGAGCCACAGTGCCTTCTTCACCGGTGTGGAGTGGCTCTTCGTCCTGGCCAGCGGACTCACGGTAGCCTACCTGATGAAAATTTTCTTTCAGGTCTTCGTGGCCCGGTCCGATGATTTCGCCGGTCAGCACCGCGTGCTCATCGGAAAACGCATCTATATCCCCATGTTCATCCTGGGCGGCCTACTGGTTTTCACGGGCTTTTTCCCCGGATGGATCGACGGGATCCTGGTTTCCGCCACCACCAGCATGGGTTTCGCCGTACCCCATCCCCACGGTGTCTATAACGCCCATGGATTGGAAGGTATGGTCGGCGTTCTCGGGGTGGGGATCCTGATCTACCTGCTCGTGGTGCGCGGCCTCCTCATGCGGCGCATGGGGGAAGAGGTGCGTTTTTACAACCCATCGCTGGAGTGGCCGAGCCTAGAGGCCGACGTGTACGTACCGCTCTTTCTCTGGCTTTTCCAAGGGTCCTCCCACCTCTTCCACCGGCTGGACAACATCGCCATCGACAATGCCCGACGCATTAGTCGTCTGTGGCGGGCCCTCCTCAGGGTGGAGTGGCGGGGTATCAACCTGGATCCACTGCTCAGGCGCTTCCTTCTCTTGGCCGATCACAAGCCGAAAAAACCGGATTTCTATGCCATGCGTCAGAAGATGCCGTCGGTGCCCCGGATCGATCTGCCCCGTCCCAAACCACCGGAGGCCCATACGCTCAAAGAAGTGGTCGACGCGGTCTTCAGTCGCGTGAACACCGTGACCTACGGTCTCTTCGTCGCCGCCACGCTCCTCGTGCTGATGCTCGTCTATGTACTCGCCTGAAGAACGATGGACCGCCCGAACCGGGAAAATTCCGGTACCGAGCGGTCCATTTTTTTGTCCATTATTTTGGCAGGCGACACTTGGTTCGCCCCAGGCTCTTCGGTGTGATGAGATCGGTGTAACCATCCTCGGAAATCACGAGGGCCATCACCCGCTTCGTCCCCTTGTTCACGGCGGTCTCCACGTAGCGGAGCGCTGAGTTGTAACGGGCTCCCCGGGAGGGATCGCCGCTCTCCGAGGCCATGCCGTCGAGGATGACCCCGATGCCGTGGATGGCACCCTCAGGGTCGATCAGGATGGCCCCGTCGATGGTGGCCAGGTCGCGGATCAAGGCGGCCTGGACGATCTTGGGCGCCACGGCAAAGCCCTGGTTCTTCAAACGGTCGACTTCCTCGCCGGCCTTTTCGGAAACGATGATCAGCGCCCCCTTCTTCTGCTTCATGGCCTCCAGCAGGACGGCGTAGAAGTAATGGATATCCTCCTCGCCGAGGTCATCGAAGGTACAGCGCATGGTGTACTTGAACCGTCGGTAGTCGATCTTGGCCTTGGGGAGCTCCACTTGTTCGAAGGCCACGCGCATCATGCGCTTGTCCTTGTGATGCACCTCCCACCGGTAGCTTCCCGTGAAGACCACGGTGAAGAGATCCTCCCGGGATAGGCTGTAGTCCCCGCTGAGGTGGCCGATCCCCAGGATGGACTCGCCATCGGAGATCAAACCCACCTGGTTCTCGGTGATCTCAAGGAGCTTGCGCACGTACCGGCTATTGGCCAGGGGAATCCTTTGGTCGAAAAGGAGGATTGTGCGGATGTTCTCGTGCAGGGGATCCTCGTGTTTCTTCAATCCGGGGATCATGAAAAGACGGCCCGTGTTCTCCGCCCGTTCGTAGGAAAGGGTGGAGATTTCGTTGAGCTTATCGTACGTCGCATGCCACACGCGCTCGGGGGAGAGGACCCGTAGAAAGGTCTTCGCAGCCCGCCTGAGCGTATCGCTGTAATCGAGGGCCAGGAGGCTACCCCCGCTCTCCATGCGCGAGAGCAAGGTCTCGATATCCACCAGGATCTCTTTTTTCAGGGCATCGAGCAGGGAGGTCGCCGGATGATCCCCCGAAAGGCCGTAGTACTGTGATGCGGTGGAAGCCTTCAGCCCCACCCGGACGAAGACCACCGTGCGCTGGTGGCGGTGGGGTCCGGCGTAGTAACAGGTCAGATCGTTGCGGCTGTCGTAGGCGTCGAGCAGGGGAAAGAACGCTTTGTAGTAGGCGTGGTTGAGATCGAGGTAGCCGGCCAGGGGCCGCTCGAGATCGGGGAGGTGATCTGTCAGGTAGTCGTTCAGGTCGTGGTAGTGGGGCAGGACGCGCACGTTCATCCGTTCGTCGAAGGTGAGCAGCAGCATCTGGACCCGCGGTTCGAGCGCGGGATCAAGGGCTTTGTAAGTGGCGTTTAGGTAGAGCCTCAAGAATCTGAGCACCTTGGTGATCTGTTTGTCCGACATCCTGGTCACCTCCTGTACATGCTTTCTCTCTTGATACCCGAAAAAAGCCAAAAAAAGCAAAGGGACCACCAGGGAAAGCGGTCCTTTGCTCATTTGGAATGACTCTATGTCACGTGGTTTCGACGGGCACCGGGGATATTACAGAGGGAGGTGGTATCCGTCGCCACTGAGACAACAATTTTCTAATTAATTGTACCACAAAACATCTTGGCTGGCACCCCTAGAGATCAAATTTATAGGCCACCAGGCGCACGGCCTTGTCGGCATCGGCACTACGGATGGTATAGCTGATGCTGATCTCGGAGGTGGTCACCTGGTAGAAATCGATGTGGTTCGTGGAGAAGATATCGAAGAGACTGGCGGCCACACCCGTTTGGCTGACCATGCCGATCCCCACGACAGACAATTTGATCACATCGTCATCGAGGTCCACGCTCATGCCCGTGAAGGGTTCGTCCGTCTTGAGCTTGGCCGTTACGGCCTTGACGGCCATCAGATCGTTCTTGGTGGCCGTGAAGGAGAGGGTCACCTTGCCCTCGTGAGGGGCCGTCTGGCTGATCATGTCCACCAGCACCTGCTCGCTGGCGAGCTCGGCAAAGATCCTGGCGATGTGTTGGGAGGAGAAGGGAATGCCCGAGAGCGTGGCCATGAGGCAGTTCTCGTCCACGGTCATGCCCGTTACGACTTTGTGTTCCATCTGTTGATCCAACTCCTTAATGTAGGTCCCTGGGTAGTCTCCGCCGGACAGTGCCACGTAGAGGGGCACCTTGTACTTGTGGGCCATTTCCACCGCGCGCGTCTCCAGGATGCGCGCGCCCCGGCTGGCCATCTCGAGCATTTCCTCGTAGCTGATGACCTCGAGTTTCTTGGCCTCGGGGTAGAGACGGGGGTCCACGGTGTAGACCCCGTCCACGTCAGTGTAGATCTCACAGGTAGCACCCATGACGGCGGCCAGGCCCACGGCCGTGGTATCGCTACCACCGCGCCCGAGCGTCGTGATATCGCCCTGTGCCGAGATGCCCTGGAATCCGGCGACGACCACGATCTCGCCTTCGGCCAGATGCTTTTCGATCCGGTCCGTCTTCATCTGGTGGATGCGGGCGCGTGTGTGGCTCTGGTCCGTTTCGATTCCCGCCTGGAAGCCCGTGAGGCTCACGGCCTTGCCGCCCAGGGCCTTGATAGCGATGGAGAGCAGGGCGATGGTGGTCTGTTCACCCGTACTCATCAGTAGGTCCAGATCCCGCTTGTCGGGATGGGGCGAGAGCTCACCCGCCATGGCGATGAGCCGGTCCGTGGTGTCGCCCATGGCAGAGACCACCACCACGAGGTCGTCGCCCTGGTCGCGCCGGGCGATCAGGGTCTCGGCGATCTGGTGGATTTTCTCGAGACTCCCCACGGAGGTACCGCCGAATTTCATTACGTATGTGGCCATAAACGTTCGCTCCTTCATAGGTCGTTTCGTATCAGATCATCGTAGGTTTCGCGCTTGACCACGAGCTGTGCCTTCCCTTCTTTGAGGAAGATCACGGCCGGTCGGGTCATGCGGTTGTAGTTGGAGGCCATGCTGTAGGTATAGGCGCCTGTGCCGAGGACGGCGAGGTAGTCGCCCTGCTGGCAGCGGGGCAGGTCTGTTTCGGGGATCAGGATGTCCCCCGACTCGCAGAGCTTGCCGGCCACGGCATAGGTCGTTTCCGCCGGTTCATCCGCTCGGTTGACCAGTCTGGCCTCGTAAAGGGCCCCGTAGAGGGCGTAGCGGGGGTTCTCGTTCATCCCGCCATCGACGAAGAGGTATTTCTTTCCCCCGAAGGTTTCCTTGACGTAGCCCACCTTGTAGAGGGTGAGACCGGCATCGGCCACGAGGGAGCGGCCGGGCTCGATCAAAAGTTTAGGGGTGGTCATCCCCAGGGCTCTCGATTGTTCGATCGCCGCGGAGATAATCTCGGGCAGAACGACTTCGAGATCCATGGGATCGTCGCCCTCGGCGTAGTAGACGCCGAAGCCACCGCCCAGGTTGAGTTCCTTGGTGATGAAACCCGTGCGCTTTTTGACCTTGCCCACGAACTCCATCATGGTGGTGAGGGCCTTGAGATAGCTCTTGCCCTCGAAAATCTGAGACCCGATGTGATAGTGGAAGCCCCGCAGGTTGATGTAGGGCACTTCGGTCAATCGCTCGACAACCTCGAAGATCTGCTCGTCGTAGATGGAGATGCCGAATTTCGAGTCGTTGTCGGCGGTCTTGATGTAGTCGTGGGTATGGGCCTCGATACCCGGGTTCATGCGCAGGAGGATCTCCACGGGGCGGTGCAGTTCCGTGGCGATGAACTGCAGGGTCTTGAGTTCTCCGTAGTTGTCCACCACGATGCGCTTGACCCCGTAGTTGAGCGCCATGATCAGTTCATCGAGGGTCTTGTTGTTGCCGTGTAAATAGATTCGGTTGGGGTCGAAACCTACGCTGATGGCGGTGTGCAGTTCGCCGCCGGAGACCACATCGAGAGAGAGGCCTGCCGCGTCGATGGTGCGGACCATGGCGCGGGTGAGAAAGGCCTTGGAGGCGTAGAGGACCTCCGTGGCCACCTCGGGGTGGCTGAAGGCGTTTTTGAACCTTGCGGCGGTTTCCTGTATCTGCTCCTCGTCGAAAACGTGGAGCGGGGTGCCGTATCTTTGTGCCAGATCCATCAGATCCACATCGCTGTAGTGGAGCCGGTGGTTGTGAATGCGCAGTGCTTCGCGTTGTGTCATATCGTTCGGGTGCCTCCTCTTTCGTGAGCTGGGTGCAAAAAATGAAAAATCGAGAGCGGCTAGGCAAAAGGTCCCAGTCGCTCCCGAGCAGCACAAAAGTCTGTAGGGGCGTATCCTTTTACCCGGCACTATGACAGCGCGCCATCGCCACCATTGGGTCATGGTGACGCGACAGTGCCAGGCTTGTTCAACCTGACCCCAGCGTGAAGTTCACGCTTCGGCGATTTCCCCTTTCGCCCCGAAAATTTTTTCGGGGTTACTCTTGTCCATCGCGACCTCTTTCATAGGCTGTATACTTCGATTCGTTTTTTCGATTATACCGGCTTATGCGTCGCTTGTAAAGCCCGATTTCTCACGGGTCCTGTGGTATAATGAAAAAAAGCGAGGATTTCTTTAGGAGGAATGTGCATGTCAAAGACCCTGCTGTTCGTCGATGACGACAAGGATGTGTTGCAGGCGCTGAGGCGTTTGTTTTTTCATACGACGTACGAAACCCTGTACACGACAGATCCTGTGGAGGCCCTGTCCCTTTTGGAGGCCCACCGCGTGGATCTCTTGATCGCCGATCTCACGCTACCCTCCGTGGAAGGGAAAGCCTTTATCGAGGTGGTCAAACGCCGGTTTCCCCTCACCTTGCGCGTAGCCCTCTCCGGCTACAGCGACCAGGTGGATTCGCGCGCCGGTCTCGATAACAATCTGGTGAAGTTTCACCTGTTCAAGCCCTGGGATAAGGACGAGCTGCTCACGATGGTAGACCGACTCTTCGCGCTCGAGAGCACGTTGACGAACAAGCGCCTGCTCAATACCATCAACAATCTGGAAAAACTGCCCACGGTGCCGAATCTTTACGAGCGCCTGAACCGGATGATCGACCAGGAGGCCTCGATCAACGACATCACCGGGATCCTAGAGGAGGACCAGTCCATCTCCTCGCGCATGTTGCGCGTGGCCAACTCGGCCTTCTACAGTGCGAAAACGGGTTCGATCCACCAGGCGATCCTGTACATCGGCCTGCTCAATGTGAAGAACATCGTCCTCTCGAACAGCGTTTTCAGCACCCTCGTGGACGAGCGGGCCAAGGGGGAGCGGCTCTGGGAGCACGCCAGCCTCTCGAACAAGCTCTTCCATCTCTTTTACAATGAGATCTTGCGAAAAAAAGTGCCGGATGAGTTTGCTTCGGCCGGACTCCTGCACGATGTGGGTCGCGTGGTGATCATCAACAACTTCCCTGACGCGTATTTCGAGCTCGTGGATGCGGCCCGCGAGGTGGAGGACGTGGAGTACATGGGTGTGGAGAAGACCCTGATCGGGGCCGATCACGCCAAGATCGGTGGTTATCTGCTCAACTGGTGGGGGATCCCCCTACCCATTGTGGAGGCGGCGCTCTACCACCATGATCCGCTCAATCCGTCGGTGATCAACAAGGAGATGGTGGCCATGGTGCACCTGGCCAATTACTATTCCTGGAGCCTTCTTCACGAGGGGGCGGATGTGATCATCGCCTTCGAAGAGGAAATCTTCGGTCGGATCGGCAGGAAGAGAAAAACCTTCGACAGCCTCATCGCGCGTCACAAAACAGGGCTCATGGCCCCCTTTGTGGCGACGGATTGATCCGGGCAAAACCCGCCGACTATTAATAGTAGGATTCCCCCGCTAGGACGCGCCGAGAAAGTCCCGGCGGGGGTTTGCCTTTTGGCCGGATGTTTGTTAGGATGTTCTTATGACAAATAACCGTGTACAGTAAGGAGATTTATCACATGACAGAAAAAATTCTGGCCAAAGTAGAAGGCCGCCCCATTACAGAAGCCCAGCTCGCTGCCCTTTACCAGTCGCTCGGACAGAACGCGGCCCAGTTCCAGGGTGAAGAAGGTAAACAGCGTCTCGTGGAAGAGTTGATCAACCAGGAGCTCTTTCTCCTCGAAGCTCTCGAGAACGACGTGGAAGAGACCGAAGCCTTTAAAGAAGAGCTCGAGGCGGCAAAAGAGAACATGCTCAAGCAGTTTTCCATTCGACAGCTGCTCGAGTCCGTGGACATTTCTGAAGAAGAGATGAAAAACTTTTACGAGCAGAACCAGGACCGCTTCGAAAAGGGTGAAGAGGTCACGGCAAGCCACATCCTCGTGAAAACAGAGGACGAGGCCAAAGAAGCACTTGAGCGCGTGATGAACGGCGAGTCTTTCGGCGACGTGGCCCAAGACCTGTCGACGTGTCCGTCGAAAGAACGCGGTGGCGACCTCGGTGCTTTCTCCAAGGGCCGCATGGTACCCGAGTTCGAAGAAGCAGCATTTAACCTAGAGGTCGACGAGATCTCCGAGCCGGTGAAGACGCAGTTCGGATACCACGTGATCAAGGTGACGGATAAGTCCGACGCCAGTAAGCTCAGCTACGATGAGACCAAAGGCGAGATTCGCCAGCGTCTGACGGTAGAGAAGCAGAACAAGTTGTACCTCGACAAGGTGGAAACCTTGAAAGACGCTTACAACGTCGAGATCGTAGAATAAGAATCCATCAGATGAATGTGGAGCCCCCTTCGAGATGAGGGGGCTCTTCTCACAGGAGGGGACCAGCATGCTAGAAAAACGAATCGCCGATTTCGCGGCGGGTGACGAGATCCAGAATTACTTCTTGATCCGAAAGCTCGACCTGCGGATCTCGTCGAACAACAAGGAATACTTTGATCTGACCCTCGCCGATGCGTCGGGAGAGATCAATGCCAAGCTATGGAACGTGGGTGAAGAGGAAAAGGCAAGCCTCGTGGCCGGTGGACTGGTGAAGGTACGCGGTCACGTACAGGAGTGGCGGAATAGCCTCCAGTTCAAAGTGGTCAAGATCCGGGAGACCCTTGAGGAGGATGGCGTCAAGATCGAGGACTTCGTCAAATCGGCGCCCCTCGAGGCCCAGGAGATGTACGATGAACTGATGGGCTACGTGGACGGGATGGAGAACGATCACATCGCGCGCCTTTGCCGCCACCTCTACGAGGAGAGACGGGAAAAACTGCTCTTCTACCCAGCCGCCAAGTCCAACCACCACGCCATTCGGTCGGGACTGCTCTACCACCTGCTCCGGATGCTGCGATCTGCAGCGGCCCTCTCCGCGGTCTACGAGAACATCGACACGGATCTGCTGTTTGCCGGTGTGCTCCTGCACGACATCGAGAAGTTGAGCGAGCTCGACTCCGATGAGCAGGGTATCTGCGATTACACGGTGAAGGGCAACATGATCGGCCATATCAACATGGCTGTGGTCACCATCGAGAAAGTGGGCGAGTCCCTGGATGTGCCAGCGGAAGAGATCATGCTCTTACAGCACATGGTGCTCAGCCACCACTACCAGCCGGAGTATGGATCGCCCAAGAAACCCATGATCAAGGAAGCCGAGCTGCTCCACTATGTGGACATGATCGATGCCCGTATGTACGACTTCGAAGAAGCGGTGCAGTCCTTGCAACCGGGTGAGTTGTCCGAGCCCATCTGGTCGCTGGACAGAAGACGCATCTACCGTAAGCGTTAGGAGGGGAACCCCTTATGGTCGAATTGATCTACCGATTACCGATTACTTTCATCTGGCAGGATTACGCTATTGCAGCGGCCATAATCCTGTTCACCTACCTGCTGCGCAAACCCCTGACGGGCCTTGTGGCCAAAATCGGGAAGAAGGTTTTCAAAAAAGAAGTCATCCACGAGCTCATCGAGGGCTTCAAGGAACCGGTGATCCGCCTGCTCCTCTTCCTCGCCATCATCTTTGCGCTCGAGCGCGTGATCACTGCTGAGGGCTTCTCGCTCTTTGCCCTCCGGCTCAAGAAATCGGCTGTGGTCGTGACGGTGGCCGTAGGTCTCTACAAGATGGAGACGATCTACGAGGGGATCTTCCACCGGGTGGACAGCCGGGCGAGCCTGGGATCGAGCCAGATCATCCAGCGGATGACCGTTCAAGTGGTCCGCTTCTTGATCTTGACCCTGGCCTTCGTGATGGTGGTTTCGGAGTTCGGTTTCGATGTGAACGGCTTCATCGCCGGTCTGGGGATCGCTGGAGCGGCCATCGCCCTGGCCACGCAGCGCAGCCTGGGGAATGTCGTGGCCGGGTTCTCGATCCTGCTCGACAAACCCTACGATATTGGTGATCTCGTGGAGTGTAGCGGGGTCTTCGGATCGGTGGAGGCGATCAACTTCCGCTCCACCCGCATCCGGAACTTCGACAAACAGCTCGTGGTGGTACCCAATACCATCATGGCGGACAATGCGCTCTATAATTATTCGCGCAGGGAAAACCGATCTGTGCGCTTTCACTTGGGCCTGGTCTACGCTACGCCTGCGGAGAAGTTAGACCGGGTATCCACGCGCATCAGGGACATGCTCCTCGAGCGAGAGGATATCGATAATGAACGGCTCAACGTGAGTTTCGAGCGCTTCAACAACTCGAGCCTCGATCTGTTCATCTACTACTACTCGAAGACCAACGACTGGAACGAGCACCTGGGCATCCAGCACCAAGTGAACCTCCAGATCATGGATATTCTGAAAGAGGAGAAGGCATCCGTGGCCTTCCCATCGCAGTCCGTCTACTTCGAGAACCCGATCAAGGAAGTACCTTGGGACTTTGGGAAGAACGAACCGATGGTAGCAGAAGAAGCGCCGGAAGCTTGATCAAAAGCTAATCCTCCGCGGCAATAGCCACGGAGGATTCTTTTATGGGAACATTCCGATTATTTTGGCCCTGTGGAACTTACTGGCCATGGGGATCGTCGTAAGGTCAAAGGAGCTGATGAAAAATGAAAATGAAAAAGAAAGTATTGAGTTTTGTTCTGTTGCTGACTATGGCCCTCGGTGGCGGTGGTGCCTTTGCCGGGACCGACGATGTGGAGATGGTTCCCCTCAGGGAAACGGCCGAGTCTCTGGGCTATACGGTCACCTGGAACGCCGAGGCGAAGCGGGTCGAGCTGGTCAAGGGGCCGCACTATACCTACGTTATCGCCGGTGAGAACGCCTACATTTTTGCGCGGATGGCCCCCTTTGAGCTGTCTACCGCGCCGGTGATTGAAGAGGGTCGCCTCCACGTACCTGTGGAGTTTTTCCCGGCGGTGCTTAAAGTAGACCAACAGGGAGAAGAGGTGGGAACCTTCGAGGGGATCATCACGGAATTGAGCGAAGAGCGCATCGTGCTCGGAAGTGATCCCATGGAGCAGATCATCCTGCACGTATCCGAGACCAGCATTTTGCAAGGGGACTTTTCCGTGGGCGACCGCGCGACCGCCATCACCCAGCCTGTGATGACCATGAGCATCCCGGCGCAGACGGGCCTTTTGATCCTGTACTAGCGTGACTTGAAGGAAAAGGAAAAGACCCGGAAGTAGAACGCTTAAGCGCGTTCTGCCTCCAGGTCTTTTTTCATGCAGCATTTCTTGTACTTTTTCCCGCTACTGCAGTAGCAGGGTTCGTTGGGGCCGGGCTTTTCTTCTACCCCACAAAAAACGAATTATGCGACACTGTAGTTATTCGAAGGACGATTCGCTATTGATGAAAGAGACGTTGAGAGCCTAATAGGCAAAGAATCCCCCTATGATATAGCACAGCTTACTCATTCACAGTATCTGTTATCTGTGACTTTGGCTCATTGTTTCTTAAGCATCAAAAAAGCCTTAGAACGATGGCGGTGTCATAGCCCAAATTGATACACAATCACAGTCACCAATGTTCTCATAACGGTGTGGAATTGAGCTATCGAAAGAGATACTGTCTCCTTCTTCCAGAATATACACTTGTTCATCAATGTGCACCCTCATTGTTCCTTTGAGAATGTGACCGCACTCTTCACCTTCGTGGGCAATCTGATCTTTGTATTCTGTGTCATTGGTTTTGATTGTAATGAGTAGAAATTCAATTTTTCGATTCAAATCGGGCACTAACATCTCGTATAATCTATTGGATTTTCCTATGGATAATCTTTTGCGGTCATGTTTCCTAACAACTGGATTAACAAATGTTGAGTCTTCTTCATCAAAGAAGTAGCCAACATTTACTTCTAAGGCTTTCGAAATCTTCCACATAACTATGATTGTAGGTACAACCTTATCATTTTCTATCTGGCTGATCATACTTGAACTTATGCCCGCAAGTTCTGCTAAATCAGCGATCGTAAACTGTTTTTCTTTTCGCAATGATTTAATTTTTGATCCTACATGAATTTCCATATGAATGTCTATAACTTGTTAAGTTATAATCTCCCTTCTTGAATGAATTGCTCTGACAACTTAATTACATTATAACATAAGAACATCTCACAAGTTAACGTCTTCATCCCAAAAATTTGATATACTGAATAATAATAAATATATTGAATTATTAAAATTGTTTTGATATACTGAATTCGATTTCAATATACTAAACTACCGAAGGGGGTATATGATGCAATCAACTTTCATAAGTCCGGATAACACATGGGTGTTATGGGCAATACTAACGGGCTGGGCTGCATTTTCAATCTATTTGGAACAAAAGTATGAGTGGGCTGCCAAAGTATCAGGGGCCATTATTGCCTTGGTGGGAGCGATGATCTTGTCAAATCTGAGAATTATTCCTATTGATGCACCGGTATACGATACCGTTTGGGGATATGTCGTTCCAATGGCAATTCCACTTCTGCTCTTCAGAACCAATATTAAGAAGATATGGAAGGAAAGTGGACGCGTCTTAGTTATTTTCTTGATCAGTTCAGTGGGTACAATGATTGGTGCCTTCGTAGGATATATTGCGCTTAGCGATCATATTCCTGAGTTGAGAAAAGTAGCTGCGATGATGTCGGGTTCTTACATAGGTGGCGGTGTGAATTTCGCTGCCATGGCCGGATCATTTGAAGTGCCGGGAGATTTAGTTTCCGCAGCAGTTGTAGCAGATAATCTGTTAATGGCAGTTTATTTTTTCGTTTTGATTACTATTCCTGCAGTGGCATTCTTTAGAAACAGATTTAATCATCCGCATATCGATCGTGTAGAAGCAGGTATTAAAAATCAAAATGAAACACTAGCTGCAAACTATTGGGGAGCAAAGGAGATTTCGTTAAAAGACATCGCCTTTGCTGTATCGACAGCATTCATCATCGTCGCAATTTCTTCTGAAGTAGCCAAATTTCTAGGCGCCGTTATTCCGACTAATAGTTCGGTGATGAGTGTTATTAATAGCTTGCTGGGTAACAAATACTTGATTATCACGACCGTAACAATGCTTGGGGCAACATTTATGCCTCATTACTTCAGTGGGATCAAAGGGAGCCAAGAAATCGGAACTTTTTTAATCTACATCTTTTTCGTGGTCATTGGAATACCTGCTTCGATCATACTAATCATTCAAAAGTCACCGTTATTATTGGCTTACACAACGATTATGGTTGTGATCAACATGTTGGTAACCTTTGGGGCTGGCAAAGTGTTCAAGTTTGACTTGGAAGAGTGTATTTTGGCTTCGAATGCAAATATTGGAGGTCCGACAACTGCAGCAGCAATGGCAATTTCCAAAGGATGGACTTCATTAATTGCACCAATCATGTTAGTCGGAACCTTGGGGTACATCCTAGGTAACTATTTTGGAATCTTAATGGGTAGCATTTTGATGTAAGGAGGTACTATGGTTTTTGATGGACACTCGGATTTATGGATAGACATAAAAAGATTACAGAATGATATGAGGGAGGGTCATGTTCTCAAAGACTACTACATTGATAAGTTGATGGCGGATGGGATCTCTGGAAGTATTCTGGTCTTCTGGGCAGAGCCTCAATTTGCAAAAAATCCTTCTAAGAGAATACACGATCTAATGGCTCTTGCTAAGAAAGAAATTGAAAATGCAAAAGATAAACTATCTTTGGTTAGAAAACCACAGGATGTAACAGATACGAAAAAATTTCGATTGTTACTTGGAATGGAAGGGCTCGCTCAAATCGGGAAAGATCACACGATGATTTCGAAGTACTATGAAGAGGATATTCGACATGCTTCATTGACTTGGAACGAAGAAAACGATTTAGCAACAGGTGTGCAAGGTGACTTCAATGTAGGCCTAAAGGACGCTGGCTATAGCGTCATTAGAGAAATGGAAAAGCACAGAATGATCTTGGACGTTTCTCATCTAAATGAAAAGTCCTTTTGGGGTGTTTCAAAAATTATTACAAGGCCGATCTTAGCTAGCCATTCGAATGCTAGAGCATTGTGTAACCATCCAAGGAATCTAACTGATGATCAAATAAGGATGATTGCCGAGAGTGGTGGGTTGATAGGTATGAACTCTTTTAAGCAATTCGTCAGCGATAAGGAAGCGTACCAGAACATTGATGGCCTTAGAAGGCATATTGCACACATCATCAATCTGGTGGGCGTCAATCATTTAGCTTTTGGTTTTGATTTCTGCGATTATATTGAAGGGGATGTCTTATCTAGCTTTGCTGAGGATGCTTCCCAACCAGGAATCAAGGGTCTTAATCAATCAGCGGATGTTCTGCCTTTTCTAGAAGCTTTAAGAAATATTGGATTAAGCAAAGATGAGTTGGAGATGATCCAGTATAAAAATTATGAGCGCTTCTTGGAAAAAAATCTTTAAATGAAGCAGATGCAACATTACAAATCAGTTATCGTGGACACGAGTTGTTTTTGGAACTCGATTCGTCACTTTTTCGCGTTTGTTGCACAAACAGCTTAACCGTTAGAAAATTGAATAGACCTCGGAATAGTCCCGTTGATCTTGCTTTGATCAACGGGATTTTCTGGGCGCTCCATTCATTTCGTTTTCAATCCATAGGGATCTTATTTTGCAATACAAAGTACCTATTTCAGTTTGTGAAATCAATTAACCCGTGGCTAAGAAAAGCGAATTCTGCTGGGGTGGTAGAATGAAAAAAGATGGTCGCATCATGACAGAATAGGTAAAAACATGTCCTTACCGCCTGTACTGATAGTCTTAATTGATGACCATGAGCATCCCGGCGCAGACGGGCCTTTTGATCCTGTACTAGCGTGACTTGAAGGAAAAGGAAAAGACCCGGAAGTAGAACGCTTAAGCGCGTTCTGCCTCCAGGTCTTTTTTCATGCAGCATTTCTTGTACTTTTTCCCGCTACCGCAGTGGCAGGGTTCGTTGGGGCCGGGCTTCTCTTCCTTAACGATGGTCTTGGAATCGCCGTAGGCCTTTTTGATCTCCTTGCGCTTTTCCTCCGTCAGGATCTCATCCCAGGCTTCGATTTCGTAAAGCCAGTCTGCCTTGGCATCGAGCATGTTGAAGTAGAGCTTTTCAAAGTCGATGGTAGCGTCGATGGTGGATGCCTCGGTGAGGGATTCCAGATCCAGTTCCTCTTCTAAGGATGTGTTCACACCGTCGAGAAAACCCACGAAGGTCACGGGTTCCACACCGTGCGTTTCGGCAAGCTCAGCCAGCGTGCCCTCGATCTTGTTCTGCTTCTCAGAAAGAAGCGTCTCGTAGATGCCGGCCTCTTTGGCCAGGTAGCCGCGCCAGAAGGTCTCGGCCTGTGGTCCGGCCGCGTTGTTCTCTACCGCGGCGTTCCAGGTATCATACAGGGACATAGTCATTCTCCTCTCGTTTTTCGTCAACATCGAGTGTAGCATACACGGGGGTGTATATCAAGGAGCAGAATATTTTGGTATACTAAAGAATAGTAAAGGTACAGTCGAAAGGCTGTTGAAGGTTTGGAGAGGAGTTGTTGATCAGATGGATTTACAATCGGTCTATGCCCAGGCGAAAAAGGATATCGGTCCCTTCTGCAAGGTGTGCCCCGTGTGCAACGGACGGGCCTGTCGTGGCGTCATGCCTGGACCAGGGGGCAAGGGAACGGGCAGCGGATTCACACGCAACTATGAGAAACTCCGGGAAGTCCAGTTTCATATGACCACTGTCTACGAAGGTGGCAAGGTGACGACAGACACAGAACTCTTCGGAGAAAAAATGACGATCCCCGTTTTCGCGGGTCCTGTGGGCGCTGTGAAGATGCATTACTCGGATAAATATGACGACATGACCTACAATATCGAGGCTGTGCACGGTTGTCGTGAGGCCGGCGTCCTGGCCCTCACGGGTGACGGTATCGGGCAAGCGGTCTTCCAGGGTACCCTGGATGCGTCACTGGAAGTGGATGGTCATTCGATTCCCACGATCAAACCCTGGTCCGAGGAAGAAGTGATCGAGAAGATTCGCATGGCAGAAAAAGTTGGCGTGCCCGCGGTGGCCATGGACATCGATGCAGCCGGACTGCAGTTTCTCGCCGAGCTCGGTCATCCCGTGAACCCCAAGGGCAAAGAAGAGCTCACCCGGATCATCGGTGCCACCAAGCTGCCCTTTATCCTGAAAGGCGTCATGACGGTGGAGGCCGCCAAGGTTGCTCGCGATGCCGGCGCTGCGGCGATCCTCGTGTCCAATCACGGCGGTCGGGTACTCGACGAGACCCTGGCGCCCATCGAGGTGGTCGAGGACATCGCGGCGGCCGTGGGTGACGACATGATTGTCTTGATCGACGGTGGGTTCCGCACCGGTGGCGACGTCTTCAAGGCCCTGGCCCTGGGGGCGCACGGCGTGATCATTGCCCGCCCTATCGTCAGCATGATCTACGGTGGGGGTCGCGAGGCCGTGACCCTCTACATGAACACCATCCGCAATGAGCTCGCCGATACCATGATCATGACCGGCGCCCGCAATCTCTCCGAGATCACGCGCGAGAAGGTACAGGTGACCTTTTAACCGATGGCCAGACGGATCGACGAACGGGACACGATGTTCGCGCGCATGGCCTGGGATGAGGATAGCGAAGCCTACCAAGATTATTACACCCGTCATCCAGAGAAGAAACCCATCGACGAGGAAATCCGTAAGATGCCCGGGCTCCTGCAGGAGGGGACGGCGACCTACGATCCCCTGATCGGCCCCTTCTCCTCGGCGGGCTTCCAGTTTCTCTCCGATATCGGCCCCTTGGTAGAAGGACCCGTGGCTCCTGAGAAACACGAGGTCACACCCGAGCGAATCACACGCCTGCTCAAGAACCTTGCCAAACATCTCGGCGCTGTGAAGGTCGGCGCCGTGGAGATGACGGAGGACCTGTACTACTCCCACCGGGGTCGCCACGAGGAGAACTATGGGGAGACCGTCCTTCCGAAACACCGCTACGGTTTTATTTTTGCCGTGGAGATGGACGAGACCATGATGAACCGGGCGCCACAGATCGAGGAGATCCTGGAGGTGACAAAGGGCTACATGAACGCGGGGATCATCGGGATGTGGATCGCCTACTACCTCAGGAAACTCGGTTACGATGCCAGGAACCACATGGACGGTAACTACCTCTCGCCCCTACCGCTCGTGGCAGCCCGGGCAGGCTTCGGACAGCTGGGACGCCACAGCGTACTCGTGACACCGGACTATGGGTCCAGGCTCCGCCTGGGGCTGGTGACCACAGAACTTGAGCTGGTTTGCGATGAACCGATGGACTTCGGTCTCGAGATCTTTTGCAAGGCCTGTGGACTCTGCGCCAAGACCTGCCCGGGCAAGGCCATCAGCCACGGGATGCCGGAGGACCACCACGGGACAGGACACCCCCACTGGCGCCTGGACCAGGCCGCCTGCTACAAGGCCTGGACCATGATCGGCACGGACTGTGGCATCTGTATCTCCGCTTGTCCCTTTAGCCACCACCTGGATCAGGATAAGGTAGGAGGGATGAAGGAAAACCCCAGGCTCATCGGGGAGATCCTGTCGGCCTACCGTGAGAAGGAACCCATTCGACCCTACATCCGGGAGCCGCTCGATCTGGTCAAATGACTTTGGCATTTTGACGATTGCAATCGTTAGTCTTTATGATACAATTTTTCCTGGGGATAGGACCCCGTGAGAGAATCGTGTTTTTAGCATAGGTAAGGAGGCAGAAAATGGAATTAAAAGGTAAAGTACTGATCGCCCAGGGTGGCGGACCGACGGCCGTCATCAATCAATCGCTGGTGGGCGCTGTGCTCGAAAGCCGCAAATTTCCACAGGTGACGCGTGTCTACGGTGCGCTCCACGGAGTGGAAGGTATTCTGAACGAGAATTTTATCGATCTGACGAAAGAAACCACGAACAACCTGGAAAAAGTGGCCGTGACCCCTTCCTCAGCACTGGGCTCGACGCGGATCAAACCCAAAGAAGCCGACTGCATGGAGATGTTCAAGGTCATGAAGGCCCACGACATCCGTTACTTTTTCTATATCGGCGGCAACGACTCTTCCGACACCGTCCGCATCATCAATGAAGCGGCGGAGAAGGCCAATTACGAGTTTCGCGCCATCCATATTCCCAAGACCATCGACAACGATCTCGTGATCAACGACCACACACCGGGTTTTGGCTCGGCCGCCCGCTACGTGGCCCAGGCCTTCGCCGGTGTGAACCTGGACAACCGCGCACTGAAGGGCGTGTACATCGGTATCGTCATGGGACGCCATGCGGGCTTCCTTACGGCCGCCAGTGTCATGGGTCAGAAGTACGCCGATGATGGTCCGCACCTCGTGTACGTGCCCGAGCGTGCCTTCGACATCGACAAGTTCACGCAGGATGTACAGGCAACGTACGATAAATACGGTCGGTGCATCGTGGCCGTCAGCGAAGGCATCCAGGATGAAAACGGTGAGGCCATCATCACCAAGCTCCAGGACGAAGTGGAGACCGATGCCCACGGGAACGTCCAGCTCTCCGGAACGGGCGCCCTCGGCGACCTGTTGGTGGATCTCGTGAAGAAGAACACCAATATCAGCCGGGTAAGAAGCGATACTTTCGGCTACCTCCAGCGTTCTTTCCTCGGCGTGGTTTCCGATGTGGACCAGCAGGAAGCGCGTGAGGTCGGCGAGAAGGCCGCTCAGTTCGCCATCTGGAACGACATGGACGGCTCGATCGTGATCGAACGTACCGGCGACTACGCGGTGGACTACCGCCTGGTACCGTTGGGTGAGATCGCCGCCAAGACCAAGCACATGCCCGATGAGTTCATCAACGAGGCGGGCAACGGCGTGACCACGGCCTTCAAGAACTACGTGCGTCCGCTGCTCGGTACGGATCTGCCCGTGGCCCACCGCCTGCGTGCACCTATGGCCCTCAAGGTGCTCAACGACTAAAGAAGAAGGAGCGATGACCATGACCATCGAAAAGACCCTCCAGATCTACGAAGGCAGCAGGGAGCAGCTTGCGCTCTCCGCCGACGGGACCCGGTGGCATCTGGAAGCGATGGGCAGTGGGCCATCGCTCCTTTTTCTACCCGGTGGTACAGCCAAGGGCCGGCTCTTCTTCGACCAAATGGTGGCCCTGGCCCCCCACTTCAGGTGCTTGGCCGTTGATCTGCCCCCGGTGATCGATCCTGAAACCCTCATCGCTTCTCTGGCCACATTGATCAGAGAGCATCTCGACCCCCCTGTGCATCTTGTGGCCCAGGGGACGGGTGTGAACCTGAGTCAATGGCTTCTCCGTGCGCACCCCGATCTCGTGGGGGACGTGGTCTGGATCCAGGGGACCCTGAAGACCAAAGGGGTTTCCCAGAGACGGGCCAAGGCCCACGCCAAGGCCTATGAGCGTGTGCTCGGGGAAGTGGACCGCAGAGGTTACGATGCCTTTCGTGATTATTACCAAAAGAAAATCGTGAAGAGCCTGACCAAGGAGGGTCACGAGCCCTTCTGGGGTGCTTTCTATCGGGAACTTCTCGAGAACACGGAGGAGGACACCTTTAGGGCGAGTCACGAACGGATGATCCGCTATTGGCGGGCGGAGCCACTGCCGGGAGATCTTCTCGGGAGCCGTCACCGCCTGGGTATCGAGGCCGAGACGGAACGGGCCCTTCTCGAAAAAAAGAAAACGGTGACCGAGCGGGTGCTCGGGCGCTTCTTTAGCGCCGGGGCCCCAGAGAAAAAAGCCCTCGTGAAAACCCTGGGCTGGGACCAGGTCCTGTGGCTCGAGGGGGGCGCCAACCATTTGATGGTCCGGCACCACGCGGCCATCACCAAGACCTTGACCACCTTCTTCATCATGGATAGTTGAGCATAAAGAATCCCGCGGGACAGGTGTTTTACCTGGTCCGCGGGATTTCTTGCTTGATTTTCATCCGGGTGCTACAGCCCCTTTCTCCGACGGTAGATGACCTCGGAGGGATTGCCCCAGTACTCGGATTTTAGATAACCCTCCTGTTGCCTGAGGACGGTATTATCGATCAGGCTGCAGGTGACATCGAAGTTACAGGTGTTGCACTCCAGGCATTGCTCGGAGACGAACCCCCTGGTAAAGGGGCAGACGGCGATACAGGTACCGCAGCTCGCGCCGTTCTGCTGCCAGAAGCGCAGGCATTTTTCCGCCTCGATGGTCCACTTCTTGATGCCGGGGTTGTTGTGGTCGCAGCTGGTTTCAAAAGTGGGTTCGCCTTTACCGATGGATCCCGAGGGACAGTGGTCGGCGCAAAGGTGACAATCCAGGCAGAAGCGCTCGACCCCAAAGGTAATGGGGTGATCGGTATTCAGCGGCATATCCGTCAGGACCTTGGCCAGGCGGACGGCCGGTCCGTATTCCGGCGTGATCAGGAGCCCCATGCGACCCAGTTCACCTAGCCCCGCCTGGATGGCGAGCGGTATGCTGAGGGCCGTGTCGTTCATGGCCGGGACGGCCTTGTAGCCGAGGGCCCGGATGCTCTCGGCCAGCGAAATCGCCGCGATACCCATGCGGGAGTAACCCAGCGATGCTGCGGTGTCCGCATCCACCGAGGATGAGCGCTCTAGCAGATCGGCGTCCATGGTGAAGGCCATGACCACAGCGCGTGTCATGGTGTGCGGTAGGAGAAAGGCCTCTTCCGTCTCCTCGGGTTCTGCGACATCTGCAAACCGGTAGGGTTTTTCTACATCCTGTTCGTAAACCCAGCGCTCCTCCAGTGCGGCGATGCCCACGAGGTCGGCACCGTAAAGGGCCGCGTTGTCCTTGACCATCTCGGTGAGGGTCTCGGGAGAGAACTGGACAGTGTGGTGGGCCAGCGGCGGTGGGACCACCAGGGGCTTCCAGCTGAGCAGACCCGTGTTTGGAACCCCGTACTGGCCCGTGAGCAGGTTAAAGGTGTTGGCACCGAGATCTCTCGCCACAGCCCGTTGGTCCCGGCCCCGGTCGCCAGACTGCATGCGCTTCATCTGGTTTTTCATCATCTTATCGGCGAAGAGATTGACCCCTAGCTTGCCCGTGTCCTCATAGCCCACCTTGACGAAGGCCTGCTTGGTCACGGGAAAGCGCCGGTAGACTTCTTCTTTTATGGTGAAAGGTTCTTTTACCCTTTCGAACTTCCTGCGATTGATCACACTACCCCTCCTAAACGTATTCATGATCTCTATTTACAGAATATTCTATCACATATTGGATGTTTTGTGTCGCTTAAGAAAAAGTTCAACTCTTCTTTCACGGCAGGTTAACGGTCCTTGGTACACTCGGGGTATGGAAAAGAAAATGATGAGAGGATGGATGGATATGAAACGAAAGCAAGTGCTACTGGTCATCGGTGTGGTGATCCTGATTGCAGCAGGCGTGATTTGGCAAACGTCCCGTGTGGAAGCAACGGGAGAAGAGGCGGCCCTGGTACCCACGGCAGAAGTAACGCGGGGCAATCTCGCGCGCACACTGGAGACAACAGGATCGGTCGTCGCCGATCAGATCCACAAGAGCCGCGCTCCCTTCACAGCAGAGCTCCTGGCCCTCGACGTGGAGGTGGGCGATGTGGTAGAGGCTGGGCAGGTCATCGCCACACTGGGGACCTCGGATCTGGACGCTTCCATCGCGGCGAAAAAGCAGGAGATCCTGAGCCTCGAGATGGAGCGCGATACGCTGCTGACCGAGGGCAACCTCTCGGCAGTGCAGAGCTTAGGCGAGGCCGAGCGTAACGTGTCCACTGCGTCCTCAACACTGGAGGACAACCGGATCCTCCATGCGGCCGGAGCCCTGGCAACGGTCGAGTTGGAAAAGTCGGAGGAAGCACTGACCGAGGCAAGGGAAGCGCTGGCCCTTGCCAGCAGCAAGCTAGCAGCAACGGATCTTGCCAGAAGCCAGGAGCTCGTGGAACTGTCGCTCGAAAGGACGAGGGAAGAGCTGCTGACGCTGGGGGAACAGAGAAGTGAAGCCCAGTGGGTGGCTGAGAAGTCGGGCACCGTCCTCTCCCTATCGGCTGAGGCGGGTGACACCGTCAACGAGAGCAGCCCCCTCCTGACCTTGGCCGATCTCAGTCGTCTGGTCGTCGAAGCAGACGTCAGCGAGTACGAGGTGGACGACCTTTCCCTCGGGATGATGGTCACGGTGGTTCCTGAGGGGGATCCGACCAAGCGGTACACGGGGACGATCGATGCTATCGCACCCGTGGCCAATGACGGTGGCACCGATGTGACGGTACCCGTGCGCATCGCCGTGGAAGATAGCGACACTAGCCTGCGACCGGGTGTTACGGTTTCGCTTACGGTGCTGATCGAGCGGGCAGAGGATGTCCTGATGGTCCCTTACGACGCCGTGTCCCTCTCAGAAGGCCAGCGCATCGTGACGAAAGTGGATGAAGAAGGGAAGGAAACCTCCGTGGTGGTCACGACCGGTCTCGACAACGATCTGATGATCGCAATCTCCGGAGAGGGAATCGCTGCGGGCGACCGGGTCAAGGTCACGGTGGCCCAAACGACCGCAACCGATGCCAAGGCGCCGACCGGGCTCCCCGTTCCCGGCATGGGCGGTGGCGGTGGCATGGGCCAACGCTCCGGCGGACAGTAGGGAGATGAGCTTATGATTCGCATCAAAGATCTTGAGAAGAAATACGGTAAGGGAGAGACGGAAGTGCGTGCTCTCCGGGGCGTCAGCTTTGAGGTGGCATCCGGCGATTACGTGGCCATCATGGGCCCTTCGGGTTCGGGAAAATCCACCCTCATGAATGTGCTCGGATGTCTGGATCACCCCACGACGGGCCAGTACGCCCTCGATGGGATCGATGTGGAGGCCCTCACGTCCAAGGAAACGGCCGTCGTGCGTAACAAGAAGATCGGTTTTGTCTTCCAGTCCTTCAACCTCCTCCCCGGACTGACGGCTTTCCGCAACGTGGAGCTCCCGCTGATCTACGCCGGTGTACCGACTGGTCAAAGACAGGAGCGTGTCACGGAAGCCCTGGCCCGCGTGGGTCTGTCGGACCGCATGGAACACAGACCGTCGGAGCTATCCGGCGGACAGAGGCAGCGCGTGGCCGTGGCCCGGGCCCTGGTGAACCGGCCGGCGATCTTGCTCGCCGATGAGCCCACTGGGAATCTAGACTCCGTCTCCAGTGCCGAGGTGCTCGATCTCTTCTCCGAGCTCCACCGCGAGGGGGCCACGATCCTCATGGTCACCCACGAGCACGACGTGGCCGCCCACGCCAGAAGGGTCCTGCACTTTAGAGACGGGCAACTGGAGCGGATCGAGGTGAACCAAGATGCATAGTTTCGAAGCACTGCGCATAGCCCTTTCCGCCCTGCGATCGAATAAAATGCGGGCCGTTCTCACCATGCTGGGCATCATCATAGGTATCGCCTCAGTGGTGACCATCGTTTCCCTGGGGGATGGAACCCAGGCCCAGGTCAATGAGAACTTCGAAGAACTGGGCCTGCGAACGGTGACCATCAACTACGCCAGAGGTGCGAGCTTAAGGCCTTCCGATCGCTTCGGGGTTTCGGATCTCACCGCCATCGAAGAGGGCGTAGAGGGTGTGGTCTACACGCTACCGAAGGTGAGCTCCACGGGTACGCTGGTGGGTGATCTCTCGGACTCCCAGCTTTCCCTCTCGGGTACGGCTCCAGCCGGACTTACATCCGAGAACTTGGAGCTGGTCTCGGGCCGTTTCTTGACGGATCTCGATGTGCTCGACCGCAACCGCACGCTGGTGATCGGGTCGGATCTGGCCGAAGAAGCCTTCGGGACCAAGGTGCCGATCGGACAGACCCTGCTCGTAAGGATGGGACAGGGCACCCAGGCCTTCACGGTCATCGGGGTCTACGAGATGACCACCGAGTTGGCCGCTTCGGGGAGCCTGACGGCCTACACGCCCTATACGACACTGCTGGCCCTGGACCAGAACGGATCCATCGGTAGTATCTCCGTGACCTTCGATGATCTGGTGGACCTCGACGCGGCGACGGCCGAAACCCTATCGATCCTAGAGCGGCTCCACGGGAACACGGGTCAGGGTCTCTACAATAGCTTCAGCGCAGAAAGCATGATGGAGATGGTCTCCCAGACCATGGGGACCATCACCCTTTTCATCAGCGCGATCGCCGGGATCAGCCTCGTGGTGGGTGGCATCGGTGTCATGAACATCATGCTGGTTTCGGTGACCGAGAGAACCCGGGAAATCGGTATTCGCAAGGCCCTGGGTGCACAACACCGGGATATCATGCTACTATTCTTAATAGAGGCACTCTTGCTCGCCCTGATCGGAGGGGGTATCGGCGCTGGCCTCGGGGCCGCGCTCACCGCTCTGGGTGGCCAGATTATGGACATGCACGTCGGCCTGTCCATCGATGCCCTGGCCATGGCCCTCTTCGTGTCGGCTAGTATCGGCTTGTTCTTCGGAATCTACCCGGCGAGCAGGGCAGCAAAACTCGATCCCATCGTGGCCCTGCGCCACGAGTAAACAGAAAGGTGGTCCTCAGATCGATGACGCTCAAACGTAAGATGCTGCTCTTGTATCTGGGGGCCATCCTCCTGCCCTTTTTTCTATTCATCTATGTGTTCACAGCCAGCCAGCGCGAACTGCGGGAGGATGTGAACCGAAGGCTGGAAACCCACCTGGTCTCGGAAAGATCCAGCCTGGAGCAAAAGATCGCCGACCGCCTGGATGCCCAGAGTTCGAGCGTCACCACCGTGGAGCTGGTGGAGGAGCTCGAGCTCATCGCCCTCTTTTTCCCTATTGAGTACCAGGTGACGATGGCGGACGGAGGACCGGTGCTGTCCGGTGGCGACCCGACGGTCTCTGTACAGGGGGAAAAGCGCCAGATCGTGCGGAGGATCGACCTTGCCGACGGTAGGGCAAGAGTTGAGATTGGTTTGCTCGAGAGCCGCAACCTCAAGGAACGCTTTCGCGACCTACCCCAGCAACCGGGCATCGACCCCCTTTGGTTTCTGGCCCTCTTTATCGGCCTCCATCTCCTCTTTCTCTTGCTGCTCGCAGAATACTTCCTGCGGCCACTGGGTCAGCTGAAACGCGTGGCCGAGCGTATCAAGCAGGGGCATTACGATACGCCGATCAAGAGAGGCAAGAAGGATGAAATCGGCGAGGTCCTGGGGGCCTTCGATGAAATGCAGACGGCCCTTGCCGAAGCGGAGGTGGAAAAGAGAGCCTACGAGGAAAACCGGCGCGAACTTTTTGCCAATCTGTCCCACGATCTCAAGACACCGCTCACCGCCCTGGGCGGATACGTATCGGGACTCGTCGATGGCGTGGCCAATACGGAGGAGAAAAGAAGACGCTACCTCAAGATCATTCAACGCTACGTGGGCGATCTCGACCGCCTGCTCGTGGAGCTGACCACCGTGACCACCCACGATGTGGACCGCCTGCCGCTCGAGCTCGAGCCCGTGGATGTCAGGTCTTTCGTCGCAGACTGTGTGGAAGAGGTGAGTTTTGACCTCGCTGAGCGGGGCGTTGCCTTTCAATTGGTCTCCGACCTGCCCGCGGGGATCCTGGTATCGGCCGATCGCAAGCAGCTCAGGCGTGTCATCGATAATATCGTGGACAATGCGGTGAAGTATATGGATAAAGAAGAACCTTTCCTGAGGCTATCGGTCGCAGCAGACCAAAAAGGCGTTCGCCTGTCCTTTGCCGATAATGGGTCCGGTATTCCGGCGGATAAGCTGCACCGCGTTTTCGATCGTTTCTACCGGGTGGATGAGGCGCGCTCGAGCCAGATCGGTGGACACGGGATCGGCCTTGCCATCGCCAAGAGCATCGTGGAAGCGCATGACGGTAAGATCTGGGCAGAGAGCACCAAGGGTGAAGGAACCACCCTGCACCTGACCTTGAGAAGGGAGGGATGAGATGCGCATTCTCATCGTAGAAGACGAAAGGGCCATCGCAGAACTCGAGCGCGATTACCTGGAGATGGAGGGTTTTGACGTGGAGATCGCCGAAGACGGCCCCTCGGGTCTCGCGGCCGCCATGGATCCATCGGTGGATCTCTTGATCTTGGATCTGATGCTTCCGGGGATCGATGGTTTCTCCCTGCTCAGGGAGCTTAGACAGAAGCGTGATATCCCGGTCATCCTGTTATCGGCCAGACAGGAGGAAGTGGACAAGATCCGCGGCCTCGGTCTCGGGGCTGATGACTACGTGACCAAGCCCTTCGGCCCCCAGGAACTGGTGGCGCGGGTTAAGGCCCATCTGAGGAGATTCACTAGCCAAACCCAAACGTTGGACATCGATATCGCCGGCTTGAGGATCGAGCGGGGATCTCGGCGGGTGTTCGTCGACGGGGTGGAGACCACGCTGACGAACAAAGAGTTTGAACTGCTCCTGCTCCTGGCCGAAAATCCCGATCGGGTGTTTTCAAAGGAAAAGCTCTTCGAAAGACTGTGGGGTCTCGAAGCGGCCGGGGACCTGGCCACCGTGCCGGTTCATATCCGGAGGATCCGCGAGAAGATCGAGAAAAATCCCGCGGAACCGCAGTACATCGAGACCCTCTGGGGTGCCGGTTACCGTTTCAAGAAGTGCTAGGGTGATTTAAATTGCCCCTGCGCTTCTTTTTCGATACACTGTCTATAGAAAGCACCCCGTACACTGGAGAAAAGGAGAAAACCATGGATCAGCATCGTTTGTATGTAGAAGAGAAGCGGATCGAGCGGACCCTGAAGGCCCTCAGAAAACACAAGATCAATGCGCACCACGTGGAAAATCGCGACCAGCTCCTCGCGAAAGTCGCCGAACTCATCCCCGAGGGTAGCGTCGTTTCGGCCGGTGGTTCCATGACCCTGAAGGAAACGGGGATCCTGGATTTCCTCGGCAGAGGATCCTACACCTTTCTCGATCGAACTGCCGAGGGGCTCACGCCGGACGACATCCGGGAGATTTACGTGCGGTCCTTCGACGCCGATGTCTACCTGACTTCCACGAACGCACTGACGGAAAAGGGGGAGCTCTACAACGTGGACGGCCGCGGTAACCGCGTGGCGGCCATGATCTACGGGCCGAAAAAGGTCATCGTGGTCTGCGGAACGAACAAGATCGTACCGGACATCGAAGAGGCCATCGAGCGTAACCGCCGCATCGCCGCACCGGCCAACAACCGCCGGCTCGAGCGCAAGACCCCCTGCGCAGTGACGGGCATCTGTTCCGATTGCGATTCACCCGATAGGATCTGCAACGCCTACACTGTGATCGCCCGGCAGATGGATCCCGACCGGATGCACCTGATCCTGCTCGATGAGCACGCGGGCTACTAGTACCGATCGAAGACCTGACGAGTTGTCGGGTCTTCTTTATCTTTATTTAATCTTGCGATCTGTCAATCTCTGGTAGACTGGTGGAAGAAGCATCAGCGGCATACACTGCCCATGTACATACAGGGGGATTTGAGATGAGAAAGAAACGTGTTGGGTATCTCGACAAAGGCTATCACGTGGCACAACTGGAAGAACGCTTGGACGCAGAGGCGGCCGACGGATGGGTCCTGTCGCGAAAGGGATTTCTTCACCTGGTCTTTGAGGAGGACCGACCTACCTTCGTGAAGCACCGCGTGGTCTTCGATGAGCAGGCGAGAGAGGCCCACCTGGAAGCCGGTTACCGAGAGGTCGAGAAGATCAAGGACAAGTGGATTATGGAGGGCCCCCAGCACCTGCCGAATCTCGACCGGATATCGGCGGAAGAGAGGGAAAAGAAAAAGGTATCCCTCAAGCATCAGATCTGGTGGGTATCGGGACTGACCTTCTTCATGGTGGTCTTCTTCGGGTGGATCCTGTTTACCGGTAGCCGTCCCCTGACGCGCCTGGTAGAGGGGAGTTTCCTTTCTTATCCTTTTTTGGTGCTCTTGCAGCTGAGCTCCCTCTACGATCTGATCCGCCAACGCCGTGCCCTGGTGGGTGGGTTCTCAGGACAGAGTGTGGGGTGGAGCCACCACCTGTTCATACTCTTGATCGGTGTCCTGGCCATCGGTATCCCTCTGTTCGATCTCATGGGCGCCGGTGATCGGCGGCCCATGAACCAGGAGCCCCGTTGGATTGAAGGGACGGAAGAGGGGATCGATACCTACGAACGGGCCCAAGTGATAGAAGAGACCAACCTCTTGTCCCACATACGGGAGACCTACGAGCGTGCCGTCGATGAGGACAGGATGTGGCCCGATGGCAGTGGTGCCTACTCACCCAGTCACAGCGGGCAGATCTACACCCTCCGCCTGGCCTTTTTGGCCGAGCCCCTGGCCAGGGAACTGGGAGAAAATGTGACGCTGGGGCGGTACGAACCCGGCAAGACCTACAGAAATCAAAGTGGTTACTACATCTACGAGGACGAATACTGGCGAGAGCTGGTGGCGGCGAAGGACGGGAAGGTCTACGCCTTTCGCTACCACGGCCTTTTGTCTACCGAGGAAGTGATCGACCTCTTCGAGGCTTGGATGCAAGCGGACGGCCTCCAACCTTCATAATCTGCAAGCATCTGCCTTTATGTTCATCGGGTGGTCACAGCGTTTGTATATGCTAAGGTCATCGCAAGACAACCAACTCTTCATAGGAGAAGACGCGGCACCTGAACATCTCAAGGAGGCATGATGCTATGCTGTTCGGACTACATCCCGTGGCCATCGGGATCATCGGAACGATTATCGCCATTTTACTCGCGGCGCTCGCTTTATCATTTGGCGCCAGACGTCAGTATAAACAACTGCTCGATGATATCGAGCGGCAGGACAACCGGACGAACGGAATCTTTGAATTCCGTGTCAACAACAAGATGGTGGAGGACTACAAGGCCGCCATCGACAGCGGTGTTTCCGAGGTAAACGCCGGTGCCATCGTGGACAAGCACCTGCACGGCTACCTCGGGCGACTGCTCGTGAGAGAACGCTTTGTCTCGAAGTCCATCAGCTTGATGATCGTTCTCGGTCTCGTGGGTACCTTCTTTGGCCTCACGCTGTCCATCGCCGAGCTCGTGGGTCTGCTCACGGAAACGGAAAACGCCGTGGTGGGTGACGTCGGTTCGATCACCGGCGGACTGCTCAGCGCCATCGAGGGCATGAGCGTGGCCTTTGTCACCTCACTCTTCGGTATCGCCGCTTCGATCATCGTCAACATCCTCAACGTGTTCATCGGGATCCCCGAATACCGTGAGGGCTACATGATGGCCGTGGAGGAATACCTCGACAACCACCTGGGACGCAGGGGCTTTGCCGGCGCCGATACTTCCGGTTTCGAACGGACCATCGGCAGCCTCTCGGAAGAGATGACCACGTCCATGCAGGAGATCACCAGCGCGCTCAATTACCGCCTGACCGTCGTGTCCAACGACATCGCCACGGCTGCCGAGGCCATCGACCGCGCTATGGATCGCTTCGAAGGGTCACTGAACACCTTTGCCGATAACACCCGGGATTTTTCGGAGTTCAACCACCACCTCAGGAGCAATATCCAGCGCATGAGCCTGACCTTTGAAGACTTCACAGAGGATCTGAAGAGCGACCGTAGCGAAGAGACCGTCGAAACCGTACGTTCAGAACGAGCGGAGTAGGTGATGGGTCATGCGTAAGAGAAGACGACTATTCGATCGCGAGCCGGATAATTTCTGGCCCGCCTTCACGGACATGATCTCGACCATCGCCCTGATCTTGTTCTTCCTCATGCTCCTCGCCTACATCAGCAACATCATCACGGGTAAAAACCTGGACTATGCGAGAAAGCAGTTGGAAGATACAGAACTGCGGCTTGAGTCCTCAAAGCTCGAGATCTCCAACGCCGAAGACCAGTTGCGCCTTCTGCAGAATGAACTGGAGAAGACGGCTGCCGAGGTGAAAAAGGGTGAAATTGCCCTGAAGATCAGCCAGGATGAGATCGATGAGCAGCGCGAGATCATCGCGGAGTCCAATCGAGAGCTCGGCGATCTCCGCCAGAAGCTCGAGGGTATCGCCGTCCTCAGGCTCGATGTCCTGACCAAGGTCAAACAAGCTATCGAGGATACCCTGGGCAAGACCAACCGGGAGGGCGAGGAGCTCGTGCTCATCGCCGACAACGGAAACATCGTCATCAATGAGGGCCTGGTTTTTGACCTCAACTCCTTCACCATCAAGGAAGAAGGAAAAGGGCTGCTCGACCAATTGGCCGTGGCCTTTGAAGAGGTGCTCGATGACCCCGACACACGGGCGAGCATCGATGCCATCGCCATCCAGGGGCACACCGATGAGCGAGGCTCCGGTGCCTATAACCGGGATCTTTCGTCGAAGCGTGCCACCGCGGTGGTCAACTACCTGATGAACTCCAACGGTTCCCTGGAAAGAAAGTACGGACGTTACTTCGCCTCTAGCGGTTACTCGGAGTTCAGACCCATCGCTTCGGGCACGTCTGAAACGGCCTACTCGCAGAACCGCCGGATCGAGATCTCCGTGATCCTCCGTGACGAAAACGTACAAAACGTCATCCAGCAGTACCTCCAGGAATCACTAGAACGCTTTAACCCTGACAACGATTAAGGCAGAACGCTCCTCAGATCCATGGGGGGCGTTTTTTTTACTCTCGAAGAGAACGAATGTTTTCTTTTCTCGAGAAATCCTGTATACTGAATATGCAGACTTTTTGTTCTATTTTGTATGAGAAAGGTGGTTGAGAAGGATGCTGGTATGGAGAGACGAAAGGCAGCGGCAAGGGGCGGCAAGAGAGGGTCGCAAGGGGGAAAAGGTAGATGTCGATTGGATCCGACTGCAATTTGACGAGCTGATCGAGTGGTTGATCGACCATCAGTACCCGTTGGCCTGGTATGATGACAACCACCCCTTCGATCGTTCGGGACAGGTACGATCCATGGTCTTTCAGGATCTTGCGCATCTTTATGTCAAGGCCACCAAGCGGGTGGACTGCATGGGTCGGGAGCCAGCGGAGGTCTTTCTCAGTGGTCTCTACACTCGCCGAACGTCGCCGACCTATGTGTCGGGATGTGGTCTCCGTTTCGACACCTATCGGGACCTCTTGGAAGAAGCTTACAGGGAATGCTGCTATGAGCGTTATCCTATCTACGATGGTGAGGCCGATGAGTATGATGATGATCTGGACCTGGAGCTGATGGAGCTTTTTAACGGCTTCTTGACCCAACTGGAGGTGGATCCCTTGTACGATCGGCTGGAAAAACTGATCCGCGAGCTGGAGGGATAGAAAATGCAACTGTCGATCATCTAATGCGCTGATGGATTGGTTGACATAATGAGGGGTAAAAATTAAGAAAGTGATTGTCCTCTCTGCTGATCAGATCGCCCCTACATAGATCCACGGTAGAAGTTCGAATCGATCTTGCTTTTTACGGTTCAACTTGCTGGGGATCATGACCCAGGTAGTGTCTAAAGATCTATGAAAACCATAGGTCGGCTCGAGGCCTCCCGACAGCTATGGGAAAAGGCAACGGACGAGAAATTTGAGCACAAGAAGTAGCGGTAGTGCGCTACCGCTGGTAGTAGCTATCAACTTCGACAGGGTCAAGCTACCCTTTGGAGCTCCAGGATTTTTTCTTGCGAAAGGTGGAGTAATTTCACCCATTTGTTGGGCATGTCTTTCTGCTTTTCAATCTCTGTAATCGGAACGGGCACCTTGTTCCCCAGGCTTCTGTGGGTTCTGAGAAAGTTGAAGTGAACGGCAAACAGGTTCACATGGCTAACGGATCCGTGATAAGCATGGTAGCCATTGGTCAATCGATAAGAAGCCCGAAAGGTTCTGTTCAAACGTTCGATGATTTGCTTGAGCGGTCTGTACTCCGTTGAAATCGGATCATCATTTGTGAGCCCATAGACCGTGACCAGATCGAACTCAAACTTATCTTCCGGCGTCCCACCGTTCTTTTCGGGCTCTGCGTAGAAGTATTGAGCCAGCTTGTAGATGGGATTTCCATCGGTGATGAAAGTAGGCTTACCATCATAGGGAGATAGCTTTTCTCTCACGTAGGCAAGTGCCTTCATGGCACAAGTAGACGTTCGTCTTTCTGAGACATAATACGAGAGCAGTATCTTCTTGACGGTGTCGATGAAATAAAAGATGTAGGCATGCTTACCCCTGATCTTGATATAGGTTTCATCGCCTGCATAGGAACCGGACAAGTCATAGTCGTAGGTATCCAAAAAGGGTTTTACGATGTAGCCTGCAGCCTCGCAGTAGTTGAGGACAGTTTGGGCAGAAACCTTGTAACAATGGACCTCGCGCATGATTTGCGAGACTTTCCTAGCAGTAAGGCCATAGTTGATCCGGTAGCTCAAAATGAGTCCAAGGATATAGTGTGGTGCGTGAATGCGCGAGAGATCAACCTTCGGAAGATCAATCGATTCACGTGAGAGTTCCTTAAAGTTGCCGTTGAAAACACGGTGGATATACCGAACCTTGAAAAGCGTGGGATAGCATTCGAAACGATCGCGGTCTGCATCCGACATGGCCGCAAGATTGTTGAGATAAAAAGAGCACTGATCATTTCTGCATTTGTACACATTGAAGTTGTCACGCTCCTTAATTCTATCTAGCGGTTTAGCGCAGTGGGGACATCTTAGGGTGAAAGGCTTTCGATCACGGTCGGTCATGATGTTGAAGTTGTGATGACAGACTTTACATCGGTATTGATTTCCCTTGTTTCCGTTGTTCCGGTAAAGATATTTATGAGGCGCCTTGCAGTACGGGCATTTCACGTGACTCGGGACCTTCGCACCACCTCGACGCTGAACAGGACGGATTTTCTTTCCTGTAGCGAGGAAATAGTCGTTGATCCGCTTGTGGTAGCTCGTGTAATCGATCTTTTCAATAAGCGGAGGTTGATCGATTTGGAACTGCTGGTACCTAAGGCTCAATGGACCTTCAGGTTTAGCATTCTTGTAATTGATCGCAAAGTTGAGAATCATGAGGATCTCAATGACTGAAGACTGCGCACAAAGCATAAAAAGTAGCGTGGTCACCAAATTCGTATTCAAGAGGCCAACTCCTTTCGGGTGCTTGGTAGTCGGATATTAATCACCTACACATTTTGGGGAGTATTGAAACCTAAAATGGGGAGGGAAGCCTCTTGAATTATAGATTGCAGCAATTCCAGTGCTTATGCATTGGTTTATACAGTATTCGTTTGACACTAAGATGACCCATGAGGAGGGGATAGTATGTACTGTCAACAAGTGAAAAGAGGCTGGACTCTGCTTCTTGTGTTCGCACTCTTGGTCAGCATGAGCGGCTTGACCTTTGCTGCCAAACCAACGGACGAAGCGAATCTGACCATCTCGAACGAAGATTTTGCCATGACCCTGTCGGAAGGAGAAAGCTATACTTTCGAAGTGACCGCTCGGTACAAGGGATCGGGGAGTCTGAGCTGGGACCGATCGGATCATCTGACAATGGTCGGTGACTCTGTGACCAAGGGAGTGAACGTCTCAGCGACCTTCAGCTTTGTGAGTTCCAGTAGTGGCATCTATAAAGAGCAGGTGACAGCTACTGATGGGACGGTGTCGGATAGTCTGAACGCCACCTTCACGGTGAAAGAGAGCGGACCGGTCAATGAGCCCCCGGTCGTAGAGGACCTAACCCTTACCACCGATGAGGATACACTGGTCACGGGTACGCTCAATGCAACCGACCCCGAGGGAGACGCGCTGTCCGCCGAGATCACCGGGTCGCCCGCGAACGGCTTTGCTAGCGTCAACGGTCTCGAGGTGACCTACACACCCGACCTTAACTTTAACGGCCAGGATGCCTTTGAGGTGACGGTCAGCGATAGCAGTGGCGCCACGGACGTGGGGACCGTGTCCATCACGATCAGTCCCGTGAACGATCCGCCGACAGCGGAGAATCTGGCTCTCACCACCAGTGAGAACACACCGGTCACGGGCACGCTCGTTGCCACGGACCCTGAGGGTGATCAGTTGAACGCACAGATCAGCGTAACCCCAGTGAATGGTGATGCCACCGCCAACGGCTTTGAGGTCACCTACACGCCCGATGCGGACTTCATCGGCCAGGATGTCTTTGAGGTAACTGTCACCGATAGCAGCGGTGCCACGGACGTGGGGACCGTCTCTATTACGGTGGAGGAGAGTACGCCGGTCAACGAGCCACCGGTGGCCGTCGATGACCAGGCGACGACGAACGAAATGACCCCCATCACCATCGACGTGCTGGCCAACGACACGGACGTCGATGGTGGCGATCTGTGGATCGAGGCGGTCACCAACGTGACGGGTGGCTCGGCGGTCAATAACGGATCGGACATCACCTTTACCCCTGGCTCTGCCGGTACGGGTGGTTTCGATTACCAGCTCAACGGGGGTTCGACGGCCCATGTGACGGTGACCATCGAACCGGTGACCACAGCTCCGCCCAAGTACTTGGCCCTCGGGGATTCCATCCCCTACGGTGAGTACTACACGAACGTTTGGAACTATCTTTTCGATGGTACCGATGCGGATAGCTACGTGGAACAGCTCTCTCGCCACCTGTCCATCGCTTCCGGTGATTTTATCGATGCCAGCGCCATCGGTCATAACACCGTCGATGTGCTCTACCAGATCGATAGCCTGTCCGGTGTGATTGCCGAGGCCGACCTGATCACCCTGTGCGTTGGGGCTAACGACATCATGGATGCCGCCGAACGAACGTTCTATGGACTCGACAAATACAACATAAACTGGTCTGAAGCCGACGCGGGCAGGGACAATTTCGAATTGTACTGGCCCCAAGTGATCGATAAGATCGAAGAGCTGAATCCCGATGCGACCCTGGTGGTCATGACGGTGTACAATCCCTACCGGGAGAGCGATGCCTACTACAACCTGGTAGACCCCTATTTTTCCCAGAGCACGGGAGGGGACCTCGGCTTGAACCACCTCATCGCAGAGACCATGGCCCTGGACAACACCCGCTGGGGTGACCGCATCGCCGATAGCTTCGACTACCGGGTGGTCGATGTCTACACGACCTTCAACAGCTATGGGGACCAGAAGGATTATCTGACCGGTTTTTATAACCGTTTTTGCGACCCGCACCCCAACCAAGCGGGGCAAGACGTGATCTTCGAGGCCCATCGGCCTGTGGTCGGAAGCATCCAATGAGAAGGGCAAGGAGTCGGTCCTGAAGGACCGGCTCTTTCCTTGTAGGGGGCGCTAAGATCGTCCAAAGAATAACGATAAACCAAAGGTGGATTCTAGCGTTAACCCGATTCAAAAGGGGGTAAGTAGAGGGTAGTGTCAAAAAGAAGGATGTGAATCAGAATGATGCAATCATTTGCTCTCAAAAACCAACAGGGACATCTCATCACCCACGAGGATCTCGCCGGACACCTTACGCTCCTGTATTTTTATCCGCGTGATTTCTCGAAAAACTGCACCCTACAGGCCCGCGCCTTTATGGAGACCCTGGAGGTCTTCAGAGACCACGGCGTCCATATCGTGGGAATCAGCCGCGATAGTGTCGATCGGCACAAGCGGTTCGCCTCCACCTGTGGCATCACCTATGATCTTCTCGCGGATACCGAAGCGATTCTCCATCATGACTTTGGTGTGATCAAACGACAGCAGATGTACGGTAAGAGTTTTCTCGGTGTGAAGCGTTCCACCTTTTTGATGGATGAAGAGGGAAAGATCCTTCTCAGTTACCGGGATGTCGATGTGAGCCGGCATGTAGAGGAGGTGCTCCGTGACTTGGAAGAACTCAGCGGATAAAGCGCTGACCCTGCTACTGGCCATAGCGCTGGCGCTCTTTCTACTCGTGACCAGCGTACAGCGCATCGCCTTCGATTTGGATTACTTCTCCGACCAGTTCGATGAGAATGGGACGGTGGAGCGGACAGGAATCGCCAAGGAGGACCTGATGATCCTGGCACAGGGCCTCGTCGCCTACTTGGCCGATGATACGGACCACTTGGATTTTGTGCTTCCCGTACACGGAGAGAGCCGAGAGATCTTCGGTTGGCGGGAGAAGGAGCATATGGTCGATGTGAAGGCCATCTTCGTCACGCTCGACCGACTGAGGTTCGTGGCCCTGCTCTTGCTCATCATGGGCACCCTATGGCACATTGGCAGAAAGAAACCCTTCTATCCTGTGCTCCTTGGACAGATGCTGGTGACCCTGGTTTTCGGAGGACTCCTGGGTCTGGCCATGGCCGTGGATTTCTCCCGAACCTTCGTACTCTTTCACGAGCTGTTCTTCTCCAATGATCTGTGGCTACTGGACCCGAATACCGAAATCTTGATCCAAATGCTACCGGAGTCCTTCTTCATGGGCATGGCCGTGCGGATTCTGATCTTGCACCTGGCCCTTTCTCTTTCCATCGGCTTCATCGGTCTGTTAAACTATAGAAGAGGGCGTATCGCGTGATACGGAGACCCTCTTCTTTCTCATTTCATCCTCATTAAGGAGGCGAAAATTTGTGATCCAATTGATCCTGGGGCGTGATGGCCGCGAGCGTTCGGCCGCCCTGTACGATGCCATGCTCACATCCGAGGCGCGGGTGAAGATTCTGCTCGTGCCCGACCAGTATAGTTTCGAAGCAGAACGCGAGTTGATCGAAAAGCGGAAACTGCCGGGTCTCTTTTCTATCGAGGTCCTCAGCTTCAAGCGGTTGATCTACCGCGTCCAACAAGAGGTGGGTTATCTACCCGGGGACCCCATCGACCGAGCGGGCAAGCTCCTGCTCCTCCGGCGCGTGATCCAGAAGACCGATCTGACTTACTACGAGAAGAGTGCCCACCGACGGGGCTTTCTCTCCACCATGGCCGGACAGATCGAGGATTTCAAACACTCCGGCATTGACGATGTGGTCCTCGACCGCGTCGCCGACCGCTTGACGAATCCACTGCTCACCGGCAAGCTCGGCGACCTCTCGGCCCTCTACCGGGGATACGAAGAGGCACTGGGGGACGTCTACTATGATGACGCAGCCCTCTACCGACATTTCGCCGATATCGCCCCCCAGGCTCCTATCCTGAGGGACGCCCACCTCTTTATCGACCGTTTTGACGGCTTTACCGCGGCGGATTTCGAAGTGCTGGCCAGTCTCTTTGATGTGGTCCCCCAGGTCACCATCTCCCTGCTGGCCCCCGAAGCAGATCACGCCCCCGATGCCGGCCTCTTTCTACCGGTGGTCGAAGCACGCGAAAGACTTGCGACAATGGCCGCGGAGCGGCAGATTCCCCTGGAAACACGCCTGATCGCAGACCACGGGGGTTCCGACCTACGCACCTTTTTGATGAAGAATCTCTTCGCCTATCCTTTCAATGTACGCTCCGATTCTGACGAGAGCCTGTCCCTGACCGCCTGCGGCGATGTGACAGAAGAGGTCCGACTGCTGGCGACCAAGATCCAGGCCTTGGCCCGCCAGGGGATGCGCTACGGCGACATGGCCGTGGTCACCTCTTCTATGGCAGACTACCGCCGTCTCGTGGCCCGTCTTTTCAAACGGCACGAGATTCCCTACTTCATCGATGAGCTGGTGGGTCTTGAGAATAATCCGCTCGTGCTCTACCTGGTCTCCATGCTCCGTGCCATGGATCGCGGTTACCCCATGACCGAGATGATGACCTGGATGAAAACCCCCTTCGTAGAGGCGGATCTGGCCACCTTCGAAAATTTTGCGCTGGCCCGTGGCTATCGTGGCAAGAAGTGGACCCTGCCGATCGAGGACAACGAAGCGTTGGAGACCCTGCGGCGGACGGTGCTCGAACCCTTCTTTGGTCTCCATGATGCCCTCCGTCGTGAGAAAACCGTAGCGCGGCGTATCGAGATCATCGGTGCTTATCTCAATGACCATCGGATCCACGAGCGTCAGGAAGCCCTGGTGGTCGAGATGGAAGAAGCGGGGCTACTCGAGAAAGCCCTTGAGAATGCCCAGGTATGGCAGATCCTCACGGATCTTTTCCACCAGCTTTCCCAGCTCATGGGCGAGGAGACCCTGTCCTTCAGGGCCTTTGTGGACCTGGTGGAATCGGCGTTGTCCGAGCACGAGCTGGGGATCATCCCGCCGGCCAGTGATGCCGTGATGGTAGGGACCCTCCGTCGCAGCAAGCTGTCCCATCCCAGGGTGCTCTTTGTCCTGGGTATGAACGACGGACGCTTTCCCGCGGACACCACCGATGAGGTGATCTTCATGGCAGAGGAACTGGCGGATCTCGAGCGCGAGGGACTCCCCCCGCTTATGAGCGTTCACCTTCGCGAGGAGAAGGATCGGATCAAGATCTACGAGCTCTTCACCACACCTACGGAGGCCCTGGTCCTGAGCTATCCAGAGTCCGATGAGGAGGGGAAGGTCCTCAAACCCGCCCTCCTCACCGAGCGCCTCCGTCAGATGCTCCCCGGTGTCTTCGTGAACGCGCCCCAGCAGGATCCCTATAGCCTGGCCGGTTCTGTGGAGGACCAGATGCTCGCGGACCTCCGCTGGTCCCTCGACCGCGGTCGCGTGGATGAGCGTGCGCTCTCGGCCCTGGCCTATTTCGACCGGGAGGAACCCGACAAGGCCGAATGGTACCGCGAGGCCCTTCTCTACGACAATCGGGCCGGGAACCTGAGTCCGCAAACCGTGGAGAAACTATACCGCGGGGGACCCACCCTCAGCGTCAGCGCCCTGGAGACCTTCCGCCAGTGCCCCTTTCGTTACACCCTCCAGTACGGTTTGAGACCGCGTCCGCGGGATACTTACGAGGTCAACGCCATGGACATCGGCACCCTCTTTCACGGCGTGGTCGAACAGCTCATCGAGCGGATGCGTGCCACGGGATTGCCACTCGACGAGCTCACGCCCCTGCACATGAACAGCCTGGTGGACGACATCGTATCGGAAACCGCCCGGACGACAAAAAAACGGGGGATCTTCGAGGAGACGGCCAGAAACCAACATCTTCTCGAGAAGGTGCGTCGCGTGGCCAGACGGTCTGCCCAGGTGATCCTGTACCAGGTGCAGCGGGGTGATTTCGAACCCCGCGCCTTCGAACTGGCCTTTGGCGACCGGGAGCAGATTCCGCCCATGGTCTTCGAACTGCCCGGCGGGCGATTCCTCAAGCTCCGCGGCGTTATCGACCGTGTGGACCTCTACGAACGCGACGGGAAGACCTACGTGGAAATCATCGACTACAAGTCCGGCAAGAAGGCCTTCGACCTCTCTGAGGTCTACCACGGCCTCCAGCTGCAGCTTCTGGTCTACCTCCGCGCCCTCCTGTACAATCCCCAGCTCTTTGAAGCCGGTGGGCTCGAGCCCGCCGCCGTCTTCTATTTCAAGATCGACGATCCCCTGGTCGCTCCGCAGGATAGCGAGGAAGCCCTCGCCGAGGCCCTGCTGAAGGCCCTTTCTCTCGACGGACTGATGGTCGGTGACGTCTCGCTCGTCACAGCCATGGACAGGGATTTTGCCGTGAAACACGACTCGCCCCTGATCCCGGCGAAACTGAAGAAAGACGGCGATTTTAACGCCCATTCAAAGGTGCTGGCCGAGCCGGCCTTCTTCCAGCTGCTCGATCACGTGGAACACACGGTGAAGGAGATCGGCGGGCGGATCCTGGCGGGCGAGGCCGCCATCCGTCCGGTGAACCACGGCGCTTTCGAGGCCTGCCGCTTCTGTGATTTCGGTCATATTTGTCAGTTCGACCGCCGCTTCCATGGGAACGAACCGGAGCGACTCCTGCGCATGAAGAAAGATGTTGTCATCGAAGCCATCGAAAAGGAGGAGACGGACCATGCCTAAGTGGACCCCAGAACAACAGCTGGCCATCGATCACCAAGGCGCCCACCTGCTCGTCTCCGCCGCGGCGGGGTCGGGCAAGACCGCTGTCCTCGTCAACCGCATCCTGCGGATGATCCTGGAGGACAATATCGACGTGGACCGCCTCCTGATCATCACCTTCACCCGGGCGGCGGCCGGTGAGATGCGCGAGCGTATCCAGGAGGCCCTGCTCAACGAACTCAAGGAAAACCGGAGGCCGCAGCGCGTCCGGCGTCAACTGGACCGGCTGGGCCGCGCCCACATCCAGACCTTTCACTCCTTCTGCCTCGATGTCCTGCGATCGCACTTCCAGCTGGTGGGCCTCGATCCGGACTTTTCCGTGGCCGATATCCACGAGGCCGCCCTGCTCCAAGAGGAGGCCATGGGCGAGACCTTGGAGGCCCATTATGCCGCCGGCGAGAAGGCCTTCCTCGATCTGGTGGCCTGTTACACCGACAACCGGCACGACGAGGACCTCGTGGAGATGGTCCGACGCTTGACCTTCTTCCTGGCCAGTGAACCGGACCAGGAGGCCTGGCGGGAGCGGATTCTATCACACTACACCGATGACCATTACCTCGATGCGCTCCGCGGACAGATTCTCGAGCAGCTCCACGCCCTCACCGACCGTTTCGCCGCCCTCGAGGCGCTCTGTACCGATCCCGGTGGTCCCGAGGCCTACCTGGAGACGGTACACGCCGACCGCGACCAGTTCGAGAGGATCATCGAGGGATTTGAAGAGGGTCTCGAAGCAGGTCTCGAGCGCCTGGGTTCCTGGAAGGCGGGCAGGCTCAAGAGCATCCGCAAGACCGATCCGGTGGACCAGGACCTGAAGGAGAGCGCCAAGGTCCTCCGGGATGGGATCAAGAAGACCATGGATGACCTGGCGAAGGCCTTCGGCGGTTTGACCGTCGCGGGACTCCGCAGCGATCTCGCGGCCCTGCGACCCAGGGTCGAGGCCCTCTTTGGGCTGGAGGCCAGCTACAGGGAAAAGCTCTATACCCTTAAGATGGAGAAAGGGCTCTTGACCTTCGATGACATCGAACACGGAGCCCTGTCGGTCCTTGGCAACGAGGGGGTGGCGGAAGCCTACCGTCGTCGTTTCGATGGGATCTTCGTGGACGAGTACCAGGATTCCAATGCCCTGCAAGAGGCGATCATCCGTACCTTCGAGCGCGAGACGAATAAATTTTACGTGGGGGATGTCAAGCAGTCGATCTACCGTTTCCGACTGGCCGATCCCACGCTCTTCACCGCCACCTACGCTGCCTACGGTACGGACGTGGGGGGTGACCGGCTCCGGATCGATCTGTCGAAGAACTTCAGGAGCCGCGATCAGATCCTGGCGGGGATCAACTTCCTCTTCCACCACCTCATGGCGCCGGACCTTGGTGATGTGCACTACGATGAGGCGGCCCGGTTGATTCCCGGCGTCGATTTCGAAGACATCGACGAAAAGGCACCGGTGATCCACCTAGTGGAGACGGGCATCGATGAAGAGGAGGAACTAGACGAGGATCTCGAACAGATGAAGGGCATCGAGATCGAGGCACGCCTCGTGGCCGCAGAAGTGAAGGCGGCTCTTGGCACCACCACCTACGATCCCAAGGCGGGTGTCAAGCGGGAGATCACCTACGCTGACATGGTGATCCTTTCGCGTTCCCTCGGGCCCATGGCCCCCCTCTACGAGCGTGTTTTTGAAGAGGCGGGTCTGCCCCTGTACACCGACTCAAAAACGGGTTATTTCGACACCCTGGAGGTCCATACCATCCTGTCGCTCTTCAAGCTCATCGACAATCCCCTGCAGGATCTGCCCCTTCTGGTGCTCTTGCGTTCGCCCATCGTGGGGCTCGATCTCGAGTCCCTCTTGGCCGTTCGTGTTTCGTCGGACGCCTCACAAGGGTATGCCGAGGCCTGCAGAGACTATGCTGCAGAGGGGGAGGATGCCATCGCCCGGACGCTGGCGGGCTTTTTCGACAAGCTCGACCGCTGGCGCCGGTTCAGCCACTTCGAAACCGTGGAGGAACTCCTCCTGCGTCTTTTCGACGAGACGGGCTACGACCGCTTCGTTGCGGCCATGCCCCGGGGTGAGCAGCGCAGGGCCAACCTGGATCTCTTTCTCAAGCGGGCCGCGGACTTTGCGCATTTCTCTCTCTCGGGTCTCCACGCCTTTATCGATTACGTGGAGCGCGTGAAGATCTCGGGCAATGACTTCGGCGAGGCCAGTACCGTGGGAGAGGGAGAGGATGTGGTGCGTCTGATGACCATCCACAAATCCAAAGGACTCGAATTTCCCCTGGTGTTTCTCGTCGGTTTGGGTAAAAGATTCAATAAGATGGATTTGCGCGGGGACATGGTGATCCACCGCGACGAGGGAATCGGGCTCAATCTGGTCGATCCTGATAAAAGGACGAAACGCGAGAGCTTCGTGAAACAGGTGGTAAAGGATGCCATCGATGCCGATCAGCTCTCCGAAGAGCTCAGGATCCTGTATGTGGGGCTCACCCGCGCCGTGGACCGCCTGCATCTCTTCGGATCGGTCAAGGAGCTGGACAAGGCGGCTGCGACCTGGGTCCGTCCGCCCCAGACACCCCTCCTCCGGAGGGCCACCGGCTACATCGACTGGATCATGATGGTCTTGACAGGGCATCCCGCGTCCCCCCACCCCTTGGAAGGGAAGACACTTCTGGAGGATCCCTTTGGAAGTACCTTCTGTGTACGTCTGCACCGACGGGCGGATCTGGCGGAGAGGAACGAAGAGGAAGAGCGCATGAAGACGGTGGATCGAACCCTGCTCACCCAGGCCCGGGAGGTACCCGCCACCCTCGAGGCAGTGATGGGCTGGCATTACCCCCACGAGCGCCGACACCTGCCCCTCAAGCGATCGGTGAGTGATCTCAAGGCTGCTCAGTCCGACGAACACGCCGTGGTCAAACGACCGCCCATCGGGCCCTGGATCAAGGAAGAACACGCCCTCGATCCCGCCCACGTCGGGCGGATCAACCACCTCTTTCTCGAGAAGATCGATTTTGGACGAAAGTTAGACGACCGTTATTTTGAACAGCTGTCGCAGTGGTTGGTCGAACGCCACTTTCTCGATGAAACAGAGGCGGGGGCCCTCCTTGAAGAGGAGCTCAGGGCTTTCTTCCAAAGCCCGCTGGCTGCGGAGATCGCCGCGGCCGACCGGCTCTACCAGGAGGTACCCTTCCTGATGAAGGACGGAGAGACCTATGTGCAGGGGATCATCGACCTGGTCTACGAGAAGGAAGGGGTCTACCACCTGGTGGACTACAAGACCGATCATGTCGGTCCTGAAAACCTACCGGCACTTGTCGAAATCTACGGGAAACAGCTGGCTTATTACCGCAAAGCACTGGAGGTCATCAACGGTTGGACCGTGGCCTCCTCCACCCTTTACTTCCTGCGGCCCGGCCGCAGCGTGGCTCTTTAGGAGGCGAAAGTTTTATGAACGATTTGCATGAGATGCTCAAGCTGGCCAAGAATTTGGCCTACAAGGCAGGTGATGCGATCCTTTCGGTCTACCACAACGAGTTTGATGTGGTCTTCAAGGAGGATGAGAGTCCCCTGACCCAGGCCGATTTAAAGGCCCACAAGATCATCTGCGACGGCATCCGAACACATTACCCCGATGACAAGGTGCTCTCGGAAGAGGGGAACCACGACTTCATGAGCCCGACGATCGAGGCCCTTTGGGTCGTCGACCCCCTCGACGGAACCAAGGAGTTCGTCAAGGAGAATGATGAGTTCACCGTGAACATCGCCTTCGTGGAAAAAGGGGAGGTGGTCATGGGGGTGGTCTACGCTCCGGTCCAGGATGAGCTTTACTATGCAATCCGCGGTGGCGGCGCCCATCTCCAGCAGGGGAAGAAACTCGAGGAACTCCACGTGTCCAACCGTGTGGAGGAAATCAAGCTCCTGATCAGCCGTTCCCACCAACCGGAACGTAGCAAGCGATTGGTGGATGATCTCGGCAATCGATTTGAATCCGTCACCGCCATGGGTTCGAGCATGAAGGGTTGCCAGATCGCGGCGGGTCGCTTCGATGCTTACTACAATTTCGGTCGCACGATGAAGTGGGACACCTGCGCTATGCAGATCATCGTGGAAGAGGCCGGCGGAACCCTGAAGCGTCTCGATGGACAGCCCATCGATTACCTCGCGGATGATCTGGTAAACCGCGGCTTTTACATCTTGAACCGCGAGGAGAACAATATCCTGGGGGTGCTTGGCAATCATGCGTGAGGATCTAGGCTACGTACACATTTACACGGGCAACGGCAAGGGAAAGACCACGGCGGCTTTTGGTCTCGCCCTACGCGCGGCAGCGGCGGGTCTGAAGATCTACGTGGGTCAGTTTGTGAAGAGCATGCGCTACCACGAGGTGGCCCTGGCCGACCACTACCCCGATGTGACCATCGAGCAGCTGGGGGAGGGATGCTTTATCTTCACAGAGCCCACGAAGAAGGATATCGCCGCCGCCCGATCGGCCCTGGAGAAGGCCAGGGAGATCTTGCAAGAACCCTGCGATTATGACCTGGTGATCCTGGACGAAGTATTCATCGCCTACCACCTGGGGATGATCAGCGAGGCGGATCTCTCGGCACTCATCGCACTGAAGGATCCGAAGGCAGAGCTGGTGCTCACGGGACGCTACTGCCCGGTAGCTCTTTACGACCAGGCGGACCTGGTCACCGAGATGACGGAGATCAAGCATTACTATCAGAAGGGACAGCTTTCCCGTGCGGGTATCGATGTCTAGGAATCCTTCAAAGTCATCCCGATTTGGGGTGGCTTTTTGTCTGCACCCATGATAGTATAAACATAAGCTTAAAAATATAAACAAAAGTTGGTGACGATATGACGGAACGTGAACGCGAAATTTTGAAACGGATCGAAAACGACCCCACGATCGGTCAGCGCGAGCTGGCGGAAGCCATGGGACTCAAACGCTCCTCCGTGGCCGTGCACATCTCGAACCTGATGAAAAAGGGAATCATCCGGGGACGCGGTTATCTCATCGGACGGCGGACGGATGTGGCGGTCATCGGGGGGGCCAATATGGATTTGGTGGGCCGCAGCACCCGGGCCTTCCTCCCCGGGGATTCGAATCCGGGCTCCGTACGCATGAGCCTGGGGGGCGTGGGCCGCAATATCGCCGAGAACCTGGCCCTGCTCGGACACTCCGTGGGTTTTGTCTCCGCGACAGGCGAGGATGCAAACGGCGATCGGATCCGCCGGCATTTCGTGGACCTGGGTGTGCGCATCGAGGACTGCCTGGTGCTGGAGGGACAGGCGACATCCGTGTACCTGGCCATGACCGATGACCGGGGTGAGCTCGTGGGCGCCATCAATGATATGGGCGCCATCGAGCGGCTCACCCCAGCGTATCTAGAGAGTCATGGCGATACCCTAGAGGCTGCGGATGCCTGGGTGATCGATGCCAACCTACCCGCCAGGACGATCGACTACCTGGTGGGCGAGGCGGGAGACAAGCGCCTTTACGCCGAACCCGTCAGCGAGGCCAAGTGTATCAAGCTGGTGGACCACCTGGCCTCCTTTCGCATGATCAAACCCAACCGTCGGGAGCTGGGGCTCCTGGCGGGAGATCCCGATCTCGGTGTGGAAGAAGCGGCGGCCCTGCTCGTTGAGCGGGGGGTCGACAAGGTGCTCGTGAGCCTCGGGCAAGAGGGAGCCCTTCTCGCCACCGTGGCGGGCATCATCAAACGCCCGGCCCTTCCCGTCGAGGTGGTCAATGTGACGGGAGCGGGCGATGCCATGATGGCGGCGGCCATCTCGGCGGATTTAGAGAACATGACAGATGATGAGATCTTACAGCGCGGTCTACAGGCGGCGGCACTGGCCCTCGTCACGCAAGAGACCATAGCGCCCACGATGAACCGAAGAGAACTGGAGGAAAAAGCATGAACAAGCAGTCCTTACCCATGACCTTTGCACCGGAAGTCAAGGAAGCGCTCGAAACTGGCAAGCCACTGGTGGCCCTTGAGTCGACCATCATTTCCCACGGTATGCCCTATCCCGAGAACGTGGCCATGGCCACGAAAGTGGAGACCATCATCCGTGACGCCGGGGCCGTTCCAGCCACCATCGCCATCATCGGCGGGCAGATCAAGATCGGTCTGACGGACCAGGAGCTCCAGTACCTAGCAAGCGCCCAAGGCGTTCGCAAGGTAAGTCGGCGCGACTTGCCCTTTGTCGTAGGCGGTGGCCTCGATGGGGCGACCACCGTGGCGGCCACCATGATCCTAGCGGACCTCGCCGGCATCCGCGTTTTCGTCACCGGCGGGATCGGTGGCGTGCACCGCGGGGCCCAGGATAGCTTTGACATTTCCAGCGACCTAGAGGAACTGGGCAAGACCAGCGTGGCCGTCATCTGCGCCGGAGCCAAATCCATCCTAGACATCGGCTTGACCCTAGAGGTCCTCGAGACCAAGGGCGTGCCCGTGGTGGGTTACGGCACCGACGAGCTTCCCGCCTTTTACACCCGTGAGAGCGGTTTTGGCGTGGACTACCGCGTGGACGGTCCCGATGAAGTGGCCCGGGCCATGAAGACCAAGTGGGACATGGGCCTCCAGGGGGGCATGGTTATCGCCAATCCGATCCCCGAGGAGTCGGCCGTGGACAAAGCCGTCATCGATGAGGCCATCACCCGCGCCCTCTCCGAAGCGGACGAAAAGGGGATTGCCGGCAAGGACGTCACGCCCTTTCTCCTGGACCGCGTGAAGGCCCTCACCGGCGGTAAGAGCCTTGAGGCCAACCTGGCGCTCGTCTACCACAATGCGCGTGTTGGCGCTGCCATCGCCGTCGCCTTCTCTGAGAAACAATAAAGAGAATCGATATCAATTAGCTTGACAAAGGGGAAGTGTCATGGTAAAGTGAGGATACCGGGACGCACCAAGGTGCGCCGGGACTTTTTTCCCCCTCCAAAAATAGATACATTTTCTGGGCTCCTACGCTGTAAGCGATGGGGCCTTTTTTTGTGTGAAACGGAAGAGTCGCCCGTCAAACGGTTGACAAGGAGATCGCACAAAAGTATAATTGTATACAAATATGAAAGTCGCTAGGGTTAAACTTGCAGAAAGGGTGGATAATATGGGGAAAACACTGGCTTATAAGGTGCTGGAAGATAATTGCGTGGAAGGCTCTGTCGTTAAGGGGGAGGCGATCGCGGTAAAGGTGCATCAGACCTTGACCCAGGACTCGACGGGAACCATGGTGTACTTAGAGCTCGATGCCATGGGTATCGATGAGATCAAAACGGATTTGAGCGTGGCCTATATCGATCACAACACACTCCAGACGGGCTTTGAGAATGCCGACGATCATGATTTCATCCGGTCGAGCGCAGCCAAATACGGCATCGTGTACTCGCGACCGGGCAACGGCATTTGTCACCAGTTACACCTCGAGCGTTTCGCCGCACCTGGGACGACGCTCATCGGCTCGGACTCCCACACGCCCACGGCCGGTGGCGTGGGTGCCCTTGCCATGGGTGCCGGTGGCATGGATGTCGCCTACGGCATGGCCACCGGTACCTACCACATGACGGTGCCCGGTGTGATCGGCGTGGCGCTCACCGGGAGCCTGCCGCCCATGGTCAGTGCCAAGGACGTGATCTTGAAGGTGCTATCGGAGCTGACCGTCAAGGGCGGTGTGAACCACATCGTCGAGTACTTCGGCGAGGGGGTCGCGGCCCTCTCCGTCACCGACCGCGCCACCATCTGTAACATGGGGGCAGAACTCGGTGCGACGACCTCGCTCTTTCCATCGGACGAGCGGACGCAAGCATTTCTCGCGGCCCAGGGCCGACCTGAGGACTTCCGATGGCTCACCGCCGATGCCGATGCTGTCTACGATCGGGTCCTGGAGATCGATCTCGCTTCTCTCGAGCCCATGGTGGCCCTGCCGCACAGTCCCGATCGTGTGGTGGCCGTCACAGAAGTCGCCGGACGGAAGGTGCACCAGGTGGCCATTGGTTCCTGTACCAATGCTTCCTACCGAGACCTCAAGGCCGTATCCGAACTTCTGAAGGGTAAGACGATCCATCCCGACATCAGTCTCGTGATCGCGCCGGGGTCATCGCACGTCCTGCGGATGCTCATGGCCGAGGGGGCGATCGCCGACCTGATCGCCAGTGGAGCCCGCCTCTTGGAAGCAGCCTGCGGACCTTGCATCGGCATGGGCCAGGCTCCACGGTCCGGTGCCCTCTCCGTGAGGACCTTCAACCGGAACTTCAAGGGTCGCTGCGGCACCGACGATGCCGGTGTCTACCTGGTTAGCCCCGAGACGGCCGCGGCCACGGCTCTGGCCGGTCACCTGGCCGACGCGAGGGACCTAGGGTCCATCACCGTGGCAGAACCGTCTCGCTATGAGGCGGACGATAGCGGCTTCCGCTTCTTTGAGGGCGATCCGGAGCAACCGCTGGTCATGGGGCCGAACATCAAGCCCTTCCCCAAGAAGGGGGCGCTCGAGACAAGGCTGGCCGGAGAGGTCCTCTTGAAGACGGGCGACAATATCACCACCGACGATATCATGCCTTCTAACGCGGCCCTACTGCCCTTTCGCTCCAATATCCCGGCCCTTTCCGAGCACGCCTTCGGGACCCTGGTGAAGGATTTTAAGAAAAGAGCTGAAAAAGCCGGCGGTGGAATCGTGATCGGCGGGGAGAATTACGGACAGGGTTCGAGCCGCGAGCACGCTGCCCTGGTCCCCCTCTACCTCGGCGTGCGCGCCGTGGTGGCCAAATCCTTCGCCCGGATCCACCGACAGAATCTGATCAACGCCGGCATCCTGCCGCTGGTCTTTGACGAACCGTCAGACTACGACCGGCTCGTGGAGGGAAAGGTCCTGACGGTCGAGCATGTCCACGGGGGACTGGAGCAGGGAATCATGGAGGCCGAGGTAAAGGGAGACAAACCGGTGGCCCTGCGCTTCGGTGGCTCTGAACGCGAACGCCGGATGCTCTTGGCCGGAGGATTGTTGAACCTGGGAGGTGAAGGCATATGAAGAAGGTACTCTTGATACCCGGTGATGGCATCGGCCCCGAGATCATGGCCGGCACGAAACGGGTCCTCGTCCACATCGGTGGACTGGACCTTGCGGAAGCCAATGCGGGCGCCGCCGTCCTAGAAGAAGAGGGCGCACTGGTCCCCGAAGCTGTTCATGCGGCCATCGAGGGCGCCGACGCTGTCTTGAAAGGGCCCATCACCACACCGGTGGGTAGCGGTTTTCGTAGCGTGAACGTGATGCTCAGGAAGTATTACGACCTCTACGTCAACCAACGACCGGCCAGGAGTTTCAAGGGGCTAGCCGGTCGCTACGACGGGGTGGATCTGGTGATCTTTCGCGAGAACACCGAAGGACTCTACCTGGGAATCGAAAAAGAGATTCCCGGCGGTGCCGAGGCCATCAAGCGCATCACGCATAAGGGTTCGGAGCGGATCATCCGTGCGGCCTTTGAACACGCGGTGAAGACAGGCAGAAAGCGCGTGACCTGTGTGCACAAGGCCAATATCCTGAAGGATACCGATGGTCTCTTTCTCAACGTCTTCAGAAAGATCAGCGCCGAGTATCCCGCGCTTGTGGCAGACGACCTGATCGTGGACAACTGCTGCATGCAACTGGTCATGCGACCGGAGGCCTTTGATGTCCTGGTCACGATGAACCTCTACGGTGACATCCTGTCAGATCTGGCCGCCGGGCTCATCGGGGGTCTGGGCCTCATCCCGGGAGCCAACATCGGCGATGGCGTGGCCATCTTCGAGGCGGTCCACGGTTCGGCACCGGACATCGCGGGCAAAGGGGTGGCCAATCCAACGGCCCTCCTCCTCTCGGCGGCCATGATGCTGGACTATCTGGAAATGACCGATGAAGGGGACCGACTACGGGCGGCCCTCGATCGGGTGATCGAAAAAGGGGAGGACCTAACGCCTGATCTCGGGGGCGCGGGGACCACCGAGCGGTTCATCGACGCCGTCTTATCCGAGTTCAAGCAGGTGACGACATGAGACTCGATCCGCGTCTCGTTGAGCGTGCGGCCGAGAATAACCGCATCGATCCCTCCTATTACGATCGTTACAATGTGAAGCGGGGACTACGGAACGAGAACGGGACGGGTGTCATCGTGGGCATCACGGAAATTGCCAATGTCGTCGGATACGAACTGATCGGAGATGTCAAGGTCCCGGCACAGGGTGAACTTTATTACCGTGGGATTCCCATCGATCAGATGGTTGAGGGCTTTCGATCCGACGGTAGACGCGGTTTCGAGGAGACGGTGTTCCTGCTCCTCTTCGGGGCCCTGCCCACGGCACAAGAGCTGGCGGATTTTAACGCCCTGCTCGACGACTACAGGACCCTGCCCGATCGCTTTACCGAGAACATGATCCTCAAGATTCCCTCGAAGGACATCATGAATAAGCTCCAGCGCTCGACCCTGGTCCTCTATTCTCACGATGACCAGCCCGATGATCTGTCGCTGGAGAACCTGCTTGACCAAGCGCTCCGACTGATCGCCCGCTTTCCCACGATCATCAGCTACGGCTACCAGGCGAAAGCCCATTATTTCGATCGAGAGAGCCTTTATCTCCATGCGCCGAAAATGGGGGTGGGCACGGCGGAGACGATCCTGCACATGATCCGGCCCGACAACCAGTACACGGAAAAAGAAGCCGAGATCCTGGACCTTTCCCTGGTGATCCATGCGGAGCACGGCGGCGGGAACAACTCGGCCTTCGCCACGCATGTGGTCTCTTCTAGCGGCACGGATACGTACTCGGCCATCGCGGCAGCTGTGGGCTGTCTGAAGGGCCCCAAGCACGGGGGCGCCAACATCAAGGTGCGCCAGATGTTCGATGATCTGAGGGATAAGGTTGCGGACGTGACCGACGAGAAACAGGTGCGCGCCTATCTGGAGGCGATTCTTGATGGTCGTGCCAACGACGGATGCGGTCTGATCTACGGGATGGGTCACGCCGTGTACACCCTATCGGATCCGAGGGCAGAGCTGCTCAAGGAGACGGCGCGCGAGCTCGCCGAGGAAAAAGGAGCGATGAAGGACTTTCAACTCTACTGCGATGTGGAGCGACTGACCAAGGATATTTTCAAAGAACGCCGCGGCGAGGAGGCGGCCATCTGCGCGAACGTGGACCTCTACTCCGGCTTCGCCTACGAAATGCTCCGGATCCCCCAGGACCTCTACACCCCGATTTTTGCCACCGCACGGATCGCCGGTTGGTGCGCCCACCGCATCGAGCAGATCCTGTCGGATCCACGGATCATCCGACCGGCCTACAAAGCCATTAACAATGAAAAAATGCGCTATATCCCGCTAAAAGAGCGGTAAGCGCCTTACGGGCGGGGGCTTCCCCGCCTTTTCTTCTTGTCCAAAAGCCCCTACATCTGATACAATGGGCCTAGAGCTCAGGTTATTTTTACCAACGTTCGCCACTATATATAGTGGCTTTCATAATGGATCGAACTAGATGTAGTGGGAGTGAGGAAATGGGCGGTTTAATCGAGAAGCGCAATGGACAATTGGAGATGTACGACAGACAAAAGATCGAGAAGGCGATTTCGAAGGCACTGAAGGTGACGAAAACCGATGTGCCACAGACGCAACTCGAGCGGCTGGCGGCGGTGGCCACCGATGATGTGGAGCGGCGGCTGGAGGCCCTGGAGCGACCCGATGTGGAGTCCATCCAGGATGAGGTAGAGCGCGTCCTCATGGAGCGGTCAGAGTACGATACCGCACGTAACTACATCACCTATCGCTATGAGCACAAGCGCAAACGTGCGCTGAAGGGGACGGCGCAGGAGGTCAACCGCCTCTTTTCCGATTACATCGGACAGTCGGACTGGGAAGTGCGGGAGAATTCCAACATGTCCTACTCCCTCCAGGGGCTCAACAACCACGTGATCTCTAAGATGACCCGGGCCTTCTGGCTTCACGAGGTCTACGATGAGACCATTCGGGAGGCACATGAGCGCGGGGACCTGCATATCCACGATTTGGGACTCCTCTCCACCTACTGCTGTGGATGGAGCCTGGAAGATCTCCTGCTCAAGGGATTCACCGGTGTGCAGGGAAAGGTATCGAGTGCACCGGCGAAACATTTCGACACGGCGCTCATGCAGCTGGTCAATTTTATCTACACCCTGCAGGGAGAAGCGGCGGGCGCCCAGGCGGTGAGCAACTTCGATACGCTGCTGGCCCCCTTCGTGCGGGCCGATGGTCTCGATTACAATCGGGTCAAGGACCATATGCAGACCTTTATCTTCAATATGAACATCGCCACGCGCGTGGGCTTCCAAACACCCTTTTTCAACCTGACCATGGACGTGCGGGTGCCCGGCACCCACCGGCAGCTTCCGGTGATCATCGGGGGCAAGCACGACTTCGACGCGGTCTACGGCGATTACCAGAAGGAGATGGACATGATCAACCGCGCCTTCTGCGAGGTGATGATGGCCGGGGATAAATCGGGTCGGGTCTTTACCTTCCCGATTCCCACTTACAACATCACGAAGGACTGGGCGTGGGACAACCTGGTGACCGATGCCATCATGGAGATGACGGCCAAGTTCGGCATCCCCTACTTTTCGAATTTCGTCAGTTCCGATCTCGATCCGGAGGATGTGCGCAGCATGTGCTGCCGTCTCCGTCTCGACAACAAGGAACTGCGCAAGCGCGGTGGTGGCCTCTTCGGGGCCAATCCCAAAACGGGTTCCATCGGCGTGGTCACCATCAACATGGCGCGATTGGGTCATCTGGCCGAGACGGAAGCGGAGCTCCACGACCGCTTGGGTCGCCTGATGGAACTGGCCAAGAACAGCCTCGAGCTCAAGCGGACCGTGCTCGAGGAAAACATCCGCCGGGGTCTCTACCCTTATTCGCGGTTCTACCTAGAGGAAATCTACCTCGATAACGGGGCCTACTGGCATAATCACTTCTCGACCATCGGACCGAACGGTGTGAACGAGATGGTGCTGAATTTCACCGGTGGAAAGGAGAACATCACCACCGAGAAGGGGAGGGATCTGGCCCTGGGTGTGCTCGACTACATGAACGAGCACCTGGTGGCTTTCCAGGAGGAGACCGGCCATCTGTACAACCTCGAGGCTTCACCCGCCGAGGGAACGGCCCACCGCTTCGCCCTGCTCGATGCCGACCAGTATCCCGGGACGATCATGCAGGGAGTAGACCACCCCTACTACACGAACTCCACCCAGTTGCCCGTCGGCCACACGGAGGATCTTTTCGAGGCGCTCGATCACCAGGATGCCCTGCAGACCCGCTATACCGGGGGCACGGTCTTCCACGCCTTCTTACCAGAGATGGTCACGGATATCGAGTCGGTCAAGGCCCTGCTCAAGAAGGTCATGTACAACTATGAGCTTCCGTATTTCACCCTGACCCCCACCTTCAGTATCTGTGAGGACCACAAGTATCTGAAGGGCGAGGTGCCGGAGTGCCCCCACTGTGGGAAGAAAACAGAGGTTTGGACGCGGGTCGTGGGCTACCATCGACCGGTGGAGAACTTCAACGATGGCAAGCAGTCGGAGTACGACGACCGGATGACCTTCCAGGTGTCCTAGATGCCTTTGGTGAGTTTTCTCAAGACGAGTTTGATCGATTACCCCGGCAAAGTGGCCAGTGTGGTCTTTGTCGGCGGGTGCAACTTCCGATGCCCCTATTGCCACAACGGCGACCTGGTGCTCGGGCCCAACGATTTTCCTGCACTTCATGAAGACGTGGTCCTCGATCACCTCAAGAAGCGGGCGGGTCTTATCGACGGTCTGGTCATCACCGGTGGTGAGGCCACGGGATGGAAGAAACTGCCGGACTTTTTGCGTCGCGCGAAGGATGAGGTGGGGGTACCTGTGAAACTGGACACGAACGGTAGTCATCCCGACCGACTGGTTCTGCTCCTTGCCGAGGGGCTGGTGGATACCGTGGCCATGGATCTGAAGCATCACCCCGAGGCCTACCACCTGGCCGTCGGGTTGAAAGATGCACCGGTTACCGCGGTGGAGGAGAGTTTCGCCATCCTCCAGGCCACGGATGTGCCCGTTCTCTTTCGGACCACCGTCGTGCGGTCCCTTCACACCTACGAAGATCTGGATCTCTTGGCCCACTGGCTCGGGAGCGGTCGCTGGCTTTTGCAGCAGTACAATCGTTCAGAGAAGGAAATCGAACCGGGGGACAAGGGGTTCTATTCGAAAGAGGAGATGGAACGGATGGCGGGTCGCCTAGGTATCGCGCACCCAGCCCTGGACATCACCGTACAAGCGAGATTTTAGGGGGAAAAATCTATGAAACCAAAAGTGCTCATTACCCGCGATCTACCAGAGATCGCCTATCGTCTGTTGGAAGACCGTTGCGAGCTGGCGACCAATCCAGAGGACGTGGTTTTCGATCGCCGGACGCTGATCGAAAGGGCAGAGGGATGCGAAGCCGTCCTCTGTTCCCTCTCCGACACCATCGATGGGCCACTGATGGACGCCTTACCCGGCGTGAAAATCTTTGCCAATTGCGCCGTGGGCTACGACAACATCGACGTGGCGGCGGCCAAGGAGCGGGGCATCCTGGTCACCAATACACCGGGTGTGCTCTCGGATACCACGGCCGAAACGGCCTGGGCCCTGCTCTTCGCGGCCTCACGTCGCATCGTGGAAGCCGATCGTTTCGCCCGAAGCGGAGCGTGGAAGAGTTTTCACTACAAGGATTTCTTGGGGCAGGATATCTACGGGAAGACCTTGGGGGTCATCGGTGCCGGTCGGATCGGCCAGCGATTCTGTGAGAAATCCCGCGGCTACCATATGCCGATCTTGTACCACAACCGAGCGCGGGATTTGGATTTTGAAAAGCGGTTCAATGCCGAGTATGTATCCTTGGAGCGCTTGATGGCCGAGAGTGACTTTGTCTCGGTCCACGTGCCTCTCTCTGACGAGACCCACCACCTGATCGATGCCGGGGCACTTGCCCTCATGAAACCCACGGCCGTTCTGGTCAATACTTCGCGCGGTCCGGTGATCGATGAAGCGGCCCTGGCCGAAGCGCTGAAAAACGATACGCTGTTTGCCGCGGGTCTGGATGTCTACGAAGAGGAGCCCAAGATCCACCCGGACCTACTGGACCTTTCGAACGTGGTCCTGCTCCCACACATCGGTAGTGCCAGCGTCGAGACGCGTGACCGCATGGCCGAAATGGCGGCAAAGAATGTCTTGGCAGCGCTCGACGGAAAAGAACCACCAAATCTGATCGACTAGACGTCCGAAACGGGCGTCTTTCTTTTCTCAAATTTGATCCGTGCGCAGGAGGGTGCCAGGTTCCAAAGAATAATGTAGCAGCTTCCATGTACGGACTTTTGTGATTTGTGATATCATGGAAATAAGAAAAAGGGGACCGCATCGGAGTAGGTCAAGGTTCCCACGAAAAGGGGTGAGCAGGATGATCTATGGGACGGGCATCGATCTCGTTGAGATCGCCCGTATCGAGCGGGCCATCGAGCGGCACCCGCGGTTTCTAACGCGCGTGCTGACCGCTTCGGAGCGGGCCTATTATTGGGCGCAAGGGAGTCGACCGGAAACCGCCGCGGGAACCTTCGCGGCCAAGGAGGCCGTGGCCAAGGCCCTGGGAACAGGGATCCGCGGTTTCGCCCTGAAGGATATTGAAATCGGACGCGATGCGCTGGGGCGTCCCACGGTGAACTTGTACCGGGGGGCCGAAGAACGGAGAAAGCAAGAGGGGATCACTGCGATTCACCTATCGATCGCCCACGAACGAACCCATGCCGTGGCCCATGCCCTGGCGTGGAGGGGAGGAGAGGGACTATGAAGATTGTGACGAACGAACAGATGATGCAACTGGACGAGCTGGCCGTCTCAAAGTACGGGATACCGGGCGTGGTCCTGATGGAGAACGCTGGGACCAACATTGTTTTTGAGGTGATGGCAATGAATCCCTCGAAGCAGCGCGTCCATCTTTTCTGCGGTATGGGTAACAACGGCGGAGATGGTTTCGTGGCCGCCCGCCATCTTTCGAACAACGGCTTCCCAGTGACCGTCTACGTGGTGGGCAAACTGTCGGATCTCAAGGGCGACAGTTACCTGAACTACCAGGTCATCAAGAAGATGCAGCTCAACATCGAGATCATTTCCGATGGGGGTGGCATCAACAAGATGGAGAAGAACATCCGGCCGACGGATATGATCGTCGATGCGCTGATCGGAACGGGTCTGAATCGTGAGGTGACGGGAATCTACGGAGAGGTCATCGATTCGATCAATCGTAACCCTGCGATCGTCCTATCGGTTGATATCCCCAGCGGGGTGGATGCCAACAACGGACGCGTGCTCGGACGTGCCATCGAAGCCGATAAGACGGTGACCTTTGCCCTTCCGAAAATCGGGAATATCCTATTCCCCGGTGCCAAGTACCAGGGTGAACTGCTGATCAAGAAGATCAGCATCCCCGACGGTGTGCTCGATGATCTTCAGATCCAGACGAACCTGATCACACGGGCCGACGTGATGCCGATGCTGAAGACGCGCGAGCGGGATACCCACAAGGGCACCTATGGAAAGGCCAATCTCATCGCAGGGAGCTTCGGGATGACCGGGGCCGCGATCCTGGCGGCCAGAGCTTGTTTGCGCAGTGGCGCTGGCCTTCTGAAGCTCTACATCCCCGAGAGCCTGAACACCATCATCACAACCAGTATTCCCGAGGTGGTCACGGTACCCCTGACGGAAATGCGCAAGGGTGTGATCGCCATCAACCAGCTGGATCGCATCGTTGAAGATGCAAAAAAAGCCACGGTCACCGCCGTCGGACCGGGCTGTGGGGATACATCGGAACTCCTCGAGCTGATCCGGAGGCTCCTGAGGGATCTGGAGATCCCGATTATTCTGGATGCCGATGGCCTCAATGCCCTTTCCCGTGACATCGATCTGTTGAACCGCAAGAAGTCCACGGTCATCATCACCCCGCACCCGGGAGAAATGAGCCGTCTCACGGGCCTTGGCATCAAGGAGATCAACGAGGAACCCATGCGGGTGGCCAAAGAATTCGCTAAGGAGTTCGATGTGATCTGCATTCTCAAGGGATCGCGGACGGTGATCGCTACACCGAGCGGAGAATTGTTTATTAACGCCTCGGGGAACCCGGGGATGGCCACCGCCGGCTCTGGCGATGTGCTCACGGGGATCCTGACGAGTTTGATCGCCCAGGGGATTCAACCCATCGAAGCTTCGATGCTCGCCGTCTACCTCCACGGTGTCAGCGGCGATCTGATGGCGGAGAAACGGGGCGAGTATTCGCTTATCGCCAGTGATATCGTCGAGGGTCTGACCACGACCATGAGGGAAATGAGCTTGGAAAAACGTAGACAGTCCACTGCGGGCAGGTTTTAATTTAGTGGAGATGAGGAGTGAAACCATGCAGTTGATGCGACCTACCTGGGCGGAGATCAATCTCGATCACCTGGCCCACAATGTAAAAGAAGTGAAGAAACAGATGAAGCCCGGTCAACTCCTGATGGGCGTGATCAAGGCCGATGCCTACGGTCACGGTTCGGTGGCCGTCATGCCCACCTTGAGGGAGAACGGTGTGGATCGTTTTGCGGTGGCCACCTTGAACGAAGCACTCGAGCTGCGCCGTCACGACGGCCAGACACCGATCATCGTGCTGGGCTACACCTCCAGCGACCTCTATCCCGTCGTAGTGGAGGCCGGGATCATCCAGACCATCTACAGTCTGGAACAGGCGGCCAAACTCCACCAAGTGGCAAAAGAACAGGGGACCCGGGCACGCGTGCACATCAAGATCGACACGGGTATGCGGCGCCTGGGCATCCGGTCGGAGAAGGCCGCATCGGTCATCGAGGAAATGCTGCGCTTGGATGGGCTCGAGATCGAGGGGATCTACACCCATTTTGCCGTGGCCGATGAAGCGGACAAGACGTTTACGAACAAGCAGCTGGACCGCTTCAATGCCGTGATCGGGTCGCTGGAGGAAAAGGGAATCCATATTCCCATCAAGCACGTGGCGAACAGCGCCGGGATCATCGATCTCAATGACCTCGGCTACGATATGGTCCGGGCGGGGATCATGCTCTATGGGCTCTATCCTTCCCCGGAGGTGGATCATGAGGCAGTTGCACTCAAAGAGGTCATGAGCCTCAAGACGCGCCTGGGACTCGTCAAGACCGTACCGGCGGGCGAGGGGATCAGCTACGGTCTGCTCTATGAGCCCGACCACGATGAGCGGATCGGGACCCTGCCCATCGGCTATGCCGATGGCTACACACGTCTGCTGACGGGAAAGACAGAGGTGCTTGTCAAGGGCCGACGCTGTCCCCAGGTGGGGCGGATCTGTATGGACCAGTGTATGATCAGCCTCGATGGGGTGGAAGCCAAGGAGGGGGAGACCGTCACGCTCTTCGGACGAGATGGTGAGGAATGGATCTCTATCGATGAGATCGCAGGGTTGCTCGGGACCATCAACTACGAGATTGTCTGCATGATCTCCCGACGCGTCCCGCGGGTCTATACCCGCGGTGGAAAAACGGTGGGCATCACGGATTACTTGAAATAACAAAAGGGGGATAAATGGCCTTTGTGATGGACGGTCATCCTATGGTATAATCGTATCAGTTATGATGAGCAAAAAAAGCGCACCCGTCGCGGGCGGGTGCCGATAAAGAGAAAAATCTACCACGGGGGGGACTTACGAGATGACACGCGAGGGTTTTGATAGGGAGCGAACTTTCGGCCAAGCCTTCAGAGAGGGTTTGCGCCAGCTCGGTCGTTTACCGATCGCAGAAGAGATGAAGGCAGGGTATCAGGCGATGGCTGAGATCAATCTGGATTGGTGCCGCGCTGGAATGAACGATGATTTCTCATGCTTGAACCGTTATGAGATGAACCTACCCGCTGAGGAGGCATAGGCGTGAAGGTCAAACGGGGCGATGTCTATTTCGCTGATCTCAGTCCCGTGAAGGGCTCCGAGCAAGGGGGACAGCGTCCCGTGCTCGTGATCCAGAACGATATCGGTAACCGCTACAGCCCCACGACCATTGTGGCGGCGATCACGGCGCGTATCGACAAGGCGAAACTACCGACTCATGTGGAAGTGAAAAAAGACGAGATCGGACTCGTGAAAGACTCGGTGGTGCTGCTCGAACAGATCCGAACGATCGATAAGGAACGGCTCATCCAGAAACTCGGGCACCTCGATGATGTGGCAATGTCGCGAGTCGATGAAGCCCTATTGATCAGCCTCGGGTTGGTCCAATAAGCCCTTAACCTTCGTTAAGAGCTTTTTGTTTTGTTAGGAGGAACAAGAATGATCGGGAAAATTTTCAATAATAAGTATCTCTTTGGGGTCACGGTGATCCTACTCGTGACCATGCTGCTCAGCCAGCTGTCCACCCAGGTTCAGGCCAGCGCGGGCTCAGCCACGGATCCGCTGGTGACGGTCAGTTACGTGGAAGACCGGATCGCTAAGCTCGAGGATAAAATCGATGCGCTCGAAGGCACGCCGGCCGCCGCGGCTTCCTCTGTGTTCAAGCCCGTTCCCTTCGGGGCAGGCGTCTCCGTTTACTTCGGAGAAAGCACCCAGGTGATCCTGCGCTCGGGGCGGGCGACGGCCATCACGTCTTCCGCGGGTGGACTCTCCGATCTGACGGATGGGGTGGACCTCTCATCCGGTGTACCGATTCCCAAGAACCACCTCCTGCTGATCCCCAAGAACGATGGGCGTGGCTTCCGCCTCGAGACGGATGCCGTGATGATGATCATGGGCGAATACACCGCGGTAGCGGAGTAGGGGGCCCCAGATCATGATGAAAAGAATGAAACAATATTGGGGTCTCTTGGTCTTGGCGTCTGCCGTGGCCCTGGTGTTCTTGCTCTCTGCACGCATCACATCGGAGCGTTCGGAGCAGACGGTGGCGCTTTATATGCCCGTGGAAGAGATTGCCCTTATGTCCGAAGCCTCTGGAGAAGACGAGGCCACTTGGCTTGAGCGGTTCCACGAGTGGGGTCTCACGGCCGTGGCGATCGAAGAGGAAAGCCTCTCCAGCCTGGTGGAAAAGGAAAAGGGCATCGCCTATGATCTCGTGGGTAATTTTGCCGCAGATCCCTTCTGGCGCCAGGGTCTTTCGGAGAAACAGGTGGCGCTGATCGAAAGCGACGCCGTGGATGCAGATGATCTGGTCTTTTTCTCTACCAACGAACCCCTCAACGAACGGCTGATCGAGGGTATCCAGGCACGCTACGACGACGCGTCCTACGAGCTGATCGACGATGGTCTGCTCATGGGCCTTCTGCGTGCCAAGGCCAGCGATCGCTACTACAACGATGATTACTGGTACAAGGATGATTCCGGCAAGGGGATCAAGCTACCGGTGAACTACGTGGGGTCCCGCGTGGAGGATGCCGGTCTCTTTTACGATAAGAATCAAATCGAAGCCGTCAAGGCCTCGGGACTAGGCGTGATGCTGCGACCGAAAAACCACGGTGGTCAGTCGGAACAGGCCGTGGCCGCTTTTGAAAAATCACTGGACCAGTACGCCCCCGATCAGCAGGTGGTGGTCTTCTCGGGAGCCGAGGCACTGGGCTATCCCGAAGGACTCGACGAGATGCGTGCGCTCATGAAGGAGCGCGGCCTATCCGTAGCCCTGATCGAGGCGACCAACGGAGATCCCTTTATCAAGCAGAAGGGCATCACCGACCTGGTGACAACCACGGACTATCAGGCGATCCGATTGTTCCCCATGTCTCCCTATATCCAGGAGCGTTTCGCTGTCTACGGGTACGAGGGAGCCGAAGAAATCGAGAACACCCTGTACCGCGCCATCACGGAGCGTAGCATGCGTTCCGTTTACTTCCGTCCTTTTATGAAAAGCCGCCTCGAGCCCGTGACAGATCCCACCTACTACGCGGCGTTTTTCGAGAACCTTTCCAATCGATTGGCTCCCCACGGTTATACCTTGGGCGAGGCCCAGTCCACGGAAGCCAACGGTTCTCACCTGGTCTTCGAGACGCTGGCGGCCCTGGGCCTCTTGGGAATCGGCCTCTTCTGGCTGGCGCGTCAACCCTATCTCCCGCTCCCCGACTGGGCGCTGATAGGCCTCACCGTGATCGGCACACTGGGTGTGGTGGGGATCTACCGTGTGGCCCCGTATTTCAGTGCGACCCTTTTCGGGTTCGTCGCCACGGTGCTCTTTCCCATTATCATTGCCGATCACCTGGTGGCGGCCCTACGCACCCGTTACCTGGCCAAGGGGGAAACGACCCCGGCCTTCGAACTCAAGGAAGCCCTCTTCGCCCTGGCTCTCTACGGTAGCGTGGCCATCATCGGGGGCCTCTTCGTCAGTGCGCTCATGGGGCACAGCCGCTTTCTTTTGAAGCTCGATTACTCGCGGGGTGTCAAAATAGCACAGCTGTTGCCACTGGCCGCTGTGGTGGCCTTTTACGTCCTGCGATTTGGTCTCTTCAAGAAACGCGAAGAGATGGGGGCTTCCGAAGTACACTGGCACGATCTGCTGGAGGTGCTACGCATGCGCGTGCAGATCTGGCACGGTGTCCTCGCCGTGGCGCTGGCGGCCGTGGGGTACATCTACCTGTCGCGAACCGGTAACGACGCGGGTCTCGGCCCCACTGTGCTCGAACGGATGGTCCGTACCTTCCTAGAGCGGACCTTCCCGGCGCGACCACGCACGAAGGAATTTCTCATCGCCTGGCCTACCCTTTTCGTGATGTACTTCTTCCTCTTCCGCCGCGTGAAGGTTTTCACGCCCCTCTTACTGCTCGGTGCGATGCTCGGGATCACGTCGGTACTCAACACCTTCAACCACCTGTGGACCCCCGTGTACATCTCTGTGGTCCGTACCGTGGCGGGTCTCGGCATCGGGGCGGTGATCGGTCTCTTGGCCGGCGGCGTCCTTCTGCTCGGCTACCGATTTCTCTGGAGGCGACGTGAACATGGCTAGATTACTGCTCTCCGGTTACTTCGGACATCAGAATGAAGGGGATGAGGCGATCCTGGCGGCGATGATCGCTACCTTCTCCGATCACAACCTGACCGTGCTGTCCGCTGATCCGGAAGGTACGCGGACCCTGCACGGTGTACCCGCGGCACACCGCTTCAAACCCGTGGCCCTGGTCCGGGCCCTGGTCGAGAATGACGTGCTGGTCAGCGGAGGAGGATCGCTCTTCCAAGATGCCACGAGTAGCCGGAGTCTCTATTACTACGCGGGCTTGATCCTGCTCGCCCGCCTGCTGCGCCGTCGCGTGATCATCTACAGCCAAGGCGTGGGCCCGGTGAAGGGGACCTTCAACCGGCGTCTCGTGGGCTTTGTCTTCAACCGCGCCCAGGCCATCGGTGTGCGCGATCCCCATTCAAAGAAAGATCTGATCGCCATGGGAGTGGCGGCGGATCGGATTGAGGTCACGGTCGATCCTGTGCTGACGATGAAAGCCGATCGCCCGATGGACCGGGAAGCCCTCTTCGCTCGCTATCCCGGGATGGATCTTGAAAAACCGATCGTAGGGATCAACCTGCGACGACAGGACTTCGAAAAGCCCAGGGTAAAGACGGAGATCATGGCCTGCCTAGCGGGCCTGGTGAAACGCGCGAATGTCCTGCTCCTTCCCTTTAACGCCCACCAGGATGTGCTGGCGCTACCGGGAGCGGGTCTGATCGAAACCGGGGTGCTCGATACACCGGCACTGTTCAATCACATGGCGGCCCTCGACCTCATGGTGGGGGAACGACTGCACTCGCTGATCTTCGCGACGGCCTTGGGTGTACCTGTGGTCGGTCTTTCCTACGACCCCAAGATCGATGCATTTTTGGATGCCCTCGACCAAAGTCCCCTATCGACCATTGAAAAGGTCGACGGAGCGGATCTCTTGAGCGAGGTGCTCGGTCGTTTGAAGCAGATCGAAAAGGAACAAGAGACATGCCGCGAGAAAAGAGACCGGTTGCTGGCCGCTCACGCGGCTTATCATCAGCAATTATTCCGTGTCATAGGAGGCGATTGATTACATGAAAGAACGCGAGCAAACGATGATCTTCGGTGTACCCATCGATCAGGTGAGCGCTGAGGATGCATATAATCGCTTCCTTGCCTTCATGAAGGAAGACCAGTTGCATACCATCTTTACCCCGAACACGGAGATCGTCATGATGGCCCAGGAGGATGAGGAGCTCAAGAACATCCTCCGTCGTGGGGATCTGGTGATCCCGGATGGCATCGGTCTCCTCTATGCATCCAAGCATCACGATCTCGGCCTGGACGAGCGGATCCCCGGTGTCGAGATGATGGAACGGATGCTGAAGTTCTGCCACAATGCCAAGAAGAAAGTCTACCTGCTCGGCGCCAAACCCGGTGTGGTGGAGCTGGCTGCAGAGAAGATCCAGTCGACCTACCCGCACGTGGAAATCTGCGGCTACCACCACGGCTTCTTTAGCCAAGAGGAAGAGCTACGCGTCATCGATGCGATCAACGAGTCGAAACCCGACGTCCTCTTCGTGGCCCTCGGAGCGCCGCGTCAGGAGAAGTGGATCGATGCCCACCGCAAGATCCTCAATGCCAAGGTGGCCATGGGTGTCGGTGGTAGCATCGATATCTGGGCGGGCACTTCCAAGCGCGCACCGAAGCTTTTTATCGACCTGCATCTCGAGTGGTTCTACCGGCTGTTGAAGAACCCCAGTCGCCTCGGCCGCATGATGGCGCTCCCGCGCTTTATGCTCAAAGTGGTCACCGCCAAATCCATCAAAGATTGATCTGGGATAACTCGGAAAGCTTTTCCGGGTTATTTTTTTTTGCGGGGGATTGCATTTTGCGCAGGACCTGTTAGAATGAGTACTTGTGATACGAAAATAATGGTAGAAAATAATGGAGGTGTTTACCCGTGTTCACGCTCAAAGAAAAGATTTTTCAGTTCCTTATGATTGCCGTCGGCACCCTGTTCCTTGCCGCTGGTCTGCACTTGTTCCTCATTCCCAATGTCATCGCACCCGGTGGGGTCACGGGCTTCGCCGTCGTCATGCAGGAGATAACCGGTGTGCCGGTCTCCCTCATGAACCTCTTGATCAATATCCCGCTCTTTCTCTGGGCCCTCAAGACCCTGGGCAGTCGTTTCGGGGCCAAGACGGCCCTGGGCACCGTGCTCCTATCGGTCTTTCTCATCTTGTTCGAACGATGGGGCAGCTTTAATGTGACCCAGGATTTGCTTCTGGCTTCAATCTTCGGTGGAATCCTCAACGGTGTGGGTCTGGGTATCGTCTTTCGTTTCGGTGGGTCCACCGGAGGGACGGACCTGGCCGGCGCCGTGCTCAACAAATTCTTTCCCTCGCTGTCCATCGCCAAGCTCATGATGGGGCTCGATATGTTCGTCGTGGTATTCGCCGGTCTGGTCAATGGGAATGTGGAGATCTCCCTCTACTCCCTGATCGCCCTCTACGTCATCGTGAAGACGGCCGATTTTATCACGGAGGGGCTCGACTACTCCAAGTCCTTCACCATCATCACCGATAAGCCGGAGGAAATCTCGGAGGAACTCTTCAAACTCGGTCGCGGGGTAACGCGACTGAGTGGCAAGGGCATGTACACCGGCGACGACCGCAATGTACTGATGTGCGTGGTCTACCGCAACCAGATGGGCAAGGTGAAACAGCTCATCGACCACATCGACCCCAAGGCCTTCGTCATGGTGGCCACCACCCATGAGGTCCTCGGAGAGGGCTTCAAAAGGGCCCAGAAGGCATAAGGGCAAAAAGAGAACGCGCAGGTCCCTCCCCCAGTGGAAGAGAGACCTGCGCGTTCTTATTTTTTTGTCATCTAGGCCCTACTGGTCAGGGGCGATAGAATCAGCGTGAAGGTGGTGCCCACACCGGGCTCGCTGGTCACGTCCACGGAAAAACCGTGTAAGTCCAGGATCTCGGAGGCGATGGCCAGCCTCAGCCCGCTACCGGATCCTTCCCGCTTTCTGGCGTCATCCACGCGGTAAAAACGATCGAAGAGGTGGACCAGATGCTCACGAGCGATGCCCCTACCGTCGTCGGTAATCTCGAGGAGCAGCCGGGTTTTGGAGGGCTTGGCCCGCAAGAGAATCTTACCGTCGGGGGCAGTGTGTTCCGCCGCATTGTCGAGGAAAATCCGGATGAGCTGGCGGAAGAGATCGCCATCGGCAACGACGATCTGGTGGTCAGGCGCTTCCACCGCGAAGGTTTTCTGGGGGTAGAGTTTCCTGTAAGAGGTCACGGTCTCCTCCAGCAAGGGGGCGATGGGCCAGTGGTCCGGTTGGAACTTCAGGTGATCGCGGTCCCGCCGGGCCAAGAAGAGCAGGTTCTCCACCAGTTGCTCCATGCGGCTGACCTCGCTGATAAGGGCTACGATGGACTCATCGAGGACATCGGGGTCCGTCTTTCCCCAGCGCTGGAGCATATTGGCGTAGCCCTTGAGGATCGCCAGGGGGGTCCTGAGCTCGTGGGAAGCATCGGCAACGAAACGATCCTTCTTGCGGTAGGTTTTCTCCAGGCGGTCCAGCATGGCGTTGAAGGTAATCGCCAGTTCCTTGAGTTCATCTTTGATACCCCGAACGTCGATCCTCTCCGAAAGATCGCTACCCGACATACCGGTCATCTGCAGGTGCATCTGTTCGATGGGGCGTAGCATCCTGCGGATGTAACGTCTGCCGAAGAGGTGATTCAGCAGGAGGGCAAGGACCAGGGTGGCCGCCAGGGCTGCCATGAGGGTAAGGCGGGCGCGGTGGTCGAGGGTGATCCCCGCGACGAAATGGACAAGGCCTTCACCGGGCACGTTGATCGACCGCGTCACCTGCCTCAGGTAGGAGGGCGTGTGCCAGTTCTCTTCGTCCGAGAAGAGGAGGATCCCCTGTGCCTCAGCGGCCTCTTTGATCAGCGGTCGCTCCTCGGGATAGGCACGGTAGAGGGCGGCCACGCGGTTCAGATCTTCCCGGAGGGTGTCCTCGAGGTAGAGGGTCGTGCCAACGGCCAGTACACCATAGGTGATCAGGATGAGCCAGAAGAAGAGACCCGTGTAGTGGAAGGTCAGCTTGAAGGCGATGGAAAATCGAAAGAGGCGGAGGAAGCGATCAAAGAGCCGTCCTATCAGGCGGAAGGGGAAGACCAGCAGTTGCCAGAAGAGGTGGAGCAGGCGCCCGATGCCCTTAATGATCTTCATGGCACATGTAGCCGACACCGCGGATGGTCTCGATGAGGGGACGCTTGTAGGGATCGGCCAGCTTCTGGCGGAGGTAACGGACATAGACGTCCACCACGTTGGTGTCACCAGCGTAGTCGTATCCCCAGACCTCCCGGAGGATGCGGTCTCGATCGAGGGCGACGTTGCGGTTGGTCACGAGGTAGTAGAGGAGATCATACTCCTTTTTCGTCAGGTTGATCGTCTCATCGGCCACCTGTACCCGACGGGCATCCGGGCTGATGGTCAGGTGTCGGTAGGTGATCGTCGGGTCGGGCGCCTGTCGCTTCAAAAGCCTTCTCAGGCGGGCGAGCAGCTCTTCGATGGCAAAGGGCTTGGTGAGGTAATCGTCGGCGCCAGCGTCGAGGCCCGTGACGATGTCCGCTGTATCGTCCTTGGCCGTCAGTAGGATCACGGGCAGGTCGCTCGTCCGCCGGAGGCGACGGAGCACCGTCAATCCACTGCGGCCGGGCATCATGATGTCAAGGAGAAGGGCATCGAAAGACGTTTCCTCCAGCAGCCGTGAGGCCTCCAGGCCGTCGGGCGCGATGGTGACATCATAGCCCTCGTGGGTGAGCTCAAGCTCGAGGAAGCGGGCGATCTTGCCTTCGTCCTCGGCGATGAGTAATCGGTGCATCGGATCCCATCCTTTCGAAGCGTGTTAGGCCGTCGGTTCGGTCTTTTGCGTGTACAGACCGGGTCTATGACCGGTGAGGAGAGCCAGGAGCAAGAGGGCGGCGGTGAAGGGGAGGGTGAAGAGCATGAAGAGGCCGGAAACCAGCAAATTGGCATCTACCACGGTCCGCCCCTCTTTCTTCAGGGTGAAACGGTGCTGCATCAGGCGGTTCAGTCCGGACCTCAGGCTATCACCCAGGCCGGCAGCGGGTTCTGCTTCCTCTTTGACCTTGCCTTCGGACTCCAGGAAGACGAGGGCCTCCACGAGGTTGTAGTCGTTGGCCTCCAGGGCCTCCCTGGCCTCAGCGTAGCCGACACCCGTTCGTTTTCTGATTTCGTCGATTTGATCGATATGGATGGTCATGTCCATCACTCCTTTCACCATGAGTGTAACACCACAAGATGAGAGACCCCTTCTCACAAGATTAGAGTCTCATTAGAAAAGAGTGGTGTCCACGCGGTGACGACCGGCTTCCTTGGCACGGTAGAGGGAGGCATCCGCAGCGGCCAGAAGTGTGTCCTCCTCCTCTTGCATCTTGGGCACCCGGGTGGCGATGCCGATGGAAAGCGTCAGATGGGGTGCCGTGGGAGAGGCCGCGTGCTCGAGGGTAGCATGGTCCATGGCCGCCATGATTCGTTCTGCCACCTGCAGGGCCCCATCACCCGGTGTGTCGGGTAGCAAGACGACGAATTCCTCACCACCGTAGCGAGAGACGATGTCCGCGGGACGATTGACCTGATCGCTGATGATCCCGGCCACTTGGATGAGGACCTGGTCTCCGGCCGGGTGGCCGTAGTGGTCGTTGTAAGCTTTGAAATGATCGATGTCGATCATCAAGAGCGAAAGGGGTTGTTGCTTGCGGCGGGCTACCTGGAACTCACGCTCCAGAGCTTCGTCAAAAGTGCGGCGGTTGGCGATCCCCGTGAGCCCGTCGATGAAGCTCAGGGCTTTCAGTTGTTCGTTCGCCTCGGTCAGAGAGTGTTCGATGGCGATGCGATCCGTTAGGTCCCGGTACTGCCAGAAGTGACCGTGGTACTTGTTCGTCACATCGATGGGCACATAATCGCGCTCCAAGGTGCGACCGTCCCTCATGAGAAAGGTGCGGCCAGCCGAAGCGTGGCGGCTATCGAGACGCTGTTGGACGCTCTCGATGAAAGCCTCGGGATGCTCGAAGAGCATAGCACTCTGCTCGAGGAGCTCCCGGCAGTCTGCCCCCCGGAGGGCTTCAGGATCACCCGCAATGCCGAACTGATTGAGAAATACCTGGTTCGTCAGCATCAGACGCCGGTCCTCGTCTTCCACCAGCACACCGGATCTCAGGTTGCACACGATGGTCTTGAGCTCGGCCGTGGTGATCTTCAGGCGCTTGTAGATTTTGTTGGTGGTGAAGATATAGCTTCCCGTACGATCGACGATGTAGATGGCGGCGAAGGAAAAGAGAAGCTCGAGTAGGAGCACCTGGGGGATGCTTCCTTTGAAGCCCAGATTGGTCAGGATGCTGATGGTGAGCAGGAGGATAGCCAGTGCGTTGTAGAGAAGGGACTGGTGGAGTCGCTTTAACCGCACCTTTTGGGAGAGCACCGCGACAATACCCGTGAAGAGGGTCATGGCCGCTGCCGCCACCAGGGCGCCCTGTGAAAAGTTCGTCACGAAGAGGCGGGTGAGGATGATCATTCCGGCGGCAATCAAGCCGGGAAGCGTACCCAGGTAGACAAAGGGAATGATGATCCCGATATGACGGAGATCCATGGTGAAGCCAAGCCCGAGGGGGATGGACCAGTACATGAGGATCATGCCGAGCAGACCGAAGAGGATACCGTAGTACGGTCGCTTGTCTTCGAGATATCCCTTTCGGTTGCGCAGGTCGATCACGCCCGTCAGGAAGAGAAAGGTCACGATGGCAAAGAGGTTGATGACTAGGTTCTCGAACATAAAGGACTCCTTATCGTTCTTCCACGGTGATGCCGAAGGTGCTAGGGCCCACAGTGATCCGGTAGTGAGCGGCTTTTCCGGGTTCCGGAGGACGACCGGTGTAGCTGACCGCATCGACCGCTTCGACTTGGCTGAGGGGAATCGGGGATAAGGTGAAGCGATCTCCGGGCCGCATCTGGGCCAGTCGGGCCAAGGAAGAGGCGGTCATGGTCCCGAGCAAAACGTAGCCGCCCACGGTGGGATGATCGGCCATCATGCAGATGGCCTCCCCCGAGGTGGGCAGTTGGATGGCACCCGGGTAAAGCGCGGTGGAGAGGCGATCGTGGGCCGGTAGCTTGGGAAAGTCACCGACTAGGCGCGTGCCCATGCGACTGATCGCCTCGGTCAGCGAGGCTTGGTAGGTGCGGTGATGGTCGGGACCTAGTTCAGGATGGGGGTAGTAGGTGAGGGGACCCGTCGCGGGGCTCACCTTTGCCCGGTGGTCTGTGAGCAGGTAGCCCGTGTCCTCGAGGGTGAGCATGTCGGCCGCCTTGAGCTTGGCCTCGGGTAGGAGCTGGGGATGGTAGGAAACGCTAGCCGCCACCGAGGGTAGCTGCCAACGGCCGGCCACGGCGATGTAGCGGTAGCGGCCCTTGGGACTCGGTGCCAGACGCAGGCGATCCCCGGGAGCCAGTCGGAGCAAGCGATCCGTGGGGACGGCATGACCGTTGACCTCGGGTTTTGCCCCTTCTCCTGTGATGGCAACGAGAACACTCTCTTCCACTTCCATGGTCAGCCCATCGAAGAGGGCTTCGATGAGCGGTCCGTGGGTTGCTGCGCCCACCAGGTGGAGGGCGCGCAGCGCCGCCGGTCGGTCCATGGGTCCACCCCTTGTGATGCCCTGATGACCGAGACCCGGCCGGCCTCCATCCTGGAGGGTTGTCAGGGGTCCTGGATTCTTGATGCGGATCATCGGATCACCTCCCGCTTCATGGCCACGCCGAAGCGATCGACCGGTAGGAAGCGCACTTCGTCTCCCGGGGAGAGGAGAGGGCTACCATCGAAAAGGCGGGCATCCGTTCCTCCGATGAGCTGCCACCCGCCGGGCGAAGCGAAGGGATAGACCCCCGTCTGCTCCCCACCGATGCCAATGGCACCGGCCGGGACCACCGTCCGGGGGGGTTGTCTTCTTGGTGTGTGAAGCTTGTCAACGAGCCCGCCCAGATAGGGAAAGCCCGGTTGGAAGCCGATCAGATACACACTGTAGGTGGTTTCGGAGTGCAGGCGGATCACTTCTTCCGGGGTCATGCGGCAGTGATCGGCCACGGTCACAAGATCCGGGCCCATCTCCCCACCATAGATCACGGGCAGGTGGTAGCGGTAGAAAGTACCCGCCTGCTCGGAGGGTGGAAGGGCTTCGATACGTGCGATCAAGGGTTCGGGATCGATGGAAGCGTCCTGAGTGAAAACCGTCAGATTCCCATAGCCGGCTACGGCTGGAAGGCCCACATCGGCCAGCTGTCTGCGCAGCCGTTCGACGGCCACTTGGTGCGCGGCGTCCAGACGATTGAAGAAGGTCAGGCTGAAGATTCCCGGGGCTAGACAAAGGCAGCTGATCGGCTTCATGCTTCGATCCGCTTCCTGAGATAAGAGGCCATCCTGAGGACATCGGGATGGTCTTGGTGGAGACACAGGGTATCGAAGGCAACCGGGAGGACCTTCTTTGAGTGGGTGACAATCTCGCTACGTTCGAAAAGACGATCGACCTGGTCGGTGAAGGGTGTGAAGTCCTCGATCACCGCCCCGGCCAAGCTACGCGAGACCAGGTTCCCATCGTCGGCATAGCGCCGATCGCTGAAGACCTCCACGGCATGCTTGACACCCAGATCGGCACACACACGGTGGGCAGCGCTCTTGTACTGGACGTAGAGCAGCAGATTGGGATCAAAATGAAACAGAGCTTTGGCCAGTCCGTAGGCCAGGGATTCGTCGTGAAAGAGGCGATTGTAGAGGGCGCCGTGGGGTTTGACGTGGTGGAGGACAACCCCCTCGAGGCGGCACATGGCCGCCAGAGCGCCCACCTGGTAGAGGACGTCATCAATCACACGATCGGCGGGCAGGTCCATGGGCGTCCGTCCGAATCCCCTGAGATCGGGGTAGGAGGGGTGGGCACCCACGAGGGTATCCGTATCCCGCGCCAGGCGGACGGTCTTGCGCATGAGCGAGGGATCTCCGGCGTGAAAACCACAGGCAATGTTGCAACTGGTGGCATGAGAGAGGAGACGGGAGTCCGTGGCATCGGGGAAATGTCCGAAGCCTTCTCCGAGGTCGATGTTGAGATCTTTCTTCATTTTTTCGTGTGGTCACAGATTCAATAAAAAGAGCTGTGGCCTACCTCCTTTCGATTCTGTTGGGACGATGGCTTGTTCCTTCGATAGGACCGTGGCTGTCTTTGTTTCTTCTGGTATCGTGTCGTCAGTTCTATTATAATTGAAATGTACGCGACTTTGTATGATTTGGAGGCAAGTAATGGAAGGAAGTATGGATTTAATAGATTCGAAGGCCTATCACTTGGTGCGTAGAGACAATCGCCACCTGTATCTGAAGATCAGGGAGGGACGTCTGGAGATCGTGGCCCCCCTTCGCATGCCCCAGGAGGAGATCGAGGCCGTTCTAGAGAAACGAAAGGATTGGATCGACAAGCATCTGTCTACAGTGCAGGCACCTTGGCGCTATCTGGGGGAACCGATCGAGGTGCGTGTGGATCCGGAGATTTCGAAGCGGTCCTTTGAGGACGGCATCTTGCGGGCGTCCTCACGAAAAGAGGTGGAATCTTGGTACCGGGACAAGGCCCAGGAGCTGCTCTTTCCCTTGACCCGGCGGTGGGCGGAGCGCATGTGCCTGCCCTCACCCAAACTCACCGTGCGGAAGATGAAACGGCGGCACGGGACCTGCTATCCGCGGCGTCCTCAGATTAATTACAACCTTTGGCTCGTCATGCAGGCGCCCCGGAAAATCGAAGAGGTGGTAGTCCACGAACTGCTGCACCTGGAGTATCCCGATCATGGTAGGTCCTTTAGGAAAGCGCTTTCCGATCAATTGAAAGAACCCAGCCTCTGGCTGTACGACAGAAAGGTGTGAAGCGGACCATGCTCCAGAGACTATCGGCTTATCTTTATATCTCCACAATGCTGGCCCTGTTGGCCGGCACGGTGCGGATTCATTTTTTCGATGGCTATATCCCTACCTCGATGCTCATCATCCCCGGCTTCATTCTGTGGGGGATGGGTGTGATGCATTTTTTGGGGATCATGCCCCTCATTCATGTAGAGGAAAACCGCAAGCGCGATGTAGCCGATGCCGCTGCGCTCGTAGCCGCAGCGGTGATCACCCACCTTTTGGTCGCTCGCTTCGGTCAAACGGCGGTGATGGCATCGGCACTGGTGGGATTATGCTTTGGTCTCTTCTTCAAGCCGGTGGCCGTGGCCGCCTTCTGCGGGTCCTTCGTGGGCATGTTAGCGCCACCGCTCTATGGCTTTTACGGTCTGCTAGTCGCTGCGATGAGTGCAGCGGTGCTTTTCCAATTGGGTAGGGGAAGCTTCCGGGGTATCGGGGGGAAGCTGGGAACCACCGCCTTCTTCGGGTCCATGTTCGCGGCCTTTTTCTTTACGCCGTCGAGCTTCCACTTCTTCGCGCGGGGGATTGATCTCGAAAAGCTACTCTTCACCACCACGACGGATCTGGTCTTGATCGTGCTGTCCGGCTTGGCGGCTTATGCCACTTATGCTCTGGCCGATCGCTTTCCGCTGTCCGTGGTCATCACATCGGCGGTCGTGGGCCTCACGGGTGAGCTCCTCCTCCCGCTGGTGTTTCCCAACCAAGGGGCCTTTCTATCCGTGGCGGTCTACTGTGCGAGCTTCGCCGGCATGACGGCCAAGGAGCATTTCGGCGGTGGAAGGGCCTTTTTCCTGGCTGGAGCCCTATCGGGCACGCTTTTTTTATTCGGGCCCGAGATTTTCGTTGGCTTCGGTGGAAAGCTCGGAACCACGGCAATGATCTCATCTCTGGCCACTTACGCACTGCGCAATCTACTGCAGAACTGGCAGCTTTTTGGGCGCTCACTAAAAAAAATGGCTTCATGATTTGTCAATTCCGTTGAATCTGTTATAATAGTAAAGTAAAGAAAATCGAGGTGATTTCACATGTCAAATGAAAAAGAAACAATGGAGCAGTACATGGAAGAGATCGATCAGAACATGGTCAATCTCAAAAAAGGTGATGTCATCACGGGAACGGTAATTTCCGTGACGGACGAAGAAGTCATTGTCAACGTTGGACAACCCAGCGACGGCGTGATCTCGAAGTCCGAGCTATCGCATGATGATGTCGACCCGAAGGAGCTCTTTAACGAGGGCGATGAAATAAAGGTCCTGGTCCTGAAGGCAGACGATGGTGAAGGAAACATCGTCCTTTCTAAGAAACGCGCTGAGCAAGCCGTAGCTTGGGAAGAACTCGAAGCAGCCTTCGAAAGTCAAGAGAACTTTGAGGTCAAGCTGGCCGAAGCAGTGAAGGGCGGCATGATCGCTTTCCACAAGGGCATCCGCATCTTTATCCCTGCATCGCTGGTATCGGTGGACTACATCGAAGACTTCACGCCTTTCGTGGGTAACGAAGTGGAAGTCAAGATCATCGAGTTCGACAAGCGCGACAACAAGGTTATCGCCAGCCGCAAGGCTGTCGAGAAAGTGGAGCGTGAGGCGGGCAGGAAAGAATTCCTTGATCGTCTCGAGAAGGGCATGATCCTGGAAGGGAAAGTTGCCCGACTGGCCAACTTTGGCGCCTTTGTAGACCTCGGGTATCTCGACGGTCTCGTGCACATCTCAGAGATGAGCTGGAAGCGTTTGAAGCACCCCTCAGAAGCCGTTAAGGTGGGTGAGACGGTGAAGGTGGAAGTCCTTTCTTTCGACAAAGACTCAGAGAAGGTTTCCCTCCGACTGGCGGATATCCCCGCTAGCCCATGGTCCACAGTAGACCAAGACTACAGCGTTGGCCAAGTGGTCCCCGGTGAAGTCGTGCGTCTGACGGACTTCGGTGCATTCGTTGCACTGAAGACTGGGATCGAAGGTCTCGTACACGTGTCTGAGATTTCTTACGATCACGTGAGCCATCCAAAGGATGTACTGAAGCCTGGTATGAAGGTGGACGTACGCATCCTGAACATCGACAAGAAGAACGAGCGCATCAGCCTGAGCATCAAAGAAGCTCAGGAAGGCCCCGGTTACGAAGATACGTCTTCACACCAGGAAGGCGATGCATCCGTGACACTTGGCGATCTCTTCGGCGATAAGCTGAAGGACCTCAAGTAAGAGAAAAGAATCAGGACGTTACCCCGTGAGGGGTAACGTTCTTTTTTTCGTATTTTTTTGCAGATCATGGGCAGGGAATGGGGAAAACCCTCTGATCTTGACGAAAGTAAGGGAAACGCCTGCATGAAACAGGACCCCCGAGGGTAACTATGAAAAAAAGAATACCAAGGGGGTCAATTATGGAAAAATATGAACTGAAGCATACGGAACTGACCAAACGCTGCGACCTGAACTGTCTGGACTTCGAGACCACCGAGAGCCTCGTTCCCCTCCAGGGGATCGTCGGTCAGGAACGGGCGCGTGAGGCCATGAAATTCGGCCTCGCCATGCATAAGAAGGGTTACAACATCTACGTCTCCGGAAGCTGGGGCACAGGACGCAACGGCTTTGTCAAACGACTGACGGAAGAAGCGGCCCTGACGCAACCGGCACCCCGTGACGTGGTCTATGTGAACAATTTTCAGACTGCGCATTCTCCTATCGCCCTGAGTATGAAGGCGGGCGAAGGAAAGAACTTCAAGAAGAATATCTCGCGACTGATCGCCTTCCTCAGAAAGGAGATCGACGGCGTCTTCTCCTCCAAGGAATACGAGAATGCCAGGGCCTCTATCATGGAGGCCTATCAGCAGGAGACAAACCAGATCCTCCAGGAACTCAACGAAGTGGCCAGTGAGTTCGGTTTCGTCTTTTCCCAGACGGACAAGGGGATCGTGAGCATCCCCCTACAGGATGGCGAACCCATGAGCGAGGAAGCCTACAAGGAAATCTCCAGCGAGGATTACGAGAAGATGCGGGTGAACTCCAACAAGCTGAGTCTGGAGACCGTGGAGCTCTTCAATCGTCTCAGGGAATCCGAAGAGGAGTTTCGTGGGAAGCTCAAGAACCTGGACGAGCAAATGGGCAGACGCGTGGTGCGTTTTCACCTGATGAACCTGAAACAACGCTACCAGAAAAATCCCGATGTACTGGACTACCTCGATGCCATTGTCGAGGATGTGGTCGATCACATCGATGCTTTCAAGGGAGAAGAAGAGGAAGAACCGAATCCCCTGGCGATCTTCCAGCCGAAGAACCAAGAGGATTTCTTCCAGCGCTACAGGGTGAATCTCTTCGTGGACAACAGCGGCAAAAAATCCGCTCCCGTGGTCTTCGAATCGAATCCAACTTATCACAATCTGATGGGTAGTATCGAATACCGAAACGAGATGGGCGTGCTGGCCACGGACTACACCATGCTCAAACCCGGGGCCCTGCATCAGGCCAACGGCGGCTACCTGATCCTACTGGTCAAGGACATCCTCCAGCACCCCTACGCCTGGAATGCCCTCAAGCGGACGCTGCTCGATGAGCACCTGACCATGGAGACACGGCAGATGGCCAACGGGGCCATGATCTCGGCTTCGCTGAAGCCATCGCCGATCGATATCGACGTGAAGGTGGTCCTGATCGGGGATCCCGAGATCTACGGGCTCCTGTACACCTACGATGAAGAGTTCCGGAAGCTCATTAAGATCCGCGCTGACTTCGATTATGAAATCGAACGGACGGACGATCATATCGATAAATTGGCGCGTTTTCTCGCCACCGAGGTGGAGAAGGAAAACCTCAAGCATCTCGACCGTCACGCCGTGGGTCGTATCGTGACCCATGCTGCTCGCTTGGCCGACGACCAGGAGAAAATGACAGCTCATTTCAGAACCCTGGTGGACATCCTGCTCGAGGCCGACCACTGGGCCACGACGACGGGCGCCTCCCTCATCGAAGAGCGCCATGTGGAAAAAGCGCTCGCCGAGTGGGAGCGGCGCAACAACCGCTACGAAGAGAAGATCCTCGAGATGTTCGAGGATGGGACCTACCTCATTGATGTCAGCGGGGAAAAGGTCGGTGAGATCAACGGGCTTGCTGTCGTGGGTTCTGGTCTCTATCGCTTTGGTAAGCCCTCCAAGATCACCGTGTCTACCTATCGTGGGCGATCGGGTATCATCAATATCGAACGGGAGGCGCGCACCAGCGGTGCTATCCACGACAAGGGCGTGATGATCCTGACCGGTTACCTGGGTCACCAGTTCGCCCAGGACAAACCCCTTGCCCTCACGGCCAGCATCGTGTTCGAACAGCTCTACTCCGGTGTCGACGGCGACTCGGCCTCCAGTACTGAACTCTACGCCCTGCTCTCCAGCCTGTCCGGTGTTCCGATCCGTCAGCACCTGGCGGTAACGGGTTCGGTGAACCAACGGGGGCAAATTCAACCCATCGGAGGCGTGAACGAGAAAATCGAAGGTTTCTTCAAGGTTTGTCGTTTCAAGGGTCTCACAGGAAACCAGGGTGTGATCATTCCCAAGCAAAACGTCAAGAACCTGCTCCTCTCCGAAGAAGTCATCGAGGCGGTGAAGGATGGTCGTTTCCATATCTACTACGTCACCCACGTAAACGAGGGAATCGAGTTGCTCATGGGCAAGCCCGCCGGAGAGCGGAGTAAAAGGGGTCATTTCCCCAAGGGGACGATCAATTACCTGGTGGACAAGCGGCTCAAAGAGTTGGCTGAACCCCTGCTCAAGAAAGCCACGAAGAGCACCATCAAAGCCAAGATTATCAAGGATGAGGCAAAAAAGACCGACTAAGAGCATAAGCTGATCAAGATCGTGTCCGATGGGCACGGTCTTTTTTATGGCATATAGTTAAAAATATAACAATAAAATCTGAGATTTCTGACTGTTTCTATGTATAAACATGCGTACAAGCCGAATTTTTCAGGATATTCATCGTTTTTCACGCATTTCACATGAAAAAAACGTTAATTCAACAGAATGATATTGATAAAAGATTAACAAAAAGTTATACTGTGCCCTATAGGATTGCTGAAGATTGCTAGGAGGGGTTGCGATGGTTGTTTCGATTTGTGTGGGTAGCGCTTGTCATCTGAAGGGGTCGTACACTGTTGTCGAGAGCTTGAGACGTCTCGTCGGGGAACATGAACTGGCGGATCGGGTGACGCTCAAGAGTTCTTTCTGCCTGGGCCACTGCTCGAGCGCTGTGTCCGTCAAGGTAGGAGAGGTGGTCCACAGTGTGACGCCAGAAGACGTGGAGTCATTTTTCAAAGAGGAGATCCTGGAGAAGACGACATGATGAAATTCATCGATTTCGATGCCAAGGCTTGCGACGCCTGTTTCAAATGCCTGCGCGTCTGTCCTACGAAGGCTATCGCCTTCACGAAAGAGCGACGACAGATCATCGTCGATCGCTGTATCAAGTGCGGACACTGTCAGCAGATTTGCCCCCAGAACGCCCTGAAGATTCACTCGGATGTGGACACGGTGAAGGGGATGATCGCCAAAGGCGACAAGGTCGTGGCTTCCTTGGCCCCCTCCTTTGCCGCCTCTTTTCACGTGGAGGATCCGCTGAAGATCGTGACTGCCCTGAAAGCCCTCGGCTTTCAGGGGGTGGAAGAGACGGGCAGCGGTGCTGAGGCCGTGAGCAGTGCCTACGCAGCCTACCTCGAGACCTCGGGCGATCTACCGGTGATCACCACCTGCTGTCCTTCCGCCAATGATCTGGTGGGGGCCTACTACCCGGGCCACTTGAACAAGATGCTCAAGATTATCTCGCCGATGGTGGCCCACGGCAGACAGATCAAGGAGCGCTTGGGCTCACTCACGCGGGTGGTCTTCATCGGTCCCTGTCTGGCCAAAAAGGCCGAGGGCAAGGATTTTCCCGATGCCATCGACGCGGTGATCACGTTCAATGAGCTCGCGGGATGGTTGGAGACAGACAGAATCGTGATGGACGATCTGCCACCGACCTCTCCGGATACCACCGCCGGTTGTCACGGGCGCGCCTATCCCATGGGGTCCCTATCGAAAGTGGCCGCAGAGGCCGGATACGATTACCTCAAGGTCGACGGCCATGAGGACTGTGTGGCCTTCCTCAAGACGCTCGATCGTGTGCCCTTCGGCTCTACCATGATCGAACTGAACATCTGCAGGGGAAGCTGTCTCAACGGACCGGACTACGCGAACGCTGGAATCGGCTTCTTCGAGAGGCGACAGCGCATGAAGCGGTATATCGCCAAGTGCGCCGGTGAGGATGTGAAAGATGACGAGCCGACGCTTGTCGATCTTTCGAGAACCTTCGAGCGCAGAAGGGAAACGCAGCTCGCACCTTCCTACGGGGAAAAACTGGTGATCCTGAGAAGCATCGGCAAGGTGGACGTGAGCGATCAGCTCAATTGCGGGGCCTGCGGTTATGGTACCTGCCTCGAAAAAGCAGAGGCCGTCTGGCACGGGTATTCGGACATAGAGATGTGTATGCCCTACCTGCGGGAGAAGGCCGAGAGCATGCAAAACGTGATTTTCGAGCACACCCCCAACTTGATCTGCATCCTGGATGAATCGCTCATCATCCGTGAGGTCAACCCGGCCTTCGAGGAACGGTTCGGCCAACGGGTACCGCTGAAGGGCCTGCCCATGGACATGATCCTGACCGATCCGATTTTTCGGCGCGCCTTCGACGAGAAACGCAATATCCTGGGTGTCAAGAGACGGTGGGAGGACGATGATGCGGTTTTCTTCATCAGTCTAGTCTACTTAGAAGAGGAAGACGCAGTGGTGACCATCCTCACGGATATCACGGCGAACGAGAAAAACAAGGAAGAGCTCGAAGCCGTGAAGACCCAGACGCTCACCGTCTGTCGCGAGGTGATCGACAAGCAGATGCGCGTGGCCCAGGAAATCGCCTCCCTGCTGGGGGAGACCACTGCCGATACGAAGATCAACCTCGAGCGTCTGCGCAAGGTGGTTCTCGACGAGGAGGGTATCTGATGACCGATCCCTACTATCTGGAGATTGCCTCCCATGCGCTCCACAAAAAGGGAGAGGAGCTCTGCGGAGACAACATTGAGGTCTTTCGCACCGAGGATCGCACGATCATCGTCTTGGCCGATGGCCTCGGCAGCGGGGTCAAGGCCAATATCCTGGCAACGCTGACCACCAAGATCGCCGGCACTATGCTCGTGGCCGGGAGTACCATCGAGGAAACACTGGATACGGTGATGAAGACGCTCCCCGTTTGTCACGTGCGCGGAATCGCCTACTCGACCCTCGGGATCATCGATATCCAGGGGAACAAAAGGTGCAAGATCATCGAGTACGACAATCCACCGGTCTTCATCCGAAGGCGGGGAAAGGTGCTCGACCTGCCGGGAGAGACCCTGACTTTCGCCGATAAACGGGTGAGGCGAACGGTCTTTTCCCTTGAGCCTGGAGATACGGTGACCCTGGTCTCCGACGGGGTGATCCACGCGGGCGTGGGCCATGCGCTCAACCACGGTTGGGAATGGCCGCACGTGGCGGCCTATCTCGAGCGACAGCAACTGAAGACGGCCGAGCAGCTGAACCGACGCCTGATCGATACCTGCAAGCAGCTCTACGAGGGGGAACCGGGCGATGATACGTCCGCGGTAACCGTGAAGTTGAGGCCGGTCAACCGACTCCATCTCTTCACAGGTCCGCCCACCGACCCTGCACAGGACGGGCCCCTGGTCTCGCGGTTTATGGAGAGCGAGGGTCTCCATGTCGTCTGCGGTGGGACGGCGGCGAATCTCTTTGCCCGGGAGCTGGGAAGAGAAGTGGTTTCTCATTTCGACTACATCGATCCCGAGGTACCACCCATTGCCACCATCGAGGGCCTCGATCTGGTCACCGAAGGCGTACTGACGCTGAGCAAGACGGTGGAAAAACTCGACGGTTATGCCGATGGAGAGGGGACACTCTTTCCACAGAGAAAAGATGGCGTGAGCCGCTTGATCGCCCTGCTCCTCGGGGAGGCCACGCACGTTCATTTCTGGCAGGGAGGCGCCATCAACCCGGCCCACCAGAACCCCGACTTCCCCGCGGAGCTCAGCATCAAGAAGCATGTGATCGATCGTCTGAAACAATTACTCGAGCAGCTGGGCAAGGTCGTCGAAACGACGACCCTCGCCTGATCGAAGAGAGGGGTGAGGTCTTGCGTACCTTCGAAAACCAAGTACAACTTGTCAAATACGAAATCTTGAAAGCCGTCTCCACCTTTGCACTGGAGGGAAGCCTTCTTCAGATGCGGCGCCATATCCCGACCCTGGTGGACAGTGGACCCGATCCGCGCTTTCGCTGTTGTATCTACCACGAGCGCGCCATTACCACCGAGCGCGTGCGCATGGTCATGGGTGGCAATCCCGAGGACCCCAATCTTATCGAGGTGCTCGATGCCGCTTGTGATCAGTGTCCCACCACGCGCTACCGCGTCACCGAGGCCTGTCGCGGGTGCATCGCCCACCGCTGCGAATCGAGCTGTCCCGTTGGGGCCATCCGTTTCTTCCGCCAGCAGGCGATCATCGATACGGAAAAATGCATTTCCTGCGGACGCTGCCAACAGGCCTGTCCCTACAACGCCATCGTGGACTGCATGCGTCCCTGCCAACGGGCCTGTCCCACCGGGGCCATCGCTATCGATGATTCTGAAAAAGCGGTGATCGACGAGGGGCTCTGTATTCGGTGCGGCGCCTGCGTCTACCGTTGTCCCTTCGGGGCTATGCAGGAGAAATCCGAGATCATCGGTCTCATCGATGCCCTCAAGGATGACAATGGACCGGTCTACGCCATGCTGGCCCCGGCCTTTTCCACACAGTTTGACTATACGGATCTCGGCCGCGTGGTACGGGGGATGAAGCATCTGGGTTTCGCCGATGTGGTGGAGGTGGCCCTGGGTGCCGATGTGGTGGTGGCCGATGAGGCAGAGGAGTGGCAACACCATGTGGCGAAGGAACCCTTCATGACCACCTCCTGTTGCCCCGCCTTCCTTTCCTTCGTGGAGAAAAAACACGGGGACCTGATACACCAGGTATCGAAAACCCCATCGCCTATGGCCGCCACGGCGGCTCTGATCAAGCGGATCGATCCGCAGGCGAGAGTCTGTTTCATCGGTCCCTGCATCGCGAAGAAAATGGAGAAGGAGAGGGCGACCGGGTCCGCCGGCCGTACGGATTTCGTCCTGACCTTCGAGGAGTTGGCGGCCCTGCTCGATGCGAAGATACCGGATCTATCATCCCTGGAGCCCGCCCCCTTGAACAACGCCTCGGACAAGGCCCGGGGCTTTGCCGCCACAGGCGGGGTGACGGTGGCCATCGAGGCCCATATCGAGCACAAGCGGCTCCCAACGGCCTTCTTACCGCTGAAGGGCGATGGCATCGCGCGTTGCGATCAGCTCTTGAAGATCGCAAGGGCCGGGAGACTCGAGGGGAATTTCATCGAGGGCATGGCCTGTGAGGGGGGCTGCATCAAAGGTCCCGTGACCATGCACCACGGCAAACAGGACAAAAAGGCGCTCAAGGCCTACTGCGACGGGGCCGTGGAAAAGAGCACGGAAGATGCCCTCCGGATCCTGAAGGCATCGGGCATCACCACTTGACCCTATGAAAAAGAGGTACCAGAGCAGGATATGCTCCGGTACCTCTTCCTTACGGTCAACCTCTGTAGGGGACGAGCTGGGGTTTGAGGTTGCGCAGACCACCCCGGGGGTCCTCCACATCACCGGCGTAGCGCGGGATCAGGTGCAGATGAACGTGGAAGATGGTCTGGCCACCGGCCGCGTCCACATTCACACCCAGATTATAACCATCGGGCTCGTAGTCCTTCTCCAGCCAACCGCGGGCCCTTTTGGCCAGCCGGCTCAGGCCGAGCATCTCGTGATCGGTGAGATCGAAATAACTGGACACGTGTCGGTGGGGGATGATGAGCAGGTGACCTTCGTTGACTGGGAACCGATCGCGGATCACGAAGCCCACTTCGTCCTCAAAGAGGATATCCAGTTTATCCTTTTCACAGAAGACACACTTCATGGTCGGATCACCCTTTTCTCGGTCAAGATCAAGGGGACGGGAATATCGTGGGGCTCCCTGGGGACCTCGGGCACAATCTGCAGTTCAAAGCAGAGGGCCACGAGGGCTGAACGGGTTTTCGATAGGATTCTGTCGTAAAAGCCAGCACCGTAACCCAGACGCCCTCCGCTCTCGTCGAAGGCCACGCCGGGCACTAGGATCAGGTCCACGTCATTTTCCGAGACGCGCACGTGCTCCTCCGTCGGCTCCAGGATACCGTAGCCCCCGGGGACCAGGCCGTCGTAACTTGTGATCTCGTAGAGATCGAGCCGCTTGGTCTTTCTATTCACACGTGGGACAATCAAGGTCTTGCCCTCGGCCAGCGCTGCCTCCACGATGGGCCGGGTGTCCAGTTCCGAACCGAAAGAGAGGAAGGTGAAGATTCGTTCCGCATGCTGATAGGCCTCGAGCGCGAGGAGCCGATCGGCCACGCGCAGGCTCTTTGTCTTCACTTCGTCTTTGGTCAACTGGTCCCGCTTTGCAATCAGATGTCTTCTCAAGTCATTTTTCTCCATCGAATCCCTCCTGTTTTCCCCATTATACCATTGGACGTCACGGAATTTTAACAAACTGAGGTTAAAAAACGGCGTCCTGTAAGATATAATGAAGGTTGTAAAGTCTACAACAACCTTTTTTAGAAAAGAGGATCGATATGATTAAAATGCTCGGTGCGACCAAACGCTATCCCAATGGCGTCGTTGCACTCAACACCATCAACCTGCACATCAAACGGGGAGAGTTCGTCTTTATCGTCGGACCCAGTGGGGCCGGGAAAAGTACCTTCATCAAGACCCTGCTCAAGGAGGAGGACCTGACCTCCGGCGCCCTCTACATAGACGACCTTGACGTGGGCAAGCTTCACCGCCGCCGGGTGCCCGGGCTCCGGCGGAAGATGGGGGTTGTCTTCCAGGATTTCCGCCTGCTGCCCAACAAGACCGTCTACGAGAACGTGGCCTTTGCCCTGGAGATCACCGGTACACCCTCGAGCGCCATCCGGAGAAAAGTAGCCCGGACGCTCTCGGTGGTGGACCTGGGATCCAAGCACAACATGTACCCAGACCAATTGTCCGGCGGTGAACAGCAACGCGTCTCCGTGGCCAGGGCCCTGGTGAACAACCCCCCGATCCTGATCGCCGACGAACCGACCGGCAACCTGGATCCCGATACGTCCATGGAAATTGTGAAACTGCTCAACCATATCAACCGAAACGGCACGACCATCATCATGGCGACACACGATCGTGCCATCGTGGATTTCAACAAGAAGCGCGTCGTGGCCATCGAGAACGGACGTATTGTCCGGGATGAGGAACAGGGGGCTTACGGCTATGTGGATTAGAAGTGTGGGCTTTGGAATCAAAGAGGCCTTTAAGAATCTTTGGCGCAACCGGATGATGAGTTTTGCGTCCATGCTGTCCGTGGGGGCGACCCTCTTGATCCTTGGGGTAATTTTCATTCTGATCATCAACGTCAACAGCATCGCCCAGTCGATGAAAGAACAGTTCGATTCCGTACAGGTTTTCGTGGAAGATGACCTGACGCGGGAGCAGATCGAGGATATGGGGCGCAAGATCTATGCGATCGATGGCGTGAGCGACATCTCCTTCGAAACCAAGGAGGAGGCCCTGGAGAACATGCAGGCCGACTGGGCCGACAATGGCTTCTTGCTCGAGGGACTCGAGGAGAACCCCCTGCCCAACTCCTACGTGATCTACCTGCGGGACATCCGCTACGCCGATCACGTGGTCAACCGTGTAAAGACTTTCGAGGGCGTGGAAGAGGTCAAGTACTACCAGGAGATCATAGAGAAGCTGCTTTCTGTGATCCTGTACATTCGGAACGTAGGTATCGCGATCATCTTTATCCTGATCGCCATCTCCACCGTGATCATCATGAATACCATCAAGCTCACGGTGAACGCACGCCGCAGGGAGATCAATATCATGAAGTACGTCGGGGCGACCAACTGGTTTATCCGCTGGCCCTTTCTACTCGAGGGAACTTTGCTCGGGGTCTTCGGTTCCCTGTTGTCGACGCTCCTGCTCTTTTTCATCTACCGCTACACCTACGGGCTTTTCACCTCGCATTTCTACGTGATCTTTGCCGCTTACATCGTGGGTGTCGAGAAGATCGTATCGGATCTACTGGTGCTCTTTCTGATCATCGGTTCGGGTATCGGAGCACTGGGTAGTATCCTGTCCATGCGTCGGCACCTTAGCGTGTAGGGGGAGGATGAGATGTTTAAAAGAAGATTAGCCCTCTTGCTTGCGGTCCTCTTGGCCCTGGGCTCTTTCGCGGCCTTCGCCAACAACGATGAGGTCAGAAAGCGGGAGAAACAGCTGGAAGAGATCGAGTCACAGATCAAGGCCCTCGACGCCTCCATCCAACAGAACAAATCGACCCAGAACGAGTTGGTCGCCCAGCTCAACAGCCTCAACGCCAATATGCGCGCCATCGACGGCGAGATCGCTGCCCTAGAGGGCGAGGTGCATGAGACGGAAGGGGAGATCGACAGGGCCATCGAAGAGCTCGATGTGCTCGAGGCCGAACTAGCCGAGAAGAAGGATTTGCTCAACCGACGGTTGCGCGTCATGTACAAGTCCGGCTCCGTGGGCTACCTAGAAGTTCTCCTGGGTGCCGAGGACTTTCAAGATCTCGTGAGTCGAATGGACATGATCCAGAAGATCTATGTACACGACGATGAACTGATCCAATTTTTAAAAGAACAGCGGGAAGCCATCGAGGCCCAGAAGGTCGAGCTGGAAGACCTGCGCAAATCCCTCTTCACCCTCTTGGACCAACAGGAGGTCAAGAGGGCTGAGCTGGAGCGCCAGCAGGCCAACCTGATCGTCAAGCAGGGTGAGCTGAAGCAGAACATCGCCGCCCTCGAGGAACAAGAGGACAGCCTGGCGGAAGATGCGCGGCAGGTGACCAAGATCATCGAAAACCTCAAGCTCAGGGAGACCTACGTGGGTGGGATCATGGCCTGGCCATCGCCTGATCAGTACCGGATCACCTCGTATTTCGGCTACCGCATCCACCCGATCTTCAAGACGGAAAAGATGCACACGGGACTCGATATCGGTATGCCCACCGGTTCGAAGATCGTGGCCGCACAGTCCGGCGTGATCATCTACGCGGGCTGGCTGGGCGGTTACGGGAAGACCATCATGATCGACCACGGTGGTGGCATCGTGACCCTCTACGGTCACAATTCGGCCCTCGTGGTCAATGTGGGACAAGAGGTCACCAAGGGACAGCAAATCTCCAAAGCCGGTTCCACGGGTAATTCAACGGGCCCGCACTTGCACTTTGAGGTGCGCCGGAACGGTGAATACGTCGATCCGCTCGAATACATCACAGCCAACTAAGCGATAGGAGAGATTTATGATCAAAAAAAGGACGGCCGTCATTCTCGTACTCATCACCCTGCTCTTGACGTCCGCTGCCACCTTTACGGTGGGAAACCTGTACAGCCTGCAGGTGGGTGATAAAGTTGTCCTGAGCCAGGAGGATTTCCAGCGCTACCAGGATTTTTACGAAGAATACGCTAAGGTCGATGAGCTGAAGGAATACATCAAGCGAACCTATTACGAGCCCGTCGAGGATGATACCCTCGATAGCGGTGCGATCAAGGGCATTTTCGAGCACCTGGGCGACCCCTACTCCACCTATATGACGGCCGAGGAATTCGAGGCCTTCAGCGAGGAGTCGGAGGGGACCTACGGTGGGATCGGTATCGTGGTCACCGCGACCGAAGACGGTCTGATCACTGTGGTTTCGCCTATCGAGGACACCCCGGGGGATGCCGCGGGGATCAAATCCGGCGATAAGATCATCATGGTAGACGACTTCGATGTCTGGGGCGATGAGCTCGATGCCGCTGTGGACCGCATGAAGGGCGAACCGGGTACGGATGTCGTTCTCACGGTCTTGCGGGACCGCGAGGAGATGACCTTCACCATCACGCGCGAGCAGATTGTGATCAAGAGCGTGAAATCCCGCATGCTCGACGACCAGATCGGTTACCTGAGGATCGCATCCTTTGACAACAAGGTGCACGAGGAATTCACCAACCATCTCGCGAACCTGATCGAGGACGGTGCCGAAGGTCTTGTGATCGATCTGCGCAACAACCCGGGTGGGAGCCTGGAGCAGGTGGTCTACATCGCCGACGATCTGGTGGGCACTGGCAGTATCGTGTACACGCGGGATCGCGATGGCAATGAGCAGCACTACAATTCCGATCCGGACAAGGTGGACCTGCCCATTGTGGTTCTCGTGAACGAGGGATCTGCCAGCGCATCGGAGATTCTAACGGCGGCACTGAGGGATCTGGCGAACGCCAAGATCATCGGGATGAACACCTTCGGCAAGGGCGTCGTACAGACGATCCGCCCCCTGGCCGATGGATCGGCCGTGAAGCCCACCACCAGCCAGTACTTCACACCCAACGGGGATTACATCCACGACGTGGGGATCCCACCGGATATCGAGGTGGCACTCGATCCCGCTTACGATGAAATTGAAGAACCCACCGATGCCGATGACAATCAACTCCAAAGAGCACTGGAAGAGCTGAGATCTCACCTGTAAGGGTGGGGTCTTCTTCTTTCCCCTTCGATTGACTGAAGGGGACTTGTGCGTTATAATAAAGGAACAGTTGTTCGAACAAAAAGGAGGGTAAAATGGCCCAATTTCAAATCCAATCGGAATACCGTCCGACGGGCGATCAACCGGCCGCCATCGAGGCCCTGACCCAGGGGATCTTCTCGGGTGAGAAGCACCAGACGCTCCTCGGGGTCACGGGATCGGGAAAAACCTATACCGTGGCCAATGTGATCCAAGAGGTGCAAAAGCCCACGCTGGTCATCGCCCACAACAAAACGCTGGCCGCACAGCTCACGAGCGAGTTCAAGGAGTTCTTCCCGGAGAACGCCGTTGAGTATTTCGTGAGTTACTATGATTATTACCAACCGGAAGCCTACGTGGCCCAGAGTGACACCTTCATCGAGAAGGACTCGGCCATCAACGATGAGATCGATAAACTGCGACACTCCGCCACGGCGGCTCTGTTCGAACGAGATGATGTGATCATCGTGGCCTCGGTCTCCTGCATCTACGGTCTTGGTGATCCCGAGGATTACGAGACCATGATGCTCTCCCTTCGACCTGGGATGACCCGTCGCCGGGAGGACATTATCGAGAAACTGGTGGACATCCAGTACGCTCGGAACGACATCAGCTTCGAACGCGGCACCTTCCGTGTGCGCGGTGATAGCGTGGAGATCTTTCCGGCCAACGAATCGGAAAAAGCCCTTCGCGTGGAACTCTTCGGCGATGAGATCGATCGGATCGTGGAGATCGACGTGGTCACGGGTGAGGTACTGGGACAGCGCGACCACATCGCCATCTTCCCCGCGAGCCACTACGTCACCGGCATGGAGAAGATCGAACGGGCCATCGTGGAGATCGAGAAGGAACTCGCCCAACAGATCAAGACCTTCAAGGACGAGGGCAAGCTCGTGGAAGCACAGCGCATCGAACAGCGCACGCGCTATGACATCGAGATGCTCCGCGAAGTAGGCTTTTGTTCGGGCATCGAGAACTACTCCCGCGTAATCTCCGGACGACCACCGGGGAGCCGCCCCTACACGTTGATCGATTATTTCCCAGATGATTTCCTGCTGGTGGTCGATGAGTCCCACGTGACCCTACCCCAGGTACGCGGCATGTTCGGGGGCGACAAGACCCGCAAACAGACCCTGGTGGACTACGGGTTCCGATTACCCTCTGCCATGGACAACCGGCCCTTGAATTTTCAAGAGTTCGAGGGACTGGTGAACCAGGCGCTCTATGTGAGCGCCACGCCGGGTCCCTATGAGAAGGAGCACAGTACCCAGGTGGTCGAGCAGATCATCCGTCCGACGGGCCTGCTCGATCCCGTGATCGATGTGCGGCCCGTTGCCGGGCAGATCGACGACCTCTACAGCGAAATCCAGAAGAGGGTCGTCAGAAAAGAGCGCGTGCTCGTCACTACCCTCACCAAGAAGATGGCCGAGCGCCTGACCGACTATTTCGATGACCTCGGCGTGCGCGTGCGCTACATGCACTCGGAGGTGGACACCCTCGAGCGGATGGAGATCATCCGTGACCTGCGGCTGGGTGCCTTCGACGTGCTCGTCGGGATCAATCTCCTCCGAGAAGGACTCGACCTGCCGGAGGTATCCCTCGTGGCGATCCTCGATGCCGATAAAGAGGGATTCCTCCGCTCGGAGACCTCGCTGATCCAGACCGTGGGTCGTGCGGCACGACATGTGGAGGGAAGGGTCATCATGTACGCCGATAAGATCACCCCCTCCATGCGCAAGGCCCTCGATGAGACGGAGCGGCGCCGGGAAACCCAGGCGGCCTATAATGCGGCCCACGGGATCACACCGCAGTCCATCGTCAAGAAGGTGCGCGATGTGGTGAAGGCCACGCAGGTGGCCGAAGGTGCGTCGGATACCTTCCGACCGGATCCCCAGCAGATTACCGCCACAATCGAGGCGCTGGAGAAAGAAATGAAAATCGCGGCGCGGGCCCTCGCGTTTGAAGAGGCCGCCCTGATCCGCGACAAGATCAAGGAACTGAAGGAGCTATTAGAAGATGTCGAATAAACAACTTTTCGTAAAGGGTGCCAAGGAGCACAATCTGAAGAACATCGATATCGCCCTCCCGCGCGATGCCTTCATCGTCATCACGGGGCTCAGCGGATCGGGCAAGAGCTCGCTGGCCTTCGATACCATCTATGCCGAGGGACAACGGCGCTATGTGGAGAGCCTATCGGCCTACGCCCGCCAGTTCCTCGGACAGATGGAAAAACCCAATGTGGAGTACATCGAGGGCCTGTCGCCGGCGATTTCGATCGACCAGAAGACCACCAGCCGCAACCCCCGATCAACCGTGGGGACGGTAACGGAGGTCTACGATTACCTCCGCCTGCTCTTCGCCCGCATCGGTGTCCCCCACTGCCATATCTGCGGTCGCGAGATCAGCCAGCAGAGCGTGGACCAGATTGTCGACCAGATCATGAACCTTCCCGAGCGCACCAAGTTCCAAGTGCTCAGTCCTATCGTCCAAACCAAAAAGGGCGCGCACAAGGGCTTGATGGAGAGCCTCAAGAAGGAAGGCTTCGTCCGCCTGCGCGTGGACGGGATCATCTACGATATTGCCGAGGTGCCGAGCCTCGATAAGAACCTACGCCACGATATCGATATCGTGGTCGACCGTCTCGTGGTGAAGGAGGGAATCGGTAAGCGACTCACCGATTCCGTGGAAATCGCCCTGAACCACGGGGACGGGAACTTGCTGATCAACATCATCGATGGGGAGGACCTGAAGTTCAACACGAACTTCGCCTGCCCGGAACACGGCGTGACCATCACGGAGATGGAACCGCGGATATTTTCTTTCAACAATCCCTATGGAGCCTGTGGGAACTGTAAGGGTCTCGGCCACCACCTGCGGGTGGATCCGGAGCTGATCGTACCCAATCCCAAGCTCAGCATTGACGAGGGCGCCATCGATCCCTACGCCAACAGCCAGGAGGGCACCTTCTATGCCCAGATGATCCGCGCTATCTGCGAAGTCCACGATTGTGATACCTCTGCACCCTACCGCGACCTCCCCGATGCGGTGAAAGAGGCGATCATGTTCGGGACCGAGGAGGAGCTGACCTTCGATTTCGATTCGAAGTACTCTGGTCACACGAGCCACAGTGCCTCCTTCGAGGGGATCGTCAAGAATTTTGAGCGGCGCTACCACGGGACGAACTCCGACTACATCCGCAAGAAGATCGAGGGCTACATGAGCCTCGTTCCCTGTGAATCCTGCCAGGGAAAACGGCTCAAGGACGAGATTTTGGCGATCACCATTGGTGGCAAGAACATCATCGAGATCACGGAGATGAGCATCAAGGATGCCCAGGCCTTTTTCCAGGGACTGGTCTTGTCCGAGCGCGATGCCTTCATCGCCGAGCAGGTCTACAAGGAGATCCGGGGGCGACTGCGCTTTCTGACCAACGTGGGGCTCGATTACCTCACCATGGCCCGGAACGCCGGGACGCTTTCCGGTGGTGAGTCCCAGCGCATTCGCCTGGCGACCCAGATTGGGTCCGGTCTGGTGGGTGTCCTCTACATCCTGGACGAGCCCAGTATCGGACTCCACCAGAAGGACAACAACATGTTGCTCGCCACACTCCGCGAGCTGACGGATATCGGCAACACACTGATCGTGGTGGAACACGATGAGGATACCATCCGTCGTGCCGACCACGTGGTGGACATCGGCCCCGGAGCGGGGGAGCACGGCGGTCAGATCATCGCACAGGGGTCCTTCGAAGAAATCCTCAAGGTAGAGGACTCTATCACGGCCCAGTACCTCTCGGGGCGTAGATCCGTACCCGTGCCCGAGTGGCGTCCTGTCACCGAAGAGACCCACCACCTGGAGGTCGTCGGTGCGAGGGAGAACAACCTGAAGCAGGTGAACGTACGGTTCCCGCTGGGAGTCTTCTCCGCCGTGACGGGTGTCTCGGGATCGGGAAAGAGCTCGCTGGTCAACGAGATCCTGTACAAGGCCGCGGCCCAGAAGATCCAGCGATCGAAGGACAAACCCGGCAAACACGACGAAATCCTGGGTCTGGAGTACATCGACAAGGTCATCGATATCGACCAGTCGCCCATCGGCCGCACACCCCGGTCGAATCCGGCCACGTACACAGGTGTTTTCGATGACATCCGCGATCTCTTCGCCAGGACCAAGGAGGCCAAGGCGAGGGGCTACAAGAAAGGTCGCTTCAGTTTCAACGTCAAGGGCGGTCGGTGCGAGCACTGTCGCGGAGACGGGATGATCAAGATCGAGATGCACTTTTTACCGGATGTGTATGTACAATGTGACGTCTGCAAGGGAAAGCGCTACAACCGCGAGACCCTGGAGGTCAAGTACAAGGGCAAGCGGATCTCCGACGTTCTGGAGATGACGGTGGAGGAGGCCCTCGCCTTCTTCGAGGCCATCCCCAAGATCCAGCGGAAGCTCCAGACCCTCCACGACGTGGGGCTCGACTACATCCGGCTCGGCCAGCCCTCCACCCAGCTCTCCGGTGGTGAAGCCCAGCGGATCAAACTGGCCACGGAGCTGTCGAAGCGCTCAACGGGTAGCACGCTCTATATCCTGGATGAGCCGACCACGGGCCTGCACATCGCCGATGTGCACAACCTGATCAACGTCTTGCAGCGCTTGGTCGAGGGGGGCAACTCGGTTATCGTGATCGAGCACAACCTCGATGTGATCAAGTGCGCCGATCACATCATCGACCTCGGTCCCGAGGGCGGCGACGACGGCGGTACAGTGGTCTGCACGGGGACGCCTGCCCAGGTGGCAGGGGTGAAGGGCAGTTACACCGGACAGTACCTGAAGAAAATCCTGACATAAGAAAATCGCGATGACCGGGTGTCATCGCGATTCTTTTTGGGGCTGGATTCCCTGGGCCGAGAGAAAGGCCGTGATGGCCGGTGCCTGGCCGGGGTCCACGGCGGCATCGATCCGCGCCGTATCATCGTACAGGATCAGCTCCAGGCGATCACCCCTCAGTCGGTAGGCCTCGAAATCGGCGTAGGAGAACTTCCCATAGGGATTTTTCGGCTGGTCGGCCATGGGCAGGTCGATACGAAAGTCCGTACCGCTGACGGCTACGCCCCCCTGGTAGACCCTCAGGTGCACCCGTCTGCGGGTGATGTAAAGCAGCCCTTCGGCGAGGAAAAGCCCCAGCAACAAGGGGGGGATTCCATCGGTATAGGGACGGTTCGTTTCCGCCAGGGGATAGAAGCTCACGAGCGCCACCGGCAAATAGTAGAGGAGACGGTCGAAGAGTTTGGTATAATGTAAAGAGCAAGTGAAGAACAGCTGGTCCATGTCGGCTTCCTTCCGGTAATAGAACCGGCGGAAGAGCATCTGTACCGTCGGGAAGAACCCGGCGAGCAGGAGGACCGTGAAATACTGAAAACGCGTTTCGGTCGCGTAGAAGTAAGGCAGGGACGGACCCATGGTGAAGACCGTCACCGTGCTCATGAAGGCGACGACGAAATTAAGCGATTGGAATTTTGACAAAGAGCAACACCTCCGCTTTTCATTATACCCGTGGGGAGGTGCACTAGAAAAGGGTGATTTTCATGTTTGACATCAAAGAACAGCTCAAGAAGCTCCCGGAGGCCCCCGGGGTCTACCTTATGAAGGATCAAAAGGGCGAGATCATCTACGTGGGAAAATCGAAACACCTGAAGAACAGGGTCTCCTCCTACTTTCGCGCCTTCAACTCCCACCGCCGTAAGGTCCAGACCATGGTGACTAACGTCGCCGAGTTCGAGTACTATCTCACGGACACGGAGGTCGAGGCCCTGATCCTCGAGGCCAACCTGATCAAGAAGCACAAACCGAAGTTCAACATCCTGCTGCGGGATGACAAGAGTTTTCCCTACATTGTGATCACCATGAGCGAGAAGTTCCCCCGGGTCATGATGACGCGTGAGCGGCTGGACAACGGGGATCTCTACTTTGGCCCCTTCACCAGCGCCTACTATGTGAAGCAGACGATCGAGGTGATCCACGACCTTTATCCCTTGAAAAAATGCGCTCGGGATCTATCGAAACCCGGCACGCGACCCTGTCTTAACTTTCATATCGCGCGCTGTCTGGGCCCATGCAATGGTGAGATCTTCCTAAAGGAGTACCTGGAGATGATCGGCGAGATCCGCTCCTTTCTCTCCGGTGAGAACCGGGCCGTGGTCCGGAAGATCCAGGAGGCCATGGCCGAGGCGGCGGAGAACCTGGAGTTTGAAAAAGCGGCGGATCTGCGCGACAAGAGCGAGGCCATCGAGAGTCTGAAGATCCAGCAGACGGTGGAATCGGGCAAAGGTGAAGAGCGCGATGTCATCAGCTATGCCGTCCACGGCGACACGGCCTGCGTCATGGTCTTCTTCGTGCGCAAGGGAAAGATCATCGACCGCGACCGCTACACCATCGACGGTGTGGAAGAGGCGGCTGCCGACGAGATCTTGGGGAACTTCTTGCTGCAGTACTATCAAAACGCCGCACACATCCCCAGTGAGATCCTACTTTCCGATGCGGTTTCCGATGCCGAGAACCTGGAGGCTTACCTCGGCCAGGTGGCCGGTCACCGTGTGAAGTTGATCGTACCGCAACGGGGGGACAAGCGGAAGCTCGTGCTCCTGGTGCGAAAGAATGCCCTGGAGTACATCACCAAGTTCCAGGACAAGGTGACTTCTGATCGCGAGGCGGCCGAGAAAAGGCTGAAGGCGCTCGCGGAGGTCACGGGTCTATCGGCCCTAGACCGCATTGAAGCCTACGATATCTCGAATATCTACGGGGTCCTGGCCGTGGGATCCATGGTGGTCTACGAAAAGGGCGTTCAGAAGAAGCGGGACTACCGCAGGTTTCGGATCAAGACCGTGGGCCAGATGGACGACTACGCCTCGATGCAGGAGATGCTGTACAGGCGCTTCAACCGAGGTCTCAAGGAGAAGGAAGAGGTCTCCGCAGGGGATAAGTTCTCCCTCTTCCCCGACCTCATCCTGATCGACGGTGGCAAGGGGCACGTCTCCAGCGTCAAGGAGGTGCTGACGGCCCTCGGGGTCGATATACCCGTGCTCGGTATGGTGAAGGATGATTTCCACCGGACCAAGGATCTGATCGACGGGACCACGGCTCTGGGTTTGCAGGACAATCGGGAAGCCTACCGCTTCGTTTACGAAATCCAGGAGGAGGTCCACCGCTTCGCCATCGAGTACCACAAGAAGTTGCGCAACAAGGAGATGACCCACTCCGTGCTCGAAGAGATCCCGGGCATCGGAAAGAAGCGGGCGCGGCAACTGATCATGCACTTCAAGGCAATCGATAAGATCAAATCGGCCACAGTAGAAGAACTCGTGGCGGTAGAGGGGATGACGACCCCATCGGCCCAAGCCGTGCTCGACTTTTTCGAAAAGGGCGAGAGAAAGGAGACCCACCTTTGAACACAAACTATATCCCCATTACCAGTTTCATTGAGGACCTGAAGTTAGAGGTCATCGTAGAGGGGGCCGAGGATGCCAAGATCATCACCAGCGAGGTGAACCGCATCGGTCTCCAGATCATGGAGTACTACGAGTATTTCAGCGAGGAGCGCATCCAGGTCGTTGGCAAGAGCGAGTACTCTTATCTCCAAAAGCTCTCGGAAGAGAGCCGTTACGAGATCGCCACGAAACTCATGCAGTACAAGATCCCCTGCCTGGTCTTCACTAGGGAACTCGAGATTTTCGAGAGTTTCAAGCGGGCGGCCAGGGAGAACAACTGTTACCTCCTGCGCACGAACAAATCCACGACTTCCTTTAACTCGCGAGCGCTCACCTATACCGATGATAAGCTGGCCGAGGCCGTGACCCTACACGGGGTGCTGGTCGATGTCTACGGTATCGGGATCCTGATCATCGGCAAAAGTGGTGTCGGGAAGTCTGAAGCGGCTCTTGAGCTGATCAAGCGGGGGCACCGCTTCGTCGGTGACGATGCCATCATCCTGCGAAAGACCCGGGACGATCGTTTGCTGGGGACCTCGCCGGATTTGATCCGCAATCTTCTCGAGATCCGGGGGATCGGTATTCTGGATATCTCCAAACTATACGGTATCGGGTCCATCCGTCACGAGAAGTTCGTCGATCTGGTGGTCCGGTTCGAAGAATGGGACAAGAAAAAAACCTACGACCGGCTCGGTCTCGACGAGAACTACTCCGAGATCATGGGCGTCAAGGTCGCTCTGATGGAGATGCCCGTGAAACCCGGCCGAAACCTGGCCGTGATCTTGGAGGCGGCGGCCATCAACCACCGCCAGAAGGCCATGGGCTACAATGCGGCGCTGGAGCTGGAAGAACGGATGAAACGCCTCTGAGTCAAGGGGGCGTTTCTTTTTGGTTAAGAGAGGTTAAGAATATGTAAATGCCATCCGTCACCTCTATGGGTGGGTTATCATGAGAGTACCTAGTGAACCCATAAGGAGTGATTGGATTTGAAGCAACTGTATCGCGTGTTGTTCTTGTGCGTGCACAACGCTGCACGAAGCCAGATGGCCGAAGCTTTCCTCAATGCTCATGGCAAGGGTCGTTTTTACGCAGAGAGCGCGGGATTCGAACCGGGCGAGCTGAACCCCCACGTTGTAGAGGTGATGCGGGAGAAGGGATACGACCTTTCGGAGAATAGCGTGGACCATGTGTTCGATTTTTACCGTGAAGGCCGTTTCTACGGGTATGTGGTCACCGTGTGCGACGAGAGCCATTTCCAGAAGTGTCCCATCTTCCCTGGACTCGTCAGGACCATCCACTGGGATCTGCCGGACCCCTCCACCTTCGAGGGAACCCCCGAAGAGATACGCGACCAGATCCGCTTGCTCAGCGATCGGATCGAAGGACTCGTATGCACCTTGATCGAAGCGATCGATCAAGATGGACAAGCGATCTGATCGCTGTCGCAGGACCGTCCAACTTCATGAACGTCTCTTGATCTTGGGAGGCGTTTTTTTTATGTTCAGGGGGGCAAATCGTCACAACTCAGTCAGGGTGCGGAGGGAGCCGCAATGGACGTTGCGAGATTGCAACAGACCTTTCGATTGACTAATTAATATTTTAACAAATTTAGTTTACAATCATTTTCGTTGTGTTATAATAAATGCGACAAACCAAAACCAAAGCCATTTCAACCCTTTCAGCCCTTTGAGTGTGGGTGATCCGGTTGAGAATCCTACGACTTACACAGGTGGAATTAATGACCATTTGAGTAAGCCTTTTATTACGCCCTGAATTGTGAAGGTTTTAACGGAAGTGTTGGGGAAACGACTTTCAAGAGGAGGAAAAGACCATGGCCAAAGAAATTTTATCGGCAGATAACTTCAAGCGTCTCGACGAGGTCATCGCGACGCATAAGGACCGCAAAGGTGCCTTGATGCCCATATTGCACGAGAGTCAAAAGATCTTCGGTGCTTTGCCCATCGAAGTACAGAAAGTAATCAGCGAGAAGCTGAACGTGCCAATGGCAGAAATCTACGGCGTGGTGACATTCTACTCTCAGTTCACCCTCGAGCCGAAGGGCGAGTACGTCATCGGCGTCTGCCTGGGAACGGCATGCTACGTGAAGGGTGCACAGGCGATCATCGATCGCATCTCAAAGGATATCGACGTGAAGGTCGGAGGCTCATCGCCCGATGGCAAGTACTCGCTCGAAGCCACCCGTTGCATTGGCGCCTGTGGCTTGGCACCCGTTTTGACGGTTAACGAAGATGTGTACGGTCGACTGGTGGAAAGTGACGTACCCGGCATTCTGTCGAAGTATTAAGAGGGGGAAAATGAGATGAAATCTTTACAGGAACTCGCTAAGATTCGTGACGAAGCCAAATCGAAGATCAACCTGAGAAAAGACCGCAAGGGAACCCGTATCGTAGTGGGGATGGCGACCTGTGGTATCTCGGCAGGTGCACGTCCCGTACTGACCGCACTGCTCGAAGAAGTATCCAAGCGCGGTCTACCGGATGTAGAAGTGACGCAGACCGGTTGCATCGGTGTATGTCGCCTCGAGCCGATCATTGAAGTCTATAAAGAAGGCGATGACAAGGTGACCTATGTAGAGATGACGGCCGAGAAGGCGAAGAAAGTCATCGCAGATCACATCGTCAACGGACAGGTTGTCACCGACTTTACCATCGGCGCGTACGAGTAGAGCAGGGGTTAGGAGGAGAAGGTTATGAATATGTATAGATCGCACGTCCTTGTTTGTGGGGGTACTGGTTGTGTTTCTTCGGGTTCTATGAGCCTGATGGACAAATTCGGTGTAGAGCTTGACAAACACGATCTCGTGAACGAGGTCCAAGTAGTAAAGACCGGTTGCTTCGGCCTGTGTGAAGCGGGTCCCATCGTGATCGTTTACCCGGAGGGTGCTTTCTACTCTCGCGTGGAGGAGAAGGACATCGAGACGATCGTAGAGGAGCATTTGCTGAAGGGTCGTATCGTGAAGGACCTGCTCTTCAAGGAATCCGTCGAAGAAGACGTAATCAAATCCATCAACGAGGTGGGTTTCTACAAAAAGCAGATGCGGATCGCCCTGCGCAACTGTGGTGTCATCAATCCGGAGGTCATCGAAGAGTACATCGCTTTCGACGGCTACCAGGCCCTTGGTCAAGTACTCACGGAAATGACACCCGAGCAAGTTATCGAAACCATCAAGGCATCCGGCTTACGCGGCCGTGGTGGCGGTGGCTTCCCCACGGGCCTCAAGTGGCAGTTCACCTACAGCGCCAAGGGCGATGAGAAGTATGTGGCCTGTAACGCCGACGAGGGTGACCCCGGTGCCTTTATGGACCGTTCGGTCCTAGAGGGAGATCCCCACTCTTTGATCGAGGCCATGGCCATCGCCGGCTACGCTGTCGGTGCCAACATGGGTTATGTCTACATCCGTGCTGAGTATCCCATTGCCGTCAAGCGTCTTGAGATCGCCATCGAACAGGCGAAGGAGAACGGCCTGCTCGGCGAGAATATTTTCGGAACGGACTTCTCCTTTGACTTGGAGATCCGCCTCGGTGCAGGCGCTTTCGTCTGCGGTGAGGAGACAGCACTGATCGCTTCCATCGAAGGCGAGCGGGGTATGCCCCGTCCACGTCCTCCCTTCCCTGCTGAAAAGGGAATCTTCGGCAAACCCACGCTACTCAATAACGTGGAAACCTACGCGAACATCGCGCCGATCATCCTGAATGGTGCCGACTGGTACGCGGGAATCGGGACAGAACGTTCGAAGGGAACCAAGGTTTTCGCCTTGGGCGGTAAGATCAACAATACGGGTCTCCTCGAGATCCCCATGGGCACGACGCTCCGAGAGATTATTTATGATATCGGTGGCGGCATCCCCGGTGGCAAAACGTTCAAAGCGGTGCAGACCGGCGGTCCTTCCGGCGGATGTATTCCCGCGGATTACCTCGATACAGAGATTGATTACGATAACCTGGTAGCCCTCGGATCGATGATGGGCTCAGGTGGTATGATCGTCATGGATGAGGACAACTGCATGGTGGATATCGCTCGTTTCTTCCTTGACTTTACAGTAGAAGAATCCTGCGGTAAATGTGTCCCCTGTCGTGAAGGGACGAAGCGTATGCTCGAGCTTCTGAACAAGATCACAGCGGGGAAAGGGACCCTCGGGGATATCGACACGCTCGAGAGCCTAGCCCATAGCATCAAGGACTCTTCCCTCTGTGGACTCGGTCAGACGGCTCCGAACCCGGTACTGTCCACCCTCCACTACTTCCGACATGAGTACGAAGCCCACGTGAACGATCAGACTTGTCCCGCTGGTGTTTGCCAGGATCTACTGAAGATCGTGATCACGGACAAGTGTATCGGATGTACGGCTTGTACGAAGGTCTGCCCTGTGAACTGCATCAGCGGTGAACGTAAGGCTCTGCACGTCATCGATCAGGATGTCTGCATCAAGTGTGGCGCTTGTATCGAGAAATGCCCCGTCGACGCCATCGTGAAGAAGTAACGAGGAGTGTGAAATCATGAAAAATGTTAAGATCACGATCAACAACAGGGAGATGGAGGTGCCCGCGGGCACCACAGTGCTCGAGGCGGCCCAAACGGCTGGCATCGACATTCCCACCCTTTGTTTCTTAAAAGATATCAACGAAGTTGGCGCTTGCCGTGTGTGCGTAGTGGAAGTAGAGGGCGCCCGTACGCTCCAGGCTTCCTGCGTGCTACCCGTTCGAGAGGGTATGGCGGTCAACACCAATAGCAAGAGGGTCCGTAACTCCAGAAAAACGACGGTAGAGCTCCTGCTCGCCAACCACAACCGCGAGTGCTTGACCTGCTTCAGGAACAACAACTGTGAGCTCCAGACTATTTCTGAAGAGCTCGGGATCGACGAGATCCGCTTCCAGGGAGACAAGCGTGAGTCCTTGTTCGATGACAAATCGCACTCCATCGTCCGCGACAGCTCGAAGTGTATCCTCTGCGGTCGCTGTGTGAACGTCTGTAAAGAAGTCCAGCAGGTGGGTATCCTCGATTTCACGAACCGTGGGTTCGAGACCATCGTGGGCCCTGCCTTCGATATGAGCATGGTGGATACACCTTGCATCTACTGCGGACAGTGTATCACCGTTTGCCCCGTCGGCGCCCTTCGCGAGAAGACGGACACCGAGCGCGTATGGGATGCAATCGAGAATCCAGATCTCCACGTGGTCGTACAAACGGCTCCAGCGGTTCGCGCGGGCCTCGGAGAAGAGTTCGGTCTGCCCATCGGCACACGTGTGACGGGCAAAATGGTTTCCGCCCTCCGTCGCATGGGGTTCGATCGGGTCTTCGATACGAACTTTGCAGCTGACCTTACGATCATGGAAGAGGGACACGAGCTATTGGGTCGTATCCAGAACGGTGGCAAACTACCGATGATCACCTCTTGTTCTCCAGGATGGATTCGTTACGCTGAGTTCCACCATCCTGACTTCCTAGATAACCTGTCTTCCTGCAAATCCCCGCACCAGATGTTCGGTGCTATTCTAAAGAGTTACTATGCAGAGCGTGAGCAAATCGATCCCGAGAAGATGTTCGTTGTCTCCGTGATGCCCTGTACGTCCAAGAAAACGGAATCGGCCCGCGAAGAGATGGAAGTGAACGGTCTACGCGATGTGGATGCCGTTATCACGACCCGCGAGCTCGGCAAGATGATCAAAGAGGCGCGCATCAACTTCACCACCTTACCCGACGAGAACTTCGACGCGGCCATGGGTGAGTACACTGGCGCCGGTGTTATCTTCGGTGCGACGGGTGGCGTCATGGAAGCGGCCCTCCGTACGGTAGCCGACGTGATCACAGGTGAAGACCTCCAGGATATTGAGTACAAAGCCGTTCGTGGTGTTGAAGAGGGAATCAAGGAAGTGGAAGTGCCGATCGGTGACATCACCGTAAAGGCCGCCATCGTCCACGGCACCAAGAACGCCAACGACCTGCTCGAAATGATCCGACGTGGCGAGAAGGATCTCCACTTCATCGAGATCATGGGTTGTTCCGGCGGTTGTGTTACCGGCGGCGGACAGCCCCAGGTATCCGCTAAGATCCGCAATACCGTGGACCTGCGCGTCGAACGTGCCAAGGCGCTCTACGAAGAGGATATGATCCTTGAAAAGCGCAAGAGTCACCTCAACGAACAGATTCAGAAGCTCTACAAGGATTACCTCGAAAAACCCAATAGCCACAAAGCGCACGACCTGCTGCACACGCACTACACCGCCAGGGAGAAATACCCCCTCGGCTAAAAGCATGGCTTCCTCTATATTTGGCGACGTTCCGTTACCCGCGGGCGTTGCCTTTTTTTCTTCCTTTTTGCTTGAAGGGAAAAGTCCTTGGGTAATAGGTACAATGAGGTGATGACGAATGTTTCGTAAACAAGAGCAAAATCTTCAGAGGGGCGATCTCCTAGCGATCCTATCGATCTGTTTCATCGCGACGACGGCTATCGTTTACATCGGGATGCTAACGGTGAAGCGGGCAGGCGGACTTCTCCCGTGGGAAGTGTTCTTCTTAGAAGAAGACAAGAAATAACCTGGGCCCCCCGGGTTATTTTTTTGTGTTAAGATAAGAAGAGAATGGAAAAAAGGGGAGAAGAATATGTTGATCGTCATAGAATCCGGCAGCGATGCCAGTGGGAAGGCCACACAGACAAAACGACTGGAAGAACGCCTGCGGAGCGAGGGCCTCGATCCCTTGACCGTACGCTTTCCAGACTACGAGAGCAGTTCCTCGGCCCTTGTGAAGTTGTACCTGGGCGGCGCTTTTGGTGAGCGACCCGATGATGTGGATGCCTACACCGCCTCCACCTTTTTCGCCGTGGACCGCTACGCCTCTTTTCAGATGCAGTGGCGGGAGGATTACTTGGCCGGTAGGCCGATCATTGCGGATCGTTACACGACCTCCAACATGGTCCACCAGGCCGTCAAGATTGAAGCGGAAGAGAAGCGGGCGGAGTACGTGGACTGGTTGGCCGATTTTGAATTTAAAAAGCTGGGTCTACCGGAGCCGGATCTCGTGGTCTTCCTCGATGTCCCCCCGGACATCACCGCCGACCTGCTGCGAGAGCGGAAGAAACGTGAGCCAGGTGACAAGGATATTCACGAGGGCGATGCCGACTACCTCGAAAGATCCTACCATAACGCCCGCTGGGTGGCCGAGCGGATGGGCTGGCAGATTATCGATTGTGTGGCGGGTGGACGGCTCCTGAGCATCGAGGCCATCCACGAGAAGGTATACTGCACTGTTCTCATGAACATGACAAAGGAGGAATGACCCTTGATCGATGTACTGATTATCGGAGCAGGTGTCGTCGGATCGGCCATCGCAAGGGAACTTGCGAAGTACCGCCTGTCCGTGCATCTCGTGGAAAGAGATAACGATGTGGCCGCCGGTGCTTCGAAGGCCAACAGTGGGATTGTACACGGGGCATATGTGGGCAAGGCCGGTAGTCTTAAGGCCCATTACTGCCGAGCAGGTGGCGAGCAGTTCGAATCTCTCGATCGTGAGCTCCACTTCGGTTACCGGCGCACCGGCGCCCTGACCCTTGCCTTTGATGACCGAGATCTGGCGCAACTGGAAAAGTTGCGCGACAATGCACTGGCCGTCGGTCATGCGCCGGAGGATGCGCAGATCTTGAACGCCGAAGAGACCCGTGCACTGGAACCCCATCTGTCGGAGGAAGTGGTGGGCGCATTCTACGTCCCCTCGGTCGGAGTGGCTTCTCCCTATGAGATGACCATCGCGCTGGCGGAGAATGCCGTGGCCAATGGGGTGACCCTCCACCTCAAGAGCGAAGTGGTGGCCATCGAGCGTGTCGACGATCATTTTATCGTCCAGACAAAGCAGGGTGTATGCGAGGCGCGCTACGTGATCAACGCCGCCGGTCTCTTTTCCGATCGCGTGGCGGCCATGGTCGGGACCGATCATTTTGAGATCCTCCCACGCCGGGGGCAGTACGTCTTGTTCCATAAGAGCCAGGCGCATCTAACGGACCGCGTCCTCTTCCAGACGCCGACGGACAAGGGGAAGGGGGTCCTGGTGACCACCACCTATCATGGGAACCTCATGATCGGCCCCGATGCTGAGGACACGGGAGATCCCGAGGATCTCGATACCACGGAAGAACGGCTGAAGTGGATTATCCGTGAGGCCAGGCGGTCGATACCGGATTTCGATCTCAGGCTTGCCATCACCACCTTCTCCGGTGTGCGGGCACGGCCAGATGGCGGCGACTTCATCATTGAGATGAGCAGTGTCCCGGGCTTCGTGAACGTCGCCGGAATCGAATCGCCGGGCTTCACGGCCTCTCCCGCCATCGCCGAGCGCGTGGCGGAGATCCTAGGGGAAGACGGACTCGCCCTGGAGAAAAATGAGGCGTTCAACCCGAACCGACCGGCGATCATCCGTCCCAAGGGAGCGGATTTCGATGGTACGACCGATGAGGCCCCGCCGGACAAACATATCATCTGCCGCTGTGAGCAGGTGACGGAGGCCGAGATCTTAGATGCACTCGACCGACCGCTCCCCGTATGTTCGCTCGATGCCATCAAACGCAGGACCCGCGCCGGCATGGGGGCCTGCCAGGGGGCTTTCTGCGGCGATCGGGTACGGCGCTTGCTGGCGCGAGAACAAGAAATTCCAGCGGCAACCATCACCAAGCGTGGGGGGGGGAGCACCCCACCGCCGACCAGGGTGCCGATCCGGACCATCAGAAAATTTGACCTGTAGGGACATTTGTCCTGAAGGTCTTTCTCTTTTTGCGGTACAATAGGACCAAGGAGGGTGCGTATGGACAGAATCGATAGGTGGTTAAAGCGCAATAGGTTATCGATGATCGACGCGGACGATCTGCGGATCAAAAGGCTCGAGCCGGGAGACGCTCTCTGCGAGATGGGCCAAGACCTCGAGGGCATCTATTTCCTCGCCGAGGGCAGGCTGCGAATCTTTGCTTCGTCGGAGAACGGCAAGCGGTTGCTCCTGCGCTTCGCCAGTCCCTTGAGCCTGATCGGAGACCTGGAGCTGTCCAGCCGTCATGCCGCCACCACGAACATCGAGTCCTTGACAAAGGCAGTGCTCTTCATCCTGCCCTATCCCGTCATCGAGGACAAGTACCAGGAGAACGCGGCCTTCCTACAGCTGGTGATCGCCCACCTCTCCTTCAAACTCCACAGTTTTTCCAAAATGGCGGCCATTAACCTGACCTATCCCGTGGCCACGCGTTTCGCCGGTTACCTGTCGAGCACGGTCCTGGCCCCGGCTAACAACGAGGAGCTTTTCACAGAGGATCTCCACGAGGTCGCCGACATGCTGGGGACCACCTACCGTCACCTCGGTCGCGTCATCGCCGACATGGCCGGGGAGGGCCTGCTGACCAGGCAACGCGGTCGGTTGCTGATGCTAGATGCGGCCGGGATTCGAAAGCTGGCCGGCGACAATTTGTACGAGTGAAAGGAATGATCCCTTGGGTTTTTTATTTAGTATCTTAGGCGGGCTCTTCATCAGCCTGCAGAATGTGATCAATGCCGGCGCCAGCCGATTCATCGGGCTCTGGGGCACGAACAGCCTCGTCCATGGCCTCGGTTTTTTCGTCAGCACCGCCGTGCTACTGCTTTCGGGCGAAGGCCAGATGTCTCGAGTCGGGGAGGTGCCGAAGGGTTATCTCCTCGGGGGTCTATGTGGTGTGATGATCGTCTACTCCATTATGCGGGGTGTCAACAGCATCGGTCCTTCTCTCGCCGTATCGATCATGGTCATCAGCCAGTTGGCCTTCGCCTATCTGATCGATGCCCTGGGCCTCTTTGGTGTGGAGCCACTGGGTTTCGATCCCATCAAGCCCCTCGGCCTTGCCGTGATGATCGCGGGTCTTTTGATCTTCCAGTCCCGCTGATTTTACCTAGAATTCATCTAAGCTTAACAAGGTGACAATATGGCTTTGTTAGGGTATAATAGTCATCAAACATTCGATCGGCAAAAAAAGAACCATCGGAAGGTGACGAAGGAGGATTCGTATCGTATGAGACAACAGTTAGACAGTAAATTGAACGAGGTGCGCGATCTCGTCATGAAGATGGGCGCCGTGGTCGAAGAAGAGATCAAGACAGTGGTTCTGGCGTTGAAGACCCAGGATGAAAAACTGCTCAAGAAAGTTTACGAACTCGAGCGCCGTTCAGACGAACTGGAGCACGAGATCGAAGAGAAGTGCATAAACCTCATCGCCCTGCAGCAACCCATCGCCAAGGACCTGCGGATGATCAGCGCTACGCTCAAGATCATCACCGATCTGGAGCGGATCGGCGATCACGGCGTGAACATCGCCGAAGTGGTGGAGCGTCTCTGTGGAGAAGCCTATATCAAACCGCTGGTGGACCTACCGAAGATGGCCGATCAGGTGGTGGGGATGATCCGGGGCAGCCTGGATACCTTCACGCGGGAAGATGCAGAGACCGCCAAGTCCGTGGCCGAGCTCGACGATTCCGTGGATGCCCTGTACGAAAAAATCTACAGGGAGCTACTGGGGATGCTGGCAGAGGACAAGGACATCATGAACCAAGTGGTGGATTTGTTGTTCGTCGGACGTTTCATCGAGAGAATCGCCGACCATGCCACCAACATCTGCGAAGCCACGATTTACTATGTGGACGGCAAGCGCATCGAGTTTTAAAAAGTGCGTGATAAGAAGTTTCCAATGAAAAAGCAGGTGCAGACCTTATGATGGGTCTGCACCTGCTTTTCTCTATGCATGGGTTGGATCGCCGGCTTGGATTTGGAAGCGGTCGATCAGGGTGCCGAGGAGATCGGAGAGTCGATCGATCTGGACACTCGTCTCCAGGACCGACTCGGCCGTCGCCGTCTGCTCTTGTGTCGCTGCCGTGATCTCCGAGGTATTTGCAGAGGTATCGCGCGTCAGGCTGCTCAGATGCTCGATATCCTTCTTCAGTTCAAGCCGCAGGCCATCCACCTCCTTCCCGGAAGTCTGGAGGTCTTGCAGGTGTCCTTTGGACCGCATCAGCGAATGACCGATGCTTGAGAAGATGGTGAGGGTCTGTTCGACACTGTCCGATTGGACAGCCGCATGGGTCAGGAGCGTGTCCAGTGTGGTGACGGCTTCACCGGTTTCTTTCCCCAGGCTGCGGATGAGGGCCTCAATCGAAGCGGTGGCCTGCTTGGCATCGTCGGAGAGTTTTTTGATTTCACCGGCGACCACGGCAAAACCCGCCCCCTGTTTTCCTGCCCGGGCAGCCTCGATACTGGCGTTTAGGGAGAGGAGATTCGTCTGTTCAGCGATCGTGCGGATGTAGCCCGTGACCTCACCGATTTTTTGAGCGCTCGTATGGGTACTGGCGATACGCTCCTGGATTTCCTGGTGGGTGGCGGTCATCTGGAGGGTATGTTCCTTCAGAGCGCCGGTGATCTCGGAGCCATCATTGATCTGCTGGTCCATCGTCCGATTGGCATGGATCAGCTCTTCTAGTTGCCGTTTCTCCACCTCTAGAATATCGGCCAGCGCCTTGGTCTTCTCCGCGCCATGAGCAGCGTCCTGGGCTTGTTCGTGAGTCGCGCCGGCCACTTTCTCCAGGGAGATGGCGACCTCGGTAGAGGCACGGGAGCTTTCCTCTGCCCCGAGGGCAAGGTAGCGAGAAGCGGTACCCAGGGTACCCGATGCCTGTCGCAACTCCCCGATCATATCAATGAGCTGGGTGTTGATCCGGTCCATAGAAGCCTGGAGCGTGCCGATTTCATCCTTCCGTTTCACCGGGGAAGCCGTAGGCTGCAGACGGAGAGAGGCCATCTCATCCGCCGATCGGGTGACAGCCTTGAGCGGTTCTGAGATGGAACGAGCGATGGCGTAGGCGAGTCCAAAACTGAAGAGCCCGAGCAAGGTGACAAAAAGCACCATGTGTTCCTTGTAATCGTCTAGGGTGGCATAGGCTTCAACCGTGTCCAGTTCGATGACAAGACCGACCCGGTCTTCGCCCAGCAAGACAGTATCGATGGTGCCGATCACCTGGCGATCATCAAAGGCAGAGTAGGAGGAAGTGAAGGGCCCTGTATGGCCGTTTTCAACGAGGATCCCCCTGACAACCTCTGTCGCATCGCCTGAATCCAAGGGACTCAGGAGGGCGGTTCCTTCAGCGTGGGGTAGATGGGTGAGAAGCAGCCCTTCCTCATCGATCAGGTAGGCACGGGCACTCTCGCCGTGCTCTTCGATTCCATTGGTAACGATGGCATCGATCTTCGATTGGTTGAGCACGATGTTCAGCGTCCCCTGCACCTTTTCCGATGTACCGTAGACCGGTGTCGCCAGGATCATCAGGTTGTCATCGATGAAGGTATTACGAAAGGGCTCGGTCCAGTTTTGTTCCCCCGTCATCGCTCTTTCTGTGAACTGACCATCGAAGACCAGTGGGGCGAGGTCCAGCGGATCATAGTTTTGGCTGTAGATAATCTCACCGTATTGATTCGTGAGGAATATATCCGTGTAACCGTGAGCTTCAGTGGGCGCCTGGAAGAAGGAACCGAAGCGACCGGCCAGTGCCTGCTTCTCGCCTTGGTCAAGGGAAAAAGCATTGAAGTCGGCAAGGCCCTCGCGCACGAGTTCTGATGAGGCGAGGGTCAGGGCATCGGTAGACCGGTTTTCAAAGTAGGTGGCGATACGGTCTGAGGTGACCCTGGCGAAAAGATTCCCGCGCATCATGGCCTCGTCGGTGAGCATGTTCTCGGAGTCGGCCATGCTCATGGCAAAAAACAACAGCAACGGTAGTACGCCTGTGAGCAGGCTCATGAGCAGGAGCTTGTGCTGGATCATGAGGTGATCCAGAAAGCCCAGTCGAAGGTGCCTCAGCCGGTGAAGCGCTCTGGCGCTGAAAAAGGGGAGTCTAGTCAACCCTTCTAGCGATGGTCTGGATCGTTGGATTGTCTTGGTGAAGAGGGTTCTGATCATAAATACCTCCCTGAGTACAATGATGGGTCGTGTCAATCTATAGTGTAAGGCTTGTCTTTTGAGAACAGATGAGGTTTTTGTTAAGTTCCTGTTAGATGCTAGCCTCATTTGGAGACCAAGTGCATCGCTTCCTTTAATAGGCGAAAAGCCCGAGTCAAGTGGACGTGGAGGACCCGGTGACCGGGTGTGCAGTTTACCTGTATTTAATATAGGGTTAACGACCGGATAACACTCCCCCCCTCGAGATGCTGTAGACTCATAAGTGTCAGATGAGTGAAACAAAACTTTTTTAGGAGGCTATTCGAAATGAAAAAAATCTTACTGTTCTTAATGGTATCGATCTTGATGGTGTCTGCCGTGGCCTGCGGAGGCGAAGAAGCACCCGCTAGTGCTGAAGCACCTGCAGAAACACCTGCAGAAGAAACACCTGCAGAAGAAACACCTGCAGAAGAAACACCAGCCGCTGAAACGAATCTCGAAGGCGTTGTTGTGGTCGACGGATCCGGTACAGTGTACCCCCTCATGGCACACATCGCAGAAGAGTACATGGTCAACGAAGAGCCTGACGTGAGCGTTCAAGTGGGCCGCGCGGGTTCAAGCGCCGGCTTCAAGAAGTTCATCCCCGGCGAAACGGATTTTTCCGACGCCTCACGCAAGATCAAGGATACCGAGATCGAAGGACTTGCTGAGAACGGTCTTGTTTTCGGCGAAGATGTGTACGAATTTAAGTTGGCCCTTGACGGTCTGACCATGGTTATCAACCCCAACAACACTTGGGCGACTGAAATGACCGAACAGGAAATCATCGACATGTACGTGTCCGGCACCTACAAAGCTGATGACAATGTGCTTTGGAGCGACATCCGCGCCGATTGGCCTGCTGAAGAAATCAAGTTCTACGGCCCGAACGAAAACCACGGTACCTACGAGTTTTTCTACGAAACCATTCTTGATGAGCAGGATATGGTCGCGACAGCGAACCTCCAGCAGGAGTACGCAACACTCGTGGATCTCGTGAGCAACGATGAATACGCCATCGCCTTCTTCGGATACGGCTACTACGCCAGCAACACTGATAAGCTCCAGGCAGTGAGTATTGACTTCGGTGAAGGTCCCGTAGCACCGACGCTCGAGACCATCGGAGAGACGCTTCCTTACTCAGGATTCACTCGCCCCGTGTTCACTTACCTCAATGTGAACCACGCGGAAGAGAAGCCCCAGGTACTCGATTTTGCCAAGTACGTTGTGAGCCCCGAGGGTGCCGCTCGTCTCGCCGGTGAAAACGGATTCGCTCCGCTTCCCGCGGCAGAGTACCAAGCTTACACAGACCAGCTCGAAGCTATCCAGTAAGTTATCGCATCTTGCTAGAGAATAGACGTGAAGCGCGTGAAGATGAGGAGCTTAGACTTCTCATCTTACGTGCGTTTAAAAAAGAACGACTTTGCACAGTCGAAAGGAGCGTGAGTTCATGAAACCATCCGGTAGCGTGCGTGACATTATCAAGGGCAATCAAAATCGAAAGAGCACGCGGTATCTGGAACGGGTCATGCCCACCTTTTTCCTTATCGCAGCATCCATCTCCATCCTGACGACCCTGGGGATCGTGATCACGCTCGTGGTCGATGCTGCGCAGTTCTTTCAGGAAGTTTCCTTCTACGAGATCCTGAGCACCAAACTACAGCCGCTCAGGGCCGAGAACCCGACCTTCGGCTTCTTACCGCTGATCGCCGGTACAGTCGTCACCTCGATCATTGCGATGTTCGTCGCAGTACCCATCGGTCTGGGAGCAGCGGTCTACATGGCCGAGTATGCTTCTGAGGAGCGCAAGAAGCTTTTGAAGCCTATCATGGAGCTTCTTGCGGGGGTTCCCACCATCGTCTATGGTTTTTTCGCCTATTCCTTCGTGACGCCCATGCTCATGCGGGTGATCCCGAGTCTGGGATCCAAGAACGCCCTGAGCCCGGGCATCGTCATGGGGATCATGATCATTCCCATGGTGGCCTCTCTCTCCGAGGATGCCATGGGCGCCGTGCCCAATATGATGCGGGAGGGGGCGCTCGCCCTGGGGTCGACCCGACTCGAGACGACCTTCAAAGTGGTGATTCCCGGCGCAATTTCCGGGATCGTGGCTTCCTTTATCCTGGCGATCTCGAGGGCCATCGGCGAGACCATGATCGTGACCATTGCCAGCGGAAGTTCCAAGAACTTCACGCTAGATGTCACACAGTCCATGCAGACGATGACCGCCTATATCGTCGAGTTCACCAGCGGAGATGCGGGTGCGGGTACCGTGGGGTATTATAGCCTCTACGCCGTGGGCCTGATCCTGTTCATCTTCACGCTGGCGATGAATCTCTTCGCACAGCACATCGCACGCAAGTACAGGGAGGAGTATTAAGATGGATACACAGACGAATCTCGCGTTGAGACAAAACAAAAGCGAAAGTCATGTGGAGCCTCTGGAAGTATTCAAGCCCTTTTTTAACAGCGACCGGGCAAAACGAAAACTCTCCAGGAGAATCTTGATCGACAAGATGGCGGGTAAGATCTTTTCCCTCTCTACTGTCTTCGCCCTGGTCGTGCTCGGCACCTTAGTCTACAGGATCGGTAGCGGCGCCATCGGCTGGCTCGATTGGTCCTTTCTCACGGGTCGGCTATCGATCAACCCTGACCGCGCGGGCATCGCCAGCGTGATCGCGGGCTCCCTCTGGTTGATGGTCGTCGTGATTCCGGTCACCCTGATCTTGGGCGTCGCCACGGCGATTTACCTGGAAGAGTACGCCAAGAATAAGAAACTCAAGAACCTGATCAACACCAACATTTCGAATCTGTCCGGTGTACCGTCGGTAATCTTCGGACTCCTGGGCCTCGCGGTCTTCGGTCGAATGCTGGGCCTGGGCTCTACGGTGCTGGCGGGTGGACTGACCATGTCCCTTTTGGGACTGCCCATCGTGGTGGTCTCCAGTCAGGAGGCGCTCCGCGCTGTACCGAGCTACCTACGCGAAGCGTCCTATGCCTTGGGTGCCAACAAGTGGACGACCATCCGTCGGGTGGTGCTACCCGCCGCCCTGCCCGGTATTCTCACGGGGGCCATACTTTCTGTCTCCAGAACCATCGGGGAGACCGCCCCGCTGGTGGTACTCGGTATCCCCACGTTGATCTTGAAGATGCCCGAGGGAATCATGAGTGATTTCACCACCCTGCCGATCCAGATTTACTACTGGACGCTGGATGCCGTGCTCACGCGTGAGTATGCAAACCTAGCCTCGGCCGCTATCGTCGTCCTGATGGTCCTCCTCTTGACCCTCAACACAACGGCCATCATCATCCGGAATAAGTTCCAGAGAAGATACTAATGGGAGTGATACCTTTGAACAATAGAAACCAACGAGCCGACAGTGCCAAGGCACCGGTCTACGAGGTGAACGACCTCAACCTGTGGTACGGAGATTTCCGGGCGCTTAAAGATCTGAACTTCGAGATCCACGAGCGCGAGGTCACCTCGATTATCGGGCCCTCGGGGTGCGGTAAGTCGACCTTTATCAAGACCCTGAACCGCATGGTGGAGTTGAATCCACAGGTGCGCACCGAAGGCCAGCTGCTGTACCACGGCAAAGATATTTTCGATCCGTCTATTCGCGTCGAGGAACTGCGTACGCGGGTGGGGATGGTCTTTCAAAAGCCCAATCCCTTCCCCAAAACCATCTTTGAAAATGTTGTCTATGGACCGAAGGTGCATGGCATTCACGATAAAAAGAAACTGCTGGAGATTGCGGAGGTCAGCCTGACCAACGCGGCCCTCTGGGACGAGGTGAAAGATCGGCTGCACGAGAACGCCTACGGTCTATCCGGCGGACAGCAACAGCGCCTGTGTATCGCCAGGAGCCTGGCCATCGAGCCCGACGTGCTCCTGATGGACGAACCCACCTCCGCTCTCGACCCCATCGCCACCTACAAGATCGAGGAGCTCATCGAGGAGATCAAGAAGAACTACACCATCGTGATCGTCACGCACTCGATGCAGCAGGCGAGCCGGATCTCGGATAAAACCGCTTTCTTCCTCCTGGGCGAGATGATTGAGTTCGGCACCACCGAGCAAATTTTCTCCAACCCCAGGGACCGCAGAACAGAGGACTATATCACCGGTCGTTTCGGCTGATCGGTGGGCCGGCCGATTCAAACGGTCGGTTTTCTTCGTTTTAGAACGCATAAAAAGCCGCATTTCCCTTTTCAACCGGACCCTATAAAGTGGACTCTTAAAAAAAGACTCTTTATAGGGTCTTCCTGTATCTAGCGTGAGAAATCCGCCTCTTCCTGATACGTTAAGCGAATAGGAAGGGGTGCAAGCAGTTTAGGTTTTTGAGTACAAGTCGTATTTGAAAAAGAGCAATCTACGGGTCGAGAGCCCGCTAAGAAGCCCCCACTTCAAGTTCTCCTCCGAAAACGAAGTGGTGGGAGTATTCGCACAGTGCGGCAAATGGGCCTGTTAATCGGCTTTCTTTCCATGTATAATATACTTGTGAAATCATTAACTATAGAGAGATGGGTGAACCTATGACGTTGAAGGAAATCGCAGACTGGGTGGAGGCAATCTACCTCACCGGAGAAACAGAAGAAAACCGCCCTTTTCAGGCGGCATTCGGGTCAGATCTGATGAGTGATGTCCTGGCCTTCGTCGAGGAGGAGACCTTGCTCCTGACGGGTCTTTGCAACAACCAGGTGATCCGGACGGCCGAGATGCTGGACCTCAAGGCCGTGCTCTTCGTTCGCGGCAAGCAACCCACCGACGAGGTGATCGCTCTTGCCCGGGAAAAGAATATCGCCCTGCTCACGACACATCACACGCTTTACGTCGCATCTGGTATACTGTACGGGAGAGGCCTTCCGGGGCTCGACCTGTAGGGGAGTGGTGCTATGATCGAGAGAGACGAAAAGAATGTAGCCATGCGTTATCACTATGACATTATCAAATCCGATTTCGCCCGGGCGGGAGAAGCCTCCAGCGATCTTAAGAGGAGTCTGAGGCAACTGGGCATCGATTCGGGCGTGCTGCGCAAGGTGGCCATTGCCACCTATGAAGCGGAGATCAACGTGGTGATCCATTCCGAGGGAGGGGCGATTGACGTTTATATCAAGCCCGATCGGATCGAGATCTACGTCTCCGATGAAGGTCCGGGTATCGAGGACATCGAGCTGGCCATGACGGCGGGCTACTCTACCGCCACCTCGGAGGTGCGCGAAATGGGTTTCGGCGCTGGTATGGGTCTACCGAACATCAAGCGGTATGCTGACGGTTTCTTCATTGCGTCCGACGTCGGCGTGGGCACCAATTTAAAGATCGTCATGAACCTGTAAGGGGAGGAGGGAGCAACGATGAGGACATACTGGCATTCCGTGACCCTCGAGCCAGATTATTGCAACGGTTGCACCCACTGCCTCGACCGCTGTCCGACACAGGCGATTCGGATCGTGGATGGCAAGGCGCGCATTATTTCCGAGCGTTGTATCGACTGCGGAGAGTGTCTGAAGGTTTGCCCCTTCCATGCCAAGGGTGCCCTCACGGATTCCATCGAGTCCATCGGCAAGTTCGCATACACCATTGCGCTACCCGCCATCAGCCTCTACGGGCAGTTCGGTTCAGAGCACAAGACCAATCGGGTCTTCAATACCTTTTTACGTATGGGTTTCGACGATGTCTACGATGTGGCCTATGCGGCGGACCTTCTGACGGTCTATGAATCGAAGGTCGTCACACGGCGGGATGTGAAGAAACCGCTGATCTCTACCTTCTGTCCGGCGATCACCCGACTGATCCAGATTCGCTACCCCTCCTTGATCGAGAACATCATACGGCTCGAATCGCCCATGGAAGTGGCCGCCCGTCTGGCCCGGAAAGAAGCGCGAAAGAAAACGGGTCTAGAGGACCATCAGATCGGCGTTTTCTACATCACCCAATGCCCCGCTAAGATCACCAGCATCAAGAACCCCATTGGTATCGATCGCTCTGCCATCGATGGGGCGATTTCCATCGAGAGTCTTTACTCCAGGATGATCAAGGAGTACGATCATGTGGAGCGGGAGCGCAAGATCCAGAAGGCCTCTGGCAATGGAATCGGCTGGGGACGTGTGGGTGGACAGTCCTTTGCCATGGGGATCGAGAATTACCTGGCCGTGGATGGAATCGACGAGGTCATCAAGGTCCTCGACAACATGGAGCTGGGAAAACTCGGAGACGTTGATTTCTTCGAGGGCTATGCCTGCGTGACGGGTTGCGTAGGCGGACCGCTCAATGTGGAGAATCCCTTCATCGCCAAGAATCGGATCCGCAGGATCTCAAAGGCCTACGGCTCGAGCTTCGATATCCCGGAAGATGTAGAACTGTCGGAGGAGAACATGGAGTGGGATCGGGAGATCAAACCGAATGCCGTGCTGAAGCTCGATCCGGATTTTAAATCGGCGCTCGAGAAGATGTCAAGGATCGAGGAGATTATCCAGACGCTTCCCGGTATCAACTGCGGTGCCTGTGGCGCCCCTACCTGTCGTGCACTGGCCGAGGATATTGTCCTCGGACGTGCGACGATCGAAGACTGTATCGTGCTCATGCACAAAAAAAGGGAGAGATAAAATGATCATTCGAGACCTCATCGACAACGACCTGATGCACGTGCTCAATCCCGGTGATGGGGATCGCAAGGTGGAGGATCTGCTTATTTGCGATCTGCTGAGCTGGGTGATGGCCAAGGGGAGCGAGAACGCCGCCTGGGTGACCGTACAGACCCACCTGAACATCGTGGCCGTGGCTACCCTTTTGGATTTCTCCGTGATCATCCATCCCGGTGGCATCAAGCCCGATGAAGACACATTGAAAAAGGCGACCGAAGAAGGTTTGGCCGTATTGAGTACGCCGCTCTCCGCCTACGAGATCGCCAAGATCTTTGCAGCGGCGGGCGTCTGATGGGCTATAGCTACGATCTGCACATTCACTCGGCCCTCAGTCCCTGTGCCGAGGAGGAGATGACCCCGCTGAACATCGTGCGCATGGCCATGATCAAGTCTTTGGATTTCATCGCCGTCGCAGACCACAACGCCATGGACAATGTGGCGGTGTGCGTGGCCCACGGTCGGACCTATGACGTGATTGTCGTCCCGGCCATGGAACTGCAGACATCGGAGGATATTCACCTGCTCTGTTTGTTTCCCACCGTTGAGGCCATCACGGCCTTCGATGAAGCGATTGCCCCTCTGAGGCTCCAGGTGCCCCATCGACCCGAAAAATTCGGCCGGCAGCTCATTTTTGATGAAACGGATGCAATCCTCTCGGAGCGATCCGACAGTCTTTTCGCCCCTGTGCAAATTGCCCTGGGGCGTGCCAAGGAGCTGGTCGAAGCCTTTGGAGGATTCCTTCTGCCCGCTCATATCGATCGTCGTTCGAACAGCATTGTGGCGAACCTCGGTTTTATCCCCCCCGAACTGGGCATCACGGCGGTGGAGATCAGCACCGGAAGCCCCACGGCCAAAGAGTACCTATCATCCGATACCTACCGCGGTCACTACCGGATCCTCAGGAATTCTGATGCCCACCGTCTCGAGGATCTCTCAGAACCCATTTACGAATTACCGCTAGAAGAGCGGACGATCGAAGCCTTGTTTGCCTACTTGAAAGAAGACGAAAGGGGACTCCAACGGTGAAAGAACTTTCCCTGCACATTCTTGACATCGCACAAAATTCCATCTCGGCCGATGCAGACGTCCTGCGTATCGCCATTATCGAGGATCTAGCGGCAGATCGGCTCACCATTAAGATCAAGGACGATGGCGTGGGCATGGACGAAGAAACCGTCAAGCGGGTCGCCGATCCCTTTTACACCACGCGGACGACCCGTAAAGTGGGTCTCGGGATTCCGCTCTTCAAGGCGGGAGCAGAGGCCTGTGGCGGCCATTTCGCCATTCACTCCGAACCCGGTGTGGGGACGGAGATCGAGGCGACCTTCCAGCATTCGCACATCGATCGGGTACCCCTGGGGAACATGACGGACACCCTGATCGCCATCATCACCGCCGATCGGGACATGGACTTGATCTACACCCACAGTGTGGGTAAGGAGAAGTTCACCCTGAGTACCCGGGAGATCAGGAAGATCCTCGGGGATGTCCCCCTCGATCAGTATGATGTCGTCAGTTGGCTCCGCTCTTATATTTCTGAGGGGCTGGACCACCTTTACCAGGAGGTGGATGCTGTCGATGTTCGGTAAGCTCAGGCCCCAGGGTGTGATCATGATGCTCGTGGCCATCGCCTTGATGTGGGTGCCCTTCCCGGCACAGACGGTCTATCTGAAAACTGCTTTCGTGACCTTTTTGTTCGTCGGTGGATTTCTTCTGGCGATGATCGGTAAGTTTACCCCTTGATCTACGAGCCCTGAAAGGGCTTTTTCTTTTTGTGGATATATGGTAAAATAAGTAAATAAAAGGAGATGATACCATGTTATCCACCGAAGCATCCCTCGTGATCCCCCTGCTCATTGTGCTGATCTTCACCTGCCTCCTCCTCTGGTTGTACTTGTTTGACACGGGTTTTCTAGAGGTGTTTTTCACTGCGGCCGTCTTTCAGGAGGGCGACGGGCTGACGATGCCCTACCGTGTGGAAGGATCTACCGTGGAAGGGGACAGGATTGAGCTCGATGTCACCAGGCGGTACTTCAAGGAAGAGCACAGGATTGTTCGTGAGGCATCCCTCGATCGAAAGGAGCTGTACCTATGGATTCACCTTGCACGGCAGGCCATGCCCACGCTAGAAACCATGAAGGGGGCGCTGTCTCTCTCTTCCTCCTACTGATCACAGCGGTCATGTCCCTGGTGCTAGCCATGGGTGTGCAGGCCTTGGATGAAAAGCGGGAGATGAACCACAGTGCGCGGACGACCTTGCTCGCGGGCAAGCGTCTGCTCGCCGACTACCACGGGGACCTCTACGATCGCTACGGTCTCGTGGCCTTTTTAGATCTGGGTACTGTGGAAAAAAGGCTGGGTGATCCAGAACAGATGACCTACGAGGTGACGGGGACACTTTACGATGGCGAGGTTCTCTACGATCAGATGGTCCTTTTTGCCAAGGGAAAACTAGTGGCCGAGGGCATTACGGGTGGTCTATCCTTCTTGGCCGACCCCTCGGTGATCGATGAGGGAGAGGCCTTTCTCGACGAACAGGAAGCGGTGGAAGCCGATCTGAAGCGTCTCAGCCGTACACAGGAGAAGACCGAGCGGCACAAGAAGCGGTTCAACCGGCACCTGGAGAACGGAAACCTTCACTACCTCCAAGGCATGGCTGATGATCTGTCCCACGATGCCGATCAATTGGAGAAACGCCTCGCTTCTCTAAAGGGTACAAGCGCGGGAGAGAAAATCGACCTCAAGGAGGAGATTCGGATGCTCCGGCGACGAGCCGAAGCCTTGGATAGCGGTAGGGTAGGGAACCTCGAGCCCTTCGACGTGGAGGAGGAAGAGCCGGGTGATCCCTTTGCCTTCGTCTACGAGGTAACGGGGATCGGAGGTAGCAGGCTACGGGAATCCGAACTTCCCTCCGATCGGCGTCCGCGGGTGGGCACATCGTCGGCGATCGATCGCCCCTTTTTTCACGAGTACCTGCTCGGGATTTTCTCGTCGCGCTATGACTCCGATGCCCGGTCCTTCGATTTCACGGGACGGAGGACAGAGGATCCGGTGCTTGAAGAGGAGATCGGGTACCTGCTCTTCGGTGGAAAACGGGACTACCAGAATGATATCGCTTTGAAGACAGCCCTCTATGCCCAGCGTCTCGCCGTGAACCTATTGTGGATCGCCAAGGATCCCGTCATGGCCAAGGACCTGACACTTTTCAGCACCAAACTCGGTGCCGGTCAACCCGTGGCCACGGCGCTGATCTACGCGGCCTCTCTCACCGGGCTCTCGGCCTATGAGAGTGCCTGTGAAATGCCAGCATTACTCGATGGGCAAGGACTCAAGATGGTGAAGCACCATGGGGATTTTCACTTCAGTATCGGTGCTCTGTCGATTGAAAAGGCTGATCCCGACACCGGTGGCGAGGTGTACTATCACGACCATCTGCGGCTTCTGCTCTTCACCGTGCCCAGGCGCACGCTCCTGTGGCGTACCATGGATTTGATCGAGGTGGATTTTCGCAGGAGAATCGGACTGGGCTTCCGGCTCGACGAGTTGGTGACGGCTTACGACCTGACCGTAGAGAAGGGGGATGAAATCTATGAGAAACGCTTTGGTTACTGAAGAAGCGAGTCTATCCGTAGAAGCGGCGGTCGTGGTGCCGGTCTTCCTTCTTTTCATTCTTGTGGGCTACCATATGATCGCGAGTCTGGTGGTCTTCGAACGACTCGACCAGGCAGTGTATGAGACCATCGATCGTTTCTCCACATCCGAGCGGTTGCTTCTGTACGATGGGCACGAGGCCGCGGAGCTGAGGCTCCGCTTCTTCTCCTTACTGACGGATCTCCCGGGCGAGGCACGTCTGACGACCTTTGCTGTGGAGTATGATGAGAAACGGCACCGGGGCGTTGTGGAGGTGACCTACCGCTATGTCCTGCCGGTGATCCGCTATCCGGTTCGGAGAACTTTCTCCTACCCGCTGTTCCAGATGAAGGCCTCCGACAGTCTACCGGAGGCAGAGGGAGATTTCCGGATCACGCGTACAGGGGTGAAGTTCCACCAGCCAGGATGCTACCACGTGCGCCTCAGCGACATCGTCATCTCGGAAAAAGGGGCGCGTGACTGGGCCTATGAGCCCTGTAGTCAATGTGTGGGAGGGAACTGAGCATGCATTACCAAAAAAAGAGCAGACTTTACGAAGGACAGGGGGCGCAGATTGATCTGGCCACCTGCGAAGAGACGAAACGACAGGTGGTGCTGAAAAGCTGGCATGACTTCGAAGGGGGGATCGCGGCCCTAAGGGCCTACCGAGACCTGATTCACCCCGGTGTGCTTCCGCTCTACGATGCCTATCACGATGGAGAGCGCCTGGTGATGGTATTTCCCTACCTCGAGAGAGGATCTCTCGCTGACGCCGTCCACCTCGATCAGCGTGAGAAGCGTCGGATGGCCCTGCAGATCGCCCGGACATTGGATTACTTGCACCGGTTGGATGTGGTGCATCACGATTTGAAACCCGGCAACGTACTTCTCGGAAGCGAAGGAAACGCCTATCTCATCGATCTGAGCAGAGACCGAGACTTTTCTCCGGGATTCGGTGCGCCGGAGAAGCGGGAAGCGGTGAAGGTGGATGAACGGGCTGACATCTATAGCTTCGGTAAACTTCTCGAGCATATCGCCAGAAAGGGTCGCTTGGTGGACCGCGGTATAATCGCTATCGCCAGACGAGCGGCCAGCGTGCACCGCCTCAAACGTTACCAGCACATGTCGGCGGTGATCCATGCCCTCGAAAAATTGTAAGAAAGCCCGCCTGTTTTCGCCGGAAGATGAGCCCTCGATGGGCTCCTTTTTTGTGTTAAAATGGTATGGACGAAAGAAAAGGGTGATAATTCATGTTCAAGTTGTTCACGATATTTCTCCGCATCGGTGCCTTCACCATTGGCGGGGGCTATGCCATGATCCCCCTGGTACAGGAAGAATTGGTGGAGAATCAGAAGTTGCTCGGCGAGGAGGATTTCCTAGACGTTCTGGCGGTATCCCAGTCTTTTCCCGGCGCGTTGGCGGTGAACTCGGCCACGATGATCGGTTACAGACTCTACGGAGTCCCCGGGGCCCTGCTGTCGGCGTTGGGTGTGATCCTGCCTTCTTTTACGATCATCCTTCTACTGGCCGGGGTGATTTTAAACATCAAGGACCACCCCCTCTATATCAAGGGCATGGCCGGGGTGAAACCGGTGGTAGCGGCCCTGATATTCGTGAGCGTTTACAAGCTGCAGAAATCCATCGATAAGAACGCCTTTACCATCAGCGTCTTTGCCATGGGGCTGTTGATCATGATCCTGCTGGACCTCAGCCCGATCATCGCGATCCTGTCCGCTGTGGCCGCCGGCATCCTGAAGGGGGTGAGGGGATGAATCTTCTCCTAGAGGTCTTTTGGTCCTTCCTCAAGATCGGTGCCTTCGCTTACGGTGGTGGCCTCGCCATGCTCCCGCTCATCCAGCGGGAGGTCGTGCGACTCCACGGTTGGCTCACGGGCGATGAATTTCTGAATATCATCGCGATCAGCCAAATGACACCGGGGCCCATCGCAATCAACGCGGCCACCTTCGTGGGTTATAAGGTCGCCGGTGTAGGTGCGGCCGCCGTGGCCACCCTGGGGGTATCGATCCTGTCCATTATCTTGGCGATTGTTTTTGCCAAGCACCTGAAGGAGTTCGAAGAGTCCAAGTGGGTGGCCTGGTTGTTGTCGGGGCTCAGACCCATGGTCATCGCCCTAATCTTTTCGGCAGCCTTCTCCATCGCTCGGGACGTCCTTGTGGATGTGAAGAGCATCCTGATTTTCCTCGTGCTCGGTGGTCTTTACGCGAAAATGAGCTGGCATCCCATCGGGATGATCGCTCTGGGTGCTGTTGTCGGCATCCTGGTCTTCTAAGGAGCCTAACTATGAAGAAGAACATACTCATTGTCAGCTTGATGTTATTGATTGCTATCGGTGGTTTCTTCGGTCTACATCTCTACCGGGACCACCAGGCCCTAGTGGATACTCTGGAGTCGAAGGTTCGTACCTCGCGGCTCCTCATCGACGGCCAGTATATGGAGGAGAGCGAGCGCATGGCCATCGACGGACGGGTCCACCTGTCATTTGATCTGGTCCGGGCCCATCTCTTCGAGTCGGCCTACCTGTCGGGAAGTGAGACGCGGTTCTATGTACCTGCTCCGTCGCTCGGTCTTGTGTACGCGGACCCTGAGCTGGGCGCGCGGATCGAAGCCGATGCGGACGCTTTGAATTTCCCCGTGCACAGGCAAGAGGGAAGGGCGTGGGTGCCACTGGATTTGTTGGAAAGCTTGACCCCTTTGATCAAAGTGGAGGGACCGGATAACTTGCTGATGCTGTTCACCAGAGAAGTGGAGGAAGTGCAGTTCGACGGGGAGCTCGAAGTGCATTATCTCGACACCTGGCGCAGGCTCCAGGCAGATCATGACCGCTGGGGCTGGCGGGTCGATGGATCGCGCGTGGTGACAAACGACGGCTGGACGGGTCGCGTGCCAGCCGATTCGCTGACGGCTGTGGAGCCTGTGACGCCTGTGGCCCCGGTCCTCGCTTTTGATCCTTCGCCCGCCCCCGAGAAACCCTTCCACCTGCTTTTTGAATTCGTGGGAACCTATGGGGAGAACAGGGACAAGGCCGATCAAACCGATCGCACGGGCATCGATGTACTGGCCCCCACGTGGTTTGAGCTCAATGTGGATGGCATCATGCTCAATGAGGCCGATCGCGTGTCCTTCGGACAAGGGATCGATGTCTGGGGTGTCGCGACAAATAGCTTTCGGCCCGATTGGACCTCACAGATGTTGAACGACGCCACGCTAAGGCGGAAGACCATCGCCCAACTGCTCTTCTACGCGGCCCTTTACGACCTCGATGGGATCAACATCGACTTTGAGAACATCTACCTGTCCGATCAGCAGGTTCTCACGACCTTTGTCTCGGAACTGAGGGAGATTTCTCGTCCCACGGGGCTCGTGCTGTCCATGGATGTCACGGTACCCGGCGGTAGCGACCAGTGGTCGAAAGTCTACGATCGGGTGGCGCTGAGCGACCACCTGGACTACCTTGTGTTGATGGCTTACGATGAGCACTGGGCCTCTTCACCACGGGCGGGTTCAGTCGCCTCGCGCCCCTGGGTGGAACGCGGGATCTCGGAGACGCTAGCGATCACCGGTAGACCCGATCAGTTGCTCTTGGGCCTTCCCTTCTACACGAGGGTGTGGGAGGTCGATGGAAATCGTGCCACCGGCTCGGCCACCCTGACCATCCGCCATACGGAGAGTTATCTTGCTGACAAAGATGCCGAACGATCGGAGGATTCAGAAGCTGATCAAACGGTTGTGCGTTTTGATGATGGAGGCCAGGAGAAGAGAATCTGGTTGGAAGATGCACGGAGTTTGAGCTGGCGTTTGGATTTAGCCCGTACCTATGGGTTGGCTGGCGTCGCCGGATGGCGCCGTGGTTTTGAAACGCCCGAGATGTTAGAATTGATCGATCGTGCATTGGAAAAGACGCGGAACTGACAGGTTCTGCGTCTTTTTTTGGAACAATTGCATCTGTATGCAAGTCTTCTTTCAAATAGGTCCAAAATATCAAAAAATACATCCATTTATGAAAAAATAATTGTATACACTTGCAAAAGTCGAAAAGCTGCGCTATAATAAGATCATAGAAAACGGTATACACGGATACAAATGAGGAGGGATCATGATGAAAGAAGTCGTAAAAAGCAATCACATGAGAGTTGATAATTGTACACGTTGTGGTGACGAGAAGCAGGTCAATAAATTCGGTCTTTGCAAATCCTGTGAGAGCGAAGTAGACTACGAGTACTCGGCCCTTTACAAGCCAAGAACAATGGAATATTAAAACGTTCGGGATCCTAGCGGATCCGGAACGTTTTTTTCTTTTTTTGAGATCTAGGTGGCTAGGCTTAAAAGTGCCCCCACGAAGGAATCCTTAAAAAGAAAAACCTCGCGGCCAGTGGTCCGCAAGGTTTTTTGCTAGAGTTTGAATTTTTTCATCTCATCGCGGAGTTGCTTGGCCAGTTTCTCCAGTTCGCCGATGTACTCATCAAAACTGTGCAGTTCACCTGTGAACTGCTGTACGCTCGCGCTCATCTCCTGGCTGGAGGCTGAATTTTCCTCGGCAATAGCAGCAAGGGTGTGCATGTTCTCGAAGACATTGGAGATTTTGTCGGTCTCTAAGGTGAGCTTTTCGCTGATCTCGACGATGCTCTGGGCGACATCCTTGATCTGGTTCGTGGCCTGTCGGTTGTTCTCGGCCACGGTATTCATGGTACGAGAAGAGTGATCGATGTCCTCGTACTGTTCGCTCACGCGGTGTACCATCTGGTTGACATCCTGGGTGAAGGCCACCAGGTTCTGGTTGATTGTGCTCACGGCATCTTTGGAGTCTTCCGCAAGCTTGCGGATTTCTTCGGCGACAACGGAGAAACCGCGGCCCATTTCTCCTGCCCGGGCGGCTTCGATGGAGGCGTTGAGCGCCAGGAGGTTCGTCTGTTCGGCGATTTGCTCGACAGCGCTGACGATGGACTTGATATTGTCAATCTTTTCGCTCAGGGCCTTGCCATCGTCGTTCACCTTCGAAAAGTTCTCGCGGACCGTCGTGAGGTTGGAAGAAATATCGCTGAGTTCGTTGAAGGAGGTCTCGATGTTTTGTACCGCCACTTCCAGGGCATCCTTACGCTCTAACTCTTCTTTGCTCAGGATGTTGAGCGTCTCGATGTTCTCCGAGAGGATCGAGACGCTCTTCTCTGTCTCGATGGCTTGGTGGTTGGCACCCTCGGCGACCTCGTGAACGCTGGAGGAGATGGTATCGGCCACGCGCGACAGATTGCCGGCCACTTCCTTGAACTTTTCATTGAAGGAGTAGAGGTCGTCGACCCCACCCTTGAAATACACGAAGTCCGTGCGCATCTCCTGCTTGGCATCGTTGATGCCGCGGAAGATTTTCTCAAACTCATCGGCCGTGCTCACCCTGATGTCTTTTTCGAGATCCACATCGCCCATGCGGCGGATCTCTTCGTTGATCAGGCTGGTGGGGGCGATGAGCCCACGGCCCACCAAGGCGGTGATGAGAAAGACGCCTGCGGAGAGGCCCAGGTTCAAGGGGAGGTTCGATGCGTCGAGGACAAAGGTGGTGGCTAGGACCAGTAGGGTGGGTGCCAAGGCGAGCTTGAGGGGGATACTCTTGAGAACTCCCAGGGAGAGCACTTTGTTGAGACGGTAGGCGCGCTTTTCGCTCGTGCTTTTTTCCGTCCAGATCTTTAGTTTCATCACCGTGGTCCCATCGGATTCTTTGAAGTGCTCTACCACGTCGTAGGTCATTTTTTCATTGAAGAAGTCCGCAGCACCCTCCAGGAGCCCCATGAGGTAATGGACCATGCCGCGTTTTGAGCGGTAGGTGATAAAAAAGTTCTGACCGTCGATCTCCTCCGGTATCATACGTGGAGGTGTGGCCCCCTTGATCATCTTTGTGAGCTGTGCGTGCACATTATCCATCATGGTGAGAAAACCCTTGAGGGTGCTTCGTTCGAAAAACGAGGGGAACCACTTGTGGAAGGACCGGATATTCGCTCTACCGATTTTTTTCCACAAGTCTTCGACGGACTGGTTCGTTTCAGTAGCCACATACTCGATGAGTGTGAAAATTTCCTTGTCCTTGATATCGTCTAGGGGGGAGATGATGCGCGATGGATTCCATCCCACGCTCTCCATGGCCTTGTATTTCATTTCTTTACCGTGAAGCGTCTCGATGGTATTCATCCAGACGGCGACGACAGATCCTTTCATATGAAGATCCCTTCCTTTGCTCGGATAGTTTGAATGACGATCAGTACGATATTTCTATTGTACCTCAGTGGGGTGGATCTAGACAACGGGATTGACGGATCCTGAAAGAATTGTAAAGCAAACGAGAATAAATATCAATCATTGTCTTGACATCAAGATATATAGATGCTACAATTACCTTGATTTCAAGATAAAAGGGGTGGAAAGAATGAGCCAAAAAGATTTGAAAATCGTTATCGCCATGGCCAGGGCCTACAATGATCTGTTCTCACGTATAGAAAAGAACGTTAGGGGACAGGGTCTGGGCATCAGTGAGTTTGGTGTACTCGAGCTCCTCCTGCACAAGGGAGATCAGCCCGTCCAAAAAATCGCCGAGAAAATCCTGGTGACCAGTGGGACCATGACCTACGTGGTCGATAAACTGGTGAAGAAAGGACTCGTCCATCGCAAGAAATGCGTAAGCGACGGGCGCATCACCTACGTGAGCCTGACGCCTGAGGGTCTTGATCTGATCACCAGGGTGTTTAAAGACCACGAGGCCTTTTTACAGGATTCATTTGATAACCTGGACGAAGTCGCGAAAGAGACACTCATCCATTCCCTCAATCATATGAGAAAACACTTGAGATAAATGAAAACGATGACAGGAGGTCCACCATGAACAAAGCACTTTTTGAAGCTGTTGAAACAAGGAGAAGCGTATACGCACTGAAGAAAGATTCACCGATTTCCGAGGAAAGAATCGTGGCGATCGGAGAACACGCGGTCAAGCACACGCCATCGGCCTTCAATTCTCAGAGTGCCAGGGCCGTCTTCCTCTTTGGCGAACACCATGATGCACTGTGGGATCTGACGGAAGGGGCCCTCAAGCAAGTCGTGCCAGAAGAGCAGTTTGACACCACGCGCGAGAAGATCGACTCCTTCCGAAAGGGCTACGGTACCGTGCTCTTCTTTGAAGATGGCAAGGTGGTCCAGACGCTACAGAAACAGTTTCCGCTATACAGCGACAACTTTCCCAAGTGGTCCCAGCAGTCCTCGGGCATGCTACAGTACGTCCTTTGGACGGCGCTGGCCAGCGAAGGCCTGGGGGCCTCGCTCCAACACTATAACGAGCTGATCGAAGACGAGGTGAAGGGCAATTGGAACCTGCCGAAAGAGTGGGAGCTCATTGCCCAGCTACCCTTTGGAAGCCCGGCGGCAAAGCCAGCTGAGAAGACGTTTGTGGAGATTGACAAGCGACTGAAAGTTTACCGCTAGAGCAGAACCCTTCTAGGAGGTGATGAGATGATCAAACGATATGATCACAGAGAGATGGGCACCAGCGATCGCGGGTGGCTGAAGAGTCTCTTCCATTTTTCCTTTGCCGACTACCGAAACCCCGAACGTATGGGCTTCGGAGCGCTTCGGGTGGTGAACGATGACCTGGTAGCGGCGGGTGGCGGTTTTGACCTCCATTCCCACCGGGACATGGAGATCTTGTCCTATGTGGTGGAAGGGCAGTTGACCCACGGGGATAACATGGGCAATCGACGGACCATCGGCCGTGGCGATGTCCAGTACATGAGCGCCGGCACGGGTATCATGCACAGTGAGCACAACGGTGGTGACCAGACCCTGCGCTTTCTCCAGATCTGGATCCAACCGGATCGGAAGGGGCATACGCCCGACTATGGGGATCAGCATTTTGATCTGGAGGACCGGTTGAACCGTTGGCTGGTCCTCGCCTCCGGTCGTCAAGAGGAGGCGCCCTTCCATCTGCGTCAGGATGCATCGGTCCGCGTGGTCGAGCTGGAAGCCGCACAGGAAATCGCTTTTGATCTGGCGGAGGGCCGTCAGGCCTATCTCGTGCAGATCGAGGGATCCTCGACGGTCAATGGTCTTGAGGTTCAGATGCGGGACGCCCTGGAGGTCGTGGGAGAATCTATACAGATTCTAGCCTTAGAAGCGTCGCATCTCTTGCTCATTGAAATGGCGAGCGCGTGACAGAAAAAAAAGAGGACTCTACCGGAGTAGAGGCCTTTTTTCGTGGAAAGAAGAAGAAGGAGATGGACACAGGTCCGTCTCCTTCAGAGGGGAAGAAAAACAATAGGCTGTACGTTTATGGGAAGAGGCGCTGGATGACGGTCGCCACATCGGTCAATTCGTGTAGGTCCGACGCTCCTTCGCCCATGAAGATCAAACCTTCATCCACCCGTCCCTCGACCGCGGCCACCAGGGCCTCGGTAATACAATAGGGTGTATCGGCGGGATTACATTTTTCTATGCACTGGTAACAGCTCTTGATCGGAATCTTGCCCTGGAAGGTGCGGGCGATGAAAGGGTTCTTCAGCGCGCGACCGGGCATGCCCAGCGGGCTATTGACGATTACGATGTCCTCGGCTCGTGCCGAGAGGTAGGCCTCTTTATAGGCGATATCTGCATCGCACTCCACCGTGGTCACAAAGGGAGTGGACACTTGAACGCCCCTGGCACCCAGGGCAAAAGCATGTTGGATTTTCTCCGGCGTGTGGTAACCGCCTGCCGCGATGATTGGGTAGCGGCCATCCGCATGGGTCACCACTTCCGTGAGCAGGGCATCTGTATCGATGGTCCCGGCCAGATCAGACGCTGAAAATCCGAGGTGGCCACCGGCCTCCGGTCCCTCGAAGATCACAGCGTCCGGTTTGCGATCGTACCGCTTCGTCCACAGCTTTTCGATGAGGGCGAGGGCTTTTTTGCTCGACACAATGGGAATGATCTTGGTGGTCGATCCCGCCACGAGCTCCGGTAGTTTCTTCGGTAGCCCGGCCCCGGTGATGATCAGATCGATCTTCTCCTCGACGGCCGTGCGGACCAGTTCTTCATAGTGCTTCGTGGCCTGGAGCAGATTGACACCCAGGATCCCATCGGGACACAATTCGCGTGCCGCTCGAATGGCTTTCACGAGACCGCGACGGTTGGCCTCACGGTGGTTGGTTCGAAAATCAGGTTCTCTGTATCCCGGCTGAGCGCCGGAGATCACGCCGATCCCACCCGCTGACGCCACGGCGGCGGCGAGCCGCTCCATGGAAACGCCGATGCCCATGCCCCCTTGGATCAGGGGCAGGCGAGGGGTGAGATCGCCGATCTTTAACGTAGGGTAAGTCAAGACGATCATCTCCTTTATAAGGGAAGTATACAGGAGAAGGGGACAGGTGTCAACGCCAAGTGTTATAACCAGGTCATAAAATTTGACAAAGTCCCTTTCTATGATAAAATGTCCTCGGATAGTATCTCTCTAGGGAGAACTGTACCCCAGGTGAAGTAGTGAACGCGAGCACGCGCGAGGACCCAGGGGTTCTTGCGTCTTTTTTTTGGAGGTGAAGGTAGTGGTCTTGGGTTTTATCGGTGCCGGCCGCGTGGCCATGGCACTGGGTCGTTTTCTGACGGAAAAATTTGGACACAAGGCCCTCTTCTATTCCAGGAATGTGGCTTCCGCCATGCGCTGTGCTGAGAACGCTTACGGTGGCGTGGAGATGGACCTAGCGGAAATTGCCAGGCATTCGGATCTGCTCTTCATCAGCACGGGCGATGACGCCATCGGCAAGATGGCAGATCAACTGGCCGAAGAGACAGAGCGCCCGATTCCCGTGCTGCACTTCAGTGGCTCGCTCACCTCAGCGGTGCTGGCACCGCTGGCGGCGAAAGGGCATCCCACCGGTAGTCTGCATCCCATCTGGTCCTTCGCTGGCGAACCGATCGATCGATTGCCCGCGATGACCTATGAGGGTTCAGAAGAAGGGTTCGCGGCGGTCGGTGGTCTCCTGCATCAGGAGACCGGGCGGATCATGCGGCTCGAGGCAGAGGACAAAGTGCTCTACCATGCGGCCTGCGTGATGCTCTCGAACAATCTCTCCGCTCTCCTCTCGTCGGCCTTCGGGCTACTCGATGAGATCGGTCTTGAAGAGCCGGGCGCTTTTACCCCCCTGATCCTGGGCACGATTGAGAATTACCTACGCATGGGCGACGCGGGCCTCACGGGTCCCGTTCGCCGCGGTGACCGCGAAACGGTGGCAGCCCACCTCGCGGCACTGCCGCCAGAGCAGGCGGCCATCTACCGACTGCTCGGTGAGAAAACCCTCAGGATGAGCCGGGAGGCGGGTCTCGACGAAGCGTCGGCGCGCGACCTCGCCGTGCTATTTGAAAGGTGATCAGAATGAAGAAAGCATTTGGCACCAGTGATTTTTTAAAGAAAAAACAAGCCGGAGAGAAGATCTCCATGTTGACAGCCTATGATTTTACAATGGCCCGCCTCCTCGACGAAGCGGGGGTAGACACGATTCTGGTCGGCGACTCGCTGGGCATGGTGATGCTCGGTTATGAGGATACGCTCAAGGTGACGATGGAGGACATGATCCATCACACGAAAGCCGTCGCCAGGGGACGCAAGCAGGCCTATCTAGTGGCCGACATGCCCTTTCTCAGTTACCACGTTAGCGTGGAGAAGGCCATTGAGAACGCAGGGCGCCTGATCACAGAAGGCGGCGCTCAGGCGGTCAAGATGGAGGGCGGCTTCGATATAATCGACAAAATAGCAGGCGTGATCAAAGCGCAGATCCCCGTGGTGGGACACCTGGGCCTAACGCCTCAATCGGTCCATAAGTTTGGTGGCTTTAAGGTGCAGGGAAAAGATGAAGCGGCGGCCCGTCAGATCATTGATGAGGCGCTAGCCCTGCAAGAGGCTGGTGTCGTGGCCATCGTGCTCGAGTGCATACCCGAGAAACTGGCTACACTGGTCTCGGAGAAACTCCAGATACCGACCATCGGTATCGGTGCCGGTGCCGGTTGCGACGGCCAGGTCCTCGTGCTCCAGGATTTCCTCGGCCTCTACGGTGAGTTCCTGCCCAAGTTCGTCAAGCGTTACGCCCTACTGGGTGATCAGATCAAAGAAGCCACGAGAGCTTACATCGAAGAAGTAGAAGAAGGGACGTTCCCCGCCAAGGAGCACACCTTCTCCATGGACGAGACGCTTCTCGAGAAATTATACTAAAGGATTGTGATATCCATGCAAATTATCAAAACGATCGCGGGCTACCGCGAATGGTACAAAGAGCATGAAAAGGAGTCGATCGGTCTGGTCCCCACGATGGGGTACCTGCACGAGGGACACCTTTCGCTCGTGCGCGCATCGAAAGACGAATGCGAGCGGACTCTCGTGAGCATATTTGTTAACCCGACGCAGTTTGCACCGGGAGAAGATCTCGATACGTACCCGCGTGATCTCGAGAGGGATTTGGCCCTGCTAGAGCCCTTGGACGTGGATATCGTCTTCATCCCCTCGGTGGAGGAGATGTACCCCGACGGCCCCCCCCAGATCACGACTAAGGTCTCGGGTCCCATGGCGAATATCCTGTGCGGCGCCTCGCGCCCCCACTTTTTTGGCGGCGTGACGACCGTGGTGGCCAAACTCTTTCACATCCTGACCCCCACGAAGGGATTCTTCGGTCTGAAGGACTATCAGCAAACGGCGATTCTCAAGCGTATGGTGAAGGATCTCAACTTCCCCGTCGAGATCGTCGGGTGTCCCATCGTTCGCGAGGAAGACGGTCTGGCCATGAGCTCGAGAAATGCCTATCTCAACGGAGAGGAACGCCGGCAGGCCCTGTCGCTTTCGAAAGGCCTGGACCTGGCGGAGGAACTGATCCGGAAGGGGGAAAAGGATCCCGAAGTGGTCCGCAGGGCCATCGACGACCTGTTGGATACGCAGACGGCCGTGCAGGCGGATTACATCGAGATCGTCGATGGCGCCGACCTGAGGAGAAAAGAGCGGATCGAGGGCGACGTCCTCGTGGCACTGGCGGCCTGGGTGGGCAAACCCCGGCTCATCGACAATCGACTGATCAAGAGCGATTCATATAGAGGTGAAGAGAATGTTATTAACGATGTTTAAAGGTAAGATCCACCGCGCCACCGTGACCGAGGCCAACCTCAACTACGTGGGCAGCGTGACCATTGACTCCGACCTGCTGGAGGCCTCGGGGATTTTACCCGGCGAGCGCGTCCAGATTGTCAACAACAACAACGGCTCGCGGCTGGAGACCTACACCATCAAGGGCCAAGCGGGATCGGGCATGATCTGCCTCAATGGAGCGGCGGCCAGGCTCGTTCAACCCGGTGATAAGGTGATCATCATCGCCTACGCCATGATGGATGCGGAGGAAGCGAAGACCTTCGAACCGAAGGTGGTTTTCGTGGACGACGACAACAAACCCGTGGAAATTTCAAACGAAGAGCACCACGGCGAGATCAAATAAGGGGGAAGAGGGACGAGGTGTCCCTCTTTTCTTTTTTTAAACCGGTCTACGGTGTATACTGTTAGGAGAGAATAAATGAAGAGGTGACTTATGGAACAAAGGATAAAATATTTAAGGGAAATCGTTAAAAATGGATCGCTCCTGCCGGCGGAGCCAATGTCGGGCCATACTTCCTTCAAGATCGGGGGACCTGTGGATCTGATGGTGTTACCCCGGGGCATGGAAGAGCTCGAGGCCGTGCTGCGCTACCTGCAGGAACAAGGGCTCCCCTACCGGGTGATGGGCAACGGATCGAACCTCTTGGTGCGCGATGCGGGTCTCGACGGGATCTTGGTGAAGATTGCCGACAACCTGTCACACCACCGCATCGGAGGGGAGACGGTGGTGGCCGAGGCTGGCCTGCTTCTGTCGACGCTTTCGAAGCTGGTCAAGCGGGCCTCGCTAACGGGCCTCGAGTTTGCCTCGGGAATCCCCGGGACCCTGGGCGGCGCGGTCTTCATGAACGCCGGCGCCTACGGCGGTGAAATGAAGGATGTGATCCGCACCGTGCGCATCATGGATGACCAGGGCGAGATCAGGGACCTTGGTGTGGAGGAGCTGGCGCTCGGATACCGGGATAGTATCTTCCACCGGAAACCCTGGACCGTGCTCTCGGTGACACTCGACCTCAAAAGGGGCGATGAGGACAAGATCGCTGCGACCATGGCCGAGCTGACACGGCTGCGCACCACCAAGCAACCCCTCGATCTGCCCAGCGCCGGTAGCATGTTCAAAAGACCCCCCGGTTACTACGCGGGCAAGCTCATCGACGATTCCGGCCTGCGGGGGTATCGCTACCGCGGGGCCCAGATTTCTGAAAAACACTGTGGTTTCGTGGTGAACAGGGGTGGGGCCACCTGCGAAGATGTGCTGACCCTCGTCGCTTCGGTGAAGAAGGTCGTGCGCGATACGTACGGAGTGGACCTTGAGATGGAGGTGCGTCCCTTTGGTGAAGATTAACGCAGATTTTCATGTGCACACGCATTTATCCGATGGCAAGAGCAGCCTCGAGGAAAACATCGAGTTCGCCCGGGAGAAGGGAATCCTCAGGCTTGGGATCGCCGACCACGGGCCCGGCCATCAGTTTTACGGCATTACCCTCGATCAGTTCAGAGAATTGCGACGAGCGATCGACGTTCATAACGCCAAGGGTGAGCCCCCAAGGCTCTACCTGGGCATTGAGGGGAACCTACTGGGCACCGATGGGGCCCTGGATATCGACGACGCTTGGCGGGAGGTGGCCGATTACATCATGGCCGGCTATCATTTCGGTTCCAAGATTCGCCGGCCGGCGGACCTGGGACTGCACCTGGTCAATGCCCTCGCGAGAAGGCTAGCTTTTTTAAAACCCTACTCCAATCGGTTGAACACCCGGGTGCTCGTGAATGCGGTGAAGCGGAACCGAATCGATGTGCTGACCCATCCCGGAGCAAAAGGGGAGATCGATGTGGTGGCCGTGGCCGACGCCTGTGCCGAGTCCGGTACGATCATGGAGATCAACGGGGCCAGGCACGGCTACTTGCGCGTAGAGGATCTGGTGCTTCTGGTCGACCACCCCGTACAGCTGATCCTCGGTTCCGATGCGCACCTTGCCGTGGGCATCGGTGATTTCGACGGTGCGATCCACCGGGCCGAGGAGGCGGGGATTTCGTTGGACCGATTGCAGAACCATTCATTTTTGAAGGGGGAGAAGGCATGACCATCACGATCATCACGGGACTGTCCGGTGCAGGCAAAAGCCAGGCCAAGAAGGTCTTCGAAGATCTGAACTACTACTGTATCGACAACATGCCGCCACCCATGGTCCGGCATTTTGCCGATCTGATCAAGGAGAACGAGGACCTGGAGAAGATCGCCCTGGTTCTGGATATCCGGGGACGCTCCTTCTTCTCCGACCTCGATGCTGCCCTGAACTGGCTGGAGGAGAAGGAGATCAAGCATAACATCCTGTTTCTAGAGGCTTCGGACGAGGTCCTCGTCAGGCGCTTCAAAGAGGCCCGGCGCTCCCACCCCATCGATCCTTCCCTCCGTCTGGAAAAGGCCATCGATAAGGAGCGAAAGGAACTGGAGAGCCTGCGGCTCAGGGCTGATGCGATCATCGATACTTCTTCTATGAACCTGGCTGCTTTGAAGAAAAAGGTGCGCTACGTCATGGACGAGCGTGAGGATTCCGAGGGTGATATGCAGTTGCAGCTCGTTTCCTTTGGTTTCAAGCGTGGCGTCCCAACGGATGCAGATTTTATCTTCGACCTGCGCTTTCTACCCAACCCCTATTACGTGGAGACCCTACGCCACCTCTCGGGGAACGATGTGGCAGTCCAGGATTACGTGATGCAGTTTGAGGAGAGCGTGGGCTATTTCGAGCGAATCAAGGATCTACTCGGTTTCGTGATACCCAAGGCCCGCGCCGAGGGACGACAACAGCTGGTGATCGCCGTGGGTTGCACGGGCGGTCGGCACCGCTCGGTGACCTTTGCAAATCACCTCTCCCGAGTCCTCAAGGATGAAGTGGGCGATGTCCAGGTCGTTCACCGTGATCTGAAGGAGGCCTAGAAGTGGACAATCTAAAGATCGTGGCCATCGGAGGGGGAACGGGACTATCGATCTTGCTTTCCGGTCTGAAGAAAGTGAGTTACGATCTCGTCGCTGTTGTGGCGATGGCCGATGACGGTGGCGGTAGCGGTGTGCTCCGGGAGGACCTCGGTATGTTGCCACCGGGAGATATCCGTGCCTGTATCATCGCGCTGGCCAATACGGAGCCCGTCATCGAGCAGCTGATGCAGTATCGGTTCACCGAGGGGCGTCTCAAGGGACAGAGCTTCGGGAACCTTTTCATCGCAGCTATGAACGGTATCAGTCAGAATTTCGAAGAGGCGATCCGCAAGATGAACGACGTGTTGGCGGTGACCGGCAAGGTGCTCCCCGTCACCCTGACGGATCTCCGCCTGGCAGCCCACCTCTCCGATGGTAGCGTTGTGGAGGGCGAGTCAAAAATTCCCAGCGCCGTGAAATGTCGAAAGGCGCGGATCGAACGGCTCGAGGTGATTCCGGCCGATGCGCCGGTCCTCACCGAAGTGCTTGAGGAGATTGCAGCGGCCGATGTGGTGCTCGTGGGCCCCGGGAGCCTGTACACCAGCGTGCTTTCCAATTTACTTTTGCCCGAACTGGTGACCGCACTCGAGCGGACCCATGCCAAGAAAGTATTCATCACCAACGTGATGACCCAACCGGGCGAAACGGATGGTTTCGGTGCCTGGGACCACATGAAGGTGGTCGTTGACCACATCGGTTCGAATCCCTTTGATCATGTCATCGTGAACAATCGATCGCTCCCCGAGGACGTCCTCGCCCTCTACGCGGAGGAAAACTCTTATCCTGTCCGCTTCACCGAATCGGATGATGCGGCCTTCAAGAAAAATGGCGTTTGCCCCCTCGTGGGTCCCTACGCAGAGGTGGTCAAGCACTACATCCGTCACGATGCCGAGGCGATCGCCCGGCGGGTTGTGGACCTACCGGCGACCAAGCTTTACAAAAAGTGAAGCACGTATACAAAATTATTTTAATTCTCTGACGGTTCGTGTATACTATAGATGCACGGACCGTCTTTCAATGTCCGGTTGTATGGATAGCTCAGAAGGAATGACATTGGGATTTGCGAGGCGATCGCTTTCAAAAAAGTCCCCAACCACACATTGAGGAGGAATTAGAAAATGGCAAAGAGAATCGCAGAACCATTCAAAATCAAAATGGTGGAGCCGATCCACCAGATCCCCCGCGAAGAGCGGATCAAGCGTCTGGAGGTAGCGGGGCACAATCCCTTCAGCCTCAAGGGTGAAGATGTGTACATCGATCTCCTGACAGACTCCGGAACCGGTGCCATGAGCGATCGCCAGTGGGCGGCGTTGATGATGGGTGACGAGAGTTACGCGGGAAGCCGTAGCTTCTACCGGCTCGAGGAGATGGCGAGTAAAATCACGGGATGCAAGTACATCATCCCGGCGCACCAGGGACGCGGTGCCGAGCAGGTGGTCTTCCCGAACCTAATTAAAAAACACGGGGACTACGTGATCAGTAACATGCACTTTGACACCACGAAGGCCCACGTGGAGATCGCCGGTGGACGCGCGATCAACGTGATCGATGACAAGGCTTTCGATACGGAAACGTACGACGATTTCAAGGGGGACTTCGACCTGGCCCTTCTCGAATCGACCATCGAGGAAAAGGGTGTTGAGAATGTTGCCGCTGTCGTGGTGACGGTCACCTGTAACTCGGCCGGTGGACAGCCCGTGAGCATGGCCAACATCCGTGCGGTACGAGAGATCGCCAAGAAGTACGATCTCCCCGTGATGATGGATGCAGCCCGTTATGCGGAGAACGCCTACTTCATCAAGCAGCGCGAAGAAGGATACGCCGACAAGTCGATCCTAGAGATTTCCCAGGAGATGTTCAGCTATACCGACGGATTCATGATGAGTGCCAAGAAAGATGGCCTCGTGAACATGGGTGGACTGATCGGGATCATGGATGACGAGGAACTTTACACGGCATGCCGATCCACCATCGTCCCGATGGAGGGTTTCCCAACCTACGGCGGTCTCTCCGGTCGTGATATGGAGGCCTTGGCCGTGGGACTTGAAGAGGGTCTTGACGAAGCATATCTCGCCTACCGCATCGGGCAGGTGGCCTACCTCGGAGACCGACTGAGAGAAGCGGGTATCCCGATCCAGTACCCAACAGGTGGACACGCGGTATTCGTCGACTGTAAGAAGATCGCACCTCATATCCCTTACCACGAGTTCCCGGCCCAGGCTGTTTGTAACGCCGTTTACATCGAGTCCGGTGTACGCCCCGTGGAAATCGGATCCTTCCTCCTCGGACGGGACCCCGATACGGGTGAGCATTTGGAATCGCCGCTGGAGCTGATGCGCCTGACGATCCCGAGACGCGTGTACACCAACGACCACATGGACGTGGTGGCCGACGCTGTGATCAAAGTCTTCGAAGAGCGCGACTCACTGAAGGGTTTCACCTTTGATTATGAGCCTAAGGTACTCCGTCACTTCACGGCCCGCCTGAAGCCCATCGAGTAAAAGAGAAAGCACAAGGGACACGTCATCCGACGTGTCCCTGTTGTTTTTTTGACGCGGGCTCGCACAAGAGATTTCGTCCGAAGAAGTGAAGGACGAGGAAGGTCATCATGGCCTCGACAAGCAGGGCGGCAAGGGGGGGGGCATCGCGGAGGACTTCTCTGGCCGCATTGCCTCCACCGTGGTACAGCAAGACCACAAAAGGGGTGGATCTGGGTAAGCGCTGGAGCCAGGCGTAAAGTGGACTGGCCAGCACAAGAGCGCTGAAAAAGACAATACCTGCGGTGGACCATAGTCCGATCCCCGCCTGGTAGGTCCCCTTCAGGAAGAAGAGCGGTAGATGCCAGAATCCCCAGACGATACCTATGATGAGCGAAGCGACGAGCGGAGAATGGTGGTCCTCGAGGGCGCGCTGGCCGTAGGCGCGCCACCCCACCTCTTCCAGGGCGCCGAAGACCAAGCCGATCCATAGAAAGTTGGCTATCCCAGGTGAGAAAAGTGGGTCGGGTCTTTCCGGGGCGATCAGGGCTGGTAGAAGGGATAGGGTGAGGAGAGCCAGCAGGCCGATGAAGAGACTCGGTCGGGAGCCCCCCCTCGGATCGAAGCAAGCTTTCAAATGATCACCTACCAGCTCGTCGCCGCCTTCTAGGAAGAGAAAGGACAAGGCGACCAAAGCGGGGCCAAGTCCTGCGATCGTCATGGGGAGTGCGCCTGGGAAGGCAGACCAAGGCCACTGAAAGAAATAGAGGAGGGCGTACCATGACCAAGACCAAAGAAGCGTGGCGATCAGGTAAGGATAAGGATGATGATAGGGAATTCTTTTCACGGCTTTCCTTCCTTTCTCTGCCACCTGATCCTATCACGCGAAAATGGGGAGAAACCCTTAAATTTGAACGGGAGGACGTGGTAGTTCGTATCTACTTTTTTCAACAATCATTCTCAGATATGGTATACTGAATAGGAGAACGCATAAGGGAAGTGAGCCCAGTGAAAAAGATCATCAGCGCTGGTGGTGTCGTTGTCCTTGGCAACAGTATTCTCATGCTCAAGAAGATGAACGGCGATTGGGTCCTGCCAAAGGGAAAGGTGGAGCCCAAGGAGTCGACAGAAGAGGCGGCGCTACGTGAGGTCAAGGAAGAAGCTGGCATCAAGGCCATGCTCGTGAACTACATAGGAGAGACCCGCTACCAGTTTAAAAACTACTGGTCTAAAAATCGTGTGATCGATAAGCGTGTTCACTGGTACCTTATGACCGCCCTGAGCACCCACCCGCTTCCGCAGCGGGCAGAGGGTTTCCAAGAAGCGATGTTCATCCCCATGGACAAGGTGATGGACATGGCCAAGTACGATGACGAAAAAGAGATCCTAGCTGAAGCCATGCATATGCTGGAGGGATGATTCATGTCCTTTTCCTCAACAACTAAACAGGAACTGACCCGATTGGTTTCCGATCCGCGGTGTTGTCAGATCGCTCAGCTCTCGGCCATGATCCATGTGTCCGGGACCATCGAGATGAAGGGCAAGGGGCGGACGGATATCCTGATCACCACGGAGAGCGCAGCCATCGCACGCCTTGTCTTCACACTCATGAAGAAGAGCTTGCGGCGGGTACCGGAGATCCAGGTGGAGGAGAACCACTTCATGAAAAACGGGCATTTGTACCGCGTCGTGCTCGAGGATGCCACAGAGATCCTGACGGCCCTCGGGATTCTGGATGACAGCGGCGGTTACTACCGTCTCGCAGAGACCATTCCAGTGTCTATCGTAGAGAAGGCTTGTTGCAAGCGCGCCTACATCCGGGGCGCCTTCCTCGGGGGTGGGTCGCTGGCCGATCCCGAGCGGGCCTACCACATGGAGTTCAACACCCACCATCCCCAGTACGCAGAGAGCCTCAAGGATTTGATCAACAACACCTACGAGCTGACGGCCAAGACCGTTACACGGAAGGCCAACACAGTCGTGTACCTGAAGGAAGGCGACCAGATTGTGGACCTGTTGAACGTGATGGGGGCACACCAGACGCTGTTGTCCTTCGAAAACGTGCGTATTGTCAAACAGGTGAGGAACTCGGTGAACCGGATCGTCAACTGCGAGACGGCAAACTTGAACAAAACATTGGATGCAGCAGAACGGCAGATTGAGAGCATTCGCACGATCGATGCCCACCAAGGCATCGAGAGTCTGCCGGCATCGCTGAGGGAGATCGCGCGGCTCAGGCTCGAGCAACCGACCGCGACCTTGACCGAACTGGGCGAGGAATTTGATCCACCACTTAAGAAATCAGCGGTGAACTATCGCCTGAAGAAAATCGAGAAGATTGCCGAGGGGCAGCAGATAGGGAGGAATCATCATGATTAAAGAGAAAATGACGGTCACCAATAAGATCGGATTACACGCACGCGCTGCGGCGAAGTTCGTGGAAGTGACCAATAAGTACGATGCCGATATCGAGATCCGCTGTCAAAACGGATCGATCGATGGCAAATCCATCATGGGGATCTTGGCCCTTGGGATCAGTCAGGGGGAGACCATCGAGGTTATCGCCGATGGACTCGATGAAGAGGAAGCCATGGAGGGTATCCGAGAACTGTTGGACAAGGGTCTGGAGAATTTATAATTGGCATACGGGAGGTCGAGATGACCACGATAGTACAGGTTCAAATTGAACATCTGAATCCGGGTGACGTATTGGCCCGACCGGTCTTCGATGGTGAGGGTCAAGAGCTGATCGCCAGCGGCGTGACCTTGACGGCCGCTCTCATCGAGAAATTGCACCGGTTTGGGAGCCTATCCGTGACCATCGTGGGAGAGCCCACGGTAGAATCGGAGCTACGGCATCCGGACCTACGGTTTCTCAAGGAAAAAACGCGCCGCCATGCGGAAGCGCAAATGGAGATGACCCTCGGGAAGCTTTCGGCCGATGGTCCACTGGATCTCAAGGCCGTTGCGGCGACGATCGAAGCGATCATCGCTGATATTTTTGATAAAGAGGAGATTGTCCTGAGCCTGCACACCATGCTCGACGAACACCGTTACATCTACGAGCATTCTGTGAACGTCGCGGTGCTCGCTCTTGTGATGGGTATCTACCTCGGTTACGATAAAGAACGGTTGTGTGAACTGGGGATCGGGGCAATCCTGCATGACATCGGCAAAACGTTGATCCCCGTGGATGTGCTGGATAAAAAAGGGCAGTTAACGGAAGAGGAATTCGCGCTCGTGAAGACCCACACCACTTCCGGCTACGACCTGGTCGCAGAACAGTTGGAGATGTCCGAAGAAAGCCGAGAGATCTTGCGCTACCATCACGAGCGGGTGGACGGCAGCGGTTATCCCGACGGACTCCGGGCGGATGAGATTCCTGTTTACGCTAAGATCGTCGGTCTGGTGGATGTATTTGATGCCATCACCAGCGTGAAGGTCTACAATCGTCCCATGAATCCATACCATGCCATGCGCTACTTGGCGGTGAACAGCGGTGTCAAGTTCGACCGATCGCTCATCAAGCGTTTCTGGCAACTGATGGGCTACTACCCGGAGGGTACGCGCTTGTACCTGACCAACGGTTGTTATGGTATCGTCACGCGGAGAGGCCGTTTCACACCGGAAGTACGCGTGATTCGCGAGGGAGACGACTCGGTACCCGAGACCCCCTATCTCATCGATCTGGGCGTCAATCGGAACGTGGGAATCTACCGCATTGATCTCGACGGGGAGACCGCTACTGGTTAGCGGTCTCTTTTTCAAGTAGCAACGAAACGTCGCTGAAGGAGGAAGCAGAATGTTTTTTAGAATCATAGCCTTATCCCTGAGCCTCTTGTTGCTCACCGGCTGTAGCGGGGAGCTGGCGACAGAAGGGCAGTCCAAAGCCTGGGAGGCGGTCGTGGACAGTGCGCGCGATACGGAAGTATCGCTCGTCTCGAGTATCGGTGAACCGGGGGAAAGCTGGTTGTCCGGGGGACTCGCGGCTCAGATGGCAAGCACCCAGGAAATCACCCTGGTACTCCGCGGTGCATCTGTAAAGGAAGCGCATAGCGAGTTGATCGTCGATCGTGACGTTGAGCAGCGCGAGGGGGCTTACGATTTGATGATCGTTGATGGCCCCACCGCAGAAGCGATGCTGCGTGAAGAGCTTTTGTATGGTGATTTTCTTTCCAAACTACCGAAATACCAGGAGAATATCCATCCCAAGGACGCGCTCTTCGCGCGCGTGGGTGACACGGAGAATCCGGGTGCCATCGTGCCCATCAACCAGTCGCGCTTCTACATGGTCTATGATGAGGAAAGAACCTACGAACCGCCCTCGTCCTACGCCTCGCTCTTTGAAACGATTGCGGATAGCCGTGGGCAGTTTCTGCTACCTGACCCCATGGATCCCGTGGGTAGCCATTTTTACCTGGCCTATCTTCAGGGGACACTGGGAACGGAGAACCTCGTACGGGCAAGGGAAGAGGGAGAGCTAGCAGCCTTGGTTGAACCGAATCTCGGTACACTTCGCGCGCTAAAACCAATGCTCCATCCCGTGGCTGAGGGTACCTTTGTCGACATGGAGACCATCGATCGTCTCTTTCGGGCGGGTGAAGTACTCTTTACCTATGCCCTGGATCTGGACCGGGTGGATGAAATGGTTGGTGAAGATCGTTATCCCATGGATGCGCGTGCCTTTGTTCTTTCCGAGGGAAGCACTGGCGAAGCTCTGTACGCCGTGATCCCCATGAACAGCACCAATAAATCTGGAGCCATGGTGGTCATCGACACAATGTTATCGGGAACGGTGCAGGCCGATATGCTTCAACCCCGTAATTGGGGAAAACTCCCCGTGATCAATAGTGATGTTGCCCTTGGGGAGGCGTACCAACCGATCAAACGTGTGCGCGTGGGACGCGGGGCACCGGACGTTGAAGAACTGCTCGGTGTGGCTCTAGATTCCTTGGATCCTTCGACCGAGGACGCAGTGCTAGGGCTCATCGTCGAAGGGTTGGGCGGTGCAGAGTGAAGCCCTTCGTACATCTGCATCTGCACACGGAGTACAGTCTCCTCGATGGTTTTGCTAAGACCGATGATCTATTTCAAACCCTGAAAAAGAGGGGGATGGATGCCGTGGCCATCACCGATCACGGGACGATGTTCGGTGTGGTGGATTTTTACAAAAAAGCGCGTGCAGCTGGGATCAAGCCGATCATCGGCTGTGAAGTGTACACCACCGAGAGCAGTCGCTTTGACCGTCAGATTCGGGATGAATCGCGAATCGGTCATCTGGTGCTCCTGGTCAAGAATGAGACGGGATACCGCAACCTGATCAAACTCGTTTCCGAGGGGTTCACAACGGGCTTTTACTACAAACCGCGGATCGATTATGAGCTACTGGAAAATCACGCCGAGGGATTGATCATCTTGAGCGCCTGCCTAGCGGGTGACATCCAGCGCCACCTGCTCTTCGATGAAGGGGAGAAGGCAAGGGCACTGGCCCAGCGGTTGAAGGAGATCGCAGATCCCGACAGTTTTTTCCTAGAGATCCAGGACCACGGTCTCGGGGAGCAAAAAAAGGTAAACCGGGGTCTCGTGAGATTATCCGAGGCGCTCCAGATTCCACTCGTCGGAACCAACGATGTGCACTACCTCGAGCGCGAGGATGCCTATGTACACGATGCACTTCTCTGTATCCAGACGGGAAAGCGCATGACGGAAAAAGACCGCATGCGATTTCCAAACGATCAATTCTATCTGAAGTCTTCAGAGGAGATGGCCGATCTCCTCGCGCCCTTCGAGGGCGCCTACGAGAATACGATCAAGATTGCCGAGGCCTGTGCCTTTGATTTTGATTTCAATGCGATGCACCTGCCGAAGTTCGAGGTGCCGAGAGAAACCACGAGTGCCGAGATGCTCAGGAAACTTTGTACAGAGGGACTGGAGAAGCGGTACGATCCCGTTATGGGAGAACACCGTGAGCGGCTGGATGAAGAACTGAGGGTCATCGGCGATATGGGCTATGAGGATTACTTCCTCATCGTTTGGGACTTCATTCGCTTCGCCCGATCTCAAGGCATTTCCGTGGGGCCCGGTCGGGGGAGTGTCGGAGGCTCCTTGGTCGCCTACTGTTTGCGCATCACCGATGTGGATCCAATTCGCTACGATCTGATTTTCGAGCGTTTCCTGAATCCCGAGCGCGTGACCATGCCCGATATCGACATTGATTTCCAAGATGATCGGCGTCAGGAGGTAATCGACTATGTGATCGACAAGTACGGTGAGGACCATGTGGCCCAGATCATTACCTTTGGGACCATGGCGGCCCGCGCCGCCATCAGGGATGTGGGCCGTGTCATGGATCTACCCTACGGACAGGTGGACCGGATTGCAAAAGAGGTTCCCTTTGCCCTGGGTATCACCCTCGACCGCGCACTAGAGATCAACACCCGTTTGCAGAAGCTATACGAGGAAAAAGAACCGGTGCGCGGTCTGATCGACATCAGTCGCTCGGTAGAAGGAATGCCCCGTCATGCATCAACCCACGCAGCGGGCGTGGTGATCGCCAAGGAACCTGTGGACCACCATGTGCCGCTCTACTTGCACGACGGTATCGTCTCCACCCAGTTCTCCATGAACGTGCTCGAAGAACTGGGTCTGCTCAAAATGGACTTCCTCGGTCTGCGTAACCTGACGGTCATCCAGCACACGCTCAGGATTGTGGAAGAGACCGAGGGAGCTAGGATCGATCTGGAGCAGCTCCCTCTCGATGACGTTGCGACTTATGAACTGATCGGACGCGGCGATACGCTGGGGGTTTTCCAGCTGGAGAGCGCTGGGATGATCCGTTTCATGAAAGAGCTGAGGCCGGAGCGCTTTGAAGATATCATCGCGGGAATCAGTCTCTATCGGCCGGGACCCATGGAGTCGATTCCCACCTACCTGGAGAATCGACATCATCCCGAGAGCGTGCACTATGCACATCCGCTGCTCGAGCCGATCCTCAAGGTCACGCACGGAATCTTGGTTTACCAAGAGCAGGTTATGCGCATGGTTCGCGATCTGGCCGGTTACTCTTACGGCAGAAGCGACCTCGTGCGCAGGGCCATGAGCAAAAAGAAGTCCGAAGTAATGGCCCGCGAGCGTGAGATCTTCCTGAACGGGCAGACCGACAAGGAGGGACGGGTGATCGTCGACGGCTGCCTCAGGAGGGGGGTTCCCCGCGATGTGGCCAACGCCCTCTACGATGATATGATGGCTTTCGCGAGATACGCCTTTAACAAGTCCCACGCCGCCGGCTACGCCATGATCGCTTACCAGACAGCTTATCTCAAGGCCCACCATCCCGTGGCTTTCATGGCCGCGCTGATGACGAGCGTTATGGGCAGCCACGGCAAGCTCGGCCAGTACATTCAGAACTGCCGCTTCCTGGGCATCGAGATCCGCCGTCCCTGCATCAACCACAGTTTCGCTGATTTTAGTGTGGAGGAAGGGGCGATCCGCTACGGGCTCGCTGCGATCAAGAACGTCGGCAAGGGTGTGATCGGAGGACTGGTCACGGAGAGAGAGCGGAAGGGGCCCTTTCGTGATTTCTTTGATTTCATCGAACGGCTCGAGGTCAAGGATTTGAACAGAAAGGCCGTTGAGTCCATGATCAAGGCGGGTGCCTTCGATTTCTCGGGTGCCAAGCGTAGCCAGCTGCTGGCCATCTACCAAAAGGCCCTCGATGATGTCTACAATGTACGCAGACGTAATGCCAAGGGCCAGCTATCGCTCTTCACAGCCTCAGATGTAGCCGATGATCTGGCAATCTCTCTTCCGGAGATTCCGGAGATGAACCAACAGTATCTGCTTTCTTTTGAGAAAGAGATGTTAGGTGTCTACATTAGCGGGCATCCTCTGGAGGGAAGGAGAGAGCTGATCGAGAGTGTGGTCACGATGACCCACGTGCAGCTCAAGGAGTCCGCTGAAGAAGGGACGGTGGCAGATCGCACCCGTTTTACCGCCGCGGGACTCGTGACCGAGGTGCGTGAGCAGACGACTAAGAATCGTCGGTTGATGGCCTATGCGACCCTGGAGGATCTATCGGATACGCTGGATTTACTTCTCTTTCCACAGACCTACCAGAAGTTTGTCTCGCTGGTGGAGAAGGACGCGCAGTTGGTCGTGACGGGACAGTTGGATATCAACGAGAACAATCCCCCGAAGCTAATCGTGGATTCGATCCTGCCCTTGGATGAAGTGAGCGTTCAGGGTCTGAGTAGAAAGCGGACGGAAAACAAGAAAACGCGCCGTCTCTATCTGCGTATCGACGGATTTGATCCGGGAGCCCTGAGTCGGTATAGAGAGCTCACACGCCAGCACCGGGGAAAGACACCGGTGGTCGTCTACGACAAGGCGGCAGGTAGACGTTTCGATCTCAAGAGGGAGGACGGGGTTCGCCTCGATCGCCAGCTCTTGGAAAGACTGCGCGCAACCTACGGTGCGGATGCGGTCAAAGTCAAATAAGCTGGGGGTTTTTCGTTATAATGACGAAATCCCCCTCATTTCTTGCAAGGAGGACGTAAATCGCTTAAAATTAGTATAGTGAACTAGAATGGGCATAATGTGTTTATATGATGAGGAGTTGAACCAATTTGAAGAGAATCGGCGTATTGACCAGCGGCGGTGACGCACCCGGTATGAACGCTGCCATCCGTGCAGTGGTCAGGGTTGCCATCTACCACGGCCTGGAAGTTTCAGGCATCAAGCGTGGCTACCAGGGGCTGCTGGAAGGAGACATCCACGATATGGACATCGCTTCGGTCGGAGATATTATCCATCGCGGTGGTACTAAGCTGCGCACGGCCCGTTGTGAAGAGTTCAAGACAGAAGAAGGCCAGGACAAAGGTTTCGAGATGCTCCGGATGTTTAACATCGATGGACTGGTGGTCATCGGTGGAGACGGTTCCTTCAGGGGGGCCATCAAGTTACATGAACGGGGATTTCCTGTAATGGGTGTTCCCGGAACCATCGACAATGATCTCGGTTACACGGATTTTACGATCGGTTTCGATACGGCGGTGAATACCGTAGTCGACGCCATCGGGAAAATTCGCGATACTTCATCGGCTCACGGCCGAGCGAATATCATTGAGGTCATGGGTCGCCACTGTGGTGATATTGCTCTGTACGCCGGTTTGGCCGGTGGCGCGGAGAGTATTATAGTCCCGGAGGACCCCATGGAATGTGATGATGTCTGTCGCAAATTGATCCAGGGGAAAAACCGCGGGAAATTGCACAATATCATACTTCTTTCCGAGGGTATCGGCCGTCCTTATGATTGGGCGGAGGCCATCGAGGAGAAAACAGGGATCGATACCCGCGTGAGTATCATCGGGTATTTACAGCGTGGTGGAACCCCTTCACCAAACGATCGCATTTTGGCCAGCCGCCTTGGGGCAAGGGCGGTAGAGCTTCTGCGTGAAGGCAAAAAGGGGAGAGCTCTCGGTGTCAGTGGAAACGACGTGATCGATGTAGATCTCGCCGAAGCCTTGGCAGCACCGAGCAACTTCAACCGCGAGCTGTATGATCTGACCAAGATCCTGTCCATCTAGGGCACGGATCCCGCATGAAGAGTGAGAGTATAGGAGTTGACTAAACGCATGAAGAAAACGAAAATCGTTTGTACGATCGGACCCGCGAGCGAGAGTAAAGAGGTATTTACTGAGCTCGTCAAGAGCGGTTTGAATGTCGCACGACTGAATTTCTCCCACGGGAACCATGAAGAACACCTGCAGCGGATTAAGATGATCCGCGAAGTCCGTGAAGAGTTGGGTGAGCCAGTAGCGATTCTCCTCGATACAAAAGGCCCTGAGATTCGAACGGGCAAGTTCAAGGAAGATGTGGTGGAGCTCAAAGAAGGACAAACCTTCATCCTGACCTCAGAAGATTATCTCGGGGATAGCGAGAAATGCCAGATTTCTTACACAGGTCTCCCGGGGGATGTCACACCGGGCGTCAAGATCCTGATCGACGATGGTCTGATTGAACTCGAAGTGCTGAGCACCACAGAGACCGAGATCACGACGATGGTGAAGAACGGTGGTCCCGTGAAGGATAACAAGGGGATCAACGTACCAGGCGTCGCCATCAACCTACCGGCCATCACGGAGAAGGATGAGAAGGATATTCTCTTTGGTATCGAGCAGGGCGTGGACTACATCGCCCCATCCTTTATCCGTAAGTCCGCCGATGTCATGGAGATCCGTAAGATTCTTGAAGACAATAATGCGCACGATATTCATATCATCTCAAAAATCGAAAACCAAGAGGGTGTGGACAACCTGGCTGAGATCCTTGAGACTTCCGATGGTCTCATGGTTGCCCGCGGTGACTTGGGTGTGGAGATCCCCACCGAACAGGTACCACTGGTGCAAAAGAGCATGATCGAGCAGTGTAACGCTGCGGGCAAACCCGTCATCACGGCCACCCAAATGCTGGACTCCATGATCCGCAACCCCAGACCGACACGCGCCGAGACCACGGACGTGGCTAATGCGATTTTCGACGGCACCGATGCCATCATGCTTTCAGGTGAGACCGCTGCGGGTAAATACCCCGTTGAATCGGTGAAGACCATGAGCGTAATCGCAGAAGCGACAGAAGGTGCTTTGAACTACAAAGAAATCCTCGATCATAAGTCCAAGATGATTGACGAGAGCGGCGTGACCTATGCGGTCAGCCATGCTACTTGTGAGACGGCCCTCGATCTAGCGGCGAGTGCAATTATCACCGCCACGGCTTCGGGCTTCACGGCTCGCAAAGTATCGAAACTCCGACCAAAGGCTCCGGTGATCGCCGCTACACAGTCAGAAGCAGTTCGGCGCAAGCTGGCCCTGGTGTGGGGAATCCATTCGATCCTGATGGACGAGGCCAACAACACCGATGAGATCTTCGACAACGCGGTAGAGCTTGCCCGTCAGCATGGTTACATCAAGAAGGGTGACCTCGTTGTCATCACCGCTGGTGTTCCCGTGGGCATCGCCGGTGCAACGAACCTGATGAAGGTACACCTCGTTGGTGAAATCCTGATCAAGGGAACGGGTATGGGCAAGAAAGTGACCACGGGCGTGATCTGTGTGGCCGATACACCGAACGAGCTGAAGGCCAAGTTCAAGGAAGGCGACATTATCGTATCGACTTCTACGGATATCGATATGATGGACTATATCGAGAAGGCCGGTGGCCTCATCGTCGAGGAGGGTGGCTATACCTCTCATGCTGCGATTGTAGCCCTCAACCTTGGTATCCCTGCGATCGTCGGCGCCAAAGAAGCGACGAAGGTCCTCAAGGATGGCGGTCTCGTGACCTTGGATTCTGACAAAGGTATCGTTTACGCGGGACGTACGCGCGTACTGTAAAGACATCTCAAGATCCGCTCCCTTCGGTGCGGGTCTTTCTTTTTGTCTGGAAAAAGCCTACAATAGAGGAAAAGCAGGTGTGAGGAGGAGACAGATGCAATCAGTCAAAATCACCCCAAGGTACTCGGAAACGGACCAGATGGGGATTATCTACCACGGGAACTATCTTTCTTATTTCGAGCTCGGTCGAACGGGCCTGATGAAGGCGGGTGGCTACACCTACAGCCAGTTTGAAAAAGATGGATTCATGCTACCGGTGATCGAGGTGGGGTGCACGTACAAGAAACCCTTGCTCTACGATGAACCGGTACGTATCGAGACCACAGTGGAACAGCTCAAGGGTGTCCGTGTTCGCTTTCATTATGTGATCCGAAGGGAGAGCGATGGGGAAGTGCTGGCAGAGGGATTCAGCGCTCATGCTTTCGTCGATCTCGAGCTACGTCCGGTCAGGTATCGCCACCTTCCGGAGCATTTCAGGGGGATTTTGGAGGATGCCCATGAAGGATGAGACGCGCTGTCCCTGGTGTGACAGGGACGATCTCTACCGGACCTATCATGATGAAGAGTGGGGCGTTCCGGTGTATGACGACCGGGTGCACTTTGAGTTTTTGATCCTGGAATCAGCCCAGGCAGGCCTTTCCTGGCACACGGTACTCAAGAAGCGAGAGGCTTATCGTGAAGCCTTCGCGGGCTTCGACCCGGCGGTGGTGGCAACCTTCGACGCGTCCGAGATCGACGTCCTGATGGAGAACCCAGGACTGATCCGATACCGCAGGAAGATCGAAGCCGCGGTCCAGAACGCGAGGGCTTTTCTGCGCGTACAGGAGGAGTTTGGGAGCTTCACCCGCTATATCTGGGGTTTTGTTGGAAACGAACCCCCGCAGAATGCTTATCGTAGCCTTCAAGAGGTGCCGGCCAAAACAGAAGTATCTGAAAGACTGGCCAAGGATATGAAGAAGCGGGGTTTTTCTTTTTTGGGTCCCACGATCTTGTACGCTCACATGCAGGCGACAGGACTTGTGAACGATCATCTGACGGATTGTTTTCGATACGAGGAGGTTAAAGCTCATGAAGAGCGTACAACTGGGTAACACGGGACTAGAGATTTCAAAGGTGGGCTTCGGGGGTATCCCGATCCAGAGGTTGACCCAATCCGAAGCGGTCCACCTCATCCGCCTGGCGCGGGACCGCGGTTACACTTTCATTGATACGGCCAGAGGCTATACGGTGAGCGAATCCTTTGTTGGCGAGGCACTGGCTGGAGACCGCGATCAGTGGATCGTGGCCACAAAATCCATGGCACGCACGCGCGAGGCAATGGCCGAGGACATTCAGATCAGCTTGGAGAATCTCCAGACGGATCACATCGATCTGTACCAGTGCCACCTGATCAAGAGCATGGACCAGTATCATGCGATCATAGGGCCAGGTGGGGCCATGGAAGCCCTTTTGGAGGCGAAAGCGCGGGGTACGATCGGGCATATCGGCTTCACGGCCCACAGCGCCGATGTGGCGATGGAAATCCTAAAGGCGGAGCCTCCTTTCGAGACCCTGCAGTTCCCTTTCAATTTTATCGAGGACCAGGGCACTGCACTCTTTGAAAAGGCCAAGGCCATGGGACTTGGTACCATCGCCATGAAACCCATCGCTGGAGGTGCCTTCACCGAGGCGGCTCTGGGTCTCAAATATACCTACGGCAAAAATTTCATCGACGTGGCCATCCCGGGCATGGATGCGACCGAACAGATCGAGGAGAACGCCAGTATGCTCGACGCTGATCTGACCCTAAGCCAAGAGGAGATCGACCGTCTAGAGGCCGTCAGGGCGGAACTGGGTACGACCTTCTGCCGTCGGTGCGGCTATTGTCTGCCCTGTCCCACGGGTATCGATATTCCCACGCAGTTCATCTTCGAGGGTTACTACAAACGCTATGATCTCGAAGACTGGGCGATGGATCGTTTCAAGTCCCAGCAGATCTCCTCGGCAGACTGCGTGAAGTGCGGGCTCTGCGAGACGAAATGCCCCTATCATCTGCCCATCATGGAGATGCTGGAGGGTGTATCGCGTACCTTCAGTGTCAATCGTGATTAGCGAAGGAGTACGGGTCGAGCGGATCACCGAGCATCTGAGAAGCTATGCCTTCGACCCTGTGGGCGACTATCAGTTCGAGAATCAGATTTACGTGCTCGAGGGTGACACCGGTTATCTGGTCATCGATGCGGGCTTTCCCGAACAGACGGCACTGCTGATGGATTTGCTCGCTGACAAGACGGTGGACACGCTGATCCTCTCGCACTACCACGGGGATCACATAGACGGCATGCACGTGATGTCTGCCCGTCGCGTGATCGGGAGCTGCCATTTCGAGAAGACGCTAGCCCGATATTATGGTGATCGGGACCCGGACCGGTATCGACCCGATGTCGCGGTAGAGGGGTCCTTCGCATTCAATTTTGACGGTCATGCTATCGAGGTGTTCACCAGTCCCGGGCATTCACCCTGCACGGTACTCACTCGAATCGACGGGCGTTTTCTCCATACGGCCGATGAGGTGATGTGGGGTACGGAGGACCGTCTGCTCCTACCGTCGACGGATAGTTATCTGACCATTCCGCGGTCCCTCGAGTCTCTCGAGAGGCTCGAAGGGATGGCGGCGGAAGGCTACCTCCCGGGTCATGGTAGTGCGAAAACGCCTGTGGCCTTTCTCGCGGCCCTCCGGGATGTGCAAAGGTATTACCTCGCGGTGGCGCGTCATTTACCGGAAGAGATCAGCGTCAAGCGGGCTCTGGAGCATACAAGACACGAATTCTGCCATGAAGAATGGCATGCTGGTATCTACAGGACATGAAAAAAGATCCACCTTTTCGATCGCTAAATCGAAAAGGTGGATCTTTTGGATATGCGTCGGTTTTATTGTTCGCCCGCCAGGTTGATGAATCGCGGCTTAGCGGCGTTCTCCCGGTAGATGGTCTCTTCCGTTCGTACGGTCACCCGGTCGATCGCCCCGAGGCTCGTGAAGGTGTAGACCAATTGATCTGCCAATATGCCCGCGTCACGATCATCGAAGCGGTCGAAGGCTTCGGAGAGCGTGAGGGTCAAGAGTGTGTTTTCCGCCTGCATGGTATCGATCCCGATGAGGTCCACGGAATCGGGGAAGGGCATGTAGAAGGCCCTATCGGCGGGAGGTGTCTTCAGCGCTTCGAAAAGCCCATCCACGTCCCTAGCGGTGGTCTCGAAGGGAGCGTAGTAAAGGTGACCTGCGCTCGCGTGAAGGTAGTAGGTGAAGGGGCCGATTTGCTCCTCAATCGGCTCCTCGTAGTCCATGTCATGGAAGAACTCCGGGGAGTGCCCGTTGTTTACGAAGATATGCGTGGCCCCGATATAGTCGATGGCGTTCATGGTCCTCGAGAGGGCACCAAGGGCCGTGGTGGCCGCGCTGGACCCCTGTCCAAAGGGGGTCGCGTCTTGTCCGTCGATATAGAGGCTTACCGTTTGGTTGGCCAGTCGTGCGACGCCAACGCGTGGCACGAAGGCACCTTCGTAAAGGCCCAGGCCTTCTGGAGCGCCGGCGAGCAGTGCGTTGAGCGTGGTACGGATGTAGCTATCCGTCTCGGGGATGACGAAGTTCACGGGAATCAACCCGATGAGCTGGCGATCCGGGAGATAGAGTGTGTGGATCATGCGATTGTCCGGCTCGGCAGTTGCCGTGGACAGTGGTTCTGCCGTGAAGGTTTTTCGGAGGTAGAGGGTGAGCTCGTCTTGCACTTGCGGGTGAGCAACCTTGACCTCTGCGTAATCCGTGGGATGGGTCAGCTCAAGACTTGAGAGATCGAGACTTAATCTGACCCGGTCCATGGCTTCTTCGATAATCCGTGTTTGGATCGACTGACCGTCGATCGTCAATGCTCCGGGGTCGAAGGTAGACATATCCATATTGCTTTGGATGGTCAGCTCAAGGGTCTCGGGATCTTCTAAGTAGCGGTTATCTGGTGCGACAAAAGTATAGAGGGGATCGGGCGTTTCCTCGGGTTCAGGATCTGTTTGCCTCGATGGAAACTCGAAGTCAAATTGAAAGGCATTGGTATTCAGGGGAATCGTGGATAAGACGAGTGCCACGATGATCAATAGGAACAAATTGAAAATGACGCGCATCGATGGGCCTCCTAGTTGGTTTCGATTGCTGTTATGTATGATACAATCATTATAACTTATTCTGATGAGTACCGAAAGACGAGGAGAGAAAACCATGTTGACAAAAGGTGAAGAAATCACATTGACCATAGAGGATCTGGGAGACAAGGGGGAAGGTATCGGCCGCTACGAGGGAATGGCTGTATTTGCCCAGGACGCGCTACCGTCGGAAATTGTGAAGCTCAAGATCATCAAGGTGAAAAAATCATATGCAATCGGAAAGGTAGTGGAGAGGATCGAGGAGAGTCCAGATCGGATCGTCCCCCCTTGTCCTTATGTGGGCCGTTGTGGCGGGTGTCAGATCCAGGAGCTGGACTACGCCGCTCAGCTGGTCCACAAGGAGCGCTTGGTCACGGAGACCCTAGCGCGCATCGGCAGGATCACCCCGGAGCATACCTTGCCGATCGCCGGGATGACGGATCCCTGGCGTTACCGGAACAAGGGACAGTACCCCATTGCGATGGTGGAGGGTAAACCCGTTATCGGTTTCTACCGGCAGCGGAGCCACGATGTCGTGAGAGTCGCCGACTGTTTGCTCCAGTCGGAAGGCCACGCACCGATTCTCAAGGCTGTGGAGGGATGGATCCTCAAGCACAATATTGCGGTTTACGATGAGAAGAAGCGCAAGGGGCTTTTACGGCACCTGGTGATCCGCAATAACGATCGAGGAGATCTCATGGTGATCTTGGTGTCCAATGGATCGCTCGCTTCCGTGGAACCCTTGGTGGCCATTTTAATTCAACTGGGTGTCGGCTCGCTCTATCTGAATCTGAACAGAGAGCGGGGGAACCGGATTTTCGGTAATGAAAGCAAGCTGATTTACGGGGAACCTGTTCTCAGGGACCATATTGGAGAGCTTTTTTTCGAGCTGGGCCCTACTTCCTTCTTTCAAGTCAATCCGAGACAGACGGTCACCCTGTACGAACAGGCCCTCGCCTTCGCTGGACTGACAGGTGAAGAAATGGTCTTCGATCTCTACGCTGGCATCGGGACCATCTCCATGTTCCTGGCAAAAAAGGCCAAGCGCGTCGTCACGGTAGAACTGCACGAAGGCGCTTGTGAAGATGCCAAGAAGAACGCCGAGCGAAACGGACTGGACAATGTGGAGGTCCACCAGGGACGAGCGGAGGAGGTCATCCCCGAGCTCTACGCGAAAGGCTACCGTGCTGACGTCGTCGTGGTGGATCCGCCGAGAAAGGGCTGTGATCCAGTACTCCTGGATACCATCGTGAAAATGCAACCGGAGCGCATCGTGTACGTGTCCTGCAAGCCTTCGACCCTAGCCCGTGACCTGGAGATCTTGGAGGAGCAGGGGTACCGAACGAAGAGGGTTCGGGCCGTGGATATGTTCCCGCACACCACGCATGTTGAGTCAGTCGTCGAGCTATGTAAAGAAGGGTAGCAATGGAACAAATCGTAAGGAGGGAGCGTTGATCGTGCGACACACGGGTTCATGTCTTTGCGGAGAGGTTACTTTCGAGATCGATGGTGTTTTTGAGGATTTTTATCTTTGCCACTGCAAGAGGTGTCAGAAGGATACGGGATCAGCCCATGCGGCCAATCTGTTCTCTTCTTCTGCCCGGTTAAGGTGGCTATCCGGTGAAGGAAAGAGAAAAATTTTTAACTTTCGCTCGGAAGGACACATCAAGAGCTTCTGTAGTATTTGCGGATCAGCGCTGCCCAACCTTCAGTTGGAAGGCACGCTGCTGGTCGTTCCCGCAGGAAGTTTGGACAGCGATGTATCGATTCGACCTCAGGGGCACATCTACTTCGAAAGTAGAGCCAATTGGGATCATGAGCTGGAGTGTGTGCCGACATTCGCAGAGCTACCGACGGAATAAGGAAAAAGTTCGCATCTTGCTTTTTCGCGACAATCCCCTTGTGGATTGTCGTTTTTTCTTGCTTGAGTAGACTTGGAACCCTTCGGAGACCAGGTGCGTTGGAGAAACGATAAGATCACGATGCACCCGAGCGTGTATCCATCGCACGTGGATGCCAAATTCCGCTATGGAATTGCAGAAATTTCGGCGTACCCTTCTGGTAATCAAGGTATAAGTAGAATAACAAATGATGGGGATTGGCATTGTCACGGGAGGAGTGCGTCTTAGATCGCAATGGCAAAAGGGCAAGTCGAAAAAGGGGGGGTTGTATTGACCAGAAAGTATATTTACTCGCTCACGAAAAGGTGGTTAAGCGGCAATGTCGGTAGCAAGGCAGCAAATCTTCATTTCTTATTGCGACAGGGCATAAGAGTTCCAAGTAGTTGGGTGATTCTTTGGACTGCATATGAGGATTATCTCGTTGACAGAGAGGCAACCCTGAGAGCCTTGCGCGGTGAACTGATTGCATTTCTTGATCCCCGAAAGACGTATGCCGTTCGTTCCTCGGCATCGGTGGAAGACTCCGGTGACTTCTCCTGTGCCGGCCTCTTCAGGAGTTATCTCCAAGTCCGGGGCATCGACGAGATCCTCACGCGTATCGGCGATGTCTGGGCATCACTCGAGTCTGTCGAGTTCGAGGCATACCGAAAGCATCATATGTCTTCCGCGTCGGCTCCTCACATGGCCGTGGTCCTTCAGGAGATGGTACTAGCAGAGTGCTCGGGTGTGGTCTTCACCAAGAATCCGGTATCTGGCTTTTCGGAAACCATCATAGAAGCTGGAAAGGGCACGGGAGAAGATCAGGTTCAACTCCATCAAGAGCCCGAACGATGGGTTAGTAAATGGGGAAACTGGTCAGAGAAACCCGAAGAAAGCCTGTTGGGCGAAGCTTTGGCGCGAAACGTCGTAGTAGAGGCAAAGACAATCGCCCAAAGATACCGGCAACCCGTCGATCTGGAATGGGCCTGGGATGGGAAAGCACTGTACTTCCTACAGGTTCGACCGATCACCCGCTTGGATATTCCGGTTTTCTCTAACCGTATCGCGCGTGAGATGCTCCCCGGGATTATCAAACCATTGGTCTGGTCGGTCAACACCCGACTGATCAACCCGGTATGGGCTGGAATCCTTGGTCGGCTGACCGGAGAGCGCTCTTGGGAACCCGACAATTTCACCGGGCATTATTACTACCGTGCTTACTTTAATATGGGCGTTTTCGGTAGAGTGTTCGAGCGCCTGGGCATGCCGGCGGAGGCCTTGGAATTACTGTTCGGTTTGGAGCAGGAAGGACCGGAAAAACCCACAATGCGACCCGGTCTCGGGATCGTCGCACGGCTACCTCGTCTGCTGGCATTTGCCATAGGACTTTTGGGCATCCACCGTAGGCTCGCCCGTTTGGTCAAAGCCAAGAAACCAATCTATGAGCAGTTGGCCGTACGCATGGATGAGAAACATGATCCTTCAGAATGGTTGCAACTGGCCTCGGGCATTTTTGATAAAACAAGAGACCTGGCCTACTACAACATCATGATCCCTTTGATGGCCATGATGTACTATCGCTTACTTGGCCGTTTATTGAGCAAACATGGCTACGATGTACGCCTCTTGGAACTGAGGGGAGCACGAGAGGCCGCTACCAAATACAATCCGCAGCATGCGTTGCAAGCGCTACACGACCGGTACTACGGTCCTCTCGAGGTGGACCCAGAAGAAGCGGCGCTATCTCCTGAAAGAGAAGCAGAACTCCAACGAGATATGGATCAATTTCTGCTTAGGTTTGGCCACCTGAACGACAGCGGGAATGATTGTTCCAGTATTCCCTGGCGGGAAGTGCCGGACTTGGTCCATCGAATGATCATTCAACAGAAACCGGTCAACCGAGAAATGGAAATGCTACGTTTTGAAGATCTTGAGCTCCCTTGGATCCAACGGATTTTAGTCGGCTTTGTATACCAGCGCACGAGTCGATTTACGGTCGATCGTGAAGAAATCAGCTCGCTGTATACGTATGGATACGGTCAGTTCCGAACATGTTTCGTCAGATTAGGGGAACAGCTGGTTGATCAGGGTGTGCTCGATGACCGAGAGGATATTTACTATCTCTACTGGTCAGAGCTAAGCGATTTGATAGGAACTAGTCAACCGGCCCCACAGCAGAGATTAATCTCATCACGTCGCCAGGATATTGAGTACTACCGAGATGCTGTTTTACCGGAGATGATCCTAGGGGATGAGCAACCGCCCGTAATATCCACACCGGAAGCTGGACTCAGTGGCGTCCCCACATCTCTCGGTACGTATGCTGGACCGGCTCGTGTTGTCAGAGGTATAGAAGATTTTGGGAATATCCGTACTGGGGATGTTTTGATCGTTCCTTTTGCGGATGTAGGGTGGACGCCCTTGTTCGCGAAAGCCGGGGCGGTTATATCGGAGTCTGGGGGTATGCTTTCCCATACGTCCATTGTTGCCCGGGAGTACCGTATACCCGCGGTTGTATCGGTGGCGGGAGCTTGTCGGATTCAGAACGGGTGTTTGGTTACAGTCAACGGATACGACGGAAAAATCACCCTGTCTACTGAAAGGAGGGATGCATGATGGCTCCCATATGGGTTTTCATGGTCACGGCTGGCGTGGGTTATCTCATCGGCTCAATCTCTTTTGCTCGGTTGTTTTTCAAGAAGCTGAAACCCGAAGGCGTACCGAGTGCTATCCGCACTCCAACCACGGATGGCCAGGCGGAACTAATTTCTCATGCGGTAGGTGCTACGAACGTGATGATTGCCTTCGGTCCACGGTGGGGAGGACTGGTCAGTGCACTTGATGCACTCAAAGGATTGTTGCCGACATTGGCCGTGCTCATGCTATTTCCGGATGCGTCCTATCACCTGGTCATTGCCGTGGCAGTATTGACCGGCCATTTATGGCCGGTCTGGTATCGGTTCAAGGGAGGGGGCGGAAACTCCAGTATCATGGGCATGCTTCTCGCGATCAGTCCCTTGGGCCTGCTCATCACGCATGCCGGTGGGATGATCATTGGACGTTTCGCCCCGATGTTTGCCTTTATCGGTGGCGTTGCATTGACCATACCATGGTTTGCGGTGAGAGAGGGTGTGAATAGCCCGGAAGTCGTTTTCGCCTTGATCATCACAACCTTATATATCATGGCGGAGCTTCCTGAGATCAAGCAAATACGAGTTCTCGAGCGAGCAGGACATAAGCTGGATTACGGTCATGTTGTTTCCATGATGAAAAACGCTGCAGCAACCGGTGATCCTGTAAAATCTTATTCAGATCAAGCCAGGGAGTCTAAGATGAAGGACTCTTAAGGGAAATCACACAATAATAATGGAAGAAGACGCACTTGGAGACGGCACATTACCCGTTTTCTCTTAAGAAAGTGAGGACGTAATTCTATGTATGCTATCATCGGTGCATCGTTATTTTTCGCTATAGTCATCATGACCACGCTCGTTGCCCTCGGCTTTCCCCTCGGGGAATTTACGATGGGGGGACAGTATCGCGTTCTGCCGAAAAAGCTCAGGGTCATGGCCGTCGTATCGGTGTTTATTCAGCTCTTCGCCCTGGTTATCGTTTTGCAGGCCGGTGGTTTCCTGCCATTGTGGTTTTCCCCGCGATCGACCCGCTACATTTGCTTCTTCTTCGCAGCCTATCTGTCGCTCAACACGGTCATGAATCTGAGCTCAATGAGCAAAAAAGAAAAGTACGTCATGACGCCTCTTTCTTTGATCGCAGCGATCTGCTACTGGATTGTCGCCTTTCAGATGTAATGAGACGTTAAGAACAAAAAAGCGACGGGATCGAAGTTCTCACTTCGATCCCGTCACTTTTGAATCTCCTTTGCTGAGGCTCTATTGATTTCTCACATAGGCCATCATGCGTGAAACCCCACCACCGTTTTTCGCATTCGTGAATCCGTAGGCTTGTAAGATTTGAACCGCGTAGGCACTTCTGGCCCCGGTTGCACAGTAGAGGATGGTCTCTCTGTTCTTGTCCTCCAGGTTGTTGATCTGATACTGGAGCTGGTCCAGTGGAATGTTGACCGCTCCGGGTACGTGACCGTAGTGGAACTCGTCTGCCGTTCGCACGTCGATGATCAAGGGTCCGGTTGTCTTCTCTTCCACGACCTCTTCGGTTGCCACGTCTTCACTTGCTGTCTCGGCTGTCTCATCAAGGCTCTTTTCTTCGGGCGCAGGAAGATTCAAGACAAAGTTCGCCGGTTCAATGGCTCGGACGTAGTTCGAAAGACTGATAAAGCCACCACTGACATTGAGCACGTCGGTGAAACCAGCACCTACCAGGGTACGCAAGGCCTGGTGACCTTTTTTACCCGTTTGGTCGTAAACAAGGGTCAGTCGGTCCTTTTGCAGTTGGTCCAGGCTAGCAGAGAGCATCTCCACCGGGATGTGAAGGGCACTTTCTACGTGTGATCTCTCGTAATCAAAGATATCGCGCACATCGATCCACTGGACGTCCTTGCCTTCCAATAAGGTATCGAGTTCTGGGATGGTCAGGGCAGGTGAGAACCCAGACATTCTGTTTTCGGCAGCATATGCTGCCATGTTCATCGCATCGTTGGCATTGCCCAGCGGTGGAGAGTAGGCGAAATCGATATCGGCCAGATCTGAAACCTTGAGCCCTGAAGCCACGGCCACGGCCAAGACATCCAGTCGTCGGTCGGCGCCTTCGTAACCCGCCGTTTGTCCACCGAGCACGGTTCCCGTCTCCTTGTCGTAAACAACGAGAACCGATACCATCTCTGCGCCGGGATAATAGGAAGTGTGGTGTTCTTTGTGGATGACAATCGCATCGGCATCGATGCCCTCGGCTCTGGCCTGCTTGAGCGAGAGTCCGGTCGTACCCGCGACGGCTTCGAAGACCCGGACGATCGAAGTACCGATGGGGCCCTTGTACTCGTGTTTTTTACCCAAGGCGTTTTCAGCGGCAATCCGCCCCTGACGATTGGCAGGCCCGGCAAGGGGAATGCGAACCTTTTTCCCAAGCACACGGTGCTCGAGTTCAATCATATCGCCGGCAGCGTAAATGTGCTCATCGCTCGTTCGGAGCGTCGTATCGACGAGAAGCCCACCAGCATCGCCAATGGAAAGACCGGACTCCTGAGCCAGCTTCAGCGTCGGTCGAACGCCGATGGAGAGCAAGACCATATCGGCATCCACGACCGTACCATCGTTGAGCTTGGCGTCTGTGGCGCCAATTTCGGAAAGGGCTACGTTCGTGTGTAGATCCACACCGTAGGAGATCATCTCTTCTTGGATAAACCCTGCGATTTCCGCTTCCATGATGCCCATCACGTGTGGCATCATCTCGACTACCGATACCTGGAGTCCTCTTTTCGCGAGTGCTTCCGTCATCTCCAAGCCGATGAAGCCACCACCGACAACGACTGCCGTTTTGGGTTCATGATCCTCGATAAAGGAGTTGATCTTGTCCATGTCATCGAGCGTCCACAACTGGAATACATGCTCTTGATCCGACCCGGGGATCGGTGGCGCGATAGGTTTTCCACCTTGAGCCAGAATGAGCTTGGTGTAGTCAAAAGCATTCTCGTCACCTGTCTGAGAATTGACCGTGTGAACGACTCTGTTCTCTCGATCAATTTTTGTTGCCGTAGTATGAATATGCACTGTTGTGTCGTATTGATCCTTGAAGCTTTCCGGACTCTGTAGGATCAACTTTGATCGACTTTTGATGTCCCCACCAATATAGTAGGGCAACCCACAGTTTGCAAAGGAAATATCTGCCCCTGCTTCTAAGATTGTAATCTGGGCATCAGGTGAAAGTCTACGGGCCTTCGCTGCGGCGGTCGCCCCAGCGGCGACGCCACCGATGATAACAATTTTCTCCATACTAACCACTCCTATAAATAGATTTCAAAGTAAAGGGGCGAAGTCGAATACTTCGCAGCCACATCTCTATCCGACCCCCGGGGGAGGGGGACGCTTGTTTCCTTTATCTTATAGGTGATAGGAAGGAATGTCAATGAAAAAAATGTAACACCTGATCAGAATAGGGTCGTCCGTTGCCTAGGTCGAAAGCCAATTAGACTTATTCCTGTTGACCTACCATCGGGTCTCCTTGACAATAGGGCTGATCAGGTGGAATGGGCTTTCGTTTTACGGGTTCGAAAGGATTGGGAAACCAGTAGGTTTCGCGATTCCCTGAAGCGGGTACTTATGAATGAAAGGTTACGAGGATTCGTAGGATCGGCAAGCGATCTGCATCGGGGGCTAACATCCCGAAGCTGGAGTTAGGAGTGGAGGGCGTTATGAAAAAGAAACTGATCATCGCTTTTGTCATTTTCGCGGCAGTTGGAGTAGGAATATTTTATGTGTTGACCACGGGAAACATCGGTACGAGATACAACACAGCCGAAGCAACAATAGGCGAAGTGGCCGTATCGGTGGAAGAAGTGGGGACAATCAGCTCAAGTGATGTCAAACGATATTATGGTACGGGTACAGGTCGAGTGGAAGAAATGAATCTAAAGCTGGGTAATCGTGTAGAAGCAGGTCAGCTCCTGGTCAAGTATGAAGACCATTTGGATCTTGAAGTGAAAGTGGTGGAAAAGCAAATAGAGGCGCTGGAGGCCACCTATGGTGAGGCCCTCACCGGATCTGATGTCGAGAGTGTGAATAGCGCCATGATCGCCATATCACGGATCAGAAATGATCTGGCGCAGGCGACCAAGAACAAGGATCGGATCGAAGCACTTTACAACAATGGTGCTGCTTCTCGTGTAGAACTCGAGCGGGCTGTCAATAGCGTGGAACAATTCCAGAGCAGTCTGGGCACTGCACAGAACACCTACAGGCAGCTGACGAAAGGTGTTTCTGAGAACACCAAGAGAAGATATGAGGCGGAAATCGAGGTGTTGCTCCTCACCTTGGAGCGTATCGAAAATAGTCGTGAGGACTATGCGCTCTATGCAGAGCAGGAAGGCATCGTGACGGACCTCAACACCTTTGTGGGGGATCGACCATCGCCAGGCTCGCTGATCCTAGAGATTCAAGATCCAACGAAAAAAGTAATTTTGGTCGACTTCATGGTGGAAGATGCGCGTAAGATTAGCCCCGGTATGATGGCGACAGTTGAAGATACTCGACTTGGTTTCACCCTAGAGCAACTGGAAGTCGAGCAGATACATCCCAAGGCTTTTATGACCCTATCCGAACTTGGGGTAGAAGAAAACCGCCAGACCGTGGAAGTGGGCCTCCCTCAGTCCGTGGATGATCACGCCTACGGAATAGAGGTCAGGACAAGGGTGATGATCGAGGAAGCAAGGGAAGTTTTGCTCATTCCAAAGGGTGCGGTCACCAGAGAAAACGGGACCGTTCTCGTCAAGGTCCTTGAGGATGGAAATCCCGTAGACCGTCCAATCACAACAGGTGTAGAGATAAACGATCAGATCGAGGTGATAGCGGGTCTGACAGAGGGTGAATTGTTCATCCTAAATTTTCGAGAAGATTAGCATGTGCTGGGACCTCGGGGCTCGGCGCACCGAAATGAAGGGATGAGTCAGATGATCACAGTAGAGAACCTTTACCATTCTTATAGCAATGACGAGAATTATGCCGTGGATGATGTGAGCTTTGAGATCAAGAAAGGTGAGATCTTTGGATTTTTGGGCCCTTCGGGAGCTGGCAAATCCACAACGCAAAATATCCTGGTGGGTCTTCTGCAACTGCAGAAGGGCAACGTGGAGGTAGCCGGTTACGACGTCAAGCACATCAAGAACAAGATGTTCAATAAGATCGGTATGTCCTTTGAACAATCGAACGTCTACAACAAGATGTCCGGTCTGGAGAACCTCGAATTCTATGGGAAGCTATTCGATGTGGAGACCAGAGATCCCATGGAACTGATCAAATTAGTAGGGCTAGACGGTAAAGAGAAGATCAAGGCCGGTAAGTATTCCAAGGGAATGAAGCACCGGCTGACTTTCGCCCGATCTATGCTCAACAACCCTGAGATCTGGTTTCTCGATGAGCCTACCACAGGACTGGACCCTGCCATCGCATCGAATATCAAGGATATCATCAAGCAGGAGAACGAAAAGGGAGTCACCGTCTTCCTGACGACCCATAACATGTACATTGCCGATGAGCTTTGCGATCGCGTGGCTTTTATCGTGGATGGAAAGATCAGGTTGATCGATTCACCGAAGGAACTGAAGTTGAAGTACGGCGAAAAACTGGTGGAAGTAGAGTATATCAAGAATGGTGAATTGATGATGGAGCGCTTTTCCACAGTCGTTGAAGAAGAGAAGGCGCGGCTCGCCGAAGTGATCAGAGAATACGAGATCCAGACTATGCACACCAAGGAGGCCACGCTCGAGGAGATCTTCATCAAGGTAACCGGAAGGAAATTGGTTTAGATGAAACTTTGGTATAGTTTCGCAAAAGAGCTCAAACTCTCGTCAAAAAGTTGGTATTTCTATATTGAACTGGGCATGGCCATTGTCTTGCTCTTGATAATCGTTTTCGTGGTGCCCGAGGACTTCGACACCAAGGGGGAAGAATACCTCTTTCTCGACTTACCCCAGGTTGTCAAGGACCGTTACAGAGAGAACCTGCTCGAGGATGATCTCGATGAAAGGGCAGAGCAGATCGACATTGAGGCCGGAGATGGATTTTTTCATGCCGAGCTTTACGAAACCGAAGAAACGGAAATCCACCTACTCGAGAGTATGGCGGCCCTCGAGGCCATTTCGAGTATCGAACGATTGCCCGCTGTACATGTGCGGGTCAACGAAGTGGGACAGATCGTCCACACCTATTACCTACAGGGTTATGAAACGCAAAAGCTGAAGAATCTACTCACGGTCTATCACAATCGATTGGCTGGGCATGATGTCATAGAGGAATATGCCGATGGTATCCAAGTCAGGAAGTTGTATGAAGAATCAGAACCGCTCAGCGATCGGGAGAATCTGATTCCCGTGTTCCTCACCTTCAATGGAAGCCTCATGAGCCTTTTCATTATTGCAGCCTATATATTCCTCGATAAAAATGAAGGGATCATCAAGGCTTATGCCATCACAGCTTCTTCTGTATCGCATTATCTGCTCAGTAAGATTGGGGTGATCATTCTCACGGGAATCGTGACGACCCTGATCATCACGATCCCCGCGATGGGGTTACAGCCTCATTATCCTGCGATGATCCTCTTTATTCTGACATCGGGATTCTTTGCCGCGTCTCTTGGTCTCTTGCTCACGAGCTATTATCAGGATATCGTGGAGGCTTTTGGTGCCATGTACATCGTGATCATGATCATGATCATGCCCAACATCTCCTACTTCACACCGAGTTGGGACCCCGCCTGGGTGAAGATTATTCCGAGCTATGTGATGTTACAGGGCTTCAAAGAGATTATTTCGGTTAACGGTAACATCCCCTATGTCCTGTTGGCCTCCCTCGGATTCGCGGTATTGGGCCTCGACCTTTTTATCCTGGCAAACTACAGGTTCAAAAAGACCTTGTCCCTATGAAGGAGTGTTGAAGATGATCAGACAGATACTCTTGATTTTTCAAAGGGACCTGAAGACGAGTGTGAGAAATTATATCACCCTGTATATTATCGTGGTACCGATTATTTTCGCCATCATGATCAATGTGTTCTCACCGGGTATCAACGACACCACAGTGGAGATGGTCCTACTCGAGGGAGAGAATCCCGACCAGGTCGCATATTTCCGTCAGTTTGCAAATGTCGAAGAACTAGAGACGCTCGAGGCGATCGAGAATCGGGTGAGAAAAAGGGACAATATCATTGCGGTACTACCCGCTGAGGGCGTGGACTACTACATCCTGTCACAGGGTAATGAACCAGAATATGTAGTCGACTATGTGAGGAGTCTGGCGGCATTCGATCATTTTGAAATCGGTATGGAACAGTCCATGATCGAGATCATGGACTACGGAAGAGATATCCCTCCCCTGAAAAAAATCATGGTCAATACCGCGATGATCTTTACCTCGATACTCGGAGGGATGATCATTGCTTTGAATATCGTTGAGGAGAAAACGGATAACACGATCAGTGCCATGCATCTTTCGCCGGTATCCAGGATGGGCTTTATTGCTGGCAAGAGTATGATCGGCGTATTCGTGCCACTGATTGGAACAATACTCCTCTTGGTGATCACTGGTTTTCGAGAGATCAACTATCTGTTCGCCGTGCTCATGGTGATCACGTCGTGTATCATCAGCATCCTTATCGGGTTCATCGAGGGGATCAATAACGATGACGTGATGAACGCCGCGGGCAATATGAAGATTCTATTCTTACCCTTGTTCGGAAGCATCGCCGGAGAAGAGCTGTTGGCAGACAAATGGCAGGTGCTCTTTTACTGGATTCCCTTTTACTGGACTTACAAGGGAAACAAACTGGTCCTATCTAACAGCGGTTCCTGGCTGGAGATCATCCGGTACGCCGGGATCGTGATGGGTATCAGTGCCATCGTGTTCCTGCTGTTGGCACCTCGAATCAGAAAGGGACTAGAGTAGTCAATCTCTAGCGTGCTTACCGATTCATAGTCAAGTATAGCTGCTGTTCCCTATCTTTTTTGTACGGAAGCAGCACGATAGGATTTCATGTGAAATTCTAAGAGGGGAGGAAACCATAATGACGATTTGGGGAATTCTAGCGATTTTGTATGCTGCGGTAATTGTTGTCATCACAGTTGTGAAGCCGCAGAAGATTTGGAGCATGAAGAAAATTCAACTCTTCATAAAAGTGCTGGGTGACAAGGGAACGGAGATTTTCTTATACATCTGTGCACTTTTATTTCTGGTGTTGGGCGCCTGGTTGCTCACCAATTAACCACTGCTTTGTAGCAGAAGGAAGAAAGAGAGGATCAGGACTAGGATGAAAGACAAGCAACCTCCATCAGGCGTCAAGGACCGAGGACCCTTCTATCATGGTACCAAGATAGACCTGAAAATCGGGGATTTCCTTGAACCGGGATTCAGGTCGAATTACGGAAAGAAAAAGAAGGCCAGTTTTGTCTACCTGACGGCTACACTAGATGCCGCCGTCTGGGGAGCCGAGTTGGCTGAAGGTGATGGATCCGGACGGATCTATCGGGTAGAAGCGACGGGACCAATTGAGAACGATCCCAACTTGACGGATAAAAAATTTCCAGGGAACCCCACCCGGTCCTATCGAAGCAGACAGCCGCTGAGAGTCGTAGGCGAAGTGACAGACTGGGAGGGGCATGCTCCTGGAGTGCTCCAGAAGATGCGCGAACACCTGGAGAAACTCAAAGAACAGGGTATCGAGGCGATCAATGAGTGACAGTTCACGGTAAATATTGACACAAGAAAAACTCCCTATTGATCGAGCTTTTGGTAAAAGTCGAATCGATAAGGAGTTTTCCATTTTGTGTAATCCGTTGACGACTACTTAGTCGTGTACCAGGAATGAGACTTTCGCGTTCACGCGATAGTTGACGATTTTATCGTTCTCAACGATCGCCTGGAAGTCTTTCACGTATACGGTTTCCACGTGATCGACTGATTTTGATACTTGATTGACAGCTTCCTGTGCAGCCGCCTCCCAACCATCGGTTGATTCAGCAAGAACTTCAATCACTTTTACTACAGCCATTTCAACACTCTCCTTTCAAATTTTTTATTGTATTCTATATTGAACGGATCAATACCAATGTACGGGTTATCTACCGATCCGTCGGTCGACGCATTCGCGTGGGCATTCGTCGCTGTGCGGTCAGGCACTCCTGAAGAACGCCTCTTTTATTCATTACCCGTACTTGGTTGACATAAAACAAAACAAGACATAAGACTGGACGCTTTCACGATTCCTTCGGCCACTGAACACTTGCTGAGAAGAATCTGACAGTATAGACTTACCATAGAACCTTGAACTCGGGAAGGAGTTGCTCATGGAAGAAAAGATGCAGTGGCATACAGAAGTCGATGTGCTCGTTGTCGGAAGTGGATTCGCCGGCTTGTCGGCGGCCATCGAAGCTGGTGAGGCGGGAAAAATGGTGGTAGTGGTCGAGAAAATGAAGGCTGCCGGTGGGAACTCGATCATTAGCGACGGAGGAATCGCTGCACCTGGTACAGAGATTCAGGATCAATGGGGTATTGAGGATAGCGAGCAGTTGATGTACGACGATATGTTGAAAGCGGGTCTTGGTCTCAACCACCCCCACCTGCTCCGAACCGTCGTGGAAAATGCAAGGCAAGCTTTTAAATGGACGGTCGATCATTTGGGTGTTCCTTACATGGACCGGGTAGATGTATTCGGTGGACACACTGTCCCGCGATGTTATACACCTGAAGGGATAACAGGTGGAACAATCCTCAAGAAAATGTTGAAGCGAATCGAAGAACTGCAGATTCCCATCCTTTACAGCACCTCCTTTCGGTCCCTGATCACAGACAAAAGCGGTCGTGTGGTGGGAGCACATCTACTGAAAGCCTACGATTATCGAGAGGATAAAGGGTTACCTGAAATGGTTCGAACGCACAAAGGTGTCATCCTTGCCTCCGGTGGTTACGGTGCCGACGTGATCTTTCGTTCGCTACAGGATCCAAGGTTGGACGAAACCATCATGACGACCAATAAACCCTTTGCCACGGCAGAGGCCCTTAAATCCGCCCTGCATATAGGTGCCGGATCGGTCCAGTTATCACAGATCCAACTCGGGGCCTGGGCCTCGCCCGATGAGCGAGGTTTTGGACACGGTCCCCTGTTCGCCGATTACATTCTGTTTCAGTACGGGGTGATCGTTGATCCCGAAACGGGTGAACGGTTCGTGAATGAGCTAGGCGATCGCAAAGAGTCAGCCGATGCAATCTTGGGCATCGGACACCCCTGTATCGGCATTGCCGATGAGCGGGCCGTGCGTACCTCGGGCTGGGACATTTCCAAGGCCGTGGACAAGGGTGTGGTGAGACGCTACGATTCACTGGAAGAGCTGGCCGGTGTCTACGAGATGAATGTGGAGGATTTTGAGAGTGAGATCCGGCGTTACAATGGATTTGTTCGAAACGGGAGTGATGATGACTTTCGAAAACCGATCGTCTCGAAAGCCAATCCGATCGAGAAGGCACCTTTTTACGCCATGCGCCTTTGGCCCAAGGTCCACTTCACCATGGGGGGGCTGGCCATCAACGAGGAGGCCCAAGTGGTCGATTTCGTTGGACATACCATTCGAGGTCTTTACGCAGCAGGAGAGGTCGTGGGAGGGGTCCACGGGGCCAGCCGACTGGGGAGCTGTGCCATCACAGAGTGTATCGTTTTCGGGAGGATCGCCGGGAGAAAGATATAGTCTTGCCGCAATGAAAACACATCATACAGATCATTGGCTTTCCGATGAATATGAAAAAGAGGCTACCCAAGTGGCCTCTTTTTCGATAGAAACGATGAAAGGAAGGTTAGCGATGTGCGGTTTATGGTAAATAATGAGTAAAGAGAAGAGTTTTCAATAATTGCACGAATGCACAGGAAAGGTTGTGAAGAGCGTGAAGGAACATCTGGAAGATTACTATGACAAACGGGATATCGACCGGTCGCCTGAACCCAAAGGGGAGAAAAAAAGCACGGAAGGAAAGCCGATTTTCGTGATCCAGAAGCATGATGCAAGCAGTCTTCATTACGATTTTCGACTGGAGGTGGACGGGGTTCTAAAGTCATGGGTCATACCCAAAGGGCCTTCAACGGATCCTGACGAAAAGCGACTGGCGATTCCCACGGAAGACCATCCCCTCGATTATGCGGATTTCGAAGGTGTGATTCCTGAGGACCAATACGGTGGCGGTGAAGTGATCGTGTGGGACACGGGTGCTTACGAGAACACATCGAAAAAAGAAGGGGAATCCCTCTCGATAGAAGAAGCGATCGAAAAGGGGCACGTCACCGTTCTACTCCGAGGGACGAAGCTTCAGGGTGGATACGCCCTGATCAGGACCGGTAGCGGCGAGGAAGAACAGTGGCTCTTCATGAAGATGAAGGACGATGCGGCGGACGCTAGGAGAAATCCCGTGAGTACGGAACCGAAATCCGTACTCAGCGATCAGACAATCGAGGATCTCAAAGAGGAAAAGCCCGATGAGTGAGATGAAGAGCATCATAGCCGATGATGAGGTGGATCAACTGGTTCGGAAGGAACAACCCGATTGGATGGAACCGATGCTGGCCACGTTATCCCATGAGCCTTTTGACGACGAGAGCTGGCTTTACGAACGTAAGCTGGATGGTGAGCGCTGTTTGGTTTTTAAACACAATGGAGAGCTCAAGCTCATGTCCCGAAACAAGAAATCACTGAATGCCAAGTACCCTGAGATCGTCGATGCGTTTGCGTCGATGGAGGTCGGTCATCTGATCGTTGACGGTGAGATTGTCGCCTTCGAGGACCATGTGACCAGTTTCTCGAGGCTTCAAAAGCGCATGCATATGGCCGACGAGGAAAAGGCGAAGAAGAGCGAGGTGAAAGTCTATTACTACGCCTTCGATCTCATGTACGCTGGTGCCTATGATCTGACGCATCTAAAACTGAAAGAACGAAAAAAAGCGCTCAAGAATCTGCTAACCTATCGGGATCCAGTTCGCTATACACCGCATCGCAATACCCATGGCCTCCGGTTTCTAGAAGAAGCTTGTGGCAAGGGTTGGGAAGGGTTGATCGCCAAGAGGACCGATAGTCAGTACCTGCATTCGCGATCGAAAAAGTGGCTCAAATTCAAGTGCGAGAAGAGCCAGGAGTTCGTCATCGTGGGCTATACCGATCCCGAGGGAGAACGTATTGGATTCGGCGCCCTGCTCTTGGCTTACTACGAAAAGGATCGGTTGAGATACGCAGGTAGGGTCGGTACGGGCTTTACGGATGATTTTTTGGGGTGGATGATCCAAGAACTCGAGACGAGAACAATCGATCTGGCACCTTTTGATGGCGCATCTCCCGGCGGTGCAATCCACTGGGTCCAACCGGAGATGGTGTGCGAGGTAAGGTTCACCGAGTGGACGGAGGATGGAAAGCTGAGGCATCCGAGTTTCAAGGGTCTGAGGGAAGATAAAGATCCTAGTGAGGTGACCAGAGAAGACGCCCGATGAAAGGGGAGAAGGATGATGCAGATCAACGATAGAAACATCGAACTGTCGCACACCCAGAAGGTTCTATTCGCGGAGAATGGTATCACAAAGGGCGATTTGATCGACTACTACCGAAGGATCTCTTCTGTGATGCTCCCTCATTTGGAGGGACGCCCTATGACCTTACATCGGTTTCCCGAAGGCATTGAAGGGGAGGGGTTTTACCAGCAACAAGTACCTGAGTATTTCCCAGACTGGATTGACCTGCTCACCGTGGAGAGAAAACAGGGTGGAACAATCAGTCATGTGGTCTGCAACAACACGGCGACCCTTGTGTATCTGGCGAACCTTGCGTGCGTCACTCCCCATGTCTGGCTGAGCAGAAGCACTCATTTGAAAAAACCGGACAAAATGCTATTCGATCTAGATCCCCCGGAAGAGGATTTCTCTTCGGTGGTGAAAGCAGCACGAGCCCTTCGGGAGCATCTGGATGGCATGCGTTTACCGTCTTATCTCATGACAACAGGCTCCAAGGGCCTACACGTCGTTGTGCCGATCGTCCCGGAGCTCTCTTTCGATGAGGTTCGGGCGCACGCGGTGAAGATCGCCGAGCACATTGCAGGCAACCAACCCCAAGCGTTCACAACCGAGCAGCGGATAGAGAAGCGAGAGGGAAGGGTATTCATCGATTATTTGCGGAATGCCTATGGTCAGACATCAGTGGCGCCCTATAGCATCCGTAGTCTTCGAGATGCTCCAGTGGCCACCCCTCTCGATTGGGAGGAGCTTTCCATTGATGATTTCGATCCCCGACGCTACAATATCAAGAATATCTTCCGGAGGCTCGGGCAGAAGGAGGATCCCTGGAAAGACATGGTCAAGTCGGCAGTGGCTCTGGATGAAGCATTCTAACCTTGTCTTCGAACCGGATTGCAAAGGGAGCATCAAGGATCACAACAGAGGCCGCATCCCAATAAAGGGATACGGCCTCTTATCTGCGTTTTGAAATTCTCAGAAGCTCTTGGTTTTCCCACGGAATGATGTAGACCGTTTTGAGCATGGGCAAGAGGAGCAACCACCGATCGGCCTGAGAGGGATGGCTGTAGGTGAAACCGGGATCCGGTTTGGGATGGGTGTGCAAAAAAGCCTCGATCTGTGCACCGTACCCGAGCCATTGGTGGATAGCTTCGATAAGATATAGATACAAGAAGGGGAGGATGACATTCGGCTGAAGGGGTCCTCTCTTTCGCATGCCCCTGTAGGTACGACCGCAGTAGTAGACCCTCCCACCACCTACCGAACGGGAGTAGAGGAGGGCCCCCATCTCATGGGTCTCGCTCAGGGGGCGGTAAAGAACGGCCCACTCTTTTGCAGTTTCCTGTGCTGAAAAAGATGTTATGCTCTTCACAAGAATCCTCCTATGGTCAAGGAGCACTGGGTTTTTAACGAATATGTACGGCTATTGGAGATATACCCAGATGACGTATGAAATAAGAGAAGACATCATGGGTAGACCTTTGGCGACCCTTGCCAGGGAGCAAACTACTTGAAGGCATGAACCCGTCTTGTTCTTTTTCAAAAACATGGGCGGTAAAGGTTGCCCTCTCAAAACCGAGTGTGGTATATTGTATACATAGATAACCATTATCAATTACGCCGGATAATTGCGAACAAATACCAATCCATATGGAGGGATGATCCGATGAAAGCGTGGAGAAATTTTCAAACGGGAAAGTGGAACCAAGAGATTGACGTCAGAGATTTTATCCAGCTCAATTACGAACCCTATACAGCAGATGATCATTTTCTAGCGGGAGCAACAGATCGTACGCGAGCGCTTTGGGATGAGGTTTCTGATCTCATGGCGGAAGAAAACAAGAAGGGCATCCTAGGTGCGGATACCGATCTGATCTCATCGATCATTTCTCATTCACCTGGTTACATTAACCAAAAGACCGAGCGCATCGTCGGGCTCCAGACAGATGCTCCGCTCAAGCGTGCACTGATGCCTTTCGGCGGTGTCCGCGTGGCACGAGGTGCTCTCGAGGCCCACGGCTATCAGATGGCGGATCAAATCGCGGAAATCTTCAACAAGGGCTATCGGAAGACACATAACGATGGCGTCTTCGATGCCTACACCACCGAGATGAAAAAAGCCAGGTCCACGGGAATCATCACAGGCCTCCCGGATGCCTACGGAAGAGGGCGGATCATCGGAGATTACCGACGGGTAGCGCTCTATGGTATTGACAGCCTGATTGATTATAAGAAAAAAGAGAAGGAACTGCTCGTTCTCGACGTGATGGATGAGCGGCTGATCCAGCTCCGCGAGGAGATCACCGAGCAGATCCGCTCCCTGGGTGAACTGAAGGAAATGGCCGCGTCCTATGGCTGCGACATCTTCCGACCCGCGAACAATGCCGCAGAGGCTATCCAGTGGACCTACTTCGGTTACCTGGCTGCAGTCAAAGAGCAGAACGGCGCCGCCATGTCGCTTGGCCGCGTGTCGACTTTCTTCGATGTTTATATCCAGCGTGACCTGGCAGAAGGGGTGCTGACAGAGGAGATGGCCCAGGAGCTGATCGACGATTTTGTCATCAAGCTCCGTATGGTGCGGTTCCTCCGCACACCATCCTACGATGAACTTTTTTCGGGAGATCCCACTTGGGTGACAGAGGTCATCGGTGGGATGGGCATCGACGGTCGTACGCTGGTCACCCGCTCGAGCTTCCGGATCCTGAACACGCTGAACAACCTGGGACCAGCTCCGGAACCCAACCTGACCGTACTCTGGTCCACTCGTTTGCCGGAAGGATTCAAGCGCTTTGCCTCTGAAATGTCCGTGAAGACTAGTTCGATCCAGTATGAGAACGACGATCTGATGCGTGTCGATTACGGTGATGACTACGGGATCGCCTGTTGTGTTTCAGCCATGCGAATCGGCAAGCAGATGCAGTTCTTTGGTGCCAGGGCCAACCTGGCTAAGGCGCTTCTCTACGCCATCAACGGTGGTAAGGACGAGAAGACCGGCGAGCAGATCGGCCCCGCCTTCGCCCCGATTACCGGCGATGTTCTGGAGTACGGTGTCGTTATGGATCGATTCGACCAGGTCATGGACTGGCTGGCCAATCTCTACATCAATACCTTGAACATCATCCACTACATGCACGACAAGTATGCTTATGAACGCGTGCAGATGGCACTACACGATAAGGACGTGCTCCGCACCTCTGCCTGCGGTATCGCCGGCTTGTCGGTGGTAGCGGACTCCCTGTCGGCCATGAAACACGCCGAGGTTAAGATCATCCGCAATGATGAAGGGCTGGCTGTCGATTACGAGGTAAGGGGCGATTACCCGGCCTTTGGAAATGACGACGATCGCGTGGACGATCTCGCCGCACAGGTGGTAGAGACCTTCATGAACAAGCTTCGCAAGAACAAAACCTACCGCGATTCTACACCGACGCTGTCGATTCTGACGATTACCTCCAATGTGGTCTACGGTAAAAAAACCGGGAGTACACCCGACGGTCGTAAGGCGGGAGAACCCTTTGCTCCGGGCGCGAACCCGATGCACGGGAGGGACCAGAACGGAGCCATCGCCTCGATGGCCTCAGTGGCCAAGATTCCCTATGCACACGCGGAGGATGGGATTTCCTACACCTTCTCGATCGTCCCCGGGGCACTGGGGCAGGATCTAGTAACGCGGATATCGAATCTCAGTGGACTGCTCGATGGCTACTTTGCCTCCGGCGGTCACCACATCAACGTGAACGTTTTTGATCGGGAGACCCTGGAAGATGCCATGGACCGACCGGAACTCTACCCGCAGCTGACGATTCGCGTGTCTGGTTACGCCGTGAATTTTATCAAGCTCACGCGAGAGCAACAGCTTGATGTGATCAATCGAACTTTCCACGTACGTTAAGAGGAGTTGAGAGCTATGGCGATCACAGGACGGATTCACTCAATTGACAGTCTCGGGGCTGTGGATGGCCCCGGCCTGCGCACCGTTGTCTTTCTCCAGGGATGCCCGCTCCGGTGTGTGTACTGCCATAACCCGGACACCTGGGCCTTTGCCGGTGGTCAAGAAACGACAGTCGAGGAACTCATGGTCAAAGTCAAGCGCTACCAGGCTTTCTCCCGCTTCTCCGGCGGCGGTTTAACTGTATCCGGAGGAGAGCCCATGGCCCAGCCCACCTTTGTCACAGCACTCTTCGAGGCCGCCGGAGAGGCGGGGATCCACCGAACCCTGGATACTTCAGGCACACGGGATGCCAAGACAGCAGGAGACGTGCTCCGTCAGACGGATCTGCTCATTCTCGATGTGAAGTCGACAGATGCGGAACGCTATGAGAGCATCACAAAGGTGTCCAGCGAGCGATTCGACATCACGATGAACGAGGCTTCAAAACGTAACATCCCCACTTGGTTGCGCCTTGTTGTTGTGCCAGGACTGACCGATGGACAAGATGAAATTGAAGGTCTCAAAAGACTCAAGGAGCGCTATCCCAACATCCAGAAGATCGAACTGCTCCCCTTTCATAAAATGGGAGAACACAAGTGGGAGGAGCTAGGGATTCCCTACACACTCGGAGAGACCCCTGCCATGGATCCGGAGGTTGCGGCAAAGATGCAAAAAGAAGCGATGGACGATCGCTGTCATATCGGGTAGTAGCGTCCCCTCCAGTATTGGAGGGGATTTTTCTCATAACTATGATAAAATGGACTCAGAAAGGTGGTGGACGCGATGAGTATCACGGTGCACGAGATGCTGACACTCAAGAATTTTGGAAACTTTCGGCTGATCGCCGGAATCAATGGGCTTGACCGAAGAATCACCCGTGGTGGATTCATCGATCACGAAGGCCCCGAAGACCTGACCACCTCCGTGGTGGAGGGGGAGATGATATTTAGCAATTTCGCTATGAGCAAGGAGCGGCCGGAAGAGCTGGTGAGGTACCTGCGAGCTTTGATTCTCGCCGGAGGCTCTTGCCTCGCTGTCAAAACTGTAGTATTCAAAGAACTGCCGGTTGAAGTGATCCGATTGGCAAATGAGAAGAAGTTCCCGGTCTTTCTATTTGACGATACCTATATCGAGACCCTGATCCTAGAGATTGATGAGGCGCTCAATCATCACAAGCAACAGATGAAAAAAGTGACTGTGATCGATGAAATGCTGGCTGGTTCCCTCAACCGTTTTGCCATTCGGAATCTCGCGAAAAAATTGAACCGCCATTTCAAGAACAAGGCTATCGCCCTTTACGCAGTGGAAACGGGTAAGAACCTGCTGACCTTCGATTCGAAGGTAGCCCGGACAATCCTTGGCAAGCACTCTCTCGTTCTAGCCTACCACGGTGGCTACCTCATGATTTTGACCTATGGGGAGGGGGAGCACATCAACGTGGAGTCCGTCCTCGGATCCGTGGGCCTGGGTGGGGAGTCCCACTTTATCGGGATCAGCGATCACATCGAGGACCTGGGCGCGCTCGATCGTATCATCCGTGAGAGTGAGACGGCACAGCAGTACGCTCAGTTCAAGGGTCGGCACAGGGTGCACTACAGTCGGATTGGCATCTATCAACTGCTCCTTCCGATGATGAATGATCCGCGGACCAATGCGTACTCTACTTCGATCGTAGAAAAACTCAGTGATTACGATCGTGAGCACGGCACCGATCTCATCGAAACAGCCAGGGCTTACATTGGGTGCGGTGGTCGCGTGAAAGAGACGGCAGAAATCATGTTCCAGCATCCGAATACCGTCCGTTACAGGGTGAAGAAAATTTTCTCTGTCCTGTTTTCAGAGTCCGAGCAACACTTGCGATACGAAACGCTGGCCACGGCGATCCACCTTTTCGAGCTCCACCGAAATCTCTAGGAAGCTGCTTGTGATTTTCACAATACAAAGTAGCTTCTTTTGTATTTTTTGAAAAGCTCCGACAACGCATTATCCCTTATACTGATACTACCGAAGGAAAGAGAGGTGGATCGCTATGAGGAGAAATCATAATGAATTATTGTTGTTGTCCATTGTCGCACTGTGGGGTTTGTCCTTCAGTCTGATGAAACCGCTGCTGGATCAAATGGGGTTCTTCAATCTGATGGCCTACCGCTTCATGATCGGTGGTGCCGTCGTAACGATCCTGCTTCTTTTAACGCGCACCCAGAACTTTGCCAAGGGGATCTGGAAGGCCGGTTTTCAGTCTGGGACGTTCTTGTTCCTCGCTTTTGTTGGTCACACAGCGGGACTCAAGTATACGACGGTACCCAAAAATGCATTTCTCGTCGGTAGCACAGTAGCCTTCGTTCCTTTGATCCTCTGGTGGATCTACCGCGACCAGCCGTCGCGTCAGACCATCCTCCAGACGGTCTTGGCCATCTTGGGGCTCGGTATGATCACCTTGGCCGGTGGACTTGCAACGGCCAATATTGGTGATGTCGTCACGCTGATCGGCACGGTCTTCATGGCCTTCTACACCATTGGCGTTGCGCTCTACATGCGTCGTTTTCACGCCTTGACCTTTACAGCCATCCAGCTGAGCACCGTGGGGATCCTGAGCTTCCTCTTTATGCTCGTCTTCGAAACACCCGTCTACACCTTCACCAGATCGGGATGGATAAGCATCGCCTTTTTGTCCGTAGGTCTCACGGGCGTGGCCTATTTTCTCACCAACCACATCCAGCGCCAGGTCCCGGCCACACGTGTGACCCTGGTCTACACGCTGGAGCCATTTTTCGCGACACTTTTCGGTTGGTTGTTCCTCGCAGAAGCCATCGGGCTCCACCTAGTGATGGGTGGCCTTATGATCGCCCTGAGCATGGTGCTACCCTACCTACCGGAGAAAAAGAAAAAGATACTCGAGATGAAGGAGAAGGGTGATCTGTCGTGACTGTCGAGCAAAATATTGGGGTGGTCATCGTGGAGTCGGATGCGAAGCGACCGGTCTCCGATCACCTGCATCATCTCGTACAGAGTATGAACGAACAATACGGTGATGGGGTGGTCGATCCAAGCGGATCACCCGTCGCGCAACTCGAGCAGGTGATCTCACTCAAATACGATCTGGTCATCGAAGAGGCACTCCATACGGGACGTGGGCTCCACATTCTCAAATTTCACACGATCCGTGGCGACCGCAATGAACTGAGCAGAGCACTAAAGGAATTCGAACGTATGGTACGATCTTTGCTCAGGATCAGGATCAAGTCGTTTCTCATATCGGAAGCGTCATTAGCTCAGTTTGATGATTAAGCGCCCGCACACTCGTGACTTCAGTCGTGAGTTAGGGCGTTTTTTTTCGCGCAATATGCTTAATATTCCCTGTCAAAAACTAGAACATATGTTACAATAATAGAAAGGTGATTTCATTAACAGAAGAGCTTTGAAATAGTAACGATATACATTCGAGTCGTAACTCTGGGGTTTTGCATACCAAAAGGATATGATGAGTGATAATATTTAAGATTCGCCAAGGATGAAATGAATGCAGTTTGCTGTAGCTCACAGATGGGATCATGCACATCTACTGATGAAAATCAAATCCGAAGATACGCCAGTCTCAAAAGGAGAAGGAATACTCATGGGTAAACGAATGACAGTCAAAGAAAAAAACAAGGTACTGGCTAAGCAGGGTCTTCAGTTGAAACTCTATGGCCTTATTCTTCGTGTTTATCCTACTGAGGAACAGGCGATTCTCATCAACAAGACCATCGGATGTGCCAGGCTGATCTACAATAAATATCTCGATGCGAGGAAAACCTATTATAAGGAGAATGGAGAGAAACTTTCGGTTGGTAGGTACAAGAAGGAGACTATGGTGCCACTGAAGTCCTCTGAGGACTATGGTTTCTTGAAAGAAGTCGACAAATTTGCTCTAGAAGCGGCTTGTGAAAATGTCGAAGATGCGTACGGTCGCTTTTTCACTCGTCAAAACCGATATCCGAAGTTCAAATCAAAACGTAGCGCCAAGAAGGCTTATACAACCAAGATGACGAATAACAACATCGAAATCATCGGTTCTTCTCACATCAAATTACCGAAACTTGGGAAGGTGTCCATGGCAAAAGTAAAAACAGCAAGAAATAAGGGGATCCTCAAGAAAGTCAGAGGGGGTCATGCAAGGATCTTAAAAGCGACGATCACCCTGAAGGGCTCTAAGTATTATGTTTCCCTTGCTCTCGAAGAGACAATCGAGTTGGTAAAGCCCTTGGAGATCGAGCATATTGACGCTTCAAAAGCAGTCGGTGTTGATCTTGGCCTCAAGACCTTCGCCACCATCTCCAATGGTGAAAACACCGAGTTCATCGAAAAAGCCAAGTTTATCAAGGAGTCGGAGAAGAAACTGGCCAAGCTCCAACGAAGGTTGGCCAAGAAACAGCTCGATTCACAGAATCACAAGAAGGTAGCACAAAAAATAGCAAATTTACATGGTCATATAGCAAACCAGCGAAAAGACTTCGCCCACAAACTGAGTATCCGGTTGGCCAACGAAAACCAAGTGGTTGTACTGGAAACACTGAGTATCAAGGGCATGGTCAAGAACAAGAAACTATCGAAAGCCATATCAGATGCGGGATGGTCTCAGTTCATTACCTTCCTGAAGTACAAACTAGAGTGGCAGGGAAAGTATCTTGTGCAGATCGACCGTTGGTATGCCTCATCCAAGATTTGTTCTTCCTGTGGGGAGAAACACATCGCCCTTACGCTGAGCGACAGAGAGTGGTGTTGTAGTCACTGCGGTGCTGAGCACGAACGGGATGAGAATGCAGCCATGAACATCAGAAAACAGGGTTTAGAAACGCTAGGCATCTCAGCCTAAGCATAACCGGTACCAAGTGTACCTGCACCGTTGGGACAACGGGAAGTGCCTGTCACATTTGTGAGCAGAGCCCAGCTCTGTAGGAGGCTTTGTAAGACTTGGGTTGCTCTTGCAATCCAAGCGGTAGCCGGTGAAACAGGAAAAAGTGGTCGTCGCCTAAGGCGATAACCGAATCCCGTGACTTCAGTCATGGGTTGTTCAACAAAAACTCTATCTTTTCTCTTGAGAACCGCTGTAAACCGGCGGTCTTTTTTTATTATGCCCCCGGGGGGGTTGACCAGAAAATCGATTCATGATAGTCTGTTAATGTAATTGATTATCAAAAATGCAAGGAGGAGAAACATGGAGATCATGATTGGTGATGCAGTGCGCAACTACCTGAAGAAAAAAGAGACCCGGGATCTCACTTTGAGCGTCCACAAGAGCGGTGGTGGGTGTTGTCCAATTTTTGAAGTAGCAGAAGTGACATTGGGCGAACCTGAAAAGCCCGATTGGTACCGTACGGTAGAAAAAGATGGTATTAACGTGCATATCGCGAAAAACGTAAGAGCCGAATCCCCTGTGATTCGCTTTCACCTTCAGAAGAATCTCTTCACGAAGACTGTGATTGCAGAGGGGCTAAAGTTACTCAAACGAGATCGATAGAAAAAAACAGACAATTCCTACTTGACGACTCGGAAATGGTCGTGTAAGATGTTGGACAGAGACCGGAAGGGGTACGAAAATGATGAAAGCCAATTTTATTCAACACATGTACAACTTCAATTCTTCAGCCTGCTGTTGCTCGGTAGTTTTCAAACAACCGGATAACGGCTATTTTAGGTGCTGAAGATTTCTCGGTCGAACCTGCGCAGGTAGGAGCGGTGAAGGGTCACAGGACCCCTCATGGCTCTTTTTTTATGTTTGCACTCGTGGCCACGGTTGCAATAGTCGTCACAAAAACAGGATATTCAAAACGTTCAGGAGGTTAACAGAATGAAAAGAACAATGATGATGGTCATAGCCCTGCTACTGATCGGTGCAATCGTCTTATTTGCTAATACGGATTCCGTAAATCCAAATGAAACCGTTGATCCGATTCGCGTGGGGATGAGCGGCAGCTACAAACCCTACACCTATTTAGATGAAAGGGGCGAGCTCACTGGATTCGATGTGGCCCTTTGGAGGGAGATCGGACGGAGGGTCGGACGAGATGTGACATTTGTGACCAGTGATTTCAGCGGTCTCTTCGGAATGCTGGAGTCTGGCCAGATCGATACGATCGCCAATCAGATCACCATCACACCCGAGCGAGAGAAGACCTACCTCTTTACAGAACCTTATGTGTATTACGGCGCACAGCTGATGGTTCACGCCGATGAAATGGAGATCTCATCGCTCGAGGATCTGAAAGAACAGAAAGTTGGCGTGAGCCTGGGTTCAAACTACGAAGAAATGGTTCGGAAATTTTCCGATGAGATCGAGGTGATCACGTACGATAGCGGGTCTGGATCCTACCAGGACCTTGCCGTCGGCAGAATCGATGCCGTTCTCAACGACCGACTGGCACTGATGACGACCGTTGAGGAATCGGGTTTACCTTTGAAACTCGCCGGCGAACCAGTGGAGGAGCTCTTTAATGCCTTTCCCTGGTTACCGATAGATCGCAACGGGGAAACGGTGGCCCAGGTAAACGAAGCAATCCGAGCGATGTATGCCGATGGTACCATGCAGGAAATATCCCTGAAATTCTTCCCTGTAGACATTACGGAGAGATAAAGAATGGTCAGATTCGATCTCGATAGTTTCTTCTTGGCCTTTCGCCATCTCTCCTCGGCCCTACCGATTACCCTCGGTGTAGGGATTCTGGCGATGTGCTTGGGCCTACTCCTCGGCACCCTCACGGCACTCATGCTTCGATGGGGACCCAAGGGCATCAGGTGGTTCCTATCGAGCTACGTATCCTTCTTCAGGGGAACACCGCTCATGGTCCAACTCTTTCTTTTCTTCTTTGGCCTGCCGCAACTCCTGCCCGTTCTCGGGCGTATGGGTGCCTTTTCGGCCGCTGTGCTCGTCATGGGTTTGAATGCAGGTGCTTACGTATCGGAAACGGCTCGCTCGGCCATCGCGAGCATCGACGCGATCCAGTGGCAGGCTGCCGATGCCACGGGATTCAGCCGCCTGCAGACCCTGCGCTATATCATATTTCCACAGGCACTCAGGGTCGCCCTGCCACCCTTGGGTAACACCTTCATCGGTGTTATCCAGGGGACGGCTCTCACCTTCATGCTGGGGCTACCGGATCTCATGGGCGTAGCCAAGATGCGGGCGGCCGTCGACTATCGATTCTTCGAAAATTACCTCGCGGTGGGTCTGATGTACTGGACGATCACCAAGCTCATCGGCCTGATCAACCGGAGACTGGAGCTTGCCTTTAGCCGCGGATGGGAGGTGTCTTGATGTTACAGGTAAAGAACCTTACGAAAAGCTACGGGGAGAACACTGTGCTCGATGCAGTGGATTTCTCGATCGATCAAGGCGAGGTGGTGGCAGTGCTCGGTCCATCGGGATCGGGGAAGTCGACCTTTCTGGCGACCCTCAACGGCTTGGTGACACCAGAAAAGGGTCAGATGCATTTTGAGAACCGGTGGGTTGATCTCGCAAGCCCCTCGGGTGAAGACCTGTTTTCGATCAGACGCAACATGGGCATGGTTTTCCAGTCCTTCGGATTGTTTCCGCACCTGACCGTGAGCCAGCAGATCACCCTTCCACTGGAGAAAGTTCACGGTTTTGATTCCCAGCGGGCAAAAAAACGAGCGGATCATCTTTTGTCGACACTTGGTCTATTAGAGAAGACAGAGGCCTACCCCTCCCAGCTCTCCGGTGGACAAAAGCAGCGCGTGGGGATCGCGAGAGCCCTCGGACCGAATCCAGATCTGATGCTGTTCGACGAACCCACTTCCGCCCTCGATCCAGAGCTCGTGGGGGGCGTAATCGATGCCATCAGTGATCTGGCCAAGCAGGGAATGACGATGATCGTCGTCACCCACGAGGTACAGATGGCGCGGGAGATCGCCGATCGTATTGTATTCTTCGACGGGGGAAAAGTGCTTTTCGACGATGCCGCCGAACGTGCCTTTGAACCCATGGCACCGGAGCGCATGCAGCGATTCTTCCAGCGCTTCATCGGGTCTGGAATCTAGCGATTCGACTACCGCTCACCCGGTCACCTCCTAACGCTACGTGTCGCGAAATATTATTGAAGAAAAAATTTCTGGGTATCAAAACAAGTGGAATGTCAGTCGATCCACTTGACGGTGGATTTCGTGTTCAGCATACAAGGAGGTAGGATTCATGGTAAATTTTGAGTTCAGCAACACGACGAAAATCGTGTTCGGAAGAGGCACGGAAGACCAGGTGGGGGAGCTCACGGCTGCTCACGGCAAGAAAGTGCTTCTTCATTACGGCGGAGGCAGCATCAAGCGGACGGGATTGTACGACAGGGTGGTAAACAGCCTGCAGAGTGCGGGTGTGGAGATCGTCGAACTCGGCGGTGTCCAGTCGAATCCCCGGGTCAGTTTGATTCGAGAGGGGATCGAGCTCTGTCGAGAGGAGCAGATTGACTTCATCTTGGCCGTAGGTGGAGGGAGTGTCATCGACTCGTCAAAAGGGATCGCCGCCGGAACCTATTTTGAAGGTGACGTGTGGGATCTTTACCTGCGAAAGGAAGCCGTGGGCAAATGCCTGCCCGTGGGTGTCGTTTTGACACTACCGGCAGCCGGTAGTGAGTCGAGCCCAGCATCTGTCGTCACGAATGAAGACGGATGGTGGAAGCGTGACATTGATTCCCTGGACCTTCGGCCGGCATTTGCGATTCTCAATCCGGAGCTCACCTTCACGCTCCCACCCTATCAAACGGGATGCGGGGCAACGGACATGATGGCCCACGTGATGGAGCGCTACTTTACCAAGACCGAGCACGTGGAGCTCACCGACCGGATGGCCGAGGCCATCATGAAGACGATCGTCAACAACGGTCCGCGGCTCATCGAAGAGCCCAGGGACTATGATACCAGGGCCGAGATCATGTGGGCCGGCACCCTGGCCCACAACGACCTGATCGGAACGGGAAGAGAGCAGGACTGGGCCTCCCATATGATCGAACACGAGCTCAGCGGTATTTATGACATCGCTCACGGTGCTGGCCTGGCCATTATTTTCCCCGCCTGGATGAAATTCGTGTACAAGACGGATATCCCGCGCTTCGCTCAGTTTGCCCACCGCGTGTTCGACATCGAGATCAACACGCGCGATCTCGAGGAGACGGCACTGGCCGGGATCAAAGCGTTGGAGGACTTCTTCAAGCGCCTTCAGATGCCCACGACACTCTCTGAAGCAGAGATCACCGAGGAACACTTCGAGGAAATGGCCGAGAAAGCCACGGATTACGGCAACAAAACGGTGGGTGGTTTTGTGAAACTGAAGAAAGAAGATATTGTCTCCATTTACAAACTAGCGCGCTAGATGAGACGAAGACCGCCGCCCTTTCTCATCGAGAGAGCGGCGGTCTTTATTATGTTCCTCTTGGGAAAGAATGGACAGATTGCATGTGCGAGAACGCGGGGGAGGAGAACAGCATGGAGAAGAAAAGAGAAATCAGAGAGTTAGACACAAGCCATATCGATGCATACACCGAAATTGCCTTCAAAGCCTATCCGAGCTTCAAGGATTTTTCGCCGGAAGCGATGAACGCCTATAAAGAGGTGGCCATCGAAACGATGGTACACGATCCTGTGGTGACCTTTTATGGCATGTTCGAAGGGGAGAAACTCATTGCGGTCATGCGCCATTTCGATTTCGAGATGAACTGCTTCGGCAAGAAAATCCCCGTGGCGGGTCTGGGGTTCCTTGGCGTCCACCTGATGCACAAGAAGGAGAAGGCGGCCAGGGAGATGGTGGCTTTTTACGAGGCACACTATCGCGAGCGGAAGATGCCCATTTCCCTGCTTTTGCCCTTTCGGCCGGACTTCTACAAAAAGATGGGCTACGGACACGGGACCAAGATGAACCAGTACCGCCTGGAAACTCGCCGGATCCCGCGCTACGATGGACCGAGTGATCTGAGGTATCTCCGAAAAGAGGACCTGGAGGCTCTGCTCGCCAGCCACGGACGGGTGGCCGATAAAACACACGGCATGATCACGAAGTTCGGCGATGAGATCCGTGATTACTTCAGCGATCCTTTTCATCAGATAGTGGCCAGCTATGACGCTGGAGGGAAGATCGAAGGCTATATGGTCTATCAGTTTCGAAACGGGAAGCCTGGGAACTATACGATCAACCAGATGTATCTGAAGGAACTGATCTATGAGCGGGTTGATGTGCTCGCGAAACTACTGGGATTTTTGCGCAAACAGGAGGACCAGGTGCAGCTCGTGATCTTCAACACCCAGGACGAGCACTTCCATTATCTTTTCGATAACCCGCTCGATGATTCCCTCCACTACATCCCCTATGGATACCTACAGACCAATGTCCAGGCCATCGGCGTCATGTACAAGATCCTCGATGTGCGCGAGGCCTTCAGACAATGTGCGCACCGAAACTATAACTCGGTCACCCTGGGTGTTCGCTTCTTGATCGAAAATGAGCACGACGAGGTGGAGGAGCTGATCGTCAGCTTTGAAGACGGTTTGGCCCTGCTCGATCGTGGGACAGTGGACGTGACGGTCGAATGCCATCTGTCTGACTTCAGTCCCATGTTTCTCGGGAGCACTTCGGTGCGAGGGTTGCACAGCATCGGCCTGCTGAGGGTAGATGATGCGTCTCACCTAGATCGGTTACACCGCGCTTTTGACACACCGCACAAACCCGTCTGTTACACGGATTTCTAGGTAGTAGGAACCGCGCGGTGAAAACCTTTGCGAATTTTTCAAATTAGGGGTGGACGCGGAAGGAAAAGTACAGTAGAATCGTCTTATACATTATACATCGCAGATGTATAAAATGGCAACATATGGGATTAAAACCCCTGTAGTATAGGAGGAAAAAAGATGAACCCATCGATCAATGGAAAACTGTCGCTCATCGGTGTGGCCTTAGATCTGGCCGCGGGAACGCCCGGTGTGGCCCTGGGCCCTGCCGCACTGCGTTATGCAGGTGTCGTAGAGAGATTGAGAAATATCGGATACGCGGTGGAGGACAGGGGCGATATCGTGGCAGAGAAACCCGAGTCATCGATCACACCCGGTACGAACCTGAAGAACCTTCAGGAAGTGGCCCGTGTGAACACAGAGCTGTGCAAACAGGTGGACGAGGAGATTGCAAAGGGTCGATTCCCACTGGTCCTCGGTGGGGACCACTCCATCGCCATCGGAAGCATCGCCGGTGTGCTCCAGCACAAGAAGAACTTGGGCGTCATCTGGTTCGATGCCCACGGCGATATGAATACGGCGGAGACCTCCCCATCGGGGAATATTCACGGTATGCCCATGGCGGTCGGTCTGGGGCTCGGTCACGAGATGCTCACGAGCATCGGCGGATCCGATAAGAAGGTCGATCCCAAGAAGTTGGTGTTCATCGGCTTGCGTGACATCGACGCGGGCGAGCGCAAGATCCTGAAGGATCACGGTATCACCGTTTTTACCATGCACGAGGTGGATCGCCTGGGTATGACTGAAGTGATGAACCGTGCCATTGCCGTGGCCACCGATGGCACCGACGGTGTGCATGTGAGCTTCGATGTGGACGGTATGGATCCTGTTTACGTGCCGGGAACGGGAACGCGTGTCCCCGGGGGTTTGACCTACCGCGAGAGCCACCTGGCCCTCGAGATGATCGCGGAGACGGGTAAGCTCACCAGTGCCGAGTTCGTTGAAGTCAATCCGATTATCGACAACAAAAACATCACGGCCCGAACGGCCGTCGCGCTCATCGGCTCACTGATGGGTGAGTGGCTCATCTGATCATAGAAACGTCTCCAAGACTATTGGAGGCGTTTTTTTCACACTTTTTTCTCGATTTTTGTTTGTAATTATTACAAGTTGGGAATAAGTAGACTGTAAAGTGAAAACAGTAAACAAAACCACAAGGAGGAGAACCTAGCAATGAAGCATTATGAGAAATTTAACGAGTACCTTTCGAACACTATGATTTTGAATATCAAACTTCACAATTTACACTGGAACGTGGTGGGCAAGCAGTTCGTCCAGATCCACGAGTTCACCGAGGCCATGTACGATGACATGTTCGAGAAATTCGATGAGGTAGCAGAGATCATGAAGATGAAAGGTGTGCAGCCCCTTGCTAAGACGGCGGATTACCTGGAAAAGGCTTCGATCAAGGAGGTCGACGGCGACCGATTCAGTCGCGAAGAAGTGCTGGCCATCGTCAAGGAAGATCTCGAGAAGATGAAGGCGCTCGCCACGGAAATTCGCAACGAGGCTGACGGAGCCGGAGATTTCGAAGTGGTGGCCGCCATGGAGGGCCATGTGGCCGGCTATAGCAAGAACCTTTGGTTCTTAAGGGCCATGGAAGGATAGAGAAGGCAAGGGACCGATCGAAAAGATCGGTCCTTTTCATCTGCCGGGAAGGAGACATCCATGGTATGCTAAAAGGGTTGAAAAAACGGAAGAACCGAAGGGAGAAAGCCATGGAAACCTACCCCAATTGTCCGGCCTGCGATTCGGCCTACACATATGAAGAGGGCAACCTGTACATCTGTCTTGAGTGCGCCCACGAGTGGACAGCACTCCTATCACTGGAGGAAGAAGAAGTCGTCCGCGATGCCAACGGGAATCCCCTTGCCGACGGGGATAGCGTAACGGTCATTAAGGACCTGAAGGTGAAAGGAAGCTCGTCGATCATCAAGATAGGCACTAAAGTAAGAAAGATCCGCCTCGTCGGAGGCGACCACGATATCGACTGCAAGATCGATGGTTTCGGAGCCATGCAGCTCAAGTCCGAGTTCGTCAAAAAATTATGAAGAAGGCCTTGTGAATGTCGCGTGCGCGGCATTTTTTTTATTCGGAAGTGAGAATCTTCAATCGATGCCAGCAGGTGGATGCATGCTTTCGCGTTAAGAGGGCATATATAAGAATAAGGAACAAAATCGAAACACGGAACGCAAAGGAAGTGAAACGATGGCTAGTGAGAAAGAGCACAAAGAGCAAGCACACGAGAAGGAACACCAAGGGCACGAGTCGGAGGAAAATCACCATGAGATGATGATCCGAGATTTTAAGCGGAGATTGTTGGTAGCCGGTATTCTGACGATTCCGGTCCTCGCCCTATCCCAAACGATTCAATCCTGGTTTGGTTTCGAACTGAGCTTTCCCGGGGACCAGTATGTCCTCTTGGGTCTGGCCACGGTGATCTTCGTCTACGGTGGCTGGCCTTTCCTCAGCGGTTTCGTCGAGGAGATGCGGGAGAAGTCACCGGGCATGATGACGCTGATCGCCATGGCGATCACCATCGCGTATGGCTACAGCGCGGCTATCGTCCTGGGCCTGGAGGGACAGGATTTCTTCTGGGAGCTGGCCACGCTGATCGATATCATGTTGCTCGGGCACTGGATCGAGATGCGTTCGGTCATGAGCGCGTCCAATGCGCTGGACGAACTGGCGGCACTCATGCCCGATGAAGCCCATCGGTTTGACGGTGACGATCTGGAAGATGTGGAGATCTCCGAGCTGCAGAGCGGCGACCGCATCCTGATCAAACCCGGGGAAAAGGTGCCGGCAGACGGTACGATCCTCAAGGGAAAGAGCCGCGTGGATGAGTCGATGCTCACCGGTGAATCCGTCCCCGTGGAACGATCGAAGGGCGACCGCTTGATCGGGGGATCGATCAACGGCGAGGGGTCTCTCGAGGTGGAGGTGGCCCAGATCGGAGAGGATACCTATCTATCGAAGGTCATCGGTATGGTCGAAGAGGCCCAGAACTCAAAATCCAAAGCACAGAATTTGGCCGACCGCGCTGCCTTTTGGCTGACGATTATCGCGCTTACCGCTGGATTCACGACCCTGGGTGTCTGGTTGTTCTTGGGGCGAACGTTGACCTTTGCCATCACGCGGATGGCGACGGTGATGGTCATCACCTGTCCCCACGCCCTTGGTCTGGCAACCCCTTTGGTCGTGGCCAGATCCACGGCCTTATCCGCCAAGAACGGACTGCTCATTAGAAATCGGACGGCCTTCGAAAACGCCAGGAAAATCGATACGGTGGTCTTCGACAAGACGGGCACACTGACTGTGGGGTCCTTTGGCGTGGAGGCCATCGAAGTGTACGACGAGTCGTTTGCAGAAAATGATGTGCTGAGACTTGCCTATAGTGTGGAGTACCAATCGGAACACCCCATCGCAGTGGGTATCGTGGAAAAAGCAGAAGAAAAGGAGCTGAAGCGCGAGGAAATTTCGGACTTCGAAGCGATGAAAGGCAAGGGGATTCGCGCTAAGGTCGGTGAGCGGACGATCAAGGTCGTCAGCCCAGGCTACCTTGTAGAATCGGACATCGAGCAACCCGAATCTGAGCGTGAACAGTCCATCGGTACGAAAGTATTTGTACTTGAAGATGACCATGTGATCGGTTCGATCTTACTATCTGATCAAATTCGTGACTCGTCGAAGGAAGCGATTCGCACGCTTAAAGAGATGGGCATCGACTGCTGGATGCTGACGGGTGACAATGAAGAGACCGCGAAAGAAGTATCCGAGGCGGTTGGTCTGGACGGTTATTTCGCCGAAGTGCTACCCGATGAGAAGGAAGAGAAAATTCGAGAGCTTCAGGAGAAGGGAAGATACGTGGCCATGACGGGTGATGGTGTGAACGATGCGCCTGCACTCGCCAGGGCAGACATTGGCATCGCCATCGGGTCGGGTACGGATGTGGCCGCCGAGACCGCCGATATCATCCTAGTGAATAGCGACCCCTCCGATGTGGTGGCGCTCATACACTTCGGACGAAAGACCTATAAAAAAATGGTCCAGAACCTCATCTGGGCCTCAGGCTATAATATCATCGCGATTCCCTTGGCGGCAGGCGTGCTCTACACCTTTGGGATCATGATTTCACCGGCGGTCGGTGCAATCCTGATGTCGCTGAGTACCGTGATCGTTGCCTTCAACGCCAAATTGCTCAAGGTCGGTGACAGCCAAGGAGCGGCGTGATATCATGAAGTTGGTTCGCATGTCGAAAGACCAGTGAGGAAGGATGTGGTGGCGATGGCGCGATATGCAAAGCGCATGGCGCAGATGGAGGAGACGGCTTCGGTTATTCGATCGCTTTTCAGTGCGATGACCGATCCCAACATCATTTCATTTAGCGGCGGTGCTCCCGCTGCAGAGGCACTCCCCGTGGAAGCCGTTCGAGAGATCAGCCAGGAGATCTTGAGGACGCCGGGAAAAGGAGTGGAGGCCCTGCAGTACGGTGGCGTGATGGGATACGAACCGCTGCGGGAAGACGTGGTGACCTACCTGCTGCGACTCAAGGGGCTTGATGTGACGCACGAACAGGTGTTGATCACCAGCGGAGGCCTCGAGGGACTGAACCTCCTGTGCCAGGTCTACATTGATCCGGGCGATGTGATCTTGGTCGAATCACCGACCTTTGTGCACGCCGTGGAGATTTTCGAGATGTTCGGGGCCAAGCTGATCCCCGTGGAGATGGATGGAGACGGGATGAGGACCGATGATCTAGAGGCCAAGATTCAGGCCTACGATCCCAAGATGGTCTATGTGATCCCAACCTTTCAAAATCCCACCGGCATCACGCTCTCCACTGAACGCAGAAAACGCATCGCCGAGCTGGGCGGTCAGTACGATGTGATGATTCTTGAGGACGATCCCTACCGGGACATCCGCTATCTCGGGGAGGATCTACCCACGATCAAGTCCTTCGATCGGACGGGGCACACGCTCCTGGCCAATAGCTTCTCTAAGATTTTTTCACCCGGAAGCCGCCTGGGCTATGTGGTAGCAGAGAAAGAGATCATGGACAAGCTCTTCAATGCGAAATCCGCGACCAACTCCCATACAGCGGTCTTGCCGCAGATGATCATGAGTACTTTTTTCAGGGAAGGGCGTTATCCGGACCACCACGCACGCTTGTGCGATCTCTACCGCGTCCGTCGCGATGCCATGATGCGAGCCATCGATCGTTACTTCCCCGAGGGGACCAAAAGGACAGATCCAGATGGCGGTCTTTTCTGCTGGGTGGAGCTGCCAGAGGGAATCGACACCAGAACCCTCCTGACCGAGGCCGTGAAAAGCGGTGTGGCCTACGTGGCCGGTGCTGGCTTCTATGCCGAGGGTGGCGATAAGGGACTCAATACCATGCGGCTCAGTTTTGGAGGGGTGACACCCGATCAGATTGAAGTGGGCATGAAACGCCTGGGGGACCTACTGAAGGGTCAGTACAAGTAAAGGAGCAGACGATGACGAAATATTTATGGACGACTTTGCACGTGAGAGACATGGAAACTTCGTTGGCTTTTTACAAAGCACATTTGGGTTTGGAAGTGAACCGACAGTTCAAGACACCGGACGGAGGGGAGTTTGCCTTTCTCGGAACGGAAGGTGGCACCGAGGTGGAGCTGATCGCTCGACCCGGTGAAACCTACCCCGCGACGGAGGGCATCACCCTGGGTTTTGAAGTGGCCAGCCTAGACGAGAAAAAGGCAGAGCTTGAGAAGGCCGGCGTTGCCCTGCACAGTGGACCTTTCTACCCGAATCCTCACATCGGTTTCTTCTTTATCCAGGATCCCGATGGGGTGAAGATTCAGTTCGTAGAACAAAAGTAGCGTCCCATTCGGGGCGCTTTTCTCATGGGTCGCTCGTTTGCGATTAGAAAACGCTATCTTCTTGTTTTTTAACGGTTTTTCCAATAGAATGGGAAGGACGTTTTACTGCTATGATGGAGGGACGGAAGTATGAGAAACTATCGATCAAATGCAAATAGTAAGAACCGGGGGGGACTTTTCTACGGTTGGATCATCGTGGCCCTTTCGGCCCTGGGGCTCTTTTTCTCGGGACCCGGGCAGACTTTCTCCATCTCGATCTTTATCGATACCTATATCGAACAGTTCGGGTGGAGCCGGGCCCTTGTATCCGGTTACTATTCAGTTGCGACGCTGACGGCTGGCTTGACGCTACCTATGGTGGGGCGGGCCATCGATACGCGAGGCCACCGGATCATGATGTCCGTTGTGGGGGCCTTGCTCGGTCTCACCGCTCTCTGGATGAGTTTCATCTCGGCTCCCTGGATGTTGTTCGTCGGATTTTTGTTCCTCCGCCTCTTGGGGCAGGGGTCCATGACGCTCTTGCCGCAAACCCTGGTTCCCCAGTGGTTCACACGGACGAGGGGCCGAGCCCTCAGCCTCATGTCGCTGGGCATTGTGATCAGCTCCTCTGTGCTCCCGCCTCTGAACAACTGGATGATCGCGAGCTTTTCTGCCGCTTTTGCTTGGCGGGTCTGGGCAAGCTTGCTTTTCGGAGTCATGGTGCCGGCCGCCTACTTTTTCGTGAAGGACAAACCAGAGGAGATCGATGAGATTCCCGATGGACGGAAAGCATCGGAAGATGGGGTGCATTTGAAATTTTCCACGCCGCGTGTGAAAGCCTCCGAGTACCCCTGGACGGTCAAAGAGGCCATGGGGACCAGATCCTTCTGGCTTATGCTCCTCTGCATGGTGATTCCCTCGATGGTGAACACCGGCATCACCTTTCACCTGCTCTCGATTATTGGAGACAAGGGCTTTACCAATGCCTTTGCCGCTCTCCTGCTCAGCATTACGGCCATGGTGCAGTTTCCCATGACCTTTGTCGCCGGTCAGATCGTGGACCGCTTTCAGGTCCACCATGTCAAGGGGATCAACTACCTCCTGTACTTCGCAGCCGTAGGTCTTCTGCTGATCGGTGGGTCTCGCTGGCACCTTGTGGTCTACGCCGTGCTCATGGGTCTTTTCATGGCGACGGACTCAGTGAGCACGGGTGTCCTTTGGCCCAACTATTACGGAAGGAAGTACCTGGGGAGCATCCGGGGAATCACGATGACCGCCGTGGTCATCGGTTCGGCCCTCGGGCCGCTTCCCCTGGGGATTGCCCGGGATTCTTTCGGAGGGTACAGCGAAATCTTGACCCTCTTCCTCTTGTTCCCGGCACTGGGCAGTTTAGCAGCATTTTTGGCTCCACACCCGAAAGAACCGGAAGAAGCAAGGAATGAGGCGTAAAATATGTCTGTAAGAAAACACGTGGATTACAAAGAAGAGGTCGCTCGGCTCGATGAGACCATGGCCTACATTGAAAAGATGCTGGAGGCGACGGAACAATACCGCGCTTCCTACAAGGACAACATCCGCGATGCCATGGTGAACTTGGACTATCTGGACAGCTCCCAGAGCTACATCAGCATCCTGATCAATACGAAGTTCATGGAAATGGCCGATCGGAATTTCGATGCGTATCGAAAGGTGAGGAGGAAGCCGTACTTCGCGCGCATCGACTTCAGGCGAAAAGGATCGGATGCACCGGAGAAACTCTACATCGGCAAGGTTTCCCTCTACCGGGCGGAGGACGAGCTCCCTATGATCGTGGACTGGCGGTCGCCCGTAGCCAATCTGTATTACGAGGGTCGGCTCGGTGAGACGACCTACAGGGCCGAGGGCGGGATGCAGACGGGCGAACTGCTCTTGAAGCGCCAGATCACCGTCGAAGAGGGGGGGATCCAGTCCATCTTCGATGTGGATATCACCACGAACGACGCCTTTCTCCAGGCGTCGCTCGATGCCAATGCCGAGGACAAGCTCAAGGACATCGCCTCGACGATCCAGGCGGAGCAAAATCGCGTGATCCGGGCCGATATGACGGCACCGCTGGTGGTCCAGGGGGCAGCCGGTAGCGGAAAGACCACCATCGCGCTGCATCGGATCGCCTATTTCATCTACCTGTACGAAAAGACCTTTTTACCCGAGAACTTCATGATTCTGGCGCCGAACAATCTCTTTCTCGATTACATCCGGAACGTGCTTCCGGAACTGGGCGTCGAGCGGGTGAAGCAAACGACCTTTGCCTCCCTTACAACTGAACTGCTTGGAAAGTGCTTCAAGCTGATCGATGAGGGGAAAAAGCTCACGGACTTTCTCGATGGACATTTATCCATCGAGGAGGAGAAAATGCTTCGGCGGGTATCCTCATACCGCGGTTCCATGGCCTTCAAGGAGCTGATCGATACCTATGTCGATCAAGTGGAAGAAGCTTACCCCCCTTCAGAAGATTTTACCTTGGCGGGTGAAGTGCTGGTCAGCGCAGAAAAAATCGAGCGACTGATCCGCGAGGAGACCCAACATCTGCCCCTCTTCAAACGTGCGGAGGAAGTCTCGAAAGCACTGAAGAACCACCTGAAGATGAGGAAAAAGGAGATCTTGAAGCGTACGAAGGAGGCGTTCAACAACAAGATCGATCAACTGCGCTTCGACCAAGAGCCATCGGAAGAGCGGCGGCGGATTATCCTCCACCTCATGAAAAAGCGGGATGAGATGATCGTAGAAATCGAAAAAGAGGCGCGTACGGCCGTCAAGCGTTACATGAAGTGGTTTCCCACCTCAGATCTGTTGGCCCTCTACCGGAATTTCATCGCCACCGCCGATCATCCGGAGGAGATCGTCTCGCTCCTAAGGGAGGTCCTAGTCGCCCAACTCGACCGCAAGCGGATCGAGCGCGAGGATGTGGCCGGTCTTCTGTACCTGCGGCACCGGTTGATGGGCTTCGATGCCGATCTGGAGATCAACAGCATTGTGGTGGACGAAGCACAGGACTTCAGCACCTTCGAATTCTACATGCTCAAGACCATCTACAAGACAGAAAAGTTGACCCTCCTCGGCGATCTCTCCCAGGGGATCCACGCCCACCGCGGTATCGAGAACTGGCAGGAGATGATGGCGGAGGTCTTCGGTGACCGGGCTCAGTTCATGACGCTAGAACGTAGTTACCGTACGACCGTTGAAATCATGAACCTGGCCAACGCAGTGATCGTCACTCTGGATGACGAGGGATTGGTGCCTGCGAAGCCCGTCATCCGACACGGTGAGAAGCCTCTGGTTGAAGCTTATGTGAAGAAGACCGCTCTTTACGATGACCTGGCCGAGCGGATCGTTTACCTCGACGGTACCTACGCCTCGGTGGCAGTGCTGGTGAAAAATGAAGCCGAGGCCAAGAAGGTCAAGCGTCAGTTGGAGAAACGAATGGACGCGGATCTGGCCATCCTGACGGGCGAGATGGACCATTATGGTGCCGGGGTGACCATCGTACCCGTGCACTTGGCCAAGGGCCTGGAGTTTGACGCGGTGATCATCGCTGCCGTCGAGGCGGCATACGCTGGCAGCACCGTGGAGACCAAACTTCTCTACGTGGCCATGACGAGAGCCCTCCACCACCTGAGCATCCTGCACATGGACGGACTGATGCCCCTGCTCGATTCTATCGGTAGTGAAACCGTCGAAAGGACGGCATGAAAAAATCCTCTGGAGAAGACTCCGGAGGATTTAATCTTTTTTGGCCGTGAGATAACCGAAACCCGATCCACCGAGGCCAAGCAGCAGGGAGAGTGGAAGCAGCTGTTGCCAGAGCTGCCCCGTCGATGCCCTGAACAGGGTGGGGGGTAGAAAGGGCAGGGGGCCGAGGAGACCCTGGAGCGTCGGGCCAATCACGAGTTCGGAAGCCATCAGCGCCAGTATTGTCCCCAGAAGAGCGATGGACAGGGCATCGACGAAGAAGGGGATGGCGACAAAGGTCTCGGGAGCACCCAGCAAACGGAGGGTATCGATGGTCTCGCGGTGATCGTGAAAACCCACGCGGATCAAATGACTGATCAGGACAACGGCGATCAACGTGATTCCAGTGACAAGGGCGGTGGTGATGCTATTGGCACTCGATGCGATGCGCTCTAGGGAGTCGAGGGCCTTTCGATTGTCACGAAGGCTGGAGACCCCGGAGAGGGCCAGGATTTCATCGTACAGTGCACCCCTGCGATCGAGGGCGATCTCCACCTCGAGAAAGGCGCTAAAGGGATTTGTGTCGAGCATGGAGAGCACCTCATGCTCCTGCCCCAGGAGGTCTCGCATCTTCTGCGCCGCTTCCTCAGCATCGACCCTGTTCACCGCGGCAACCCCTTCAATCGACAGGAGTTCCTTGTAGAGGTTCTCGCCCTGGCCCTCTTCATAGAAAACATGGAAGGTGGCTTCTCCGACGAGAAAATCGACCAGTCCCTCGGTGACTCCCGAAACGATCAATCCGGTGGAGACGAGGGTAAAGATCAGTGCGACGCTCAAGATGGCTAAAAAATGGGCGAGGGGTTCACGACGGTAGAGGGAGAGGGCCTCCTTCAAGAAGTAGGGAAGATTGTGGAGGAATTTTCTCATGGTGTCGTCACCTCACTTCCAGTGGTGACCCTGCCGTCGGCGACCGTCAGGATCGTGGCCCCGAGGTCGGGGGCGATGAGGTGGGTGGCGTGGGTGGTGATCACCACGGTGGTGTCTTCCGAGTGAAAAGCCTCCAGCAGACTCAGGATCTTACGCGCATTGTCATGGTCGAGATTACCCGTGGGTTCATCGGCCAAGATCAACCGCGGGCCCCTCGCCACGGCGCGGGCGATGGCCACGCGCTGTGCTTGACCGAAGGAAAGCTTGGACACGTCCACCTGTTCCTTGTTGGAAAGGCCGACGGCATTGAGCGCCTCCTGTGCTGCACCCAACATGGCCTTGTGGGAGAGGTCCAGAAATCGGAGACCGATGAGGACATTCTCAAGCGCTGTTTTGCCGGGGATCAAACGGAAGCCCTGGAAGATGGGGCCGATGCGCTGGCGCAGTTTTTGTTTGCCATCCCTTGTGAGGTGACCCATGGGGAATCCGTCGACCTTGAGGAGGCCGGAGCTGGGTGTTTCTATCCCCATGAGCAGTTTCAACAGACTGGTCTTGCCCGAGCCACTGGCACCAACGATGTAAACGAGAGATCCGTGGGGAATCCTTAGGTTCACATCACGCAGGGCCTCCGTGCCATCGGCATAAGTAAGCGAGAGTGCGTTGCTTTCGATCATAGTAGCCTCCCTAGAAAAGCTTCAAACGCAGTAAGAGCTGGAGTGTTTCTTCTGATATGGTAATCGCCTTGAGTTCATGGGGTGAGATGAGGGGAGAGAGATCGAGGCTGAGCTGCCTTCCTTCCATCTGAAGGAGATGCTCGGAGAAGAGCGGGTAGCCGGCGAGCTCGCCTCCTGTGACGGACCAAATGAGCTCGGTTGGGCCGTTGACCTCCAGTTCCCCGGAGAGTAGTAAATCATGATCGGGAAAGAAGAGGATCAGGCTGTCCTCTTCGAAGCGGACCTGCGAAGGGGGGAGATCCTGCCGATCGGCCAGCAGGGTGTTGAAGCCCTCCGCGGTGACGCTGGCCTCAAGGCCGCCGAGGGTCAAGCGCTGGCTGATGCTATCTGATGGCAGGGTCCCTGTGGTGAGCAGGCCGGGGAAGGCTTCTGCCAACCGTTCGAAATCCGCCATCGCATCGGCTCGTGCGGCCTCTAGACGCATCAGACGCTCTTCAAAGAACAAGCGCTCTTGACGGAGCGAGGTCAGCTGTGCTTCTAACTCCGCTCGACTGGTCTCGAGCGCCTCCATGTCGGCGACGAGCGTCTGTCTTTCCACCTCGAGACGAAGGAGTCGCGATTTTTGCTCCTCTCGTATTGTTTCCATCTCGCTTTGACGTGATGTGAGGTTTTGCATCGTCTCCCGGGTTCCGGTGAGAAGTTCCCCGAAGAGATTCAGCCGAGAGAGGAAATCCCTGGGGCTCTCGGAGGAGAGCAGTAGCTCGAGCCACGAGGTCATCCCCTGTTTCTGATAAGTGGCGAGAAGTAAGGAGAGGGTTTTCTGGTCGCTTGCAATGTGCGCTTGGTTTTCCGCGAGCTTCTCGTCGATCGCGAGGAGCTGTTCTGCTTCTGCTTCGATCCGTTCTTCCGTGATTTCGATGCGACGGAGCGTCGTTTCGATGATCTGCTTTTTTTCAAAAAGCTCTTGTAAGATCGCTTTCTCCTGGTCCACCAAGGAGGCGGGGTTCACATCGGCAACGACAGTAGCCGTGGTCAGGTACAAAAGCATGAACAGGACGAGCAGTAGAATCGAGACTTGCTTCAAAATCAACACCTCCTCAGGACGAATACCTTAAGTTTACCACGTTCTCCGGTCGCAGGGCACTAGACGCGGATCATTTGTTATAATGGGAGGGTACACAAGGAGGCGATGATCCATGCAGAGTACGTTACACTACCCCGAAAAAATCCATCTGGCCAGGTTAAAGACACCGATCTATCCACTCGATGCCTACAAAGGCGTCAAACTCTATCTGAAAGCGGATGATCTGACGGAATTCGGACTCTCCGGTAACAAGGTCAGAAAGCTGGAGTACCTACTCGCGGAAGCACAACGCGCGGGAGCCACGGACGTGATCACCTGCGGTGGTACCCAGTCGAATCACGCGCGAGCGACGGCGCTAGCGGCCAGACGCATCGGAATGGTGCCACATCTTCTTCTCCGGGGAAGGGAACAAGAGCTAGCCCAGGGCAATCTCCTGATCGATCACTTGGCCGGCGCCGAGATCCGTTTCTGCGGCGCCGATGATTACCGGAACAAACGAGAGGCCCTGATGATGGATTGGGCTGCTGAAATCGAGCGTTCGGGGGACTCCGCCTACGTGATCCCCGAGGGGGGTTCGCGAGGAGTGGGCCTCTACGGATACGCTGAGGCCTTCGAAGAAATTCTAGAGCAGGAGTCCGAGATGGAGGCCCCTTTCGATCTGATCGTAGCCGCCCTGGGATCTGGCGGAACACACGCAGGCCTGGTCATGGGGGCGGATGCCCACGGGACCGATCATCGGATTCTGGGGATCAATATCTATGACGCTACGGTAGATGGTGTGGCCAAGGTGAACGCCCTGATCGAAGCGATCGGTCTGCCGTCAAACGGGAAGGGGCGGCTGACCGTAGACAATCGATTTGTCGGAGACGGGTACGGGCAATCGAATCCAGGTGATCTCGAAGAGATCCGCCGCATGGCTAGGGAGAAGGGATTCCTTTTCGATACCGTGTACACGGGCAAGGCCCTGGCGGCCCTTTACCGGATGATCGACGCAGGGGAAATCGCGCCGGAGACACGATTGCTCTTTATCCATACCGGTGGTTTCTTCGGAAACTTTTCCGTCGCCGGAAAATTCCACGACCGATAACCTGTTCACCCCTTAAGAAACGGACCTCATCGATTATGGAATGAGGTCCGTTTCTTCCTTCGCTGGGGAGAAAACCGGAAGCCCCAGCAAGATGTAGTACAGTGGCGCCACGCTGAGCACGCTGATGTTGAACATCGACTGCACGAGATAGGTCAGAACGGCAAAGAAGAGTCCGAGGAGAAAGGGGTCATTGCCGAAATGCTCCTTTCGTTTTTTCAGTGTGATCCACACGAGGAAGAAGTAGGCTGCCAGATAGGGGAAGCCCAGGGTCACCCACATGTGGAGGGGCTCAGAATGGGCGCGGTCCACATATGTGGTCCTGCTCTCTCGAAAGGCGTACCAGGCTTCTTGGTCGAAGACTTCCTGGAAAGTCTCCGGACCGCTGCCTATGAGCAGGTAGTCCTTGAGCAGGGGGACGGTGTGTCTGTAGATGGTCCCACGCCCCGACCCCAAGGCCGCGCGATCGGTCAATAGGTTGTCCATCTCTGCGGTCAGACTGAAGAGCCGGTTCAAGAGGTACTGGTCGAAGGACATGAACACGAAGATCAGCGAGAAAACAATCACCAACACGAGGATCTGTTTCTTGTGTTCTTTGGCGAAGTCTCTGAAAACCCAAATCGTCAGGAGAGCAGAAACGAAAATTCCCAGCCATACACCCCGCGTCATCGCTGCCACGAGGAGGGCGAAGAGGAGAGCGGCGGCGACCAGATTGATCGGTTTTGGCTTCCCCAGGTAGCGCGCGATGGCCAGAGATAAGACCAGTGCGGCGTAGGTGCCGGTCATGTTCCGGTTCCCAATGGTCACAATAGCGCTGCGGCTCCCTCGGCTCTTCCAATAATCCAGCGGAAAAGGTTCCACGCCATAGTACTGGAGGAGCCCATAGACCGCGATGGGCAGGGCACAGAAGATCAGTAGCCTGACGAGTTGCTCTGCATCCTGACGGTCGAAGGTCTTGTGGGCCGTATAGAGCAAGACAAGATAACTGAAAAGGGTCAGGAATCCCTCGAGACGCCGAAAATTCCCGTAAAAAACGAGATCAGGGTAGGGGGTCAGCAAAGTGCTCAGGGCGAGGAGGAGAAACATGAGTCCCACCGGTAGTGTGAACCAAGCTTCGTCTCGATCCCCCGCGGACAACCTCCCGATTCCGTAGACGATCAGGATGGCGATGACAAAACTGTAGAGGAACAGAGCCTTCGGCATCGTGTAGCCGTCGCCGAAGTACACGGAGGTAGTGTAAGCAGGAACAAAGATAAAGGGCATGAGGGCCGCGTAAAGCGTGATGAGCGATGCGGTGATTTTTTTGTAGGTCTTCTGTAGGTGTGGAAACATGGCTCCCTCCTTTTTCATAAGTATACCATGTTTCCATCGACCGGAATCAGGTGTTGCACCGGTTGTTTTTCTGATAGAATGGTGGTATACAAAGAAAATGAGGAGGATCTTATGAAAGTTGCATTGTTTAACGGTAGTCCGAAAAAAGAAGGAAATACCCACCACGCGCTCAAGCTCGTGGCAGATGTACTCGAAGCCGAGGGTGTCGAGATAGAAATCCATCATGTGGGAGACCAGAAGATCCAGGGGTGCCTGGCCTGTAACGCCTGCGCAAGGAATCGTGACGAGCGCTGTGTTGTCACCGAAGATCCGGTGAACGACGCCATTCAGCTGATGAAAGAAGCCGATGCGATTATCCTGGGATCTCCCGTGCATTATGCTGGGGTAGCAGGGACTATGAAGTCCTTTTTGGACAGGGTCTTTTATGTGGCAGGCAACAATGGAAACCTCTTCCGCCACAAGGTGGGGGCGGGGCTTGTTGCCGTGAGACGCTCAGGTGGCGTGACGGCTTTCAACCAGCTGAACCACTACCTCCTGTATTCCGAGATGATGGTGCCGGGTTCCAACTATTGGAACGTGATCCATGGTCGCAGCCCCGGGGAAGTGCTTGAAGATAAAGAGGGCGTACAGATCATGGAGGTGCTCGGTAAGCAGGTGCACTTCCTGTTGGAGCAACAAGCCACCTCACAGACAGAAGCACCGGAGAAAGCACGCAAGGTGTTCACCCATTTCATCCGCTGATCAACAAAAAAAGCAACAGGACCATCGGCGATCGATGGTCCTGTTGCTTTTTTCAGGAGATATTCAGGCGGTATCCACGCCCCCACAGGGTTTCGATCAGCTGTGGGTTCGAAGGGTCCTCCTCAATTTTCACACGCAACCTGCGTATGTGCACCATGATGGTGTTGTCATCACCCAGGTAATCCATGCCCCAGACTCTGGTGAAGAGCTCTTCCTTTGAGAAGATGCGTCCCGGATGTTTGGCGAGAAAATCCAGGATTTCAAACTCTTTCGGTCGTAGGGCGATGGTCCGTCCTGCTTTCAAGACGCTCGAACGCGTGCGGTCGATGGCGAGCGGACCTGCTCTCCTGAGGGAAAGGGGTTGATCGCCCCCTTCGGTTCCCATGCCGTTAGTACCTTTTGATCGGATCATTTGCCGCGACCTCCTTCTTACAAATTTCGCACTCATCATATCACGGGTCTTCTGCTCCTGTACCGAATGAAAGAAAACCCTAGTGAAAGTTTAAGGTTTTCTTAAGAATCAGAACATTGGAAAAAGGAAAAGCTTTTCATAGAAGTTCCTGTACGCCAACCGTTGACAAGTGTCCGAAAAGATATTACAATTGCTTCAAATTTAACGAATCAGAGGCTATGAGCGGACCAGTAGTTGCGATAAGATTCTACAGAAAACCGGGAGGGTTGAGAACCGGTGGATTGGAGTCGTGATGAATCCACCCGTGAGCCGATCGAAGAAAAGTCGATCCGGGCGTCCACCGTTATCGGGATGAGAGACGAGGGAAACTCCTCGTGAATAAAGGTGGCACCACGGTAGACTCCCCGTCCTTTGACGTGGGGTCTTTCTGTTTTTTTTGAAGGGGGTAGGATTGTGAAGAAAGTATGGATTGCAGAACGAATCGATGATGCGGCTATTCGCAAACTGGAGGAACATCTTGAGGTCCAGGTAGCCTATGGCTTGAGCCGGGAGGAACAACTCGAGAAGGTAGCCGATTGCGATGGCCTCATCGTGCGCAGCGCCACTGGCGTGGATGCTGAGCTGATGGCCCATGCCAAGAAGTTGAAGGTCGTCGGTCGTGCGGGCAACGGGACGGATAACATCGACATTGCCGAGGCTACCAGGCGGGGAATTGTTGTGGCCAACACACCGGAGTCGAACACCATGTCGGCTGCGGAGTTGACGGTGACCCTGCTCTTGGCACAGTCGCGTCATGTGTGCGGGGCCAACGCTTTTCTCAAGGATGGTGGCTGGGAGAGAAATCGTTTCAAAGGAACGGAACTCTATCAAAAGACGCTGGGTATCGTGGGTCTGGGCCGGATCGGCTCCTTGGTATGTCGGCGCATGCAAGCTTTTGGCATGCGTGTCGTCGGTTACGACCCCTATATCAGTGATGAGCGGTTCAAACGCTTGGGTGTTGAACGCTACGAGAAGCTGGAAGATCTGATCCGGACGTCGGATTACCTCACGGTTCACACGCCGAAGAACAAGGAGACCTTTCACATGATTCATTCGGGCCACTTACCTCTGATGAAAAAAGGGGTGCGTATGGCCAACGTGGCCAGAGGCGGAATCATTGAAGAAGCCGCCATCGTCCAGGGGATCCAGGAAGGGATCATCGCGAGCGCGGGAATCGACGTGCACGAGCAGGAGCCTTCTCGCAATGGGGAACTCCTGTCGCTCGAGCAAGTGATCGTCACGCCTCACCTGGGGGCGAGCACGGATGAAGCACAACGAAACGTGGGCATGACAGTAGTCGACCAGGTCATTGCCGCCCTCGACGGAAGCATCGTTCCCAATGCCGTGAACCTACCTTCACTGCACAGGGACGAACTCGAACAGATTCAACCCTATATTGATCTGGCGGAGAAGTTGGGTAAACTCTACTATCAGATCAAAGAGGAACCGATCGAGATGGTCAAGATCGAGTACTTCGGTGAGCTCGCCAAACGGGAGACGGGTATGATCGGTATCGCCTTTATGAAAGGATTCTTGGAGACGATCATCTCCCATCGCGTGAATTACATCAACGCCATGACCATCGCGGAAAGCCGGGGGATCGCCGTGCGGGAGAAAAAGGTGGATGATTTCTACGATGGGTACACGGAGTACCTGCGCGTCGTGATGCAGTCGCGATCCGGCACCTTCACGCTGGGCGGCAACCTGTCGACGAAACGCCAGGGGCGGATCGTGTCTTTCGATGGTTTCGAAGTGGACCTCATACCGGAAAAACACATGATCGTGTTGGAAAACATCGATGTGCCGGGGATGATCGGTCACGTGGGCTCTGTGCTCGGCGAGGAGAAGGTCAATATCGCGACCATGCAACTGGGCCGCACGAAACTGGGCGAGCGGGCCATGATGCTTCTGAACATCGATGACGAGGCACCCGAGAGCTGTCTGGAGCGTTTGGAAGAACACCCCAATGTGATTTGGGCCAGAGGCGCGACCCTTTGAACAACTCGGCACTGAAGTGCCAAGATTCCTAGGAAAACCGCCCTAACGGGCAGTTGTTAATTAGGCTAGCCCCGTGGTCCCAACGGTTAGAAGCCGTTCGGCTTCGATTTGAAGATTCATGCTTGCGTTAACGTCTCTGTCGTGAGTGGTCCCGCAGTCAGGGCATGTCCATGTTCTCACAGAGAGATCTTTAACGGCTTTGTTCTTGTACCCGCATGGTGAACAGAGCTGGCTTGAAGGGAAATTCCGGGCAACTTTTACTACGGTTTTACCGTACCAGTCTGCTTTGTACTCGAGCATGGCGCGGAAAAGCCCCCAGCTTGCCTCGGAAATCGCCTTCGAAAGTTTTTTGTTCTTCACCATGCCTTTTAGGTGAAGATCTTCGATGCCGATCACGTCGTGGTTTTTGACGATATCGGTGGAAAGCTTATGGAGGTAGTCTTCGCGTCTGTTCCTAATTTTCTCGTGAAGAAGAGAAACCTTTCGCTTTTGCTTTTGATAGTTCTTCGCTTCGGACAGTTTCCGTCCCTCTTTTTTCGCTCGCTCTTTTCTGCGAGAAAGAATGCGCTGTTCTTTAGCTAGCTTTTTCTCTAGCGAGCGGAAGAATTTTGGGTTGTCATAGACCGTTCCATCGGAAAGAATGGCGAAATCCTTTAATCCGAGGTCGATCCCAACAGAAGAACCCGTCTTTTCTAAAGGCGCGATGGCGACTTCACAAAGAATTGAAACAAAATGCTTGTTCGCAGCATTTCTGCGGACGGTAGCATGAATGATCCGCCCTTCAACCTCGCGGCTTTTGGCGCACTTCACCCAACCAAGTTTCGGGAGTTTAATTTTGTTGCCCACTACCTCAATGTTTCCGTTTGTGTGTTTTGTCTTGTAGGACTGGACGGGGTTTTTCTTGCTCTTGAACCGAGGATGTCCATTTTCTCCTTTAAAGAAACGATCAAAGGCATCCTGGAGGTTTTCAATTGACGCTTGAAGGGCGATGGAATCGGGGTCCTTTAGCCAAGGTAGTTCTTTCTTGAGGGAGGGTAGTTGTCCTGAACAAATAGTCTGGGTTAACCCTTCTCCGGTGGTTTTGTAAGCAGTTTCCCACTCGCTCAGGAAGTGATTGAAGATGCATCGACTACAGCCGATTGTCTTTGCGATCTGCTCTTTTTGAGCGTTGTCAGGATAGATTCTGAATTTGTACGCCTTATGCTTTAACAAAAAACCACCTCCTTGCAAAGATTTTATGAGAATATATGTTCATATTTAGTTTATCAGTGACTCTAGGACAAAGTCCACAGGTTCATCCCACGACTGAAGCCACGGGTGTTCTCGCTTATTGCGTAAAGAAAAGTTAAGAAGGCCGTCTTGCTGATACGCGGGAGGGACCTTCTTTTTTTCGAGGGTATTCCCCGTGGGGGATGGGTATCAATACACTGGTCGATAGAATACGAGGGGAGAAGATATTCATGCCTAGAAGAAAAGAACGTTTTTGGTTGATCGCCAACACCCTGGCCTTGGTCGGAACGCTTGGGATCAACGGTGCGGCGAATGCGCTACCCATCGGCGGACAGACTACGGGTGAAGTATCTGCCGCCTACCCCAACTTGTTCACGCCGGCATCGGTGACCTTTAGCATCTGGGGTCTCATCTATCTCGCCCTTGCGGGATTTCTCATACACCAGTGGAGGAAGTTAATGGGGCAGGGCAAGGCCGAAGCGACAGAAACCCTAGGGGCTACCTTTGTCCTATCCTGTGTTTTCAATGGTGTGTGGCTCATCGCCTGGCACTACGGGCAAATCGCCCTGAGCCTTCTCTTCATGATCGGGCTCTTGGTCTCACTGGTTCTGATCTACACGCGTTTACAAAATATGAGGAAGCGGAACGTGACGCCTCAGGACCGTTGGCTGGTCTATGCCCCCTTTGGTCTCTACATCGGGTGGATCAGCGTGGCGACGATTGCGAACGTCAGCGCCTTTTTGGTGAGCATCGGTTTTCGCGGCGGTCCATTTTCCGAACTAGCCTGGACCCTTGTGATGATCGGTATCGCATTTTTGCTCGGGAGCACTTTTCTATTGATCAGAAGAGATCCTTTCCCCACATTGGTTTTCTTCTGGGCCTTTACGGGTATTGCCCTGCGGCACGGCTACAGTTCGGTACTTGGGCTCGTGGCCCTCGCGGCCGCCCTTTTGCTACTTGTGGGTACAGGTGCACAGCTGATCAGAGGACGATTGTACTAGGCGTTGGGTTTGCAGGCAAGGAATCGGGAGGGCGTGCACATGAGAGTAGCACTTGTATACAATTTTGAGTCCAGAGCGGTGATCAACCGGCTCGGACGACAGAATAAAGAGACCTATGATCAGGCAACCATCGCAACGATCGAAAAGGCCCTTTCTGCCAGAGGCCATCGCGTCTCTTCTTTTGAGTCGGACAAGCATATCATCGAGCGGTTAGAACAGTTTATGCCCACGGTAATCGCCGGCGAACAACCGGGACTCGTTTTCAACTTGAGCTACGGGATCCAGGGGCGGGCACGTTACACGCATCTGCCGGCGATCCTCGAGATGCTGGGACTACCCTATCTCGGATCAGGGCCGAACACCCAGGCCCTGGCCCTCGACAAAGCGCTGACGAAAGTGGTGTTAGAAAAGGCCGGGCTACCCACACCGGCGTACAGAGTGATCGAATCGATTGAAGAATGCCAGGAGATCGATCTGACCTACCCCTTGATCGTGAAGCCTAAGGATGAGGCCGTGAGCTTCGGTCTTTCGATTGCCCGGGATGCAAAATCGCTGATCCGTGGTGTGGGAGACATCCTGGAGGAGTATGGAACCGGCGCACTGGTGGAGCAGTATATCGAGGGTCGCGAGATCAACATATCGATCGTGGGAAACGATCCGCCAGAGGTCTTACCTCCCGTGGAGCTTCTATTCCCCGAGGGACCGGCCATCTATACCTACGAAGACAAAAAACACCTCTCCGGAAGGGAGGTGGTAAAGCGTTGTCCCGCTCAGCTCGATCCCCAGCTGGCGGCGGATCTCGCCCAACTAGCGAAGCGTGCCTTCACGATACTGGGATGTTCTGACCTGATCCGAGTGGATTTTCGTATCGACCGCGATGGCGTGCCCTATATCCTTGAGGTCAATACCATGCCCAGCCTCGTGCCCAACAGTTCCTTCTTAGAAGCAGCAAAAGCAGCGGGATACTCTTTAGAAGAGATCATCGATCACCTGCTACAGGTGGCCTATCACCGTTACCACAGGGTTCGATTGCCCGTGGCACACCTCAGCTCGCTATCCGTGGAAGAGCGGTTGCGAGAGCGTTTGATCCACAATCGACTGGAGCTGGAGGAAGAGCTGGCCCGCTGGGTACACACACCGACCTTCAGTGGTGATCTGATCGCCATGCGACGCTTGAAAGCCATGCTGGTCACTCGGATGGAGGATATTGGACTTCGGCGGGATGAGCGGATCGAGAGCAGGGATGCCCTCTTGTACAGCACAGAGAGCGCTTCCTCTCCAAAGATTCTATTGGTGTGCCCCCTGGATCTCCCCGGTCAACGCTGGGGGTCGGCACAAGCCTTCCGCAGGGAAGACGAATGGCTCTATGGTGAGGGCATTGCATCGAGTCGGGCGGGGCTGACCGTTGCTCTCGGTGCCCTGGAGGCCTTCGCCCAAGAGAAAAGACTGGCCAAATTATCCCTTGGTCTTTTCCTTTATACGGATGAGGACCACGGAATGTCCAACAGCCACAGGTTGCTCCGACGTCTTTCGCGGATGGCCGATGTCGTTTTGATCTTGGCGCCGGGCGGTGAACTGAAGAGCCCTGTGGTCTCACGCGCCGGTCTCGCTGTTTACCGGATCGTGCTCAATTGTGACCTGCAGCGGGTATCCAGTCACCTGGACCAGCCGGATCTGTTGGCGGATTTCCAGGAGCGGCTGGAGGAAGTGCGTCGTGAGATGACAGCCGAGGGTGATGCACACCTGCATCTGGTTGATCTTGAAACCGATCGCTACTCCATGCTCCTTCCCTATCGTGTGGAAGCCACGCTTCACCTGGGCTATCGGGATCCGGCTTCGAAGCTCAGGACATCGGACTATCTAGGCACCGTTTTTTCACGGACCTCAAAACACGGCAGGGGTGCAGTGGAAAAACTGATGGACCGTCCGCCCTACCATGCCGATGAGGGGCTCTTGCGGTTGTACAACGAGGTGGCGGCCAGGCTGGGCTTTGAGAACAAAAGGGCGGGCAGTAGGCTACCCTCTGCAGCGGGTGATGTGTCACAAGGTACGCCTGTACTCTGCGGACTGGGGCCGATGAGTCGAGGCCTGTTCACAACAAACGAGGCCATCCGTCGGTCGGAGCTGATCGAACGGACCCTGCTTCTCGCAGGGATGCTGTTGGCATTACACGAGAGAGAGGAGAGCATCACGTGAGGATACATCTCGATCTATTGTCGCAAAAAGATGCCGACGCCCTTTTTGCTTTTGAAATGGAAAACCGATCTTTTTTCGAAAGTCTTCTACCACCACGGCCCGAAGGCTACTACGAACGCGCGAGTTTTGATGAAATCCTGGCGTTTCTCTTGGAAGAACATGAAAAGGGAAACCGTGCAATGTACTTGGTCAAGGATGATAAGGGAGAAATCTTAGGGCGCCTGAATTTTTTCGGTATCATGAGGGGCCCCTTCCAAAAGGCCGAGATTGGTTATCGTCTCGGAGAGCGCCATGTTGGCAAAGGCATCGGTCGATCAATGGTGCAAGAAGCCCTAACCATTGCAGTGGATACCCTGCACCTCCAGCGCATCGAGGCGGGAACAGATGTGGAGAACATCCCCTCTCAGATTGTACTGCTCAAGAATGGCTTTCGATATGTGGGCACGGCACACCGTTTCATTCACGTGAACGGGAAGTGGCGCGATTGTTATTACTTTGAATATCTGCTACCCCTGGATCAGTGATCGGACCATAGGAAAAGCCACCCTTCGCGGGTGGCTATTGTTCTGCTATGCTGACACCGATGAGGGTCTCTTCAGAGCTCTCGTTCATGTCTTTCATCACGGTGATCGCAACGGTCAGTTCACCGTGCATACCGATGATGGAGCCACTGCCTTGGGACTCCACTTTGTGGAGGACTTCATCGAGCATGAGGTGATCGGTGATGTAAGTATAGACGGTCGAGACATCATCCCCTGTCATCCAAACCAGATTCATTGCATTGGGGGATACCTCCCTCACGCTGAGCCTAGCCCCGGGGTAGACGGGAATCGCATCGGATGGGAAGGACTCGGGAAGCTCGAGGTTCTCCGTTTCAGAGGCCTGGATCTCGATATCACCCTCTTCGGTGGTGATGGTTACCGTATCATCTGATCCGCTCACCTCTACGTCCGGTTCGTTTTGTTCTTCAACGACCTCGGGTTCGTCGGGCGTCTCTTCTTCAACCGGCGCTCCTCCGCAGGACGTGATGAGCATGGCGACAAGCAAAAACGCGATCATTTTTTTCATGGGAAAAACCTCCTCAACCTATTGATACCCCTTCCTTTTACTTGTGACGCATCCTTTGTAGAGTAGCGTGAAAACAGAAAAAACCAAGGTGCGTGGACGATGTTGCTTTCCTAATAAAAGCAGTACTGAGATCATGCTAAAAAAAGTTTGGTTTCCTGCGAAAAAAAAGCTTCCACAACGAATCGAAATCGAGTAGAATATTGCTACAAAACATAAAAAAAGGAGAGGTGACGTGATTGCGCGACATCCAGTTGATTGAGGAGTTTGGGGAGATCTTGGCACTGAAGGAAAGCTTGTGGCAGTTGCTGCTGATCTGTGACCAGGATTTTTACCCACCGCTCTCTAGCAGAGAGGGCAGTTTTGAAGGACCCAAAGAGTATTTCGAAGGACTTTTCTCTGATCAGATGAAACTCATCGTGGTCAAAGAGGAGGGCGTGATGATCGCCTTCTGGATTTTCTACCCTGATTATCGAGGTGATGAGTACGTCGCCTGTGATGAACCCTGTCACTACATCAAGATCGGATGCGTGCATCCCGATTATCGCAACACGAAGATCGGCAGCATGGTGAACGATTTTATCGAAAAATCATTACCAGATACCCTCAGACGACCGTTGATCATGCGGCGCACCTGGTCCACCAACACTCCTCAGATTCGGATTCTAGAAAAAAATGGCTATGAACCGTTTTTCAAGCTCGATCGAGACCGTCCAGGTGGCGTGAGCACCATGTATTTCAGAAAGCGATTGATCTAGACCGGCGCCGCCGGTCTTTTTTCGTCTGTGCTCCGGTTGGGTTTTCACTGGTCTTGCGCTATAATGAGTAGAGATACCACTGGAGAAGAGGAGAGAGCCATGAAAGAGAAGAAAATGACCATAGAAGGGTTGCGACCGATCGACAAACTGCATTTTCTATCCTGCTTTGCCATCGACTACCGGACCAAATCCGGAAAGGAAAAGGTATGGGAGATTGTCTCGCGTGGCAATCAAAATCGCCTGGAGCGCGAGTTGTTCAAAGGCACTAGCTACACGGATGGCGCCATGGTGTTGGCCACCACATCGGATCGTAAGCAGGTGGTGATGTTGAGGGAGCACCGTATCTCCGCGGGGCGAGACGTGTACATGTTCCCCGCCGGCTTGATCGAAGAGGGCGAGGATGTGACCGAGGCGGCCGTGCGCGAGTTCGAAGAGGAGACGGGGCTAAGGCTCAAGCCTCAGTACACGGAACGGGAGCGGTACGTTTCTGTGGGGATCACCAACGAAAAGGTGAATATTGTCTACGGGACCTTCGAGGGAGCCCCTTCCCAGGTCCATCAGTCCGATAATGAGGAAGCGGAGATTCTTCTGATCGACCGGGAAGAGGCCAGGCGTATCCTTGCGGAGGAAGAAGTGGCCATTCGAAGTGCCATGCTGCTCCAGGCTTTTTACTCTCTGAATCCCTTTATCCATGGAGGCGAGTAAACCTTGGATCATCTGAAGCCAAAGAAACGATCGGCCCTTCGCCTGATGCTGGGCAGAGCCTATTACCGGTGGAAGCGTCATCTGTATTGGCACTGGAACGGCAAAGCCTATGCGAGGACAACGAAGACCGGGAACTTGCAGTACCTTCACGCCCAACACCAGACACCTCTGGATCGACAACTGGTCGGTGTGAAACAGCGATTGAACGAGAACAAGAAGCAGAACCTGGCCATCGCCTCCAAAGCCCTCGATGGCATCCTGTTGGAGCCGGGTCAGATCTTTTCATACTGGCGGTTGATCGGCAAGCCTACGGCAAGGAAGGGCTACCTACCTGGTCTCGTCCTCGACCAGGGGGGCTTGGGTGAAGGCATTGGCGGCGGACTTTGTCAGCTGTCCAACTTGGTCTACTGGATGACCCTGCACACGGATCTGGAAGTGGTCGAGCGCTACCGACATAGCTACGATGTTTTTCCCGATCGCAACCGTAGCCAACCCTTCGGTAGCGGAGCGACCTGTGTGTACAACTATCGAGATCTGGCCATTGCCAACGGTACCCAGACGACGTATCAGTTACGCGTCTGGATCGAGGAGGGCTACCTACGCGGCCAATGGCGCGCCATGACGCCACCGACGCGCAGGTACCGCGTGATTGAAAAGGATCATGAGATGGTGTCCACCTACTGGGGTGGCTTTGTGAGGAGAAACGCATTGCACAGGCGGGTTTTTGATGAGTTAACGGGCTCGATCGACGAGCATCTGATCACCCGCAACGAAGCGTTGATGTGTTATGATCCACGGTTGCCCGGAGACAAGGAGGCTAACGATGAAACGTAAGGTCATGATACTGTCCAGTCTATTAATGGTTGCGATCCTGCTGTCGGGATGCCTTCCGGGTGATGGTAGCGCGACCGCTGCTAATCCGGCGGGATTCTTCTGGGGCATCTGGCACGGTTGGTTGGCTCCGGTTTCTCTCGTCTTATCACTGTTCAATCCATCGCTAGCGCTCTACGAGGTGCATAATACCGGGTTCTTTTATGATCTCGGCTTTTATATGGCCGTGGTATCGGGTTTTGGCGGGCTCTCCCTGGCACGCAAGAAAAAAGATTGACTGGAAAAAAAGAGCCTCGCAACCACGAACGGTCGCGAGGCTCTTCGCCTCATCAGAGGGTCTGGCCGATCAGATAGAGAAGGTGGATGTGCAGCGGGTAGAAGAGATAGAAAAATCCTTTCCACCCCCGTCCCCGATGGCCATTGTAACGATGGATGAAGAAGAGGGTAAAGACCATCATCCACTGGAAGGAGCCGGTGAAGGCGTAGAGCAGATTGCCTGCGATCACCTCGGCAAACGGGAAGAAGGAGAGCGAGAGGAGCGTGTACAAGAGGGTGATCTTTTGCCCTTCACCGCGCAGACGGTGGAAGACGCCAACGAGGATTACGCCCAAGAAGGCACCTTCTGTGAACAGGCTGAGCAGGAAGATGACGACGAGAAAGGGAGTGGCCTGGAGGAGCTTGCCACGTTCTTCGGCAGCTTCGTAGAGGGACCAGAAGGCGACGGCCGCGGCCAGGTTGAGAAAGATATTATTGGGGACCGGTGGCCCACCGACAAGGGCTGGGATCAACCGGTTCAACAGGGCCATGAATACGCCGGCCGTGAAGAGACGCCAGAAATACTTTCGTCTGTCCCTCGTATGGTAAAAGCCCTCGGCCACGAGGAACATAAAGGCGGGGGCGACGAGCCGCCCGAGCCAAGTGAAGTAGAGAGGGGTCCCCGGAATGAACTGATGGATATGATCGAGCAACATCAGGAACGCCATGAGAAGCTTGAGCTGGAACTGCGTGAGCGTCAATCTGGTCATTGGGAATCACCTCAGAAGTAAGATCGAATGAAAAGGAGTGCACAGGATGAATGAAAATTGGCAGGAACGCTATCGACCGATAGCCGACGGTGCGTGGCAGGGAAGGATTGATGACGAGGATCGGTTCGATGCCTTCCGCTGGCACCAGTGGGTGGTACCGATCGATTTGAGGGAAGAACCGAAGACCGAAGAGGGGAGCTTGCATTTTTGCTTTCTCGGTTTTCAGTCGGATGCAGGTGTCGCGCGGAACAAGGGGCGCGTTGGAGCAGCGGCCGGACCCGAGCAGATCCGAAGAGAGCTGGGAAACCTGCCCTGTCTTTTCGATCGCGGGGTACGTCTGTACGACGCCGGGGACGTGATCGACACCGATGGGCATCTGGAGGCATCACAAGAAGCGCTCGCTGAAGCGGTGAAGCGCATGCGAGGTGCCGGCCTTTTTCCGGTTCTTCTTGGGGGTGGACATGAGATCGCCCTGGGCCATTACCGGGGGCTCGAGCGGGAGCATGAAAAACTGGGCATTGTGAATTTCGATGCACACTTCGACGCTCGCCCCTATCCCAAGGGCGGAACGTCGGGTACGATGTTCCGCCAGATCGCCGATGAACGGCAGGCGGCGGGACTCGATTTCCGTTACCTGGCCCTGGGAATCCAAAAACACGGCAATACCGTGGATCTTTTCAACACTGTCACGCGATTGGGAGGGCGGTATGTTCTGGCCCGGGATTTGGTGCACGGCGACGATTTCTCGCTGTTCGAGCGGATCGATGACTTTGTCCATGAGCAGGAACACCTCTATGTAACGGTATGCTCCGATGTGTTTTCCTCCGCCTATGCACCAGGGGTGAGCGCTGCACAACCGCTGGGACTCGATCCTGAGCGGCTACTGAAATTTCTCAAGATCATCCTGCGTTCGGGGAAGGTCATCGCTTTCGATGTGGCGGAAGTGTCCCCACGGTTCGATCAAGACAGGACCACGGCCAATCTGGCTGCCGTCCTGATCTTCACCCTGATCACCACCCTGGCCAAACAAGAGAATCTGGGCCCAACGGCCATAATCGAAGCCCCCCTTTACTGAGGAAAGAGGGGCTTTCTTTTACTTCAGGAGTCTATCGATCTCTTCGGATGCCTTGATATCGTGGTACCAATTCATATTCAGTTGTTCCGGCTGATAGGCGCCCAGGATCCCGCCAAGGATCATGCCGCGAGCGGCACTATCTCCGCCGGCTTTGATGTTTTCGATGAGGGCTTTCTCTGGCTCCTCCTCAAATTTCAAAAGCAGGTAAATTACCCCGGGGAAAGCTTGGGTGGACGGGCATGCCTGACCGAATTCGCTGATGGCGTCACGGGGAGATAACTTCATCTTTCCCCGGGCTTTTTGCACGAGATCTCGTACCGTCGGACCGTATCCGTTGAGATCATCAATGACCTCGGACGGTTTTTCTCCCTCGAGCACACGCAGGGTCAGGTCCACGAGATAATGGCTCATTTTGGCCAGGTAATCATTATTGTGCGTGAGCCTCAGCTGTTCCTCGATAATGCCGCGGAGGTAAGCCGAGGTATCGTAGTAGTAGAGGAAGGGGAACATCCGCGAGATCGCGCTGATCTCATCGGACCGAGACCCTAAAAAGCTCTTCTCCTTATCGAACTTCTCCAAGGAGGCTTTTGTGGCGTGGTCCATGTACCCATCGTAATCAGACATATACGATACCCACTGGTCCTTTAGAGCCATGATATCGAAGGCCGGATGGTCGTGGCAAAAGGACAAGAAAAGCAGCATCTGGTCCCCATAATGGGTGAAGTCACCCTTTTCCTTGTTCTTGTGGAAACTGTTTTTATAAGGTGCTTTCAAACCGTCGATCTTTGGGAACAGGCTGTCGAGCACTTTCGTTTCGTACAACCAATGGGGTCCTAACGCCAGGGCGTCGCCCAAGAATGCTCCGCGGACCATGGCTTGTTTTCGTTGACTGCGATCCATACTATTCCTCCAGTCTACCTACGACTTCTGCTTGCGAGAGTACCGACACACCGTGGGGAGATTCGTTCTTGATTTCCGCGGTGAGATCAGCACCAGCTTCGTTACCATTGTGCATGCCACCTTCCCACGCTTCGAGATCGGTCACGTCGTACACGGTCCCGTCAACAGCCACATAGGCCGGACGTCCATCTTTGCCGTCAAAAGTGGCCAGGGTCTCAAGGTCGAAGACTTCGAGATCTTCCTCGTTCATGTCCCCGTTCTCCTCTACAGCGGGTGGCGCCTCGGACTCGGGGGCATTCTCTGCCGGCGCTTCGGGGCTACAGGCCGCAAGGGCCAGCGTAAGCATCAACAAAAAGGAAAGTACAATCCATTGTTTTTTATTCAACATGTTCATCCTCCTTTGCGAGTGATAACCTATTGTATAGTTACCACAGAAGGGGCTATTCAATCAGATTTGACTAGTCTTCGCCGTCGATATCATTCTCAGATCTGCGCTGGCTAATCTTCACGGCAAGAAGCTGACCCCCGATCCAGGTCGCTAGGAATATTATCGCTCCGATGAAACGAGAGAGTGTGAACGCTACGGTACCCACGAGAGCCCCGATCGAAAGATTACGACTTATCTCAGCGGGCGAGCGGTAGCTCTGGTAGAGTCCCTTTCGGACGAGCCCTATGAAGAGGTATACAGAAGCAAAGTTCGTCAGGGCGAAGAGATCCCGGTACTGCTGAATGGGTTGGTCGAGGATTAGCGAGCGTCTCTCCACGATAATCCGTTCATCTTGTATGGGTTTCATTCTCATTCTCCTCCCAGAACAATACATCCAAGCTAGCATCGAGAGCATGGCAGATGGATAGGCACAAGTTCAGCGTAGAGTTGTACTTGCCGCTTTCGATCAGTCCGATGGTCTGGCGTGTGACCCCTACGATTTTCGCCAGGTCCTCTTGCGTGTATACTTTTGCTTGACGCGCGGTACGTAACCTTGTGTTTTTGGGCAAGGGGCATCCCTCCATATGTAAGGCATACTTGTCTTGACACTCCCACAGCCAAAGCAGTGGGAGCGTCAAATCTGGCATTGGATTTTATCATCAACCTAAGTCTGTTTGACCAAACCCGCGAGGTGGTAAATATAAACTAAGAGGAGGAGGTGATGGGCGTGCGTTATGATTTTGGTGTATCGGTGAAAGACCGATCTCATTCCAGTGAAGTGAAAGAGGGAGTGCTCATCCTCGATGGAGGCGACTTCATCTTTGTGCCGGCAACCCCCTGTGGGATGAGCTCTGGAGACCCTGATTTCACCGATAGGGCCAAGCGAATGATCGAACGAAGAAAATGCCGTGAACGCATGGTCCAGACAGCGCGTGACGAGCTCATCACCATAGAAGGAGCCTATGTGGTAGCAGATGATGAAGTGGTGCAGGTCAAACTGAAACGTAGGGACCGCGGGCTCGTCAGACCGGGTGGTTATCCGGGACTGGTCTTGCGGACGCAGTCGGAAAAGTACCGTTTCGAATTGATCGAGAAGCGGGATCTACCGATGTTAGCCAAAGGATTGGATGAAGGCTTCGGTGGACGTTTCAAAGAATAAACGGAACGAAGGCAAAGGGAGGGGGCGACCGATGGTCGCCCCCTCCTTATTTTCTAGACAAGTGTGATCCGTCTTGTGATCAGGTCGCGATCGTGGGAACTAAACCCCACGTAAAGGTCGACATCTCCCTGCTCGTGGCGCTTCACGAGATCGACGCCAGTCACATAAAGATCCGCGGCGGTGAGTGTGAAGCCGACGGTTTTCTTTTCGCCCTTCTGAAGGGTCACGCGTTCGAATCCCTTGAGCATTTTCACAGGGCGGGTCACGCTAGCATAGAGATCGTGGACGTAGAGCTGTAGCGTGGTGACCCCATCCATGGGGCCCACGTTCTTCACCTCCACTGTGATGGTGATCGATTCCTTGTCCCGGAGAGTTTCGGAAGAGAGGGAGAGCGCGACTACTTCGTAGTCGGTATAGGACAATCCCTCTCCAAAGGCAAAGAGGGGCTTGGCATCCATCTCCACATAATGGTCCGTATGCCATCCGGGGAGCTGATTGTAATAGGTGGGCTGCTGACCCACTGCCTTCGGGAAACTGATCGGTAGGCGGCCGCTAAAGTTTTCTTCTCCGTAGAGGAGCTGCCAGAGCATTTCGCCTCCGAACATACCGGGATTAAAGGCCTGTACCAGGGCATCAGCCCGTGCCTCTACTCGCGAGAGCAGGAGGGGTTTGCCGCTGAGCACAACGACAATGAGCGGCTTTCCGAGCGAGGCGAGGGCTTCGATCAGCTTCTCCTGGTCCCCGGTTAGCCTCAGGTCCACACGATCGCGCATCTCCCCGTTGAGGATGTTGGTATCTCCGATGACCGCCACGATGGCATCAGCATCACCAGCGGTGGCGACCGCACGCTCGATACCTTCGGCGCTGGATGCGAAGAGATCGCATCCGGGATGGGTTCTGGCCCCTGGATCACGGCGCAGCAGGCCCTCTTTGATGGTGATCATAGGCGAAATGTCGTATTCTGGGTGGTAATCAAGCGTTGGTCTTTCCGGATGCTCGCGCGTACCAAAGGACCAGTCACCTAGCATCGCCTGGACATCGTCGATGGTGGGTCCGATGAGCGCGACGCGTGTCCTGGGGTCGAGCGGTAGCACGCCTTCATTCTTAAGGAGCACGTAGCTTTTCAGCGCACTTTCCCGGGCAAGGGCATGATGGGTGGGATGCCCGAGAATCATGAAGGCGTCCTCGGCGGGATAGCGCTTTTCGTCGAAGAGGCCCAGATCAAACTTTTGGGTGAGAATCCTTCTGACGGCTTCATCGATCACTGCAATGGGCACCTCGCCGTCTGCAACGAGCCGCAGGGCCTCACCATAGAATGCTGGAGTACTCATGATCATGTCCTGACCGGACAAGAGGGCACGCTTGGCAGCCGCTCTCATCGTGGGCGCCACCCGCTGGTGGGTGTGCATGTAGCCCACATTATTCCAATCGGTGACTGTGAAGCCACCGAATTGCCACTGGTCTTTCAATAGATCGACCATCAGCGGTCGATTGGAGGAGCAAGGAAGGCCATCGATGGCATGGTAGCCGGCCATGAAAGTGCGTACACCCGCCTCGACGGCCCTTTTGAACGGCGGGAGGAAAAGCTCATGAAGCACGCGGGGCGTAACGGTCGCTTCCGAAGCATCGCGGGCCCCCACCGTTTCCCCGTAGGCCACAAAGTGCTTGGCACAGGCCAAGATCGCATGGGGATCGGATAGTCCTTTCCCCTGGTAGCCACGGATCATGGCGGCACCCAGCTCGCCGATCAGATGGGGATCTTCTCCGAAGGTTTCGTCCACCCGACCCCAGCGTAGGTCGCGAGCGATGTCCAGAACGGGTGAGAAGGTCCAGTGGAGGCCTGTGGCAGCGACCTCCCTTGCCGTGAACGCTGCCACGCGCTCGAGCAAGGTCGGTTCAAATGTACAGGCCAGGGCCAAGGGTGAGGGATAGACCGTGGCACCGGACTGAAAGGCATGACCGTGGATGGCATCGATACCAAAGAGGATTGGAATCTTGAGCCGTGTTTGCTCGGCCTTCTTCTGAAGGGTGAGCTGTTCCTCGCCCGTCACATGCAAGAAGGAGCCCACGTGACGCTCGAATAGCCAGAGGTCGGGATCGATGCGACCGTCTACCTGGCAACATTGACCGATCTTCTCTTCAAGCGTCATGAGGGTCATCAGATGCGCAACGCGTTCAGATGAGGTGAGCGAGGGATCAAGATAGTTCTTTTCCATGGTAGAGACCTCCATAAAAACGTTTTCCAGATAGGTTGCATAACCGCCATAAATCGAGTAAGATAAGAATGAGTAAAAATTTACTAAACTTCGCATTCATTTTACCATATCTTTATAACGTTGAGAAGGAAGTGAGGGAATGGCTACCATCAAAGAAATTGCTGAACTAGCGAAGGTATCACCGGCCACTGTCTCTCGGGTGCTCAATTTCGATCAGAGTCTTTCTGTGGGAGATGACAAGCGACAGAAGATTCTCGAGATTGCCGAGGAGCTGGAGTATGTCCCCCCGCGCCAGAGACAGAAGCGACGGGGACCGAAGAAATGGAAGATCGGTTTGGTTCACTGGTACACCATCCGCCAGGAGCTAGACGATCCATATTACATTTCAATTCGCGTGGGCATCGAGCGGACAGCGATGTCCAACCGCGTGACCTTTGAGAAGATCTATGATGCCGAGAATGATGATTTCGAGCGCTTGGCCGATAGTGATGCCTTGATCGCCATCGGAAAGTTTGATGACAAGACCATCGATCGAATGGCCGAAATCACCGACACCATCGTTTTCGTCGACTCTTCACCCCGGGAGAGCACCTATGATTGCGTGGTGTTGGATTTCGAAAAGGCGATCACAGGCGTTCTCGATCATCTGGTAAAGGATGGGCACCGCAGAATTGGATACATCGGGGGGCGCGAGTATGTAGCCAAGGGGGAGAAACCACTGCCCGAGAAGCGCGAGGCAACTTACCGTGACTATATGACCGGCCTGGGAACCTTTCGAGAGGATGACCTTTACACGGGGACCTACGTAGCGGAAAGTGGCTATCGCCTGATGAAAGAGGCAATCGCCAAAGAGGGCGGTCTGCCCACTGCCTTTGTCATGGCGAGCGATTCGATTGCCATCGGTGCGATCCGGGCCTTGCATGAAGCGGGGATCGCTGTTCCGGAGGAGGTGGGTATCATCGGTTTTAACGATATCCCAACGGCCAAATACACGGCACCGCCTCTGGCCACCGTTCGCGTCCACAAAGAATTCATGGGGGAGACAGCTTTTTCTCTGGCCATGGAGCGGTTGGAAACAGCCAGGAAGATCTCCAAAAAAGTGATGATCCCGACGGAGTTGATTCTTCGCGAGAGTGCAAGAAGTTAAGAAACGGTAAAATAATGCTTGACCGACCGCTAAAAATTTACTAAAATAGTCTTGAAAACGTTTACCGTTTCAAACTATTCAAAAAAAGGGGAGAACAAACAGAATGAAGAAACTATTAATGCTTACATTAGCACTCGTCATGGTATTGTCCCTAGCTGCATGCGGATCTGAAGCACCTGCTGAAGACGCGGCTGGAGAAGAAATGCCAACAATCGGTTTCACGATCTACAAGTACGATGACAACTTTATGAGTTTTGTCAGACGCGCCATTGAAACAGGTGCTGAAGGCCAGGCGGAACTGATTATGAATGACTCTCAGAACAGCCAGGGTACACAGAACGAGCAAGTGGATATGATGATTTCAAAAGGTGTACAAGCACTGGCCATCAACCTGGTGGATCCACAGGCTGCCTCTACGATCATTTCGAAGGCAGAAGAAGCTGACCTGCCCGTTGTGTTCTTCAACAAAGAGCCATCTGCTGAAGACATGATGAGCTACGACCGAACTTGGTACGTTGGAACGACTTCTTCAGAGTCCGGTATCATCCAAGGTCAAATGATGAGCGACATGTGGGACGAAAACCCAGAGTGGGACCGCAATGGCGACGGCGTAGTTCAGTACGTTCTCCTCAAAGGCGAGCCTGGACACCCCGATGCAGAAGCACGTACAGAGTTTGCCGTGAGCACACTGGTTGACAACGGTAAAGAAGTTGAGCAACTTGAACTTCAAACGGGTATGTGGGATTCTGTTAAAGGTAAAGAGCTGATGGACGCATGGTTGTCCAAGCACGGCGATGCCATCGAGCTTGTTATCTGTAACAACGATGCCATGGCACTCGGTGCTGTCCAGTCACTCCAGTCCAACGGATACTTCGATGGCGATAAGTACATGCCTGTCTTTGGTGTCGACGCGATTCCGGATGCACTTGAGCAGATCAAGGTCGGCACAATCGCAGGTACGGTCCTCAACGATGCGAAGAACCAAGGTCAAGCTACGCTGGATCTGGCTCTGAACGCAGCAAAAGGCAACGAGATTCTTGAAGGAACCCAGTGGGAACTCGACGATATGAAAGCAGTACGTGTACCTTACGTAGCGATCACCATCGACAACATCGAATTCGCAGAAAAAGCATACGAATAAGCTAAGGAAACCGATGCCATTAGTCTGATGAAATTCGAGGTGCCAATTTTGCGCATCTCGAATTTTTTTCCGATAAGTAGGACAGGAAGGAGGAAACAACATGGCTGTAGCAGCGACAACCTATCTGCTTGAAATGGTCGGTATGGAAAAGTCTTTTCCTGGCGTAAAAGCGCTCGATGGCGTCACACTTCGCGTGCGCCCGGGTACCGTACATGTTCTGATGGGGGAAAATGGTGCTGGAAAATCAACCCTGATGAAATGCCTCTTCGGTATTTACCATGAGGATGCGGGTGAGGTATTGCTCGATGGGCAGAAAGTAAGGTTCATCTCCTCACGCGATGCGCTCGAGAAAGGCGTGTCCATGGTGCACCAGGAACTCAATCAGGTCAACAGCACGCGTGTTATGGATAACATCTGGCTGGGCCGCTTTCCTAAGAAAGGACTCTTCATCGATGAAGACAAGATGTACGAGGACACGAACAGAATATTTGAAGAACTAGACATCCATGTGAACCCCAAGAAAAAGGTGGGGGAACTCGCAGTTTCGGAGAAGCAGATGGTGGAAATCGCCAAGGCCGTCTCCTATGACTCGAAGATTCTCGTGCTCGATGAGCCCACCTCATCGTTGACGGAAAAAGAAGTGAACCACCTTTTTAAGATTATTCGCAATCTAAAGGAAAAGGGTGTCGGGATCATCTACATCTCACACAAGATGGAGGAAATTGAGCAGATCGGCGACGATGTGACCATTATGCGCGATGGTAAGTGGATCGCGACGAAACCAGTTTCGGACATCACAACGGATGAGATTATCTCTCTGATGGTCGGCCGGGACCTGACGCACCGATTCCCCCCTAAAACCAATAAACCCGGCGAGGTCATTCTGGAGGTCAAGCATCTCACGGCCACCTACCAGCCGTCGATTCAGGATGTCTCGTTCGACTTGCGAAAAGGAGAAATCCTGGGTGTCGCAGGGCTGGTGGGTGCCAAGCGAACAGACCTGGTCGAGGCGATTTTTGCAGCCCGCCATACATCCGAAGGCGAGATCATCCTACACGGTGATCCCATGACGAACAAGGACCCCCACGAGGCCATTCGCAATGGTTTTGCCCTGATCACGGAAGAACGTCGGGTGACGGGAATCTTCCACAATCTCGACATTCGATTTAATTCGGTCATCGCCAATCTCGATAAGTATGTGAACCGCTACGGACTTCTGGATGATCGGATGATCAGAGAGGATACCCAGTGGGTGGTGGACAGCATGGCCGTTAAGACACCCACGCAGCGGACACAGATCAAATCGCTATCGGGTGGTAACCAGCAGAAGGTGATCGTCGGACGTTGGTTGCTCACGGAGCCTGAGATCCTGTTGATGGATGAGCCCACGCGGGGCATCGATGTCGGAGCAAAATATGAAATCTACCAATTGATGATTGATCTGGCCAACAAAGACAAGGCCGTGATCATGGTATCTTCTGAGATGCCGGAACTGATGGGCATCACCGATCGCATCCTCGTGATGAGCAACGGTCGCCTGGCCGGCATTGTTGAGACGAAAGAAACGACGCAGGAAGAGATCATGCGTCTATCGGCAAAATACTTGTAGGGGTGGGAGGAAAAGATCATGTCTGGAATGAAAAACTATTATGAGGAACGGATGAGCAAGTTCAAAAATGCCGGTCTGAAGGACTACGGGAATTTCGTGATGAACAACGCCATACTCTTTGTTCTCTTGGCCCTTCTGATTGTCATCGTGATCCTAGAACCAGGATTCGTGTCCTTTCGAAACGTAAGAAACATCTTGGCGCAATCATCCACACGTATCATCATGGCCCTTGGCGTCGGTGGCATCATCGTGGCCAAGGGAACGGATCTGTCCCTCGGTCGTCAGGTGGGTCTAGCGGCGGTTATTTCAGCCTCGCTCCTGCAGGCGCCCGATTATCTCTACCGCATGTACCCCGATCTCCCCGTATTACCGATCATCGTGCCCATTCTGTTTGTTATGATGATCACGGGGCTCTTCAGTATGTTCAACGGATTCGTGGTGGCCAAGTTCAAGGTGGACCCTTTCATAGCCACACTGGGCATGATGGTTATCGTCTACGGGGTCAACTCCATTTATTTCGACCGCCCACCATTTGGTGCACAGCCCATCGGTGGTCTGGACCCCCGGTTTACCGAGTTTGCACAGGGATCGATTCCCATCGGTAACTTTAGCATACCCTACTTGGTGATCTACGCGACCATCGTGACGATCATCATCTGGACCCTTTGGAACAAAACAAAATTTGGCAAGAACATCTTTGCCATCGGTGGGAACTCAGAAGCGGCCGTGGTATCAGGTGTCAACGTCTTCAAGTACCTGCTCATGGTCTATACCCTGGCGGGTCTGCTCTACGGTATCGGTGGCGCTCTAGAAGCGGCCCGTATCGGTACGGCCACGAACAACACCGGTAACATGTACGAGTTGGATGCCATTTCCGCGTGTATCGTGGGGGGCCTCTCCTTCTCAGGTGGTATCGGTACGATCTCGGGTATCGTGATCGGTGTGCTGATCTTCCAGGTTATCGCCTATGGACTTTCTTTCGTCGGTGTGAATCCCTACCTTCAGTTCATCATCAAGGGTCTGATCATCATCAGTGCCGTTGCGATCGATAACCGTAAGTACATCAAGAAGAAATAGGTGGAGGTCATGAAAAAACGGATGGCCGAGAGCTTTTCTGAAGTCTTCGCCGGAAAAGCTCCGGAGCACTACTACTTTGCGCCGGGGCGCGTGAATCTCATCGGAGAGCACACGGATTATAACGGGGGACACGTCTTCCCCTGTGCGCTGACCCTGGGTACCTACGCCGCTGTCGCGACCAACGATCGAAAATCCCTCAGACTCTATTCCGACAACTTCCCGGAGATGGGGATCATCGAAAGGAAGCTCGATGATCTTTCCTTCAATACAGAGGATGATTGGGCCAATTACCCTAAGGGCATTGCCCAGGCGTTGATCGGCGAGGGCCTAGCGGTCGATCGGGGGATGGATATCTGTTTTCACGGCAACATCCCCAACGGTGCGGGTCTTTCCTCCAGCGCTTCCATCGAGCTGGTCACGGCCGTGCTCCTCGATGATCTCTTCCACGGGAACTTCGATCGCTTGACGCTCGTGCTGATCAGCCAGCGCGTGGAGAACCAGTACATCGGTGTGAACTGTGGGATCATGGATCAGTTTGCTATCGGTATGGGCAAGAAGGATCACGCCATACTGCTCGACACGGCAACACTCGACTATACCTATGCGCCGCTTGTGTTAGGGGATCACCGTCTGGTGATCACGAACACGAACCAACGGCGTGGCCTGGCAGATTCTGCCTACAACACCCGAAGGAAAGAGTGTCAGGAGGCGTTGGAAAGGCTACAGGCCCATCTGGCGATCGATTCCTTGGGAGAACTTGATGAGGCGACCTTCGAAGCCCACCAAGGGGTCATCGCAGACGAGGTGCTCATCCGACGCGCCCGTCATGCGGTGACTGAAAACCTTAGGACCCTACGCGCCACCAATGCGCTTAAAAAGGGGGATCTGGAGACCTTCGGACAGCTCATGAAGGATTCCCACCGGTCCTTGCGCGACGATTACGAGGTTTCCTCTGTTCCGCTGGACACCCTCGTGGACCTAGCGTTGGAGGTGGATGGTGTTCTGGGCACCCGCATGACGGGCGCAGGCTTCGGTGGTTGCACGATATCGATCGTGCACAAGGATGCCATCGAAACCTTCAGGAATCACGTCGGAACGGCTTATGCCGAACGCACCGGATTGAAGGCCGCCTTCTACATCGTCGACATTGGCGATGGCGCCAGCGCAATATAAGGTGAGCCCACGGCTCATCTTTTTTGCTAGGAATACGAAAGGAGACGAACATGACCGTATTGATCACTGGCGGGGCGGGCTACATCGGCTCGCACGCCGTCTACCATATGATTGAGGCCGGCCACAAGGTTGTGGTCCTAGACAACCTGCAGACGGGGTTCCGAGAGGCCCTTCACCCGCAGGCTACATTTTACGAGGGCGACCTGCGGGATCGGCCCTTCTTGGACGCATTATTCGCCCGGGAGGCCATCAGTGGCGTCCTCCATTTCGCCGCCAACAGCCTGGTTGGGGAAAGCATGGAGAAACCTCTGGCTTACTTCGAGAACAATGTGCATGGTACGGGTGTGCTCCTGGAGGCTATGACGGCCGCGGGGGTCGATAAGATCGTTTTTTCGTCGACCGCAGCCGTTTACGGAGATGCCGGTGGGGATCCTCTCACGGAAGAGTTGACACCGGACCCCATTAACGCCTACGGTGAGACGAAGCGCGTGATGGAGCGCATGATGCACTGGGCGCACGTGGCCCATGGCCTGCGCTATGTCTCCCTGCGCTACTTTAACGTGGCCGGAGCCCACAGGAGCGGTGAAATCGGCGAAAGCCACGATCCGGAGACCCATCTGATTCCAATCTTGCTCCAGGTCCCGCTGGGACGCCGGCAGGTCTTCGGGGTCTTTGGCGACGATTACGATACACCCGATGGCACCTGCATCAGGGATTACATTCACATCGAAGACCTGGTGCGGGCCCACGCTCTCGCCCTCACTTTTTTGATGGAGGGGGGACAACCGGAGATCATCAACCTGGGAACGGGCACCGGCTATTCCATCCTCGAGATGCTAGAAGCGGCGCGCGCTGTGACGCACCACCCGATTCCAGCCAAGGTGGAGGCTCGTCGGGCCGGTGATCCTGCGATCCTCGTGGCCTCGGCCGACAAGGCCAAGCGAATCCTAGGGTGGGTACCGGAGCACCGGGATGTACAGGGAATCATCGAGAGTGCCTGGCGTTTTTACGAAAAATATCCCGAGGGGTTCAAGGGGTTGAGCCGATGACCGTATACGAAGCGATCGCTGGACTCCTTCACTACGGCATGGAGCAAGGGCTCATCGAGGCGGAAGACCAAGTGGTCGTGACCAACGGTCTTCTCGAGGTACTTGCCCTCGACGGGATGCCCGAGGGTGTCCGTAGACCCAAGCATGTAAGCCTGTGGGGTCTCCTGGATGTGCTCGTCAAAGATGCGCACACAAGAAAACTGATTCCCTCGGACCAGCCCCCCTACGCCGATCTCTTCGATACCAAGATCATGGGGCTACTGACGCCAAGACAGTCCGCTGTGAACCGTCGCTTTTGGCGCGAACACGCCGATCTGCCCGAGAAGGCGACCGATGATTTCTACGCCCTCTCCAAGGCCACGGGGTACATCCGGACGAACAGAACCTCGAGGAATCGACACTGGAAGGTGGATTCCTCCTACGGCGCTATGGAGATCACCATCAATTTGTCGAAGCCGGAGAAGGATCCGAAAGCCATCGCGGCCGCTAGGAAACAGAAATCCTCCGGCTATCCGAAGTGCGTGCTGTGTGCGGAAAATGCCGGATATGCGGGACATCTCAACCACCCGGCCCGGCAGAACCACAGGATCGTCAGCCTACCGCTGAGAAAGGAGCGCTGGTATCTACAGTACTCCCCTTATGTCTACTACAACGAGCACTGCATCGTGCTCAAGGAACAGCACGAACCCATGCAGATCACAGAGGCCACATTCGAACGTCTTCTGGATTTCGTGGATCTCTTTCCCCATTATTTCGTGGGATCGAACGCCGATCTACCTATCGTGGGGGGATCCCTGCTCAGCCATGATCACTTCCAGGGGGGGCGTCACGTTTTCGCCATGGAGCGTGCGAAGAGCCTGCGCTCCTATCGCATCCCCGGGTTTGAAGACGTGAAGGTGAGCCATCTGAACTGGCCGCTGACCGTTCTACGGCTAAAGGGTTCCGACAGGATGTCACTGGTCACCCTTGCCGAGCGGATCCGAGGGTCATGGGCTCTCTACTCCGATGCGGAGGCCGACGTACTGGCCTACACGGGCGCGGAGAAGCACCATACCATCACGCCGATCTGTCGCCGCGGGGAGGATGGATATGAACTGGATATCGTACTCCGGGACAACCATACCTCCGACAAGCATCCCGATGGTGTCTTCCACCCCCACGCAGACGTACACCCGGTGAAGAAGGAGAATATCGGCCTCATCGAAGTCATGGGGTTGGCCGTTCTTCCGCCCCGTCTGGTGCCGGTAATGGAAGGACTTGCTGTGGCCTACGTTGAAAAAAAATCCCCAGCGCAACTAGCATCGGATGAGGACCTATCGGCCTTTGCCGACGTCTACGACCGCATGCACCGGATGACATCGTCCTTGTCCGCAGAGGAACGGGTGGAGGCGGCCATCGGCGCAGTCTTCGTCAAGGGACTAGAGGATGCCGGGGTCTACAAACAGACAACCGAGGGAATCAAGGCACTAGAACGGTTCATCGCAACCTTATGAGGAGGAGAGAGGAAATGATCCTTGGAGTGGATTATTATCCGGAGCACTGGCACGATGCCATGCTCGGATCGGATCTCGATCGCATCGTGGCCCTGGGGGCCAATACCATACGGATCGGAGAATTCTGTTGGCACCTGCTCGAGCCAAAGGAAGGCACCTTTACCTTTGATTACTTTGAAAGGGTACTAGTGGCCGCGGCGGAAAGAAATCTGAAGGTGATCTTCGGCACCCCGACGGCCACCTTTCCAGCGTGGCTGGCGAAAAAACATCCCGATATCTTATCGAGAGATGAGAAGGGAGTGGTGCGCGCCTTCGGTGGGAGGAGGCAGTACTGTTTCAATGCCCCTACCTATCGGGAATACGCTCAGCGGATTACCGAGAAAGTGGTGGAAGCCTACGCTCATCACCCTCATCTTATCGCCTGGCAGGTGGACAACGAGTTCGGCCACGAGGGAAGCGACGCCTGTTACTGCGATCATTGTCAGGGGGCGTTTCGAGCATATCTGGAGCGTACCTACGGTACAATCGAGGCGATGAACGAGGCCTTTGGCACCATTTTCTGGGGGCAGACCTACAATAATTTTTCGGAGGTGGATTTACCGAAGCCGACAATCACCGTACAGAACCCCGCTCTCCAGTTGGCCCACGCCAGATTTCGGTCCGAGGCGATCAATCGTTTTGCCACGGATATGATCCGTGCCGTGGAAGGAAAGAGGAGGCCCGATCAGAAGATCACCCACAATTTCTTCGGTGGGTTCTTCGATCTCTTTTACGATCAGAATCCCCTGTCCGCACAGCTCGATGTGGTGGGCTACGATCATTATCCAGTCTGGGGTGGACTCGAGGAACCACTGTCACCCCACCACCTGGCCATGGCCCTCGATTACTTCAGGGGACTCAAGGGTGAGCCCTTCTGGATCCTCGAAGAACTCATGGGTGCCCAGGGTCACGATATCATCGGCTACAGGCCCCTCAAGAACCAGGCCAAGTTATGGGCCACACAGGCGATGTTGCGCGGCTGTGAGGGCATGCTCTTCTTCCGATGGAGGAGTATGACGCGGGGGCAGGAACAGTTCTGCCAGGGGATTGTCGATTGGGATGATCGTGAAGGCGAGAAGTACGAAGAGGTCAAGGCTTTCTTTCACTGGGTGAGAGACCAGCAAGAGCGAATCAAAGGTCAGGAGAAGGGCCGCGTGGCCTTTCTGTACGATTTCTCCAACCGCTGGTCCTGGAAGATCCAGCGCCAGTCGGCGGGTTTTGACTTCACGAATGAATTCCTGCGATTCTACGAGAGTTTCCACCGTCGCAACGTACCGGTGGAAGTCATCGACGCGAAAGGTTCCTTCGATGGATACGACGTTTTGATCCTGCCGGTCATGCAGCTCATGGACGAAAAACTGCAGAAGCGAATAGAAAGCTTCGTAAAAAATGGGGGGACGGTACTCTTCACCTATCGAACGGCCATGAAAGACGGTGAGAACAACATTCCCTTTGGCCCCGAACACCATGACTTTCTAGAGCGCGTGGCCGGCATCGAGATCCAGGGGTACGAATCCCTAGGCAGCCTGCGCCTGGTGGATCTCAAAAGATCGGAACGCCGGGGAACTGGGGGCGTGTGGCGCGACTTGATCCGCTGCATAGATGCCGAGGCGCTCTTCGTCTATGATGATATCTACCATGACTACGCTGCAGTGAGCGTGTCGAGCCGCGCGGGTGGCTGTGTCTATTACGTGGGAACCGGGGTAGATCCGATGACGGCCGGTTACCTTGCCGAGCGCATCCTCAAGAGGGCCAAGATACCCTATCTGTTTTCAGAGCTTGGGGTGGAGGTCTTCAGGCGAGGAGGGGTGACCTATCTGCTCAATCACAACGAGGAGCGTGCGCGTTACGGCAAGCGGCTACTCGAGCCCTTTGAGGTCGCCTGCTTGGGGGAAGACCAATGAGACCACGTCACGTGGGAAATCTCCCCGATGGAAGGGCGGTGCAGGCCTACCGATTACTCGGTGAAGGGGGATTTTCCGTCGAAATCCTGAATTTCGGCGGGATCATCCGTGAGATTATGGTCCCCGACCGCGAGGGTCATCTCGAAAATGTAGTCCTGCATTACGATGATCTATCCGATTACGCGGAAAACCCAGCCTACATCGGTGCTCTTGTCGGGCGAACCGGGGGCCGCATCGGTCCTAAGGGCCTGGTCATCGATGGGAGTCGGTTCACGCTGGAAAAAAACCACAGGGGACTCACGCTACACGGAGGTCCCGTCGGTTTCCACAAAAAAACCATGGAAGTCGTTAAGGTAGATACTTCTGAACTCGCCATGCGTTTCACCTCGCCGGCGGGCGAGGGCGGTTTCCCCGGTCGTTTGGAGGTGGCCCTCATCTTCCGGGTGGAGGGTCAATCTCTTGAGATGACCATTGAGATGCGGACGACGGCCCTTACTTACGCCAATCCCACCCATCACACCTACTTCAACCTGTCGGGGGATCCGGCTTCGACCGTGAAGAGCGGAACACTGCGGCTTGGTGCGGATGCGGTGGCCCTAGTCGATGACCAGATGCTGCCCACCGGTTGGCAAGCGGTCGAGGCCCTGGGATTGGGAGCAGAAGCGCTACAGATCGGGCATATCTTCTCAGAAAAGTGGGATCAGCTCGCCGCCACCGGCGGGATCGACCACCCCTTCCGCTTGTCCACTCGCGCGGACGAGCCTGCGGCTGTCTATCGCGAGCCGGCCACCGGTCGGACGCTAGAGGTCTGCTCCGATGCCCCTTGCCTGGTCGTTTATACCGGCAATTTTCTCTCGGAGGCGAGGGTGCCGAGCGGAAGGCGCTTTGCCGATCATACGGGCATCTGTTTTGAAGCGCAGGAGCTGCCCGATGCACCCAACAATGGATTATCCGTCCACAGGATCCTGCGACCCGGAGAAGTGCAACAGCGTAAGATAGTGTATCGATTCAAGTGATAAATATTATCATTTACAAATAGGGCCTCCTGTGCTATAGTGAACGTGGCATGACCGCGGCACGAATCCACAGGAGGTTATGTTGATGCATTCAAAAAGAAAACCACGATTCAAAACTTGTCGCCGTCTGGGACTCAATGTTGTCGGACACCCCAAGGCCATGAACCGCTATTCGCGCGGTGTGGGCCGAGGCGACCGCAAACTATCGAATTACGGAGAACAGCTACTCGAAAAGCAGCGACTGAGAGCCTACTACAACATCGGTGAGAAACAGATGTCGCGGTACGCGAAAGAAGCCATGGCATCGCAAGAACGGACCAACCTAGCCCTCATCGATCGCCTGGAACGTCGTCTGGATAACCTGGTCTATCGATCGGGCATCGCCTCGAGCATCCGTCAAGCCCGTCAGCTGGTCGTTCACGGTCATATCACCGTCAACGGTCACAAGGTGGACCGTCCCTCCTACCGTGTATCGGTGGGAGACACCCTTGCCTTGACGGAAAAGATGGCCTCGGGCTCTATGTTCTCCGAACAACTGGCCAATAGTACCCCCACCTTCCCGGCCCTTGAAAAGAAAGAGGGCGGCGTCGTGCTCGCGCGACGACCGGAGCGTGCAGAACTACCCATTGAGGTGAATGATCATCTCGTGGTGGAGTTCTATGCCCAAAGAGGCTAACAGCGTAAAGGAGTCGATCTTCGAGTCGAAGATTGACTCTCTTTTTTTTAAACTCATAAAAACTGTATTCCCCTTCCTTATAGGTAAACTGGATCCAAAGTCAAGGACGACTAAAAAAATGCGAGAGCTTAGGTTGCTTATTCAAATTCCATTGGCCGCGCTCGTTGTTGTCGTACTCCATATAGTCAGCGATGACCGTCTGTAGTTACTCGAGAAAACAGCACTCCTCATAAGGGACCTCATCCTTTACGTGCCCAATGCAGGTATCCTGCGAAAAATATGTGGTGGGAGTATTCACAGGGTAGCGGGTGATTCAATCCCCTTAACTAAGGTATAAGTACAAGAGAAAGAATGCGGTGCCCATTGACGAAAGGGTACTTTCCTCCCGAGAAAGGTTGTGGATACCATGCAAGATAAAAAGTCGATCGATGCTCTGGATCTCCGTGCGTTGGCCGAATCACGAACCCATTATCCGTCGCCCGACGAGTGGGAAGACCAGGTCCTTTACTTTTTACTGGTCGATCGATTCTCTGACGGCGGAGAGGAAAGAGCTCGGAAGTTTCAGGAGGAGGATCGTGATCACATCCTGCGCGATGGTCTCGATGAACAGTGGCGCGCTTCCCGCCACCAGTGGCAGGGTGGAAACCTGCGAGGGGTCAGTTCCAAGCTCGATTACTTGGAGCACTTGGGCATCACGACCATCTGGTTGAGCCCCATTTTCAAGCAGATAGCCTATCACCAGAGTTATCACGGGTACGGGATCCAGAACTTTCTGGCCATCGATCCCCACTTCGGTAGCGAGGCAGATCTCCAGGAACTGGTGGAGGCGGCCCATGAGCGGGGCATGCGCGTGATCCTGGATATCGTCATCAACCATGCGGGAGATGTCTTCGGCTATGCGGAACAACCGACGCCCTATCGAACGGAGCCTTATCCCGTGGCCGGATTTCGCGATGCCGAGGGGCAGGCTCGACTGAAGGGGGAAGAGATCCAAGGTCCCGAAGAGGGTATTTGGCCGAAGGAACTACAGTCGGAGACTTGCTTTGAACGTAAGGGTGAGATCCAGGACTGGGAGGCCTTTCCTGAGTATGTCGAGGGCGATTTCATGAGCCTCAAGAGCTTTTCCCTCGGGCTGGAAGAGGAAGAGGGCGGCTTTGTCCCCTCGCCGGCCTTGATTGCCCTGACCCGTTGTTACCAGTACTGGATGGCTATGGCGGACATCGATGGATTCAGGATGGATACAGTGAAACACCTGCCCGTGGGGGCCACGCGCTATTTCGTGCGGGAGATCGAGGAATATGCCAGAACCCTAGGCAAAAGGAATTTCGCCATGATCGGTGAGATCACAGGTGGCTTTGAGTTCGCCCTGCAGATGCTGAAGAACACGGGGCTCACCGCTGCCTTAGGAATTAATCATATTCCCAACCGCTTGGAGGGGATGGCCAAGGGTCACGAGGATCCAAAGGGCTACTTCGAAATCTTCTCTAACGCCAAGATCTTGGGCCCCGATGAACACCTTTGGTACAAGGACAATGTGGTCACGATGTTCGATGACCATGATATGGTTTCTCTGCCTGAGCCCCACAAATACCGCTTTGCGGCTGAGGAGGCAACGCGGGACCTGGTGGCCAATGCGGTCTTCCTCAATGTCTTCACCTTGGGGATCCCCTGTCTCTATTACGGGACCGAAGCTGGATTCGACGGAGCGGGTGGTGACGACGCCTACATCCGGGAAAATATGTTCGGGGGTGCCTTCGGCGCCTTCAGGACCAGCGGGAGACATTTTTTCGACGAGGATCGCTGGTTGTACCAGGCGATCGCCAAGATGCTCCGCTGGCGTAGAGAGCATGTCACCCTTTCTCACGGGAGACAGTATCTGCGGCCGATGGCCACGGCTTTCGATGAACCCTTCTTGCTGCCGCACAAAGAAGAAGGTAAACGCTATAGCGATCTGGTGGCCTGGTCCCGTGTGCACAGCGGTGAGGAAATCCTGCTCGCCATGTCCACCGATCTCGAACAAGCGCTCACGCGCTGGGTCTGCGTCGATCGTACGCTCCACCGTCCCGGCGACCGTTTCGTTTACGCTTACGTTTCCGATGGGCGAGGGGAAGGTAGTGAAGTGGTCGTTGAGGAGAAGGATGGCGAGCACTGTGTGCGGATCGCGGTGCCGCCCAAGGGGCACGTGCTCCTGATGCGGGCATAATAAAAAAGGGAGGTGACCCCCATGCCAAGGTGTCACCCCCCCGTATCGGAGAGCAGGTGGTTTCCCACCTATGCTTAAGACGCGTTCACCGCGGAAGAAGTTCCAACTCTTCTGACGCGAGGGGCGCGTTTTGATATAATGAGGAGAGAACCGACGAGGAGGATCCGACTATGCAAAACATTCTATTTGGGAACACAGGGGAAGAGGTCTCACGACTGGGGCTCGGTTGCATGCGCCTGCCGGTCATCGATGGCGATGATACGCAGATTGACGAGGTAGCGGCGATCCGACTGATCCGCAGGGCGATCGATGGGGGGATTACTTATATCGATACAGCTTATCCCTACCACGGTGGCAACAGCGAACGTGTGGTGGGCAAGGCACTGGCTGGAGGATACCGAGAGAAAGTCAAATTGGCCACGAAAATGCCGCCGTGGATGATCAAAGAAGCAGGCGATCTCGAGCGGATCTTCAACGAACAACTGGAGGCCCTCGACACGGAGAACATCGACTTTTACCTGGTTCATGCCCTGACGGACAAGCGTTGGGCCATGGCCAGAGAACACGACGTCCTGCCTTTTCTCATCGAAAAGAAAGCAGAGGGCAAGATCAAGCACCTGGGATTCTCTTTTCACGGGGAATTCCCTCTCTTCGAGGAAATCCTGGGGGCCTACGATTGGGATTTCTGCCAGATTCAGTACAACTTCATGGACCGTACCTACCAAGCAGGGGAAAAGGGCCTGCACTTGGCTGCGGAGAAAGGCTTGGCCGTTGTGATTATGGAGCCCCTCAGGGGCGGCAGTCTCGTGAGAGATCTCTCCGGACAGATCCTCGACCAATGGCAAGCCGGGCATCCCGGGTGGAGCCCCGTCTCTTGGGCCTTCCGATTCCTATTCGATCATCCGGAGATAGCGGTGGTCCTCAGCGGAATGAGCACCCTAGAACAGGTGGAGGAGAATATCGCCATCGCGTCCGATGCGCCACCGCATCATTTGACGGCAGCGGAGCGTGGCACCATAGACAGGGTGCGCGCCCTCTATGAAGAGAAAATCGTCGTGAACTGTACCAATTGTCAGTACTGCATGCCTTGTCCCTACGGCGTGAATATTCCCGGGGCCTTCATCCAGCTGAACAATGCCAGCATGTTCGATGATGTGGATGCAGCGCGTTTTCACTACCACATCCTATTGACCAAACACGATCGACAGGCATCACACTGCGTCGCATGCGGAATCTGCGAGACGAAATGCCCCCAGCACATACCGATTCGTGAGAAGCTGAAAGAGGCGGTGGCACTTCTAGAGTAATGTTCTGAAAACTGATAAGGGCATATAGGATTGGGTAAAGATAAAAAAACAGCTCAAGGACTCTGGGAGGCGTTGGGGATGAATGAGAGATTATTTTCAGAGGGATATCAAACGGAAGAGCTGATCGAAGTGCTTCGGCACATCCGTTCGGCGAGAAAGAAGATGCCGGGATTAACAGCGCTCATCGATTTACTCGACGCACTGGTATCTAAGGATGAAGGGACCGTCCCCTTTGTGACGGCCTACGATCTTGTGGAATCGTACATTTTGCTGGCACACATGGCTGAGCCGGAGACCCTGGTCTACCGGGTGAGCCGTGAAGATGTGATTGCCGATGAAATCCCACGCCTGCTACTGGTGGATACCTTCGATCGGATGATCCGCGTCTTGAAAGAAGCCTCGGCGACACCCGTTGAAATCAGTTGTCATCTTTATTCTGACGATCATGGGCAGCACCTTTCGGCAAAGATCAAGTACGGTGGCGTCCATCTAGATGAACCGGCGAAAGAGAAGCTGTCGTCAGTGTTCGAAGCACTGCACCATACCTTGCCCAAGACCTTATCAAGGTCCCTGATGATCCGTGAGGATGGCTTGCGGCTTTGCCTGACCTCACACGATTAAATCGACCATCATCCCACGGATCCATGGATCAATGGTATACTACTTAAGACGATAAATGAGAAAGAGGTGAAGCGCATGAGAGACCGCTTTCACAAGGGGATGCCCGAGGATTCGGATATCCAAGACTGGCTCGAGGATTTGATGGAGGAAGAGCTGGAGGCCTATTTTGAACTGTTCAACCGGGTGGATTATCGTGAGACGACAGAAGCCCTGTTGAACCAGCTGAAGCGAAGCGATCTCAATGCCATCCGACAGTTTCACGGCTTCAAGGGAATGAGCCAGTTGCGCAAGAGGGAATTGGCCGATGCTTTGTCCGAGCGGCTGATGGACCGGCTACCCCACTTGCTATCGAACATGACCAGCGATATGCTGTTCGTTCTGCAGACACTCATCAAGAACAAGGGAAAGGACCCCACGTCCAAATATCCCTACGCGACCCTCGTTTTTTTCAAAGAGATCGGCCTTGGGATCCCCAGTGTGGGCATCGAGGAAGACATGTTGTACATGGCGCAGGACTTGCTCCAACAGGTAGGACAGATTCTATCGGATGAAGCCATCAAGAGGCAGATCGAGAAAAATGATCGTTTGGGACTGCTCATGCAGGGCATCATCAATGCCTTTGGGACCCTGAGTCGAGAGGATTTCCTCACGATCTTGGGCCAGTACGATGATGAGGCCCTAGAGCGACAGGAACTGATCAGAAATTACCTGCACTTCACGAACCAGGTGGATGCCGCGAGCGGAATGGTTTGTCATTTCGCAGTGGTCGATCTGGCACTACTGCTCGGACAGACCCTGCAGCGGACCGGGATGACCTATCGTTTGTTCACCTATGATGAAGTGCTCACCCTCGGCCACCTGACCTATTACAGACGCCTGGAGAGTTACCAGGCCTTCTGGACCTTCTTGACGGAAGAATACGGGCTCTATGATGATCTGGCAGAGGAGTTCTTAGAAGAGTTGGTGTTCCGCTTGAACGAGGACATCCCGCGAGCCGGGGTATTCTTCTTCATCGAGAATTTCGTAGAGATTCCCGACGAAGACATGCGGGCGGTCTTCGGGGATCTGGTGTCAGATCTCGAGCGGGACCTACCGAAATGGCCTTACAAAGGATACAGGATAGCAGAATTCGAAGCGATAAAAAAGAGCATCCTGTCACCCGCTCCTCAGGAGGGGATGTCAGTGGTCAGCGACAATCGATTGCATTAAGACGTAGCGTTTAGAAGGAGGAGTACGATGATTAACAAGAGTGATGTCCTGAGAGATTTCAACGAAACCTTTGATCTCGAACGTATTGCCCACCTGCCTGTACCCGACAAGTTCAAGCTAGCCGATCTGATCACCCACATCTACCGGGAGGCGTTGATCGCCGGTCAGCACGGTGTCCTCAGTTTGGAGAAGTCCGACAACTACACAAAGGATCCAACCTACAATCTCTTCGCCATGCTCGTGATCAACGGCATGCGGTATGATCATGTGAAGACGATTATGGTGAATTACGCCCGACATTTTAAGTTTAGCGATGTATATTACGCTAGTCTCGTGATCAACGGGATGGGCGTGCTGATGATCGAGCGCGGGTTCCTCCCGAGTTCCATCAAGAATTTTCTCATGCACTTACTGGGCAATGAGTTTCTCACTGAGAACCTCAAGTACAATGGGTTGGCCGAGCCAGATAACCAGTCGACGCTTGAACTGAAGACAGAAATCAAGTACAAACCCTTCGATGGCAACTACCGTAAGGTGAAATACGATCTATTGGCTCTCATCCGTCTGCATCACGAGGACGGCATCGAGAAAGTAAGAGACGTCATCCAGAAGAGTTACAACAATAAGAAGTTGACCTTTTATTTCAACATGCTGGATACCAAGGATGTGATCATCCAGGAAGAACTGTACCGTAAGCTGCAACAGAATATGGGCGAGATGGATCGACTGCTCATCGCAGGTGCTTACGCAATCGTGACGGGTACGAATGTCTTCGCGGCCCACTATCTGTTCAACAGTATCCTCGGTAAGTATTCTCGTTATGACAAGCGCACAGAAGAAATCGAAGACGAGCTGGCCATGCGACTCGGAGAGATTCTCGAGAAACACAGGAGCTAAAAGCAATTCACTAGAAAAGGGAAATGCCCCCCGATCGCATGCGATCGGGGGGCATTCTTTGTGATCAGAGAACGATTCTTCGGGGCGATCCTATGGTTTTCCCCCTATCCATCCTAAGATCATTCGGAAAGAGTGGGGATGCCAGTGCAGGAGAAATTCTCCAGCACCCGATGCGCGCGGATGAAGGTTTCAATTCGCTCCGAGGCCATCGAACGGTCGTAGAGCCCCAGGATCACCAGCTGATTGGTCCGCAGTCTTCGGAACAAAAATCCGATCAGATCGATCGTATGATCGTCGAGAAAATGGAGATGCCAGATGCGCAGGGTGATCGCGCGGGGGAGCTGTTCGAAAATCGAGAGCAGTTGGGAGTAGAGATGGTAGGCATCGATACCCCTGAGCGTGCGGATGTCTTCGATGGCATCCCGAAGGTTTTCATCGGAGATTTTCTCTACCTCATCGATCAATTCGTAGATCCCCTCAAAGGGTATGCGCATGCCCGGGAAGTTTGCGATATCGAGAACCAGTTGTCCTTCCGATGTACCGTCGATCAGCTGCTGTCGGTAGCGGAAGAGTTCATTTGGATCCGAGGAAACGAACAAGTCCATCCGATTGTCGTTTGAGGGAGTGCCGCTGGCCACTGGAATCGGCTGTGGTCTTGAAACCGGGGTCTTATCCTCCATGAGGTCCCGGTATAGCAGTTTTAATGATGCGGAGGGACTGATGTTCAGATCCTTTCTGAGCAGAGCCTTGATCTTGCGAAACAAGTTGACGGCCGCGGCACGGTGGCCGTAGGCAATCTTCAGACGAATCAACGACTCATAAGCCGACTCATTCAAGGGATCGATCCGCAGCAGGGATTCTAGTGCGAAAGCGGATTTTCGCTCATCGCCCAGTGACTCGTACTGTCTGGCCCTACGGTGCTGGAGGTCGAAGTACATTTTCTGAAGGCTCTCCCGCTCGGAGAGGACCCACTCGTTGAACAGGGGCGCATCGGGAATGTAGAAGTCCGAGAGAAAATCACCCTGGTAAAGTGTCGCGGCATCGTCCCAGTCAGAAAGTCGAGGGGAATGGGCCAACCGTTTGAAGCGCCGGACATCGCTTTTAAAACTATCGCCGTCGAGGGTGATCAGCTCACGGCTCGGTGAGTGAAGACAGTTAGCATCCTCATCGAGCTCCTTACGTATCTGCCACAGGGCGTGGCGCAGGTTGTTGCCCGCGGCACTGATCTCGAATCCATCCCAGAAGAGATTGGCAGCGTGATGACGGTAGATCGGCTGCTCTGAATGTAGACTGAGATACAGCAGGAGGCCCAGGGATTTTTTCGATAGAATCTCCGTGAGATGACGGTCCCCGAGGGTCACGGTGACGTGGCCGAGGCTATTGATGATCAACATCGTGGTCACCCTCCACATCGTAAAGCCGATTTCCGTCTTTGTAGGTTGCGAGCACACGGATCGTCTTGATCTGATCTGGAGCTATCGTGAGTGGATCGCGATCGAGAATGACCAGATCCGCTTGCATACCCGAACGAAGGGAACCTTTTTTCTTCTCTTCAAAATGCGCATAGGCCCCTCCCGTGGTATAGAGGCCGATCGCTTCGCGTGTGCTGATGCGTGATGCGGGATTCGGATGATTGACAGCAGCGTGGACACCCAGGAGGGGATCCACCGGCATGATATCGCTATCCGAGGCACCGGCGACGTGGATGCCCGCGTCGAGAATCTCGCGCAGGGGATTGGTCTTCAACGCCCGGTCGTGACCCAGACGGCTCGCGTACATCTCCTCCTCACCGCGGAAGTATAGTTCGTAGGTGGGGTGCATGACGAGGACCAAACCTAGGGACGCAGCACGCTCAATCTGTTGGGGGGTGGGGAGTTCAAAATGCTCGATCCTGTGTCGATGATCGGTCCTGGGGTGCTTGGTGAGAACCTCCTCGTAGGCATCGAGCAGTGCTTCGATGGCCCTACCGCCTACCGCGTGCACGGCAACCTGCAGACCAGAAGCATGGGCTGGGCCGATGAACTCCACGAGCTCATCGTGTTCGAAAAAGAGCATGCCCCGGTTATCCGGATCGTCGGCATAGGGAGAGAAGAGGGCTGCGTTTTGAGATCGGAAGGAACCGTCCAAAAAGATATCTCCCCCCACACAAGCATAACCATAGGAGGCGACGGCCTTGAGGTCCATGGTGGCGTAGTAGAGGTGTACGTCGATGGGGAAGGTAGGACGGAATTTTTCCACGATGGCCACGTGTCTCTCGTGAAAAAGAGGGCCACCCTCCATCGTGGAGAGACTGGTGACCCCGCGCGCCAAGGCGCTGTGAAACGTGTCTTCGAGTCCCGCCACATGATCTTCCTCGGTCAGTATTTCGAACAGCCGGCGCCGGGCGACGAAACTGGCGCGGTTCCGAAGACGACCGGTCAAGCGTCCTCCTCCGTCCTTTTCGAAAGAAGGAAGGGTGAAGGGGATTTGAAACCGGTGGAGGGCGATGGAGTTGAGCACCACCGTGTGAAACTCGATACTGGCCATGAGAACGGGGACATCCGGGGCCACCCCGTCGAGCTCACGGCGTGTCGGGAGCCGTCGCTCTTTGATCTTGAACTCAGATAGACCGCGCCCGAAGATCGCCGCCGCCCTTGGGTCCTCACGGTACTTCGTGGCCACCATCTCCAGTAGGTCCGCTATACAGGTTGCTGAAGAAAAATCTACCGCGCGCTTGCCTAGAGAAGTGGCGATCAAATGCAGGTGGGCATCGTAAAAGCCCGGGACCACTGTTTTTCCATCGAGATCGATCATCTCGGCCTCAGGGGATGCCTGGCCCCGTACGGTTTCGTTGCTGCCAACGGTTAGGATGCGCCCTCCCTCGAGGAGGAGTGCCTCCACCTCTCCCACCTCACTCATGGTGATGATATTCCCATTGATGAATAGTTGTTGTCTCAACCTCTGCTCCTCCGTTCTATCTGCTCGAGTTAACTCCATTATAAGCGATATATGACGATTTCGAAATAAAAGACGCTGATAAACGGAGGATTAACGGAAGGATAAACGCTGCGCAGATGACGGGGACGTATAATGTCAGTAAGCAGCCAAAGAGACAGGGAGGAAAGATATGCCAACGATTGAACAGTTGATGCGAGAACTGGTGGCGGTCAAGAGTGACACGGGGACGGCACTGGAAAACCAAGCGCGACATCAGATTTTGCGATATTTATCGGAGTTCGCATACTTCAAGGCCCACCCCGATCGACTCGGCGAGGTGCCTCTACAGGATGATCCCATGGACAGGGCGGTGGTCTACGCCTTACTCAAGGGCAGATCCCCGGACTGTGTTGTGCTCCTACACCATCACGATGTGGTGGATGCAGAGGATTACGGGGTGCTGAAGGAAGTCGCCTACGATCCCGACGCCTTGAGACAAGCGCTTTCGAAAAAAAAGCTGACCGCTGACGCTATGAAAGACCTGAAGGATGAACGCTGGCTCTTTGGTCGAGGGACCGCCGATATGAAGGCCGGTGCAGCGATACAGATGAAGACATTGGAGCGGTTCGCTGGGGAAGAGGAAGCGGAGGGAAGCCTCTTGCTCCTATCGGTTCCCGATGAAGAGAACCTTTCCGCCGGCATGCGCCGGGCGGCCCCATTCTTGAGAGAGCTGGCAAAAAAGCACGGATTGACCTATCGCGTTGCCGTGGACAGTGAGCCGCACACACGAGAAAAGTCAGATCATTTCGTCATCGAAGACGGCTCGGTGGGAAAGACCATGGTCAATGTCTACGTACGCGGGAAAAAGGCCCATATAGGGGAGAGCCCAACGGGGTTCAATCCGACGGCGGTCCTCGCCCGCATCGTGGTAGCGACGGAGATGAACGCTGAACTGGCAGACCGTGCCCACGGGGAAGTGGCACCACCTCCCACCTGGAGCTTCGCCAGGGATTTCAAGTCCATGTACGATGCGTCCATGCCCGAGTCGGCCGGTGGGTACTTGAGCTTCTTGAGTCTATCGAAGACGCCGGATGAGCTCATCCGATCGCTCAAGGCAATCGCCGAGAAAGCCTTCGCCGAGAGTACGAGCTATTTGGAAGAACAGTTGAGCCGCTTGGGTTTTGCCCCCAGTGGGATTCAACCGCGTGTCATGACCTTCTCGGAACTCATCGATGTGGCGAAGAAAGACCTCGGCGGAGCTTTTCAGTCGACCTACGAAAAACTTCTTGCAGAGTTGGACGAAAGGTTGAACGCGGGTGATCTGGTGATGGCAGAGGCGAATTTCTTTTTGATCGACGGCTTGATCGATGCCATGTCGGATGCCGATCCCATTGTGGTCCTTGCCTTCACACCACCCTATTACCCGCCGGTGAGTGTAGCCGATCTGGATACGGATTTCGATGCTCTTTACCGGAACCTGAGGGTCTATCTTCAAGAGGAGGTTGGACTCGATCTCCAGACGCGTCGCTACTTCATGGGCATCAGCGATATGAGTTATCTCTCTTTCAGAGGAAAGGAAGAGGCGGCGAAGGCTCTTGCGGACAACATGCCGCTTTATGGTGAACGCTACCTGGTACCCTTTGAAGACATGGCCGCTCTGTCTCTACCGACTCTCAATTTGGGTCCCTGGGGAAAGGACCTGCACAAGCTCACAGAACGCGTTTATCTACCTGATGTGGAGACGGTGGTTCCGGCCATGCTGGACCGTCTCATCCGACTATACTGGTCGAAACCGAGTACTGAACAGGGGGAATCATCATGAGAGAAGCAATCGTGAATTTTGTCAACTGGGCAACGGGAATACTGTGGGGACCCTTTATGCTGGTCCTATTGGTCGGAGGCGGTCTCTTTCTATCGATTCGATTTGGATTCATACAACTACGTTTTTTTGGCTATATGTGGAGCCAAACCTTCGGTTCGGTGATCAAAAAGGGCCAGAGTGAAGTGGTGGAAAAGGGAGAAGGTACGGTAACGCCCTTCCAAGCTGTCACCACGGCCCTAGCCTCCACCGTGGGGGCATCGAACATCGTGGGTGTACCCGTGGCCATCTTTTTCGGAGGACCCGGTGCAGTCTTCTGGATGTGGATGACGGCCCTGGTGGGTATGATCACCAAGTATGCCGAGGTTGTGCTCGGCGTGATGTACCGCGAGAAAAACAAGAAGGGTGAGTACGTGGGTGGACCCATGTACTACCTGAAGAACGGTCTGAAATCGAAATTTCTAGGAAACGCCTATGCCTTCATCTTCATGTTGACCATCGTCTCCGGGATCATGGTGCAGGCCAATTCGGCTGCGGGCTCCGCCGCTACGCTGGGGATCAGCCCGATGATCTCGGGAATCGTCATCACGGTGATCGTGGGGATCATCGTCATCGGTGGCGTCACGCGTATCGGAAAAGTATCGGAGAAGTTCGTTCCCCTGATGGCCGGCCTTTACGTACTCGGTGCGCTGGTGATCATCATCGCCAACATTACCCAGATCCCCTCGGTTTTCGTCATGATCTTTCGCGATGCCTTCACCGCACAGTCTGCGGCCGGTGGCTTCGCCGGTAGCACAGTGGCACTGACCCTGAGGTGGGGGATGGCCCGTGGCGCTTACTCCAATGAAGCCGGCATGGGCAGTGCGCCCATCGCCCACGCTGCCGCTACGACGGATCATCCCGTGCGCCAGGGTATGTGGGGGATGTTCAGCGTTTTCTTCGACACCCTTCTGATCTGTACGATGACGGCTCTCGTCATCCTATCCACGGGCATCTGGACAGAAGAGGGACTCGTGGCCTCGGGGATGACAGCCACGGCTTTCACGAATTTCTACGGGCCCATGGGCGGTATCGTGGTCAGTTTCTCCGTCCTGCTGTTTGTCATTTCCACCATCTACGTGATCCTGTTCTACGGGGAGAAACTGGCTGAGTATCTTTTCGGTTACAAGTTCAGCATCTTCATGCGCTACGCCTACCTTGTCGCGATCTTCGTCGGAGCGATCGGCGGACTGCAGTTCGTTTGGGTCTTCCTGGATCTGCTCTTCGGCCTCGCGGTGATCCCCAACATGATTGGTGTTCTCGGTCTTTCGGGTGTGGTGGCTGCGAAGACGAAAGAATTCTTCACCTCGGAAGAGTATTACCTCAAGGATGTGGCGGCCAAACGATTGAAGAAAAAAATGGCCAACGAATAATCCGATGCATCGATCTCGCCCTCGTGGCGAGATTGATTTTTTTTTGTCCAGACCTGGGTATATAGTGGACGAGAAGCAAGGGCTTGCCGTCAGGCGTGGATTATCCGAGGCTGACGATCACTGAAGATGCATAGAAAAGGGATGTGAGTGGAATGTCCGTGAAATGGGGAATTTTAGGAACCGGTGTCATCGTGAGAAAATTCATCGATGATTTCAAGTTGATCGATGTCGACGGTGAGATCCTAGGTGTGGGGTCTCGTACGTTGGAGCGATCTGAAGCCTTGGCGGCGGAGTTCGGTTTTAAGAAGACCTACGGTTCTTACGATGCGTTGATCGCAGATGGTGATCTGGACGTCATCTATATCGGGGTCACGCACGATCTGCATCTGGCCTACGCTCTTGAGGCCATGAAAAAGGGACACGCCGTGTTGGTGGAGAAGCCCATGGCCTTATCCGAAGCGCAGTTTGACGAGCTCGAGCGCGTGGCCGATGAAAACGGGGTGCTGTTCATGGAAGCCATGTGGACGAACCACTTGCCCGCCATGAAAAAGGCCATCGATTGGTACCGGGAGGGCCGGATCGGTGAACTGGTCCGATTAGAGGCCCATTTTGGTTTCAAGGCCGTGTACGATGAAGAGGGCCGGCTCTTCGATAAGAAGCGGGCGGGTGGGGCCCTCTTTGATATCGGTATCTACGCGATTGATTTCTTCACCTCGGTGATGGGCAAGGAACCCGAGGAGATCGAGGCCTTGGCCGGTATCGGTCTCACGCGCGTCGACGAACTGCTGGACTTCATGTTCCGCTACAACAGCCAGGTGATTGCCCATGGAGCCGCCTCGCTACGAAACGACTACGGGAATGACGCGTTCCTTCAGGGGACCGAAGGCTCCATCCGCATCTATGAGTTCTATGGGACCAAGGTCTGTGAACTGAAGACGGACAAGGGGATCGAAAGGTTCCGGGATCACCGGGAGGGACTGGGTTACCTTTACGAGATCGAGCACGTGACCCGACTGCTTGAAAAGGGAGCGGTCGAGAGCCCGCTGACGACCCGTCAGAAGAGCAGGATCAATTGTCGTGTGATGGACCGGGTGCGGAGGAAAATTGGCTTGCGCTATGACTTTGACGAGGAAAAAGCAAAGTAGAGAACGATTATCAATGGTTGAAAGGGGTAAATGAAGGAATAATGACAAGTCGGAAGGACTTGAACTAGGTGATATGGAAAGGGATGAAAGATTTGGCTATTAAACTAGCGGTTATTTACTATAGTTCGACAGGTACCAACCATCAGTTGGCCCAATGGGCAGCAGAGGCCGCGGAGGCGGCCGGTGCAGAAGTGCGGCTTAGAAAAGTGAAGGAGCTGGCACCACAGGCTGCCATCGATTCGAACCCTGCATGGAAAGCCCATCACGAGGCAACGGCCGATATGCCGGAGGCCAAGGTGGAAGATCTCGACTGGGCCGATGCCTATATTTTCAGCATGCCGACCCGTTTTGGGAATCTGCCTGCCCAGATGAAACAGTTTCTCGACCTCACCGGGGGGCTTTGGTTCGAAGGGAAGCTGATCAACAAAGTGGTCAGTGCCATGAGTTCGGCACAGAACCCACACGGTGGGCAGGAACAGACGATCTTGTCTCTGTATACCACGATGTTCCACTGGGGCGCGATCGTGGTGAGTCCGGGGTATACCGATGATGGACTCTACGCGGCCGGTGGTAATCCCTACGGGACCAGTGTGACCGTCAGTGCCGATGGGGACATGGTCGAGGATGTGGAAGGCGCTGTGAAAATCCAGGCGCGACGCACCCTAGCCATCGCAGAGAAAATTTGGACCGAATAGAAAAATTGACAGTAGACAGCACCCGATCGCGAGCGGTCGGGTGTTTTTTTATGGGTAAAAGGGGGTAGGATATCATAAGACAGAAAGGAGCGTGCTCTCATGTTCAAGATCAAGCTCATCTATAATCCGGCCTCGGGCCGGACCAATCATACCAAGACCATCGACGCATTGTTTCAGGCTCTGAGGAGACGGGGGCACTCCGTCCACCGTTACCCTACCACGGATCAGGAGCTGGCAGATGTGCAGGTGGCAAAATTCGCGGCGGATTACGACTTGATCATCGGGTGCGGGGGTGACGGGACGGCGAACGAGGTAGTCAACGGCATCATGCGCCATCAGATTTCTACGCCCTTCACCCTTTTTCCCCTGGGCACGATCAATGATTTTGCCACCCATATGCGCCTGCCCAAGCAGGTGGAGCCCTTCGCCGATATGGTCTCACGTGGGTTTTCGCGCTCGATCGACCTGGGTCTCGCTGGAGATCGGTATTTTCTCAACGTGGCAGCGGCCGGCAACCTGACGGACATCGCCTACGATGTACCGCAGAAACAGAAGGCAGCCTTGGGGCGTTTCGCCTACTATCTGAAAGGTCTGACGGACCTGCCCAAGAACCTCACGACCACCAATACCATCCACGTGTCCTTCGATGATCGCGAGAAAAGCATTGATTGCCTTTTCTTCTTGATCACCAACTCCCCGAACGTCGGTGGTTTTCGGTTGCTCCACAGAGATGCTGAGGTGGACGACGGTTATCTTCACCTGCTCGTCATCGAAGAGGTCAAACCAGCGGAAGCCTTCGATCTGATCGGGGACTTCCTCTCGGGTAGATTGACCAAACACCCGCGCATCCATCACCATAAAGCAAAATCGCTGTCCATCGATGCTTCGAAAGCGCTCGTTGTGGATCTCGATGGAGAGAAAGACGGCACACTACCGATGCAATTTTCCATTCGGGAAAAGGCCCTGACCATGATCGTACCAAAGGAAAAGACCCCTGAATAGGGGCCTTAATCAGAAGTGGTCTGCGTTCTCGTAGTATTGTTTCGGATCGAGATCGGTGAAGTAGACGGTCACGGTAGGATATCCAATATTTTGGAAAGCGTTGGTCAGATACTTGGCGATCACCCGTTTCTTTTCTTCCTCCCTGGCAAACCAGAGGATTTCGATGAAGGGATAGGCCATCGTGTCGGAACGACCGTCTCGGATAAATCCCGTGTTGACGTACTCCAGGGTAAAATGGTCCCTGGGGACCCCGATCAGATCGACGAGAAAATCCAGCAGGGTTTCAGAGAGATTGAGGATTTCTTCCCGTTCCATACCGCGGCAACGAATATGTGGCATCTTTGACATCTCCTTTCAGATTATCTCACGTTATTAACATCATACCCAAATTGACCGATAGGTTGCAAGAAACGGAGGCAGATCATGATCATCAAGGCAAGGGAGTCGGACCGAGAGCTGTTGCTCGATTTTCTCATGGAGGAACCGGCGTATAATCTTTTCTTCATCGGGGATATCGAGAACGTAGGCTTCAATAGCCCGATTCAGGATATCTGGTACCGACGATCGGTTAGCGGCGTGGAGGATATCTTGCTCCGCTACCGTCGGTTTTTCATCTATTACGCAAAGCGGAAGGGGCTCGATCTCTTTCCCCTCGTCGAGGTGCTCAAGACCTACCCGATCGATGGGCTGTCCGGTAAGAGTGAGTTGCTCGAAGGGTTCAGGGCACACCTGGAGTTTGCTTCCGATCGGACCACCTACTTTGCCAAAATGGAGATGCTCACCCCTATGACAGATGGTCTCACGGGTGCCAGACGTGCCACGCTAGAGGATGTGCCGGCGCTGGCCGGACTCCGGGAGAAGATCGACGAGTTCGATACAACGGAGGAGAGTATCGCGGCCATGGCCGACGGGATCAGGGACGGTAGCGGAGAGGTGTACCTGATGGAACGCGATGGCATCGTGGTGGCTTCTGCCGGGCTCACGGCGGAAAACAGCACGTCCGCCATGGTGGTCGGTGTCTGTACGGACCCCGATTACCGTGGTCATGGGTATGCCACGGCCTGCGTGGAGGCTGTCTGCAAGAGGCCCCTCGATGAGGGGAAGTTTCTCTGCCTGTTCTACGACAATCCGGGGGCCGGTAGAATCTACGAACGGCTCGGCTTTCGACCCATCGGGACATGGACCATGTTCAATCAGTATAAGCCGGCTTAAAAAGCCGGCTTATACTTTGCTCGCTAGTAGATCAGGAGGCGGATTCCCCGCCGGTGCTTTCCATGGTGTCCCCAGTGGTGGTGATGACCGTGAGGTCCGAAAGGGCCGGACTTATCTCCACGATGATCATCGGGTAGGTGATGGCCTGGGTGACCATCTCATCGGGACCGGGTTCTTTCACATCGACAACGAGGGTATCGCCCTGGAGCGAGACCGGCGTGATGGCGTAACCGCCCGTCGCTTTCTCACCGAGAGAAATGGTATAGAGGGCCCTATCACCCTCGTGCGATAGGAGGTGCACTCCCGATCTGCGCTTGAGACGCTCGATCTCAAGCCTTTGGGATTGTGTGAGGCTTGCAGGTGTCAGGAGGCGGTAGGTGCCTTCGCTCTCAATGGGTAGAGGTTGTCGCACGGGATCGAGAATCTGGATACCCACATCGTGGGCGATGAAGTCCGCGCGAAGGAGGGTGCGCGTTTCACCCTCTTCCTCGCGCCAACGGAAGAAGCCGTGTTCAGGAGTTTCTCGAAAGAGCTGGGGAGGTGTGACGGCGGCATCGGCTAATTCTGAGGCCACGAGAGAATCCCTCGCCTCCTCACCGTCAAACGGTACAGGTGCTGAGAAGGTGAGCATGGCCACCTCTGCCCGCGTGAGGATCTGTTCCTCTTCCTTCTCGGGGAAATCATGTCCGAACCATTCTGTGAAGTGTCCGGCGGTCATGAGTCTCCCGGGGACAACGTCCGTCCGGTTTTCTTCTGCGGCCAGTGCAAGGTAGGGGGCGAACCAGGAAGAACCGGGTGCCACCATGGGCAGTTGGCGATCTGCATAGGCCATGACCAGGGTCTCCACTTCTGTGACTGGGGCGTCAGGACGGAAGGAACCGTCGGGATAGCCGCTGATCTGACCCAAAGCGCGACGTTTCTCCAAAGTGATCCTGGCCCTGTGCTCGGCGGGCACATCGGAAAAGGCCATCTCGGGAAGACCGCTGTAGGATGGGAGGAGACTGTAGTTCAACAGAATTTCAGATTCTCCATCGGGCAACAACCGCTCGTAGAAGATGAGGCCCATGCCCTCACGGAAGGTTCGTTTTTCATAGACCGCGCCGGCGTCCTCTCGATAGGTAACGGTGATTTCCCACCCGTCGGGGGTTTCGACCAAGCGATCGACGGTAGCGATCAACTCGTATGTCGTACCGTTGGAAGCCGTGACCGACTGGGTGAACTGTCCACCCTCCACGAGGGGTGCGCGTAGCAGCGTGACCTCATCGTAGCGATTGTCCATGGCGACCTCAGCATCGACGCGTTCGGTCAGGCTATCGTCAGTGGCAATCCAGATGCGCGACAGTGAAAAATCTCGATCGGATTCTCCACCCGAGGCATCATCCACATCTCCGCTGTAACGGTAGACCCGACTGTCTCCGGTCTCTAGGATTTCGTCGAGGGTCATGGTATGGCCGTACTCTGCAAAACCAGTGTAGCGGAAAGTAAAGCCCGCATAGTCAGGGGTAAAGGTCTCAAGGGTAGGGGCCTGGTCCTCGGCGAAGCCGATGGGGAGCAGGCACAGCAACAGTAAGATGGGTAGTAAACGTTTCAAAAGACATCCCTCCTCGGATTCAGTTCTCACAGGCATATATACCCAACTTATGGGGATACAAAAGACCTGGTTGCGAATGCATGCCTTTTGGATTAGAATATGCTTAGACTATCGAAAGAATAATAGAGGGGGGTGTTGTTATGCACAGAGGTGACCTGACGACCGGATCGATCACGAAAGTAATCTTGCGCTTGGCCATGCCGATCATCGGGACGAGTTTCATACAGATGGCCTACAACCTGATCGATATGATCTGGATCGGTCAGCTCGGCAGCCGTGCGGTGGCCAGCGTGGGGACGGCCGGCTTCTTCCTGTGGATGGCCAACGCCTGGATCCTCATGGGTAAGATCGGTGTGGAAGTCAAGGTGGGCAACGCCACGGGTGCTAAGGATCGCGCTCGGGCCAAGGATTATGCAGCCACGGGGATCCTCGTGAACCTAGCCTTATCGCTTGTGTACTTCATCATGCTCTTCTTCTTCAACGATCGCCTGATCGGATTTTTCAACCTGGGTGATCCGGTGGCCGTCACCGATGCCACGGATTACCTCAGGATCATCTCTTACGGGATTTTCTTCACCTTCATGAATCCGGTGTTCACGGGCGTGTTCAATGGCAAGGGGGACTCGCGGACACCTTTCTATGTGAACGCCCTGGGTCTTGTGACGAACATCGTGCTCGACCCCGTCTTGATCTTCGGGTGGTTCGGTCTCCCTGCACTCGGTGTCATCGGTGCAGCCTACGCCACGGTCATCGCACAGGTGGTAGTGAGCTTGGCCTTTATCTACCTGATTTTCGTCAGGCATATCTTGTTCGAGGCCTTCAGCCTGACGAAAAGAAAGATCCGCCGGGTGGATGTGATCGAGATCGTGCGCATCGGCTTTCCCCCGGCCCTCCAGCTGGGCCTCTTTGCCCTGATCGCCATGATCATCGCCCGGTTGATCGCTAACTGGGGACCGACGCCGATCGCTGTACAGAAGGTCGGGTCGCAAGTGGAGTCCTTGAGCTGGATGACTGCCAGCGGTTTCATGACGGCACTGGCCACCTTTGTGGCCCAGAATGTTGGTGCCGGTAAAAACGAAAGGGTGCTCAAGGGTTACCTCGTCACCTTGGGCATCGTAGGGACCTTTGGCTTGCTCGCCACGGTGCTGCTACTCTTTTTCCCGGGACCCGTTTTCAGCATATTCATCACCGAGCCTGAAGCCCTCGCCCTGGGGATCGATTACCTCAGGATCTTGGGGATCAGCCAGGTGTTCATGAGCCTGGAGATTACCACCTCCGGCATTTTCAACGGACTGGGACGTTCCACACCACCGGCTTTCGTGGGCATCCTGTTCAATGCCCTGCGGATCCCGGCGGCATATTACTTGGCCCTGCACACACCGCTTGGACTCAACGGTATCTGGTGGGCGATCAGCATTTCGAGTATCTTCAAAGGTGTCGTGCTGGCCCTCTGGTTCCTGCGCTACCAGCGGAAGACACCGACGCTCGGCATCGCTGCAGATGGAGCCCTTTAAGGGCTCCCTTTTGTAGAGACGTCACAAAACATCCGCCGCTTCTTGCTTCTTTCTTTCGCTGAAGGGTATAATACTCCTTAAGCAGAAGCATTGAAAGTGAGGTGAGTGCTATGATTACGAAACGGTACCGCATCACCGGTCGCGTCCAGGGTGTTGGTTTTCGATACTTCACTATGAAGCAGGCCAGGGCACTCGGTCTATCCGGTACCGTCAAAAACGAAACGGACGGTAGCGTGACCGTGTTGGCACGCGGGTCAGAGAAGGACCTGAAGACACTAGAGGATCAACTCCGGCAGGGACCTTCCTTTGCAAGAGTGGAGAACGTTACGGCCGAGATGTCGGACCAATCGGTACCCGAGGGGTTCGATGTGATCGGATAATTTTTTTGACCGAGCAGTCGACAAAAATCGATGAATTTTGACAAAATTCCCACGGATCGACGTGAGAGAGTAAAAAGGGGAGTGTAAGGGCATGGCAGGAAAAAAGATCGAAACCAAGGGTGGGGTGTTGGGTACGAGGGGTAAGCTGATCATGGTGTTCATCTTATTGGTGGTCATACCGGTGGGGACCATCGGCTACTTATCCTACAGGACCTCCTATAACGAGCTGGTGCAACTCTATGAAAAGGACAGCATGGCCTATGTAGAAGAGACCCAGGAGTATATGAATGCATACTTCGGTCAGTACGAGCGACTGTTGATCAGTTTTACGCTCAATCGTGACTTTAGAGATGCCGAGGCCAACACCTTTGCGATGTCCAATACGATTGTGGACCTCGAGAATGCGCTGGGCACCTATCCGGATCTCAAGGGTGTCTATCTTGGGACGGCCGAGGGATCGATGATCCTGAGACCAGTGCAAGATTTGCCCGCGGATTATGATCCCAGGACGCGTCCCTGGTACGAAGCAGCCCTGGCTACGGATGAGGTCATCTGGACGGATCCCTATGAAGATGCTTCTACCGGCGACCTCGTGGTATCCCTGGCCAAGGCGCTTCGCTATGGAAATGATGTCAAGGGTGTCGTCGCCGTGGACATCGACCTATCGACCATTCAGGCGAATTTGAACGAAAAGGTCATCGGCGATAGCGGTTATCTATACCTGACGACAAAAGAGGGACAGCTGATCAGCCACCCTAGAAACGATTTGATCGGGCAGACCCTCGGTGAGGACATAGCGGTGGGTGATCTCCAGGGATTCGTCCTGTCGGGGGAGGAAGGGATCTTCCACTACCCCTTTGAAGGAGAGAACAAAACGGCCGTCCAGGTGGTCTTTGATAACGGGTGGCGGTTGATCGGTTCCTATTCTGACGTGGAGATCCTGACGATCACCGGGCGTGTGCTCAACATGACCCTCATGGTCGGCGGGGCAGCCGCTCTCATCGGGATCTTGATCGCCCTGATTTACTCCGGTGTCATCGTGAGACCTCTGAAGGACCTCGGTGAGAAAATGGTCGTGATCGAGGCTGGTGATTTCACGGCTCGCGTGGATGAAAACATCGCGAAGGATGAGTTCAAGACCGTGGCGATCACCTTCAACCGCATGATGGAAAATGTCGTCGGCCTGATCGGCGGCGTCAAGCAAAATGCTGATCAGCTACGACGCTCATCGGAGAACCTCGCCGCAAATTCAGAGGAAACGACGGCCACCACGGATGAAGTGGCCAAGACGGTAAATGAAATCGCCGATGGGGCAAACGCTCAGGCGGAAGATGTGGAGAAAGTGGCCACCCTGGTCAGCGGATTTGACCGCAAGCTACAGGAACTTCTCAGGAATTCCAGCGAAATGGCCGGGGATACTGAGAAGATGATGGCCGTCAATGCCGACGGGATGAACAGCATCACCGATTTACAGCACAAATCCGAGGAGAATAACCGCTCCGTTGCAGAAATTGGAACGGTCATCGGAGATCTGAACCAGCGTGCCGAGGACATAGGGGAAATTTCTGAAGCCATCTCGGGTATCGCGGAGCAGACGAATCTACTGGCGCTCAACGCTTCGATCGAGGCCGCGCGTGCCGGAGAGGCTGGTCGCGGGTTTGCGGTCGTAGCTGAGGAAATTCGAAAGCTGGCGGAGGAAACGAGCAAATCTACGCATTCGATCGGACAGATCATCAACGAAATCCAAGGATCCAGTCGCGCTGCGGTGAAGACCATGGATGTGGTGAACAAAGCGAGCGGAGAGCAGACCCAGTCCGTGGAAAGCGTCAACAGCGCCTTTACCCGCATCTCCTCCTCTATCGAAGCGCTCGCCGGTCGTATCCAGGAGATGACGAGCTTCGTAACGGAACTCAATGAAGAGAAGAACGATATCGTGGCATCCGTGGAAAACATCTCGGCTGTTTCCGAGGAAACAGCGGCTTCTACAGAAGAGGTCTCCGCTTCCATGGAGCAACAGGCTGAGGCCATCGGCAATGTGGCGGAGCTGGCGAACGAGTTGAACGAAATCGCCGCCGAACTGCTCCTGCAGACCAATCAGTTCAAAGTATAGGAAGCCGGGGCTCATGTGAGCCCCTTTTCTATTGGTCATGCATTCTTTTATACTTTTCGCGAAAGATATAGTAAACTGGTTAAGAGAAATCCGTTTGAAGCTGGGAGGCGATGGAATGCTTTGTCCTGAATGTCAGAGCTTGTTACAAGAAGACACCACCAGTTGCCCCGTTTGCGGTGAAGCGATTCGCCCGGAAGGGGAAGGTCCTGTCCTCTGGCACCGTGACCATAGGGCCCATTTGCTCATCGCCATCGTTTTTTTGGCCATCGTGGGCATCCTGTACGCGGTAATCGCCATCGATCCAGGGGCAACGCCAGCTACGATCGCTTCGGAACCTGCGTTGAGCGAAGCCACAGAAACCACGCCGCCACCTTCCGAAGAACTGGTCGGCGGCAAGGACGTACCAGCGGCCGAAACACTTGAGCTGGAGGTACTATCGGACCAAGATTTAATCGTGGAGCGCATTCATCTGTTTAACGATGCTTGGCTCAGCTTCGTTCACACTGGCTCGCGTGCCATCGAAGAGCACATCACGGAGGATAGTGACGTCTATCGGGTCCTCCGGGACTTCGATCGCGAGGGGCTAAAGGAACGGTTTCTCGTGCTCGATGTGCTGGAGGTCACCGTGGACGGAGAAACGGCCGTGGCCAGGGTGCATGAGGTGATCGAGAAGACGAGGGCCGGAGAAACATGGTCCGATACGTACAACTGGCGCTATCGATTGCGCTGGGAAGAGAATCAATGGATGATCGAGAGGTATGAAACAGATGATCTGTAGCTTTTGTAAACAACCCATGGTCGCTTGGTACGATCAGCAGTTTAAAGTGACCTACCACCACTGTCCGACCTGTGGGTTTATCCAGCTAGACCCGGCGGACCGGGTGGAGGCAGCCGATGAGTTTGCCCAGTACGAGCTCCACGAGAATAGCATCGAAGATGAGGGGTACGTCGACTTTCTCAACCGTGCGATCGACGGTGGGATCGGCAAATTCATGGATGGGGGGCGGTTGCTCGATTTCGGGTCGGGACCGGAGCCCGTACTGGCCGAGCTACTCAGGCGAAGGGGGTACGAGGTGACCCTCTACGATCTTTTTTATCACGATGTGCCCTCGGCCTTCGAAAAAACCTATGCCGGAATCGTTACCACAGAGGTTGTCGAGCACCTCGCCGATCCCCCGGCGGTGTTCAAGCGATTGGCCGCTTGCCTGGACAAAGGGGGCTACCTATCGCTGATGACGCTCTTTGCACCGGAGGAGCGCGATGTGTTCCTCGATTGGCACTACCGGAGGGATCCCACCCATATTGCCTTTTACACACCGGAGACCTTCCGCTATTTCGAAAGTCTCTATGGGCTCAGGCTGATCGACCACGATGGAAAACGGGTGGCCACTTTTCGCAGGGTGTAACATTGGTTACTGCATCTTCTCCAGTTCTTTGATAGTCTGGTTACTAGCGAATGGAAGAGCAAGAGAGAGGAGACTGGTTTTATGATCGAGACACTACATGCCTTTGATGCCACGAAGAACCCAGTGGTGGACAAGATCGTGATGGACGAGAACGTCAACATCATCCACATGCAGTTTGACCAGGGGGGTGGTCTTCCCGTGCATCACGCGAACAGTAACGTCTATATGACGGTGCTCGGTGGGAAGCTGAGCATCACGCTAGATGAGCAGGAGACCCAGGTCTACGAGCGAGGGGCACTGCTTCAGATTCCCTACAATACCAAGATGCACGTGCGCAACGAGGACGAGGACCAACTGGAACTGATGGTCGTCAAAGCACCGGCTCCATCGGCCTACAAGGGGTGACTTCACCCCTTGTTTTTTTTGTAACAATGTTGTACGATCGTAGGGATGAAGCTAATCGTTTTTTTCTTCATGAGTTGATTGAGAAAAGAGGTAAGAGATGAGTTTGCAGAATACCCCGCGGTCCAACCGCGTCCACATTGCCCTGTTCGGTCGTCGGAATGCCGGAAAATCGAGCATCATCAACGCGCTCACCGGTCAGGAGATCGCCATCGTTTCCGAGGTCATGGGAACAACCACGGACCCTGTATATAAGGCCATGGAGATCCTCCCGCTCGGTCCCGTGGTCATCATCGATACAGCAGGACTAGATGACTATGGTGAGCTAGGAGACCTACGGAAGAAGAAATCCCTGGAAGTATTGAACAAGGCTGATATCGCCCTCGTGGTGATCGATGGCCCGACGGGCATGACCGATGCCGATCGGGAGATCGTGTCGCTCATCGAAAGAAAGAAAATCCCCGGGCTGATCGTGGTCAATAAGATCGATCTGAGCGACGGGGAAAGTCCAGTGGAAGCCCCCTTCGAGGTGCACAGGGTCTCAGCCAAGACCGGTGAAGGGATCGATACGCTGAAACTCGCCCTCACGCGCTTGCAACCGGAGGAGGGAGTGGCCTATCCCATCGTGGCCGATCTCCTAGAGCCGGGCGATGTGGTGGTGCTTGTGACGCCGATCGATTCGGCCGCTCCCAAGGGGAGGTTGATCTTACCCCAGCAGCAGACGGTGCGGGATATCCTGGACTCCGATGCCATCAGCATCGTGACCAAGGAAACCGAACTGAAGGCAACCTTGGCGACCCTAGCCAAACCACCGAAAATGGTGATCACGGATTCCCAGGCCTTCGGACGCGTGTCAGCGGAGACGCCCGAGGACGTTTTACTCACCAGCTTCTCGATCTTGTTCGCCCGTCACAAGGGTGACCTAGAGGCCTTGGTGCGAGGGGTGAAGGCCATCGAGAATCTTAGGGATGGGGATCGTGTGCTCATCAGTGAGGGGTGCACCCACCACCGCCAGGCCGACGACATCGGGACCGTTAAGATCCCAAGGTGGCTCAGGGAACACACGGGCAAAGAGCTGATTCTCGAGCACACGGCAGGAATTCAGTTCGACGAGCACCTCGAACCCTACAGTCTGGTCATTCACTGTGGGGGTTGCATGCTCAATCAAAAGGCCATGCAGTATCGCATTGAGACGTCCGAGTTCCACGGGGTACCCATTGTGAACTACGGGGTATTTATCGCCGATGTTCACGGGATCCTCGAACGCGCATTGGCTCCTTTTCCTGAAGCGCTGGCCATCTACCACGCCTAACGGCAGAAACTCCCCGATCTATGGGGAGTTTTTCTTTACACAAAAGTAGTGTATGTGGTATTATGTATACAAGGAAAAGGTTTTCTAAACAAAATCTCGAAGAGGAGGTGTTACCGTGTTCACAACCGGAGAAAAGGTAAGGCTATCGGAAGAGGGGCTGGCGATCTTGCACTCGCCGGATAAAAGCATCTTCCACAGGATGGTACTGAGCATCTTAGAACGTGAACCGGCCACCGTCGAATCCATAGATGCTGGCGGTCTGGTCAGGATCCGGTTCAACCGAAGAATCGAAACACTGGAGCTCGACACCTGCCTAATCGAAGAAAGTGCCTTGAAACGAGAAAAACCCGTCAGCGATTGACGGGTTTTTTCTTAATTTTAACGCTGGCCAGCGGTCTACCGATGTCCAACCGGGCCCATTTCTTACTCCGGAAACGTCGGTAGAGCAGTACGGAGGTGAACAGGAAACTGATGATCTCGGCCATCCAGAATCCGGCGATGCCCTGATGGAAGACGACGATAAAGAGGTAGGTCAGCGGCACGAAGAAGAGCCAGAGTCTGGCGGTGGTGATCACCAGCACGGCCCGTGTGTCGCCAGCACCCCGCAGGGCCCCGCTGATGACGATCATGTAGTTGAGGAAGGGTTGGTTGAAGCCCGCCACGATCATGGTGAGGGAAGAGAGGGCGATGAGGGACGGGCCTGCATCGTAGATACCCAATAGCACTTTTGGGAAGGCGAGAAAGATGGTACCCATCAAGAGACCCCAGAGGATCGCCAGTTCCCCAGCGATGACTCCGGTGGTCTCCGCCTTGTCGATATCCTTTTCACCCAGCGACTTGCCGACGAGCGCAGCGCTGGCGATCGAAAGGCCGACGGCGGGCATGAAGGAGAGGGACTCGATGCTCAGGATGATGCGAAAGGCCGCTTCAGAGGCCGTGTCCAGGGTAGTAATGATAATGCCACCGATGAGAAAGGACAACTGCATCAACGTCTGCTCGAGGGCACCGGGGTAGCTGATCTGCCACAGAGGTGATAAAATATCCTTTGTGAGGACCATGTGCTGGAGCTTGATCCGCACCTTTGTGTGCCGCACGAAGAGGACGTAGGTATAGAGCATGAAACCGACCAGACGGGACAGGGTCGTGGCCAAGGCTGCACCGGCGACGCCCATCTCGGGGAAAGGCCCGAAGCCCGTGATCAGGATGTAGTTTCCCACGATGTTAGTGAGGTTCATGATGCCCGTGATGAGCATGGGCGTCTTCGTATCTCCCGCCCCCCTTAGTACAGCCGCATAGCTAAAGGCGATGAACATCAGGGGGATGCTGAGCGACACGATGGTGAAGTAGTCCACCGCCAGACCGCGGACCACGGGTGTGAGATCGTAGACCAGAAAGAGCAGGTGTCTCGATCGAAAGGCAAGCAGTGTGATCACCGCTCCAATCAAGATGTTGAGGAAGGTGGCTTGCGCGGCCACTCGGTTCAACCGGGGGAAATCCCTCTCGCCGTAGCTCCGCGAGACCAGGGCCGTGGCCCCGGTGTTGAAAGAGGAGAAGATGAAGATCAAAACAAAGAAAATCTGATTGGCATTTCCGACGGCGGAGAGTGCCTCTGGGCCGATAAAACGACTGATCATCAGAGTATCGGCCACACCGAGCAGGGTGTTGAGACCCATCTCGACGATCGCGGGTAGCGCGAGGGTCAACATGGCGAGGGTGAGTTTTTTATTTTTGTATAGGGTAGAGGATATTGGCAAGGTCATCACCACTTTCGTACCTAGTATGAGTTCTCACCCATTATAAGACGATGGGGTGAAAAAGGAAAGAGAATCTGAGCCTGTTAATAAATCAACTGTTAGCAAGGGAATCGAAGGAGGTTTTTGCTGATGAAAGAGATCAGGGTGTACACGACCCCCACTTGTACCTACTGTCATAAGGTGAAGGCGTATCTGCGGGAGAAGGGCTATCCCTTCACGGAATCGGATGTGACCAAAGATCCCCAGGGACAGACTTTTTTACGGGAGAAGAAGATCATGGGCGTGCCTGTGATCACCGTAGGCGAGACCTTGATTCAGGGCTTTGATCCCGGGGCAATTGAAGCGGCGGTGGATTTCAAAATCCAGGCCTGTCCCCACTGCGGGAAGAAACTTCGTTTGCCAAAGGACCGGGGCAAGATCCGTGTCACCTGTCGTGCGTGCGAGGGCGTATTTGCGGTGCGAACCTAACCGAGCAGGAGTCATACAAACAGAGAGTGGACCTAGGGACACTCGGAAAGGAGCAGATTATGATCAAAGAAGTGAAGGAACGAAAGGACATGGAGACCACCCATATGTGGGATCTCTCCTCGCTGTACCTCTCAGAGGGACAATGGGCAGAGGATTTCGAGAGCGTAGAGGAAAAGAAGGACCGAGCCGTGGCCTACAAAGGGCGTTTGCTCGAAAGCGGTAAAACGCTCCTCCGGGCGATCGAAGCCAAACTGGAGGTTCGCAGGACCATCGCCAATGTGTTTACCTATGCGCGCCTCCGTTCGGATGAGGATACACGGGACCCGCATTGGCAGGGTCAGGTGTCCCGAGCCGAAGGCATGATGGTCCGCGTCGGAGAGGCTCTCTCTTTTTTCGCCCCCGAGCTGCTGTCGGGTGATCCTGATCAAATCCGTCGGTGGGTAGAAGAAGTACCAGGTCTCGCCCTTTATCATCATTATCTCGAGGACTTGATCCGTAACAGAGACCATGTGCTGAGTGAGAAGGAGGAGGCGATCCTAGCGGGGATGGGAGAAATCGCCATGGCACCGGAGTCCACCTATTCCATGCTTTCGGGTGCCGATCTAACCTTTCCGGAGATCACGATCGATGGCAAAGCCGTGGCATTGACCCACGGGAACTTCATCCCCCTGATGGAATCGACCGACCGCGAAGTGAGAAAAGCGGCCTTCGATGCATACTACAGTGTCTATGCGTCACACATCAATACCTTTGCCTCCTTGTTGTCAACCGAGGTCAAGAAGAATAACTTTTATGCCAAAACAAGACAGTACCCTACGGCAAGGGCCGCCGCCCTTTTCGATGACTTCATACCTGAGTCCGTCTATGATGCACTGATCGAGGCCGTGCACGACCACCTCGATGTGATGCACCGCTACATGGCGCTGAGGAAGCGGGCGCTAGGTGTTGAAGAGCTGCATATGTACGATCTCTATTGTCCCATGGTCCCCGAGGTCGATTACCAGGTGGAGATCGAGGAGGCCCGGGACATGCTCCTCGCGAGTTTTGCCCCTCTCGGGAGTGACTACACCGATGTCGTGAATCGTGCCTTTGATCAGGGCTGGATCGATCTCTACGAGAACAAGGGTAAGAAGAGCGGCGCCTACTCCTGGGGGACCTATGATTCGAATCCCTACATTCTGATGAACTACCACGGGACGCTCGACCATGTGTTTACCCTCGGACACGAGATGGGCCATGCGATGCATTCCTTCATGACCCGGAAGGCACAACCCTACGTTTACGGGAACTACAGTATTTTCGTGGCGGAAGTAGCATCGACGACCAATGAGGCCCTGATGACCGCTCACTTGCTTCAGACCCTCGAAGACGAGGAGAAAAAGCGGTATGTGCTCAACCACTATCTCGAGCAGTTCCGGACCACGCTCTTTCGGCAGACCATGTTTGCCGAGTTCGAAAGGGAGATCCACGAGCGGGCCGATGCGGGGGAAGCGCTCACAGCGGAGACGTTCAAGACGATCTACCGGCGGTTGAACGAAACCTACTACGGACCCGATGTGGTGGTGGATGACGCGATCGCCCTGGAATGGGCCCGTATTCCACACTTCTATTACAACTTCTATGTTTTCCAGTACGCCACGGGCTTTTCTGCGGCAGTAGCTCTTTCGGAAAAGCTGCGTTCTGGCGATGTGGGGGCCTTGGAGGCATACCTTGGCTTCCTCGGGGCCGGAAGCTCGGCCTATCCCATCGATGTCCTCAAGGCAGCCGGTGCCGATATGACGGAAAAGGAGACGGTGGCAAAAGCACTCCAAGCCTTCGCTAGCGGTGTAGAGCAGATGGAGTCCTTGCTATGATCCCATTGGATCTCCTGGCCACCGCGATCGATCATGAGTACAAGAGCCGTGCTTTTTACGAAGCCCAGGGAAACCGCGACTGGGAGGAAAACGCCCTCTATGCGCTCTTCGCCTTTCTCACGGAAGAGGAAGGGCGCCACGAGGGTTGGCTCAGGGATTTTTACCAGATTGAAGGTGATCTCGAGGTGGCGCCCGCCGCCAGTGCCCCACCGATTCCCGAGGCGCTTTTGTCGCTCACGCCGGAGGCATCACGGGAGGAAGTGCTCAAGGCTGCGATGGCATCAGAGCGAGAGGCAGCTGCCTTCTACGGCGCATTGCTCGATCAGAGTAGTGACCAGAAGGAGCGGCAGCTCCTGAAGACCCTGGTGGAGGCGGAGGAAGCACACGCCAAAAAAATCGAAAGGTTGATGATCGGATGAGGGTGCTTAGCGCCCTCATTTTTTTATCGATTTGTTAAAAAACGTTGAACGATATCATAAATCCGTTGACAAAGTTTTGCGTGGGAGTATCCTAAGGATAGGATAGGATAGGTGATGCTGATGAGTCGTATCGTGAGTCTGGCGCTCGACGAGGCGCTACTAGAAGCCCTCGATCATGAGGCAAAAAAACGCAGTCTAAATCGTTCGGAACTGATGAACACTCTGCTGGCGCAACGTTACGGAGCGTTGACTCCCAAGATCAAACAGGTCGAGATGATGGATCGGCTGACGGAGGCCCTCGAACGCTTCGGACGTGTGACGGTACTCTCTGCCAAGCGGAGCGGGGCACTCCAGTACAGGAGCACCGTCTTGTTTGCCTACCGTCCGAAGGTCCGCTTCATCCTGTCTTTCGGTGGTCAGGAAGAGAGAGACCTGGGACACTTGCGCGTGGTGACGCGGTCCACCTCGGTGGCCTTTTGCGATGCACTCTGGGCCTTCTTCTCCCTGGTCAATGGCATCGAGACAAGGGGGGAGGTCGCTCGGCGACCCGGTATCCCCGGAACGGCACCCTACCGTAGAATCGGTACGGGCATCGAGAAGGTGCTCCGCAGGGACAAGGGGGACCACGCGATCAACGTGGAGAGAGCTACCGGGGAACTCTATCAATACCTTTGTCTGGTGCAACGCTCGCTAGATATTTATTTTGAATACCTCGATGCACCCGAAGTAAGCAATCGGATGATTGAGGCGAAGTATCGACAATTCTTTAAAGGAGGAGAGGTCACATGACCACACAACAGTTTACGCAAAAAGCCCTTCAGGCCATTCAGTCGGCTCAGTCCGTGGCCGTCGAGCACGGTAATCCCCAGGTGGAACCCATCCACCTACTCTACGGACTACTGGAAGACCCCCAGGGTCTCGTTCCCAAACTACTGGAGCGCACCGGTCATGATGCGGAATCCTTGAAGGCGCGGACGCAAGAGCGCATTGAGCGCTTGCCGAAATCGTCTCAGACCGAGGTGACCCTGTCACAGCAGGCTCACGGGATCTTGGCAGAAGCCGAGAAAGCGATGAAACGTCTGAACGATCAGTACGTTTCCGTCGAACACCTGATGGTGGCGTTGATCAGAAAAGCTTCGGGTAGTAGTAGGGCGTTGCTACGGGACCTGGAAATCGATGAAGATACATTCATGAAGGCGCTGGCCGATGTGCGAGGAAACCAGCGTGTCACCACGGACAACCCCGAGGGGACCTACGAGGCCCTCGTGCAGTACGGCCAAGATCTCGTGGCCATGGCCCGCGAGAACAAGCTCGATCCTGTGATCGGCCGCGACGATGAGATTCGGAGGACCGTGCGGATCCTGTCCAGGAAGACGAAGAACAACCCCGTTCTCATCGGGGAGCCCGGCGTGGGAAAGACTGCCATCGCCGAGGGGTTAGCCCAGCGGATCGTTAAGGGCGATGTGCCGGACAGCCTGAAGGATAAGCGGATTTTCTCCCTGAACATGGGCTCGCTCGTGGCAGGGGCCAAATACCGCGGTGAGTTCGAGGAGCGTCTGAAGGCCGTTCTCGATGAAATTCGCAAGAGCGAGGGACAGATCCTCCTCTTCATCGATGAACTGCATAACATCGTGGGCGCCGGAAAGACCGAAGGGGCCATGGACGCCGGCAACATGCTCAAGCCCATGTTGGCGCGCGGTGAGCTCCACTGTATCGGTGCGACGACCCTCAACGAGTATAAGAAGTACATCGAGAAGGATACGGCCCTCGAACGTCGCTTTCAGCCGGTTACGGTGGATGAACCTTCGGTGGAGGACACCATTGCCATCCTGCGCGGGTTGAAGGAACGTTACGAAATTTTTCACGGGGTAACGATCAACGATGCAGCGCTGATCGGTGCCGCCACTCTCTCCCATCGCTACATCTCCGACCGCTTCCTGCCGGACAAGGCGATCGACCTGGTCGATGAGGCCTGCGCCCTGATCCGCACGGAGATGGAATCCATGCCCACGGAGATGGATGAGATCAGCCGAGAGATCATGCGCCTGGAGATTGAGGCCGCTGCGCTTAAAAAAGAGAAGGATGCGGCATCGAAGCAGCGGTTGTCGGAGACCGAGCGGGAGATCGCCGATCTGAAGGACACCTTCAACGGGATGAAGGCCATCTGGCAATCGGAAAAGGAAGCTGTCGAAGAGGTCAAGCGGATCAAGGAAGGCCTCGATAGCCTGCGCTACGAGATTGAGGAGGCCGAGCGCCAGTACGACTTCAACCGCGCGGCAGAGCTCAAATACGGACGCCTGCCCGAGTTAGAAGGCCAGTTGAAAAGAGCCAGTAGGGATGCGGAGATGCAAGAGGGTCAGTTGATCCGAGAGACGGTGACCGCCGAGGAAGTGGCCAAGATCATTTCGAAGTGGACGCAGATCCCCCTCTCCAAGATCCTGGCCGGTGAACGTGAGAAGTTACTGAAGCTCGGCGACGTTTTGCACGAACGGGTGGTCGGTCAGGAGGAGGCCGTGGACAAAGTGGCCGACGCCATCCTGCGCTCGCGCGCCGGGATCAAGGATCCTTCGAAGCCAATTGGCTCCTTCCTATTTTTGGGTCCCACGGGCGTCGGGAAGACGGAACTGGCAAAAACCCTGGCCAACACCCTCTTTGATTCCGAGCACAACTTGATTCGCATCGATATGTCGGAGTATATGGAACGGCACACCGTAGCCCGGCTCATCGGCGCCCCTCCGGGCTACGTGGGGTATGAAGAGGGGGGGCAGCTCACCGAACAGGTGAGGAGAAAGCCTTACTCCGTTCTGCTCTTCGATGAAATTGAAAAGGCCCACCACGATGTCTTCAACGTCCTGCTCCAGGTTCTCGACGACGGTCGTGTGACCGATGCCAAGGGGCGCACGGTGGATTTCAAAAACACCGTGATCATCATGACCTCTAACATTGGATCGGATCGCCTGCTCGATGAGCTCTCCGGTGGGGGACAAATCGACGATGCCCTGCGCGATGAAATCATGGGGAGACTGCGCGGACACTTCCGACCGGAATTCCTCAACCGATTAGATGAGATCGTCCTGTTCAAACCCCTGGTGAGAGAGCAGATCCGGTCGATTTTGGATCTGCTCCTCGAGGATCTGCATGAGCGCATCGCCGATCGGCACCTGAGGATCGAGCTCACCGATGCAGCCCGCGAGCTGATCATCGATAGCGCCTACGAACCTCAGTTCGGGGCGCGACCGCTCAAGCGTTATATGCAGCGTCACGTGGAAACCCTGCTCGCCCGCGCTCTGATCTCGGGTGAGGTAACGGAGGGACAGGTCGTGACCGTCGATGCTGAGGAGGACAAGCTCAAGATTCTATGACCCCAAAAGCCCGCCGGCGCCGGCGGGCTTTTCTCATGCCATGAGAAAAGTAGCTATCGAGCTTGGTGTGATTCTTTGCTATAATGGAAACGATGGAAGCAAAGGAGTGGCCGATGAAAACACCAGAAGTAGTGACACGAATTCTAGATGAACTAGAGACCCTATACCCGGAGGCGAAGGCAGAGCTTGATTTCTCCAATCCTTTCGAGCTGCTCATCGCCACGATCTTATCGGCGCAGTGTACCGATGTACGCGTGAACCTGGTGACGGCGGAGCTCTTCAAGCAGCTCAAGCGACCCGGGGATATCGATCAGATCGATCACGAGGAGTTGACGGAAACCATTCGTTCCTGCGGTCTGTACAAAACCAAGTCGAAAAATATCCGGAGAACCTGTGAAATCTTGCGCGATGAACACGATGGCAAGGTACCGAAGGAGCGCGCTGCGCTCGAGGCACTACCGGGCGTGGGAAGAAAGACCGCTAATGTAGTTCTCTCCAATGCCTTTGGTGTGCCTGCCATCGCCGTGGATACCCATGTGTTCCGGGTGACCAACCGCATCGGTCTCGTCCATGAGAAAACGGTGGAGAAAACCGAGCGATCTTTGATGGAGATCCTTCCGAAAGACCGCTGGTCGAAGGCCCACCACCTCTTCATCTTTCACGGGCGGCGCATGTGCAAGGCCCGTCAACCGGAATGTGAAGTCTGTCCGATCAGTGTGTTTTGTGATGACTACCGAGAGAGGAAGATTGATCATGCATAAGCCCGTGCAAGCTATCCCAAAGGATCAGCTCTTTGTGCTCGATATCGGCACCCGTAATGTGGTGGGATCTATCGCGCGGATGAAGGAGGAGGTCTACGAGGTCATCGATTACGAGATTCGGGAGCACCCGGACCGGGCCATGGTAGATGGACAGATCCACGATATCGACAAGGTATCACGCGTTGTGGGCGGTATCGTCAGCGCCTTGGAATCGCGACAGAGCGTGAAACTCGATCGTGTGGCCATCGCAGCCGCTGGTAGGGCGCTCATCACCCAGCGTACCGCCGTGACCCGTGAGATGGACCTGGCGGAGCCGATCAGCCGAGCCCAGATCGACAGCGTTGTCCTCGAGGGGATCCAGCGCGCGCAGACAGCTCTGGAGAAGAGCCAAAAGAAGCGTGCCCAGTACTACTGCGTCGGCTATTCGGTTATCAATTACTACCTCGACGATGCCATGATCCTCAATGCCAAGGGCCACCGCGGATCGGAGCTTAGGGTGGATCTCATTGCGACCTTCCTGCCCCACCTCGTGGTGGATAGTCTCTATAGCGTGGTCGAGGCGGCGGGTCTCGAGGTGGTGAACCTGACACTGGAGCCGATTGCTGCCATGAACGTGGCGATCCCACAGAACCTGCGCCTGCTCAATCTGGCCCTCGTCGACGTGGGGGCCGGCACTTCGGATATCGCCATCACACGCGACGGTACCGTGGTCTCCTACGGTATGGTCGACAAGGCGGGAGACGAGATGACGGAGGTCCTGGCCCGTTCCCTTCTTCTCGACTTCGATGGGGCCGACCGGCTGAAGCGAACGCTATCGGGCCAGCAGAGCGTTCGCTACACCGATGTGCTGGGCTTCGAGCATGAGGCCACAACAGAGTCGATCGTGGCGATGCTAGAGGAGCCCATGGAGATGATCACCGATGAGATCGCCGCTACAGTGAACCTGATCAACGGGGGTAGGCCCAGCGCTATCTTCTGTATCGGCGGTGGTTGCCAGGTGCCTGGATTCACAGAACGACTGGCCGGCAAACTGGATCTCCCCGCAGAGCGCGTGGTGATCAAGGGAGCAGAGATGCTCGATGGCGTGCTCTTTCACACGGAGCCCCTGAAGGGTCCGGAGTACATCACGCCCCTGGGCATAGGGGTCAACGCCTTTCGCGAGATCGAGAGCGACTTCATCCAGGTGAGCGTGAACGGCCAGGTCACGCGGCTGTTTAATGCTGGGCGTTTGACCGTCAAAGACGCCCTGGTCCTTGTCGGTTTCAACCCAAGAAACCTTCTGCCCAAACGCGGGCAGGACCTGAGCTATTTTGTCAATGGAGAAGAACGACGGCTCAAGGGCTTTTACGGTGAGGCGGCCGTGATCACGGTGAACGGGGTGCTCGGCAACCTGGACACGCCCATCAAGCACCGCGATGTGATTGCCGTGGAGGATGCCACCGATGGCGGAATCCGGCGGACGACCCTCGGAGAACTCTTCGGATTCAATGAACGCCTTTATATCGACGGACGTAAGATCAGCCGCCTGGAGTACATGATGGTCAACGGGGAATTCGCCGACCCCGATCACGTGGTTAGGGATGGCGACAGAATCGACCTGCGTATGATCGATCGTGTGGCGGATCTCGAGCGGGCCTTGGACATTGATCTGGGCGCCTTCCAGATCCTCGTGAACAACCGGGAGGTCGCGGAGGATCATGTGCTCAGAAATGGAGATCAGATTAGGCTGGCACAAGTCAGTCGGCAGAAGACGCATGTGGCGGAAGAGGATAAGCGGGTGGAGAAAGCCGCTGGTCCCAGCCGGTGGGTCTTCCTCGTCAACGGAAGGACCGTTACCGTCGAAACGGAGAAAGAACGCATGATCTTCGTGGATATTTTCGATCACATTGATTTCGATCGATCGGAGGCCAAGGGGATTCTGGAGTTGAAGTTGAACGGACAAAGGGCCCAGTTCGTCGATCCCCTCGCATCGGGCGATGAGATCGAGATCAGGTGGCGCGCATGAACCATAGGCGCGATCTGATCGAGCGGAAGTACCAGTGTCCTGTGTGTGCGGACTCCTTTACTTCCATGCAGGTCAAACACAGTGCCAAACGGGTGGTGCGACGTGACCAGGATTTACGCTCGCACTTTAAAACAGTGAACCCCATGTACTACGCCCCCGTGATCTGCCCAGCCTGTGGTTATGCCAATTTTCAAAGGGATTTCGACCGGGTGACCGCGAAAGAGGCTGAGAAGGTGAGAACCTCCGTCTCGAGCCGATGGAAGCCCCGTTCCTACGGGGGAGAGCGCCACCTCAAGGATGCCCTGATCGTTCATAAGCTCATGCTGCTCAGCCTCACGACCATGGGCGCCTCCTCCCTGACCTTGGGGAAGATCTGTCTGAGGCTCTACTGGTTCCTAGGTGATGCCGGGCAGGAAACAGAGCGGGACAAGTACTTGCAGTTGACGCTGGATTATCTCGAACGGGCCTACGTCGAGGAACATCTGGATGAAACCGGTGGAGAAGAAATCCAGACGCTCTACCTCTTGGGGGAGCTCAGTCGAATCAATGGACGTCCCCGGGAGGCAGTGGGCTACTTTGCCAAATTGATGGACCATCCTACGCTTCACCAACACCGCCATATCAAGCTTATGGCCCATGATCAGTGGCAGATGGCAGCGTCGGATTATAGGAGGGATAGCGATGAGGGTCGTTAACACGGAAAGCATACAAGGTTTTGAAATCATCGAAGTACTGGGGCTCGTGCGAGGAAGCACCATCCAGTCGCGACATATAGGGAAAGATCTGCTTGCGGGCCTGAAGACCATCGTCGGTGGAGAAATCCGCCAATACGCCGAGATGCTGGAGGGAGCAAGAAACTTGGCCGTCGAGCGGATGGTGGAGGAAGCGGAGTCCATGGGGGCCAATGCCGTGGTGAACGTGCGTTTTTCCACATCGGCTGTCATGCAGGGTGCTGCCGAAATACTGGCCTACGGAACGGCCGTGGTGGTGCGTACCCTTGACTAGATTGACCCTGGTCACGGGAGGCGCACGGAGCGGCAAATCTACCTTCGCCGAAAGACTAGCGGAAGAAGGGCCATCCACCGTGGCCTATCTCGCCACCGCCATTCCCTTTGACGAGGGGATGCGCGACCGCATCAAGCACCACCGGGCCACGCGTGATCCCCGATGGACAACCTACGAAGTGCCCTTGGCCATCGACGACCATATCGAAGCGATCGACGAGAACCACGGGACACTACTGATCGACTGCATGACCGTTTATCTGAACAACCTTTTCTTTGAAGAGCCATCCTTCGACTGGGAGACGGCCCCGCGAGAGGCAATCGATGAGAAGGAGGCCGCGATCCACCACCGGATCGATCGCCTGCTCGAGGCATTGAAACGCACATCGCTCGATATCATCCTGGTGACGAATGAACTGGGTATGGGTGTCGTGCCGGACAATCGCCTAACGCGCGTTTACCGGGATATCGCGGGACGCGTGAACCAGCGGTTGGCCGGCGAGGCCGATCGCGTGTACCTCGTCGTTGCGGGCATTCCGATGGCGCTCAAGGGGGACGGACGATGAAATCGCTCCTCTTGATGGTCCAGATGTTCACCCGTATACCCCTACGAGAGCTGCCGAATGTGACGATGGCAGACTACCGCAGGGGCATCCTCTATCTACCGCTGATCGGTGGGTGCATCGGTCTTCTTTTTTTTGCCATCGCCCGGTTGACTCAAATGGTCTTCTCCATTGAGATCGCCAGCCTCCTGCTAGTGATCTCTTGGGCCATGATCACGGGCGGTATCCATCTGGATGGTCTGGCGGACACCGCCGATGGTTTCTTCTCCAACCGTGAGCCCGAGCGCGTCCTGGAAATCATGAAGGATTCGCTGATCGGTAGCTTTGGGGTCATCGCCTTGATCCTTGTGCTGGGAGCCAAGTATCTGCTGATCCGCGAGCTACTCTTGGCAGAGGCGGGCTGGCTTTTGGTCCTGCCGCCGCTCTTTTCGCGTTTCGCCTTGGTGGTGCTCTCGTGGAGAGGGCACTACGCCAGAGCATCTGGAATGGGTGCACTGTTTATTGGAAAAATCACCATGGGACAATTGATCGGATCGGCCCTCTGGTTGATCCCCGCGCTCTTGGTGTTCCCCGTGCTTTCACTCTTTTCACTTGCCTTCCTACTGGTCTACACCTACTACTACCGTAGGGTTTGCGCCCGTAAGATCGGTGGTCTGACGGGGGATACCCTGGGGGCTCACGTGGAAGTGACGGAAGTCATCGGACTGCTGCTGTTGGACTTGATGGTTTAGAAAGGTTGTGATCAACATGATGGTATATCTCGTGCGCCACGGCGAATCGACCTACAATCAGAAGCGACTTTTTGCCGGTCATACCGATGTACCGCTCACGGAGAAGGGAATGGACCAGGCCCGGTCGTTGAGGGCCTTTTTCGAGGGGAAGGCCTTCGATGGGATCTACACATCCGACCTGTCGCGCTCCGTTGAAACCTGCCGCCTGATGATCGATCACGAGGTCGACATCGAGATGGATCCCGGACTGCGCGAGATCTCTTTTGGTATTTTCGAAGGACAATCCTACGAGATGCTGAGCGAAAAATATCCAGAACTTGTGGATCGCTGGGCCGAAGATCCGATTGCCTACCAGGTTCCCGAGGGAGAGAGTCTGGAGGAATTTTACCAACGGGTGACAGAGGCTTACGAAACGATTCTAGCGCGGCACAGGCCAGATGACGAGGTACTGATCACTGCCCACGGTGGGACGATTCAAGTGATCTTGAGCCGAGAATTGACGGGCTCGATCGAGGGGTACTGGCGATACGCCGTGGAGAACGCCACGATCAATCAGCTGATGTACGTGGAGGGCACCCCGGTGCTCAAGCGTTTGAACCAAGAAGGGGGATGCACGTGAAAAAGTCATTGATGATCCAGGGGACGGGTTCCTCTGTTGGCAAGTCCTTGATCACAGCGGGGTTATTACGCGTCTACTATCGGAGGGGCTATAACGTGGCCCCTTTCAAATCGCAAAACATGGCGCTGAACGCCTATATCACACCAGCCGGACTGGAGATGGGCCGCGCCCAGGTCGTTCAGGCCGAGTGCTGTGGCCTGCAACCTGATGTTCTGATGAACCCCATTCTCCTGAAACCCTCCAGCGATGTGGGCGCCCAGGTCATATTGATGGGCGAGGTGTACGCCCAGATGACGGCGACCCTCTACCACGAACACAAACCGCAGATGAAGGTCTACATCAAGGAGGCTTTTGACACCCTTACGGCCAGGCACGATCTCGTGATGATCGAGGGGGCGGGGAGCCCCGCCGAAATCAACCTGCGAGAAAATGATCTGGTGAACATGGGAATGGCAGAAATCGCCGATTGCGACGTGCTGCTCGTGGCCGATATCGATAAGGGCGGTGTCTTCGCTTCGATCTACGGGACGATCATGTTGCTTGAGCCGGAGGAGAGGGCAAGGATCAAAGGTGTTCTCATCAATAAGTTCCGGGGGGATGTCACCCTGCTCGAGCCGGGGCTACGCATGATCGAGGAGAAGACGGGCGTTCCCGTCCTCGGCGTGATCCCTTACGAGCATTTTGACATCGAAGAAGAGGATGGTCTTGGGGAACAACACCATCGCCACCCAGATGCATCCGCTGCGCTCAACGTGGCCGTGGTCCGGATCCCCCATCTCTCCAATCACACGGATTTCGATGCTCTAGAACTATATGATGATGTGCACCTTTACTACACCAAGGACCCGGCGTCTCTTGAAGAAGCGGATCTGATTTTGCTACCGGGTTCTAAGAACACCACAGAAGACCTCCTTTGGATGAGAGAACAGGGTATCGACAGCGCCATCCTTCGAGCGCGAGAAGCGGGGCGGTGGGTCATGGGGATCTGCGGTGGATTCCAGATGTTGGGCGGTTGTCTGGAAGATCCCGAATATCTCGAGGGAACCGTGGGAACCGTCTCGGGCCTGGGGCTCCTCAATGTCACCACCCGTTTCGAGAGGAAGAAGCAGCGCACCCAAGTGCACGCTGTCACGCTGGGGACGCGGGAGAACGGGGCGATCGTCGGCTACGAGATCCACATGGGAAAAACGGTGGAGAACCGGGAGCGGCCCTTTGCTCGGATCGACCGACGTTTCGGCGAAAGGGTCTCGATCGAGGATGGTGCGATCAGTGATGACGGGAAGGTGATCGGCACCTATCTGCACGGTGTCTTCGATACGCTCACCTTTACCTCAGAACTCCTCGATGATGTGCGGGTCGCCAAGGGACTGACCAGGAAAGGTATGCCCCTTCGCACACTGGCCGAACGTAAGGTCGCCGCCTACGATCGATTGGCAGATGTGCTCGAAGCGCATGTGGACATCCGGGCAATCGATACGCTGCTGGCCTTATGATCCTGCTGTTCTCGGCCCTGCTACTCGACCTCTTGCTCGGTGATCCCCAGTACCGCTGGCATCCCATCAGGGGCGTCGGGTGGGTGATCGATCGCTTCGATCATCTCTTGGGACCAGAAGAGGGAGAAGGCGATGGTAGTGCGCTCGTTTCGGGCGGCCTGCTCTTCGTGGCCGTGCAGCTGTCCGTCTTCACCGTCTACCACCTGAGCGAATACGCCCTGTATTCGGTGGGTGCGACCACACTTCTCTTTCTCTTTCGCCTCTACGTGCTCTACAGCCTGCTGGCCATCCGCTCGCTCGTACAGGAGACCCGTAAGGTGATCGGCCCACTGTCCCGAGGGGAACTGGAAGGTGCGCGACACGCGCTCTCTTTCTTGGTGAGCCGGGAGACCGAGGACATGGAGGAGGAGAAAATCGTGACCTCAACCGTGGAGACCCTATCGGAGAATTTCGTAGATGGCACGCTGAGCCCCCTTCTCGCCTATGCTATCGGTGGTCTACCGGCCGTGCTCTTCGTGAAAGTGGCCAGCACGCTGGACTCCATGGTGGGCTATAAAACGGAGCGATACCTCTATTTCGGCCGTATCAGTGCTCGCATGGATGATCTCGTGCACTATGTGCCCGCCCGGCTCTCGCCGGTCCTGGTTTACCTGGCCTCCTTCTTTTTGCCTGGAGACCACGGGCGGGTCTTTTCCGTTGTCAGGCGCGATGCGAAAAAGCACCAAAGTCCGAACAGCGGATATCCCGAAGCGGCCTTCGCGGCGAGCCTGGGGATCCAGGTGGGTGGACCGACACGTTATTTCGGGCGCTTGTTGCTGAAGCCCACCTTTGGAGATGCGACGCACGCACCCACCACGGGGGACCTGGTGCGGTGTCATCGACTCTACTGGATCGTGAGCGTCCTTGCGATGTTTTTGAGCCTGCTGTTGACCTACCTGCTGAGAGGAGGGGTCTGATCGTGCACGTGACACACGGTGGTAATCACTACGATTACGATAGAGAGCTGATTGATTTTTCGGCCAACATCAACCCGCTGGGTCCACCCGGGGGCTTTTTCACCTCCCTTGCGAAGGATCTCGAGAAGGCCCGGCTCTATCCCGATGTCCGTTATCGGAGGGAACGCACCCTTGTGGCCGAACGATATGGCATCGATGGTGATGGGATCGTCTTTGGGAACGGAGCGATCCAGTTGATCCACGAACTCTTCGAGTTCATGGGCCCCAGGACCTGGTGGCTGCCCGCGCCCGCCTTCGTCGAGTACGAACGCGCCGCTCTCCGGCACCGGCGGTCCCATCGGTTTTATGCCCTTGAAGAGGAAGCGGGCTACCGGTATGATCTTGAGTTGCTCTTCGCTAGGGTGGCCGACGGGGATGTGATCTTGCTCTGCCATCCGAACAACCCCACGGGTGCCCTGGTGCCCATGGCACGGCTCGAGGCCTTTCTCAAACAGCGGCCCGGAGTCAAGGTGGTGGTCGATGAATCCTTCGGTGATTTTCTCGATGAGGAGCAGCAGTACCTGAAGTGGGTGACCAGGTTTAAAAACCTGATTGTCCTGCGCTCGCTGACGAAATACTACGCCCTGGCTGGCCTTCGCGTGGGCTTCCTTGCAACGGCAGATCGAAGCCTCCTCTCGGCCTTCGATGACCACCAGGCGCCCTGGTCCCTGTCCCTGCCCGCTTCCCGTGCGCTCGACTTGCTAAGGGACCAGGCCTTCGACCGCAAGACACGGGCCTGGCTCTTGGACTCGAGAAAACAGCTGGTGGAGGGCCTAATCGAACTGGGCTTTCGTGTGTATCCAGGGTATGCAAATTATCTGTCCTTTCACGATAGAGGGGAGAGGGACCTGAAGGCACTGCTCATCGACAAGGGATTTTTGATTCGAGATCTATCTGCCTACCGGGGTATGCGGCCTGGTCATTACCGGATCGCCTGCCTGGGGGAACCAACGAATGAAAGACTACTGACGGCATTGAGAGAACTAGTTGAAAGCGAAGGGTGTTGAGCATGGATTTACTACTGAAGGTCATCCTCCTCGGAGTGATCGAGGGATTGACGGAATTTTTACCTGTGTCTTCCACAGGACATTTGATCTTGGCGAATACGTATTTGGATTTCACGGGTGAATTCGCCAATGCCTTTGCCGTGATCATTCAGATCGGTGCGATCCTGAGCGTGCTACTCTACTTTCGGGAGAAAATGTTACCCGACAGTTGGGATCGAAAGGGTCTAGGCCACTACGTGACCTTCTGGTCCAAGGTGGTCGTGGGCGTGATTCCGGCGGCCATTCTGGGACTCACGCTCGAGGAAACCATCGATGCTTTGCTTTTTCACCCGGTTCCCGTGGCCATCGCCTTGATCGTGGGCGCGATATTGCTGATCATCGTAGAAAACCGCCGGGGCCCCGTGTCCATCCATGAAGATGACCAGATCACCTATCGACTGGCTTTTTACGTGGGCCTATTCCAGTGTCTGGCGCTGATCCCCGGTATGAGCCGGTCGGCTTCCACGATCATCGGGGGCTTGATTCTCGGCTTCCGACGCGATGTGGCGGCAGAATTCTCCTTTTTCCTGGCCATCCCCACTTTGATCGGTGCCGGCATCCTCAAATTGTATAAGTACGGCTTCGATTACACGCCCCTCGAGTGGCAACTCCTCGGGGTGGGGACGCTGGTTTCTTTCCTCAGTGCCTACCTCGTCATCGCCCTTTTTATGGCGTACATCAAGAAGCATGATTTCAAACCCTTCGCATATTACCGCATTGCGCTGGGTATATTGGTATTGTTCCTACTACGCTAAAAGAGGTGTTCTTATGGCCAACGTCAGTCTGATGCCCTGTGATCGGTATGATCGTGGGTTGATCAAAGAAAAAATTGAACAGATGATGGGCGATCTCGGCGGATTCGATGCTTTTTTCAAGCCCGGCGAGCGTGTTTTCATCAAGACCAATCTCCTGATGAAGAAGGACCCCGCGGAAGCGACGACGACCCACCCCCTCGTGATCGCCGCACTGGCCGATTATCTGGTCGAGAGAGGCCTCGAAGTGGTGGTGGGCGATAGTCCGGCCGGTCCTTTTACGGATAAAAATTTACGTGAAGTTTATACGGCCTGTGGGTTACATGGTATAATGTCTGAAAGTATCCCGCTTAATTTTCAGCTAGAGACCAAGGACGTCCCTGTCGGAGAGGACGAAGGTTGCCGACTGCTCAGGCGGATCACCTATATGGCGGCACTCGATGAAGTCGATCATGTGATCACAGCGGCGAAACTGAAGACGCACAGTATGATGACCTTCACCGGGGCTGTGAAGAATATGTTTGGGATCGTCCCCGGCCTGTTGAAAGTGGAGTATCACATGAAGATGCCCGAGGAGCGGGATTTCGCCGCTATGCTGGTGGATCTGGTGGCCTTCAAGCGTCCCGTGCTGAGTCTGATCGATGGCATCGAAGGGATGGAAGGGGCGGGTCCCTCGGCTGGGACACCGATCAAACTGGATCGGCTGATTCTTTCGGACGATCCCCACGGGGCGGATCTGGTGGCTGTGGAGTCGGTGGGGATCCCCGAGAGCGAGGTGCCGACCCTCGTGGAAGCAAGGGAGAGAGGACTGCTTGCATCGGAACCACTGGTTATCAACCACGGTGTCGAACCAGTGGTCATGAAAATGCCCCCCAACAAGGGAATCAGCTTCTTGGCGGGACGCGTACCGCGTTTTCTGGCGGGAACGGTAGAACGGTACCTGAGCCCGCGGCCGGTATTTGACCACGACACATGTATCCGTTGTGGTGATTGTTACCGCTCCTGTCCACCGGAGGCCATCTCTATGACCCCCTATCCCGAGGTGGATCTATCCATCTGTATCAAGTGTTACTGCTGTCAAGAGCTGTGTCCTGTCAAAGCGGTAACGGTGAAGAGAAGACCCCTGGTGGAGTGGATACTCGACCGATCATGAGGAATAACCCGAGGAGGCAATATGAAAGCTGAATACATCAATCCTTTTCTCAAGGCGAGCAGCGAGGTTCTGAAGACCTTAACCGGCCTAGAGTTTACGGTGGGAAAACCATATATGGTGAAGAGTCCACAATCATCCAAGGAAGTGATCATCATCCTGGGGATCACGGGGGAGATTAAGGGCCAGACCTTTATTGTGCTCGACGAGGGCATGGCGAAACGCATTGCTTCCAAAATGATGATGGGCATGCCCGTGGAGACCTTGGACGAGATGGCCAAGAGCGCCATTTCTGAGCTGGGGAACATGATCATGGGCAATGCTGCCACACTTCTTTATAACAATGGCACGAATATCGACATCACCCCACCGACCTTGATGATCGGTGAGAACCTGAAGATCACCACCACGGAGACAAAGACACTGTGCGTGCCCCTGACTTCAGAGCTGGGTGATCTGGATATCAACCTCTCGACGAAGGACCGTTAAGATGATCGAGATCGTACTCTATCAGCCGGAGATCCCCCCGAACACCGGCAACATTGCGCGGACCTGTGCCATCACAGGGACAAAGCTTCACCTGATCAAGCCCCTGGGATTTCAGATCGATGATCGTACCTTGAAGCGTGCCGGCCTCGATTACTGGCATAAGGTACAGGTGGAGGTGCATGATGATCTGCAGGCCTTTCTAGAGGCCTATGGGCACCGTCCAATTTTCCCGGTGACAACGAAGGCAGAGCGCTATTACCATGAAGTGACCTTCCCTGAAGAGGCCATGCTTCTCTTCGGTCGAGAGACCTCCGGTCTACCGGCATCGCTACACGAACGGTTCGAAACAGGGCGTATCAAGATCCCCATGTGCGACGATCCGGACCTGAGGAGTTTGAACCTATCGAATGCAGTGAATATCGTCCTCTATGAGGCCCTGAGACAAGCGGGATTTCCCGGCCTGGTCTAGGGCCTCTTGCTATGGACCTATGTCATCTGTGCGGTAAAAGTAAGGAAAAACCAAAGGAAAATTCAGACGGTGAGTTCTTGTCGACCAGCTTGTGGTCGAATGTTAAATAAGTTAACATGGACTTAACACGGCGTGGTGGATTATTCGGTATGATGGTCGTGCACGTGAAAATTTTTTGGGAGTTACCTGACTGGGGAGGTTCACTATGGAATTGAGTGTAGTTAAGATTCTGATCGAAATGTTCGGAGGACTCGGGCTCTTCTTGTATGGCATGCGGATTATGAGCGATGGACTCGAGAACGCAGCGGGGGATCGTTTGAAGTCCTTTATAGAAGTGTTGACGAAGAACAAAATCATGGCCGTCATCGTCGGGGCCATTGTGACGGTTCTCGTCCAGTCCTCATCGGCCAGTACGGTCATGGTGGTCGGTTTTGTCAACGCCGGCATCATGAACTTGACCCAGGCCGTGGGAATCATCATGGGTGCGAACATCGGGACAACGGTCACCGCACAGCTCGTCTCGATCAACCTGACGGCACTGGCGCCGATCGCCATCGGTATCGGTGTGGCCATCAAACTTTTCTCGAAGAGTTCGAAAACGAAAATGAGCGCCGATATCCTGATCGGTTTCGGTATCCTGTTCCTCGGTATGGACCTGATGAAGAGTGCCATGAAGCCGCTCCGGGAGTTCGAAGCCTTCACGCACCTCTTGTCGAGCTTCGGTAGCGGGAGCCTTTCGGATACCGCCCTGGCTATTCTAACGGGTTTTGCCGTGACGGCGGTGCTACAGTCATCATCGGCTACGACGGGTCTTCTCGTGGCCCTAGCGAGCACAGGCCTTCTGGATATATATTCCGCCTTCCCGGTGCTCCTCGGTACCAACATCGGTACGACGGTTACCGCGATGATTTCATCTGTCGGGGCATCGAAAACGGCCAAACGGGCCGCCCTCATGCACCTGCTCTTCAACCTGGTGGGAACCGTGATCTTCATCCTGTTCTTCGCGGGCCCAACCATCAGCTTCGTGACGCGGACTTCGGTATTAGCCGAGCGACAACTGGCCAATGCACACACGCTCTTTAACGTGGCGACGACGCTCTTGTTGCTTCCCTTCGCCGGTCTGCTCGTGAAGATCGTAGAGAAGGTCATCCCCGTTGAAGAGGAAGAAATCAAGGAAATGTACGCTGTGAAGTATCTGGATGATCGTATCCTCGAAACACCCTCGATCGCTACGGGCGTGGTCCTCAAAGAGGTGCTCCACATGGGTAACGGGGCCATGGAATCGCTCACGAAGTCGCTACAGTCGATTCTCAACAATGATGAGAAAACGGCGAAAGATGTGTTCAAACTGGAGAAGGCGATCAACCATCTCGAGCGCGTGATCAGTCAGTATCTCATCAAATTGTCCAATACCCAGGTAAGCGACAAGGAGCGTTCGATGATCGACGGTCTTTTCTCGACGATCAATGACATCGAGCGGGTGGGTGACCATGCTGACAACCTGGCCGAGATCGGTATGTTCAAATCGGAGAATCGACTCCACTTCTCCGAAACGGCTACGGCTGAGCTGGAGGAGATGTACCAGATGGTCTACGATGCGATCATCGAAGCGCTCAACGCCCTGTCCACCGGTGACAAGCGTACCGCCGAGCATGTGCTCGAGCGAGAGGGTCAGGTCGACAAAATGGAGAAGATCCTCAGGAAGGATCACATCCGACGTCTCAACGAAGGAAAATGTGAACCCTCGGCGGGCATCATTTTCCTCGATATCATTTCGAATCTCGAGCGTGTCGCCGACCACGCGTCGAACATCGCGCTGGCGGTTCTCGACCGCGAGTAATCACTGAAGGTCCCTTTCGGGTAGAGAAGGGGACTTTTTTTGTTCTGACGTTTTCAAGGCCCCTGTAATTCGGTATAATAGATCTATCAGACTAGGAAGGAGCTTTACATGGCCATACATATTATGACCGATAGTGTTTCAGATCTACCCAGGTCTCTGCAGAGAGATCTAAACATCACGGTGGTTCCGCTCACTGTGACCATCGATGGAGAGAGTTACCTGGATGGTGAGGAACTCGGTAGCGACGCATTTTTCGAGAAGTTGAAGAAGGCGCCTGGGCTCCCCAAGACAGCCCAAGTTTCACCTGGCGCCTTCGCCACGGCCATTGAGAATGCGCTGCATCTCCATGATGAAGTGCTGGTGATCACCATGGCCTCATCTATGAGCGGTACTTACCAGGCGGCTTGTTCCGCCGTGGAGATTTTAGAGACCTCAAGGGTCCGTGTGATCGATTCGAAATGCGTGACCTTTGGCTTGGGTCTGATCGCGATGAAAGCGGCCGAACTGGCCGCCGAAGGACTTGAGATGGACAAGCTCGTGCAGGCCGTTGAGCTACTGATCCAGCATCACAGGAGTTACTTTATCGTGGACACACTGTCTTACCTGACAAAAGGGGGACGCCTCACCCGAGCGGAAGGATTCGTGGGGGAACTGTTGAACATCAAGCCAATCCTCACGATCGAGGAGGGCAAGTTGGTCCCGGTTTCGAAGGCGAGGGGGCGAAAAAAAGCCATGGCCTGGTTGCTGGATCAGCTGGACAAAGAAGCCGTTGATTTTTCGAACTGTACCGTGGGTCTTTTTCACGCCGTGGATCGATCGTATCTTGAGCTCTTTGAGAAGACCTTCACCGATCGGTTTTCGCCGGCCGGTGTGGTCCACTCCGAAGTAGGAGCCGTTGTGGGCACGCACTCGGGACCCGGCTGCATCGCCATCGCTTATATTCCGAACACAGTCATTACAATGAGTCGACAACAATAGGAGGAACTAACTATGGAAGCATTGACGCCAGCAACATTTCAGACAAAAGTAAAAGAAGCCCAGGGCCCGGTTCTCGTGGATTTTTGGGGTGAAGGATGCGCACCTTGCAAAGCACTGTTGCCTAAACTCGAAGAGTTGGCCGAGTCTTATGAGGGACGCATGCCCTTTTACAAGCTCAATACCACCGAGCACAGACGTCTCGCCCTTTCAGAGCGGGTGATGGGACTACCAACGATTCTCCTTTATGTGGATGGCAAACCCGTGGAGATGATGACCGGGGGGCAGGCCACAGAAGCGGCCATTCGGGAAAAAATCGAATCCTACCTGTAGAGACTGGTTGATTGTCACAAGGGGGAGAGGCTCACTTGGTTAGCCGCTGCTTTTGTGGTAAAATACTTTGTGTACTCTTAACAATGCTAGACACCACTTCACTTTGATATTCTATCTAAAGGACGAAGTGGTTCTGGGTTCCCTAGTTTTCTAATGAAAACGTTATTCTGTCGATAGGTGGGGTAAGTAAAGAGGGAACGACTATACAAAAATTTTGAGGAGGAAGAAGAATGAACAAACGATTGATCGCAGTATTGATGGCCATGATGCTAATGGCATCACTCTTCGTCGGCTGTTCTCCAGCTGCGGAAGAAGAAACACCTGCCGCGGAAGAGACACCTGCAGGTGAAGAAGCCCCAGTAGCAGAAGAGCCAGAAGCATTACCCGGTGAAGATTTCACTCTCGCCATGATCACAGACACAGGTGGACTTGGGGACCAGTCTTTCAATGACTCGTCTTGGGCCGGCCTGCAGCAAGCTGAAGCCGAGTACGGCGCAGACATCAAGGTGCTCGAATCGAACACTGCCGATGACTACCTGCCGAACCTGACTTCTTTTGCTGAAGAAGAAGTAGACATCATCTTTGGTGTGGGCTTCTTGTTCGAAGAATCGATGACGACCGCTTCTGAGATTTTCCCAGAGCAGAAGTTCGCTATCGTCGACGCAGTTGTGGATGCACCGAATGTGGCTTCCCTGACTTTTGCCGAGCACGAAGGTTCTTTCCTCGTGGGTACGATCGCCGGTATCGCCACGGAAACAGATGTGGTTGGTTTTATCGGTGGATTGAAGTTCCCCCTCATCGAGAAATTTGAGTACGGATTCCGTGCTGGCGTCAAAGCCGTTAATCCCGATGCTGAGGTTCTCGTGAACTACGCTGATTCTTTTGAAGATGCAGCGAAGGGCAAAGAGATTGCACTGGTTCAGAATCAGTCTGGCGCGGATATTATCTTCCACGCGGCCGGTGGTGTAGGCGTTGGTCTCATCCAGGCAGCTGAAGAGCAAGGTTTCTGGGCAATCGGTGTTGACCAGGATCAGTCTAGACTCGCTCCAGAAAATGTACTTTGCTCCATGATCAAGCGTGTTGACGTGGCTACTTTCTCAGTTTCTGAAGAAGTTATCAACGGCAACTTCCAAGCAGGCGTTCGTGTCTTCGACCTGACGAACGATGGTGTGGGATACAGCGATGAAGCCGGTAATCTTTCTGACGAGATGAAAGCAGTCGCCGATCAGTTCAAAGAGCTGATTCAAGCGGGCGAGCTCATGGTACCTCAAACGGCCGATGAGTTCGATGCCTTCGTAGCACCTGATTTCGAAGCACCAACGATCTAAGAGAGCGACACGCACAGGAGTACTATTTGCGATAAGTCAGAGAGCCAGGTGTCCTAACCAAGATATCTGGCTCTTTCTCATTCAAGGTATTGGAGGAAAACCATGTCAAAAGTTGTAGAAATGAAGAAGATCACCAAGATCTTCCCGGGTGTCGTTGCCAACGACGCGGTGGATTTTGAGCTCGACGAGGGCGAAATCCACGTTCTACTCGGCGAGAACGGCGCTGGGAAGACAACATTGATGAATATTCTCTATGGCCTCTACGAGCAAACTTCCGGTGACATTTTCATCCGGGGGGAAAAGGTGAACATCAAGGACCCGAACGTAGCGATCAGCCTAGGGATCGGGATGGTGCACCAGCATTTCATGCTCGTCGAACCCTTCACCATCGCGGAGAATATTATCCTGGGTACTGAACCCAAGAAGAATGCTCTAGAGCTTGATTATAAAAAGGCCAATGAAGATGTGCAGCGCATCTCCGATCAATATGGCCTCAAGGTAGATCCCACGGCAAAGATTGAAGACATCTCCGTGGGGATGCAGCAACGCGTCGAGATCCTAAAGGCCCTCTACCGAGGTGCTGATATTTTGATTCTCGACGAACCAACAGCAGTTCTGACTCCTCAAGAAATAGATGAACTTGCAGAGATTATGAAATCGCTGACGGATCAGGGAAAATCGATTATTCTGATCACGCACAAGCTCAAAGAAGTGCTCGCCATGGCCGATCGGATCACGGTCATCCGTCGCGGGAAAAAGATCGATGTGCTGAAGAACGAGAACACCGATACGGATCAATTGGCCGAGCTGATGGTCGGACGCAAGGTGAAGCTTGTTGTCGACAAAGAAGACCGCGAACCCGGCGAGGTGGTCCTAGACGTCAAGGGACTCGAAGCACTCAACAGCCGCGGTGTACCCGCTCTGAAAGGTGTTGACTTTGAAGTGCATGCCGGGGAGATCCTAGCGATCGCCGGTGTCGACGGCAATGGACAGACGGAACTTGTCGAAGTGCTCACGGGTCTGCGCAAGCCGGTGGCCGGTTCCTTTTCCTTTAGAGGGCAGGATGTGACGGGAACCTCAACCCACGACCTGATTGACCTGGGTTTCAGCCACATACCGGAAGACCGACACAAGCGTGGGCTCGTGCTCGACCACAGCCTCGCGGAGAATGCGATTTTGGGAAATCACGACGAAGCGCCTTTTTCGAAAAACGGACTCATGAAGTACGACGTAATCCACGAATACGCCAAGAAACTAATCGATAGCTTTGACGTCAGAACGCCCAACGAGAAGGTGGATGCGAAGTCACTCTCCGGTGGTAACCAGCAGAAGTTCATCGTGGCTCGTGAAATGACCCGCGATCCGAACCTGCTCATCGCATCTCAACCGACACGCGGGGTGGACGTGGGTGCCATCGAGTTCATTCACAAACAACTGGTGGCCCAGCGGGACTCTGGCAAAGCGGTATTGCTCGTCTCCTTAGAACTCGATGAAGTCATGGCCCTCGCAGATCGCATCGCGGTCGTGTACGACGGCAAGATCGTCGGGACATTGGATGCCGACAAAGCAGATGAACGGAAGCTGGGTATCATGATGGCCGGCAGCCAAGCAACGGAATAGGGGTGAAACGATGGATATCAAACAATTCTCTAAGAATCTTGTTGACAGTATCAAATTCCCCCTTCTCGCGATTGTACTTTCCTTTATTATTGGATCCTTCTTCATCCTGTGGACGGGGAACAATCCGGTAACGGCCTACGGTGCCCTTTTCAGCGGAAGTCTGGGTGGCATCAGCCGATTCGGTGAAACACTATTGAAGACAACGCCCATCCTGTTTACAGGGCTCTCGGTAGCCTTTGCTTTTCGAACGGGTCTCTTCAACATCGGAGCAGAGGGTCAGTATATTATCGGGGGTCTGTTCACGGTGGTGGCAGCCTTCTTCCTGCAGTCCCTGCCGGGGTTCCTGCTAGTACCTGTAGCGATTATCGCCGGTGCCATCGGTGGTGCCCTTTGGGCCTTTCTACCGGGCATATTGAAAGCGAAAGTAGGTATTCACGAGGTAATCGTGACGATCATGATGAACTACATCGCACTTTTCACAGCCAACTACTTCATTCGAACGCACCTCAATCCCTCCAGACTCGTGGGCGATGTGCAGAAGGCACACTCCGTGATTATTCCTGAACACGCGAGACTCACGAAACTGACGGAGATTTTCCCCGTTTTCGGTTACTCCAGTGTGCACACAGGGATTGTTCTGGCTGTTCTGGTGGCGATCGCCATCTGGTTCGTCCTCTTTAAAACGACCCTCGGCTATGAAATCCGTTCGGCTGGGAACAATCCTTACGCTGCGGAGTACGGTGGTATCAGCATCTCCAAGAACATCATCCTATCGATGATGATCTCCGGTGCCCTTGCGGGTCTCGCGGGTGCAACGCTCGTGGCCGGCTCCGCCTTCAAAATCGACCAGGCTTCTCACTCGCCGGGTTACGGTTTCGATGGTATCGCCGTCGCTCTTGTCGGGAAAAACCATCCGATCGGGATTCTCGCCAGTGCCTTCCTCTTCGGAGTCTTGGCCAATGGCGCCCGGAAGATGCAGATCGCCGGTATTCCCAAGGAAATCGTTGGAATTATCCAGGGGATTATCATCCTGTTTATCGCCGGTGAGCGGATTGCTCAGTTTATCCCTGGATTCGGGAAGAAGAAACTTACGAAGGAGGTGGAGTAAATGTTGATTGTAATCTTAGCAGTCCTTGCATCGACGCTCCGCCTGGCCACACCGCTCATCTTCAGTGCGCTCGGAGGCGTGTTCAACGAGCGGAGCGGCGTTGTCAACATCGCCCTCGAAGGCATCATGATCATGGGCGCCTTCTTCGCCATCTTGATCGTCGACAGGACGGGAAGCCCTTGGTTTGCCGTTCTCATGGCCATGGCCATGGGAGTGCTCACCTCCCTGATCCTCGGTGTTCTGGCGATTCATCTGAACGCCAACCAAGTGGTCACAGGTGTGGCGATCAATCTCTTGGCAGCCAGTCTGGCGGCCTTCCTGCTCAATATCTTTTGGCAACGTTCGGGCCAGACGGATCCCGTTGGTATCGCTCTGAACAAGAATCCTTTCCCGGCCCTCGAGGGGATACCGATACTGGGTGCCTTCTTCGGTGGCCTCACACCCTTTGTGTACATCGCGATCATCGCAGTCTTCATCGGGAATTACGTGTTGTTCCGGACACCTTTCGGCTTACGCGTGCGTGCTGTCGGGGAACACCCGAGGGCAGCCGACACGGTGGGTATCAACGTCTACAAAACGCGGTACCTCGCCGTGATGATCTCAGGGGCCCTCGCAGGCTTGTCTGGTGCCTCGCTCTCGATCGGCTCCATCAGCCTCTTTCGAGAAGGCATGACCAGTGGTAAGGGCTTTATCGCCCTCGCTGCGATGATTTTCGGGAAATGGCATCCCATCGGGGCCATGTTCGCAGCGCTTTTCTTCGGTTTCGCCGAGGCTCTACAGATCCAGGCCTCTACCTTGGGACTGGATTTCATTCCCTCGGAGTTCCTGCAGTCCTTCCCCTATATCGCCACGATCCTGGCCCTCGCCGGTGTGGTCGGTAAGGCGACGGCACCCAAGGCCTCAGGTGAACCCTACGAAAAGGGACACCGATGATCCCAAATCGTCGGTTCAAAAAAAGACATCCGCTTGCGGGTGTCTTTTTGATTGTGAAGTTGGCGCGTTTTTTGCTATAATAGAGTGGAACGCAAGAGAGAGATGGGGGAAAAGGAATGAAAATGCAGTTCACGCTCAATCAGGTCCAAACCCAAAAGCTCGTGATGACGCCCCAGCTTCAGCAGGCGATCGAGATTCTCCAGTACAATGCCATGGAACTACATGAGTTCGTGGCCACGGAACTCGTTGAAAACCCCTGCCTTGAGAAACTGGATGATGGTCTGACCGAACGGGAGAAGACGGAGCAGAAGCTCGATGACATGGACTGGAAAGAGTTGGCCGATAGTTACCGGTCCACCGGTGGTGGCGGGATCGTGGCCTCCGGTGATGATGACTACGATTACAATGATTTTGTGGCCGACGAGATAACGCTCAAAGATCATTTGATGGATCAGTTGAATGTACAGTTTGTCGATCTCCACGAGTATGTGGTCTACGAGTATCTGATCGAAAGTCTCGATGAGAATGGCTACCTCTATGTCGACGAGGAAGAAGTGATGGGTCGGTTCCACATCGACCGCCAAACCATGGATCGTATCCTAGTGGGACTCCACCGCTTCGACCCACCCGGTGTCGGTGCGCGGAGTCTTACGGAGTGTCTGGTCATACAAATGGATCTTTTGCCGGATACACCCGACGGTGCCCGTCGCCTGGTGATCGATCACCTAGAGGATCTCGGTCACAATCGACTCGACAAGATCGCACGGCACATGGGCATCGACATCGATGAGATCAAAGTACTGGCGGAATTCATCCGCACTCTCGAACCAAAACCCGGGAGACAGTTCAGCTCGATGAAACATGTGAAGTTCATCACACCCGACGTGCAGATCAAGAAAGTCGATGGCGAGTACATGATCATTGTGAACGACTCCACGGCTCCTCGCCTGATGGTCAGCAAGCTCTATCGGGCCATGATGTCGAAAGAAGAGGGCGACGAGGAAGCTGTGGCCTACATCAAAAAGAAACTGACCAGCGCGATCCATCTGATCAAATCCATCGAGCAGCGCCGGAATACGATCTACAATGTATGCCAAGCCTTGCTTGAAGAACAACGCGCCTTTTTCGATCGTGGACCTTTCTATATCAAACCTTTGAACTTAAAAGACATTTCTGAGAAGATCGGTGTTCACGAGTCCACGGTCAGTCGGGCGACCAACGGCAAGTATCTGCAGTGCGCCCACGGTCTTTTCGAGCTCAAATACTTTTTCCAAAGTGGCGTGAAGAACCGCTATGGTGACGGTGTCAGCCAGGAGAGCATCAAGATGCTGATCGAGGAGATGATTTCTGAGGAGAACCCCAAGAAACCTATTTCGGATCAGAAGATCGCCGACGCGCTCATGGAGTCAGGCGTGGAGATCAGCCGGCGAACGGTGGCGAAATACCGCAATGAGCTGGGTATCCTCTCCACATCAAAACGCAAAAAATTCTAATCTCACCTTGAATTTTCACCGACATATGGTACAATGGACTTGTCGGTGAAAATATTTTTTTGCCCGGACCGGGACAAAAAATTAACACATGGACAGAAAGCGTCCCGAGGGGTGATGATATGTCAGAACAAGCGACCATGGAAGATGTGGTCGACCAATTGAAAATTATCGCACCCGAGATTGTGGATGCCGTGACCATGCGGTATCAGATACTCAGGACCGTTAAATTCACCGAACCCATCGGTAGACGGGGACTGGCGCAGGCTCTTGGAATAAGTGAGAGAATCATCAGGAAAGAGGCAAACCTGTTGAAGGACCAAGGACTGCTCGGGTTTTCGATCGAGGGCATGTTGCTATCCGATCGAGGCGATAGGATGATCGATGCACTCGCTCAATTTTTCCACCACTTGATGGGTCTCAGGACGCTCGAAGAGAGGCTTGCCGCAAAGCTTCAGATCAAGCGTGTGATCATCGGATCCGCAAGTGATATCAAGAATCCTTCCCTGGAAACAAAAGAAGTGGCTGCAACCGCAGCGCGTTATCTTTCGGAAATCTTGACAGATCATGAATACCTGGGCATCACCGGGGGAACCACGGTGATGGAAGTGGTGGAAGCTTTTGAAGCTGATAAGCGTAGCTATAAGGATTTGAAAGTCATACCGGCACGTGGTGGACTCGGTAACAAAACGGATTTTCAGGCGAACACGCTCGTAGAAAAATTGGCCGACAAACTCGGTGCGCATTACAAACTGCTCTATACGCGGGACAATCTATCCGCATCGTCCATCAGTCAACTGGTGGAAGAACCGGATATCCGCGAGATCATTGGGATGATCAACAATATCGATGTGCTGCTTTTCGGCGTAGGACGAGCCGATGTGATGGCACGAAGACGAAACCTCGATGAAGAGGAAGTGGACATGATCCGTCAAAAAGGAGCTGTCTGCGAAGCCTTCGGGCACTTTTTCAACCGCGAGGGTAAAATTGTTCATGAAGTCAGTACCATCGGTATTGACCTTGATAAATTTAAGCATCTCAAGCAACTCATTGCTGTGGCGACGGGCCGAGAGAAAGTGGAGGCTATCATCGCTATCAGCAAACTCAACCCCAACCTCGTGCTCGTGACTGACGAGAACGTGGTCAGAGAGATTTTAAAGGACTAAGGAGGAATCGAGAATGGTAAAAGTAGCGATCAATGGATTTGGTAGAATCGGCCGCAATACCTTCAAAGTGTACACAGAGATGGAAAGCCCTAATTTTGAAGTGGTTGCGATCAACGACCTGACAGATCCTGGCACGCTGGCACATCTTCTGAAGTATGACTCGCTCTTCGGTAAATTCGACGGTACTGTCGAAGTGAAAGAAGATGCACTGGTTGTCAATGGAAAAGAGATCAAGATCTTCGCAGAGAGAGATCCTGAGAACCTTCCTTGGAAAGAACTCGGTGTAGACGTGGTCATCGAATCAACAGGTTTCTTCAGAACAGCCGAAGCAGCTGGCAAGCACGTAAAAGCCGGCGCAAAGAAGGTTGTCATCTCGGCTCCTGCTAAAGGTGAAGACATCACGGTTGTAATGGGTGTTAACGAAAAGGACTACGATCCTGCGAATCACCACATCGTTTCCAACGCATCTTGCACAACGAACTGCCTCGCACCTTTCTCAAAAGTAATCGACGAGACTTTTGGCATCAAGAACGGTCTCATGACGACGATCCACTCCTACACAAACGACCAGAGCATCTTGGACGGACCTCACAAGGACCTGCGTCGCGCACGTGCTGCTGCTGAAAACATCGTGCCCACGACAACAGGCGCCGCCGCTGCAGTAGCCCTGGTGCTTCCACAGCTCAAAGGCAAAGTCAACGGGATGGCCATGCGTGTACCGACGCCTACCGTTTCACTTGTCGATGTGGTTTTCGAAACAGAGAAGCCCGTTACAGTTGAATCTGTGAACGCAGCACTTAAAGCCGCTGCTGATGGCGAGCTCGAGGGCATCCTCGGATACTCCGATGAGCCGCTGGTATCACGCGACTTCTTCAAAGACGCTCGCTCTTCGATCATCGATGCAGATTCTACGATGGTCACCGGCGACAAGATGGTGAAGATTGTTTCCTGGTACGACAATGAGTGGGGTTACTCCAGCCGACTGATGGATCTGGTCGCCTACATGGTGGAAAAAGGATTATAAGCACATTCCAGGCCCTGAAAACGCGTTTTTCAGGGCCTTATCCCCTTACTCTTAAAGAATGAACAGGAGGCAGATCTGATGAAATACGATAAGAAGTCAATTGAAGATATTGCCGTGAAGGGCAAAAGGGTGCTGATGCGTTGTGACTTCAACGTACCGCTCGACGGCGAGACGATCACTGATGAATCCCGGATCCTCGGGGCCCTACCGAGCATCAAGTACCTGATCGATAAGGGTGCCAAGCTCATCTTGTGTTCACACCTGGGGAAACCCAAGGGTGAGTACAAAACAGAGCTCAGCCTGGCACCTGTAGCCAAGAGCCTCACCGGGCATCTCGGCAAGCCTGTGGTCTTCCATTCAGAACCGGAGATTGTAGGCGCCCAGACGACGGCAGCCATTTCAGCGATGGAAGAGGGCGACGTGGTACTCCTAGAAAATACTCGCTTCAACGCGGGTGAGACGAAGAATGATGCCGCTTTTGCCAAAGTACTCGCGTCCTTGTGTGAAGTCTACGTCAACGATGCCTTTGGTACGGCCCACCGCGCCCACAGTTCCACGGTCGGTGTGACTGACTATGTGGATGAAGCGGTCAGCGGCTATCTGATCAAAAAAGAAATCGACTTTCTCGGCAATGCTGTGGAAAATCCGGTACGCCCCTTCGCCGCAATCCTAGGTGGTGCTAAGGTGTCGGATAAGATCAAAGTGATCGATAATCTCCTCGACCGTGTCGATACGCTGGTTATCGGTGGTGGCATGGCCTATACCTTCCTGAAAGCACAGGGCCATGAGGTGGGCAAGAGCCTCGTGGAGGCTGATCAGCTCGATTATGCCATCGATATGGTGAAAAAGGCGGAAGTCAAGGGTGTGAACCTCCTCCTCCCCGTAGACCATGCGGTGGCCACGGAGTTTTCCAAAGAGGCGAAGCCATCCTATACCGATGACCAGGAGATTCCGGCGGATGCCATGGGTCTCGACATCGGACCAAAGACAATCGCCCTCTTTTCGGAAGCACTGGCGAAAGCCAAGACCATCGTTTGGAATGGACCCATGGGTGTCTTTGAATTCGACGCCTTTGCCAAGGGTACCCTAGAAGTCGCGAAGGTGCTCGCTGAAGCAGATGCCACGACGATCATTGGTGGTGGCGATAGCGCCGCGGCCGTGAACAACCTAGGCTTCGGTGACAAGATGACCCACATTTCCACAGGCGGCGGTGCTTCGCTCGAGTTTCTCGAGGGTAAAGACCTGCCCGGCATTTCCGCACTGAACGATCGACAGGAGGAATCCAAGTGAGAAAACCAATCATTGCAGGAAACTGGAAGATGCACAAGACCATCGCTGAGGGACTCGAGTTCGTTGAGGCCATCAAACCGGCGGTAGCCGGTACCGATGTGGAGGTCGTCATCTGTGCACCCTACACGCTTCTGAAGGATTTGAAAGCGGCGACGGTGGGTACGAACATCAAGATCGGCGCGCAGAACATGCACTTTGAGGATGCAGGTGCCTTCACAGGTGAGATTGCCCCCGCGATGCTCAAGGAATTGGATGTGGACTTTGTCGTGATCGGTCACTCCGAACGACGTGCCTACTATAACGAGACCGATGAAACGGTTAATAAAAAGGTGCTGAAAGCGCTGGCGGTCAGCATCCGACCGATCGTGTGTGTTGGTGAATCCCTCGCGCAGCGCGAGGCCGATGAAACGAAAACGATCGTCAAGGCACAGGTGGAGAAAGCCTTCGCCGGTGTCGATGCGTCTGATGTTAAAGATACTGTTGTGGCCTACGAACCAATCTGGGCGATCGGAACGGGCAAAACGGCTTCTAGCGCCGATGCCAACGATGTGATCGCTTATATCCGTTCTATTTTGAAGGACCTCTATTCCGAAGAGATTTCCGAAGATGTGCAAATCCAGTATGGCGGTAGCGTAAAACCTGCCAATGTAGTGGAGATCATGAATGAATCGGACATCGACGGTGCTCTCGTCGGCGGCGCGAGCCTTGAGCCCGACAGCTTCACCGAACTGGTAAACTTCTAAGGAGTCGAAAAGATATGAAACAACCTGTAGCACTAATTGTCCTGGATGGTTGGGGGGATCGATCGGAAGATAAGGGGAACGCTGTTCACGCGGCCAACACCGAGAACTTCGACCGGTACGTGGCCAACTATCCCAATAGCTTTCTGGGCGCCAGCGGCGTCGATGTCGGGTTACCCGAGGGCCAGATGGGAAATTCAGAAGTAGGCCATCTGAACATTGGCGCGGGCCGAGTGGTCTACCAAGAATTGACGCGCATCACGAAGAGCATCAAGGACGGCGATTTCTACGAGAAAGCCGAATTTCTCGATGCGCTCGCCCATGTCACGGAAAACGGCACGAAACTCCACCTGATGGGCCTGCTTTCCGATGGTGGCGTGCACTCGCACATCAATCACCTCAAGGCGCTCATACGACTGGCCAAGGAGCAAGGACTCGATCAAGTTTACGTCCATGCCTTCATGGACGGTCGTGATACACCACCGAAGAGTGGTGTCGATTACCTGGCCGAGCTCGAATCCTATATGGAAGAGATCAGCTTCGGTAAGATCGCCACGGTCAGTGGTCGTTATTACGCCATGGACCGTGACCAGCGATGGGAACGCACGGAGAAAGCCTACGATGCGCTGGTGAAAGGCGAAGGCGTGAAAGCCCCTTCCGCCGACGAGGCGATCAAGGCTTCCTATGCGGAAGATACCACCGACGAGTTCGTGCTGCCCACGGTGATCGAGAAAGATAGCGATCCCGTGGCCACGATTTCAGAAGACGATGCCGTGATCTTTTTCAACTTTCGACCGGATCGCGCCCGTCAATTGACGCGTGCCCTGGTGGACGTTTCCTTTGACGGTTTCGAGAGAGAGTACTTCCCACTGCACTATGTGTGCATGACGCAGTACGATATCACAATCGAAAACGTTGAAGTGGCGTACAAGCCCACGAGCCTATCCAACACGCTCGGCGAGTACCTCTCGTCGCAGGGCAAGACGCAGCTTCGCATGGCGGAGACTGAGAAGTACGCCCACGTGACTTTCTTCTTCAACGGTGGTGTGGAAGCACCGAATCCCGGAGAAGAGCGCGTCCTCATCGACTCGCCCAAGGTACCAACCTATGATATGAAGCCTGAGATGAGTGCTTATGAAGTGACCGATCGGGTCATCAAAGAGATCGATCGTGACCAGCATGATTTCATTGTGCTCAATTTCGCCAATCCCGACATGGTCGGTCACACGGGCATCTTTGATGCCGCGGTGAAGGCCGTTTCCACAGTAGACGAGTGTCTCGGTCGTGTTGTGGATAAGTTGCTCGAGAAAAATGGCTATGTGCTGGTGACGGCAGATCATGGTAATTCCGAACAGATGATGGATGAAAACGGAAAGCCAATGACAGCTCATACCACGAACCATGTACCGCTGATTTTTATCGGCGGCAAAGAAGCCGAACTACGCGATGGCGGCAAACTGTCCGATCTCGCGCCAACGATTTTAGAACTGATGAAGTTGCCTGTACCGGAAGAGATGACGGGCAAGTCACTGATCAAGTAACAAGGAGGAGATAGATATGTCATTCATTATCGATGTATACGCAAGAGAAATTTTAGATTCACGTGGTAACCCAACGGTAGAGGTGGAAGTTGTACTCGAAGATGGTAGCATGGGCCGTGCGGCCGTACCATCAGGCGCTTCTACGGGTGCTTTCGAAGCTGTTGAGTTGAGAGATGGCGACAAGGAACGTTACCTCGGTAAAGGTGTAACGAAAGCCGTTGACAATGTCAACGATCTGATCGCAGAAGAGCTTATCGGCATGAGCGCTCTCGATCAAGTGGCGATCGACCAGTTGCTCCTTATGATTGACGGGACACCCAATAAGGGCAAACTCGGTGCCAATGCAATTCTCGGCGTGTCCATGGCCGTAGCAAAGGCAGCGGCCAATCTCCTCCAGATTCCACTGTACCAGTATCTCGGTGGCGTCAATGCGAAGGTACTCCCCGTTCCTATGATGAACATCCTCAACGGTGGAGAGCACGCTGATAACAATGTGGATATCCAAGAGTTCATGGTGATGCCCGTAGGTGCAGAGTCCTTCAAAGAGGCGCTCCGCATGGGTGCGGAGATTTACCACAACCTCAAGGGTGTGCTGAAGGCCAAAGGCCTGGCCACGGGTGTGGGTGATGAGGGTGGATTCGCACCGAACCTCCCATCGAACGAAGAAGCGCTGAAGGTCATCGTGGAAGCCATCGAAAAGGCCGGCTACAAGCCTGGCGAGGAGATCATGCTGGCTGTGGACGCCGCGGCAACAGAGTTCTACGATGAAGAGAAGAAGCACTATAATCTGAAGGGCGAAGGACGAATTCTCTCGAGCGAAGAGCTCGTGGACTACTACGCTGAGCTGATCGACAAGTATCCGATCATTTCGATTGAAGACGGTCTGGCAGAAGAGGACTGGGACGGTTGGAAACTTATGGTCGAGAAGAACGGCGACAAGATCCAGATCGTTGGAGATGATCTCTTCGTGACGAACACAGAGAGACTCTCCCGAGGGATCGAGGGCGGTAACGCCAACTCGATTCTGATCAAACTGAACCAGATCGGGTCCATCACGGAAACCTTCGATGCTATCGAGATGGCAAAGCGCGCTGGTTTCACCAACGTCATCAGCCACAGAAGTGGTGAGACGGCCGACAGCACAATCGCCGATGTGGCTGTCGCTGTGAATGCCGGCCAGATCAAGACCGGTGCTCCGGCTCGTATCGACCGCGTGGAGAAGTACAATCAGCTCCTACGCATCGAGGAAGAGTTGGGCGATGCTGCACAGTATGCAGGCATGAGTGCATTTTACAACTTGAAGTAAATCCAGTGGGGATTCTACCGATCAGGTGGAATCCCTTTCTTTTTCTGGATATGCAAACCTTTTCCTAGCCTTGGAAGGCTAATCTTATTGCCTTTCACCGGGTGGGTATGATAAAATACTTTTGTTAAACTCGAATGTAAGGAGGGAACGACATGGCTATGTTTTTTACAGTAATTTTGATCCTCTCGTCGATTGTGCTCATCGCAAGTATTCTTATGCAACACGGCAAGAGCGCGGGACTTTCCGGGACCATCGGTGGCGGCGCCGAGCAGCTTTTCGGTAAGAAAAAGGGAAGATCATACGATACACTGCTCGATAAAGTCACGAAGGTTGCGGCTCCAGTCTTTATCATCAGTGCGCTCTTAGTCTTCTACTTCCAATAAGACAACACACATAACGGGGAGGATTCTTGATGAATTATGCAATTTATGCGGCAGGGATCGGTATCGTCGCGTTGGTCTTCGCTTACTACCTGGTAGTAAGTCGAGTGAACAAGATTAACGTGACAGTCGATCGGATGAATGAGATCGCCTCTTACATCCAAGAGGGTGCGATGGCCTATTTGAACCGACAGTACCGTGTGCTGGTAGTCTTCACTTTGGTACTCGCGGTGGTCATTGCCGTGGGGATCGGCGTACAGACATCGATCTCTTTTTTAGTGGGAGCCTTTTTCTCGGCGCTCGCGGGTTACTTCGGCATGCGCGTGGCGACGAAAGCCAATGTGCGCACAGCCTTCTCTGCTAAGGAGAAGGGGATGAACGCAGCACTCAATGTGGCCTTCTCCGGTGGAGCGGTCATGGGCATGAGCGTCGTGGGCCTTGGCCTGCTCGGCCTCGGTGTACTCTTTTATATTTTTGAAGATCCAGCCATCATCACCGGGTTCGGTCTCGGTGCTTCTTCCATCGCACTCTTCGGACGTGTGGGGGGGGGAATCTATACGAAGGCAGCCGACGTGGGTGCCGATCTCGTGGGTAAAGTAGAGGCAGGTATCCCTGAGGATGACCCGAGAAACCCTGCGGTTATCGCCGACAACGTGGGCGACAATGTGGGCGACGTGGCCGGCATGGGCGCAGACCTCTTTGAATCCTACGTGGGTTCGTTGATCGCTGCCATCACGCTGGGGACCCTCATGGGTCTTGAATTTGCGATCTACCCGTTGACCCTAGCGGCGGTGGGTGTCATCTCATCCATCATCGGGACCTTCTTCGTGAGAACGAAGGAAGGTGACGATCCGCACAAGGCGCTGAAGATGAGCACCTACGTTGCGAGCGGCATTGTGCTCGTTGCCAGCTTCTTGCTCAGCCAAAGCTTCCTGGGTACGTATAATGCAGGTCTTGCCGTCACAGCAGGTCTCGCCGCCGGCGTGATCATCGGTGCGGTGACGGAGATTTATACATCTGAAGAATACAAGAGCGTCAAACGTATTGCAGAGCAGTCGCAGACGGGTCCTGCAACGACGATCATCAGTGGTCTCGCCGTAGGGATGTACTCGACCATGTGGCCGATCCTGATCATCTCTGCAGCGACCCTGATCTCTTACCAAGTCATGGGTCTGTACGGTATCGCGCTTGCGGCCGTCGGCATGTTGTCCACGGCAGGCATCACGGTAGCCGTTGACGCCTACGGCCCGATCGCCGATAACGCCGGTGGTATCGCCGAAATGAGCGAACTAGAGTCCAGCGTACGTGCGATCACAGATAAACTCGACGCGGTGGGTAATACCACTGCGGCAATCGGTAAGGGCTTTGCCATCGGTTCGGCAGCCCTGACCGCTCTCAGTCTTTTCGCATCCTACTCTAAGGCTGTTGGCCTGGAGTTTATCGATATTCTGAACCCGAAGGTCGTCGTCGGACTCTTCATCGGTGGTATGCTACCCTTCCTCTTCTCGGCCATGACCATGGAATCCGTTTCCAAGGCGGCTAACAAGATGATCGAGGAAGTACGCCGTCAGTTCAGAGAAATCCCCGGCCTGATGGCGGGTGAAGCGATTCCCGAGTACGCGAAGTGCGTAGAAATCAGCACGACCGCGGCACTCAAGGAAATGATGCTTCCGGGGCTTATGGCAGTCGTTACACCGCTTGTCGTGGGAATCATTCTGGGTGCTGAGGCACTTGGCGGCATGCTGGCCGGCGCCCTTGTCACGGGTGTCGTGATGGCGATCTTTATGGCCAATGCCGGTGGCGCGTGGGACAATGCGAAAAAATACGTTGAAGAAGGTCATTATGGCGGAAAGGGCTCCGACACGCACAAAGCGGCTGTCGTGGGCGACACTGTTGGCGATCCCTTCAAGGATACATCTGGTCCTTCGATCAACATTTTGATCAAGTTGATGACCATCGTATCCCTGGTGTTCGCTCCAATCTTCCTGATGTTTGGTCCTTATCTGTAAGAAACGAGCTCCCGATCCGGGAGCTTTTTTCGTGTAAAGAGCAACTATTGGGTATATATAATCCGAGGTGATTGATGTGATAACAAAAGAAGCAATAGTCGATGTGATCAAGGCATCCACACGACCTTTATTTGCGAAGGAAATCGCGGCCGAGCTTGCCCTCGAGCCGGGTGAGATGCCTGTTCTCGAAAAACAGTTGGAGGCACTAGAAGCCGACGGCGTCCTCATGACCACTTCTAAGGAGAAGTACGGTCGCCCTAGTTTCTTTGGTTTTGAGTCGGGCGTCGTTCAGGTGGCGCAGAAGGGATTTGGTTTCCTGCTCGTCGAAGACGGAGAAGACATTTTTATCCCCCGCACCCACCTCAACGGTGCGATGAATGGCGATACGGTAATCGTAAAAGTCTACAGTGAAGACAGTAACGGCCGATCGCGGGGTTTTGTGGAGCGCATTGTCAAACGCTTCAAAACAGAAGTTGTCGGCGTCTTCGAAAAGACCAAGAATTTTGGTTTTGTGATCGTGGATGACAAGAAATTCCATATGGATATTTTCGTCGGAGGTGGTGGCACCAAGGGTGCCGAGACCGGAGATAAGGTGCTCGTGGAAATCATCAAATGGCCGACCGATGGGAAGAAGCCCGAGGGCATCGTGCGGGAGATCATCGGTAAGGCGGGCGACCTGCGGACGGAAAGGGATGCGATCATCCGTAAATTTGATCTGCCCGATGCTTTCCCCAAGAAAGTACTCAAGGCCTCAGAGCAAATTCCCGACACGATTCCTGCCGAAGAACTCGAAAAACGCAAGGATTTTAGAAACCACGCGATCGTGACCATTGATGGCAAAGATGCCAAGGACCTAGATGATGCCATAGGAATAGCGCGCAGAGATGATGGTCATTACGACCTGAGCGTCCATATAGCCGATGTCAGCCACTATGTGACCGAGAACAGCATCCTAGATAGAGAAGCCCTTGAGCGGGCCACCAGCGTCTATCTCGTCGATCAGGTGATCCCGATGTTACCCGAACGGTTATCGAATGGGATGTGTTCTTTGAATCCCAATGTGGACCGGTTGGTCATGTCACTCGAAATGGTAGTTACCCCCCAGGGAAAAGTGAAAAGCTACGAGCTTTCCAAGGGTGTTATCAACACGGTGATGCGGCTGAACTACGAAGAGGTGGCCGATCTGATCGAGGGGAAAGCATCTCCCGAGGATGTTAAGCGTCTCGAACCTGTTCGCGCCTCACTTGAGCAGATGGCCGAGCTGTCTCAGATTCTCAACAAGATGAGAGAACAGCGCGGTTCGATTGATTTCGATTTTACCGAGAGCTACATCGATACCGATGAAGAGGGTTATCCCGTTGTGATCAGAAAACGTGAACGCAGGATCTCCCACCGTTTGATCGAGGAATTCATGCTGTTGGCCAACGAAACCGTGGCCGAGCATATGTTCGCCAAAGAGCTACCCTTCTTATACCGTATCCACGAGGTGCCCAGTCCGGATAAGATTGCGGAGTTCAGAGCCTTTATCCATAATTTTGGATACCAGCTCGAGGGCGATCCAAATGAGCTGAAGCCAATTGAGGTGCAGAACTTGCTTTCTAAGGTAGAGGGGACCCCCGAGGAGCACGTCATCAACCGCATGATGCTCAGGAGCCTCAAGCAAGCGCGCTACTCACCGGAAAACGAAGGACACTTCGGTCTGGCCGCAGAGCACTACACGCACTTCACTTCTCCCATCCGCCGCTATCCCGACCTACAGATCCACAGGATCCTTAGCGAGCAGCTCAAGGGAGACCTCAATCAGAAGCGAGTCGAACACTTTGAGAGAATCCTGCCCGAGGTGGCACAGATCACCAGTGCTAAGGAGCGCGTGGCCGAATCCTGTGAGCGAGAGACGGATGACTTCATGAAAGCCGTGTACATGCTCGATTACGTGGGCGAGGAGTTCGAGGGTATCGTTTCGTCGATCCTACCCTTCGGTATGTTCGTGGCTCTGGACAATACGGTCGAAGGACTTGTGGGCAACCTGTCCATGCAGGACTTTGAGTACAACGAGCTGTCCATGACCCTGCAGTCGAAAAGCACCAAGGCGGAGATCCACCCTGGCGATCACGTGACGGTACGTGTGACGAAGGTGAATCCCCTGCTTCGCGAAATCGACTTTGAACTGCTCGGGCACGAGAATTTGACAACATCTTGACCACACGGTATAATTAGCTTTGGAACTTATTTGAGGTGAAGACGGATGAAACTCATTGCCAACAACAAAAAAGCACGTCATGAATACTTCATCGAGGAGACTTTTGAAGCGGGCCTCGTCCTGACCGGAACGGAAATCAAATCCATCCGAAAAGGCGGAGCCAACATCAAGGAAGCCTATGCTGAGGTAGATGGTGAAGAAGTTTTCATCCACGGGATGCATATCTCACCTTATGAGCAGGGGAACCGATACAATGTGGATCCCATCCGCACGCGGAAACTGCTCCTCCGAAAGCGAGAGATTAAGAAACTCATCGGGGCGACGACCCGGCAGGGCTATACGCTCGTCCCTTTGAGACTCTATATCAACGATCGTGGGCTGGCGAAGCTCGAGATTGCTCTTGCCAAGGGAAAGAAGCTCCACGACAAACGCCGCGACATGGCTAAGCGCGATGCCAACCGCCGGATCCAACAGGAACTGGCCAGGAGGCAACGCGACTAACGCGGGGGCGTTTTGGTTTCGACAGGGGTATGGTTTCACGATAAGCGAGCCGTGTTTTCTGCCTGGGGTACACGCTAAAGAACTGGGCAACTCAAAATAAACGCTAACAATAACGATTTAGCATTCGCAGCGTAATCGCTGCATGATCTTGTGGGATTTCCCGCCCTCCCATAGGATCTAAAAAAAGCGCGGGGTACTTCACCTGGGACTTGTCCCGAGCCCTGGTGAGGACTTAGGGACTAGCCTTCCGCTTTGTTCGTCACTTAACGCCGCGGTTGGCGAAACTAAAGATGTGACTGCGCTCGGAGAAAGTCGTGGATAAGTGCCTTTGGACGTGGGTTCGAGTCCCACCGCCTCCACCAATTTCAACCACGTTCGGATGAACTTCCGAACGTGGTTGTTCTTTTTGTCTGAACAACCACCTTGTGAAGGGTAGAAGCCGTCACCGTGGGCCTATTAAAGAATACCGTGAGAAAACCCAGGGCTTTAATCGTGGGATGAGAGCGAGACTTAATTCTTGTATCAGTTGGCGTCGGAAACTGATCTAGGGCCACTGTCTCCTTGCACTAGGGGCGCCGGTCGATCGTGCCCCATGATCAAGGGCTCCAATGAACGATGACATTTGAAATGTAAAAAGGTATAATGAGATTGTGAAAAGCAGAACGATGCTCGCTCGGGAGGTTCTATGAGACGTAAAACCGTATTCTACCATTCCTTAACATTCAAGATGAGTGTGCTTGCCTCGGTGTTTTTTTTCGCGATCGTCAGTTTGCTACTTTTGAAGTCTTTCAATGACCAAAGAGAAATGATCCGCATGCAGGAAGACCATCTCAATCAAATAGCTGTCGATACCATTGAGCGACGATTCAAGGTCAGCTACCAAGTCCTCGAAACGGGTATCACGCAGATTTTAGCGAACCCTTCGGTGGTCACTGCATTTGCCAATAGAGATCGGGAGGCCCTGTCGGACTTGGTGACCCCTTCCTTCGAGAAATTGAAATCTGCAGGGGTGACACAGTTTCATTTTCATCTTCCCGACAACACGAGCTTTTTCCGGGTGCACGTCCCGGATGCTTTTGGAGACGATCTGAGCGGTTACAGAAACATGGTGGTTCAGGTAAACGAGGATCCTGAGCATCCTCCGCTGCGAGGGCTCGAAGAAGGAATGCATGGTCTTTCCTTACGCTACGTGGTACCAATTTTTCATGAGACCCGGTTTTTGGGTAGCGTGGAGCTGGGGATGGAACTCGGCGAGCGCATATTGGGGATCTTTCAAAATGTAAGCGGTGGTGATTGGTACCTCTACGGGCTGACACCGGAAAGCGAAGAACTGATGCAGGGGACCCGTGAAACCGTACAGTTGACCTGCGAAAAGCCAGCCAACTATTTGGTTCAACTGAGTGAGGGCAAGCGGGTTGAAGTCGTAGAGCCGCCTTATTTGATCCAAATGATCCCACTGAAGGATTACAAGGGTGACTATCGATTTTATCTGAAACGGGTCTTCGAGAACAGTGAGCTCATCGGTCTGCAACAGGCGGCCCTTAAGGAGAACATCTACTATGGGGCTGGGATTTCGGCCCTCGGTTCCTTGTTCTTGTGGCTCACCATGCGGTACCAGCTCGCTCCTTTGACCTACCTTGAGAACAAGGTTCGTCTTCTGGAAGAGGGAATATTGGAAGAACCCATCGCTGTCGACGCCAAGGATGAGATTGGTTATTTGGCCTCGGCCATGGAGAAGATGCGCCGTTCCTTGCGAGAGCGTGAGGATAACTTGAAGGATTTGGGCTATCGTGATCCGCTGACAGGTGTGTATAATCGCCATTTTCTTTATGAGGAGATGGAGAGATTCAATCGTACGGCAGCCTACCCGATCACGTTGATCGTTGCGGACATCGATGATCTGAAAGTTGTCAACGACCGGGATGGTCACGCCGCCGGTGATGTGCACATTTTGCGCTGCGTGAAGCATATGAGCAGTGTACTGCGTGAAGAGGATGCGCTCTTTCGTGTCGGCGGCGATGAATTCGTCTTGTTGCTTCCTGAAACCAGTAGGGAGGTAGGAGAGAAAATCCTAGCCCGGTTAGAAGATCAGTTGGAGTCGGTGGACGGAGATGAAAATCGATCGGATCTCTCGATATCCTTTGGACTTGCGACCTGCGTAGATGCTTGTGATGTCCTTGAGGACGTGATCGCCTCTGCCGATCAGCAAATGTATGAGAAGAAATCGTGGAAAAAATTGCGTTGGAAAACCGTGGACAAGCTGGTGCACAGTGAAACGTAATGAGGATCCGTGCCCTCGCGGATCGTCCATCCCGCTGTTCAAACGACGTAGACGTTAAAAAGTATTCAGGAAATAGCTAACATCAGGACAAAGGACCCAAGGAGGAGTAAATTGAAACTGATCTCATGGAATATTGATTCATTGAACGCAGCCTTAACAAGTGATTCGAATAGAGCGGTGCTGACAAGGAAAGTACTGGATACGATCGTGAGCATGGATGCCGATGTCATCGCTCTACAGGAAACGAAACTACCGGCCAAGGGGCCCAGTAAAAAACATGAGGAGCGCTTGGCGGAGTTTTTTGAGGGGTATTCCTACGTATGGCGAAGTTCTCAGGAACCCGCCAGAAAAAGCTACGCTGGAACCATGTTTTTGTATAAAGACCATTACTCGCCAGAGGTCATCTACCCTGAGATCCAGGCCCCTGATACAATGGATCTCGAAGGAAGAATCATTACGCTGGATTTTGGAAATTTTTACTTGACCCAGGTGTACACGCCTAATGCAGGAGATGGTCTGGTCAGGTTAGAAGATAGACAAGTATGGGATAAGCAGTATGCGGCATATCTCCAGAGACTAGATCAGGAGAAACCGGTGGTTGCGACAGGAGACTTCAATGTAGCCCATCAAGAGATCGACTTAGCCCATCCCGATAACAATCGTCGGTCGGCCGGTTTCACAGATGAAGAGCGTGAAGGCTTCACAGACTTACTGGATAAGGGCTTCACAGATACCTTTCGATATCTGCATGGTGATGTGACGGGTGTTTACTCCTGGTGGGCACAAAGGGTAAAAACGAGTAAAATCAACAACTCCGGCTGGAGGATCGATTATTGGTTGGTGAGCGATCGACTGGCTGATCAGGTAGTCAAATCCGAGATGGTAGACTCTGGTGATAGACAAGATCATACGCCAACGATGTTGGAGATAGATTTCACCTAGCTTCAGGATCGGTCAACAGCAGGAAGATAGTGATGAACCCATGAACTGCATGCTCTCCTCATCGTCGACGATTGTCACCTGCAAACCGTCCACGGAGAGGGGAGCATTTTTTGTTCATCCTGATTTCTCCTATGGTCCGCGCGCAGGGCCCTGATCGGGAGAGATCGTCTAGGGTCGCGTGCTTAATCAGGGGTCATCTAGGGTATCTTTACAATGAAAACAAGGATTGTTTTTCTAGTAGAGGAGGCGTTTTTTTGTGAAATATTTTTTGGATACGGCGAATGTGGACGAAATCAGGCGGGCAGCGTCACTGGGTATTCTCGATGGGGTGACCACCAACCCCTCTCTCATTGCAAAAGAGGGAAGGGTATTTGAAGAGGTGATTCGTGAAATTGTGGAGATTGTCGATGGGCCGATCAGCGCTGAGGTGGTCTCCCTCGATGCCGATGGGATGGTAGAGGAAGCGCTGCCGCTCGCCGAGATCCACGAGAACGTGACCATCAAGGTGCCCATGACCCCAGAGGGTCTTAAGGCCACGAAAATCCTGAGCGGCAAGGGCATCAAGGTGAATGTGACCTTGATCTTCTCGGCCACGCAGGCTCTCGCGGCCGCAAAAGCCGGTGCCGCTTTCGTTTCGCCCTTTATCGGCAGACTCGATGATATCGGCGACGATGGGATGGCCCTGGTTGAGCAGATCGTGCGAATTTTCGAGACCCATGGTATCGACTCGGAGATCATCGTAGCCTCTATCCGACACAGGTACCATCTTACCCAGGCCGCGTTGACGGGTGCAGAGATCGCCACCATACCCTTCAAGGTGCTGATGGATTCCCTCGATCATCCACTGACCGAGCGGGGCATAGAAAAGTTCCTAGCTGACTGGGAAAGCACGAAATAGTTATCCGTTCAATGATTTTCATTTTGTACAACAATCGGAGGTCAAGCTCTGGTTGCCCATGATCAATTCTACGAGAGACTTACGCTCATTCTGACGAGCGTAGGTTTTTCGCTTTTCAAGCTAGGGGGATCGGGAGAAGAGCACGGAATTATGGCAAAGCGTAATATACATATGGCGTTATCGGGTTTATCATGGTAGTATAACCCTAACAACCCAGCGTGCAATCATGGATTAAAACATAGCATACGGCAAAATCATCGAAAGGTGATGACGCAAAGCCACGAGCCTACGTCTTAGAAAGATACGGTCGTCGGGTTGCTCGAGTATCAAGATACTGGCAACCCTAGGGTTGTCAATTTTTTTTTTGCTGAACAGTGAGGAGGGTTCAATTTTGGCATCAAAGCGAAGGGGCATTTTGGATAAATGGATGGGCCATCATCCTGATTTTGATCTCAAGGAAGGTTTTGAAATCTGGGCACAAGGTCTCCCCTATCCAGGGATCGTTTGTGATCCGGTGGGAAAGATCATCGATATGAACCAGGCTTTTGTTGACCTCATGGGTCAAACGAGAGAAGAGATGGAACTCCAGCGGATCTTCTGGTACCTACCAGAGGAGCGAAAGGAAGAAATCGATGCTTCTTTGAAGCATCTCCTGGAAACCAGACACCTGATCACATCTCTAAGAATGGGTCGACCGAGGCGCCTGATGGAGGTGACCGTGGTGCCCATCGAGAGAGAAGGGGAGCTGGTCGGTCAGTACTGGTTGTTCATTGTAAAAGAAGAAGGCCGGGAGAAAGAGGAGCAGTTGACTTTTGTACAGGAAGACAAGTCCATGTCCAAGGAGACGCCAAAGGTAGGCACTTGGACCTACGATTTTGAAGAGGAGGAGTTCTTCGCTTCGCAGGATACCTATCAGATTTTCGGACGGACGCCTGAAGCATTTGACGGTAGCCTAGAGAATGTGGTGGCTTTTCTAAAACCGGAAGATCGGTCGCCTTTTGTGGAAGCCATGAAAAAAAGCTACGAAGGCGTACCCCTGAACATAGACTTCGGTATCATCACGTCTTACGGCCGTGAGAAAATGATCCGTGCCAAGGCCGAGATGTTCTACCAAAAGGACCGGACACCCGATAAGATGATTGGTACGGTGCAGGATCTGACCGAGAATCTACTTATCGAGAAGAACTTCAATCTCCTTCGCGAGCATCTGATGAGAGAAGAACGATTTATCACAGGGGGGAGCTACCGAGTCAATGTCGAGAAGGGAACGGTGGAGGTCGGCGAAGAAGTACGGAGCATCTTCGGTTTGGACCCGGAGAAGAAGACCTTCGAGCGGACCGTCTTGCATGATCGCGTGCACCCGGAAGATCGGGAGCACTTGATTGGAGCCCAGCGGATCGCCAGCGCAAAGGATACGTTTGATATCGAGTACCGTATCGTCCAATCGGATCAGCAGATTCGTATGATCCATAGCCGCGGGGAAGGAGAGTTTGTCGACGGAGAGTTGGTCGCCATCGTTGGCGTGATCGAAGATATCACCCAGATGCACCGACTGAGAGACGAAATCGATCGCACCTACCGAGACCTGCAGGAAGCCCAGCAGACCTTTAGGATGGGGAGCTGGTCCATGGATTTAACCACCCAGGAGATCACCTGGTCCGAGGCAACCTTCAGAATCTACGGCATGGATCCGGAGGAGGGTGAGCCAAATTTCGAGCAGTTTCTCGAAAACCTCCACCCCGACGATCGAGCCTACGTACAGGAAACCATGGGGCAACCACCGATGATCAGTCCCTTTGAGATGGCCTTTCGGATCAAACGTCCCGATGGCGAGGTGCGCTACATCAAGCATCTCGTCGATGTGATCTACCGCGGGAAGACACCCGTGGCCATACGGGGTAACATACAGGATGTGACGGAGCAGAAGGAACTCGAGGAACGGGTGAAGAAATCTCAAGAAGAGATGGAGGGAATCCAGAAACGCTACCAAATACTCCTCGAAAATGCCAAGGATATCTTTGAGATTATCGACGAAGAGGGAAAGGTCATGTACATCAGTCCGACGGTTAAGAAGATGATGGGCTACCAAGATGCAGACATCCTGGGCCACTACATCTGGGAGTTCGTCGAAGGAGAGGAGAAGGGTCATCTCAAGCAACTGGTGGAACTGAGTCGAGAAAACCCCAGGAAGATTCTCGAGGCACCGGTAGAAGCGCATACGAAAGAGGGCAGGCACGTTTTTCTCCAGGTCACGATGAGCAACCACCTGAGCGATCCAGAGGTCCAGGGGATCATCTTGAACTGGAAGGACGTCACCGCCGAGAGCACCTTACAGCGGGAGCTACAGTATCTGGCTGATTACGATGAGATGACTGACCTCCCAAACCGTTCGTACTTCCAGAGAAAAACGACCGAGACCATCGAACAGAGCGGGCAGAAGGGCGATCGTTTCGGTGTCTACATGATCGATATCGATGGATTCAAAGACGTGAGCGATGCACTCGGTATGGGCGTGGGCGATGCACTCATCAAGAAAGTGGGCAAGGTGATCAAAGAGCGTTTTCAAAACGAAGAAGCTTTTCTGGCTCGCTACTATGGAGACCAGTTCGGTCTCCTCTTGGGGTGCACCGAAACACTGATGACCTGTCGTCTGGCCACAGAACAGATCCTTAGCATCTTTCACGAGCCCTTTCACATCGATCAGTACGAGCTCAATATCACAGCGAGCGTGGGCTTTAGCGTCTACCCTGACGATGGGGAAGAAGCCATTGAGCTGATCAAAAACAGCAACACGGCCCTCAATCGCGCGAAAAAGGAAGGCAAAAGCCGTTACCAAGCCTACTCCTCGCGGATGGACGTCAAGAGCTTCAAAGAGTTTTCACTGAGAAACGATCTGAAGCGCGCCATCGAAGAGAACCAACTGGTGATTTACTTCCAACCGATTCTCAAGCTGAACACAGGAGAAATCTTAGGCGTGGAAGCCCTGACGCGGTGGGAGCATCCCGAGTGGGGCCTGGTCAAGCCGGAGGAGTTTATCCCCATAGCCGAGAACACCGGCATGATCATCCCCATGGGCCAGTGGATCTTGGACAGGGTCTGCCGCTACTACCGAGAGTGGCTCGACAAGGGACTTCCCTTGGTGAAAATGGCGGTGAACTATTCTGGCGTCCAGTTCTTTCAGAAGAATTTCGTCGAGTACATCGTCAACACCCTGGCGGACTATAAGATCGACCCGCGCCAGTTCATCTTTGAAATTACAGAATCGGTGCTACTCGATCAAGGTCAGCAGACGGAGAACAATCTGAAAGTCCTGCGGTCCCTCGGGATCCAGATTGCCATCGATGATTTTGGAACGGGCTACTCCTCCTTTTCCTATCTGCATACCATGGATGTGGATATCCTGAAGATCGATCATGAGTTTCTCCACGACGTACCGGATGACGAGAGCCGCAAAAAGATTCTCAAAGCGATCATCGGTCTGGCGAAGGATCTGAAGATGAAGATTGTCGCGGAGGGCGTTGAGAACTGGGACCAACTGCTCTATCTCCGACGGCTCAACTGTCTGGTCGGCCAGGGGAACCTCTACCAGAGGGCCATACCCGCCGAGGCGATCGAACCTGTGCTGGCCAGACGGCGCATTCGACCGCAACGGGCCAACGATGCATCGGATCAGCCGGAAAAGGAGCGGAGGAAATCCTTCCGCGTCGAATTCTTGAGTTTGCTCGAGGCCGATATGACCATCCTCGAGATTAACGGCAAGAAGACCAATGTGGGGAACACCAAGTGCCTCATCCGCAATATCGGACCAGGTGGACTGTGTTTTTTAACGAACGTCAACTTCCCTTTGAAGCGTGATCTGATCCTTCAGTTTGGGACGGAGCTCATGGGTCAGGTGCTACGGGTACACGGGACCCCCGTATGGCGAGAGGAACTCGAGCTCGGCATTGTGACCTACGGTCTAGAATTTAACATCGACGAAAACGCAAGGATGAAACTCACGGGTTTGCTCAACCAGGTGCACATCCGCGTGAAGAATGATGTTGGGTTCAATGATGGTCGGTTCATCGCCACCTCCATTCGCACGTTCTTTCACAAAGAAGCGCCTCGTATGGAACGAGATGGAGAGCTAGAACTGTAGAGAAAAACCTAAGCGTGTGACGAACGAAGGGCCCCCGATCATCATGATGATCGGGGGCCCTTCGTCTGGGTACGCTTTTTTCGTCTAGTCCTGGATATCGGCTTCGTTGCTGTACCCCCTGCTCTCCCAGTACCCGAGGTAGTCGGGATCATCGGAAAGCTCAATTCCCGTTACCCAGCGTGCCCACTTGTACCCGAGCTTATCCTCGGCAACGACCATGAAGGGGAAGCCCATTTCGGCGGGTAGATCCAACCCGTTGGAGGCATGGGCAAGGATCAGGTCTCTGTCGATAATCGTCTCTAGGGGAAGGGAGGTGCTATAACCATCTGCAGAGTGAAAGATCACGGTATTTGCCTCCGGGGAAATCCCCGCCTCGTTCATGATCTCTTCTAGGAGCACGCCCTCCCAGAGAATCGTGGCATCCCAGCCTTCCACGCAGTACAGTGTGATGAGTCTCTGGTGGTGGTCGAGGTCCAGGACTTCATCGTAGGTGAGGTCGACCGCTTGGTCGACGAGACCGTTGACCGTCAGCGTGTAGCCGCTCATATCCACCTGCTGTACGCCCTTGATTGAATTGTCCCGCGGTCCGATAGCGGGTTCAAGGCGGGCCCCCTTGTACTCCCGGATCTCACTCTCCCGAAAACGATCGAGCGTTGCCCCGGAATAGCCATCCGCATCTGGGGTCTGTGTACAACCTGCGATGCTGAGCAGGGTTATCAGAAGAAGAATCCTTACGATCAATCTGTTCATGACACTCAACCTCCTATCCTGGAGTTAGGAAAAGCAGTGCAAGGGGTTCGTAGCAGCGAGGGCTCTCGATGACTATCTATTACCCGTGTGAGTCCCCGTCTAACGACCGGAGCCGACGATTTTACTGGGAGAGTGGTTTTGATCAGTACAAGGCCGTCTATCCCGAGACCATCATACGCGAGAGGGCGATGGGTTCGGCATGGTGGTTGTGGACGGAGAGAACTACCAGCGAGAGGATAGTCAGTCGTTTCACCCCAGATTGCTTTTTCGATTCGGGGTCTTGTCAATTTTGGTCAATGCCAGTTAATTGACAGACCTATCAGCGGATGACCCTAGCGGGTATACTATTCTCAAGTAGCAAGGATTTGACTAGGCGTGAGAAGGGGAGATGAAAGAGATGAATAGGGTTAGGGGATCTTCTGGTTTGGTCGTCGTCAGGATGACGACCTATTCAGAGGCCGTTGGCATCCCGGGAACGGATGCGGCGCTCTCGGTGGGGGGAGCTCGAGTGCACGCTGGAGAGCAAGCAGGAGATGCTGTCATCAGATACCTAGAGAGCATTGGAGGAGGTGAAGATCATGTACTGTACCAACTGTGGGACCTTCATTCCCAATGGGCAGACCTTATGTCCTAACTGCCAGACGCTTTCGGAGGAAAGGACGACCGGAGTCGGCTATTCTGAACGAATCAGCGATCCATTCTTCGAGAGGCACGTGAATAATAGCAAGCGATACGCACGGCTTTTCTCGGTGGGTCTCGCCTTCTCGGTATTCATCGGGTTTGCCTTCTATGGGCTCACGACCCAGGAGATGGCTTTGACGCAGGCCCTGATGATCGGTACTGCAATAGCGCTCATGTTTTTGTCTATCGGCCAGTACGCGGTGATGAGCCGGAACGGGGGCAGAAGCTGGGATGGAGTCGTCACAGACAAGCGGAAGAAAAGGGTGCGAAAATCTGCTAATGCCGACAGCGGTAATCTTCCGCGCTCGACCATCCGGTACTCGGTGGTAATCGAAGAGCAAAGCGGGAGAGAACACGAGATCACCTCCGACGACGATCCGACACTTTTCGACTACTACCGGGTCGGTGATCGGGTCAGACACCATGGGAAGCTTGGCACGTACGAAAAGTACAATAAATCGGGGGATGAGATCATTTTCTGTAATGCCTGCGCTTCTTTAAACCAGATAGATGAGGAACGCTGCATCCGTTGCAATGCACCGCTTCTCAAATGAGGGGAGAAAGAGAAATGGAGAGAGATCGAAAGGAGAGAGAGCAAATGGGTTCGATCCGAACGGTCATCGGCATGATGATCAGTCCGGGATCGGTGATCAAAGAATCCATGAGGGGACGGCAGTGGTACTTGGGTCTAATCGTGTCCGGCCTAGCCTTTGCCCTTTTTTTCATGCAGACGGGCCTGGACCTATTCAAAACGGGTCAAAAGGGTTTTGATTTCGTACTGCTTAGCGCGGGTTCGGGAGCGCTCTACGGCGTGCTTGTGATCCCCCTGCTGGGGACAATGGTGTGGTTGATCTTGAAAATGATGAAGAATGACAAGAGCCTGAGCTGGGCGGTGGCTTCCTTCTGTCTGAGTTACAGCGGGGCCTTGGTCTACGGCCTGTCGGGGATTTTCTTTTCTTTGGTGTTCGGATGGAAAACCTCCATGGCCTTTGGCGTCACCGGCGTGCTCTGGGCCATCGGCCCGATGATGGTGGGGCTACGGGAGATGAGCGGTGGCAAGACCGGTCTGGGTGTGCTTCTGGCAACCTTGGTCGGTAGCCTGGTCCTTGTCAGCTGGACTTTGCTCGGGAATTATTGAGGGGGTGGAGACATTGAAAAGCACGGAAGATGGTAGATTCGCAAGGAATACATTGAGACGGCTGAGTTTCATGCTCTTTGGCATCAGTGCCTTTGCCCATCCGCTTGATCCCTTATCGCCTGTTCACCTGGCGTTCGGGGCAGTTTTCGGACTCTTTTTCGGTTGGTTGTTCAAGCGATTTCTCTACGCCTTCGTGGCCATGATGAATCGACCGGTGAGAAAAGAATGGGGGAAGAAAGTCATGCGCCATCCCGTCGAAACGGGAATGCTGTTCTTGATCCCCTTCGCTGTGATGATGGCCCTGGCCACCTTTTACTTGAAATGGTATCAACCGGCGGCCTTTATCAGCGCTGGTATGATGGCCGTGGGAACGGCGACGGCCATTGAACTCGGGCATCTCAGGGGAGAAATATTGATTCGCAACACAATCGTGACATCGGGGGTATCCTTTCTATTCAGTTTTCTCTGGATTTTCTCATTGCCTTTTTTGAACCGAGCGCCCGGTCTGATCGACGGCGGTATCACGCTCCTGCATTCTTTGCTCGCGGGCGGGGGTGGGCTGTCATGAGAAAGCAATGGATCAAGGTCTTGGTCGGCTTGCTTCTATGGCTACAGTTGCCACCCCTCGCCTCCTTTGCCGAAGGCATTGTTCAGTCTATGCCTGCGGCCCCCTATGAGAAAGTGCTGGCCACCGAGGGTAGCTGGTTTACCGGTCGACCTTCGGAGGGGAATCAGACTGCTCTTACCGTCGGGTACACGGGGGAAGCGATGACTTCATCGGAACCGCTCACCTTCACCACGAGAGAAGAAGCCCTCGTAGAGCAAATCTATGTGACGACGGCGACGGCAGAGACGTTGACCCTACAGGATGAGCTGGGCAACCTCTACCCCGGTTTCGAACGGGTGAGCATGGAAGCTGAAAGCGCAATATATCAATCTCCGGCGGAAGTGAGACTGCCTGCAGGATCCTATGTGGCAGAAGGAGCCTCGGGCGATTTCGTGGTCAAGGGGATCAATGCCGATGGCCAGGACCGCTATGTGGAACAGGTGGTGGAACATGCTTCTAGTGTGGAAGGCGCTCTCCTCACGCCTCTCTCAGCAGGGCAGGAAGCAAGTACAGAGACCCTGTCCGCTTCATCGGGGGTTACGGGAAAGAACCCGGCGATCTTCGTTCTTGATACTACCTACTTGATCGAAGAGATTATCCTGAACACGTACAATGAAGGTGCCGGTGCGCAGCCAGGACACATTGCGATTCTCGATGGTGCCAATCAAGTCGTCTATTCGCAACAGGCCTTCGGCGGTGCGCTGGGCGATCTAGGCAACGGGCTTTGGATCGTGAAACCGGACATCCTGCTCCCGGCGGGGACCTACTACATCGGATCTTCTGATCCCTCGGTCATAGGCCATGATGCGGCGGGCGACCCGCTCTTCTACCTGACGGCCTATCCCACCATACCTGCACCACCGGATTACACGGGGACCTATCGTATCGATGTGGACACCCGGAAGACCTCTACGCTCATGGGTTCAGTTTCGGGACCCACGAGTGCATTTCTACGCGATTTCGAGATGACCGCCCTGCATAAGGAAGGTTATATCGAGCTGATCGGTGAGTACGAGGGGATGCCGGTTTCGCAGAACTGCAGGATAGTCGAAGAGACGGAAAACGGCATCGTGGCGCTCTTTGATTTCGATGTGGACCTGACCGGACTCCCCTACAAAGCGAGGATGGGCACCCAGGTCATGGTCACTTTTGCCATGGATTCGGAGGGGCAAGCAACAGTTGACTTTTCCGGCGATGCCTTCTACAGTCGAGCGGCCGGTGGTGGTGAGGGGGCCGATGAGAACACCTACGATGTGAGCGGTTCTGGACGGCGCGTGACCACCGACCTGCCTCCCTTTGTCGTTACGGCACTCGGTGCCGCGGCAAGCGCCGGGAACATTCCCGGGGCGGATACACCACTGCAGAATGCCACGGGAATCCTATTTCCACCCCTAGTAGGGCTCGTTGCCAGCGTGATCCAAGAAGCGCTCAAGAAAAAAGAAAACGAGAAAAAGAAGAACAAGCCGGTCATGCGTGACAAAAGCTGGTACAAGAGAAAATATCCTGAGGCAACGGACGAACAGCTGGCCATGATCATGCTGGCAGATGCCATGGGGAACACCGACGAGCCCGATGAGGGCGATCAAATCTCCGTGGGGGATAACGAGGTCGGTGAAAGCGAATCAGGTGGCTTCGACCAGGCGGAAGATTGGGATGAATCCTATGAAGAAGAGGTCGCGGTAGAAGAATCCTTTGTTGACGAGGAAGCACCCGGTGAGGAGAAGGAAGAAACCGCGGAAGAGCCCGAAGCCCCAGCTGAAGAGGAAAGGGAAAAAGAGGTTCCCGAACCGCCGACCATTGAAGAACCGGAGTCAATGGTCCTGAAAACGTCAGCGCGCGGCGCGGAAACACTGTTCGTAAAAGATCCCGATACGGGTAACTGGGTGAACATGGACACCGGGAATGAAATCTCGGATATGGGTGCGTACAAATCGGATCTCGAGAAACGCATGGCAGGTGACCTGAAAGTAATCGAAGAGCAGAGCGCCATCAACAGGGAACCGGACCCTTATATGGAAAAGGCCATGAAGGAAGTGGAAGAGGCGCTCACGCACGACGAGCACATGCGCAAGCTCGAAAAGAAATACGGTACCGATAAAGTGGGCCTGATCAAGGCGACGATCACACAGCGCGCCGAACAGGAACGTGAGAACTTTGAGAAGTGGCAGACCATCGGTGATGTGGCCCGGGTCGGTGAAGTCAGCGCCCGGGTGGTTCAGGTGGGTGCCGATGCAGCGATCGATGTGATGGGCACCACCGTCCCTGGAGGCAAGTACGTCCGTGCGGGTTACAAGGTGGCCAAAGGGGCCGCCGGTACGGCTGCGGACCACCATGCGAAGGGCAAAGATTGGACGGCCGGAGCAGCGGAGGGCTTTATCAAGGGTTCGGGAGATGCTGCTGGTGATTTCATCAAGAACCCTTACGTAAAAGCAGTCGTTACGACAACGACAGAGTCCGCCGGCTCTGCCGCCGGCGCCTACATCCGTGGAGAGGATTATATTCAGGCTGGTCAAAATGGCTACGTGGACGGCATACACAAGGTAGTCGTCGGGACGATCACTGACAAGATCGTTGGGGATGCGCCGAATGTGGACCTACCCGACGTGCCCATACGGGTGGATACAACGCTAAAAAAAGTATTCACCAGCAAAGAGGCTCGCACCAAAGTGGGGATGGGTCTCACCGATGAGTTCGGTCTCAAGCCGAATATCCTAGATCCTGCTAAGAAAGCCATTGAAGTCGAACGCCCGCAATTCAAAAAATAGGAGGGGTAACATGGAACTAAATCGAAATGAATTGACCTATCTCGGATCACGCAACACACCTTCGAACCCACTCAGTCCCCTCAAAAGAGAGAGAGCTGGAGATCCGAATGAGGGGGAGAGGAGCCTCCGAGCGAGAAAAATTCTCGTGGACGGCCAGTTGAACGATTGGGCCAGCAGTTGGTTCGATACCCTGGCTGATCCTGAAAGAAGCGGTCGCGTGGCCATCCGCGAGGGAGACGTGCTCATCGAGAAAATCGGCTACCGAAAAGAGAAGATGTATGTGCTCGTCGAGAACCGGGGGGAAGAGCTCGATCTATCCGCGCCAGACCATCTGAAAGAGACCATGCTGTCGCTCTCTCAGATTACCGGCATGTCCCGTGTGATCGCCTACGATATCGAAATGGAATTGACACCCTGGGATACGTTGGTCTACCTGGGGCTCCTCGACCTCTACCGAAAGACCGCTATGTTGGGCCTATGGCATGAACCCGCACCTGATCTCACAAGAGAAACGCTAGATGCACATCTGCACGATCCGCTACCCGGATCGTTGGTCTCGATGTTCCTCCGTTTCAGCGGTTTCTCTGTTCCGCGATTGGAGGACCTCGTGGGTATCCTGCGGAATTTGGAGGAACAAGGGGTTGTGAAAATGGAGGGTCCACGACTTCGCGGCGACCACGGCCGCCTCGGCATGGAGTTCCTGGTGCCGAGAGCTGTCACGACTCTCGAAGTGTACAACGTGCAAGGTGATCGGGTCGCCGGCAACGAGTCCCTCGTGATTAGCGCAGGGTTAAACGAACATCTGCTCATCGCCTTCGGAACCGAGGGGATCACGCTCTCGCTGATCTCTGGAAGTTATTTGCTGAAGCGTATAGAAGGCGTGCTCTATGCCCCGGCGCTAGATATGTAATGAAAAAGGACCTTCTCCAAGTGAGAAGGTCCTGATCTTTTTATTCGAAGATGATAAAGAGCGTTTCCCCAATGGTCGCCCAATTGTAGAGGAACTCAGCGTGGCTGGTGAAGTTACGGACGCATTTGTGAGATCTAGGGGTGGTACCGATGGTGTAAAGATACTCCCGATGGTTACTAGGATCTCGCATGTTCGTGTTCAGGTGGGTTTGTCCGCTTTTATAGTCCACGGGAACCCCGTGGATGTAACCGCCGCCCGAGAAACGAATCGAGTGGGGGGCGAAACCGGCGATTCTCGATGTGCCGTCCTCGAGATAGAGAAAATAGGGTTTCTTCTCGATCGCCATGAAAGAACCCTTGGGGGTCTCCCATTTGTACTCACCCTGTGTTCCGGTGGTGGCGTAGGAGAGACTGATCAGTTTCCAACCCTCTTCTCCTTTTTCGAAAATACCTTCATTTTGGTTGACATCATCGATGATGATTGCCTTCTGAAGGGTTTCCACGGCATTTCTAAAGCTGACATAGTGCTTGGGAATATAGTAGGTCCCTTCAAAATCTTGGTTGGTCACCCGGTAGAAACGGTCCGTTTCTTCCTGGACAAACACCACCATGCCATCGGAAAAGTAACGAAAATCACTCTGGCTTTCATCGACATATCCCGGTGCACTCTGGTCGCGATCGCGGCCGTATGCATCCTTGGTCTGGCCCTGCCAGAGGGGAGGTCTACCGTTCCAATTCTTGTAGTTGGAAATATAGGCCACTTGGTTTTCGGAGACGGACTCTTCAAGGGCCAGAAGCTTTTCTTTCATGATGTCGAATCGGAAGGAGCGCGGCTGTGCGTACTGTGCGTAGATAAAGCCAGCCTTGATGTTTCCGTTCTCATGCCAGATCACGCGGTACCATTCATCCGGGGCAAAATCCTCCGGCGTGTCATCCTCGATGGTCTGCAGGAGGTTAACCTTATCGAAATAGCGGAAGTTTTTGATGACATCGGCATCTGGCGAGGGCAGTGCCCTTACATTGGCCGACTGGGAGGTGATGAGCAGGTAATCGTACGCCATGGCGTAGCGATTGTAGGCCAAATCTCTTTCGATCCCCTCGGGTAAGAGGGTATTCCATTCCTTTAGAATACGGTAGGGGCCCTCTTCGGAGACGCGCATGCGGTCGCGGTTATAATCGACGAAAGTCTGTTCGATGATCCCCGTCCGGTCGTTGGCCCCCTCATAGGAAAGGGCGAGATCCAGATCGAGGTTTTGGTTGACATTGGGTTCTACGGCGATGTCCTCATCCGGCAAAGGAGGAAGCAGATTCGGATCTTCTGGTTCGGAGACGGGTAAAGCGGTCAGCATGGCTTCACGGGTATTCGGACCGTAGATCCCGTCGGCGACGAGATCATCATGTGCTCGCTGGAAGGTTTCGACCATGCGGCGGGTTTCTCCACCGTAGGCTCCATCCACCGCCAGCGGGTAGCCGAGTTGCCGGAGGGCCGACTGAACCATGGTGACTGAGTCCCCTCTTTGACCAGGCCTGATCACCTGATCCGGAAGGTTGATGGCCGAGAAGGCGGGTAACGTGGACAGTACAAAGACCAATAGGAACAGTGTAATGGATTTGCTGTGTTTTTTCATGAACATAAAATCGACCTCGCTTCATAAACGTAGGTATTTTCTTTGAGTGTGTTTATCAATTACCCAAATTCCCACGACAACAAACAAACACATACACGCTGAGAAGAGACTAGCCGTCTGTTGACGAATCATGTGGGGATATTCATCGCAAGAGGGTATATAATCCTTAGAAAAGTGATGGAGGGCAGGCGTCAGATTGCCAAGATCTACGATCCCCTTCATGGACAAGAGAAAGGAGGCAGGTGAAGTGTTGCAGATCATGCAATAATTTCACCGAAAGCACATGAGGAATCGTACCTATTATCAGATGAAAGCCGAGGAAGTGCTTCGAGATCTGAAGACCGAACCGTCGGGTCTATCCGAAGTCGAGGCCTCGAGACGGCTGGAAGAGCACGGAGAAAACACACTTCAAACAGGCAAAGGCACCTCGAGATTATTATTGTTCTTGCGACAGTTCCAAGATGTCCTGGTGATTATCCTGCTCGTGGCCGCTAGTCTAAGCCTGGTGATTGGAAATCTGCGAGATGCGGGCATCATGCTCTTGATCGCCTTTATCAATTCGCTCATCGGTTTCTATCAGGAGTTTAAGGCCGAGCAGATCATGCAATCCTTGAACAAGCTCGTTCAGTCCCCATCGAAGGTTGTGCGGGAGGGGACCCTAGCGGAGCTCAACCAGGCGCTCTTGGTTCCCGGGGACATCATCCGCCTGGAAGAAGGGGATAAGGTGCCGGCCGACATACGGATTATCGAGGCCTTTAACCTGCGTACAAATGACGTCTCTTTGACCGGTGAATCCATGCCTCAAGAAAAGAACAGCCTGCATATTGAGGGCGAGGTGCCTCTCGGTGATCGTGATAACATGGCCTACCTCGGTACCAATGTCGCGTCGGGCTCGGCCACAGGCGTTGTCGTCCGAACCGGTATGCACACGGAGATGGGTCAAATCGCCACGATGACCCAAGAGACCGATCAATCGAAGTCACCACTCCAGCAAGAGATGACCACAGTGGCCAACAAAATTGCCGTGTTGGCCGTGTTCATCGGCCTCGGTCTCTTTGGCGTGAGCCTCTACCAGGGGTTCGGTCTGCAGTTCGCGATGATCTATGCCCTGGGCGTGGCGGTGGCCGTCGTGCCTCAGGCCCTGCCCATGCAGGTAACAGTGGCGTTGTCTCAGGGGGTCGATCGACTTTCCAAGCGAAATGCCGTTGTGAAGAAATTGAATGCTGTGGAAACACTGGGTTCTACCGATGTGGTGGCCACGGATAAGACCGGGACACTGACGAAGAATGAAATGACCGTCACCCGCGTTTGGTTCGACGACCGAGAGTTCCGGGTGACAGGACTCGGTTACGAGCCCAAGGGGGAACTGATCGATGAGGAGGGGCACCCTGTTTCCCAGGAACTGATCGATGAGATTGAGCTGATGTTCGACGCGGCTACCATGGCGTCGAACGCTGAGATCCACGCGCCGGACGATGACCACGAGGGATGGTATGCCATCGGTGACCCCACCGAGGCTGCATTGGTCTCTCTTTCAACGAAGGTAGGCACTCGCTCCCCCATTGAAGACGAAGAAAACCCCGAAATTTACGAGTTGAGTTTTGATTCTGATCGGAAGCGGATGAGCTCCGTGAGGAAATTCCCCGAGGGTCACGTGCTCAAGATGAAAGGCGCAACGGACAGTATCCTGGATATTGCCAGGCATCGGTATGCCAAGGGTGAAGAAGTCCCGATGACCGAGGAAGACAAAGAAGTGATCCGCGAAAGGGCTAAGGGGTATGCCCAGAATGCCATGCGCGTCCTGGCGATCGCCTATCGTAAGCTCGACGCCGATGAACGGGATTATACCATCGAGGAAACGGAACGAGATGTGGTCTTCTTAGGACTCATGGCCATGATCGATCCTCCGAAAGAAGGGGTACGGGAAGCGATGGCCGAGGCCCACGCCGCCGGCATCTCGACTTTCATCATGACGGGAGACCATGCGATCACGGCACAGGCCATCGGTCGCGAAGTGGGTTTATCCCATAGGGACGACCCCGCCGAGGTGCTGACCAGTCTTGAGCTGGCGGAGCTGAGCGATGAGGACTTATCGAGAAAGATGGCGGAGAATGAATCGCTGATCTTTTCACGTGTTTCCCCTAAGGATAAACTGCGTATTGTGAAACTCTTGAAGGCGCAGGAGAGAATCGTAGCCGTCACTGGAGATGGTGTGAATGATGCGCCGGCACTCAAGAGTGCTCACATTGGCGTGGCCATGGGACAGATGGGGACCGATGTCTCCAAAGAAGCATCGGAACTGATCTTGCTTGATGATAGTTATCCGACCCTCATTCACGCCATCCGCGAGGGACGCACCATCTACGAAAATCTCAAGAAAACAATTCTAGCGTCGATGACCTCGAACGCTGGTGAGCTGACGATCGTGCTGATCGGCCTGCTCTTTGCGGCGCTCTTCGACTGGCCGGTACCGATCCTGGCGATTCAGATCCTATCGATCGACCTGCTCGCTGAGATTTTACCGCTCACCGCGCTGACCTTCGACCCGGGTTCTGAGCGACTCATGGCTTCACCGCCCCGTTCGAAGGATGATCATATCATCGACAGCGGGCACTTTGCCGAGATCTTGTTCTTCGGCTTCCTGATGGGTGGTCTGGCCTTTTTAAACTTCGGCCTTTTCTCTAGGATGAACGGTTCACTGGAGGAAGGCACGGTGCTCTACCGCCAGGGCACGACAATCGCCTACCTGACGATTGCCATGACCCAGTGGTTCAACATCATGTCCAGACGGTATGAGATGACGAGCTTTTTTAATAAGAATCTTCTGAACAACAAGCGGATCCTCCAGTCCATCGGTATTTCGATCTTCATGGTACTGATCGTCGTGTATACACCCTTTATCCAAGGCTTTCTTGGATTTGAAGCGATTGGTTTGTTCCAATGGGCCATGGTACTGGGGGCCGGTCTGGTATTCCTAGCAGCACATGAAACCTTGAAATCTATCAAACGTAGAAGGAGGGAGTCGCGATGAGCGAGAAAACCGATGCATTGAAACGAACTATCAAGGACCTCAAGGTGATGATCGACCGGTTTAGAATCCAAGTGGAGAGCTTCCACGGGAGCCCACAGGAACGCGTGGCCTTTGAAAAGGAGATCAACCGCTTGCAAAAACAGTACGAGATGCTCAAGGAAACCCTTGATCAAGCGGGTGAAACGGCAGAGGAGAAACTGGAGGCCCTCGTCTCCAACGCGCGGGAGAAAATCGAAGAGGCCGAGAAGAAGATGAAGTGAATAGAGGGCCCGTCAAAGAGAGCGGGCCCTTTCCCATGCGAAAGTAGATAGCGTTTGCCAGTTTGAAGAGGAATGCTGTAGGTATAAATGAACTGTGATAGAATAGAACATATAACATATGGAGGTTTGATAAAATGAAGAGACTAAGCATACTGCTCATTGCACTGTTGTTGTTAGCCACCGGATGTCAACCGGATGCGACATCAACCCTTGACAAGGAAACACTGCGGGTCGGGATGGAACTCCAGTACCCGCCTTTCGAGACCAAAGGTCCCGACGGTACCCCCGAAGGGGCATCTGTCATGTTGGCCCAGGCCTTGGGTGACTATTTGGATAAGGAGATCGAAATCGTGGATACGCCCTATCCGAGTTTGATTCCTTCGTTGGAATCGGGCAAGATCGACCTGATCATCTCGTCGATGACCATCACTGAGGAGCGGGAAGAAAAGGTGGATTTTTCCATCCCCTACACCACCTCTCAGCTCATGATGCTGGTCAGCGCCGATTCGCCGGTTGAGCATCCTGATGATCTCAACGATCCTGATGTCATCATCGCCTCGAAAACTGGGACGATCGGCGCTCTATGGGCCGCGACCAATGCGCCCGAGGCACAGATCAAGAATATCGACGAGGAAGCCACGGCCGTCCTAGAGGTATCCCAGGGGAAAGCCGATGTGTTCATCTACGATCCGCTCTCGATCATCCGACACCATGAGAATTACCCGGATACAACCCGGGCGGTCCTCGAACCACTACCCAATACCAAGGGGTGGGGTGTGGCCATGAGAAAGGGTGAAACGGAACTGAAGGAACAGGTCGATGCCTTTATCACTCAAGCAAAAACCGATGGGACCTACGATGAGATCAGAGATACTTATCTCAGGGACAAAATGGTAGAGTTTGAAGCCTACGGCATAGACTTCTTCTTTTAAGAAGAAAGGAACAGAATGTCTTCGATCAAACGTCGCTTGACTTTTCTTCTGGCCATTATTTTATACGGCCTGCTCTTTTACTACATCACCATCCGCTCAACGGGTGGTGAGCTCGACTACACGGCTTACTGGACCTATCGGAGGGTGCTGTTTTCCGGTTGGCTCAATACAATCGTCCTGAGCTTCTTATCGCTCGTGATCGCACTGTTGGTGGGCCTGGTCTTGTACATGATGCAGGTTTCCCGTTTCTCGATTCTGAACCACTTGGCCGAGATCCACAAGACCATGATCTTTGGAACGCCTTTGATGGTCATCGTGATCGTCGCTTTCTATTACATCGGCTTTGCCTTCGGTTTCAACTCACGCTTTTGGGTCGGCGTTTTGACGCTGGCGCTCTATATCGGTGCCTATATTGCCGACATCTACAAGGGTGCCATCGATTCCATCCACGTGAACCAATGGCAAACGGCCAAGATGTTCGGGTTTTCCACGTATCAAACCTATCGGTACGTGGTCTTCCCCCAGGTGATGCTGACGATCCTGCCGCCGCTCGCCGGGCAATTTGCCCTGACGATCAAGGGTAGCGCTCTGCTCTCCTATATGGCGACGGAAGAGTTCCTCAATGCCATCAAAACGGTACAGGCCAACTCTTTCCGTGTCACCGAGGGTTTCATCGTGGTGACCATTGGTTATCTCTTGATCACGGTACCGCTGCTCAGGCTCATACGTTACCTTGAGAAGCGTGCAAACTTTATGAAGGAGCGTCCATGAAACTCAATCTACAACACCTCACAAAACGATACGGTGATACCGCGGTGCTCGATGACATCAACCTGTCCATCGATCATGCACAGGTGGTGGCTCTCATCGGGGCGTCGGGTAGTGGCAAATCCACGCTTCTCCGTTTGATCGCGGGACTCGAATCCTTTGACGAGGGCAGGATCCTGGTCAACGACCAGGAGATCGACGAAGAGACGGCTTCCCGCTATCGGAAGACCGTGGGCTTTGTCTTTCAAGATCATAACCTGTTCAGTCACCTCTCGGTGATGGAGAATATCCTGTTGGTCCTAGAAAAGGTCCATAAGAAACCCAGGAAATTGGTCTTGCCTCAGGTCGAGCGTCTGCTCGAGAGTTTCGATCTGATGCCTCACGCACACAAATTACCCCATCAGATCAGTGGCGGTCAGTCACAACGCGTCTCGATCGTCCGTGCCCTGGCCATAGAGCCCTCGATCATCTTGCTCGATGAGCCCACCTCCAGCCTCGATCCGATCCTCACCTACGAGGTGCTGGTGGCCATACGAAAGCTCGTGGAGGAAAAAAGAGATATCGTGCTCGTCACGCATGAGATTGGGTTCGCCAAGCATACGGCCGACCATATCATCTTCATGGATGAGGGAAAGATCGTGGAACAGGGTGGCCCCGACATGCTACAGCGACCGCAAACGCAAAAGTTGAAGGACTTTCTCGACAAGGTGCTCACCTTTCACGAGGATTGACATCATGCCGTCCCCAATGGGGGCGGCTTTTTATCATCGGTGGTAATCAACAGTAGATTTTGGTAGAATAAAAGGAAACGAACAAAGGATGGTGACCTGCGATGCGTTCGTGGATCCTCGGTCTGCTCCTCCTCATATCTCTGAATAGTACCGCCTTTGCCCATACAAGTGATGCGCATCTAAAGAAACCCCTGGTACTCGGTTTGCCCTATTCTGGTATGGATTACTTTGAAGAAGCGGGTGAAACGAAGGGGTTTTTTGTCGATGTCATCGCGATCCTCGAAGAGGAACTAGGGATTGAGATTGCCGTCTCCCCAGAGAGAGAGTGGGCGGAAATCTTCAAGGGTCTTGAAGACGGAGAGATCGACCTACTCGTGGGAGCCAATCGCACGCCGGAACGCGAGGAGTGGATGCGATTTACCACACCGGTGCATCGCTACCCCTATGATGTCTTTATCTCACGTGGCCAGTCCGTGCGTTCCCTGGGCGATCTGGATGGACAAAAGGTGGCCTTTTTGACAGGAGATGCCATCGTGGGTGTGTTTGAGAAAAGTTACACGCGTCTCGCCATCGAGCCGGTCTATTTCGACAGCGAGTATGATGCGCTCGATGCCCTGGGACACGGCAGGGTGCAAGCCTTCATCACATCAGGTGGCGGAATCGTGCACGAGTACATCCATGATTATCCCCTTGTCGTCCACATGATGAGTCTGACGGAGATGACATCGGATCTGACCATCTCCGCGAGAAAAGAAGATGCGGAACTGATCGATCGAATCGATGCCGTCTTGTTTACCCATCGTGAAAAGATCGACCGTGCCATTGATGGTGCGCGTGTGGCCTACACGAGGAAAATTCTCCGACTCACAGACAAAGAACGGGCATGGCTAGAATCGGACGGTCGGATCATCGCCGGAGCGGCGACGGACTATCTGCCCTTTGATCACTACGAAGCGGGTCGCTTTCGAGGGATTGCAGGTGCAGTGCTCGAAGAACTATGTGCCATCACCGGTATCGAGATGTCGGTCGAAAGCGGAACCTTTGATGAACTCTTCTCCCGGGCTGAGGAGGGTGAGATCCATATCATGAACATGGCCAAGAGCGAAGAGCGATTGGATACCTTCCTCTTCCCCAGGGCCTTCTCAACCGAGCGCGACCGCATCTACGGCTTAAAAAACACGCCACCGGTAAGGGACGTTTACAGCCTGGAAGGTCAAGGGGTAGCTGTCATCGAGGGGTTCTGGCATGAAGAGCACCTCCAGAAGAACCTCAAGGACCCAAGAATCCTGACCACACCAGACATCAAGCACTCTCTGAAGGCAGTCGCCTCAGGCGAGGCTTCCTATCTGATTGAAAATCCAACTGTGGCCTCCTATTATATCAACGGCCTGGGCTACCAAGAGATCATAGAGAAAGGAACCACTTCGGCCGATAGCTTTCTCTACTTCGGGGTGCACCGTTCACAACCGGAATTTGCCTCGATCCTCAACAAAGCCATGGTGCTCATCGACTACGAACAGCTCAAACAGAAGGGGCTCAGTACGGCGCCGCCGCTTGAACCTCTCGAGCGTGGACGGTACCGATCGATCATCGGCCTCCTGCTCGTGATCCTGACCGTGGCGGGTGTCGGTCTCTATCTCCTCTTTATCGAGCTGATGAAAAAACGTACGGAGACCTTACTGCTCAAGGAAAGAGAGAAGCTACTCTATCTCGATCCGCTGACCGGATTAAAAAATCGGTTGTACTTCAACCACTGGGAGGAGAAGAATCAAAACCGCGCTTATCCGGAGACCTTTTGCGTCATGGATCTCAACTACCTGAAACGGGTGAACGACTCGCTGGGGCACCTCGAGGGGGATCGTTACCTGGCGGGATTTGGTCGTGCGCTGCAGAACCGGTTTGGTGATCATCAGCTTTTTAGGATGGGAGGGGATGAGTTCCTGTTGGTAGCCGAAGGAGCAGAACCTGAAGCCATTCAGCAGGAACTGAGGATTTTCCAGCGGGAGATCAAGGACATTTATTCCGTCGCACTGGGCACATCGGTACGGCGTGGCGAAGTGATGGATCTGGAAACTGCGCTCAAACGTGCGGATGACCGCATGTATGAGAACAAGCGGGCGTTCAAGGCCCGCGATGAATCATCAGGAGGTAGATAATATGTTCAGGTGGCTGTTCCTCGGGAGAGAGGCCAAGCGATTCGACTCGCCACTATACATCGCGAAGAGCTTTGTCGGGGTATTCGCGGCATATGCCATTTTTTCCAACCACCCTTTGATCGGCCGCGATATGATCTCACTGCTTTTCGGAATGATGTTGACACTGGAACCCGTTGCCATGACCGGGTTCCGCGTGGCCGTGGATCAGTTGAAGGCAACGGTGCTCGGGGGATTGGTAACGGCCCTGCTCGTGATGCTCTTTGGTGTGAACGTGGTGACGGTGCCCTTGGCGGTGGCGATCACAGTGTACATCTCACTGCTTATCGATTTCAGGCAGGTGTCCCCCGTGGCCATCTTTACTGCCATTTACATGACACAGTACATCCAGTTATCTGCAAACGGTGATCCGAGCATGTTGCTCACTTTCAGGTTACGCATGTTGTCCTTGGGGGCCGGTGTGCTCATCGCGATGATCGTCAACGTGGTGTTCAGCCTGCTCTTCTACCGAAGGATGCTGCACAAGAGAACCTGTTACCTCTACGAGCGTTCGCTACAGCTTGTGGAAGCGCTAGAAGAGGGGAGTGTCCCAGATCATGTGATGCGCGACCGATTGATCGCCTTCTTTGCCGATCATGATTTTATCAAGGGCCACCTCGATGACCTGAGGCGCTTTGACCGTCAGGATGTGGAAAAGTTAGCGTACGACCGGATCCTCAGGGCGCTGCGGGACCTAAACCACTTGCTACTCGATCATCTCATGCGGCGGGAAGAGGGTCTGGAGCGCATGGATCGGGAAGACCTGCACCGGATGGGTCTGATGATGCGTGGGTATCTGAAGGGCCAGATGGAAGGGAATCTCCCTGAGGATAAGCGCCTGTGTTTCGTACTCACAATATTTAAGGAGAATCTTTCCAAAACCCTGGTTCCTGAAAAGGACCCCCAGGCATGATATGCTATAATGAAGAAGATATATAAAAAATATTATATGAGAGTGAGTGTGATACTGTGAACCGTGAACATCTGAACAAGTACGCAGAACTCGTGATCTACCAGGGCGTCAACATCCAGCAGGGACAAAAGCTGGTGATCGCCACGACCCCTGAGAATGCCCAGCTACTCAGATTACTAGCCGAGAAGGCCTATGACGCTGGTGCGAGTGAGGTAATCGCCGATTATCATGATGATCCCCTGCGCCGCATGTTGTTCTTGCGTGGGGATGATACGCTTTTCGACCGTTATCCCGACTACAAGAGAGCATACTATGAAACGCTCTCCCAAGAAGGGGCTGCTTTTATCAACATCGCAGATACCGATCCGGAACTGATGAACGGTGTCGATGCCGATCGTATGAGCCGGCAGTTCAAGGCGGCGAGCGAAGCGCTCGAAGTGTACAGGGAACGCAGGATGAATAACGAAAACACCTGGTGTATCATCGCTGCACCTTCAGAAGGATGGGCCAGAAAAGTGTTTCCAGAAGCTTCCGACGAAGAGGCGGTTGAGAAATTATGGACGGCCATCTTTGCGGCGACGCGAGCCGATCTGCCGGATCCCGTTGCCGCCTGGCAGAAGCACAAGGACACTCTACAGGAAAAAGTGCGGATCCTGAACGATCTGCAGATCGAGTCCCTGCACTACCAGAACGGTTTGGGCACGGACCTCAGGATCGGACTCCCGGAGGGATACCAGTTCCTAGGTGGAGCAGACGAAAGCACTGAGGGCGTCGCGTTCATCGCCAACATACCTACCGAAGAGGTCTTCACCCTCCCGCATCGCGAGAGGGTGGAGGGCATCGTCTACGCTTCGATGCCGCTGAACTACCGCGGGAATTTGATCGATGGATTCTGGCTCCGCTTTGAAAAGGGGCGCGTGGTGGCCTACGATGCAGTCGTGGGTAAGGCGCATCTGCAGAAGCTTATCGAGAGCGATGAGGGTGCCGCCAGACTCGGAGAAGTGGCTCTGGTTCCCCATGATTCTCCCATTTCGAATACGGGGATCCTTTTCTACAACACCCTCTTCGATGAAAATGCATCCTGCCACCTGGCCTTGGGAAAGGCCTACCCCATGTGCCTGGAGAACCATGAGACAATGGATGCGGAGACCAAGCTATCACAAGGCGTCAACCATTCGATTGTACACGAAGATTTCATGATCGGCACCGCTGATCTGGAGATCGTGGCAACCACACGAGACGGACGAGAAGTCAAGATTTTCGAGAAGGGCAATTTTGCCATATAGGAGTTGAAAAGACCATGCATGATGCGATCGCGAACCGGGTGTCCACCCGGAGCTTTCAGAACCGGGCCTTGGATCCGGCGGATGTCAAGGCGCTCGAAGTGATTCTGGAGAGCGCGGAGGAGGCAGAGAGTCCCTTCGGCACGGAGACGTCACTGTACAACCAGCCCGTGATGAAAGATTTCACTGCCACGGGGGAACGTTTCGGCACCTACGGTGTGATCGATCGGGCGCAGGGCTACCTCGTTCCCGTGATCGAGCGGACCGATCGAGAGCACCTGGTCGATCTGGGCTATCGAATGGAACTGGCCGTACTGGCCTTGACAAACCGTGGGATCGGCACATGCTGGTTGGGCGGTACCTTCAGGAGGACACCGGTGCATCACGCCTTGGGAATCGCAGAAGAGTTGACGATTCCGGCGATCATCCCTTACGGCTATCCAAAGGCCAGACGACGGTTGGTCGATCAGGCGATCCGTTTTGTGGCGAAAAGCCATCAGCGGATGGCCTTCGATGAGCTTTTCTCCTACGAGCAGGTCGGTAGACCCATCCCTGGAGACCACCCCTTGCGGCAGCCCCTCGAGATGGTTCGTTTGGCCCCTTCTGCCTCGAATAAGCAACCCTGGAGATTGATCGTGGAGGATGACCGCGTCCACTTCTTTCTGCATCCCGATAAGAAGTACCAAGACCTTAGGGGTGTGAACATCCAGATGATCGATATGGGTATCGCGATGGCGCATTTCGAGGTGAGCCTGATCAACCGTGGATGGACCTTTGCCAATGAGGTGGAGGAACGACGGTTGTTGACCGAGGGCGAGTACCTGTGCACCTACCGGCTGAGCGGTCCCACAGCGTAGATCCAGACGATCTAAGGAAAAGAAACGACCTCTCCGGTCTAAGCCGATGAGAGGTCGTTTTCTTGTGGAAAGCTCACGATAAAGGTCGTCCCTAGGGTTCCAGTTTCAAAGCGAATGCTACCGTGGAGCTCGGCTACCACAGCGTTGTAGACCAGGTGCAGTCCTATACCGGTGGAGCCCCTCTGCCTTCCGGTGGTAAAAAAGGGTAGGAAGATCTTATCCTGGATCTCTGCCGGAATCCCCGCGCCATCGTCGGACACACTGAGGATTAGGTCGCCTTCATTCCGGTGGATTTCGATCCGAATAAGGCCGGCATCGCGTTCATGAAGACCGTGTACAAGGGCGTTCGTGAAGAGGTTCGTGATTACCGTGGATAGGGCCCCGGTGTTCACGGTGGTTGTGTAGCCTCGCGGGAGGTACATCGTCAGGCGGTGGGGCGTTCCCTTGAGTTGCGGTTCTAGACTCAAAAGGATATCCTCAAGATAAGCTCCAAGATCCACCCTCCGTTCTTCTCCCGTGTGCTGGTCACTGGCCAGGGACTTGAAGCTCGAGATCAATTCGGCGGCTCGCTGGAGGTTGCTGGACATGAGGGCAATGGCTTCCGAAGCCTCGCTTAGTTGCATTTCAAAATCCGCTCGCGTGAGTGTCCCCTTATCCTGGGCTTCTCGTAAACCGCGATTCACTTCCTCAAGGTGGGTCGACAGCGTGACGGCGATACCGAGTGGGGTGTTGATTTCATGAGCGACACCGGCGACGAGATCGCCGAGACCCGCCAGCTTCTCCGTGAGGATCAACTGTTCTTGGGTACTGCGCAGGTTCTCCAGCGCCTCTTTGAGGGAGGTGTTGGTAGTTTCGAGCGCCTGGGTACGTTGCTTCACCCGTGCCTCTAGCTCATGGTTCTGATGTTGCATGCGGTGAATGCCGTAGGCAACCAGCAGGCCGAAGAAAAGGCCCGCGATGATCAGTAGCATAGCCAGGATGTCCGGCCCGCGGCTTTCTTTTGGACTCACACCGAGATACCATGTCGTCAGCCCGAGGTTAATCGGATAGAGCTTCGCATTCCTCGGCGAAATCGAACTTTTGTAAAGGATTTTGTAGGCACTGATATCCGTGTATAGAATAATGTGATGGGAGGTCTCCAGATTTCCTAGATCCGTGTATTCAATCAGCGCGTCATAGTCGATCACCAAAGATAGTTGTCCCCAGTAGGATTCGTCATCAAGAAAAATCGGTAATCGGAAAATCAATCCCTTACCCCCCTGAACTAAATCTACGGGACCCACCAGTACTGTATGCCCCTGAGATTTGGTACGAAGCACTGAAGGTGCTTGCTCGGGTACATCAAGGAGGTCCACACCGATGCTCGTCACATTGGGGTCCTTTGGATACTGGTACAAGATCGTGGTATCCTGGATAAGGGCCAGGTTCAAGATCAGGCCTTCGTCTGTCGGCAGCAATCGTTCGGTAAAGGACAAGAAATCATTTTCACTTAAGTCCGGTTTCTCGGCCACGTAGGCCAGAATGCCGTAGACATTCCGCAGTCGCTGACCGAGCTCTTTGTCGAGGGTGGCCTGTAGGACGGAGACCTTAGCATTCAGGGCATTTTGATCGGAGAGTTCCCTGCGTTTTCCCTCGAAAAGTGCGGCGGAAAGAAAGGCTAAGAAGATCAAGAAGAAGACTGCTGGGGCTTTGAATTTTCTCATCGTACAGGACACCTCGCTCCTTGGATAGCTTTTTTATTCATACCCATCGAAAGCTCTGGTCTTGAACTACCCATGAGTGAAGTCACGGGATTCGGTTATCACCTTTTCGCGACGACCACTTTTTCCTGTTTCACCGGCTACCGCTTAGATTGCAGGAGCAACCCAAGTCTTACAAAGCCTCCTACAGAGCTTGGCTCTGCTCACGAGTGTGACAGGCACTTCCCGTTGTTCCAACGGTGCAGGTACACTTGGTACCGCTTATCCTTAGGCTGAGATGCCTAATGTATCTAAACCCTGTTTTCTGATGTTGATGGCTGCATTCTCATCCCGTTCGTGCTCAGCACCGCAGTGACTACAACACCACTTTCTGTCGTTCAGCGTAAGGGCGATGTGTTTCTCCCCGCAGGAAGAGCAAATCGTAGATGAGGCATACCAACGGTCGATCTGTACAAGATGCTTTCCCTGCCACTCCAGTTTGTACTTCAGGAAGGTAATGAACTGAGACCATCCCGCATCTGATATGGCTTTCGATAGTTTCTTGTTCTTGACCATGCCCTTGATACTCAGTGTTTCCAGTACAACCACTTGGTTTTCGTTGGCCAACCGGGTACTCAGTTTGTGGGCGAAGTCTTTTCGATGGTTTGCTATATGACCATGTAGATTTGCTATTTTTTGTGCTACCTTCTTGTGATTCTGTGAATCGAGCTGTTTTTTTGCCAACCTTCGTTGGAGCTTGGCCAGTTTCTTCTCCGACTCCTTGATAAACTTGGCTCTTTCGATGAACTCGGTGTTTTCACCATTGGAGATGGTGGCGAAGGTCTTGAGGCCAAGATCAACACCGACTGCTTTTGAAGCGTCAATATGCTCGATCTCCAAGGGCTTTACCAACTCGATCGTCTCTTCGAGAGCAAGGGAAACATAATACTTAGAGCCCTTCAGGGTGATCGTCGCTTTTAAGATCCTTGCATGACCCTCTCGCGCTTTCTTGAGTATTCCTTTATTTCTTGCTGTTTTTACTTTTGCCATGGACACCTTCCCAAGTTTCGGTAATTTGATGTGAGAAGAACCGATGATTTCGATGTTGTTATTCGTCATCTTGGTTGTATAAGCCTTCTTAGCTCTACGTTTTGATTTGAACTTCGGATATCGGTTTTGATGCTCGAAGAAACGGACGTAAGCATTCTCGACGTTTTCACAAGCCGCTTCTAAAGCAAATTTGTCGACTTCTTTCAAGAAACCATAGTCCTCAGAGGACTTCAGTGGCACCATGGTCTCCTTCTTGTACTTACCAACCGAAAGTTTCTCTCCATTCTCGCGATAATAGGTTTTCCTCGCATCGAGATATTTATTGTAGATCATCCTGGCACATCCGATGGTCTTGTTGATGAGAATCGCCTGTTCCTCAGTAGGATAAACACGAAGAACAAGGCCATAGTGTTTCAACTGAAGACCCTGTTTAGCCAGTACCTCGTTTTTTTCTTTGACCGTCATTCGTTTACCCATAAGTGTTACTTCTCCTTTTGAGACTGGATGTACCTTCGGATTTGCTCTTCGGTCGTTTCACTTACCGTGCTGACGAAGTAAGAAGGGTTCCACAAGTTTCCTCCCCATAACTGATTTCTGATCTCGGGGTGTAATTTGAACATATACCTCGCGGAAACTCCTTTTAATGCCTTGATCATATTTGGAATGTAGTGTTGAGGGGAACAATCGACAAGTAGATGTACATGGTCTGTATCACATTCCATGGCCAAGATGTCGAATCCGTGCTCTATAGCGATTTGTTTTAGTTTTGTTTTTAGAGTGTCTTCTATATTGCCAACCAATATCTTCTTACGGTACTTCACGCACCAGACTAAATGATATTGAATTGAATATACGTAACCTCTACCGTGCTTTTCTTTCAATTTAAACACCTCAATTAAACTATAACATATGCAAATGCATGTGTGAGCTGTTTATATGAGATCCAAAGTAGAAAATATGCCCTAACTCACGACTGAAGTCACGAGTGTGCGGGCAATAAAGCATCAAATTGTCATACCAGAGATTCAGCTTTTGTGATAAAATGCTTGGGTAAGGAGGGATATGTCATGAGAAAAACAATTGTAATGCTCCTCATGGTCCTGATTTTAAGCACCTCAGCGCTTTTTGCAATGGAGCACCAAGCGGTGAGCGTCAAAGTGGACGACTATTATATCACGGGTGAGGCACCCAATTATCTGATCGACGGACGCGTCTATGTCGTATCGAGATATTTTACCGAGACCCTCGGGGGTCAGCTATTCTGGAATGATGAGAAGCAGGTGGTCAGTGTACGGGATAGTGGACTGGCCGTGGATCTCTATATGGATTCATCGGAAGCTCATGTGAATGGAGAGAACCGATCTATTGACGCCGCTCCTTTCATCAGCAGGGGCCGGACTTACGTACCGCTCAGCTTCCTCACGAACCTTTACGGCTTCGAGACGAACTGGGATGCCGAAGAAGCAACAGTGACGATTGAAACGGATTTGAATTTAACCGCGGAGAAGAAATACCTCTCCGAAACCCCAGCCATCGATGAGGATGATCTTTACTGGCTCTCGAAAATCGTGCAGGTGGAGACCAACGGTAATTTCGATATGAAAATTGGTGTTGCGAATGTCGTGCTCAACCGGGTGAAGGATCCGCGTTTTCCTAGTACGGTGAAGGACGTGATTTTCGAGGTATCGGGAGGCTACGTACAGTTTCCACCGGCGCACAAGGCGAGTTTTGAAAATGTGCAGCCTTCGGCAGACTCGATAGAAGCTTCAAAGCGGGCGCTGCTCGGTGAGAACAATGTGGCGAACTGCCTGTACTTCAACCTGAAACCTTGGACACACATGAGCGACCGCCTGTACAAGGTCATCGACGGCGAATACTTCTACAAATAGGAGAAGGAAATGAAATTTGGACATATTGGAATCAAAGTACTCGATATCGAAAAGTCGCTGGTATTCTACCGCGATATTCTAGAGGCCAAGGTGCTGAAGGATTACCAGTACCCGGACAGCCGCCTCGTCTTCCTCGACGTCGGGGGCACAATCATCGAGCTCATCTACAGGGAGTCCAACGAACCACGTCATCCCGGTCCGATCGAACATATCGCCTTTAAGGTGGAAAAGCTGGACGAGAAAATCGAGATGCTCAAAAAAGCAGAAGTGCCACTACTGGGAGAGCCCCGGGTGGTGGGCAAAGCCAGGATCCAATTTTTCAGAGGTCCCAACGGCGAGCGATTTGAGTTTGTCGAGCGATACGAAGGATAATAAAACGGCTGATTCCCCATGGGGAGTCAGCCGTTTTTCGCTTACTTGTGGTGGACGACGCTGCGTCCGCTGTGCGATCCGTCGATCAGCGCTTCGAGTGCCGGAATGGCCTCCTCGAGGGTGAGGTGATTTACGTTCTCGGTAAGGTGTTCTGGACGCCAGTCCGAAGCCAGATGCTGCCAGATTCTCAGACGAGTCTCGTGGTCGCACTGGACGGAGTCGATACCGAACAAGGTGATCCCCCGCAGGATAAAGGGGTAGACGGAGGATTCAAACATGTCCCCGGCCACGTTACCGCAGGTAGTGACGGCGCCTCCGTAGGAAGCGATTTTTAGTGCGGTGGCCAGCGTGTTACCACCCGCTGTGTCGATGACGCCAGCGTAAAGTCCCTTGAGCATAGCCCGCCCGGACTGGTCATCGATGTCCTTGCGGTCGACAATCTCGTCGGCGCCCAGGTGCGTAAGGTGGTCAGCTTTGTCGGGTTTGCCCGTGGCGGCCGCGACGGTATAACCGAGCTTAGACAGGATCCCCACGGCGGTGGATCCTACGCCGCCGGTGGCACCGGTCACGAGGACCTTACCGTCTTCTGGTGAGACGGCCCTGCTGAGGGCATCGACGGATAGGGCCGCAGTGAAGCCGGCCGTACCGTACATCATGGTTTCCTCGAGGGTCAGTCCCTCGGGCTTTTTCACGATCCAGTCCCCGGGCACCGACACAAAGGCGCCGAGCCCTCCAGGCGTATTCATACCGAGATCATATCCCGTGACAATCACTTCATCGCCCTGCTGGAAGCGGTCGTCCGCTGAGCGTTCGACAACACCGGCAGCGTCGATACCGGGCTGATGGGGAAACTTTCGTGTGACGCCGCGGTTTCCCGTGGCGGAGAGGGCATCCTTGTAGTTGAGGCTCGAGACCTTCACCCTGATGAGGACGTCGTTCTCGGGAAGATCGCTGATCTGCCGCTCGACAATCTGTTTTTCATAAGTACCTTCATCGGTTTCAATGATATAAAGTGCACGATAGGTATCCATGGGTTCATCCTTTCCTTTCTCCTTTTGCTTGATGATTTAACGCCCGCACACTCGTAACTTCAGTCGTGAGTTAGGGCGTTTTTTCGCGCAGTATGCTCAATATTCCTTGTCGAGAAAACAGAACATATGTTACAATAATTGAAAGGTGATTTCATTAATTCTTGTGTTCAGTATACACCTGCAAAAGGTTTGGTGTCAAACCATTCAAAATCCTAGTTTTCTGCTATAATAGATGCAGAGGTGGTGCAAAGTGAAAGATCAGTTTATCGTATTCTATATCAGTCAAACGAAGAAAAAAATGATTCGATTTATAGAGGAAGAGCTAATGAACGCCGGACTAGGGGAGATGATTCCCACGCATGGAAACGTGCTGACGGTCCTTTACAATAATGGGGGAAAGCTCAAGATGAGCGAGATCGCCGAGTTGATCGGCAAGGACAAGTCGACGGTGACCTCCCTGGTGAACAAGCTGATGGACCTCGGTTACGTGAACAAACATAAAGACCCATCGGATCGACGGATCTCCTATATTCACCTGACGGACCAGGCGCGTGAGATCGAGGGGGCCTACCGCGACATTTCATCGGATGTCGTCAGGACGGCTTTCGAGGGCTTTGACGACGTGGAAAAGGAGCAGTTCCTCCGCTTGCTAAGCAAGATGAACCGCAATTTCGACTAGGCGGTGGCCGTTTGCATCCAGTCGATGAAGCGTCTGACCTCACCCCAGCTGTTCACCCGTGTGATCAGGGAATGTGCCTTTCCACGGTTGTAAGCGGTATCGAAGAGCAGGACCGGGATCCCACGGTCTGCCATGGCGATGGCCGTTTCGTAGCGGTCTTCGATAAAGAGGGTACATCCGAGCGCCAGTGCAGTGGGTACCTTGTCATGCGCCCCCAGCATATGTAGGGGGATGTTCGGGAGCCCGTGTTTCTCCAGCCAATGTTCCGTGGTGTGGCGGAGACCGGTCTCCCGTGCGGTGATATAGTGGCAGGTGTGTCGAAAGGAGAGGTGCTCTACCGTTTCGGGTGCGTAGGGTCTGGGTGTGTTGTTTGCGTGCAGTAGGTATTTGAAACTCTCGTAGAAGGATCGGTAGGCCATTCGGTCGACGCCAAAAGCCGTGTGGATGTCGTAGCAGTGGATGTCTTCGGGTCTTTTATCCTGTGCAAAGTATTGGTTCGCATAGGGTAGCCAGTCATAAGCACCTGTGATAGTGCCATCGATATCGATTCCAATGGTCATGCGTTTCATCTTGATCGCCTCCTTCGTCATAGATAGTTTACGAAAAATTTTTGAAATCCATATTTCCCTGCGGTAAAATCTCTGTTAAACTGAAGGTACTACCAAAGGAGGTACATGAATGAGCGAACATTGCCATTGCGGGCACGACCACGACCATGATCATAAACATGACGGTCATTGCCACTGTGAAGAAGATGTCACCACGATCACATTGACACTTGAATCGGGTGAGGATGTCGTGTGTGAGGTCCTCGACATTTTTGAGTTCGAGGAGCGCGAGTATATTTCTCTGGTTCCGGAGAATGAAGAAATCATCCTGATCTACGACTACGAGGAAGAGGGCGACGAGGTCATCGTCACTCGGGTTGAGGACGGCGAACGCTACGATGCGGTGCGTGCGGCCTACGAAGAGTTCCTTGATTATATGGACGAAGAAGAAGAGGAGGAAGCTTAGGCTTCCCCCTCTTTTTCTTTATAGCTTAGGAAATAGCATGCGCAAAGAGATGTGGATGAAATGAGAATAAGTAGTTGGCATCAGTAGAGAGGAAAGATAAACTGATACTATGAAAACAACTGTTGATGCCAAATACAGAATAAAAGATATCTTCAGGGATCACTTTGCAGACTTCTGGAAAGAAAATGCCCATAAGTTTCCAGAGTCGCAACGAGAGCAGATTCAATCTCAAGTGAAGAAGATGATCGAATGTGGAGATCCAAAAGGAGGGTATATCAAATATAAGTGTACCCATTGCGCCGAAGAAAAGATAATTGGATTCACCTGTAAAAGTAGGTTTTGTAATAGTTGTGGAAAGAGATATAGTGATGAATGGAGCGATAGGCAGCAGTCTAAACTGCTAGATGTGATCCATCGCCATTGTGTATTCACCATACCTGAGGAATTCAGAGCGCACTTTTTCTATAACAAGGACTGCTTAAAGGATTTGCAAGTCTTGGCGTGGGAAGTCGTTGAGGAAACCATCAACAGGGTGAATGGAAAAAATCGCGAAGCATATGACAGAAGAAAACGACGTAAGCAAAAAGGTTTACTGTGGCAAACTGGTATGATCAGCGTGGTTCATACCTTTGGTCGTGATTTAAAATACAATCCACATGTACATGCATTGATCCCAGAGATAAAGATGAAAGGCGATGAAATAGGTGAACTGAACTATTTCAACTACACGAGTTTTCGAAAGATCTGGCAATATAAGCTTATCCAATACATGATCAAGAAAAATCCCCATAAAAGTCGAGAGTACAGTGGCTATTTCAAACGATACAAAGACGGATTTTATGTTTATGCAGAGGGGAAAATGAAAAGTGCCAAGAAGAGCGCCCAGTATATTGGGCGCTACTTGGCACGACCAGCCATGGCAGAACACCGCATCATGGGGGTCACTGAGAGAGAAATCAGGTATTGGTATATTGATCATAAGAGCGAAAAACGAGAAGAGGTCACAGAAAGCATCCATACATTCATGGGCAAACTCGTTCAACATATCCCAATGAAAAATCAGAAGTTAGTCAGGCGCTATGGAATCTATTCAGGTAGAACTGCTTTGACGAGGAAAAGGATGTATGGTTTACAGCAATATATCAAAAGTGGCTACCAGCGGACCTATTATACAAACAAAAGCTGGTGGAATAAAAGAGCATCGAAAATGAGTTATCGCCAAAGACTCATTCAAAACTTTTCAAAAGATCCGATGCGTTGTAAGAAATGTAAGCATGTGATGGAATTATGGGAGATATGGCATCCGAAGTATGGATTGATTTATGATGTAACAGAGAATTGTCTTACTATACCATCGAGGAGTGAAGAGAAATGGATGAACGAGAATACACCATCCCATTCGGAGCAGATGCACCAGTTGAGTATGTTCAGTTTCGATGCAAACGTTGTGGCTATGAAGAAGGAATCGATGCAGATATCGTCTACGAAATGTCTACACCAGAAAACTGCGATGAAAAGGGGAAACCCACTGCACTGTGTGTCAAGTGCAATGGGCTTATGGTACCCATAGACTAAATGAATAGTCTAATCACCGTGTAGGTTTTGATTTATTGCCGCCGAAGGCGGTTTTGTTCTGGTGTGGCTATGCTAGCGGTAGAGCTTTTCGTCGTACTCCGCCAGCATTCGCTTGACATCAAAGGTATCTTTCGTGTCTCGGATGCTGGCCAGCATCATATTTCTCCATTTCTGGGGGGCATCATAATAAGTGGGTAGCACCTCACTCTCGACCACCGAGTAGAGGGCCTCGAGATCGTGGGCGTCGGCCTTTTTCTTGTCCTTGGACTCAAAGCCGTCACCGAACTGCCAACCATTGACGCCGTGGTCGCAGGCTTCCGGCCACCAGCCGTCGAGAATCGAACAGTTGAGGACACCATTCATGGCGGCTTTCATCCCCGAGGTACCGCTGGCTTCCATGGGGCGTCGCGGGTTGTTCAACCAGACATCGGCACCACGGGTGAGCATACGTCCGATTGTCATATCGTAATTTTCTAGGAAGACGACGCTCTGGGGGTACTTTTCCTGCATCTTGACCAGCCGGGCAACAATGGCCTTCCCCTCGCTATCGAGGGGGTGTGCTTTTCCGCTGAAAACGATTTGCAGGCGACCGGAGGAAAGCAGAGGAGCGATCCGCTTCTCATCGCGGAAGATCAGGTCGGAACGCTTGTAGGGGGCAGCGCGCCTTGCGAAACCGATGAGCAGGTGGTCTTCCTTGAGACGGATTCCCTTGCGCTTTTCGATGAAGTCGATGAGCGCTCGCTTGTTCTCCATGTGCAGGGTCCACAGGACGTCGGTAGAGACACTCTCGAGCATACGCTCGTCTACCCAAGTGGGTCTATGGATCGCATTGGTGATCGCCAGGATCGGATCTTTCTCCTCAACACTCTTCCACATCTCGTTCGCGGTTTTTCCATGGAGCTGCGCCACCGCATTGGCTTTTTTCGAAAGTCGCAGGGCCGCCTTCGTCATGCTAAAGGGTTTTTCTCCCATTCGTATCAGCCATTCATCGGGAAGTGTCTGCGTAGCACCGAGTGCCTTTAGATCGACCAGGGGGTGCACTTCGTTACCCGCGATAACGGGCGTATGGGTTGTGAAAACGACGCTCTCTCGCGTTTGTTCGGTGGCTTTCTCCAGCGATGCACCCGCTCGTCTCTTCTCTTCGATCAGTTCAAAGGCCGCGAAGAGGGCATGGCCTTCATTGAAATGATAGAGATCGACCTCGAGGCCCAGCGCCCTCAGCGCGCGCACGCCCCCGATGCCCAGAACGATCTCCTGGGCGATCCGGTTCTTGTAATCACCACCGTAGAGATGCTCGGTGATTTTGGCGAAGGGACCGTTGCCGAGCATATCGGCATCAAGCAGGTAGAGCGGCGCATTGCCGTAGGCCTCTTGCTTCCAAACCTTCAGGGTGATGGGATGGCCTTCGATGGTCACCTCCACCGTCTGTCCCGTATCGATCAGTTCATCGTGGTCCTGTTCCTCGTAGGTATCCACGGGATGACCATCTTTGATCCGTTGATCGGTGTAGCCCATTTGCCAGCGGATGCCGATGCCGACGATCGGATACCCGTGGTCTTTGGCCCCCTTCATGTAATCTCCCGCGAGGATGCCGAGCCCCCCTGCGTAATTCTTAAAGGCTACATCGAGACCGTATTCCATGCAGAAGTAAGCGATGCGTTTATCGGACATTGTTTTGACCTCCTTGGTCGGTACACACCAGGGGTGTGCCCGAAGGTACAGTGTGCGTCTTTCCGTAGACGACCAGGTTGAGGCTCTCTCCCTCCAGCAGCGTTAGCGTCGTGTCTGCCTTGGTGACCACAACATGAAGCAGGCGGTTGCGAAAGACGATACGGAAAGCGTAGCGATCCCATTGGGCGGGGATAAAGGGCCTGAGGTGCAGACGGTCATCCGTCACATGGAGCCCCCCGAAACCGTAGACGATGCTCATCCATGTACCTGCCATGGACGTGATATGCAGACCGTCTTCCGTATCGTTGTTGTAATTGTCGAGATCGAGTCTCGCGCTCCTCTGGTAGTGTTTGTACGCCTCGTCTTCATAGGAGAGATCGGCGGCGATGATCGAGTAGATGCAAGGGGAGAGGGAGGATTCGTGCACGGTCAGGGGTTCGTAGAAATCGTAATTTCTCTTTTTCGTATCGAGATCATACTGGTGCGAAAGGAAGAAGAGACCCTGGAGCACATCGGCTTGCTTGATGTAACAACTCCTCAGGATCCGGTCCCACGACCAATTCTGATTGAGGGGAAGATGCTCAGGCGCTAACTTATTGACCGGCGTGAGGTCTTTATCGAGAAAACCGTCCTGCTGGAGAAAAATGCCCCGCGTTTCGTCCACCGGATAATACATCTTATCGATGATCTGTCGGTAAGCGGTGCATTCGTCGGGCGTGATGTGCTTTTCATCTAGGTAACGGGTATAGCCGTCGCCGTCCCTTGTTTTGTACCGATCGAGGACTTCGAGCGTGTAGGTGAGACACCATGTGGCCATACGGTTCGTGTACCAGTTGTTGTTCACGTTGTTCTCGTACTCGTTTGGTCCGGTCACCCCGAGGATCATGTAAACATCTTTTTGCGGTACGTAGTTTACGCGGCTCCTCCAGAAACGGCTGATTTCTACCAACACATCGAGTCCTCTGGTGAACAGATAGGTGTCGTTCCCCGTGTACCTCTCGTAGTTGTAAATGGCATAAGCGATGGCGGCGTTACGGTGGATCTCCTCAAAGGTGATCTCCCATTCATTGTGGGATTCTTCCCCGTTCATGGTGACCATGGGGTAGAGGGCGCCCCCGAGCCCGAGCTTTCCAGCGTTCTCAACAGCTTTTTCCAGATGGTTGTGACGGTAGATCAGCAGGTTCTTTGCGACCTCCTCGCCACTGGTGCTCATATAGAAGGGCAGGCAGTAAGCCTCCGTGTCCCAATAGGTGCTCCCACCGTACTTTTCCCCGGTGAAGCCCTTGGGGCCGATGTTCAGCCGGGGATCGTCCCCGGTGTAGGTTTGCTTGAGGTGAAAAATGTTGAAGCGGATACCCTGCTGCGCCGCGACATCCCCGTCGATCAGGATATCTGCATGATCCCAGATTTCCTCCCACTTCTCTATTTGTTCTTTGCGCAGGGTCTCGAGACCGAGCTGCACGCTCTCCTTTGAGAGTTGACGTGCCCTGGGGACGAGGTCCTCGGGAGCCGTGTATCGGCTGTTGGTCACGGTGATGGTTTTGGTGATGGTCAGGTGGTCACCAGTCTTTAGTGTCGTGTGGATGGCCTGTCCCACCAGAAGGTGCTCATCGATGACCCGGTCTGCGTGGAGTGTCGTGGCGTTCTTCACAAACCCCGTATGCTGGGCTGTCGTGACCTGGAAGGCCGTTTTCTTGGTCTCAAGGGTGAGGTGACAGAAGGTATCCGATGCTGATTGATCGATCGGTCGCCAGAAGTACTCATCGTAATTGGCATCCTGATTGCGCACCTCACCATCGAGCAGAGAAGTGGCATCCAGTTCCGCTTGGCCATCGAGGACCTCGATGCGATAGGCGACGACGACTGTCTCGAGGCGCTTCATATGGGTGAAACGCTCGGCGTCGATCTTCAGGCGTGCGCCATCGATCGTGACCTCAAAGCTCCTCGTCAGAAGACCGCGCTGCATATCGAGGACCCTGGAAAACCGCTCGGGTCGATGCCGGTGCAAGTCGAGGACCTCGTTGTTCACACGGATGTCAAGCCTTAAAAAATCAGCGCTGTTGAGGACCTTGGCAAAATACTCAGGATAACCGTTCTTCCACCAACCGACGCGCGTTTTATCGGGGTAGTAGACGCCGGCAATGTACGTGCCCTTCAGGCTCTTCCCCGAATAGGATTCTTCAAAATTTCCCCTAAGACCCAAGTAGCCGTTTCCCAGGCTGGTGAGACTCTCGTAAATCTCATTGGTTTCGGGATGGTAGCCTTCCTCGATTATTCTCCAGGGGTCTAATGCTACGTATTGTCGCATGATGATCACCTTTCTTTTCTCGAATTTCTTTCATTATATCAGACGCATACCCTAAGGTCTGCCGAAACCAACGGAGCAAGGGTACTTTGTCAGGCTACACAAAGCAGTTGTTCCTTCTTGTCAGTTCTCACTATTCAAAGGACGGTTCCCCGTCGGATATAATCAAGGTACATGAAAGAGAGCATGACCGATGAACTTCCCGAGTCCTGAAGGAGCTGATTTTCTGTGAACGAAAGAAAGTATGGTGCGTGTCTATTCGATCTCGACGGTGTGTTGGTAGACACGGCCAAATACCACTATTTAGCCTGGAAACGATTGGCCGACGAACTCGGTATTCCTTTTGATGAAGCAGATAATGAGCGTCTCAAGGGCGTCAGTCGGATGGCTTCACTCGAGATTATCTTGAGTCTGGGTGACGTATCGCTCAGTGATGAAAAGAAATTAGAACTGGCGACGAAGAAAAACGAATGGTATCGCGCGTACATCTTGACGATGGATCCATCGGAAATCCTTCCCGGCGCCCTAGAGCTCTTGGAAACTCTGCGAGATCGTGGCATCAAGTTGGCCCTCGGTTCGGCGAGTAAAAATGCGCCGACGATTCTTGAGGTGACAGGTCTCGCTCCCTACTTTGATGCCGTTGTCGACGGCAACAGCGTCTCCAAAGCAAAACCGGATCCAGAGGTATTCTTGATCGGGGCCCGGTCCCTGGGCGTGCCTCCAGGGCGATGTGTGGTCTTCGAAGACGCTATCGCAGGTATCGAGGCGGCGAAAAATGCCGGCATGCTGGCCATTGGCGTCGGTGATGCCAAGACGCTTACCGAGGCAGATCACGTGGTGGAGAACCTCATCGATTTTCCCTTGGATCGCTTCTTGCGATAATACGGCGTAGATTCAGACGCATGTGGTGACCCTCCACTCGTTGTGCTCCTCTCCCAGGTTTCCGGGAGAAGGGGCTTTTCTTTTTGGGGACGTCGAGCTGTGGTAAAATAAAAGCAAAGAGGTGGTTGTTTGATGTGGAAACGGTTGGGCCTTGTGGCCCTTTTGATAGGGATCCTCCCCCTTGCCTTCGGTTGCGGTGCAGGTGAGGATCCTGTGGCAGGTCCCTATGATGAACGGTTGGCGGCACTTTTTCCTGAGAAACCCTATACATGGACCTACACGGGGGATGCTGATTACTACCAAGAGGCGTCGATCATCAGCGTGCGGGAGACGAAATCGGAAAAAATCGTTGAGGTGGCGGGGGAGGTCAAGAACGATAACCCGCGATTAGCCGACCTGGACTTCGGGACGGAGACGCATTTTCGCATCCTACAGGATCGGATTGTCATGACAGATCACAGCCCACGGTCCCTCCGCTCTCCCTTTGAGGAGAAGATTCTGCTCATGACACCACTGGTGGCCGGCACGAGTTGGGAGCAGACGGTCACGATCGACGGAAAGCGACACACCCTGCAGGGGACGCTACTCGATGTAACCGAAACGGAGGAAGGAATGCGCTACCGCGTGCGCCATGCAACCGGTGATCAGAGTTACCATGAGATGACCGAAATGGTTGAGGGCGAGGGGATCGTGTCCTTCCGACGCCGGTTCGAGCACGATGGGGCGGCTTATGAGGAGGGATACGATCACTACAAGGCCAAGGCAACGCATTTCGTCCGCCGCTTGTTGATCGGAGAAAAGTATACGCGCGTTTACGCCGCCGAGGCGGTCACCGGCGAGGGAATCGACCTCGTCGTAGACTACAATCGGCATTTTGCGGATTATGCCCTGGGACGTGAGACGTCGCTTGAAGAGGTCCTGACCAAAGATTCACCACTGCGAGAAGTATTCACGTCCTTCGATAAGCCCGGGTCCCTCGAACTAGAAACCCTGCGGATCCTAGTAGACGAGAGGTACGTGAACAATTGGTACATCACAGCCGAAGAACGGTGGTTGATCAACGGCTCATCGGCCGTGGATCGCCTGCGCTATACGTTTAAACCGACGGAGGACGGGTGGCGACTGCACACCTACGAGAGGGTGGGGACCGATGAAGCGTCATAGCGTGCGGTGGATCGGTTTGGCCCTGATTGTTTTTTTGACGGTCCTGGCTCCTGTGGTCTATTGGATCGGACAGTCCCATTTAGGGACGGAGGCTGCCATGCAAGCTACCTACTGGACGGTGGATCGTGTGGAGCGACTGGAGGATTGGTTGATGAACCGGGAGATCCGCTTCCGGGAGTTCTCTCATTTTTTCGACTACGACGATTTTGAAAAGACTGCCGTCCAGCGGACGATGAATCCCTACCTCCGACGTTTGAGCAGCCAGTTCTACAAGACCTATTTTGCAGACACAGAGGGTGTTTTTTACTCGAGCGATAGCTGGATTCCTTCCCCGGACTACGACCCCAGGGAACGCAATTGGTATCAAAAGGCTGTGGAGGTGGGGAGCGTTGTGTACGTCTCTCCCTATATCGATGCCGATACCATGGAGTATGTTGTCAGTTTTGTTGTACCTGTGTACAGGGGACGTCAACTGATGGGGGTTCTGGGGGTAGATCTGCCCACCTACGCGATCGATACCCTGCTCATCGATACCGATGCGTCGTACCTCATGACAGATGAAGCCGGGTTCGTCATGGCCTCTCCCCTGCCGGGTGCCAAGCAGGAGGCGCTTTCTGAGCAACTGCCCCAGGCGATTATCCACGTGCTCGATGGACAGCCAGTCTATTATGATCGTCCCACGCGCCAGTTTTACTTGAGACAAGGGATCGCAGATACCGGTTGGTCTCTGTACGCGGTGATCGAGAGCGCGCGTCTCAACACGGATTACGCCACTGATCGGCGGGTCCTGATGATCGGCATTGTCCTTGTCTATCTACTTCTGGTCATGGGGATTTGGAAGGTGATGCGGGAAGCCCTCCTTGCGATTGGTGCCCACGCCACCTGTTCGCAGCGGGTGGCGCGGCTCTCTGCTGAGCGTGATAAGGAAGGGCTCAACAAGCAAAATGCCGATGCTTTTCTCCTGCGTCTGGCAGATGACCTGGATACACAGAGGAGCCAGTTTAGTCGCCTGGTCGATGAAGAACCGCTCGATCGCGATCGGTTCAATGAGATGTTCGAGCTGCTTGGAGACCGGATCACGCTGCTCAGGGAACTCCCAGAAAAGGATCTCGAGCGGGTACCGGAGTTCAACCGGCGTTGTATCTTGCGCAATGTAGCCGACGATCTCAAGAAGTGGTTGCTGCTCAACTATCATTTGCGCGAAGACCAGATCGACAATGCCATTGCCCCGGATGTAGTGGCCATATTGGATGATTATTTGGTCAGACGGTTCTTCTTGCACTTCACCCAGCGTTTGTTTATCGAGGGCTCGGTGGAATCGATTCGCATGCAGATGGAACACCATATGATCAAATTTCATTTCGCGCTGGCGGGTTCACCCAAGGCATTAGCAGAAGAAACGAGTTATGAAGAGAGTCTCGGGGTAAGTATCATCTATGAGGAGGCAACGCACACCATTGATGTGCGGATCCCGGTCCTTTATCAGGACTGGAAAGCGTTAGAGACAGAGGGAGAGGTCGATGAAGAGCAAAAGCGCTCTTTGGACGACCGTGTGACGCTGATCACCGATGATCCGCAGACGGCTCTACTTCTCGAGAGTATTTTCAGACGTTTGCAGATTCACTTGCATTGGTCTGAAGAACCGCGAGAACAAGACGAAATTCTTTTGGTCGACGAGTCGATGGCGGGAGAATGGATCCATGAGCCTGGGGGAAAATTCGTGATCATGCTCCGGGACCAGGAAGGGCGACGAAGCGATGAGTTGGTTTTGACGAAGCCCTATACCTTTCAAAAGGTTGTCGATCTTCTCTCTTTGTACAAACAGGCTAAGACCTTGGAGGAATCAGAATGAGAAAGCGATTCGAAGCACAACGAGATTACTATCAAAGTGGATTGACGCGACCTGTGACCACGAGAAGGAGACATCTCAAGGCCCTCTCGGATGCCATCGATCGATTCGAAGACCAAATCCTCGAGGCCCTGTATACAGACCTCGGGAAGTCAGATCTAGAAGGGTACGGGACGGAAATTTCCCTGGTCAAAGAGGAAATCGATCTGGCCCTCAAGGGAGTGGAGCGCTGGATGGAGCCGGAGAAAAAGGCTGTCCCAGCGATGCACCGACCGGGACGTGCGAGGGTCATCAAAGAACCCAAGGGAAACGTCCTCATCCTGTCTCCCTGGAACTACCCTTTTCAGCTGATGATCGCGCCTTTGGTCGGAGCGATCGCCGCCGGCAATGTGGCCATGCTCAAGCCTTCGGAGTATGCGCCGGCCACTGCCGGGGTGATGGTTGAGCTGATCGAGGAGACCTTTGACGAGACCCACGTGACCGTAGTGACGGGTGGACGGGAAGTGGCAGAGGAGTTACTGACCTTTCCTTTTGATCATATTTTTTTCACCGGGAGCACCCCGGTGGGCAAGTCGGTCATGAAGGCGGCGGCAGAACACCTGGCTTCGGTTACCTTGGAACTGGGCGGCAAGAGTCCCACGATCGTCGACGCAACGGCCGACCTGACCTCAGCGGCCAGGCGCATCGCCTTGGGTAAGTTTATCAATGCGGGGCAAACTTGTATCGCTCCCGATTATGTGATGGTAGATGAACGGGTGGAACAGGAATTTCTCCGGGCTTTGATCCAGGCCACGGACCGTTACTACGGGCCGAAGGCGCGTGCGAAGGGAGACTACCCCAAGATCATCAATGACAAGCACCTGGAGCGACTGCGTAAACTGATCGATCCCGACCAAGTGATCTACGGCGGTCAGGTGGATGAGGAAACGAACCAAATGCTCCCCACGATTCTCACGGGGGTGACCTTTGAGGATCCTGTGATGGAGGAGGAAATCTTCGGGCCGATCTTGCCCGTGATCAGCTATAGCAAAAAACTGGCTCTTTTTGATGCCTTGCGGGATATGCCCAATCCCCTCGCCTTGTACGTCTTTTCGGAAGATGATGACTTTGTCGAGTGGATCACGACCAGCTTACCCTTTGGCGGAGGCTGTATCAATGATACCCTGACGCACGTGGCGCTGGCAGATCTGCCCTTCGGCGGAGCCGGAAGCAGTGGGATCGGCCGCTATCACGGCAAGGCCAGTTTCGACGAGATGAGCAGGTCGAAGGGTTTGTTCGAAAAGACATCTCGGTTGGATCTGCCGGTAAAATACCCGCCCTACACCCGCGGAAAATTTCGCATCTTGAAGAAGGTGATGAAGTGAAGGGGCAACAGAGGGTGTACGACTACCCGATCCTAGAGGTCATCAAGGAACGCTGGTCCGCCAGGGCCTTCCGTGATCAGGATGTGGCCGAGGCGACATTACGCGCCTGTTTGGAAGCTGCGCGCTACGCACCGAGTTGTTACAACGAACAACCGTGGCGGTACATGATCCCCGGGGATGAAGAGGAACTCGAGCTCCTAAGAGGATTTCTCTACAAGGGCAACCGCTCCTGGGCGGATCGCGCGCCACTGCTCCTATTGATCTTAGCGAAAAAGACCTTTGCCCGAAACGGCAAGGACAACCGCTTTCACGCCTTCGATGCCGGCACGAGCTTCGGATTCTTTGCCCTGCAGGCGACGGCCCTCGGTCTGATCGCACACCCGATGGCCGGTTTCAAGAGGAAGACGGCTGCCGAAAAACTCCAGATACCCGAGGATTACGAGGTGCTGTGTATGGTGGCCGTGGGCTACCATGGCGACGTGGACCTGCTACCCCCCGAACACGCGGAGGAAGAATATCCGAACACACGCATGCCGATCGATGAGATCATCTTGAACGTAAAAAAGTGGCTCTCCGAATAGGAGGCCACTTTTATCGTGGGGTCTGTAAAAGCAAAAGGGGTGCTAGTCGAAGCTCCCTGCGTAGCCGACGCGGTTGCGGCCCTTTTCCTTGGCCTTGTACAGACCGAGGTCCGCATAGTGCACCAGTTCCTCGAAATGCTTGCCGTCGTCGGGGTAGAAGGCCATCCCCATGGAGATGGTGAAATGGGGGTCTTCTGTTTTCGAAATGGTCATGCGGAATCGTTCGGCAGTGCGGTAGGCGGAGCGTTTGTCGATCTTGGGCAGGATGATAATGAACTCATCCCCCCCGTAGCGGCCGATCACATCGCCATCGCGCATTTCTTTTTTTAGCATCGTCACGAGTTGGCGGAGCACCTTGTCGCCCAGAATGTGGCCGTAGTAGTCATTGAGATTCTTGAAGTGATCGATATCGAAAATCAAGAGGCAGAAGGAGTCGCCGGTTTTCTGAGCGATCAGTTCATCGGCCACAGCGGCTATACCCTGTCTCGTGAGGGCCTTGGTCAGTGCATCCGTCCTGTTGATCTCGGCCATCTTTTCCTTCTGCATTTCATAGTGAAGGGTGCGCTTTCGCGCCTCCATGTTCACGGCGCGATCGTAGGAATCCTTGATCTCCGTCACCTCCCGCATCATCTCCTCATGTCTGTGAATGTGGTAGTTGAGCAGTTTGAAGGCTGCGAAGAGACCGATGATGATCAGCGTGAGGTCGGCCACGAGCTGATAATCCCGTAAAGCGGGAAGCCCGTAGAAAAGCGCGGGGACGATGTAGAGGGCATGGTTTTCTTTAAAGAAAGCCTGGCTTCTGTATACGAAGAAGGTGGAAAGCGTCCAGAGCACAGGCAGGGCAAGGGTAGCCGTGTCTACAATCATGGGCAGAAGCGATCTGTAAAAGAGCAGGTTGACACCGCTCAACAGAAGCGAAGCCGATAGGACCCAACCGAGACCCTGGTCTTTGGATTCGAAGTAGGGCAGGAGCAGCTGGATGAGAAAAAAAGTCATGAGCCCGATGCGCATGAGATGCATGGGCGCCTGCGGATAAATCAAATCACCCAACCAGAAGTGCAAGAAGATCACGAGAAAACCGATAGCGTAGCGATTCTTTTCATCGCGGGTGAAAAAGCGCTCCACGAGCAAGGCGCCGGAACCGACGGCCAGATAGATTAAGATGAGTCCTTCAGCGATGAGACGTCCGGTCATGTAGATGTCCTCCTTTCGTCTATTTTACCACAATGGTGGGGGCTTGACACTTTGACAGATGAGAATACGTTTATTATAATATGAAGGATCGAAACAAAAGGGAAATAAGCGACCGATACCACTCACCAGTCCGTAGGGCCGGCACAACATCGATCCGGTCTTAACGAGGAGAAGGAGGAAGCACATGCGAGCGTACATCAAAGATATTTACCGCGATCGCGAGCGATTCGGGGGGCAAGAGGTGACGGTTTCCGGCTGGATCCGCACCTTGCGTGCCAGCAATAAATTCGGTTTTATCGAGCTCAACGACGGAACATTTTTCGAGACCATCCAGGTGGTCCTGGCCGTGGAAGAGCTCGATAATTTCGAGGAGGTGGCCAAGTACCCCATCGCCTCGGCCATTCACGTGACGGGCGAACTCGTCATGACACCGGATGCCAAACAACCCTTCGAGATCAAGGCGACACATGTGGAGCTAGAGGGGTTATCCGATAACGACTACCCCCTGCAAAAGAAGCGGCACACCTTCGAGTATATGCGCAGCATCGCGCACCTGCGTCCAAGGGCGAATACATTTAACGCTGTTTTTCGCGTGCGCAGCGTGGCGGCTTTCGCCATCCACCAGTTTTTCCAAGAGCGCGGTTTCGTGTACGTCCATACCCCCATCATCACGGGTGCCGATGCCGAGGGTGCCGGGGAGATGTTCCGCGTAACGACGCTCGATATCGACAACCCGCCGCGCGACGACGAGGGTAAGGTTGACAACCGGCAGGACTTCTTCGGTAAAGAGACGAACCTGACGGTCTCAGGTCAGCTGAACGTGGAGAACTTTGCCCAGGCCTATCGTAATGTCTATACCTTTGGACCCACCTTCCGTGCCGAGAACTCCAACACAGCGCGTCACGCGGCGGAATTTTGGATGATCGAACCGGAGATCGCCTTTGCCGATCTGGCCGATGATATGGATCTGGCGGAGCATATGATGAAGTTTCTGATCCAGCGGGTCATGGACGAGTGCCCGGAAGAGATTGATTTCTTCAACGCGCGCATCGACAAGGGCCTACGCGCCCGTCTCGAGCACGTCCTGAGCTCTGATTTCGTGCGGATCACGTACACCGAGGCCATCGAACGCCTCCAGGCGAGCGGAGAGAATTTTGAGTTCCCCGTCTCTTGGGGCATGGACCTGCAGACAGAACACGAGCGCTATCTGACCGAGAAGATCTTCTCCGCCCCCGTGTTCGTAACCGACTACCCGAAGGAAATCAAAGCCTTCTACATGCGTCTGAACGACGATGAGAAGACGGTTGCGGCGATGGACCTGCTCGTCCCCGGCGTAGGTGAGATTATCGGCGGTAGCCAGCGTGAGGAGCGCTATGATGTGCTCCTGGAGAAGATCCGGGCCATGGGACTCGACGAAGAGGACTACTGGTGGTATCTCGAGCTACGCAAGTATGGGACGACCAAGCACGCGGGTTTTGGACTCGGCTTCGAACGCGCGATCATGTACCTCACGGGAATGACCAACATCCGTGACGTGATTCCCTTCCCGAGGACCGTGAACAAAGCAGAATTTTAAAGAGAAGACACTCTCCGATCGAAAGGATCAGGGAGTGTCTTTGTTTTCCATGCTCACGTCGCTGATGGATTCGATCATCTGGAGCTCGCTGATCATGGAATCCGATTCGAAGGAGCGGGGTGGGCGGATAGTGAGGTCGAGAGAGAGCCCCTCCTCGTGTTCGTGCATATCGAGTTTTGCGATGGTCACCTGGTGTTCGCCGATCACCGAGGTAATCTTGGCGAGTTGTCCGGGCTTTGACTCTGTTTCAATGTAGAGATGGGTCAAATGTTTTTTGGATAGAAACGCTCTCTCGATCTTGCTGAAAATGGCCAGCGTGAACCATACCACCAAGGTCGTCGAGATGGCCAGATCGTAGTAACCCGCGCCGGAAGCCAGTCCGATGATGGCCACAGCCCAGAGACTGGCTGCAGTGGTCAGTCCCCTGACGCTGGCACCTTCCTTCAGGATCGTACCCGCACCCAGAAAACCGATCCCGGAGACCACGGCGGCGGCGATACGAGATAGGTCGGTGGACCCCACACCGCCCATGTTATTGAAGAGCCGGATATTGATGAGGATGGCCAGTGCAGAACCGGTGCTGACCAAGATGTGCGTGCGGAGACCCGCTGGACGGTTCAAACTCTCCCGCTCTGTTCCGATGATCCCGCCGAGCAAAGCGGCTAAGAGGAGACGTGCGATGAGATTCATGTCAAATTGCATGATAATCACAACCTTTGTTTACATTGATACCATCTTTTGTGAAAAAAAATCAATATTTTGACGCGGGGGTTAACGCTTGCCGCATCTTGTTGTACAATTAGTGGGGAAACATAGTCAGAAATTTGTAGAGTCAGAGAGGGGATGGATGGTTTTGAAGAAAATTTTGATTACCGGTGCCCTGGGCCAGATCGGCACAGAGCTTACCAAAAAATATCGCGATCGCTTTGGTGTGGAGAATGTGGTATCCAGCAACATCCGGATGCACGAAGGGTGTGAACTCGAGTGCGAGGAACCCTTTGAAGTGCTCGATGTTACGGATTACGAGCAGTTCAAAGCTGTCGTGGAAAAGTATGACATCGGAACGGTCATTCACTTGGCAGCGATTTTATCCGCCACAGGAGAGAAGAATCCTCAGCTGTTGTGGGATGTGAACATGAATGGTCTTTACAACTGCCTCGAGATCGCACGTCTGCACGATTTGAAGGTCTTCGTGCCCAGTTCCATCGCGGCCTTTGGACCAGATACACCGAAGGTGGATACACCGCAGGATACCCTACAACGACCCAACACCATCTATGGGGTCTCCAAGGTAAGCGGTGAGCTCCTGTGCGATTACTACTACACAAAATACGGTGTGGATGTGCGCGGGGTCCGGTATCCAGGACTGATCTCCAACACAGCACTACCGGGCGGGGGCACGACGGATTATGCCGTGCACATCTATTATGACGCGCTGCGCAAGGGAAGCTTCGAGTGCAACCTCGATCAAGATACGCGCATGGACATGATGTACATGCCCGACGCCGTAAACGCCGTGCTCCAGCTGATGGACGCCGATGCTGAGAAGTTGATCCACAGAAATGCTTTCAACATCACGGCCATGAGCTTTACACCGGAGGAGATCGCCGCCTCGATCAAGAAGTTCATCCCTGATTTCACGATTACGTATCAAGTGGATCCTGAGAAGCAGGCCATTGCCAATTCCTGGCCGGACAAACTCGATGATCACTGCGCAAGAGAAGAATGGGGATTTGATCCGGTTTACGATCTGGATAAGATGACCGCTGATATGCTGGAAAAACTCAAGGCGAAAGGTATTTAGACGAAAAAGACAACCGAAGGGGGGAAACACTATGACGACCAAGCCGTTGCAATTGAAACTGGAAGGACCGCTGCCGGAAAAGCCCGCGTTTATCGAGGGAATCCGACGCGCACCCAAGCGCGAGCTGACGCTGAACGACCGGGAGATCACACTGGCCATCGAGAATGCCCTGCGCTATATCCCGGAGGAACACCATGAGGTGATGGCCGCGGAGTTCTACGAGGAACTCGTGACCATGGGCCGTATCTACGGTTACCGCTTCCGTCCCGTTGGCCGGATCGTTGGTGGGCCGATCGAAACCTACGTGGGCCAGACCATCGAGGCGAAGGCCATCCAGGTGATGATCGACAATAACCTGGACTTCGATATCGCGTTGTATCCCTATGAACTGGTGACCTACGGTGAGACCGGACAGGTCTGCCAGAACTGGATGCAGTACCAACTGATCAAGATGTATCTCGAGGTGATGACGCAAGACCAGACGCTCGTGGTCATGAGCGGTCATCCCCTGGGCTTATTCAAGAGTCACGCATCGGCCCCCAGGGCCATCATCACCAACGGTCTGATGATCGGTATGTACGACAACCAAGCGGATTGGCATCGTGCGGCGGCACTGGGTGTGGCCAACTACGGTCAAATGACCGCAGGGGGCTGGATGTACATCGGGCCCCAGGGCATCGTCCACGGCACTTTCAACACGGTACTCAACGCCGGACGCCTGAAATTGGGGGTCAAGGAGGAAGAGGATCTAGGTGGGGTGCTTTACGTGACAAGCGGACTCGGCGGCATGAGCGGCGCCCAGGGCAAGGCGATCAAGATCGCCAATGGCGTGGGCATCATTGCCGAGGTCGATCACTCGCGGGTGATGACCCGGTACGAGCAGGGATGGATCGACTCGTATCATGACGATCCCGAAGCCTGTTTTGCGGAGGCCCAGGCCTACATGGACAAAAAAGAGGGTCGCGCCATCGGATTCCACGGGAACGTGGTGGACCTGCTCGAATACGCGGTAGACCATGGGGTGGAGATCCCCTTGCTCTCTGACCAAACCTCCTGCCACGCGCCCTATGACGGTGGCTACTGTCCCCAGGGCCTCACCTTCGACGAGCGGACCAAGCTCCTCGCTGAAGACAAGGCGGCCTTCGGCGAGCGTGTGGACGAGAGTTTGAAGCGGCATTTCGAGTTGATCAAAACCCTGTCGGAACGCGGCTCATATTTCTTCGATTACGGGAACAGCTTCATGAAGGCGATTTACGATGCCGGCGCCAAAGAAATCGCAAAAAATGGCGTGGATGAGAGCGAAGGCTTCATCTACCCATCTTACGTGGAAGATATCATGGGTCCCATGCTCTTCGACTACGGCTATGGCCCTTTCCGCTGGGTGTGTCTCTCGGGGAAAGAAGAGGATCTCAAGAAGACGGACCAGGCGGCGATGAAGGTCATCGATCCCAACCGCCGAGGCCAGGATCGCGATAATTATATCTGGGTGCGTGATGCTTTCGAGAACAAACTCGTGGTCGGTACCCAGGCGCGTATCCTCTACCAAGATGCCTTGGGCCGAAGGGATATCGCCCTGGAGTTCAATCGCATGGTGGGGGCGGGAGAGGTCGGACCGATTATGCTCGGACGTGATCACCACGATACAGGTGGCACGGATTCCCCCTTCAGGGAGACGGCCAATATCAAGGACGGTTCAAATGTGATGGCCGAGATGGCCACGCAGTGCTTCGCCGGAAACGCCGCACGTGGTATGACCATGGTGGCCCTCCACAACGGTGGTGGTGTGGGCATCGGCAAATCCATTAACGGTGGTTTCGGCCTGGTGCTCGATGGCTCCGAACGAGTGGGTGACATCATCCGCGCGGCAGTACCGTGGGATACCATGGTGGGCGTGTCGCGACGCGCATGGGCCCAGAACGAACATGCGGTGGAAACATCGCGCGCTTACAATGAACTGGGTGCAGAGAACCACGTAACGATTCCTTACAAGACGGACACGTCGCTCGTGAGCCGAATTATCGAGAAGAAGAGGGGAGAATTATGATGAAACAGATTATCCAGTGTGTACCGAACTTCAGTGAAGGTAGAGATCGTGATAAGATCGAGAAAATTATCGATGCCTTTCGTGGCAAGGAGGGGGTAAAGCTCCTCGATTACAGCTCCGATGCGGACCACAACCGAACGGTGGTCACGCTGGTGGGAGAGGCCGAGGCTCTCGAGAACACCGTGCTCGAGGCCATGCGACGGGCTTTTGAACTCATCGACCTTCGAAAGCACGTGGGGCAGCATCCCCGCATGGGTGCCACGGATGTGGTGCCCTTCATCCCCATCGAGAACGCTACGACGGAAGATTGCGTGGCCCTTTCCAAGCGCGTGGCACAGCGTGCGCACGAAGAAATCGGCATCCCGGTCTTCCTCTATGAGGAATCAGCCACTGCAACCCACAGGAAGAATCTCGCTAAGCTTCGTAAGGGACAGTTCGAAGGCATGGCCGAGAAAATCCAAGATCCCCAGTGGGCCCCGGATTTTGGCGAGGCAGTGCACCCTTCGGCCGGAATCACGGCCATCGGCGCCCGGATGCCCCTGGTCGCATTCAACGTGATTCTCGGGACCCACGATCTGACCATCGCCGATAAGATTGCCCGTTCCGTCCGCCATCTCTCTGGTGGATTGAGATACTGCAAGGCCATCGGCATCGAGATGGAGGAACGACAGATCGTACAGGTGTCCATGAACATGACCAACTATGAAAAGACACCTCTCTACCGCGTGATGGAGCTCATTCGCATCGAGGCCAGACGTTACGGTGTATCGGTGGTGGGCTCTGAGGTCATCGGTCTCGTCCCTATGGCGGCGCTCGTGCAGACGGCCGAGTATTACCTCGGTATCGAAAACTTCAAAATCGACCAGGTGCTCGAGAAGAGGATGATGGAATCGTGAGCCTGCTCATTCGAAACGCTGCCCAGATTGCGACCCCCACAGGGAACGCCGGTGTAGCGGGCAAGGCCATGGGCTCCCTCGCCACGTATGAGAACCATAGTATCCTCATCGAGGAGGGACTGATCGTGGCCATTGCCCCTCACGAGGAGCTAGAGGGGCGCGTGGGGCCATCGACAGAGGTGATCGATGCAAGGGGAAAATGCGTCCTCCCCGGATTCGTGGATTCACACACCCACCTGGTCTTCGGAGGCTACCGCGAGGAGGAATACGACTGGCGCCTTCGCGGCCTCAGCTACATGGAAATCATGAGACGCGGTGGGGGGATCGTGAACTCCACCGAGGGCACGCGAAAGGCATCAGAAGAAACACTTTACCGTGATGCACGCGAGCGTCTCAACCGGATGCTTCGTTTCGGCGTCACGACGGTTGAGGCCAAAAGCGGTTACGGTTTGGACCTCGATACGGAGATGAAGCAGCTTCGTGTGGCCAAGGCGGTCGATGACGCGCACCCCGTGGAAGTTGTCCGCACCTTTCTCGGGGCCCATGCCCGTCCGGCGGACCGCAAGGACGACCCCGACGGCTTCATCGACTACATGAACGACGAGGTGCTTCCAGCGGTAGCGGAGTCGGGTCTGGCCGAGTTCGTGGATATCTTTTGTGAGGAAGGTGTTTTCGACAAGAGCCAATCGAGACGACATCTCGAGCGAGCGAAGGCACTGGGATTCAAGCTCAAGATGCATGCTGATGAGATTGTTCCCCTCGGCGGTGCAGAATTGGCCGCTGAGATGGGCTGTGTCAGTGCGGACCACCTGCTACAGATTTCCGATGCGGGCGTAGAGGCTTTGATCGAACGTTCTGTGGTGGCCACATTACTTCCCCTCACGGCCTTCAGTCTGAAGGAACCCTATGCACGGGGACGGTACATGATTGATCGCGGGGCCAAGGTGGCCCTGGCTACGGATTTTAATCCCGGTAGCTGTCATTCTGAGTCGATCCCCCTGCTGGTGGCACTCGCTACCCTGTACATGAATATGACAACGGAGGAGACGATCACAGCGTTAACGCTCAACGGGGCGGCCGCGCTTGATCGTGCCGATCGGATCGGGAGCATCGAGGTGGGTAAGGAAGCGGATTTGATCCTTCTGCGCTACCCCAACTACCACTTCTTGCCTTATCATTTTGGTGTGAATACGGTGGAGCGTGTGATCAAGGCCGGCAAGCTGGTCATCGATGATCGCGATCAATCACCGCTCGAGAGTTAGAAGGGAGAGACCATATGTTAAAAAATCAATCGCTGGTAGCATTTTCAGATGCATTGGCTTCTAAGGATCCGGTACCCGGCGGTGGGAGTGTAGCTGCTCTCGCAGGGGCCCTGGCCGCTTCACTGACCGAAATGGTGGCCAACCTGACCATCGGCAAGAAGAAGTATGCCGGAGCCGAGGAGACGATGGTGGAGATCGCTCGTGAGATGTCCGTGGCGCGAAAAGAACTGCTGGATCTCATCGATCGGGATGCAGAGTCTTTCGATGGGGTCATGGCGGCCTTTAAAATGCCCAAGGAAACTGAAGACGAGAAGACAAGGCGCAAGGAAGCCATCCAAGCGGCCACAAAAGAAGCGACAGAGGTGCCCCTGGGTGTTGCAGAGGCTGCTTTCCACTTGATCCCCGCGATTGATAGCGTGATCGAACAGGGGAACCAGAACGCTGTGACCGATGGCGCGGTGGCCATGATGATGACGCGGACCGCGGTCCTCGGGGCCTTGTACAATGTGGCCATCAACCTCGATGGGTTAGAGGACGAGCCCTATGTGGCGGACAAGCGCAAGCGCGTGCAGGAGCTGCGGGAGCAGATTGTGCGCAGGGAAGCGGAGATCTTGAGCAAAGTGTCACTTTAGAAAAGAGGGGTCTTCCCCTCTTTTTCTTGTCTGAGCGGTTTTTTTCCACTATAATTGAAGAAACAACTTGAGAAAGGAAGAGCTGATTATGATGAGACTGGTCTCCGATAGCTCGCTTGAATGCGACGAACAATTGGCCCAACGGATAAAGGTGGAAAAGGTTCCCCTGACCTTATTTTTAGAAGGGGAGGCCTTTCGAGATGATGAGACGCTGGACATACCGAATCTCCTTAAAAAGGTAGCGGCTTCGAAAGAGGCTGCCTCCTCGGCCTGTCCTTCCCCCAAGGACTTTTACGATGCTTTTGTGAAAGAAGGATCGGTCTTCTGCGTGACCATGACCGCAGCTCTGAGCGGGACGTACAACAGCGCTCGATTGGCAAGACAGATGGTGCTGGAGGAAGTGAAGGATAAGGTGATCCACATCTTTGACTCCAAGGGTTCGAGCATCAAGGAGACCTTGCTCGCGCTGAAAATTCAAGAGCTCATCGATGCGGGTCTCGATGAATCGACAGTCGCGGAGAAAGCGGAAGCCTACCTATCGGAGATGGTCTATTTCTTTCAGCTCGGAAACCTAGATACTCTGATCAAGAACGGTCGCATCTCAAAGTTCAAAGGAAAAATCGCGACGGCACTCAACATCAAACCCATCCTCTATGCCACTGAGGAGGGAGAGATCGATATGCTCGAAAAGGTACGGAGCGATAAAAAAGCAATGAAGCGAATGGTGGAATTGGTCGGGGAGTTCGGCCATTCTTTTGAAGACAAGGTGCTGGGGATCAGTCATTGTAATGCGCTTGAAAAAGCCCAATTGCTGAAAGAACGGATCGAGGAACGATACCCGTTCCGCGAAGTGATCATCCAGGCCACCGGCGGACTCTCGAGTATTTATGTGAACGAAGGCGGCGTGACGATCAGTTTCTAGACGGAGGGATAACAATGGCAATAAAAGTGATAGCAGATAGTTCCAATGACATGAACGAACGACACCGGGAGCAGTACGAGGTGGATCTCGTTCCCTTCAAACTGATCATCGGTGATGATGAGTATGTGGATGATGAGAATCTCGATGTACTTGATTTTATCCGGCACATGGTGGAAACCCCCCTCACGCCCAAGAGCGCCTGTCCGTCACCTAATGATTTTCTAGAACGCCTTGATCCTGAGGTGGATAATTACATCGTGACGATTTCTAGCGCCCTCAGTGGGACGCACAATAGTGCGAACTTGGCCCGCCAGATGTTCCTGGAGAAATACCCCGAGGCTTTCTGTCACGTATTCGATTCGAAAGCAGCATCGATTGCGGAGACACTGATCAGCCAGAAGGTGCACGATCTGAACCGCGCAGGCGTTCCGCGTGCTGAACTCGTGCGCAGGGTGGAAGCGTACATCACCAAGATGAGGACGTTTTTCATCGCCGAGTCACTCGACAACCTGATGAAAAACGGACGCATCAGCAAGGTCACGGGCACCATTGCCACGGCGCTCGATATCAAGCCCGTCATGGGTGCGAATGACGATGGAGAGATCGTTCCGATCACGAAGGCGCGCGGCACGAAACGGGCCTACAAAAAATTGGTGGCAGAGATTCTGGCAAATGCACCGGATGCCGCCGACCGGATCTTGGCGATCAGCCACGTGAACAATGTAGAGCGAGCCGAAAAACTGCGGGAAGAACTGGAGAGCAAGGCTCAGTTCAAAGAAATCCAAATCGTCCAGACCGGGGGACTCTCGAGTTTGTATTGTGACAACCAAGGTATTATCGTCGCTTTTTAGCGACGATTTCTTTTTTTGCACATACTGTGCAGGAGTTGTTATATTTTTTTAAAAACCTTTTCCCACGGGTTGGCGCTATCACGGGGACGTGTTATCATGAGAATGAACTGTAACTGACTATTATAGGGGGAATGAACATGCATAAGAGATTATTTATTCCTGGTCCCGTGGACGTTCGCGAAGACGTGCTCCAGAAAATGGCTACACCGATGATCGGACATAGGACGAAAGAAGCCTCTGCGCTTCAAAGGAGGATTTCCGATCGACTCCGCAAACTGATGTACACGGACAACGAGATTCTACTCTCCACGAGCTCTGGGACAGGCCTCATGGAAGGTGCGGTCCGCAGCTGCACGGCCAAACGCGCAGCGGTGTTCTCAATCGGTGCCTTTGGTAAGCGCTGGCACCAGATTGCCGTGGGAAATGGTGTGCCGGCCGATCTCTTCCAATCGGAGTGGGGACAGCCCACAACACCTGAGATGGTAGAGGAAGTGCTGTCAACGGGCAAGTACGATGTCGTGACGATCACGCACAACGAGACGAGCACCGGGGTGATGAATCCCGTGGCAGAGATCGCCAAAGTGATTGCCAAATATCCCGATGTACTCTTTCTGATGGATACGGTTTCTTCACTAGGTGGCGCAAAAATTGAAGTGGATGCCTGGGGTGTGGACGTGTGTGTAGCATCGACGCAGAAATGCCTCGGATTACCCGCGGGTCTAGCCATCTGCTCGATCAGCGAAAAAGCCCTCGAGGCAGCGCGGAAAGTGGAGAACCGTGGTTACTATTTTGATCTTGTCAAACTCTACGATACGATCCAGAAAAAGGATTACCAGTATCCATCCACGCCCTCTCTCTCGCATATGTTCGCTCTCGACTACCAGTTGGAGCAGATCCTAGAAGTAGAGGGGCTGGAGAACCGCTTTGCCAGACACAGCAAGATGGCTGAGCGCACGCGCGCCTGGGCCAAGGAGTACTTTGATATGTTCGCAGATTCTGCCGTGGCATCGAATACGCTGACGACGGTGAAGAACACGCGTGAGATCAGTGTGAAGGAGCTCAACGCAGCCCTCGGTGAACGCGGTTACACCATTTCCAATGGTTATGGTGATCTCAAGGAGAAGACCTTCCGAATTGCCCATATGGCTGACACTTCAATGGATGAATTGAACGCCCTGCTTGCAGAAATCGAAGACATTTTAGGACTTTAGGAGGTAGGACGTGTTTAAGATTCTAGCCAATGACGGGATGGATCAAGGTGCTGTGGCTCTTTTGGAGAAGAAGGGCTTCGACGTCGATACCAACAAACACGAGGGCGAAGCGCTCGTGGCCAAATTGAAAGAAGTGGATGTCGTGGTCATCCGCTCCGCGACGAAAATCAGAAAACCCCTGATCGATCAGATCGCAGGGGGACAGCTGAAGTTGATCGTGCGCGCTGGTGTGGGGATCGATAACATCGATCACATGGACGCCGAAGCGGCGGGCATCGCGGTTCGCAATACGCCGAACGCCTCATCGAATGCGGTGGCCGAATTGGCCCTCGCTCATATCATGACATTAACCCGGCACCTCCACCGGTCCAATGTGCTCATGCGTGAGGGCAAGTGGCCCAAGAAGGAGCTCAAGGGACAGGAGGTCCGCGGGAAGACGCTGGGTCTCATCGGATGGGGACGCATCTCCAAGACGCTGGCCCACAAGGCCTATGCACTCGGGATGAACGTCGTGTATTACGATCGTTACTGTGAATTGATCGAGTACCAGCACTACTGCTGCATACCCGAGCTAGACGATTTGCTCGCTATGTCGGACTATATCTCGCTGCATATTCCTTTCCACAAGGAAAAGGGGGCGACGATCCGCAAAGAGCAGTTCGAGGTGATGAAACCCGGTGCCTACCTGATCAACACGGCACGCGGCGGTGTAGTGGATGAAGCTGCACTGTTGGAGGCGCTGGATTCGGAGCATATTGCCGGCGCAGCTCTCGATGTGTACGAAGAAGAACCCGCCAAGGATGAGCGTATTCTCAATCATCCCCGGATCTCTCTGACACCGCATATCGGGGCATCCACCTACGAAGCGCAGGAACGCATCGGGATCGAGACGATTAAAGTGATCGAGGCATTTTTCAAGGAGGCAAAATAGATGGCGATTGTACGACCTTTCAAAGGAATTCGACCGAAGAAAGAGCTTGTGGAGGAAGTAGCATCACTTCCATACGACGTGATGAACCGGGAGGAAGCGAAGGAACTGGCTGCGGGAAAACCACACTCGTTTCTCCATGTGGTCCGTAGTGAAATTGATCTACCAGACGAAGTCAATGCTTACAATGAGCAGGTATACCAGACGGCGCGCGAGAACCTGGATGCCTTCATCGCCGATGGAACCCTAGTGGTCGATGAGTCTCCGCGCTTCTACATCTATCGACAGTTGATGAAGGGACGTGTGCAGACGGGTCTTGTGGCCACGAACAGTATCGATGAGTACATGAACGATACCATCAAAAAGCACGAGTACACGCGGCCGGCTAAGGAGCAGGATCGCATCAATAATTTCGACGTCTGCGATGCGAACACAGCACCGATTTTCTTGACCTATCGCCACAAGCCGGAGATCACGAAAACGATCAACGACTGGATCAAGTTTCACGATCCCCTGTATAACTTCACGAGCGAGGATGAGATCACGCACATCGTGTGGACGATCGACGATGCGCAGGTGGTCGAATCGCTAGAGCAGGCTTTCGAATCCGTCGATTACCTGTACATCGCAGACGGTCACCATCGATCGGCCTCTTCGGTGAAAGTGGGACTAAAGCGTCGAGAGGCGAACCCAGAATTCACCGGTGAGGAGGAGTTCAACTTCTTCATGAGCGTGATCTTCCCCGATGAAGATCTGTTCATCATGGATTACAACCGCGTGGTCAAAGATCTCAATGGTCTCGATGAAGAGGCTTTCCTCGAGGCAGTGGCTAAGGTCTTCACCCTAAGCGAGGCAGAGGTGACACCTTATAAACCCATGAGCCGTAATCACTTTGGCATGTACTTGGGTGGTAAATGGTACGAGCTCGTCGCGGGTGATACTTTGTTCGATGCAGAGGATCCGGTGGATCGTCTGGATGTATCGATCTTGCAGAAGAATTTGCTCGCTCCGATCCTCGGGATCGATGATCCCCGAACGAACGAACGCATCGATTTCGTCGGAGGAATCCGTGGCCTCGAGGAGCTCGAGCGCCGTGTAACGGCGGGTATGGCCGTTGCTTTCAGCATGTACCCGACCACGATGTCCGATTTGCTGGCCATCGCTGATGCCGGGGAGGTCATGCCGCCAAAATCCACATGGTTCGAGCCGAAGCTCCGCAGCGGATTGTTCACGCATAAACTCTCCGATTAGGGGAATTGATAGCGAAAGAAAAAGCGAGGGCGACCCGAAAAGGGTCGCCCTCGCTTATCTTGTGTGCCGGGCATGGCATGGCACCGTTCTAGCAGGTGAAAGTCCTGGTACAGGCATTTACCGCCAAGTCTAGCGAACCATAAGCCGGAAGCAGCAATGCCAAAGGGGAGGAAGTGGTGTAGCAAAGCCAGCGAGCCTACGAACAGAATCCGGATACAAGGCTTCCAATAAGTTTGGTGTGAAAAAGTACCTGAAGGAAGTCGAAGTGGATACTACTACAGGAGAGGTCACTGAGAAAGAGACCAAGTTGAGTTTTGATCAAGAACGGTATGACAGAGATGTCACTCTCGATGGCTACTATGCTTTGGTCACAAGCGAACTCGAAATGCCAGATGAAAAGGTGATTGAAAAATATCGCGGACTTTGGAAGATTGAAGATTCATTCCGTGTGGTGAAATCTGATCTGGAGGGCAGGCCAGTCTTTGTCAGGAGAGACGATCGTATCGCTGGCCATTTTCTCATCTGTTTCCTCGCACTGTAGTTTTGTAGGATGCTCGAGCTGAAGTTAGATGGTCGATTCTCGTGAGAAGGATTCAGGAATCATTGAAGAGCGCCACTTGTCGGAGACTATCCAAAGGATTTTACTCCTTGAACAAGCAAAATGATGTCTTTAGAGCTTTGGAGTGAACCTAAACTACAGCGAACTTAGGGTAGAAGAGCTCAAGCAAAGAGGAAGGCGATATTACACAACGCAAAAAGCTAACAAAGAACCAACCTGAACGCCTGTGATTGCGAGGCCTAAGGTTGGTTCTTGTTGATTATTTTTCCTAAACTCGGGAAACGGAATCGTCGGGAAAAATATTTTTTCTCGGACGCGGAGATCAATAAAGTAGCCAACTCCCGACTAGGGTGGAGTAGAAGGTGCGGGATTTACGTGGTGAACTGCGCGCTCAATCCCAAGTTACTCGGGACCAAGCCAAAAGACCGACCAGGTCTGGTCGGTCTTTGGCGTACTATCTGGGTTTATTTGATGCTACGTTGATGTAGCGCCGTATACGAGACCCGTACGTACGGTGCAACGGGGGGAGGGTGAGGGAGACCTTCACTCTACCCTATTGGTAAGGCTCTATAGCTCGTAGGTGACGAGGTTGTCGCGGTACTGATCGTAGAGATGCTTGAGGCGGGCGATGTGGTCGGCCATTTCCACCTGCAAGGTGCTGACAGTCTCGTACTCCTTCGCATCGATGGATGAGATCAACTTGGTGAACAGACTCTTGTTGTTCATGCTGTCCTTCATCAGGGAGAAACGCAGGCCGTTGATCTGTTCCCAGTTGACAACATCCAGATCGGTGATGTCCTCCTTGCCGTGAAGACGTTTCAACGTTCGGATCAAAGTACGGTTCTGTTTGATGATTCGGCCCTCGAGTTCGAGCAACCACTGCGACAATCGGTCCTTGCGGTAGGAGGAGATGATGGCTTCGGTGAACACGTCTCCAGCGAGCAGCATCTCAATCTTCTCGGGGTTGTTGTCGAGCGCGATCATGTTCTCGTAGACTGTCTTCGGGGGACGTCCAAAGAGACTGTCCCTTTCCTCTGCCGTGAAGTCTTCAAAGACGTCAACCTCACTACGGTAGGAGCGGTCGGTGCTCAGATAGAAGTGGCTTTCGCCAGGCTTCTTATTCAGGCCTGCCTCCAGTTCTTCCGGCGCAACGCCCGATGCGAAAACAGCCTGCATCCCGTCCAGCATGCTCTGGTAGAGGGCGCTGACGGCCAGGTAACTGTTGGTGAAGGGGTTCGGGGAGCGGAGCTCGAAACGCGTCGCAAGAGGGTTGTCAATATCGCGTACCAGACCGATGAGAACCGTTCGGTTACGTGAAGCGACATCTCTCGCGTGGCCGAGCGAACAAACGGTACAAACGGGTGCCTCGAAGCCTGGCTTGAGGCGATTGAAGGCATCGTTGGTGGCTGTGACGAAGGGGTTGATCACCTCGTAGTTGTGGAGAATACCCATCAGGGCTCCGTAACCGGCGGGACTCAGATAGTCTCCGGTCATGTCCTGGGGACTGAAGAGGTTGAAGAGACGTCCAGCGGTCGTGCGAAGCTGTGCCCCCAGGTGGTGGTGCTCCCCACTACCGGCCACATTCTCGATGGGTTTAGCCTGGAAGGTTACCTCGAGACCATGGGCTTCGAAGGTATCTTTGATGATGTCCTTGGCGAAAAGCTCGTGATCGCACGATTGAAGGGCATAGTCAAATTTCCAATCGATCTCGATCTGCTCGTTTTCGTGGGCGTACTGGTTGGAGGCAGTGAGCTTGGAAGCCACACCCCCGACCTCCTTATGACCCATCTCGGGTTCGAAGCCGTACTTGTAAAGCTGTTCGAGCGCACTTTCCATAGCCGTCCGCACTTGGCCAACGGTGCGCTTCCAGTACTGTTCCTTGAGACTTTGAGAGGTGGAGAGAGTGTTTTCCGTCACGTGGGTGTTGGGGGTCTTCACCCAGAACTCCAACTCGGTGGCCACCGTCAGGTGGAAGGAATCGATCTCTTCAATAGAGGAGAGTCCAAAATCGCTCAAACGCTCTGGATGCGATTCGAAGAGCTCGAAGCACCGATCGCTGAAGTGATTCACTGCTCGGGAAACGATGGAGCGCGAACCGACACGCTTCCCATCGTGGACGAGGTAGGCGGGAATGATCAGGGTGCCGACGGGTTGTCCGTTATCATGAAGATTGGATCGGTTGTAGTCCACCAGCCATTTGACATCTGGATCGGGTAATAGGTCGACCTTCGCATTGTTGATCTCTGCGATCTCGGGAAGGTTCACGCTAGAACCATCGGTCTGCACGCCCGTGGCGAGGAAGCTGGGGATGTCCTTGAGAAAGTCTTCAATGGGAATTCTCTCATCGGTATGATTATTGCCTAGATCGACTGCCACGACGGATACAAAACGAATCTCCGGATGACTCCTGATCAGTTCCGTGAGCTCCTTAGGATCGCGCACATCTTTACCGATGTAGTAGAGCAAATCATTCATGGGTAACCCCTCCTGTTGAAAGTATACGGTGAGCTAAAATATGTGAATAATTATAGCATATCATCGTATAATGTAAAGCTTTAAAAGCGAAAATACATGGCAATTAAAGAGGAAAACGTTCGTCAATTTGAAAAGGCTATGACATTTCCGTCACAGCCTTTGGATGATTGATTTTAAATCGAGATCTGAATCGACAAAAGCACGAACGCTGATGACCACGAGTGGCCCGATGATAATACCAACGACCCCCATGAGCCTGAGACCCGCGTAAAGTGAGAGCAAGGTGAGGAGTGGATCGAGACCAATCTGGACACTGAGGATCTGGGGCTGGAGAAATTGGCGGACCAAGGTCACCAGAAGGTAGAGTAGGAATAGAAAAAGGGCCAGTTGAGAATTGCCTAGAATGAGATAGCTCAAGATCCAGGGGACATAGATGACCGCGGGTCCGAGCAGTGGGACGAAGTCCACGATGGCGATAATCAAGGCGATGAGTGGCGCGTAGGAAACGCCCAGCAGAAGCAGACCGATGGTGGACAGGAGGAAGGTCACGCCCATGAGGATGAACTGGGCCTTCAGATAACCCCAGACCACATGCAATACCTGTTTTCTAAAAATGACGAGGGCGGGATGATGGAAACGGATGCGTTTGAGGAGCGGTCGCCCCAATACGGTGAGATCGCGGTTCTCCACAATCATGAAATAGGCCGACAGCAGGACGATGATCGAAGCCAGGAGCAGCTGTGGCAGGAAGGTCACGACGCCCACGAGCAGGGTGAAGGTGCTCCGCGCAGCGGAGGCCAGGTTCCCCAGCAGATTTTGGATCATGTCACCAACCAGAGAAATCAGATCCACTTCTTGACCGGAGAAAGTCATGGACCGTTCGAGAGATCGCAAGACCCGATCGATATAGAGCGTGAGCTCATCAATATACCTGGGTGTTTGGTCTGCAAAACGCTTGAGGCCGATAACGATCAAGGTCCCCATTCCGTAGAGGACAAGGCCGATGAGGGCGAGCATCATTAGGAGGGAGAAAACAGTGAAGAGTTTCTTGACCCAAGGGATTTGGATTCTCCGGGCAAAGGGGGAGATCCAAAGGCTCAGCAGGTGGGCGATCAAGAAGGGAAGAAGGATGACGAGTAGCATGATCAAAAGTCGATACCCAAAGAACAGGGTAACGATCAGCACTACGATCAGCGCTAGTTTTCTTAAAAATACATCCATCCACTACACCTCCTTTGGACTCCCCATGACTCAACTCACGAGGATGCGGCAAGAAGATCCTCAAGGTTCTTTTACCCGATATTGAACAAATGTCACAAAATTCGGCGCAAGGAAGCTACCACCCTATATGTCAAATAGATGTCGTGTGGATGAACTGCATGCACTGAGTTTTTTTGTCATTGTCGCTTTCTCGATACCAAAGAAGGCAACATCTACTCATTCCTCTATTGGGAGCAATCGTCTTCAGCGCCCCCAAAGGATCTCCAGTTGTTGTACATGAAGAGAGTGCTCAAGTCCATATCAGCATGAGTACTTTGATTCATATAAAATCTTTACAAGGAGGTGGTTTTTTTGTTAAAGCATAAGGCATACAGGTTCAGAATTTATCCTAACAACGTTCGAACGGAGCAGATTGCTAAGACAATCGGTTGTAGTCGATACATCTTCAATCACTTCCTGAGCGAGTGGGAAACTGCTTACAAAACCACCGGCAAAGGATTAACCCGCAGCATTTGTTCGAGTCAGCTTCCTTCGCTTAAGAAAGAGCTCTCCTGGCTAAAGGAACCTGATGCCATTGCTCTTCAAGCGTCAATTGAAAACCTCCAAGATGCCTATACACGGTTTTTCAAAGGAGAATCAAAACATCCACGGTTCAAGAGCAAGAAAAATCCCGTCCAGTCCTACAAAACAAACTTCACCAATAACAACATCGAAGTCAAAGGCAACCGCCTCAAGCTTCCGAAACTGGGTTGGGTGAAGTTCGCCAAAAGCCGCGAGGTTGAAGGGTGGATCATTCATGCTACCGTCCGCAGAAATGCTGCGAACAAGCATTTTGTTTCAATTCTTTGCGAAGTCGACATTGAGCCATTAAAAAAGACGGGTTCTTCTGTCGGCATTGACCTTGGGCTGAAGGATTTTGCCATTCTTTCCGACGGAACGGTCTATGACAACCCTAAGTTCTTTCGCTCACTCGAGAAAAAATTAGCTAAAGAACAGCGCATTCTTTCTCGCAGAAAAGAGCGAGCGAAAAAAGAGGGACGGAAACTGTCCGAAGCGAAGAACTATCAAAAGCAGAAGCGAAAAGTCTCTCTCCTTCATGAGAAAATTAGGAACAGACGCGAAGACTACCTCCATGAGCTTTCCACCGATATCGTCAAAAACCACGACGTGATCGACATCGAAGATCTTCACCTAGAGTGGATTCTTAAGTCCCAGAGTTGCGGTAAATAGTTCCTCGTGATAAAACATAACAATCGCTTCCTCATCATGAACAGCCATGAGAGTCTACAACATACCGGCACAGATCGGTGTTTCGATACATATGAACACTTTCTTAGGTCACACGATCAAGAGATTGAACGGCTCAGAAAGACAGAAGTTGTAGAGTTGTTTTCAAGTTACGGTGTAGATAGCACAGCGTAACTAACCAATTGGGTCGAGCTGCCGGCCTTAAGCTACCGCTAACACTCCATCTGGGGTGTGGGTGGTAAAGTCCAGATAAACCGAGTGAGTTTTGTCGATCGGACATCTTTTTCGGCATTAGAAACCTCTAGTCATTTGGAACCTGCCGCATTCATGTGTGCAGAGCAGTCAGGGGGCGGTTGCAATTCACCTTGAGATAGATTACAATTTTTGTGAAGGAGGGGTTTGTGATGTACTATGATTTTCGATCAGATACAGTAACGAGACCAACACCCAAGATGCGCGAAGCCATGTATCATGCAGAAGTGGGAGATGACGTGTACGGCGATGACCCAACGGTTCGCCAGCTTGAGAAGTTGGCCGCAGAAAAACTCGGTAAAGAGGCCGCGCTTTTTGTACCGAGCGGTACCTTCGGGAACCAATTGGCCATTTTCACCCATTGTCCGAGGGGGACCGAGGTGATCGTCGGCGAGGACAACCACATTTTCTACCACGAGGTGGGGGCAGCCAGCGTGATCGCCGGCGTACAGCTGCGCATCATTCCGACGGTCAACGGCTACATGGATCCAGATATTGTGCAGGGCGTGATCCGCGAGGAAGATATTCACTATCCCGAAACTTCCTTGCTCTGTGTGGAGAACGCGCACTCAACGGGAGCAGTGGTACCGATGACGAATATGCGGGAACTGTACGCGCTGGCGAAGGAGCGGAGCATCCCCGTGCACCTCGATGGCGCACGACTTTTCAATGCCGCGACGACCCTCGAGGTCGAGCCAGCGGAGATCTGCGCCTATGCCGATAGCGTGATGTTCTGTCTGTCCAAGGGCTTGGCTGCACCGGTGGGGAGTATGCTAGTGGGAGAAGCGGACTTTATCGAGCGAGCGCGGAAAAAGCGAAAACTAATGGGTGGCGGACTCAGGCAGGTCGGAATTTTGGCCGCAGCGGGGATCATTGCAATCGAAGAGATGAGCCATCGCCTGTACGAGGACCACAGGCTGGCGAAAGAACTCGCCGAAGGACTCGATGCCCTACCGGGCGTTGAAGTTTTGCGCGACCGCCTCGATATTAACATGGTTTTTTTCAAGATCGAAGAAGGAATCATAAAGGAAGAGGACTTGCTCCAGGGGCTAAAGGAAAGGAGTATCCTGGTCAATGGCATGGAAGACGGTCTTTACCGCTTCGTGGTGAACAAGGATACGCCAGCAGATGCTGTGGAGAAATTGATCAAAACCGTAACGACTCTCGTGCGGCCCGTGTAATTGGGGCCGCATTTTTTCTTGTCAGGAGAGAGGAATTCCGCTATAATGGGCTTAACATAGTACCTGATAATAATAGTTGGAGGTAAAAATATGCGGTTGGAAGGGAAAAGAATGGTGGTCATGGGAGTGGCCAATAAATGGAGCATCGCGTGGCACGTGGCCTCGACGCTGAAGGAAGCCGGGGCAGAGGTCATCTATACGTACTTTGGCGAGAAGAGTCTGGCGAGTTTGGAAAAACTGGATCCAGAAGGGATCTTTGTGGCTTGTGATGTCACGGACGATGCATCGATCGAAAGGGCTTTTGACGAGATCGGAACGCCGGTCGATGGTGTGCTCCATTCGATCGCTCATGCCAAGAAAGAGGAGCTGGAGGGCGCCTACTACGACACTTCGCGTTCGGGGTACCTGATGGCACAGGAGATTAGCGCCTACTCCCTGGTGGCCGTTACGCGCTGCGCACGACCCTACCTGACGCCGGGGGCCTCTATCGTGACCATGACGTACTACGGTGGAGAGAAGGTTGTAAAGAATTACAATGTCATGGGTGTGGCCAAAGCGGCCCTAGAGTCCAGCGTGAAGTACCTCGCGCACGATCTGGGTCCCGAGGGTCTCCGGATCAATGCGATTTCAGCCGGGCCCATCAAAACGCTGGCTGCCAAGGGTGTGTCTGGGTTCAACGATCTGGCCAAGGGATTCATCGAAAAGGCACCCATGCACCGGTTGATCGAAGGTGCCGAGATCGGAAGCGCCGCTCTGTTCTTGATGAGCCCCATGGCTTCAGGAATCACCGGTGAGGTGCTCCATGTCGATTGCGGTTACCATGTGTTGGGCTACTGAATACGAATAGAGCGTTCAACAGGGAGAACACGACCACCGGAGGGTGATGTGTTCTCTTTTTTCATGCCAGTGGTTAATGGTGTCAGGGTAAGGACCATAAACCCAGCGTACACAAGTTCACTCGCATTCGATGGTTCTGGGTCAGTGATCCGAGTGAAAAAAAAACTATGCGGTCTGCACTTTCCCGAACGGAAAAGTCTACAATTCAGACCTAAACGTTTCGCACAATATCGGTGCACGCTATTTCATAGGAGAATACAGAAAAGTCCTCCCTGAGAAGGGATGGTCTGAAGTGAGGGCAAAAATGCCCTCACTTGGGCAGAGCGTACAAGGCACTTTGTCCACATGAATTCGCTTGGATATGGACCTTACACTGCAAGCAGTTTAGGTTTCTGCGTTCAAGCCGTATTTGAGGAAGAGCTATCTACGGGTCTAAAAGCTACGTAGAAGCCCCCCCCCCTTAATTTTCCTGCGAAAACGAAGTGGTGGGAGTATTCACCCCCGAGGGTTTTCTCATTTCATTCACTGTTTCCATCTGATATAATGGGGATAGGAAAATGACAAAAAAAGGTGATGACCCTATGCATAGAAAAGTAGACAAGTTAAAACGGACGATCAGCTTGCTCGAGACCTATATTTCTTTCGATAATCGGACCTCCTCTATCGAGACGATCGGAAAGATACGGAGCCTGCTCGACCAATTGGAGGGATCCTTATCTCTCGACGGTTCGATCGGGCTCGATTACGAAGCGATGCCTACATACGAAGTAATCAACGAACTGAAGTTTCTCTACAAACCGACCCATCGCCAGGATGTTTTCGAAGGTGATTTCCTGGAGTATTTCGGCGAAGAGCGCACGGCTGAGCTCTCTGCGGCCGGCGCCCTTGAAGCCCACAACGAATTCTGGAAGAATCACGAGACGATCTGCGGGAACGTCTACGGATCCGTCCCCATTGACTTGATCCGTCATCGCAAGAAGGACAGCCTTCTCCGTGCGGGATGGGAAGAAGTGGATGTCGAGATCATCGAGTTCCAGGATAAATCTCTGTCGGACCGTGATCTGATCCGTTTCGCCGGGGATTATTTTGATCATTATATTCTGATCTTGGAGGTCAGGACCAAGGAAAAGCTAATCTTGAGGTACCGGATATGACGGGAAATGTGACGAAAAGCCACCTTCTTTTCAGAACTGTTGGCGACGCTCACGTCGGTATGACACTACGGGCCTACCTCACGGAGCACCTGGGGATATCGACGCGATTGTTACGGCGCGAAAAGAAGTTGGGGCACATTCGACTTAACGATGAGCGGGTGTACCTGTCAACGACGCTAAAAGCCGGCGATGAAGTGCGCTTTCAAATGACCGAGGAACCCAATCATTTTGAACCGGTCGCGATGCCGCTGGATATCGTTTACGAGGATGCCGATCTCTTGGTGGTCAACAAGCCGCCCTTTCTCGTGGTACACCCGACCAAAGGGACCTACGCACCGACGCTGGCCAACGGTGTGACGCATTACCTCTTCGAGCAGGGTGATCGGACGAAAATTCGTTTCGTCAACCGGCTCGACCGCGATACATCGGGCTTGATGATTGTGGCGAAGAACCCCCATGTGCAAGCCCAGTTATCTGAACAGATGGCGGGGGATACCTACAAGAAGTTTTACCTGACCTTGCTCGAGGGTCATTTCCCCTATGATGAGGGGAGCATCCGACTGCCCATCGGCAAGCGGCAGCCCGAAGACATCGCGCGGGCGGTGGTGGCTGACGGGAAGGTATCCGTGACGGACTTCAACGTGGTGGCCCATTATCCCGACAGTTCTTTGGTCTCGGTGGATCTTAGAACCGGTCGTACCCACCAGATCCGCGTACACTTCTCCCACCTGAGACACCCGATTATCGGGGATGAACTCTATGGGTCCACGATGCTTGATTTCGGCAGACAGGCGCTGCACTGCCATCGGTTGACGCTGGTCCACCCGAGGACGGGGGAACCGCTCGATCTCGTAGCGGCACTTCCTGAGGATATGGCGGATTTTGTCGCATCGAGAGAGGAAATGACCTAGGCTCAAGCCTGTCAACCCCTTTCTTTTTGCATAGAAATCGTGTATAATAAAGACAACCTGAGATGCCCGTCACTTCTTGAAATACAACCACTGGAGAGAATTTGGGAGAACGCGTTTCACACGTCAAGGCAAGCCTTCCTTTATGAAAGGACGTCTGATCGTGTGAACAGTCCACCCACCTGGAGAGGTGTGGTTTGGCTATTTCTTCCGTGACGACATCTTGGGCCAAGTCATCTTAGCGGATGGCTTTTCTTTTTTGTTTGGGATGTTGTTGGCCGTACCCTTGTGACTTCAGTCATGGCTAGTTCAAAAAGGAGAGATCAGCCGATGTGGTACACCCACCGTTCACTGGATCACCGGCGAAAAACGCCTCTGTATCGACAACTCTACGATCTCATTTTTGAGGCCATCGAATCGGGGGAGCTCGCGAAAGATGATGCCCTTCCCCCGATCAGAACATGTGCAGAGATCTTTGGGGTCAACCGTGCCACGGTCGTCAAAGCTTATGATCAGCTGGCAGCCGACGATCGCGTACGCAAGATCCGCGGCAGTGGCGTTTATGTCAAGGGTATGGCTGTTGAGGAAGTGGAAGAGGAAACATCGCTGCCAGCCCTGAGACCAGGTGCGCTCGATCTGGCTTCGGGCACGCCGCGTTCGGATCTTTTTCCAGTGGAAGCTTTCAGGAGAGCGCTCGACGAGGTGATCGATCGCGAAGGGGGCAGGGCCTTCGGCTACCTAGAAACACGTGGCTACCTGCCGCTCAGACGATCGATCGCAACCATGTTGGAAGATGTGGGCATCTACGGCCTTCCGGAGCACCTGATCGTGATTTCCGGTGCCCAGCAGGGAATTGACCTGGTGGCCAAGGGTTTACTGAACCCGGGTGATCATATGGTCGTAGAGGCACCCACCTACACGGGTGCGATCGCCACTTTCCGGACGAGGGGTGTGCGATTGACGGAAGTGCCTGTGAGAAGCGGGGGCATTGATCTCGATCGTCTGGAAGAGATTCTCAATAACGACCCGATCAAGATGCTCTACCTCATGCCTAATTTTCAGAACCCCACCGGGGCAACGATGACCCCGGCCGCGAAGCGTCGACTGATCGACCTGGCCGACCGGTTCAACTTCTATCTCCTGGAGGATGACTATGCTTCGGATCTGAACTACTCCGCGGAGGAGGTCCTCCCTTTGAAGAGCTATGATACAAAGGGACGTGTGCTCTACGTGAAGAGCTTTTCCAAGATCTACCTGCCCGGACTAAGGCTGGGGATCCTGCTGGCACCACCCAAACACGTGAACAAGTTGGTCCATGCGAAACACAACACGGATATCTCGACCAGCGCCTTGATCCAGAAGGCTTTCGGTAGGTATCTAGAAGCCGGTGGATGGCAGGAGCAACTGGAGCGCATTCGCGCTGCCATGGCGCGGCGGTTTGCCATGGCAGCGCGGGTTCTCGAGGAGAACCTGCCCCCACCCTATAGGATGACGGTCCCCGTTGGAGGATTACACTTCTGGATTGAAGCACCGCACAGACAGGAACTAGGTGATCTTTACGAACGGCTACGCGAAGCCGAGATCGCCATAGTACCAGGTCGAACCTTTTATGCTTTTGAAGCGAAGGATTCAAGCTTTCGTATCAGCATCGCAGCAGTTCCAGAAATCCGTCTCGAACGGGGTCTTCTGAGGCTATGTCAAATTTTGAAAGCCCATTGAGCATAGAAAATGCCCTGCCTAATGAATTAGGCAGGGCATCATTTTTTCGTCTTAAGCAATATCCTCGGGATCCATTTCCACGGATTGCCCCTTTTTATCGGACCAACGATCAGTAGGGGTGTCCTGTTCAGTCGTGTTTCTCGCCTCGATGTGACAGGCCCCTTCGAAGACGGCGCCCTCGTCGATAGTGAAACTCGAAACGTCAACATCACCCTTGAGGGTACCCGATGGGTGTACCTTGAGATGTCCGGGTGAGGAGATGTCACCGATCAGACGGCCGGATAGGTCCACTTCAGAGCCCACTACATTGCCCGTGACACTGGCTTCGGAGGAGATGATCACTTTGCTCTCGCTCGTGACGTTTCCTTCGACAGTGCCATCGATTCGGATGGCGCCTTTTGATTTCAGATCGCCTTTGACCTCAGAGTCGGCTCCGATGAGAATATCGAAACTCTTTCGATCGGCGGTCGTTTTCTTCTGGTTGAACATGGTGTATTCCTCCTAATCGATCAGCACGTTGCTGGGGTTCACGGGTGTATCTTGAAAGTGGATTTCGAAGTGGAGATGTGGACCGGTGCTACGACCCGTGGTGCCAACACTTCCGATCGTGTTTCCTTTTTTGATGCGATCGCCTACGTGAACCGACATATCGTTGAGATGGGCGTATACGGATTTATAACCGTAGCCGTGATCTAAGACGATCACCTGGCCGTAGGCACCATTCCATCCCGCAAAGGTGACGATCCCAGTGCCCGAGGCCATGACGGGTGTCCCGCGGTTCGCGGCGAGGTCTATACCGTTGTGATAGTCCCTGTAACCGCTGACAGGATGTCTTCTGTAGCCGAAGGAGCTTGTGAGACGGCCGGTCGTAGGGACCAGGTTGGGCTGGGCCTCGAGGAAGGTCAGGTTTTTCGTGAGATCCTCCACGAGTTCGGCGTAATTCGTCGTTTCTTCTTTCAAGAGTCGCGTGATTTCGTCTTCACTGGAGAGGGCGAGCTGCCCATCGATGATGTCGACATCGTCTTCCTTGGAAGTGGAGAGCACATCGCGCCGTTCTTCAAGGGAGCGATGGATCGGTAGATTGATCTGTGCATCCGTCGATTCGTTTAAAGTAACGAGGAGTTCATCCACATAGGACTGCACTTCCCGTAGATCGTTGAACTTCTGATCGAAGTAAGTAGCGGACTTGTTGATCTCACCCTTGAGTCCCGAGATCTCGGTTTGCTGTTCAAAGACGATACTCTCAAGCCGTGCGATCCGGTCCTCCTTGACTAGAAGCTCATCGCTCAGCGCATGGTTGTTCGAGCTGAGAGCATGGTTTTCTATGTAAGTATAGAAGGAGAAGCCACCGTTGATCAGGGCCCCAAGGACGATGAGGGCCGCGATAAGCTGGATGATCGGGATATGGAGCGTTAGTTTTTTTGTGGTACCAGCACCATCCGGCACGACGATCAAGCACACTCTCTTATTCCAAAATTGTTTCAATCGCTTGTACAACGGGTATCACTCCTTTTCTAGACGCGTTCCTCTACATTATATTGAATAATCTAGTGAAAAGCAAAAAGAAATCCGAACTAGTTGTAGCAGAAATTCAAAACCACCAAATGTAGTATCAACAAGCGCTTTATGGTATGATGTAAGGTAATAAAACGACACCTGATAACAAAAGGAGAGAGCGATGAAGATAGACGACCGTATCATCCGAATCGAGGAGAATTTCCGAAAAGTGACCGTTAAGATCAAGCAGAAGGGAAGGGAGATTCTGGAGGATTTCAACATCACACCACCGCAGTTCAATGTGCTCCTGCACTTGATCGAGGAGGGCGATCTCACGATCGGTGAACTGAGCTCACGTATGTACTTGGCCTGTAGCACGGTGACCGACTTGATCGACCGGATGGAGAAATCGGAGCTGGTTGTCAGGATCAAGGACCAGAAAGACCGTCGTGTGGTGAGAGTACACGTCTTGGAAAAAGGAGACCGCCTGCTAGAGGGAGTGCTTTTGAACCGAAGACAGTACCTGGCATCCATCCTGTCGGACGAGCCCGAAGACCTTATCGCCTGCATTGATGAGAGTTTCATTAAGCTGAACGAGAAAGTTGACCTCTAGGAATAAGCACGGACTTGTGGTGAAAAGGGTGGTGGATGATGTGAGGGTTTTCAACAATCGATACCGCATACTTCATGAAGAAGGGCGCGACGAGGACGGAATCCTTTTTCTTGCCGAGGATCTCATCCACTCGCGCCAAGTTCATTTGAAATTGATCGATATGAACTTGAACAACTCGGCAATCATCGAGTGGTTGACCGAGTACTTCTTCGAGATTCGTAGTGTACGGCACCGCAATCTCCTCTGGGTCGATGATTTTGATTTGCTCAGGACCATCAATCGTACCCATTACGAGCGCAAGCAGTATTACTATACCTATGAACTGCTAGAAGATGTGGAACCTGTATCCTACCTTTCGCTCTCTCGCAATGACGCGATCACAGTGATCGAGGATCTCTTCAAGGTCTTTCTCTATCTCGATTTTCGCGGTACGCTATACCAGTACCTGACCTTCGACAATATTCTGATCTATCGCCAGCACGGTCGCTTGCGCCTGAAACTGAGCGATCTGGTGTCGGTTCGCCTGTATGCGAACAACAACCTGCACAGCAATGTGGAGATCAACCAGTTTATCGCCCCCGAGCTTCTATGGAGCCGTCGGCGTACCTACAAGAACGACATCTATAGTCTCTCGGTGGTGGTCTTTTACCTCTACTACCGTTATGATTATTTGGACAATCGCCTCAGCGAATACATACAGACCATCAAGGGAACCTCCCTTCACGAGTTGATCCGCAGGGCCATGAGCCAGATTTCACAGGTCCAGTATGTGCGGGTCAAGACCTTCGTCAAAGATCTGACCGAAGCGCTGTATATTGATCTGGCCTTTGATGATGCACAAGACTATCACGTCATCCAAAAAGATCTGGACCTCGTGGGACGTAGGAAGGAGCTCGATCGTCTCCAGGAAGCCATCGACGATGAACTCAAGCTGGTAGGTGTCTACGGTGAGCCGGGTGTGGGCAAGACCCGGCTGCTCTCAGAGCTAGCACGCCTGCACGGACTCAAGGGCCAGACCCCTCTGGTTTTCGAGGGGACGGCTGCCGGGTCCCTCGCTAGGTACCTGGTGGAAGAAACGCTCGGCCAAGGTCACTTGAACAGTCAGCTGATCACGCGCTATGGACCGGAGCTGGTCAAGATTGTTCCTGAGATCAAGGAAAAATGGAACGTGGATCCGTCGGAACCGCTGGATGAAAGCCACGAGATGCATCGCCTGGCCAACCGGGTATCTACTTTCTTGGCCGGGGTCTATCACCACGAGGGCCAGCTATTGATCATCGACGATCTGGAGGAACTCTCACCACTGGACCGTCGAGTGCTACGGCACCTCGTGCGGCTGAAGGACCACAAGATCACAGTCATCTTCTCGGCGGTGGAACCTCATCTCGATCTGGTTCCCACTTGTGACGAATCGACGAGCTTGAACCTGTATAGATTCAATCTCGATGAGGCGGGACTTTTCACCAAGGGTGTCTTCGGTATCAGTCGGATTCCCTATAACACGGCCGGTCGTTTTATGGTGGAGACCGGTGGCAATCCAGGACGGATGCTGTCCCTCATCGAACGGTTGGTGGCAGAAGAGAGAATTTACCTGTCTGAAGATCGCATCTGGTTTACCGATGAGGCAGACAGCATGACAGAATTCGTGATCGACCAGCGCAAAGAGAAGAGATACCGCGATGTGCTCAAAGTCTTCAGCGAGGAGGAACAGCGTTTTGCTTCGCTGATCAGCGTGTTTTTCAATCCGGTGAACATCGAGACGCTGATGCGCTATATTGGTGACGAGGTGGGGGATGCGGATCGACACCTGGAACAAATGATGTCGCTCAATCTCTTGACGTCCAAACTATCGGATGTGGAGATCCTTTACGCCTTTACCAATGAGCGGATCAGGCAGATTTGTTACGACCGTCTCAACGTCGAAGAACAGTGGCACTTGAACCACCGTGCTGCCCTGGCCTACATGGCCGATGTCGTGAGCCGCTTTAGTCCGGAGTCAATCGTTGCCATCGCCGAGCACCTGGACAGATCCGGTGACCAGCGGACCCTAGCCTCGTACCTTGAGCAAGTGGTGGCCCGTTACGTCGATCGACACCAGCATGAGAGAACCATCCCCCACCTGAGACGCTTGGCTGGTCTCTACCGTTCTATGGGGGACGAGATGCAGGCGTCGGAGACTACCTATCGGCTGGTAGAGACTTACCTCTCGCTCAATCGACTTGCCGAGGCAGAAGAGGCCAACGAGGAGCTATTGGTGTCCCTTGTGGACAGACAAACCAAACTGCACGCGCATTCGAAACTGGTGGCAGCGAAGATCTACATTCGACGCGATGCTTTTGATGAAGCACGAATGATCATCGAGCCCGTGATGAAAACCTTCTCGGACAACCTGCCGATTCAGCTGGAGGCGGAGGCGCTACTGGCTCGGCTCGCATACTATGAGGGGAAAAACGAAGAGCAGCTACAACGGGCGATAAACGGTCTCGAGCAGTCCATTGCCTGCCAGGAGACCTATTTCACGGCGCGCTTTCACAATGAGCTCGGTATCTATCACGTGAACAGTGGGGATGTGAACGAATCTCTCGCTCATTTCCAAATGGCTTCACAGCTTTTCGAGTCCATCGGTGAGATTCAGGAACGCGTGAAGACCATCAACAATACCGGTGTGGTCCAAATGACGCAACTGGGCCATATCCTGGAGGGTAGAGAAGCCTTTGAAGAAGTACTAACCATCCAGCATGAGAACAATTTCCACGATGGACGACCGATCTACCTCTTGAATCTAGGTGAGAGTTACTTCTTGGAGGGCCAGTACGACCGGGCGCTGACCATTTACCAAGAGGTGATGGACGAGATGGAAGGTTCTGATGACGTAGAGGGTACGATCAACGCATACCTTCGGATCGCTGAGATTTATATGCCGATGAACGCCTATGACCAGGCCTTTGCTATTCTGGATAAGCTCGAGAGGGAACATGCCCACTATTTGGGCAGAACCCTGGAGAAATTGGATTTTTACCTGCTTAACATCGAATATAACTACCGCCTGAATCATATCGAACGTATGGCGTATTGGATCTCGCGGTTCACAGGCGAGTCAGAGAAGGCCCCCGCACCCTTGGCACTGAAGTTTGCAGCCTTCAGGTATCTCCTCACGCACAAGAAGACCAACGCCTTCGGTCATTCGGTCAAGGTTGACTATGCTGGTTTGGAGTCGCTCGAGGAAAGGGCCCAGTCCCCACTTGATATCCGCATCCTACGTTATGTTATCGGAGAACTCTTCTTCGACATCCTGCAGACAGATCAGTATATGGACTTGGATCGACTGCTCAGGATCGATGCCCACTTCGTCCACCAGTTCGATTCCTCCAGGATGCGCTGGAGAAGACAACTAGCCGAAGCAAAGCTGACCGATCGACGGGTCGAGAAGCTCGAGGCACTCTTGGTGAATCCCACCGCTGAACGCGAGTGGAGATGGCGGGCTTACAAGTTATTGGGCGATGAGTACAGGGACCGACGTGCCTTTTTCGATGCACTCGGTTCCTATATGAAGGCCATGACCATCCTACGGGAGAATGCCCTGCGTATCAACGATGTACAGCTGGGTTCCTATCTGCTCCATGACGTCGCAAAGGTGGAGCTCAAGCGATCGATTGTGCTGCTTGGCAATGTGGAGCGATCGGATATCGAAACCATTGCGATCGACGAGACGGCTGACTTTTTCCACTTCCCATCGATGGGAAGGCGCTTCAGAGATGAGGAGTTCAGACAATCGGTGGCCGAGCATTACCAACCGGTGATCACCGAGCCGCTTTTTGATGAGCGTGCGCTGATCGGATCCTTCTCCACGGATGTCACGGAAAACCTACGTCATATCCTCGAGCACATGATGGTCCTGACCCTGGCGGAGGAAGCGAAGCTTTATCTCCACGATGTGCAACGAAACACCGCTACCCTGCTGCTCAGCCTGTGTCTGGAAGAAAGCGGGGAGACGATCGATCACTACCTACTGAACAATATGATCGATGAAGACCTCTTGCTCAATGAACTCAGTTTCGATGCACGGTATTATCAGAAAGAAAAACGTGCGGTGATGATTCTTCCAATATTGGAAGATCTACCTGAGCCAGGAGAAGAAAACCGACGTTATGTAGAGACGAGAAGGCCGGTGGGGTATTGTTTCCTCAGAACCTCCAGTAGTCTGAACCGATTTACAGAAGAAGTGCTGGAGCGATTTCGACCGCTCAAAGCGATGTTACACAACTTGGTCATCAACCACAACCTGATGACGCTCTCTGGTATCGATGACCTCACGGGTGCATTTAACCGGAGACAGATTGAACGGCACTTCGAAGACGCCCTGCTGCTGGCCGAGCGGCAGCACGCCCCCTTATCGGTGGCCATGGTGGATATCGATCATTTCAAGCAGATCAATGATACCCATGGACACCAGCGTGGGGACGAGATCCTGAGGGCGCTCGGTGGTTTGCTACGCGATCCTCTCAGGCGAACGGATTTCGTTGGTCGTTATGGTGGGGAAGAGTTCTTGATCCTCTTGCCAGGCAGCGACGTAGAGGAAGCCGTCGCCGTTGCGGATAAACTGCGTATCCACGTACAAGAGGCCAGCCTGATGGGCGGGCACCAACCGCTTACAGTGAGTATCGGACTGGCCACCTACCCCAAGGATGGGCTCACCGTACACCAGTTGATCGATCGCGCTGATAAGGGACTCTACGTCTCTAAAAACCGTGGGCGCAATACCCTGACCCACTGGCAGGAGATGGAACCGAAGGATTTCGATCGGATCAATCCCCTGACGGGCATCCTGACGGGTGAAATCTATCAGGATACCAATAACGTCGCATCGATGGTCAAGATCCTTTCCCTCTTTGATCGTGAAGATGAACAGGAACGACTGCATGAGATTTTCATTCAATTGCTTGAAATCGTGGAGGGAAACCAAGTCTCTTACCACGATGGCCAACAGGTCTTCACCCATGAGCGTGGGGGGGATGTACGATTGGCGGGAGAAGGCGAGCGACGAAAGACCATCGAACTGATTGAAAACTACGGGTCGGGGTATTTTATCAACTGGGATGCTCCGATTGATCCCATCCTAGAGATGCCGGCATGGCGATCCTACATCGTCCTACCGCTCGATGGGGCCCCGGGGCGCGCCTTGGTCCTCGAGGCGTCGATTCAAACGAAGGAATTCGAGGAAAAAGACTATCATTTCGTCGGTACGCTGAAGGGTGTGCTGGGGAAACTGCTCGATACAGGAGACAAAGAGGTGATGAGAGATGTCAGTGACAATTAAAGACGTAGCAAAACTAGCGAACGTATCCATTTCCACCGTATCACGCGTGATCAATGACTCGAAACCCGTCAGTGATGATGTGAAAAAGCGTGTGCTCGAGGTCATCAAGGAGACGGGGTACACTCCGAATCCAGTGGCCAGAAGCCTCGTGATGAAAAAGTCGCGTCTGATCGGCGTGGTCGTACCGGACATCAGTTCGTTTTTCATCGGTGAAGTGCTCAATGCCATGGAGGAGATTGCAAAAACCTACGGATATGATATATTATTATGTAATTCCTATGGTGAGATTGATCAGGAGATCAAATTCCTCAATCTCATGCGCTCAAAGCAGGTGGAAGGCATCGTCTTCATGACCTACAAGATTGAGCCCGAGCACAAGGAGTTCACGGAATCCGCTGATCTACCCATGGTGCTGATCAACCGTTACAGCGAGGACATCAAGGCTTCGAGTGTCACGGTCGATCACCTGAAAGCCACCTACGAGATGACCAAGTATCTTGTGGACCAGGGGCACAGGGACATTGCGCTCGTCCGCAACGGTACCGATGAGGACATTTTTATCGCCAACCAACTTGAAGGATTCCAAAAGGCCCTCTCTGAGGCGGAAATCACTTACCGGGAGGATCGCGTGATCAACGGAAACTACCGGCTGGCTCAGGTGTACCAGAACATCAGCGATCTGATCGAGCGCGGTGATCTGCCCACGGCGATCTTTGCCACATCGGATGAAAATGCCATCGGGGCCATGAACGCCCTGCTGGACAAGGGATACCGGGTACCGGAGGACATCAGCATCGTGAGCTTTCACGATACGAAGGTCGCGCAATTGTTTCGACCGAAGCTCACGGCGATCAGTCAACCGATCTACGACATCGGCGCAGTTTCCATCCGACTTCTGATCAAAAAGATCAAAGGTGAGGAAAAGGAAAACACGATTCATTTCATGCCGCATAAATTGGTCGTTCGCGGTAGCAGTCAGGCACGATAGAACTACGTGATTCTTCGTAGTTCTTTTTTCTAGCGAGTTAAGGAGGAACCCTATTGCACATCAATGATTTTTTACCCATGAATAAATACGAAATGAGAAAATACGGTTGGGAGGCCGTTGATTTCGTTGTCGTCACGGGCGATGCCTATGTCGACCACCCTTCCTTTGGCGCCGCGGTAATTGCTCGCGTTCTGACGAACGCGGGTTTTCGCGTGGGCATCATCAGCCAACCGGATTGGAAAACGGACAAGGACTGGCGGGCTTTTGATGCCCCGCGACTTGGGTTCCTCGTTACCTCAGGCAACATCGACTCTATGGTCAACCATTATACGGTGGCCAAGAAACGTCGTGCGGAGGATGCCTTTAGCCCCGGGGGTAAGGCCGGGCACCGACCAGATCGGGCCCTGCTGGTCTACGTGAACAAGCTGAAGGAGCTCTACAAGAAAACACCGGTGATCATCGGCGGCGTTGAAGCTTCGCTCCGTCGCCTGGCTCACTATGATTATTGGGATGACAAGGTACGTCGGTCCATTTTGGCCGATTCCGATGCGGATCTGCTCGTCTACGGTATGGCCGAATACCAGATCATCGAGATCGCGCAGTTCCTGCAGGCTGGGATCGATATTAAGTACCTCCACCATTTACCCGGCACTTGCTTTTTGACGGAGGATCCGGAAGAAATCGAAGATGTTGTGGTACTTCCCGACGCCGATACTGTGGCCAGCGACAAAAGAGCCTATGCCGAGGCTTTTGCCCGCTATGAACGGGAACAGAACCCCATCTTGGGTAAGCCCTTGGCCCAGAAAAACGGTTTTCGCTATGTGGTCCAGATGCCACCGGCACTGCCGCTCGATCGACCCTCCCTCGATGCCGTTTATGCACTTCCTTACCAGCGCGCTCCTCACCCCTATTACAAAGACCGCGGGGGGGTGCCCGCGATCAAGGAGGTGCGTCACAGCATCATCGGCCAACGCGGTTGCTTCGGAGGTTGCTCCTTTTGCGCACTGACCTTTCACCAGGGGAGGATCGTGACGAGCCGCTCTGAAGATTCAGTGGTAGAGGAGGCAAAGCGGATTACAGAGGACCCGACCTTTAAAGGGTACATCAACGATATTGGTGGACCAACGGCCAATTTCAGAAATGCAGCTTGTGATCGCCAGAAGTACCATGGGGCGTGTCAGCACCGCCAGTGTTTATTTCCTGAGCCCTGTCCTGAACTCAAGGTGGATCAATCGGAACTGCTCTCGATCCTACGCAAGGTGCGCCATCTCGATGGCGTGAAAAAAGTCTTCCTCCGATCGGGAATCCGCTACGACTACCTGATGATGGACAAGGATTCTACCTTTTTCGAGGAACTGGTCACCCATCACGTCAGCGGGCAGCTGAAGGTCGCACCAGAGCACATCGATGACCAGGTGCTGGCCAAGATGGGAAAACCGGGTCGAGAGGTTTACGATGGTTTCTGCGAAACCTTCTTCGATCTGACGAAGAAGGCGGGTAAGGAGCAATACCTCGTGCCCTATCTCATGAGCTCTCACCCCGGCAGCACCCTTGAGTCGGCCATCGAGCTGGCCGAGTACCTGAGGGACATTGACTATCAGCCCCAGCAGGTGCAGGATTTCTACCCGACACCAGGGACAGCCTCGACCACCATGTACTACACGGGCCTCGACCCCCGAACGATGAAACCTGTTTACGTGGCGAAAAACCCGAGGGAGAAACGTACCCAGCGTGCGCTTCTGCAGTATCGGAACCCCAAGAATTACACAATCGTGCTCAAGGCCCTCAGGGACGCTGGTCGCGAGGATCTGATCGGCTATGATCCAAAATGCCTGATCCGCCACCCTGGAAAGAAAAGAGAACGGTCGTGAAGCCCACCTCCTTGTGTTATAATAGCCATGGATACTTTGACAGGGGGAATGAAAAATGAATGAAATTTTGATCGACGGTCGCCATCTGACCATCGAGGACGTTGTGGCAGTGGCACGTAAGGGCGTGCGGGTGACCTTGACCGATGAAGCGGTCCAGGCCATCGTGAAGGCCAGAAAATTGGTCGATCGTTTTGTGGATGAGAAACAAGTGGTTTATGGCATCACCACTGGGTTCGGCAAGTTTTCGGACACCTTGATTTCCAAGGAAGAAACGGGTGAACTTCAGCGCAATCTGATTATCTCACATGCTTGCGGTGTGGGTGACCCTTTTGATGAAGAGGTGGTGAGGGCCGTGATGCTCCTCAGGGCTAATGCCCTGGCCCATGGACATTCCGGGATCCGTCTCGAAACGCTCGAGCGCCTGATCGCGATGCTCAATGCAGGCGTGCACCCTGTGATCCCAGAGAAGGGGTCCCTGGGTGCTTCGGGCGACCTGGCCCCCTTGGCCCACATGGTGCTGGTGCTCATCGGCGAGGGTGAGGCCTTTTACAAGGGTGAGAGGCTCTCGGGACCCGAGGCCATGGAACGCGCCGGTATCGAGCCCATCGCCCTCACGTCCAAAGAAGGACTGGCGCTCATCAACGGCACACAGGTGATGACAGCCGTCGGTGCTCTCGCCACCCATGATGCGCTCAGGCTCTCCGCGCTCACCGACGTGACGGCGTCCCTTACACTCGAAGCGCTCGGCGGTATTATTGATGCTTTTGATGAACGGCTCCATTTGGTGAGACCTCATCCGGGCCAGATCAAAACGGCCGCCAATGTGCGACGGTTGACAAAGGGGAGCAAGCTGGTAACCCACCAAGGCGAGCGCCGGGTACAAGACGCCTATGCGCTCCGCTGCATCCCTCAAATCCACGGTGCATCGAAAGATGCGCTGGCCCATGTGAAAGAAAAAGTGGAGATCGAGATCAATGCGGTGACGGACAACCCGATCTTGTTCCCTGATGAGGGGATCGCCTTTAGCGGGGGTAATTTTCACGGGCAACCCATGGCCTTGGCCTTCGATTACCTGGCCATCGCCCTAGCCGAGATGGCCAACGCGACGGAGCGTCGTATCGAACGTCTGGTCAATCCGGCTCTCAGCGGTCTTCCGGCCTTTTTGACAAAGCACGGTGGACTGCACTCGGGTTTTATGATCGCTCAGTACGCTGCCGCGGCACTGGTGTCTGAGAACAAAGTGCTAGCCCATCCGGCTAGCGTAGATTCCATCCCATCCTCTGCCAATCAAGAAGACCACGTGAGCATGGGGACCATCGCCGCACGTAAAGCGGCGGAGATTCTGGAGAATGTCGAAAACGTTGTGGCCATCGAGTATTTTGCAGCCTGTCAGGCCCTGGACTTTGCGCCAAGTATGGAGCCCGGCGTAGGAACCAAGGTGGCTTACGATCGACTACGCGCGGAGATTCCCTTTTTAGAGGAAGACCGCGTGATGCACATTGACTTTGCGACGGCCAGAGCATTGCTCCGATCAGAGGATCTGCTCGAAAAGATCGAGGTGGCCTCGGGGGCCCTGGACCGTTCGTAGCCAACGGATATGTATGGAGAGATGATAACATGTTAGACCAAAAGCGAATGGATCGGATCAACGAACTGGCTAAGAAGAAGAAGACCGTGGGATTGACCGAAGAGGAGACGGCGGAGCAGCAAGAGCTCCGGCAGGCGTACCTCAAGGTGTTTCGAGAGTCCTTCCGTAATCAGCTTGAAAACGTAGAGATCCGTTATGTAGACGAAGACGAAGAATAGGGAGGCCAACCATGCGACAGTTCGTCATATTCAAGCTGGGCCAGGAGAAATACGCATTTGATATCGAGGCGATCGGAGGCATCAACGAGCTGAAGAGCATCACACCTCTGCCCGATGCCCCGGCCTTCATCGAGGGCCTCATGAACTTGCGGGGCGAGATCATCCCGATTATCGACCTGAAGAAACGGTTCAACCTCACGCTCGAATCGACGGGTGATGGCCGCGTCATCATCGTCCAGACGGACAAAGGGGATCTGGGTTTTCTCGTGGACGATGCTTCCGAGACCCTGCGTGTGGATGAGGAGGATATCCTGCCCACACCAAAGGTCATCTTGAGTCGCACCAACCGGTATCTTACTGGCGTCATCCGCCGCGAGCAGGAAGTGATCCTGATCATTGATCTCGGCATCGTCCTTTCGGGTGATGAGATAGAAGATATTTTGTCGATGGCCACATAAGGAAAAAAGGAGGTTCGCCTCCTTTTTTTCGTGCCACGAAGAATGAACGGCTTGAATATTCTGTCGAAAAGAGGTATGCTTAAGGCATCATAAAAAAATATTTATATGAAGATGAGGAGGTCATCACGTGACAGATAAAGAAAGACAGAAGGCCTTGGGCCATACATTTAAGAATGCTTGGGATGCTATGTCAGAAGACATGGTGGAGAGCACCATGGCCCTCGCTGAGGATTACAAATTGTTTCTAGACCACGGGAAGACGGAGCGAGCCTGTGCGGTCGACATCCAGCGTAGAGCAGAAGCCCGAGGTTATATCGATGTGGAAAAAGTGATTGCCGGTGAAGTGAAGCCCGAGGCGGGTCTCAAGCTTTACGCCAACAACCGGGGAAAGTCGATCGTCCTCTTTGTCCTGGGGAAAGAGCCGATTTCAACGGGGATGAACATCGTGGGCGGCCACATTGATGCGCCGCGCCTTGACCTCAAGCCCTTCCCCCTCTACGAAGACTCGGATATCGCCTATCTGAAGACCCACTACTACGGTGGAATCCGTAAACATCAGTGGACCTCTTTGCCTTTGAGCCTGCACGGAACCGTGATCGATGGCGAGGGCAATAAGCTCGAGGTGGTCATCGGAGAAGAGGAGGGAGACCCCGTCTTTTTCATCACTGACCTGCTCCCGCACCTAGCCAAGGATCAGAACCAGAAGAAACTGGGCGAGGCCATCACCGGTGAAGGGTTGAACATCATTATCGGTAACCGACCCATGGGCGAGGACGAGCTGAAAGATCGCGTGAAATACCGCATCCTCGATCTGCTAAAGGAGAAGTACCATATGCAGGAGGAGGACTTCATATCTGCCGAGTTTGAGGTCGTTCCCGCCGGAAAGGCACGTGACGTGGGTCTCGATCGCAGCATGATCTCAGCCTACGGACACGATGACCGCGTATGTTCCTACGGCGCCATGGCCGGAATCTTTGAGGTGGAGAATCCCGATCGCACATCAGTCGGAATGTTCATGGACAAAGAAGAAGTGGGCTCCATGGGCAACACGGGTTCTGAGTCGAAATTCTTCCAGTACATCGTTTCCGAACTGCTAGCCCTGACGGAAGAGGGAGATGTTTCCCTGAACTACCGACGGGCCCTACATCGCTCGAGCGTATTGTCTGCTGACGTCTGCGCGGCCTTCGATCCGAACTATCCTGAGGTATCGGACAAAAAGAACTCCGGTCGCATGGGCTACGGTGTGCAGTTGACGAAGTACACCGGCGTCCGCGGCAAGGGTGGATCCAGCGATGCCAATGCGGAGTTCCTCGGGAAGGTGCGTAAGCTCTTCAATGAAAACGAAGTCATCTGGCAGGTAGGCGAGCTGGGCAAAGTGGATCAGGGTGGCGGCGGAACGATTGCCTATATCCTGGCCAACGAAGGGGCCGAGGTCATCGACTGCGGTGTACCGATGTTGAGTATGCACGCTCCTTATGAATTGGTCTCCAAAGCAGATCTCTATATGACGTACAAAGCCTACGCGGCTTTTTTCCGCAGCTACCGATAAGAAAAGACCGATGCGCACCTGTTGTCAGGTGTTCATCGGTCTTTTGCTTGCATGAACTCTTTGAAGGTTTCGGAGAGGGGACACAGGATCCGGCGGTTGTGGTAGACAAAGTAAAAATTCCGCTTGATCTTGAAATCCGGAAGCGAAATGATCTGCAGCCGCTGATCTTCAAGCTCACTGCAGATGGCGTTTTTCGACATAAAGGCCAAGCCAAAATCATGCTCCACCAGATTTTTGATCGTATCCTGGTTATCTGCCGTCGAGATCACATGCATGGCATTGAGATCGAGGCCGTGGTCGGCCAAACGATCCTCGATCAAGGCCCGTGTCCCCGAGTGCTCCTTTTGCATGATGAGCGGTAGTTTCACAAGGTCGTTGATCCCACTGAGTTTAGTGTGGCGCTTAGGCGATGCGATGAGCACAATCTCGTCTTCCTCGATCTGGTGGTAGGTGAGGAACTGGTGGTGTTCTCTGAAACTGACGAAACCAAAATCCAAATGTCCGCTCACCACGAGCTGGATGATCTTCTTGGAATCGTACTGGTCGAACTGGTAGTGGATGTCCTGGTACTGCTTGTTGAAAGCATAGAGGATATCGGTGAGAAAGAATTGTTCCGGAATCGCCGAGTAGCTGATCACCAGCGTGCCGGCTACGCTTCCTTTGAATCGATTGAGATCAAAGAGTGCGTTTTCACGTTCGTTCAGCATGTTGGTCGCGTGATAGAAGAGGATTTCACCGGCCTCGGTAAGCGTGACGGATTTGCTACCGCGGATCAGAAGGGTGATCTGCAGTTCGTTCTCCAATTGATGGATGTGGTTGCTGATCGTGGGCTGTGTAAGGTATAGTGCATCGGCAGCTTTGGAGAAGCTACCGTACTTTGCGATTTGGATGAAGCTTTCGAGCTGTTTAAAGTCCATTTGACGCCTCCGTATTCTTGATGTCTTCATTCTAACAAATGGAAGGTGGGGGTGCAAGCAAGGCGAAAAAAGCAAGGCCGACATAGTTTGTTAATGTTTCTTGGGTATACTAATCATAACAGAAGGGGGGATGGCCGTGGATCAGGATCTATTGAAAAGGCTGTTGTCGAAACGGGAGCATACAAAACTGGATTTCAAAGCATCCTTGGATCTGGAGACGGAGAACGGGAAGCGGGAGCTGGCAAAAGATGTAATCGCCATCGCGAACACCGACGGTGGTCGCGGCTACTTGCTCGTGGGCGTGACGGATGATCGGCGTGTGATCGGGATCGAGCCCGATCTCTACGCTGAAGAAAGGATCCAACAGATCGTGGGCTACCGTTCTGATCCCCCAGTGACGATCCGTCTGGATCGAGTCCCCTACGGTGGACACACTGTGCTGGTGATCACAATCTTCAAAAGTCTCTTTCGACCGCACCAGTACCGACAGTCCGGTGCCTTTTACATACGGAGGGGATCGACCACGGATTTCGCCCGACGGGACGAGATCGGATCGATGCTAAAGACATCGATGCTGCTATCAGATGATCTGTATCCGGTGAGGTGGCTCGGTACCGAGGTCCTCGATGAAGAGCTTCTCACTACCTATGCCCAGGCTCTGGGACTCGGTCATCTAGGCGAAAGACGATTGGCCTACCTGGGAATGTTGGCGCAAGATCCAGAGGAGGGGGGCATGCACCCTACCGTTGGCGCGATCGTCAGCCTGACCCGTCGGCCCGACCTGTATATTCCTTCATACAAAATTCGCATTCTCGATCGCAGGGGTTTTTCGAGATCCGTCCATATCACGGGTCCCATTCATGGGCAGTACAAGGAGGCGCTCGACTACCTCGACCGCCATCTCAAGGGGTTTGAGCCCGTCAGGTGGGCGATCGCCGAGGCGCTCTCCAATGCGCTTTTACATCGAGATTACCTGGACAACCACCGGTCCGTTGTGGTAGAGCTCTTCGAGGATCGTGTGCTCATCAAGAATCCGGGGGCGCTCCCAGGCCATACACGACTTTCCCAGGTGATGGGTCGGCGGTTCATGATCCATCGTAATCCCTGGTTGTACAGGACCGTCTTGTTGATCGGAGGCGGTATTCTATCCGAAGAAGGAGATCACCTGAGGCGGATCAAAAGTCTATCCGCCCCTTATGCGGCAACATTCGTCGACCAGAAGGCCTCGCAGACCTTCGAAGTGCTCATCGAAAGGAGAAGAAATCATGAAGGGTAAAGTGATGATCGTCGATGACGATCCGAATATTGTGGAACTCATCAAGCTTTACGTAGAAAAAGAAGGATATCGCACCAAGGGGTTCGAGAGCGGCACGGAGGCCTTGCATGCCTTCGATACCTCTTTCGATCTGGTCCTGCTCGACATCATGATGCCAGAGGTCGATGGGTACGAGGTCCTCAGGGAAATCCGCAAGATCAGCGAAATTCCGGTGATCATGATCACCGCCAAGGGCGATACCTTTGACAAGGTGCTGGGACTCGAGCTTGGCGCCGATGACTACCTGGTGAAACCCTTTGATCCGAAGGAACTCATGGCCCGGATCAAAGCGGTGATCCGAAGGTCCAAACCGGATCAACAGGACGATGAGGTGGTACGCTTGGAAAATCTCGTGGTGGATCGACGGGATTACGTCGTGACCTATCGGGATCAGAAGCTGGAGCTACCTCCGAAAGAACTAGAGCTTCTCTATCATCTCGCGCGTCATCCGAACCGCGTTTTCACGCGGGAACAGCTCCTCGACCAGATTTGGGGTTATGATTTTATCGGAGAGAGCCGGACGGTCGATGTGCACATCAAGCGTCTGCGCGAGAAGCTGGGACGTGAGGATGATCCTTGGGAAATTAAGACCGTGTGGGGTGTTGGCTATAAATTTAGGACAGAATAGGAGTACGATCGGATGAAGACCATCTTTACGAAGTTCGCGATGACCCTACTCATCGCCTTGGTCATCGGCTACGGATTGATCATGACCGGTGTCAATGTCATGGTGGAGCGTACCTTTATCAATCAAAAAACGGAGATGCTCGTCGATCGCGCCGAGAGCTTCGAGGAACTCTACAACGAGGCGATCACATCGGGTCTTGTCCGGGGAGATCGCCTCTTGAACGAAATCGTCGTCCTCGAGAAGTACATTGGATCCAACGTGTGGATCATCGGCAGGGATGGGCGGGTCTTCGTCAACGCCAATAACGAGGAGATCAGCATTGAGGAGTCCGGTCTCACGGCAACGGATCTCCAGCGAGTCTTTGAAGGTGAGGTCATCGAGCGTGAGACCTATTTTACGGCTGCGGGAAGTAATAAGATCCTGACCGTGGGCTACCCCGTTCGCGTGGACGGTCAAATACCCTTTGGCCTTTTCCTCAACACCTCGATCCCGGAGATCAAGGCCGCTTCTGCGGAGTTCTCCAGGATCATTCTCGTGAGCCTTGGGCTCTCCGTGCTGATCACGATCACGCTCGTGGCGGTGATCACGGGCAGGATGTCCCGGTCTCTCAAGGATCTGACCGAAGCGGCGAGGACCATAGCGACGGGTCATTTTGATAAGAAGATTCGTACCTCGCGTAAAGATGAGCTGGGGGAATTGGCCGAATCCTTCAATCACATGGCTGAAGAGCTGAACTACCTCGAGAGCACAAAACGTCGATTTATCTCCAACCTGTCCCACGATTTGCGCTCCCCACTGACCACCATCACCGGCTATACCGGTGCGATGCTCGATGGGACCATTGATGAGGCGAACTATTTGCGGTACATCAACACAGTGCACGATGAGGCCATCAGGCTCCGAAAGATGGTGAACGACCTGCTCGACTTAACGAAGTTTGAGAACGGCGAGATGGTACTTGAGAAGACGGATTTCGACATCAACCAGATGCTGCTCAAAGAGCTCGATCGGTTTGAAAAGCCGATTGTCGACAAGCGGCTCAAACTCTCCGTGGAACTGTGCGAGACCAATGTATTGGCCCACGGGGACGCCTCGGCCATCGAGCGAGTGATCTACAACCTGATCGATAACGCCATCAAATTCTCACCTGAAGATGGGAAACTGACCGTTCGGTCGGAGCTCAAAGAGAATAAATTCCTCGTGGGCGTACGCAACAGCGGTAGCGTGCTCACGGAAGAAGAGAAAAAATCCATTTGGGAACGATTCGCTAAGCTCGATACCTCCAGGGGAAGAGAGCGGCAGAGCTCGGGACTCGGGCTGTCCATAGTCAAGGAAATCATTCGGGCGCACGGTGAAAAGATCGAGGTCTACTCCGATGAGGAGATCGGTGTGATGTTCGTCTTCTCACTGACAGCTCAGTTTTTTCCGAAACCATCGCGGCAGAACCGATAGAGAGGTTTGAATTTTCTTTAAAATCCGTTCATATTCTCTTAAAAATACTAGTGTATCTTATAATCAGGAGGTGAAGAGACGATGTTCAACCTGATGCCCACCAACAAGCGAGAGAATAAGCTCGCACCGAGGGAAGATGTATTTGAGCAGATTTTCGACAACTTTTTCTCAGGTGCATTCCCACAACTGGGTAACATGAGGGAGCAGTTTAATTCCTTCAGTGTGGATGTCGTAGAGGAGGACGGCGCTTATCGCGTCACAGCTGATCTTCCTGGCTTCAAGAGAGAAGACATTCAGATTACGTACGAGAACAACTATCTGACCATCGAAGCCCAGAATGAAGAGGAAGTTGAAACCAAGGAGAAGAACTATATCCGGCGCGAGCGCAAATATGGTGCCTTTCGACGCAGTTTCTTTGTGGAAGACATCGAAGACGAGGCCATAGACGCTTCTTTTGACAACGGCCTGCTCAAGATCGAACTGAAGAAAGAAACGCCCGAGATCAAAACGGCTAAACCAATCGAAATCAAATAGGAGGCAAGCGATGAATAACGAGGAGTACAGAGGACCGGAAGGATCCGAAAGACCACCGAAGAAGAAAAACCGAACGGGTCGCCTCCTCGTCGTCGTAACACTGATCCTAGCACTCGTGGGTGGTACCACCATCGGTACCACCTATTACTTCTTAGATCAGTACTTCGGGGGGAAGATCCCCGTACAGACGACAAAGGCGAACCCGAACTATACATCGGTATCCACAGCCTATCAGCAACCTGAAGAGGGCAGATCAACGGTGGATATTGTGGAAGAAGTCGGCCCCTCGATCGTGGCGATCACCAAACAGGTGGCCTACCGGGACTGGGCCAATAACGTGATCTATTCCCCGGGGGGTGGATCCGGCGTAATCTTCAAAATCGACGCGGATCAGATTTACATCCTGACGAACAATCATGTGATCGACGAGGCGGACGAGCTGAGCGTTGAATTCCACGGTTCTGATCATATGGCCGAGGCCATGGTCATCGGTAGCGATGCCGGCACGGACCTTGGGGTCATCACCGTGGCTAAATCCGAACTGACGGAAGCAGAGCTCACCCGGTTGTCACCCGCTCGCTTCGGCGATTCCGATGCGCTGAGGGTCGGTGAACCGGCGATTGCCATCGGTAGCCCACTTGGCTATAACAACACCGTGACCGTTGGCGTGATCAGTGCGCTCAACCGCATCTTGGATGGTGCCAATGATCTTGCCTTGGTACAGACGGACGCTGCGATCAACCCCGGGAACAGCGGGGGAGCTCTCGTGAACAACCGCGGTGAGGTGATCGGGATCAACACGATTAAGATCGCGGATACACGTGTGGAGGGAATCGGCTTTGCCATTCCGATCAACAGTGCCGAACCGATCATCGATGAGCTGATCGAAAAGGGCTACGTCTCACGTCCTTACCTTGGTATTTACGGTCGTAATATCGACGAAGAACTGGGCGAACTCTATGAACTGCCCATTGGCGTATACGTCAGCCGTACGATCGAGGGAGAGGGTGCGGCCCGCGCCGGTATCCGCTCCGGAGATGTGATCATCGGCATCGATGAGGACCGCATCGAGACACTCGAGGATCTATCCCGAGCATTGGAAGACAATGATGTCGGTGATAAGGTAGCTGTGAAAGTGATCCGCAACCAGACGGAGAAGCGGACTTTTGAGGTAACCCTGGGTGATGTGAACAACAATTAATTGAGGATAGAAGCAACAAAGTGCCGGCGAACGCATATGCGTTCGCCGGCACTTTTTGAAGTGGATCCCTTGGATCACGAGATCACAATTCTCATGAAGCACCCACAAAAAAATGTATGAACTGTTGGTATTTCAATACTTGTTTAAAGATGGGAAAATGATACAATGAGGCCAAAGGTAAAATCTTAAATATTCATATAACTGGCAAAATTGGGGCTTCGCAAATATCTCGCAATGAACATCGGTAAGACGCCCAGTTTTTTCATGAGGACAGGTCGCTTCATACATTGAGCGATTTCTAGTCAAAGACGTCAATTCTTTAGAAAGGAGAGCCTTGATGTTTAGAAGTATTCCACTATACGAAGGCTATTCACTCGTTTTTTTATCAGTTGCTGGGATTTACATCATTGCCGGAACTTACACTCTGCTTCTGAATATTAAGAGCACTTTGAACAAGGCTTTCTATTACGTGAGCATTTCATTAGCATTTTGGGCATTTTGCTATAGCTTAGTGAACTCAGCCGTTTCTTATGAAGAAGCCATTCTATGGAATAGAATGAGTGTCTTAGGGTGGGGGTTAATGTATAGTATCCTATTGCACTATTTCTTGATACTCACGGAGAGAGAAACATTTCTAAGCTTAAAATTTTCCTATGTGCTTATTTATTTACCATCCTTGGTAAATTTATTTGTCTTTGGTATCAACTCAGCGACGGTTCATTCACAGTTTGAACTGCTTAAAACAAATGCTGGGTGGGTCAATATTTCTGAGAACAGCTTTTTTGATTGGTATTTCTACGGATACTACCTTCTGAACTCATCCATAAGTTTATGGCTCATTTGGACATGGAAGAGAGTTCGCCATGAGAAAAAAGTAAGAAGTACAGCAATTGTGGTCAGCATTTCATTCTTTATCGGTGTAACAATCGGTAGTATTACAGATGTACTATTGAGACAATCCATGCAAGAGATGAGACCTCAATTGGGTGTTGTGTTTGCTTTGATCCCTATTTTCGGCGTTTTATACTCGATAAAGAAGCATGGCAACATGGAAGAAAGATATCATGAGATCGATGATCAGAGTGGAAGACTGCTTACGCAAAGAAAGCGGCTCCATTTTTACAAAATGCTCGCGAGTGTTTTTGTCGTGAGCAGTTTAGGATACTTCATCCTAGATTATTTCGTTTTTGCCAAGGCAATCAACGGTGTCATACTTTTTACCGGCTTTGTTTTTTCAGTGGGTGTGTATATATGGATGCTACCCGATCTGCAATTAAGCGAGCGTGCACAGGAATTGCGACTTGGGGTTCTCTTGGCGTTTGTTGTTCCAGTGTTACACTTGCATTCTAGTCAGTACGGCTATAATAGTGTGATCTGGTCGGTCCCTATCATTTTGATTGTGCTGTCAACGGTTACGCATGAGAAAACTGTGCTCATTTCGGTTCTTGCTTCTGGTGTTATTTCTGAAGTATTCTATATTGTCAAAAAACAATCCTTTACAGCGACAATTGGTATAGGAGATTATCAACAGCGCTTGGTCGTTTATGTGGTGCTCTCCTTCATCATTTATTTCATCAGCCATCTTTACCGACAAAGATTACACGAGTCTGAAGAACAGACTGCTCTTCAAAAAGAAATTTCAGAAATCTCATCAGAATTTGTGAGTGTCAATATTGACAATTTTGGAATGAAGCTTAACGACATGCTGAGACGTCTGGGTAGTTTTTTCAATAGTGAACGGGCTTATCTGTATAACTGCTCAAAGGAAATGACTGTAGCCGATCATGCTAATGATTGGTGTGTCGAAGGCATGGGACCAGTTGTTGATCAAGTAGATTCATTGCCACGAGAAATCAGATCAACGCGCCAGCAGCATAGAATCCAAGAAAACAAATCCTCTATACTTGTGCCGTTATTCAATCAAGATGAGGTGATTGGATACCTAAGATTAGACGCCGTTAAGGGTGAAAGAACCTGGTCTGTTGAGCATAAAGAAGCCCTACAGATTATGGCGAACATCGTATCTGATGCGATCGTCAAGGTGGAGGCAGAGAAAGAGATTAATTACATGGCTTATTTCGATGCCTTAACCGGACTTTCTAATCGCACCTATTTCAACCTGCAGCTAGAAAAGATGATCGAGTTGAGCAAGCGAAAAGAAAAGCTTCTTGGCATTCTTTTTCTCGACCTTGACGAGTTTAAGTCGATCAATGATACCATGGGGCATGAAACGGGTGATAAACTCCTGGTAACGATTGGGAAGAGGTTATTGGAAGTCGTGAGAAAAGCGGATGTGGTTTGCAGATTTGGGGGCGATGAATTCTTAGTGATGCTTCCGCAGATGGACGATATCCATCAAATTGAGACTGCAACCGAAAAAGTGATGGGTGTCTTTCAAGAGGCGATCATCATCAATGATCAGAATCTACATATGACAGTGAGCTGTGGTGTAGCGGTGCACCCTTTAGATGGTCAGGATGCAGTAAGCCTTATCAAAAGTGCTGATTTGGCTATGTACGAGTCGAAAAATTCAGGGAAAAATAGGTATAGTTTCTGTACGCCGATCATGAAGGAAGCGGTCGAGGAAAAAATCCAGCTCACAAATGACCTGTACAGGGCATTAGAAAGAGAAGAACTGATGCTTTACTATCAGCCGCAGGTAAACATTGAATCGGGTAACATCATTGGACTAGAGGCCTTGATTCGCTGGAACCACCCGTCCCGTGGTCTCGTTTCCCCTGGTCAATTTATCCCTTTGGCAGAAGAAACAGGATTGATCCATAAAATAGGGGCATGGGTACTAAAAACGGCTTGCATGCAGAATAAGGCTTGGCAGGCCAAAGGCTATACGCCGGTGATCATGGCCGTCAACCTCTCGGTTGAACAGTTTCGAGATAGTCGTCTGGTAGGAATCATTTCAGAGGCCTTGGTAGAAAGTGAACTGGAGCCCCGTTATTTAGAGCTCGAAATCACAGAAGGTATAGCCATTAGAGAATCTTCGCAGATCATTGGATTACTTCACCAGATCAAAGCACTTGGCGTATACATTTCTATCGATGATTTTGGAACGGAATACTCATCGCTGAGTCGTTTGAAGGAGCTACCCATCGATCGACTCAAAATGGCAAAGGAATTTGTCCAAGGGATTGACAAGGGAACAAAGGATGAAGCCATTGCCTTGGTGATTATCAATCTAGCGAAGAGCTTAGGTTTGAAGGTCATCGCCGAGGGTGTAGAAGAGGAAGGGCAGTTCGCCTTCTTAAAGGATCGGGTGTGTGATGAGGTCCAGGGATTCTATTTTTACCGTCCCATGCCAGCGGAGGACATCGAAGAAATAATGAAAGTAGGTGATTTCAATAGGTACACAAGCTGAGCTATTTTCAATTCTTTTCTTTATGATGTTTGTTTCTTATGGAAATATTGGTGTCTACGTACTTTCGCTGAATCCAAAAGAAAGACTGAACCGGATTTTCTTTTTGGGGTGCCTTTCTCTCGGCATGTGGGCTTTTGCTTTCATCTTTGCTAATGTAGCCACTCACTACGAACAAGCACTTTTTTGGAGAAAGCTGGCTTCCTTTGGCTGGGGCGTTCACTTTAGTTTCCAGTTACATTTTTTCCTCTTGTTATCAAACCGGTATGAGCTTTTAACGTATAGAAGGACTTATCTTTTCCTCTATCTACCTGCCATCGTCACGATAACAATTTTCGGACTCTATTCACCTATTGCAAATTCCATGTATCATCTCGTTCAATTGGACAGTGGTTGGATCAATGTTTCTGAAGGTGGGTTTTGGGATTCTTTTTACAACACATACTATATTCTATTCTCACTTCTAGGATTGGTTGCAATATGGAGTTGGAAAGGGTTGTCTAAGGATGTGAACAAAAAGAAGACAGCGATCATTATCAGCACAACCTTATTCTTAGCGATCGTTGCCGGTTCCGTAACCGACATTTTCCTAAACCAAAGCTTGGAGTTGTACACGCCTCAAATGGGAATTGTTTTTGCGATAATTCCAATATCAAGCTTTTACTATTCCATAAAAAAACACGGTTTCATGACAGAGCCTGACATGAAGCATAGCGATAAAATGGAAATACTTAACTTCGAATCAAGGCGTAAGTTCTTTGAGTACATCTCGATCGCAATTATATGTGGTAGCGTTGCAAATATTGGACATTATTTTTACTATGGCATTGAAATTCAAACGGTATTACAAATGAGCATAGCGCTTTTTGCTTTTGGACTTATGATCAGAATGATTTCGTTCCTTTCTATTTCACATTCGATTAAAGATCTGATGCTTTTTCTAGCTCTGTCCTGTGTGATTATCTTAGTCTTTTGGAGATTTTCTTACGACTATGGTAACAATATTGTTTGGCCGATTCCGGTAATATTCCTGCTGCTAACGGCAGTCTTTAGGCAGAACAAGTTTTTCTTCTTGATTCTACTGGTTACATTGATCGTTCATTTTTGGGCTTGGCTGAGTGTTCCTGAGATTATCGTAACCGTTAACAATCTGGATTACTTAACACACATTATCATCTATGCACTTATCTCAGCCCTTGTCTATTCGATCAGCCGGATCTATACACATAGGCTATATGAACAAGAAAAGAACACTTCCCTCCAGAGAATCATTTCAGAAATCTCCTCTGAATTTGTGAGTGTTAATCTACATAATTTTGAAAGCAAGATCGATGAAATGCTCAAGAAGAGCGGGGAGTACTACGGGGTAGATAGAGCATATGTTTTCAGATATTCTCAGGATCTGTCTACTTTGGACTATACGAATGAATGGTGTCAGGAAGGCATTACGCCAGCGATTGATATGATCGGTTCGCTACCCACAGCATCTTTTCCTTGGTGGATGACAGAGCTTGAGCAAAACGGGAAAATTCATATAGAAGATATTACGAAGCTTCCTGAGGACGCTTCAGCTGAACGTGACTTGTTGCTGTTGCAGGAAGTGAAGTCTTTGATTTCCGTACCGATTTTCAATCATAGAAGACTGATTGGTTTTCTAGGCTTTGATGCTGTTCAAAATAAGAAAAGTTGGTCTGTTGAACATCAAGAGGCCCTTCAGGTGATGGCAAATATCGTATCTGATGCGATCGTCAAGGTAGAAGCAGAGAAAGAGATTAATTACATGGCTTATTTCGATGCCTTAACGGGACTTTCTAATCGTACTTATTTCAACATGCAGCTAGAAAAGATGATCGAGTTGAGCAAGCGCAAAGAGAAGCTTCTTGGCATCCTTTTTCTCGACCTTGATGAGTTTAAATCGATTAATGATACCATGGGTCATGAAATGGGTGATAAACTCCTGGTAACGATTGGAGAAAGGTTATCGAAAGTCGTGAGAAAATCGGATGTGGTTTGCAGATTTGGGGGCGATGAATTCTTAGTGATGCTCCCGCAGATGGATGATGTCAGTCAGATTGAGATCGCAACCGAAAAAGTGATGGGGGTCTTCCAAGAAGCGATCACCATAAAGGATCAGAATCTGCATATGACTGCGAGCTGTGGTGTAGCGGTGCAGCCCTTAGATGGTCAGGATACAGTAAGCCTTATCAAAAGTGCCGATTTGGCTATGTACGAGTCGAAAAAAGCCGGGAAAAACAGGTTTAGCTTCTGTACACCGATTATGAAAGAAGCGGTTAAGGAAAAAATGCAGCTCACGAATGATTTGTACAGAGCATTGGAAAGAGATGAACTGACGCTTTACTATCAGCCGCAGATGAGCATTGAATCGGGCAACATCATTGGACTAGAGGCCTTGATTCGCTGGAACCACCCGACACGTGGTCTGGTTCTCCCCGGCCAGTTCATCCCCTTGGCTGAAGAAACAGGACTGATCCATAAAATTGGAGCATGGGTACTTAAAACGGCTTGCTTGCAGAACAAGGCTTGGCAGGCCAAAGGGTATTCGCAGGTGGTCATGGCCGTCAACCTCTCGGTTGAACAGTTTCGAGACAGTCGTCTGGTAGGAATCGTTTCAGAGGTTTTAGCAGAAAGTGGATTGGAACCCCGGTACTTAGAACTAGAAATTACAGAAGGTATAGCCATAAAAGAACCTTCGTATATTATTGGATTACTCCACCAGTTAAAAGCACTGGGCGTATCCATATCGATCGATGATTTTGGCACGGAATACTCATCGCTGAGCCGTTTGAAGGAGCTACCCATCGATCGACTCAAAATGGCAATGGAATTTGTCCAAGGAATTGACAAAGGAACAAAGGATGAAGCCATTGCCTTGGTGATTATAAATCTTGCGAAGAGCTTAGGTTTGAAGGTCATCGCTGAGGGTGTAGAAGAAGAAGGCCAATTCACCTTCTTAAAGGATCGGGTTTGCGATGAGGTCCAGGGATACTATTTTTATCGTCCCATGCCAGCAGATGAAATCGAGCGAATCATCACGGTGTGATTGAACGTGGCGATTTGATGGGGACGCTTGCTAAGTCTAAGGGGTTAGTCGATCCGATTAAGCAGGAGATTCGTTCAGACTGAACCATCGTGTATCCTGCGGAATATAGGATAAGAAAGTACCGGCGAACGCATATGCGTTCACCGGTACTTTTTAGAAATGGACTTCTTGGATCACGATGTTCCAGTCCTCTTGAAGATTTCTCTCTTCATAGGTGGTGTCTTCTCCCGTGCCCTTGATCACGCGAATTTTCGGGCGTAGGGGCAGCTGGGGATGGACAAGATCGACCACAGCGATTTCGCCGGTGTTCAGCTTCACCAGGCTCCCCTCGGGGTATGGATTCACTTTACTGATAAAGGCCGTGACAATCTCCTGGTCAAAATGGCGGCCGGAAACGCCCATGAGATATTCCAGAGCATCGGAGGGTGTCAGGGCCTTTCGGTAGGGACGATCGGAGGTCATGGCGTCGTAGATGTCGGCGATACCCACGATCTGCGCGAGCTGGTGGATTTTCTCCCGGTCCACCCGGTTGGGATAGCCCGATCCATCGATGTGTTCGTGATGCTGCAGGGTGATCACCTTCACAAAGGCGTTTGCGAAGGGCTGGTCTTTGATGTATTGGTGGCCCATGATCGGGTGCTGGAGAATTTTGAGCTTCTCCTCGCGCGTGAGCTCATCGGGCTTGTAGAGCGTCTCCCTGTCCAAGAAACAGAAGCCCAGGTCGTGGAAGAGTCCCCCGACGAAAAGATTGCGGAGGTGGTCGTTGGGGAGCTTCAGCTGCCAACCCAAGATCACCGATAGAATGGCGACGTTGAAGGCCGAGGCGTAGAGGTAGTCGTCGAGGGACTTGATATCGATGTAGTCCAGCTGATGATCCTTAGCAGAGGAAATCTCGTAGAGGACATCTTCCGTGAGCTTGGACAGCTCATTGAGATAGGGCGTGATGGTCAGGGGTTTCGATCGCCCTTCTGAGTCCCTGTGGGAGACAGCCTGGAAGATCCGCTTCATCAGGAGCATACCACTCTGTCTCAGCTCTCTGTTGACGATGGGTTCGATCTCGTTCGTCGAGTGACGGTCATTGATGTAAATGGTGTAGATTTTATTTTGATTGATCTTCTCGATCAGTTTCGAGGTCAGCGAGGCGCCCTTTTTCAGGAGGATCCTCCCGGATGGGGCGTAGAGATCTTCGGCGAGAACGGCGTCGTCGGGGATCAACTGGGTGGGTACTGCGCGCATGTTTCAGTCCTTTCTCCTACGGGGAAGGGCACCTGGCCCGGTGATTCGATATACTCATCATACCAAATATGAACGACTCCCGGTAGTCATCAACAGGATGAACGAGGAGAACTCTCAAAAACCTTCTCATCCATGGGCCCTCAGCGGTAGGTTTTGTAGCCCTTATAGTTGACGACCCTCACGTGAGGATCCCGATCGAGTTTAGCCAACAATTCATCCGGGTCCGCTTCCTTCCGGCTGTTGAAGAAGGACCGTATTTCGTACTGGTTCATGGGGTGGCGACGGATGATGCTCAGAACCGCCTCCACGGGATCCTCGATGTCGCTGACGAATCCCTCTGAAAGGAGCTGGTCGATGGCCGTACCCCCCAGGATGCGCATGGCGGCCTGTATCCGCTCAGCGGAGGGCTCTGTCACATCGGATTCAGCCGGTGGGCGCACCGGTGTGTTCACAAAGAGGCGCTCGTGGTCGATCGTATCGATCAGATCGCGAAGCCGGTGGAGCACCCCGTCCGAATCATTGATACCGCCGAGAATCATGGTTTCGATCCATAGCTTGCCGCGGTAGGAACGCGAGAAGGTCCTAAGACCATCGATGACATGCTCAAAGTTCAGGGAACCGTGGGGACGGTTGATCTGGTGGTAAAGCTCTTTATCCGGTGCGTCCAAAGAAGGCAGGATGAGATCGGCGGTCCGTAGCGCCTCGGCAACATCGGCTTCGTAGAGAAGCGCTCCATTGGTGATGACGGCGACGGGTAGAGCGGTCATGGCCTGGATCCCGCGGATCAGGGACCCGAGATCGGCGTAGAGAGTCGGCTCGCCCTCCCCAACGATGGTGATCACATCCACCTGGCGGCCCGTGGAAAGCCATCGGTCCACCTCGGCCAGGATCTCATCCACGGGGAAGAAGGTCTGCCGGCGGTTCGTCATGTGCTTGGTTCTTCCCAGTTGACAATAGACGCAGGCGTGGTTGCAGGTGCTCTTGGGGATGGGGCTGACCCCAAGGGAGAGACCCATCCGCCGTGAGGGAACGGGGCCGTAGACAAAGCGATCGATGGACATAGCAACACCTCCTGTTGTGCGATGAAAAAAAGTATAGGGCGAAAACCCTATACTTGGAAATCCTTGATCAATTGGTCTTTGTTCGTCAGCAGATCGATATACTGGCTGCGTTCATAAGCCAGTGGATCCGTCACATTCTCCTTCGAAAGTTTTCCGCGGAAATCATCGAGGGTGTTGAACCCCTGTTTTTGAATCCAGTGTTCAATTTCTTCGAGCACTTCCGATAGGTAGGGGATGCCATTCTTATAAATCCCACTGACCATCTGCACGGCATCGGCACCTACGAGCAACATACGGATCACGTCGTTGGCGGTTAGGATACCGTTCGATCCGATGAGTGTGCCCTCGATCTTTCCAGACAAGAGCCCGATCATTTGGACGGAAGCGCGGTAGTCCATTGCGTGCGAGAGGTTAAAAGGATACTTTAGCTTGAGGTCATAAATGTTGACATCCGGCAGAAAGCGTCGATTGAACAGGACGAAACCATCGATACCGATCTCATCCATCCGCTTGACCATGTGCCCTGGATTGGTGTACTGTTCAGACAGCTTGACACTGATGGGGATATCCACGGCTTCGCGTACTTTCTTCAACATGGAGAGCAATTCTTCTTCCATTTCGGAACTGCTTTTGTCCAGGCTGACAGGCGTTTGGTAGAGATTCAGCTCGAGGGCGTCTACACCCGTTGCGGCGATCTTCTTGGCGTAATCCACCCATACTGCATCGTGAACGCAGTTGAGACTAGCGATGACTGGAATCTGGAGACTTTCCTTGACCTCGCCGAGAAACTTCAGGTGCCGTTCAGGACCGAAGTCTTCAAAATGTGGGAACACAGAGATCATTTCTGCATATCGTTCCTCGAATTCCTCCTTCATGTCTTTAGCCTGCAGGTTCATGTATTGGATTTCTTCTTCAAAGAGGGACTTGATGACCACGGCTCCTGCGCCTTGGTTCTCCAGTTCCCTCAGGGTCTTGAGCTGGCCCGTCATATGACTCGCCCCGATGATGATCGGGGATTTGAGTTTGAGACCCAGATAGGTCGTTTCCATACTCAATATCTTCACCTCCAACTTCTTGATACCCGGGCGTGAGATTTTTAATCTTGTCGTAAGGATCGGTTTTTTTGCGAAAGGGAGATACATGTTATAATAAGAGTAGGAAAAGGAGGGTTCCAATGAGAAGTCAAGTGTATTTTGCCAATCTTCGTTCGCACTCCAAGAAAACGAGTAAAGTGGCCAAGGTCAATAGACTGTTCGAAAAAGCGGGTTTTCACAACCTGCTCGAAAAAGAGGACATGGTCGCACTGAAGATTCATTTCGGTGAGGAGGGGAACGATGGATTCATCAGCCCGGTTTTCGCCCGTGAGGTGATCGGGAAGATCAAGGAGACAACGGATCGTGTGTTCGTCACAGACACGAACACACTCTATTCCGGGAAACGACACAACGCCATCGATCATTTGAACATCGCGAATGCCCACGGTTACACCTATGCGGTGCTCGGAGCGCCCGTGATCATTGCCGATGGGCTCAGGAGTCAGAGTTACCAGTCCGTGGCCATCGAAAAAAAACACTTTCAATCGGTCAAGATTGCATCGGACATCGTCGAGTCCGACGCGATGTTGGTCATGAGTCACTTCAAGGCCCATGAACAGGCTGGATTCGGTGGTGCCATCAAGAACCTCGCGATGGGCTGTGCCCCGGCTCAGGGAAAAAAAGAGCAACACGATGTGGTGATCTTGGTCAATGAAAAAACCTGCATCACATGCGGAGCCTGTGCGGAGGTGTGTCCCGAGGCAGCTATCACCGTCGGAACCATTGCCGAGGTAGACCAGGAGCTTTGCGTAGGTTGTGGCGAGTGTACGACCGTCTGCCCAACCAAAGCGATCCATATGGACTGGGCGACGGAGCTCGAGGACTTCATGGAGCGTATGACGGAATATGCTCTTGGCGCCGTCGTAGGTAAAGAGGGGAAAATAGGCTACATCAACTTCGTGATGAACGTAACCCCCCTGTGCGATTGTGCTCCGTGGAGCGATGCGCCGATCGTTCCGGACATCGGTATCTTGGCGTCTACAGACCCGATTGCTCTCGATCAAGCCTGCTTTGATCTCGTGAATGCCGCACGCGGGAATGAAGATAGCCAGCTGAAGTGCAACCATGAGGAAGGTGCAGATAAATTCAAAGGTGTTCATGCCCATTCGCGTGGTGAAATCCAACTTCACTATGGGCAAGAAATAGGCATTGGATCCACAACTTACGAGCTCGTTGAGATATAAGCTGGGAAAATCCCAGCTTTTCTTACGTTTTTGATGACATCGAAAGGGTAACAATAAGACGAAAGGGAAACAAACACATTTTCGAGAGGAGGCACGCAACATGACAATTCTTGTACTCATCATTTTACTCGCGGCCATTGTGACTTACTACTATATGAAAAGACAACTGTTTATAAAAGAAATGGTCCAGATCGATCAAAAACTGCGGGACTTTGAAACGAAATCAGGGCTGGAAACGGAGCGATTATCTCAGATGAAAGAGCCGGTGAAACGGTTGCTCGCCCAGCTTCCCCAAGAACCGGATGACGGGGTGGATTTGAAAGCATCGGGGCGCATGCGCATAAGACCCGGACAAACCAGTTGGGTGGACGTCAAACAGAACATCACCCTTGCCCCCTTTGAAGGTTTTATCACCAAGATGCGGACCGGTCCCTTCCCGATGATTCTGTCGGGAGCCGATTACCTGTACGAGGAAGATGGTGGGCGGGATCTCGCACTCTTTGATCTCTTCCCACTGTACAAAAGCTTCAGCCAAGATGTGGAGAAGTCACATGTGGGCGAACTGGCCGTTCTATCGGCATTATTCTGCCCTAGCTTTCTCAGAACAGAAGGAATCAAATGGGAGGTCAACCACGAGCACGAGGTCGTCGCTTCATTTGAGATGCTAGGCGAGGTGATCACCCTGAACATCGAGTTGGACGATGATGGGCGTATCGCGGCTGTTTGGTTGAACCGATGGGGAAGGGAGAACGCTTCGAGCTCCTACGGTTGGATCCCCTACGGCGGACGCGTAACGGACCGCGGGGAACGAAATGGAAGAGAGATGGTTACAGCCACTCGGTTGAGCTGGCAGTACCGAACGGAACAAGAAGTTCCCGTAGCGGAAGTTCGCGTTGAAGAAGTGGCATACTTCTAGATGAGCAAGAAGTGTTCGCCCCAGGGAGGGACTAATCAGAAATGGATTTACTGACAGCGGCGAAAGAGCGATTGGGGTTTTTCAAGCATTGCTGCGACGATATTGTCGTGGTCAACCCACTATCTCATCAAGTACTGATGAGCAGTGCCAAGCAACGACCTAGTTGCTTCGCCTATTTCGATAAAATTCACGCTTGTGAGAACTGCATCGCCATGCGGGCGACCAATACACTGGAAACCGCTCATAAATACGAGACACGCGGAGATCGGATCCTGCATGTGACCGCATCTCCCGTCGAATACCAAGGAAAACTCTATATTGTGGAGCTACAGAAGGACGTGACCGAACAGTTTGAGACGATGGATGGACCGACGAGCACAAAAAAGTCCATGGTCGAGTTAGTCGAGGAGGGAAACGCCAGAATCGTAAGGGACGGTAGCACGGGAGCTTATAATAGGCATTACATTGAAGATCGCCTGCCTGTGGAACTTTTCGGCGCTCAGCTCGACGGACGAGCGCTGAGCCTTCTGCTCTTTGAAGTGGATCAGTACGAAGAGATCCTCAACGACCACGGTCAGGCAATCACAAACCACGTCCTCTTGGAACTCGTGAGCCTACTGAACGGTTCGATACGCGGGGACTACGATTGGGTGGGTCGTTTTCGCGATAGACAGCTTATGGTGATCCTGAGGCAAGCGCATTTTCTAGCCACCCGCAAAATCGGCGACAAACTGAAGTCGCTCGTCGAGAGAGAGTCTTTCGTTGTTGACGGTACGTCGATCGATGTGACCGTGACAGTGGGCGGCGCGGTGAACGGGGAAGCGGTCGCGGGTGTCGACGACATGATCGAGCAGGCAAAAAAACACCTCGAGGAGGCTAAGGGCAAGGGCGGCAACTGCTCATTGATCCTCTGAACCCATCCGTGAGGGAGAGGGATGAAGGAAATAAAAGAACGCCCTCCGTTGTACGGAGAGCGTTCTTTATGACTTGGTGCCGAAGGTGGGAATCGAACCCACACGCCCCGAAAGGCTCTGGATTTTGAGTCCAGCGCGTCTGCCAGTTCCACCACTTCGGCCCGCCCAAATATCATAACACACAAAGTGGCACGCTGGCAAGATGCTGTGGTTAAAAAATCCCTTCAGGTTATTGGTCATTTGGGAAAAGATGCGAAAGCCTCCTTTCCCGTGGGGAATCCATCGCTTATAATGAGAAGAGTGAAGAGAGCAAAGGAGGCATATTATGAAGCTAGTATTAGAACACAGCGGAATCACGAAGGATGAGATGCAAGGATTGGCACCTTTTGTTAAGGTGGCCCATGAGATGCTACACGACAAAACGGGACTTGGAAGCGACTACGTCGGTTGGGTGGATTTGCCCGCTACGATAACAGAGGAAAAGCTTGCGAAGATTGAGCGGACCGCGGACAAGCTCTCCCGAGACGCTGATATCCTGGTGGTCATAGGAATCGGAGGTTCCTATCTCGGTGCCAAGGCAACGATTGAAGCGCTGTCCCCTCATTTCGGTAGCGAGGGTATGGAGATTCTTTACGCGGGGCACCAGATCAGCGGCAGTTACCTCCATGAGCTGATGGCCTACCTGGAGGGCAAAGATTTTGCTGTGAACGTCATCTCAAAGTCAGGGACCACAACCGAACCGGCCTTGGCCTTTCGTGTGCTGAGACAGGAGCTTGAAGACCGGTACGGTAAAGAGGGTGCCAAGGAGCGGATCGTGGCGACCACCGATGCGGATAAGGGTGCACTCAGAACGCTGGCCGATCAAGAGGGCTATGAAACGTATGTGATCGCGGATGACGTGGGCGGACGTTACTCGGTGCTCACGCCCGTTGGCTTGGTACCCATCGCTTGTGCCGGGATTGACATCCGCGCACTTGTGGCTGGCGCCGTGGAAGCCCAAGAGGCCTACAAGAGCCTGGATCTCGAGGAAAACCTGTGTTATCAATATGCTATCGTCCGCAATTGTCTCTACAATCGTGGGAAGACCACGGAGATTCTGGTGGATTACGAGCCGCAGTTGACTTACCTTGCCGAGTGGTGGAAGCAACTCTTTGGGGAGTCAGAGGGTAAGGACCTCAAGGGGATCTTTCCCGCCAGCGTTCATTTCTCAACGGATTTACACTCCATGGGGCAATACATCCAGGACGGTCGCAGAGATCTCTTCGAAACAGTGGTACACATCACACACTTCGATAAGGACGTGACGATCGCAGCGGACGACGCAAACCTAGATGGGTTGAACTATTTAGCGGGGAAGACCTTCTCCGAGGTGAACCGGAGTGCCCTTGAAGGGACCTTGTTGGCTCACGTCGACGGTGGGGTACCGAACCTACTGATCGAGATCGATCGTCTCGATGCCCATCACTTTGGCCATCTGCTCTATTTCTTCGAGAAGGCCTGCGGTATCAGTGGCTATCTACTCGGCGTGAATCCTTTTGACCAGCCCGGTGTTGAGGCCTATAAAAAGAACATGTTTGCCCTTCTGGGGAAACCGGGTTTTGAAGACCTGGCAAAAGAGCTCAGAGCCCGTTAAACAGAAGCAGAAGAGGAGATCCCGTGACCCATTAACGGGATCTTTTTATATGTATACTGCACTGGAGCGGGATGACATAAGAGTTGATTTTATCACCCCGAGGCGGTATAATGGTGATTGTAAGCTAAGCAGTGTATAAATTTCTACATGAAAATAAATTTCACGAGGATAAAAAAGCGACGGCAACCGAGGTATCGAATCAGAGGTGAAAGATGGATCCCATAACCCACGGCGTCATCGGCGCCGCACTATCTGCATTTTCACAAGAACCCGTCAGCCTGACCAATCCCATGACCATCGGAGCGATGCTCGGGGCCATGAGTCCCGATCTCGATGTGGTCGTTCGATTATACAAAGATGAAATGGTGTATCTCAAGAGCCACCGTGGCTTCTCCCACAGTCTACCGGCACTCGCAGGTTATTCAGTGTTGATCACAGCGGGTCTGTTCTTTTTCTTCCCCGCGATGGCCGTGCTAGAGGTCTTCGCTTTCACGCTACTGGGGGCGCTCAGTCACACCCTGTTCGATATCCTGAATTCCTACGGTGCACAACTTTTTAGAAAGAAAATCAAAGCGAATTTGCTATCGCTCTATGATCCTTTCATCAGTGTGATGGCTTTGTATCTCATCTTCTACCGAGCACACACTCCCGTGACACTGACCATAACCGCCGTGTCTTTCTTCGGTTATCTCGCTCTGCGTTTCGCGATGAAGCGTTTCTCAGCAGGACGTGTGCTCAAGCGCTACCGTGCCTTGAAACCGTCGAAGATCACGATGTTACCCTCGCTGAAGGCTTTTCACAAATGGGATTTCGTCATGGAGACCGAGTGCGGACAGACCGTTGGCAAGTACGACCCATTTAAGAGCGCAGTGGAGATTGTGGAAAGGTTTATGTTCGATGATGAGCAGGAGCACTTTCTCGATGTGTTCAACCGTACGAACGTTGGGGAGTACTTCAAGGATTTCACACCCAACTACCATATCGTGAAACTCGAAGAAGCAGAGAAGATCATTCTGAAGATTATCGATCTGAGGTACCATTTTCGAGATGATTTCATGCACCACGCGACAATCCACCTCGATAAAGAGTCGAATGTACTCCACTCCTACGTGCATCCCTACTCACTGGAGAAGAAAATTTTGGTCCACGAAGCTGCCTGAGGCGGCTTTTCTTTTTTTTTGAAAAAGGTTCGTCGATGATGGAACTTTCTATAGGGTATATACGTCATAAGGATAGAAACGTTTCATCGGAGAGGAGGCTTCATGCCGTGAGCCAAAGAGAAAAAGACCTGCTCGCACGGGCCAAGCAAGGTGATGTGAGTGCGTTCGAAGATTTGATTCGTGAACACCAGCGCTATGCTTATAACATCGCCTATCGCATGCTCGGTCACGAAGAAGATGCCAAGGACGTGACGCAGGACGCGTTTATCAAGGCCTACAGATCCATCGGCCGCTTTAACGGACGCGCCAAGTTTTCCACGTGGTTATACCAGATCGTGATCAACACTTGTCGCGATCATTTCAGACGATCCCATCCCACCTTGTCCATGACAGACGAGAAGAACCGCGTCATGGCGATCGCCGATGAGGACCCCTCCTATGCACCGCTCGAGCAGGTAGAGCGGGAGGAGCTGCGAAGGGAACTCAGGGAGTGCCTCAGCAGATTGGACCCCAAATACAGAGAAGTGATCATCTTGCGAGAGATTCAAGAGATGAGTTACGATGACATCGCGAAGGTCCTCGATGTGCCTGTTGGCACAGTGAGGAGCAGAATATCCAGAGGACGAGAACACCTGGCTGTTCTCGCTCGCCAGGCCTTCCGAGGTGACCTCACATGAAAGGAGGTAGACCCATGGACTGCAAAAAATGTTTAACACTGATCGACGCCGCCTTAGACGGTCAATTGGATGAGGCCATGCAAATCGATTTCGATAGACACATCGGGTCCTGCCCCGACTGCGCAAGAGAACTGGCCGATCGTCGCTTGATTCGCGATCTGCTGTCAGAAGAAGAGCTGTTGCCGCTACCCCAGGGGTTTGAAGACTCACTGAACAAGCGTTTGATCGAAGCCGATCAAGAGCCCACTCCCATTCAGCGACCGGAGAAAAAAGAACAGAAGAAACCACTGATCAAGCGAACGTGGTTTAAAGTTGCCGGTGGCATCGCAGCATCCTTCCTGGTGATCGCCGTGGTGATCGGAAGTATGGATGGACTCAGAATGGGCGGAGCGAGCTACGAGAGTGCCGTTATGGAAGACCGGGCGGTCCCAGCGGAAGCCCCCATGATGGAAGCCGTACCGACGAAAGCACAAGACAACATGGTCAGGAGCGGCGAAATGCCGGCCGATGCAGTTGAAGAGAGCTTCGGTGAGATGGAGGCAGAGACCGGAGACGGTTACCGACAAGATCGACTGATCATCAAGAATCTACAGTTTCATCTCGATATACTGGATTTTGATGCGGTCTTCGATGGTCTGGAGAGCCTGACGAACGAACGCGGTGGTTACGTGGCCAATGCTAACGTGTACTACAAGACTTATGACCCTGTGGAGACGGACCGTTCCCTCAAGGCCGGCTTTATGGAACTCAAGGTCCCCGAAGCGCATCTGGCCGAGGTGATCGACCGCATCCGAAATTACGGTGTGGTGAAGAACGAAGAGATCTCTAGCTACGATGTCACCGACCAGTACCGCGATACGGTGAATAGACTCGAGAACCTAGAAGCATCGGAGCAACGTTTGCGCGAACTCATGGAGGAAGCGACAGAGGTCCCTGATGTGATCGAAATCGAGCGAGAACTCGCCCGTTTGAGAACGGAGATCGACGCCATGAAAGGGCAGGTGGCACGCTGGGAAAAGCTGGCTGATTTTGCTACAATCAACGTTTCCCTCAACCAAGTGCAGAATTACGACGATCAGATTCGACCGATCGACAAAACCTTGGGTGATCGTCTGACGGACGCTCTCGTTGGAGCGGTGAACCGACTGATCGCCGGTGGTGAAGATCTGCTTGTTGCCATCGCCTACAATCTACCGACGCTCGTGACCCTGGGCCTAGTGGGTCTAGTGGTCATTTGGATAATCAAGCGTAAGAAAAGGAGGAGTTAAACCATGCGTAACAAAGCACTAGCAGGATTGATGATCGTGATGCTGGCCGTGGGTTTCATCGCTTTCGATAGTTTGAACCTAGCCGCTCCCACTGTCGAGGCGGAAGAACCCGAGAACACAAACCGCGTAACGGTCAACGGAGAAGGACGAATGCTCGTCAAGCCGGACGTGGCCTATGTCAACGTGGGGATCCAAGCACAGAACGCAGATGCCGATGTCGCGCAGACAGAAGCGCGTGACAAGATGAATCGCATCATGCGCGCCCTCGAGCAGCTGGGGATCGATGAGGAGAATATTGAGACCCTCGGCTACTCGCTCAACAGACAGTACAACCACTATGAGAACAGTCGTGAAGAGTACTTCATGGCCCAGAATACCGTGAAGGTGACGGTAGATGAGCTCGACCGAGTGGGTGAGATCATCGATGGGGTGACAGCTGCCGGAGCGAACAACATCCACAGTGTGCGCTTTGCCCTCAAAGACCAGAGCCAGCACTACAACGAGGCATTGAAACTGGCCATGGAAAATGCCAAGGGAAAGGCAACGGCAATCATGGGAACCTTTGGGCAGACGCCCGGAGCACCTCTGACCGTCAATGAATCTTCCTACGGTGGGCCTATCTACCGCGAGGCACCGATGGCGATGGATATGGCTGCAACGGAGGAAGCTGCGAGTACCCCCATCCAAAGTGGGGATCTCGAAGTGAAGGCCAATGTAACGGTTTCCTACGGTTATTGATGAACTTCCATCCAAAGACCCCGAGCGCTCAGCCCGGGGTCTTTTTTATGATATAATTAATTTATGCGGATAAGGAAGAAGGAGGGTGGCTACGTTTTCGGCACCTCTCTGTAGCATAGAGATCTGAGGAGGTCATCATTTGACGAAAAGACTGGTATTGATCGATGGTAATAGCCTGATGAACAGAGCGTTCTACGCCATCCCGGAGTTGACCAATGAGGCGGGCGTGCATACCAACGCGGTCTACGGTTTCATCAATATGCTGTTCAAGTTGCTGGAGGAACAAAAGCCCGGTTATATCGCCGTATCCTTTGACCTGAAGGGACCCACCTTCCGACATGAGGACTATAAGGAGTATAAGGCCACGCGTAAGGGCATGCCCGATGAACTGGCACAGCAGATGCCCATCGTCAAAGAAGTGCTCGATGCACTGGGGATCAGCAGGCTTGAACTCCAGGGATTCGAAGCCGATGACCTGATTGGAACGGTAGCGAAGACGGGGGGAGCCGAGGGATTTGAAGTTCTGGTTGTCTCCGGCGACAAGGACCTCTTCCAGTTGGTAGATGATCAGATCACCGTTCTTTACACAAAGCGCGGTATCTCCAATCTGGCTGTATATGACCGCGAGGCCGTTAAGGAGGACTTTGGCGTCTATCCCGAACGGGTCACGGATTTCAAGGGTCTCAGCGGGGACAGCTCGGATAACATTCCTGGGATTCCCGGTGTGGGCCCCAAAACGGCACTCAAGTTTCTCGATACCTTCGAAAGTGTAGAAGCCGTTGTACAGGGTGCCGATGAAATCGAAAACAAGCGTCACCGCAACCTGGTCCAAGAACACGCCCAACAAGCGCTGGTATCGAAACGGCTGGCGACCATCAAGGTGGACGTTCCGCTGGCTTTCTCCTTCGAGGATTTTGCCATGGGGACCCTAGATGTGGAGGACTCCGTCGATTTGTTCGTGCGCTATGGCTTCAAGAGTCTCATTCCGCGCTTGAAAAATCAGGCGGATGATGAAGCGGTGACAGAACATCCCGAGACGGAGATCACGTACATAGGGGAAGAGGACATCAAAGCCTTGATCGGTCACCTGAAGGAGAAGGGGTGCACCTTAAAAACCGTGCGGGATCCCGACTATCTGAGAAACGACAAGGGCGTGGCCATCGCCTTTCTGATCCATGGGGAAACCTACTATTATGCCGTTCCTGAGACAGGCCCCCACCAGGATTTACTCGCGATCATGGCCGATGATACGGTGGAGAAGCGATGCCTCGAAGCCAAGCAGGACCACCTGTTCTTTCGCAGGTACGGTACCCGTCTGCGGGGCGTCGCCTTCGATCTCTACATTGCCGCCTATCTGATTGATCCCTCGCGCCGCAGCTATGCGCTTTCGGATCTGGCGATGGAAAGCCTAGGGCTCTCCATTACCTCGGAAGAATCGCTGAGGGGCAAGGGAAAGAGCGAGAAAGCTTACGGTGCCCTTGAGCGGGAGAAACTCGCCGCCTTTCTCGCCGGGGAGCTGGCCGTGGGCAAGAAACTGTCTGAAGATTACGAGCAGGTCCTACGCGACCAAGAGCAGTGGCCACTTTACAGTGAGGTGGAGCTGCCGCTCGTGAGCATTCTTTCGGACATCGAGTGGCAGGGCTTTAATGTGGATGCATCGATCCTAGAGAAAATCGGAGAAGAACTCGATGAGAAAATCGAGAAGATTGAGAAGACCATCTATGATGAGGCGGGGGAGACCTTTAACATCAACTCGCCGAAACAATTGGGTGAAATCCTCTTTGAGCGCTTGGGTCTGCCGCCGGTGAAGAAAACCAAGACGGGCTATTCGACGGCGCACGCAGTTCTCGAGAAGTTGGAGGACAAGCACCCGATCGTCGCTTCGATCATCGATTACCGTACCTACGCGAAACTAAAGAGCACGTATATCGATGGTCTCTTTTCTGTGATCAATCCGGAGACCGGTCGCATCCACACCAGCTTGAACCAAACGGTGGCGGTGACCGGGAGGCTTAGTAGCACGGATCCCAACCTGCAGAATATTCCGATCCGCCTCGAGGAGGGGCGTAAGATCCGAAAGGTCTTTATCGCCGGTGAAGGGAGGAAGCTCGTTGGGGCCGACTACTCGCAGATTGAACTGCGGGTGCTGGCTCACATGTCCGGGGATAAGGAGTTGATCCGCGCCTTCAACGAAGGGGTGGACATCCACACCCTGACGGCGAGCCAAGTCTTCGGTGTGACACTCGATGAAGTGACGAGCCTCCAGCGCTCCCGCGCCAAAGAGGTGAACTTCGGGATCAGTTACGGGATGAGCGATTACGGCCTCTCGCAGAATCTGGGGATCAGCCGAAAAGAAGCGGCCGAGTACATCGATGCCTACTTCGAGAAGTACCCCAAGGTGCGGACCTTCATGGACGAGCAGATCGCACAGTGCAAGGAGCAGGGGTACGTGGAGACGCTACTGAACCGCCGCCGCTATATTCCTGAGATCAATGCGAAGAATTTTAATCTCAGGGCTTCTGGTGAGAGAAATGCCATGAACACGCCAATCCAGGGGAGCGCTGCTGATATCATCAAAATGGCCATGATCCGAGTTTCAGAAGCGCTCGAAGCAGAAGGGCTAGAGGCCAAGCTGATCCTCCAGGTGCACGATGAACTGATCATCGATGCACCCGAAGAAGAAGTCGACAAAGTCAAAGCGCTCCTGATCAAGGAAATGCAGGGAGCCTACGACCTGGCGGTCGTCATGAAAGTCGACGTAGGTGTCGGAGACAGCTGGTATGAAGCGAAGTAAGCGCACCATAGGAATCACAGGCGGAATCGCCTCTGGTAAGAGCACAGTGAGCGCCCTGATTCGTGACATGGGCTACCCTGTGGTCGATGCCGACAAAATCGCACGACAGGTCGTGGAGCCGGGCGAACCCGCTCTCGAGCGCATCCGAGAGGTCTTCGGGGATGAGATGGTCGACGATTTTGGAAGACTACGCAGGAAAGCACTGGGGGCCGTCGTCTTCTCCGATGAGCAGCAGAGGAAGCGGTTGGACGAAATCATGAAACCCTATATCAACGACGAAATCAACCGACAGCTAGTAGAGACCAAAGGGCACATTATCTTTCTCGATGCACCGCTTCTTTTCGAATGGGGCATGCAGGCGCGGGTGGATTTTTCTCTTTTAGTGGCTGTCGATGAGCAAACACAGATCCGGCGGTTGAAGAATCGCGATGGCTTGAGCCGTGAAGAGGCGGTCGACCGGATCCGGTCCCAAATGCCCATGGAAGAGAAGAGGCAGCTTGCCGACGTGGTGATCGAAAACGATGGTAATTTGGAGGAGCTCTGGGAGAAAGTGACTGCTTTTCTGGTGAACTTGAGAAAAATGTAACGATCTTTCTCGGTTGAATCCCCCCCGGAAATAGTCTATAATTGATTTTGAATGATTTTGGAAGGCATTGGAGGCGACGTTGATGAAAGAACTTGGGAGCCTAGCCGATCTCAAGGATGTGCAAGTGGAGGAAAACCGCCGCGTGCACGCCGCTACGCATGATGAGATTGTGAAGGCAGCTACAACCGACGTCTATTTTTTACGGACGCTGGATATTTTAGAGGATATGGGCTTGAAGGATGCCGAGGTCGTTGCGGAGATCTTTCCACGGAAAGATGGCATCTTCGTGGGTATCGAGGAAGTTTTAAACTTGCTCAGGGGAAAGGACCTGGAGGTCTGGGCAATTGACGAGGGTGAATCTTTTCATGCAAAAGACACGGTCCTTCGGATCAAGGGACCTTATTCGGCCTTTGCGGTCTTCGAGACAACGATTCTCGGGATGTTGGCCAGCGCTTCCGGTTGGGCGACGGCAGCCCGCAGGGTGAAAGTAGCCTGCGGTAACAAGGACTTTCTCTGTTTTGGTGCGCGACACGTGCACCCCGCGATAGCCCCCGTCATGGAGCGGGCGGCCGTTATCGGTGGCGCCATGGGGGCGAGCTGTATATTGGCAGCGCGTCTATTGGAGATCGAGCCGTCAGGCACGGTCCCGCATAGCGCCATGCTCATCGCAGGGGATACCCTGGCTGTAGCAGAGTCCTATAACCGGATCATGCCACCGGAGCACAAGCGGACTATTCTGATCGATACCTTCAAGGACGAAGTGGAAGAGGCGATTCGTATCGCCGATGCGCTGGGCGATCAGCTCTACGGTGTCCGGGTGGACACGCCATCGGAACGGGGGGGCGTGACGCCTGGTCTGATCCGGGAGATGCGAGCGAAACTCGATCTGGCAGGCCACCAGCATGTGAAAATCTTTGTATCTGGTGGCCTGACCCCCGAACGAATCGAGCTTCTGTCTGAAGCTGGTGCGGACTCCTTCGGTGTCGGGAGTTACATTTCGGCAGCAGGGCCCATCGATATGACCATGGATCTGAAAATGGTAAAGGGGCAGGCTACGGCCAAACGGGGCAGGATCCCCGGGCTCGTGGAGAACCCTAAGCTCAAGAAAATCGATTTCTGATTTGATGTTGACAAGAGTATTGTAAGCGATTATAATATTCTTGTCGGCTCAAACGAGCGGAAGTGGTGGAACGGCAGACACGCTGTCTTGAGGGGGCAGTGATCAATCGATCGTATGGGTTCAAATCCCATCTTCCGCACCAGTCGACAAAGACCCCATCCGGAGAACCGGATGGGGTTCTTTTTTGTAGCTTAGGAAATAGCATGCGCAAAGAGATGTGGATGAAATGAGAATAAGTAGTTGGCATCAGTAGAGAGGAAAGATAAACTGATACTATGAAAACAACTGTTGATGCCAAATACAGAATAAAAGATATCTTCAGGGATCACTTTGCAGACTTCTGGAAAGAAAATGCCCATAAGTTTCCAGAGTCGCAACGAGAGCAGATTCAATCTCAAGTGAAGAAGATGATCGAATGTGGAGATCCAAAAGGTGGGTATATCAAATATAAGTGTACCCATTGCGCCGAAGAAAAGATAATTGGATTCACCTGTAAAAGTAGGTTTTGTAATCCGAGATTGGGCATCGGGACAGCTTTTCGATGTACCGCAAAAAATGCAAGGGGATCCGTACGGACGTATTGACAACCCTACCCAAAACACGTATACTAATCTTGTTGCCAAATCGCGCGGAAGTGGTGGAACGGCAGACACGCTGTCTTGAGGGGGCAGTGATCAATCGATCGTATGGGTTCAAATCCCATCTTCCGCACCAAAGACAACAAACCTGTCTACCGAAAGAGTAGGCAGGTTTTTTCTTTTTTGGTATAATCTGAGGAGAGGTGTCGATCCGTACACCCGAGATCGAAATCTCGGAAAGAGGGCTACCGTGGTCGGGCAGATGAAGGGCCCTGCGCTGGCGCAGGCCACTTCCTCTAGACGGGATAAGCCTGTGGTAGTCAACATCGAAGCCGCTGTCCTCAAGATCCGCGCTGAGCTGGTCAAACGTGGTAGCACGCGATAACAAGAACAACCCTCTGTAATCGACATGGTCCTCTAGGACCATTTTTCTTTAAGAGCGAAAGGGTGAGAACGATGGAAATAAGAAAAATCTACGATCGTCCCTACCGGATGATGCCACACCAAAGTGAAGAGGCACGCGATACCCTAAAGCGGCTCTTTGCCAAGGATGAGCCCCTCTACCTGGTCATCGACAATGAGAAGGCCTACGTGGATGCCAAGAGAGAGCATATCGCGACGCTCTTCGACAAGCACGGGATCGAGTCCAAGAGCGAGGAGCGGGAACTGGACAAGGAGAAAACATCCATTCTGGACTATTTGATCCGCGGTCGTAAGGAAATCTTCTTTCGGTTCGAAGCCCAGATTTCACCTGAAGACGAGGATATGATCGCGTCCTTGATGGAGGAGAAGATTTCATTCTTCATCAACCGGGCCCCTCTCGCCTGGCGCTTCAAGCATTACGATCTTTTGTTGGACTATCGCTTCGGCAACCTGTTGGTGAGTGATGATTTTTCCCGTTGGCTGGATGGAGAGGTGACCGATGCTTAGCGCTTTGATCATCTTCACCTCTGGACTCGTACAAGGCATGACGAGCTTCGGGTTCTCCATCTTGGCCGTTCCACTCCTGGGTTTCTTCCTACCGATGAAGACCCTGGTGCCCCTGTTGATTCTCTATTCTCTGGTGATCAACGTGCTGATTTTATGGCGCATCGGTCTGCCGGAGAATATCAAGGAAATCGGCCTGCTCGTGATCGCGGGCATTGTGGCCACACCACTGGGTACCTATCTGCTTCTGGTGATACCCGAGCTCGCGCTCAAGCGGTTTACCAGCCTGTTCATCCTGGTCTCCGCCTTGCTGATGCTGCTCGGAACCCGTTTTACGGTGAAGAACAAGCGGTTGGCCTACGGGGCCGTGGGGCTCTTCAGTGGTATGCTGAACGGGTCCATCAGTCTATCCGGTCCTCCCGTGATCTTGTTCCTAAACAACCTAGACGTGCCAAAGGTGACCTTCCGGAGGCAGCTGACGACATTCTTTCTGATTTTGAACGTGGTGACCATACCGATGCAGATCGCCGGTGGTCTCATCGATAGCGAGTTGCTGCTATTCTCTATCAAACTGTTGCCCGCCCTTGTGCTCGGCGTGTCCGCCGGTCTGATCATCGGCCACAAGATCCCTTCGGAGCAGTTCAAGCGATTTACCCTGGCGCTCGTTCTGGTCATGGGCATTATCTCCCTGACCTCAACCCTTTAGTCAACAACAAGCCCCCCTGCGCAGGATGATTGCGCAGGGGGGCTTGCTCTGTTCGGGGTTATTTTTTTCGTTCTTCTAGTTTTTCCATGACCCTGGACAGGGGGATTTCTTTTTCCCTCAGTAACACCAAGAGGTGGTAGAGTAGATCGGCACTCTCGGCGATCACCTCGCCCTGGTCGGTGTTCTTTGCCGCGATAATCACCTCGGCAGCCTCCTCGCCCACTTTCTTGAGAATCTTGTCAAGACCCTTGTCGAAAAGGTAGGTGGTGTAGGAGCCCTCCGGTAGATCACGCTTTCTGGTGGCGATCACTTTCTCGAGGGAAAAGAGTGTGTCGTTGAGATTGCTCTCGTCGGCGGCCAGGAGCTCACGGTAAAAACAGCTCTCCTCGCCGGTGTGGCAGGTGGGTCCTGAGGCTTCAGCCCGAATGAGGAGGGCATCACCATCGCAGTCGTAGGCGACGGAGCGAAGAGACAAGGTATTACCGCTGGTCTCGCCCTTGGTCCAGAGGGTCTGCCGGCTACGCGAGAAGAAGGTGACCAGACCGGTCTCGAGGGTTTTTTCGATGGATGCGGGCGACATGTAGCCGAGCATCAGGACCTTCCCAGAGCTGGCGTCCTGTATGATGGCCGGTAGCAGTCCGTCGGCGTTGTACTTTAGTTCGGGTAATTTCATCGTATGATCAGTCCTTTGCCTCGTAGGTAGTGTTTTAAGTCTGGGATCATGATTTCTTTCCGGTGGAAAATGCTCGCCGCCAGCGCGGCATCGGCACCCCCGAGGGTGAAGGCCTCGAGAATATGGTCTCGAGAACCAGCTCCTCCAGAGGCGATGACAGGAATGGATAGGTTGTCGGTCAAGAGGGAGAGCAGTTCGAGATCGTATCCCGTCTTCACGCCATCTTGGTCGATGCTGTTCATGACGATCTCACCGGCGCCTCGTCGCTGACCTTCCAATGCCCAATCGAGCACCTTGCGATCCGTACGGACGCGACCGCCCTTGAGGTACACGTACCAATCGCCCGCCTCGCGTTTGCCGTCGATAGACAACACAACACACTGGGCCCCGTACTTCTTTGAAGCCGCATTGATGAGGTCGGGATCGGCCACGGCCGAGGAGTTGATGCTCACCTTATCGGCGCCGGATTTCAGCGCCTCGTCGAAATCATCGAGGGAGGCGATGCCACCCCCGATGGTGAAGGGAATATTGATGGTATCCGCCACGCGACGGGCAAGGTCGAAAAGATTCTTTCTTCTTTCGTGGGAAGCGGTGATATCGTAGAAGACCAGCTCATCCGCCCCTTGGTCTGCATAGTAGGCCGATAGGGCCACGGGATCGTCGATGGGGATAACGTCCTCGAATTTCACCCCTTTCACCACCATGCCATCCTTGATGTCCAGACAGGGGATCAAACGCTTGGCTAACATGAGAGGGCCTCCTTAATATCCAGTGTTCCTTCGTAAAAGGCCTTACCCACGACGACCTCCGGGATTCCGGCTTCTTTCAGGGCCACCAGGTCGGCGTAATCCTTCACCCCCCCTGAGGCGATGAGCGATAGGGGATAGGCCGCTTTCAGTTGCCGATAGAGGGCGAGATTCGGTCCTGACAGCATCCCGTCTTTGGAAATATCCGTGATCAGCACCCGGTAGGCGCCGAAGTTCGTGCATTCTCTGAGGGCTTGGTCCAGCGGGAGGTTCGCGTCTGTCAGCCATCCCTCCGTCATCACGCGCCCGTCCTTCACATCCAGGCTAACCACCACCCGATCACGGTAGCGGCGGAGCAGCTTGAGCAGGGCCGTCTTGTCCGTTGTGGCCAGCGTCCCCACGACGATACGGTCGAGGCCCCGTTTGATTAGCTCCTCGGCCATCTCGTAGGAGCGGATCCCGCCACCGTATTCGATGGACAGGCCGAGTTTTTTCATCTCTAAAATCTTGTCGAGGTGGATGAAACGTCCCTCTTTCGAGGCATCGAGATCCACCACGTGTAGCATCGAGGCTCCATTGCGCTGGTAGTGTTTCGCCGCGTCAAGGGGATCGTCAAAATACACGGTTTTCTCCTTGAAGTCCCCCTGTTTCAAACGAACCGCCTGGCCATCCGATATATCGATGGCCGGAATCACTCGGAACATGTGACCCCTCCTTTCTCTATACAGGCTCTCAAGATCTCGAGACCCACTTCGCCGGACTTTTCCGGGTGAAACTGCAGGCCCGTCAGGTGGCCGTTGTGAACGAGTGCTGGTACCGTGACGCCGTAGTCGGCTGTGGCCACATAGGTCTCGGGCTCGCCACCCTCTAAGTAGTAGGAATGAACGAAATAAACGTAATCGAAAAGCGACGCCTTGAGAAAGTCCTCCGCGCGACCAGGTTCCAATTCATTCCATCCCATGTGCGGGACCTTCAGCGAAGGATCGGAAAAGCGGCGCAGGCTACCCTTCAAGAATCCAAGACCCGCTACAGGACCATCTTCCTCGCTCGATTCGTAAAAGAGCTGCATACCTAGACAGATACCCATCAGGGGTTTTTTCTCTCGATTGCGCTGGCCAAGGACGGCGATGAGTCCTTTTTCCTCCAGTGCTTCCATGGCAGGGCGGAAGGCCCCTACGCCAGGGAGAATGGCAAGGTCAGCAGCTAGGATCGCCGCGGGGTCATCGGTGAGAAGAGGCGTGCAGCCCACTTTCTTCACCGCGTTGGTCAGGTTGTAGATGTTGCCGACACCGTAGTCGACAATCACGATTCGTTTCATCACTCCAGCGCTCCCTTCGTTGAGAGCAGTTCATCATTTTCAGCGAAGGCCTCTTTCAGGCAGAGGCCCAGGCCCTTGAAGCCAGCCTCTACAATGTGGTGCTTGTTCAGACCGCATTGGGGCCTGAGGTGGAGATTGAAGCGCCCGTGATTCACCAGAGCCTGCAGAAACTCACGAACGTTTTCAAGATCGAAGTCCTCGATCTGCCCCGTCATGTCCATGGTGGATCCGAGGTAGGGACGTCCCGCCACATCGACGGAACAGAGGACGAGGGCATCGTCCATAGGGACCGTTCGGTCTGCGAAGCGTTTGATCTTCTTATTCTGTTGGTAGAGATCCCGGAGGGCCTCACCAAAGACGATGCCCACATCCTCCACCAAGTGGTGGGCCAGGTCGCCGGAGGCAACCAACCTTGCCTCGGTTCCCATGTAACGGCACAAGATCTCAACGAGGTGGTCGAAAAAGGGGATGCCCGTTCGAATATCCTGTCCACCGTCACCGCCGAGGGTCAGGGATAGGTCGATTTGCGTTTCCTTGGTTTCACGTGTTCGCTGGGTGTTACGCATCTTTGATCGCCTCCTTCAACAGGCTGAGTACAAGGTCGTTTTCTTCTGGTGATCCGATGGTGATCCGCATCCGATCGGTGAGCAGATTTTCCTTGAAAACACGCAGGACAATGCCAGCCCTGTGCATGGCGAGCGCAATCTTCTGCGGGTCCTTGGGACGGATCATCACGAAGTTTGCATCAGAGGGTAGATAGGGGATGCCAAGCTGGGCGAGCGCCTCGTAGTAGCGCTCCCTTTCGCTGCGGATGGCCTCGCGGACCCTAGGGATATCTACACGATCGACAGTCTTCTCCGCCACGTAGACCGAGAGGCCACTGACGTTGTAGGGCATACGGCGGGCGTGGATGGCCGCCAGGGTTTCTTTCTGGGCGATCCCGTAGCCCACGCGCAGGGAAGCGAGTCCATAGGCTTTGGAGAGGGTGCGGAGCACGATCAAGCGCGGCTCCTCTTTCGCCATGGCCGTCAGGCTCCCGCGGTCGGAGAATTCCACATAGGCTTCGTCGAGGGCCACGATATTCTCGGTGGCTTCTAGGACGCGCCTTACATCGTCTTCCCCAAGGGATTGTCCCGTGGGATTATTGGGTGAACAGAGAAAGACCAGTGCGTCGGGGCGGTCTGCCAGGTACTCGATCAAACCCTCCACATCGAAGCGCAGATCCGCTAGTGGTTCGATCCCCACATAGGGGCGGTCGAGTCCCGTGGCCAGCTTTCGGTATTCGCTGAAAGTAGGTTCTAAACTCACCACCGGTTGATCGGCGGTGGTGTAGGCCATGATCAGCAGCTGGATCAATTCATCAGAGCCGTTGGTCAGGATCCCTTCGTCGGGCGTGAGCCCGTAGGGGGCAGTCAGCTTGGTCAACAGGCTCCTGTAGGTCGTATCGGGATAACGGTTGAAATCAAAGCAAGCCCAGTCATCTGGATTCAGGTCGACGTAGTGACGGGTATTTTCATTGGCATTCAACAGGATCATTTCAGACGCACCTCCACGCTTCGCTTGTGTTCGACCAAGCCTTCCAAACCAGCGAAGGTGGCGATCATACTACCTTTTGCACGGAGGGCCTCCTCCGAGTACTCGAGATAACTCTGGCGTTTGTAAAAGTCATAGGTGGAGAGGGGACTGAAAAACCTGGCCGTCCCACTCGTGGGTAGCGTGTGGTTGGGACCGGCGAAATAGTCACCGACAGGCTCCGGGCTAAAGGGGCCGATAAAGAGACTGCCGAAGTGACGGAGGGCCGAAAAGGCCTTCTCTTGATCGCGCACCATAAGCTCCAGGTGCTCTGGCGCCAGTTGATTGGACAGGTCGAAGAGTTCCTCCATGGTCTCACGCTGGAGATAGTAGAGTCCCTGGCTATAGACAGCCTCTAGAATCTCCCGTCGGGGACTCGCCTCGATCCGCTCCCTGAGCAGGACGTCCACCTTTTCGAAGAGGTCTTCGTCCGTCGAGAGCAGGAAACAACGGGCCTCCTCGTCGTGCTCGGCTTGACTGAGCAGATCCTGGGCGATAAACAGGGGATCGGCACTATCATCGGCCAGCACCAGGATCTCGGAGGGTCCGGCGATGCTATCGATCGCTACGGTGCCGAAGACCTGCCTCTTGGCTTCAGCCACGTAGGCATTGCCCGGACCCACGATCTTGTCCACTCTGGTCATTTGCTCGGTTCCGTAGGCGAGGGCGGCGATGGCCTGGGCGCCCCCGGTTCTGTAGACCTCGTGCACCCCTAGAAAATCGAGGGTAGCGAGGACATAGGGGTCAATGCTACCATCGGAATCAGGCGGTGTCACCACGGCGATGCGAGAAACTCCGGCGCACTGGGCCGGGATTACATTCATCAGCACGGTGGAGGGGTAGGTAGCCTTTCCACCGGGGACGTAGAGACCGACGGCATCGAGGGCTAGCGTGCGCTGCCCGATCCGGGCCCCCTCGGGCGTGGTATAGGAGAAATCCTGAAACCGCTGTTGCTCGTGGTAGGTACGAATGTTTTCGCTGGCTTCTTTCAAGATCGCATAAAAATCCGGGTCCACAGATGCGGCGGCCTCCTCGAACGCCACTTCAGGTACCAACAGGTCTCGACCGCTGAAACCGTCGAAACGCTCGTTGTATGCGATGAGGGCTTGGTCCCCTCTGTTCTTCACGGCGCTCAGGATGCTGGCGACGGTTTCTGTGATGCCCGAGACCCCTGTGAGGGTCGGTGGGCTGGGGACCGGGTCCCCGCTGCGCAAGATGGGTTTCATTCGGACACCTCCAGAAAGGGCTTCAGGTCTTCGATCAAACGATCGATCAGACGGTGGTTGAGCTTATAAGAGACCTTGTTGGCGATCATGCGGGAGCTAACGGAACGCAGGGTCTCTTTGACCACCAGGTTGTTCTCCCTGAGCGTGCGCCCGGTCTCCACGATATCGATGATACAGTCGCTGATCTCGAGGAGCGGACCCAGCTCCACAGAACCGTTGAGCTTGATGATTTCTCCTGGGATCCCGATCTTCTCGAGGTATCGCTGGGCCTGCCGTTCGTACTTCGTGGCGATCCGCAGGTTGGTGTACTGCGTACGATCGAAGTCGGGCTTGGCAGCAAGAGACAGATCGCAGACGCCGATTTTCAGATCGAGCAGTTCGTAGAAAGCATCGGAATACTCGAGGAGCACATCGCTTCCGACGATACCAATGTCGGCAAATCCCTTGTCCACGTACAGCGGGACATCGGGGGCCTTGACCTCGATGAGCTGGAGGCGTTTCTCACGATCCTCGATAATCAGCTTGCGGGTTTTCAGCTGGTCAAAGGTGAAACCCGCTTGTTCAAGCAATGAGATGAAGGCCTTGTGTACGCGGCCTTTGCTGATGGCGATCCTGAGCATGACTAGTGCCTGGATTCCTGGTCGCCGAAGAAGGGGATCTGCTCGATGAACCGTTCGTAGGGTGTGCGGTCGAAGGTGTTTTGGAGGTTGTTGACGATTTTCACATCTTCATTTTCGATCGCTAGGATGTACCGGCTCTTGGTGTTCTTAATGGTATCGGCGGAGAGCTCACGCTCCACGTTCTCTACCGTGAAGCCTGCTTTTCTAAGTTCGTCGCCCAACCGGATGATCCGTCCCAGATCATCGGCAGTGGTCATGATGGTGAAGTCATTCGACAGGGTGTTTTTGGCATTCATGGTCAAGCCTCCTTGTAGGGTTTCGTAGTCAAAGCCAAAGCCGATACCGTGTACATCTCGGCCGTTGTACTGGATGTGGTAGCGTCCTCCTGTCACTAGGTGCATGGTGTAGTTCGCACCGAACAGTTTGAAGAGAATACCGTCGTAGTAGCTGTATTTCGAGGTCATGGAAAAATCAATGGTCAGGTGCTTGGCATAGGGCGTACCCATGAAGAGACGAATCCGTTCCTCGAAGGCATCGAGACTGGCCAGGAGATCAGCTTCGTCTGCCAGGGCCTTTCTGAAGGTGGGTAGGATTTCATCGGGGGTACCGAAGGCCTTGGGGAGATCGAGCAGGAGGGGGGCGAGCGGATGAGCCGGATCGAGCAGATCTTCCAGATCGTGTTTGCTCTTTCGGTGAACCGCATCGTAGAGCTTCCTACGGATCCGGACGTCCTCTGTGTAAGCTGCCAGGATACCCTTCAAGATTTTGGAGTCGCCGACCTCGAGATAATAGGTGTCCACTGGTAACGACTCGACGAAACGACAGGCCATGGTCAGCATCTCCAGATCGCTGTAGCGACTCGGTGGGCCAAAACGCTCTGCTCCGCCCTTGAGCCGCTCTGTAGCCGTGGGCAGTGGCTCGTAACCCCGGGTGGTGTAGAAGACGGTGTCCGGTAGCTCCGCCTCCACCATGGCCTTAAAGAGGCTGAGGGTGGGGTCTTCATGCAGGAGCCGTACGTTGGCGCCCCCATCGATGAACTTGAGGGTTTTCTTCACGCTTCGCTCGTAAAAGGACTCAGAAGGAATCGGATCGTCCAAGGTCTCCGGAAAGATCCTTGTGTATCCGTGAAGCTGACAAGTGTCCGCCAATGCTTCGGTGATCAGGTTCCTTTTTCTGTGGTTCTCATTTGTCATAGTGTTTTCTCCTCCTTCTCGGTCTTCTGTGCAAATAAAAAACCCCCACCCGATTACATCCGGGTGGGGGTCCATGTATAAAGACCTCTTGATCACCACCTAGATGCGCGCTCCATGTAGAACGAGAGCTCGCATCCGTGGTGAGTTATTCAACACGATACCAGCTCATCTAGTGATGATGATGATGTTTTTGTACGAATTGTAATGTGGCAAACATAGGGGGCACCTTCCTCGTGTGTGGTCTTTCCCTTTGGTTTTTCTCATTGTAGCAACCTATGACGATTTTGTCAAACTTATTTACAAGATGGGGACATCGGTGGCATGAGGAGGTTGAAATAGTCTATAATAGAGGCAGGTTGATGAAAATGGGAGAGAAGATGGGGGTCGGCCGATTGGCCTGTCCCGCGAAATCCTGGCCAGGGCCAGCGACAGATGAAAGGAAGCGATGAACCGTTGAACAAATCCAAACAACTGATGCTGATCATAGGCCTTCCGATCCTCTGCTTTGTGATTGGATTTTTTGGGGTCAAGTGGTACCTCACCGGTCAGGGCACCCTTGCAGGAGAACCAGCGAGCACAGCGCTGGCCGGTAAGATGCCGAGCCCGGTACAGAACAGGGAAGAAGCGCTGGTAGAGGAGGAAGTCCCTGCCGCAACGGAGGAAGAGGTGGCCCAGACCAGCGGTGAAGAAGACGAAGAGAAAAGCGGGGCTGTTGAGACGGAAATCGTTGTCCTCCAGCCGCTTAGGCTCTATGCTGTACAGGTGGGCAGTTTTAGCTCCGGCGATGCTGCTGCCGAGGCGGTGGCTGCACTCGTGGCCTCCGGTCAACCGGCGTCGATCATCGAGGACGGGTACCACAAGGTCATTGTAGCTTGTTCCGGTCAGAAGGATGCGATCGCCGCGATGATTCCGACCGTGAGGGAAACCCACGAAGGGGCTTTCACCTTGGAGATCCCGCTGGACGAGAGGCGGGTCGAAGTGCCCGCCGGTGTTGCGGATGATCTAGCGCAAAAGGACGAGATGGTCAAGGGTGCCCTGGTAGAGGTGGGACAACAGTTCACTTGGCCCATCGGGATCGAGGGTTCTGTGACCATTGCGCCCGCCGAGGGGATCGATTCGCTGGAGGGTGAAGCCGAGGGGGTCGACAAAACTTTAACGGATGTGGCCAATCGATTGGACCGCATGCGGTCTGGCTCAGCGCAAACCGCATGGCAACTCTACCTGGACAGTGTTTCGCAGATGTCCTCTGTGCAGTGAAGCACCAAGCCAACTTGCATATTCACCGGGAAACTGGCTGGGAAAATAGTTATATCGTTAAATTAGTAACGGTCGAACGCCGGTGATTTCAAGGGATACACGCGACGTGACCAAGGGGTGATTTCCACAAAAAAATCATATTTACGGTTGGTTTTGTTGCATGTATACAGTATAATGTTCTGTGGAAACGTTTTTTGAACGTACTATTATCAAGAGGGGTGAAATTATGGGATTATTGTCCTTTAAAGGGGGCATCCATCCGCCGCACGCCAAGTCGATGACCGCAGGTCTTCCGATCGAGACCTTCAAAGATGTCGATGTGGTGACCATCGCCATGCGGCAGCACATCGGTGCGCCCTGCGAACCGATGGTGAAGAAAGGTGACCGCGTGCTGGTGGGTCAAAAGATCGGTGAGCAGACGTCCTTCGTGGGCGCTCCGGTCCACGCCAGTGTCTCGGGTACGGTTCAGGCTGTCAAGGAAATGGCCGTTCCCGGTGGCAAAGCGATGTGCGTCGTGATCGAAAACGACAAACTGTATGAAGTACACGAGAGCGTAGTGCCGAAGAAAGATCTCGAGGAGCTGACGAAAGAAGAAATCCTGGGGATCGTCAAAGAAGCGGGCATCGTGGGCATGGGGGGCGCAGGCTTCCCGACGCATGTGAAGTTGAGTCCTCCGCCGGACAAGAACATCGACACGCTGATCTTAAACGGTGCCGAGTGCGAACCTTACCTGACACCGGACCATCGCCTGATGCTGGAGATGCCGGAGAAAGTGGTTTACGGGGCAGAGGCCCTGATGAAGGCCCTGGACCTGGACCGCGCCTACATAGGCATCGAGAACAACAAGCCGGACGCCATCAAAACGATGAAGAAGGCTGCCGAGGGGAAACCGGTTGAGATCGTGACCCTCGAGACGAAGTATCCGCAAGGTGCCGAGAAGCAGTTGATTTATGCCGTGACCAAACGTGAGGTACCCTCGGGTGGCCTGCCGATGGAAGCCGGGGCCGTCGTGAACAACGTGGCCACAGCTGCGGCTCTAGCCGATGCCATCCAGACGGGCATGCCCCTGGTAGAGCGGCTTTGCACGGTGACGGGCGCCGGTATCCAGACGCCGAAGAATCTGAAGATCCGTGTGGGCACGAATGTATCAGAGATCCTGGCGTATTGCGGGGGATACAAGGGCGACAAGGGCAAGCTGATCATGGGTGGGCCCATGATGGGTATGGCCCAGTCATCTGATGATATTCCTTCGACGAAAACCACCTCCGGACTTTTGGTGTTTCCCGGAGAAGAGGCGATCATCGCCGATCCGGAAAACTGCATCAAGTGCGGTAAATGCGTGGACATCTGTCCGGCATTCTTGCAACCCGTATACCTATCGGCCTACAGTTTGAAACAAGATTTCGACAAGGCGGAGAGCTACAGCGCCCTCGATTGTATCGAGTGTGGTTCTTGTTCCTTTATCTGCCCGTCGAAGAGACCTTTGCTTCATTCCATTCGCGTGGCCAAGAGAGAAATCCTCGCGAAGAAGCGAGCATCGAAATAGAGGGAGGATCGATTCATGGAAGGAAAATTTAGGGTATCCTCATCTCCGCACATACGGTCGAAGGAAACGATCTCGACCATCATGCGCGATGTGCTCATCGCTCTCACCCCCGCAGCTGCCTTCAGCGTCTATCTTTACGGCATGAACGCACTGATCCTCATGGTACTATCCGTGGCGACAGCGGTCGGAACAGAAGCGGCGATCCAGAAGATGAGAAACCAACGAGTGACAATCAAGGACTACAGCGCGGCAGTGACGGGCTTACTGCTCGCGATGAACATTCCCGCATCGGCCCCCTGGTGGATGCCGATCGTCGGTAGTGTATTCGCGGTCGCAATCGTCAAGCAATTATTCGGTGGCCTCGGCCACAACTTTATGAACCCGGCGCTCGCCGCCCGCGCCTTTCTCATCGGCTCATGGCCAGTGGAGATGACAAGTTGGGTGGCTCCCGGTGCCGATGCCGTGTCAACGGCCACACCGCTGGGAATGAATCTGCTGAAGTCGGGTCAGATTCCGGCGGATCTGACGCTACTCGACCTGCTCATCGGAACCATCGGCGGTAGTCTCGGTGAAACGAGCGCCTTGCTCCTGTTGGCAGGTGGGCTCTACCTCGTTTACAGAGGGGTCATCTCCATTCGTATCCCGGCGATGTACATCGGTACGGTCTTTGTGCTGACGCTCGTGCTCTCCGGTTTCAACGTGATGGTATCCCTTTACAGCCTGTTTGCCGGCGGTCTAATCCTCGGCGCCTTCTTCATGGCGACGGATTACTCCAGCTCACCCGTAACGGCGAAGGGTCAGCTGATCTTTGCCTTTGGTGCCGGCCTGATCACCACGATCATCCGGTTCTACGGTGGTTATCCCGAGGGTGTATCCTACGCGATCATCCTGATGAACGTGGCCACACCGATCATCGAGAAGTACACGGCCCCCAGGGTCTTCGGGGAGGCGAAAGCATGAAGGAGATCATGAAACTCGGTAGCATTCTGCTCTTGATCTGCGTGATCGCAGCGGCGCTCTTGGGTCTGACCAATGAGGTGACCATCGGGCGCATACTCGAACAGCGGGAAGCCGCTGCCCAGGAAGCGCGTTTGGCTGTTTTACCTGAGGCGGACCGGTTCGAAGCGATCGATGCATCCGCTTATGAAAGCCTTGAACAACTCTTCGAGGGTTACAGTGGTGATGAGCTCGTGGGCCACGTGGCGAAGACGCTCCCCAGTGGCTTCGGCGGTGGCATTGAAGTCTTCGCCGGTGTGAGCACTGACGGGACCCTTACCGGCGTCCGCGTGGGTTCTCATGCCGAGACCCCCGGTCTCGGTGCCAACGTTACCCTCCCTTCATTCTACGACCAATACACCGGTATGGCCGCCGAGACGATCGGCGTTGCCAAATCTGCTCCCGGAGAGGGAGAGATCTTGGCCGTTACCGGTGCAACCATCACTTCCCAGGCGGTCACCGATGGCGTGAACGCGGCGATCGAGACCATCGACGCCCTGGGACAATAGGAGGTGTCTCATTTGAAAATCAAGAACTTCACGCAAGGACTCTTCAAAGAGAACCCCATATTCGTCCAGTTGCTGGGTATGTGTCCCACGCTCGCCGTCACGACTTCGGCCGAAAACGGTCTCGGCATGGGATTGGCCACTACGGCCGTCCTCGTGGCAGCGAACGTCGTGATCTCGATGCTCCGTTCGGTGATCCCAAGTAAAATTCGTATCCCGGCTTTCATCGTGGTCATCGCCAGCTTCGTGACCATCGTCGGCATGGTGATGGAGGGATTTGTCCCCGCCCTATACGATGCGCTGGGCCTCTTTATACCCCTTATCGTGGTCAACTGTATCATTCTGGCCCGTGCGGAATCCTTTGCCTTTAAGAACAGTGTGGGCAATTCCTTCCTCGATGGTCTGGGGATGGGTCTCGGGTTTACCATGGCCCTTGTGATCCTAGGGTCAGTACGTGAGCTCTTCGGCGTCGGCAGTATCTTCGGTCTGCAGATCCTGGGTTCTTTCTACAAGCCTGCGCTCATTATGATTTTACCCCCGGGTGCGTTTCTCGCCCTCGGGCTTCTACTGGCTATCAACAATGTGATCAAAGACAAGCGGAAAACCGCCTAAAGGAGGGAGTAAACAGTGGAAAACGCCAATATCTTTATTATTCTTGTCAGCGCCATCCTCGTGAACAACTTCGTCCTGTCGCGGTTCTTAGGGATCTGTCCCTTCCTCGGTGTCTCGAAGCAAGTGGAAACGGCCTTCGGTATGGGCATGGCGGTTACCTTCGTCATGACGCTGGCGGGCATCATCACCTACTTTGTGCAGTACTTCATCCTCGTACCACTCGGACTCGAGTTCCTGCAGATCGTGGCCTTCATCTTGGTCATTGCATCGCTCGTACAGTTCGTTGAAATTGTGCTCCAGAAGACGGCGCCCACGCTGTACCAGGCACTGGGTGTCTTCCTGCCGCTGATCACGACGAACTGTGCTGTGCTCGGTCTGGCACTGCTCAACATCCAGTACGAGTTCAATTTGCTCCAGACCGTGTTCCACTCCATCGGAGCGGCTGTCGGATTCTCGCTGGCCATCGTGCTCTTTGCAGGAATCCGTGAGAAACTGGAAATCGCCGATGTACCGAAGCCCTTCCAGGGCTTTCCGGTGGCACTGGTGACAGCTAGCCTGATGAGCATTGCTTTTCTCGGCTTTGCTGGACTCGTGTAGTAGAAGGGGGAACGATCAGTGAATTTACAGAACATCCTACTGGCCAGCGCCTCGTTGGGCGGGATGGGTCTCCTCTTCGGAGCCGGCCTAGCCTACGCCTCGCAGAAGTTTGCCGTCGAGGTGGACGAGCGCGCTGTGGCCGTATTAGAAGCGACACCTGGCGCCAACTGCGGTGGCTGTGGCTACCCCGGTTGTGCGGCCTTTGCCAATGCCGTGGCCGCAAAGGAAGCACCCGTCGACGGTTGTCCCGTCGGTGGTGCTGACACGGCGGAGAAAATCGCCCAGATCATGGGCGTAGAGGTTTCTTCGGGTGCCAAGCAAGTGGCGCGCGTCCTCTGTCAAGGAGATAACACCCGTGCCTTGGAAGATTACGCCTACCAAGGCATCACCAGCTGCCTAGCAGCCAATATGCTCGACGGGGGTCCCAAGACTTGTAAGGCAGGTTGCATGGGACTCGGTTCCTGCGAACAGATCTGTCCCTTCGATGCCATCCATGTCAATGATAAAGGGCTTGCGGTGGTGGATAAGGACAAGTGTACAGCTTGCAACAAGTGCGTCGTGATTTGCCCGAAGAACGTAATCGAGCTCGTTCCTTACGAACAGCAGACGATCGTCGATTGTAAAAACACCGAGCGCGGGGGCCACGTGAAGAAGAACTGTGAAGTGGCCTGTATCGCCTGCGGTATCTGCGAACGCAGCTGTCCCTTCGATGCGGTCCACGTGGTGAATAACATCGCGCGCATCGATTACGATAAGTGTACAAACTGCATGATCTGTGCGGAGAAGTGTCCGACGAAAGCCATCTACGCGGAGTTCGATAAGCGCAAGACGGCCTTTATCGATGCGGAGACCTGTATCGGTTGCACGAAGTGCGCCAAGGTCTGCCCTGTGGATGCGATCGAGGGTGCAGTGAAAGAGAACCACGTGGTGGACCCAGAAATCTGCGTGGGTTGTGAGGCCTGCGTGGGCGAGTGCCCCGTGGACGCAATCTCCATGAAGTAATCGGCAGTGAGCCGAATCATACCTGAGACACCGCTCTCCACGGGCGGTGTCTCTCTTTCTTTTGGGGATAAAAATTGTCGTCTGGAAAGGGCCCGTATTCAGTGGCGCCTCCGTATGATATTAAGGCCGCGTCTTGCTTGTCAACCCACACGTTAGATGCTAAACTATATACGAACTTCTGATTGGCAAGAAATGGAAAATAATGGTATACTGAGGTGACTGCATTGAAGAAAACAAAAAACGGCCTGCTCCTCTTACTGATCTTACTGGTGGGGCTGGTCATCGGGGGGATAGTAGGCGACATCTTTTCGGGCGCGCTTCCGATCTTAGGATACGGAAGGTCCATAGGATTTGATCCCTTTCAAATTGATCTCAACATCATCAAGATCACTCTCGGTTTCACCATGACTTTAAATCTGGCCAGCATCATCGGGCTCCTCCTGGCACTCTTTCTGTTCCGGTGGGTGTCGTGATGTTGCTCGTCGCTTCACGTTCACCAAGACGTCATGAGATCCTAGAGCGCGTGGGTGTACCCTTTCAGGTGGTCACGCGCGAGGTGGAGGAACACCTCGATCCGGATCTCGATCCCAAGGCCCTTGTGACCGCCCTCGCCTTCGAAAAGGCCTTGGGCGTAGCGCGAGAGAACCCTTCGCGCATTGTACTGGCGGCGGATACCATCGTTTACGATGGTCGCATGCTGGGCAAGCCCAAAAATATCGCGGAAGCACGGGAGATGCTCCGTTCCCTGCGGGGACGTGCGCATCGCGTGTACACGGGATTCGCCCTCCTCCGCCTGGTGGACAACCGCAAGGTCGTCGAGGTAGTGGAGACCACCGTTCACTTCTCTCGCTTCTCAGATGAGCTCCTCGAGCGCTATCTGGCCACGGGGGAGTATGCGGATAAGGCGGGAGGCTATGGTATCCAGGGTTACGGTGCATTGCTCGTGGAGGGAATCGAGGGAGATTATTTTAATGTGATGGGATTGCCGATCCGTCAAGTCGGCCTATGCCTGGAAAGGCACTTTGACCTCTTCATCCTATAGGAGGCCCTACCACCCATGACGAGAAATTTTCATATCCGCGAACTACCCGAGGACGAACGACCGCGCGAGAAATTGCAGCAAAACGGTGTCGTCACGCTGACCAACCCGGAATTGATCGCCATCTTGCTCAGAACGGGCACGAGGCACGAATCCTCACTGGATCTGGCCATGCGCGTGATCCAGCGCGGAGGACCCGGGATTCGGTTTTTGGCCGACCTCACCTTTGAAGAATACTGCGAACTACCTGGTATCGGTCCTGCGAAAGCCTGTCAGGTGATGGCGGCCCTGGAACTGGGAAAGCGCCTGAGGCGCGATATGAACCAGCACAAACCTGTGAAAATGGACTCTCCGAAGAAGATCGCCGAATACCTGATGGACGACTTGATGTACCTGAAAAGGGAAAAATTCGTGGTGGTCTTTCTCGATACAAAAAATCAAATCATCAATTACGAAGTGGTATCGGTGGGCACGCTCAACGCCTCCATCGTCCACCCGAGGGAAGTATTCAACCTGGCGGTGAAGAAGAGCGCCAACGCTATCGTGTTGGTCCACAATCACCCCAGCGGCAACTGTGATCCCTCGCGTGAAGACCTCTCCGTAACGGAAAGAATCCGCGACTGTGGCGACCTACTGGGCATCAGCGTGCTCGATCACGTGATCATCGGTGCCGGTAAGTACTATAGCTTCAAGGAAGCGGGACTGATCTAAGCATAGAAAGGAAAATGACCTATGGCATTGTTCAAATGGTTTATGAAGGATATGGGGATCGACCTCGGCACGGCGAATACCCTCGTGAATATGAAGGGAAAGGGTATTGTCGTTAGAGAACCCTCGGTGGTCGCTGTGGACCAGCGGGGGAACGTTCTGGCCGTCGGTGCCAAGGCAAAGGATATGATCGGAAGGACGCCCGGGAACATCAGGGCCATCCGTCCACTGCGCGATGGCGTGATCGCAGATTTTGAGATCACCGAGAAAATGATCGCCCACTTCATCAAGACTGCCTATCCGAGCCGTTCGATTTTCTTCTCACCCCGCGTGGTGATCGGCGTGCCTTCGGATTGTACGGAGGTGGAGAAGCGGGCCGTGCTGGAAGCGGCCTTCAGCGCTGGCGCCAAGGATGCCCTCCTCATCGAGGAGCCCATGGCCGCGGCCATCGGGGCGGGACTCGAGGTAGCGGAGCCCAACGGCAGCATGATCGTGGATATCGGTGGTGGGACCACGGAGATCGCGGTGATCAGCCTCGGCGGTATCGTGACCTCCAGATCCATCCGCATCGGAGGCGATACCTTTGACGATGCGATCATGAACTACATCAAGAAAGAATACTCCGTGATGATCGGTGAGCGCACGGCCGAGCGGATCAAGGTGGAGATCGGATCTGTTTACGCCGTGAAAGAGCGTTTTCTCAAGGTCAACGGTCGGAACCTGGTCAACGGCCTGCCGAGGGAGCTCAACATCAGCTCCAAGGAAGTGCAGCGGGCCCTTGAGGAGCCTGTCGCCACGATCATCGAGGGAATCAAATTCACCTTAGAGAAGACGCCACCCGAACTGTCTGCCGATATCATGGTGAAGGGGATCGTCCTCACCGGCGGCGGTGCCCTGCTGGAGAACTTTGCAGAGTTGATCCACCGCGAGACCCACATGCCCGTGCACATCGCCGATGAGCCCCTCGACTGTGTGGCCAAGGGCACGGGTATGGCCCTCGAGAACTATGATCTGTTGAAAAGCGTCTTCATCTCACCGAAGAACGTCTACTAGGAGGGGGAGCTCTCTTGGATTTTCGCGAGATGAAAAACGCCCTGCTCATCTCCATCGGTTTGTTGTTCCTCCTGGTGATGGGCCTTTCCGTGGGCGGTCGTGGATCGGTGACCATCGTGGAACGGGCTACCGGTTATGTGATCGTCCCTGTTCAGAGCGTTCTGAACAGCGTGGGAAGTACAGTCTCCGGAGGGCTGGAGCCCTTCATGAACCTCTTTGATAACCAGGCGGAGAACGAACGTCTGAAGCACGAGAACGAGCGGCTGCAGAGCGAACTGAAGGAAATGCAGCTTATGGTCAAGGAGTACGATGATCTTGAAGCGCTCGAGCGTGCCCTGCGTTTCGTGCGGCGCCTGGGAATCGATACCTACGTGTCTGCCGATGTGGTGGCCAAAGACACGGGGAACCTCTACAACCTCTTCGTCATCAATGCCGGCACTGCAGATGGGGTGACCAAGAACAGCACCGTGATCAACGGTGATGGACTGGTAGGACTTGTTTACGAGTCGGGGGACAATTACGCCAAGGTCGTGGCCATCATCGATACCAAGGCAACTGTCAGCTTCGAGACGCTCATTACCCCCGATCACGATGGTATGCTCAGCGGGACAGGAGGGGACCGGATGAGAGGGTATCTCTTCGATCCTAACGCCACCATCAACGAGGGGCAGACGCTGGTCACCTCGGGGTTGGGGATTCTGCCGAAGGGAATCATCGTTGGCACCGTGGAATCCGTGGACACCGATGGCGATGAGCTCCTCACGCAGATGTATGTCAAGCCGGCGGTGGATTTTCACAGGGTGAACCACGTGATGGTGATCCCCTATGATGAGGAAAAGGTCATCAGCGGTGAGTACATTGAAAACTAGATGGCTGTTTCTCTTGTCCCTGGTCACGTATCTTCTCTCGACGGTCTGGATCTACCGTCTCCCCCTACTCGGGGTGACCGCCAGACCGCCGTTGGTGCTAACGGTGCTCTTCACCGTCCTTTTCGGACGCACAGAAGGGCTCCTTTTCGCGCTTTTTTCCGGTCTTTTTTCCGACACCTTCACGGGTCTGATCTTCGGTTCGCACACCCTCTTGTATCTGACCATCGCGATTGTGATCAGTGCTTTTGAAGATTATATTTTCAAGGATAATCTGCTCACTTCCATGGTGATGATCGGTTTCGGCACACTGCTCTTCTACGTGGGAACGGGGGTACTTTTCTTCCTCTTCGGCCACCGCCATCTGACGGTGGGTCTATTCGATTCCCTGTTGCTCGAAACCCTGTACAATGTGCTGGTCGGAATCCTTCTTTTCAAATGGTTGTTCCGCTACGTAAGAAATTGAGGCGATGCTAGATGCTCAAAAAAATTTTAGACCGCAGGAATATCGTCCGGATGATCATCTTTTTGATCTTCGGGGCCCTCGTGATGCGGCTGGGCTTTTTGACCCTTGTTGAGGGAGAGTCCTACCGAGAGCAGTCCATCAACAACATGCTCAAGAAGTTGCCGGACATCGCCAAGCGGGGGAACATATACGATCGCGACGGCAGGCTCCTGGCGGGCAACGAGGCGGGCTATGTGGTCAACCTGATGAACTACAACGTACCGGCGGCCTCCTTCAACCGTGTGGCCGTCGATGTGTTGAATCTTCTCGATCAAGCGGGGGAAGATCACATCACCTTTCCCATTCGCAGGGTCAACGGCCTCTTTGTCTACCGACACGATGAGAATGTACGCGCCTGGCTTCTCGAGAACAACTTTCCTCTCGATGCAACGGCTGAGGAGGTCTTTGAAAAAGTCAGAGAAAAGGAACTGATCAGCGAAGAGCTCGACGATTACGAGGCACAGAAATTCATGCTCCTCAAGGGAATTCGACTGCCCATCAGCGTGCGGCACATGAAGTTCCTAGATGAGCTTTACAAGGAAAACTTTCTGTCCTTCTACGGTCTCGATCCCGAGACCAGCGCGCGTGATGCTTACCTGGCTCTACGGGATCAGCGCCGTTTTGCCATCGAAGAAGAGATGACCATCGATGAGGCCCTACAGGTCATGACCATCCGGCACGCGCTACACGAAAAAGGGTACCTGAAGTACGATCCGATCAAGCTTGCATCCAACGTTTCCAAGGAGACGGCCATCCTGATCGAGGAGACCAAGATGGATCTACCGGGGGTCAGTATCGATATCGAACCCATCCGCATGTACCCCGAGAAAAGCACGGCGGCCCACGTGCTCGGTTACCTGGGGAACATCTCCAGCGAGTCGGAGATTGCGACCTATGTCGATGGGCTGGATTACAACCGCAATCAGCTCATCGGGAAAACCGGCATCGAGGGGGCCTTCGAGGAAACCCTGACCGGTGTCAATGGCGAGCGCTTTATCGTTGTGGATGCCCTGGGCAATTACCTGAGGGATGCCACACTCGAGCAGGATGGTGTGAGCAGCATCCCGACGAAGGCGGGGGAAGATATTCACCTGACCATAGATACCGATCTGCAGCAGCGCTTGGAGACCTACCTCGAGCGTGCGATCCGGGCGATCTCCGTCGGGGGAACCTTTGAATCGATATGGGGAGATTACAAATACAAGGACACCTACGGAAATGCTCAGAGCGGTGCCGGTGTCGTGGTGAACGTTAAGACGGGGGAAGTCTTGGCCCTGGCCAGTTACCCGGCCTATGACGTGAACCTTTTCTCCACGGGTATCTCCTCTGCAGATTGGCAGGCGCTTAGCCCTGTCAACCCCAGGAACCCCCTGGAGGCACGCCCCCTCTATAACGTGGCGACGCTCACCGCCGTGCAGCCCGGATCGACCTTTAAGATGGTCACGGGCTACGCCGCCCTCTCCGAGGGCCTCTCGGCCACACAGAAGATCTTTGCCGATGGATACATCGACATCGGTAACCAGCGTTACGGCTGCTGGATCTGGAACAGCTACCGATCGCGTCACGGTGCCACCGACCTCTATCACGCGCTTGAAACCAGTTGTAACTACTATTTCTTTGATGTGGCCACTGGCTACGATTACTACCGGAACCGGCCGCTCCCCTTTGATATGAACACGGAAAAGCTGGTCGCCTACGCCAAGGCCTTTGGCCTGGACGATCCCACGGGAATCGAGATTGGCGAATCCGTTCGCGGTGTACCGGATCCTGATAAGAAAAAGCGCACGATCTTGGCACTGCTCAGGGGACGCCTGGAAGTCATCCTGGAGGACTATTTTCCCGCGGAGCTAGTGTCGGATAAAAAGCAACTCACAGCGACCATCGATGAGATCCTCACGTGGGCGGATGACAATCCCACCCGCGGAGAGATCATACGTCGGCTCACGGCCCTCGGTGCCACGGATGACTACACCCTCGTGGGGAAGCTGGCCGATTATATCAAGTACTCCCACTTCAATTTTCTCGAGTGGTACGAAGGGGACACCTTCAACCTGGCCATCGGCCAGGGGGATCACGAGTACACGCCGGTGCAGATGGCCCGCTATATCGCGGCCATCGCCAACGGAGGCGATGTGCTCGAGCTGACCCTGCTCAAGGATAATCCGGTGAGCGTGCTCTCTTCCCTTGAGCCCGCATACCTTGAACCACTCCAGGAGGGAATGCGTCTGGTGGCCCACGGTAGCGAGGGCACATCACGCACCCTCTGGGCGGGTTTTCCCATCGAGGTGGGAGCCAAGACGGGCACGGCGGAGAAGGAAGGGACCATCCCGCCCCTCGATGAAGTGGCCTATCTCACGGAGCACCTGTCGGATTTCGCCCCGCGGTTGACCCTGGAGGCCGTGGAAGAACGGACCAGCGAGCTACTGAAAGAACGGAACGAGGAGCTCGCTCAGCTCGAACGCTCCATCGAGCAAACGGAAAGCGCCGAGGAGCGTGAAGCCATGGCGACAGAACTCGAGTCCCTGATCACCAGGGGCTATCTGAACAAGGGGAGCGTGATGCGCCAGGCCATCAAGGATCTCTACGATGGCCGGCTGGGGGACGAAACGATCGATGCCTACCGCCAACAGTACGACAACTACTCTTGGTTCGTGTCCTTCGCGCCCTTCGATGATCCCGAGATCGCCGTCGTGGTAATGATTCCCCAAGGGGGGAGCGGCGGGTATTCGGGGCCCGTGGTTCGGGAGATCATCGGCGATTATTTCAATCTCACGCCTAGTGTTAACCCGTAAGATGGTGTAAAATGGTAGCAAGGAGGTGTCCGGACGTGAAACAACCGATTGAACTCAAGGGCTCCGGTGCAGGGCTCGTGATCCAGGCGAATGAAAATCTCGACCACCGGCTCTTCCTCGAGAGCCTTGAGATCCTGCTCGAGGAGGGAGGAGACTTTTTCATAGGCGGCCGTGTGGTCGGCTTGACGGGAGTCGATTATACCTATGTGCAGAAGGCTGCCATCGAGGGACTCCTCGAGCGCAGGGGACTGCGCGTCGTGAGTCTCGAGCATCCCACGCGTGCGGCGGCCGTGACACCGGAACCCGAGAAGGAACCACCGCTCACCGTGCCGGAGATCGCTTGCGAGAGCGAGACGAAGCTGATCAAAGGAACGCTCAGGAGCGGCAACCGCGTGGATCACCAAGGCGATGTGGTGATCTTCGGGGATGTGAATCCCGGTGCAGAAGTCTACTCCGAAGGCAACATCATCGTGCTCGGCAAGCTCAGGGGTGTCGCCCACGCGGGTGCCAGCGGGAAGAAAACGGCCTTCATCGTGGCCATGGATTTCAGACCGACCCAACTCAGGATCGCGACGACGATCACCCGCCCACCGGAAGAAGCGCCGGCAAGTGAGAAATACCCTGAGATCGCCTACCTGAACGAAGAAGGTCAGATGGTGCTCGAGCCTGTGAACTAGCGGTTTCGATTTTACCGGAACTGTGATAGAATCTACTTGTTAAGAAAAATTGAGGAGTTGAAGATATGGGTGAAGTCATCGTCATCACATCGGGAAAAGGCGGTGTCGGCAAAACAACGACCACGGCTAATCTCGGAACTGCCCTGGCTATGCTGGGAAAGAGTGTCGTCGTCATTGATGCCGACATCGGGCTGAGAAATCTCGATGTGGTGCTAGGTTTAGAGAATCGCATTGTGTACGATATCGTCGATGTGGTTTCCGGTAATGTTTCTCTACGGAAGGCCCTGATCCGGGATAAGCGCTACAATGGGCTCCACCTGTTGCCGGCAGCTCAGACGAAGGATAAGAGCTCGGTGAACGAGCAACAGATGCGTGATCTCGTAGGAGAGCTCAAGGAAACGAACGATTACGTCTTGGTCGATTGCCCCGCAGGCATCGAACAGGGATTCAAGAATGCCATCTCGGGATCGGATCGAGCCATCGTGGTCACCACGCCGGAGATTTCTGCCGTTCGGGATGCCGACCGGATCATCGGTTTGCTCGAAGCTGCAGAAGTGCGCAATCCCGAGCTGATCGTCAATCGTATCAAAATGGATATGGTCAATCGCGGAGATATGATGGGTGTGGAGGATATGATCGAGATCCTCGCGATCAAGCTCATCGGGATCGTACCGGACGATGAGTCCATCGTGATCAGCACCAACAAGGGAGAACCGGTGGCCACGCGGGAGGATGCCCTTTCTGGACAGGCCTACCGTAACATCGCACGCCGGATCACCGGAGAAGAGGTACCCCTTCTCGATCTCAATACACAGGACAATTTCATCAATCGACTCATGAACCTCTTCGGCTTCAAGAAGAAGGAGGGTTAAGCCGATGTTTGATTTGTTAAAATTTCTATCTCGGGAAAATGCGAGCAAAAATGTGGCGAAAGAGCGGCTCAAGCTCGTGCTCGTGCACGATCGTTCCAATTGTTCACCCGAGTTCCTCGAGATGATCAAAGAGGATCTGCTCGCCTCGCTCTCTCGTTACGTGGAGTACGATGAGAATGAAATGGACATCCAAATCACGAAAACGTCAGATGACGCCGACGGACGTCCTGCACTGGTGGCCAATATTCCGATCAAGCAGATGAAACGCAAGTGACCTATTCTGTGGAATAGGTTTCTTTCTTGTTAAGGAAAAGGAGAACGACATGATCAAGCTGTATCTTAAGAATAGTGACACCAGGCTTCTGTTGCTGATGACCCTGCTCTTTCTCTTTGGCCTCATGATGATCGCGAGTGCCACGGATGTACAGATGGAGGGGTTGACCAGGCAGGTGCAGATGCAGGCCATCTCCTTTGTCCTGGGAGGTGTCGTCCTCCTGCTCTTCTTTTTTATCGACTACCGGGTGCTCGGTGATTTCTACAAGCTCATTTACATCCTGGGCATTGCCCTCCTTTTGCTGGTGTACATTCCCGGTCTGGGCATCGCCCGGGGGGGGGCGCGCAGTTGGATTGACCTCGGACCCATCGACCTGCAGACCTCGGAGCTTGCGAAACTCTGCCTGATCCTATCCCTGGGTCGATTCCTCACGAACCACGAGGGGCGACTGGAGCATCTGACGGACCTCTTGAAAGTAGGGCTTTTCATCACCCCTTACATGGCTCTCCTGCTGGTCCAGCCGGATCTCGGTAGTGCTCTGGTCTTCCTCGTGATCACCCTGGGCATGATGCTCATGAAGGGTGTCCACTTCCGTTGGTTGGTCATCGGGCTCGTGGTACTGATCGTGGCCATGCCTCTGGCCTACCCGCGGCTCGAGTCCCACCAGCGGGAACGGATCGATGCCTTTCTCAACCCCAACGATCCGAGCCTGCCCGGCAACTACCATGTGATGCAGTCCAAGATCACGATCGGTAGCGGTATGGAAAACGGCCGGGGAATTTTCGAAGGGACCTACCACCGGAATTACTACCTGCCCGTACAGGAGACGGATTTCATCTATTCTGTGATCGGCGAGGAAACGGGATTCATCGGCGGCACCGCCGTCATCGCCCTGTACTTTTTGCTCCTCTCGCGCATGATCACCTTGGCCCAACGGGCGAAGGATGAGTACGGCTCCCTGATGATCATGGGAGTGACCTTCATGTTTACCTTCCAGATTGTCGAGAACATCGGCATGACCATGGGTGTGATGCCGGTAACGGGCATCACCCTGCCTTTCCTCAGTTACGGGGGCTCGAGCGTGGTGACCAATATGATGGCCATCGGTCTCGTCGAAACGATTTATGCGCGTCGGAAGCGCCTGAGCTTCATGATAGATGATGCCTAGGCAGCCCGATCGTGCTACAACGCATGACTAGAAAAGATGGTGAATCGATTTTGAAAACTTCCATTGAAAAATTATTGCATCGCGTGGAGAACCCCTCCCGCTACATCGGTGGCGAGGTCGGTAGCGTGACCAAGGCCCCGGCCTCTGTGGCCGTGCGCTTTGGTTTCGCCTTTCCCGACATCTACGATGTGGGGATGAGTCACCTCGGGATGCATATCCTCTACCAAATGATCAATGCAGAAAAAGACCTCTCATGCGAGCGCGTCTTCTCCCCATGGACGGATATGGAGGAGGCCATGAGGGCCTCGGGCGAACCGCTCTTTACGCTGGAGACGCAGTCTCCCGTGTCTGATCTTGACGTGATCGGGTTCACCCTCCAGTACGAGATGAGCTATACCAACATCTTGAATATCCTGGATCTTTCGGGCGTCCCCCTTCTGGCCAGCGAGCGTTCTAACGTCGACCCGCTGATCATCGCCGGTGGGCCCTGTGCCTTTAATCCGGAACCCCTCGCCGATTTCGTCGATGCCTTTGTGATCGGTGATGGGGAGGAGGTCACGCTGGAGCTTCTGCGCGCCTACCGTACCGTGACGAGCGGTGAAAAGACGAAGGCGACCTTCCTCGATGAGGTGGCCCAGTGGCAGGGCATCTATGTGCCCTCCAAGTACACCTTCCATTTCGACGGTGAGGGCCGTATCGAGAGCATTGTCCCTGACAATGCCCCGCTACCTGTGAAGAAGGCGATCGTCCGTTCGCTCGAGGAGGCTTTCTACCCCGAGCAGACCATCGTTCCCTACAAAGAGATTGTCCACGAACGGGCCATGGTGGAAATTTTCCGCGGTTGTACGAAGGGCTGTCGCTTCTGTCAAGCCGGTATGATCTACCGGCCCGTGCGCGAGCGATCAATGGAGAAGGTCCTGTCCCTCGCCGAGAAACAACTTGCGTCGAGCGGCTACGAGGAACTGTCCCTGGCCTCGCTCAGCACCCTCGACCACAGCGAGATCACCCCGCTGATCTCGGCGCTGATGGATCGCCAGCGTGCGGACCGGATCGGTCTCGCGCTTCCCTCGCTACGCCTGGACTCTGGCTGCGTGGACATCTTGGCCCAGATCCAGAGTGTGCGGAAGACCGGGCTCACCTTTGCCCCGGAGGCAGGCAGCCAGCGGATGCGGGATGTGATCAACAAGGGGGTGACGGAGGAAGATCTCTGGACGACGCTTCGAGATGTTTTTGAGCACGGCTGGGACAGGGTGAAACTCTACTTCATGGTAGGGCTTCCCTTTGAAAAGGAAGAGGACATCCTGGCGATTGCCGATCTCGGTAACCGCACCGTGGGCCTTTACAAGGAGATCAACGGTGGTATCGGTCGGTTGACGATCACCCTCAGTGCATCGAATTTTGTTCCGAAACCCTTCACGCCCTTCCAGTGGGAACCCCAGGATGATCTGGTGTCCCTCGGGAAAAAACACGCGCTGATCCACGGGGCCCTCCGTTCGAAAAAGATCAGCTTCAACTACCATACGTCGGAGGTCTCCTTGCTCGAGGGTGTCTTCAGCCGTGGCGATCGGAGGCTCGGTGCCGTGCTGCTCGAAGCCTGGCGGTTGGGTTGTCGCTTCGACGGTTGGCAGGAGCATTTCAACGAGTCGCTCTGGACCCAGGCCTTCGAGAAGACCGGAGTGGACCGAGGGCCTTATCTTGCCGGACGCGATCTCGAGGAGATATTACCCTGGGATGTCGTCGACGCTGGTGTGACGAAGAATTACCTGAAGAAAGAACGGGCCCGTGCGCTCGAGGCCGCCAGCACGGCGGACTGTCGTGAGGGTTGCACCGGCTGCGGTGTGAACGTGGACCTTGCAAAGGGGTTGTGCTAGATGCCGGTCATGAGATGCTGCTATGAAAAAACCGACCGGATGGTCTTCTTAGGGCACCTGGAGATGGTCCGTCTCGTAGAGCGGGCCTTCCGTCGCGCCGGGATGCCGCTGGCCTTCTCTGAAGGTTACCATCCGCACCCTAAGATTTCTTTCGCTGCCCCCGCGCCCGTCGGGATCACTTCCCACGGAGAGATCCTGGAGGTGGAGCTCACCGAAGAAATTTCCGTCGAAGAGGTGGTCGCCATGGAGCCATCCCTGTTCCCCCAGGGGATGCGGCTACTCGATGCCCGGTACACCGACTCGAAGAAGAGTCTGATGGCCAAGATCCGCGCCATCGATTATGCGATTTTTTTCCCCGAGGACAACGGCCTGAGGGAAGCGTTTGAAGCCTACCTCGCCTCCGACGAAATCCTGCACGAGAAGCGTACGAAAAAGGGCAAGCGTAAGACCGTGGACCTGGCTCCGATGATCGGAACACACCGCTTCGAGACGGAAGGAGAGGGGTTCAAGGTGACCGTGCGCCTGGCCACGGGCTCTGAGGCTAATCTCAACCCGATGACGCTGGTGGGCGTGTTTGCCTCCCGTTACGAGGGCACCTTCGACCCCGACACACTCAGGTACCACCGATTGGCCCTCTTCGGTGAAGAGGGACCGCTATTTGGAGATGATCGATAATGCGACGTCTGGTATTTTCTGAAACCCCTATGCTAAAGAGCCTCTTTCTCTTCGAGAACGATCGACTCGTCGATGCCTACGTGGAACCGCTGGAGATGTACGTTTACCAGGGAATTTACGTGGGGCGCGTGGTCAACTACGTGTCCTCCCTGAAGGCCTACTTCGTGGATATTGGATACGAGAAGAACGGTCTGCTGTCCCATTACGATGTGATCGGTCGATTGAAACCTGGCCAGACGGTCCCGCTTCAGATCAAGAGACCGGCCGTCGAGGACAAGGGCCCCAAACTCACCATGCGCTACCAGCTGGCGGGGAACGAGATGGTCTACCTACCTTATTCAAAGGCGCGAAAGGCATCTGCCGAGCTGGAGGGCAGGGACCTAGAACCCTACCACCAGCTGCTCGAGCGTATCTTCGGTAAGGAAGCCGGGTGGATCTTGAGAAGCCACTTGGGTTCCATGAGTTCCTTGAAGGAAGAGGCCCTGGCCTTTCGCGATTTCATGGAGGATCTCGACCATTACCGGGTAATCGGCCAAGTGGGTGACTGCCTGTACCGTAAAGAACCGGGCGATGAGATCCTTGAGAAATGGCTTGTCGGCACCGACGAGGTCGTGGTCAAGGCCCAGGCCCACAAACGCTGGATCCAGAAGAATTTTAAGGTCGACAACCTGTCGATCAAGGTGGATCCCGATGCCTTTGCCATCGACAAGTACCAGCTCGATCGGCGGATCCGAGGACTTCTAGGAGAAGAGGCAACCTACCCCGGCGGGATGAACCTGTACTTGGAGGAAGGAAGGACCCTCACCGCTATCGACGTGAACTCTGCGTCTAATGCCTCTGACAAGGTCTACGCCATCAACGAGGCGGCACTCGAGGAGAGTGCCCTCTGGTTAAAAATGCGTGAGGTCAGCGGCGTCATTCTGATCGATCTGATCAATCTTACCGACGAAGAAGAGGAAAAGATGCTCAAGCGTGCCGAGGAAATCTTCGCGAAAGACCGTGTGAAGGTGGATGTACTCGGTTTCACCCGCACAGGCCTTTTGGAGATTATCCGCCAGAAGAAATGGCCTCCCCTCTCCGAGCGACTCACGGAGGCCCAGTGGCTGCTGGAGGACGGCTTCCGACGGTTTGTCGATCGCGAAGAAGTGACGGTGCTCTTTATCCCCAGCTCTGTTCAGGAGCTGGCGGAGGAAATCCTGGCTCAGCTCACCACTCGCACGAAGCTCCATTTTTTCTTCCGAGATGATGTCGAGAAGGTGACGATCAAATACGCTGGCCCCCAGGACAAGATGCCTGTTGACGTGAAAAAACTTTTGTGATATCATTATTCGGTACCGCACGGACTGGGTAATAACGCTGACCCCATGGTGGGTGTCAGGGCCTCGCATCCGGCGAGTTTGAACTACAAGGAGGTGCAAGTTCATGTACGCAGTGATCAAGACAGGCGGCAAGCAGTATCGAGTTCAAGAAGGCGATACGGTTTTCGTCGAAAAGCTCAACGCTGAAGTCGGCAGCACAGTGGCATTCGAGGACGTTCTTCTCGTATCCGCAGATGGTGATGTCAAGATTGGCAAGCCAGTTGTCGAGGGAGCCAAGGTTTCCGGCACGGTCGTTGAAAATGGAAAAGGCAAGAAAGTCATCATTTTCAAATATAAGTCCAAAAAAGACTACCGCAAGAAGCAAGGTCATCGTCAGCCTTACACGAAAGTAAAGATCAACGCCATCGAGGCGTAGTGATCTTGGCGCGATGATACAGGTCACGTTATTCGAAGTGGACGGTGTACTCACCGGCTACGAGATCACGGGACACGCCGGTTATGCCGAGCACGGGAGCGACATTGTTTGCGCCGCTATCAGCATGCTGGCCTACACGACACTCCGTTCGCTACACGAAGTGGCGGGCCGGGAAGATGTTCGCTACTTTGTCGATGAGGACACGGGCAATATGCACGTGATGCTCAACGGAGTGGACGAGAAATCCCAGGTGATCCTCGAGACACTGAAAGTGGGTGTCGAGAGTACAATTGAAATGTACAGTGATTATATAAGACTAACCAAAGAGGAGGTGCAGTCCGATGACACTGAAGCTTAATCTGCAACTATTCGCCTCTAAAAAAGGTGTTGGTTCCTCGAAGAACGGCCGTGATTCCGAAGCGAAACGCCTCGGCGTGAAGCGATCCGACGGGCAAGTCGTAACAGCAGGGAGCATCCTCGTCCGCCAACGCGGTACGAAGATCCACCCCGGTACGAACGTCAAGCGCGGTGGAGATGACACGCTCTTCGCGATCATCGACGGCGTGGTCAAGTTCGAGAGAAAAGGTAAAGACCGAAAGCAGGTCAGCGTTTACGAAGCTTAAATGAAATGTCCATCCTCTGGGGATGGACATTTTTTTGAATGAGAGGACGATGAGAAATGTTTGTAGATCACGCGAAAATTCGCGTTAAAGGCGGACGCGGCGGCGATGGAGCCGTTAGCTTCCGACGGGAAAAATATGTACCCGATGGCGGTCCCGATGGCGGTGACGGTGGACGCGGTGGCAATGTGGTGGCCGTGGCGGATCCGAACCTGCGGACCCTCATGGATGACAAGTACAGACGCTCCTACGAGGCACCGGACGGAGAGAAGGGATCGAAGCGCAATCGATTCGGGAAGTCGGCCGAGGACCAGGAGATGCGTCTGCCCGTTGGGACCGTCATCAAGGACCAAGAGACCGACAAGATTATCGCCGATCTCAAAGAGCCTGGCGAACGCGTGATCATCGCCCACGGTGGACGCGGTGGACGCGGGAACGTCCGGTTCAAAAGCTCGACCCGCCGTTCCCCCGGCTTTGCCGAGCAGGGTCGTTTCGGTGAAGAGCGCGAGATCATCCTCGAGCTGAAGATGATTGCCGACGTGGGGCTCATCGGGTTTCCCAATGTGGGCAAGAGCACGCTGCTCTCAGTGACCACCAAGGCCAGACCGAAGATTGCCAACTATCACTTCACGACCCTCACGCCCAACCTCGGTGTGGTGGAAGGGCCGGCAGGACAGTTTGTCCTCGCCGACATTCCGGGTCTGATCGAAGGGGCGAGCGAGGGCATCGGCCTGGGACACGACTTTTTACGGCATATCGAGCGCACACGCCTGTTGGTCCACGTAGTGGATGTTTCGGGAATCGAGGGGCGAGACCCTATCGAGGACTTCGACGCGATCAACAAGGAGCTATCGCGCTACGGTGATCAACTGAAGGACCGTCCCCAGCTGGTGGTGGCCAATAAGATCGATATCCTCCAGGATGAAGCGCTGCTCACTTCTTTTGAAGATGAAATGCAGCGCAGGGGATTCGAAGTTTTCCGACTCTCCGCCGCGACGACGGAAGGCGTAGATCCGCTGCTCGCACGGATCGCCCAAGTGCTGAACAGCCTCGAACCCATCGAGATGTACGATGAAGAGGATTATTACGTACCGGAGCGCGTCTTCATGACGGAAGACGACATCCAGTATAAAAAAGAAGGCGATGTATACGTGCTCACGGGCAGGACCCTCGAGCGCTTGTTGTACGCCACCGATATGACCAGTTACGAGTCCATGCGCTATCTCCAGAGCCTGCTACTTAAAAAAGGTGTATTTGATCGCCTGAAGGAAATGGGCATCGAAGATGGCGATACCGTGCGGATCATCGATTATGAATTCGAATACTATGCATAATGAGAAGGAGCAGGATCAAAGGATGTTAACAGGAAAGCAACGCAGTTACCTCAAGTCGCTGGCGCATCATAAGAAGCCCGTGGCACAGGTTGGTAAAGCAGGTATCACCGAGGCCTTTATCGCCGAGATGGATCGGATTCTGGAGTCGCACGAGCTGATCAAGCTCAATGTGCTCGAGTCGAACGATCTTTCGGCCGATGATGCGGCCGACGCCCTGTGCGAAGCGCTGGGCGCAGAGTTCGTCCAGTCGATCGGCAACAAGATCTCCATCTACCGTCCCAGAAAGAAGGATCCAGAAATCGTTCTGCCCAGGTAATATGGTATAATGGACTAGGTGGTCAATGTGAATATCTATTGCGTGGGCGGATGCAAACTCGGGATCATGGGCGGTACTTTCGATCCAATCCATTACGGGCACCTAGTGCTCGCCGAGCAAATTCGCACGAAATTCAATTTAGACCGGATTTACTTCATCCCGAGCGGTAATCCACCGCATAAGGATTCCGGTAGGGTTAGCGACAAACGGCATCGTTTCAACATGACGTTACTCGCGACCGTCACCAACCCTCATTTTGAGGTCTCGAAACTCGAGATCAATAAAGAGGGTCCTAGTTATACCATCGATACGGTCAAGGCGATTCTCGGTAAGATCAATGAACAGGATCGGATTTTTTTCATCACGGGGGCCGATGCCCTGCGCGAGCTGGACACTTGGAAAGATCCGGAGGAACTCTTCCGCCTGTGTAGTTTCATAGGGGCCACGCGCCCCGGCTACGACCGGCGCGAGGTGGAGATGAAGATCGAGAAGATGCAGACGGACTATGGCGCCAGCATCGACCTGACCGAGGTGCCGGCCCTGGCCATTAGCTCCACGGAAATCCGTGACCGGGTGCAATCGGGCCTTTCGATCAAGTACCTGGTGCCCGAGAGCGTAGAACAGTATATTTACAAGAACGGTCTGTACATGGACGATGGTGATACCAATGATCCGCAGGATTGAAGAAGCCCTCGAACGCAGGGTGAAAAGGAGTCGACTCGAGCACACCTTCGGTGTGGTCTCCATGGCCAGAGAGCTGGCCAGGATTCACGGCGCTGATGAGACCAAGGCCGAGCTCGCCGCCTACCTACACGATTACTGTAAGTACGATGACGACAAAACGTTGCTGGAGAGTATAGAGGCCGAGGGCTTGTCCGGTGATCGGATCATCACCGCCCAACCGAAGCTCGGACACGGTTATGCCGCTGCCCAGGTGGCCCAACACGAATTCGGTATCGAGGACCAAGAAGTCCTGGATGCCATCCGATACCACACCTTTGGGCGACAGGGGATGGGTCGGCTAGAGAAGATCATCTACATTGCCGATGCCATCGAACCCTTGCGGAACTATCTGCATGTGGATCGCCTGCGGGACCTGGCCAAGCGCAACCTGGACGTAGCCCTGCTCTTCTCCGTCTCGCAGACCATAAAATTTGTGATCGACAAGGGACAGGCCATCCATCCGAATAGCATGGCCATGTACAATGAGCTGATCATCAGCATAGAAAAGGAGGAAAGAGAGATTGTCTGAGAAACTAATGAAAGAAATCGTTAAGATTATCGACGATAAAAAGGGATTTGATATCGACGTTCTCGACCTCAGGGGTTTGACGACCATGACCGATTACTTCGTCATCGCCTCGGGGACGAGCACAAAGCACGCTTCATCGATCGCCGAGGCGGTGGATGAAGATCTGTCCGTTGAAGTGAGCCACAAAGAAGGCATGCGCACGGGCACATGGATCTTATTGGATTACCTCGATGTCGTGGTACACGTCTTCAGTCGTGAAGAACGAGCCTACTATGGGCTCGATAGAATTTGGAGCGATGCAAAAAAAGTGGATGTCGACGTTGACAAGCCCGCTGTAAATGTTTAAAATAAGACATAATTAAAGAAATGACGATGTTGGCGGAGTAGTAGGAAGTCAAGCCGTACCAGAGACCCGGTGTGTGGTGTGAGCCGGGACGGTGGCCTTCCGAACTCATCGTTGGAAAACACATCGACGAAAAGAAGTGGGGCGTCTAGGCGCTCAACTAGGGTGGTACCGCGGGCCGAGTGGCTCGTCCCTAATGAAAATGGTGCCTTTTTTCTTTTTTTGCACCCCGCGAGAACTACCGAAGGAGCGTGTTGAGATGAAATATGATTTTACGGCGATCGAGAAGAAATGGCAAGAAAAATGGGATGCCTCCGGCGTCTATCAAGTGACGGAAGATCCCGAGAAACCCAAGTACTATGCACTGGAGATGTTCCCCTATCCATCGGGCAAGATCCATATGGGTCACGTGAGGAACTACTCCATCGGTGATGTGGTGGCACGCTTCAAGACGATGAAGGGCTACAATGTCCTCCACCCCATGGGCTGGGACGCCTTCGGACTACCCGCTGAAAATGCGGCGATCGCCAACCAGATACACCCCGATGCGTGGACACGTGAGAACATCGACGACATGCGCTTTCAGCTCAAACGGCTCGGTGTCAGCTACGATTGGGACCGCGAGGTGGGTACCTGTTTCCCCGATTATTACAAGTGGACCCAGGACATCTTCCTAAAGTTCTACGACAAGGGGCTGGTTTACAAGAAGAAATCTGCCGTTAACTGGTGTCCTAGCTGTGAGACGGTGCTGGCGAACGAGCAGGTCGTGGGCGGCCAGTGCGAGCGCTGCGATAGTGTCGTGATCAAGAAGAACCTGGCCCAGTGGTATTTCAAGATCACGGACTACGCCGATCGACTGCTCGATAACATCGACACGCTAGAGGGATGGCCGGAGAAGGTTCGGACGATGCAGAAGAACTGGATCGGCCGTAGCGTGGGTGCCTCTTTGCATTTTGATATCGCGGGATCCGACCGTTCGCTGGAGGTCTTCACCACGCGTCCCGATACGCTCTACGGTGCCACCTTCATGGTCCTGGCGCCTGAGCATCCCTACGTGGATGAACTGGTGGCGGGAACCGAGCATGAGACCAGTGTCGAGGCCTTCCGTCAGAAGCTCGTCGCCATGTCCGATGTGGACCGTACGTCGACGGAGCTGGAGAAGGAAGGACTTTTCATCGGTCGCCATGCGATCAATCCGGTTAACGGGAAGAAGATTCCCCTTTACATCGCGAACTATGTGCTCATGGACTACGGGACGGGTGCCATCATGGCTGTGCCGGGCCACGATGAGCGTGACTTTGATTTTGCCAAAAAGTACGACCTCGAGATCGTCCCCGTCATCGCGGCGGAGAAAGGCGTGATCGAGAAGCTCGAAGAGGCCTACAGTGGCGAAGGGTACCTGGTGAACTCCGGTCCCTACGACGGCTTGCCCTCGGGTGATGTGATCGAGAAAATCGTCGATGATCTGGCGAAGCGGGGGATCGGAGATAAATCGGTGAACTACCGCTTGCGCGATTGGTTGATCAGTCGCCAGCGATACTGGGGGACACCCATCCCCATGGTGCACTGTGAAACCTGCGGTGATGTGCCCGTCCCGGCAGAGGAGCTACCGGTGATTCTGCCGAAGGATGTCAAGTTCACGGGTAAAGGTGAGAGCCCGCTGCTTACATCGGAGTCCTTCCTCCACACGGCCTGCCCCTCCTGCGGTGGCTCGGCGCGACGTGAGACGGACACGATGGATACCTTTGTGGACTCCTCTTGGTACTATCTGCGCTACACGGATCCGAAGAATGAAGAGATGATGTTCGATCCGGAGAAAGCGAAATACTGGATGAACGTAGACCAGTACATCGGAGGAGTGGAACACGCCATCTTGCACCTGCTCTACGCGCGCTTTTACAACATGGTGCTACACGATCTGGGGTTCGCACCGACGGAAGAACCCTTCGAGAACCTGTTGACCCAGGGAATGGTGCTCAAGGATGGGACCAAGATGTCCAAGTCGAAAGGGAACGTCGTGAGCCCCGACGAGATCATCAAGAAGTACGGTGCCGATACCGCCCGACTCTTTATCTTGTTCGCAGCCCCACCGGAGCGCGACCTGGAGTGGAGCGATGACGGGGTAGAGGGTGCCTTCAGGTTCCTTAACCGCGTGTGGCGTTTGGTCACAGAGCTGAAGGACCAGGCGGCAGAAGGTGCGATCCAAATCAAGACGAAAGAAGACAAGGCGGTGAACTACAAGCTGCACGCCACGATCAAAAAGATCACGGAGGATGTGGAGGGCCGGTTTAACTTCAACACAGGGATCAGTGCCATCATGGAGTTCGTCAATGACCTCTACAAGTACAAAGAGACCGAAACGCCCGACGGGCCTTTGGTCCAGAGCTGTCTGGATCATCTGGTGGTCCTCTTGGCACCTTTCGCACCCCATATTGCAGAAGAACTGTGGGAGATGCTGGGTCACGAGGGATCCGTTCACGTGAAGGCGTGGCCGGCTTATGACCCTGCGGCTTTGGTGAAGGACGAGATCGAGATCGTGGCACAGATCAACGGCAAGGTGCGCGATCACCTCACTGTGTCGACGGATGCCACCAGAGAGGAACTCGAGCAGATTGCGCTGGCAAGTGAAAAAATCCAGGAGCACATGGAGGGCAAGAACGTGATCAAAGTGATCGTCGTCCCCAAGAAACTGGTCAACATCGTGGTCAAGTAAACCGTAGGATTCCAAAAGGGGGAACAGCTACATGGCAAATAAGACCCATCCTTTATTAGAGAAGTTCATTCCGATCGCCAAGGGCATCGCCGAGACCTTCGGTTCGAACTGCGAGGTGGTCCTCCATGATTTCGAGGACATGCAGAATTCGATCGTGACGATCGAGAACGGTCACGTGACGGGGCGGAGCATCGATTCACCCATGCCAGAGTTTTCCCTCAACAAGATCCGCCAGGGTAAACACGAGCATGATATTATCAATTACACGGGCAAAAGCGTGGTGGGCAGAGAGCTCAAGAGCTCGACCATGTTCATCAAGGATGATGAGGGAAAGGTGCTGGGCTGCCTCTGCATCAATTTCGATATGACCGAATTGATCTCTGCCACCAATGTGCTCCAGGATATCCTGCGCACGGATCGGGATGAGATCAAGGAGAAGCGCGAGGCCATTTCAAAGGTGGGCGACGTGCTCAGCGATCTCGTGCGCCATTCCCTCGATAAAGTGGGCAGACCTGTGATCTACCTGACAAAAGATGAGAAAGTGGAAATCGTGCGCGAGCTCGATGAAAACGGTGCTTTCCTCATCAAGGGGGCCATCGACTACGTGGCCAATGAACTGCAGGTTTCTCGATATACCATCTACAACTACCTCGATGAAATACGCATCGACAAGTAAGAAAAGGAGCGTGTGACAAATGGCTTTACAATCGATTCACTCGGACCAGGCACCAGCGGCGGTAGGCCCTTACTCCCAAGCGATCCAAGCGGGCGGATTTCTGTACATCTCGGGACAACTACCCATGGTACCCGAAACCAAGGAGCTGCTCGTGGAGGATGTCAAGGCCGCGACGAAGCAGTCGCTGGAGAACGCCGGTGCCATCTTGAAAGAAGCTGGCTATGACTTCTCCGATGTGGTGAAAACGACGGTCTACCTGGCCGATATCAATGATTTTGCCGCGATGAACGAGGTGTACGGGGAATACTTCTCCGACCACAAACCAGCCAGGGCCGCCTTTGAAGTGGCGAAACTTCCCCTGGGCGCGGGCGTAGAGATCGAAATGGTCGCCTACAAAGGATAATCGAGAGGCGACAAAAGAGGAAAAGAGAGCGTTGTACCCGTGATCGGGTACAACGCTCTCTTTGTCAGTGGCTTACTCATCGCGGTAGGAAGCATCGCGTCTCGCACCATTTTTCTCGCGTCGCGATCGTTCGAAGGCCCGCATCTTGCGTCGGTAGGAAGTCAGGGCCACCAGGGTGCGCCAAAGGATCAAGGCAATCACGAGCTTCAGCGCGAAGCCCTTGGCTTGCGAAGTCATCCACCGGTCATAGAAGGGTTCTTCCTCGTGCAGAAGGGTGGTCTCAGGGGAGACGAAGAGGCCATCGGTGTAGGCGTTCTTGGCGACGAGGGGTACAGTGGCGATCGAGACATCTCTCGATCGGAAGGTCATGGTGCCGAGGGACTCCCCGGCATTGATCGGCAGGGAGAGGGGATCGTTGATCAATACTGTGCGCTCTAGGGCACCCAGCGATGCTTCTCGGGGAAGCATCTTGGCCACGGTCTCGGCCGGGTAGAGTTCGACGGTGGTCGACTCCAGATCATCGAGGGTAACGGTCTCCACCAGCTCGTCGGACTCAATGAGCACCACGCGCTTGAAGGCTTCGAAACCGTAGTCAAGCAGGCCCACGATGTCGGGGTAGTAGCTATCTGAGCTCGACTTGAGGGTAACGCTGATCACTCGTGTGTCATCGCGCTCCATGGTGCCCACGTAACAGTTCTGGGCCGCGATGGTGTAGCCGGTCTTGATCCCGTCGATCTCGGGGTTGTAAACGGGCACGCGCTCTCCCTTGTAAACCATCGTCGCCCCCACATCGCGCAGTAGCTTGTTCTTTGTATGTAGATAACGGGGCTCTCCCTTCTGCTCTGTGGCCTCGATCGTGTAAGAGGGGGTGGTGGCCAGTTTGCGGAAGGTTGCGTTCTGATAGGCGTAGCGGCCGATAATCGCTAGGTCGCGTGCGGTGGTCACGTGGTTTTCCATCGTGAGTCCATGGGGATTGCGAAAACGACTGGACGTGGCGCCCATCTCTTTGGCCCTTTCCGTCATCACCTCGGCAAAGGCCTCGACGCTACCGGAGTGGTGTATTGCCAGTGCCTCGGCCGCATCGTTGGCCGACTGGACCATCATGGCGTAGAGCAGGTCCTCGACGGTCAGGACCTCACCGGGCTCAAGGGCGATATGACTGCCGTCCACGGCCACGGCCTCGGGGGCGATGGTGACCTTCTCATCGAGGGAAAGGTCCTCGATGAGGATGATTGTGGACAGGATCTTGGTGGTGCTGGCGGGATACATCAGCGTATCGGCGTTCTTTTCATAAAGCACATCGCCCGTATCGGCATCGATCAAGATCGCGGCGTGGGCGCTGAGCGCAGGTGCTTCGACGGCAAAGGATGGGCTCAGGAGGCCCAAGCAAATAAAGACAAGCAAAAGTCTTGTGACTTTCACGGATCATCACCTCTTTCCTTCCTATTATCATGGTATAATGGGGAAAAGTCAAAAGGAAAAATTTGTAAAAAGGAGTGGTGTTGTGAGATTTCGTTTGAAGGGTTCCGACCTGTGGATCCTGTGTCTCTTGGGCTTCGTCTTGATCTTGGCCGGTAAGGGGTATCTGGTGGAGGAGCGGGGAATCCGCTTCGATCAGCAGAAAGAGGGGAGCGCACTGACCGTCAAGTTGCGGCCCAAGATCGAGGTCACCGTGGCCGGGGCGGTCGCTTCTCCAGGGGCCTATGCTCTCAGAGAGGACGATCGCCTCAAGGATCTCGTGGAGATGGCGGGCGGCTACGTGGCGGCCGATGAAGAGCGGATCAACGGGACCCAGGTGCTCGTTGATGGAAGGCGCTATTATATCCCGGCAAAGGATGAGGACGTGGTCTCAGCGGGGGAGGGATTCTTGACCCTGGATGACTTCAACGACCTCGGTGCCGAGGGACTGATGGCCATCCACGGGATCGGACCGGTGACAGCAGAGGCCATTCTCGATCACAGGAGGGTCCACGGCCCGCTGGGATCCTTCGAGGACCTTCTCTCGATCACCGGTATCGGAACGAAAACCTTAAAAGGAATGAAGGGTCTTGACAGGTGAGAGGTGTGGGCGTATGATTCAATAAAAAGCAGGTGATCATTAATGCAAGTCAAGAAAGATTCGGTTGAAAAAGCGATCCTCTTCGCTGCCACACGGGCCTTCGCGAGCGTAGGCTATCGGCGGGCGTCGCTCAGGAGGATTGCCGGCGGAGCGGGGACGACCATTGGTAACCTCTACCATTACTTCGAGAACAAGGAGGCGCTCTTCGACGCTTGTGTACTTCCGTTGATAAAGCGGATCGATGTGCTGCTCACAACGCATCATGCCCTCGATCCGCTACCGGAAGGGATGAACCTCAGTGCATGGCTGACGGATTTCTTTTCATCGCTCGATAGCGAGACCATCGAGCAGACGCGGGTGCTTCTCATGGAAGACCCACCACCGCCCCTCGACCGCCACAGGCGAAAGCTCGAGCAGATGCTCGTTTCGCACCTGCTCGAGGACCACGGGATCGGCGGCGATCTGGTGGGAAGGACCTTGTTGGCGGCCTTCCTATCGGGATTAAGCACATTGCTCGGGGCGACGGAAGACCCCGGTGAACGCGCTCGTGCCATGACTGGACTCGTGATGTTGTACATCGCCGGCATGCCGGGTGTAGGTGGAGAGGGGGAGGAAAGGTGATGGAGACGGTGATCGAAAGTAGGGAGCTGACCTTTGCCTACGGAAAACTTCCCGTTTTAAAGGGATTGAGTTTTCAAGTGAGCCGCGGGGAGATCTTGGGTCTGCTCGGACCCAGTGGGGCGGGTAAGAGCACGGCCACGCACCTCATGACGGGGCTCTTGGACGGATACAGCGGGAAACTGCGGGTTTTGGGACAGGACCCGGCGGAGCGCGGAAAAGCCTTCTACCGTCGCCTGGGTATTGCCCACGAGGTGCCCCGTTTGTACACGCGCCTGACAGGGCGCGAGAACTTGCGCTTGGCCCTGGACCTCCACGGAACCGAGGCTCCCATCGACACTGAAATGAGGGCCCTCGGCCTCGAAGCGGCGATCGACCAGCGCGTTGCTACCTATTCTAAGGGCATGCGGCAGCGACTCGAGGTGATCCGCGCCTTCCTCCACAGACCGGAGCTGGTCTTTCTCGATGAGCCGACCTCGGGACTCGATCCGTCGCTCAAGCGGACGGTGGTCCGCTACATTGAGCAGAAAAGGGGCGAGGGTGCCTCGATCTTGCTCGCCACCCACGACATGACCGTGGCCGAAACACTCTGCGATCGGGTGGCCCTGCTCGATCAGGGGATGATCCGAGCGCTGGACGCGCCCGCCGCGCTCAGGAGCGCCATGGGTTCGCTCAGGTGCTCGGTGGTCGCGCGTGTCGATGGTGCGGTGGAGCGACACGATTTTCCCTTGCAAGGGCTCGAGAGAAACGAGGCTTTTCTACGGTGCCTGACGGGCGAGATCCTTTCCATGCACACTTCGGAACCCACGCTGGACGATGTCTTCGTGGCCGTGACCGAGAAATCCGGTGAGCGCTGATGAAGGGCGTTATCTGGGAATTACGGATGCTCGTGCGTTATCAAATCGTCATGCTCTATGTCGTGCTGACGGTGATCTACGGTTTCCTTCTCTCCTTTTTGGACGTTTCTACGCGCGTATGGTTGTACCCGCTGCTACTCTTTACTGACACCTCGGTCATCGGAATCTTTTTCACGGGTGGCCTCTTCTACTTCGAGCGGACGGAGGGGACCCTTCTCTACCGTCTGCAAACACCGGTGAGCGCCACTCAAAGCTTGTTCGATCGGTCGGCGGCCTTTGGGATCGTGAGTACGATCAGCGGTACGGGTATTGCCCTCATCGGTGGCGTCGCCTGCCGTTGGTACCTGGTCCTGCCCGTACTTTTCATCGGTGCTTACGGTTTTACCTTGGTCGGTTCCTATTTCGCCTTGAAGAACCGGACCATCGCCGCTTATTTTTTCTCCACGCTGGGCTTCGCACTGGTTCTCTTCTCGCCTGTCTTTCCTGCCGTGGGATGGGTGCCGGACACCTGGTTTCGTTTTCTACCGACCCATTGGTTGCTGGTGCTTTTCGAGGCGGCGGTGGCGGACGCTTTGCCGGGGACGACCAGTGTGGTCTTTGGTCTGGCGTACGTGGTAATGGCTATACTGGTCCTACAGCCCTGGGTGGCCGGGAAGTATCCTCCGCTCGTCGTGCGGGGGGAGGTGAAAGATAGATGATCCGTCTCTTGCGTTATGAAGTCCGCGCCCTCTCGAGGGATCGTCTGCTCCTTCCGATGTTGGTCCTGCCCATCGGTATTTTCTATTTCGTGCCCCTTTTATTGGACTTTGTCCCTCAGCTGCTACCGAGGTCTTACCGCTGGTTGTGGGTACGGCCCGCGCTCGATCTGTGGTTCGCCTTCACGCCGGCCTACCTGATGGCCTTCGTCGCCGGTTTTTCGATCCTGGCGGATCAGGACGATGGCGTGATCGGCTATTTGAGGGGGACGCCGCTGGGCACTGGCACCTACGTGTTCATGAAAACACTGCTGCCCATGGCGCTGGCGTTTGTCTACACCGGATGGACGGTTTCCGGTTGGTTGGCACCTGGGGCGCCTATGACGTTACTCATCAGTCTCGGGTACCTGCTGTCGGCTTATCTCTTCACGCTTCTCCTGTGGCGCCTCTCGCCGGATCAGGTGAGAGGGCTTGTGGTGGCCAAGGGCTTGGGTTTTCTGTGGCTGCTCCCCATGCTCCACGTGTACCTTCCATCTCCCTATCATCATTTGGCCAAGATCGTGCCCATGGGCTGGTCGATGGCCGGCGTTCTGACCGGCGATCGTTGGATGGGCCTGGTGGGTATGCTGCAGGCGGCTGTCTATCTCGCGCTCCTTTTCCGATGGCGACGTGACAAACCCTGATCTCTGCGGTATACTGTACTTTGATGAAAAGAGGAGGTGAGGTAGTTTGAGCATAACGAATGAAAATGCGCGGTTGACGCAAATGGTTTCGGCCAGCGGATGAGCCGCCAAAATCGGTCCTGAGACCCTGATGCAGGTTCTGCATCAGCTACCCAAGTTTCAAGATGATCGGCTGATGGTCGGTCTCGATACTGCGGATGACGCCGCGGTGGTGAAGCTCACCGATGAAATTGCTGTGATTCAGACGGTGGACTTCTTCACCCCCATCGTGGACGATCCCTACGACTTCGGTCGGATCGCTGCGGCCAATAGCCTCAGCGATATCTACGCCATGGGGGGCGACCCGCTACTGGCGTTGAACCTCGTGGGCTTTCCCTCGTCGCTGTGTGCCGACATGCTCGGCGACATCCTGAGGGGCGGTGCCGACGTGGTCATGAGGGCGGGAGCCGTGATCGCCGGAGGGCACTCTGTCGATGATAAGGAACCCAAATACGGGATGAGCGTCATGGGCCTCGTCCACCCTGATCGCGTGGTGACCAATGCTGCGGCGAGACCCTCGGACGTTCTGGTGCTCACCAAGCCCCTGGGGACAGGGATTCTGAACACGGCGATCAAGCGGGGACTTATGGATGAAAGTGAAGTTCGCGCGCTCGTGGAGATCATGGTGACGCTCAATGACGTGGCCAAAGAGGCCATGACCAAGGGCGGTGTGAGGGCCGCCACCGATGTAACGGGCTTCGGCCTGATCGGTCACGCCTACGAGATGGCAAAGGCGAGTGGAGTGACCTTGGAGATCGACCATAGCCAGATCCCGCTGATGCCCAGGGTCGTGGCCTTGGCCGAGCAGGGGGTCGGTCCCGGTGGGACCGGGCGTAACAAAGCCTACGCCGGGAAGTATCTTACCGTTGAAGACCATGTTCCCGAGGTCTATTCGGATATTCTGTTCGATCCCCAGACGTCGGGCGGCCTCTTAATGGCCGTGCCAGAGGAATCGCTCGCAACGGTACTGGAGGAACTCGAGAAGAATCTCACGACGGCTTACGCGGTCATCGGTCGCGTGGTTCCATCGGAAGAGAGAGCCATTCGATTGAAATGATTCAAAAATGAAAAGAAGGACCCGGCGGGTCCTTCTTTATCGTTAAAATGGAATGTTTTTACTCTGGGTCGTAATCTTCTGTGATTACTGTGGATTTGCCCGCTTCGTAGTTCTTGAGCATCGTGGCAATCACGGGACTCAAGGCCACAAGGGCGATCAAGTTGGGGATGGCCATGAGACCGTTGAAGGTATCGGAAATGGCCCAAACGACATCGAGCTTGGAGATGGCGCCGACGAAAATCAGACCTACGTATACGATTTTGTAGTATTTGACGGCATCGACGTTCGTGATGTACTCGAAACACTTGGAGCCGTAGTAGTACCATCCGAGAATCGTACTGAAGGCAAAGAAAACGAGACCGAAGGAAACGATGATGTCACCGAATCCAGGAAGACCCTGGTTGAAGGCCCGTGTCGTGAGGGCGGCACCGGATAGACCGTCTTTCACGACCATAAGGCCGGAAGCATCGATCGTGACGATGTCACTGATAAGGATGACAAGAGCCGTCATCGTACAAATGACGAGTGTATCGATAAAGGAACCGAGTGAACCGATGATACCCTGTTTAACGGGATCGTTGTTCTTGCTGGCTGCGTGGGCGATGGGTGCAGAACCCAGGCCGGCTTCGTTGGAGAAGACACCTCGGGCCACACCAAAGCGGATGACTGTACCGAGCAGACCGCCGCCAACGGCTCTTGCGTTGAAGGCATTATCGAAGATCATGGCAAAGGCTTTGGGTAGGAAAGATAGGTTGGAAAAGATAATGATGAGCGAACCGATGATATAGATCACAGCCATGAAGGGAACGATTTTTTCCGTCACGCGACCGATGCTCTTGATACCACCGATGATCACGGCGCCGGCAGCGACCGTGATGACAAGACCTGTGATCACGGGTGATACCTGGATGCTCGTTTCGATACTAGCGGCTACAGAATTAGATTGTACCATGTTACCGATTCCGAATGAGGCCACGAAACCGAAGAAAGCGAAGGCCCAACCGAGCCATGCCCAGTTGCCACCGTACTTCTCTTTCATACCATTCTTGATGTAGTACATGGGTCCGCCGGACTTCTCACCTTTCTCATTGGTGATCCTGTACTTTACAGCGAGCAATGCTTCACCGAATTTCGTAGCTCCGCCGAAGACGGCTGTCACCCACATCCAGAAAACTGCACCGGGGCCACCGGCCGCGATTGCAGCGGCTACACCGGCGATATTTCCGGTGCCGATGGTGGCAGCGAGTGATGTCATGAGCGCCTGGAATGGTGTGATGTCTCCATCGCCTTCAGTGTCTTTAGAAAAGAGCAGTTTGAAGGCGAATCCGAGTTTTCTCAGCTGTACCATCCGGGTGACGAAAGTCAACAGGATACCGGTACCTACTAAGAAGAAAATCATGATTCCGCCCCATGCGAAGCTGTTGATCGATCCGATGATGTCCATCAATGATGCCATAAATAGAAACCCTCCTTTAAGATAGATAAATGCGACCGTTTTCTCGTTTTACTTTAGAATTTATTAAGAAAACGGAATAATTACATTTATTATAAATAAGTATTTGTAATAATTCAACATAAATCAGAAATGCCCTATGTTATAATGAAGGAAATGAACAGACGGACAGGTGATAAAAATGACAGAATTTCGGGCGATCCCGCCGATGGATCGAATTCTAAATAATGAGATAATTAATTACTTCACAAAGTCGTTGGGGCGCGAGCAGACCAAAAAGATCTGCCGCGACCTTCTAGACGACTACCGGAAGGGTCTCGCCAGCGGCCATGCAGAACCCATGGCAGACCAGGACCTGATCGCGTGGCTCGCGAAGGGGCTCAAAGATCACGGCAAGTCCAATCTCCAGCGTGTGATCAATGCCACGGGTGTGATCGTGCACACGAATCTCGGACGCGCGCCCATTTCGGACGCCGCGATCGAACGGATCCGGGAAACAGCAGGGCGCTACAGTACCCTAGAGTACAATCTGGAAAAAGGGCGACGGGGGCGACGCGACGATTTGGTCACGCGGGATCTCTGTAGACTCACTGGCGCAGAGGCTGCCCTCGTGGTAAACAATAACGCGGCGGCCGTCTTCTTCCTGCTCAAGGTTCTGGCCGAAGAACGCGAGGTCATCTTGAGCCGTGGGGAGCTGGTGGAAATCGGCGGTTCCTTTCGAATCCCCGATGTCATGCGTATGGCCGGCACGAGCTTGGTAGAGGTCGGGACCACAAACAAGACCCACCTGAGCGATTACCGCGAGGCCATCGGCGAAAAGACAGCCTTAATCATGAAGGTGCACCCCTCGAATTTTATCCTGACGGGCTTTACCAAAAGTGTTCCCCTGACAGAACTCCGCTCGCTTTGCGACGAAAGAGACCTGATCTTGGTGGATGATCTCGGTAGCGGGAATTTCACGGCCTTGCACGATGAGGAGACGGTGAAAAGCCGCGTCGACGCGGGTGCCGACCTGGTGACCTTTAGCGGAGACAAACTGCTCGGGGCTTCTCAGGCGGGAATCATCGTGGGAAAGGCCGCGCTGATCGAAGGGTTGAAGCGGCATCCGCTCTACAGGGCCCTGCGCGTGGACAAATTAACCTTTGCGATTTTGGAAGTGAGTCTTCAGGCTTATCTGGCCGAGAGAGAAGAGGAGATCCCGATCCACGCTATGGCGGCAAAGTCCCTCGAATCGCTCTCGGCCCGCGCCGAGGCCATCTGCAGGATCATCGATCATCCCGCCCTTTCGGAAGGTGCGATGGAGGCCAAGATGGGCGGGGGATCTTTACCCGGTAAAACCATCGCATCCCACGGATTGGTTCTCGATGGGGAGTGTATCGATACCCTAGCACTCGAGAAACGACTGAGGGAGCAGGCACTACCGATTATCGCGCGATTGTCCGATGGGAACCTCCTTTTCGACCTGCGCACGGTTTTCGAGGACGAGGACGCCTTGCTTGTCGACACACTCGGGCGACTGCTGGAGGAGGCACCGCGATGATCATTGGGACAGCAGGTCACATCGACCACGGGAAGACGACACTAATCGGTGCCCTGACGGGCATCGATACGGACCGGCTCAAAGAGGAAAAACAGCGTGGCATTACGATCGAACTGGGTTTTGCCCATCTCGATCTCGAGGGCGTGGGACGCATCGGGATCGTCGATGTACCGGGGCATGAAAAATTTGTCAAGCATATGGTGGCCGGTATTTCCGCTGTTGACCTGGTGCTCTTCGTGGTGGCCGCTGACGAGGGCATGATGCCCCAGAGCTACGAGCACCTGATGATTCTAAACGACCTCGGTATCGACCGGGGGATCTTTCTTCTCACGAAGGCCGATGCCGCGGATGACGAGATGATCGAGCTCGTCACGATGCAGGTGGAGGAGGCCAAATCGACCACTTCGCTGAAAAACGCCCCCATCCTCACGGTGGATAGTCTGAGCGGATACGGTCTCGAGGAGCTGAAGCGTAGGATCGGAGAAATGACCGAGCCGCGCGATCGCTCGTCGGGTCCCTTTCGACTGCATATCGACCGCGTCTTCACCCTCCAGGGAATGGGCCGCGTGATCACGGGAACCGCTCTCACGGGTAGCGTGAGACCCGAGGACACCCTTACCCTGTACCCCCCGATGAAGAAGGTCCGCGTGCGTTCGGTCCAAGAGCACGGACGGGACGTGGCGGTGGCCACGGGCGGGCACCGTGTGGCCCTTGCTCTCACGGGTGAGGGGTCCAAAGAGCTCGAGCGCGGCCAAGTGCTCAGTTCGCTCGACACACTGGCCCTGTCGGAAGCAGCAGATTGTACGGTCGGTTTTCACGGGGGTTTTGATTTTTCCCTAAAATCCGGCGATCCGCTGCGCGTGAGCGTGGGAACGCTCGAGGTCATGGCTCGGATTTACCTCTATGGACGCGATACCTTGCGCCCTGGGGAAGAGGGATTCTGCCAGCTACGCTTCGCAGAACCGATCCTCCTGTTCCCGATGGAGCAGTTGATCTTGCGTCGTTACTCGCCCGTGACCACCATCGGTGCCGGTCGGGTGCTGCTCCCAACGGCTCCGAAACACAGACGGTACGATTGGAAGCATATGGAGCGTATGGAAAGGCTGGTGAGCGGTGATAATCGGTGCATTCTCCTGGGAGCCCTGGCTCAGGTGGAGCCTTTGAAGCAGCCGGAGGACTTGGTCAAACCCACGGCCATGGAGAAGGAGCAGATCGACGACCTGCTCCATACCCTTGTGGTGGAGGAGAGTGTCCTGCAGATCGCGGGCTACTACGTACGCGCAGAAGGGCTCGTGGAACAGGCTCAACATTTGGTCGATCGTCTCGAGCGTGAGCTCAAGCGAGAACCCCTGCGGATGGGCGTCCTGCCCCTTTCTCTGTATACGGCATATTTCAGTCGTTGGGAAAAAACGTATTTCGATACGCTACTCGCTCGGCTGATCGATGAGGGAAAGATTAGACGGCTTAAAAAGCGCGTGACGCTCCCGGATCACCGACCCGCCTATACGGACCGGCAGGTGAAAGAGCGGGAAACCTTGGTCGCGTACTATAGGGAAGCGGGTAAGACGCCGCAGTCGATCAACGGATTGATCGATATCCTGCACTTGACAACTCACCATGGGGTGATCCTCGAGAATCTCGTTGAAACGGGCGATCTGGTAGCGATCGATGAGGTGCTTTATATGGACAGTGCTACCCATGGCTTGATACAATCAGAATTGATACGGGCGTTTCAGGAGAAGGATGCCCTGAGCCTCGGGGAGGCGAAAGAAAAGATGGGTACCTCGAGAAAGGTAACCATCGCGCTGCTCGAGCATTTTGACACCCTCGGCCTTACCGTGAGGGATGGTGGCGAACGACGACTGAATAAAAAATGGAGTGATACGTAATGGCTAGAAAAATTTTAATCGTAGACGATGAACCGATGCTCCTCAAGGGTCTCACCTTCACCCTAGATCAAGATGGCTTTGAGGTGGATACCGCGGAAGATGGTCGCGAGGCACTGGATAAAGCGCTCAAGAAGGCCTACGATCTGATCATCCTGGATCTCATGCTGCCGGAGATCGACGGGCTAGAGGTTTGCAAGAAGATCCGGGAGAAAAGTATGGTGCCGATTATCATGTTGACCGCAAAGGGGGATGACTCCTCTAAGGTCCTCGGCCTCGAGTACGGTGCCGATGATTATCTCACGAAACCCTTCAATATGCTTGAGCTCAAAGCCCGCATCAAGGCGCTCTTTCGCAGGGTCGATGTGGAGGTACCCAGGGAGACCGGTCATGTGATCGATCTTGGGGCTTTCACCGTGAATACCCTGGGGCGCAAGGTGGAGAAAGGGGACAAGAGCATAGGCCTAACGGCCAAGGAGTTTGATCTCTTGCTGCTCCTCGTCTCGAGTCCAGGTCACGTGTACTCTCGAGAGGAGCTGCTCGAAAAGATCTGGGGATACGAGTACTTTGGCGACGTACGGACGGTGGACGTCCATATCCGACGCCTCCGAGAGAAGATCGAGGAAACATCCTCGCAGCCCGAGTTCATCATGACCAAATGGGGTGTCGGCTATTATTTCAAGGGGGAGTAAACGGTTCATATCGATACGGTGGAAACTGGTCATCACCTATCTGATTTTGATCCTGGCGATACTGCTGTTGGTCTTCGCCTTTATTTACCGCACCATGGTGGACCAGGGGATCGAGGAGAAGCAGGAGAATCTGCTCACCCAAACCAATATCTTCGCCAACCAACTGGTTCCTTTCTACGAGGGACTGGACAACGTGAACACCCGTGATTACGCTGAAGGGATGATCAAGGATTTCAGCCTTGAGATCGCCTCGCGCGTGATACTGATCGATGAGGCGGGGATGGTGATGATCGATGCCCACGAGGATCTCGAGGGGATCGATTTTTCCCATATCAAGGAGGTACAGGAGGCTCTGTCCTTCGACAACAGCGCCAAGTTGTATCAGTCGGAAGACAGCGGCTACCTCATGTACGTGGCGGTACCCGTGGTCTCAGGTGGAGACGGACACGGGGTGCTCTTTGTTTCTTCTGATGCCAATGATCTCTACCAACGGATCCATCTCCTTTTCGCCCGGCTCGGTTACCTGGCAATCGTAGCGGTGGCGGTGGCCGGGATCTTGTCCTACATTTTCGCAAAATTTTTGGCGGACCCCATCAGCCACTTGACCGAGAGCGTCAAGGCCATTACGCTCGGGAAACATAACATCAGTGTATCCGTGGCCGGGAACGATGAACTGTCCAATCTGGGGGCGGCCTTTAACTTGATGGCCCGCCGGCTTGACCAGGTGGACCAGACGCGCAAACGCTTCGTTTCTAACGTCAGTCATGAGCTCAGGACGCCGCTCGCCAGCATGAAGATCCTTTCGGAGTCGCTCCTCGGACAGGAACACTGGGAAGAAGAGATCTACCGGGAGTTCATGACAGATATCAGTGGCGAAGTGGACAGACTCGACCAGATTATCGAGAGCCTACTGTACCTATCTGAGATCGAGAAGGAAGAGCTGGAGCTCGACTACAGTGTTACCTACGTGAACTACTTGATCGAGCGGGTGATGAAAACACTCCGCCCTCTGGCCGATAAGAAGCAACAGCAGCTCACCTTTGAAAACGCCAAGCGTATACAGATCGAGCTGGATCAGGCTAAGATCCAACAGGCGCTGATCAACATCATCGGAAACGCGATCAAGTACACACCCGAGGGAGGGCGGATTACCGTGAGCCTCTACGAAGAGAGGGAACACATTCGTATCGATGTGGCCGATACCGGTCTCGGGATTCCCGAGAAGGATCTGGAGTTCATCTTCGATCGTTTCTACCGGATCGACGAGGCGAGAAATCGGAAGACGGGAGGCACGGGACTCGGGCTATCCATTTCCGATCAGATCGTGAAGTTACACCAGGGCGAAATCCGCGTGATTTCAGAAATCGGCAGGGGGTCGGTCTTCTCGATCCTCTTACCGGCGAACAAACTGTTCGGGGGGCAATGATATGCGTTCACTGAAATGGCGATTCTTGCTTCTGTTCATCGTGTTGTCGGCCGCTGCCTTCTACTATTTTGATCACGAGGTGCCGCAGGTGCAGGGGGCGGCCCTGATCTCCCCCACGAAAGAAACCATCAATCTCAAGACGCGACTTTATTTTGTCGATGGGGACAAACTGAAGTTTGAAAATCGAACGGTCACCGTCCGCATCGGAGAGTTCGAGTCCGGCTTGATGGCGGCCTACCTCGCCGGACCGAAGACCACCAGCTACGGGAGTCTCTTTGGTACAGGTGTTCAGCTGAAGAGCGTGCACTATGCTGAGCACATCGGTTATGTGAACCTGTCTCGTGCCTTCCACGACCTCAATGCCACCGAAGAACAGATGACCCTGTACCTCTGGGGGATCGTCAACTCCCTTACGGAAATCGATCGCGTCTTCTCGGTCCAGTTTCTGGTGGAAGGGGAAAAAGTATCGGGTGAACTGAACGGGTACTCCCTCTCGGATCCGCTTCCGCGTCTCGATAGCTTGATCTACGTCCCCTCTATGAGTCCTGCCGATGTGGTGATCGCCTTCATTGAGGCGGTGAACGGTCGTCGGTATGACCTGGCCTACGAGATGCTTTCCGAGGATAGCCAGCGCGTTCTGGGCTTCGAGGAGTTCGAAATCTATATGGAGGGACACCACCGTACCTTCGATGGTTATGTGAAGGGACTCCACTTCACGCAGTTGTATCGCGGGGAGACCATTGTAAATGTTATTTACGAGAAGATTATCCAGGATGAGCTGGGTCAAGATGGGCAGATGGCCGATCGTTACCTGGTGATCGAAGAGAACAGGGAATGGAAGATCGATCTGCTGCAGAAGATACAAGACGAGGGGATGGCCGAAGAGGTCAACCTGCCTTAGATGGAGGTGCAGAGGATTTGAAGAGTACCGATACGTTGCTCGGCTACACACTGGCCGTGACGGAAACGACATTGAAGGAAGTGGCGGACCTCCTGCATGTGGACGTCTCCCTGATCAGCCGCTGGCAGCATGGCCAGCGGCGGCTGAAGACTTCTTCGGATTATGCGGAAAAACTGGCTTGCTTACTACAGGAACGCGATGCCAGGCTTTTGACGCACCCGGTGACCCGCGCCCTCGATCGCCTGAGCGGTCAAGCGGATGTCTCCGATGCAGACCAGTGGCGCGCGGTGCTCAAGGAGAACTTCCAGAGCCCTTTCACCTCAGAACCTATCCCGCTGATGCATCACGCGCATTTTCGACACCTGTTGGAAGAACCTGTCTTCAGGGGACGTGGTGTCGCTGCCCAGCGGGAGGCGCTCATTCACTTTACCACGCACCTGACCGTGACGCGACGATCGGCACCACTGCAGATCATCAGCGATACCTACCTTGAGGAGTTGCGCAGACCCGGACTTGATCCAGCGGAGCGCCAGCGCGAGCTCCTGAGCTTCGTTTCGAAGGGCGAAGTAGAGGTCGTTCTGACCAATACGGAGGACCCCGTTCGATTGACCGGAGCGATAGACTTTCTACTCCCCCTGATGATTGCACGGCGGTTCAAGTTGTTTGTGGCGCCGGGTAGAACCTGTGATGTGTTTCACGGGACCAAACTCTTGCTGAAGGGACGACAGGCCCTGGAGTTGATCGAGGAGGAGGCCTGCCTAAAACTCGGACAAGCGGCCCTGGTTTCCGAGACCCGGTGGTTTGATCGTGTCTTCGCCTCTGCCGACGAGATCATCCGACGTTTGGAGCGGGATGGCTTAAAATACCTTTCGAAGAAAATTCTCGAGCGAGGGCAGCGGGAAGAGAGTGCCTACTTTTACGCGCCCGAGCCCTTTTTCAGTTCGATGTCCCGAGCCCTGTTGGAAGAGGTCTTGGTGACCAATGAGATCGAAGCGCCCTTACAGGAGGAGGTCCTGGGCCAGCACAGGCGTCTAACCGAAAATTTCGAACAGAACGTGCCGACTGTGAGCAACATCCACGTGTATGACTTCGATCAGTTGCGACACCGCTACCGGTCCGAGCAGATCAAGCAGGAAATCCTGAGCCTTCTGGTGGATCGCCCGATCTACCTATCTCGCGACCAGATGAAACGCCACCTGCAGGAGACGATGGACCGTGTGGAGCGTTTCGAGAACCACCGGTTGGCCGTCAGTCACGACCAGCAGTTTCTGCCCCTCAACCTTTGGGTGAAGGACCATCGGTTTGCCGTGCTCTACGATCTGGGCCAGCATGATATTTTCGCCACCTTCACCGACCCCATGATCGTGGAATGCCTCAAGCGTATCTTCATGAAGCGTTTCAACGAGTTGCCCTCCCTGTACCGTACGCCGGGACAGGTGCGTGAGCGGCTGAACCTGTTGTTGGATGAGAAGAGATGGTTATAATCGGGGAGCCCGCCAGGGGGCCCCTTTTTTTGTCAAACAACTGTCAAAGCGACAAGAGCATGACGTTTGCATGCCAAATGTCCCCGCGGCGAAGGATTGGTCCGCCGGCGGGGTAATAGTTGGGTAGTCAGTGGACTTATCGTAAGGGGAGGAGAAGAGATCATGAAGAGAAAGAGCATCACCGGGTTATTGATCATGCTGTTGATCGGGATGACATTTTCTACTGTCGGGACTTTTGCGGCGGATGAGGGTGCCTGGGTCCTCGTGGAGACGATCCATGAAGATTCACTGGAGAAGATCGTGGCCTACAACAAGAATTACGACGGTATTTACGAGCTGTCGGGACGTTATCAGCCAGGAGACTTTCTCATGACGCAGACCTATGTCGGTGAGGATAGCCCATCCAAGGGACTGCAGCACGGCGAGCACGCTTCTTATCAGGCGACCTACTCGGCACCGCCAGAAGTGTTGGTGCCAGGTGAAGAGCTGCACGTAGCGCTCCATTTTGAACCCCTGTCTGTGGATATGAACTACTACAACTTCGGCATGAGCACAAGAGCGCTTTTCGGCGGTAGTAACCTCGCGAATCGCGATGGCGATTACACCTTTAAGCTCGATAAGAAAGTTGGCCTAGAGCCCATCGAAGAGGATTTGTACTTGGAGATCCCGAGTAGCTGGGAGGGCGAAGAACGCAAGCTTCAACTGCAACTCAACAGTGGCTACGTGTCAATGAAGACGTGGTATGTCTATCGTTATCAAACCGCTCCGGTTGTTCCCGAACAACCGGAACCGGTTCAGGCTTCCGGCGAGATCACGCTTCGCCTCGGACAACCTCATATGATGGTCAACGGTATGACGAGGGAAGTAGATCCCGGTCGCGGTACGGCACCACAGCAGATCGGTGGCAGGACCATGATCCCGATTGCTGCTGTCGTGGAGGCCATGGGTGGCGAAATCGGCTGGGATGGTACCGAGAAGAAAATCACCATCGAGGCCAGGGGCAATCACGTCTCGATGTGGCTGGACCGGAAGGAAATCCAAGCTAACGGTACACAGCTTATGATGGATGTGGCACCAGTGGCACTCAATGGAAGGACCTTTGTTCCCGTTCGCTTTGCGGCTGAGAACCTAGGGGCCCAAGTTGGCTGGGATGGCGCAACGAACACGGTGACGATCCGTTATGGAGAGTAGGGGGGATTTTCCCTCCTTTTTCTTTTGCGTGGATTTCAGCTGTGGTAAGATGGTCTCAGACGATTGAGCATGCAGAGGAGGAAACAAGCGATGCATCCCACGAGAAAACCCTTGAGAGAACAACGCGGATTCAACTTACTGGTCTACAGTGTAACCCTTGTCCTGTCCCTGGTCTTTATCTTTTTTGCGAACCGTGCGCTGGCCGGTGAACTGGATCTATCGGCCAGTGTCGACCGCATGGATGTAGTGGTGGCCAGGATCACGGAGACAGAGACGGTGGAGGCAAGGGATCAAGCCTTCGAACAAGATGCAGAAGAAGCGATTCTTTTCACTGCTGAGGTCACCCGCGGAGGAAGAAAAGGTGAAGTGCTACGAGGTGTCCAGAGCTTCTCCAGTTTCGTGAGAGTCTTACCCGATGCTGTCGAGACGGGGGACAAGGTGCTGCTCTACCGTGTACCCCAGGAGCATTACGGCACGGAGTGGGTTTTCGCCGAGTACATTCGAACCGATGCCCTCTTGATCTTGGGAATCATTTTTGCAGCGCTTTTGCTCTTGTTCGGCCGCCTTCAGGGATTCCAGACCTTGGTCAGCCTTGTGCTCACGGTGATGGCCGTGTTCATGGTCTTTATTCCCGCCGTACTCGCAGGAAAGAACATCTACCTCTGGTCTGTGCTGATCTGCCTTTACATCACAGGGGTGACACTGGTGCTTGTGGGCGGAGCCAACAAGAAGACACTGGCTGCCATGACCGGATGCGTATCGGGGATCGCATTTGCCGCCCTCTTGGTCCTCATGATGGATGGCATCTTGCACCTGACCGGTGTGGTGAACGACGAGTCGGTGTATCTCACGATGCTCGACCCGGAGAACCCGATCGACCTGAAGGCGATTTTCTTCGGTGCGATCCTAATCGGTGCCATGGGGGCAATCATGGATGTGGCCATGTCCATTGCTTCCGCCTTGAAAGAACTGGCGGTGAGCGCTCGGGAGGTCACCTTCACAGGACTCGTGAGGTCCGGTCTGACCATCGGGCGCGATATCATGGGCACCATGGCCAACACCTTGGTACTTGCCTATATCGGCAGCTCGCTGGCCACCGTGCTTCTACTTGTGACCTACTTTCCCGATCCGGTTGACCTCTTGAATCAAGAGATGGTGGTCATCGAGATTCTGCAGGCGCTCATCGGCAGTTTCGCGATTCTATTCACCCTGCCGCTGACCGCTGTGGCCAGTGCCTTTTTCTATACCTACACCGAGGGCCGTTAGCTAAATCATCAAAGAGATAATCGAACAGGCGACTGTAGAGAAAAAAAGAAGGTCCCCTGTCTCCAACCAATTGGCTGGAGACAGGGGGCCTTGTCATTTTTTGTGGCGGGAGCACATGGGAATCGAACCCACCTGGGAAGAGCCTTCTCCCCACACCGGTTTTGAAGACCGGAGGCAACACCAGTCACCATCTACTCCCATGCTATAGCCTAAGTTTAACACATTCGGAGGATATGCAGAACCCCCGAATCTTAGAACCATTCCCTCGACCTGAAAAAGGTCAGCATACCCAGGGCAATGATCAAACAGGCGGCGACAAAGTAGTAGACGCCGTTGGGGTTAGCGAGCCCAGGGAAGTGGGCGAAGTTCATCCCGTAGAATCCCGCGAGAAAAGAGAGGGGGATGAAAATGGCCGAGAAGACCGTGAGGGTAGTCATCACGCGGTTCATATTGTTGTCTACATTGGATTGGTGCACTTCAAAGAGGTTGGAGATCACCTCGCGCTGGATGAGCAATTGATCGTAGATCTGCGAGAGGTGATCATTCACATCGTTGAAGTATTTTCGGACATCTTCCCCAATGTGCTCCACCTTACGAGAGGTCAATTTCATGAGGATCCCACGGAGGGGAGAACTGGCGGTCTTGATGAGCAGCAGCTCTTTTCGGATGGTGTAGAGGTCACCGATCATGGAGTCATCTTCGTCGATGACCGCTTCCTCTACCTGGTCCACCTGGCTTTCGAGCGCCGCTAAGACGTCGAAAAACTGATCGACCAGTCCATCGACCATGGCGTAGTAGAGGTAATCGACCCCGTGATTGCGCACTTCCCCCATGTTTTCCTCGAGGCGAAGCCGTAGCGGATCGAAGACGTCGCCTTGGGTCTCCTGGAAGGTCAGGAGCCAGTTATCCTTCAAGATCACAGAGAGGTGCTCTTTCAAGATCTTCTGATCGCGGTTGTAGACCATTTTGAAGATGCTGAAGAGGTAGTCAGGATGCACATCGAGCTTGGGACGGCTGCTCACGTGGACGATGTCCTCCAGTGTCATCTTGTCGATGTGAAATTGGTTGCCAAGGGTACGGAAGGTGGGGATATGGGTGAGACCATTGATGTTCAGCCAGTGGATCCCGGGCATATCAAAATCGACTTCATCAAGTGAATCCACGGTCCGTCTTTGCAAATCCCGATCATCATAGGATATCCACTCGATGGTGGTGGGTTCTTCGTCGTATTCACCGGTGTACACGAGGGTACCGGGTGGTAGGTTGATTTTTTTCTCCTGCGTCATAAGCGGGCTCCTCTCCTTTTCTGATTAAAATAAGTATAACACAAGAAAAAGAGACCGCCGGTGGCGATCTCAAGATTTCATCAGTCGCGCAGGAGTTGGTCGATCGGGTAGCCCTTCGCGGCGATCTGTCCATGGGTCAGGAGGTACTGGTCCAGTTCCGTGACAAGCCAAATACCATGTTCGGAAAGATAATACCCGTCGAGGGGCCCATCGGCTGAACGGCTCATGAGGACTTCTTCCACGAAGGTATCGGTCTCGATCTCCGTGCTACGGAGCACATCGGCGAGGGGAACCGCTTCTCCTGTTGAGAGGTCAAGGGTCATATGCTGTTGGTGGAACTGGTAGCCGCCGTTTTCATCCTGGTAACTCGAGCTGAGGGATAGGCTCAGGAAATCGTCGTTGGCAAACTGGACGTAACCGTTGATCGTCTGCTCGCTCCCACGGTCGATGATCAGGACGTCCATGACCGCATGGATCTTCTGGTTGATCTTCTCCATGATCGCCTCATCGGGCCATTCGTCCAGGATCATCCTACGGCTCTCCACTTCGCCCAGCGTGACCTCCACGGTCTTCAGCGAACCGGAGTGATCGAGGCCAAAGGGTCGATGACCCTGGATGATGTCCGAACTGCCCATGAAATCTTCATTCGCCAGTTGGCCGTCGAGTGCTTCGGCCAGTTCCGCGAGAGCGCTCAGCGGGTAGTTCTCCATGATGAAGGACAAGCGGGCTCGCTCCTCGGAATCAGGATCCATCATCAGCCCGATGGTCTCGCCCTCGGGTCCGACGAGCAAGGTGGCAATCTGGCGGTCGTACAACCTGCGCAGGTGATGGTGCAACACACCCTCGGGAACCCGGAGCAGGGCTTTCTCGGTGGTGATGGTATCCAGGATCAGGTTCTCATGGTCCACGGGATAGCCATAACCACGGTTTTGCACCTTGCTGTAAAGGCGGGTCAAAAGTTCGAGGTCCTCACCTCCGGTTCCCGCGATCTTCTGCAGACGGGACCAATCTGGCTCAAAGACAGGTGTTTCTTCGTAGCGAACGATGGTCAGGAGCGCGTCGTGAGCCGACCGGTAATCCAGACGCACGCTCTCGGGTTCGATCCGATCGATTCTCTCGGCATCCATGACTCCGCCCATGGTGTCGTTTAGGGCGAAGAGGTAATCGGTGCGATAGACCACCCGATTGAGCCGGTCGATCAACTGGCGTTGTTCGAGGAGGAGGGTGATGAGCGCATCATCCACTGTAGCGGAGGAAAGCTGCTCCTGCTGGCTCGTGAGAAATTGGCCGATGGCCGTGGCAGACGGTGTACCCTCCTTGAGATCTAACCAGGGACCATCGATTAAACGGGGTTCCTCTGTCTGCTCCATCTCCTGTGGCTCTTCTACCACAGGTTCCTCCACCGGTGGGACCTCAGGTTCGGGATCAACTGTTGGTTTCCCTGTCTCGGTACATCCTGTGATCAAGAGAAGTGCTAAGGAGCTGGTGATCAGCAGTCGGGTGTATTTTCTATGGGGCATGAGATCCATCCTTTCTGTTATATGCTCAATCTCCAAGTTAACACAATGCTGTGATTGAGCTGTGAACAGCTCAAGAGAGCCCGCACTCGTCATCGACACACTCGACCTCTATGGTGCAGTGGGTGATCGACTGCTCGGCGAGCGCTTCTCTGATCTGCGCTTTGATCCGGTCGCCGGTGGGCTTTTCACAGGATTCGATTACCACGTGTACCGAGAGCACATGGTGGTTGCTGTCAAGAGACCAGAGGTGCAAGTGATGGAAGGTCCTTACCCCGGGGATTTCCCGCAGCATCTTTTCGATCTGTTCTATAGAAAACGCCGGTGGCACCCCTTGCATGAAGAGATGGAAAACCTCTCGGCCGTTCTGATAGACACGGTGGAAGATCACCAGTGTGATCAAGATAGAGAAGAGGGGATCGAAAATGCCGGAACCCGTCCATTGGATCAGCAAACTGGAGACCAGAAGGGCGCCGGCACCGAAGAAGTCTTCCAGCAGATGCCAGGTGACCATCCGGTCGTTCAGTCCTTTACCCCGCGAGGTGCGGTAAGCTGCGAAACCATTGACGACCAGTGCCACCACCGCAAAACCAGTCATACCATAAGCGTTCGGATCTCCGGGTTCGAAGAGGCGGGGAATCGCCTCTGTCAGGACGAAAAGTCCCCCGGCGAAAAGCACAGCCCCCGTGATGGCGGCGGAGAGAAGGCGGTAGCGTCCGTAGCCGTAGGTGAATAGGGGATCTTCCGCACTGTCTGCCTTCCTTTCGAAAAATGCGGCCAGACCAAGGGAGAGGCTATCGCCAAAGTCATGGAGTGCATCAGAGTAGAGGGCGACGCTGGAAAAGAGTACACCTCCGATGAGTTCGGCGGTTGCGAATAGAAGATTTAAAACGAAGGCGACGAGAATCCCGTTCTTTTGTTCGTGGTTATGGTCGTGAGTGGGCATGGGGTCCTCCTTTATCGGTTCCTTTCGCATAAAGAGATACCCCTTTTCCGCAGTAGAAACCAGAGGACAACTTTTAAGCTATGCAATTTTATGCAATAATATACACAATGACAACGTTTTCACTGTATAAACATCCGGGCAAAGGGGCGGAAACAGGGGATTTTCCAGTAATATTTATAAAAATAAATTTATACTGTTGCATAAATATGAAATTTTGGTACAATAATATTAATTCGAATTCAAAAAAATAATTTCGACCGACGAGGGAGGATTTAACAATGATGAATAAAGAGAAAGTGGTACTCGCTTATTCCGGCGGGTTAGATACATCGGTGATCTTAAAATGGCTTGAGGAAACCTACGACTACGATGTTGTGGCCGTTTGTGTGGATGTAGGGCAGAAGGAAGATTTCGTGGCACTTAAGAAAAAGGCCCTGGGATCAGGTGCCGTGAGCGCCTACGTGATGGACGTGAAGGATGCTTTCGCCGACGTACTGTTCCAAGGGGTTAAGTCTGGAGCCGTCTATGAAGATGATTACCTGCTGGGGACTTCCTACGCACGACCGCTGATCGCGGAGAAGCTCGTTGAAGTGGCTGAGCTCGAGGGTGCAGTGGCCATTGCCCACGGTGCCACGGGTAAAGGGAACGACCAGGTCCGTTTTGAAGCGGGCATCAAGGCCTTAGCGCCTCACCTGAAGATCATCGCCCCGTGGCGTGTGTGGGATCTGAAAAGTCGTGAGGACTGCATTGACTACGCAGTGGAGAAAAACATTCCGATCCCCGTGACCAAGAAGAAAATCTACTCCAGGGATGAGAACCTCTGGCATATCAGCCACGAGGGTGGAAACTTAGAGGATCCGTGGAATGCGCACGAGGATGACGTGCTGATGTGGTGTGTACCCCCACAAAAGGCACCGGATCAACAGGAGAGCGTGACCATCGATTTTGAAGCGGGGATTCCCGTGGCACTCAACGGCAAGAAAATGGGATCGGTGGCTCTCATCGAGGCACTCAATGTGCTGGGTGGCAAGCATGGCGTGGGCATCATCGACATCGTGGAGAATAGACTGGTGGGCATGAAATCCCGTGGTGTCTACGAGACACCGGCCGGAACAATCCTGTTCGAAGCGCACAAGACGCTCGAGAAGCTCGTGCTCGATCGTTCCACGATGGCCTTCAAGAAAACGGCCGCGCAAAAGTACGCGGACCTCGTCTACGACGGCCTTTGGTTCACACCCCTGAAGGAAGCACTCGATGCCTTTATCGACGAAACGCAGAAGAACGTGACCGGCACTGTCAAGATGACGCTCTACAAAGGCTCTTGCACAGCCGTCGCTTCCACGTCGCCCTACTCCCTCTATAACGAAGATTTCGTAACCTTTGGTGAGGACGACGTATACAACCAGCAGGATGCAGAGGGTTTCATCAATCTGTTCACCCTGCCGCTGAAGATTCGTGCGCTGATGGCCGTTCAGTCGTCGGCTGTCCAGGAAAAAGGGGTCAAAATCATATGAAGTTATGGGCAGGGCGTTTTGGGGAGGCTGATCGCAGCCTCCTCGACGCCTTTAATGCGTCGATACACGTGGACAAGAGGTTGTACCCCCAGGACATCAGGGGATCGAAGGCCCATGCCAAGATGCTCGAGCGAATCGGTGTGCTAAAGAAAGAGGAACTGGACTTGATCCTAGAGGGCCTAACAGCCATCGAACAGGAGATGGACGAAGGAACCTTCCACTACGAAACGGCCCAAGAGGACATCCATATGGCCGTGGAGACGGCCCTCACCGAGAAGATCGGCAACGTTGCCGGGAAGCTCCACACGGCAAGAAGCCGTAACGATCAAGTGGCGGTGGATGTCAAATTGTTCTTGCGAGAGGAAATCATCCGCACGGATACCCTACTGAAAGGCTTGATCGAGACGCTGGTGAAGCGGGCGAAAGAGCATCGGGAGACCATCTTGCCAGGCCTTACCCATCTGCAGAAGGCACAGCCGATCCGCCTGGCCTTTCACCTGCTAGCCTACGCTGAGATGTTCAAACGGGACCGCGCGAGGCTTCAAGATCTCAAAGGGCGTGTGAACGTCATGCCGCTTGGATCGGGTGCGCTGGCAGGCACCTCCTACGCTTCGGACCGGGCGTTTCTCTGTGAGGAACTGGGCTTTCAAGCGGTGAGCCCCAATGCCCTCGACGCGGTGAGCGATCGCGATGACACGTTGGATTTTCTCCACGATGCCCACCTGATCATGATGCACCTCGGTCGTTTTTGCGAGGAGATCATCCTGTGGGCGACGGATACCTACGGGTATATCACCCTGAGCGATGCCTTCACCACGGGGTCTTCCATCATGCCCCAGAAGAAAAATCCCGATGCGGCTGAACTCATCCGCGGCAAGGCGGCGGTGGCCGTCGGGCGTTACGCTAGTTTCGGTTCTCTGATGAAGGGACTCCCACTTGCCTACAACAAGGACCTGCAGGAGGACAAGGCCCTGCTCTTCGCGGCTGTTGACGACCTCCAGGCCTCCTTGGAGATTTTCGATGCGATGCTGGCGACGACGACCTTCCACGTCGAGACCATGCGTACGGCCTGCTCTGATGGTTACCTCAATGCCACGGACCTCGCCGACTATCTGGTGGGCAAGGGCCTGCCCTTCAGAGAGGCACACCACGTGGTGGGCAGTCTCGTGGGATTGGCCGTGGACAAGAGTCTACCGCTGGAGGCGTTACCGCTGGAGACCTTGAAGAAGCAGAGCGCGCTGTTCGAGGACGATGTCTACGCCTTCATCGGGCTCGAGGCCTGCGTGGAACGACGGATCTCCCAGGGAGGGACATCCCTGGCGGAGGTGGAGGCTCATCTCAAGACCTTTGAAACATATCTAAAGGATTAATATCAGGATGTCCATACGGGCATCCTGATTTCTTGTGAGGAGAATCGAATAATAGGGTATGTACAGAGAAAGGAGGCGATAAGATGGAAAAATTGACGGTGCTGTGGACAACGGGTGATCCCGATGTGGCGCTGAAGATGGTGTTCATGTACACGCTCAATGCGAAGAAACACGGTTGGTGGAAGGAAATCCGCCTGATCATATGGGGACCGTCGGCCCTCTTGGCCTCGCATGACGAGCGCATCCGTACGGAAATCGAGGAGATGCGGGAGTCAGGAGTTGAATTACTCGCCTGCAAAGCCTGCGCCGATAGCTATGGTGCCACGAAGGCTCTGGAGGATTTGGGCGTGGAAGTCAAATACATGGGCATGCCGCTCACGGAGTACATCAAGGCAGGAGAGAAGATCTTGACCTTTTAAGAAAAAAGGAAAAGCACCTCGCGAGGTGCTTTTCCTTTGTACGATTCATGATTCCTCGAGTTTGATCTCATAGGTGAGGTCGAGGATCTTATTTAGCATATCGATGACACCACAATACCGTTCTTGCGAGAGTTTGACCGCTTTCTCGACCTTGGCAAGGGGCAAATCCTTGCCCTTGAAGATGTAGGTCATGTGGATCTTCGTATAAGTCTTGGGGTGTTCGTCGGTCATCTCGGAGTCCATGACAATCTCAAAGCCATCGTAGGCGACCTGCATCTTCTTGAGGATGGAGACGACATCCATTCCCGTGCACCCGGAGAGGGCCGCCATGATCAGGGGTTTCGGTCTAGGACCGCGGTCTTCACCGCCGACTTCATCGTGGGCGTCCACGATCAGCTTGTGTCCTGAAATTTCCGTCTCGAAGGCCATGCCATCGAGATAAGTGGTCTTAAACGTGTCTTTCATAAGGTTGAAATCTCCTTTCTCACCAGCCTGTTTTCCTTTATATTATACCCCCCGCAAGGGGGTTGTGCACGGATTATTTTAAGGAAAACCCATCCTAGTGCTCGCTTGGTCTTTGCCGAATCACTAATAATTGGTATAATGGATTTATCTTGTGACGAATCGGAGGTATTCAAATGAAAAAACCCTTACTGCGCGAGGGGACGGCCAACGGGCCGACCTATTACGCGCTGAGCATACACATGAAATTCGGAGAGGTTTTACACCTCGACGACCTGACACGCGAGCAGAAGAATTTGTATTATGACCTAGCGCGGAACCCCAGCGAGAGCCTTCTGATCGAACAGGAGGGGGATATCCGGCATCTGATCGGTTCGGATATCGCAAAGATCACATCGAAACGGTACAATGAAACCTACCGCAAGTACATACACCCCGTACGGGGTGCGCTACTATCCGAAAGTCTGATCGGGCGAAACATTTTTTCAACGGTCATGAAGCTCTTTGTCTTTGCGGCCATTCTGGCCGTCGGCGCGGCACTTTTTGGCGCCTTTATGGACGGACAGCTCTTCGATATTCTGGCGGACAAAGCCGTGATGGAAGATACGGTGGCCGAGATCTCGAGGCTCGTGGGACGAATCTTCCGTTGGACGCTATTCCTTCTCTTTGCCCTGCACGTGGCCGATCTCTTGCTACACGAGGGGGAGACCTACCACGTCAACCGGGATGGTACTGAGGTCATCTACGAGACGAAACTCGGCAATCTCTTTTTATCCGCAGGGTTTATCGTGGTGATCATGATCTTCCGCATGGCCCTGACTGTGGCATCGCGCTTTTAACCCCTATAACAAAACCGCATGAAAGCGGGGACGACATTGGTCGTCCCCGCTTTTGATTGTGTGCCGGGCATGGCACCGTTCTAGCAGGTGAAAGTCCTGTCACAGGTAGTTACCGCCAAGTGTAGCGAACCACAAGCCGGAAGCAGCAATGCCAAGGGGGGAGGAAGTGGTGTAGCAAAGCCAGCGAGCCTACGAACAGAAACCGGATACAAGGCTAAATGGCGGGTAAGGTTGCAAACCAAACCGAAGCCCAAAAGATAAACGTAAGGCCAAGAGAGTAAATCCGGAGCTTGTGCGGCGAAAGAACGGTGTCTTACCCCGGGAGGCCTGGGTAGCGTGCGAAAGCACGTGCGACAAAAAGCGTACACCCAGGAGTCAGCTGAGATCATAGTATCCGGGTGCACCACCCGGAAGAAGGATCTAATGTCAACGTACTGGTAAATCGCTGAAAGTAAGATTGAAGTAGTGCGAAACCGAGGATATGCTGAGCAAACAGGAACGTAACCCTGTGGAAGCAGAAGGTAGGTGGGATGGTCTCCGATAACTGTACGGACAGATGGAGGAGCAACAAATGGAAATCATTGATTGGATACTGCAAGACAAGAATTTGGATGAGGCAATCAAAGCGGTCAAGCGCAACAAAGGTGCTGCCGGTATAGACAAAATGACGGTAGATGACCTTGACGCTTATTTCGCCCTGCACAGAGACGAGATCAAAGCTCAAATCCGTGAGGGTAACTACAAGCCAAGTCCCGTGAGAAGGGTCTACATCCCGAAAAAAAAACGGCAAGAAGCGACCTCTGGGTATACCGACCGTAGTGGACAGAGTGATACAACAGGCGACGGCACAGGTGCTGTCAATGGGCTATGACAAATACCTCTCTGACAACAGCTACGGATTCCGGCCGAACAGAAACTGTCACCAAGCCGTCGAAAAGGCACTCCAGTACCTCAACGAAGGTTGCGAGTGGGTGAGCGACCTGGATATCGAAAAGTACTTTGACACAGTAAGCCATGATCGATTGATTTCTATACTCAGAGAACGCGCAAACGACGCAAAAACACTGCGATTGATTCGTCAATTTCTGCGAGCTGGGGTCATGGAGGACGGTTTGGAAAGTCCCAGTGAAGAGGGGGTTCCCCAAGGGGGGCCACTTTCACCAGTACTATCTAACGTCTATCTTGACAAACTTGACAAGGAACTCGAATCAAGGGGGCTCCGCTACGCCCGATATGCCGACGATTGCAATATCTTCGTCCGGAGTGAAAAGGCGGCAGACAGAGTCATGAAGTCCATCACAAGCTGGCTGGAACGTAAGCTACGCTTGAAAGTGAACGCTATAAAGACGAAAGTCGTTCGACCGACAAAGAGCACTTTTCTGGGGTTTACATTCTGGAAAAGCAAAGACGGATGGAAATGCAGACCAGCGGGGGACCGCAAAATGAGACTGTATGAGAAGACCCGTGAAATACTATGCCGGAAGAAAGCAGCGGCAAGGACTATCAAATCCACATTCCAACAACTGAACTGGCTCATACGAGGCTGGGTAAACTACTATAGGATTGGCAGTATGAAGGGATTTCTTGATCAGTACGGTCAATGGCTCAGACACAAGGTGCGAGTAGTCATACTCAAACAGTGGAAAAAGTCTAGGCGTATCTACCTGAATCTCCAGAAACTGAATCGTCGGGAGAAATGTAACTTCACGGACGAGGAGATCAATAGAGTAGCCAACTCTCGGCTAGGATGGTATAGAAGGTGCGGAATGTACGTGGTGAACTACGCGCTGAACCCCAAGATCCTTGGGACCAAGCCAAAAGACCGACCAGGTCTGGTCGATCCTTTGGCGTATTATTTGGGTTCATATGATGCTACGTTGATGTAGAGCCGTATACGTGACCCGTACGTACGGTGCAACGGGAGGGTGTGAGGAGACTCTCACTCTACCTAATTTTTGATCCTACTGGCTATTGATACAGCGGATAAAGGCTTCTACGAGTCGGGGATCCAGCGAATCCCCAGACATTTTCCTGAGGAGAGCCAAGGCATCCCCTTGGCTCATCGCCGGACGGTAGGGGCGGTCAGAGGTCACGGCATCATAGACATCGCAGATTGCTAGAATCTTGGCACCCATGGGGATCTCATCCTCCTTCAGACCATGGTAGCCCTGTCCGTTGAGCTTCTCGTGATGGTAACGGACTAGGGGGAGGATTTCCTTGAAAATCCCTGCCGTGGCTAAGAGGTCTGCACCGATCGTCGGGTGCTGGGCGATGTGTGTGAACTCCTCAGTGGTCAATCGACCGGGCTTGTTCAGGATGTTTTGATCGACACCGATTTTACCAATGTCGTGGAGCTTGGCAGCCAGTTCGAGGCTCGCCACCTCGGGATAGTCGACGGATTTCGCCAGCGCAACAGCGAGCTCGGCCACACGTTCGGAGTGACCCTGGGTATAAGGATCGCTATACTCAAGGGATTTAGCCAGTAGACGTACCATGTTGACGCTACGCAGTTCCACTTCCTGCAGGTGGGTTCGGATTTCACCGGAGAGCCTGTTCACGCTCTTGGCGAGCTGTTGGCTTTCCAGTGTTCCGGAGACTTTGACGTGCTCATCATAGTGGCCCCCGGCGATCCGGTCGATGGCCTTGATGGTACGATCGAGTTCACGCGACTCGATCGATAGGTAGTGGCGGAGGATGGCGCCCACGAGCAGGAGCACGAGGAGCATGCTGGAGACCAGCATGAGGAAGGTTCTGTTCAGATGAACGGCCATCTCCGGTTCCGGGTAGGAGAAGTAAAGCGCATAATCATCTACCAGGGGGTAGGCGAACTCAATGGCATCGGGCTCGAGGCCCCCGATGGCGCGTGGGGTCACATCGGTGAAGGCCAGGATCTCGTCCATCTCTTCGAAAAGACGTTCATCGATGGCAGTACCGATGGCGTATCGACCGACGGGATGTTCTCCGTTGTTGTCGGTCACCTCGGTCACGTGGAGCAAGTAGTCTTTCCCCTTGTGGTGGACGAGGGTGTGGTGGGTTGTTCTATCGGAAAGGCCCACCTGATCGATCGCTTCGATCAATGGCGGGGTAAAGTCGATGTTTTTACTGTATTGAAAGCCGTTGTCACCCATGACGACAACAAAATCTACGTACTTGAATCGGTCTTCTACCAGGTAACCCGCTCCCTCGATCTCGAGAAACCGCTGATCTTGTCGGAGAATGGCCTCGCGGTTGGCGCTCCACTGTGCATTCGTGGCCAGGGTATCGTGTACGGTTTCGTAGTAGAGGTGAAAATAGGCATCTGTCTGTCGGTTTTTCTCTTGGATGGTGCTTTGCACTTGTTCGTTTTCATAATGGTCGAAGAGCACTTGCATGGTCATGCCGAAGAGGATACTGGCGAAAATAATTAGGACCACCATTATCCACAGGATCTTTTTGAACAGCGTCATTCGATAGCTCCTTATTCTCATGTGAATCATTTCAGTATAACACAATCTGAAAGTCCTTCTCAAGCAAGGTGGGGCCCATGCTTTATGTATACTTCACATGAACTTTAGGAATTCTTTAGGATTTCTTAGGCCGCGCAAAAGGAGTCTCCCTTATCATGGGTCTGGAGAAGAAAAGGAGGCGCTTTCATTGAAACCAACGTTACCCGAACTCACTGCCAAGGAAAACCTACTCGGCCGGATCGCATCCGCGATGATCGGTCGTTATAAAATTGTTTATCTCATCATCGTGACGCTCTTGATCACAGGCTTCATGGCCTACCGTGATCTACCCAAGGAAATTGTCCCGGATGTATCGCTGAACACGCTCTATGTGTACACCATGTACCCCGGTGCTTCCCCCGAGACGATCGAGGAACTCCTCGCTGAGCCGGTAGAGGGAAAGCTCGAGGGTCTCGGGGAGACCACTTCGGTGGAAACCTCGATCAACGCGGGCTATTTCCAGACCGTTGTCGGTTTTGAAGAAGGCACCGATATGGATGCAGCAGAACAGCGCGTCCGAAACGCGGTGGCCGAGGTCACTTGGCCCGAGGGCGCTTTTGATCCGGTGGTCGGCATCATCGAGACCGGGGAGATTCCCCTGATGACGCTGACCGTCACAGGAGAATACGATCTGGCCGATCTCAAGCGATACGCCGAGCGAGTAGAATCTGAGATCGATACCGTACCCGGTGTACGGGAAGTACAACTGTCCGGTGGGCGCGACCGTGAGATCCAGCTGATTGCAGACGAACGCGCCATGACCGCCCTGGGGATCACACCGATGCTCATAGAAAGTGCACTGCGTAGCGCCGATGTGACCCTCCCCGCCGGTGATGTGGTTCTCGATGGCGAAGCGGTGACGGTGCGTATCGACGAGCGTTTCCAGAGCCTTGAGTCGCTCGAGCGGCTGATGCTACTCAAGACTCCCGACCGAACAGTGTACCTGCGGGATGTGGCCGATGTGCGAGATGGCTACGAAGAGGAACGCGCTCGATCGCGCGTCTTCATCCGCAGTGACTCCACAGAGAGCACGCCGGCGGTTTACATGACGATCTTACGGGAAAGCGGCTATGACGTGCTCGCACCTTCGGATGCCGTGCACCAGATCCTCGAAGGTGCACCGGGTAACCTTGTGCCCGAGGGGGTCTCCTTGATTGTGACCATGGACCAGGCTGAGGATGTGGCGCGTGATCTATCCACTGTGATCAGCAACGCCCTGGGTGGTCTCTTGACGGTGATCATTGTACTGTACATTTTCATCGGCCTCAATGAGTCGCTGATCGTTTCCATGGTCATCCCGCTCTCCCTGTTCTTGAGTTTCCTGCTTATGCAAGCGACGGGTATCAGTTTCAACACGATCAGCCTCACGGGTTTTATCATCGCCCTGGGACTCCTTGTGGACAATGCGATTGTCGTCATGGAAAACATCGACCGCCTGCGAGAGGAGGGGGTCACACGACTAGAGGCGGCCAGGGCCGGTACGAATCAGGTGGCCCCTGCGATTCTGGCGGCTACCCTGACGACGGTCGGGGCCTTTTTACCCGTGGCCTTCACCGGCGGTTCGATCGGTAAATTTCTCGCTGTTATGCCTCGAACAGTCATCTTCATCCTGCTTTCGAGCTTCGTGGTGTCGATCGTCATCACACCCGCTCTCTGCTCTCGATTGCTTACGCCACTGAAGAAGGAAGGGCGTTCCCGGCTGAAACCGGTCCATCGCCACACCCTCTCGATGCTAGCGATCTTTGCTCTCTCCACGCTGGCCTTCACCGATGAATTTCAGATCACACCCTACACGATTATCGCCGCCATCTTTTTCACGGGCGTCTACGCGGTGAAGGTGTACGCCAAGCACCGTGCCGGTGCAGGTGCTTCCGCGATCACGCGCTATGGGCTCTGGTTGGGCGATATTCTGGTCGATCGTTCCAAAAAGGCCGTTGCCCTGGTCCTGGTGCTAGCCGTGTTCGGCGGAGCGGTCTCTATGGTGATCACCGGACGCCTGCCGATCGAGCTCTTCCCCTATATGGAGCCCGCTTCGATCGTCATCGATCTCGAGGCACCGGTGGGTACCCCGATCGCCGATACAGATACGCTGGTACGTGAGGTGGAATCGATCCTATACGATGTAAAGGCCTTCGACTCCTTCACCAGTACCGCCGGTGGTAACCGTTCGCACCTGGGGACGATCACGGCCGAACTGGTCGATCCAGATGAGCGGACGCTCACGGGTAAAGAGATCAAAGACGCCCTACGGGAAGAACTGGAGCGAATCCCCGGGGTGAGCTTCACGCTGACGGAACAGTCGGCCATGGGTCAGATCTCCGGTGGTGCGGCCTTTAGCGTGGGCCTCAGGGGAGACAATCTCGAAGATCTATCGGAAACAGCGGAGATGTACCTGGCTGTGCTCGGGGAGTTCGACGGCGTCATCGATCCGAGAACTTCCGAGGATGGTGGTGCAGGGGAAATCACGATCCACGTGGATCCGAACCGCGCCGCTTACCATGGGCTCTCCGTGAACCAAATCGCAGGCACGCTCCGCCAGCGGATCTCGGGAAGCACCGTAGGCACCTTTGATGATGGGGATGAGGTGGATATCACCCTCTATTTAGGAGAAGAACGGATCGACAGCCTACGGGACTTCGATCGTATCCGCTGGACGAACGCAGGCGGAGAGACGGTATTCTTTGCCGATGTGGCTGAGATCGAGCGGACCACCGGATCTAGCCGGATCCAGCGGGAGGACGGTTCACGGGTGATCTTCGTGGAAGCCGATCTTGCCGAGGACGTGAACGGTCAAGCCCTGATGGTAGCGTTCCAAGAAGAAGTCGCGCACCTCCACCTACCCCAGGGCGTTGCCCCCGTGGTGGGCGGTGAGGTGGCGGAGCTCAACACGCAGATTCAGAATATGCTGAGGAACTTCCTCATCGCTCTGCTCTTGGTCTATATCGTTTTGGCCGTTCAGTTCAACTCGCTGTTGCAACCGGTGGTCATCTTGGTATCCGTACCCTTCGCATTCATCGGGGTTGTCGCGGGCCTCTTGCTCACGGGCAACGCCCTGGGTTTTTACGCGATGTTCGGGATCGTAGCCCTGGTGGGGATTGCCGTGAACGATGCAATCGTCTTGATCGACTACGCCAATTACCTGCGGACATCGGGAGAAACGCTCCTGATGGCCGTGGTACGGGCGGTGAAGACCCGGTTCATCCCCGTCATCGCCACCAGCCTGACGACCATCGGTGGCGTATTGCCCTTGGCTCTGTACAATGACACCTTTCGACAGCTTGGGGTTGCCCTGATCTTCGGGCTTTTGGCCGCAACGGTGTTGACCCTCTTTATCATTCCCATGATCTACTATAGTATCGAGAAACGTTTCATCCCCAAAGGAGGAGAAGAACATGCGTAAAAAACGCTATCTTATCATCGGTCTGGCCTTGGTCCTTTTGTCGGTCGCCGGTATCACCTATCTCACGGAAGCCGCTCCCATTGAGGAAGCGACCATCGGTCCGAGAGCCATCGCCGTGGCGGTTGCACCGGTCGAACGGGGGAATCTGGATGAAACCCTCTACACCCTCGGCGAGATTGCACCCGCTGCCACCTACCAGGTGGTAGCGGGTGTCCCCGGCGAGATCACCCGCGTGACCGTAGACGTGGGCGACCGGATTGAGGTGGGGGAGGTACTCTTTGAGATCAAGCGCTCCTCTTTTGAGGTCAACCGCTCGACGACCTTGCAGCAGCTCGATGAGGGCGTTGCCCAGGCCGAGCGTCAGCTGGAGCAGGCTGAGGCGCACCTTGAGGACCAGCGGACGCTGTTCCAAGAAGGGGCCACTGCACAGGCGGCGCTCGATCAGGCGGCCCTCAACGCGAAAAATGCACGCTCTGCTTATCAGAATGCCCTGTCCAATCGCAAACAGATGGTGAGCAGTTTCTCAGAACAGCTCGACCAGTACGTGTACGAGAGTCCCATCGATGGGATCGTCGTGGCCGGCTCCCTGGCCGAAGGGCAAATTGCACAGGTGGGTCAGGGGTTCACCCTGATCGCCGGCGATGCCCTGGAGGTCAAGACCAGTGTGAGTAGTCGCTATATCGATCGATTGGCCGTCGGCCAGCGGGCGCACCTGTCCTTTCTCGATAGAGAAGAGCCCGTCATCGCGACCGTGGAGCGAATCGGCCTGCTCCCACAGGGTGGCGTCTACCCTGTGACCCTATCCCTTGAGCAGGTGGAGGGCCTCCTTCCGGGGATGGTAGCGGACATCACCCTGATGATCGGTGGCGTCTCCGATGCCCTGATCATACCGGACAGGGCGCTCCTTTCGAATGGTGAGGGAGGCTATGTCTACGTGGTCGAAGCCGGGACGGCGAACAGACGTCTGGTGGTCACCGGACTTTCAGAAGGTGGATGGACCGTGGTAGAAGAGGGACTTGAGGTCGGTGAGGCCCTGGTGGTCTCCGGTCAAACCTATTTGGATGACGGAGCTTCAGTTGTGATAGAATAGCGATAGGCTTTGGCCACTACTCGTCTGGAGGTGTTGCAATGCAGGACCATGTGCAGTTGTTGGTGCGTCGCATGAAATGGAAGGTCACGCTCGGCTGGTTGGCCGTCTCTATGCTTCCTCTGGTGATCCTGTTGGTTTTTATCGCCACCATGCTAGGGCCACGGTACGGTGTGCCCATACCCACCGGTGCATTTTTTGACCAGGTGGTCTGGCAGCTCGATACCTGGAACGAGGAGGAAAGTGCCTTTCGCGCGCTGAACACCGCACTCTTGGAGGATCCGGAAAGCCTCTTCGAAGGACCTGCTCCGGAGCGACTGGAGACCGTGGAAAATCACCTGATCTTGATCCGGAGGGGCGATGCCGTACGTCCCCTCAACGCTCTGGGAGAAGAGGAGACAGCCCGCCTCAGTGAGAGAATCAATACCGTGGAAGGGCAGGTGTTACCTGCCTACGGTGAAGTGGAAAAAACCCACAATCGTGCTCTGTTCGAAGCCACGGGTTACATTGTGTCGAGACAACTGGACTTTCGATACGAAGACGGGACGCGGGGGAGCGCTTATTTGCTCACCCGTGTGGTCAACATACCGGCTAAGGTGGCCGCCTTCGTGATGCGGTATTTTCTAACGGCCTTTCTATTGATCCTGGGGATTCTCCTCGTGGTGACCTTTCGGTTCACGAGATCTTTCTCGAGACGCCTGGAGCGTATGATGGAAACGACCCAACGCGTAGCGGAGGGCGATTTCACCGTACGTCTCGAGGTGGAGGGCGAGGGGCCATTCGATGCGCTGGCCGAGGAGCTCAACGAGATGATCGAGGGTCTGGCGGAAGCCAAGGTGTTCAGGGAAACCACCGAATCGAATCGTATGACCTTTATCAGTCATCTGACCCACGACCTCAAAACGCCCTTGTCTGGCATCTCGATGCATATGGAGGCCCTTCACGACGGCATCATCACCACGCCCGAGGCACGTCGTCAATCCAGAGCGGATGTGCGACGCAAGATTGGTGAGATGAATGCGATGCTCGCCGAGTTATCGCTATACAATGAATTGGAGTCTGTGAAGGCCCAGTATCAAAAAATTCCAGTGGAGGTGGAGGCCTTCGTGCGGGACATACTCCAGGAATGGCGCTTTGAAGAGCGCGACATTGATATGGTCATCAGGACCGAAGCCGCGGAGAGTGCTATGATCCAGGTGGATCCTGGGAAGATGCGGCGTGTGCTGATCAATCTGCTGGAAAACTGCGTGAAGCATGTGAGGCGAAGGCCGCTGACCATTCACGTGACGGCAAAGACCACGGCAGATTGCGTACAGCTCATTCTGTGGGATGATGGCCCCGGGGTACCGGAGGAAACGGTCCCCCTGCTCTTCGAGCGGTATTACCGCGTGGATCCAGCGCGCAATCAGGATCAACCGGGTTCAGGGCTCGGCTTGTCGATCTGTCGAAAGATCGTACAAGACCACGATGGGCAGATTGTGGCCGATCTCCACCCCGAAGGGGGCCTACGCATGACCCTATCACTGCCGAGAATCGAGGAAGGGGACAGGACGGATGAAACGATTATTGATCATCGAGGATGACGAGGCGATCGGGCGACTGGAGAAAGAATACCTGCAGGTGGCAGGATTCGACGTACATCTTGTCACCGAGGGTATCGAGGGCCGACGCTTGGCGCTTTCCGAAGCCTTCGATCTGATCCTGGTGGATGTGATGCTACCCGGCATCGACGGCTTCAAGCTCTGTGAGTCCATCCGGTCGGTGAAAGACATCCCGCTCATGATCGTCAGTGCCCGGGATTCAGAGATCGACAAGCTCAAGGGACTGGGACTGGGCATCGATGATTACATCACGAAGCCCTTCAGCCCCCATGAACTGGTGGCCAGGGTGAGGGCGCACCTCGCCCGTTATGCCCTCCTGAAAGGCGATTCGGAGAAGGACCGTTCGAAGAAAATCGTAATCGGTGATCTGACCATCGATCCGGAGTCACGCCGGGTGTTTACCGGTGGTGACGAGGTGAACCTGACCGTGAAGGAGTACGACCTGCTCTCGTTGCTGGCCTCCACCCCAGATAAGGTTTTTACAAAGGATGAAATTTTTCTCCGCGTCTGGGGCTATGACGCCGACCAGGATCCGGCCACCCTGGCCGTTCACATCCGCAAGCTCAGGGAGAAAATTGAGTATAATCCTTCAGAACCGCGCTATATCAAGACCGTGTGGGGCGTGGGTTATAAAGTGACAAAAGAAACGCTCTCGGACTAGATCCGGGAGCGTTTCTGATGTCTATAGGAGTACACGAAGCTGGCTATTGGAATTTTTCCAGGACATAGGACCCCTCGAAGGTCCCTTCGGGCTCCGTTTGCAGGGACTGCATTTCGATGCGTAGGATCCCATCTGCAACGCGTGCGTTTCCGCTGATCGAAAGGGTGGTCTCCTCGTAGGTCTCTTCGTAGGAAAAGGTACCGGTGCCCGCGTCATAGGGGAGGGGTGTGCGGGTGAAGTAACCGGCCGTATCACCGAAGACCACGTGTCCGTTGACGAATGCTACGTACACTTCAAGCGTCTGACTCCCGCGCTCCGCCTCACCCTCTCGGGTGTCGACGGTCCGGACGTTCATCATGTAGAGACCGGGGAGGGCGTCGAGGGGCGGGATGCCATCTGCCAGCTTTGGGGCAGTGTTCTTGGTGGCGAGAACGTCAAAGTGGAAGCTGATCATACCGTCGCCCCCGTCGATGACCATCTCGAGCATGGGCGTGGATCCCTCGAAGAAGGCCCGACCCGAGAGGGTGTAGGTGATGTCGAGTTCCGACGCCGTGAGCTCAAAGTGTCCGGTTTCGGGGTCGTAAGGGACACCTGTCAGGATGTCGCTGGTGAAGTCCACGAAGGTCAGGGTGGTCTCGTTCTCCGCCCGCAGTTCCGTGGTGCTCGTACCGGAGACGTTCTGGGGACCGTTCTCGGGATCGTAGACCCGGGCATCGCTTACCGCCGTGTAAAAACCGGCGAGCTGCTGGGTAGTGGGCACACTACCGATAGGCTCTTCCACGGCAGGAGGCATGGGTGGGGAGCCATCTTCTTCTCCCTGGTCTTCCTCCCGCTCCTTCTGCCGCTTGCAGTCTTCGATCAGCATCTGTCGCACCCGCTCTTTTTCGGCGGCCAGGGAAGCCTGGTAATCGCTCTCTGCCAGCTGGACAGCCTCTTCGTGGAAGGCCAGCTCATCTCGAATCACCTCGATGTTCCTATCGAGCATGGCGATCAGGGCATCGAGGGTTTTGTTGCGCAACTGTTGGTCCCTCAGGAGCTGGAAGTCAGCCTCCGAGAGATTGGGGTCGTCCCAGTTGTCCACGGTCTTGACCACGTCGAAGGTTTCTTTCTGCAGGTCGTTGATCAGGTTGACCGTGACATCCTTGGCGGAGAAGCCGCTGTCGAATAGCTCGAGGACCGCTGAGTTGGCGATGCCGGTGGCCCGGTCCGAAGCGCTCTTCGTTCCGGCGGAAGCGTCGGGAGGCGTGAGGCTCTTGAGGACCTTGTAGGAACTGGTCAGCACCTGGACTCCGGCCGTGCCGGTATCGAGGATTTTCTTCACAGCGTCCTTGTTGCCCCTGGCCATTTTGATGGTCGTGTAGGTGACGTAGGAGAGGCGCATAAAGGCCTTGAGGTAGTTGTTCTTCAGATTCCGCACCAAGAGGTTCTTGGTGTTCTTGGCCTCTTGCCGCTTGTACTCCTCGAGAGTGAGCGCCTCTGTCAACTGGTACATGGCCTCGTAGTGGTCGCGGATCTGATCGGAAAAGCGCACGGCCTCCTGTGCTTCAAAGCTCCTGGAGACCAGGTCGATCCGGTCGTCGATATCAGAGTACTTGAGCCAGTCCGAGGCAAAGGCCTCCTCGTTGATGGCGCAGTTTTCATCGGTAAGGCCCTCGGCCGCAGCCCAAGGAAGGGTGGTCGCCGTGAGCGTGAGGATCAGCAGCAGAGCGGTCGTTTTCTTCTTCCGCAGGAAGGCGTACAGCAGAAGAAGAAGCAGGACCAGAACGCCCACGACGGCAGCGGTGATTTTCAACAGCGGTGGCACCGACTCCCTGTTCTCAAGAGGCGTGCGTCTACCATCGGCCTCAACCCGGTAGAGGAGGTCCGGTCGCCCATCGCCCGTGGTATCCCGGTGGGCGGCCAGGAGCGTATCGTCCGCCCCGTAGCGCAGGAGATCCTCGGGCGTGCCGTCGCCTCCTTCATCGAAGGCGGCCACCACCAGCTGGCCCTCGGCATAGTAGAGTTGCAGCTCGTCCCCTGGCATATCGTTCAGATCGAATCCAACGACCTGATCGTAGGGCAGGCTTTCGCCACCGAAGTCCATTTCTTCGGCCAGCGCGGGGGTCGTCGTCAACAGGACCAGGAACAGGGCGAAGAACAAGAAGCGTTTCATGTCGGATCATCTCCTTTTTCAGTTATGGCTATTGTATAGGTACCCGCCGCTTCTCAGGGGGATTTTTTTATATGCGCCCGCGAGAAATTTGATAATACAACTCAAAATGTAACTCTGGTGACAGCCAGAACTCTTCCTCACAGGATATACTGGACCCAACAAAAGAACCTCAAAGGAGTGACGATAGATGAAACGACAAGTGATTGAGATTCATGAGGACAAGTGTATCGGGTGCGGACTGTGTGCTACGGCCTGTATGCAGGGGGCCATTGAGATTATCGACGGGAAAGCGAAGCTCGTCTCCGATAGTTACTGTGATGGACTGGGCATGTGCCTACCGGAGTGTCCGGTGGATGCCATCCACCTGGTGGAGAAGGAAGCCGAGGCCTTCGAAACCACCCGTAAGAACATCAAGGCGAAAAAGGTAAGGACCGGTGGCGGTTGCGCCGGTTCCGCGATGAAAACATTACAACCCGCGGCCACCGTGGGCTTCGGCATGGAGAAGACGAAAGCGGCCGCGCCCAACGAAATGCCCTCTAGATTGGGTCAGTGGCCCGTCCAGCTGATGCTGGTCAACCCTGCGGCACCTTATTTTGAGAATGCCCACCTCTTGATCGCAGCGGACTGCACGGCTTACAGCTACGGGAACTTCCACGAGGAGTTCATCAAGAACCGTGTGACCTTGATCGGCTGTCCCAAGCTCGATGACAACGGGGCCAACGAGGAAAAGATCCGCCAGATCCTAGCGAGCAATGACATCGCCAGCATCACAGTGGTGCGCATGGAAGTGCCCTGTTGCGGAGGAATCATCTCGGCGGTGAAGAATGCCATGTTGTCTTCGGGCACGATCGTACCCTACGAAGAAGTCACCCTGGGCGTGGACGGAAAACGAAAATAATGTGATTTTGCACCTCCTTCTCATTTTCGAGCGGGAGGTGCTTTTTAATTGACCGGATCGGGTAGACGTCCTATACTAGGTGCACAGCAACTATATGCATGACGCACATAGAAGGGAGCAGGAATATGGTCAATCAACCCGTCCCCTGCGGGGGACAGGCACCCAAGATGGAAAAATACATGGAAACCTGTTTGCTCATACTGCTCAAGGAGGCCCCCGCCCACGGCTACGGTCTGATCGAGGGCCTGGCGCCCTTTGGCTACCAGACGGAGGATCTCCAGTTGAGCACCCTCTACCGCAGGCTCCGGCGGATGGAAAACGAAGGCCTTGTGGCCTCCCAATGGGAGAAGGGAGAACAGGGGCCGAAGAAGCGGGTCTATAGCATCACCCTATCGGGAGAACAACATCTCGAGGAGTGGGTGGAGATCCTGCGCGACAGACGCAGGCGGATCGGTCGCCTGATCGAACGTTTTGAAGGGGGCGAAAACGCATGACCTTATGGATCATCTACAGTCTCACGGGCGGGGCACTGGTCTACTCGGCTGTCAAAGACAAGAAAAAAACCAAGAAAGCCTTTCGTGTGGCGGGCAAGGGCCTGATGAAGTCTGCCCCGAGCCTGCTCGGTGTCCTGGGCATCGTGGGCCTCACCTTGGGGATTCTGACGCCGGAGACCATCGGGCGTCTCCTCGGAGAGGGGAGCGGGTGGCTAGGGACCCTGGCCGCGGCCACCATCGGCGCGGTGACCCTCATTCCTTCCCTGGTGGCCTTTCCACTGGCGGGTTCGCTGCTGAGGTCAGGGGCGACGGTGACCACGATCTCGGCCTTTGTCACGACCCTCGTGATGGTGGGGTTTGTCACGGCGCCCTTGGAGATCGAGGCACTGGGCAAGCGGTTCACGCTTCTCAGAAACGGGATCGGCTTTCTCGCCGCCCTCGCCGTGGCCGCTGTCATGGGGGTGGTCTTATGATGGACCAAATCAAGCGTTTCAAACTGCCACTGGCGATCGCGGCGATCTACCTGATCCTCTGGTGGGCCAGGCCCCTGACGGCCGGTCGTTCGATGACGCACCTGGTCCAGTACCTAAAGGAAATGGTCCTGATCATGCCGGCGATCTTTCTCTTGATGGGCCTCATCGAGGCCTGGCTACCCAAGGAGAAAATCCAGGGCTGGCTCGGCAGGGAGGCGGGGATCCGGGGTTTGGCCCTGGCCTTCCTCCTGGGCACCCTGCCCACGGGCCCCCTCTACGTGGCCTTCCCCATGGCCAGCGGCCTGCTGAAAAAAGGAGCCGGCATCAAGAACATCGTGCTCTTCCTGGGCGCTTGGGGAGCCCTGAAGATTCCCCAGCTCATGGTGGAGGCCGAGTTCCTGGGCCCCGCCTTCACCCTGCTGCGCTTCGTCCTGACCTTTGCCGTCCTCCTCTTGATGGGTGTGCTGATGGAGGGATTGGTGGCAAGGGAGTCGATCCCCATGCTCAAACAAGAAAAATGAACCAACAAAAAAAGAGCCGGGTTCGGCTCTTTTTTCAGTAGGCTATAGTTTATCGGCGAGTGCAGTGAGAGCCTCACCCTGCATGCGGTAGACCGTCCACTCGTCCATGGCAATGGCACCCATCTCCTTGTAGAAGGCGATGGAGGTTTCGTTCCAGTCGAGGCACCACCAGTCGAGGCGACCGCAGTCCCGTTCGACGGCGATCTTCCCCAGGCAGGCAAGGAGGGCCTTGCCGTAGCCCTTGCCGCGTACTTCGGGCGTGACATAGAGGTCTTCCAGGTAGAGGTTGGCCTTGCCCAGGAAGGTGGAGAAGTTGTGAAAATATAGAGCGAAGCCCACGGGCCTACCGTCTTCTTCTGCGATGATGACCTCGGCCTGGTGTTTCTCGAAGAGAGACCGGTGGAGGATCTCCTCGGTGGCGGTGACCTCGTGGAGCAATTTCTCGTAGTCCGCCAGTTCCTTGATAAAATGCAGGATCAAGGGGACATCTTTCTCCGTGGCACTGCGGATCGTGAAGCCATCCAGGCTGGTTTCATAGGTTTTGATCATGAATTGGTCTCCTCTCTAGTTTTCTGTCGGGGTGGGAACGATGCCCTCGAGGTCTGCAAACCGGTCGATCATGATATCGGGACCGGCCTCCTGGAGCTGATCGCGCCCGTGGGAACCGGTGGTGATGGCCACGGCAAAGGCGCCGAGGTGACGGGCCACATCGATGTCACGGGTGGTATCACCGATGACCACGATGCGGTCGAAATCTTGTCCGTAGTGAGCTTTGGCCTTCTCCAGGCCGGCCTCTGCGATTTGACGTCGCTCCAGCCCGTCCTCGCCAAAGCCACCCACGGGGAAGTGGTGCCAGACGCCCACCTTCTCCAGTTTGTATCGGGCGCCGACGCTAAGTTCCCCCGTGATGAGGGCCAGCGCCACATCGGTGCGAGCCAGTTCTTCTAGATAGTCGAGCACATCGACATTGGCGCGCCAGATATCGCTCTGCTTGTGGACCTCCAGGTGCTCGGCGTAGAGATCGAGGAATTGTCGCCAGATGGCGTCGTTGTAGGCCATGCCATGGTTGGCAAGCACCTCTTTGAAGACGTCGTGGTCGCTCCGGGCCGAATTGTCCACACCGGCCATAGCATCCTCTGTTCCGAGAAGTTCGTTAAGTGCAATCAGGTAGATTTCATCGGTACGCTCATCCCGTTCGATGAGGGTGCCGTTGATGTCAAAAAAGATCAGTTCTCTCATCAGATCATCCTTCCTTCCTATGCCTTGCGTTCCCTTCTAGTATACCAAAAAAATGGTGTGGCTTCGAAAAGTCTTAAGCCGAGATTAAGAAGTGGCGATAGGTCTTGTGAATTGGGTGTCAAATGGATAAACTGTACAACATAGGAAAGCACAGGGGGAGGTTTTCATGAGACGTTTGTTCTTATTCACGATGATCATTTTCTTGGTATCGGTCGCGGTGGGGTGTGTCGATCGTGGAACGGGTGAGGCGGCCCCACCTGCCGAAGTCGAAAAGGTATTGCCGCCGCTCGAACCGGTCTATGCCGAGGGATCGGAAGAGATCGGGACCGTTATGATCGATCCGCGCATGGAGCTGATGGCCGGCGTCCTCTCGCAGACCAGTTGGGTCAACAGGCGGGGCCCGGAAGGTGAGGGCAATGCCTACTACCGGGCGCTTAAAGATCACTTTGAACCCTACGGAGACCATGAGGCCATGCAGATCGCGGAAAGGTTGACCGGGCGGGGTTTTACCTACGATGCACCACCCCACCTGGCCCTCCGTTTCGGTTGGCTCCCCAGCCTCATGCGTCCCAACGCCTACGGGGACTACCTCACCAATCGGGCCGGTGGCGTCGCGGAGCTGGAAGCCTTCAGGGAAGCCCTGATCGACCTCTACGAGGAGTCGGACTTCGCCAGCTTTTTCAACGACCACCGGGCGGATTACGCGACCTATCTCGATCGGGTGGTCGAGGGCTACGACGCCCGATCGGTGATCGACTGGATGGAGGGTTTCTACGGGACCCAGGGCGAATCCTACCACGTGGTCTTGGCCCCGGCCATGTTCCCCGGTGGCGGCTACGGCGCCACGATCGAGAAAGAGGAAGGGCTTGAGGTTTACCAGGTGGTTCGTGCCAACGGCACCTCCGAAGAAGCGCCTGCCTTCATCTCGGGCAACCAGCTGGCCCTCCTGACCAACCACGAGTGGGGCCACAGTTTTGTCAACCCGGCTGTGGACGAGCATCTGGCCCTCCTGAAAGTGTACCGGCTGCAGGCCTTTTTCGATCCCGTGGCGGGCTACATGGAAAAGCAGGCCTACCCCAAGCCCAGCATCTTTTTCAAAGAGCAGATCCTGCGGGCCGTATCGGTCCTCTGGATCGAAGAAACCTTCGGGGAAGAGGTAGCCGACCAGCAGATCGCCCACGAGGAGAACCGGGGCTTCTACCTGACGCGCTTTACCGTGGAACAGCTGAAGGCGTACCGGGCGGACCGTGAGACCTATCCCACCTTTTCCGAGTACCTGCCCGAGCTTCTCAAAGCCTACGATCTGCATCGCGAGTCGCTGCTCAAGATGGCACCGGAAGGAGGAGACGCATGATCGAACTGATACCCATGACACGGGCGCACTTACCCGCATTGATCCCCCTGATGAAGGAAACCTTTGATCATGACGCCAAGCGATATCTGGGTCCCAAGGCGGTCTCCGGGCCCAAGGGGTACGATGACGGAACACTGCTGACCCAGCATGCGCTCCGACCGGAAATACATCCCTTTAGTATCTGTGTGAACGATGAAATGGTAGGTGCCGTTCTGATCGAAGACCTCGGTTGGAACCGGATGTCTGTTTTCCTATTCTTCATTGCACCTGCTCACCAGAACCGTTCCGTAGGGACGCGCGTTTGGAAACAGGTGGAAAAAATGTACGAGAGCGTGGAGAGCTGGGAGCTCGAGACACCCCTCTACGCAAGGGGCCAGCATCATTTCTACGAGAAAAAATGCGGGTTCAAACCCTTGAAGGATGCCTACTGGGACCGACTACGATTTGAGAAGAGTTCATAGCCAAAGGCAAGACCCCCCACATCTAAGACGCGGGGGGTCTTGCCTTTGGCATGCAATAATCAACCGTCGTCACCTTCATACAGACCAGCTCCACTTTGTCACCTTTTTTTTAAATGCTAGTCAAACGAAGGCTTCGCTTTTCAGCACATCACGCGCTGGTATCCGGTGGGGCAATATTGGTTCATAAGAGATGGCCAGTGCGCGAGCAAGATCTTATGCGATTGAGTGGTGAAAGGCTAAAGACTGGGGTATACTAAAGAGTAGCAATCTGAAGGAGATGAAGACCTTGATGATACCAGTGACTCTACTCATTTTCTTAATCGGAGCCTCCGCTTTTTTCTCCGCGTCGGAGACTGCCCTCATGAGCCTCACGCCCCTGAGGATTCGTCATATGATCGAGGAAAAACGCAAGCACGCCAAGGTGGTCTCGCGTCTGGCGGAGGATCCACCGCGTTTGCTCGGTGCCATCCTGGTGGGCAATAATCTGGTGAACATCGGGGCATCGGCCATCGCCACGGCCCTGGCCATCGATCTTTTCGGGGATGTGGGGATCAGTATCGCCACGGCCTTGATGACCGTTGTCGTTCTGATCTTTGCCGAGATCACCCCCAAATCACTGGCGGCCGAAAAGGCGGAGTCCGTTTCCCTCCGGGTGGCGAGACCGATTCTTTATTTCACCAAGTTCTTCACCCCGCTCGTCTGGCTCCTCACCCGGATCACAGGACTGCTCGTGCGCCTCTTGGGTGGTCACAATGACGGGAACGTTTCGGTGATCACCGAACGCGAACTCAAGACCATGATCGATGTGGGTCACGAGGAAGGCGTTCTCGAAGGCCAAGAGCGCCAGATGATCCAGAACGTCTTTCGCTTCGCAGACAGCCGCGTGAGAGAGGTCATGATCCCTAGGACCGACGCCGTGATGCTGTCCGATGATGCCACCTACGCCGAAGCGATGACGCTCTTCCGAGAGGAAGGCTACTCGCGTCTACCGGTTTACGGGGAACACCTGGATGAGATCCTGGGTGTGCTCCACGTGAAGGACCTGCTCTTTTGCAAGGATCCACAACAGTTCCAAGTGCCCGGGGAGATGAAGCCCGTTTTCTTCACCTACGAGTTTCAGCGCACCCTCGCTGTGCTCGAGGAGATGAAAAAAGAACGCGTGCGCCTGGCCGTGGTCCTCGATGAGTACGGGGGGACGGTGGGCATCGTGACCATGGAGGATCTGGTCGAGGAGATCGTCGGTGAACTGGCCGATGAGTTCGACGAACCGGAGCCCAATGTCGTTTTGATCCGGGAGGGACAGTATATCCTATCGGGGGCCACATCGATCAGCCAGCTGAACAATGAGCTCGGTCTCAGCATCGAGACCATCGATGTGGATTCCATCGGCGGCTACATCACCTACCGCTTGGACCGGCTTGCCGAGAAGGGCGAGGTCATCGATCTCGAGGGATTCACCGTGACGATTCTGGAGGTTTCCCAGAATCGGATCTTACGTCTGAAGATGGATGTCCTAGACTGACATCTTTGATATATACAGGAGCACAAGGGAGATAAGGAGGTATTTATGACGATTTTTATTTTACTCGGACTCATACTACTCGTCGGCATCACCATCGCCGGCATGTACAACGGTTTCGTTCGCCTGCGCAACACTGCCGATGAGGCCTTTTCCACGATGGACGTCTACCTGAAGAAGCGGTACGATCTGGTTCCCAATCTCGTGGAAACGGTCAAAGGTTATGCCACACACGAAAGAGAGACGCTACAGCAGGTGATCCAGGCACGCAATATGGCCATGAACGCCGATAGCCTCGAGGAAAGGCAACAGGGCGAGAACATGCTGTCGGGTACGTTGAAATCACTCTTTGCCTTGAGCGAGAGCTACCCGAACCTCAAGGCCGATAGCCAGTTCCTCGATCTGCAAAAACAGCTCCAGAAGATTGAAGAGGACATCGCACAATCACGCAAGTACTACAACGCTGTCGTGAAGAACCTGAACACGCGCGTGGAGTCCTTCCCGGCCAATCTGGTCGCCTCGGCCTTCGGATTCTCCAAGTACCCATTCTTCACCATCGAGGAGACGGAGCGAGAGAACGTTCGGGTCTCCTTCTAGGAGGCGATAGGATGAGACACATCAGACGCAGCCTACTTTTGACCCTCCTCTTGTTCCTCCTGGCCGTGGGCGGATCCGTCTCCATGGCTTACGATCTGCAGGTGGAGAATTTCCGCGTGCAGATGGAGGTGCAGGAGAACAACAGCTACGACATCCGCGAGTTCCTGGAGGTCACCTTCAACCGCAGTGACATGCACGGAATTTTCAGGGATATCCCCCTGCGGACCTACTACGATAAACCGGTGGATATCAGTGACGTGGCCGTTCCCGGCCATTCCTACGAGACCAGCCGTGAGAACGGTCACCTGCGGCTGAAGATCGGAGATCCCGACACCTTCGTGTCGCAACGGATGACCTACGAGATCCTGTACAACTACGAGGTTGGCGACGATCGCAATCCGGAGCTCGACGAGTTGTATTTTAACATCGTGGGGCCCAGTTGGCAGATGCCTATCCAGCGGACGGAGTTCGAGATCACCATGCCCAAGGCTTTCGACACTTCCGCCTTGAATTTCACCTACGGTAGCACGGGGAGCACGGCGAACGATGCCGTGACCTACCGCGTGGAGGGGAACAGAATCATTGGCTCTCTAGACCGCGTGCTTTACCCGGGCGAAGCGCTCACCGTGGCACTTCCTCTGCCCGAGGGCTACTACACCGAGGTCGAAGAAGAGACCTTCCTCTGGGCGACGGTGCTGAAGTTCTACCCTGTCCTGATCCTGCTTCTCGCGGGTCTCGGGGGCTTCTTGTTCAAACGTTACGGCCGTAACGATCCGATCTATCCCACCGTCGAGTTTTACCCACCCGAGGGACTCACCCCGGCTGAAATCGGGTATATCTACGATGGAGAGGTGGATTCCTACGATCTGACGGCCATGCTCGTCTACTGGGCGGACCAAGGCTATCTGAAAATCATCGAACAGGAGGAAGAGGAGGGTGTGATCTTCAAGAAAACGAAGAACCGCATCTACCTCGAGAAGCTGAAAGATTTGCCTGGTGACCGTCGTCATTTCGAGACCACGTATTTCAATGATCTCTTTGACGAGTACGCCCTGGACAATGTGGTAGATATCCGCGATCTGAAGGACTCCTTCTACAAGACCATCGGTGAGGTCAAGATGAGCTTGGCCGGTTCCTTCACAGGTGATGCATCGCGTCGCGTCTACTCTCGCTCGGGTAAGGGGACTACCGCTGCGATGATTTTCTTCGGTTTTTTACTCTTTCTCCTCGTGGGTCTGGGCATGGCACACCTGGTGGCTCCCTTTGACCTGGGAATCGGTGCGATTCTCGGCGGTATCGGCGCCTTCGTGTTCACGCTGATCTTCGCCGGAGCGGGTTCTAGTTTCTATCGGGCGAAAAAGCGCCTGCCCGGTGATCGGATCAAGACCTATGCCATCGGGATACTCATGACCATTTTCGGTGTCGTGCTGCTCAGTCTGGTCTTCACTGTGGGTACGGTGCACTGGTCCTTTTATCCCGCGGCCTTCTTCGCGGTGGCCTTGATGTACTTGGCCCCGCACGCGAGCAAGCGGACAAAGCAGGGTGATATCTGGATGGCCCATCTTCTGGGCTTCAAAGGTTTCATGGAGAATGCGGAGAAAGACCGAATCGAGACCCTGGTCACGGAGGACCCGGCCTATTTCTACCATATCCTGCCCTACGCCATGGTGCTCGGGGTAACGGACAAGTGGGCCAAGCAGTTTGAATCCATCGCCCTTGACGCGCCCGACTGGTATGACAATCAGAACCGGGTGGGGACCTTCAGTGCCGTCTACTTCGCCTCCCACCTGAATGCAGAGACGCAGGCGGTATCACAAACGATGACCTCTGCCCCCTCTTCGAGCGGTGGTGGTGGATCCTTCGGCGGCGGTAGTGCCGGCGGCGGTTCCGGCGGTGGCGGCGGTGGCGGTTGGTAGACCGACGATAAGCTTATTGAGAATAATAGAAAAGGCCTGCGCTCGAATGAGCCAGGCCTTTTCAATGTTAAGATTTTCTACCTGCAAAGATGATCAGCAGTCCCACGCCGATCAGCAGAAGAGGGACGAGGAATGTAAAGGAGAGGGATAGCACCGAGAGGGAGAGAAAGATCAGCCCCAGTCCCGACAGGATGCTAGCGGCAATCATTACACCGCGTTCCCGGCCGCCGAAAAGGTAGAGCTGAAAGAGACCAACGGCCGGTCCCAGTAAAAATAGCGGCCACAGATGCTGCATGGAGAAAAAAGGGAAGAAGGTCACCGCGAGAAAGAGCAGGCCGTAGGTGGTCAGGATCCCGCCGGGGACCAAGAGACCCGGGTGCCCACCACCGGTGAAATAGGAAAACTCGAAGCTGAGCCCGATGACCACCAGGATCAACGGCCATAGGGAGGAAAGATCCAGGCGGATCCAGCCCAGGTTGCGGAGCAGGAAGAAGAGACCCAGAAGAATGAGCAGGATACCAGGGAGTAGATTCTTTCTCGACATGGTTAATCGTCCTTTCTATCTTTGGATGTGTCTTCAGTCTACAATGGATGGTAGTATTCGTCCAGTCTTCCGAACAAGGTTAAGGTCTTAGGCTGATGGCTTTGCACGCATGCATGCGCTAGCTTTCTTGCCCAAAATGTGTGAAGGTAGAAAAAAGTTGTTTTTGCTGTCGATTTTGGGATAAAGATAAAGGGATTGGAAGAAGAGAGGAGGTAGCAACGTGGAAAGAAGAAAAGGGCATCATCAGGTCCATTGGCTCGTGCTCCTCTTGGCGGTTTCCCTTCTTTTCTGGTGGATGCCCGGACAGGACCTCTCGCCCGAAAGGGAAGCGGTCTATCCGTTGAACACGGGTTGGCTTCTCACTGATGTGGAGGGTCTCGGGGAGCAGTTACCTCCGCTGCCCGAGGAGCTGGCGGTGGCTGCCGGCGAGTCCGTCCGCATCCGGCGGGTGATTCGAGAAGAAGAGATTGGTGGTCAAACCCTACTCTTGAGAGGATCGCTGGCCGATGTCCGCGTTGAGCTGGATGGTGAGCGCATCTATGAAGTGGGTTACAAGAGGGTTGGTTTTCCCGTGCTCCCCATGGTCAGCGCCTGGCACCTTGTGGATTTACCAGACCAGGTAACGGGTAAGGTACTCACCCTTTCCTACAGGTCTCCCTTTGAGCGGATGAGTGGTATCCTGAATGAGGTCCACTACGGTAGCCGCGGCGACCTGCTTTACTGGCTCCTGCGGACGCACGCCTGGTCGCTGGGCATCAGCGGCATGATCCTGTTCATCGGGCTCATCATGATCTTATCCTCCCTGTTGTTCCCGGGAGTCCAGGGGCGCGATCTGCGGTGCATAGGTTTTTTTGCCGGTATCTTGTCCCTCTGGATGCTGGCGGAGACGCGGGTGCTACAGCTTTTTATGGGCGGTCAGCTGGTCTTGGGTGGTTTGGCTTACATCAGCCTATCGCTCTTTCCAGTTCCCCTGTTGGCCTACCTCGGGGAAACGGTCCTGCCCAGGCGCGCCAGGCTACTCATCGGATGCAGAGATCTCTTTCTCTTGAACTTGACCGTCATCCTGTTCTTGCAGTTTTCAGGCATAGCCGGCTTCTTCGCCACCGTGATCATGACCCATCTGCTGATTTTGATCGCGATGCTATTGATCACTTATTCTCTGGTCAAAGAGCGTAGAGACTATCCGGAGAACGAACTGGCCATGCGCTTCGGTAGGGTGCTTCTGATCTTGTTTCCCTTCGGGTTGCTCGAACTGATCAATTTCTATTGGGTCGGTCCCCTCTACACTTCTGTCTTTACGCACGTGGGGATCCTACTTTTTGTCTTCTTCCTGGCGATCGGGTCGATCAAGCGCCTGATCTTGCTCTACGAGAAAAGTTATGAAGCCTCCTTCTTCCAGCATATGGCTTATCAAGACCGCCTAACGGGTGGGGGAAACCGCATGGCCTTCGCCGAGGAGATCGAGTCGCGCTTCACGGTGCCGGATGAGTTACACGGTCTTCGGTTGGCCGTTTTCGATCTCAACAATCTCAAGGAGATCAACGATACATATGGGCACGTGGTGGGGGACGAGGCCATCGTCCACGCCTACACCTGCATCGAGAAGGCCTTCGGGGACAGGGGTAGCTGCTACCGGATCGGTGGTGATGAGTTCGCCTGTCTGTTACCCGGATCGGTAGAGAAGGATTTTCGCAGGGGCCTTGTGACGCTCGATCGTCTTATCAGAGAGGTAAACCGAACCACGGCTTACGCCTTCGGCCTCGCTTCGGGTGGTGTGACCTACCACCGAGAGCTGGATCTGACGGCGGAAAAGATGCTTCACCGGGCGGACCTCGAGATGTACGCGAAAAAGAGACAAATGAAAAGGAGGGCCACGGATCGTTAGATCTCGGGCCCTTCCTCGCGTCGTGAGGGGTGAGCTGACTTGTCGCTTCTCCGCTGTCTGAGGTTTAAGATCGCGATGGATGTCAGGACCAGGGTGATGCCCAGGGCGTGGGTCCAGCCGAAGGCCTCGTGAAAAACAAAAACACTCACGAGGCTGGCCACCACCGGTTCGATGCAGGCCAGGATCCCGGCCTTGCTCGTGTCCATGTACCTCAGCCCCGTGGTATAGAGAACGAAGGGAATCATGGTAGATAGGATGGCCAGGAAAAGCGCGTCTTTCATAAGCCCAGGGGTCCCGCCCATGAGCGCGTAGATCTCATCGGGACGACTAAAGGGAAGCAGGGAGAAGGTCGTGAAGAGAAAGGTGTAGGTGATCACCGTCAGGCTATCGTATTTAGCGATGGCCATCCGTCCGAAAATACTGTACAGGGCATAACAGAAGCCAGAGCCGAGCCCCGTGATCAGGGTGAGGGTACCGATCTTCGGGCTGTCCCCGATGAGACCGGTGATGAAAACGCAGCCTGTGATGGCGAGAAAGACGGAGAAGAGCTTTCGTCTTGTGAGCTTTTCACCGAAGAAGATCCTTGCCATGAGCAGTATGAACACCGGTGAGGTGTAGAGCAGGATGCTGGCCACGGCCAAGGTACTCATTTCCATGGTGTAGAAATACAGGGTGTTGAAGAGCGCGATGCTCGCGACGCCTGTACCCAGAAAAAGCCACAGGTCTCCGACGGCCACGGTGGGTATGCGTCTTCGCGTGATTGCGAAGAGAAGGATGAACCCGACCAAGGCCAGGAGATTTCTGATCTGGGCGATTTGTATCGGCTGGAGACCACCGGCGCCGAGTGGCTTAATGAAGAGTCCGATTACTCCCCAGCAGATGGCCGCCCCGAGGATCATCAGCGGAGCGAGTAGCGTCTGTTTCTCTTCAACCATGGGTTCACCTCCAGTTGTCCTTAAGATCTGGTTGACCAAGTATTCACACTATTCTACATCCCTGTGTCTTCCGAGGCAAGGGGCAATCGGTCGCAGGAGAAAAGGTAGGCTCATCTTCTCGAAAATTTGCGTTTTTTTGAAACTTTTTGCCCTCAAAAGGTGTCATACGTATGTATAGCCCTGCTCGCAAAGGGGAGTTGTCTTTTTCAGTAGGACCCACCGGACGATCCGGTGGACCGACCCTTGGCGGTCGAGCTCCTGTACCTGGGTGTTTCTCCACCTTGATGAAAAAAATGGCAGCTGATAAAAAAAATCCCGTTCGAGGACCTACCGCACCCCTGTGTACAGAGCAGCCAAGGGTTGGTCAAGGTGACAAGGGAACTGCATATCCACCCTGTCGATGGGTATACCATCCACTAGAAGGAGGGGTTCGATGTTCCGAATCTTATGGCGCTTTCAACTGATCTTTTTCATCCTCATTGAAGTGGGGACCTTTTTCTATTTCAAACCGAGCAGTCTGGAGGACTTCCTGTTCATCTGGACCATGCTCTCGCTCGGCTTTATGCTCGAGCGCATCCTGCGCATCATGCGCGAGGGATTGCCCCATCAACCCGGTGTATCCGACATGATGAGCGGCATGGGGCAGAGCGAACAGGTCCGTCGTCTGAACCTAGCGGCTGCATTTTCAACGGTACGCGATCGAGAGGGCTTCGTGGGGGGCGTGACCTTTCCCAGGGTTTGGTTTTTCCTGATCAACCTGGTAGCCTTCGTGGCCAACTTGCTTTTCTAGAAATGAGGGAGCGAAATGATTCGGTATACCGAGGAACTCAGACACTATAGCGACCTATTGGACCTCTATGATCTGCTGAGCTGGCGGGAGCACCTGGGGCCCGGTGGAGAGGAAAAGCTCCAGCACGCCCTGAAGGGCAGTTATGCCGTGTGCCACGCTTATGCCGATGAGATCTTGGTGGGCACCGCCCGCCTGGTCTCCGACGGAGCGCTACACGCCTATCTCTGTGGGGTGGGGGTACGCAACAGCCACAGGGGTCACGGGATCGGTGCTGAGCTGACCCGACGCTTGGTGGAGAAAGCTGCCGAGGGAGGGATGCATGTACAACTGCTCTGTGAAGCGTCCCTGGTCTCCTACTACGAGGACCTGGGCTTCGCCTCCTTCGCCGTCGGCATGCGCCGCTAATAATCGGATGGACAATGGGGACATGATCCCGTTGTCCATCTTTAAAGTTCCTATGAACGGAGAAAGGAAACGACATTGAAGAAGCTGATCATACTGTTTTTCCTGATGACTATTCTAGCCTTGACCGGCTACTACCTCGCTGGTGATAAGACGGCGGTGGATGCACTGGCCTCCTATTCGACGGCGGCGAACCTTGAGCTCCTCCACGAAGAAGCTCTCGGGGAGGAGACGCTTCTGTTCTACCGAAGGGAGGAGGGGCTGGGTACTGCCGTGGCCAAAAAAACCTTCAACGGATACAAGATCGTCTACAGCGGCTACCAGGGGGACCTGATCACCACCATCGAACGACTGGGGATGAGCGACATGTACTTTCCCAGTGTGGAGGGCACCAAGCCCCTTTTCTTTGGTGTGATCGCCAAACATGGTGTCGATCATCTGACGGTGGTTTCGCGCGAGACCCATGATAAAGTCACTGCGCGCTTGATCGAGAAGAAGGACTACGCCTTCTGGATCGCAGATATGACCGGATTCACTGGTTCCCGCTTCGCGATCAACGCCTACACAGAAAGCGGAAAGCAAGTACTCAGCCAAGAGAGAAACATCTCGCCCTGGCGTGTGGAGCAGAAGACCTTTCCAAAGCTCTACTGAGAAACATACATAGAAAGAACGGACGGAGACCCCCTGATGAGGGTTTTCGTGCTTTCGTCTCATTTTTTGTACAAAAGCGTGACCCGATCTTGGTAAAAGTCGATGAGCCCCTCATCTCGCATCTTCCCCAGTTCGCGGGAGAGCGAGGGGCGCTGGACGCCCAGGTGATCGGCCCACACCTGGCGGGAGTGGGGGAGGGTGACCACGGGCCCCTCTTGCTCGCGGAAGAGTCTCTCGAGATCCGTCAGGATATTCTCCCTTAAGGAGCGCGTGCCAACGGTAGTGAGCTTTCTGCCCAGGATCGTGGCGTTCTCCGAGAGCGAAAAGATGAAGGTCTTGAGAAAGTGCTCGGACTGGCGGCAGAGGGGGAAGATGACCTCCTTGTCAAGGTGAAGGACGCGCGCGGCCCCCCGGGCGGTGATGGTCATGGGATAGTGGTTGTGGCTACCGAAGAGGAGGTTGGCCCCCAGTGTGTCACCGGCTTCAAATAATGAGACGGTGAAGACGTTGCCCGAAGCCTGGATGCTCTGAGCCTCCAGGGTACCCGAGAGGACGAGGTCGTAGGTGCGACAGGTGTCCCCCTCAAAATAGACCACTTCCCCCACGCCGTAGGACCGGATCTTCAGGTGACCGTCGGATTCCAGGGTGCCTAGTGTCTGCTCCTCAAGGTCCTTGAAGAGTTGTGTTCGATAGTCGATCATAGGAACCTCCCGCTTGTCTGCCTTTTTGTCTATCTTTTTTCATTATACCCAATGGTAGTGTCGCTCACAATGCAAGGGTTGAAGAAGCTGGTCTCTTGCGTAACACAGGTTACCTCTTTTGAGACATCACTCTCCTATAATGAGAGTAACGAAACTCAAAAAAGTAGAGGTGTTTGATGATGAAACAATGGATGAAGAAGAAAAACCTGTGGATCCTCATGATCATGGTCGCTGCACTTGCCCTCGGGAGAACGGTTTTATTCAGAACCGGTGACGTCGCAGCAGTCGGTGCACAGGACCAGCGGATCGTTTCCGAGCTACTTACTGTCATGCCGAAAACCGTTGAGGAAACGGTGGACTACTTGGGAACGCTCGAGAGTGAGCATCACGCCACGATCAGCCCCAAGGTCACTGCCGATGTGTTGGTGAAGGCGGTGCAGGAGGGAGACTTCGTGAAATCTGGTGAAAAAATCCTGCAGCTCGATACCGCGCAGCTCGAGGCCAAACAATCGACCCTCGAGGCCAAGCGCACCACTCTGCAGACACAGGCCGCCTTTGTCGACGACCAGGTGACTACTTTCTACAGCCAGAACCCCATCGTGTCGAAAATCCGATCCCTCGAAGTCAACCTGGCCTTTCAAAGGGAAGAACTTTCGAAGATCCAGGCGCTCTACAACGCCGGCGCGACCTCTGCATCGGCTTACGACCAAATGTCCCACCAGGTGGATCTTCTGGCCCTGCAGTTGGCTGAGCTCAGAAGCACCGCGGAGGTCCAGTACGAGGGTCTGGTCCAAGAACGGGCGATGACCGGACGTCAGATGGAGGAGCTCGAGGCGGGTCTCGAAGAGACGGCCCTATCCATCGCCGAAGCCACGATCAAGGCGCCCTTCGATGGTGTGGTCACGGCTTACCATGTTAACGAGGGCGACTTGGCCATGCCGGGTAAGCCGGTCGTTACCTTATCGGGCACCGATTCTCTCAAGGTGACCTTGCAACTTTCTGAAGGAGACCTCGTCAGACTCGAAAAGGGAACCCCTGCGATTCTATCGGTAAACGGTGTGGACCACCAGGGTGAGGTGAGCAGCCTGGCGGCCATGGTGAATCAGAAAACACGCATCGGTACCGCCGAGGTGAGCTTTACAGATCCGGGTTCCGTCCAGTCACCCATGGGGTCGAGTGTAGCGGTCACCCTGATGCTCGACCAGCATGAGGAGGCAATCTTTGTCCCGCGCTCGGCCATCAAGGTGCTCGGCGGAGAAGAGGTTGTCTACGTGGCCGATGCCTCGGGCCTAGTCTCAGAACGGCAAGTGACTACAGGTGTGGAGATCAACCAGGAGGTGGAGATCACCTCGGGTCTTAGCGGCGGTGAGCGCATCGCCATCCGCGGTGTGGAGAGTCTTTTCGATGGTGCCGAGCTCTACACCCTCGACGGGGAGGTGTAGTCCATGTCCTTCGGACGTTTTTCCATTGAAAAGAAGTATGTGATCCTTTCCTTGATGATCGCCATCGCGATCTTCGGGCTCTACGGCAGGGCCACGATGAACACCCAATTATCACCGGACACCACGCCGCCCATGGTCACCGTGGTCGCTGCTTACCCCGGCGCACCCGCCCTGGATGTGGCCACGGATATCGCCGTGCCCATGGAGGAGGCCTTTGCTAAGCTCGAGGGCATCACGGACATCCGCTCGACGAGCCAGGACTTCATCGGCATCTTCCAGTTGACCTTCGATTATTCGACGGACGTGAACCAGGCGGCCATCGATATCCAGAACACCATCACGCGGATCAAGCGCGATCTGCCCGAGACAATGGAGGAACCCCAGGTCCTCAAGTTCTCGACATCGGACCAGCCGATCTTGACCATCGCCGTCGGGTCCGATCGCCTGGAGATGGAGGCGCTCCGCCAGCTGACGGAGGGAAAGCTATTGACGGAACTGCAGTTGGTCGAGGGCGTGGCTGCTGTCGAGGTCTTCGGTGGCTATCAGCCCGAGATTCAGATTGCACTGGATGACCATGCGCTGCGGGCCTACGGTCTCACGCCCGAGCGGGTGGCCGGCACCCTGGCTGCCTACAACATCACGGCGCCCGGTGGACAGATCACCTACGGTGGCAGAGAACTGCTCATCCGCGTGGAAGATGGCTATGACGATCTGACAGTGCTAGAGAACCTGGGTATACCGGTGGACGGCGGAGATGTCGTGCCCCTTTCGGAGATCGCAGCGATCAGCCTGGGGGCCGAGGAGAAGGAGAGTGCCTATCGCCTCGGTGATGAGGAGGCCCTGGCCCTGTCCGTGACGAAAAAAATCGACGCCAACACCGTGACCGTGATCGAACGATTGCACGGTCGGATCGGCGAACTGGAACGAGCCTACCCCAATATCCAGCTGAAAGTGGCCAACGATGATGCGATCTTTACCAACCAGATGGTGGACAATATGACCTCGAGTGTGGTCATCGCCATTGTGCTCACGGTGATCGTGATCCTCCTCTTCATCGGCCATATCTCCCAGTCCCTGGTGGTCTCGATTTCCATGCCCATGGTGTTCCTGAGCACCCTCGGTCTGATGAGGGCCTTCAATATGGATCTGGATCTCGTCACCCTTTCGGCCCTGATCCTATCCATCGGTTTCGTGGTGGACGGTGCCATCGTGGTGGTCGAGGCCATCACCGACCACCGCAAGAAGGGCAAGTCGGTCGTGGCCGCGGCCATCGATGGAACGGCCGAGGTGGCCCTGCCCAGCATCGCCGGTGTGACCACCACGCTGATCGTGCTGGTGCCCCTGCTCTTCGTCCAGGGCTTCGTGGGCGAGATGTTCCGCCCGCTGTCCATGACGCTGATCTTTGCGCTCAGCTCCTCCCTGGTCGTGGCCCTGCTCATGATCCCACTCCTCTCCGTGCTGCTCGATCCCCTCAAGATGCCACGGACCGAGCATGCGATCGAGAGAGTCGCGGGTCCCTTCAACACCGTGATGGACAAGCTGATGTACGGTTACCTGGCCCTGTCCGAGAAGGTCCTGGCCAACAAGAAAATGGCCTATCTCTTCCTTGTGATCGCACTTGCCGCCAGCGGCGCCTTTCTCAGGCTCAACGGTATGGAGATGCTTCCCAAGTTCGATAGTGGCGTCACGTACGTGACCCTGGAGATGACACCGGGCACACCGATCGATGAGACGACGGAGGCCTTCGCTCATCTTGAGTCCTTTCTATCCGCGGAACCCTCGGTGGTCTCCTTTGACACCAAGATCGGCAGGGAGAGCGGGACGACCCAAATGGGGGATTTCGGTATGATGGGACCGGACCAAGGACTCATGACGATCCAGTTGTCCTCGAGAAAAGAACGTGGTGAGACCATCTGGGGCTTCCAATCCCGCCTGCGCACCGAAGTCGAAGGCACACCAGGTGTGGGTAGGTACGTGGTGAAGGAAAAGGGTGGGACGGCCGTGACGAGTGCGGCGGCACCCCTGGCCGTGAAGATCACGGGAGCGGACCTCGATGTGCTCTACCACCTGGCCGACGAACTGATGGTTAAGATGGAGGCCGTTCCCGGCACGACCAACCTTTACACGAGCTATAACGACAACTACGAACAGATGACGCTGTCGCTCCATGGCGCCCGCATGAAGGAACTAGGTCTATCCTCGGCCGATCTATCGCGCCAGCTCTACGGCGGCATGGCCGGGATCGAGGCTACGTCCATGAACCTGGAGGGACAGGAGGGTCTATCGCTGAACGTGCGACTGTCCCATACACCGGAAGCGGACCTGGGCACCCTGATGACCATGCGCATCTTTACGCCCCTCGGCGTGACGGTCCCCCTTTCGGTTGTAGCCGAGGTAGAGGTAACGGGCAGGTCGAACTTGGTGGAGCGCGAGAACTTGAACTACGCTGTGAAGATCCTGGGCTTCACCGAGGACCGGGCCTTCAGCCATGTGGTGACGGATGTGCAGGAAGCCATCGATGGGATGCAGCTACCCGGTGGCTACCAGGTCACCTTCACGGGAGAACAGGAGACGCTGACCGAATCCGTGGGGGATATGGTCTTTCTCTTGTCCCTGGCCATTGCCTTTGTGTATCTCTTGCTCGTACCCCAGTTTAAGTCCTTTCTCCACCCGCTGACCATCATGATGGCGATTCCGCTCGTGGTGATCGGTGTAGCCCCGGCCCTCGCGATCAGCGGTAAGGTGATGAGCATGCCCGTGCTCCTGGGTCTGATTCTCTTGGCCGGCACCGTGGTCAACAACGCTATTCTGCTGGTAGATGCCATCAACCAGAACCGGGAGAACGGATTGACACTGCACACCGCCATTGAAGAGGCGATTCGATCCCGGTTCCGACCGATCATGATGACCGCCATCTCCGATGTGGTGGGGATGCTCCCGCTGGCCCTCCAACTGGCGCTGGGATCCGAGCGGTTCAGCCCCCTGGCCATCACGGTCATCGGTGGCATCACCGCGGCGACTTTCCTGACCATTGTGGTCATCCCCCTGATCTATGCGACCTTTGAAGGTATCAAGGAGAAAAGACTCATCCGCAGAAAACTAGCCAAGGAGGCGACAGGCTCATGACAAAACGCAAGGCAATCCAACTCTTCTTCCTGCTGCTTTTCTTGGTGCTGGTGGCGGTGGGGAGGATCCAGCTTTGGCTGGCCATCTTCCTGTCGACCCTGGTCCTCACGCCCTTCTTAGGGCGGATCTACTGTGGGTACCTGTGCCCCATCGCGACCCTGACGGAGGCGGGTCGACCGCTGGCGAAAAAGAAAAAGTGGCCCACACCCAGGTGGCTTCACTCTCCGATCACCCGCCTGCTGATACTCCTGGTCCTCCTGGCCACCATGGTCCTGAGCGCAAGGGCAGGAAAAAGGTGGCCGATCCTTCCTTTTTTCGTCGCGGTCGGCGTGGTCTTGTCCCTCTTCTTCGAGGAAGCCCTCTGGCACCGCTACCTGTGCCCTTACGGGACTTTGTTCTCATGGATAGGGAAGTTGACAAGGAAAGGCTACGCCGTGAAAACGGACGCCTGTGTGGGCTGCGGGAAGTGCGTCGAGGTGTGTCCGGCCGATGCGATCAGAAGCGATGGCCGGCAAGCATCGATCGACGGATCCGAATGTCTCTTGTGCGGTGCTTGTGCCGCTGTTTGTCCCGCGGAGGCCATATCAAAAGCTTAACAAAGTTCCCCCTGTGACGCTCCTCTCTTGTGTTAAAATAGGAAGAAAAGGGGGAGTGTTCACATGAAAAGAGCTATGGGTCTGCTGGCCCTCGTCCTGATCCTCTTCATCGGTTGTTCAGACGATACACCGGCGGACGAGCCGATCGAACCGGATCCCTTCTCGCTACAGTTGTCCATCGACACCTATCGGGACGGCCTCGAGGCCTCCTGGCCCTTCGAAGAGGCCTTTGAGTGGGTAGAGCCGGAGGGGGAGAAGGGCGACCACCGGGTTCAGGTGTCGGAGCACATCAGCGTGGCACTCAGTCAGTTCTATGCCGATCGAAAGACCATCGATTATATCACCATTGAGGTGGAGGAAGAGATCGACGAGGAAAAGCTCGAGCGGATCGCGGCCTACTTCTACGGGACCGTGGATGACCGCGACCTGACACCGCACTGGGAAGAGGTTTTTCACGAGATGGACCTGGGTGGCATGTACTACGAGCCACCCTACCGGCTCGACCTGGTCTTTGATGAGGCGGACCACTATGCCGAGGTGCATATCAGCACGGCAGCGGTGGAATGAAAAAAAGCGGGTGTCCCGCTCTTCCGAGGAAGAGGTGGGAACACCCGCTTAACCTTTGCAGGTCAATCGATCGGCTCCGGCCGATGGTAGTAATAGCCCTGTATGATGTGAAAGCCCGCCGCGGTGATGCGTTCCTTCTCCTTGCGCGTCTCCACACCCTCGGCGACCAGGTGGTAGCCGTGGCTGTCGGCCAACTGGACGAGAAAGGTGAGCAGCTGGTAGACCGCTTCGTCTGTGGTGGCCTGGCGGATAAAGGAGCGGTCGATCTTGAGCTCGTCAATGGTCATGTAACGTAGGTAGTTCAGGGAGCTGTAACCCGTGCCGAAGTCATCGAGGGAAATACCGACACCCAGGGCACGTAGCTTGGAGATCGTCCGCTCCACCGCTTCGATATCCGCGATGAAAATATCCTCGGTGATCTCGAGCATCAGGTGTTTCGCGGGTACCTGGTGACGGGCCAGCGCTTTGGTGATGGTCTCCTCGAAGCCCGACTCGAGGAAGAAGAGCGGGGAGATGTTCACGGCGATGGTGATCTGCTCGCCGAAACGCTTTAGGATCTGGTCATGCTGTGCGAGCACGCGGTTCAGCATGTAACGGCCGAAGGAACCCGTGAGATTGGCGTTGTCGATCGCCGGTATGAAGCGGCCGGGCGATACCTCACCCAGTTCGGCGGATGTCCATCGTGCCAGCGCCTCGACCCCCACCACCTCTCCGGTGTGGGCATTGGTCTTGGCCTGATAGACCGGGCGGATCTCACCTTTTTCGAGGGCCTCTTTCACCGCCTCCCTTAGGGCGACTTCTTTCTCGATGGATTTGGCCATCTCATCGTGATAGGTGAGGGGCTTGAGGTCCCCGATGTCCTTGGCAAATTTCATGGCCATGGTGGTGTGGTTGTAGAGGGTTTCGAAGCCCAGGCCGTGGTCGGGATAGTGGGCGATGGCGGTGTGGAAATCGATGGCGTGGTTGACCCCGGTGATGGTGATGGCGTCATTGAGAGTCTTTCGCACCAGTTCCAGTTTGTCGTGGAGACGCTTGGCCTTGTATTCGGAAATCCAGAGGGAGAACTCGTTGCCACCGGTCCTTGCGAAGAGCCCCTCGCTGGAGAGGTGATCGGCCAGGTGCTGGCCGACCTCGGTGATCAGATCGTTGGCTTTTTCGTAGCCGATCATGGCGTTGATCACCTTGAAGTCCGCCAGGTCGAACTGCACAAGGGAGCCGGTGTAGGACCGGCGGATCGATTCGTTGAAATGATCCCTGAGCTTGTTGCGGTTGGCAAGGCCCGTCAGCTCATCGTTAAAAGCGAGGTAGGCGATGCGATCGGCGTGGGCCTCGAGGTCATCGCGCGCTTCGGTGATGGCTCGTACCATGTTGTTGTAACCACTGACCAGCTGTTCGACCTCATCGCCCCTGGCACTGGCGGTGACGGGGTAGTAGTATCCGTCTTCCACAGCGCGCATCCCCTTGGAGACCCGGATGATGGGCTCCGTGATCCGGTTGACGTACAGCATGGCAGCGGAGACCCCGAAGAGCAGGAGCAGCACGGAGACGATGAACAAAAGACGCAAGATATCGTCGGCCCCTCTGTTGAAGTCCGATCGGTAGGCGGTGGCCACCACCACCCAGTCCCAGGAGGGGTCGTACTCAGCATAGGTTAGTTTCTCCCCGATCCGGTCGGAATCGGGGTAGGCCCAGTGGTAGCGGACGAAGCTCCCACCGTCGATGGCGGCGGTGATCTGTTCTTGGACGAAGTGAAAATCGGGGTCCGTGGGGTCGGCGACCTCCCAGACCCGCTGGCCCTCAAGGGTAGGGTGCATGATTTCCGTTCCCTCCAGATCGTATAGGATCAGGTAGCCGTTGGGACCTAGGTCGATGTTGCCGTGCAGGGCACGGGTTCCATCGGACTGGAGGGGGCCGAGGAGTTGGATTTTGATTTCTTCTATGGCCCGTTCTTCGTTCAACGTACCGTTCACCACGGCCCGGTGCTTGGCATCGATGAGCATTCGCGCCTGTTTGACAGCGTTGACGAGAATCGTAGCGCCGCGTGCATCGAGCTCGCGCTTGGCGATGACATATCCCGCGAGTCCCACGGACAGGGTGGCCACGAGCAGCAGACCGGTCACGAGAGAAAGCAGTCTTTTGTTGAGTGAGAATTTTTTCCACGACTTCAGATCCACCAGCTGCACCACCCTTCCTGCGTTTCTTTCAATAAAAGATCCATTCACATTTCATTATACCGTTTTTAACCTGTCGATGATAGGGTGTCCAGAAAGGGCTTTGGGGAGATTTTTTCCATCTTGAAACTATTTCACCCGCTGGTCCGTCTTATGGGTGAAGGCGATGACAACGAACAAAGGAAAAGACGCAGGAGAGATGGCATGTTAAGAGAGTATTTGATCGAAAAACAGGCCGCCCACTATCGGGCGGCCTACAGTTACACGAAGAATAAGGAGGATGCACTCGATGTTCTTCAGGATAGTATCGAGAAAGCCTTGAGATCTTATGGGAAGAAGGTGAGACCAGACCACCTGAACGCTTGGTTTTACCGGATTTTGGTGAACACGGCGATCGACTACCTCAGGCGCAGGAAGAAAGTCCTTCCCCTGGCGGAGGAGACCCTAGAAGCACTCGGTGCAACAGAGGACCGCTATGAGAATTTGGATCTCAAAGAAGCGCTAGAAGCCCTACCCGAGCCCTACGTGGGGATCGTCCACCTCAGGTTCTATGAGGACATGAAGATCGCCGAGATTGCCGAAGTACTGGGGGAAAACGAGAACACGATCAAAACGAGACTATACCGTGGACTGGCGCTCTTGAAAGTGGAGATGGAGGAAGAGAACCATGCGTAGACCGGAAGAAGTGAAGCGTAGCCTGATGGATATCGAGGTGCCGAAAAATCTGGATCGTCTCGTGAGACGAACGATCGCAGGCACCGAAGCCAAGATGAGAAGGGAACGACGCAGAAGATGGATGGGCGCTAGCGCCGCAGCCTTTGTGCTCTTCCTGGCCAGTGTGAACATCGACCGCGATTTCGCCCAGTCGCTATCAGAGGTACCCGTGCTTGGAACCATGGTCCGCGTGCTTTCCTTCCGGTTCGATGGCTTGGAGAATGAACACGTGCAGGCCTCGATCGAGACACCGGTGATCGAGGGCCTTGAGGACGAGACCCTCCAGCAGGCGCTCAACGACAAATACATGGAGGAATCTCGGGCACTCTACGCGTCCTTCATGGAGGAAATGGGTCCGATCATCGAGCAGGGGGGGCACATGGGCGTGGACAGTGGTTACGTGGTGGAAACGGATACCGAGCGGATCCTTTCCATCGGCCGCTATGTGGTCAACACCGTGGGGTCTTCCTCGACGACCTTTCGCTACGATACGATCGACAAGGAGGAGGGGCTCCTGCTCACGCTCCCGAGCCTTTTTGCGGACGATGCTTACGTGGAGCGGATCTCTTCCTACTTGAAAGAGGAGATGCGCACGCGCGTGGCTTCGGATGAAGGTCAGATCTACTGGATCGACCATGACATGCAAACGGGTTTCGAAGCCATCGATCCGAACCAGTCCTTCTTCCTGACGGCCGAGGGAAGGCTGGTCATTGTGTTCAACAAGTACGAGGTGGCACCGGGATTCATGGGTGTCCAGCGCTTCGAGATCCCCACGTCGGCGATCGAGGACCTGCTCGTGAGCGATCGGTACATCCAGTAGTAACTCTCCTGGGCTCCCTGCACTGTGGGGAGCTCATTTTCGTTGCGGTTGAGTGGACCTTTTGCGGGTAAATGTTAGGCAGAAGGAAACGAGAGGAGTCGATGGATGATGAAGAGGAAGATCCTAATCTATGGAGATTCGAATACATGGGGATACCGGGCGACTGATGGCGCGCGCTTTGGCGACGAGGTCCGTTGGACGCGAGTGCTATCGCGTGAATTGGGACCGGACTATGAGGTGATCGAGGCTGGGCTCAACGGTAGAACCACGGTGTTTGAAGATCCGCTCGGGGAAGCCCGGTCCGGCCTGGCGCTACTCTTCCCCACGTTAAAAAGCCAGGGACCGCTGGATCTGGTGATTTTCATGCTGGGGACCAACGACCTGAAGCGTCGGTTCGGGGCTACTCCGGAAAATGTGGTGGAAGGACTCCGGCGGTTGATCGAGCGGGCGCGTCAGGTGCCCTGTTGGCATGAAAAACCCCGGTTCTTGATCCTCGGTCCACCGAAGATTCGATCGGAGTACCGCTCGACGGATGCACTCGGCGAGATGGGTTCCGATGCCGACGTTCGGTCTGAAGTGCTCTTGGAGCGAATGGGGGAGATGGCATTGGAAGAGACGATTGCGTATTTTGACGTGAACGGTGTGGTGACCACCACGGAGATGGATTACCTGCATCTCGACCAGAAGAGCCAGCGACCACTGGCGGAAGCGGTGGCAAAGGTGGTTCGGGAGGTGGTCGCGTGAACCGGCATACCTTCACACTCGGTCGTATGGTGGATCCCAGGTATCCAACGAACCGGTATATGCTACTGATCGCGGTGCTGGCCATGATCGCCGGTGGTGTGTACACGGCGGATTGGATCGCGGGTCTACTCTACGGCGTGGGTTTCTTCATGACCTGGGCCCTGGCGCGGGAGTTGGATCCGGCGCACGATCACTCGGCCTTCGTGTCGGGTGCGATCTACCTCGCCATCCTTCCCTTTTTCGACGGCCTTTCCCTGGGGCCGCTCTTTCTACTCTTGCTCCTCCACCGGCTGCTCACCCGGATCTGCGGCAAAGAGCCGACGGGAGTCGATGCCGTGGCGATCATTGGTCTGCTCTTGTACCTGACCATCGCGGGGCAGCAAACCGTCTACCCGCTGCTCGCATCGATCGCCTTTCTCTTCGCCTACGTACGTTACGAGCGCAGCCCCCTCTGGGGAATCGCGACCTTGTTCGCCATGGCCTTCTCGATCGTGGCTCTGCTGATGTGGGGGCTTGATCCGGTCGTCCCGGCGGCCACCGGATTTGTCACCATCGGTCTTGCTCTGTCGCTGCTCGCTACCCTTCTCCACTACCGGTGGACAGCGGGGGAGTCCGATGCGACGGATGATCTGGGAGGGCATGTGTCCATCAAGTGGGTGCGACTGGGCACTTTTTTCTATGCGGTTGGGCTCATTATGCTGATGTTCACGGGCGGTCGTTCCCTCGCCACACTGTGGGTGCTGCAGTCTGTCACTCTGGGTGTTGGCCTCTACGGAATCCTAGGAAAAAGGGCTGGGTGAGCCCCACAGGCATGGCGTGAGAAGTGTAGAGAAACCTCTGGGGGAAAGGCTCTCCGGAGGTTTTCCTTGTCATCATGAGACGGATGTCGAAATAAGTTCTTAAAATGAACTCATTGTTCACATTACTGTGTTATGATGAGAAAAAACATGCAAAGAGGATGGAGAAAAGGACGGTGGGAAAGGTAGGGGCTTCTTGCATCCTACTCCATTATTTCGTATATCTAATTATTTTCCTTAAATGAATAGATACTACTTTTTGTTCTTGTTATAGCGTGCTATGATAGAGAAAAGAGAAGGATTTCCAATAATCCTGATTTGCTCCATTCTGACCAGTGAGTGAAAATTGACGGCGAAAAGGGTATGACGAAGGCAGTAGTCATGAAAGGACGCAGTGCGGCGTAGGATCCTAACAGGAGGGTGTTTTGTATCATGAAAGTCAAGCTCACGGTAAAACTCAAACTGATCATTGTCATTTTTGTAGCACTGACCATCAGCTCCCCGATCTCCCTCTTCATCCAGCGGATTCTGTCACAGTATGTACTGAACTACCTGGAGTTCATCCCCGACAGCATGGGGGTGTACATCAACTATGTGATCAGTATGGTCGTGACGATCGGTCTCTTGTTGGCAGCGGTAAACGTGATTGTCCTCAAGCCGATCCAGAAGGTCAGAAGTTCCATGGAGGTGGTCTCCACGGGTGATTTTCAGAACGAACTGGTGATCAAGACGCGCGATGAACTCGAGGAGCTCTCGAAGACCTACAACAGCATGCTGACCCTCACTTCCTCGGCGCTCAGCGATGTGAAGAGCGAGACGGACGCGGTAGCCAGGGAGCAGGAGAACATGACTTCTTACACCGACCAGATGTCCGAGATCAACCGTGCCGTGGCATCGAAGGCCGGGTCTTCCGAGGAACTGATCGGCGAGCAGAAGCGCGTGATCATCAACGTGAGCCAGACTCTTCTGGAGTTGTCTTCCCTCGTCCAGATCTCCAAAGAAAAGGCAGTGAAATCGACCGAGGTCCTGGGGAAAGCCAAGGAAAAAGCCGTCGGTGGGGTCGAGGTTGTCTCCTCATCGGTAGAAGACATCCAGTCGATCAACAATGCCATACAGGAGAGTACCCACGAAATCAAGAAACTAGAGCAAGTATCCCAGGATCTCACAGGTTTCATGGAATCCATCGAGAAAATCGCTCATCAAACATCCCTCTTGGCCTTGAATGCATCCATCGAGGCAGCCAGAGCTGGTGAACACGGAAGGGGATTCGCTGTGGTGGCTACTGAAATCGGAAAGTTGGCCCAAGAAGTCGTTCGGATTCTGGACCAATCCAATCGCCTGACCTCTGAGATCACGACCAACGTCACGAGCGTAGTCTCCCAGAACAACCGAAATGCAGAAACGCTCAAAAGCGGCGTGGTGCAGTTGAACGAGACGATCGGATTCTTCAGAGAGCTGGAGACGACCGTAAAAGAGGCCATGGTTCGTTCGGAGGAGATCAATAAGATCACTTCAGAGGAAGTGGCTACTTCTGAACAGATCATCCAGTTCATCGATGAACTCAGAAAGTTGGCCGAAGATAATCTGGTACAACTCAACGAGATGAACAGCGATGTCGAGTCCCAGAGTGAAATGGTAACCCTTATTGTGAAGAAAAACAAAGAAATGAGCCAGGCCATGATCCGCTTGCTCGGAATCATCGGACACTTTAAATTGAAAGAGGTGCCAAAACAGTGATCTATCAATTGAACGGGAGCATCAACGCGAGCAATGCCTTCGAGACGAAGGAAGCACTTTATGGGATGATCGACGGTAGGGAGGACCTGATCATCGATATGAGTCAGGTGGATTTGGTCGATAGCACGGGGCTGGGGGTTCTGGTTTCCGTGCACAAGCGCCTGCAGATGGAGGACAGATCCCTGATCCTCAGGCATGTGAGCGGCAAGGTGAGAAATGTCATGAAGATCACCATGCTCGATCAGATCATCGGTATCGAATGAACAGGTTGGGAAGGATCGATCGTCACGTCCGGACGACAGAGGAAATCACGCGAATCGCTGAGTCGGACGAACTAAGAGAGCTGGTCGGCGCGGATTTGCTGTTCCAAGTTCAGATGCTGATCCTAGAGGCCGGGAACAATGCCCTCGCCGTCTCGGAGAAGGGAAGCGACATCCAGGTGACCTCCACTGCGGAAGCGGTCATCGTGTCGGTCACAGATTATGGCCCAGGATTCTCTTATCCCGGGTCTCTCGAGCAACAAAAGCGGTATTTAAGACACAATCCCTTATCGACCAGTGGACGGGGCTTGGTCTTGATCGCGTCCCTGGCCGATGAGGTGGTTTACACCGACCGGCAGGAGCTTGTGATGCGGGTTTTTGCCACTTAACACCTGATCTCATGGGCACCCGTGATCCGATAGGATCCGGGTATTTTTTTTATGTCATTCAAACACCAAGACGCCTCCCGATCGACTGCTGGTCTTGGTAGGGGAACGAGCCCTTGATCCTGCGGATAGGCGTGACTATGTGCTGAAAAAAATTTTTTAAAAATAGAATTTTTTTACAAAAAAGCACTTTCATCGCAGACTTGAGTGTGCTATCATATTAACATAATATTCATAGGTCTTTGGAGCCATGACCCACCGGCTTACATACGAACCAGTTAAATGGTGAGATCCTGCGGCATCTTCCCAAGGAAAGCTGTCGCGGTTGATATAAATGATTTGGGCAGGGAATAGAGGGGTGATTGTTCACCTGATAATAGGTCTGTTCCTTTTTTTAACGAGAGTAGGTGAAATAATGGTCTATGTTGTGAATGAGCCGATCAGTGCCTCCAATGCCTTTGAGATGAAGGAAACGCTCTATACGCTCATCCATGATGCGGATGATGATCTGATCTTGGATTTGACGCAGTTGGATCGGATCGACAGCACGGGATTAGGCGTGCTGGTCTCCGTCTACAAGCGACTGCAAGCGAAGAAAAGGCGGTTGATCCTTCGAAACGTGCACGACAATCTGCGGCGTGTTCTGGAGATCACCATGTTAGATCAGGTCTTAGAGATCCGGTGATGAATCGCTCTCTTACCGTTTTTTTCAGGTGATGTACAAAGGATGCAACGGTTTATGCTTTGCAGGTGGAAGCATCATGTATTGTATCGTTAAAAAACAGGAGGCGCCCGGAAATCCCTTGAAGGATTCTGGCGCCTCCCTTATTCGTTGCAGCGGGGTGCGATCGTTAAAGGGCATGGGGCCCGGCATTCTCTTCTGCGTACCGACAGCTCCTCGTCAGCGGACAGTCTGCACACTGGGGCTTGGCCCTGCAGTAGGCTTTCCCGTGACGGATGATCCGGGCGTGGAAGTCGCCGTAGGCATCGACCCTGTCCCTTCCTTCGGTGTCAAATTGGCCCTCGACCTTGCGTCTCAGCCCCTCATAACCCTTGGGCAGCTTGTATCCGAGGCGCGAGAGGAACCTGCGGGTATAGGTATCCACCACGAAATAGGGCATGCCCAGGGCATAGAGCAGGATGGAATCGGCTGTTTCGGGTCCGACGCCCTTGAGGGACAGGAGTTCCGACCGTAGCTTGTCGGGTGCCGTGCGCTTGAGGGCCTCGAGGCCACCCGGGTGCTCCTGAAACCATGTGGCCAGTCGCTTGAGGCGCTGGGCTTTTTGCCGGTAGAGTCCACTGGGGCGGATGCGTTGCTCCAGATCATCGAGCGGCAGATCCAAAATTTGCTGGGCGTCGATGAGTGGAGCCAAATTAGCGAGCGCTTTTTCCACGTTGGTCCACGCTGTGTTCTGGGTCAAGATCGCACCGACCATCATCTCGAAGGGAGTATCTGCCGGCCACCAGTTCTGGTGGCCGAAGGTTTCCTCAAGGAGACGGTCGATGGTCTCGATCGAGGGTGGGAGACTGAACCAGCGGACGCGGCGGTCGGGGACAAACCCGAACTTTTCCACGAGGGCCGTGGAGGCCTGGTTGCCCTCCTCCACGTGAACGTAGGCTGCCAGGTCCTCTGTGCGAAGCTCTTGGATGATAAAGGCGGTGAGGTCGGAGGCATACCCCGCCCCGCGGTGTTCAGGCTTCACATACAAAAACCCGATGGCTCCGTCATCGTGGGTAATGGCCCAGGCCACCAGCTCGCCGTCGACCCGGACACCCGCGTGGTGGCCTCGCTTGATCCGACTGATGACATAGTCTGTGTCTGTGAAATCACCGTAGGCGTGTGATGACTGGATGACCTCGGCATCAGCGACATCGAGGGGGGTCACATGGGAGCGGACTGGTGGTAGGGTCTGGTCACGAGGGAGTTCGTACCGCATGCAGATCAGCTCCCTGTACCGATTCCCATGGGGATCGATGAGTGGGACCATCCAGTCCTCAATCACGGCATAGTGGTGGTAAGCTGCCGGTATGCGGGCGAGTAGACTCGAGAGGTCGCCATCACGATTTACCCGCAGGTAGATCCACGGGCGGTCGCTCACACCCACGTCGAGCCGGCTTTTCTTCTCCACGAGGCGAAAGATTGGCGGATGTTGGTTTAAAAAATAGCGTGCGTTTTCCATTGTCTTCACTTCTATTGATCCTGTGTCAATAATAGAAGCGCAGGAGTCGCGTCTTGCTATAGGCACCGGCGCTTTCCATACTCTTTTTCGAATTGTGGTTGTAGTACCAGCAGCCGGAGATTACGGTTTTGCCCTGGCCCTCCATCATCTCCTGGAGGGTCTTTAGGATACTGGCGGCGTAGCCTTTCTGTCGGTATTGTTCGAAAACGAACATCCCGATGCTGGCGTAGTCGGTCAGGATGCGCCCGTGTTCTACCACACCGAAACCCACGTGGACCCCATCGTCATAGACGAGGTAGACCTGCAGGTCCTCGGTGCCAGCCAGGATCTTCTCAGCTTCGTTGCCATCGAAAAAATCCTCGGTGAGATCGAAGAGGGCCACGTCTGCTTTCGTCAGGGCAGGCATTAAGGTCAAGTACTTTCTTCTGTTGTTCTTGACGGGTTTATCCGTGTAGAGGGAAAAGTAGGCCTGCTTCTCCATGCGGACGTAGTTGTCGATGGCGTGGCTGAGGAAGAACTCATCTCCCGTGGGAACAAAGGCGTTGGTGACCTGTTCGTAGCGCTTGATGGCTGCGAACAGGTCCTGACCACGATCGGCGTGCTTGGTATCTACGTGGAAGAGGGTGATCGTGTGCTTGTCGAAGATGGCGAGGAAACCGATGGCTTCGCCGTTTCGGTCGATCCGGTAGTGGTTGCTATCGAGCACATGTTTCTCCCAATAGGAATCCACAGTGATCTGGTGTTGGCGGTAGTGGGTTTGTACAGCCTGTGAGATGTCGTTCCAGTGGCAGCGGTTCAATGTGATGGGCATGCAGAGACCTCCTCCGGCTAGGTGTTGTTTGTCTTCATCGTCTTCTGTGGTTCTATTGTAGCAGATAGGGCTGCGGTGGGACAGCGAGCGTTCTTTCAGTTGGCACGATTAAATCAGATTCCCTTTTCCACGAGCCAGCTCATCAGCGTTTCTTCTCTGGAGACCAGGGAGATATTTTCTGCGTGCTTTCCGAGGTGGATCTCGGACAGAATCTCTCCATCGGCCATGAAAAGGACGCGGTGGGCTCGAGCGGCCACCCGAGCATCGTGGGTCACGACCATAACGGTGGTGCCCCGAGCATTGAAGTCGGAAAAGATGCGCATGACCTCGTCGGTGGCTCCAGAGTTGAGGGAACCGGTGGGCTCATCCCCGAAAAGAATCTCGGGATCGTTGATCAGGGCCCTGGCGATGGAGACCCGTTGGAGCTGGCCACCGGAGGCCTCGGTGATCCCGTGGTCGGCAATACGATCGATGCCCAGTTCCTCGAGCAGGACCCTGGCCTTCGCCTGGATGTTTTTCCTGCTCTTCTGACCGGAGGCGAAACCGGGGAGGATCACATTGTCGAGGAGTGAGAGATCTTTCATGAGGTGGCTCTGCTGGAAGACAAAACCCATCCGGTGCAGGCGTAGATCCGACAGGGTGTGGTCCTTGGCTTCGTGCAGGGGCATGTCGTCGAAGTGCACCTCGCCCGAAGTGGGTGCATCCATACCGCTGACCTGATAGAGAAGCGTGGATTTCCCGGAACCCGAGGGCCCCATGACGGCAACGAACTCCCCGGGATAGACAGCGAGGTCCACATTCTTCAGGGCGTGGTACTGGTGGTGTGGACCCATGTGGAAAATTTTGTTGAGGCCCTTGGCCTCCAGAATGGGTTTCATCATGTTGTGTTCCTCCTATTGGACGAGCTGGCGGGCGAGCGTGGCCTGCCGTTTTCCGTTGAGACTGAGTGTGGTGGTGATGCTCACGACGGTGAAAAGAGCGAGGGGAAGCAGGATCAGGGTTTGGACCGGTTCGATGATGAGGGTCAGTTCCGATGCCCCGAGAATGGCGCTGGTGGCACTGATGAGTCCCTCGCCCAAGGTGACCGAGGCCAGCGTACCGAGCAAGATCCCGGTGGTGAGGAGGGTGAGCATCCGGATCTGGTACTGACGTGCGATCCGCTTACGGGTGAAGCCAATACTCTTTAGAATCGCCATTTGTCCCGCCTCCTTGGCCAGGAGCATCTTGAGAAAGAGCGCTGTGATGAGCGCGCCGATGGCAAGCGCTGCAGACCCGGTGACCAGAGTCACGAAGAGGAGGCGGTCCCGGGTGCCACCGAGGGTTTCCTCGAGATAGGACTCGATATCCGTCACTTTGACGGCGGGATACAGGCTTCCGTAGCCAGCGACGGTGTCAGAGATCCTGTGGCCATCGCTCAGGTCTGCGTAGACCACATACCAGAGGGCATCGCCCGCGCCGAGGGAAGCCTCGGTCTTGGCGGTCTTACCCCCGTTGGTGATGTCCTGGTAAAGACCGGTGATCAGGAGCTGGTGTACGCCCGCCGGACCCTCCAGTCGAAGGGTGTCACCGGTGGCAAGCGCCAGACTATCGGCGGCCAGTTGGGAGAGGGCAATTTCGTCCTCTCCAACGGGTGGCCGTCCCTTGGTGTAGGCGAGGGGGAAGAGGGATAGGTCGCCCACCTCAACGGGCAGACTCTCGGGTTCCCCGTCGGGGTTGGTCGTCTCCATCCGGAAGGTACGGAGGACGGCATAGCGGTCGATCACTTCATCGGCCGATAGCGTCTGCTCGAGACGCTGGAGAAGCCCTTCCGTATCGGGCTGGCTGCGCAGGTCCATCCGCAGGTCGCTGGTGCTGACCCCCATGTAGTGGGCGAAGGTGGGGGAGGAGAGGGTGTTGTAGAGGTGTAGCGGCAGGATGAGAAGGAAGGAGGCGATGAGGAAGATCACGACGATCAAGAGATGGGAGCGGAGATTCGACGCCAAGGCCTTCCAACCCAGGAAGACGTCCACGGGTATCCCCCCGCTCTTAGTGAGCCCGCCTCTCAAGGTGTGCGTATCCGGTCGCTTGGCCCCCTGCTGGGTGAGTGCGCCGAGGACCGATTGTTGCTTGACGCGTCGGAGGATGACCAGGACGCCAATCGCCACGAATCCGATGAGCAGACCAACACCGACCAGCGGGAAGAGGCGGGTGGCGAAGGAGGGTGAGACACGCCCCATGAATCGGGTGATATTCTTTGTGAAGAAAGGTCCGGCGGCCAGGGAGGTCAGATAGCCGGAACCCACGGCGAAGAGGGTGAGGAGCATGTACTTGCCGAGGTAGAGGGAACGGATTTTAGTGGAGCGAATGCCGATGGCCTTCATGGCGCCGATTTCGCGTATGTCCTCTTCCAAAGTGGCCAGCAGGGTGTAGCGCAGGCACAGTAGACCGATCAAGGTCAGCAAGAGACCCGCTAGGAGGAAGACGAGGATCAGGATACCGTCGGTGAGTCCGTTGATCATCCGAAAGAGACGGATATCAACGGCCGGTCCGGTTTGCGGCCCCCCGGAGTCGGCGTATCGCCTGGCGAAGTCATCGATTCGCTCCTCGCTATCGAAGCGGTAGGAAACCAGGTGTTCACGCGCTGGGAAGAGGCCGGAGAGCCGGTTGAAATCCTCGTCGGAGACGAGGAAGCGCTTGGAGCTCACCAGCGCCGGATTCATCTGACTGTCCCGGAGAAAGACAGCAATGCGAAAGGTCTCTTCGAAGCCGGTGCCCCGCACGGTCACCGGATCACCGATCTCGAGGTCGCGCGCCGATCGAAAGTGCAGGGGGACCCCAATCTCGCCGGAAGCGATTGTTGCCGGTTCGTTATCGGGCCCCAGGAGGTAGTCGAAGGCGTCGGGCTGCTTGACCAGACTCATGTCCATGACGCTCCTGGCCTCCGAAGTCCCCAGGTCACCGAGATAGAGCTGGCTCCCGTCGATGCTGATCATCTCCTGGATTTGGTGGTCTGAGATGTAGTCCACCTCGCTGTTGAGGGAGTCCAGACTTCCAGTGGACAGGGCACCGGCGTGCATTTGAACGAAGTGTGGGGTCTCAGCTGCGGTGGTGAGCTGGTCGATACCATCGAGGAGCACGGTGGTAAGGAACAGGGCGCTGGCGATCAAGAGACTCGAGAGAAACAGGAAGAGAAAGAGGGTCAGGTTGATCACCTTGTTGCGTTTGAAATCATTGAGAAAGAGTTTGACGGTCATGGGAAACCTCCAGTGAAGCGAAGCCTTTGCTTCTTGCGAGTAAAAGAGAGAGGAGCATGAGCAGAAGTCCGATGAGGACAAACATCAGGCCAATGCCGCGGGTGCTACCGGTACCGATGCTATGGCCGATGGATCCGGCCAGTGGTCCACCGGCCACCATAAGGGGGTTGAAGACGCGATCGGCAAGAATGCCGGCGCTCGCGTAGGCCAGGAGGTAGCCGAGCTGGGAGACCATACCGACCATGCCCCATGCGCGCCCCTGTTCCCCAGGGGGAATCCTGCGTCTGAGGAGGACGTCGGCGCTCGAGTTGATTGTGGGTAGGGTGGAAAAGATGAGGAAGGTGGCTCCGGTTAGGACCAGGAGATGGGTTGTGCTACCGAGCAGTAGGACGAAAAGCCCGAGGAGAAAGAGGCTCCTGCGCAAGAGTCTAGTGAGCGATCCCTTGATCCCACGTGCCCCGAGTAGGAAGCTGAAGGTCAAAAGCCCGACGGCGCCGGTGGAGCGGATGAAGCCGAGGACCTGGGCATCGGCCGTATCCAGTAGCATCGGTGTGTAGAGCGTCTGGACGGAGCCGACGAGAAAGGTGACGACCGAGAGGAGGTAGACCACCGTGAGCGATCCCTCGTGTCGCTTTAGGATCCGCCATCCATCCTGGAGAAAGTGAACACCAAGAGGAGCTGTATGCTCTTTGTTTTTGATGGCGGGTAGGAAATACCTCAGGATGAACAGGGTGGATAGCGTGATGAGAAAGGTAGCCACGTCGAGCCACAGGATGAAGACGAGCCCGCGGGTAACCAGGAGGATACCGGCCAGGGCGGGGGCGAGAAGGTGACTGGCGGCACCCGCCACTTGCATGAGGCCAGCGGCCCGATCGTAATGCGCTCGGTCGAGTAGATCGGTGACCATGGCCTTATAGGCGGGAGTCAGGAGCGCACCAAAGAGGGCGCTGATGGTGACACCGATCATCAGGTTGGGGAGCGATAGGCTTCCCCGGGACAAGTGCCACAGGATCCACAGGAGTCCTGAGATGGACAGGCCATCGGCGATCAGCATCAAAAGACGTCGGTCATGTCGATCGGCGAGGGTGCCGGCGATGGGACCCAGGAGAATGGGTGGTAGAAAGGCGGCCAGCATGACCAGCGAAACATCGGTGGCCCTCTGGTTCTGTTGAAAAATGTAGACGGCCAGGGCAAAGGCTGTCATCCCGCTGCCCACACCGGAGATCATCTCACCGGCCCAGAGTAGCAGGAAAGGCCGGCTCAGTTTGAGGGGGGAGGTGCTGGTGTGCTCCACGGCGCATTCACGTCCTTTCGGCGAGCGATCGACCACCGTAGCGCAGCACAGACTCCATGAAAGCCAGGCTACCCGGTCTAGCGCCGAGACCATTTTCCATGAGGCCGATGAAGGCCTTCATTCGGCGCGTGACTTCTACCTCCGACCAGGTGAAGATTCCCTCGTCAAAGAGGAAGGAAGCAGAGACGAGCAGCAGTTCCATGGTTTCACCAGGGTAGTCGGTAGCGAACAGCCCTTCGGCGATGCCCTCTTCGATCAGAATTTCCAGCAGGGGGGAGAGCCTTTGGATGGTCCGTGTCAGGCTCCGGAGGTGCATCTTGGCGTTTTCTGCCTCGTGGAGGCTGTCGAGCAGGAGCTCTTGTTCTCTGGGGACGTCACCACCGGGTGGGAGGAAGAGCGCGGTCATCTTCTCCGCTGTGGTAAGGTCCTGATCCTGCACGATGGTCTCGGCGTAGCGGGTGATCCCGTCGATGGTCGATTCGATCATGGCATCGAGCAGGGATTCTTTGGAGTCGAAATAGTAGTAGAAGGTTCCTTTGCCGATGCCTGCTGCCTCCAGAATTTGCTGGACGGTGGTCTGCTCATAGCCGTGGGTGTAAAAAAGGCTGGCGGCCTTGTCGAGGATCTCCTGTTTTCGAACGCTATAGTTTCTTGCCATCTGAACCTCCTAAAGCAATCATCCCCCGCAGGATGCGGGAAAAGACGTAAGATTTTTTGTACCGACGGTCGGTACAAGGACAATGTACCACATCGTGCAGGGGAAAATGGCCTTTGCATAGAAGCTTAAGATTCTTCTAAGGTACAGTACATAGACTCGAAAGAACAAAAAAAGAAATCGCCCGCGGTCGAGGTGACCACGGGCGATCGATCTTTCGATTGACAGCTATGGTGTTACTGTTGGTTGAGCCCGCTACCGTCTCGGAGCATCATGCCGCGTCCGCCGGCACCGCCACGCCCCTGGCCAAATCCTTTGGTCTCAGCACCCTGGGCAGGACCACGCCCGACACCCTGGCCGGGTACGAAGTCTTCATCGGCGGTGAGGGCGCGGCCGAAGCCGATGCGGGCCTGCTGGCCGATAAAGGCCGGGTTTTCAGGATCACAAGTACCATCTTCGAGATGTTCGAGGATCAGATCGGCCTGTTCTTGGCTGATCAATCCTTCAGCCAGTTTTTCCTCGACGACGGCGGTGCGGTCTTCTACGCTCCACAGGGGATAAGTAGCGTCTGCAAAGGCGAAGGCACCCATGCCGATGGTCATGATGCCGACGAGTCCGAGTACGAGCATTCTGTTTCTTTTCATTTTCATTACCTCCATTTGTTTGGTTGGTTGATCTTGACCTCAGTCTACCGGACCTTTGTGTCAGGTTCGTGGCATTGGATGATAGGGCCTTTTTGAAGTCAAGATTTCTTCTTATTGCTTGGATCCTGACTACAAGTCTAGTGTTCTTCTGTGGCAGTTTTGCGTCAGACGCAAGAAGGATCCTTCTTTTGGGGTGTCCTGGATAAAGGGTGGTGTGGGGACAAAAAAGAAAAGTCCTCCTTCCGATAGCGGAAAGAGGATAGGCCTTATCCGGACGTGGGGGCGGTGGTCTCTCCCGAGATCAGTTTGGGAGCGTAGGTCTTGGTGATCAAGGGTCGCTCTTCTTTTTTCAGCAGGGCCATCAGGTGGTCTGTGGCGTCGACGATCATCTTTTCCCGCTCTTGGTGGAGGGTGGTGAGCAAGGGGGAGAAGAGCTCTCTGCCGGGGAGGTCGTCGAAGCCCACGATGGAAAGATCGCGTGGAATCTCGATGCCATGGTCCTGAAGTCCTCGAATAAGGCCCATGGCCGCCATATCCGAAATGACGAATAGGCCCGAGAGTGATGGGATGCGGTCGATGAGAGAGGGGGCCAGCTGTCTACCGGCTTCAAAATGCGACTCTGTCAGGTAGAAGGTGGGGACATCAATGCCCTGGTTTCGATAGTAGGCGGCAAAGCCTTCCTGACGCTCCCAGATCTCATCAGTTGATCCGTGATCACGGTGAAGACCCACTAGGCCCACGTTCCTGTGGCCGAGGACGGCCAGGTGTTCGGCGGCCATAGCTCCTCCGGCTCGGTTGTCGGTGATGAAGCGCGCCTGCTCGGTTTCTTGTGGTGGGGCCACGTGAAAGAAAACCGTGGGAATCTCGAGGGCGGCGAGGGTCGTCTCGGAGAGCTGTTGGGGGTAGGCGGCGATGAGCAGACCGTCCACCTTTCGGTGGGTGGCCAGACGCAGGGCGTGGCTGGCATCGGTATCCACCAGGGGGTCGAAGGCCACGATCGTGTCGTATGCCGAGGCTGAGAGCTGGCTCTGTACAAGGGCGATCAAGTGGTGCAGATAGGCGTGGTCGTGCTCGTCACAGGTGGGCAGGATCACACCAACGGTCTGGGTGCACTGGTTCTTTAGGCTCTTGGCCCGGGCGTCGGGTCGATAGCCCAGGGTCACGGCCATCTGTCGCACGCGTCGCTTCGTGCTCTTTGCGACTCGGTCGGAGTTCGCAAGGGCTCGGGACACGGTGGAGTGGTCAAGGTCCAGGGCCCGGGCGATGTCCTTAATCGTGACGCGCACGACGGTGCTCCCTACTGAGCCCAAAGACAATGGCCAGGATCATCAGCGCTGCGATGAGATAAGCATAGGGCAGGATTCCGATCCCGAGTTGGTCGGCGACGAGTCCCACGAGCTTCTGGCTGGACATGGCGCCGAGAGCGATAAAGAAAAAGATCCAAGTGGTGATGGTGCCGATATGGCGGGGAAAGAACTCACCGGACAGGATGATGAAGATCGGGAACATGCCGGCCAGGCCCAGGGCCATGAGGATGAGGGCCAGGATGGTCATGTAGGGCCCGCGGAAGAAAAGCCAGAGGATGGCGGCGGCCAGGTAAAAGAGGCTCGTGCCCTGCATGAAGCGCATGGTGCCCACCCGGTCGGCGATCTGTCCAGTGAAGAAGCGACCGATGGTAAAGGGCAGCCAGAAGAAGGCGGTGATCAGGCTGTAGTTGATCAGCTCATTGTCACCAAGAGCCTTCCAGTACTCTGAGGACCAGGAGCCGGCGGTGAACTCGGCCAACGGGTAGGCCAGGATGAAAAGCGCGAGTAGGAAGAAGGAGGGACCGAAGGGGAAGCGCTCGCCCCTGTCCGCAGATTCTTCCTTCATGGACTTGAAGGGGATGGTGGTGACGAAGATCCCCATGGCGATGACGGCCACGGTGATGAAGAGGTAGCCGGATTTCCAGTTGCCCGTGGCCAGGGCCGCCCGTGCGGCCAGGGGGGCGCCCACTGAGCCGAGGCCGAAGAAGGCGTTCATGAGGCTCATGCGTTTGTTCTTGTTCACTTTGCTCATCATGTTGACATAGGCCGACAGGATGTTTTGGTAGAGCCCATAACTCATACCAGTGAAGAGGACGCCGGCGTAGAGGAAATAGGTGGTGGTGGTCAGGGTGATAAAAGCATGGCCCGTGAGCCAGAGACCCGTGGCCAGGATCAGGACGCGCTTGACCCCCAGCCGGTCGAGGATCTTGATCCGAAGGAGCAGACTGGTGATGACACCGATCTGCAGGGCAATCATGATGTTGCCGGCCTGGCTATAGCTCAGTCCGAAGCTGGCCCGCACGTCGGGTAGCATGGCGAAGAGCATGTTGGCGGCGAGGCCGATGAGGAAGAAGGACAGATAACCGATGGTGATTTCTTTTTTGTGCATGGGCGCTCCTTTGTACACACGTGTGTATGCTTTTCTTCCATTCTATTCTTTTTGTCCGGAGGTGGCAACCGCTCCCTACACATTTCCCCGATCAGATATGTTCGGATCTCACTGGGGAAAAATCCGTTTTTCTTGTAGGTTCGCGCGGGTCCGGCTGTTCTACAAGTTCTATAGAGGAACAGGCTTCGAAGGCAGAGATTTTGACGAGCTCGTTTTGGCTGCGTTCTTCTTCTTATAGATCTTCAGCGATCTGGCTGTTTTAAGCGGCCAAGTGAGTAGATTGTTTTGACGTCCAACCGTCGGTCGGCATATAATGAAAGGGTATAGAAAAAAAGCGCTGATCTAGAAACGGTGCGCAGACGGAAGATATTGAGCTTCTAGGGGAGGTCCCCGTGAGTGTTGAGAAGAAAGCAACAGATAAAACTGAAAATGCGCAAGAGCTCAAGCGACTGCGGAAGATCACAGACGAGATGTTCGATCTCGTCTGCGTGGTGAGTCTGGAGGGGCGATTCGAATGGGTCAGCAGGTCCCATGAGACGCTGGGCTATATCCAGGACCAGTTGCTGGGTGAGTCTGCACTGGACTACGTTCATCCCGATGACCAGGAGAAGGTAGCGAGGGATTTCAGCGCATTTTTAAAAGCAGGCAGGGAGACGGCCAAAATTTCCTATCGCTATCTGAAGGCAGACGGTTCTTACCTTTGGTTCGAGACCATGGGGAAATTCCTCTACGATGCCGCGGGAAAACAGAAATCGATTCTCTTTAGCTCGCGGGATGTCTCTGCCCGGATCGAGGCCGAGCGACACCTGAGAAAAAGCGAGCGTGAAAAACGCGCTCTTGTGGAGAGTTTCAATGAGATGATTTTTGTCATCGATGAGCATCTCGTCTATCGAGAGGTGTTTTCTCATGAGAAAAATGCCCTCTATATTGAGAAGGAGCACATAGTCGGCAAACACATTGGGGACATCGGTTTTCCAGAACCGGCTGTTAGCATCATTGAGGATGCATTGGTACATGTGCTCCAGACGCTGGTGCCCGAACGCATCGAGTACTATTTCGATTTTCCGGATGGAAGGCATTGGTACGATGCGCAGATTTCTCCGATGCGGGGGATCGATGGACAATCGGGCGGCGTGATCTGTGTCGTCCGTGATATCTCCATGCGCGTCGAGGTAGAGGAGGCGCTCCAGGCCGAAAAGCAGCGGCTCACGCATATTCTGGAAGCCACTCGGGCCGGTACCTGGGAGTGGAATGTGCAGACAGGAGAGCTGATCTTAAACGAACGGTGGGCCGAGATCATCGGTTACCGTCTCGAGGAGCTGGAACCTGTGTCGATCGAAACCTGGCAGCGTTTCGCCCATCCGGAGGATCTCAAGAAATCCGAAGAGGCCCTAAACGGTCTCTTTGCCAAAGAAGTGGATTACTACGACATGCGCCTCCGCATGCTTCATCGCGATGGGCACTGGGTGTGGGTCGCCGACAGGGGGAACGTGATTTCCTGGAACGAGGCGGGCGAACCCCTCAGGCTTTCCGGGACGCATATCGACGTGACGCAAGAGAAGAAAACGAGCGACGCCCTTCAAGAACGGACGGAGGAGATGGCGCGCTTTTTCAAGGTCAATCTGGATCTCATGGCCATTGTGGATAGCGAGGGTCGGTTCGTGCGGGTGAACCGTGAGTGGGAACATGTACTGGGTTATGCACCCCATGTCTTGGTCGGGCAGAAGTTCATGGATTTCGTCCACCCAGACGATCTCGCTATGACCGAATCGGTGTTCGAGGCCCTACCGAACAGGGGTGAAGTGAAGGGTTTTATCAACCGTTACCGATGTGAAGGCGGGGGCTACAGGAGTATCGAGTGGCGTTCGCAGGTGCACGGGGGACTCTTTTACGCCGCGGCACGGGATGTGACACGTCAGCAGGAGGAACGAAGTGCTCTCCGCCAGATGGTGAAGACTTCCGGTTATTTCCTGGGTCTTCATTCCGAGGAGCTCGATTACCAGAAGATCACGGATGAGTTCTTGTCCCTTTGCGATGGCAAGGCGGCCTTCTTTAATCTCTACGATGCGGATGGTAAAGCCTTTATCACCATGGCCCTTTCCGGCAACGACAAGGTGCTGAGGCGCGCGACAGAGATGCTGGGCTTCGCGATCAAGGGAAGCAGCTGGCCCCACAATCCCCTTCGTGCGGAACAGATCAAAGATCAGATTACCACACGCTTTGATTCCCTATCCGATCTAGCAGGAGATATTCTGCCGAGGTCAGTGGTGCAAGCCATCGAGCGAACCTTTGGCGTGGGAGAAACGGTGATCGTCAAGATCATGCGCAAGGGTCGGATGCTCGGCGACTTCACGTTGGTGATGGGCAGGGGCAAGTCCTTTGATCAAGAGGAGATCGCCGAGATCTTCAGCAACCAGTTGGGTCTGGCCATCGACCGCCACCGTGCAGAGCTGGCATCGGAAAAAACGAGGGACGAGCTCGAACGGAGCGAGGAGCAGTACCGTACCCTGGTGGATGAAATCGACCAGGGGCTGGCCCTCTACGAGCTGCTCTTTGACGAGGAAAATGAGCCCGTGGACTTCAAGATCCTGAGCGTCAACGGTGCTTTCGAAGTTTTGTCCGGAAGAAGTCGCGAAGCGGTGGTCGGGAAGCGGGCGAGCGAAGTTTTTGCGGATTCTTACGCCCTATGGCTCGAGCGTTTCGCGCGCGTGGCCCTCACGGGTGAATCTGCCCATTATGAGGATCACGTACCGCAAGCGAATCGCTATTTCAGTATTCACGCCTACTGTCCGAAACCGGGGTACTTCGCGGTGCTCATGGAAGAGATTTCCGAGAGACAGCGGTTGAAAGAGCGACTGGCGGCTCGAGACCGTCTCCTCACGAAACTCTCCGAGCAGGTGCCCGGCGGCATCTATCAGTTTAGGAAGGCACCAGACGGCACCTTCTCCTTCCCTTTTGCCAGCGAGGGGATCGAGGTTGTTTACGGACTGACGCCCGATGAGATTATGGCCGATGCCGATGCGGTCTTCGCTCGTGTTCATCCCGACGATATCTTACATCTGTACGCGTCCATCAGCGAATCGGCCGAATCGATGTCCATTTGGAATGAGGAGTACCGCATTCTGCTTGACAATCAAGAGATCCGCTGGATCCAAGGGTCTGCAAGACCAGAAGAGCTGGAGGATGGTTCGATCCTCTGGTACGGCTATATCAGCGATATCACGGAACTCAAGTCCAAGCAAAATGAGATCGAGTACCTGAGCTTCCACGATTCCCTGACGGGGCTTTACAATAGGCGCTACATGGAGGATGCCATGGGCCGGCTCGATCACGGACGACAATTACCGCTATCTGTGATCATGCTCGATGTAAATGGTCTGAAGCTGATGAACGATGCCTTTGGCCATGCAGAGGGTGATGCACTGCTCGAGGCAGTGGCCCGTATCCTGAAGAAAAGTTGCCGTGCAGACGATCTGATCGGTCGTGTGGGCGGGGATGAGTTTCTCGTTCTCCTCCCCATGACCTCAGAGGCAGAAGCAGAGAGCATTCTCGATAGGATCTTGAAGGTCGCAGAGGAGGAGACGGAAGGCATCCTCCCGGTGTCCGTGGCTGTGGGTCTGGCCACGAAAACAGAAACCGATCAGTCCCTGGAGGCAGTTCAGAAGCATGCGGACCATCAGATGTACAAGGACAAGAGAAAGCGCGGGCGAGCTGCCCGCAAAAAGGCCGTGGCGCTCGTGGTGGACCGATTAGAAGCAACGATCCCCACGGAGCGTGCCCATCTAGAAGGGGTAAGAGACCACAGCCTCAAGCTTGCAAAGGCCCTTGGCCTTCCGCGGGAGGAGACCGAACGGATCGGTCAGGCGGCCCGCCTGCACGATATCGGAAAGGTAGCCCTACCGGCAGGCCTATTGAACAAAGAGGGCCCATTATCCGCGGGCGATCGGCGGCTGGTCGAACAGCACGCGGAGATCGGTTATCAAATTCTACGGTCTGTGGAACACCACGCACAGGTGGCTGAGATCGTATGGCACCATCACGAGCGCTGGGATGGTAAGGGTTACCCCCTGGGGCTCAAGGGAGAAAAAATCCCTCTGGCCTCCAGGATTCTGATGGTAGCCGATGCCTATGAGGCCATGACCGGAGAGCGGAGCTACAAGGAGAAGCTGTCGTGGGAAGAGGCTTTAGATGAGTTGCAGCGGTGTGCCGGTACGCAGTTCGATCCGAAGCTCGTGGAGGTCTTCAACCGCATGATGAAGGGTCGAAAGCACTAGACAAACAAGAGAAGATGGGATACCGTGGCCACTGGGTACGGTGTTCCTTTTTTGTGGAAAAGGAAAAATGGATGCTCGCGACCTTTTGCTGAAGACCGATGGTGAATTCCACTGCTGTGTATCGTATACTAGAAAAGTAGAGAAAGGGAATACCGGGGAGGGAGAGAGGCTATGCGTGGCAATGAAAACCGTTTGAAAGAAGCGATTGTGGTGATTCTCAAGGAACACAGGCGCAGGAAGATCTCCCTGATCGAGCTGCAGGAAATGATTTCGCATCGCATCGCACCGCAGCCCTCCTATGAAGAGCTGTACCGAGCGATTCACGAGTTATTGAAAGAAGGCACGCTTTCCCCGATCGCGAGTTCCGGCTACACAACGCATAAAGAAGCGCTCCCGAGAGCGCTCCGCATTCATACCGATCAATTATTCCGCGCCTTTCGCATGGATCTATCGAACACCCGGCTGACCCTGCATCCGAAGCTTTCGCTTGATGTGTACTATCACAAGAGCGAGGCGACCTGGTACCGTGACAAGCCGTGGATCCTGGCGATCGATGCCTACTTGCGACGCAGCGGTCTGCCGCAGGACGTGGGCACTGTAGCCGAGCGTTCTTTCGAGATCACGGGCAACGAGAAGTGGCTGGACGAGCTCGGTGGCATGCAATTGATCGAGCGTCTGGGGATCAAGGATGACTTGCTCCTGATCCGAGAGGTCGAGCCGATGGCCTTCGGTCTCAATAGGAGCGTCCGTACGGCTGACCAAGGGCATCATCTCATTGTGGAGAACAAGTCGATTTTCTTCCGTTTGCTCGACTTGCTGCAGGGGTCTCGGTACGAGACCTTGATCTACGGAGCGGGTTGGCGTGTAGTTTCGGGGATCGATGCCTTTCGTCGGCAGTACCCGTCGGCTTCCGGGACCCACCGGTTCGCCTACTTTGGCGACCTCGATCGAGAGGGGATTGCCATCTGGCACGCCCTGTCCCGAGTGTGCGATACCAGCCCGGCCCCGACCTGGTATCGGTCGCTCCTGGACTGTGAAGCTGTACCGGGCAAGGAGACACACCGCAGGCGACCGGATGCGGAGCAGGCCTTTTTGGCTGGGCTCCAGGTGGGAAAAGAAGAAGGCGAGCGGATCATTTCCATCTTGGGAACGGACCACTACATACCGCAGGAGGCGCTTGCACAGTCGGCGATCGAGGCGCTGATGGGGGGACAACATGTTTGATGAACAGGCTGTGATCAAGAACTACCGGGACCGGATCAAACGGTTGGCCCTCTTCGAACCGCTCTTTGGATTGCAGAGCAGGCGAATGAAGGACGCAGAAGATCGGCCGGTGGACCTATTTGAACTGGGGATTTTGACGCTTCTTTTCTTTTTCGAGCACAAGCTCAACCGGAGCCACCACGCGGGCGTGGAGGAGCTGGCCGTCTTTTTGTCCGGTCGTCTAGAAGGGCGCTACCGTTTCGACCACAAGGGTTACCTTTCCCTGGCGCGTGAGATGATCGGCACCTTCCGTCCGGCGAGCGGGAGACGCCTGTCCAAAACCTTTTACGACTATGAACAGGGGAAGGAGGATACCTTTTACTATTCGATCCTCAAGGCCGGCCTCTCGCATATCGAGCAGAACAAGCAGTACTACGAGCTGGATGAAGACGGCCTGGAGCTGGTCTTCTCGACGAACGAGTACTATGCGGAGTATCAGATCTCCATCAGCCAGATGCTCCTGCGCAAGCAGCTCGAGAAAGGGGAGTTCATGTCAGCCCTTAGGCAGATCGAGGAGATGCGTCTGAACGTGGCCTCTCTGAACGACCGGATGAACCGGCTGGGCGTAGAGATCAATCGCAACATTACCTCAGACGAGGTGCTGAAGAAATACCAAGAGCTGATCACAGACATCAACAGACGGCTCGAAGTGGAAGATGTGGAGTTCGAGTCCCTGGCGACCTTCGTACAGGAGACCGTGGTTCGATTGGAGAACAACCTGCGGAGCGATCGCGATCGAGAAGTCTTTCGGCAGGCCATGCGTGTGAGCCGCGAACTGGGCGGCGTGCACCGCCAGCATAACGAGCTGCTCGGTGAGAGCATCAAGCTCAAGCGTAATACGCTGGTCGCGGCGAAGGAGTCACTTTATTACCTGGGTGTGGAATCCTTCAATTTCAACCGCGAGCTCATGGCCAGGGTCATCTCTGAACCCCTGCCGGTGGATACGCTCAGGACCCTGTCCAAGCCCTTTCTCATGTTGGAGCACACCGTCATCTGGTCCCCCTTGAGCGTCTTCTTTCCACAGCGGGTGATGAACAGAGACGAATCGGAGTTCACCGGCGCCTATGCCCAGGTCGACGGGCACAAGGAAGAGGAGGCCAACCGCATGGCCGCGCTCTATGGCAAGCTGATGTCACTCTGTCTAGAGGAGACCGATGCATCGGGTCGACTGCGTCTTTCGGACCTCGTCGACCGCCTCGAGCAGCGACAGGACCCAATCTTGACCACGCGATACTTCTACGATTTCTGGATGGTACTCCATCAGTTCTCGCCGATCAGCGTGGCGGATGGGGAGGGTGAAAGCTCCCACCTGGTCCTTAAAGAAGCGCTGGAGCTCCTCGAGGGCCGCTACCGGGAGATTCGGGTCCTGGAGACCGATCGGACCCTCTGGGCCGCCGACCGATTTGAGATCAACGATCTGAACATGATACTGGAGGTAAATGATGACGTTTCGTAACGAACAGATCCTACAGGCCTTTCGCATCTACACGAAGCTCAGCCACGGGGGTAGTTGCAGTCTGGAAGAGCACAGCGAGTTCTTTCTCGACGATGGTGTGCGTGGCCTGGTTGAACAATTTGCCGAGGAGGTAAACTGTACGGTGGTCGTCACCGGGGATCGGCTACTTTTCATCCCCATGGTGCAAAATTCCCCCTTCCATATCTCCAACGAACGGCTCAAGGTCGAGCACCTGCCGAAAAACGCACTGAACGCCGACATCTATCTCATGTACTTCTCCATCATTTCCCTCTACGGGATGTTTTACGATAGTTACCACACGACAGAGCCGATCCTCGAGTTCACCACAATGGGTCTCTGGCTCTCGGCGGTCAACGAACAGGTCGAGATGCTCTCTCGCCACGACGAAGAAGTGCTCCTCTACCGGCAGCGGGAGATGAACTACAATTGGAAGGCCATCGTGGACAAGTGGTTGTCGCTGGACGATACCAACGAGCGTGCCAAGAAACAGGATGCGCGAACAAACAGCCGATTGAGCTTTCTCAATACCGTGAAGCAGTTCCTCCTCTTGCAAGAGCTGGTGGTGGATCTCGGTAACGGGGAGATCGCATTGACGGATCGTTCCAAGGATATCGTTGGAAAGTACTACATGGACTCGGAATACAACCGTGAAATCCTAGCGTTTCTCTACGGTGTACAGGAAGAAGGTGCCTGATGGCCACGATAGCAAAGATTCGCCTGTGCAATGTGCTCTACGAGGGCGGGCTGAAACGGTATAACGACGAGACCTTTTTTCTCGATGGACTGAACACGGCCTTCTTGCTGGAAAACGGCGGAGGGAAGACGGTGCTCGTCCAGATGATCCTCCAGGCCGTGCTCCCTCGTTCGGAACACGCGGGTCGCAAGATCCACGAGACCCTGGCCCTCAGCTCGGGGGCCACACACATCGCCGTCGAATGGATCCTGGACGAGCGACCGAGGCGCTACCTGCTGACAGCGGTGACGCTGTTCTTGAAATCCTCTGGCAAACTGGAATCCTATCATTTTACCGAGGAGTACGAGGAGGGCCATGCCCACGACCTGGAGTCGCTTCCCCTATCGGTGGAGATGAGCGATGGCGCTATGCGCCCGGCTTCCCACGGGGAGATGCGGGACTATTATCTCAAGAGAAAGAACGAGGCGATCCTGGCCCGCACCCACGATACCCTGAAGGACTACCACCAGCACCTGGAGTCCTTCTACCACATCTCATCGGGGGAGTGGCACAGCATATCGAAGATCAATTCTTCCGAGGGCGGAATCGAGGCCTTTTTCGATGATGCGGCGACGACCTCTCAGCTGGTGAACAACCTCTTAATCCCCACGGTAGAAGAAGCGATCGAAGGCATGAGCGCAGAAGTTTTTACAGAGATTTTCGAACAGCACAGACAGCATCTGAAGGAGTACCGCAGACTGATCGGCGTGATCGATCAGAACCGATTGATCCAGGGCAAGATCGATGACTACGTATCCCGCTACGGCGTCTACCAAGAGGCCAGGGAAGCCTACGATGCGGAGAAATCCGTGATGAGCGGTCTTTATGATCAGGTATCGCTCGAGCGCGAACAAGCGACCGAAGCCCTGCAGAACACCGCATCAGATCTGGCGATGCTCGAGGCGGGCGTGCACGACCACAACAAAAGAGACAAGGCCCTGAGGGTGGAGCGAAAGCGACGGTCTCATGAGGCACGATATGCTGAGCATCGGGTCGTCTCCACGGAGTACAATAGCTTTATCGAGGGATTGGAAAAAGAACAGGCTGAGCTCGATGCGCTCGAGCTAGCGGCCAAACTCCACGATGCCAGAGAAGAAGAGGAGCGGGCCGAGCAGTTGGAGGAGCAGATTGCGATCCTCGACTCCGAGGTCGATGTCCAGGAACTGATCGAAAAACGAGAAGGTCTCCTCCGGCAGATCGCCCATTCCTACGCGGTGGAACGCGCCTCCTTGAGCGAAAGCATCGCTGGCTTGTCCGATACACTTGCAGACCAGCGGATTGAACTCGACGGGGAGAAAGCCGTCATTTCTAACCTGCGGGACCGGGAGAAATCGCTTCTGGGTCGTATCGAGAGGCTGGCGGCCACGGCCGACCAGCTCGATCTCGCGGTGAAGGAAACGGAACGCGATCTGCCCGGCTTAGAGGGCCCCGATCATGTGGAGTCTTTCTTGCGACGCCAGAAGGAGCGGCTCGTGCAATTGGAGCAGAAGCTGGCCGAAGGACACCAGATGGAGAACGAGCTAGCGGCTGAGCGGGTCCAGGTAGACGAAGAACTCCAGGATGTGACCGATCAGATCGGGAGCCTGGAATCGAAAATCGATCTGAAGGTCAATGAGATCAATCGGATCGAAGGGCGGTCCGCCGGACTCTACGAGCGCTATCTGCTCCTCACGGACAAGGGGACCACGAACAAGAACCTCTACACGGATGCCCACCAGGTACTGTCGACGCTCGAGCGCGAACTGACCCAGCTGGGAGAGGAGCGTGAGAGGGTGATCCGCGATGAGTCCACGGCAAATCACCACTTCCACCGCTACGAGGGTGTGGAGCGTTATGTGGCCGATCCCCGTTTTGCCGAAGAAGTAAGGCGCTGGCGTTCTCAGTTCGGTTTGCTCGAGTGGGGAGCAGACTATCTAGAGGACCATGTGGACCAGGAGCAGCAGGTGAAGCTGATCGCCGCATATCCCGAGTGGGCCATCACGCTGGTCTGTCTTTCTTCGGAGCGCGAGTCGTTGGTGCGCAAGGTCCGTTTGTCATCGGTGAAAAAGGAACACCCCGTTCGCGTGATGACGGATCTGGAGGTGATCGAGCACCTCCAGGGCGCGGCCGAAAGCTCGCCCGGCCATCGGGTCTTCCCGGGGCACTGGATTGAGAATCTAGATCCCGGTATATTCGATACATGGCGCGGTGCCATCCACGAAGAGCTGGTCCAACACCAGGAGCGCAGACGAACCCTGGATGAGCGCTTCAAAAGGCTACAATCGCTGACCGATGAGATCAGAGGATTCTTTTCTGAAACAAGCCGGGAGGCCTACGATGTGCTGAGGGAGTCGCTGGCACTGGCGCGTGAGGAGCGGGCCGGTTTGAAGGAAAGCGCGACACTGCTCAAACGTCGTCTCCAAGAGATCAGGAGTCGCCTCAAGACCTGGCGTGAGCAGGAAAGGATTCTGGACCAGGAAAAAGCTGCTCTCGAGCGATTTATCAGGGACGCCCAGCGGATGGCCAGGGATCTAAAACGGCTCGAGGAGGCCACGCGGGAGAAAAGTGTCCAGCGGGAGAAGCTGGAGGAACTCCTCCGCTCACTGGCATCGCTTGCGTATCAGCTGGCCCAGCGAGAAGAGAAGATCGAGACCCTGGCAGTGGAGCGTCAAAGACGTGAAAACGATCTGACCCTTCTCGAGCGGTCGGATGGCTACAGGGAAGTAAAGGATCTGGAGCCGCTCGTGAGCGGAGAGGATCGGTCGATCCTTCGGCAGCGCGTGGACCATGTCGACCAGCTGCTCGGGGACCGACAGAAAGAACGGGGTGTTTTGGAGCGGGAACGCGCCGACGCTCAAAAGAAAGGTAGCCGGTTTCGAGAGGAGGCCCAGGGCATTGCGGGACGGGCGCAGATTGATCTGGCCACCTTTGAACCCCTTCCCTTTACGGAGACCGTGGTCAGGCGACTCGAGGAAGGCAAGGACGCCGTGGCAAAGATGAACAGGACAGAAAAGACGGTGAGAAGCCGTCTGGCAACCGCACGCGAGAAAATGGACGCGGTGCATGCCGAGTGGCGCTTGCTGCTCGAAGAATTCCATGAAACCTTCGGAGAGATGATCACCTTTGACCATCCCCTGGAGATCGTCGAACGTGACCTCAAGGCGGAAGCGGAAAGACTCGCGAGGGAGAAGCGGCGCCTGCTAGAGGAGGAGAAAAAACAGGCGATCCTAGCGAAGGAGATCGACCTGATCCTACAGGATCTCGCCGTGGAGAACCGGACCTATGGCTTTCTCTCGGAAAAAATCGAATCGGCCCCCCCCACGGAGTCCCTGTGGAATGATTATCGCTACCAGCGGGAGGCCACGGTGGCGTCCCGCATCGAAAAACTGAAGGTCCACCGGGAAAAAGTAGCGGCGGCCGGTGAGCGCAAGGATGAGATGAAACGTTCCTTCCGACATTTCTGCGAGCAAAAAATCCACGACCCCAAGCTCAAGCACAGCACGCTGGCTATTCTCGAGGGTCGGGATGATTACGACGAGCTCTTGCAGTGGCGAGAGCAGGTGAAGAAAGGAATCGGACGTGTGATCGAGATCTCTGAGCATAGCCTTAGGGAACATGACGAGGAGATTGTGAAGCTCATCGATCGCTTGTACGTCTTCCTCACACGGATCTTGTCGGAGCTGGCAATCATCGAACAGAAAACCTGGGTGACGTTCAAAGAAGACCGAAAGAAGATCTTCAAGATCACGGCCCCCGAGGTAGCCGAGAGCAAGGGGAAAGAGGTGATCCGCGAGCACCTCGTGTGGATGTCCACGCAAGTGCAGGAATCCGAGTACAAAAAAGACGATGGAACGGAAGATACGGAGCGGATGAAAAAGGAAATCGGCCGGTGGATGTCGACGAAGGTGCTATTGGGAAAATTCTTCGGCGGAAAGGAAATCAGCGTCAAGTGCCGCAAGGTGACCAACGATCTGATGATCTCCAGCTCCCTAACGGACTGGAGCCACTCGAACAAGTGGTCGGGTGGCGAGAAGTGGTCCAAGAACATGACCCTCTACCTGGGCATACAGAATTATATTGCGGAGAAACGCTCGGCCGATGACCGGCGGATGAAGCGGATGCGAACGGTTCTGCTCGACAATCCCTTTGGCGCGGCATCGAGCCACCACGTGCTCGAACCGGTGTTCTTGATCGCTGAGCAGCTGGGCTATCAACTGATCGCCTTCACCGCACACGCGGAGGGCAGGTACATCAGCGATTACTTCCCGATTGTATTCAGCTGCAAACTGCGAGCGAGCCATGCACCTGGCAAGCAGGTGATGACCAGAGACCAGCAGATCCGTTACGCTTATCTGGAGGACCACGCGCCCACCACGCTACGCAGGCTCAACGAGGAACAGGAAGAACAGTTGTCGCTCTTCGGCGTCTGATGAAGCCCTCTGCCTGTTGGTGGAAGAGAATGGACGACAGCACAGAGAGACACCCTGGGTCCAGACCCAGGGTGTCTCTTTCTTTAGTGCGCCCGGCATGGGCGATAACCTGGTGGTGAAGGTCCACTAGGCGTTCGGTAGTAGGAAGCGGTAGCCGAAGGCAAGGGTGTCCATCGCGAGGCGTTCTGACGGGCAAAGTTCCGGGCCGACGAACAGAAATCTCATATAAGGGCAAATCAGGAGGACGACGTATTGAAAGCAGACTGCCGAAAGGGCTGCCTGCAAAGGGATCGTGCGGAACTTAAAAGAATATGCAGGAGAGCAGAGCGTCGATGCTCGGAAAAAGTCGCGAACAAGAGGGTGCCGAGGACCTAATGCATGAAGGAAGTCAAAGCCTATGGCATAAGTTGGCTGAATCACTACCACATCACATCGATCAAGAATACACTTGGGAAAATTCAGGCTGTGCTACTGGCGAATGGCCGGAAGCCCGGTACGGACACGTTCCATCACAAACGAAAAGCTCGTACAGGCAGGATATTTTGAAATCCTGAAACAGTACGAGCGATTATGAAAGCACTTAAGCGATTGAACCGCCGCGTACCGAAGGGTACGCACGGTGGTCTGGGAGGTCTGCTTGTGAACTGTGTCCGTTTACATCGCGTCGAGCACGCGCTGGAAACGATGGGTCAGGGCATCGAGCTCTTCCTGGGAGATCCCCAGTTTCTTGTCAAAGGGAGCCCCTAGGGTCACGACCTCGAGGCGGTCCGGACGGATCAGGCGGATGAGCCGTTCCAGCTCCTCGATGGAGGCCTCGGAGTCATTGTGATTTTTGATCATGGTGATCTCCAGGATGAAGGAGCCTGGGTACTGGCGGTTAAAGGCGGCCATGCCGGAGAAATGTGCCTCCAATGTGTAGCCGGGCAGGGGTCGCTGCATCTTTTTAAAATCGGTCTCGGTGACCGTCTTGATCTCACAGATGACCTCGTCGCAGGTGTTGGCGATGTGGCGGTAGCGGTCGTCGTTAAAGAGGTAGCCGTTGGAAAGCAGTCGGACCTTGCACCCTTTGGAGTGGATGCGGCGGATGATCTCTTCGAGTGCCGGGTGCACGAGACCCTCGCCGGCGGGGTTGATGAAGACGAGATCGATGGATCGGCTCTCCAGGGTGTCTTCAAGCGCCTCCAGCATGCCTTCAGTCCACGCCAGGGGCTGGATCTCGTCGGTCTGGTTGTCCGTTCGCTCGATCGGGCAGAAGATGCAGTTGAAGTTGCAGTAGCGCTCGGGAAGCACATCGATCTCGAGGACCTTCTGATCATCCTCCCGGTAGATGCCCTTGATGGTGAGTTCGTCCATGGGTCCTCCTTCTTTCAACCTATAGTGTGATTTCGGGGTGGTCACGGTCGAGCAGGTAGACGGTGCTGTCACCACCCAGTTTCTCGGAGATGTTGGTCTCGAGAAAGAGGAGGGCTTCTTTTAATGCGTCCAGTCGGTCTAGGTCGACCAGCTCGACGGCGAGAAAGGCCTTAGTCGTCTCTTCCGTGAGCATGGTGCGGACGGATTCTCTCCAGTTCCAGCACCGGCAGACGGCGCCAGCGTCGTCTTTGTAGACCACCTCGTCGGGATAGGGCGGTTCGCTCTTGTTGGACCCCAGGGTCGTGAAGGGCTCTTCACCAGTGGCGGTGGTAAGCCTCAGATCTCCCTGGAACGTATCGATGTCCTCCCCACCATTGGGCAGGGCATAGATCATGGAGCAGGCGTTGTAGATATCCACGAGGGGGTTGATGGTGGGCAGTGTGTCACCCTTGGCCACTCGCTTGAGAAGGGCTTCGATGGAAGAGCGGGCACCTTTTTTGGTTTTGAACTGGCCGAAGGCATCGCGCCAGACGCCGACCACTTCGTTTTTGCTGATGGGGTCTAGGGGGACGTGCTTGGCGACGTGGGTTTCCGCTTCGCGGAGCATGGCCTCGTAGGCACTTTTATCGTCATAGGTGTTGTCGATGCCCCTCACGACGATGACGCCGATCTTGGCCTCGGGAAAAATCGACCAGAAGTTCTTTTCGATGGTAAATTTCTTCATGTGGTGCCTCCTTAACTGGGTATGCTTCTTCGACCGATAACCCCGACGGCGGTCTTCGGTCGTAGGGGGAGGTGCGGGTTGTTGGTCAGAAAAAAAGGGTGCGCCCGGGGATCTACGCGGCAGACCACCCAGGTTTTCCTCCTTACGTGTCACTATCCAAAGCGGTTATGCGATTTTTCTCGGACCAGCCGACCGGGCGGTCGCGGAAGCCTCGAAAACCTAGCGATGAGAATTCTTCGGTTCAATGATAGAAAAGATGCACACAATTGTCAAGATAGGGAAGGTGTCCAATTGAGGTTTAAAAAATAAAAATGGAATCATTTGTAATGAAAAGGTCACAAACAAAAGGGGGGAACTGTGTTAACATAATATCAATTATGTGTTTAGGGATGCAGAGATCGATGAGTCGATCGATCGAGAAAGGACCAAGGAATGGACAGAGAAATCGAGAGAGAGAGGGTGCAGAACCCGATGGGGTCCGCACCCATCCCGGGCCTCCTGCTCAAGATGGGGGTGCCCATGATGTTTTCGCTGGCCCTACAGGCGGTGTACAACATCGTGGACAGTTACTTTGTGAGCATGATCCCGAACAAGGGGGACCTGGCGGTGAATGCCCTCACCCTGGCCTTCCCCATCCAGATGTTGATGGTGGCCGTGGGTGTGGGGACGGGTGTGGGTGTGAGCGCCCTCCTGTCTCGGAGCCTGGGTGAAAACAATCGAGAGAAGGCCGGTCGGGTGGCCGGCAACGGCCTGTTCCTTGGTCTGGTGTCTTCTCTCGTTTTCCTTCTCTTCTCCCGGGTGGGGGTCCTCCCCTATCTGACTACGCAGACGTCAAACCGCGAGGTGCTGCAGATGGGAGCGGACTACCTGGGGATCACCACGAGCTTTTCCTTTGGGGTCATGGTATTTGTGATCTATGAGAAACTCCTCCAGGGTGCAGGGCGGTCCATGCTGTCCACCACGGCCCAGGTGTCGGGTGCGCTGACGAACCTGGTGCTTGATCCGATCATGATTTTCGGCCTCTTGGGGATGCCGACCCTGGGCATTCGCGGGGCGGCCTACGCCACGGTGATCGGCCAGTGCGTGTCGCTTGTCGTGGGCTTATTCTTTCACCATGGCCTGAACAAAGAGGTGAAGACGCGTCTCGTCCATCTGATCCCCCGGCGACAGATCGTCTGGGAGATCTACCGTGTGGGCATCCCGGCCATCCTCATGCAGGCCCTGATGTCCGTGATGAACTACGGTGTGAACATCCTTTTCGGTGCGGTGTCGGTGGCGGCGGTGACAGCCTACGGGGTCTACTTCAAGATCCAGCAGTTCGTGGTGATGGCGGCCTTTGGGATGAACAATGCCATGGTGCCGGTGATTTCCTTTAACCACGGCAAGGAGGACCACGACCGGGTACAGGAGGGGATTCGCTATGGTCTTTTGTATCTGCTCCTCATCATGGGAACCGGCGCCTTTGCCCTGCAGTTTTTCGCAACAGACATCATGGGTCTTTTCACATTGTCGGAAGAGGTACAAATACTGGGTGTTCGGGCCATCCGGATCGTGACCCTGGGCTTTCTCTTTGCCGGTGGCAACATTGCCTACCAGGGGATCTTCCAGGCCCTCCGTCGCGGCGTGCACGCCCTGGTGATCGCCTCTCTGCGGATGATCATAGTGACCCTCCCCCTCCTGTGGTTTTTCTCCACCAGGCCCGGAGCACCGCATACGGTGTGGTTGGCCTTTCCCATCGCAGAATGTGTGGCCTTTCTCATCGCCCAGGTGCTGATGAAGCGAGTGCTGGCGAGCGAGCGACCGGAGCAGACAGAAGAATGGGTTTACGCGACCAAACAGAACGGATGAGGACCCGGCGTTGCCGGGTCTCTTTTCATGTCTACGTTTGAACAGCGGTTGGACTGGGCATAAGATAAGATAAATAGTTTTCACCTCGCTCTTGTTCTGACGAAATAACGCCACAAACCATATTATGCTGTAAGAAAGGTACCAGTAGAACGTTGAAAGTGCGTAGGGTATAGCAGAAGGAGGAATCACTATGTTGTATATGGCATTACTCATCCTACTTGTACTGGCGGGTCTTTGGTATCTTAGGGACGACAAGCAGCAGTCCCACCAGTAGTCATTCGCGATAGCTATTGTCCCGTCTGCATGGCGGGCTTTTAGGAGAGAAATCGATGAAAAGGGTTTTCGATAGCCGAGAGTCTCAGACGGTCCATCTGACGCTGTACGGTCAAGGTTTTGGAGCGGTGGAGGAGTATCGCAAGGTTTCATTAGAGGGTATAGAGCAGGAGTTGGTGCTCCAGGATGTGCCGCGGAGAATCGAGCAGGATTCTTTGGTCCTGGAGGGGGTCAAGGTCCTCGGTTATACCTTTGCCTTTGATCCGATCACGGGACAGGGGTTACTCGATCGTTACCTGGGAATGGACGTGTACCGGAAGCTGGAGGGGGTGCGAGAGAAGCGTGCCTATCGCCTTCATGCGGTGGAGAGCGACGGGTGGGTCCTGGTGGAGGATCTCGAGACGGGGGAGGTGTCCTTTGCCCCGGGTCGCGAACTCTTGCTTCCGAAGATCCCCGAAGGATGGTCGCGAGAACCGATGATGATCTGTCGGCTTGTTCCTGAGGCGGCCGAAAGAATCCGGATGCACTACCTCACTAAAGGGGTTCGTTGGCATGCGCACTACACGGTCCGCCTATCGGGCGAAGACCTGGAATTGACCGGATGGGCTCAGATCGAGAACCGGTCCGGCAAGGATTTTAAATCGGTTCACTTGCGTCTCGTGGCAGGGGACGTGCGCCGTGTTCGGGAGGAGGAAGATCCTGCCGGGCAGGAGCGCATCTATGCAGCTTCTCTCGCGGCGAGCGAGGCATCTCCTGGGCTCGAGGCCTACGGGGATTATTACGCCTACGCCCATCCCGAACCGGTGACCCTCGTGGAGGGACGTGAAGAGCAAGTTCGTTTCTTGCACAAGAGATCCGTGGCCTATCGCAAGCACTACGAGCTGAACCTGTACTCGGGTGAGGCGGAAGTGATTCTGACGCTGGTGAACGATGGCCGGTCGGGACTTGGAGAGCCGCTGCCCGCGGGCCGGGTGAAAGTCTATGATGACTTGGAGGATTCGGATGTACTTGCCTTTATCGGTGAGGATGCGATCGATCACACACCTGTGGAAGAAGAGATTCGCTTGTCTATCGGGCGCGCCTTCGATGTGCACTTTGATCATAAACTGATGGAACGAAAAAAATCCGGAGGCTTCGAGTATTACCAGTACGCCTGCGAGATCCGCAACCACAAAAGACAAGGGGCAGAGGTGCACGTGGCGCCGCAGATCTGGGAGACCTGGGAGATGGTGCAGAGTTCCCACGACTACGAGACGATCAGCAGTCGGGAGATCCGGTATGTCGTCCAGGTTCCGGCGGGGCAAACGGTGACGGTGCGGTATCTCTACAAGGTGGACCGTCGGGTGGAGCTCACGGTCAAGGGACGCGAGTAGGAGGGAATCATGTACACGGAACTGTACTGGCCGGGATGCAAGGCCCGGCTGATGGATGCGACCTTCGGCGGCCAGGATGCCTATTTTGTCACGTGCTCCTTAGAGGAGGCCGAGCGCCAGCTTTTCCCGCGTTTGACGCATGAGCAGATCCGCAGGTGCACGGGGGATTACGATCCGGAACCCAAGGAGGGCATACCCTCGGACAAGATTTGCGCCCTTGTGGCTGTCGATCTGAGCGTGATCAGTGCCCAGCCCTGGTGGTTTCCCTACGCGGGCCAGTGGAATGCCTACAGCCCTTTCAGGGCGGTCGAGGAAAAGGAGCGCGAAAGTTTGGAGGATCTGATGCGCGCGGTTAGGTGAAAACCTGCTCTCCGGCTGGTTCGGCTGGGGAGGTTCTTTTTTTTTGCGGCCTTGTTCGGATAGTCGAAGGCTGTGGATAAAATGGGTTTTATCGATCGAAAAAGTGCGGAAAATATGGATTTTCCTGCAAAGGATGCCAGTGAGGGGTTCCTCAAGAGGGGTGAAAACGGTATAATGAGATTAATTACTTTTAGTCATACAACGAGGCATTCGAAGGATAGATGAAGCAGAGGGGTTGTCGCATCGTGTTCAAACGGATCATCAAGTTCTGGGGTCTTTCTAAGCATCAGACGTTTCATGAGTCGACTTCGCCGCACCAGGAGTCGATCTATGTGGCGAGGGCATTTTTAATCTTTGGTATCCTCTGGGTGGGGTTGACGGATCGGATCCTTCATTTCGTTATTCGCGACCAACAGCTGGTGGATCGTTTGCAGACGATCAAGGGCTGGCTCTTCGTGGTGCTCACGGCCCTCTTGATCTATCAATTGGTGCGGAAGAAAGCGGATGAGCGTGTTTCTTATGTGGAGCAGCTCAGGCAGGCCTACGATTCCTTGGCCGATGCCCATGCGGAGCTCGAGGAGCTGAACGCGAGTCTCGAGGAGACACAGGGTCATCTGATCCGGGAAAAGTACCACGCAGAGCATTTGTTGGAAATGGCCCCTGTGTTGATCGCGACCTGGCACCGCGATGGACGGCTGCATACACTGAACAGTTACGGGCAGAAGTTGTTCGGTTACTCGATCGAGGAGCTTCGCAACCTCAAGTGGACGGAGCTCGTGCCGGTCATGACCCTAAAGCATGAGTCCTACCATACGATGAAGTACATACAAGATCACGTGCGTACCCACGAGCTGAGCAATATGGATCTGCATTTGTGCGATCGCCAGAGAAGTCCGGTGGATGTGTTGATGAACACATCAAAGCTGACGAATGAGCTTGGCGAGATTTCCTATATGACCGTGGGTGTGGATATGACAGAACAGAACAAGATGATCAAGAGCATCGACCGGATGACCTACGTGGATTTCTTGACGTCCATCGGGAACAGGCGTCTGTTGGAACAAGAGGCCAAGGAGCGTATCGAGGAAGAAATCCCCTTTACCCTGGTGTTCTTTGATGTCGAGGGGTTCAAAGCGATCAACGATCACTACGGGCATTCTGTGGGGGATCATCTGCTACAGCAGGTGGCCATGTGTTTGACGGATTTTGCGGGTGAACATGATGTGGCCGCCCGAATCGGTGGGGATGAGTTCGGTATGCTGCTTTACGACCAGGGGTCAAGGGTGGTGGGGGAAAAGCGCATCCAGGCGTTGAAGGAGACCCTCTCATCAACCTTCGATCTCGATGGTGAGGAGCGAACGCTGGGTTACCGCTTCGGTGTGACGGGTTATCCGACAGATGGCAGCAGTGCGATCGTGCTCTTTAAGAATGCGGACCTAGCGATGAACGAGGCCAAGAAGCGGCAGGAAGAGACTTGTATCATTTACTCGGAGTCGCTGTTCACCCAGGAGGCAAAGCGTCTCAGGATTTTGAATGAGATCGATAAGGCGATCCGGGAGGATCATTTCTCGATCGTGTTGCAACCGATCTACAACCTGCGCACAGGGATGGCAGCAGGAGCGGAGATCCTGGTGAGGTGGACGCACGAAGAGATGGGCGTGATCAGTCCCGCGGAGTTCATTCCCATCGCCGAGGAGACGGCATTGATCTTGGAGATCGATCGCTGGGTGATCGATAAGGCGCTGGAGGCCATCGAACCGCTCCAGCGTAAGTACGGGCCGGCGTTTACCCTTTCGCTGAATTTATCGGCGCACACGTTAATCAGTAAAGAAGTGGTGCCGATGGTCAGCGGCCTCCTTGAGAAGCACAGGGTGCCGGCAGAGTCGGTGATCTTAGAGATCACGGAGACGGCGGTCATCGCCGATGTGGACCGCGCGGTAAGCCAGGTGGAGAAACTGAGAAATTTGGGGCTCTGTATTGCCCTGGATGATTTTGGTACGGGCTACTCTTCGCTGTCTTATCTCAAGATGCTACCGATCGACCATGTGAAGCTGGACAAGAGTTACGTGGGCAAGATCAGTGTGACGCTGATGGACGAGAAGATCATCAGTAGCCTGGTGGCCCTGTCCCAGGACATCGGTTACCAGGTGGTGGCCGAGGGAATCGAGAAAAGGGAGCAGCTGGACTTTCTAGTGGATCTGGGTTGTGATTTTGGTCAGGGCTACCACCTGGCCATGCCAATGACCCTGGAGCGGTTGATGGAACAGGACAACAGGAGTATCCTATAAGCTTGAGAACGGGCCAAATCCCCGGTGTTTGCTGGAATAGCAAATGCCGGGGATTTTTTATGATTTTTGCCTAGTGACGAGATAGCGCCACTTTAGCTTGTAGGATGGATATGAAGATGGAAAAAGTCGAAGAACTGACAAAAATCGACAAAAGTAGACCCAAGATCTTGCAGGAGTTTTCAGAAAACTTGTAGAAAGAGGAAGGGAGGAAAGAGATGGGCATCATGACGGCAGAAGTGATCGTTGGTAGTGAGCATACTTTTCGCGATGGAATCGATCCCCTGGTTCGGGTGGAACTTTGGGAGAACAGCCGACCGGCTTGGTTGATCCGATCGGGTTATGACGAGGTGGAGGTTCGCATGATCCCGACGCTAGAGCACATGGTCGAGGATCTGATGCTTTTCATCGGCCTGCACGTGCTAAGGGACGAGGGCTTACGTCGCACGGCAGACCAGACGATGAAGCGGGGCACACTGCCTGACCTAGCGTTGTACGATGCCTTTGACGCACAGTCCAGAAAGGATCTTTACAAACAGTGCAGGGGCCTGCGTTATCCCTTGACCCTGATCTTTTTGGTTTTCGATACCTCGAGCCTGTCTTACATCAAGGAGATTCTGGCGGGCTATGATATCAGCGTTAGGGTATTCAGGGAAGACCGTAAAGCGCACGAGGCTTTTGTACGAGAGGAGAAGGTGAACAGATGAAGTTTGGGATCAGAACACCGAGTCTGAAGAAACGGATCAAGGCCAGGACCAGCATCAAGCGCAATATCGTCCACCGGGCGGGTATCAAGATGCCCAGGGGCATGGGCTGGGCCAGAAACCCCAAGAAGTATGCCTACAACAAGGTGTACAACCGAACGAGTTTCGATATTTTCAAGCTGATTAAAAAACTTTTCACCTGACCAAGCAAAAGGGAGGCGGTCGTGATGTTGTGGATCATTCTGGCGTTCATATTGGGCCTACTACTCGGGGGCATGGCCATGACGGCCATGATCGCCGAGGGGTTCGTGGAAGTGGAGAAGCGGAAGAGCGTAGGGAAGTAGGGATAGGTGGTTTCTCAATTATGATATGAAAAGCTATGAATGAGAGATATGACTGATTACAAGAGAAGGATTTTCTGAAACTAGAGTCTAGTAATAGCACCTAAGCGAAGGAAGGAAAGATGAATGAAGATGATTGGAGACATTCTCGTATCTACAGTAGTTGCGCTTAGTGTGATCATGATGGAGAAATTAGTTGAACATTGTTACAGAAAAAAAGTAGACTATTACAGCTTAACGAGTGAGGTTTTATCCTCTGTAAAATTTTACAATAACTTGATGCGAAGTACCATGCCTATGAGTGAAGCATCGTTGACTCGAGAGAATGAAAAATCTAGCGAGGCTCAAAGAGTGTTCCGAGAACTGGCGACACGTACTTTTGCCTTTAACAATACGCTGAAGTTTCAAAAATTATGGCAAGTGATTGGCATACCAAGCCATGAAGACTTAAGTGAGCTAGAGAGATGTTTACTCTTCCTCTCCAACAGTACAGGTTGCTATAGTGATAACAATGAGAATAATATCTGTGATCGGAGAGCATTCAAGAGAAAGAAACATCAGATACTTGAGATCTTGAAAATTCGGAATGAAAGTTAGAGGTGATTGAATGACTGCATAACAGCTAAGCCAAAGGACGTTATGGGATACTTAGTGGAAAAAGGCCTATACTCCAGTGACAATAGAAAAGGAAATCCACTCAGGAAAGATTTGAGAAGACTTCGTGAGAGAAGTCTATTAAATATGATTCGAGGCCTTGATTACTTCGAAACCGGGAAGAAGACATTTTGGACTTTTAGAAAGGTGGATAGTAGTAATGGTATGTAAGCGCATCTAAAATCGCGGGTTATAAATGTGGTGCATTTGAATCGCTGCTGTTGATACTGATGTACAAAAACGAAACGAGATTACTGATGGAGGAGGATATTGATGAAGGTCTGGATGATCAGAGCAGGTGAAGGTGCTTACTTGATAGATGAGTTTCTCAGTCAAGGTATTGCCACTATGGGTTGGAATGAAGTCGGAGATCTTAGACACCTCGATGGTCGTGAAAAGATTAAGCAGGCATTGCGAATGGCATATCCCGATTTCAAGAAAGGGAAAACCAATCAAGCTGCATCGCAGCTTTACAAGTTTGCTCACGAGATTCATATGGGTGATCGTATTGTGACTTATGATCCTTCACTAAGGATTTATCATCTGGGAAATGTTGTAGTGGCCTATCATTTCACCCCTGGCGAGCGTGATCATGATCACGTGCTACAAGTGAGTTGGAACGAAAAAATCAGTCGTGACGCTTTATCTACACGGGCGAAGAATCATCTTGGATCGATCATGACATTGTTTGAAATTAGTGAGGAGATCAAGCGAGAATTTTTCACCCTCTTAGAATCAAGTGATAAAATGACATCTATAGTTGATGACGAAGAAGAGTATGACGAGATCACCGATGATACGATTGAGAAGGCTCATGAATTCATCAAAGATAAATTCCAGGATCTCGACTGGGAGCAGATGCAGGAACTCGTAGCCGGTATTCTTCGTGCGATGGGTTATAAAACACAAATCTCGAAAAAAGGTCCTGATCGCGGACGCGACGTAATTGCCTCACCAGATGGTTTAGGATTAGAGGAACCGAGAATTATCGTAGAAGTGAAGCATCGAAACAGTGCAATGGGAGCGAACGAAATTAGAAGTTTTACCGGCGGATTGCGAACGAGAGACAAGGGACTGTATGTCTCTATTGGTGGTTTTTCGAAAGAAGCTAAATATGAAGCAGAGCGGTCGAACATTCCAGTCACTTTAGTGGATGCCGATGCATTGGTGTGACTAATCAATCAATATTACGATGCTTGCGATTCTGATACGAAAGCCTTGGTACCGCTGAAGCGAATCTATTGGCCGGTTAAGTGATCAAGCTGAGATAAGGGATCTCTTTATGTTCATAATTATATCCTTGACGATATGATAGATACTTTTTTATTAGCTAAGAGCATTTACAGGCCTTGTGTTTTTCATCTGAAGAGTTTTTGGTGAACTTCAGTCAGATGATTTGTTAGACGTTCAGTAACAATCAACGCCTCGTAGGATAGGATGAAATCATAAGTGGAAAACGGCAGAGTGATCAAACTTCACATCCGCGGAAGAGGACAAAAACAGTTGAAAAGTGCGGAGCTGAGCAATTGGACAGGTCAAGCCTATATTGGTAAGAGACAACATGTATCCATTTTTGATGGCATTGATGAAGCTCACGTGCCGGGAATCTATTTCGTCCTAAACAAAAGCCAAGAACAACTAAAACAGAGAATCTACATAGGCGAAGCTGATGACGTGGCAGAACGACTAAAGAGACACAAAATTCACTAGATTGGTGGGAAGAGTTTATTGTCTTTCTCAATGAAGATAATTATCTCAATAAGCCCATGTGAGATACCTTGAGTGTAGGTTACATAATCTTGCGATTAAGAATGTCACCATGCTTCAATAGAGAACAGTAACGTTCCGACAGGGTCAAAGCTACTAGATAGCGACATTGACGAGATGGAAGACTATTTGGACAACATGCAATTTATGATCAATCAATTGCAGTTGTTTCAGTTGATTGAGCCAACGATTAAGAGAAATGAGGAAATATAGTTAGTGGGATTGGCCAAATTCTTTCTGGCGGTAGGTAAAGAAAACGTCGATGAAATGGAAAAGCCGCTGATGGCACAGCTAGAAATTGTTGATGACGGTTATCAACTTCTCAAGGGATCTTATTGTCGTATCAAACCGAGGGGAAGTTTTACAAACATTGTTATATTAACTGTTATAGCTCTCTCTGATTGACCATGCCTTGCTCACTAGTTTTGCCGCACGGTGCTCTCTTATTTTGCCGCGGATTTTTTAAATCTTAGCAGCGAAATGTCGCTGCTAAGTGGGGGAGCGTCAAGGCATCTCCCCTTGAATGACTGTTCGAATCATGTGATCATCAATCAACTGTTTCGCTCGCTGTGATGCGAAAAGCAAAGCATGCGTACACAGTTTGTTGATTGCTCGAGGAGTGCCGGCGCTATAGAGAAATATTTCTTCTAGAGCCTTCTCCGTAAAGATCTCGGTTTTACCTCCTGCATAGCTCAGATGTGTACTCATGTACTCGGTCATTTGAGATAAGTCCATCTGTGGGATTTCACACTTGATATCAATCCGCTGTCGGATCGCAGCATATCTCTTGAGCTTCAATTTGTCCCATAGTTCATTTTGGCCAGAAAGAATCAAAGCCATTGGCTGATAAGAGTCCATCCGGTAGTTCAACAGAAATCGGATCTCTTCAAGTGTCTCCTTATCAAGTAGATGCGCTTCGTCGACCACAGTAACTACTTTTTTTCCATACACACCCCGAATGATCTCAAGCTGTTGGTGCAATTGCCGTCTGGAGTCTCCTCTGTAAAACTTGGATTCTACGCCTAACTGGTCCAAGAGGCCTTTGTAAAACCAACGAGGGGTCAGTTTGGAGTCCGATAGGTAAAGGAACTCATACTCCCGACTGGGAAGTGACTCTGAGAGTCGTCTCAGAGCTGTTGTCTTACCGCATCCCACATCAGAGGTGACGACTGCAAAGAGTTGTCTCGATGAGGCATATTCAAGCCTAGACAGAGTCTCATCAAGCATACTCGAAAGGTACAGGGACTTTGTTGGAATCTGACTTGAGAAAGGTGTATGCTTCATTTCGAAAAAGGTTTCATACATGTGCCTGGCCCTCGCGGATACTTCTGAAAACGACCGCTACATCCTTGCGTGTACGACCCGTGATATTAGCCTCATTAAGTCCATCGAGAAGCCTTGAACGATTCGTATCTATCGTTTGTTTCGAGGGCTCCAACTCACGCTTAGCACCGCAGTTCGGGCCGATTTCAAGCTTCTTCACTTTAAACGGTTTGAAGTCCTTATGATGGATCTCCACCTCATCCATCCAGGTGGCATCGTAGTAGACCTCGACTGTTCTTCCAATCAGTGTAAGACCTACTTCATACTTGCCACCATTGAAACTGATGCATCCCGTCTTATCTACCTTGCGGGTTTCGGTATGTAGGAATGCACTCCTGAGATCATCAACGTCTATGAATTTGAGAGGCCTCGAATCGGTTTTGAAAGCTACCCCAGGTGATATGCCCTTTAATCCCGAGTGGGCTGATTTATGATAATGCTCATCTATCCATAGCTGGAGCATTTCATTGAGCTCTTCGAGCGACCTCGGCTTCTCTAGAGCGACTTCCGAGAGGAAGGATTCGATTCTTCGGTTGAAGGCTTCAATTTTGCCTTTCCCTTCGGGATGATACGGTTTCGATTTGATATGCTTGATTGTCAGCTTGGCACAGGCTTTTTCCAAGTGGTTGGACCGATACTGCTTGCCATTATCAACATAAATCGCATCCGGTTTTCCATAGTGAATAATCGCGGTTCTAAGGGTATCTTCAACGATCTCGGCCTTCTGGTTTTCATAGAACTTAGTAGCAACTATGTACCGGGTTGCGTCATCGATAAATGCAGACAGATATACTTGTTTCTTCTTCCCCTGATCACCAATGGGAAGAAAGGGTCCATACTTGATATCCCCTTGATACAGCATGCCACGGTGTTCTTTTGCAAACCGTCTGCTGGCAATGCCTTTTTTCGTGTACATACGCATCTGTTTGGCGCCGTAACCGGCTTCTTGCAGGTGGCGTTGTAAGGTGCTTCGTTTGATATTATCTTTTTCAATCAAACCCTCTAGCTCTAAGATGCGAATCAAATCGCCCACACTACGAGATGGGTTCTCGCGGCGAAGTACGATTGCCTCCTTCACGATTGCATCGAAGTTTGTAGGAAGGGTGTCACTTTTCTTACGGTACCCTGCCTTGGGTTTGAGCCCTTCAAAGCCATCCTTTTGGTAGGCTTCGAGGTAACGGCCAACGGTTCGGTAAGAGACAAGATGCTTTCTGGCGATCTCCTTTTTCCTGTCGACAACGTCTGCATACGGAAGGTTTTCTTCCAAGAGCGGCATGATCATTTGCATACGTTCAGCAGCAATGTCATCGCGATTTTTCTCGTTCACGAATCAGTACACTCCCTTTCATTTTTACTTAAGGAAAGTATACCGCGGTCTCGCTTGCAAGGCATGCAAACTGGGTGTGTCACACCTAACCGCCCTCGATGATCAACCGGTTCAACAGGGTTAACCATCCAGGACCATGTTGTCTGAATTTCTGGAGTAAAGAGCACCGCTCAAGTAGCGAGGGGGATTCAAGATAATTGGAGTACCATGAACGTTGCAAAATGGCCTCTGCCATTTTACTGAAAGACCGAAAGAAAAGTAACCAGCGCTGACGCGTGGTAGGTGGCGCTGGACAATGATCTTGACCACCATCGATTTCCTTCTCGATCACTTTCGATTCATAGTGTTTGAACGGCATCATGAAGTCAGGAAGCTCTTGATGGATCAGACCACACTCCATGCACCGAAGCCTTCTGATTCTGTACGTTCGGCGCTCTCCATTGTCCATGATGCACTTACGGTTTCTCGTATCTCGAACCTTCATGTAGCCTCCGCAAATGGGGCATGGTAAAAGCTCTTTACTCCTAATGAAAAATATCAATTTCAGGATTGTGCTCAACCTCATAGAGTGATATCATTATCATGGTTTTGGAACACCACTTTACGAGGGACAATCTTGCCGGAGAGTCCTTGTGAAGTGGTGTTTTCCTTTTTCACCTCATTACCAGTTAATCATTACTGATAATAGATTACTATGCCGTCTGTGGCAATACAAGAGAGCAAAAATGTCTGCTCCTGGACAATGCCACAGAGCAAGGCGAGGTCAAATCAGGAGAGCAGAAACAATTAACCTCTTCAATGATTTGATCGAAAAAGGGTTACTACTTCCATCAAAGTATGAAGGTGCATTTATTACGAAAGAAGACATTCTATTCAGCCCTTCATCATCAGCAGCTGCTATTGTGAAAGCAGGAGCGATGAATGGTCCGAAGTCATGGAAGACAGAGGACGGTAGGACACTTGATGAAGTGGAGAACGGAGAAGTAAATGCATAGAAATGAGCACATTAACACCACGGCATAATTTTATAATAAAAGTTGATCTATCAGTGTCTGCCTTGTTCCAAAAATGATATGATGAGGACAGTGAAACTGGATCTATTTTTGGAGCGTGATGGATGATGATAGAAAAATATTCTGCTGGAATTGTAAAAAGATCTACATTTTTTCGTGAGACCATGGAAGTAGGAACATTGAAATCACAAGGATTGAGCGATTCGGAACTAAAAGAAGAGTTATTTGAAAAGAATTTCCTTAGGATTACACCTGAGAGGAGAAATCGAGAAACTGCTTCGGCGGTTATGTCTCGTATCCAGTCGCTGAGTGATGACGAGGTGAGATTATTAAGCAAAGGAACCTTGGATGAGAAGAAAGGCATCACTTTGCTTTCAATTATGAAGACAGAGCGGATTTTTATGGATTTTATGAGTGAGGTTTGGGTTGAAAAGATTCACCTTGGACAAACTACTCTAGATGAAGGAGATTTTAATCTGTTTTTCCGTAGAAAAGCCGAAGAGAGCGAACACGTAGCCCGTTGGAAGCCTATCACTATCAATAAGATCAAGCAGGTCATGAAGAAAATCTTAAATGATCTTGGCTTTGTGAGAGGAAAAGGAAAGAGTGTTGAGATTTTGATCTCATTATCCTCATTACAGTTTATTGATGCAATTAGTGATGAGCCACGAATTGTTAAAGAAATTTTTGGAGGAGATTTGTAATGAAAAGGATTTACGTGCGACTGGAGAAACTCCTCCAACGGATACGAGAAAAAAACTTTCGTCAGAATAAAGGACTGGGAAACGAGATAGGTTTTCATATCTTTGATTATAATCCCGAGGATGAACTGATCGTGAGAAATCGGATTGCATACATCAAGGAACAGACGAAGCACGATCCCTTTGAGATTCAAGAGTTTGATTTGTTTCAGATCATGGTAGAGATTCTTGAAGAAAAGAAGTATTTAGAGAAAACATTTGTTATGGAAAAGAAGAAAGGGACTGAAAAGATACTAGTTCCCATCCGTCGAGCTCTACGTGTGAATCAGAACGATGATTTAATCGTGCAGTACATTAAAGATCGAATTTCTGATAACGCGATTGTCTTCTTAACAGGTATTGGGAAAGCGTGGCCAATTATACGATCCCATACTGTGTTGAATTCCCTCCATGCTGTAGTAGAGGATGTCCCACTGGTCATGTTCTTCCCTGGGACATATGATGGACAAAGCTTGATTCTTTTCAATGAGTTTAAAGATGATAATTACTATAGAGCGTTTCGATTGATTGAAAGGTAGGCGTTTCATATGAGAATCTATGATCTTTTTCATAAACCTATTGATCGTGATATTAAAGGTGTTATTAAAGTAGAACAAAATGATGAAATGAATATGAAACAAGAATTAGACGAGTATGTAGTGACACGCGAGTTGAAAAAACACATAGATCACTTTTTCACTTCCTATGGAAAAGGAATTGATGAAGTGACTGACAAAATTGGAGTATGGATTTCTGGTTTTTTTGGTTCTGGGAAATCGCATTTTCTGAAAATTCTATCATATTTACTTGAGAATAAGAAGATTGATGAAAAGTTGCCCATAGAGTACTTTGAAGAAAAGGTTGATGATCCATATCTTCTTGCAAATATGAAGAGAGTCTCTGAGTTCAACTCAGATATAATCTTGTTCAAAATTGATTCGAAAGCAGATGCTGATTTAAAAACAAGTAAAGAAGCACTTGTAAAGGTATTTAATAAGGTTTTTAATGACCATTTAGGTTACTGCGGTAGCATTCCGTGGTTAGCAGAAATCGAACAAAGAATGGATCTAGAGGGTCATTACGATGTTTTTAAGAAAAGATACAATGAGTTGAACAATGAATCTTGGGAGTCGGCAAGAAACGAAATATATTACGCCGAAGACGATTTCGTCGAATTATACTCTTCCATTACTGGAAAGAATCTTGAAGCTACTCACAAGTGGTTTAGTAGAGCTGAAGATAATTATAGTTTAAGTATCGAGAAGTTCTCAAGATCAGTAAGAGAGTATTTAGAGACGAAAGATGAAAACTATAGAGTCGTATTTCTTGTAGATGAAATGGGACAATACATTGGTGATGACACAAGCTTAATGCTAAATCTGCAAACAATCGTTGAGGATTTGGGTTCAGTATGTGGTGGTCGTGCATGGGTTGTAGTTACCTCTCAGCAAGATGTTGATTCAGTAATTAAAGTGATAGGGCGAGATTTTTCTAAGATACAAGGTCGTTTCAACACTAGACTTAACATGTCTTCAGCGAATGTGGATGAGGTGATTAAGAAACGATTGCTTAGAAAGAGTGAAGTAAATGGTACGATTGACACCCTGAGAATGCTCTACCAAGACCATGAGTCCATCATTAAAAATCTACTTGTCTTTTCTACCAAGACTCCCAATATGAAACGACATAGATCTGCAGAAGAGTACGTTGAGGTATACCCCTTTGTACCCTATCAGTTCTATTTATTACAAGAGGTGTTTAACTCTATACGGACTCATGGAGCCAGCGGTAAACATCTATCTGAAGGGGAACGTTCATTGCTTTCGGCTTTTCAGGAGTCTGCTGTAAGGTTTAAGGAACAGGACCTTCATTTCCTTATGCCATTTTATGCATTTTACCATACAATTGAAAGCTTTCTCGATCACGACATTAACATCGTCGTGCAAAGAGCCATCGATAATGATGCTTTAGAAGATTTTGATGTGAATGTACTGAGACTTCTTTTTCTCATCAAGTATCTCGGAGACAAGATGCCACCGAGTTTGGAGAATATTACGACGTTAATGGTCGATGGTATCGATGTAGACAAACTAGAATTACAAAAACGTGTGAAGAAGTCTCTTGACCGACTTTTTGAACAAGCCTTAATTCAAAAAAATGGAGATGCCTATATATTCTTGACCAATGCAGAGCAGGATATCAACAGTGAAATCAAGAACATTGATGTTGATTACTCAGAGGTAATCAAGAATCTTTCGGCGCATATTTTTGATGATATCTTGAAGGCTAGAAATAGATTTACCTATACGTCTGATCACATTTTTACGTACAATCACAAATTTGATGGGGATTATTACTCCTCACCTCGAGGAGAGCTTACTTTGCAGGTCGTTAGCCCCGCTTTCAATAGTGGTGATGACCAAGATAGCCTACTGAAAATGCTGACGACGCAAGATAGTAGTGTCATCCTAAGGTTACCCGATAAAATGGGTTATTTTAGTGAGATGGAAGAAGCCATTCAAATTAAGACATATCTCCGAAGAAACGAGGCTTCATCTAAAATTCCAGAAGTCGATCGCATCAAGGCTACAAAGGGAGAAGAGATTCAAGCTCGTAAGGAACGCGTGGTGGATCTCCTTGTTACAGCTCTTTCTCGTGCAGACGTATTTGTTTATGGTCAACGCGTGGAGATCAAGGCGAAGGATCCAAATCAGCGTGTTGACGAGGCCCTAGGGTTATTGGTGGATAACAAATACACGAAGATAAAACTCCTAACACCGTTTATTCCTAGCAGTGGGACAAAAGGCAAGCTTCTAGAGATTTTTCGTGAGAATCCCCAAGACAAGATATCGGGGACAAATAGTAATCAGAAAGCTTACGACGAGATTTTATCTCATATTGAAAACATGGATAAAATGCATGTACCATTGACCGTCAAGAGTATAACGAATAAATATGGAAAGGAGCCTTATCATTGGAGAAGTGAAGACTTAAAAGGGCTATTGCTTCGCATGTTCCATATTCAGGCGATCAGCTTAATTTTTGCCAGCGAAGCTTTGGATCCTCATAGTCCTGATAAGATTGTCGATCTAATTTCTAAAGAAAGTACACTTGAAAGTATTAAGATTAAAAGAAAAATCAAGCCTTCGAAGGACTTGATTAAGGATGTTAAAAGAATTATGGAGGATGCTTTTCATCATAGTCTCATGACAAGTGATGAAAGTCAGTTGAAGGTGGATGTAGAAAAGATCTTAAAAGACGAGTTGCGACAAGGCGTCTACGATGGCCAAGACCGAAATATCCAACACTACTTAAAGCAGTATAAAGAAGGAGCTCGATATCCCTACCCTGGACGAGTCATTCTAGAAGAAGGTAAAGAAATCCTAGAGTCGATCTTGAAAATCAAAGAAGAGATTCAGTTCTTTCAAGCGACTCAAGAGGCAGAAGAAGATCTCCTCGAGTACGCCAAAGAAGTGGACGATGTGAAAGAATTCTTTATCTATAAGAGAGCGATCTTTGATCAGGCAGTAGAGCAGATTTGTTTTTATGAAGCCAGCGAAACATACGTAACTGATCAAAAGACAATCAAAACGATCCAAGAGATGAAGAATATTGTAAGTATGCCCAGTCCCTATCGTGAGATTTATCGCCTGCCGGAGCTCAGAGATCGCTTTGTCAAAGCATTTGGTGAACTGCTCGATGAAGAAATCGCTGCAGCGACAGACATCGTGAGAGACAATGAAGAATCTACTTTGAAATATCTTGATTCATCGATGATACCTGAGGAAGAAAAGTATTCGTTGAGAGCAGAGATTGATCGCAAGTTTGATAAAATGATTGTTCGGTTGAATGATGCGACAGTTATCAATGATGCGATCGTGAAGAAGGAAGAGTCCTTTAGATTGAGAAAACGCTTCATCGAGAAAATAGATAACATTGTTGAAGAACTTAGTCCGCTAACACCACCGACACAACCGCCATCGGTAAGCGATCCTGTGACACCTTTAAAGGTGAAGAGTATTGATTTGAAAAGTGTATCGCGACATTTCAAAGACATTAAGACAAATGCGGATATTGAGGAAGCGGTCTATACTTTTAAACAAATGCTACTCAATGAGAAAGAGAATTATGATGTTATCAAGTTTAACTAGGGGGACCTACTGTGAATAAAACGGCAATTAAGAATTTTTCAGTCCGAGCACGGAGAAAACTCATCGAGGAAATCTCACAAAAAGCCTACATGCTCGGTATCAAAGAGAATGGAAAGCACGAAGAGATCGAAGTCTTCGAAGGTGGTTTCAGTGTAAAAAACGTATTGTATAAGACCGTCTATCCTATATCAAAAAGAAGAGACCGTCAGCGACTTATCGATGAGATCAGCCAAAAGGGATTTGAACAAGTGATGGAGGAAGTGGCCTATACATGGTTCAATAGAATCATCGCCGTTCGGTTTATGGAGGTCAATGAGTATCTCCCTGTTAAAGTAAGAATACTTTCTTCAGGTGTAGAAGGTGACGCTATTCCTGAGATTGTTACACATATTTACGACTATGTAGAAGCTTTCAATCTTGATCCACAGAGGGTTTATGATCTGAAAGAATCTCATAAGTATGAAGAACTCTTTCGTGAGGTGTTCTTCAAGGTATGCAATCAGCTTGGGACTCTTATGCCTCAGGTATTTGAAGAAATTGCTGACTATACGGAACTTCTACTGCCCGATAGCCTCTTGGTCTCAGAGTCTGTGATTCGGGACCTTGTCGAAAGTATCGATGAAGATGACTTTAAAGAAGAAGTAGAGATTATCGGATGGATGTATCAATACTATATTTCGGAGAAAAAAGATGAAGTTTTTGCGGGGCTGAGAAAGAACAAGAAGATTACAAAAGAGAACATTCCTGCAGCCACACAACTTTTCACACCCAAATGGATTGTGCAGTATATGACTGAGAACTCCTTAGGCAGACTCTGGCAAGAATCACATCCTAATGAAGAACTGAAGAAAAAGTGGGAGTACTACATTGAACCAGCTGAACAAGAGCCAGAGGTGCAACAAAAACTCGAGGCTCTAAAGAATCCCAACCTCAATCCTGAGGAGATTACGGTTCTAGATCCAGCGATGGGCAGTGGGCATATCTTGGTTTATGCCTTTGATGTACTTTATGATATATACCTTTCTAGAGGATACATGGCGAGAGAGATTCCCTATCTCATATTAGCGAAGAATCTATTTGGTCTGGATATTGATGACCGTGCGGCACAGCTAGCTTCTTTTGCTCTCATTATGAAAGCAAGAAGTAAGAACAGGCGATTGTTTAATAAACCTGTAAATCTTAATCTATACTCAATCCAAGAGAGTAATAGTATCTCAAAAAAGGTTGTAGAAGTTCTCGTAGATGATGAAGATGATCAAGAGATGCAAAGGTTTATTCAAGAGAGTTTAGATTACATTCTAATTAAGTTCAGTGATGCCAAGGATTATGGGTCGATAATCAATCTAGAAAGCAAGGAATTTGGTTTTCTTATAAAGAGAGTGAACTATTCAATTGAAAGAAGAAAGCAGAATCCAGGCGAACTAAATGATGTTATTGAATCACTAGTCAGACTAGCAAAGTTAGTAAAACAAGCAATAATTATGAGTCAAAGTTATGAGATTGTGATTACTAATCCACCTTATAAAAAGATTTCTGATTTGAATGGTAAAATCCAATCGCTTGTTGATAATAATTATCATGATTCAAAACAAGACTTATATACTGTATTTATGAGAGTCGTAGAAAATTTTCTGAGTAATAGAGGCATTGCTGCAATGATTACGCAAATGAGTTTTGCTTTCAAGTATCAGTTTAAAAAGCATAGAAAAGAATTCTTAAATAACACATTTATCAATTTTTTAAAGTTGGGCTCAGGAACTTTCGAAGAAATCGAAGGAGAAGTTGTACAATCTGCTACTTTTGTGTTTAGACCGATATATCTTGATGAGTATTTTTATCCATTTATCGACGTGACAAAAGAAAAAACCTCAGCGGATAAGATGAACAACCTGTGGAATAATTACTCTATCAAGTCATTCAGCCGAGATGCACTGACAAAGGATTATCGTTTCATAAATGTAACTGAAATGCCATATAATACTAAATTACAACCAGTTAAAGTTAAGATTGGGGCTCAACCTGGATCAAACTTAATATTCCGATGGTGGGAAGTTGATTTTTCAAATTACAAAATTCTTTGGCACAAGTATAACAAGGGAGGAGTAAGTAGAAGATGGTATGGAAATCACTATTGGTTTATAAAGTATGGAAAGGATGGTGAGGTGGTAGTAAAGAATAATGGGAGCCTAAGCAATCATGAGTACTATTTTCGTGAACACATTAGTTTTACACGAGTCTCATCAAAGTTTTCTTTTAGATACTATTCTGACGAGTTTATTTTCGATAACACGTCCCCCGCTTTATTTGGGGATTTAGAATACTTACTCGCCTTCTATAACTCATCTGTTTCATATTATTTATGGTCGGAAATGTACGGCGGTAATAAAATTGAAGCTGGTCATATCTCAGCTATTTCACCAATATCTATGGACAATCTTAAGCCATTAAAGTCTTTGGTAAGTGATAATGTATCAATAATGAAGTATGATTGGGATCTTCAAGAATTTTCTTTTGAGTTCAATCCCAAGAGTCTGTTCTTCATAAATGAAAGAGATTCCAGAGTTCAGGATGAATTTATCAATTTTTCTAATAGACACAAATTATTAGAAGAGAGGATAAAAACAAACGAAAAAAGTATCAATAGAATGTTTTATCAACTGTATTCTATTAGTTCTGATGACCTGATTTATCATCATAGCAAATTGTTAAAAATTGATAATTATGAGTATGTTAGCAAATATATTTCGTACGCAGTAGCTTGCATTTTTGGGCGCTACTCTCTCGATGAAGAAGGGTTAATCTTCGCGGGTGGCCAGTTAGACATTTCTCGTTATTCTCAGTACATTCCTACCGTTGATAATATCTTGATTATCACAGAAGAAGATTACTTTGAAAACGACGTCCTTCATCACTTCGTGAAGTTCTTGGAAGTGACCTTTGGAAAAGAAACTTTAGAAGAAAATCTGAGATACATCGCCGATGTACTCTACCCAAAATCTAGGGATACAGCGCGAGATCGGATCCGGCGATACTTTGTCAAAGACTTCTACAAGCACCATTGTAAGATGTATAAAAATCGTCCCATCTACTGGATGATCGACAGCGGAAAGAAGAACGGCGTAAAGGCATTGTTCTATATGCATCGCTATGACAAAAATACCATAGGGTGCTTCCGTACCGATTACCTTCATGAAATCCAGCGTTACTACGAAAATGACATTGCCCTATCAGAAAGTACAGGAGATAAGAAAAGAGCTGATACACTCAAGAAAAAACTTCATGAAGTCACGGAATTTGATAAAGTGGTCGCTCACCTTGCCTATCAGCAAATTGAATTTGATCTCGATGACGGTGTGGAGCATAATTATGAACTCTTACAAAACATTGAAATTCCGCAGGCTGATGGACATAAACCGCTAAAGGGCAATCTCCTTGAAAAGAGGAAGTGATCCAATGAAGAATACCGAGCTAAATATCCAAGATATCTTGCAGGACATGTTGAGTAGAGACCCAGAGAATGGCGCTCAGCGTAATCTGATCTTTTGGTATGACGCTGAAGCGGACTTTCAACACGAGATTCAAAGTGTTTCCTTTAACAACACAAAGGTTGTCACGCTGTCCAAGAATAACGCCTTTCGTTTAAAGTATGATATTGAGATTGCACATCCAACTTCACATTTTTTACTCTATGCCCCATTTAGCAAACCACAGGATCGTGAGAACTGGCTGTTGGATATTCAAAAGTATGCAACAGAGTTCTCCTCAGATCGATCCGTCTATGAAATGAATAGGCTGGGGGTAGAAGATGAGAATCTCCGACCCTTGTTCAAGAAAAACATCCGTTTTTTCGATAATGGAAAGCGCGTGACAAAACTAAAGTCCTATGCGATAGACCATTACGACCCTATGACATTCCAAGTAGCAATTGTATCTGCTCTTGCAAAACTAAAGACGGTGGATTTTGATGAAGTCATTCGCATTCTCATTCATGAACACATTGCTGGAGAAGACACCCTTATCGAGGAGATTGAAAAATTTGGCGATCTCAAAGGATTCTATACACTATTGGGGAAACGATTTGGCTTGAATGAAGAGACCTTTGGCTTTAATCATTTCATTGCTACGCTGCTTTATACGGCCTTTAGTTATCAATACCAAGGGAAACTTCCCCAAAGACTTGAACACCTAAAGTCCAATAGAATCAGTGAGATTGTCGTCTTTGTCGATGAGTTTTATCACCATAGCCAATATCAAGACATAGCGCTTCGCCTTGCACGGATCTACGAAGAAAAGCTGGGTATCTCGAAAATTCTTAACGGTGTGGAAACGGAAGTGTTAATGAATTGCGACACATTCCCCTTGATTGACGAGATCATCATGGAGAGGATCGTGATTAGAATTCATCAAGAGGTTAAGGACTATGAGAAATCCATACGCCTTGTGAAGGAAAGACGTTCTACACATTGGTACCGCCATTATCAAAACGAGTATCAAGCATTAATCCATGGACTAGAACTCTTGAAGCACTACGATCAGCTCGCTCACCAACTTTCCTGCTCGGATCTAGAATCCTATTTTGAGCGATATTGCGAAACTTATCATAAAATGGACTTTTACTATCGTAAATTCTATTACTATTACGACCGTATCAAGGTCAATGATATGCTCTCGCATTTATCCGAACTTGTTGAGAATGTCTACGTCAATAGCTTTTTAGGAACCCTATCAATTAACTGGTCTGCGGCTATATCAGAACGTGGCGACCATTTACTCGACAAACGCAAGATCAAGCGTCAGTGGCGCTTTTATGATGAATATGTCGAGCCTTATGTGATATCTAAAGAGCGCATTTTTGTGATTATTAGTGACGCTTTACGTTATGAAGTGGCCAATGAATTGGTAACTGAATTGATGAAAGAGCGTCGGGCTGAGATTTCAATAACGGCTAGTCAGGGCGTAGTGCCAACAGAAACACAATTCGGTATGGCTGCTCTCTTACCCGGTGATACGATGACTTATGATCCAGATAGGGGAATTGAAATTGACGGCTTCAGTGCTTCAGGGAGGCAAAATCGAGAGAGAATTCTTCAAACAGCGACTCCAGAGGCAGTAGCCTATCGTTATGAATCGCTACGACATATGAAGAAATCAGACTATAAAGAGGCTTTTACAGGAAAGAAGCTCGTCTATATCTATCATGATACCTTGGACCGCTTGGGTCACCAGAGTAGTCCCTTTGATGCAGCTGAAGTGGCTATTGAAGAACTAAAAGATTTGATCCGCTCCCTTGTGAATCACGTGAGCGCTACCAAGATCTTGATTACGGCCGATCATGGATTTTTGTATCAGCGATCTCCACTTGAAGAGTACGATAAGATCTCGAAAGTAAAGAGTGAAGCCATACTTACATCGGACAGGCGATTCCTTTTGTCTCAAGAGCCCTTTGAGGATATGAATCTGCTTAATCTTCCTATGAACGAATCGATCAAGACCAAAGAAGAGCTTCATGTGATCGTACCGAAAGGGAGTCTCCGCTTCAAAACACAAGGAGGGGGAGGGAACTTCGTGCACGGTGGCGCCATGCTCCAGGAACTGGTGGTACCAGTGATTACTTACTTTGACAAACGAAGCGATGATTTTAAAGCGAAAAAAGTGGAAGTACAGCTCACAAGTATCACGCGAAAACTCACCAATCGGATCTCCTATCTGGAGTTTTTCCAAACAGAATCGGTTTCTAAGAAGAGGCTGCCTTTGAATCTGCGTTTATCCATTGTGGACGAAGAAGGAACACGTGTGAGCAATGAAGTGATCCTCATTGCTGATCGGGGATCCTCAGAACCACAGGATCGTCGATTTAAGGAGAAGTTTGTACTTAAAGACCTGCCCTATAAGAAAGAGGATACTTACTATCTTCTCTTTGAGGATGATGAAGAAACGCTGAATCCTGTCTTAAATAAGATTCCTTTCGTAATAGATCTGGCTATCGTGAATGACTTTGGATTTTAGTGGGTGATTTGTATGGGATTAAATGAAAAGCTCAATACACATTTCTCAGGACGTGTAGTCAGAAAAGATCTGACAAAAATGATCAAAGAGGGAGCCAATGTCCCTGTTTATGTTCTTGAATATCTGCTAGGACTTTACTGTGCTACGGACGATGAGGAGAGTATCCAAGAAGGTATCCGTCGGGTGAAGAATATCCTTTCTGATAATTACGTGCGCCCCGATGAAGCCGAAAAAGTCAAGAGTAAGATCAAGGAAGCGGGTCATTATACGGTCATTGACAAAATCACCGTAAAACTCAATGAAAAGAAAGATATCTATGAAGCCGAGTATTCAAATTTAGGCTTAAAAGCTGTCCCAATTTCAGGTGGGTATGTTAAACGGTTTGAAAAACTCTTAGCCGGTGGCATCTGGTGCATTCTCAAGATGTCCTACTACTATGATGAGTTTGAGAAGAATAGTCCCTTTACCATTGAGGATCTGACGCCCATACAGATTCCAAATCTAGATCTCAATGAGATTTTTGTAGGTAGGAAAGAGTTCACCAAGGAAGAATGGATCGATGTCCTGCTGAGAAGTATTGGCATGGAACCCACCCAGTTAGAGGATTCAGTTAAATGGCACATGCTATTGCGTATGGTTCCTTTGGTGGAGAATAACTTCAACATGTGTGAACTGGGGCCACGAGGGACGGGAAAATCTCATATCTACAAGGAGATTTCCCCTAACTCTATATTGGTTTCAGGAGGTCAGACAACTGTTGCCAACCTATTCTACAATATGGCTAGAAAGACCATAGGACTGGTTGGATTATGGGATACAGTGGCTTTTGATGAAGTCGCAGGGATCACCTTCAAAGATAAAGATGGCATACAGATTATGAAGGATTATATGGCTTCGGGATCTTTTGCAAGGGGGAAAGAAGAAAAACAAGCCAGTGCTTCCATGGTTTTCGTGGGGAATATTAACCAGAGCGTGGATGTGCTGTTAAAGACTTCTCACCTCTTTGAACCATTCCCTGATGCTATGGCTTATGATACGGCCTTTTTTGATCGGATGCATTTTTACTTGCCTGGCTGGGAAATTCCTAAGTTTAAGCCGGAGTTCTTTACCAATGAATATGGATTTATCACCGACTACATTGCTGAGTTCTTCCGCGAGATGCGCAAACGAACTTTTTCAGATGCTATTGACAAATACTATAGTTTTGGTAGCAATCTGAATCAACGTGATGTCATAGGTGTGAAGAAGACGGTTTCGGGATTGATTAAACTGATCTATCCGCACGGTGAGTATACCAAACAAGATGTGGAAGAAGTGCTGCGATATGCATTAGTGGGTCGACGCCGTGTAAAGGAACAGTTGAAGAAAATCGGTGGCATGGAGTTCTACGATGTGCATTTTAGCTACATTGACAAGGAAACCTTCGAAGAAGAGTTTGTCTCAGTTCCAGAGCAGGGCGGTGGTAAGCTGATTCCCGAAGGAGCAACCAAACCTGGTCATGTCTATACCGTTGGTCACGGAGATTCCTCTATGATCGGCGTCTATAAAATTGAAACAGAGGTTGTTGTGGGTAGAGGCAAAATCGAAAAGACGGGTCTTGGTAGTGGCAAAGAAGTTAAAGAAAGTATCCAGACAGCATTTAACTACTTCAAAGCCAACCGTAAGCAGATCAGTGGATCCATCAGTGTCGACAACCACGATTTTCTTATGCACGTACAGGATGTGCAGGGCGTAGGGATGACCAATCAACTGGCACTATCTGCATTTGTAGGTCTCTGCTCGGGCGCATTAAAGAAGCCTGTCCGAAGTCAGTTGGTTATTCTCGGCACCATGAGCATCGGCGGTAGCACACCGAAGGTCCCTGAACTCGCTAATATCCTTCAGGTTTGCTTTGATGCTGGCGCCAAGAGTATTTTGTTACCCATGGGATCAGCTGCTGATATCCCTACAGTGCCTATGGAACTTTTTTCTAAGTTCCAAGTTTCGTTTTATAGCAGCCCAGAAGATGCAGTGTATAAAGCTTTAGGTGTTAATTGAGTGATAACCTAGATTGATGAGTTCTCGTGCAGGATAACTGGAGATGAGGTGTTGTTGTGGCGATGAGGAAATTTGTAAAAATGAAGTGTTCAGAACTAAGAGAGATATATGAGAAGAGCAAAGATTCTTTAGAAGTGCTAAGAGATTTAGACAAAGAGTTGAAGCATCGTCATACAAAGATCTCAAGAGAACTATCTGTTGATGTGAAGAAAAGATTGCAAGAGTTGAAAAAGAACCGTAAGTCCGAAAGACATTACGAGATCATCGAGAGGATTGCGGTGATATCTGAGAATCAAGGATGGACAAAAGAGCTAAACCGTGTAAGTTGGTATGGACACGAACCTAAGCTTGACTTGAGAAACTGGTACCATAAGGATGGTCGGATGGGGAAGGGAATCACATTTACTAGTGAGGAATTAGTTTCATTGCGAAACATTCTAAATGATAATCAGATTGAATGAGCACTCGTTTGTTGCCAAAGTGTTGATACAAACTAGAGGGACGGGGACAGCCACCTTCGCAGAAGAAACTCTTAATAAGAATCTCTGAAATGCCGTGATTAGAATAGAATCGAACAATGTGATATCGAGTATCTTCCGAGAAAGAACCTGTCCCCACGGAGGAAGAAAGTGAAGAAACTCTGTGTATTTCAATTCTGTAAGGCCACCATTGCGGAAAGAAACGACTGCATTAGTGCTCATTCATGGATAGTGCTACTACCGTGTCACGGGGACAGGCACCTTCGCAGAAGAAACTCTCAATCGAAACCTCTAAAGTGCAGTCATTTGAACGGAATCGGAAGATACGATAGAGAGTTTTTTCCTTTGGAGAACCTGTCCCCACGGAGGAAGAAAGTGAAGAAACTCTGTGTATTTCGATTCTGCAAGGCCACCATTGCGGAAAGAAACGACTGGATTAGTGCTCATTCATAGTTAGTGGCACAACCGTAGAATTCCTCCTCGCGATTATTATTATGATCGGCATGTGAGGCAATCATACTGGTACTCTTACCGAGAATAGTGGTTCTGTTTCGCCGATACGGTGGTAGGCTCAGACCGAAGTATTCAACATTGATTGAGGCTATTAGATGATTGATTCTATCGGTCATGGAAGGAGATTGAACACATGTATATTGTCATGACCCTGCTGGTCATAACTGCTTGGAGCCTCCACCAAAGTTCATTGAAAGACGAGCGATCACTCAGCGCACAAATCAGGTACATGCGGTTGGTCTTCAGTCTCAGCATAGCGGTCTTCATACCGGCATTGATTCAGTATACATTCTGGGATGTGTCGGAGTATAATCTGTTCCTCTTCCATCCGGTGTTGATGCTCGGGGTAGGAACGATCTTCTCGCTAGGTTTGCAGCTTCTCGTTTACGGGAAGCTATCGACCAACACGGGAGTAGAGTAGAATAGGAAAATGAACTGCTCACATAATCGAATCGGTCTCTAGATCATCTGGAGAAACTGGGGTGGTAAAACGTGGTTGTTGTATTCTGAGGAATCTTATTTGACATTTTTCAGTGGGAAACGCATCTCGCAGAAAATGGATAGAAAAGAAATGGGTCGTAACAACCATCAACCCATACCGTAGTTACAGGCTGAAAGAGGAGGAGACGCATGTTCAAGATCAAGAATTTCGAAGACAATGACGATGTACAAGTGGTAGAAGAGCTAGGTGCATTTAAAGTGCTAGAATACAAGCGGGACCTGAGCGTCAATCGCGCCACAGCCCAGGAGGCTTACTATGCCTCCGAGATGAATGTTCGTAGGAGACAGGTCATGTGCGATGTGAGCGTTTCAAACATCACCCTTCAGGCCGGGGCCATGCAGTGGACCGTCGGCGATGTCAAAGCCACCACAGGCGTTAAAGGCATGAAAGACCTCATTGGAAAATCTATCAGGGGAAAGGTCACCAATGAATCGGCCATCAAGCCGGAGTACACAGGTAGCGGCCGACTCGTCCTAGAACCCACCTACAAACACATCCTGCTGATCGATGTGGACGACTGGAACGGATCCCTGGTCATCGAAGACGGTCTCTTCCTGGCTTGTGACTCTAATCTGAAACACAAGGCCATCTTAAGATCCAATCTCTCTTCCGCTGCCATGGGAGGGGAAGGCCTCTTCAACCTGGGGCTTCACGGGGGTGGCGTTGTGGCCCTTGAATCCTATGTGCCAAGGCAGGAACTGATTGAAATTGAGCTAGAGAATGATGAGCTCAAGATCGACGGGAACATGGCCATCGCTTGGTCCGGCAGTTTGACCTTCACCGTGGAAAGGTCTGGTAAGACCCTCCCTATGTGTTAGGATAGTTGTACCAGCTGCTTGAATAAAGTAAAGTGGTAATAACCAAGATCCCCCGAGGAGGAAATTCAATGGCTAGGTACGACAAAGAGTTCAAATACAAGGTTAAAAGAATGATGATGCCCCCGTCCAACAAGAGCGTTGCCAGCATTTCAAAAGAAACTGGAATCTCCGAGAACACCCTTTACAAGTGGAAGCGAGAAGCCAAGAAGGAAGGGTTCGTAGTCACCGATGGAGAAACCAACAGCGAGAAATGGAGTTCGGAAGATAAGTTTCAAATCGTCCTTGAAACAGCGTCGTTAAACGAATCGGAGCTCAGCGCCTACTGCCGAGAGAAAGGGCTCTATGTTGAGCAGATCGAGGCTTGGAAGAACGCCTGCATGACGGCTAACGGTGGACTAGCAGACGAGGCAGCGCGCCTGAGCAAAGAGCTGAGAGATCGGGATAAGGAATACAAGCAGGTAAAGAAAGAACTGGCTAGAAAGGAATCTGCACTGGCTGAAACAGCTGCACTACTGGTGCTCAGAAAAAAGATGCATGCGATCTGGGGGGAAAACGAGGAAGAATGATCAGCACCCCTGATCGCAGAAAAGCAATCTCGCTGATTGACGAAGCAGTTGAAGCAGGAGCTCGTTTAAAAATGGCCTGCCGCATGATGGGGGTTACGAAGAAAACCTATAAGCGATGGACTGATCAGCGGACACCTCTCGATGATCAAAGGCCGGAAGCGGATCGCCCTACACCCGCTAATAAGCTGACGGAAGAGGAAGAAGAAAAGATTATAGCAATCATGAATAGCGATGAGTTCAAGAGTTCTTCCCCTCACTACGCTATCCCGACCTTGTTAGACCGCGGTACTTACATCGCTTCGGAGTCCACATACTATAGAGTACTCAAAAAGCATAAGCAGCAGAATCACCGAGGCAGGTCCAAGAAACCCGAAAGTAAGCCGCTGGCAACGCATTCAGCCAATGGTCCCAATCAGGTATGGATGTGGGATATCAGCTGGCTCCCCGGGCCGGTGAAAGGACTGTTCTTCTACCTCTATCTGGTCACCGACTTATTCAGTCGAAAGATCGTCGCTTGGGAAGTCCACTTAGAAGAGTCTTCTGAGCATGCAGCCCGAATGATTCGTCGTGCATCGCTAAAGGAGAACTTGGCTCTAAATCGAAAGCCCCTGGTTCTTCACAGCGATAACGGAAGCCCGATGAAAGGTGCTGCTCTACTAGATACACTCCAGCGACTCGGAATCGTTCCGTCACGTAGCCGCCCTAGGGTCAGCAATGATAACGCTTATGCAGAAGCGGTTTTCAGAACGATCAAGTATCGGCCGAACTATCCGTTCAAAGGATTTGCAACACTCAGCGACGCACGCACATGGTGTAAAGATTTAGTGACCTGGTACAACCACACGCATAAGCACAGTGGCATCAAATATCTGACACCGCACCAACGCCATGAGGGCTTAGGAAAAGAGATCTTGGCAAAACGAGATGCCATTTACATAGCCGCTAAAGCTGCTCATCCCGAGAGATGGTCAGGCAGTACTAGGAACTGGTCTATTGAAGATACGGTTTATCTGAATCCGGTTAACCAGACTGAACTTGATGATAGCACGGAGAACTCGAGCGCAGGGTAGCATACTAGAACCGAATGTAAATATATTGAAAAGATGCAAGCGCACTCTTAGACTACTTGTAGTATCACAATCGATAATCTGGACAACTAACTTGACATCTACCGCCCTGATGGGTTCGGCTGTCTCGGGAGAAGGTCTCGTCAATGTCTACCGCGGAACGGGCAAAGTCCTCATGGCGCCGGTGTTAAGGTAAAAAAGGCTCGGATACAGGAATTGTATCCGAGTTGATTTTTTTTCCACACTTGTATAGAATGAAATGAGAATGTATCCAAAATTAAATGTCAAATAACCCCGAATGAAGGTGATCTGATGAAACCCGTTCTAAAAGATAAAATCGCAGAGATGCTCAGGAAAGAAATTTACCTCGGCAACATCGCCGACGGCGACTCCTTTACCCAAGAACTTATTTCCGAGAAACTCGGTGTCTCACGCATGCCCGTCCGTGAAGCCTTCCTGCAACTCGAGGCCGACGGCGTCCTGCAGCGCCTTAAGAACCGACATGTCAAAGTGATCGGGATGACCGACCACCGGATCCGCCAGTTCTTCAGCGCCTTACGGGCCCTAGAAGTCTCCTTTGCATGTGAACGACTCAGTATGGACGAAGTCACCCGTACCTTTGAAGCCTATAAAGCCGCCGTCCCACAGCAAGGCAAGACCACCTGCATGGAGCGACTGCTGGACTTCCATCTCAGTCTGAGCGACTCGCTGGACAACCCCTCGCTCTACCAGCTGCACCGACGTATGCTGATGGGTTACCCGCGCTTTCTTTACAACCACCTGGACTTCGACTGGAAAAAGCTACTGAAGCACCACGAGGCCATCTACAGGGCCGTAGACAACCGAGACAAGACCGCGATCGCTTCGACTTTCGAAGTTTACTATAACGAGCTCGCCGATAGAGCAGTGGAGGAATGTAGCCTTGGAGAACCTGAAACCGATTAAACTGCTGCCGGCCCGTGAACAAGTGGCCGCCGCCCTCAGGAAGGCCATCCTGGCCCACGAGATCTTAGAGGGCGAGGAACTGACCCTCGATAGCGTCTCCGAGATGATGGGCGTCTCCAGCACCCCCATCCGCGAGGCCTTTCAAATGCTCGCCCGAGACGGCTTCATCAAACTGCGTCCCAACAAGGGCGCCATCGTCCTGGGCGTCAACCAGAAGACCATCTGCGACCACTACGAAACCCGTGCGATTCTAGAGCGCGAGTGCGCCATGGCCGTCTGCCGCAACAAAGCCGACCTCTCCGGCATCCTGCAGGCCTACAAGCAGGGGAGGGAGGCTGTCGCGACCAACGACGCCCGTAGGTACTCCGATCTGAACCAAGCCTTCCACGTGGAAATATGGGCGGCAGGTGGCAACGACAAGATCAAATCCCTGCTGTCCACCCTTTGGAACGGACTGTCCCTGGGGCAGAACGTCACAGAAGAAGCCTACGCCAAGATCTCCATCGCAGAACACGAGGAAATCCTGGAGGCCCTTATCGCCCGTGACGAAAAGAGGGCAGGCGACCTCATGAACCGTCACATCCTCAGGAGCATGGAAAACATCCTGACCCACCTCGACCACATGGATGCCAACTACGAACTTTAAAAGTATCGAAAAGGATCCAATGACCGCTGATGATCGGAAACGATGATCGGCGGTTTTTCTTTCGGTCCACGAAATTGTCATTTATTTCTCAATCGGCAATTGACGTGAAAACGCTGTCATGGTATCATATATTTGATAATGGATACATTATCAAATATCAAACACCACGGCGCCGTGGTCTCGTCATCATCTCGTATCGTTTAGGAGGGAAATAATGAGCGCTGCAACCATCACCTTACTCTTCCTGGTCTTTGCCATCGTCATGTTCGCCTGGGAGAAAATCCCCTTGGCCCTAACCTCGACCATCGTCTGTATCGGACTCGTCCTCACGGGGGTCCTCGACAACGGGGAAGCCTTCGCAGGATTCATCAACAACAACGTCATTCTCTTCGTCGCCATGTTTGTCGTGGGCGGTGCCCTGTTTGAAACCGGCATGGCCAACAAGATCGGCGGACTCGTCACGCGCTTTGCCAAAACAGAGCGTCAGCTCATCGTAGCCATCATGGTCATCGTGGGCCTCATGTCCGGGATCCTATCGAACACCGGTACATCAGCCGTACTGATTCCCGTGGTCATCGGAATCTCCGGCAAATCCGGATTCGCACGTAGCCGGCTTCTCATGCCCCTCGTCTTTGCTGCGGCCCTGGGTGGTAACCTCTCGATCATCGGTGCCCCTGGTAACCTGATCGGTAAAGCCGCGCTTGAGGAAATCGGCCTCACCATGGGCTTTTTCGAATACGCCAAGGTCGGCCTACCCATGCTCATCGTCGGCATCATCTACTTTGCCTTCATCGGTTACAAATTTTTACCCGACGCCGCCCACATGAAGCATGAGACCATCTTTGATGAAGAGGTGGACTACAGCCACGTGCCCGCCTGGAAACAGCATCTCTCGCTGATCATTCTGGTCGGTACCATCCTAGCCATGATCTTTGAAAAGCAAATCGGCATCAAGCTCAACATCATCGGCTCCGTAGGCGCGATCTTGCTCGTCCTCACCGGTGTCATCAATGAGAAGCAGGCTTTCAAAGCCATCGATATGAAGACCATTTTCCTCTTCGGTGGTACCCTGTCCCTCGCCAAGGCACTGGATGTCACCGGAGCCGGTGCCATGGTGGCCGAGACGGTCATCAGCGCACTGGGACCGAACGCATCACCCTTCGTGCTGATGTTCACGATCTTCCTGATCGCCGCGGCGCTCACTAACTTCATGTCCAACACCGCTACCACGGCACTGATGGTTCCCATCGCCATGTCCATCGCCGCCACTATCGGCGCCGATCCACGGGCCGTCATCATGGCCACGGTCATCGGGGGCTCCTGCGCCTACGCCACGCCCATCGCCATGCCGGCCAACACCATGGTTCTTTCGGCCGGTGGCTATAAGTTCCGCGACTACGTGAAAGCAGGTCTACCGCTGATCGGGATCTCCATCCTGGTCAACATGATCATCCTGCCGATTCTATACCCCTTCTTCCCCTCATAGGAAGAGGCATCTGACAACCGACATCATCTGAAGGACAACCAAGGAGGAAATGATGAACAGGGAAGCATCCGTACAATACCTGACCGACACCATGGCCAAATTCGTCGGTCACGTCGGGATCAAACTACCCGATCTCGTCGAAGCCAAGCTGAGAGAACTCAGTGAACAAGAAACCAATCCCCTGGCCAAGACCATTTACGCCACCATGTTCAAAAACCAGGACCTCGCCTACGAACTCCACCGACCGAGCTGTCAGGACACGGGTGTCCTGCAGTTCTGGGTCAAGTGCGGATCGAACTTTCCGCTCATGGGGGAACTCGAGGCCCTGCTGAAAGAAGCCGTCATCCAGGCGACCATCGACACGCCGCTGCGTCACAACAGCGTGGAAACCTTTGACGAATACAATACCGGCAAGAACGTCGGCAACGGGACCCCCACGGTTTTCTGGGACATCCTGCCCGGGAAAGACCACGTGGAAATTGACGTGTACATGGCCGGAGGCGGCTGTTCGCTGCCAGGCAAGGCCATGGTCCTCATGCCCGGCGAAGGGTACGAGGGCATCACCCGCTTCGTCATGGACGTGATGACCAGTTACGGTCTCAATGCCTGCCCACCGCTACTCGTCGGTGTTGGTGTGGCCACCAGTGTCGAAACCGCTGCGCTCCTATCAAAGAAAGCGCTGCTCAGACCGCTGGGTTCCAAGAACGCCAACGAAAACGCCGCCAAGATGGAGACCCTCCTCGAAGAGGGGATCAACGCCATCGGCCTCGGCCCCCAGGGCATGGCCGGAGCCGCATCCGTCATGGGCGTGCACATTGAGAACACAGCCCGGCACCCCTCTACGATCGGCGTCGCCGTTAACGTGGGGTGTTGGTCCCACCGTTACGGTGAAATTATCTTTGATAAGGATCTCAACTACGAAATCACAACACACTCGGGGGTGACCTTATAATGGCAAAGAAAATCATCAAAACTCCCGTTCGAACAGAAGACCTCGTAGGGATCAAGACCGGCGATATCATCTATCTCGACGGCTACCTCGTCACCTGCCGTGACGTGGCCCACCGCCGCCTCATCGAAGCCGGACGGCCGCTTCCCGTCGATCTGAAGGGGCTTGCCATCTTTCACGCAGGGCCGATCGTCAAAGACCACGGCGACGATCGATTCGAAATGATCTCTGTCGGTCCCACCACCAGCATGCGCATGGAGAAGTTCGAAAAAGAATTCATCGAACAGACCGGCGTCAAGGTGATCATCGGCAAAGGCGGCATGGGTCCGAACACCGAGGCCGGTTGTCGCGAACAAAAGGCAATCCACTGTGTCTTCCCCGCCGGTTGCGCCGTTCTGGCCGCCACCCAGGTGGAAGAAATCGAACGTGCCGAGTGGCGCGACCTCGGTATGCCGGAAACCCTCTGGGTCTGCCGCGTCAAAGAGTTCGGTCCACTGATCGTATCGATCGATACCGAAGGCAACAACATGTTCGAAGCGAACAAGGTCCTATTCAATGAGAAGAAGGAAAAGGCCATCGCCGATGTGAGCAGCCAGGTTGGGTTTATCAAATAATTGAAGGAAGCGCCGGTTTTCACTAGATGAAAACCGGCGCTTCTTCCATTGGAGCAAGGACACAGGAGGATGTGCGGCCATTGACGAAGGTATGAATCAGACGTACAATTGTACTACAGAGAAAAAACACAACCCCCTCAAGGGGAGTTGTCTTCCTTCGATATGACACGAGATCTCTTCGCCAAGCAGGATGACCTGGATTTGTATGGCCAAGGGGAAGGCAAGGAGCCTATAGACAGGAAACCACATGGAGGTGACCAGATGACAAGTAAGCTGATCGATAGAATCCGAAGTAGTCAGTTGACAAAGAATCAAAAGATCATTGCCGACTATTTTGTCAAGAATCTGACAGATATCTGTACCATGACATCTTTAGAGATCGCACATGAGGTCGGGGTGAGTGATGCTTCGGTTATTCGTTTTGCCAGGGCCATTGGGTATGAGGGGTTTGCAGACCTAAAGGAAGATTTCTACAACATGATTTCGAGCAATTCAAGCGGTGAACTGAGCAAACTGTCCCTCAGCGAAAGAATCGATATCAGCACGACGAAGTACCAGAGCAAAGACATCAAGGACAGCTTCACTAGAATCATGTATGACAATATCGGATCAACGATTGAGATGAACAAAGCCGAGCTCTACGACCAGATCATCGATGGCCTGACCAACTCCAAGAGAAAATTCATTATCGGCTTAAGGGGAGGCAAAGGCGCAGCCGTTCAGATGTCCAGGTTACTACGCTATCTGGTCGATGATGTCATAGAAATATCGAGCGACGATAGTGACGCCATCGGTTTACTGCAGTGTGCAACACAAGAGGATATTGTGGTATTTTTCAGTTTTGCCCGTTACTATAAGATCGATGTTTCCCTCATCAGCTTGGCGAAGCAGAAGGGGGCCATGATCTGCGTCATTTCTGACCAGATCATCACACCTGTGACAGAGCATGCGGATATCGTACTGGTGACAGAAACAGAAAGCATGAGCTTTTTCAACTCGGCCCTGGGTTCGGCAGCGATCGTGGAGTACCTGCTCACTATGCTTTGCTGGAAAGAAAAGGATAAGTTTCAATCTCGCTTGGAAGAAAGAGACGCTTATCTAGCGGAGTTCAGGTTATAGACACCCCCAACCATTCGTAAAGCTTGCAAACGATTACACATGTAAATGTTTAATCGTTTTTTTCTTTGTGCGCCCATTTCATATAGAAGAAGGAAAATGTGGCCTAAATTGTGTGAATTAAAAAACAATCGTTGACTGTAGTACACACTACATTTATAATACTAAATATAGTCATCGCTACATAATTCCGATTATTTACATGTGGTGGTCTTAGGATGGAAAGTACAGTATTATTGGAGGTGTGTTTACTATGAGTAACGTTGGGTGCAGGATCCTTCGTGAGTTCGAAAGACCAAGCGAAGAGTTGATGCGATCTTTCGAGGGAGTTCCCGTGGCAAACATTGATGATTGCATGCATCGGATTTCCGCTATTGATTCTGCCATACGGCCGATGAACAAAGGGAAGCTGGTCGGGCCTGCTTTCACGATCAAGGTGCCGGAGGGTGATAACCTCATGTTTCACAAGGCCATGGACATGGCAAAACCCGGTGACATCTTTGTCATCGATGCGGGGGGAGCAACAAATCGTGCGATTTTTGGCGAGTTGATGGTCAACTACTGTCGCATAAAGGGTATCGGGGGCATTATCGTCGACGGCTCGCTGAGGGATTATCAATTTATCAACGGCTTGGATGACTTCCCGGTTTATGCGAAGGGCGTTACACCGAATGGTCCCTACAAGAACGGGCCAGGGGAAATCAACACAACGATCGTCGTTGGAGGACAATCCGTCTCGCCGGGAGATATCGTTGTTGGTGATGAAGACGGTGTTGTGTTCATCAAACCATCCGATGCAGAGTCGCTGTTGGAAAAGGTGAGAGACGTACAGAAAAAAGAAGAAATGATCATGGGTGAGATGGAAAAAAGCCAGACTTACGAGAGACCCTGGGTGGATCAAAAGCTCGAAAGTCTATCATGTGACTACATCTAGGCATAGGGTGAGTGTTTCCTACGGATACTTGTTAAATCGAAAGGGGAGGAATATTGTGAAAAGGTTAGTTGTGATCGCGATGCTCATGGTGTTGTTAGCGGGTTGCACAAATGGGGCGAACAATGAAGGCAATGTCGATGACTCAGGGGACTCGAGTGGAACCTATCCGGAGAGCGGCCGCGTTGTCAGTTTGATTGTTCCGTTTTCTGCGGGTGGTAGTTCGGATGTTGGGACTAGAATCGTATCTCCATATTTTGAAGACGCCCTTGGAACGACTGTGAATGTGGTCAACCAGCCGGGTGCCAGCGGTTGGGTGGGCTGGGAGAAGCTATTGGCAAGTCCTGCCGATGGATATACGATTTCTCTGATCAATCTACCGACGATCTACTCAGGCTATCTCGACTCGAGTTTGGATCGTGATAAGTCCATCGAGGATTTTCAAGCGGTAGCCAACTTCGTATCAGATTTTAGCGTGCTAGCGATCAACAAAGATGAAACGAGATTCACTGATATCGCGTCCTTTATCGAGTTCGCTAAGAACAATGAAGTGACCATCTCAACATCTGGTGCGGGCTCGGACGATGACTTTCTGGTCAACAAGCTTAAGAAAGCGCTGGATGTCAATATCACGGCCGTTCCGATGAGCGGAGCATCAGAAGCCTATGCCGCAGTGCTCGGGGGACACGTGGATGCCTTCGCAGGAAATGTGGGGGACGTCGTGACGCCGATGAAGAACAACGAGATCGATACGGTGGCTGTCTTTTCAAAAGAACGATCAGACTTGATCCCCAGCGTGCCCACCTGGAATGAATCGGGCTTCGAAGCTACCATCACCAACTCTTCGGACCGTGGTTTTGCAGTGCATGCAGATACCCCCGAGGAAATCGTTTCGATTATCTCAGAAGCCCTCAATGTAGCGATCAACGATCCGGAACTGGTCGAGACGATGGCCGAACTTGGTCTTGAAGTGAACTACATGAACGCCGAGGAAGCCAATACGTATGTGCGTGAAGAGGAAGCCATCATCAAAGAGATGTCCGACGTTATGGGATGGTAACAAAAAGAGTCTTAAACTGAAAAAATGATACCTTGCGCACCTTGATCACTTTGAGGTGCGTAATGCATATCAAGAATGAATTTGGAGGAACTCATGGATACTAGTAAGCGTAAAATCAATATGGATGTTTTTATAGGAATCGCCCTTGCGCTTTTTTCGCTATATCTACTCTTCGAAACCTACAGTATCAAAGTAGAATCAGCAAGATTTCCCCGTCTGATCATTCTCCTGCTGCTCGCCTTATCAGTTGTCGTGATCATCCTGGGAATCCGCAAGACAGTGCGCCCGGAGATAGTACCAGAAGATGAGTCTGTTGTCGAGTTCAAAATCATACGCATTCCACTCATTGTGTTTTTGATGATTTCCGTCTACATTGCCCTGATCAATTTCATCGGTTTCTATCTTTCAACCCTGCTGTTCATTCCGGTCTTCATGTATTACTACGGAATAAAAAGCATCAAAACGATCCTGTTGACGGATGTTCTGCTCAATGTATTTGTCTATGTTCTTTTTTCACAAATGCTCAATGTAATTCTCCCATAGTTTTCTTCGAAAGGGGACAATCATGATTACTGAACAACTCATTCAAAATTTATTCTCAATGCAATCAATCATAGGATTGTTAGTGGGTGTTGTGGGAGGCATCGTGGTCGGTGCATTACCGGGACTAGGGGCCACAATGGGTATTGCCCTGTTGATTCCTTTCACCTTCGGCATGGAGCCCGCTGCGGCGATCATCATGCTGGTAGCCTTGTACACTGCGGGTCTGTACGGGGGATCGATCACGGCCATACTTCTTCACACGCCCGGAACACCGGCTTCGGCGGCCACAGCCCTCGATGGATATGCCCTCACGAAAAATGGGAAGGGCCTAGAGGCTGTGGGCATTGCCACTGTCGCGTCGATGGTCGGTGGAACATTAAGCGGTGTGGCACTGCTCTTCTTGGCGCCACCACTGGCGACTATTTCGCTGAAATTCAATGCTCCTGAGTACTTCTTGATAGCCATATTCGGTCTGACCATCATCGGATCTCTCGCAGGAGACAATATGGTGAAGGGAATCATTTCGGGTCTCCTGGGGATGGTTGTATCCTTCATTGGTTACGATACGATCTTTGGGGTCGCGCGGTTTACGTACGGGGTGACAGCCCTGGAATCAGGGATCCAGTTGGTTCCTGCCCTGATCGGTTTGTTTTCCATCTCACAAGTACTCGTGCAAGCGGAAGGCATTCGTGAAATGAGGAAAGGTGCTCGCGTGGAGCCCATCCCAGATCTCAGCGGTAGCCCGATTCCTTCTCTAAAAGAGTTCTTCTCGCAAATACCGAATATCATTCGTTCGACGGTCATTGGCATCGCCGTGGGCATCATGCCAGGGGCAGGTGGCGATATCGGTGGATGGATTGGATACAATGAAGCGAAAAGATTCTCGAAAAAGAAAGAGCTTTTTGGAAAAGGTGCCAAAGAAGGTTTATACGCATCAGAATCGGCCAACAATGCCGTGACCGGTGGTTCGCTTGTGCCCTTGCTTACACTCGGTATACCGGGTAGCTCGGCCTCGGCCGTGATACTGGGTGCGCTCATGATTCACGGTTTGACACCCGGCTATACGCTTTTTAGTACACAAGGTGATATCACCTATGCGATCTTATTTGGCTTCATGATTGCGAATGTGCTCATGGGAATCATTGGCCTTGCCATAGCCAAGTATGTTGCGAGGGTCTCAGGGGTATCCATCGGAATCCTGGCTCCGATTATCGTGGTGCTATCGATCGTAGGAGCCTACGCCATTAACATGAGTTTTGCAGACGTGGTGACCATGGCGGTATTTGGAATAGTGGGTTACCTGATGCGGAAAACCGGATTTGCCACCGCTCCAATCACCTTGGCGATCATCCTGGGTGGTATGGCGGAAAGAAACTTCCACAGGGCAATCGTCATGTCCAAGGGATCGAGCGTCATCGAGTACTATGTGAGCCGTCCGATATCTCTCGCGCTGATCATCTTGATCGTCGTCTCCCTTTTCGCACCGCTGCTAATGAACAAACTGAACAGAAGATTCTCTGATGGAGATTCCAGTGCCACTGTTTCGGGCAGTGATGACTAGGAGGGATGAATATGGGTCAAAAAGTACTCCTACCTGAGAAGGTAGCCGAGGAAGGAATTGAACTGCTTAAAGAGCTGGGCTATGAGGTGAAGATCGGCCGTGGTCTCGATAAGGAAATTCTCATAGAAGACTTGGCCGATTGCGATGCGGTTGTGATCAGGGTAGCTGTGATTGATGAGGAAGTCATGAAATCCTGTCCAAAGCTAAAAGTCATCGCCAAACATGGCGCTGGCTACGATAGCATCGATATAAGCGCTGCAGAAAAACTCGGTATCCGGGTGGTCTTCGCACCCCTGGCAAACTCATTATCTGTGGCAGAACACGCGATGGCACTCATTCTGGCATTAGCAAAAAAGCTTCCCTACATGGAGAGCGAGTACCAGGATGACAACTATGCGATCAAGAACAGCGTACTCTTATCTGAAGTAAGTGGAAAGACACTGGGATTGATCGGGATGGGTCGCATAGCCAGCCATTTGTCGAGCATGGCTTACCGCGGTTTCGGGATGCGCGTCGTGGCATATGATCCTTACATTCCCAGCGACCAGGTCATCGAGGGTGTCACGCTAGTCGATGATCGCGATGAGCTGTTGAGAATGTCTGATTATGTCAGTATCCATATACCTTCAACAAAAGAGACGAAAAAGAGCATTGGTGCGCGCGAGTTCAAATTGATGAAGAACAGCGCCAGACTGATCAATGTCGCCAGAGGGAGTATCCTTGACGAAAGGGAATTAATCGCTGCTCTGGAGAAGGGGGAAATCGCAGGTGCCGGCTTGGACGTTACGGATCCCGAACCAGCATCGATGGATAACCCCATGTTTTCCATGGACCAAGTGATTCTGACGCCTCACTGTGCGGCTTCTACAGAAGAGGCGATGGTTCGGATGGTCTACGATTCCGTCTACGGGATCCACGACGTGCTGACGGGTAGAGATCCAGAATACCTGGTTGTCTGACGAGGCCTTGGATTCCACTGGGCTGCGAAGAATTCGCAGGGGGAATCTACTCATCCGTGTTACTTTCTCGATGGAAAGAGCGACGAGATGCGGGCCGCCGGCCCGCATTTTCAAATAAGGCAACTTCCATATTTTTGAATTTTTACCACGAGTGTTTACTCCTTCCTACAGATAGTGTTCCGGTGGTCGCAGGGTGCGCGGCAAAGGAAGAGCTTAGAGACCGTGATCGATCATCTGATCTGTGAGGATCAGGAGCGCTCTGCGTCCTTTCAATAGGTTGATGATTAAGCGCCCGCACACTCGTGACTTCAGTCGTGAGTTAGGGCGTTTTTTTCGCGCAATATGCTTAATATTCCCTGTCAAAAACCAGAACATATGTTACAATAATAGAAAGGTGATTTCATTAACAGAAGAGCTTTGAAATAGTAACGATATACATTCGAGTCGTAACTCTGGGGTTTTGCATACCAAAAGGATATGATGAGTTACAAGATCTAAGATTCGCCAAGGATGAAATGAATGCAGTTTGCTGTAGCTCACAGATGGGATCATGCACATCTACTGATGAAAATCAAATCCGAAGATACGCCAGTCTCAAAAGGAGAAGGAATACTCATGGGTAAACGAATGACAGTCAAAGAAAAAAACAAGGTACTGGCTAAGCAGGGTCTTCAGTTGAAACTCTATGGCCTTATTCTTCGTGTTTATCCTACTGAGGAACAGGCGATTCTCATCAACAAGACCATTGGATGTGCCAGGCTGATCTACAATAAATATCTCGATGCGAGGAAAACCTATTATAAGGAGAATGGAGAGAAACTTTCGGTTGGTAGGTACAAGAAGGAGACTATGGTGCCACTGAAGTCCTCTGAGGACTATGGTTTCTTGAAAGAAGTCGACAAATTTGCTCTAGAAGCGGCTTGTGAAAATGTCGAAGATGCGTACGGTCGCTTTTTCACTCGTCAAAACCGATATCCGAAGTTCAAATCAAAACGTAGCGCCAAGAAGGCTTATACAACCAAGATGACGAATAACAACATTGAAATCATCGGTTCTTCTCACATCAAATTACCGAAACTTGGGAAGGTGTCCATGGCAAAAGTAAAAACAGCAAGAAATAAAGGAATACTCAAGAAAGCGCGAGAGGGTCATGCAAGGATCTTAAAAGCGACGATCACCCTGAAGGGCTCTAAGTATTATGTTTCCCTTGCTCTCGAAGAGACGATCGAGTTGGTAAAGCCCTTGGAGATCGAGCATATTGACGCTTCAAAAGCAGTCGGTGTTGATCTTGGCCTCAAGACCTTCGCCACCATCTCCAATGGTGAAAACACCGAGTTCATCGAAAGAGCCAAGTTTATCAAGGAGTCGGAGAAGAAACTGGCCAAGCTCCAACGGAGGTTGGCAAAAAAACAGCTCGATTCACAGAATCACAAGAAGGTAGCACAAAAAATAGCAAATCTACATGGTCATATAGCAAACCAGCGAAAAGACTTCGCCCACAAACTGAGTACCCGGTTGGCCAACGAAAACCAAGTGGTTGTACTGGAAACACTGAGTATCAAGGGCATGGTCAAGAACAAGAAACTATCGAAAGCCATATCAGATGCGGGATGGTCTCAGTTCATTACCTTCCTGAAGTACAAACTGGAGTGGCAGGGAAAGCATCTTGTACAGATCGACCGTTGGTATGCCTCATCTAAGATTTGCTCTTCCTGCGGGGAGAAACACATCGCCCTTACGCTGAACGACAGAAAGTGGTGTTGTAGTCACTGCGGTGCTGAGCACGAACGGGATGAGAATGCAGCCATCAACATCAGAAAACAGGGTTTAGATACATTAGGCATCTCAGCCTAAGCATAAGCGGTACCAAGTGTACCTGCACCGTTGGGACAACGGGAAGTGCCTGTCACATTTGTGAGCAGAGCCAAGCTCTGTAGGAGGCTTTGTGAGACTTGGATTGCTCCTGCAATCTAAGCGGTAGCCGGTGAAACAGGAAAAAGTGGTCGTCGCCGAAGGCGATAACCGAATCCCTTGACTTCAGTCATGGGTAGTTCAAGCGAGATATGTCTTTCATCCCAAAAAGAACCTGTTCCCCAAAGGGAAGAAAGGGTAGAAAGCCAAGGTTACAAGGGATGAAATAGCAGAAGTGAGCGCTAGTTCCTAATGGAAGGAACCGGCGCTTTTCTTATGTGATCATGCGAGGTATTCAGTCTCGCCAAGTCTGTATATACAGGGTAACCAATAGAATCAACAGGGGTGAATGGTACCAGTCCCCAAGGGTAAGAATCAAAATGAAGAAACTTTTGAACCGAAGAAGATACCCTCACCGATCGGGTGGAGAATCCACTGCGGACTTAGGATGGGTAAGTTTTTGGAAAGAATTGCGAAAGGAGTTGTCATCGTGAGAGCCGTTCAAGTTACAGGATATGGAGGCGTCGAAAAGCTAGAGGTCGTCGATGTGCCGATACCAACACCGAATGCAGGCGAGGTGCTGATCAAGGTCAAAGCCTGCGGCATCAACAACACGGAAATCTGGATGCGAGAGGGTGCCTATGGAGCGGAGTCCAAGTCCGGCTGGAAAGAAGGTGGTGTCCAGTTCCCGCGCATCCCCGGTTCTGATATCACCGGGGTGATCGTGAGAGTCGGTAAGGACGTCGACGACCACTGGATTGGAAAAGATGTTGTCGTCTTTCCCTACACCGCATCCGGCCCCGAGGGGCTCGCGAACATGGCTGAGGACCTGGCCTTCATCGGCTCGGAGTACGACGGCGGATACGCCCAGTACGTCGCCTGGCCAGTCGACCTCTGCTTCGACATGCCCCTGGACTCCTATCTGGAGAGCGCTGTCTTTTCCGTCAGCGGCATGACGGCCTGGCACATGAACGAGCAGATTCGTCCAAAACCCGGCCAAACCATCGTTGTCACCGGTGCCAACGGTGGCGTGGGTTCCTTTAACGTCCAGATCGCCGCCAAGGTCCATGGTGCCAAGGTCATTGCTATCGTGGGCGATTTGTCGCTGACAGAGCAAATGAAAACACTCGGGGCCACCCACGTTCTCTCTTACCAGACCGACCGCTTGGAAGAAGAGGTCCTGTCGATCGCTGGGGGGCCCGTGGACGCCATCTTAGATGTGGTAGGCGACGCTTTGATCCACACCATGATCCAGGTATTGAAAAGAGGGGGTAAATTCTGCATCGCCGGATCCATCGGCGGGCAGGTCACCGAGATCGATCTCCGGGACGTTTACCTCAAGCATCTCACGATCTACGGCTCCGTCCTCGGTACAAGAGGAGAGTTCAAACAAATGCTCGCTGCCGTTTCAGAGGGAAAGCTCCTTCCGATCATCGATCGCACCTTCCCCTTGGAAGAGGCGGCCGCCGCCCAGACCTACTTCAAGGACTCTGGAAAAATGGGAAAGATCGTCCTTTTGCCTGGAGAATCGGACGAAGCGTAAGCGCATACCACTGCTCTTTGCACTCGATCTATGAAAAGAATCCTGTCTGTTGGTTCGCTCTCTTTTTTCGGGAGATGATCAAAGGGGTTGCATTCGGGGCATTCTAATATGCGGTAAAAGGGGGAAAATATCATTTTTTTAACTGACTGACGATCGGTCGTTATTCGTCGATTCTCTTTCTCATGGGAATCGACGATTCTTGCTAGGGGACCTCGAGGTGCCCAGCTGTGTCACCCTAGTCCAAAGCCCTTAGCACCCTGTGGCGTTTGGTGCCATCGACTACACTTTTAATTGTTAGAGTATTCAAAATTAATTGACATCTAAAAATCAACATGTTAGCTTTTAAGATGTGAGATATTCAACCCATGCATTAGTAAGCGCCGTGGGTACGACGGCAAACCATAGAAGGAGGCTTTCATGCACTACACTGCACTCGATACACCCTCGCTGCTCATCGATCGCGATATCATGCTGGCCAACGCCAAGAAGATGCAAGACTACGCCGACCGCAGCGGCGTCGCCCTCCGACCTCACACGAAGACACACAAGATGTCACGGGTGGCCAAGATCCAGGAGTTCCTAGGGGCCAGGGGCATCACCGTGGCCAAGGTCGGTGAGGCCGAGGTCATGGCTGCCAACGGCCTCAAAGATATTTTTATCGCCAACGAGATCGTCGGTGAAACAAAACTCCAGCGAGTGAATCAGCTCGCTAGAACCATCGACCTCTCCTTTGGTCTCGACAGTATCGAGGCCGCGAAAATGATCGAGGATGTGTTTTCGGACGGTGACCAACCCGCCCAAGTGCTCATCGAGATAGAAGTAGGGGAGAATCGCTCGGGCATCGTGGAAGAGAAAGACTTTCTGGCCCTGCTCGACCACCTGAAAACCTGCGACCACATCCAGTTGAAAGGGCTCTTCTCTCACGACGGACACGCCTATGGGGCCGCCGATCTCGACGCCTGCAGGGAGATCCACATCGAGGCCCAGCGGCGCACCCTGCATTTCGCAAAGATCGCGGCTGACCAGGGCTTCGACCTGGCCACGGTCAGCATCGGCTCCACGCCGTCGCTGCTCTTCGACTTTCCCATCCTCGAGGGGGTCACCGAGATCCGCCCGGGCACCTATATTTTCATGGACGCCTCCCAGGCGGCCGTCGTCGGCGATTTCGAGCAAAACGCCGCCACCGTGCTCACCACGGTGATCAGCCGCCCCACGGCAGAGCGTGTCATCGCCGACGTGGGTGCCAAGGGACTCACCGCCCAGCGCAGGACCGTGGGGATCACCGCCACCGAGGGCTACGGGCGCTTGAAAGAATGGCCCGGGGTCCACGTGCACGGCGTCTACGACGAGCACGCGATTTTTAATGACGCCACCTTCAGAGCGCGCGTCGCGATCGGCGACAAGCTCCGGATTATCCCCAACCATATCTGTCCCGTGGTCAATCTGTACGAGTACGCCTACTTGCTCGAGGGCGACCAGGTCGTCGAGCGTGTGACGGTAGACGGCCGTGGGAAACTCCGGTAACCAATCCACTGGACGAATAAGAACCAAAAAGGAGCTGCACAGAACATGACGTATCTCTTGTTGATCATTGGATTCGCCCTGCTCGTCAAGGGCGCTGATTTCTTTGTTGAAGGGGCCTCGCGCATCGCCAGTAGACTCAGGGTCTCACCCCTTTTGATCGGACTGACGATCGTGGCCTTCGGTACCAGTGCACCCGAGGCCTCGGTCAGCTTGCTCGCTGCCATCGAGGGTAGCGCGGATGTGGCCATCGGTAATGTCGTGGGGAGTAGTATCTTCAACATCACCTTTATCGTGGGTCTGGCCGCTCTTGTCTTTCCCATGCCCGTCCAGAGCGAGACGGTCAGAAAGGAGATTCCCTTTGCACTCCTGGCCGCCGTCTCCCTGGTGGTCGTGGTCAGCGACCTCGCCCTCCAAAACGGTCCGGCGAACCTCCTCTCCAGGACCGAGGGGATCGTACTGCTTCTCTTCTTCTCGATTTTCCTTTACTACGTCTTCGAAGTGGCGCGGAATAGTCGCGAACAGTTGGAAATCGACGAAACCTATGCCACCGCCACCTCCTGGACCAAGAACCTCCTCTTCACCATCGGGGGCCTTGGTGGGATTGTCTACGGAGGTAGCCTGGTGGTGGACAGCAGCACGGAGATTGCCCTTTCCCTGGGGATGAGCCAAACCCTCGTGGGCCTGACCATCGTGGCGATCGGCACCTCTCTACCAGAACTGGTCACCTCCGTCACCGCGGCGCTGAAAAAACAGACGGACCTGGCCCTGGGGAATGTGATCGGCAGCAATATCTTTAACCTGTTTTTTGTCCTGGGTGCCTCGGCGGTGGTCCATCCTCTTGCCGTGGACGACCGGATCTTCATGGACATCGGGTTACTGATCTTCGTGACCCTCCTGCTCCTCATCCTTTCGCGGACCCACTACAAACTAACCAGAGGGGAGGGGGCCGTCCTGGCCGGGATCTACACGGTCTATCTGGTTTTGATTATTCTACGAAACTGAGGATGCCCACATTAAAGTGTAGTCAATTTCTGTTCTCGGTCTTTAGGATTTTTCCCCACAGAAAGTAGCTCCCCCTACGTAGCCAATATAGCTACTATGGTGGAGCTACATTTTTTATGCGGCCGGTCGAGTCTGTAGAGAGGGGATATTTGCCGAATAGGCGCTAAGGTTGGCAAGGATAGCAACAAAGCTATTTTCCAGAGAGAAACTCAAGTGAGACAACAGGATCTAATCGTGAAGAGACGGTCTTATCCTTCCTGCGATAAATAGTAAACGTTGGAGTCCAGGCACTCTGATCATCACTGGGGTGCAAAAAAGCAGATTACCAATCCATCGGTGGTCTTTTCAGTTGTGATAGGGAACGTTAAAAGAATCGTGCCAGTTCCACGAATCTTAAGGTGATCACTTCTCATTATGGAGAAGACCGACCGGTCTACACAGGAACTAAGATAGGAACAGGGGAGTAGACGGACCTAGGGCAGAGGCCTTCGGTTCGTCATGCCATAAATGGAGCTATTCTGTTCTGTAGATGAGAGCCCCTATCTTTTGGAAGAAGGAAGGGAAACACCGGGTGGAGCCGTTATAAACCGGGTAAATATTATGTAAATCCAACATGGTCATGTACGATAGAGCATCCAAATACCGTTTGAATCGAAACATTGACTCGTCTTGAAGGACTCTCCTGAAGAAGTTGCTATCGGCCTTCTGAGGATATGATCAGCTGGGGAACACTTCCCGTGGGAAGGAGGAAATCTGGTGAAGAAAATAGTGCTGGCCATTTTGATCTTGCTTCTTTCTATTTTTTACGCAAATCATACTTATGGTGAAAGTCCTCCAGCTCATAGCATTCATGCGAAGTCAAGGATCCAGTCTATGGGCCATCATCCTTTGAAGGTGGCAGCTCAGAGTAACATTAATGAAAACAATAATGTGATCGTGAGTGATAGTAGCATTATCTACGAATCTCTCAAGACGGTATTGTATTACTTGGTATTCGTTCTCGTGATCTTTATCTTTTTGATGGTGAAACTGTCAAGGAAAAAGAAGGGGGGAGAGTGATGATACACGCCCGTAAAAGCGCGCAAATTCACACGACTAAGTCAACAAGATCGAGACTTTCCTTTGGTGACTCGTGCTACTCAAAGCCTTCCATGGTTAGGCATTTCTCACCGTAACCCTGCTCCTCATCTTGTGCGATAACCAGACGTCCAGTCGAATGAATCGGTGACGTCTCGTCGAAAAGCATGCTGATCACTTGATCGTTCAGAGATAACCCGTCGGGTTGACTTAAAGTATAATCGGTGGACGATGCGCAAGAGCGGCAAAGACTTCAATGATTAATCGAGGGACTTTGCCAGAAAAGATCGTCGTAGGAAAGGAGTTGGATATGTACTGTACCAAGTGTGGGGCGGAACTCACAGAAGACGCAGCTTATTGCTCCGTTTGCGGGCATGAGGTCAACAAAAACAAACCTGTGCACGGACGCGACCGTGCTTCTGCTGAAAAGCAGGCCAAGTCGAAAAAGAAAAAGACCAGTGGACTCTTGGTGGTCCTTCTGCTGATCACCCTGGGGCTCCTTTCCTTTGGTATTTTCAACCTCTTTGATCTATATGATTATTATCTCTTTCGCACAGAAGATGTAGGTGAATCGATTCAGATCGTCGATGAGCATCAGGACCTTCCTTCGGGTGAGGAAGGGATGGCACTGTCGGGGACTGTTCAAGTCCCGAGCGGGGAAGTTGCCTACGACATTTACTATGATGACGATACTACCCAGGATGGGTATGGGGACAGGCGGTCTTATTACCTAGCGGACGAGCTGGTCTTTGCTTCATGGGATGAAGACCTAGATGGACGCCATGACTTGTTCATGGAAATTTCCGAAGGGCTCTACGTAGAGGCCGAGTACGCGGATCTCGACCGCGATGGTGCCATCGATGAAATTGTCACCTTTGATCGAGAGGGGGAAGTCACCAACGTAGAAGAACCTGAAATACAGGGTATGAACAACGTGAACGCATCGCTTCGGTTCATTGATGTACTGGAGATCCAAGATTATCTCCTCGTGGTCGTCCCCGTACTCTTGCTACTCGTTTCGATCCCACTTCTGTGGAAGTCGACGAAAGGCAGGCGCGTGGCGAAAAGAGCCCTGAGTATTCTGCTGATCGTCAGCCTACTCGGCGTGCAGCTTTCAGCATCAACCTATGCCTTCGATCTCTACAATGCGGATGGTAGTATCAATCGTCAGGTATTTGATCTGGAGTGGATGAAGTACTCTGACATTGACGATCGGATCCCGCCGGAGTCTAGAAGTTTCCCTGCCCAGCAGGTCATGCAATCGCAAGAGCAGATCACAAAGATACAAGAGGAAATGGCTCGGATCATAGCTGAGAAAGAACTGCTCCGCATCGAATACGCCACACTGGCCGACACGAAGAAAGCCATCGCCAGCGGTCAGCAGGAGAACCTGATCAAGGCCATGATCCGCTTGTCCGTGCTCACATATCGCGTTGGTACGACTGCGGCTTCCCTCACGAAGATTGTGGCGAAGTATGGCAGCAAAGCAGTCGAAATCGCTACGCAAGTTGTCGAAACGGTGGATCCGGTCAACCTGTCGCTGATGCTCGCGGTGCCCACGGCTGCCGCTGGTACTGCTGCCACCGATGATGAAATCAAGGAGGCCGTGAATGAGACCATTGAGGCAAGCGTGGACCGCGTCCAAGCGACTATCGTCACCAATAATTACATCAAGCTAGATGAGGCGGAAATCGAAATCCTCCGCCAGGGCTATCTCAATAATCGCAAGGCCGACGACGATCTTCTACAGAACAGAAAAAGGTATAGAGAAAAATACGACCGCCAACGCTTCCTAGCCGGAGAAGTCGAGAGACTGCTAGAAGAACAGAGCGTCTTTGTGGCCCAAGAAAAAGAACGGGTCTTTGCACTCCTGTCCGAACATGCTCCGAACCCGGAAGAGGAGGAGCTCCCACAAGAAGAGACTGCTGAAGGAGAGGGAACCTTCGATTTTCTCGACGAGAGCCCGCTCATTGATTCGGAGATCGTAGAAGAAGACCCGGAAACGCCGACGGTTCAAGAGATGATCGTCGGTCGTTGGAAAGGGACATCAACGCTTGTGGACGCCCGATTTCTAAATAGTGACCAACACACCCAACAAGATATCGACGATTTCAATAGGGTCTTCCAAGTGGGCACTGAGACGGATGAACATTGGGTGATTGAAGAAAACGAGATGGAAAATCACTACAACATCACCTTTACCGATGGGACAGTAGACACGGTTCAGATCATTGGAAATCGCATCGTTCATTCTGAGCAAGAGAATGTGGATCGCTCGCATTACCTTCTCGGTGTTGAGGGTAGTGTTGATCCAGCGGAAGATACCCTTGAACTTGCGATGCATATGGAGATCACCCTGTACAATCCCAACGAGGGTAGACCGGATTACCTAATCAATCTATGGATTAATACGCAGATGGTGAAAGAGTAGGCTTTCGATCGCTTCTACCACTGCACCGATGAGAAATAAGGTAGTGCATCCAATGCGTAGCCTTCTGTTCTAGCCTTATACCTGTTGAAATCCTCTTAGCATGCGGAGAATCAGTGTTTGATACCCTCGAGGCGTTTCTCCTCTACTGTGAGTCCTTTTACGAGCGAATGGGTGTCGATTTCAGTGGCTATGACAAGTGGCCCTGGAGATCAAGGTGCTGGAGAATACGGATAGTCAAAGTACCAAGGAAAAGGATCAAAAACCCCAGGCCGCTTTCACCAAGACCTTTTGGCTGGACAACGTATGGATCAAGCTACGAGAAGATCTCTTAGTACCCTGTTCAATGGACGAGATGCGATCGAGCATGATCCACGAGTACTTCCACTTCGTAAAGGACTGTCTATACGATTCCAAGAGCCTTTGGTTTGATGAAGCCACGGCCGTCTGGTCGGAGGAATTCTACAAAGAAAACAGTGGAGATATCCCCAGCGTCTACGGAGTGCACGGCGAACGCGCGCTGCAGGTTTACGATGGACCGATCAATCATGCTGGTCGCGGGGATGACTTACACGGTTACGGATCCTGGCCCTTTTTCAAGTACCTGGCGCCTACAGCTGGAGAAGGGGTAAAGCTCATCGATGTCTACAAGTCAAATGACGAGAAACAGACGCCCGTTGGAATCCTCAACACCATTCGTCCCGTCGAGACATGGATCGGGGACTTTTTCGCGAAACTCTATACAGGTGACTTGTCCACCTTGACGCAGACGGGCCCCGGTAGTTTTCGCCTGAACGCGCCAAGTGTGACAATCGATCTTGACCAGGCGGACCAACAGGCGACTGAGCAGATCGTGGTGCCCGGTTTCGGTGCCCGTGTCGTCATGGTTGCCCTCACGGCGGATGATCCGAGTAAAGTGCAACCGCATGTGAAACTAAAGGTGGTCAGCAATCCACAGGAAAGCTACCTCGGACTTGTGAGGAACACACCGGTGAAGGGTCGTATCCAGTTGCTCGATGCGAGGAAGGGTACAGTTTCTAAGGAAGGGTTGAATGGGATTCTCGAGGACATGTAGACCCAACAGCTCAGTGTTCTGGTGGTGAATACCACCGAGTCCTCACAGCCCATTACATTGGAATTTTCGCTTGACGCAACGGATCTGTGGGAACACACGAACCTCAAATCCATAAGCGGAAGCGAGGTGATTAACTATGGGGCCAATGCCCAGTCCGATCTCAGAAACATGTTCGGGTATGTATCCCCGGGATTGGAGCGAGGCGTGACGCTTTTTGCCGACGGTTCATCCGCGGGCACAATGCATTTCGTTGAGTGGGAGACAAAAGAACCGGTGACCATAAAAAGCTTCCAACTCTCCGCATCACACGATAGTGGCCCCTTGGGACCGTCGGCACCCGATGAGGAAAGGGATGCGAGACATCGTGGCTTTAGCCGCGTGACGCTCCAGTATTGGGACGCGGGCGTCTGGAAAACCTTCTATGAAACGTCAACAGGTAATCCCTACGGGCAAGGGGAAAAAGGGAACTACCTGATCATTAAGCAGAACGTCCCCGAGTTCGCGACCAGCCGTTTCAGGGCTGAGTTCATCCAGTACGGCGACGATTTGAAATCGGCCACTGGTCCGCGGGTCATTGAACTCGACGGCTACGGAGTGCCGATCGAGTGAAGGTTGGAAGTTAGCGGAGGATTGGGTAGCCTTATTAGATGAACAAGAGAAGACCAACTGGTGAAAGACGATCTCGAAGGATAACAGAAATCGTAAAAACCTACGTCTAATCAAGACCAAAATCTTAGGACGGAAATAGGGTGATCGGCATGTCAAAGTTCTTTGCAGTGTATCTGCCTATTCTCGCCGTGCTCATGACCACACTGGTCATTGTGCTCTTGACTCATGAACAGTTGCAGGTGAGTAGAAAAACCATGCTCGTTTTCTTGGGTGCGGGCGTTCTGGTGTTCCTGTTGGTTTACGGGTTTCTCTTGAGTTTTTAAATACCGATCAAAAGGCCCTATGCACCAGTTCAACTTTCCTGAATCATAGCTCCGGAGTAAGATGAGAAACACTAGGCTCCCGGTATGGATATGCCGGGATCCTAGTGTTTCTCTGTACCTTGAAAGCCATAGCTGCATTCGAAGAAGTAATGCTTACATGATTACGTAAAATCTGATAAAATGTATGCTAATATGTGAAAAAAGAAGAAAAACGCACAATCGGAATCTTCAAGTGAAGAAAGGAAACATTCTATGACACAGATCATCGATTTTTCGAAACGGCTCATGGTCTACAGCCTGGGGCTGCTGATCTTGGCCCTCGGCGTGGCCTTCTCCATCAACTCCAATCTGGGGGTCTCTCCAGTGAACTCACTCCCCTATATCGTGAGTCTGATCACGGGCGTCAACCTGGGCTATACTGTAATGGCGGTCTTTGCCTTCTACCTGGTCCTCCAGGTGTTGATCGAAAAGAGGGATTTCAAGTGGATCAACCTGACCCAGCTCCTGGCCACGGTCCTTTTCGGCTACTTCGTGGATTTCACGAAAAATGTGCTTGGCACCTTCAGCCTACCGACCTATGCAGGACAATTGACCATGCTGGGGATCAGCATCGTGCTCATGGCCATCGGCCTGTCGATCTATATGGGTGCAGGCCTCGTGGTCATGCCCATCGAAGGTCTGACCCTCACCCTGCACAAACGCAGGCAGGACCGCACCTTCGGATGGGTCAAGTCCAGGCTCGACACCACGGTGGTCATCATAGGTGTGTTCTTGTCGCTGGCCCTTTTGGGAAAACTCCAGGGAATCCGGGAAGGGACGATCCTCTCGGCCCTCTTGATCGGCAAACTGATGCCGTATATTAAGATCCTCACAGACCCGATGGTCGCCCGGTTCATAAAGAAGAAAGAGCAGAGCCCGCTACCTGTCGAACTGTAATCCAAACGCCTTCGTCCGCTCATCTCATGAGCAGTCCGGTGGCTGGGGAACTACCGGTAGCTTTTACAAACCCAGAATAAAATGCCATGGTTCCTCTGTGTATAGTCGCGGGGTAGCCGTGGCTTTTCTTCATTGCTTCAGAACACACTCCATATGATATTCTTTTTCTTCACTGACCAGCAAGGTTGCGTAGCCCTAGGGCCATGAACCAGAAGTTATTGCAACAAAGGTCATGGATCTTCCCTCCCTTTGAACTACCCATGACTGAAGTCTCGGGATTCGGTTATCGCCTTTCCGCGACGACCACTTTTTCCTGTTTCACCGGCTACCGCTTAGATTGCAGGAGCAATCCAAGTCTTACAAAGCCTCCTACAGAGCTTGGCTCTGCTCACGAGTGTGACAGACACTTCCCGTTGTCCCAACGGTGCAGGTACACTTGGTACCGGTTATACTTAGGCAGAGATGCCTAGTGTATCTAAACCCTGGTTTCTGATGTTAATGGCAGCATTCTCATCTCGTTCGTGCTCAGCGCCACAGTGACTACAACACCACTTTCTGTCGCTCAGCGTAAGGGCGATGTGTTTCTCCCCACAGGATGAACAAATCTTAGACGAAGCATACCAACGATCGATTTGCACAAGATACTTTCCCTGCCACTCTAGTTTGTACTTCAGGTAGGTAATGAACTGAGACCATCCCGCATCTGATATGGCTTTCGATAGTTTCTTGTTCTTGACCATGCCCTTGATACTCAGCGTTTCCAGTACAACCACTTGGTTTTCGTTGGCCAACCGGGTACTCAGTTTTTGGGCGAAGTCTTTTTCGCTGGTTTGCTATATGACCATGTAAATTTGCTATTTTTTGTGCTACCTTCTTGTCATTTTGTGAATCGAGCTGTTTCTTTGCCAACCTCCGTTGGAGCTTGGCCAGCTTCTTCTCCGACTCCTCGATGTACTTGGCTCTTTCGATGAACTCGGTGTTTTCACCATTCGAGATATTAATTGTAGATCAACGTGGCACATCCAATGGTCTTGTTGATGAGAATCGCCTGTTCCTCAGTAGGATAAACACGAAGAACAAGGCCATAGTGTTTCAACTGAAGACCCTGCTTAGCCAATTTCTCGTTTTTTTCTTTGACCGTCATCCGTCTACCCATAAGTTTTCCTTCTCCTTTTGGACTGGCGTATCTTCGGATTTGATTTTCATCAGTAGATGTGCATGATCCCAGTCGTACTCCTCTTTCAAGAATTTTGAATCTGTATGCTGCAGCTAACTGCATTCATTTCATTCTTGGCGAATCTTAAAATATTATCACTCATCGTATCTTTTTGGTATACAAAAACCCAGAGAGTTACGACTCGAATGTAGATCGTTACCTCTTCAAAGTTCTTCTATTAATGAAATCACCTTTCTATCATTGTGACATATGTTCTATTTTTGCGACAAGGAATATTGAGCATACTGCGCGAAAAAACGCCCGCACACTCACGACTGAAGTCACGAGTGTGCGGGCGCTAAATCATCAACAAGTCCGAGCGTATTTCTGTCGAAGAGGACCTGATGCTCTACACCAACAGGGCGGCCACAGTGTGCAAGATGCCCCGATTGGCCTGATGGATGCCCGGCTGCCACACGGACTTCGTTGTTCTGACCGGCGATCTCTCCACGGTGGACCCGGAGCACATCGATGGCATCGACCTACATCGGTGGGAAACTCATTTTCGAGAAGACGGAGAACGCCACCGCCTTAAGGATACACCGAAAATCAGAGTACAGGGAAAGCCGACCACCGCCCTTTCAAGTGGGAAAGGTGGCCGGCTTTCTTGTCGTCAGCGGAGGTCTTGTTTCTTGTCTTTTTCCAATCAGGTGGGTCTCTTATCTTTTCCTTAGATAGTGGCACTGGGCCTGCAGGCAGTTCTGACACTGGAGATTGGCGTTGGAGATGGCCAAAAAGCGCTTGGGATAGAGTCCGTGCATAATCTCCCACTGGAGGAGGAGCAGGATCGACAGTCCCAGGAGGCTCCAGGTCCAGAAAGACGGGAGGAAAAGATAGGGTGAAAACATCATAAAATGGCCCCAATTATAGATGCGGCAGGTGATGCAGCACTTGTTGCCGACGATGAAGGACCGGAAAGGACACCAGAGGTGGATACAGACTTCATCGGCAAAATAGAAGAAAATGACGATCAGATGCAGGTCTGGTTTCTCGATCCAACCTAGGACCAGGGCACCGTAGATGGAGAGCAGCACCAAGGCCCAAGAGGCCGCCGCGCGCAGGGCACCTCGCTGGTCCACCCCTAGGGCGGTCTGGAAGGCCGCTTCCGAGTAGGGGCGTTCGGAGGGCCTGAAGTGTTTGGAGAAGAGTCGGCCGCAGGACACGTGCTGGTTCCAGCGGGGGAGGAAGACGCGAAGCATCTCGACCATCAAAAAAGCCCATAGGAGATGATAGCCCCTGAAAGGACCGATCATACCGTAGATCAGCCGTTGCAACAGTTCTGGCTTAAAGAAAGCTAGGAAGAAGGCCGCGATGAAAACAAAACCGCGGAAGAAGAATTTTCCCATGTGGTGGATCATCGGCTCACCCCGCTTACTGGTAAAAGTTTTTTCAATGGCCAAAGCCAGCTAGCGTTCATTCGCCCGGCAAGGCTTCCGCCAATCGTTTTAGACAATCCAGGGTGGTCTGGTACTCTTCCTCCGACAGGATCTGTCGGATGCTCTCATCAAACCCCCGGACGATTTCCCAGGCCTTTTCCTCGATCGCCCGGGACGCATCGGTCAGGCAGATTTTCCGCACGCGTGCATCGTCCGGATCGTGTTTTCGCTCGACCATGCCCTTGTCGATCAGGACGTTCAAAAGGGTCGAAAGGGAGGAGGGTTGGATCTGAGCGTACTGGTGAAGCTCCTTCTGGGTCATCTCCCCGTATCGCCACAGCCAGTTGAGCACACGGAACTGGCTGAAGGTAATACCGATTTCACTCAGGCCCTCGTTGAAGAGGCCGGTCTCGATCCGCGCAACAGTATCGATATAGTAACCGAGCTTGGTTTTGCCTAGGTCCGTACCCAGGTGTAGGTTGAATTCTCTCGCCATAGAAGCACCCCTTTTGATCATAAGTTGATACCAATATTGTACCATATTCTCATGGACAGGTCCCAACCGACCAGCATTTGCGCATCGACAAGAGGGAGGTCCATTGCGATTTTTCTGATGATTCTGTTCATTGTGATTGGCAAGCGGGTTGAGGGATGCTAATATTTAGATATCTAATAATTAGATACCTAAACAAGTGCGTTTGAGGACAAGTCAGGAGGGGGAACTGTGAAAAATCATCCGAACTGGAAGGAAATCATTGCTTATGGTGGTGCCATTATCGCCTTTATGATCGGGGCGGGCTTTGCGTCGGGTCAAGAGGTCATGCAGTTTTTTGTTCACCATGGTCTCTGGGGAAGCATAGGGGCGTCACTCGTCGCCATGGTGCTGTTCTCGTGGTTCAGCGCGACCATACTAGAAGATGGACGCAGGTTGCAGCTGGAGGATCCCAAAAAAATATTTGCTCATTATTGCGGTGCTACGATCGGAAAGTTCTTTGAGTGGTTTGTGCCCATTCTCTTGTTCCTAGTGGTCTCGATCATGATCTCGGGAGCTGGCGCTACCGTTACGGAGCACTATGGGATGGATGGAAACATCGGGCGCATCGGTATGGCCTTTTTCACGCTGATCACCGTCATGCTGGGATTAAAGAAACTCGTGCACATCATCGGATACATCGGTCCCGTCATCGTGGTATTCACCCTGGGCATGGGTATGGTCAGTATGCTTCAGAATCCCGAGGGACTACTCAAGGCCGATCAAGTGCTCATGCTGATCGATGTGCCCGGCGCATCTTCCAATTGGATTTTCTCAGGTGTTTTGTACGCGGCCTTTGCCGTCGTGGGTCTGATGCCCTTTATCGCGGGAATGGGTAAGCAGGCGAAATCGAGTACCGAAACGCTTTGGGGTGGTTTGTTCGGCGGCATTACCTTCATGTTGGGGACCATGATCTTGACGCTCGGGATCTTGGCGAATATCGGCGAGGTCTACGACAAGCAGATTCCCTCCTTGGTTGTGGCCAGTAAAATCTTCCCGCTTATCGGATCGATCTTTGCGGTTCTGCTTTTGGCAGGGATCTATACGACGGCCGTCCCTATGCTCTGGACCGCCTGCAACCGCATCACCACGGATGAGAAGAGTATGAAGTACAAGGTAGCCGCGGTTGTGATGATCCTGATCGCCTACTTCGGAGGACAGCTGCAGTTCGGGAGAATGGTCGGAATCGTCTACCCATCGACGGGTTACATGGGACTCTTACTCTTCGCAGGCATGATCTACACCAAGTACTTGAAAAGAGAGAAAGCGGCCGAGGAACTCAGGGTGGAGTCGACAAGCGAACTCCGTTGATCGGATTCTGGATCCGGAAGAAGGAGCATTTTTGCCAGTCGATCAAAGCCAATGCAGGAGTTTCTCTTGCAGGTGACGAAAGAAGAATTAGCATATGACAGGAGGCGTTATGATGACGATGCATTTTGAAGAAGGACGCGCATTTGCCAAGAAAATGGACCAACAGGATCCCTTGCGTGCATTCAAGGAGAGGTTTTATCTCAACGAAGGGGAGCTCTACATGGACGGGAACTCCTTGGGGCTCTGTTCGATAGACGCAGAACGAACGCTCTTCCGCGTTTTTGAAGAGTGGAAGACCATGGGGATCAACTGCTGGTCCAAGGCCAAGCATCCTTTGTTTCTCTACCAAGACCACCTGGGCGCCCTGATGGCCCCGATTGTGAATGCGGACCCGGATGAAGTGACGATCCATGCCAACACGACCCTCAATATCCATACGGCCATCGGCACTTTCTATGAGCCGACCGAAAAGCGGTTCAAGATCCTGGTGGACGATCTGAACTTCCCGACCGACCGCCATGCGATCGACGGACAACTGCGTCTCAAGGGCCTCGATCCGGACCGGTGCATACAGCTGGTGAAGAGCCGAGATGGGAAGACGCTCTTGGAAGAAGACATCATAGCGGCCATGACCGATGAGGTGGCCTTGGTACTGCTGCCATCGGTCCTGTACAGAAGTGGACAACTGCTCGATATGGAACGTGTCACCAGGGCGGCGCACGACCGGGGGATCATCATCGGATGGGACCTCAGTCACTCAGCCGGTGCGGTCCCCCATGATTTCAAAAAGATCAATCCTGATTTTGCCATCTGGTGCACCTACAAGTACCTCAATGGCGGGGCCGGTGCCAATGCAGCGCTCTACATCAACCGCAAGCATTTCGACCGTCCCTCGGGCCTGCCCGGCTGGCACGGAAATGTAAAGGAAACCCAGTTTGCCCTCGATCACAAGCTAGAGAAAGCCTCCTACGCCGGCGGATGGCAATCGGGCACGCAAAATGTGCTGAGCATGGCCCCCCTCGAGGGCTCTCTGGAAATGTACGCCGAGGCCGGGGTGGACAACCTGAGGGTAAAATCCCTTCAGCTCACCGCCTACCTGCGCTACCTGATCGAAAGCCGGTTGACAGTTTTTGGATTCTCCGTGGGAACGCCCCAGGAGGATGAACGGCGCGGTGGCCACCTGGCCCTGGAACACGACGAGGCGCTTCGCATCAACGAAGCCCTGAAAGCGTCCAAGGTCGTGCCGGACTTCCGCTACCCGAATGTGATACGCTTGGCGCCGGTCCCCTTGTACGTCAGTTATGAGGATGTCTACGAACTGGTCGAGCGAATCGTCAAGATTATGCAGGACAAAACCTATGAAAACTTTGAAAACAAGGCCAACGTTGTAGCCTGATCGACCGATTGAAGACAAAGAATCCTCCGGCAAAAGGACTAGTCCTTTTGCCGGAGGATTCTTTACTGGCCTGCCAGGCCTGGGAAAGAGGGCTGTACCCGGGTCATTTGGCGCTTCGGTCCCAAGGTCTGCCTATGGTATATTCTGGGTAAAGGCACTCGGGAGTGGGATCGTTGGACTCGATCTGCCCCGAAAGGACCGAATGGGGGAGCAAAATGAGACGGAAGATCACCTGGGTACTCATTTTCACGATGTTTTGGATCCTGTACTCGTAGGGGGTGTCCGAGGTTTCGGTGAAAGCAGAACTCTCTGAGCAGTCTTCAGCGGTTCCGCTCAGGGTCATAAAGTTCTCCCCATTGGCCACGACAAAGTCCTTCGCGTGGATGGCACCCATCTCACCCCTGTACATGTCCGAACCGCAGGTGGTTTTCTCCATGACCCAATCGCCACAGCTCGTGTTCTTGCCAACCACGTTGTGTTGTTTTTCGTCACCGTCACCACCGCTCGTGGTCGCGATCACGTCATCGTCTCCGCATGCGGCTAGACCTGCAACATGCACAAGTAACAATAACCAAATGCCCACTCTTTTCATCTGATCGCCCTCCTTTTGTGCGCTACTCATAGCCAGATCAGCCTGAGCTTATATCGGGTTGAGACCCGGTGGAGGAGATTTTTTCGACATTGATTTTGTTTATCGATTGGTTTCGCAGCTCTTTCTTTTCTTATCATCTCTTGGGATGAAAACCCTACGCCTGGTCACATCGGCCGCCGGAATGAAGACCAACGGAACAAAGGAGTTGAACTTTGAGGAAGAGAAGGAAGAACAAAAAACCATACACCGCGTTGCAAACGGATGAACCGGAAAGGGCGGCTGCAATCCGCGCCCTCTTGGATGAAAGAGTACAACGGCAAAAACCTGGTAAAAGTGTACGCCAAGCATTTTGCTGTGGACAAAAGCTGTGCCGTCATCGAACTCCAGATGCTGGGTGTGGAGATCGACGGTAGCTATATCGCAGAGCTCAAGCTTTCGATAAAAGCGCGAGAAGAGGCAAAGTTGAACAACTCGGCACTGAAGTGCCAAGATTCCTAGGAAGACCGCCCTAAAGGGCAGTTGTTTATTAGGCTAGCCCCGTGGTCCCCACGGTTAGAAGCTGTAAGGCTTCGGTTTGAAGATTCATGCTTGCGTTAACATCTCGGTCATGAGCGGTGCCACATTCAGGGCATGTCCATGTTCTCACGGAGAGATCTTTAACGGCTTTGTTTCTGTATCCGCATGATGAACAGAGCTGGCTTGAAGGGAAATTACGGGCAACTTTTACTACGGTCTTTCCATACTAGTCTGCTTTGTACTCGAGCATTTCGCGAAAAAGCCCCCAGCTTGCCTCGGAGATTGCCTTCGAAAGATTTTTGTTCTTCACCATACCTTTTACGTGAAGATCTTCTAGGCCGATCACATCGTGGTTTTTGACGATATCGGTGGAAAGCTTATGGAGGTAGTCTTCGCGTCTGTTCCTAATTTTCTCATGAAGGAGAGAGACTTTTCGCTTCTGCTTTTGATAGTTCTTCGCTTCGGACAGTTTCCGTCCCTCTTTTTTCGCTCGCTCTTTTCTGCGAGAAAGAATGCGCTGTTCTTTAGCTAATTTTTTCTCGAGTGAGCGAAAGAACTTAGGGTTGTCATAGACCGTTCCGTCGGAAAGAATGGCAAAATCCTTCAGCCCAAGGTCAATGCCGACAGAAGAACCCGTCTTTTTTAATGGCTCAATGTCGACTTCGCAAAGAATTGAAACAAAATGCTTGTTCGCAGCATTTCTGCGGACGGTAGCATTCATGATCCGCCCTTCAACCTCGCGGCTTTTGGCGAACTTCACCCAGCCCAGTTTCGGAAGCTTGAGGCGGTTGCCTTTGACTTCGATGTTGTTATTGGTGAATTTTGTTTTGTAAGACTGGACGGGATTTTTCTTGCTCTTGAACCGTGGATGTTTTGATTCTCCTTTGAAAAACCGTGTATAGGCATCTTGGAGGTTTTCAATTGACGCTTGAAGAGCAATGGCATCAGGTTCCTTTAGCCAGGAGAGCTCTTTCTTAAGCGAAGGAAGCTGACTCGAACAAATGCTGCGGGTTAATCCTTTGCCGGTGGTTTTGTAAGCAGTTTCCCACTCGCTCAGGAAGTGATTGAATATGTATCGACTACAGCCGATTGTCTTTGCGATCTGTTCTTTTTGAGCGTTGTCAGGATAGATTCTGAACTTGTACGCCTTATGCTTTAACAAAAAACCACCTTCTTGTAAAGAATTTATGAGAATATATGTTCATTTTTAGTTTATCAGTGACTCTAGGTCAAAGTCCACAGGTTCATCCCACGACTAAAGTCACGGGTGTTCTCGCTAATTGCATAAAGCGGAATGAAAGGAAGGCCTTGGAAGAAAGTTCTGTGGAGTCCGATGGAATCTTTGCCTTTATCGCCGGCTACACTTCGGGCGGTGTTCCCTACGGGGCCGCCTGGGAAGAGATGGAAGGTGCGCCCGATGGTAGCGACCCGGCGGAAGAGGAAGTCGACGATAAAATACCCTTCTGAACGGCCCTTTTGTCCTGAATCCCCAGAAAGGAGACGAGCATGAACAATGACAACGTGCTGCACAGCGGTGAAATGTACCTACCCACGGACGAGAAGCTAATGCGCGAGCAGGTGGCCTATCAGGAGAAGCTTTACGATTAGAACCCGACCAGGCCGGGGGAGGCGGATAGACGGCAGACGCTCCTTCGCGAGAAGTTCGGTAAGATCGGCGAGTATTGCTACATCGAACCACCACTCCACACCAACTGGGGTGGCCATCACGTGGTGATCGGGGCGGGGAGCATCGTCACCAAGGACCACCCATCAAATGTTCTGGCCGTGGGCAACCCCTGCAGTGTGATTCGATATCTGGACGGAAGAGAGACCGATTCCCCCATCGAAACATCGTCTTATTAAATCTCCCCCGGAACGGTCGGGTCTCCTGCGTGCGAATGGTATAATGGTGGAAGACCGAACCCAAAGGAGAAGGGAGTGCACATGGAAAAGAAAGAGCACAGGGCGAAAGACCAGTACGATGGCATGTCGCGCTTCTACGAAGTGCTGTACGCCGTCGCCTGTCAGGCGGATCACGAGCGGCAATTTTTCGATACATACAGTTCCTTGTTTTCTATGCTACCCGAAAACGCCAGGATTCTGGATAGCTCCTGCGGCAACGGGGTAAAGACCGCTGCGCTGGCGAAAGCCGGCTACCGGGTGGTGGGAACGGACATCAGCAGCGAGATGGTCGGCATGACCAGGGCGCATGCGGACAGGGAAGGCGTCGCCTTTCCCACCCACATCCTGTCCTGGGACGAGCTATCCGACCAGTTCTCCGAACCCTTTAATCTGGTCCTCTGCATCGGCAACTCCATCGTCCACAGTCGGGGTGCCAAGGAACGCACGGACAACCTGCGCGTCCTGGCCGAAGTGACAGTACTCGGTGGTCTGATCGCCGTCGACTCCCGCAACTGGGAAAAGATCCTGCGGGATCGCCCGCGTTTCGAAACGAGCGATCTGGTAACCTACGAGGGCAAGGAGTACCTTTTCACCTACATATGGCATCTCGACGAAATGGAGGCACCTTGTCATCTAGAGATCCTGTTCATTGAGATCCGCGATCGAAAGCACACCACCTGGGATGTTCATCGGCTGGATTTTACGCCTTTCGGCCACCAGGATCTCTTGGAAACGGGACGGGCGCTCGGGCTGAGCGTTCACGCGGATGACTACGAAAAAGAAGCGGACCGCTACACCGTTGTCTTTCGAAAGCCATAGCAGCATAGATCAACCTTTCTATACAACCGAACAAGGAGACGAGACAATGATTGAAGCAAAACTCATCTTGATCGACGGCATCACGGGCTCAGGAAAATCCTCGACCGCACAGTTTCTGGCCGATCAGATGCAAAGAAATGGCATCGAGGTCAGCTGGCATCATGAGGACGAAAAAGACCATCCGATCAAGTTCGATGAGGAACTGGAGGTCTTCGAGTCCCAGACTCAGTTAGAACGATTTCTCGACATGATGCCTCGCCTGTGGCAAGACTTTGCACAAGAGACAATGGAATCGGAATCAGTGCAGATCCTCGAGAGCTCTTTTTTCCAAGATTCCGTGCGGCTCCTTTTTCAAAGCAATGTGGATAAGCAACGGATCATCGACTTCGTTTGTGCGATAGAAAAGGTTATCGCCCCCCTTGACCCGGTACTGATCTACTTCCATCAGATAGAAGCGGAGGCTTCCATCAGAAGGATCTGGAAGCGCAGGGGACCACAGTGGAAACAGTGGTTCATTGATCTCGACATGCAGACCCCCTACGTAAAACGTAGCGGTCTGACGGGAGAGGCTGGTGTTATCGGTCTTTGGGCTGATTACCAGACCCTCACCAACCAACTCGTTGAACGCTTCCCCCACAAGAGGCTATCTATCGAAAACACCGCTGGTGACTGGCCGGAGTGCCGAAGAAGGATCTTGGATTTTCTTGCACTCGACTTTGTCGATCCGTCTAAGGTAAGAGGTGAGGAAGCATGGGAAATCTACTGCGGTCATTATCGTGAGGATGATGGCGAAATTTCATGTGAAATCAAGCATACTGAAAAGGGGTTGGTTTGCGATCTCATTTGGCCTGACATCCGTGTCTTACCCGATCACTCGAAAGGAAAGCATTGTTTTTATTTAGAGTCTTTTCCCGTTTACCTAGAGTTCGGGGTAAAGGAAAATGGTAGGGTACATACCCTGCTCCTCAGCGGGGGTAGGGCCCAGCTCGACGGCCGAACACTACATAGAACGTCATAAGCAAGGAGCCAAAGGAAAGGTGGAAGTAAGATGTTCAGAGAAGTGAGACGAAATAAGCAGCTGTTGCCTATGGAGGACACCGTAGCTGTGCTAGGTCGCGGCACCAACGGCACCCTGGCCTGCGCAGGTGATGACGGCTATCCCTATGCCGTGCCCCTCAGCTACGTCTACCACAGGGGCAAGATCTACTACCACTCAGCCAAGAGCGGTCACAAGGTCGATGCCATTCGACGGGATCCAAAGGTCTCTTTTACCGTGGTAGACGAGGACACCATCGTGAGCGCGGAGTACACCACCTACTTTCGCAGCGCCATCGCCTTTGTAAAAGCCCGGATCGTGGCAGGTGACGAGTGGTTCGATGCCTTCAGGGTCCTCGTGGAAAAGTACTCCGGCGACCAGCCCGAAGAGCACAAGATGAAAGAGATCAGGGGCTGTGGCCAGTCCGTGATCATAGCCATCGACATCGAACACCTGACCGGGAAAGAGGCCATCGAGTACGTCCGGGCCAAGGAAGGTAAGGACAAGGTCTAAGCATGGGCGCGTTAGCGATTTTCACGGAGGCCATCGCCACGGGTCGCGAGATCGAGTTTACAGCAGACGGCAGAACCTACTTCCTCAGCCGACACAGCGACACGGACTGGTACCTCTACTGCGAAGAGACGAAAGACAAGCAGAGCTTCCCATCGGGAAAGGCCCTTCTGGCGAAGGCCGAGATCGGGGAGAAGTCCTTGATCGATCGGATGGACGCCTTGGAGATCATCACCATCATTTATAGGAATCCAGAATGGGTAAGAAATAGCGAAGAGGTGATGCTATGTATTATGAAGAATCCATTGTCATCGATCGACCGCTGGAGACGGTCGTCGAACGGTTCTCCGATCTAGAGGCCCGCCAGTACTGGCAGGTGGGCCTCGTATCCTCAACGCTGATCAGCGGCGAGGGGCTCGTCCCTGGAACCCAGCGAAAGCTGGTTTTCAACACGGGCAAGCGCACCATGGAGATGACCGAGACCATCCTGGAGAACGAACTGCCCTTGAACTACCCATGACTGAAGTCACGGGATTCGGTTATCGCCTTTTTGGCGACGACCACTTTTTCCTGTTTCACAGACTACCGCTTAGATTGCAGGAGCAATCCAAGTCTTACAAAACCTCCTACAGAGCTTGGCTCTGCTCACGAGTGTGACAGGCACTTCCCGTTGTCCCAACGGTACAGGTACACTTGGTACCGCTTATGCTTAGGCAGAGATGCCTAATGTATCTAAACCCTGTTTTCTGATGTTGATGGCTGCATTCTCGTCCCGTTCATGCTCAGCGCCACAGTGACTACAACACCACTTTCTGTCGTTCAGCGTAAGGGCGATGTGTTTCTCCCCACAGGAAGAGCAAATCTTAGATGAGGCATACCAACGGTCGATCTGCACAAGATGCTTTCCCTGCCACTCCAGTTTGTACTTCAGGAAGATGATGAACTGAGACCATCCCGCATCTGATATGGCTTTCGATAGTTTCTTGTTCTTGACCATGCCCTTGATACTCAGTGTTTCCAGTACGACCACTTGGTTTTCGTTGGCCAACCGGGTACTCAGTTTGTGGGCGAAGTCTTTTCGCTGGTTTGCTATATGACCATGTAAATTTGCTATTTTTTGTGCTACCTTCTTGTGATTCTGTGAATCGAGCTGTTTCTTGGCCAACCTTCGTTGGAGCTTGGCCAGTTTCTTCTCCGACGCCTTGATGTACTTGGCTCTTTCGATGAACGCGGTGTTTTCACCATTGGAGATGGTGGCGAAGGTCTTGAGGCCAAGATCAACACCGACGGCTTTCGAAGCGTCAATACTCTGGATCTCCAAGGGCTTTACCAACTCGATTGTCTCTTCGAGAGCAAGGGAAACATAATACTTAGAGCCCTTCAGGGTGATCGTCGCTTTTAAGATCCTTGCATGACCCCTTCTCACTTTCGTGAGGATCTCCTTATTTCTTGCTGTCTTTACTTTTGCCATGGACACCTTCCCAAGTTTCGGTAACTTGATGTAAGAAGAGCCGACGATCTCGATGTTGTTGTTCGTCATCTTGGTTGTATAAGCCTTCTTGGCGCTACGTTTTGATTTGAACTTCGGATATCGGTTTTGACGAGTGAAAAAGCGACCGTACGCATCTTCGACATTTTCACAAGCCGCTTCTAAAGCAAATTTGTCGACCTCTTTCAAGAAACCATAGTCCTCAGAGGACTTCAGTGGCACCATGGTCTCCTTCTTGTACTTACCAACCGAAAGTTTCTTTCCATTCTCCCTATAATAGGTTTTCCTCGCATCGAGATACTTATTGTAGATCAGCCTGGCACATCCAATGGTCTTGTTGATGAGAATCGCCTGTTCCTCAGTAGGATAAACACGAAGAACAAGGCCATAGTGTTTTAACTGAAGACCCTGCTTAGCCAGTACCTCGTTTTTTTCTTTGACTGTCATTCGTTTACCCATGAGTATTCCTTCTCCTTTTGAGACTGGCGTATCTTCGGATTTGATTTTCATCAGTAGATGTGCATGATCCCATCTGTGAGCTACAGCAAACTGCATTCATTTCATCCTTGGCGAAACTTAGATCTTGTAACTCATCATATCCTGTTGGTATGCAAAACCCCAGAGTTACGACTCGAATGTAGATCGTTACTGTTATAGCTCTCTCTGATTGACCATGCCTTGCTCACTAGTTTTGCCGCACGGTGCTCTCTTATTTTGCCGCGGATTTTTTAAATCTTAGCAGCGAAATGTCGCTGCTAAGTGGGGGAGCGTCAAGGCATCTCCCCTTGAATGACTGTTCGAATCATGTGATCATCAATCAACTGTTTCGCTCGCTGTGATGCGAAAAGCAAAGCATGCGTACACAGTTTGTTGATTGCTCGAGGAGTGCCGGCGCTATAGAGAAATATTTCTTCTAGAGCCTTCTCCGTAAAGATCTCGGTTTTACCTCCTGCATAGCTCAGATGTGTACTCATGTACTCGGTCATTTGAGATAAGTCCATCTGTGGGATTTCACACTTGATATCAATCCGCTGTCGGATCGCAGCATATCTCTTGAGCTTCAATTTGTCCCATAGTTCATTTTGGCCAGAAAGAATCAAAGCCATTGGCTGATAAGAGTCCATCCGGTAGTTCAACAGAAATCGGATCTCTTCAAGTGTCTCCTTATCAAGTAGATGCGCTTCGTCGACCACAGTAACTACTTTTTTTCCATACACACCCCGAATGATCTCAAGCTGTTGGTGCAATTGCCGTCTGGAGTCTCCTCTGTAAAACTTGGATTCTACGCCTAACTGGTCCAAGAGGCCTTTGTAAAACCAACGAGGGGTCAGTTTGGAGTCCGATAGGTAAAGGAACTCATACTCCCGACTGGGAAGTGACTCTGAGAGTCGTCTCAGAGCTGTTGTCTTACCGCATCCCACATCAGAGGTGACGACTGCAAAGAGTTGTCTCGATGAGGCATATTCAAGCCTAGACAGAGTCTCATCAAGCATACTCGAAAGGTACAGGGACTTTGTTGGAATCTGACTTGAGAAAGGTGTATGCTTCATTTCGAAAAAGGTTTCATACATGTGCCTGGCCCTCGCGGATACTTCTGAAAACGACCGCTACATCCTTACGCGTACGACCCGTGATATTAGCCTCATTAAGTCCATCGAGAAGCCTTGAACGATTCGTATCTATCGTTTGTTTCGAGGGCTCCAACTCACGCTTAGCACCGCAGTTCGGGCCGATTTCAAGCTTCTTCACTTTAAACGGTTTGAAGTCCTTATGATGGATCTCCACCTCATCCATCCAGGTGGCATCGTAGTAGACCTCGACTGTTCTTCCAATCAGTGTAAGACCTACTTCATACTTGCCACCATTGAAACTGATGCATCCCGTCTTATCTACCTTGCGGGTTTCGGTATGTAGGAATGCACTCCTGAGATCATCAACGTCTATGAATTTGAGAGGCCTCGAATCGGTTTTGAAAGCTACCCCAGGTGATATGCCCTTTAATCCCGAGTGGGCTGATTTATGATAATGCTCATCTATCCATAGCTGGAGCATTTCATTGAGCTCTTCGAGCGACCTCGGCTTCTCTAGAGCGACTTCCGAGAGGAAGGATTCGATTCTTCGGTTGAAGGCTTCAATTTTGCCTTTCCCTTCGGGATGATACGGTTTCGATTTGATATGCTTGATTGTCAGCTTGGCACAGGCTTTTTCCAAGTGGTTGGACCGATACTGCTTGCCATTATCAACATAAATCGCATCCGGTTTTCCATAGTGAATAATCGCGGTTCTAAGGGTATCTTCAACGATCTCGGCCTTCTGGTTTTCATAGAACTTAGCAGCAACTATGTACCGGGTTGCGTCATCGATAAATGCAGACAGATATACTTGTTTCTTCTTCCCCTGATCACCAATGGGAAGAAAGGGTCCATACTTGATATCCCCTTGATACAGCATGCCACGGTGTTCTTTTGCAAACCGTCTGCTGGCAATGCCTTTTTTCGTGTACATACGCATCTGTTTGGCGCCGTAACCGGCTTCTTGCAGGTGGCGTTGTAAGGTGCTTCGTTTGATATTATCTTTTTCAATCAAACCCTCTAGCTCTAAGATGCGAATCAAATCGCCCACACTACGAGATGGGTTCTCGCGGCGAAGTACGATTGCCTCCTTCACGATTGCATCGAAGTTTGTAGGAAGGGTGTCACTTTTCTTACGGTACCCTGCCTTGGGTTTGAGCCCTTCAAAGCCATCCTTTTGGTAGGCTTCGAGGTAACGGCCAACGGTTCGGTAAGAAACAAGATGCTTTCTGGCGATCTCCTTTTTCCTGTCGACAACGTCTGCATACGGAAGGTTTTCTTCCAAGAGCGGCATGATCATTTGCATACGTTCAGCAGCAATGTCATCGCGATTTTTCTCGTTCACGAATCAGTACACTCCCTTTCATTTTTACTTAAGGAAAGTATACCGCGGTCTCGCTTGCAAGGCATGCAAACTGGGTGTGTCACACCTAACCGCCCTCGATGATCAACCGGTTCAACAGGGTTAACCATCCAGGACCATGTTGTCTGAATTTCTGGAGTAAAGAGCACCGCTCAAGTAGCGAGGGGGGTTCAAGATAATTGGAGTACCATGAACGTTGCAAAATGGCCTCTGCCATTTTACTGAAAGACCGAAAGAAAAGTAACCAGCGCTGACACGTGGTAGGTGGCGCTGGACAATGATCCTGACCACCATCGATTTCCTTCTCGATCACTTTCGATTCATAGTGTTTGAAAGGCATCATGAAGTCAGGTAGCTCTTGGTGAATGAGACCACACTCCATGCACCGAAGCCTTCTGATTCTGTACGTTCGGCGCTCTCCATTGTCCATGATGCACTTACGGTTTCTCGTCCTCGATTGCAATAGCAAATTGAAATAGTGAGCCAATATGTAACCGATGGACTAATCTAACTGCAGCTAAGTAATCCTAGTTTTTCCTCAAAGGCTTCTTCAGGGGTGCTATACCCCAGGATTTTGCGAGGCAATGTGTTACACCAGAGCTCGATCCAAGCAATATACTCAGCAGAGAAGTCATTTAGGCTTTTCCCTTTTGGGATGAACCTTCTGATCATTCCGTTATGTCGCTCGTTAGTGCCACGCTCACCTGAGGTATAGGGATGAGCGAAGTAGACGCTGGTTTTGATGTGCTCCTCTAGTGAAGCCAAACCTGAGAACTCGGTGCCATTATCGCTCGTGATGCTTTTGAAGACCTCCGGGGTGAACGCTCCAAATGTGATAGTCAACTCCTCTAGAGCCTCCATAACGGCGTGTGCCGTTTTACTGGGTATCTTGATGATCAACTCATAACGCGTCTGCCTCTCTGTGAGCGTCAAGAGCACAGGCTCTCCCGTGGTCTTCTTGCCGATGACCGTGTCAATCTCCCAATGTCCGAATTCGCTGCGGTCATTGATATGTTCTGGGCGTTCTTCGATACTTGTCCCTAGCTTGAGCTTATTCTGCCGTACGCGAGCGGGTTTACTCGAACGACGAACTTTCAGAGGGAGATCAAGGTTGATGATCTCAAGAAGGCCTAGGTCGATATAGTTGTAAAGGGTCTTCGTACAGACCATTTCTGAGGGGGCGAAAAGCCCTAGTTTTCGAGCTTGCCCAACGATGGCGTCGATCGAATGTTTGCTCTTTCTGAACTGTTTCATAACATGCTTGATGAAAGCTCTGACCTGGAGCAGCTTGTATTGTTTCTTCGAGTTTTCCCGATTACGCTCGTAAATGAGCTGGCCGGTATCTGGATAGTAAATCTTTATCTCGCGGTCGTTTTTGATCTGGGTGACAGTACCTCTTTCGAGCTCGACTCGAATCGTGTTATACGCTCGTCCTAGCTTCTTTGCGATGGCATAAGCGCTGTAGCCCTCTTTGAGCAGAGATGCAATTTCACCCCGCTCAAATGCACTTAAATGTTTATTCTTTCGGTCAACTGGTGTATCATTGATGGTATCCATAGTGATGCCCTCCTTATAATTGTTTGTGGTGAACTAATTATATTACAGGTTGGCACACTATGGACTTTTTATTGTTTCAATTTCATTTTACAATCAAGCCTCTTTACTCCTAATGAAAAATATCAATTTCAGGATTGTGCTCAACCTCATAGAGTGATATCATTATCATGGTTTTGGAACACCACTTTACGAGGGACAATCTTGCCGGAGAGTCCTTGTGAAGTGGTGTTTTCCTTTTTCACCTCATTACCAGTTAATCATTACTGATAATAGATTACTATGCCGTCTGTGGCAATACAAGAGAGCAAAAATGTCTGCTCCTGGACAATGCCACAGAGCAAGGCGAGGTCAAATCAGGAGAGCAGAAACACGTTACCACTTCAAAGCTCTTCTGTTAATGAAATCACCTTTCTATTATTGTAACATATGTTCTGTTTTTTGACAGGGAATATTAAGCATATTGCGCGAAAAAAACGCCCTAACTCACGACTGAAGTCACGAGTGTGCGGGCGCTAAATCATCAATTTCTGATCGATACCCTTTCGTACGCTTGCTACAGACCATCGACCTGGAGCAGAGCCTTCGCCCGTACCATCACGGGGTCCGTCCCCTCGATCCGGGCTTTTAGGTCGGTGAGCACCGGAATATCCGGTCGGATGCCCCGCCCCGATTCCTCTGGTCCCACGTCCAAGGCAAAAACTTTGGTGGCATAATGACAGCGTATCTGGGTGTTTTTCAGTACCACATCTCGAGAAGCATCGGTGCAGACCTGGTTGCCACCGGTTTCCGACCCGATGAGCGTCCCCAGATCGTGGGCCTGCACAAAAGCCGCCAAGTGGGCCGATGTGGAGAAGACCGCCCCATCCACCAGGAGGACCACCCGACCGTTGAAACGGTACTGGTCCTTCGGTTCGATCGGCTTACCAAAACCGAAGAGGCGGTAGATCGGCCCGAAGTCCCCCGCGAGATAGGGCTGTTCTTCCTCGATCAGGTAGGAGAGGAGGTCCTTGGCCATACCCGGGTCGCCGCCGTAGTTACCCCTGAGGTCGATGATCAGACGGTCGACCTGGTCTTCCTCTACCCTTTTGAAGAAATCCTCCAGGAAGGCATCGAAGGGTCGGCCCTTGTCTTTCATGAAGACATTCAGATCGAGCAGGGCATGGGATGCCCAGACATCGGAAGTATAGTGGGCCTTGCCGCGTGTCTCGGCGAAGTGCAGGGACCAGTCCGTCTCGTTGAGACGCGGATTGTAGACCCCGGTCAGTTGGACCTCGCGGAAGTCTCCCGCCAGATCCTTCAGATAGACCGTGAAGCGACCTGTATCGTCCATCAGATCGTGGTACTTGAGGGCGAAATGGCGGTCGAGCACGTAGCGTCTTTTCGCCGGGTTGTCCCCGTCGGAGCTGATGCCGGCGAGGAGTTTGCCCAAGATCTCCTCCGTGGAGGCCCCGTTGATCATCAGGATCTCCTCACCGGCCTCGATCCCGTGCTCCGGATCCGCCTGTCGGACGAAGAGCTTATCCTCCACCAGGGTTACGTCCAGCGGGAAGAAGCCCACGCGCCCCTTCCTGTTCTCCACCAGGGTTTCTGAGATCGACAGGTTGGTGTGGCCGCAGGAGAGGGCCGTGACCACCGGGTGGATCGTCCGGTAGAACTCTAGCTCCGTCATACCCCCGTAGATGCCGGACTCGGCGGTGGCGATGGCCTTCTCCAGCATGTCCCTGTCGGTATAGTATTTTGGATTGTTATCCACCACCACCCGAATCAGCTGGTCCAGATCGGCCCGTAGCGCTTCCTCTGAGTAGGTTTTCTCGTGTAGTATGGCGGTATCGGCCGTGCTCACGATGCCCCCGGAATGGTATAATAGGAAAAACGTGGCGATGCCCGTGAGGATCCAGGCGGTCATCAAGCGCTTGCTCTTCACGAGCCCTCTCGGTCGTAGTAAGTAGAGCACGAGCCCCAGGATGACAAAGACCGCAACCTGGAAAACGGAGATCCCCCCGTGCAGTAGTGTGGTGAGCATGTTCATTAGAATCAGTCCTCCCTCGGTTCTTTTGACAACAGTTTAACAGGCATAACTGAAGGGACCCTTAGCCCTATCTTAAATCCCTCTTAAACAGACCAGGTAAATCGAAAAGGAAGTGAGACATGATGCAGCCGATCCACGTCTTAGTCGCCGAAGATGAACAAGACATCCGTGAACTGTTGAAAATCCACCTGCAAGGAGAAGGGTACAGGGTCTTCACCGCAAAAGATGGGGTGGAGGCCTGGGAGCTGATACAAGGAGAACGCATCGATCTGGCCATCCTCGATGTCATGATGCCCCGCGAGGATGGTTTCAATCTCCTGCGGCGGATCCGCGAGACCATGACCTTTCCCGTGATTTTTTTGACCGCCCGTAACGAGGATATGGATAAGATCCTGGGGTTGGGCCTCGGGGCCGATGATTATCTGGCCAAACCCTTCAACGTCCAGGAGCTCCTCGCCCGCGTCAAAGCCCAACTAAGGCGGCAGACGGAGTACGGTACCCACCTGAGAACCCATGAAGAGAAGCTCCAGATTGGCGATCTCACCCTTGATACCGTGGGATGCACGGTCACAAGAGCAGGGAATGACCTGGTCCTCAACGCCAAAGAGTACAAATTGCTCAAGTTCTTCATGGAGAACCCCGGACGGGTCTTCACCAAACAGCAGCTCTACAGACAGGTCTGGGAAGAAGACCTCTTCCACGATGACAACACCGTCATGGTCCACATCAGTCACCTGAGGAACAAGATCGAGAAGGATCCCAAGAATCCGGTCTACATCAAAACCATCAGGGGAATCGGATACAAGATGATGGGAAGGGATGGCGAGCGCACATGAAACCCAACTTATTTCGCCAGTTCCTTCGCAACTACTTTTCCATGTTCCTCATCACGATCATGGTGGGTGTCTTCGCGCTCCTGCTCCTCGATTTTTCCGATCACATGATCTCGGAGAACCTGGTGAAGAACACCTATCCCGCCGAAGAGCTGATGCGCGACGACTTTACTGCGATTGATGCCAGCGAGGTGGTTGCCAACGGGGGTGGCCTTCAGGTAGTCGGTGAGCATCTCGAGGTCCTCCGTTCGGAAGGCTACGATCTCTTTTCGAAAAAACAACTGACCACTACTGAATTCACGGATTTCCTTGCCGGTAGCCAGCGCATCGGTCATCCCTACAACCACGACATCGCCTACAATGAAGAGGGTAAGTTCTGGCTCGTCGTGACATTCCCGACCTCCTTTCGGATCGACCTGGCCATCGTGCAGAACCACGAACATGCCTCGGTGGACGGGGCCATGGTCCGCCGCGTGGTGGTTTCCATCGCCCTTTTTTCGTTAATTCTACTGGCCATCAGCACCTTGGTCTACTCCAAAATCAGTTCTTTCGGCATCACGCGTCCCCTGCGGAAACTGGTGGAGGGCACCCAGCAGCTCAAGGCAGGAGACTACTCGGCCCGAGTTGACCTCAACCTGAAAAATGAGTTCGGCGACCTAGAGGAGACCTTTAATGCCATGGCAGAGCAGATCGAGCATGAGGTCGCCCGCCGGGAGGCGTCGGAGGAGAACCGCAAGGCGCTGATCCTACACATCTCCCACGATCTGAAGACACCGCTGACCAATATCCTGGGCTACGCCGAACTCTGGGAGGACTCGCCGCAAGTGTCGATGGCTCAGCAGGAGAAATACCTGGGCATCATCAGAAAGAACGCCATCAAGGCCAACGATCTGGTCACCAATCTCTTTCAGCTCTCCAAGATGGAAAGCTCGGAATATACCCTCGACCGGACCGAGCTGGACTTTGCGGAGTTTCTGCGCGAGGAAATCGCGGCGGCGATCCCGGTCTTAGAGGAGCGTGGCTATCCCTACCGCATAACGATCGCAGACGATCCGGCCCTGGCATCCGTCGATCCCAAGGAGATGAGCCGCGTCCTGCAGAATCTCTTCTCCAACGCGATAAAGTACAATCCGCCGGGGACGGAGATCTCAATCGAACTAAAAAAAGGAGAGGGCGACCTTATCCTGACCTTCGCCGATCACGGTGTTGGGATGCCGAGTGAGGTGGTCACCCATGTTTTTCACTCCTTCTACCGGGCTGAAGGCTCGAGGAACTCAGAGACCGGTGGGACCGGTCTCGGTCTCACCATTGTGGACCGGGTCATTCGTGCCCACGGTGGTAGCATCACATTGGCATCACAAGAAGGGCGGGGGAGTACCTTCACCCTCCGGATCCCCAGGGTTTAAGGGGGATTTAAGAAAGAGAACAAGGTGGTTTAAAGTGGCCCTGCTATCCTTGGGATAGTCGGTCACACCACTTGTTCTCTTTCTATCTTAAGGAGGTAGCCAAAATGGAAACACTCGCCGGTCACTACGATCAGTGGGGCGCCGTGCTCTTTTTCATCCTGCTCTACGGGGGAATCCTGTTCTTCCTACCCTACTATCGAAAGATGGAAGATAAACCGAAGGGCGCCTTCCTGGCCTTCGTCATCGCCTTTGCCATCGAGATGCACGGGATTCCCTTCAGTATGTACCTGATTTCCTGGGTCATCGGCAAACAACTTCCCGAGGGCATCCTATGGGGTCACACCCTGGTCCATTCGGTGGGATACCTGGGTATGTGGATCAATGTCCTCTTCGGTCTGTCAGGTCTCGCCCTGATCATCAGCGGATGGCGCACCATTTACAAACACTACTGGTCCCACGAGGGGGGAGAGGGCAAGCTGGTCACCAGCGGCGTCTACCGCTACATCCGCCATCCCCAGTACACGGGTCTTCTCCTCATCAGCCTCGGCATGATTTTCGAGTGGGCCACCCTGACCCTGCTCCTGCTCTTTCCCGTGATGGTCGTGCGCTATGTGACCCTTGCCCTGAGGGAAGAACAACAGATGCTGGCGGAGTTCGGTGAGGATTATCGAACGTACATGGTGCGTACGAAACGTTTCCTCCCCTTTTTGATATAGATTATCAAAAATACAAAATGTCTAGGTGATGAACAGTACAATATGTGATAAAATGGTAGAAAAGTGAAGTCATCCATCGTGTTAAGGACCACAGGAGGCGCCGCCCCATGACCATCACACAGAAGAAGAACCACTCGATTTCCATCGTACTCAACATCGCTTTACTCATCGGGCTCTATTTGCTCACTCGGAACTTTCTGCTTTTTCATGCTTACGCCGAGGGGTTCAGCATCGCAATCGCCATTTTAATGTTCGTGGTCACCTGGAACGCGCGGCATTTTATCGACAACTTTTACATCCATTTCGTCGGGCTCTCTTACCTCTTCGTGGCCAACATCGACTTTCTCCATACCCTTGGCTACATGGGGATGAACGTCTTTCCCGATTACAGTTTCTACGCCAACCAGTTGTGGATCTTGGGCCGGGCCATGGAGGCCCTTAGCCTGCTGGTGGGTTTTCGCTTCATCCGACGTAGAGAGAAGTTCAACGAGTACGCCATGCTCGGGATCTACACGGTGATTTCGGCCATCGGCATCCTGTCGATCTTCACCTGGAAGATCTTCCCCGAGGCCTTTATCGAGGGTGTGGGCCAAACGCCTTTTAAGATTAGTGCCGAGTACGCGATCATTGCGGTCCTCCTCGTGGTCCTCTACCTGTTAAGAAGGCATCAATCCGAATTCAGCGACACCATCTACCGTCTGCTCAGGCTATCGATCATCACCACGATCCTAGCCGAGCTGTTCTTCACCTTTTACATCGACAACTACGGAATCTCCAACGTGCTCGGCCACTACTTCAAGATCATCTCCTTTTTTCTGATCTACAAATCGATCATTGAAAAGGGAATCCGGGAACCCTACGAGGTGATCTTCCACAAGCTCGAACAAAAAAGGAAAGAGTTGAAGGCATCAAACGCAGCCAAGACCAAGCTCTTTTCCATCATCTCCCATGACCTCAGGAGCCCTTTCAACGGGATCATCGGGGTTTCAGATCTCCTGGTGAGCGACGAGATCCATCTGGAGCCTGAGGAGGAGAAGGAAATGCTCCTGGCCTTGAACAGAAGCAGCCGTGAGGCCTATTCGCTGGTGAACAATCTGCTGGACTGGTCCCAGATGAATCTAGAGGGGATCACGCTACAAAAAGAAAGACTCCATCCCCACAAGGTTATCGAGCGGGTGTTGCGTACGCTAGAAGAACCCCTAGATCGTAAGGATCTAAAGATTTCCATTGAGGGAGCTGAGTCGCTCATCGTAACCGCTGACGAGCGGAGCCTGGAGTTGATCTTCAGAAACATCCTGTCCAACGCCATCAAGTATTCTTATCGGGGTGGGCGGATACAGGTATCCCTCGCCTCTGCAGAGGGCCAGGGGATCGTCACGATCACCGATGAGGGGCCTGGCATGAGCCCCGAGAGACTTCAGACGGTCAGAGAGTCCCTGTACAACAAGTCATTACCCGGTACCGAGGAAGAGAAGGGAACGGGCCTTGGCCTCGGACTCGTGAAAGAGTTCATCGCGAAAAACGGAGGCGCCATGGAGATCGAGAGCGAAAAGAGAAAAGGCACAACCTTCCGACTCGCTTTTCCAGGACCCCAGGCATAAGACGATACTGAAATGAAGAGAAGAAAGAAGGGATATGGATGAGCACCACCGGCAATCTTTTATGGGTGATTCTAGGCGGACTGATCACATCGGCCATGTGGGTGATCGCCGGAATCTTGATGTGCCTCACGGTCATTGGTATTCCCCTGGGTATGCAGTGTTTCAAAATCGCCGGCTTCGTCCTCTGGCCCTTCGGCAGGCGTATCGAGCTCGGCAACTTCGGTGTCGGGGGCCTACTGCTCAACATCCTTTGGCTGGTCCTCCTCGGCTGGGAGCTGGCCATCGCCCACCTCTTCTTCGCCGCAGCCTTGGCGATCACGGTGGTCGGAATCCCCTTTGCCCTCCAGCACGTGAAGTTAGCGCAACTGGCTTTTTTGCCCTTTGGCGCCAGGGTGAAAAATCAATGAGTACATGCAGACGATCCCCCACGACCGTAATCCAGACGGTGGTGGGGGTTTTTCTTATTCCAAGCTGATGGCCCATGGCCTTCCGATCAAATCATCGATGAATAGGTGGTGGCCATGAGCAATCCAAGGGTCGGATGTTGGATTTCCGACTTATGGGGTATGAAATAAATGTTGAGCATGCTTATCGACTGGTTGAGAGAACGAAGATACAGAAGCAGAGGAGAGAAAAACAGATGACCGAAAAGAAAAGGAAACAGCGACTGATCGCCGTGGTCGGTCGAAAGGGATCGGGGAAGACGACGACCGTCGAACACCTCGTGCGGGCCTTCCGCGAGCGCGGCTACTCCGTGGGTACGATCAAGAAAATCCATCACCACCCCATGAAAATGGACGCCGAGGGCACCAACACGGATCGTCATCGGCGAGCGGGCGCAAGTCTCGTTGCCGCCTGGGGCGCGGAGGAGACCGCCTTGTTGTTCGACCGACAATTGTCCCTCGAGGAGATTTTATCCTTTTACAAAGAGGAGATTATTCTGACCGAAGGGATCCGGGCGATCGATGCCCCCAAGGTGTTGACCCTGAACACCATCGACGAACTCGATGCACAGCGCGATGATCACCTGCTCGTTCTCTCCGGTAGGTGGAGTGCGGGGGAGGACCAACACGGCAACATACCGGCAATCGATGCGGTAAGCGAGACCATGCGTCTCGTGGACTACTTGCTTGAACATGTGAAGGAAAGACCTGACCAAAGGAAAAAGGAGTGAGCATACGATGACCAGAAAAGACCGTGCCATGGGCGCCCTGATGGGTGCTTTGATCGGAGAAGCTTTAGGCGTTGGTCCCCACTGGTACTACGATCTTGATGAACTGAGGACCGAGTACGGTGAGTGGATCGACGATTACACCCGACCGAAAGAAGGACGTTACCACGCGGGGCTCGAACCAGGGGAACTTTCGCAACAGGGATGGATCATTCGGGAGATGGCCGAGTACCTCGTTCGGGAAGAGGGGTACGAGGAGTCCTCTTTCTGCCAGATGATGGACGACCGGATCCTGCCCCATCTCGACGGAACGCCCATGGGTGGAAAGGGCGGCTATACCAGCCAAGTGATGCGACACCTTTACCAGGTGCGCGTCGTCGAAAAACGGCCCTGGGATCAGGCGGCAAGCATTGGTGATACCACCGAATCGCTCGAGCGCAATATTCCGACGGCCATCTGGTACGCTGGTGATCTCAAGGCACTGGCCACCATCACGGCAGACAACACGGCCCTCACCCAATCGGATAATGTGACGGGATCCCTCTCGGTGGCCTATCTCTTGGTCCTGGCCATGATGATCCGCGGTGAACCGCTCGACGGTCAGATTGGCATGAAACTGATGGAGCGGGTGAAGTCCGAGAATTTACCCTTCCACGCTGTGACCAGCGGTGGTCTCAAGGCACCGGAGAAAGGAAAGAAAGCAGAGTCCAACGAAGGCCTATTCGCCTCGCCTGACGCCCTGCTCTCGCCGGGATTCATGGCCACTGCAGCGGATGACGATGGGGTCCAGATAGACCCGGCTTGGAAGGCATCCCTCGTCTACGGGATGCCCTGTGCCATCTACCATATGTTACCCGCCGCCTATTACCTGGGGGCGCGGTTCAAGGACGACTTCGAGATGGGCGTGCTCAGCGCCATCAACGGCGGCGGTCAGAACCAGGTGCGTGCCATGCTCACCGGCGCTTTGATCGGTGCCCAGGTCGGTCTCAGCGGGATTCCCGAACGGTTCCTCGAGGGACTATCCGAGAGCGAAGAACTCTTGATGCTAGCTGAGAACCTGGCAGAGGGGGAGCTGTAAATGAGAAAAGTGCTGGCCCTTGCCCTCGTGGTCATGCTCTTCACCGTGGGTTGCCAGGAGACCCCGGACCCTGGGGCTACACCAGAGAATCCACCGATTGAAACTGCTGATAATCCTGTAGAGGCCGCTGAGCCCGAGGCAGAGGAAGCGGTGGAGGCACAAGCCCCACCGGCAGGGGAGGAAGATTCGCCTGCCGAATCGGAAGAACCAAGCGTCACGGTCCCGGAGCGTTTCGTACCGGCGACCTATGCGCTGGAGCCCCTCTACCCAAGCCTTTCCTTCGACGAGCCACTGGCTGCCGTGCATGACGGCGTGGGTGCGCTGCACATCGTGGAACGAAGGGGACTGGTCCGCAGGCTACCAGACGATCCAGCGGGGACGATGGAGACCCTGCTCGACCTCACTGATGTGGTTTCGACCTCGGGACAGGAGATGGGCCTACTCGGTCTGGATTTTCACCCGGACTTTGAACAGAACGGCTACTTTTACGTGAACTACACCGATGGTGACTGGACCGTGATCTCCAGGTTCGAGTTCACCGGAGATCTGCCTGTGGACACCGCTACGGAGAAAGAAGTGCTCAGCTACGCTCAGCCTTACGCCAACCACAACGGTGGTACGCTTCTCTTCGGTGAGGACGGCTACCTCTACATCTCATCGGGCGATGGTGGATCCGGCGGGGACCCCCAGGGCAATGCCCAGGATCTGGGCACTTATCTCGGTAAAATCCTCCGGATCGACGTGGACACAGAAGAGGCCCCCTACCTGGTGCCAGAGGAAAATCCCTTTGTGGATACGGAAGGGGCTTTGCCCGAGATCTTTGCCTACGGGCTACGGAATCCTTGGAAATTCAGCTTTGACCGTGGTCGCGATCTCTTGATCGCCGCCGATGTAGGACAAGGCGCGATTGAAGAGATCGATATCATCGAGAAGGGCGGCAACTACGGGTGGAACCTCCTGGAGGGAACCCAGCCCTACAGCGGGGATCCGGAGAGTCTCGAGAACGATATCCTCCCCATCTACGAGTACACCCACGATGAGGGGCGTTCGATCACCGGTGGTCACACCTACTATGGTGAAGAGGCACCCAGCCTGACCGGCGTCTATGTCTACGGGGATTTCATCTCCGGACGGATCTGGGGACTGTGGATCGAAGAAAAAAGTGCCGAAGAGAACCACCTGCTCCTCGACTCAGATCTCATGATCTCGTCCTTTGGACTCGATGGGGACGGGGAAATCGTGGTGGTGGACTTCGAAGGAGGACTGTACCGCTTATCGGAAAGCGCAGAATGAAGCCAATCGTAAGACAAGGATCACGGCGAAGGTCGTGGTCCTTTCGTGACTTTAGGGTAAAAAGCTGGGTGAAAAGGAAGTAAACATCTGCAAAATTACCTTTATTCAATAAATATTTATTGTAAAACGATAAATATCGGTGTAAGATGAAATTATAAAAAATGCGAGGTGTTGTGAAATGAACAAAGGTTCCACATGGTTTCTCAAGGGAGCGATTCTCCTGATGGGGCTCCCGATCCTGGTCTTCTGCGTCCTGATCTTACCCAAGGTTGCCGGCCTTTTCGTCCACTATCTCGTCGGCGGACCAGCCCTCTACTACGGTCTCATCCTAGGATTCTTGTCCACAGCCGCGGCCTATTTCTACGCCCTTTTCCAGGGCTTTCGCTTGCTCCGTGCGATCGATGGACAGCGCGCTTTCGAGCGCAGCTCCGTTGTAGCGCTGAAAAAGATCCGCCTCTCGGCCTCTTACATCAGTTTTTTTTACCTAGTCCTCTTACCAGTCGTTTACATTGTGGCCGATCGAGATGATGCCCCGGGCCTGATTTTAATCGCCCTGGTATTTGTATTCGCAACGGCGGTGGTGGCGGTCTTCGCGCAGATCTTGGTCAGACTGCTCGGTGAGGCGATTGCCATCAAAGAAGAGAATGACCTGACGGTCTGAGGTGATCAAAATGCCTATTCAAATTCATATCGATGTGATGCTGGCGACGCGCAAGATGAGCGTCACTGAACTGTCCGAACGGGTGGGGATCACCATGGCCAACCTGTCGATCCTTAAAAATGGCAAGGCCAAGGCCATCCGACTGAGCACGCTAGAGGCCATTTGCAAGGCCCTCGACTGTCAGCCCGGTGATCTGATCGAGTACGTACCGGAAGAAAAATCCTGAGCGATCGAAAGGAGGATGCCATGGACCATCAGAACGAAGTCATCCTCCACCGAGACGATCCCGCTCGGCTGGAGTCCCTCTACCGTCAAGATGCCGCAGCCTTCGAAGCCAATTTCCTAGAGGCAGAACAGAGATATCCCGACGACTTGATCCTGAAAGTCTGGCGAGAAAGGCTGAGGACTCCGTTCGCCTTCACGTCCCCGGAGATCGAGAAGGGAGGATCCGGGGGTCTTCGGGTCCTGGTGGTCTTGGCGCTCGTCTCGGGTCTCGCTACCCGGGGACTCTTCCACCTGATCGTGCAGGGGGCGATTGCACCGGTAAACCTTCTCTTCGGCGTCGTGGTCGCGACAATTTTTTACTTCCTCTACCGCTCGCGACCGAGGCGAAATGTGGTTCTCGCTGTCCTGGGGCTGGTTTGCGTCTCTATTCTGTACATCAACCTGTTACCGCTCGAAGAGACGGATAGCATCATCTTGTCCTACCTGCACATGCCCGTTTTTCTCTGGGTCGTGATCGGGGCCGCTTATGCGGGCGATGGCTACAACCATCAGATGAAAAGGGTCAGTTTCCTTCGTTTCAACGGTGAGTTCTGCGTCTACTACGCCAGCATAGCCATCGCCGGCATGCTCCTTGCGGTATTGACGCTCCAGCTATTTGGTTTTCTCGACATGGACATCGCGGATCTTTACTTCGAGAACGTCGTGGTCTTCGGTGTGGGCTTCCTGGCTCTGATTACCGTGCAGCTGGTGGTCGTGAACCTAGACCGCAACCGGACGATCGCCCCCTATATCGCGCGGATCTTCAGCCCGCTGGTCCTCATCACCTTGGTGGGCTATCTGGGGGCAGTCGTCGTGGTGGGGGAGAATCCATTTCTAGACCGAGATTTCTTGCTGTCCTTCAATTTCGTCCTGATGGCCGTGCTTGCGGTCACGGTCTTCACGATCACGGAGGTCCGGACGGAGGAGATCAGCCGTCTAGCGGTCTTGATCAACACGGCGCTGATCCTACTGGCCTTGGTGATCGACGGGGTGGCCCTGTCGGCGATTGTCTTCCGCCTTTCTTCCTACGGTCTGACGCCTAACCGACTGGCCGTGCTCGGGATGAACCTATTGATCCTGATCCACCTCGTGAAGATCGCCAGGGCTTCTTACCAAGAGTTGAAAGGTCGGCCGGCGATACGCGACGCCGCGGTCAACTACCTGCCGATCTACGGGCTCTGGGCTGCCTTCGTCAGTTTCTTCTTTCCCTTGTTCTTCTGATCCTGTGGGCACTGGACTGCGCGGGAGAGACGTTCTGCCGCTTTGAAGACAAGTATCCGGAGGAGCAGAGACCTCGTCGGTGCTTGGAAGCCTGTGATCAGTGGGCCCGGGGAACATTGAAATGTCGATCGCACGGCGTGCGATCCTCGACGCCCATACCCTTGCCAAGGAAATCGACAATCCGGTCTACGGGGCCCTGTGCCACGCCATTGGCCAGGCCGGGGGCCACGGTGCACACGGAAGTGCACGCCATGGGACTTCCCATGTACGAGCTGACGGCCATCGTGCTCTGCTGTGGCGATAGTGACTATGGGGAGCGGGTGCTGGGTCAGATCCATCATTATGAGAACCGGCTCCTCTACTGGAAGGCATAGGCCCCTGCAGAAAGGCGCGAGTGGGCTGGTTTTCTCGCGTAAAGCCATGGGACACAAAACAGGCGATGCCTCCACACTTTTCAGTGGAAGGCATCGCCTGTTTTATGGTTTGATGTTTCCTCGGGCGTTTGATAGTGATTTTAGTACATCTCGGTCCGCCAGTTTTTAGGTACCAAGAGGGCCACGATCGTGAAAAGCTCGAGTCGTCCCATCAGCATGAGCAGGGAGAAGAGCAGTTTGCTCGGTACACTGAAGGCAGCGTAGGCTTGCGTGGGACCGACGGCTTCGAAACCCGGGCCCACGTTGCCAAGGGTGGCGGCTACGGCGCTCGCCGCGCCGACGAGGCTGATCTCCTCGAGAGAAATCGCCAGGGTGCTCACGATGAAGAGCAAGAGGTAGAGGGCGATGAAACTCGTGATGCTGGCGATGACCTCGTTAGGGACAGATTTGCCCCCGACCTTGACCGGGATCATGGCCCTGGGGTGGAAGATCTTGAGAACCTCGCGCTTGATGAGTTTGAGCATGATCAGGATGCGGATCACCTTGATCGATCCACCGGTCGAACCCGCGCTCCCGCCGACGAACATGAGCATGAAAAGGACCATTTTCGAGAAAGTAGGCCACAGATCGAAATCAACGGTGGCGTATCCCGTGGTCGTGATGATCGAGCTGACCTGAAAAAGGCCATCCCGAAGGGCCATCCAGAGGGACTGGCCGTTGATGGACACAAGGTTGATGGTAATCGCCAGGGTGGCGACGGCAATGATGCCGAGGAAGAAACGCCACTCCGCATCTCGCACCATTTCACGCCATTTCCGCTTGTATAGAGCAAAGTAGAGGGCAAAGTTCGTACCCGATAGGATCATGAAGATCGAGATGACCACGTGGATGTAGGAGCTATCGTAGGCACCGATGCTGGCCCCACGATTGGAGAAACCACCGGTTCCCAGGGTACCGAAAGTATGCACGGCCGACTCGTACAGGGACATGCCACCGAGTTTAAGCAGAAGGATCTCGGCGAGGGAGATTGTGATATAGGTGAGGTATAGAATTTTTGCAGTGTCCTTGATCTTCGGCATGATCTTATCGGTTACTGGACCCGGGCTCTCGGCCCTGAAGATCTTGAGGCCGCCGATCCCGAGGGTAGGCAGCAGGGCCACAGTGAAGACCAGAATGCCCATGCCGCCAATCCAGTGGGTGAAGGAACGCCAGAAGAGCAGGCTCCTCGGTAGCGACTCGATATCCAGAAGAATCGTGGCCCCGGTTGTGGTGAATCCAGAGATCGTTTCGAAGAGGGCATCTACGTAAAAAGGGATGTATCCCGAAAGGTAAAAGGGGAGTGCGCCAAAAAGAGAGGCGAGCAGCCACCCCAACGCCACGATACTCAGCCCCTCATGCGCCTTGATCCGTTGGTTTTTGACCTTGATCAGGGAGAGTCCGATGCCCGCAATGGCCATGAGAAGAAAACTGGTGCTGAAACCTGTCAGATCATCACTCTGATCGAGGAGTGCGATGCTGATCGAGGGAAGGAGCATCAGGGCTTCAAGTGTTAATATATTTCCTAATACCTTGGCGACGATTCCATAGTTCATTGAGCCTGTTTCCCTTCTCTTCTTTGAAGAATATGCCGATAGACTCTAGTGTGTTTGCTAGGCTGAAGATAATGAGGCGGTCGTGTGCTCCTATGGTCGTGGATCCGTTCGGGATCAAAACGCGGCTATCCTTCACCATGGCCCCGATGATCACACCCTTGGGCAGCCCGAGTTCCAAGAGGGTTTTTCCCACGATGGGGTTTTTCGGATCGATGATCACCTCGTTGACCTCGGCTTGTCCACCGAGCAGGAGGGAAACGGAAACGACCTTGCCGCCGCGCACGTAGCGCAGGATGTCACTCACCGCGATGGTGATGGGGTTGAGGGCCACGTCGATGCCCATCTTGTCGACGATCTGGGTGTAGGAAGGACGACTGATCTTGGCGACCACCTTGCTGACCCCTTCGTGTTTGGCCATCAGGGCCATGAGGAGATTCTGCTCGTCGTATCCCGTCACGCCGATAAAGGCATCCATCTCGGAGAGAGACTCTTCCTCGAGCAGGTGGAGATCGGTACCATCCCCGTGGATCACGAGGACGCTGTTCAGTTCATCGGCGAGCCGCTTGCAGTTCTCGCGGTCTTTTTCTACGATGGTGACGGAGACGCCCATCTCGCTCATCTCACGCGCTAGGTAGTAAGCGATTTTTCCTCCACCCATGAGCATCACCTTTTGAATCTCTTTGCTTTTGTTCAGGGTGTTGCTCTTTTCCCTGAGCAGTTGAATGCTCTCACGTTTACCGATGATATACAGAATATCGTCGGGCTCGATAACCGTGTGGCCCGACGGAATCATCATATGCCCGTCACGCAAGATGGCGGTGATTAGCATTCCTTCGATGTGATCGAGCTGCATGATCTTTTTTCCGATGTATCCGCTCAAATGATTGGCACCGATATCGACCAGCTGCACGCGACCCTTGGCATAATCCCCAGAGTAAAAATTGTAACTCTTCAAAAGATACCGCGTGATCTCGTTGGCAATGGACATATCGGGGTTGACGATATAGTCGATGCCCATCTCAACGCGCAAGAACTCCATCTGTCTCGAGTACTCGGGGTTTCTGATTCTGGCGATCGTTTTTGCACACCCCAACTTCTTTGCCACGCGGCAGATGATCGTGTTCGATTCATCGCTACTCGTACAGGCGATCATGAAATCATAGGTTTCGATGTTCAGCTCTCTCAAAATATCGACATCGAGCCCGTTCGCGTGAACGGTAAGCACATCGAGGTGATCGAGTGCTCTCTCGATCACCCGTTGGTTGAGATCGATCAGCGTGACATCGATCTTGTTGTTTTGCATCGTTTCTGCGAGTTTCAAGCCCAGTTTGCCTGCGCCGACGATCATAGCTTTCACAGGAAACACCTCCGTGAATTCGATAGCATGAAATGACCCTATGTCGTAGCAGCCATGTAGACTGAAGTTTTCGTATAAGTGTATCATATCTTAATGCGAGCAGGGGTTCAAGGGCGTTCTCGTAACTTACATACTAGAATGGTGGACCTGTTGGGAAGTGGACCACAGAAGGGTGGGAAGCGAAGGTTCTGAAGAGGGGAAAAGGCCGCGGCCGCGATGGCAAGTATGGGTAGTGTGATTTCCGTGAGCATGAGTGCCGATAGGCCGGCCAGCCACTCGCCACCTGACGGGAAGCAGATAACGAGGGGAAGATCGAGTCCCCGGGACCAAAGTAGATCGCGAAGATGCCGAACCCTAGGACCAGGGTATCACTGATTCTCTTGTTTTCTTAACATCATTTTTGGCGAGAACAAATCATGAAGAAACTACCTTCGAGGGGTAACCGATTGCAGAAGAGGAGGTGATTTGTCAAAATATTCAGACTTATTCTTGGTAGACACTACCGATCGGGGGTAAATATCCCTTGACGGACTGATTTAGAACACAAGAATGAAAAACTGATGAGCCTATCTTGGGAGCTAGCGTTTACCTGGTGAAAGGTAAAGAAGCGCAACGATTACGCGGGAGATCAGTCTGCAGCGACCTACACATGACCCATGCCAAAGCAGGGCATTGTGTGGTAACCATGGATTCTCGAAGGAGGAAATGCGATGAAAGAGCATGGAAGATGCCCTGTCACCGGGAAGACGAGCAAGGGCGCACCGGACAAAGGGACGACGAACCGAGACTGGTGGCCGAATCAGTTGAATCTAAAGATCTTGCACCAGAACAGCGAGTTAGTCGATCCCATGGATGCTGATTTTGATTACAAAAAGGCCTTTTGCGAACTGGATCTCGATGCAGTGAAGAAGGACCTCTACACCTTAATGACCGACTCCCAGGACTGGTGGCCGGCAGACTACGGTCACTACGGCCCCCTCTTCATTCGCATGGCCTGGCACAGCGCGGGAACCTACCGTAAAGGAGATGGCCGGGGCGGATCGGGCACCGGCTCACAGCGCTTCGCACCGCTGAACAGCTGGCCGGATAACGCCAACCTAGACAAGGCGCGGCGTCTCCTGTGGCCAGTGAAGAAGAAGTATGGACGCAGTATCTCCTGGGCCGACCTGATGATCTTGGCGGGTAACTGCGCCCTGGAGTCCATGGGTCTGGAGACCTTTGGGTTCGGTGGCGGACGGGAAGATGTCTGGGAACCCCAGGAGGATGTCTACTGGGGGCAAGAGGAAGAGTGGCTCGACGGCGAGGAACGCTACTCCGGAGAAAGAGATCTGGAGAATCCCTTGGCGGCCGTCCAGATGGGCCTCATTTACGTGAATCCAGAGGGGCCCAACGGAGTGCCCGATGCCGTCGCCGAGGGACGCGATATTCGGGAGACCTTCGACCGGATGGCGATGAACGATGAGGAGACGGTGGCCCTGATCGCCGGGGGACACACCTTCGGTAAATGCCACGGTGCCGGCGATGCCAAGCATGTGGGGCCGGAACCGGAGGCGGCTGCTATTGAAGAACAGGGACTCGGCTGGAAGTGCGCGCACGGAAGTGGAAAAGGCGGTGATACCATCTCCAGTGGTATCGAGGGTGCCTGGACGCCGACGCCTATCGAGTGGGACAACAGTTACTTTGAAACGCTTTTCGCTTACGACTGGAACCTCGAGAAGAGCCCCGCGGGGGCCTGGCAGTGGCACCCCTCGGATCCAGAAGCCGCAAATGCTGTTGTCGATGCGCACGATCCATCGAAGCACCACCCACCTATGATGACCACAGCGGATCTGGCCCTTCGGATGGATCCCATCTACCGGCCGATCTCCGAGCACTTTCGCGACCATCCGGAGGCTTTCGAGGAAGCCTTCCGGCGCGCCTGGTTCAAATTAACCCACCGGGATATGGGACCTCGCTCGCGCTACCTGGGACCGGAGGTGCCGGAGGAAGACCTGATCTGGCAAGATCCACTACCTCCTGTCGACTACGAGCTGATCGATTCTCAGGAGATTGAAGCGCTCAAGAAACAGATCATGGCGTCGGGATTGACCACCGGTCAGTTGATCTCCACGGCTTGGGCCTCCGCCTCGACCTTCAGAGGGTCCGACAAGCGCGGCGGAGCCAATGGTGGGCGTATCCGTTTGACCCCACAGAGAGATTGGCCCGTCAATGAGCCGGAACAGCTAGGAAGCGTTCTGGGTATCTACGAGAAAATCCAGGAGGACTTCAACGGAAAGTCCGGAGATAAAAGGGTTTCATTGGCAGACCTGATTGTACTCGGCGGATCCGCTGCCATCGAAGAAGCTGCGAAAAAGGCAGGCTACGACGTAACGGTTCCCTTCGCACCGGGTAGGACCGATGCGAAGGAAGAGCAGACGGATGCCGAGGCCTTCGATGTGCTCGAGCCCGTGGCCGATGGTTTCCGCAACTACCTGAAGGGGCAGTACGCCGTTTGTTCGGAGGAACTCTTGGTGGATCGCGCCCAGCTGCTCACGCTCACGGCTCCGGAAATGACAGTCCTGATCGGTGGGCTCCGTGTGCTGGGGAACAATTACAAGCAAAATCCCCACGGCGTCTTCACCAAACGACTCGGCACCCTGTCGAACGATTTCTTTGTGAACCTCCTGGACCTAGGCACCGAGTGGCGCCCCTATGAAGGATCGAAGGAAGTTTTCGAAGGTCGCGACCGTGAGAGCGGCGAGCTGAAATGGACGGCCACACGGGTCGATCTGGCCTTCGGTTCGAACGCACAGCTCAGGGCCCTTGCGGAAGTTTACGCCAGCGATGACGCGGAGAGAAAGTTCGTCTACGATTTCATCGGGGCATGGAACAAGGTCATGAATGCCGATCGTTTCGATCTTTGCTGATGATCCGGTAGAATGGATTAAAGAGAGAAGGAGTAGGTTCCTTATTGCCAGATGATAGCCATCAGTAGGAAGTATAAGTGAAGAGTATAGAAAAAGCCCTGGGTGTTCATCGCACCCGGGGCTTTTCGCATAGCATAGTGTGAAATCGCGAATCGGTCACCACTTTCTCGGGGCACTCAGTGATCCGAGAGGCATGATTATGCTTTAGCCCAATGCTCAATCAAACGAGTATTAAAGGCATGTATGTCGTTGATTCGCTTAGGTACGTTAAGTTTCTTTAGCGGGGGACCATCGCTAACGATCATCCCAGTCTTGAGGCTCTCGGCATGACCAGTGTAGTCAAGTGTACTTCGCTCGAACATTTCAGGACTGTCGAGGTATAGGGCTGCGACAGCATCCCAATTGTGAAAGCCGTTGTTTTCGTAAAGAGATCCTATGAAGGAGAGCCATGGATCTGTCTTCTGACGGATATATGCAAAATTCCTTCTTGCGTGATCGCTTGTTTCTTGACTGCCCATCTCTTCGTACATCTCCCGAGTGAAAAGGGCCTGTAAGCAGAGATGACCAGTGATCACGGTGACCGGTGTTTCGGAAGAGAGCACCGCATGCGCTGCAGTTGGATCTGAGGAGAAATTCAACTCATTCATCTGTTTCTTTCCAATGATCAAAGGCTCGGTTATCCCACCCATCAAGACGATTTCCTTCACTTTCTTGAAAAAATCAGGATCTAGTTTCCAGGCACCTAAGAAATTCGTGAGCGAACCTAAGCCCAAGAATGTAATTTCTCCAGGGTGATCGTTCACAAGTCGCACCATGGCCTCTGCAGCTTCTGACATCGGTTGAGATGACGATTGGGCACCGTGGTATAGCGGGATCTTTCCCGTTAATCCCAGCTCTTCGAAGGTCTTTACTGTTGTCCTCCGTACAGTATCCAGCGTACTGTTTCCAAAGGTCGTTGTTACCATCTCTAGGGAGAGCACATCACTACCGAGTACATACATGAGTGCCAGGCCATCATCGACATCTCGAAAGGGAACACCCATGGTCAGGTCAAAATCGATCGCAACTCTTTTCATGAAAAGTACCTCCTAGGTTCTATCTGTCCACGAGGGTATTATAGCATTTCCAATGAGAGTGGGTGAGACTTGCTTCATAATACAGTATTATGGACCATAAGGATTGTTTATGGTGGATACATAATGGATGAGATATAATGATGTTAGACATTGTTAACAGTTTCACATGTTTGCTGTATGGAAAGGTGAGGAAGCAATGCAATCTGAGAAAATCGAAGCATTGAAAAGACAATTCGAGGGAGAAATCGTCTCGCGACGATCTACCGCTCACAGAGGGTGGTACACCCTAGCCATTTACGCTCTGGTCGCCTTGTTCTTACTCCTTTCTAAAACGCCCTATACTTGGCATTGGGTGATCGGTGGAGCGATGGGAATGGTTTTACAACGCAGTAAGTTCTGCTTTGCCGCGAGTTTTCGTGACCCTCTTCTTACGGGGAATACCAAACTCCTCCGGGCTATTCTACTGGCGATGATGGTGATGAGCGTGGGATTTTTCATGATCCAGTGGCCCTACATGATGGGTGACGGCCCCATCGGGGAGATACCAGGTCAGTTAAAACCAGCAGGAGTCCACACGGCACTGGGCGCATTGTTGTTTGGAGCCGGCATGGTGGTCGCTGGTGGTTGCGCGAGTGGAACGCTCATGAGAATTGGTGAGGGATTTAAGCTTCAGCTTATTGGACTCTCCGGATTTTTAGTCGGTACAGTGCTGGCGGCGGGACATTTCCAGTTCTGGGATGAGGTGCTGATCCAGCAGGGTCAAGTTCTGTATCTTCCAGAGAGGATTGGCCCATTTCCAGCCCTTTTCACTACCTTGGCTTTACTCGGGACCATCAACCTTCTACTGACAAAAATGAACCGTAGAAAAATAGGAAAGGGATCATCATGAAGACTGTTACATTAGATTGCCTGTACGAAGCATGTCCGCTTCCGCTGATCAAAGCCGTGGAGAAACTCAAGACCATGGAAATTGGAGAAGTGCTAATTATCGAAACGGATCATACTTGCGCATTGACGCACATCAGCGACTGGGCTAGAGACCATCGGGTTCCTTATGACTCGGTGAAAGTAGCAGATGGTGAATGGCGTATCTTTTTAGAGAAAGTGAGGGAGGCGTCCAGTGCGTAAACCACCCACATGGCTGACCAAACCCCGCTCCTATCTATGGGGCGCCTTAGCTTTGGCACTGTTGAATGTACTCTTGTTTCTTACGACGGGTAAACCCTGGAGGATTACCACAGGCTTCCTTTACTGGGCCTCTGGGATACTGGAGTTGCTGGGAGCTAATCCAAGCTCCTGGTACTACTATAGTGTGTACGATCAAGCGCTTTCGCAGGGTGAAACGTTCTTCTATAACAGCTATACATTTCTCAACCTGTCTCTGATTTTGGGTGCGCTGACGAGTGCTTTGTTATCGTCAGAATTCAAGTGGAAGAGAATCAAAACGCCAAAACAAGGCGCCTGGGCTTTTGCGGGAGGTATTCTGATGGGATACGGAACCCGACTTAGCTTTGGATGTAACATCGGCTCCTATTTTAGCGCGATTCCGTCCTTCTCTTTACACGGTTGGATCTTTGGCCTGTTCATGTTCTTGGGCGCGTTTATCGGGGTACGACTCCTCAAAAGGTACTTGCTCTTTTAGCGAATCATGAAAGGAAGATAATTTTGAGTAGAGTATGGATCGTATGTATGGCTTTGATTACAATTCTAATGCTTACCACTGGCTGTGTTGACACACAAGTGGAACAACCGGAGGTATTTACGGAAGATGACGGAGACTGGACGTCTATCTTGGAGGAAGCCCGCGGCACAAAGGTAACGTTCTACGGCTGGGGTGGTTCTGAAGTGACAAATAGGTGGCTGGACAAAACCTTAGCAAATACTCTGGAAGAACATTACAACATCACGCTCGAGCGTGTTCCGATGAACATCGATGAGATTCTGGCCAAACTTCTCTCAGAAAAACAGTTGAATGCCGAGGGAACAATTGACGTCGTATGGATCAATGGGGAGAATTTTAGAACGGCCAAGGATAACAACCTACTCTATGGTCCTTTTACAGGCAGACTCCCAAATTTCCAGACGTATATCGATGGTGCTGCACCGGATATCACGCATGATTTTGGGTACCCGGTAGATGGATTCGAAGCCCCTTTCGGTAAGGCTCAGTTCGTTATGATCGGTGATACAGAGAAAATCGAGGCATTTCCCACCGATCATCAAGCGTTACTGTCCTTAGCTAAAAAATTTCCGGGTCAGATCGCTTATCCAGCGCCGCCTGATTTCACGGGGAGTGCATTTATCAGGAACATTATCTATGAAATTGTCGGCTATGAATCCTTTGTGAACCTCCCGGCTGAAAAAGAAACCGTGAGGGAAGTGGTCGATCCTGCTATGGCTTACTTAAAAGAGCTGGCCCCTTACCTCTGGCGATCAGGTAAAACATATCCTGCAACCATTTCTCAAGTAGAGAATATGTATGCTGATGGTGAGCTGATTCTGAGCATGAGTTATAATCCAAACCTAGTAGCCGAGCGAATCAGTGCTGGACAGTTTACAGAAACGTCGGAGGCATTCCTTCTTGAATCGGGTACAATTGGGAACACACATTTTCTGGCAATCCCACAAAATGCACCGAATCGACAAGCGGCCATGGTACTGATCGACCTCATCTTGAGCCCGGAGATTCAGGCGGATAAATATGCACCGGCCAATTGGGGCGATCTCCCCGTTGTCGATGCAGAAAAACTCTCCGGTGAGGAAAGGGAGCTCTTTGAAGAGATTCCGTTGGGACAAGGCGTTCCATCCTTCGAAGCATTACAATCTCATCGCCTGCCGGAAATGCCTTCGCATCTGGTGCCAATTATCGAGGAAATCTGGATGGAAACAGTGGCAGGATACGGTAGCTGATGTTCTCTTATTTCAATCGGCTTTACACATGGATGAAGGCTGACCGGTTTAAACCCTACTTACTGCTACTTCCCGTGTTATCGATTTTGGCCGCTGTTTTCGTCAACGGACTCATCACTGGTTTCTTACAGAGTATCGGCTACTTTCCTGCATTGGGTTTAAGGGAAATCACACCAAAATACTACGTGGAGATATTTCGAAATCCCGCATTTCTATCGGCACTCGTCTTTAGCCTGTATACAGCTCTTGTCTCGGCCATTCTAGCTACGGTACTGGGGCTTCTTCTAGCCTTGTGTTTGCTCAGGAGCAACTCGCAGGATCGGATTTCTCACTTGGTCTACAGGTTACCCATAATCGTCCCCCATACGGTGGCTGCGTTATTGGTGATCTCGCTGCTCGGTCAAAGCGGTATGCTGGCCAGGATTGCGATTTCTATTGGTCTGATCGAAAAGATGTCGGATTTTCCTGTGGTCACATTCGACCGGGGTGGGATCGGTCTAATGGTCGCTTACATGTGGAAGGAAATCCCCTTCGTGGCGCTCGTCGTTTACGGCGTACTACGTTCGGTGGATGAGAAGTACAACCAGGTGGCCCGCAATCTAGGTGCCAACGGTTTTCAGCTTTTCAAAGAAGTGCTTCTGCCTATGGCATTACCCGCACTTTCATCAGCATTCATTATTATTTTCTCCTTTTCCTTCGGGGCTTTTGAGATTCCTTATCTTCTTGGACCCACTTCTCCAAGGGCGCTGCCAGTATTAGCCTATATCGCCTTTACTCATCCCGATTTGCTAAGGCGGCCCTACGCAATGGCCATGAATATGGTGATCGCACTGATAACCCTGGTCATGGTCATACTTTATCGGAAAAGCTATGAACTTTTGGATCGACTTGTTGGAAAGCAGGAGGTAAGCGGATGAATACCTCCAAGTCTTTAGACTTCTGGCGAGCAGGGCTTTATTGCTTTCTCGTTGTTTTGCTGGCACCAGTGACAATACTATTGCTTTGGAGCTTCGCCCGTAGTTGGCCTTACCCTGATCTTTTACCGGTCTCCTATGGGCTACGCGCGATACGACATTTCCTAAGTACAGAGTCAGGTGTGGTCACGATTGTGCACGAAAGCGTTGGCCTGTCCCTGGTGGTCATGGGCATAACGTTGGCAATCAGCCTGCCTGCCGGAAAGGCAATCGGGTGTTACGATTTTCCTGGAAAAAGGGGGATCTACCTTTTCCTTTTAAGCCCTCTGATTGTACCCCCTATCACGGTGGCTATGGGGATTCACGTGACTTTTCTCAAGATGGGCCTTGCAAACTCGTTCTGGGGTGTCATACTCATTCATCTGATCCTAGGCATCCCTTACGCCGTAAGGATTATTGGTAACGCTTACGAACTCACAGGAGATCGGATGGAGGTGCAGGCCCGTCTCCTGGGTGCATCCAGTTTCCAAACGTATCGCTACGTGACGATACCGCTGCTCACGCCGGCTCTGCTTTCTGCAGGCTCCATGGTGTTCATCGTCTCCTTCAGCCAGTATTTCTTGACCTTTCTCATCGGAGGAGGTCGTGTGATCACCTATGCGATGGTGATGTTCCCTTACATCGAGAGTGGCGATCGCATGATGGCATCGGTATATAGTCTTGGGTTCGTACTCATCACTCTGCTTGTTCTGTGGGTGGTGGAGGGGCTTCTCAAGCGCATCTACAAGCAAACGGGATCAAGCACGAGCTAATGCAATTGTCTTAAATACCTATTCGTATGTGAAGGAGTTTGTTCATATGTCCGCAATCAAGATGGAATCACTGATCAAAACCTATGGTGACCAGGGAATCCTCAAGGGAATCGATCTGGAAGTTAGCGAAGGTGAAATGATGGCCCTCGTAGGACCATCGGGTAGCGGTAAGACTACACTTCTCAAGCTGATCTCGTCGTTGCTAGAACCAACCGCAGGTCAGATCCTATTTAACGGCATACCGGCGAGGGAACGCAGGGGGCGACAGGGAGGAGCTGTGGTAGTTTTTCAGGACTACGCACTGTTCCCACACTTATCTGTGATCGACAATATTGCCTTTGGCCTCAAGATGAGAGGTATTGAAAAGAACGTACGCCTGGCACGGGCTGAAGAATTATTAACGCTTGTGCAACTCGACGGACATGGCCATAAGAGACCTCACGCCCTCTCAGGCGGGCAACAGCAGCGCGTGGCAATTGCCAGGGCCCTTGCTGTTGAGCCTGAGGTACTCTTGCTTGATGAGCCTTTCAGTAGCCTGGACGCTGCTCTCAGGGCCAGCATGAGAACTTTCGTGAGAAACCTGCAGCGCAAACTGGGTATTACCTGCATACTGGTGACCCACGATACACAGGATGCACTCATGACAGCGGATAGGATTGCCGTTTTGTTCGAAGGACGTATCGCTCAGGTGGGGACTCCTGTCGAGATTTACCAAAGACCTGCTACAAAAAGAGTGGCTGACTTCTTCGGAGAGGCCAACTACCATCGCGTCCTGGTGACAGAGGACCAGGTGATCTCAGATCTAGGGCTCTTCTCTAGACCCAAGGGTCTTGTGTCGGGAGAAGCGGATCTCTTGGTAAGGCCCGAGGCCATTCGACTGTGCAATGAAAAGGGTGCTTGCGAAGCGGAGGTTGTCGAGGCAATTTTTTGTGGAGAACGAGTCCGCTATACCGTTTCGGTCGGTAAAAGTAAATTAAGAGTACTCGACGAAGCACGTCAGCTCAGGATGCTAGGAGAGCGCGTTTTTTTGAACCTCGAACTCCCTCGGCTTCATCTGTTTAACGTAAAGACAGGGGAAGTGCTATGATCTCGATTATAATTCCGGTGAAGAACGAAGCTAAGCGTCTACATTCTTTACTTGAAACGATTGAGGCCTTGCCTGGGGAGAAAGAAATTATCGTGGTAGATGGCGGTAGCACAGATGGCAGTCAGGAGATCTGCACATCCCGCTGTCGTCTTATCGAAACTACGCCAGGAAGAGGACATCAACTGAACTGTGGAGCCGGCGCTGCTTCGGGGGAGATCCTTTGGTTTCTCCATGCCGATGCAACAATCGACCCAAAGGCCCTTTCGGTAATTGAAAAGACCTTACGTGAGAAAGAGGGGCCGCAGTTCGGCTTCTTTAAAATGTATTTTGATGATACGAAACGACTTTCGATGCGACTGCTCGCCTGGACTTCCAATCTTCGTGCCCGGCATTTACAGTTGATTTTCGGAGACCAGGGACTTTTTATCACGAAAAACGAGTACACAGCAGCTGGAGGCTTTCGATCGATGCCCCTGATGGAAGACTGGGAGTTCAGCCGCAGGCTCTCTAAGAGAGGAAAAGGGAAGCAGATCAAGGTTTCCCTCGGAACGTCCGGACGCAGGTATCTAGAAGGTGGATTTTTTCGCACGCTTTTTTTCATGCATAGAATCAAATGGTGGTACGTACGGGGCGTTTCGTCAGAAGAATTGGCACGAAAATATCGCGAGGTACGTGCATGAAGGATGCCCTGGTGATGATGACCAGAATACCAGTCCCTGGTGCAACGAAAACGCGTATGATGCCACCGCTGACACCCAAGGAGTGTGCGGTGTTACACACATGTTTTTTAAAGGACTACGACCGCTTGCTAAAGACCCTAGGCAGCTGGGTTGAGCCTATCGTGTATTACGCTCCAGAAAATGCCACGTCTGAAAACGTATCAGCACTCCCATTGATAGGCGAACGTATCGTGCAAAGGGGTGAGACCTTAGGTGAACGTATGTCGCATGTGTTCAATGTACTCTTTGGACGTGGGTATGACCGTGTCATTCTCGTTGGTACGGATATTCCACAGTTATTGCCAGGAATCATCGTGAGTGCCTTTGATGCTTTGCAGCAGTCAGATGTGGTCTTAGGTCCTACCTCAGATGGTGGTTATTATCTGGTGGGGAAAAAGCGTTCTCATCCTGCATTATTCAATGGAGACCTAGCTTGGGGTGGTCTATCCGTAATGGAGATGACCCTAAAGATTGCTGAGAAAGAAGACTTGCAGACGAAGACCATCGAGTGTATGACGGATATCGATACGATGGACGATCTGCTGTCGCTTCTCGAACTGGTCGCTGATGATCAAAGAGTGCGTGCGGACCATCCCATGCATACCCTGGCTTTTTTGAAAAACTGGTTAACTGAGAAAGGAGTTCGACATGGATAATATCGTCGAGCGCATTGCACAATACCTGAAGAGACGAGATGTCCTCGATCATCTGGAATGGAGAGAAGTGACGAAGGTGTCTTTTTTGGCCCAGGGAGAGTACAATATCAATTATTTGATTGAGAGTGCTCGCGGGGAAAAAGCCGTCTTCCGATTAAACACTGCCAGTCAAATGGGATTACCGAATCAAATTCGATATGAATACCAAGCGCTAGATCGATTGTCGGTCAGCGGTGTCACGCCGGAACCTCTGTATGTAGATGATTCGAGAGAAATGTTCAAGGAAGGGTTATTGATTATGAGATTCCTTGAGGGCAATCCGCTGCATTACGAGAGAGATCTTGAGGTGGCAGCTAGGCTATTTGCAAGAATCCACTCTCTCGATATACGTCCCTTTGAGCCTTTCATGATACGAGAAGAATCGCTTTGTCGAGCGCGTATTGACGAAGGGAGACATTGGCTGTCCGACTACACGAGGTGTTCTCAGGCATCGAAAGAAACGCTCTGGTACTTCAATCGACTGATCAGATACTGTGAACAACACGCACATCACGACGCTTATTTCGAAAAAAATCCCTGGTGGGTGGTGAATAACACTGAGGTAAATGCCCATAACTTCATCATTGGGAAAGATAAATCCTATATTATTGATTGGGAAAAACCTGTGATCAGTGATCCTGTTCAAGACATCTCTCAGTTCCTGGCACCGACGACAACGCTCTGGCGAACAGACCATCGCTTCTCAAAGAAGGAGATCGATCGTTTTTACGCAGCATATGATCAACACAGCAAGCTACCGGCTCGAGAACTCCGCGAGCGAGAGCTGCTCTACCGGCCGTTCTTGTACCTACGTGCTCTCTCGTGGTGTGCCCATGCTTGGGTGGAGTACAACACTGGGGAGCGAGCGATTATCAATGAGCGGACGAGAAAAACCGTGCATCGATACCTTGATCCTGATTTTATGAAATCATTACTCAGCGACTATATTTCATGAAGAAAGCGAGGCCCCGGGTATTAACCCGGGGCCTCGCTTTGAACTTGTTGTTAACAAAAGCCACGTTTGTTCGATAGGAGGAAGGATTCGAATGCCTTTTGTGATACTGAGGGGGTATGATCCCGATGACGGATCATATAGTATTCGGGTTCGAGAATGAGTTCTTCTATGCGTATCGCTGTGAGATCACCTGAAGCCAGTTCCTTTTTTATGGATAACTCGGGGATAAAAGCAACCCCTTTCCCGGCGATAACACTGGTTTTAATGGCTTCCATCGAATCAATTTCATAGATCGGGTGGAGGTGTTCAGTATCCGCACCGTTTATCGATAGTTGAGTTAGAATATACTCGCGAATACCAGAACCAGGTTCCCTAAGGATCAAAGGTAGCTTGTAGAGTTCTGCGATTGTGATATCTGTTTTGATCAGGGGCATGGCTGTGACGAACATGAGAGGGTTCTTTGTAATCCGAGTGGCAATCAAGCGCTCATCGCAAGGTCGATTGGTGACGATTCCCATATGTAAGGTTCGATTGATCACAGCTTCAATGATCTCACGGGAGTTACTGATGGTAGTCTGCAGCATGATCTGATCAAATTGACGCTTGAAGAGATAAAGGCTACAGGGAAGTGCATATTCTCCAATGGCTTTACACGAGCCGATCTTCAGAAAATCATTCTGTTCCTTCATCATCGTGATATCGCCCATGATTTTCTCCTCTAGCGAAAGAAGGGTACTCGTGTATTCATAGAGAATTTTCCCGGCATCGGTTAATTCGACTCCTTTGTTGCTCCTAATCAGAAGGGGTGTACCCACTTCGTTCTCAAGTGCTTGCATCTGTAAACTCAAACCCGGCTGGGTAAGGTGAAGCTGTTTGGCGGCTTTCGAAATACTGTTGTTTTGAACCGTGATGTAAAACGACTTGAGATAGTTCAGGTTCACCCGGTTGACCTCCTTAGAAAGAGAAGTGGGGATAAAAAAACGGATATCGATCAAGTGAAGAAGCAAGATCAGAACAAGCTAGTTATGAGACTGTACTTATAATGATAACAGATTACAAAACTTTTGTTAATAGTATAACAAAAAAACAGTCATAAGCATCTGTTATTTGAAATAAGCGATGCTTATGAGGGGGCTCGAGAGAAGTCTGATATACTTTTATCAATCGACAAAGAGCTGACTAACAGGCCAATGAGGCCGGTGAATGTTCCGGAGCACCCTTGGATGTTTGGCGAGGTACACTGAACGCTTATTATTGTTATAAATTTAACAGAATATGCGGGCGAAGTCGAAAAAAATTGTAGAAGGGGGATTGTCAATCATGAAAACGACCCATTATCCGGGTGAAGTACTCGAAAGGATGCGAGAAATCGTTGATGATTGTATGGGCGATGCGCCACCGTATTGCGAAGCAACTTGTCCTATGCATACCGAAGTGAAGAGCTATGTCAATCTGGTAGCCGAGGGAAAACACAAAGATGCGATACGCGTGATCCGCGAAAAGCTATTCTTACCTGCGACACTCGGGCGAATTTGTGCCCATCCTTGTGAGGAAAAATGTAAGAGAGAAGAAGCCTTCCGTGAGCCGATGGCAATCGCGGCTATCAAACGATTCGTCGCAGACCACTATGATGATGAGAATGACTGGGATTTGTCTGTATCGCCTGATACAGGTAAACACGTAGCGGTCGTGGGCGCAGGACCAGCGGGTGCACAAGCGGCGCTTGATCTCAGAAAAAAAGGCCATCGAGTGACCTTGTATGAAAAACTCGATGTGGTAGGTGGCATGATGCGTGTGGGGATTCCTGAGTACCGTTTACCACGTCAGATCATTGATCGCGAATACAGTTTACTCGAGCGTATTGGGGTGGACTTCCAACTTGGGGTCGAAATTGGCAAAGAAGTCACCTACGAAGAATTAGAGAAGAAGCATGATGCCGTGGTATTGGCTGTTGGGGCTCACAACGGAGTGATCATCCCGATGGAAGGACACGAGAAAAAAGGCGTAACGCATGCTGTTGATTTCTTGAGAGATGTGAGCTTGACAAAGAAAGCCAATGTGGGCAAAAAGATTGCTGTGATCGGCGGTGGGAACGTGGCCATCGACGTGGCAAGATCTGCCAGACGAATCGGTGTAGAAGAGGTTCACCTCCTCTGTCTAGAGGAGAAAGACAAGATGCCCGCACACGATTGGGAAGTGGAAGAAGCCATTGAAGAGGGTGTCATGCTGCACGATGCCTATGGTCCCGAGGTTATACTCGGAGAAAAGGACACAGTTGCAGGTATCGCAATAAAAAAGTGTCTGTGCACGCATGACGAAGAGGGTAGATTCAATCCTCAGTTTGATTCTGAAGACCAGAAAAAACTCGATGTAGACACCATTGTGTTCGCAGTGGGTCAGAGCGTGGATACGTCCTTCTTACCAGAAGATCGCTTTGAAACGATCCGGGGTGGTCGTATCAAAGTGGATCCCGTAACATTCCGCGTGGGCACGTCCAAATGCTTCGTCGCGGGTGACTGTAGCGGTAGCTCGGTCATCGCCATTGAAGCCATGGCCAACGGTCGATCGGCGGCAGAATCGGTTGATCGTTTACTCAAGGGGCAGAATCTTTCGATCGATCGTGAGCGAGAAACAACCTATGAAACTTGGCTCGAGCGTGAGGTCAAAGAGAGCGACGAGGATCTAGCCCGCGTCGAGACGCCTAAGCGTACGCCAACAGAACGAGTTCGTTCTTTTGAAGAGGTTGACCTAGGTTTTGACGAGACGAGCGCCATGAAAGAAGCCTCTAGATGCCTAGCCTGTGAATGTAAGCTGTGTATGTCAGAATGCTTGATGCTCGGTGACTACTGCGAATGTCCGAAAGATCTTTTCGAAGGGATTCTCGAGACGGGTGAAGTGGATCCGGAGATTCCCTATTCATGCAACATGTGCAGCCAGTGTACCATCGCTTGTCCGAAAGATTTCCCAATGTCCGAGCGATTCTTCGATATGAGGAAAGAGATGGTCAAAGAAAACAAGGGCAAATCTCCTATGAAAGGGCACGGTGCCATCGAGATGCATCAGCTACTCGGTTTCTCCGCGTTGTTCAATATGGCTAAGCCCTCGAAAAGAAAGGAGAGATAAGGCATGTCCATGACGAAACGTGTTTTTGTCCCTGGTTGTAGCCTGCCATCCTATCATCCTGAAGCGGTAAGAGATACCCTGGATTTTCTTCAGGGGAAATTACCGGGAACGGGTGCGATTTTGAAATGTTGTGGTAAGCCGACTAAGGCCTTGGGACAGATTGATAAATTCAAAGAGCGCTATGCTTCTTTTCAAAAAGAAGTGGATGCACTCGGTGCAGAAGAGATTATCGTGGCCTGTCAGTCCTGTTTTAAGACGATGAGCCAGTACAGTCCCAATCAAAAGGTTACCTCGCTATGGGAATTGCTTCCCGAAATCGGACTCCCGCAAGAAGCCATTGGCAAGGCGAAGGGATCTGACCTTGTGTTCACCATTCACGACTCTTGTCCTACGAGAGATGAGAAGGGGATTCACGACGGCATCAGATGGATCCTCGATGAACTGGGTTACAACTATGTAGAAGCGCCTCATACCCGAGAAAATACGCGGTGCTGTGGATTTGGAGGCATGGTTGTGCCCGCGAATCCAAATTTAGCCCAGCGTGTAATGAACCGACGAACCGAAGAGATGGATACGGAACATGTGGTTGCTTATTGCGCGGCTTGTCGTGAATCCATGGTCAAAGGTGGCAAAAAAGCAGTACATGTTCTTGAACTGATCTTTGGAGAAGTGAAGACAACGTCTTCCACGTTCAGTGGTTTGCCTAGTTCGCCTGTGACGAGCTGGAAAAACAGATATGATTCGAAAAAACTCATGAAACAGGTCCTCAAGTAGACGTAAAGGAGAATGATGATGAAGAAGAGTGTTTTAATCGGTCTGCTCATTTTAGCGGTGGTTGTCGTCGGAGGTTTCATCGGTTACAGGGAGTATTTTGGCGTACAGGCGGTAGAAGTGGATTCTTCTGAGCAAGGTCAGAAAATTGCAGCTTTCGCTAATCCTGATGCCTTCATCACACCCAAGCAATTGAAAGGTTTGATGGATAAGAATGAGGATGTTGTGATCATCGGTGCTTTGAATCCTAAGAATGGTGATGCACCGATCAGCGGCTCACATTCAATGTGGCGCGGGGACTACTCCGCTCAGGAGGGCGAGTACCTCTTCGGTGGAATGCGTGGGAGCGTTGAATTGATGGAAGGAATCCTGTCGACCTACGGAGCGACACCAGAGTCAACAATCGTTGTTTACGCATCGAACTCCCACCATGACGCTGCACGTCTCTGGTGGCAGATCAAGAGTCTTGGACATGATGATGTACGGTATCTAGATGGTGGTCTAAACGCTTGGATTGGATCCGGCTACCCAACAGGGGATGCTCCGGCAGAGAAGGCTGCGACCGATTACAAGGCCCCAGCTTACACAGAAGCGTTGTTAGCGGAACTAGATGATGTGATCGCAGCGTTGGATGATGCGAACACCGTGCTAATCGATACGCGAACCACGGATGAGGAACAAGGTGCTTCCACAAAGAGCGGTGCTTTTGGCCCTGGTAAAATCGCCGGAGCGGTATTCATTCCATGGACGGATGCCAACAACGAGGACACAACATTAAAATCACGTGAAGAACTCGAGACGATCTACGGGGACCTTGAGGGCAAGACGCTGATTCCATACTGTCAGTCTGGTGTGAGAAGTGCGCACACGATGCTTGTGTTAACGCAGGTGCTAGGTTACGAAGATGTGATGAACTACGATGGATCTTGGATCGAGTACAGCTACGAAGTGTATGAGCAGGGAAATGATGTAGCGCGGATTGAAAATGGCGAGTAAAAAGGTAGATCGAGCATCCTTCTGGATGCTCAATCTCATTTTTCTTTCTTCGAAAGGAGCAAGTGATAATGGAAAACGCAAGTAAGCCCGTTGAAAAGAAAAAAGGTGGGGCGCTGAAAATCGTTGCGCTATTAGCAGTGATTGGTATGGTTTTCTTCGCCGCTTCGCGCTTGGGTCTCATCGAGAAAATTCAAGATGTTCAGGCCATGCAAGCCTTCATCAATTCTTATGGTGCCTGGGGATACGTGATCTTTGCCCTGATTTTTATCGCCAGCTGCATCTTCATGTTGCCGGGGTCCATGCTCACGATCGTTGCCGGCGTAGCCTTTGGGCCGATCAAGGGTGGCTTAATTTCACTGATTTCGGCTACAGCGGGAGCGACGGCGGCATTTCTCGTGGCTAAGTACGTGGCTAGGGGAATGATCGAAGACAAAATCGGTCAGAATGCGATGTTCAGAAAAATTGATGATGGTGTGGAGAAAAATGGTACGAGTTTCTTGATCCTCACGAGGCTGGTACCAGTATTCCCTTTCTCTTTTCAAAATTATGCCTACGGACTGACGAAAATTCCGTTGAGCACCTATGTGATTCTGACATTCATTTGTATGGCACCGGGAGCATTTATCTATGCTTATATGGCGGGGGAAATTGCCTTGAACGGATTCTCAGCAGGGCTTCTCGTGAAGTTTGCTGCAGCTGGTGTAATCTTGTTCTTAATCTCACTGATTCCCAAGCACATTGCCAAAAAGAAGGGCATCAATATGGATGACCTCAAGTGATAGATTGGCCCACCCTTAGGTGGGCTTTTTCATTAAGAGCAACTGTACAATGTACAATCTCTTTGTTTTTCGTTAGTACCTGGGATAGGGAGAAACGCTCTCACATGGCAGATAGGTTTGAACCATCTACTAATTCAGATGCGGGATGGTCTCAGTTCATCATCTTCCTGAAGTACAAACTGGAGTGGTAAGGAAAGCATCTTGTACAGATCGATCGTTGGTATGCCTCATCCAAGATTTGCTCTTCCTGTGGGGAGAAACACATCGCCCTTACGCTGAGCGACAGAAAGTGGTGTTGTAGTCACTGTGGCGCTGAGCACGAACGGGATGAGAATGCAGCCATCAACATCAGAAAACAGGGTTTAGATACATTAGGCATCTTAGCCTAAGCATAAGCGGTATCAAGTGTACCTGCACCGTTGGGACAACGGGAAGTGCCTGTCACATTTGTGAGCAGAGCTAAGCTCTGTAGGAGGCTTTGTAAGACTTGGATTGCTCCTGCAATCTAAGCGGTAGCCGGTGAAACAGGAAAAAGTGGTCGTCGCGAAAGGCGATAACCGAATCCCGTGACTTCAGTCATGGATAGTTCAATCTAGATCTTAGTTATGCCTCGGTGCTGATGATCCCTTTCATAGGTCATCGCAATGTGTGCCGATTCATATGCCCATGGTCCGCTACTTGGTCGGCATTGAATCGATTGGGACCCTATCAGATCAAGGCAGATCCAGAGGTGTGTGTGAGCTGCAGTGAGTGTGACCGGGTTTGTGATGCTTGGATCCTCACGGCTTTTCTGATGATCACAGGCCTCTTTGGTTTTTCGATTGAAGGATTTTTCAGCGAGACGAAGGATTCGATGTAGTTCCGATACCCATCGGGAAGAGAAAGTTGCAATGACACAAAGACCATGGTGCGAACTGATATGCTCCCTTTATGAAAGACAGTGAAAAAGAAAAACACTGTTGATCATGAAGGGAGCACATCAAACGCACCATGGTCTTTGTTGTTTACTTCAATACCTATAACGGCTCACCGCACTGATCACAGAAGCGAGCTTCTTCATCGTTCAGCGTGCCACAGGATCTGCAGCGGACGCGGATGACCTCCTTGTCCTTCTTCAGTTCCGTTTCGTCGAGGGCATCGTTCACCATGCCACCGGCCATCTTGGACCAGGGAGCCAGATCATCTCGCGCTTTCTCTGGATCGAGCACCAGTCCAGAACCCGCGCTGCCTCGCGCCCCGAGATGTCTGAGGAACTGGCCTCCTGCGATCATCAGGATCCCGATGAAGGGGCGGGTCATCATGCTCCCCGGCCCTGCTCCGAAAAGATCTTGAGGACGCATGAACTGGATGAAAGTGGATAAGAAGAGTAGCAGGCCGACACCCGTCATGCCCATGCCGAGGTAGTAGAGTGTTTTGCGTTTGGCAGATATGGTTTTCTTGGCCATAAGACCTCCTGAGTAGAAAGTGTGTGTTTACCCCTATGATACCATATCATAAGCCTTCATTTGTGACTGGTCTATGTAAGAGTCGTTTTGATCAAGCGACTCAATCGATCAGGAAGGTGCGCTGCTCCCTGTGTCGATAGATTGCGTGGTAAAGTCGCTTGAAGCGGTCCGGCGTGAGGCCGGTATGTTTCTTAAAAAGCTTGGCAAAGTACTTTGAATCTTTGTATTCGAGGATATTGAGGACGTGATCGAGGCTGGTCTGGTGATCAAGCAAAAGGATCATCGACCCGTAGAGCTTGACCCGCCGGATGTATGTGGAGAGTGGGATCCCCACTTCTCCTTTAAATGATATGCTCAGATAGCTTTGGTTCAAATAGAGTCGCTGGGCGAGATGACGAACGGATTTATCGCGAAAGGAGGGATCAAGCACTTCGTAGATCGTCTGTCTCGAGATGGAGGAGCGGATATGCGGGCAGAACAGATCGCTGTAGACGTTTTTTGCATAGAAAAAAGCACATCTGAACGTATCATATGCATCGGACTGCTCGACCATCCACTTGCCAATCATCCTGGCCAAGGTCGAACGCTCAATGCCCATGGGCTCAAAGGAGATGTGTTCCAGGATCATTCGCCATCCCCTGATGATCCTCGACTCTGCATCCCGGATCCTCTCGTGGTGCCCGCGCAAGATCACATAGAACTCGGTCAAGCACTGTTCATCGACCCCTTGTTTTCCCATGAGCATGCGGGCCAGCTGATAGTCGAGACCGGCGTAGGAGTGTCTTTCTTTTGCTACGGAGCACAAACCGAGGGCCTCGAGGATCATGGCGTTCGAAAGCGGCAGGATCCAATAGTCGAGAAGACCGTACTGCAGAGCCCTTCTGACGAAGGTATAATCCACCACTGAATCGATGACGATCAACTTGGGGCGCCTTTTACACTGGTCTTCGCTCATCAGCCATCGGATGATCGGATCGTCCGGACGTGTCTTTCTAGCGATGATGATCTCGCATTTCGGTATCGTCCAGTGATTTCCTTCTGAAGATAACCATTGAAGCGTCTGCACAGCATAGGAAACCATCAGATTGCGCTGAAGGATGGAACGGATCTGTTGGCACGTGGATGGATCGAGGTTAATCATAAGAATCGTTTGGCAGTACAATGGGGACACCTCCTCTACAATATATTTTCTCCCGGACCATTATACCTGAAAGTGACGCATCTTTTGTGACAAATCAGAAATGTGGAGATCCAAAGTACCAATGGACTCGCGGATTTCCGTGACACTTGATAACTGCTCTTCGGCGGAAGCATGGATCTCCTCGGTGGAGGCCGCGGCTTCTTCGCTGATGGCCGCCATGGATTCGAAGGAAACCAGCAGTTCTTCTTTCATCTGGTCCATTTGCTCTGTAGAAAGCTTGAAGGTGGCCACGATCCCACTCATGCGCGTGATGTGCGCGTCGATGCGGTCGAATCCTGTGGTGGTCTCGTGCAGGTTGTCGTGGGCTGTTTCTATGGAGCGCTTGGTCCGATCGGCCGTGTACTTCGTCTCTTCGACCACTTGGATAATCTCGGACACCAGCTTGCTGATCTTCTCTGAAGAAGAAGCGGACTCTTCCGCCAACTTTCGGATTTCTTCTGCGACGACAGCGAACCCTCTTCCCGATTCTCCTGCCCGTGCCGCTTCGATAGAGGCATTGAGAGCGAGGAGGTTGGTCTGGCCGGAGATCCCCCTGATCGCACCGATAATCTCCTCGATCTCTTGGGATCGGTTGTTGAGCAGGTCAACGTATGCGACCACGCGATGGGTGTGACCGGTTGTTTCACTGAACACACTTTCGAGGTTCGTCATGTGACCTCGTCCCGTGCGACTGGAGTCGAGCATGAGGTCCATCAGCTCCCGGCCCTCCATCATCTGTTCGGATGCCCTGCGGATAATCACACCGAGATCCTGGGCATCCGACAGACGGTGGGAGATGTTATCGGCGGTTTCGGTGGCACCCCTGGCAATCTCGTCAACGGCCAGGGTCACTTCGTTGCTGGCTTCCTCGAGGCCTCCAATATGCGAGTGAATGTTGTCAGACAATCCGGAGACCACCTGCATCTTCTGCGTGCTATCACGGATGAGATCGCGGATGCTCGCAATCATAGCGGTGAAGTGTCGGGTCAGGGAACCGATCTCATCCTTTGCGTCGTAGTCCATGGAGACGGTCAGGTCACCACTGCCCAGAGCAGACATCTTTTGCTCCATATCGCGCAAGGGATTAACCACCCATCTACCGATCACCCCGTTAACCGCCAGGGTAAGAATTGCGATGGAGAGGAGGATCCCGAGTGCCCCTTGGGTGATCGTGCTCTTGACTATCGTCTGGACGTCATCCCTCGGAAAGGTCATGACGAGCGACTGATCCCCGAGGGTTCGCGAGATGGCGTAGTAGGGACGATCGGCTAACTCGATGGGAAAGAGGCGATGATCGCTTTCGAGCACCGGCTCGATCCAGCTAACCTGACTGGCCTCGACACCGATCATCTCGGCATCCGGATGGTGGATGATCGTGCGCTCTGGGCCTACGAGGAAGGCGAGATTGCCGCTTTCCCCACTGGCCTTCTCAATGCTCCTCTGCACATTCATCTGATCCGTCAGTTTCTGCACGGCCGTGGGCTCGATACCGATCTGAAGGATACCTTTGCCATCCACCCTGGATACCCCTATGTATTGGAATAAGACGTTGTCGACCCCACGGGGCGCCGGTGCCTGGACGAGCGTAGCTTCCTTTTGATCGATTAAGCCGAGGAAGGGAAGCGTTTGATCCGCACTATGGAAGTCGAATCCATAAAAGGCTGTTTCCGTACCACTCACAATGACACCCTGTTCATCGGTCAGGTGGATCTCGTCGACGCCGAGCGTTTTGCTCAGCCCGATCATTTGATCGTTTTCGAGCAGAGCAGGGTCCCGATCTATCATCATGGCGATGGATCGGGCCAGTCGGATGTTCTTCTCGTCAAGAGCCTCCTGCATCGAGCGGACCGATTGTTCTGCGGTTAGAATTTCTTCGCTCAGCCCATCCAGCTCGCTGATCATGGTGAAGGCGATGATGTTTTCATAAGTTTCGATGGATCGCATCGTTTGATGTCCCACGACGCCACCAACGGTCAATAGAATGATCAGCCCGGTCAACACGACAATTTTCCCCTTGAGTCCCATTTGCCTTCCCCCTTTATCCCCCTTGCCTGTGGCACGAACGCCGCACATTGTTCATTCTATCCTTTCGATATTGTCGTGGATAGAGAATGAAATTGCTTAGAAGGGGAAAAATATTGGGCATCCTTGGTCGCAATCTGGTCAAAGGGTCACACAAAAGGCGCACCCCACAGGTACGCCATTTTTTTGAGGCTTATGATTTTCGATTCCTGCGTTCCTCGTGGATATGTGCCTTCCACGCCGCCCAGTCCATCCATTTGCCGGGACGGGACAGGGCGATCCCGTAGAAAGCCACCAGCAAGACAAGAACAATCCACAAAAGCGTAGACATAGGTGTGTGCTCCTTTCCATTGATCGCTCGATTTTCTCAGGGACCAGTATACGCCCAAAACACTTCGCCATCAATGGATGAGCGCTCGGTTTAAGGTGAAATCGGAAACTGATTTTCATGTGCAAAAAATCATGACGAGAAGAACACCCCGATGACCGCATAAGCAGTGATCGGGGTGTTAGCAGTACCTTTATCCACGGGCCTGACCGATGATGGGTTGGTTCGGTTCAACCGGTTTGTTCCGTGTGTTCCTGTTCCACTTCCAACTGGGAACTGATGGAACGGCGAAGGGGGTGTGCGGCTTCTTCAGGTCGCCACCGCAGTTGAAAGCGAGCGAAGAGTTTGAAGAGGATTTCCCCGAAACTGTCCATCTCCGGATCGATCCTCGTATGCCTGACGTAGCGGTTGTTTAGATCGAACCGATAGCGATTGATCTTTGCATAGGCTTCAAATCCCACGGGGGAGAAAGCAACCCCCATGAGATAAGTATCGGTGTCCATTTCCACGCGTTTGACCGTCCCGCGGACGATCCCGATGGTATCGATGGAAAGCGTCAGGGGCGCACCGACCTCGAAGGTAAAGTGCGGGCAGTGGGACTTGATCTGGATGCGCGCACCCTTTTCCGAGATGTCGAGGACGCGACCACAACTATCGCAGTTTTCGTGATGCGCACAGCTTCGAATCAGGGCGCTAGCCTTGAGATCCGTCGGGATGCGCTCGGACTTTCTGAAACGACGGCGGTCGAGGTAGAGGAAGATGGAGATGAAGATCGCCAGGCCGTTGTAGGCGCACCAGATCAGGTTGATGACCAGGGCGGGAACGTTGAGTCCACCCGATGACGTACCGAGAAGCGTGATATTCCCGATCAGGGCGACGAGGCTCAACGTGAACAGGATCAGGTGGATCGAGGCGAGGCGCGTCCTGAAAAGGTCCTTCTCACTGGAAAGGCCCTTGGGGGTCACGTGGAATTTCGTTTCTTTCTTAAAGAAAAATTCCGAAAGGAAGGAGAGGGCCATCTGGGGTGCAATCGCTGTATCGTAGATGTGACTCCAGGTCATGTTTCGGCCGCGATCGGACACCGATCGGAAGTAGAGGGAACTAGAGAGAAAGTAGGGGAGGAACATCAGGGCGATATCGAAGCCATGGGCCTCAAAAACCGTCAACCTCAGGAGCAGGTACAAAAGTGGCGCAAGGATATAAACCATCTTCTGGAGCCCGAAGAGCCAGTAGACAAAGCCGTCCAGGTAGATGAGCTTTTGGTAAAGATCCAGGCCCTTCATCTTGAAAGGATTGTACTTCTTGATAACCTGGATATTGCCCCGGAGCCACCGGTCGCGCTGTTTGATCAGGTCCTCGACACCCTCCACGCTCAGGCCGACGGCCAAGGTATCGGCAACGAAGAAGCTCTTGTAACCCCCATTTTGTAGGAGCATACCGGTAGCCATGTCCTCGGTGATCGCCCCCGTGGGAATCCCACCGATGGCATCGAGGGCCGATCGGCGGAAGAGGGCATTGGTACCTACGTGGAGGACCGCATTGTAGAGGGCGCGCTTCTGCTCGATCGTGCGCATGAAAAAGTCCTGCTCATTGGGGATCGATGCACCCACATTGAGATTGTACTGGAAGGGATCGAGGTTGTAAAAAACCTGTGGGGACTGGACGAAACCCGTGCTGGGATCTTCAAAGTAGAAGACCATCGAGCGGACGATATCCTCACGGGGAATCATATCGGCATCGAGCATCAGGATGAGATCGCCCGTAGCCCCTTTTAAAACATTGTTGATATTGCCTGCCTTGGCGTGGTCATTGTCGTCTCGCGTTATGTAGTGCACGCCGTACCGTTCGCAGAGGTGCATGACCTCCTGGCGTCGGCCGTCGTCGCCGAGGTAGATCGTGAGCAGTTCCTGTGGATAATCGATCTCCCTGCAGCTGACCAGGGTACGCTCGAGGATCTCCAAGGGTTCGTTGTAGGTAGAGATGATCACATCAACGGTGGGGAGCCCTTCAAAGGGGGCGCTGCGTTCGATCGACAGGCTTCTTTGGCTGGAGAAGAGCAGTTTGAAAAGCAGGGACTGTCCAATGGCCAGGGTTTCAAAAATGACCAAGAGGAGTCCAAAGACAAAACCTGCTGATGTGACCGGAGGAAGGGTGGAGGTGATGCGCCAGACCAGGTAGATCATGGCGTAGACGGATCCCACGATCCCGAGGAGTCGCAGGGCACGTGCGCTTTTTCTCGACCGCCAGTAGACGATTCCCAGCAAAGCGAGGGCAAGAGTGAATAGAATCAATTTATGAGTGGGTGTGAAGATGGGCATAGGGACTTTTGCTCCTTTCTATTTGGATAACCTTTTTATTATACACTGTATTCGAAAAAGGCTCAATCCAGAACCGTTGACACGAAGAAAAAGAATGCAGTTTTCGCGTTTCGTCCCTGTGTAGACGGGGTGTTTCGGGGTAAGAGGTAAATGCGATGATAAACGGGCCTCTTGAGCTGTATGAAGGAGGTTTTGGAATGAGAAAAGTTTTGAGTTTCAGCCTGGTGTTGGTCCTTCTGTTGTCCTTTTCAGCCCTGAGTTTTGCAGGTGGTATGCCCGCAGCCCACGAACTGAGCGGGCGTGAGTTCGGTGCCGCTGTGTCCTCATTGGAGCCAGGGGCCATCGCAGACCACGTGAGCATGGGCCGTGGCATGGGGATGCCTGCTTTGCACGGGGTAAGCGGACGCGAATTTGGAGGGGCCGTCAGTGCTCTCCCGCCCGGTGCCGTGGCAGATCACATTCAGTCTTTCAAGTAAGTTATCCGCTCGAGTCATCTATCCCAACATATGAACGATCGATGCGACGATCTGGTTCCCGGGAATTCTTCGGGAGCCAGTTTTTTCACGTCATCCTAGGGTCGAAAAAGGCACCGCTTCTTCCGCTTCACAAAATCGGCGCAAGGAAGCTGCCGCATTCCTGCGTGCAGAGCAGTCAGGACCCAAAGAAACACCCCCAGCTCGTGTGGAGAGCCGGGGGCGGAGTAGGTGGTCTTTTGGTTTGTAAAGAGCGTTCTTTGGATCAGAAGTAGTGGAGAGCTTCTTTCTTTCGGATCAGTTCTTCCCGGAAATCGGGATGCGCGATTTCAATGAGCGCATCTGCGCGCTCTCCCACGGTCTTACCGCGCAGATGGGCCACCCCGTACTCTGTCACGACGTAGTCCACGTCGTTTCTGGAGAGGGAGACGACGGCCCCTTCCTTGAGGGTGGGCACGATCTTGGAGACTAGCTTTCTCCTACCATCGGCCTGTTTCACTTGGGCCGTGGCGTAGAGGGCGATAAAGGACTTGCCTTCCGCTGAAATCTGGGCCCCGATGGCCGTATCCGCCTGTCCGCCGGTCCCGGAGAACTGGCGGTGGCCCAGGCTCTCGGAACAGCACTGGCCCGTCAGGTCTACTTCGATGGTCGTGTTAATCGAGACCATCTTCCGGTTCATCCCGATGACATGGGGGTCATTCGTCCAGGTCCCTGGCATAAAGATCACCGAGGGGTTGTCGTTCAGATACTCATAGAGTCTTTCCGTGCCCAGAGCGAAAGTACAGACCGTCCGCCCTGGGTAGAGGGTTTTCTGCTTGTTCGTAACGGTCCCGTCCATAAGGAGGTCCACCATACCGTCGGTGAACATCTCCGTGTGGATCCCGAGGTCGCTCTTCCCTTTGAGCGCCTCGGCCACGGCATTGGGGATGCCCCCGATGCCGAGCTGGATGGTCGATCCGTCTTCGATCAATGAAGCGATGTGCTTGCCGATCTCTCGGTCGCGATCCGAAGGTTCTGCAATCGGAAGCGCCGGGACCGGACGATCCGTTTCGATCAATGCGTCGATTTCCGAGATATGCACCTGGTTGTCCCCAAAGGTTCTGGGGAAGTTCGGGTTCACCTCGACAAGGACAGTCACCTCTCCTGAGCGGATGAGCTGCTGTTCGTAGGTGTTCCCGATGGACAGGCTCAGGTAGCCGTGGGCATCCATGGGGGCACAGGTTGTCAGGAGCACCTTACGGCGGTCGCCGAGCGTGGAGAGCCTTTTGTCCAGGGCACGGTGCAGGTGCTGGGGCTGAAAGGCGATGTGTCCCTTCGCGTGCACCTTGCGCAGGGCGCCGGTGTAGAACCAACTGGTAACCTTCACGGTGTCCACGAGGTCTGGATCTTGAAAGATTGGGTAGTTGCCCATGGGCAGGGTATTGGTAAGCAGGCAGTCGCGCACACCGCGCTCCTTCAGTAGGTGGAGATGGGAGACGATCTCGATGGGCTCGCTACCGCCCAGACCGCAAACGAGAAAATCGCCGCTCTCGATACGCGAGAGGAGACCGTCCATATCCGTTTTCTTTTCTCTGTAAAGCTTATCGTGCATGGTCGGACCCTCCCCAGCGGACGAGCGTGCTACCGAAAGCATAGCCGGTGCCAGCGCCCACCAGTGCACAGATGTCGCCATCCTTGATTTGACCGCGCGCCAGACCGTGGGCCAGGGCGATCCATTGATCCGCATGACCGCAGTGGCCCTCATCACGGAGGTATACCGCGTTTTCTTCGGCAACGTTCAGGGCCTGCAGAATCAGGCGGTGGGCCTTGGGGTTGATGTGGGTGATGCCCACGAAATCCGGGGGTGTGTCGATCCCCGAACGCTCGAGCGATTGTTCCACCGCTTGTACGAAGTTGGGCAGGGACCGCTCACCGAGACGCTTCTTCATACCCTCTGGATCGGGTAGGTGGAGGAGCTTGGCCCGTCGGAGCGCCTCCGGATCTGCAGCGACCTCTTCATCGATCGGATGAAGGGTGCCACCGTACTTACCGATCACATCATCACAGAAGACATGATCCGTCAGGATGGCCGTTTCCAGAATTTCGTTCTCGGGATGATTCCGATCAACGAGCACTGCCATCCCGGCGGGGGACATGTCGAACATAAAGGACTGGTTGGGGTCCTGGTAGTCCACCAGATAGGCGTTGGTGTTGCCACCGCAGATGAGCACCCGGTCCAGCTGCTTATCGGATCGCATCATGTCCTTCGCCATCTTGAGGGCCAGCGGGGTGGCCGCGCAGCGGAAGCCCAGGTCGAAGGCAAAGGCACGGTCGGCACCGAGCTCGTTCTGCACCTTGATGCCTGCTGTCCAGCAGACGTACTCGCAGTAGGTTTCCCCTGCGTACAGGATCATGTCGATGCTGTTCGGATCGATAGCCAGGCGCTCGAGCAGAGCTTTCGATGCCTTGGTGGCCATGGTGGCCGCGTGGTCCTCCTCGCCGCCCACGAACTTCTCGTTGATCCCCATCTTGTTCCTGAGAATATCCGCAGGGATATTGACCAGGGTAGACAGGTCTTCGGCAGTAATCTTCTCCTTCGGCAGGTAGGTTTCAAAACCCACGATCCCCACGCGAAAATCATTCTTCATATGCATCCTCCTTTTTTTGTGTGTTCATCCCTATAGAGAGCAAAAGGCCTGCCAACTTTTTCTCCCATAAGTAGGGGGTTTATCAGGGTTTTGGCGTGTCAGTGCAACAAGACGTGCGTCACGTGTCACATATTTGTGACATGGGAAAACGCTTCTACCGATGTTATAATGAACAAAAGAACCTGAAAAGGAAGTGAGACGCATGCCTGGAGCACCCGTGGACCCGATTGAATTCTTATTGGACGAGCTACCCCCCTCCCTCTTCAACGACCTGTCGCTGCCGATCAATTTTGTAGACGAGCAATCTCGTATCGTCGTCATGAACCAGGCCTTTTTAGATTTTCTCAAGGTGAAACTGGACAAGGTCGTGGGTACCAAACTCATGGACATCGACAACTCCACCCGCTTTCCCATCGTGATCGAGACGGGGATCCCCGAAATTGCCAAGCCCCACCGTTTTTGCTCCGGTGTGGAGGCCACCGTGGACCGCATACCGATTTTCGATGGCGATCGGGTGATCGGTGCCGTGGGAATGATTGTGGTCGACGCATCGAGAGAGGACACCATCGATGCACAGGTGCGCAATTCGATCCTCAACAAGATTCGCCCCCACCGTCGTGTACCCAGCGGCCGGTTGCCGGAATCCCTGCGTGCGGTCTACACCTTCGATGACATCATGACCAAGTCCTCGTTGCTCAAGCACTTCAAGTCCCGAGCGGAGTCCTTCGCCCGCACCCATCTGCCCGTGCTGATCACGGGGGAAAGTGGGGTGGGTAAAGAGCTTTTTGCCCATGCCATCCACACTGCCAGCGACCGATGCGACAGACCCTTTGTGAGCATCAACTGCGCTGCGATTCCAGATACGCTGCTTGAATCGGAACTCTTCGGCTATGAAGCGGGTTCTTTCACAGGAGCTAATAAAGAAGGGAAGAAGGGGAAGTTTGAGATTGCCGATGGGGGGACCATTTTCCTCGATGAGATCGGGGACTTGCCACCCATGATGCAGTCGAAGCTATTGAGAGTGCTTCAGGAGAATCAGATCGAGAAGATCGGCAGTAGCCAGTCGCGGCGCGTGGATGTGCGGATCATCGCGGCGACCAATCACGATTTGCTCGATAAGATCGCAGAAAAAGCCTTCCGGGGTGACCTTTACTATCGCCTCAATGTGTTGAACTTAAACATCCCTTCACTGAAGGAGCGCCAGGAGGATATCCCGCTGCTGATCGATCATTTCCGTTTGTCCTATTACCACGAGAGCGGGACCTACCGCGTCTTTCATCCCGAGGCACTGCAGATGATGCACGGCTACCACTGGCCCGGCAACATCCGCGAGCTGAAGAACATCGTGTACCGATCCATGGTCATCGCCCAGGAGGAAACGATCACATCCGATCTATTGCCCGATACAATCCGGGAATCGCAGTTCCGACGTTACACGGAAAGCTACGACCCCACGGATCTGGCCATCAAGGGATCACTGAACGCCATCATGAAGGAAATCGAGTTACAGATCATAGAGGATACGCTAAAGGCCTGCGACCACAACAAGACGAAGGCCGCTGAACTACTGGGCATCCAACGGATGACCCTCTACCGCAAACTGAAAAGAGACTGATCATCCGAGAAGGATGATCAGTCTCTTTTCTTCATTCGCTCAACTTCGTGAGCAGGTAGTCCAGGTTCTCGGACAGATGGGCCGTGATGCTGTGGCCCTCCTCATCCTCGGCGGCATCCTTGGCACCACCGGTGCCAGCCGTACCCACGTTCCAGTAGTTGGATCCCACGGTGATCAGATCGTTCACCGAGCCCCAGAGGTAGAGCTGGGCCAGGGCGAAGGTCTGCCCGGTCTTGCGCGCCACGGTCAGCGGTGCGAAGAGTTTCTTTGAAAAGGTCATCTCGCCCCAGTCGTACTTGCTGTCACCTGAGGCCAGCTCATTTTTCATCCACCGTGCGGAGAATCCAGCGCGATCGAGCAGAGCCTTGAGCTTGGGGGTCATGGAACCGTTGTAAACGGGTGTGCCCACCACCAGGGCATCGGCTTCGACCATGGCGTCAAATATCTCCTGAAAGTCATCGTCCACCACACAACGCTTCGCCTCGACACAGCTGTAGCAACCGGTACAACCCTCGATGCGCTTGTCTTTGAGGTGAATGAACTGCGTCGTATGTCCACGACCGGCGAGGTCGTTGAGCACACGCTGCACATAGTAGTTCGTGTTGCCCTCCCTGGGGCTACCCGATAGGCCTAGAATCATATTTTCAGCTCCTTCTCATTCTTTATAGATCGAAAATGGCATCGACCTTGGCGTTGATTGCCCCATCCTTCGACCCGCTGGTGAAGAGGGAGACCGTTACGGTGACAACGATGGCAAGGGTGATGATGTTGACGTACCAGGGGAGTCCGCCGGGCCATGAGAAACCGTTGAGATCAAGAATCAGCGAGAGAATGTTCCCGATGAAGGCTACGATCAATCCGGTGAACACGCCCTGTGAACTGGCACCACGCCACAGGAGACCGATGATAAAGACGGGGAAGGTGGCGCTCATCAGGGTCCCCCATCCAAAAGTACCGAGGATGGCCACGGCCTCACCGCTGAACAGTGCGAAGAAAATCGATAGGATCCCAATGATGAAGGTCATCACACGGGAGACGCGAATCTGCTTCGTACCGCTCATCTGTATGCCGAAGGCACTGGGCAGATCACGCGAAAGGATATTAGCAGAAAGCGTGAGGAACATGCTGGCCGTGGACATGGAGGCGGCCAAGACAGCAGCGTAGACGAAGAGCTGGGCGTAGACGCCCACGTGATCGGCCACGGCGAAGACCGCCGTATCGGCATTGGCCACGGGCGCGATGAGTCCCTTGCCCACCAAGTACATGGCGGCATAGCCCATGGTCACGGCGAAGAAACCGACGACCATGTGACCCAGGGCCGCGTAAAGACCGAGCTTCGGCATGGCGTGTGGATCCTTCAGCGCGTACATCCTTGTCAGCACCTGGGGTTGACCCATGGTACCGATGATCGGGATGATCATCCAGGTCATGGCCACGGCACCGGGTAGGGCGCCCCATCCGTTCATGCTATTGGGCGTGAAGGTCTTGGTCACCTCTCCTGCGCTCACGGTATCCACACTGGAGACCACATCGACTACTGCGGAGAAGCCACCGGTGATGGAAAAGAAGGCGATGATCATCAACAGGCCGGCCAGGAGCATGATGAATCCCTGGAAGGCTTGGGTGAGCACACCACCCACCTCGCCGCTGAGGGAGGTGTAGAGGGTCAGCACGCCAAAGATGATCAAACCGGCGATCAGTGGATCCCATCCCAAGAGGTGACCGAAAAGGGTTGAGACGGCGCTGATCTGAGAAGCCAGGTAGGCGATGGCACCGAGAAAGATAATGGCTGAGCTCGTGGCCTTGATCCCGCGGTGGTTATCAAAGCGGATGTCCGAGATATCACCGAGGCTGGCGATCGGTGCCACCTCGGCCATGGCGCGGATCTTCTTGCCGATGGTCAGGTAGGCCATGGCGAAGGCGCAGGAGGAGAGCATCCACAGGTTCATGGTGTTGCCGAAGGAGTAGACGAGACCGGGTACGCCCACCACGGCAAAGGCACTGGCCACGGCGGCTACGGTGGAGAGACTGATGGTCAGCGGTCCGAAGAGCGCCGTGCCACCGAAGAAAGACTGGCTGTCCGTGGCCTTTCGCTTGGCCATCCATCCGATGAGAAAGGAAATGACCAGCATGGCGAAGGCGAAAAAGAGTATGAGGTATTTCACATTTCCTTGCATATCAGACGGCCTCCTCTTGGCGTTCGATTTCTGCGATGCGTTGTTTGAAGTGATCCCATTGGTCGGTGGAGAGCCAGTGGTGGGCGTAGCGGACGAGCCCCAGGGTGAGCGTGAGCACACCGCCGATCCAGTAGAACAAAATGATAAAGGCGAAGGACGGGTGGAATCCGAGGATCGTGAACGAGGGGGCCACACCGGCGAACTGGTTGGCGTAGACCTCCGTCATGATGAAACCGGCGACCCAGAGGACGAACCAACTGAGCAGGGGATAGAGAAAGAGCTTCTTGTGTAAGATCCCGTTTTGGGCGGACCCCATCATCATGTGCACGAGCATCAGCAGGCACCCCAGGATGAGCCCTAGGAACCACTGGCCCCACCAGCCACAAAGTGTGATGGCGATCCACAGTGCCGTCATCAACAGGATGAGCGGTGTTTCTTTTCCTTTGATCTGCATACATAACCTCCTTAGTGGATTGACGAGCAGACGATATCGTCACCCCTTATGAGAGCAAGCGGCGTGCCACTTTTTTCACGGGATTTCGGGTATGGGGCGCATCTTGAGCGTGACAGGATGTGATCGATCGTCACTATTCTGATACGTCTGAATCGAAAAGAAGCAAAAAATGAAAATAGCCACCCGCATGCGCAGGGTGGCTGTTTTCAGGTGTAGGTTCCTTTTGATTTGAGCTTACCGGAGTTCGTCCTGTAGGAAATGCTGGAGATCCTCGAGCATGAGGTTGGCAGCCAAGATGCCACCGGAGGTATTCCAGATGGGATCACTCACTTCGAAGACACGCTCGTTCTCTGAAGCCCCGAGGGTTTGGAAGAGGGGATCGTTCAGCCATTCGTCAGCCTGGCTGAGTCCCTCGCCATCGCCGGTTTCGTAGGTGAAGTAGAAGATCACATCGCCGTCAGCCTCGGCCAAGCGCTCCTTGCCGATCACCTCGGCAAAGCCCTCGACGTTTTGTGAAGCCGGTCGGTTGAATCCGACTTGGTTCAGGATCACGCCGGAGAAGCTGTCGAGCTGATAGATCCGCGTGGAACCACCGAGAAAGCGGATCACCGAGACCTCAAGATCGAGACGTTCGCCGGCCATGGCCGACGTTTCAGCGACCTTGGCCTGATAAGCCTCCATGAGCCCTCGCCCTTCCTCCTCGAGATCCAGGACACTGGCGTAGAAGGAGAAATTCTCCTGCCAGTCACCCTTGAGGGTTTCGGAAAAGACGGTGGGAGCAATCATGCTCAGCTGGTCGTAGACAGCTTCTTGTCTCAGCTTGTTGCCGATGATCAAATCCGGCTCAAGGGCCGCGATGGCCTCGATGTTCACTTGGGATTCCGTGCCCACATCCGCGGTCTCTTCCATGCGGTCTTCAATGTGATCATACCAAGGATCACCGATCCAAGACCGAACGGCACCCACGGGGGTGACGCCCAGAGCCAAGAGGGCCTCTGTCCCTTCGTTGGTCAGGATCACCACGCGGTTCACGTCGTCTTCGATGGTGGTCTCGCCCATGGCATGGGTCACGATCCGGGGGTCATCGGGTGTTTCGGACACGGGTTCTGTTGTCGTTGCTGGGTCGGCCTCAGTAGGTTCTCCAGCATCGGCAGCCGGTGCTTCCGCTGGTGCGCAGGCCACGAGGACCAGGGAGAAGAGTAGTAAAAAAGCTAGGATTGTTTTTTTCATGGGATAGCCTCCTGTGATCATTATTCTCATAACACGTCGAAATCTAGATTAGCATAGCTTGGTGCTAATTGCAATAGATTATCATTTGCTAATGAGAATCATTATTGACACATTGAGCCCCTAACGATAAGATGAATACTGAACGGAAAAGTAAAACGAAGGAGCCATCCATGGAATCACACACAGAAAAAGACCATCGCAACCGAAAACGCCGGAAGATCTTGGTGCTCTTGACCGCACTCGTCGTCCTATTACTTTTTGCCAGCATTCTATTGGGCTTCGCTAAAACGGGTCCTCGCACCCTCTGGTATGCTTATACTGCCTTTGATGGTTCGATGGACCACCTGATCCTGAGGACGACGCGTGTGCCGAGGGCCCTGATCGCGATGTCGGTAGGGGCGAGCCTCGGTGTCTCTGGTCTGCTCATGCAGACACTGACGAGAAATCCCATGGCTTCACCGTCACTCTTCGGCGTGAATGCAGGGGCCTCTTTTTTTCTCGTGGCCTTCATGAGCTTTCTCCCGGGCGTCTCGCAACAGCATCTTGTGGCCGCTTCGATGCTCGGGGCTTCGCTCGCGGCGGCAGGGGTTTATCTTTTGGCCGGAGGATTCGGTGGTGATCCGAAACCCGTTCACCTGACCCTGGCGGGTGCGGCCGTGACCTTTCTCTTTCTATCCCTAACCCAGGGGATTCTGGTGGTCGACCAGACCACACTTGAAGAGACTCTCTTTTGGTTATCCGGTGCCATCGAAGGTCGTAAGCTGGAGCACCTGTTGATGGTCCTACCCTTAATGGTCGCGGGGATGACGCTCGCGATCACCATGAGCGATAAACTCAATCTCTTCGCCCTCGGAGAGGAGACGGCCATGGGTCTGGGTTTGAAAGTCCAGCGACTCAAGGCAATCATGGCCCTGGCCACGATCCTCATGGCAGCCGCATCGGTTTCCGTCGCCGGACCCATCGGCCTGATCGGCCTCTTGACCCCCCATCTCGTCCGCCGTTTTTCCACGGCGGACTTCCGGTGGACGATTCCCTATGCGGCGCTCACGGGATCAGCACTACTTTTGGTTTCTGATATCCTGGCGCGCTTTCTCATCTATCCTGCGGAGGCCCCGGTGGGGGCCGTCACGGCTCTTCTCGGTGCACCGCTCTTTCTGCACATCGCGAGGAGGGTGGAGCAAACGTGAGACTAGAACGCAAGACACTGAGAAACGATCTACTGTCGCGCTCTTTGCACATCCCGTCCCTAGGCTGGGTCTTCGTATTCGGTTTACTGGCCTTCGGCAGTCTGCTCCTTTCCCTGGGTATCGGTGAAGTCACCTATGGTCCCCACCAGGTGGTTCGGACCCTAGCGGGCGGGGGGGAGGCCTTTTCGACGCTGGTGATCAAGGGGCTCAGGCTTCCCCGCGTCCTCGGCGGCTTTCTCGTGGGCGCCTCCCTCGGCACATCGGGTTTGATTCTCCAGGGCATCACGAAAAATCCACTGGCATCGCCGGGGGTCCTGGGTATCGTGAACGGCGGGGCAGTGGGCGCACTCACCTTTTTGTACTTTTTCACCGATCCCCGTAGCAACGCCCTTTCTGTTAGTATCCTGTACATGCCGCTGGCCGTCATGGTCGGGGCCTTCCTGATCGCTCTGTTGATCGACCGGTTGACCATGGGAGAAGGGATGACCCCGCTTCGGCTCATCCTTGTGGGTATCGCCCTTTCCGGGGCCGCGCGTGCCGTGGTGACCCTGTTGATCCTCAAGGGTCCAATGGTCTTCGTCGCCCAGTCGAACCTCTGGCTAACGGGTACCCTACACGGGACCAACGCTGCCGATGTTCGCATGCTCCTCGGGTGGTTTTTCTTCTGGTCGATCCCTGCTTTATTCATGATGCGGGAGCTCGACGCCATGGCCTATGACGATGCCTTGAGCACTGGAATCGGTGTGCGCCTAGTCTCCAGAAGACGGCTTCTGCTCCTGATCAGTGTGGCCCTCTCCAGCGGCGCCGTCGCCCTCGGCGGTGGCATTGGTTTCGTGGGACTCTTGGCTCCGCATATCAGCCGTCGGTTGGGTGTCACCGATCACGAGTGGCTTTATCTGCTCACGGTGCCCATCGGTGGAGCCGTGGTAGTCCTCTCCGATCTACTCGCCCGCACCCTCTTCACGCCTTTGGATTTACCCGTGGGCATCTTTACCGCGGCTGTGGGCGCACCCTACTTTATCTATTTACTCTGGAGACAACGCCGTTAGGAGGCCTGCATATGCGCACGGAAAATCTAAAGCTGGGTTATGGGGAGAAGACCATCTTATCTAAGATCAACATGGAGGTACCCGAGGGTCAGATGACCATCCTGATCGGGAGCAACGGCTGCGGAAAATCAACGCTACTCAAGGCTCTCGCGCGCCTTAAGCGACCCATGTCGGGGAGGATTTTGTACGAAGACCGCGATCTCTTCCAAATGGACACGAGAGAGGTTGCCCGGCACCTGAGCATCCTGCCTCAAAACCCCACGGCACCAGAGGATCTGACGGTCTTTGACATCGTGAAGCAGGGGAGGTATCCCCACCAGACCTGGCGGAAGCAATGGTCTGCCCAGGATGAGCGGGCGGTGCGACAGGCCCTCCAGAAGACGGGCATCGAATCGATCGCCCATGAGAAGATGATGCACCTATCGGGCGGTCAGCGCCAGCGGGCTTGGATCGCCATGACCCTTGCCCAGGAGACGGACATGATCTTTCTCGACGAACCGACGAACCATTTGGATATCAAGTATCGTATCGAGATCCTAGACCTGCTCAGGGATCTGAACCGGAAAGAGGGGAGGACCATCCTCATGGTCCTCCACGACATCAATCTGGCCGCTCGCTACGCAGACCATCTGATCGCCCTGCGCGGGGGTGAGATCTTTGCCCAGGGACGACCCGATACGATCATGGATGCCCACCTGATGCGCGAGGTTTTCGATATCCACTCAGCGGTGTTCAGCTGTCCCGTCTTCAATGTGCCTTTCTGCATCCCTTACCAAGACAAGTCCTTAGGAGAGACGAGAACCTCTGAAATCGCTTAAGGCTAGCGAGCAAAAAGAGAAAACGTGCGCCACGCTCCCGTGTTCAGACGGTAAGCGCGGTGCACGTTTTTTTGATGGGCAGGTTTTTCTATAAAACGTCGAGGATCTGCTCTAGCCTCTGGATTTCATAAGTGGGTTTGAGCCCTGTTGTATTTCGCTTTCCCTCGGGATTGTACCAGCAGGTGTCGATGCCCGCATTGATGCCACCCTGGATATCGGAGGTCAGGCTATCGCCGACCATGAGGACCCTATCGGGAGTAGCATTGTCCATCTGACGGAGCAGGATTTTGAAGATCTCGGGATCGGGCTTGGCCACACCCACTTCCTCCGAGATTATGAAGGCCTCGATGTGGTGGGCGATGATCGACTGTTTGACGCGTACCTCCTGCACGTGCGTGAGACCGTTGGTCAGGATGGCCAGGCGGTGGCTTTTCGATAGCTTCTCGAGGAGCGGTGCGCTTTCCTCGTACAGGATCGAAGCCTTGGAGAGATTCTTCATGTACCGTCTACCGAAGGCCTCGGGGTCCTCGGCCACATCGATCTGGTCCAAAAACTGTCGGAAGCGCTCGACCTTCAGGTGATCCTGGTCGATCTCGCCGCGTTCAAAGGCCGCCCAGAGCGCCTCGTTGATCTCCTTGTAGAGGGCCAGGTATTGATCGGCATCGCCAAAGATCCCGTGATCCGCCAGGGTCTTCTCAAAGGCGGTTTCCTCGGAAGCCTGAAAATCGAAGAGGGTGTCGTCGGCATCGAAAAAGATAATATCATAGGGCATCTCGTATCCTCCGTTCATAAGACCATTGCTGTATTCTCATGTTATGTAAGTATAGGTTGCTCTCTTCTAACATTATAACACCAAAAAACAAGAAGGCCCCACTCTTCTTCAAAAGAGTAGGGTCTTCAGTATAGTCTGTAGAAGTTTTCAAGATCCGTTTGGTTGTCATCGGTGTAACCGAATGCCATCATATATGCCATTGCAATTAGTTGGACCATTGTGTACCCCGCTTCCATGTACCGTTGGGTAGGTGGTTCTCATTTTTCTCGCTCTGCGTGATCACCAGTCGACCGAGGTCTGTATCCACCTTGATGTAAGGCTTCTTGACCGATCTGCGTAGTTGCGAGGCTTCTTCGATCTGGTACTTGGTGGGGTTCATGTTCAGATCGTCGATGTCGATGCCCCTGACTTTAGCGCTCGTCATGTAGTTGAATTCAGGAACCGTCATGCTTAAGAAATCTCCTAATGTTCTCATTGGTTTTCTCTCCTTTCATTTTCTGTTTTGTCTTTCTGATGTGAGTATAACACGATGTACAGGTGAAATCTTGATGATAACGTTGTCCGTATTAGGAAAACAATACCCGTTTTCCCGCACCTTTTTCCTTGGAAGCTACCGAAAAAGAAAATGGATGCTAGTTTCAATCGCCAATGATTTGCAACCTTTTCTGGGTTTTTCTTCAATAATGGGTACATATATATTTAGACTGTGCTATGAGACCTATGGATGATGAGGAGCGCACCCACATGAGAGAAAGGATACGCCAAATCTTACAAACGAATCGTGAGGCAGGTTTCACTCGAGCCTGTCTGGATCATAACCTGCGGGCCCTGCTGCTCGTCACGGCTTTCCTCGCGGTAGAGCAGCTTCTCTACGGCCTTTTCGTCCAGCGGCCCAACACGACAATAGGGCGTGTCCACCTAATGACCGCGAGCGTATCCGCTGTTTTTGCGATGTCAGCTCATCACATCAAAAGACGGATAGAGACAGGGGCCACCGTGAAAGGAGGCTACACGTTACTTCCCACCGCGATCGGCCTATTCTTCTTTGTGGTGGCCATCTTAAGGGCGGTGTACGTACCCGATAGTGCCTTTGCCATCCCGGCGATCTACGTCGCCGTGATCTACGGTTTTGCCTTTATCGCCTTCATCCCACCGAAACAGTCACTTCTTCTTTACGGGAGCACTCTCCTGCTTTTTTTCGGTTTTCTCAATAGCCATGGGGTTCATTGGACACATGAGACCCTCGTGGCCGATCTGGTGGCGAACAACCTCTTGGCCTGGTTGGCCTCGATCCTGGCCTACCGTCGTTTCGAGCGGGAGTACGAGGGACGCAAGGTGGTGGCCGATGCCAACCGCGAGCTCTTGCGCCTATCGACGACCGATATGCTCACGACCCTGAACAACCGAAGGAAATTAGACGCCCACCTGGCCTCCTTCCATGAGGTCGCCGAGCACGGAAATCAGTACTACGCGGTGATCTTGGCCGATATCGATCATTTCAAGCGCGTCAACGATCGCTACGGACACCATAAGGGGGATGAGGTTCTCAAGGAAGTGGCGGCGATCATCCGGACCCATATCCGGAAGAAGGACATCGTGGGCCGGTGGGGAGGAGAGGAGTTCTTGATCCTGTGCTCCGACACCGGTGCCATCGAAGCTGCCGCCGTCGCCGAGAAGCTCCGCAAGCTCATCGAAGTCCACGCCTTTTCCATCCCGGAAAAGATGACCTGTAGCTTTGGAATCAGCACCTATCAGCGGGGGTCCTTTGCAAAAGACGTCGTAAAGTGGGCAGATGAAGCGCTTTACCAGAGCAAGTCCGATGGTAGGAACCGGGTGACGCGTCACCCGGAAACAGAGTTGTCCCTACGGCAAAAACGGGAGTTCAGACTGAATGACATGACCAAGGGAGCCAGAGAAATCTTGGGAAGGGAGAGGGTAGCACATGATGATCTTTGAGAAGGTACCTTTTTCAAAAGTTGAGCTGATCAAGAATCTGTGGGAGAAAAACCGCGCCTACCACGAGCGAGTCGATCCGCATTTTGGTCCCCTCTACCGAGACTTGATCTTCGAGGACCGGATGCGCCCGCTTGAGGACTTGGCTGATGATTGCGTGCTATTGACTGTAGCGCTAGAGGAAGAAAACGTTGTGGCCTACTGTCTGTCCACACGTTCGAATCAGTCGGCCGAACTGGTCTCCATGCACGTGGAAGCAGATCGCAGGGGACGAGGCATCGGCAAAGCGCTCCTTCGGGTCCATCTCGCATGGATGAGAGACCACGGGTGCGAGCACATCGGTGTCACGGTGGCCCATGGGAATCCCGAGACGATCGCGTTTTACAAGTCCGTGGGTTTTCTTCCGAACACCCTGTCGATGATGCAGCCGATTAACAAATGAGCGCAATAGAAAACCCGGATCGCTAGGATCCGGGTAGCTTTCTATCTGAGGGTCGTATGGTCGGGATGCACATAGCGGCCTTTGTTCTTGGTTTTCTTGCCGTATTGAATCGCCCGGACGGGACAGTGGTGGATGCAGGCCAGGCACTGGGTGCAGTGGTTTCCCCAGACCGGCCGTCCTTCCATTAAAGTGATGTTGGCCGTGGGACATACCCTCGCGCAGAGCCCACAGGAGGTGCAGGTTTCCTCGACAGTAAAGGGATTGGCATTTTTTCCCCATCGGTTGAAGAAGGGATAGATGGCCCCGGTCAGCAGGAAGGGGACAGGACCCCTGACCACATCGAAAAGTTCGCTCGCGTCTTTTCTCAGTAGATCGACGATCTTTTCGACGCGCTTCTCCGAGGCCGCGAGCATTCTTTCTGTTGTGTTCCTGTCGTCAACATCGCCGATGATGATATAGTTGTTGGGCATGACGATGGACCAACCGCTATTAAGGTTCAGGTCCTTGCCCCCCAGGGCCTTTCGAAGGACCGCTAGGGTGTTGCCGATGTTGGCACCGCAAGTGACGACGGCATAGACGTAGGGATTCAGATGGCCATCGAGCACCAGACGATTGATGAAGTCCAGCACGATCTGCGGGGGTCCCCAGGAGTGGACGGGGAAGACGAAGCCGAGCTTTTCACCCGGCGCCAGGGAGAGGGACACCGGCCCCTCTCCACGGAGCAGCTCCTTGGCTATGGCAATCACTTTGTCATCTTGAGCATGGCCGAGCCTATGGGCGACATGGGCTGAGTTGCCCGTCCCCGAGAAATAGCAGATCATGTGCGTTCCCCTTTCCGAATGTTCTTTTCAAATCCTTATGAGTTTATTATACAATGAAAGGAGAGAAGCCGTGGATATTCTTCTCTACAATCAAAGTCGCGATGAAGACGTGGTCATGGACATGATCGCACGAGAAGGCAGGGGATGGTCCTGCTACACGGAAGGCGATAATGCCCGTAAGTACCGTTTGTTGCTCAAGCGCTCTATGACCTACGTGGCCTACGAAGGGGATAGTCTGTGCGGATACGTGCGTTCGCTAGAGGATAAGGGCTTCAATATCTACGTATGCGATTTGCTCGTGGACCGAGCTTTTCGCGGCCGATCGATCGGTCGGGCGCTCATGGCACATATGTACAAAGAGGAGCCAGGCATGACCATCTATGTGATGTCGGATGAGAATCCCTACTATGATCAACTGGGCTACACCCGGGTCGGATCGGTCTATGAAGTGGACCGACCTGCACCCGTGGCGCCTGTATCGGAGGAGTAGCATATGGAAAAGACGAAAACCGTCAGCGAATCGAGGAGCAGCATCAGTCATCTCATGGAACCCGGTCAGGCCAACATCGCCGGTAACGTGCACGGTGGAGAGATCATGAAGCTCATGGACAACACGGCCGGCATCGTGGCCCGGCGCCACGCCCGAAGTAGCGTGGTCACGGCGCGCGTCGACCAGCTCGAGTTTCACCTGCCCATCCACATCGGCGATCTCGTTACCTGCGAGGGTCAGATCACCTTCGCGGGCAAGCACTCCATGGAGATCCTGGTCAGGGTACTGGTGGATGATTTCGAGGAGGGAAGCGAAACGCGTCTCGCCCTGACCTCCTATTTCACCATGGTGGCCCTGGGTGCAGAGGGCCGCCCCGCGGCCGTACCCGCCCTCGAGGTGAAAACGAAAGAGGAGAAGAAACTCTACCATGAGGCGGAAGAACGCTACCTGGCCTACAAGGAAAAGAGAAGGAGCGCGAGCCCTTCGCGTTGACAGTCACCGGAGGCTTCTCTACTATATATAGAGTAAGAAAGAAAAACCCAGAGCCAAGGCAAAGCAAAGAACACGAAGAAGCGAGGAGACCGCTATGAAGCAGAAAACCCTAGGTGAAAAAGCATCTGTCGACCTGATGGCGCTCATCAATAGAGAAGGCTATGAAATTGGAGATCAGCTACCCAACGAGTACGCACTCTCTGAAGAGCTGGGGGTCAGCCGGAACACAGTGCGCGAAGCCATCCGCATGCTGGCCTCCAGGAACATCGTGACCATCAGGCAGGGTGCCGGCACTTTTATTTCGGAAAAGCGGGGACTGGTGGATGATCCGCTGGGCTTCTCCCTCATGCACGACCAGCGTAAGCTCGTGGAAGACCTCATGCAGGTCCGGTCGATCATCGAGCCCACCATCGCCGGTCTGGCGGCAGAATACGCCACAGAAGATCAGCTGGAGGAACTCGAAAGGCTGGGCAATGAGATTGAGGCGCTGATCCACGAGGGAAAGGACTTCTCCACCCAGGATCGTGATTTTCACGCCCAGCTCGCCCAGTGCAGTGGGAACCTGGTGATGATCAACCTGATTCCCGTCATCTGCCAGGGTGTCACCACCTTTTCGGAGAACGTCAAAACCCAGGAGTACGAGCAGACCATCAAGTCCCACCGGCGGATCATTGAGGCCGTCAAAAGGGGACGGGTCAACGATGCCCATCAAGCCATGACTTACCACCTGCTTCACAATATCGAACGTTTCAGGGATGAAATCGAAACCGACTGATGCCCGCTACTGGAGAAATCCAGTTGCGGGCTTTTGTTTTTCTTATACATAGGATGAATATAGCTTATCTATATGTTTTTTGAGCGTTATTATTGAATTTTTATCATAATCATGCTAAAATCAGGCTAAATCATAGGATGTATTTGCGTGCGATTTGCACCTCGAACGGAGGAGGAGAAGGATGGAGAAAGTCTATGACGTCTTGATCGTGGGCGGGGGAGTCGTCGGTAGCGCCGTGGCCCGTGAACTATCCAGGTACGAGCTCGAGATCGGTGTGCTCGAGAAGAATCCAGATGTGTGCCTGGAGATGAGCGGGCGAAACTCCGCGGTCATCCACGGGGGCTTTGCTTACGATATCGGTACCAACAAGGCGGCCTGTTGTGTAGAGGGATGCCTAGAGTTCGAACGGGTGGCCGAAGAACTCGATGTGCCTTTTGACAGAACGGGGAAAGTACTGGTGGGCAATACCGATGCAGACAGAGAGAGCCTACTGAAGACCTTGGAGACGGGTCGCATCAATGGGGCCCAGGGACTGGAGATCATTGAGAAAAAGCGGCTGAAGGAGTTGGTGCCCGCCGTCGAAGGTACTTTTGCCATGTACTCGCCTATGAGCGGTATTGTAGACCCCTTCACCTACACCATCGCCCTGGCTGAAAATGCCGTGATGAACGGGGTGAGTTACCATCTCGAGACAGAGGTCACGGCCATCGAGCGAGAGGAAGAGGCTCTATACGAACTGAGTACTTCCAAGGGAACCTACCGAACGCGCTGGGTGATCAATTGCGCCGGTCTCGGTGCCGTCGCCATCTCCGACATGCTCGGGATCAAGGGATACCGCATGGGGGCCACCCGAGGGCACTATATCGTCCTCGACAAGAGGGTCGGACACTTGCTACCCATGCCCGTCTATCCCGTACCGAGCAACACCTATATGGGCATCCACGTGACGCCGACGGTAGATGGGAACGTCACCGTGGGACCGGATGCCGACAAGGTAACGGCCCTCGATGACTACGGGATCGAGCAGCGCAACATCGATTATCTGGCCGCGGATGCCTTGACCCTCTGGCCACACATCCACAGGCGCGATTATATTCGCAACTACGCCGGCATCCAACCAACCTGGCTCGATGGGGAGGGTGTGGTCAAGGATTTTGTCATCGAGGCGAGGCAAGAAGCGCCGAACACCATCAACCTGGTGGGGATCGAATCACCGGGTCTTACCTCGGCGCTACCTGTAGCCAGGCGAGCGGTGAAGCTGCTCGTTGAACGAGAAAAGCCGACGATAAAGACAGATTTCAACCCCAGGCGGAAGGGTGCACTGCGGTTTTCTGAACAGTCGGATGAGGAAAAAGCCCGCCTCATCGCCGGGGACCCCGACTACGGTGAGATCGTCTGCCGCTGCGAGGGGGTCACCCGCGCCGAAATTCTTCGGGCCATCCGCAATCCACTTGGCGTGAAGAGCATGATCGGGATCAAGTATCGGACACGATCGATGATGGGCCGGTGCCAAGGTGGTTACTGCCAGATGCGAGTGGCCGACATGCTAGAAGAAGAGCACCAGATGAAGGAAACAGAGATCCTGTATCATCGTGGGGGTTCGCATGTGTTCACAGGGAAGGTGAGGGGATGAACATTCTAAACAAACAAGTGGTGATCATCGGCGGTGGGCCCGCAGGCCTCGCGGCTGCCGTGGCCCTCCACGATCAAGGCGTGAGAGACCTGTTGGTTATCGAAAGGGAGGAGACGCTCGGCGGCATCCTCCGCCAGTGCATTCACGATGGCTTCGGTCTCACGCGCTTTGGTGAGTCGCTCAGCGGTCCGGAGTACGCCGACCGATTTATCGATCAAGTGAGGGAGAAGAGAATTCCCTACCTTACCGGGGCAATGGTGACGGAGCTGACACCCGATCGGGTGGTCAAAGTGGTATCGAGAGAAGGGTGGATGACCTTTCGGGCCGAGGCCATCGTTCTGGCCATGGGCTGTCGGGAGCGGACGAGAGGAGCTCTGGGCATACCGGGCGAGCGGCCTGCTGGGGTCTTCACCGCTGGAACCGCCCAGTCCTATCTGAACCTGCACAACAAGCAGGTGGGCGAGCGGGTACTGATCCTCGGGTCCGGTGACATCGGCCTGATCATGGCCCGTCGTCTGACGCTAGAGGGAGCCGATGTGATCGGTGTCCACGAGATCCTACCCCATCCCAGCGGCCTCGAGCGCAATGTTGAACAATGCTTGAAAGACTATAATATCCCCCTTCATCTCTCCAGTACCGTGACCAAAATCCATGGGAGCAGGCGGTTGGAGGGTGTGACCTTATCGCAGGTAGATAAGGATCGACGGCCGATCGCGGGCACCGATGCCTACGTGTCCTGTGATGCATTGGTCCTTTCCGTGGGGCTGATCCCGGAGAACGAGCTCTCCCGGATGGCCGGGGTTCTCCTGGACCCCATCACAGGTGGTGCACGTGTAGATGATTGTTACCGTACCTCGGTCGACGGAATTTTTGCGGCCGGGAACGCCCTGCACGTTCACGACCTGGTGGACTTCGTTTCCCTCGAGGCCGAGCGGATGGCCTCGAGCCTGGTAGGTTATTTGGATGGAAAGAGACGCTCGATGCATGAGATACCAGTAACTGCCGGTAAAGGGATCGCCTATGTCCTTCCCCAGAAGGTAAATAAAAACCGCCCCTTCACCTTATCACTCAGGGTGAAGGAACCCTTGGAAGAGGCCACCCTGACGGTTAAACAGGGAAGCCGGATCCTGCTCGCCCAAATCTTTTCTCAACTGCTACCGGCAGAGATGCTCCAGTTGGATGTCATGGCGGAGGAAGCGCCGGGGCAAGACCCCCTGGAGGTGATGGTCTCGTGAACCGATCCTACACGTGTATCCTTTGTCCCAACGGTTGTCGTTTGCAGGCGACCCTTGAGGATCATCAACTGCAGGCCTTGACAGGCGCCCGCTGCGATAAGGGGCGCACCTATGTCGAACAGGAGCTGGTCAACCCGCATAGGCAGATCGCATCGTCTGTCCTGGTTGAGGGTGGCACTTTTCCGCTGGCCAGCGTCCGGCTGACCCGTCCGATCCCCCGCGATCGTATCTTCGATGTCATGGCCGAAGTCAAGAAGATCCGCTTGCATGCACCGGTCCAATCGGGAGAGACCATCTCTCTCGATGTGCCGGATCTGTCCGTAGGCTTGATCGTCACACGATCCGTTGCACGCAAATAATGCCATGAAGAGCCCGAGGCACCCACCGATCCCGACTAGGATCCAAGGTGTGCACCGGGCTCTTTTTGCTATTGGAAAAAATCCTTGGGAAGCGTTTGCAAAAATCATTGACGAGTAGAAACTAGTATGGTAGCATGTAACTATAAAATGGGCTGTGTAGGTCCATGGCAGGAGGCGGTTGCCATCGTTCTAGAAAGAGTTGAACAGGAGAATCACATGTCCGTCGGTGAATTCGTTTACCAGACGATCAAGAAGAACATCATCAATTTGAACATCAAACCCGGAGATCGGATCAGCGAGAAAGAAATCGCGGATCTCTTGGACGTGAGCCGCACACCCGTGCGAGAAGCCTTCATCAAGCTTTCGAAGGAAGGCGTGCTCTATATTCTCCCACAGCGTGGGACTTACATCTCAAAAATCGACCTCGAGCAGGTGGAAGAAGCACGTTTTATCCGGGAAAGCCTCGAGAAGGCCGTGATGGGTATCGCCGTGACGGGTATCGATGGTGGATCGATCGCTTTACTCGAGAAAAGCCTCAAGGCCCAGAAGCGTTACATCGAGAACCAGGAGTATGAGGCCTTCTTGGAGGAGGATGAGACCTTCCACAAGATTATCTTCAAGGCATGCCGGCGGGAACGGAGCTGGGAAGTCATTGAGCAGGTCAACACCCAGTACAAGCGGGTGCGGCTCCTGAGCTTTGAGCTTTACCAGAATCTAGAGACGGTCCTCGAACAACACGTGGCTATCTACGAAGCCATCCTGAACCAAGATTTGGATGCAGCCGAGAAGATCGTTAACCATCACGTGAAGAAGATTCTGGGCGATCAGATTGAACTCAAGAAACGATACCCAGAGTATTTCAAAGACCAAGAGACCCAAGATCTTAGTTAGATTGAGGAGGGGACAGCTGATCATCTCGACAACTGTCCCGTTATTCTCCCGTGGATAGACAATCCGTTCATTGAAAAATAAATTTTTTTGGATGCGTTTTCCCAATAGGGATTGACATCAAGAACACTAGTATGGTAGCATGGTTTTGTACTCAGGCAAGCGTTTGCTCAAAGAACGTTGCAGGTATGAAAAATTTTTTAGGACATCTTACATACTTGTATACCAGTTCTCATGAGCTCACCTGAGCAACACAATAAATGTGTTAAAAAAATGAGGAGGGGACAAACATGAAGAAGTACAGAGTATTGGCACTTGCACTGGTCGCGTTATTATCCTTGACAGCGTTGGCAGGTTGTGCCGGCACAGAAGAACCAGCAGCTCCAGCAGACAACGAAGCAGAAGCGCCCGCTGAAACAGGTGGCGAGGAAGCACCTCAGGAAGAAGTACAAGATATCGAGTGGAAGCTCGGTCACCTCGGTAACGATACACACCTTTGGAACGTGACGGCAATGCACTTCGCCGATCTCGTGAATGAGAAGACCGATGGCCAGGTAACGGTTAGAGTCTACCCCAACGAGCAGCTCGGTAATGAAGTAGACAACATCGGCATGATCCAGTCCGGCGCTGCCGACATGGTCATCTCCGGAGAGTCCATGCAGAACTGGGCACCCAAAGCAGCACTCATGGCCGTACCTTACGCATTCGGCGGTATCGACCACATGAGAGCCGTCATCGAAGGTGAGATCGGTGAAGAGATCGAAGCACAGATCAACGAGAAAATCGGTCTGAAGCCTCTCTACTACCATGTGAGAGCACCTCGTAACCTGACATCCAACAAGCCAATCAGCACACCTGCAGATCTCGAAGGCTTCAAGATGCGTGTTCCGAACGTACCGCTCTTCGTAGAAGCTTGGAAGGCAGCGGGTGCAAGCCCACAGGTCATGGCCTTCAGCGAAGTCTTCACAGCGCTCCAGCAGAACGTGATCCACGGTCAGGAAAATCCTTACGACCTGATTCACTCGGCTAACTTCAACGAAGTACAGGAGTACACCAACGAGACAGAGCACGTATACGGATGGTTGTACGTACTGGTAGGAGAAGACCAGTTCAACGAGTTAACTGCAGCGAACCAAGAAGCGGTACTCGAAGCAGCTGCCGAGACGCAAACTTTCGCAGATGATCTGTTCTCTGCAGAGATCGAGAACTACAAAGCCGAACTCCAAGAGCGCGGTATGAAGATCAACACGGACGTTGATAAGGATGCGTTCCGCGAAGCGATGGCCCCGGCCGTTGCAGAGTTTCTATCGGAAGAACAACTGGACCTCTACAACCGAATTGTAGAAGCTGGTCAATAGAAGGATATTGATAGTAGGATACCTCACCTGTGAGGTATCCTATTTCAAATCATAAGTTGAAATCACACAGAATGGAGTGCGAAATGAGAAATAAGGATATCATCGAAAAGATTCTCAAAGCGGGCGCTTTCCTTTCCTTTGCCGGCCTGATCATCACGGTGCTACTGCAGGTAGTCACACGATTCCTGATCCCCGGCGTCACATTAGTCTGGACAGAGGAAGGATCGCGTTTTCTTTTTAAATTTGCCGTCGCCTTCGGGGCCCCCCTGGCGATGAAGCACGAAGAGTTCGTGAACGTGGACATTATCCTGAACCTATTGTCTAGAAAGACGCGTGATGTGTTCGAAATCATCATCCAGGTCATGAGCATCGGTCTCTTCGCGATTGTCTTCAAGCAGTCGTTGACCTTCGTTGAAATCGGACATAGCCAGCAATCGCCCACACTGGGAATTCCCATGTCGGTGGCCCACGGTGTGATCATGGTGGCTAGCCTGTTCATCATGCTGTACGGGGTCTCAAACTTTTATAAATACTTGATGGATCTTAAGAAAAGAGGTGGAACGGCATGACCGCACTAATCCTATTCGTCGCTTTCATCTTCTTGATCTTCTTCGGATTGCCGGTGGCCTTTTCCCTGGGCGTTTCATCGCTGGTCTACCTGTTGATCGAGGACATTCCCCTGACGATCATGGCACAGAAGATGTACGCCGGCATCGATTCCTTCACGCTCGTGAGTATCCCGGGCTTCATTCTGGCGGGTAACCTCATGAACACCGGTGGCATCACCAAGCGGATCATCGCCTTCGCCAACGCGATTTTGGGCTTCATCCGCGGTGGTCTGTCGCTGGCCAATATCGGTGCATCCATGCTCTTCGCAGGCATCTCGGGTACCGCCCTCGCCGACACCGCCAGCATCGGCGCCATGCTGATCCCGGCCATGAAAGAAGAGGGGTACGAAGCCGACTTTGCTTCGGCCGTGACCGCGTCCTCTTCAACGGTCGGTCCGATTATCCCCCCGAGTCTACCGATGATCATCGCCGGTACGCTGACCGGAATCTCAGTGGGTAAACTCTTCATCGCCGGTGCGATCCCCGGGCTCCTGCTCGGTGCCTCCATGATGGCCGTATCCTATGCGATCAGCGTGAAGCGCGGGCATCCCAAGGGTGAGCGCCAGCCGATCGGCGTCATCTGGAAGACCTTCAAGGAGTCCATCTGGGCCATGGGTCTGACCGCATTGATTCTTTTCGGTATCCTCAGCGGCGTGTTCACTCCTACAGAAGCGTCGATCATCGCCGTTGTGTACGCGGTAATCGTAGGAAAATACATCTACAAAGAGTTGAAATTCTCGCAACTACCCGAATCGATCATCGAATCGGTCAAAATGTCCGCGGCCATCATGATCCTCGTGGGCTTTGCGAACCTCTTCGCCTGGATTCTCGCGAGCGAACAGATTCCGCAGATGATCGCCGAAGGCATCCTAGCCATTTCGTCCAACAAATACGTGGTCATCCTGCTGATCAACCTGTTGTTGCTTTTCGTCGGCACCTTCATGGAGACGATCGCAGCGCTGATCATCTTGTTCCCGGTATTGTTACCGGTAGCAGTGACCATCGGTCTCGATCCCATCCAGTTCGGTGTCATGGCCGTCTTGAATCTCGTGATCGGTCTCACCACACCCCCCGTGGGCGTCTGTCTCTTTGTCGCCTCCAGTATAGGTGAGGTTTCACTGGCCAAGATTTCCAAGGCTGTACTACCTTTTCTTGCCGTGAGCATCGCTGTCCTCTTGCTCGTCAGCTATGTGCCGGCCATCAGTATGTTCCTCCCGAACCTTCTCAACTAATATAGACATTGAAAGGAGCAACCTCCATGAAAGCAATCCAAGTGATCGAGCCCCTGAAGCTCCAGGTGGTAGAGGTCGAAGAACCTAAAATCCAATCCGAAGACGAAGTGAAGATCCGGGTGAAGGTAGCCGGCATCTGCGGTTCCGATGTGCATATCTACCATGGAACGAACCCGATGGCGACCTATCCCCGCGTGATCGGACACGAGTTCGCCGGCGAAATCTATGAAGTCGGTCAGGGTGTCGACAATCTGACCGTGGGCGACCGCGTGGTCGTCGAGCCCATCGTCTACTGCGGCGCTTGCTATGCTTGCAAGAGCGGTCGACCGAATGTCTGCGAAAACCTTGAGGTACTCGGCGTCCACAGGGATGGCGGGATGGCGGAGTACATCGTGGTCCCCGCGAAAAACGTCCACAAGCTCGGTGAAGACGTGGACTGGAAAGTCGCCACCATGGTCGAGCCCTTCACCATCGCCGCCCAGAGCACCTGGAGGGGCGATGTGAAAGACGGCGAGTCGGTACTGATCATCGGTGCCGGACCCATCGGCATGGGGATTCTGCAGTATGCCAAACACAAGGGAGCCACCTGCATCGTGGCGGACATCGACAGCGATCGTCTCGAGGACGCCGTGGCTTTCGGCGCCGATCATGTGATCAATCCCTTTGAGACCGATATGGTCGTCAAAGCCCTCGAACTAACGGGTGGCACCGGTCCCAACGTAACGATCGATTCAGCCTGTACAGTGAAGACCTTCGAACAGGCGGTGGAGGTAACCTCACCCGCCGGTCGTGTGGTGGTACTGGGCTTTGGTAAGGAGCCATCGCAGATTCCACAGCTGCCGATCACGAAGAAAGAACTGACCATCGTCGGCTCACGTCTCCAAACGGCCAAATTTCCAGAGGTCATCGCGCTCTTCAACCAAGGCGTTCTCAATCCTGGGGCCCTCGTGACACACACCTTCCCCTTTACAGAGGTCGAGCAGGCCATGGCAACGGTGGAAGACAAAGCGATCAAAACGAACAAAGTCATCTTAACCTTTTAAATAGACACCCGATAGAGAAGGAGGCATCACCATGCAAATGACATGGCGTTGGTACGGTATCAACAACGACGATATCACCCTAGACCATATCAAGCAGATTCCCGGTGTGACCGGCATCGTCTGGTCCCTGCACGATAAAGTAGCCGGTGAAGTGTGGGAAGAAGCGCGCATCAAGGAAACCATGGATCACATCCGTTCGAAGGGATTCAACGGAGACGTGGTGGAGAGCGTGAACGTCCACGACGATATCAAGCTCGGCAAAGATACGCGCGATGGCTACATCGATATCTATATCGACACGATCCGCAAGCTGGCCAAAGAGGGCGTGAAGGTCATCTGCTATAACTTCATGCCGGTCTTCGACTGGACGCGGACGGATCTTTACAAAGAAGCACCGGACGGTTCCAACGCACTCTTCTACGAGAGAAATCTCGTGGAGGGGGCCGATCCCCAGGAGATGGTGGACCGGATCCTCAAGGGTGCGGGCGACAAGACCATGCCCGGTTGGGAGCCGGAGCGCCTGGCCAAGCTGGAGGACCTCTTCGAAGCCTACAAGGACATCGACGAGGAGAAGCTCTTCGCTCACCTCCAGTATTTCCTCGAGCGCATCATACCCGTCTGCGAAGAGGTGGACGTCAAGATGGCCATCCATCCCGATGATCCGCCCTGGCCGATCTTCGGTCTGCCGCGCATCATCCGCAGCCGCGACCACATCCGCAGATTTCTCGATCTCGTGGACAGCCCCTACAACGGGCTGACCCTTTGCACGGGTTCTCTCGGTCCGAATCCAGAGAACGACCTGCCCTCGATCGTCCGCGCCTTCGGCGACCGCATTCACTTCGCCCACGTGCGCAACGTGAAGGTCTTCGACAACGGGGACTTCATCGAGACTTCCCACCGCGCCAAGGACGGGAACGTCGACATCGTGGAGGTCCTGAAGGCCTACCACGAGATGGACTTCGACGGCTACCTCCGTCCCGACCACGGACGCCACCTTTGGGGCGAGGAGAAGACCTGCCGCCCCGGCTACGGCCTCTACGACCGCGCCTTTGGCGTCATGTACATGTGGGGCGTTTGGGACACGCTGGACAAGGAGAGGGATCAACATGAAGCTCAGTAAAGAGAACCTATCGAAGAAAAGTTTCTGGCAAGAGAAGGAGATCAACCTCCCTGGCTTCGACATCGACAAAGTACGCGCGCAAACCGAAAAGAACCCCGGTTGGGTTCACTTCGGTGCGGGGAACATCTTCCGGATCTTCCCGGCGCGCCTGCACCAACAGCTGCTCGATCAAGGGCTGGCCGACTATGGTATCGTGGCCGCCGAGACCTTTGACTTTGAAATCGTCGACCGCGTTTTCGACGCCTACGATAACCTGACCCTGTCGGTGATCATGAAGGCCGATGGTACCTTGGAGAAGTCCGTTGTGGCCAGTATCGTGAATGCCCTGACCTCGCGGACGGACAACGGTGATTTCAAAAGGCTGGTCGAAATCTTCGAGAAACCATCGCTGCAGATGGCCAGTTACACGATCACGGAGAAAGGGTACGCCATCAAGGACCACGAGGGGAATTTCTTCAGTTTCGTACAGGCGGACCTAGACAAGGGTCCCGCGTCCCCCGTGCACGCCATGAGCGTCCTGACGGCTCTGCTGTACAAGCGCTTTGAAAAAGGGGCCACGCCCCTGGCCGTGGTCAGTATGGACAACTGCTCCCACAACGGGGACAAGATCAAGTACGCGGTAACGGAGATTGCCAAGGCCTGGTTCGATAAGGGTTTCGTATCGGAGGCCTTCCTAGCCTACATTTCCGATCCCAAGCAGGTTTCCTTCCCGCTCTCCATGATCGATAAGATCACCCCCAGACCAAGCGATACGGTAAAGGGATCCCTCGAAGCCTTGGGACTCGAGGACATGGATGTCATCATCACAGAGAAAAACTCCTATACGGCCGCCTTCGTCAATGCCGAGGTGGCGGAGTATTTGGTCATCGAGGATCTTTTCCCCAACGGTAGACCGCCACTGGAGAAGGCCGGTATCCTCTTCGGCGACAGGGAGACGGTCAACAAGGTGGAGACCATGAAGGTGACCACCTGCCTGAACCCCCTGCACACGGCCCTGGCTGTGACGGGCTGTCTGCTCGGACACGAGCTGATCGCCGATGAAATGCAGGATGAAGTGCTGGCCAAGCTGGTCCACAAGATCGGCTACGACGAAGGGCTTCCCGTCGTCATCGATCCGGGCATCATCGATCCCGAAACCTTTATCGACGAGGTTGTGAAGGAGCGGTTCGTGAACCCCTTCATCCCGGATACACCGCAGCGAATCGCTACGGACACCTCGCAAAAGGTGGCCATCCGTTTCGGCGAGACGATCAAGTCCTACGCTAGGGACGAGGACAGGGATCCCGCGTCCCTCGTCGGGATCCCCCTGGCCATTGCCAGCTGGCTCCGCTACCTTATGGGCGTGGATGATGCGGGCAAGGAAATGGCCCTCTCCTCCGATCCCATGCTCGAGACGCTGACGCCCCTTCTGGGTAGCGTCAAGCTGGGCGACACCTCAGCGGATCTTCAGAAGATCCTATCGAGCGAAGAGATCTTTGGCGTGAACCTCTATGAAGTGGGGCTCGGCGAGAAGATCGAAAAGATGTTCATTGAAATGATCAGCGGGGCGGGCGCCGTGCGCGCGACCCTGGCCTCTTATCTGGCGTAAGCGAAAGGCAGGAAGAAAAGATGAAACGAATCAAGTTAATACAAGAGCTCACCGCCTCCGGTGTGGTAGCCGTCATCCGAGCCGCATCGGCCGACGATGCCGTCAAAATGATCGAGGCCGTAAAAGAAGGTGGCGTGCGCGCCATCGAGATCACCATGACCGTCCCAGGAGCCGTGGAGCTGATCAAGAATCTGTCGACCACCTACAAGGGGACCGATGTGATCATCGGGGCGGGCACGGTGCTGGACCCCGAGACCGCACGTGCCTGTATCCTGGCGGGTGCCGAGTACATCGTGAGCCCCGGTTTCGACAAGGAGACCGTGGAGCTGTGCAACCTCTACCGCGTCCCCGTCATGCCCGGTGTCATGACCGTCACCGAGGTCATGGAAGCGCTGAAGAGCGGCGTGGAGATCGTCAAGGTCTTTCCCGGAAGTGCCTTTGGCCCGGGGATCATCAAGGCCTTCAAGGGGCCGCTGCCCCAGGGCAATTACATGCCCACGGGAGGTGTGAGCCTGGACAACGTGAAGGAATGGATCAAGGCCGGTGCCGTTGCCGTGGGCGTCGGTGGGGACTTGACCGGTGATGCCAAGACGGGTCGATACGACCTGGTCACGGAAAAAGCAAAGGCCTTCATCAAGGCCGTCAAAGAAGCGCGGGAGGAGAAATAATCATGGAACACAAGAAACGAGTTGTCACCTTAGGGGAAATCATGCTCCGGCTCTCAACGCCCGGCTACCAACGGTTCGTACAGGCTGAGCAGTTTGATGTCGTGTATGGCGGCGGAGAGGCCAACGTGGCCGTCTCCCTGGCCAACTACGGGCACGATGCGACCTTCGTATCCAAGCTGCCTACCCACGAGATCGGTCAATCGGCGGTCAACCACCTCCGTCGCTTTGGCGTGAATACCGATCATATCGCCCGCGGCGGCGAGCGCGTGGGCATTTACTTCCTCGAGACCGGTGCCTCCATGCGCCCCTCCAAGGTGGTCTACGACCGCGCCAACTCTGCAATTAGCGAGGCTGATGCTTCGGACTTCGATTTTGATGCGATCTTCGAGGGGGCCGATTGGTTCCACTTCTCCGGCATCACACCGGCCCTAGGTGAGAAGGCCCAGGCTGTGACGTTGGCCGCCCTGAAGGCTGCCAAGAAGCACAATGTGACCGTCAGCGTGGACCTCAACTACCGCAAGAAGCTCTGGACACCGGAAGAAGCCAAGGCCGTGATGAGCGAGCTCATGGCCTACGTGGACGTTTGCATCGGTAACGAGGAAGACGCCGAGAAGGTCCTCGGCTTCAAGCCCGGCGAGACGGATGTGACCTCGGGCGATCTGGAGATCGAGGGATACAAGAAAATCTTCAAGGAGATGAAGGAAACCTTTGACTTCAAATACGTCGTGACCACACTCCGCGAGAGCCACTCGGCCTCCGATAACGGTTGGTCAGCCCTGATCTACGATGGCAACGACTTCTACCGCTCGCGTCACTATGAAGTGCGCATCGTCGATCGCGTCGGTGGCGGCGATTCCTTTGCCGGTGGCTTGATCCACGGTCTCATGACCATGGATGACCACGAGAAAGCCCTGGAGTTCGGCGTGGCCGCTTCGGCCCTCAAGCATACCGTCTTCGGAGACTTCAACCTCATGAGCGAGGCCGAAGTCATGACACTCATGGAGGGCGACGCCTCAGGACGCGTACAGCGTTAAGCAGATGAGGATCGCAACGCTGGGTGAACTGCTCTTACGACTGACGCCAAAGGAGCGTCGGCGCATGGTGCAGGCCGAGGGCTTCAAGGCCATCTATGCCGGTGGCGAGGCAAATGTCGCCATGGCGCTGGCGCACTTCGGTCACGAGGTGAACTTCCTCACCCGTGTGCCCGATTCTCCGCTGGGCGACGCGGCGCTCAACCAACTCAGAAGCGGTGGGGTGAACATCGGTCCTTCTACGCGGGGCGGCGATCGCCTGGGCATCTACTTTGTAGAAGAAGGACAAGGACCCAGGGGACCCAAGGTGCACTACGACCGGGCGGGATCCTCCTTCGCAACGTCGAAAGCGGAGGATTACCGAATTGATCGTTTCCTAGAGGGCGTGCAGTACCTGTACATCTCCGGGGTCACACCGGCCCTAGGGTCGGGTACGCGGGCACTGGTGCTCAACGTGGCTCGGGCCGCTAGACAGAAGAAGATCCCGATCGGCGTGGACATCAACTACAGGAGCAAACTGTGGTCGCCAGAACAAGCGGCCGCCTTTATGGAAGAACTCCTGCCCATGGCCGATCTCGTGATAGGCCTGCCCTTCTTCTCCGGGGACAGGGTCTGGACCCACCGGTCAGATCTCGATGCCAGGACCCACCGCAAACTGTGCCAAGAGACGGCAGCTACCTACGGACTCCGTTACGTGGTGAAGACCCTGCGCGCGGTCCACTCGGCTTCGGAGCACACCTACGGGGCCATCCTGTACGACGTGAAGAGCGGGGAGCTCAGCCAAGCGAAGAGCGAACCGGTGGACGTGGTGGACCGTATCGGCGGCGGCGATGCCTTCGCGGCCGGTCTCCTCCACGGGCTGTTCAGAGGCATGTCTCCAGGGGATGCCCTTACCTACGGTGTCTCCGTTTCCTATCTGAAACACACGATTCCCGGTGATATGAATTTCATCGAGGAATCTGAAGTTTACCCGATCATGCACGGAAATCATTCCGGCAGGATCGAGTGTTGAATCACATCAGCAACATCCATTAGCTAACCCCATTCATTCTAATAGAACCCCCTCATTATGACCCCTGATCGATATCGGCCGCACGATATTGTTTGGGGGCTTTTTTGGGCCTTTCATCCGAAGAGTGGTTCGCGGTATAATGGGGGTTGTTAAGCAGGGAGAATCATAGGGAGGAGGTGCAAGGACTTGGAACGCAAACGACTACTGAAGGCATGGGCCCTAGGTCTGACCAGCTTTATCCTGATCTTGTACTCCACCCGTTTTTCCTTCAACGAGTTTTCGATCAATTTCCCCTGGGGCCTGACCTTCCCCATGTTGGTCACATTGGCCTGGGGAACGCCCTACGGACTCGTTAGTCTAATCGGTGGTGGCGTCCTGCTCTATCCCTTTTTCCTAGGACCCAACAACGGTCTCGCCTCGCTGGTCCCGGCGGTGGTAGCGGTCATTTGGGTCGGTCTTCATGGATGGGGACGACAAAAACGCAAGGAGCGAGATGCCCTTGCCTACAATCCCTATGTGATCCAGGGGGCCTATAGCCTCCTGCGGATTCTACTTTATCTCGTTCTTTTTCCCGGGCTGCTCCGTTTGAACAGTGTGGTGGGCTTTTCTTGGGCCCGGACGGCCATTGAATCGGAAGTCCTCTTGATCTTTGTGTTCAAGGGCATTGTGGTGGAAGCAATCTTTCTGGCCATCGCCGATAGCCTGCTTATGCTTCCCTTTATCCGGCGGTGGATGGGGCTTGCTATCCGTCCGGGAAGCCACAGGAATACCCTGACCCTCTTGACCATGGTGGCAGGCGGTCTTTTCTTCGCCTGGATGCTCCTCTTTGTCCAGCAGGTTCTCGTCGCGGGGGAACCCATCGCCACGTGGTTCAGTGGAGGGCACGAACAATCCGCCGTCACCCTTTTGCTGACGGCGATCTTTTTCACCGTAGTGGGCGGGATCACGGCCAAGTTCGTGGAAAAGACCCTCGCCTCGAAAGTCCTCCTCCGCGGCCAGCAAAAAGACCTCATCCGGGCACACGCGTCCCTTCGTCGTTTGAACGAAGAGCTCGAAGCAAGGGTGGAGGACCGCACGGCAAAACTTCAGACCGCCGTATCTGAACTGGAGGCCTTCAGCCATACCGTCTCCCACGATCTGAAATCGCCCCTCAGGGCCCTGGACGTCTATGCTGCGACCCTACAAACGGAGTGTGCAGACAAGCTTGACGGGGAAGGGAGCGAGCTCTTAGATGACATGCGGCTTCAGATCGGGGAGATGATCAGTCTTGTGGAACATCTCCTACGCTATGCCGTGACCAGCCAGGCACCGCTGAACCGAGAACCAGTAGATCTGGGTGATCTGTTCCGCGAGACTTTCGACGCCATTGGAAAATCCCGTTCACAGGAAAAGACACGGTTGGTCCTGCGCGGTGCTCTGCCCACTGTATGGGTGGACCCACAGCTCTTTAAGCAGGTGGCCCAGAATATCCTGGATAACGCCGTAAAGTTCTCCAAAGGGGTAAGGGATCCTGCCATCGAAGTGTCATGTACCAAAGGGACAGGGGGAATCCGCTTGGAAATCCGGGATCATGGCATCGGGTTTCACGAGGTGTCCAAGGACCAGCTCTTCACTCTCTTCGGACGGGGGCACAGGAAAGAGGACTACGAGGGAGCAGGCGTGGGCCTAGCCACTGTGAAGAGGATCGTCGAAGGTCACGGGGGTAGCGTGTCCATCGACGGTGCACCGGGACAAGGGGCCGTGGTGACAATCTATCTACCCCACACCAGTGAGGAGGTGCCCTGTGTACAGCGTGATGATCGTGGATGATCTGTCGATTTTTCGCCGGCAGATCAAAAAACTTCCTGTTTGGGGAGAAGCAAGTGACTTTGAAATCTGTTCAGAGGCCCAAGATGGACACCAGGCATTGGCATTACTAAGAAAACAGCCCGTGGACCTCTTGATCACAGATATCCGCATGCCGGTGATGGACGGACTCGGTCTCCTCAAGGCGGTACGGGAGGAGGGCCTGGCCACCCACGTTGTCTTTCTCACCGATTACGATGAATTTTCGCTGGCCAAAGAGGCCATCGCCCACGGAATTTTCGATTACCTCCTTAAGCCCGTTGAGGAGGCGGCCATCTGCGACGTACTACGAAGGGTGGGAAGTGCCCTGACCGAGGAGCGAGCCCAAGCGGCAGAGCTGGAGATGCTCAGGAAAACACTCGATGAAACGGTGGCCCCTTATTATCCGGAGAAGGAGGCCAAGGCACTCCTCCGGACCCTCACAACAAGCCACGATGGTCACGCGGCGATCCTCACACGGATGGTCCGGACCACGGAAGTTGCACTTGATCAGGACCCCATGAAATGCCGGAGGGTCCTCTCTCGGGCCCTCGAGGATGTGAAAGAGGGACTGGTGGGAAAGAAGCCCTGGCTCGTTCGATGGCTGGACCCCGAAGTCTTGGCCATTTCTTCAGTGGAGGATCCCCTTGATCTGAAGGCAGTCCTAGGGGCCGTCGATCGACTGGCCCGAGCGCTCGAGCGCATCGACCCCTGGGGCAAGGATCACCCTCTGATCGATCAGATCAAGGAGGAGGTGATCCGTAGGGTGGAGGAAGGAATCTCCCAGGATGATCTCACGGAGCACGTCCACCTGTCGAAAAAGCACATCGCCGAGACCTTCCGCCGGGAGACGGGCGTTACGCTGGGCGATTACCTGACCACTGTAAAGATGTACAGGGCCGCACGCCTGCTTTTTGACCCGAGCTTAAAGATTTACCAAATTGCCGATCGGCTCGGGTACAGCGATGAGTACTTCACAAAACGCTTCAAGCGGACCTTTGGGAAAACGCCACTTCAATACAGAAACGAAACATCCGCAAAATGACCGGGTAGAACCCGTGCATCCGACCTTTTGAGCTGACCTTCTGTCTAGTATGATTATTTCATAACAAACTTTCAGAAGATAAAAGGAGGATTCACATGGCTATCCGGTCATCTAAGTTCAAGCAAGCGGCACTACTTCTCATCCTCGCGCTCGGGCTCACCGCCTGTGGTACGAGCGAAGCAACAGAACCGACGTCAGAAACACCTGAAGCGGCAGTAGAAGCGTCGGTAGAAGAGGCACTCGCCTGGGACATCCAGCCGCCACTGGGTATCGTCAAGGGCGACTATTACTATGCGGAGGAGCGCTTTCGACAAGGCCACATGGGTATGCTCGAGATCGTGAAGCAAGATGATGCGATCGTCTACGTGGAATTCAACGAGATCACCCGGCCTAACTATTACGAGCGCTTCTACCAGAATGTTCCCAAGCGTCTGTCCGAGTATAACTTTACCATGGGCGATAAAAAGGGTGCGGCTTGGGTGCAGAGCGTTGTGGCCGTGGAACAGCAGATGATCGACGAACAGCGCGTGATTGGTGAGTTCGATGCCGTCTCTGGCGCTTCGAACAGCATCAATCAGTCCATGGTACCCCTGGCCGAGAAGCTCGTGGACGAGATGGAGGCCCCATCGGATCAGCAGTACTACGCGATCGCCGAAAAGGTCGGCGGCGGCCTCACGGGTTTCGTCCAGGTGGTCCTGAAAGACGGTAAGATCCAATCCGTCCGCTACGATGAGATCTTTGCCAACCACCCCGATGAGATCGAGGACCCGGCTCTGAAAGCGTTCTACCGTCAATCCAAGTACGAGAGCGTACGCTACCAGGAGCCGTCGCGCATTGGCTTCAACGTGCAGATGGATGCCCTCAACAAGAAGGTCTCGGAGACGCAGGATCTCTTGGATCTTTCCGGTCTACCGTCGACGGATGAGTCCGGTGACTACGCATCGAGCGGCTTCACTATTCGCAATGATGCGTGGGACAACTATCTGCACCTCGCTGGAAAACTCCTCGAGGAAATGCAGGCAGATGGTGTGCTCAACTAAGAAGAGCTGAAAAACAAACAGGAGCCCTTCCTTCGGAAGGACTCCTGTTTTCCTTTGAACAGCAGGATGCTGATGATCACTTTCAAGGAGTCTTTGACGTCCTTTGGCGCGCGTTCCCCCCTGTCTTAACAGGATGTTCCCCTATAGAGGCTGCACGGGAGATTCGCCGCATGACCTGCTCGCGCTCGACGGACCGAAGGTGCATGTCAATGGTACATCTCCGAGGGGACGTAATAACGGCTGTCGATGACGTTCCCCTGTCGATCCTCCAGGTTCACGATAAAGAAAAGATCTCCGTAGGCCACACCACGCACCATCTGGTAGAGGAGGCTATGCACATAGGCCTCTGCAACCCCTGGGATCTCCAGCGGCTCTACGCTGGGGCTGTTGTCGGGGCTTTCCGTTAGAAAGAGCTCCACGTAATCCCCCGAATAGGAAAAGTAGGTGTGATCATCGGAGGCTTTCTTCTTGATCCTTCTGAAATTTTCTTCGAGAAAGGCCAGCAGCGCATTGCGCTGGTCCTCATCGAGGGTGTAATCATAGTCTCCATCCGCTGCGATCGATGGTTCGATGGACAGGTGAAGTGCTAACCGGTCCATGAGCTCAGCGAAGGCAGGTACCTCGGCGAGTGCCTTTGGAAAGGCAAGGGACCCATCGGTCGTGGCCGTCGGGATCTCTACAGAGGGCTCCTCAGCAGGCGGAGAAATTTCGGGATCTGGTGTTTGTTCGTCCGGCTCGATCACTTCTGGGGTAGCGATCACAGGATCGACTGTCACCGGATCCTCGCTCACATTTTCATCACAGCCGGCGACTATCACCAACAGGCCCATCAAGAGCACACAGAGTAGGAGATTGACTTCTCTACGAACGACCATCGGAACACCTCCACTGCCACATGGGATTCTACCCACTAGATACCCAGAGGAAGGAAGACAATAACCATTCTTGAAGAAAGTGTACAATACTAGGTCCGTGGGTATCATGAAATCGAACCCTAGGATGAATGAGAAAGGGAGTGCGAGATGTTTACGTTCGTATGCTATGAAAACTGCAGCACCTGCAAGAAAGCGAGAAAATGGCTCGATGCCACGGGCATCGTCTACTCGGAGCGCAAGATCAAAGAGGACAATCCGACTTATGAAGAGCTGAAACAGTGGCATGGGAGGAGCGGTCTGCCGCTCAAGCGGTTTTTCAACACAAGCGGGGGAATCTACCGCGAGATGGGTCTGAAGGACAAGCTTGCCGATATGACAGAAGAAGACCAGCTGAAGCTACTCGCCACGGACGGGATGCTGGTGAAACGACCCATCTTGGTGGGCGAAGGGCGGGTTTTGGTCGCCTTCAAGGAGAAAGAATGGGAGGAAATGATCTCGAAAGCATAGGCGTGGGTGTCAACCTAGCGGCTGCTGGGTATCTATAGATAACGAAGGAAAGGAGTTGTGAAAGATGGCACTACAAGTGTATTTGAATTTCGATGGCAATTGTCGTCAGGTCGTGCGTTTTTATCAGGATGTTTTTAGGACCGAGGAACCCCAGATCATGACCTTCGCTGAGATGCCACCGGATCCGGAATACCCGATTCCAGAGGAGCTGGCAGACCGCGTGATGCACACGAGTCTTGAGATCTTCGGGGATACCGTCATGTTTTCCGATACATGGCCGGGCATGCCCCTTACAGTCGGTAATAACTTTAGCCTGACTGTCATGACCAAGGACGAAGACGAGATCAAAAGGCTATACGAACGACTACGGGTGAACGGAAGGGTGGAGATGGAACTCCAGGAGACTTTCTGGAGCCAGTGCTTCGGTTCTGTGGTCGATCAGTTCGGCATTAGCTGGCAGCTCAGTCTGGAAGAAGCATAGTTCATTACAATGATAATCGATCGGATGGCCAAAGGTGTTGGTTCATCCGATTTTTTTTATCGAAAATGCATTTCAGGTGAAACACCGGCCATCTCGTCAGACAAATAACAAAGGACCTCCAACCTATGGTAAACTATAGGTTAATCAGCTTCTATCAGAAACAACCGAACAGGATCAAGAGGTGGTCATTTGCAGATTCTTAGACAATTCGGATTCATCCTACTTTTGCTTTTCTCAGGAAATACCTTGAGTTCCCTTTTGCACCTACCCATCCCGGGGAATGTGCTCGGAATGATGTTCCTTCTCGTTGGCCTGCTCTCGGGACTCTTCAAGATCGAGATGGTCGATCGCGTGGCCAACTTTATGCTCAAGCACCTGGCCTTCTTCTTCATCCCGGCAGGTGCTGGGATCATCAACAACATGGAAATCATAAGAACCGAGTGGTTCGCCATGGTCACCATCACGGTGATCTCGACGGTGCTGGTCATGGTGGTCACCGGTCTGACGGCGCAGTACTTGATGCGGAGGGTCAGTCGATGAGTGGCCTGCTTGCCTCCCCCCTTTGGGGCATCATCCTGTCAATTCTGGCCTTCGAGCTGGGCCTGTGGATCTACCGTAGGACCAAGATCACCTTTTTCAACCCGCTACTGATTGCCATTCTCGTGGTCCTGGCGGTACTGGTAGTCTTCGATATCGATTTTGAACAGTACAACGCAGGCGGACAGTATCTGACCTTCTTCTTGGGACCGGCCACGGTGATCTTGGCGGTTCCGCTGTATCACCAGAGGAAGCTGTTGAAGCGTAATCTTGTGCCGATCCTAGGGAGTGTCGTGGCGGGGTGTATCACCGCGATCACCAGCGTCTACTTACTGGCCAGAGCCTTTGGGCTGGAGGAAGCCGTCGGGGTTTCTATGGTGCCCAAGTCAGTGACCACACCCATCGGGATTGAACTCTCTGCACAGCTCGGTGGCGTCCCCTCGATCACTGTGGCCATGATCGTGCTCACGGGGATCTTCGGGGCCGTGGCCGGACCGGCCTTCTGTCGGCTCTTCGGTATCACAGATCCCGTGGCCGTGGGTCTCTCCATGGGGACGGCCTCTCATGCCCTCGGGACAACCCGTGCCATGGAGCTCGGAGAAACCCAAGGCGCCATGAGCGGCCTGTCCATCGGACTCGCCGGTCTCATCACCGTTTTCCTGGCCCCCCTGTTGCTCGGTTTTCTCTAGACGCGAAGGGACCGAAGCGGTCCCCTAGAGGAGTCGATGGTCGTAAAGGGTTTTGTTGGCTTCTCTTTCGGTTTCCTTTCCCAGTCCCTTGAGACCGAACATGGATGTATACGCACACGGATGATACAATAGTGAGAAGGTTTTAAGGATGGTGAGAACATGAGCGGTTTGACGTACAGTCAAAAGAACAGATCGATCCTGGAACAATCGGGGCAGATTCAAATGGGCGACCACATCGTGGCCCTTTACGAAGAGGAAGAGGAGATTATCGAGTATGTCGTCTCCTATATACTAGGGGCTCTCGACCGGAACGAACGGTGCATCTACGTCAAGGGAGCTCACTCGGCCGAGCGCGTACTCGAGCGCGTCCATCGTTTGCGCCCTACGGGAAGTAGTAGCGGTGATCTGGTGGTCCTGTCGAACAGCGACGCCTATGCCAAGGACGGAACGTTCTTGCCCGACCGCATGATCGATCTGTTGAAAGCCAAGTGCGATGAAGCCGTGGCCGAAGGGTACGAGGGCATCGCCGTGACGGGAGAAATCAGTTGGGTCCTCGACTATCGGGATGGGAAAGATTTGATCATCGAGTACGAGTGGAAGCTCAACGAGCGACTTTTCGACGCTTATCCCGCCTCGGCGCTCTGCCGCTACAACATGAGAGAATTCTCCGATGAGATGATCATCAACATCATCCAACTCCATCCCTTTATCCTGTACAAGCACACGATCCACGAGAATCCCTTCTATCTACCTCCGGAAGGCTACAAGAACCAAGAGGTTGCCACTTATCAGGTGAAGATGTGGCTGGAGAATATCCAGTACTTCACCTCAGAAAAGGGACGGTTCCAAGAGACCATACAAAAGAGAGAAAGAGAACTGGGCGAACTGTCGAAACAGATGACCGAGGGCCTGATCATGACGATGATCGAGATGCTGTCCATCCACGATGGCTATACGAACGTCCACAGCCAAGATGTGGCGAAACTGGCCGTGCGATTCGGCGATTACCTGGGTCTGTCACGGGAGCAAGTCATGCAGCTCCACTATGCCGGACTCGTTCACGACATCGGGAAGACGCTGATCCCCTCGGAGATTCTCAACAAATCAACGCGGCTGAGCGAAGAGGAATTCGCCATCGTCAAAAAGCACCCCGCGCACGGTGCGAATGCCCTGCAGAAAACACCCAACCTAACGCCGCTTGCAAAAATCGTTCGTTTCCACCACGAACGGGTGGATGGGAAGGGCTACCCCGACGGTCTCGCGGCTAGTGAGATTCCCTATATGTCGCGGATCCTCATGATCGTCGACGCTTACGATGCTATGATCAGCCACAGGCCATACCGCGCCGCCATGTCCAGGGCGGAGGCGCAGGCGGAATTAGAAAAGCACGCGGGGACACAGTTCGATGCAAATCTCGTGTCGAGTTTCCTCGCCATGATCAATGGTGAAAAATCCATGAGCAAGATCTTGCCTTTTCATAAAAACTGACAAGAGAAAACCCCCGGTCCGGTCATCATTTAGATGACCGGACCGGGGGTTTTTAGTGTGCTGGCGTTTATTCGGGCTGATAAGGATCTTCTTCATGGGCGGCCATGTGGGTGATGATCTCTTCGCGCATGGTCTTGGCTCTTTCGATCGCTTCTTTGGCCGTCATGTTGCTGATGGCCGTCAGGAAGGAGATCGCATCCTCGGGACTTTGTGCGTAGAGTGCCAGGGCCGCTTCATCGATGGCCTCGACACGACCGAGAAGTGCATGCTCATAGTCGTTCCAGAAGGCTTTCACACCGGCGCCGTACATAACTTCATCCGTAGCGGCCAGTGCTGCCGTTCCGCGGAAGGCCCAGTAGGCGGACTCGTCATCAAACTGATCTGTGCCCATGTGATAGGCATCTAGGGTCTCGGTGATGCCAGCGTAGAAGGGGAGGTATACCCCATGCTCGGGATTGGCCATGCTGAGCCACATCAGTCCGCCGATCTCCACGGGCATGTCCCCGCGGATCTGGATCACATGGGACTCGACTGTCCGATCGATGCCGATCGGTCGTTCCCCCTTGCCCGATTCGGTATCTGTACAGTATTCCGTATCGATATAGTCGGAACGCAGTAGGTTCATGACCTCCTTGGGGTTGATCTTCTCGTCAGGCGTCAAGAAAGTCGGATAGCGTTCGAGCTCAGCGCTTTGTTCTAGAGATGGCGTGAAGGTGCGTTGTCCCCACCACTCGCGTCGCGAGTTGCTGGTGCTACCTAGCTGCCCGAAGGCCTTGGCAAAATCGAAGGTCTCGCCATCGGCTAGAAAGCCGTTCGAGTACACGAAGTCTTCTAAGCCTGTCGAGGTCATCACGTTTTGAGTATCGTCAAAATCGACGGACGAGAGCCGGAACTGGTTGGCCACGATCAGGTATTCATCGTCTGGGATTCGGACAGCAGCCCAGTGATGACCAGACCCCACCTCGATGTACCATACTTCCTCTTCATCGGCGATGGCAAAACCGTAACCCTCCATCGCGCCATAGTAGGACACCAGCATCCCGAAGAGCTCTGTAGCCTGACGCGCGCTTTCTGCGCGAGGTAGGATCAGGGATGGGATGTGCGTTTCGCCGATGCCCTCATCGAGGAGTGGATCGACAGCAAGAACATCTTCTCGAATCCTGTGGGTGTTGGTAGCGGAGACGGCAACACCCATTTCATTGATGCCGGCCTCTTCAAAGGGTCCGTAGGAAGGATCCCAGTCGGGCAGGGCCATGTACTTGAAGGTTTCAGTAGGGTAAGGAACAGATAGCCCGTTGTAGAAAGTCTGCCTGCTACCCGGTTCAAAACTTTCCCCCTCGAAAACTTTGAAATGCTTTGGCCAGGCACTGGCGTAATCTTCATTACGCGCGATGAGCGTGGCACCGTTCGTTGTGGCATCCTTTCCTGCGAAGACCGAGGTACAGGCAAAGGAAGCGGTGAAGGAACCAACCGTGAGCAGAAAGACCAAAGTGAGCACAAGCAAGCGACGTAGATGCAGTTTCATAGACACCCTCCTTATTTCTGAATATTCAGTGAATGTTCGCTCTCATTATACACCCGGGTGCGATGCACAACAATGCATGGCAAGTGATTGCAGCATGATGTAAATCAGTCTCATTTCGAAAAGGCGTTAGCAGTAGGCTTTTGGTCCTATCCATCTTTTAGCCGGTTGGAGAGCAAGGCCTCGAAAGACCCACCGGGGAAGTGGACCCTGTGATTTATTTCTCGCGGTTGACTCGTGATGACATAGATCGTGTTAGCAGCATAGGATACGCTGTGAATGAAAGCGCCTGAACATAGGTGTTCCACCCCACCACGAGAAAGCAAACTGTCTCGTACATATCGTGGTAGACCTATCGACTTCGGGATCAGAGTCATCAGCCAGAAGCTAAGACACACCGCCGCTATCATCGGTAATCTACCAGCCAAACTCATGGCCTTGTACAAGGTGCTTTCACTGATCTTGTGCACGCCCTTTTTGATCCTCCACCCATTTTCCATCAGCACGGGCCAGCCGAATATATGAAACAAGGGGATTTTTTGACTCAGTCTCGCTAAGAGAGGGTATAGATGGAACAATCGAACTACCCATGACTGAAGTCACGAGTGTGCGGGCGCTAAATCATCAAATCAATTCCTGAGAGAAGGTGTGGTGAATATGAGCAAACTTACAAGTGAAATTTGGGAGGAACTCCGCGGCGTACTTTCCGGGAACACCCTAGATGCCTTGATTCCTCCCGTCGTTTTTGTCTTTGCCCAGTCGCAGACGAACCTATCTATGGCCGTCTTCGTGGCCGCTGCTACTGCGCTTGTCCTCGGACTTTTCAGAGCTGCCAAGAAACAAAAATGGCAGTACGCGCTCGGAGGCCTCGCGGGCGTGCTGATCGCCGGGGGCTTCGCCTATCTCGCCGGCAATGCAACGAACTTTTTCCTGCCAAAGATCGTCAGTAGCTCCGCCCTGCTGGTTTTGACACTCGTGACACTGATCATGGGAAAACCCCTCGCCGCCTGGGTCAGCCATCTCTCGCGGGGGTGGGAGCTCGAATGGTTCTGGCGCCCCGATGTCAAACCGGCCTACCGCGAGGTGACCTTATTCTGGGCTGCATTTTTCGCCTTCCGTATCCTGCTTCTGATCACCCTTTACCTGGCCGGCGATGTCTGGCGCCTTCTTTGGGCGAACACGCTCCTGGGACTTCCGGCCAATGTCGGTGTCCTCGTGGCAAGCTACCTTTATGGCATTTGGCGTCTTCGCCGCCTGGGGGGACCGGGGATCGAGGAGTACAGAGAGGAGGCATCGCCTCCGTGGAAAGGCCAGACCCGGGGTTTCTAGATAATCTCCTGGGTATACAGTAGGATAAGCACACGAAACACAGCAGCATTTAGGGAGGATACCATGGGCCAATGGATCGAAAGCATACAGAATAATCCCACCATGATCAATCTGATCGCCATCCTGCTCGGCGGTCTTTTGATCCTAGTTTTCATCACCCTGCTCAAGAGGAGTTTGGGGCGGTACGTGCGGGCGGAGAACTGGTACAAGACCAAGAAGGGTGTCAATATCTTCGGATACCTGTTGGTGCTTCTGCTCCTCGGAACCGTTTACAGCGATCGGCTCGGCGGAATCACCGTGGCCCTGGGCGTAGCCAGCGCCGGCATCGCCTTCGCCCTGCAGGAAGTGATCACAAGCGTCGCCGGGTGGATGGCCATTTTGGTAGGCGGTTTCTACAAGGCAGGGGATCGCGTCATGGTGGGCGGAATCCGCGGGGACGTGATCGACTTAGGGGTGCTAAGGACCACGGTGATGGAGCTCGGCGAATGGGTCGATGGCGACCTCTACAACGGCAGGATCGTCCGGATCGCCAATAGCTTCGTCTTCAAAGAGCCGGTCTTCAACTACTCCGCCGACTTTCCCTTCTTGTGGGATGAGATCAAGATTCCCGTGAAGTACGGAAGCGACTACCGTCTGGCCAAGGAGATCATCACCTCAACGGCTGGAGGGGTCATCGGTGATTTTTCAAAAGAAGCCCAAAAGCACTGGGACCAGATGGTCCGCAAGTACATGATCGAGAACGCGAGCACCGGTATCATGGTGACCTTGGTCGCCACGGATAACTGGGTGGAATTCACCCTCCGTTACGTTGTCGATTACCAGCGCAGGCGATTGATCAAGAACGAGCTCTTCCTGCAGATTTTAGATGCCATAGAGCGATCCGACGAGAAGGTCAAACTGGCCTCTGCGACCCACGAGATCACGGACCTACCGCCGATCGACGTGATGATGCGATGAGTGGTTTGCCACGTGTCCCCTTGTCCTCGATCGACTCAGGAGATCTGTCTGGCAGACCAATGCGCTACATAAGAAGGAGGCGCTTTCCTTGTATGCAAAAAGAATCATTATCATCGGGCTGATGCTACTGATCTTGGCGGTCCCTATAGTCGCTTGTGAAAAAGCACCTAGTGGGCTAGAAAAAAGGCCCGAGTGGGTTAACGAGGCATCGGTCGATCCCGCCATCACAAAAGCGAACCGGCAGTTCGCCTTCGATCTGATGAGGCTGACCTATGGAGAGGCGGAGGACGAGAGCCTGGTCCTCTCGCCCCTCAGCATCTCCACGGCCCTGACCATGACCTATAATGGGGCAGCAGGGCAGACTCTTGCCGAGATGGAAAGAGGCCTTCGCTACAAGGACCTTGCACGGGATGCCGTGAAAGAAAGCTACACCCACCTGCTCCCCCATCTGGAGTGGGCCGATGAGGAGGTGGCGCTCTCCCTATCGAACAGCATCTGGTACCGGGAGGGCGAGGTCATCAACCCGGACTTTCTGGAGACGACCGAATCGGTATTCGATGCCGAGGTCGCAGCCATCGACTTTTCCGATCCCGGGTCTGCGAACACCATCAACGGGTGGATCAGCGAGTCCACCGAGGGAAAGATCGAGAAGATGATCGACGGGCCCATCGGGGACCGGGTTGTGATGTACCTGATCAACGCCGTCTACTTCAATGGGGAGTGGACGGATCCCTTTGACGAAAACCAAACCTACCCGACGGACTTCCACCGAGCCGATGGCTCGACGAACCAGGTGGACATGATGCGGGCGACCGGCGCCTACGCTTTTGCAAAGGAGGAAGACCTCTCGGCTGTTCGCATCCCCTACGGCGTGGGTACCATGGCCATGTACGTCGTGATGCTCGGGGAAGACAACACGCTGGACGAACTGGTCGAAGGTCTCGATGAAGCGACCTACCGGTCTTGGCGCGAGACAGTCGACCGTAAGGGTACGCTGGATCTGCATCTGCCGCGTTTCGAAATCCGCTACGGGACCACGTCCATTAAACCCCACCTGATCGAGATGGGCATGCGGTTACCCTTTAGCGAAGGAGCTGACTTTTCTGGGATCAGGGACCAGCTCATGATCAGCGATGTGCTGCACCAGGCGGTCATCGAGGTCAATGAAGAGGGGAGCGAAGCCGCCGCGGCCACGGTGGTCGAGATGGCAGAATCGGCGGCCCCTGCCGAACCCCAACAGATTGTCTTCGACCGCCCCTTCCTCTTCATGATCGTTGAAGAGGAGACGGATACCATCCTGTTCCTCGGTACCTACACCGGACAGGCGTCATGACAGGGATGCGCTGGACCCGCTAGTTGCGAAAAGTGGGTACCAGTGCTTTCTAACGCATAGGTTTCACAAAATCTTAAGCTTCTCTTTAGCTCAATTGCGTACTCGCGGCTGTATACTGAGCATAACCTGAATAAGCGGACGAATCCCTGGTTCGTCCCCCGAGGAGTGATCGTATGAAGAATACCATGGACAATAGGTTCCGGTGGTTGGTGCCCATCCTACTTTTTTCGTTGGTGCTCGTTCTTAGCGCCTGTAGTCGAGAGGAGCCCGACACTGGGGAAGAAGTGGGTCTGGATGAAGGAGAAGCTATCCATACAGCAGAAGCCTTCGTCGCCGATTTTGTAGCCGGTGATTACACAGCGGCCTACGGTGACCATCCCTTCGATGCCGCGATGAAAGGGGCTTTCTCACCCGAGGCGATGGAGCAAATCGCCGCACAAATGACCGACCAATACGGTGAAGTGACGGAGGTGGGCGGCCGTGACACGTCAACCGCACAAGGATTCTTTGTGGTCTCCATTGGCGTCCGCCACCAGCAGCAGGACCTGTCCTACAATGTGGTCTTTAACGATAGGGGAGAAATAGGTGGTTTCAACTATCGGGAGATCAGCTCCATCGATACCCTGGGTCAACCGGGGGAACAAGACCCTACTACGGTGACCTTCGGGTCGGAAGACTATCCCGTGGAAGGGACGCTCCTTATTCCCGACGGGGAAGGCCTCTTCCCAGCCGCTGTGCTCGTCCAAGGCTCAGGACCGTCGGACCGCGATGAGACCATCGGTCCCAACAAACCCTTCCGCGATATCGCCGAGGGTCTCGTGGACGAAGGGATCGCTGTACTGCGGTACGACAAGCGCACCTTTGCACATGCTACCGCATATCTAAACCCAGAGGTCCTCGACGCACTGACCATCTACGGGGAGGTCATCGACGACGCCCGGTACGCCGTGGATTTCTTGAGTAATCAGGAAAAAATCGACCCCAACAACATCTACGTGATCGGTCACTCGCTAGGAGGCAACCAGGCTCCCAGGATCGCCGAGGACCAAGAAGAGATCGCCGGGATCGTCATCATGGGTGGCAACGTCACACCGCTCCAGGAGCTCATGATCGACCAGTACACCTACCTCTTTGCTCTCGATGATGCAAGGTCCGACGCGGCTACCGAGGCCCAACAGGCCGAGCAGTTGAAACAGATCCGAGAGGCTGTCAAGCGCATCGGTGCCGATGACCTGACGCTCGAGACGCCACCCGAGGAACTACTTGGCGTATCGGCGCGTTACTGGATGGATCTCCGCCGCTACGATCCCGTCGCACTAGCTCGGGGGCTCGATAAGCCGATCCTAGTCTTACAGGGCGGACGCGATTACCAGGTGCCCCCGGCTGAGTTCGAGAAATGGCAGGAGGGGCTGGAGAGCGAGGCCACGTACAAATTTTACGAAAAACTGAACCACCTGTTCATCGCCGGAGAGGGTACACCAACCCCTGATGAGTACGGCGTGGCCGGGCGGGTTAGCCAGCAGGTGATCGAGGATATCGCCACCTGGATCAAAGCACAGGAAGAATCATGAGGGGGACCATAGGATGTTACAGCTGAAAAATGTCACCAAAGTCTTCGGAGGAACCAAGACTGCAGTGGATCATCTCAATCTTGAGATCAAAAAAGGAGAAATCTTTGGTTTCATCGGGCCCAACGGGGCTGGGAAGACCACCACGCTACGGATGATCACGGGGATCATCGCACCAACGGAAGGTGTCATCACCGTAAACGGACACGACATCGAAAGGGAGGCCATCGAAGCCAAGCGACAGTTCACCTTTGTGCCCGATCACTCCGAGATCTACGACGCGGTAAAGGGCATCGATTATTTGAACTTTATCGCCGATATGCACGAGGTATCCGTCGGAGATCGGAAGGAGCGAGTCGAACGCTACACATCTCTCTTCCAAATCGACGACGCACTGGCCGACCCGATCAACAGCTACTCCCACGGCATGCGGCAGAAGCTGATGATCTGTGGTGCCCTGCTTCCCGATCCGGAGGTCTTCATCCTGGATGAACCCCACGTGGGCCTCGATCCCCATGCCAACAAGATCCTGAAGGATCTCATGCGCGAACACTGCGCGCGCGGCGGCACGGTCCTTTTCTCCTCCCACGTTCTCGAAGTGGTGGAGAACCTGTGCCACCGTGTGGCCATCATCCACAAGGGCAAACTCATCGCCTGCGATACGCTTGATCAGATCAAACAGCAGCGCACGGCAACGCTAGAAGAGATTTTCCTGGAGATGACAAAGGATGCGTAAACTGCTTTCGCTGACGCGTATCCAGCTCAAGGATTTTTTCAGCAAGTACACGCAGCAGCTCAACATCCACAACAAGGTACTGGGACGTTTGATCGCACTGCTGCCGATCTTGATCCTCATGCCAGCCTTCTTGATGATTCGACAGCTCCACGGGGCCTTTGTGCTCTCGGGGTATCCCGAACTATTGATCACCTATCTTTATGTGGGCGTGACCACCCTGGCCTTTCTGATGGCCCTACCGCTGGTGCTCTCGGTCTTCTTCTATGCCAAGGATTTGAGCCTTCTGGCCACGCTGCCAATCAAGGAAGATACCATCGTCTTTGCCAAGCTGTCCACGATCTACGCCTATCTCTTTGCCATCTCTGCTTTGCTTTTGGGAACGGGCGTGGGGTTCTACGCCCTGGCCGACGGCATCAAAGCCATCGGTCTTCTCATGGGCATCGTGGCAACCCTGGCCCTACCCATTTTGCCCATGGTGATTGCGACGCTCCTGATCATGCCCTTCATGACCTGGATCGGCGGTCGAAGCAACCGTAACCTGATGATTTTAGCAGGCAATGTTATTCTGCTGGCCATCATCATCAGCCTGCAACTGCTTTTCACACGGGTCCAGATGAACCCCGAGGCCGTACAACAGATCCTCGCATCGGAAGATGGTCTGCTCTATCTGCTGGGCAGGGGATTTCCGCCCAGCGTCTGGGTGACACGGATGGTCCGGGGCTCTTTGCCAGACACCCTCTACTTTCTCCTTCTCAACTTAGGCTTCCTCCTGCTTTTGAAAGGCCTCGCCAAGGGGCTTTACCGTAAGGCGCTGCTCAAGTACAACCAGCAAAATACCGCGAGGGGCAAGCAAAAAGCACTTGCATATCGGAGCCGCTCCAAGAAAAGCCTCTTGATCCGCAGGCACATCGGGATCATCTTCCACAACCCAACCTTCACGCTGAACACCGTCATGACCCTCTTCGTTCCGCTGCTGCTCTTTGGGATCTATGCGCTCATGGGTGTGATGGACCTTGACATGCTCAGGGGCCCGATGTTTACTCCCTTTGCCCCATATATTTTCACGGGGATCATTGTGTCACCGAGCTTCATGGGCAGTCTGTCGGCCACGGTGATCAGCCGGGAGGGTAAATCCTTCTGGGAGACCCGTGTCCTGCCGATCACCACGCGGGAGAACATCAGCGCAAGGATCCAGTCGACGATTCTGATCAACGGAGTGGCCACGGCGGTACTCGCCCTCATCACTTTCTGGGTGCTACCGCTGTCACCGCTGCAGATTGCCATCGCACTGCTGACGGCGATCCTTGCGGTCCTATGCTTTGCTACCATCGACCTGATCATCAACATTGAGCGTCCTTCGCTCAACTGGTCGAGTCCCACGGCGGCCGTCAAGAACAATCTGAACGTCATGCTGTCCCTCGTATCGCGACTGGTAATCGGCGGTACGGGCTACCTGGTCTACCTGTCTGTTCCCGGCTTGTCGGCCGAGGGAATTCTTCTTCTCATCTGTGCCCTGCTCCTCGTCGTCTACCTGGCGGGACGCTACCTCGTCTACGGACCCTATCAGAAAAAATTCGCAAGACTAGATCTTTAAGGAAAGCGCCGCTCTCGAGGAAGGGCGGCCTTCTGTCGGTTTTTGAGTTGGAAAGGACGGGGTAGCGGCCTATACAATTCCGACTTTAACCGATAGAATAAAAGGAGATGGCTCCGTGACCATCCGTTTTCGTATCAATTTACTTCTCACCTAGCGATGGGAAGAGGGCTATTTTAAAAGGGAGGAAAAGCATGGATCAAAAACTCGACGGATTGCAGCCGCAAGGTGTCTTTCAACATTTCGAAGCGCTCACGCGTATTCCCAGGGAATCGGGTAAGGAGGGTCAGGTGGCCGACTACCTCGTGGCCTTTGCGAAGGACCATGGACTCGATGTGATCAGGGAGGACAGTGGCAATGTGGTCATCAACAAACCTGGTACCCCCGGTCACGAGGAGGGACCCCGCGTGATTCTGCAGGGGCACACCGACATGGTCTGTGTGAAACGTGAGGGACTGGACTTTGACTTTGACAAGGAGCCCATCCCTCTGGTGGTCGAGGGAGACTTCGTGAAAACAAAAGGAACGACCCTGGGGGCCGACAACGGCATCGCCGTGGCCATGGCCATGACCATCCTGGCGTCGAAAGACCTCGCCCACCCACCCCTGACGGCCCTTTTCACCGTGGAAGAGGAGACCGGCATGGGCGGCGTGCTCGCCCTCGATCCGAATCATGTGGAGGGAGAGATTCTGATCAATCTCGACTCGGAAGAAGAGGGGACCCTCCTCGCTTCCTGCGCAGGGGGCGTCAACCATATTGTGACCTACCGTTATGAGACGGAAATCTGCAACGAAAAAGTCGGAAGAAAGATCATCATCGATGGCCTAAAGGGAGGACATTCGGGTATTGAGATCGATCGGAACCGGGCCAACGCGCTCAAGCTCATGGGGCGCGTCCTCTCGGCTCTCAAAGGTCACGTGGATTTCGGTCTGAGCGGGCTCAAGGGGGGCGAGAAGATGAACGCCATCCCAAGCCACGCGGAGATGATCTTGGTCATCGATCCCAATGATGGGGACACGCTGGCCGCGATCCTAACCGCATGCCAGACAATTTTTAGAGAAGAGTTCGCCCTTTCTGATCCCGGCCTAAGCGTCGCTCTGATGGAGATGGATGCACCTGTAGAAGCGCTCACGGCCTTGTCCACCGAGGCCGTGGAGCGTATCCTCCGTCTGACGCCCACCGGTGTACAGACCATGAGCGCTGGCATAGAGGGGCTCGTGGAAAGCTCAAATAATTTAGGTGTGCTCGAGCAGAAAGAGGGTGCCCTGGTCTTCACCAACGCCATCCGGAGCTCCGTGCGCTCGTTGAAAAAAGAAATCACCGAGCGCATCGCCTTGATCGCCGAGTGGGCGGGTGCCGAACACCACCTGACCGCCAACTATCCCGAGTGGTCCTTCCAAGCGGTCTCACCCATCCGCGAGCTGATGAAGGAAGTCTACGCCGAACGTTACGAGGAAGACCTAAAGGTCGATGCGATCCACGCCGGTCTCGAGTGCGGCTTTCTCAAGGAGAAACTCGGGGATATCGACATGGTCTCCCTAGGTCCGGACCTTTTCGATGTGCACACCCCCGATGAAAAACTAAGCATTTCCTCCACTGAGCGCGTGTACCATTTCCTCTGTGACGTGCTCGGCAGATTGTAACAGAAAACAACTGCATCCATATCCTTTCGACCAGGAGTCCCCTTTCGGGGGCTCCTGGTCCATTTCAAACGAAGGCATGAGCCCCCATCATGAGGGCAGAGGCCCGGCCGGCGGAAATCGCCCGATGCGTGCCCGGCAAGAAGAAGATGGCCACTGCTCCTCGCGCTCCTGGGTTTGTCTATGCTCGGATTCAAGGAAGGGAGATGCGTTTCAGGTTTGGTGACGGATGACCATTTTCGCTGCAGGTGATGCAGATCTTGTCCAACCGCAGGCCTCAGGGGCCTATGGCCGATAAGGGACACGCCCGATTTGTTGCAGGAATACAGGGTATCAAGGAAAATAACGACATCCCATCATGATGGAAGGAAGTGATGACCTTGCTCCAAACCTTCGGTGAATACTTGGGCTACACGATTGTAGTGCTTTATACGCTCACCGTCTTGAATTATGTGGTAAAACGTATAAAGAAACACTTCGGAGAACAACTCGCCGAACACGAGACCTTGAACAAGGTGTTCGAGGCTCTCATGAAGCCCATCGTCAAGCACCACCAAGCACTGGGCATCGCGACGGTGATTGCCCTCCTTGCTCACTTTGGTGTACAGTTCTCGTGGTACGGATTCAACCTGACGGGTGCTCTGGCCGGCTCGATCTTGATTCTCCAGACGGGACTCGGCATCTACGGGGCGAAAAAGGAAAGGAAAGGAAAAACCTGGCTCTGGCTCCACCGGTTGATCGCTGTCGTGCTACTCATCGCCATCTACATCCACATCGCCTGAAACGACCCGATCCCTTCGCCGGCAACGGCGTTGGGATTTTTGCTGGTCGTTAGAGAGAAAACTGTGATCATGCGTGAGCCCGCAGATGCCGGGGTATCAAACGAATGATAACGGTTATCAGACCCTTCAACCCAATAGGAAAGGAACATGCCCATGACTACTTATCACGAAGCACCCAATCGATACGTCAATCACCTTGTGCTCAAGGTAATCGATCTCGACAGGGCCAAGCAATTCTATACAGAGACCCTGGGTCTTCTTGTGCTCGACGAAGAACCGGGAAAAGTGCGTCTGGGTACAGAATCCTCACGGCCCTTTTTAACCCTCACCTGTCCCGCGGGTGTACAAGCCAAGGAGGCCCGTAGAACCGGCCTCTACCACTTCGCCCTCTTGATGCCGCGACGCAGTGACCTCGGACGACTCCTCCGTCATCTCGAGCATGCAGGCTACCCCGTCACCGGTGGTGCCGATCACGGGGTCAGCGAGGCCCTCTATCTTCAGGATCCCGATGACAATGGGATCGAAGTCTATGTGGATACCGATGATGAGAGCTGGAACTGGGAAGGTGAACACGTCACCATGAAGACGGATCCCCTTGATTTCGAGGGACTTTTGAAAGAAACGGGACAAGCACCGTGGGAGGGGATGCCGGCGGATACACTCCTCGGGCACATTCATCTTCACGTGGCCGATCTACAGGCGAGTCGAGACTTCTACGTCGATATCCTCGGGTTCGAGGAATCCCTGGCGCTGGGTGACGCCGCTCTCTTTCTCTCCACAGGCCACTACCATCACCATATTGGCCTCAACACATGGAACGGCGTTGGAGCCAACCCACAACCTCCGCAGGCGGCCGGGATGTCTCATTTCGATTTGAGATTACCAGATCCGATTACCCGGGAGACCTTGATTCAACAGTTGAAACGTGCGAACCATGCGGTCTCCGTTGAAGCCATGGGCACTTTCACCGAGGATCCGTCGGGTAATCGGATCCGTTTGGTGCTCTGAGGACAGACAGCAAACGATTGCTTGACAAAATATGGTTCAGGTAGATCAGATTGGTTTGTCAACGGAGGGATTTCGGCGTATACTTATGTGAAAATTCACACAATAACCAGGGAAGTGGGGAATCATGATGTCCATGCGTAAGAAAATTGGCATTGATTACGGTCACATCGAGCCCATCACCACAAGAACCGACCGGATCCGATACATCAATTTCAAGTTGGCCGCACTCGGTCTGCCCATCGTGCGAACGACGACAGAAGATCTGGCAGCCACCGGTGATTTTATCGATCTCTTCGGCGATATCATCGAAGATTACAAAGAGAAAACCCGGAGGGTCGACGTGCATGCCATCGGTATCCACAAAAGAATCAACCGCTTTTTCGAGAATTACTTCAAGGATGAAAGGGAGGTGCCGCACACCATCGATCGGTATTTTTCCCTTGATCACTATGGCTTGGCCAGAGAACTATCCCTCCCGGTCGACGGTGATGCCTTTCACAACGAGCACATGACGAGCTACCGGATCAAGCAGGGCGTGCTTCACAACCCCAAACACGACCGGCGGACCACCAAGGGTTCCTTTCACATCGTAGAGGGCGGGCCAAGGACTCCCTTCGATAAGAAGGAGGTGCCGCGTAAAACCTTCCTTCACCTCTATCGTGCGGCCCTAGAGGCACCATCGGAACTGAGGGGACTACCCTTTACCGCAGAGCAGGATGAGAAGGCGGAGACCTTTGTCGCCCTCATGCTGAAGCCCATCGTTTCGCCCGCTGTACCGGGCCTGCTCGATGAAAAGACCATGGAGATCCTGTTCATAGCACCAGGTGGATTCGTGGCCAATCTCGATTTTGTGGAATCGGTCTTCGGAAACGCCGGGGATCCGAGCCTTCATACGAATGACGCGGGACTCGACGTGATGGGATGGTCGGGTCACACCGGCTACATCGTTCTGGCCCCGCATCTGACCACCCTTAAGAAAATCGATCTCGGCTTGCCATCCTATGAGGAGGCCACCGAACGCCAGCGGCGCGATGGGATGTGTTACCGGGACCCCGAGGACTTGTATAACGACGGAATCTCTTTTAAGCTCACTTGCCGCGATGAAAAGGGTGTGGTGGTCACCCTGATCGCCGATAGCTACTTTGGTTACTCGAAAAAGGAAGTGAAGACCCAGATTAGCTATGCTGCCAATCTCTTTGGCAATGCGGAGGAGGAGCATGCCGGTGGGACGATCGCTTTTCCCCAGAAAAATCTCGGGGAGAACTATAACGCCGTGGAGGGCGAGCGCCTCGAGGGATATACCTTCGACGAGGTTGTGGCCAATCACGGTAGCCGCATGTATCTGAAAGAGGCGGGGTACGGAATCGATAAGACCTTTGATCATCTCCTCTACTTGCCCGAGAACGTTCGTGTGGATCTGCACGGTACCCTGATCGAATGGGAACATCACGGTGAAACGCGCGCGTTAAAACTGCGGCCCGATTACGTCTATATCCTTCCAAATGGCGAGAAATTTCACATTGAGAAGCACCCTGAGGCGCCCGCCTGGAAGCTCGTGGGCACGGCGGCCGAGGGCACCTTCTGTCACAAGCCCTGCACGGTTTCTGGAGGTGGAAAGTCGGAGATCTCCAAATCCGTGAGCAACGCGATCATCTACGGGACCTACTATGTCCATGATCTGGAGAAAGATCTCGATTACGTGGACCGGATCCTCCATTATGATTACCGGGGCCGATGGAGGGCCTGCCCAGATCGCACGACACCGTCGCGGTCGATCTTGTCCATCGACAGGAGCCTGGGGTCGGTGATCAAGCTACTGTCTCCATCCTCGGCCTATACCGATGCCTTCAACGCGTACATCAAAGCCATTCCCAATCACGTCAAGGGTCTTGTCTTCATGGTCAAACGTTTTTACCAGCAGTCCTGGGGAAACCAGTGGCGTGAGCATTTCTCTGTGGATATCATCAACGGTATGCCCGGCAATGAAATCAATTTCAATGGTCGGAAGATCCGTCCGAGCTATCTGCGCGTGGGTTTTTCCGAAGACAAGGCCTGGCGCGTCTTCAAGGTGCGCATGGACTTCATGCCCAGTGAGAAGGTCCAGATGGAAGATGATATCAGCGCTTCTGTAGTGGTGCCCGCGCGACACCTCGGTCACCTCGATCCCGAGTATTCGAACGAAAGCGTGAAATTCGTGGCCAACTGTGAGTATCGATTCTTCCAGCGACCCGATGAGGCGATCCACAAGGGGTACGATCTCAAGGCAGAGGAAGATCTTTCTTCCAGTCATCTCTTTGCCACGAACTTTGAACCCCTGGGCAAAGAAGCGGTGGGCGAGATCAAGGACGACATCATGTCCTACATGGACTACTCGGCTCCTGTGAAGGACCATATCGAGGACTTTCTGGCGGGCGATGCCAGCTACTGTGTGCTATCATCCGAGCCGCGTTTGATCGATGGGGTTCCGAGCAAGAACCCACGTTATCTGGAGAATCGCTCGGACTTCACCGACCCCCTCAAGAACCACGTGGCCGAGATGGGGACGCGTCTGGCCCGCAAGGTCCCCGCTGATGAACCGGTGCCGATGCCAGTGAACGCCATTTTCGCAGGTCGGCGGAACAACCCGCCGGGCGAAATCGAGGGGAAGCGGATTCGACCCCTTGCGGTCTATAACCCCATTCACTACCAAGAACTACCGGAGCTCTTTATGGATTATATCGCCAGTCTCACGGGGAAATCGCCTTCGACCACCGGGGCGGGTTCGGAAGGGGCGCTGACCAAGGCCCCCTTCAATATGCTCGCTCCGGTCTACGATCTCAACAGCGCGCTCCTTTCCTACGTACTTGGCGATTACGAGGTCTTCACCACACCGGCCGGCTTTATCGGGCCGAAGGCCAGGGTGGACCATGACATCTCGCTACTCATGCCCGAAATTTGGGCTAGACTCACGGAGGCGGAGAGAAAGGCCCATACCTTGATCGCCGAGGGTTCCTTTGAGAAACTAGAGGATTTCGACCATCTGGGTGTACGGGTTCCCGCATCGCGGTTGGGGTATCGCATGACCGAAGTCTTCTGTTACAAGTACCTCGGGAAAATCTTCGACGAGCCCCAGGCGGTGTTCACCGAGGAGATCCTCCGACCGGAGAAGCAGAGTATGATGGATTTTGCCGATGGTGTGCTCAATATCGCCGAGGGACACAAGAAAGCCGCCCTGGGTTACTTTGAAGACGGAAGCGTCGATGAGGCAATTCCGCCAATCAAAGCCCTCCTTTCCATCATGGCCTACGGCCATTTCGAGGGAAGGGGAATCGATGCCCCTGAGATCCGCGCGCTTTTCGAAAAGGATCGGGTTCTCGCGAGCGTTTGGTATGCCAAGCGACTGGCGAACAAGCAGCAGATCGACATCCATCTCATGGAGAAAAAAATCAATGAACTGGAGACCTTTGTGGAAAACCCAGTCAATAAGGATCTGATCGCGGCATTCGGCTACAAGGACCGACTGCAGCAGGCGAAAGACCAGCTGGCGGTCTACCGTTCACCAGCCTACCTGGATTCTCTCGTGGGAACGATCGGAGCAGCAGCTCTGACCATCGCATCGCGCATCGATTGAAGGTTGAGGGGCCCCGAAGGGGGCCCCTGTTTTTGCAATGAAAAAGAGGAAGTGCAGGAGGACCAATACCTGTGGGTGTGTGAGGAAAAACCCTCTGGGTATAGGATAGATAGAGTTAATGATGAAGGAAGGAGTTTGTCTGATGAAGAATTATCTGAAGTTTTTCGGCATGATCGTGACCTCGACCATTGTCATGTTGATCTTCATGTACCTGAACACATACCAAGTCGATCACGTGTTTTTCAGCGAAACACGGTTGTATATGGCCTTGCTGATGGGGGCGACCATGGCCATCATCATGTTGTCTTTCATGCTCCATATGCTGAAGAACAAGGGCATGAACATGGGAATCGTTCTCGTCAGCATCCTGGTGTTCGGAGCATCCCTTTACCTGGTCCGTAGCCAGACGACGGTGGACGATACGTCCTATATGAAGGCCATGATTCCACACCACTCCATCGCGATCCTGACGAGCAGACGCGCTAACATCTCCGATCCCCGTGTTCAAGAACTGGCCGATGCAATCATTGAAGCACAGCTCAGAGAGATTGACGAGATGAAGCGACTGATCGAAGATCTCGAGAATTGAGTTTTCGGTGAGTAGCCTTCGAGCGACCCCTTACGGTCGCTCTTTTTGCGAGAAATTTGGAACGCATGACAGAAAGGATCCGTCTTAAGGGTATGAAGTGAATAGGGGACACGCTATCGGTAGCCCCTCGCGAACCATAGAAAGGAGCATTTTTCAAGATGATGAAAACTAAGGCCATAAGACTGACGGTGATCGGTATGCTTAGCGTACTCTTGGTCCTACCGTCCTTCGCAGCAGAGGAACACTGGGCGGCGTCCCACGTGCAGGCACTGGGTGAGGTGGAAGGCGTCGAGAGCATTTTGACTGAAGAAAACTTTAACGCGACCGTGGATGCGGTGACTTTCGAAAAACTCACGGGACTAATCTTCGGTAGTGAACACGCACGGCTACCGCAAGCGATGACGCGCGAGGCCGTCGTCCACGAAATGGCAAAGATCTGGGCCGACATCTCTGGTCTAGACCTGGAGACCATTCCGGTGATCAAGATGGTCATTTACCCGGACACAGACCAGATCGATCCGGCCTACAACCACAGCGTGACCGTGGCCTATATGAAAGATATCGCCAAGGGCCGGGCTAGCGGGATTTTCGATCCCAAGGCAAGCGTGACCTACGGAGAAATGGCCGCCCTACTGAACAATACCCTCCAGGCCATCGCAGAAGAAAGCGCATCGGAGCCACTTCCGATCGCAGCTGGACGTTTGGAAACGTCGGCACGTTACGCCTACAATGGTGAACAAGTGGTCTTCACCATCGAGCTGATGAACCAAGACGAAGGGGAGAAAAACTTCACCTTCAGCTCGGGGCAACAGTACGAGATCATCGTTGAGAACGAAGCGGATGAGGAGGTCTACCGCTATTCTGACGGGCGCGCCTTCACCATGGCGTTGATTGAAGAAGAACTGGCCCCGGGGCAGAGCATGCGCTGGCAGGACTCTTGGGATCTCACGGACAAAGCGGGTGACCGTGTACCCGAAGGTCTGTATACCGCCCAGATCGAGGTGCTCGCCCGTACCGAAGAGAGCGATGGACCCACGGGCGACCAACTCACGACGACATTGACCCTGGGGATCTATCCGCTGACGGAAGAAAATACGATCGAGCCCGAGACGGCCGAAAGACTCATACGGGACCGTGCAGAGGAAACCCTAGCGGCCCTGTCCGAGCGGAACGCCGAAGCACTTTCCCAGATCGTTCATCCGGAGCGCGGCGTGCGCTTTACGCCCTACACCCACGTCTCGACAGACAGTGACGTGGTCATGGACCGCGACCAGATCCTGAGTTTCTTCACCGACGAAGCGACCTACCTCTGGGGGCATTTCGACGGCACAGGAGACCCCATCCGGATGACACCGGGCGCTTACTATGAACGCTTCATTTACTCCAGGGATTTCCAGGAGGCCGACGTGATTGGCTACAACGAGATGATCAGCAGCGGGAACATGCTGGAGAACCAGTTCGAAGTGTATCCGCATGCGATCATTGTGGAGTATTACCTTGAAGGCGATCAAGAACAGTATGCCGGTATGGATTGGCGTAGTCTGCGGCTGGTCTTTAGCCCCCATGAGGGACAGTGGTACCTCGTGGGCGTCATCCACAACCAGTGGACCATCTAGATCAAATCAGAAGAGACCGGCCAGCGCCCGGTCTCTTTTCGTGTGATGGATTTTCTCCGGGGTAAGAATAGGACAGGTCTAAAAAGAAAAGGAGTGAAGAAAATGGATAAAAGAAAAAAAAGATGGCTGGTGTTGACCCTGATCGTGGCGTTGGTGTTGACCGTCGCTTGTCAATCAGAAACGCAGGGGATCGAAGGAGAGGTACAGCTTATCGCGCCCGAAGAGGCTCAGCCGATGATCGAGGAGGAGGAAGTCGTTCTGATCGACGTGCGTACACCGGAAGAATATGAGGCTGGACACATACCCGGTAGTGTGAACATACCGATCGATACGGTGGAGGAAGAAGTCATCCGCCAGTATCCCCCGGAAGACCACCAGGTCATGGTCTACTGCCGCACTGGCTCGCGCAGTGGCCAGGCGGCCGCCATTTTAGCAGGCCAGGGGTATGATCCCGTCTACGACCTGGGTGGCATCCTGGATTGGCCTTACGAGGTGGTCAAGTGATGGCGGGCAAGTCTACTTTTGAACTGCTAGAGAAACGAGTCTGCGCCCCTTTCTCTGGGTCTGCTTACGTGTCTATCCGGTCCCGGGTCGCTATGGCCATTGTTTGATACATTAGGCATCTCTGCCTAAGCATAAGCGGTACCATGTGTGCCTGCACCGTTGGGACAACGGGAAGTGCCTGTCACATTTGTGAGCAGAGCCAAGCTCTGTAGGAGGCTTTGTAAGACTTGGATTGCTCCTGCAATCTAAGCGGTAGCCGGTGAAACAGGAAAAAGTGGTCGTCGCGAAAAGGCGATAACCGAATCCCGTGACTTCACTCATGGGTAGTTCAAGGCAACGATCGACCGACAGTTGACTACTTGGATGAGGCCACTCAGGCTATGGTCCGTGCATAGTGCCTCTAGACTAAGATAAGAGCAATAATCCGCTCATCAACCAGCAGTAGAGAGAGAAGATGATCAATCGACCGCTTTCCACTGCGCTCTTGAGCAAGCGGTAGCCGAGTAGGGTGGCAGGGAGCGCTGCGAAAAAGGCAAGACCGTAGACGAGGGGATCTGCCTGGAATTGTGCGGACCCAACGAGGTCTTTGGCCCCGAGCAACATGCTCCCGAAACCGATAGGCAGGTAGAGCAAAAAGGAGAAGCGAAAGGCCGTCTCACGCGTTAGACCCAAGGCCAAGGCGGTGACGATCGTTGCGCCCGATCGCGAGATACCTGGGATCACGGCGAGCATCCCTTGGACCGTTCCGATGAGCATTGCATCGCGGAAGGTCATCGCTTCGAAGCTTCGATCTCCATTTCGCTTTCGCACCCAGAAAAGCATAAATCCGGTTAACGATAGGAAGATGGCGATCGACAAGGGGCCGCTCAACCACTGATCGATCACATGCTGCATGGCAAATCCCGTGATGAGAACTGGGAGCGTTCCCACGAGAACGAACAGCGATTGCTGGAACGCCTCCCCGTGTCTTTGATCTCGCGTCCAAAGGAAATTGAGAAATCCCCTGAGGAGTCTCGAGACATCCCGTCGGGTGAGATAGAGAATTGCTAGAAAAGAAGCGAAGTTCAAGAATACTTCAAAGATAATACCCGGGGTATCGATGCCCATGAGGAGCGATGCGATGCGGGTCTGTGCGCTGGAGGAGATGGGTATGGGCTCGGAAAAGCCCTGGATGGTCCCGAGGATCAGTGCCTGGATGTAGGTCATGTGTATACCTCCGTAGCTAGTGAGAGATGCAAGTGTCCTCATTATACGTAGAGGACCGGGGGTGACACAAGGTGATTCGCGGAGATGTCATGATCCTGAACGAGTGTTAAGGAAAGGAACCGTCCACAAGTGAGGAGGTGGAGCAGATGATCCAATTGTTGAAAGAGAGTATCGTGCATTTCAAAAACACGTGGCGAAAGCACCTGGCCTTTGCCGTGTTAACGCTCCTGCTCACAAGTCGGCTGATCATTCCCCTCTTCTCCCATCTGATCCATCGCCTCCTGATCGGAAGCGAGTCCGGGGTACTGCTCAACAGGGACGTGTTCCAGATCCTGCTTGACTACAGGGGCTTATTGGGATTATTCTTGCTCCTTCTCCTGTCGATCCTCGTGGTTTTCATCGAACTGGGGACCTTTCTTTACCTTGCGAAGGCAGGAATGGACGAACAAGAGGTGAGCGTGAGCACTGCCATCGTAACGACGCTCCGGCAGTTACCCAGGATCCTGCGCATCGAGGTGCTCGTGATGATGGGAACCATGATGCTCTTTCTTCCCCTCATTCAGATACCAGTGAAGCCCCAACTGCTCGGTGGGATCGAACCACCTGCCATTTTGATCGAAACGATCCAAGGGTCACCTGTGTTTCGGACGATCTACTGGTCCGTCGTGGTCGTGTTCGTCTATCTCTTCCTGCGGCTCCTCTTCACACTCCACGCCATGCTGATCGAAAAAAGGCCCCCCTGGCGAGCGATGCTGCGGAGTTTTGAGCTGACCCGCAACCGGCACACGTCACTTCTGGTTCGGTGGGGTCTCCTGCAAGGGGTCTTGATGTTCTTCGGCTTGGCGCTCGGTTACCTTTTGTCCCGTGTGCCCGAGATCCGGGGGATCCCCCTTTCCCATCTGGTGAACCGGTATACTGTCACCGTCAGCGGTCTGGTCCTCAGGCTCTATACACTCCTCCTGATGCCCCTGAGCATGACGGTCCTCACCCTGATGTACCATAGAGAGATTCAGGAAGACGCCCCCTTTGATGCCTACGTCAGGATTTTGGTCCTCGAAAAGATCGAGGGGAAGATCGCGAGCATCTTCGCCAGACGTCGCGTGCTTGCTGTTGTCCTGTTGTCTTTCCTTGTCGTCGGGTCTTTTTTCATGGGTGCTTCTGCCAACGAAGAAGGCCTCTATTTGGGGCGAAGCGTGGCGGTGGCCGCCCACAGGGGAGGTGGATCGTCACCCGAGAACTCCCTATCGGCTATCTCGACGGCGCTGGAGGAGGGGGCCGATACCATCGAGATGGATGTGCAGATCACAGGTGACGGGATCTTCGTTCTCCACCACGACCTGACCCTCGAACGTATGACGGGGGACACAAGGCGTGTGATCGATCTCGAAAGTGCAGACCTTGCGACCCTGGGCATCGGTGGAGGGGAACGTCTCCCGACCCTCGAGGAAGCAATCTTACTCATCGGTGACCGAGCGGATTTGCTGATCGACGTCAAGGTCAATGGACCAAGGGCCGAGGTGGCCCTTGCGCTCCTTCGCCTTCTAGCGCGGCACGATCGGATCGATGGGACGCTCGTTCAGTCCTTCGATGCCAACTTTTTAGCGGAAGTGAGACGCCTGAAGCCAGAGATGCGAATCGGCCAGATTCTTTACTACGCCCTAGGTGATTTGGGGGAGCAGGATGTGGACTTCTTCTCCGTTCAAAAGGGGATGCTGGATGCTGCGCTCGCGCGACGCTTACACGAAGAGAATAAAGGCATCTGGGTATGGACCACCGACACCGATGAAGAGATCAAGAACGCCCTACAACATGACATCGAAGGCCTCATCACCAAATCGGTCCCCTTGACCCTGGAGATCCTGGGGCGGGAAGCAGAAGTATTCGAAGAGTGAGAAGGAGCATCAGGATGATCAGTATTGAAAACATGCAAGCGATTCTCGAAGAATTGATCGAAGAGCTCCCGGAAGAACTGTTCAGGGAGCTAAACGGCGGTGTGATCTTGTTACCGGGGATCAAGAAAAACCGTCGGGTGCCGAACGACGATCTGTTCGTGCTCGGCGAATACCACCGCGGAGGAAACATGGGGCGGTATATCGCCCTGTACTATGGCTCCTTTAGGCGGGTATTCGGCCATCTCGATGAAAAAGCCCTCCGCGAGCGACTGCTCCACACATTGAAGCACGAGTTTACCCATCATCTGGAGTCACTGGCGGGAGAACGAGATCTTGAAATCGAGGACAGGGCTTTTCTAGAGGACTATCTGAAAAGAAAGGCGAGAAAGAAATAAGCAAGGATGACGAGCGGTTCTATCGTCGGTGACGTGGTATAATGGTATCGACAAAAACGTAAGCTGACGCAAACCGGTGGAGTGGATGCGTTTGAAGGATAAGAAGGAGGCCCACGTGCAACAATTGGATCGTACGCAATTACCCTATGGAGAACTGGCCATCATCGCTCTGAAGAGCTGTCGCGAGATTGCAAAACCCATCGACGAGAAACTCTCGCGCACACGTGAGAAAGGTTCCCAATTGATAGATATCGAGGAAGTCCGCTTTTCCAATGGAGAGGGCAAGGTGGTTTTGAAAGAATCCATACGCGGGAAGGACGTCTACATCCTGTGCGATGTGGGTAACTACGGCTGTACCTACGATATGTTCGGATACGAGAATCGGATGAGTCCCGATGACCATCTGCAGGATATCAAGCGCACCCTTTCGGCCATCGCCGGAAAGGCCAGGCGGATCACCTTGATCATGCCACTACTCTATGCATCGCGTCAGCACAGGCGCAAGGGGCGCGAATCGCTGGACAGTGCCCTAGCGCTTCAAGAGTTCGAACGCCTCGGTGTGAAGGATATTATCACTTTTGATGCCCACGATCCCACGATCCAAAATGCTATACCGCTCATTTCCTTTGAGAACCTGCACCCGAGCTACAAGATTATCAAGGCGTTGGTGACGGAGGAAGATGATCTGGACATCAATGCCAACAATATGGTGGTCATCAGTCCCGACACCGGTGCCATGGACCGGGCGCTCTACTACTCCTCGAACCTTGGTGTGGACACAGGGCTATTTTACAAGCGGAGGGACCACTCGGTGGTTGTCGATGGTAAGAATCCCATCATTCAGCACGATTACCTCGGTAAGGACGTCAGCGGTAGCAATGTACTGATCGTCGATGATATGATCTCCTCCGGCCAGTCGGTCTTTGATATTTGCAAGGATCTGAAGGCACGCGGCGCGAAGAAGATTTTTGTGGCGGTGACCTTTGCCCTGTTCACCAGCGGCCACGAGACCTTCGAGGCCTACTACGCCGAGGGACTTCTCGATCGCGTATACGCGACCAACCTCTCCTATGTGCCGGAGCACATCCGGAGGGCCGATTGGTTCAGGACCGTCGATATGTCTGGATTTGCAGCCAATGTGATCGATACCCTCAACCACGACTCCTCCATATCACCGCTACTCGATTCAACGAAATTGATCCGGCGTCTGCTCGATCAGACGCATGAAAAGCACGAGAACAATAGCCAGGGCAAATAGACGAGGGAGGCGATTGCGATGAAACCCGAGAAAATGTGGCGTGCGTATCGAGAGCTAGCAGGAAGTGAGACCACCTCCGGCGGTTACGAGGCCTGGCATTTCTGCAGTGAAGCGAAAGAGGCCGATGCCTTGGCCGAGCTGACAAGAAAAGGGGTCAAGCGGGGGACTGCAGGCCTCGTGAAATCCTACGAAGCAGAGAAGGAGCCTTTGCCCAAGATCGGCGAACATCACATCATCACCGACTGGGCGGGGGAAGCGGCTTGTGTCATCCGAATCAAGGAGATCGAGGTCTTTCCCTTTAACGAGGTGACCCAGCGCCACGCGACGATCGAAGGGGAGGGAGATGGTTCTCTCGACTATTGGGTGGATGGGCATAGGAAGTTCTTCCAGATGGATGCTGAGAGCCTTGGGTTCACCTTCGAGGAGACCGACGAGGTGGTCTTCTTGATTTTCGATGTGGTGTTCCCACCCCTTCAGAAGGAAGCATAAGAGATGCACGGGATCAAAACCAAGGGGATTTTCGGGGAAGCCACGACTTCCGATGGCTTTTCCATCCTAGTGGATTGGCCTTGGCCCAGGGGTGTAAGTAAGGAGCGGGTGACGCTGGATGACCGGGTGAAGGCGATGACACCCGGTTCGGACCAGAGGAAGGTCTTCGGTCATATGGTCGATCGTATGGAGAACTTCCGCGAGAGATACAGGATGGAACTCGATGGCAACGATGAGAAAGAAGCCTTTTTGGACCGTCTGTTCAACCGTCTCGATGAACAGACGGTGTCCCTCCTCTATACCGCCAAGGACAAGACCAGCCACCACGCTAGGGTGTTAAAAGAGTGGGTCGAGGAGCATCTGTCGGATGGCGCCTAGAGGGTATCCCCTGGTGACGCCGCGTCTGGTCCTCCGGGCCCTAGTACAAGGGGATGCCGAGGTGATCTACCATCTGCGATCAGTACCCGAGAACCTACACTATGTCGATATGGTAGCCTACCGAGACGTGTCACGAGCAGCGCGGTTTATCGACCGTGTGATGCGCGACGTCTCGAGAGAACAGGTCTATTTCTGGGGGATGGAAGAAGAGGCATCGGGCACTTTGGTGGGTACGATTTGCCTGTGGTCCTTCTCTGAAGATCGGAAATGGGCAGAGGTGGGCTACGAGCTCCTTCCGGACCATAAGAAGAGGGGGTTTATGACGGAGGCCCTCACCGCGATTCTATCCTTTTCCAAAGAGAAGATTGGGCTCGAAGGACTACGCGCGATCACCCACCCTGCACATACCGCCTCTATCGACCTGCTGACCCGTCACCATTTTTTATATACGGGTAAGGTTGGAGATCTTTACCCCGGGTCAGAGGACAATCCGGAGATGAGCGTGTACGAGCGGGTGCTCAGTGAGGTTTAAGATTCAGAAGCACGCATAGGGATAAATAAGGAACAGGACAGATTACAGAAACAGGATTTGGAGGAGGGTAAATGTGAATAAGCTAACAAAAATTCTAGCGATCGTTTTGCTACCCCTGTTGCTCACCGGCTGTGGTTACATTGAAATGGCTATTGAGATGCCAGAAGCGGGCGGTGGAACGTTCACCGTGTACTCGGGACTGAGCCGTGATTTCATCGACGCATGGGAGATGACCCCGGAGGATCTCGACATGCAGATGGAGGAGTCGGGCATTGATCCAGAGGCCTTCGAGGAAATGGAAGGCGTCACTGTAGAAAACGTGGAGGGTGCTTTTACGCGAGATGGTCTGGAATACGAGGGCTCGGTGATGACGCTAAGCTTTGAAGAGCGGGAGACATTTTTCGAAGGTGAGAGTCTGGAGGAAAGCGGCATGACCCTCGAGGAACTCGAGGAGGGTGTTTATCGCTTTATGGCCGTGTTCGAAGGTTCTGCAACGACCGAGGCCGAACGAGCGGAGGCAGAACAGGGCTACGCGATGTTGCGCTCCATGGGCATGAAGATGCTCATTACCTTTACCACGGATCAGCAGGTGTACGGACACAATGCCCACAGCGTAGAGGGGGATACCTATACCTGGGATCTGCTCTCGTTGGATCCTTCACAGAACCACCTGATCTACCTTGATTTCGGTACTGCGGAGGAAGTTTCAGATCTTCCCGAGCCGGTGCTTCCGGAACCACCTGCACCTGCGGACCCCGCGGCTCTGCGTACATCGCTTGAAAAGGCGTGGGGTCTCGATCCCGCGGATCCAGCGTACTACGGAAAGGCACTGGCTGAACTGGGTATTCTGTCCGGGACAGGACAGGGACTGGAACTCGACCGACCGCTCACGCGTATCGAAGGCATGATGGTCTATTTTCACCTCTTGGGCGTCGGTGATGAGCTCGATGCCTTTGTGGCCTCGCTCCCCGCCTATGAGACTGGGTTCGCAGATGTTCCCCCCTGGGGAAAGACAATCGTGGATTATCTCCACTATAGGAATCTCGTCTCCGGTCAGGCGGCAGATCGTCTGGGGGCCACGTCGGCCATGCGCGATGACGACCTGGCTACGCTCATCCTGCGCGCTATGGGCGAGCGGGCCTTTAGTTGGTCCGATGCCCACGAGACACTCAGGGCCAAGGGACTCTATCGTCTCGACCCCAACGGAACCATGGCGGATACCGATGCGTTGACCCGCGGTGAGATGAGCCGCATGGTCTACAACGCGCTCTTCCTCCCGACGGGGCAAGGGGAGTTGTTGATCGACACACATTTGAAGGAAGTGATAGAATAAGGAGAATAGAGAGCGTACCCTTGCGGGTCCGGCTCTCTTTTTTTTGTGGTGCTTCTACAAAATTTTCTGACAGGGCTTGTGTTATGCTTTGATGAGCATATACTAATTATGGGAGCCGCTACATATGTTAGTGGTTTCGTTCCCGGCTTGGGAACAGTACATAAGAGGAGGTAGAACAAATTGAAAAAGCTACTCAGTCTCTTGCTCGTGCTCAGTCTGCTATTGGGCCCGGTTTTGCCGGCAGCAACCTTCGCCGATGTGGGCGATACGGTCGAACTGAAGATCCTTGGAACATCAGACATTCACGGGGCAGTGAACAGCTGGTCCTATGAGAACGGGTCCGATAGAGGCGATACCGGGCTTGCTAGGGTGGCTGGTCTCGTGGAAAAGATGCGGGCGGAAAATCCCAACACGCTGCTGATCGACAATGGGGACACACTCCAGGGAACGATCCTAGCAGACGATCTTTACAATGCAGATCTCGCGTTGGAAAATCCCATGATCGCCCTGATGAACGCCATGGAATATGATGCCATGGTCCTGGGTAATCATGAGTTCAACTTTGGTCTTGAACTCGTGGAAAAGGTGATGGATGAGGCCAACTTCCCGATCCTGTCCGCCAATATCTATGACAAGGAGACGGGCGAAAACTATGCGACGCCGTACATCATCAAAGAAGTGGCAGGCGTACGCGTGGCCATCCTGGGTCTCACGGTACCGAGTATTCCGCGTTGGGATGGGCCCAAGGTAGAATCTCTGACCTTTAAGCACCTGGGCGATGAAGCGGCCAAGTACGTGGCCATGATTGAAGAGGAAGGTGCCGATGTGATCATCGTATCGGCTCACTCGGGACTCGAATCCAGGCATGAGCCAGATGAGGCCGATGCTGCCAAGCATATTCTTACCTCGGCTCCCGGGATCGATGCCCTGCTCGTTGGTCACGATCACCGATCAATCGCTGAAGAGATGAACGGTATCCTTGTCGGTGCACCTGCCGCCGGCGGTGACAACGAGGTCGTTCAGTTTGATTTTGAATTGACAAAAACAGCAGACGGTTGGGAAGTGACGGGTAAAGATGTGATGACCGTAGCGCTGGCCGATGTCGAGCCTTCAGAGGAAGTCTCAGAGCTGGCAGAGCCCTACCACCAGATGACGCTGGAGTTCCTATCGAATCCAATCGGTGTTGCCACGGCAGATTTCCATCCCGAAAGCGAAGTACCCGGTATTCCGGAAGCACAGATTCGGGATACAGCCGTGATGGATCTGATCAATCAGGTGCAATTGGATGTCACCGGAGCCGATGTTTCGGCGGCGGCACTCTTCTCCTCTTCTTCGAATATCGCCGAGGGCGAAGTGTCCTATTCCGATGTCTTTGATATCTACAAATATCCAAACACCCTCTATGCCGTGGAAGTAAACGGTGCCGAGCTCAAGGAGTACATGGAGTGGTCGGCTGCCTATTATAACACCTACGAAGAGGGTGACGTGACCATTAGCTTCAACCCAGAGATTCGCGGTTATAACTACGATATGTTCGCGGGCGTCGATTACAAGGTGGACATTTCGAAACCTGTGGGTGAGCGTATCGTCGATTTGACGTACAAAGGTGAACCCGTGACAGACGATATGACCTTCAACTTGACGATCAACAATTATCGCTTCGGTGGCCTCCAGAGCATGGGGATCATCAGCAATGATGCTTACTTCAAGTCTGATCCGATCTCGCTCAGAAGCTACATCCGCGATCACATCGCATCCGAGGGGACGATCACCCCAACGACGGACAACAACTGGGAAATCATCGGGGCTGATCTCGGCCATCCTATGCGCGATGAAATCATCGCCATGGTCAACGAGGGAGTGCTCACCGTTCCCAAGTCGGAAGATGGCAGAACACCGAATGTGAAGTCGCTGAACGTTTACGAACTAGCCGAGCAGGGTGTCATCACGCTCGAAGGCGAAGAAGCACCCCTTGAAATGCCTGAAACAATGGACATGGATACCTATGTGGTTGTATCAGGAGATGTTCTCTGGAGAATCGCACAGGCTCGCGGAACCACATGGGAGAAGTTGGCCGAGATGAACGAGCTGGCCAATCCCAACCTGATTTTCCCCGGCCAAGAACTGGAAGTGCCAGTCCAGTAACAACAAAGAAGATGAAAAAGGTGAGCCCATAGGGTTCACCTTTTTTGACCTTTCGTATGGTTTTTTCTCCTTTGACCGGCTCGATCGTTACGGGAGTCTTCGTGCCAGGTCGACCATTCCACCCAGCTGATCGGGAAACGAAAGGCCATCACGTAAAGAGCGGCGAGAACAAGCAACAGGATGACTGTCCATCGGGACATGGAGCCACACCCTTTCTCCGGTAAGTCGTTACGTACTTGACAGTTTCAGTGTACGCCTGGCTGTCATATTATTCAAGCATTTCGATCGGCTTGTCGGGAAATGGATAACCGTGTGCAAAATACGCTTGAAAGAGCAAAGGGGGCTTGTTCGACAGTGGTGACGGTGGTACGATAGCCATGAACAGGGGGGATCCTATGACAGATCTGATGTTGCTAAAGGATAGTATGCAAAAATTCGCCGAGGTGACAAAAGCGGCATTGAAACTGGATATCGATCTATTTGATCATGAAGGCTACCGCGTCGCGGGAACCGGTGTATCCAAGGATAAAGTGGGAAAAGCAATCGCTACGGATGGCATCGTCAACCGCCATATTTTTAAGGGTGAGGCCTTCATCGTCATCGATCACCCGGGTGTTGAAGAAAATTGTGCTACCTGTATTCATTATGGAGATTGCGTCTACCAGAAGGCTGTCTATGCCGCCATTCGTTCTGAAGGCCAGACGATCGGTGCCATGGGAATCCTGGCCTTCAACGAGGCCCAGGCCCGTTTGCTCACGGAGAGCAAGCGGGAGATGTTGGATTTCAGTCAGATGATTGCAGAGTTGATCAGTACGCGCGTGAAGGACTTCACGATCAACCGCGCACTCAAGAATGAAATCTCCGGTGGGCTCAACCCCATCGGACTGTCGGATATTGTCGGGCGCTCCCAGGCGATGAGGACCTTCAAAGAGCGGGTGAGAAAGGTCGCCCAGAGTCGATCCACCCTCTTGCTACACGGGGAAACCGGTACGGGAAAAGAACTCTTCGCCCGGGGAGTCCATGCCGAGAGCCCCTGGCGGAGAGGACCTTTTATCGTCATCAACTGCGGGGCGATTCCCGAGAACCTGATTGAGAGTGAACTCTTTGGTTATGAGAGCGGTTCCTTCACGGGAGCGAGCAAGTATGGCAAGCTGGGTAAGCTCCAGAGCGCCGACCAGGGAACGGTCTTTCTCGATGAGGTGGAGAACATGCCCCTTTATATGCAACAGAAGCTCCTGCGCTTTCTCGAGACGCGAGAAATCGAACGCATCGGCGCAACGGATGCGATCCGGGTGGACTTACGCGTGATCGTGGCTTCGAACCAAGATCTCGAAACCATGGTCCGATTGGGCACCTTCCGCGAGGACCTTTTCCACCGGATCAACGTGATCACTCTGGATATCCCGCCTTTGCGCGAACGTGGCCAGGATACGACCTTGCTGGCCGAGCATTTTCTCGAGAAATACCGGACTTACCTCAAGCGAGAGATCGATGGCTTTGCACCTGAGGTTCTCGCGTTATTCAGAACATACCCGTGGCCCGGAAACGTTCGAGAGCTCCAAAATGCAGTGGAGTACGCCGTCAACATGACGCAGGGTGGCACCATCGGCCTCTCGGTGATTCCCGAGCGGATACGCAAAGGAGACAAGGGAGAGCACACCCTCGCCCTCATGGAGAAAAAGGCGATCGAGGAGGCCTTGAAACGTTTCGGATGGTCCGATGAGGACAAAGCCAAGGCTGCCGAACATTTGGGCATCAGTCGATCGACAATCTACCGCAAGATCAAGCACTACGGAATCGCCCCATCATGAATAAAGCCCTGTCAGAATGACATTTTCCATGTCAACTTGACAGGGCTCTTGCTATGGGACCCATACGGCAGAAAAACAGCGCCATTGTGTTATTGAGACTCTCATTTTGACATACAAGGATCTCCTTGTCTTCTTATCAACTGGGCGATTGATGCGGTTTCTGGAGGAATCGAAACTTGGCATGACCTTTGCTTTAACATAGGCCAACCCAAGAAACCAAGGAGGAATTTGATATGGACAGACGCGTTGAGTTCTTGTACCTGCAACAAGAGGATTGTGTGAAGGCCGGAGGCTATGACATGGAAGGAACGATGAAGGCCACTGAGCGTTCATTCTTCTTACACGGTAAGGGTGATTACATTTTACCCCACAAGCCCGTACTACGGTGGGGGGGACCCGAGACGGAAGAAACCATCGGACGGATCATGTCGATGCCCGGTTTCCTCGGGGGCGAGGCTTACGCAGAGGAGCTGAATGAACGTGGTCTCCTCGGCCCCGTGAACACCTCGGGAATCAAGTGGATCCCTAGCAAGCCCCACAACCCCAAGAAATTCGGTCTTCCGCGCGCGAATGCGATTATCATCATCGTGGACCCCGATACCCTGATGCCCGTTTGTATCATGGACGGTGCCTTGGTATCGGCCATGCGGACGGGAGCCGCTAGCGGCGTCGCGGTCAAATACCTGGCCAACCCGGGCGCCAAGGTAATGGGCCTTGTGGGCGCATCGGTACAGGGCATCACCCAGACCCACGCCTTCAAGTGCGGCGCCCCGACGCTTGAGATCTGCAAGGTCTTCGACCTGAACCGCGAGACGGCCGAAACATTCTGCAAGCGCATGTCCGAAGAGATCCCTTCGATGACCTTCCGCGTGGTCGACTCGGCGAAGGAAGCCTTCGTGGACAGCGACCTGATCGCCACGGCCACCATGGCCAAGTCCCCCTACGTAGACGGCAGCTGGTATAAAAAGGGCGCCGTGCACTGTGAAATTTCTTTCTGGGACACGCCGCCGGAGGCGTTGACCCACGTGGACCATGTAGTGGTCGATGATTTTGATGCCGTAGCAGGACACGGTGTGGACGTGAGCTATCGGGCTGTCAGGGATGGTGTGATCCCACGGGACAAGGTAACCGATCTAGGGCAGAGTGTGGTCGGGAACGTCCAGGTGAGAAAGTCGCCGGAGGATGTCATTTTCTTCAATCCCATTGGCATGGGAATCCACGATTTGTCCGAAGCACACAGGGTCTACACTAACGCCCGCGACATGGGCATCGGAAGGGTGCTCCCGCTCTGGGAAAACCCGATTCTAGGATAAAAGTACTCGGCCCTCCCCGAATTTCGGTGGGGGGCTTTGTTGTGTCCGTAGATCCGGTGTATAATGCTTTAGAGAGGGGGAGATCATCGTGAACAGAAGGGCGCGCAGTTGTATCATTTTTTTTATCATCCTTTTTCTCGTCACGGGCAGTGCCTATGGCGAGGACGCGGATCGTTTCGTCGACGATCGTCCGACGGTCATCATCGGCGGTGACTATCACTTCCCACCCTTCGAGTACGTCGATCAGAACGGGAACTACAAGGGATTTAACGTCGACATCATGCGGGCTATCGCCATCGAGATGGGCATCGACATCGAGCTGAGACCCATGCCTTGGTTCAGCGCTGTGCTGGCGCTGAGAAACGGGGATATCGACATGATCCAGGGGATGAAATACAATACCTCGCGGGCAACCTTTTACGATTTTTCAGATCCTTATCTGATCTCTGCCCTGGGCATCTTCGTGCGCACCGATACCAATTACATCGTCAACCTGGAAGACCTGAGGAAACGGCGTGTGGCCATCCAGCGCGATGACTTTGCCGGGGAGGTCCTGTGGCACGTACCAGAGATCGAGCTGGTGGAGACAGAAACCCACCAGATGGCCATCAACAAGTTGCTCGCCGGGGAAGTGGATGCCTACGTGGGCAATCAACTCACCGGCCTCTATTTGGTCCAGCAGGATAACCGGCGTGGTGAGGTGAAAAAGGTAGGGGAGGACCTACTACCCAGCAATTATGGAATGGCCGTCAACCGAGGTGACACTAGGTATCTAGAGACCTTCAACGAGGGTCTCGAGCGCATTCGGGAGAACGGCACCTACGACAAGATTTACAGCAAATGGTTTGGTGACCCCATCGGTCTGCCCTACGCCCTCGTTCGACGCATCGCGTACTTCGCGGCTGGTGTGCTCCTTGCCCTCCTGCTCCTGATCGGTCTCTTCTACCGATGGAATCACAGCCTGAAGCGAGAGGTGAATAGACGGACGGAAGAGCTGAGGCGGGAGTCGACCTTTAAAGAACAGACCCTCAACAGCATCTTCAGTGGCCTCGTGACCTTCGATCGCGAAGGGATCATCCTTTCCATGAACGAGAAGAATGTTCACTTTCTTGGTCCCGGCTATCGAGAGCTCATCGGTCGTCACTATTCTCAGACGAAGCTGGATGCGTTTTTCTTCAAGGAGGATTTTGAACATGTGCTAGAGACGGGCGAGGAACGGAAGAAAGTGGAGAAAGTCTACGCCAGGGGAGGGGACCAGCGAATTCTCGAGTACAATCTCTATCCGCTCACCATGGAGGAGAACAACGTCTCGGGCATCACCCTCACGATGGCCGATATCACCAGCGAAAAACTCATGCAGCAGAAGGTGGCCGTACAGGACAAACTCGAGTCTCTCGGGCGGTTGGTGGCCGGCATCGCCCATGAGATCAGAAATCCTCTCACGGCGATCAAAACCTATATTGAGCTGATCCCGATGAAATACGATAATCCGGATTTTCGGAGAAAGATATCAGAGGATTTGCCTGCTGAAATATCCAAGCTAGATCAGATCATCACGGGTTTGCTCGAGTACGCGCGACCGGGAAAAGGACAAAGGGAGCGCCTGCAGGTGAAAGGAGCGATCGATAAGATCATCGGATTTTTCCACACTCAGATCGAACAGTCCTGTGTTTCTCTCGACCTGGGCATACCGGAAGATCTATATATTCGTGTGGATTCGCAGCAGTTCAAACAAGTGGTCATCAACATGATGCTCAATGCCATGCAGGCGATCTCTGAACGTCGGGCGGGGGGGGTAATCGAGATGACCGCTTGGCGGTCCGAGAATCGCGTGATTTTGCAGATCAAGGATAATGGTACGGGAATCGACAAAGAGGATCTCAACAGGGTATTCGATCCATTCTTTACCACCAAAGAACAGGGCACTGGGCTCGGTATGACCATCAGCTATCAGTTTATCAAGGAAAATGGAGGCGAGCTAGAAATCGACAGCCAGAGGGGAAGGGGTACGGAAGTCCGGCTCCTGTTTCCAGAGGATCTAGCAACGGAGGGGAAAAGGAAATGAACAAGATGCTGATTGTGGATGATGAAGCCGCCATCTGTACATCGCTAACCTTTGCATTCGAAGACATGTACCAGATCAGTGTCGCAAAGAACATCCTGGAGCTCAACGCTTTTTTAGAAACGGAAGTACCGGAGATCGTTCTCTTGGATCTACGATTCGGAGAGTACTCGGGTATCGACCTACTCGACCGGATCATGGAGAAGGGGAGAGATGCCGTGGTGATCATGATGACCGCCTACGGCACTATCGAGTCATCGATCGAGGCCATCAAGAAGGGAGCCTACGATTACATCATGAAGCCACTCGATCTGATCAAGCTCCGTGTCCTTCTCAACAAAGCCGTCGAGTACCGGGCCATGCAGGAGAAAATTGATTACCTCGAACGCGAGGTGCACGACCGATACAGCGTGGCGGGGATCATCGGTCGCTCGGAAAAGATGAGACGGGTGCTCGATCTCGTCCACAAGGTGAAGGACAATGATATCAACGTGCTGATCCAGGGTCCCACTGGAACGGGCAAGGAGCTCGTGGCCAAGGCGATTCACTACGAGGGTCGGCGCAAGGGTGGTCGCTTTGAGGCGCTCAACTGCGGTGCGATACCGGAGAGCTTGATGGAGAGCGAACTTTTCGGTTACGAGAAGGGGGCCTTCACTCACGCCGAGAAGCGAAAGCGCGGCAAGTTTGAGCTCGCCGACGGGGGGACGATCTTCCTCGATGAGGTCGGGGAAATGGCCCCCAATCTACAAGTGAAGCTGCTCCGTGCAATCCAGCAGAAGGAGATTGTACCCCTGGGCTCCGAAGGGAGCGTCCGCGTGGATGTCCGGATCATTGCCGCCACGAACAAAGATCTGAAAAAGGAAGTGGCGAGCGGTCGTTTCAGAGAAGACCTCTTTTTTCGGTTGAACGTGGTGAGCATCGATATGCCACCACTGAACGAAAGGAAAGAAGACATTCCCGTCCTCGTCGAGCACTTCATCAACAAGCACCAGAAAGACCTGGGTGATCACCACGTGAGGGGCATCACCAAGGAAGCGCTGAAGGCTCTCGAAAGACATGACTTTCAAGGAAACGTCAGGGAGCTGGAGAATATCATCGAACGGGCTATGGCCCTGACGGAACACGACTACGTGCGATGGGAGGATCTTCCAAGACTAGACGCCTGTGGGGAGAACCCTGGTCGGCTGCTCGATGACGTGGGGATCATCCCCATCAAGATCGGTCTGTCCATGGACGAGGTGGAGCGCCAGGTCATCTTGAGAACACTGGAGGCTATGTCCAACAACAAACGAAAGACCGCTGAGGTCCTGGGGATCAGCGAACGGAGTCTGCGGTACAAAGTGAAGGCTTACAGCGAGTAGGCAATTATTACAGCCCTGCAAATTTTGCAGGGCAATTTTTTCGTACTTTTCAGTCTTTTCAACGGAGAATGGCCACCTGCCAAGCTTGTGGTATTGGCATCGGTCTTGCAATGATAGAGGAACACATCTAATAAGGAGGGGTATTGATGAATCTGAAAAAAACAATCACGCTTGTACTGCTGGTGACAATCTTCGCGCTGACCTTAGCTGGTTGCGGAAGCTCGCAGGGTGGGGACGGGACACCTGCACCGGAAAAAGAGTTCGTGACCATCGTCACCGGTTCTACTGGCGGAACTTACTATCCAGTGGGAACGATCCTGGCCACACTATGGAGTGAGCAGCTGGGTGACAAAGGTGTCGTCGCAGCAGCACAATCGTCCGGTGGTTCCGTTGAGAACCTCAACATGCTCAAGTCCAACGAAGCACAACTGGGAATCGCCGTGGCCAGTCTCGGTTACTTCTCGATGACGGGTCAAGAGGGTTTTGAAGGCAACGAGTTCGAGGATATTCGTCTCGTAACGGGTCTATGGCCCGAGCTCAGCCAGATCATCGTGACGGAGAGATCCGGGATCAACAGCATCGCTGATATCGCCGGCCACTCGATCAATGTGGGTGGAGCGGGTTCCGGTACAGAGTACAGCACGCTAAAGATCTTAGAAGTGCTCGGTGGTCTGTCGGTTGACGATTTCAGACCGGAACACCTGGGTTACTCGGAAGCTTCCAGTGCCATGCAGAATGGTCAGCTCGATGCGATGAACGCAGAAGCGGGTATCCCGACTTCCTCGGTATCAGAGATTTTGGCCAGCAAGACGAACGTAAAAATGCTCGAGATCTCCGACGAAGAGTACCAGACCCTAAAAGCCGTTGCTCCTCAGTACGGACAGTTCACGGTACCGGCAGGACTCTATTCCGGCATCGATGAAGAGATTCAGACCGTGGGTATCAAATCAGCCCTGTTCACCAATGCCTCTGTCGACGAAGAACTGATCTACGACCTGACCAAGACAATGTACGAGTATTACGAGGATATCGTAGGCTCGCACCAAGCGCTCGAATCGGTGACGCTTGACTCGGCCGTTGAAGGCTTACCTCCAGTTCCACTGCATCCAGGAGCGGCCAGATACTACGAAGAAAAGGGTATCGAGATCCCAGCCGATCTCATGCCGGCCAACTGATCAGATGATCCTCGTGAGGGTAGCCACTATACCGGCTTACCCTCACGGGTCATTTTCAACAAGGGGGAGGTAGTATGTTTAACAATAGCAAGAAGGTCAAAGTGAAAAAGGAAAAGCTAGAACCCATAGCCGTGAGAGAGTTCAGCGGAAGAATCGCCCTGATGATCACCATTTTCGCGGTGCTCACCTCATTGTTTCACGTGTATATGAACAGTTTCAGTCTGATGATTCTCATCAAGAAGAATGCACTCCACCTCGGACTCATGCTCGCGCTGACCTTCGTGATGTACCCAGCGACGAGAAAATCCGATCCGCAGAACCCCTCGAAGTTCGACTGGGTACTCGCAGCAGGTGGCTTGATCGTGGGATTGTATATTTTCTTCACCTACGATGCGCTGATCGCCAGGTCCCTCGTTCCCATTCCCAGAGATTTCGTTTTTGCCATCTTAGCCATCTTTCTAACGCTCGAAGCCGCGCGCCGAGCGGTGGGGATCGTTCTACCGATTCTATCCCTCAGTTTCATTTTCTACGCGCGGTTCGGACAGATTTTCCCGGGCATCCTGGCCCACCGGGGTTTCACCTGGGAACGAATCTTGACGCGCATGTACCTGACGGACGAAGGTCTTTTCGGCGTGACGCTCATGGTTTCAGCCAGTTACGTCTTTATGTTCATCCTGTTCGGTTCCTTCTTGCAGCATTCGGGCACGGCGAAATTCTTCAATGACTTCGCCCTGGCCTTCGCGGGTCGCCTGCGTGGTGGCCCGGCCCAAGTAGCGGTCATGGCCTCTGGTCTCATGGGGACCATCAGCGGCTCTGCCCAGGCCAACGTAGCCACTACGGGCACCTTCACGATCCCCCTGATGAAAAAAGTGGGTTACTCCCCACGCTTCTCCGGGGCCGTAGAAGCCGCCGCCTCAACGGGCGGGATCCTGATGCCACCGATCATGGGGGCCGCGTCCTTTATCATGGCCTCGTTCCTGGGGATTCCTTACGTACAGATCATGTACGCGGGCATCATCCCGGCCCTCTTCTACTACTTCGCCATATTCGTGATGGTCGATTTTCGCGCACAGAAGATCGGACTCAAGGGGATGGACGAATCTCAACTGCCGGATCTCAAACGTGTGCTAAAAGAAGAAGGGCACTTGGCCCTTCCGATCGTCGTCATCTTGTTTTTCCTGGTACGGGGTATCACGCCGCTCTACGCTGCCTTCTTCGGACTGATCTCCACGATCCTGTTCAGTTCGCTACGGAAGAACACGCGGATGAAGCCCAAGGATTACATCCTGGCTCTCGAGGAGGGAGCCAAGACCGCTGTATCCGTGGCCATCGCCTGTGGCGTCGTAGGCTTTATCGTAGGTGTCGTGGCGATGACGGGGCTCGGTCAGGTCATCGCGCTGAACATCATGAAACTGTCCTTCGGACAGCTTTGGTTGGCACTGATACTGGTCATGGTCTCCTCGATTTTCCTGGGCATGGGGCTTCCCGCCACGGCTTGTTACATCATCACGGCCAGTGTCGCTGCACCCGCTCTGATCCAGATGGGTGTTCTCCCTATCGCGGCCCACTTCTTTGCCTTCTACTACGGCACCTTGTCTGCGGTCGTGCCACCTGTAGCGCTGACCTCCTACACGGCGGCCGGCATATCGGGTGCAAACCCCACGGAGGTGGCCTTCAGTGGTTTCAAGTTGGCCCTCGCCGGGATTATGATTCCCTTTATGTTCGTCTATTCACCGATTCTGTTGATGCAGAATGTGGTGGCCTGGCGTTTGGTCTTGACCATCGCTACTGGTCTCTTGGGTATCCTTTGCCTGGGTGCCGCCAATGAGAACTATTTCAAATCCTCGTTGAAGATTTACGAACGCCTGATGGCCTTCGCTGCGGCCGTGCTACTGGTGAAACCGGGTATCATGACCGATGCTGTCGGGATCACTCTGATGGTGATTTTCGTGGCCAGCAACGTGATCCGCACGAGAAAAGTCAATGAAGCAGTGGAAAACGAGTTCGCTTGATCAAGGGATCAACGAACGAGCTAAGGAGGCGTCCTCTCAATCGGGGCGTCTTCTTTCATTACTCAAGACCTATCAGGATGATTCGAGCATTCGATGGATAAACCCAATGAATATGGATATCTATGAAGTATGATTGTTAAAAGATCTTCGCAGATGAGGCTGAGTAGGAGAAATCAGAGAACACAGTTTGCAGGTTCTCTCATGGGGGGCGCTCTGGGCGCTGCCCTGGGATGGCCTGTTGAGTTTTTAAAATGGACAGAAATCGAGAAAATCTACGGTCCCGATGGCATCCGCCGGCCGACGCAGATGACCGATGATACGCAGGTGACCCTGTTCACAGGGAGGAGGCCCTCGCTTATCTTCTAACGCTAAGGACATGAGTCGTTTCTAGTCAGCAATAGAATCTTTCGTATAAGGATAAGGTGTTGCATGATGACAGTCAAAAAAGTGGGACTCCGTACCCTGAAGACCGCCCTCGCCGTTAGCGTCACGCTGATCGTGAGCGACTTCATACCCGTGACCAACCCGTTCTTCGCGGCCATTGCAGCGATCATTGCAATGGAACCCTCGGTATCGGCGGCGCTAGAGACGGGTAAGGATAGGATGTGGGGGACGATCCTCGGAGCGGTGATGGCCCTTTTGTTGTCGCTGTTTGCTCCCGTGAATGCACTGACGATCGGAATCGGGGTCATTATCGTCATCTATATCAGCAATCTGTTCGAATGGCAGGGGACCATCAAGATCTCTTCCATCGTATTTCTCGCCATTTTGCTGGGCTACGAGGACGCCCATCAAATCGACTACGCCATGTTCAGAACGCTGGATACCTTTATCGGTTTGACGGTGGGGACATTGGTGAACTTTTTCATCTTTCCGCACGATGTGGGTGGGAAGGTTATCCGCTCTATGGAAGAGATCATCCACCACTTGATCGAAGAGGTGGAGCAGATCGAAGGCCACCAGACAAAAATCGATCTTTCGCTCCTGAAAAAAGATCTTGATGCGATGGGAGAACAATTGGACGCACTGGAAAAAGACGTGAAACTCCATGTGCACACGCAACACGACAATCGGGAACTGCGGCGTATACTGAATCGTTTCGAGCGGGTCTACCATCACCTGGCCATCATTGATGCGATTGATGCTGAGCGCGATGCAGCACTGGGGGATGTGGATCAGCTCGTCCAGTACCACAACAGGCGAATCCTCACGATTTTGGAGGAAGTGTACGCACTCAAGCGCAGTCTAGAGGATCCGACGTGATCGATGGGAGGCGCGGTCCAAGCATACGAAGGAGTAGTGATGGGATTGAAAACATGGTTAGAAAAGGCGAGGGTACTACACGAAAAGGCACCCGTGATCGATGCACATTTCGATCTGGTTCCCGAGGTGTATTTCCGGAAGCGATTGAAAGGTGAGAAGCGGATTTTAGCGGATTCCTATCTCGATACCTTTGTGAGGTCTGGGCATAATGTGATCATCTGCGCGGTGTTCGTGGAAGAGCTCTTTCTGAACAACGGCGGTGGCCTGAAAAATGCCCTCGATCAGATCGCGGCCTTCCGGGAAGAAATCGCAACCTGCGATGGTCGCGCACGGCTCATCGAGACCACGGCCGATCTGGAGGGCGCCCTGTCGGGGGCTTACACTGGCTTTATCCTTTCGCTCGAGGGTGTCGAGCCGCTCATGGGCGATGTGCATATGGTCGAGATCTTCCACGCGCTGGGCGTACGCGCCATGGGACTCACCTGGAGCAGGCGCAACGAGGCTGCCGATGGATGCGATGTCGAGGGTCTCGAAAGGGGGGTGCCGGGTGGACTCTCGGCCTTCGGTAGGGATCTCGTTCGCACCGCACATCAGCGTCACCTGTTGATCGATGCAGCCCATCTTTCCACGACAGGATTTTGGGATCTAGTGAAAATATCCGAGGACCCCTTCATCGTGTCCCACTCCAATGCCACTGCCCTGTGCAAGATACCGCGCAACCTGACAGACGATCAGATCCGTGCGGTGGGCGATGGTGGTGGCACCGTGTGCATCAATGCCATCAAGGACATGATCCGCTCCGATGGGGAAGCCACCGTACAGGATCTGGCCGATCACATCGATCATATGGTCTCGCTGATCGGTACCGAGCACGTGGGGTACGGTTTTGATCTTTGCGATGCCTACATCGAACATTCACCCTTTACAAGCATGACGGCGTTACTCGGTGAACACAAGAAGAACGACCTGTTTAAAGATCGCGAGGAATCCATCCGACTGACGGCCGAGCTTCTTCGCCGGGGCTACGAGGAAAATGAAGTGATCGCGATCGTCGGAGGGAACCTAGCACGGATTCTGTTCCACGCGCTACCTTCCGGAGAATAACGTATCCACTAGAAAAGCAAGAGCTAGGCAACCATAAGCCAATAGGAGGCGTCTGATGAATAACAAACCGCGCAACAAAAGTTTACTGGCTATCTACGGCCTAGGAAGAGAGGCCATCCACTGGTTGAACGACGTACTGCCCGAGGAAATTGAACCGCTCGAATGGTGGGGAAGCGTAGAAGAATTGTTCACCTCACAACCCGCTGCCATCCTGCTCAATCCCCAAGAGCTTTCCGAGGAGGAGCTCGACCTGTTCTCCGAACACCTCGGGGGTAAACTCCAGCGGATCCTGGTTCTCTCGAGCGAGGACTTTCCCGATCAGGTGGATTTCCGTTACCACAGGGTCCATCTCTTTGATGATCTGGGCAACGAGACGATGCGCTCGCTGGAGCGGCTCGTGCGGAGGGACCGACACCGGGTGGCCCGGGGATTCTCCACTACCACCCTCGATGACTTGACCGTCCTGTTGCAGGTTGAAGTGACGGGAATCGATCCTGCCACCGATCGGATCGCCAGCATTTCTGCAGTGCGCATACAGGGCGGTCAAGAAGACAGTCGCTTGCACCTGGTTTTTGATGATGAGACCCAATTGGCCAAGGGATTAGACCGCCTACTGGGCTGGTGCGGTCGTGCGCCCTGGGCGATCTGGAACAGCACGTTCATCCTTCCCTACCTGCAACATGCTTTTCATACCGTGCACCTGGGTGCAAACACGACAGTGGTCGATTTGTCAGAGATCGCCTGCACGCTGGTCCCGGGACAGCAGTTCAAGCACCCGGAAGATTTTCTCAAGCAGTTTTCCCAGCCCGTGGACGGTGACCGACCCCCGCTCGACGCCCTCATCCGAGCATACGGAGAGATCCACAAGGAGCTCGAACGTCAGCACTATCTCCGTCTGATCGATGCGGAGTGCATCCCACCCGTCCCCATGAAAATCTGATGCTCAGAGCGTAGAAAAAGCGAGCGTGGACTCGCTTTTTTCTCGTTAGAAATGATCAGCCGATTCCGTCCACTCCCGGCAGAAGGACTCGATCTTCAGTTCAATCGTTGTGAAGCGTTCTCGCGTTGAGTAGGCCTCGTTTTTTAAAAGTCCCGTTCGTTTGACAAGGGACACCAACTCTTTTCGCACGTGCTGGGCATCCAGTTGGATTCTTTCCTGATGGCGTGTCAGCTCCTGGATCTCACTGCTGAGCTGGTGGGAAAGGGTCAAGAGGTCTTCCCTGGTGATCATTTGGTCCTTGATCTCTGCGAGTTCTCTCTGCAGTTCGCGTAGTGTGGCCATCTTATCTACGGTCCTTTCGCAGCGCATGTTCGCTCCTTTCGTGGTCCTTCAATCGATAGGAAAATTATACCATATATAATTGTAAAAATATACCATTATCCCTTGGTTTCTTCTCTCCAGGACGTTCTTTTCCCCAGCGCACATGATAGTTGTTCGTCAAAACGGGTAATCTTAAAGTGATGGTGACCACACAAAGTACAAAGGAGACTGGAACGTGAACCTACAGACAATCGCACTACCGAATGGAGAGACCCTGGGCTATCGAGAACAAGGAAGCGAAGGTCCAACCCTCTTGTTGATCCACGGAAACATGACCAGTTCAAAGCATTGGGATCGTTTGATGAACGTGCTTCCAGATAGCTACCATGTCGTGGCAGTCGATATGCGCGGGTTCGGAGCAAGTACCTATAACGAACCGATCAACGATCTTGCCGATTTTGCATCGGATATCAAAGATTTTGTCAGGGCACTGGAGCTGGCTCCCTTTTACCTGGTGGGCTGGTCCACCGGTGGCGGGGTGGCGATGCATTATGCGATCGATCATCCCGCCGATGTGAAGGGTCTGGTCCTCGTTGAGTCCGTGGGCATACAGGGTTATCCGATCTTGAAGAAAGATGAGAAGGGACAACCGATTCCAGGAGCATTTCATACCACCAAGGAAGAAATCGCTTCTGATCCGGTGCAGGTGCTGCCCATTCTAAAGGCTTACCGGGACCGCGATAAAGAGACCTTACGCGCGATTTGGAACCTGAGCATCTACACGGAGATGCAGCCTCCAGAGGAGACCTATGAAGCCTATCTGGAGGACATGTTGACCCAGCGAAACCTCGTGGATGTCGATTACGCGCTGTCACGGTTTAATCTGTCTCATGCGCACAACGGTGTGGTCGAAGGGACGGGAAGCATCGATGAGCTGAAGGGCCCTGTGCTGATAATTCAGGGTGAGAGGGACCTGGTGGTACCACCGGCTATGGGTCGACAGCTCAAGGGGGTTCTGGCGGATCGCGCGGAGCTCGTGATGTTCAGCGGTGGCCATTCACCGCTCGTAGACAACCTCGATCGACTGCTAGACGAGATCACGAGCTTTATCGATCGTAGAGAATAAGGAGGCACTTAGATGTCCCGTGAAGCCGCAAAGACCAGCGACGGGGTCCTGTACACCGTGGCCCTCGAGCAGACCTTCCCAGTAGACAAGCGAATACTCAACGATCCTCTCGCAGCCCCTTTTTTGCCCCTTGGTCTACGGTGGTTCCTTTGGATCACCCATTTTCCCCGCGTCCGAGACTGGATGATCCGGTCGCTAGAAAAAGACCTGCCCGGGGGTTGGAGTGGTTTCTTGTTGAGGAAGCGGTATATCGATGAACGGCTTGAAAAAGCCCTACCCCATGTGGAACAAGTGGTCAACCTCGGAGCAGGTCTCGATACGCGCGGCTACCAATGGGAGCACGCAGACCGAGTGCCACTCTACGAACTGGATCAGGAGATGAACAGCGCCAAGAAGCGACGGATCGTGGAGAAGTCCCTGGGTCGTGTGCCAGAACACATCTCATTGGTGCCCATCGATTTCGAGGAAGAATCTGTGAAAGAAGCTCTCGCCGAAGCGGGATACAGGAGCGGTCGTCCGACTCTCTTTATCCTAGAGGCAGTGACCCAGTACATCACCAGACCGTCTTTCGAAGAGATCCTTGCGCTTGTGACCAAAGCCGGCCCGGGGAGCGAGCTGGTGTTGACCTACATACAAGTGGACTTTATCGCGGGCCGTGAGCCGATGGGCTGGGAAAAAGCCTACGAGAAATACGTTGTAACGGGACTCTGGCAAACGGGATTCTCGCAGGCGGAACTAGAGCGCTTGATGTCATCTTACGGTCTGAGCGTCGTAGAAGACCGAGACTACGGCTCGCTCTTCGATGGGTATGCCGGGCACACGGGGAGGGTACTTCAGACCAGCGGCGTAGAGCGCGTGGTATGGGTGAAAAAACGAGAAGGTGAGGAGCATGAAGATCAGAGAACATAACAGCAAAGGGAGCCGATTCCCGAATCGCGGGGTTCTGATTCCTGTGCTCATTCTACTGCTGCTCCTTGTGCCAACGGGATGTCAAGAGCAGAGGGCTCCGAAGGAAACCAGCCGTATCGGCTATCTCAAGGCTGCCGAAGAACAGTACTTCTATTTCAACGAGATCTTATGGGTGACCCTGGAGGATACGGCGACTATCGAGCGGCTTGGGCTCGATCCCAATGCGGACATGCCCGGTGGTTTTTACATCCATGATAAGCAGATCGAATGGGAGGTATTTGATCCCGGTGAATCAGTAGTCTACAGAATTCTCGACCCCTATCCCGATTCCAGGGCGGTTGCCCGCCCGCTTTTTAGAAATCGATTGGATGAACGTGGGGAGATGCTCGTGAGGATCCATTATTCGGATGGTGTATCCAGTGCGATAGAAGAGCAGTATTTGCCCTGAGGATAGCCTAGGACCACTATACAATGGAGGAGAGAGATGGAAAAAATTATCATCATTAATGACGAGAGCTTTGGTAGGGGCGATGAAGCCTTAGGCAAGCGCCTCATGGGTGCTTTCTTGAGAAAAATATGGGCGAGTCCTGTGAAACCAGAGACCATCATCCTATACAATTCTGGAGTGAAGTTGGCGGCTATGGGATCCGAGGTCCTCGACGCCATGAACGGCTTGCATGAGGCGGGAATCGATATCCTGGCATGTGGTACCTGCATTGATCATTTTGGGCTCAAGGACGATCTCGTGGCAGCTAGAATCAGCAACATGGAAGAAATCGTGGGTTTTATGATGAAGAAGGATAGGGTTTTGACCATCTAGAAGGGAGCGAATGAGATGACCAATGCCGATGTACTCGATTACTATCGAGACATTCTAACGACGGTTCGTGACACCTATTGGCAGCCGGACAGTCCACAGTACCCGCTACTCGATCACTTGAACCAGTTGCTTCTCAATCATATGGCGGGTGAGGACCATATTGTTCTGACGGCAATGAAGCGGCTCCTAGAAGATTACGCAGTGATGCCGAGAACAGAGGATGAGAATCCTGATTTTTACGAGAAGATGATGACCGTGGTCATGCACATCAGGGGAGATCTCATGAAGCGCGGGGATCTGCGGGGTGAAGTATACCGAATGCAGATGGAAGCTATCGATGAACAGCTCTCGATCTTGCGCGACCAGAACGTGTCCCTGCCGGCACTATGATAAGGGGTGATCGGGCATGACCCTCGATACCTTTGCCTGGCGCGTGGCACCGGAAATTCTAGATCGTGGTCTCCAGTACCACCGGGAGGGACGGGTCCAAGCGCTTGAGGAAGAATCGCCGCTCACCTACCGGGCCCTTGTGAAGGGTTCAAGCGATTACAGGGTGCGCGTCAGTCTTTCCGAGACGGGAGAGATCCTGACCAGCACTTGCGATTGTCCGTACCACGGCGGTCCCGTGTGCAAACACCAAGTGGCGGTCTACCAAGCGGTCGCCGAGCACTTCGGCGAACGGGGCGATCGGATTAAGGATAAAAAGAAGGCCCTCATCCATCTGCCACAATGGCGGCAACGTGAGCTGCTTCTATTGCTCGAAGAGCAGATCGATCTGACACCGGAGGATTTTGTGCACGCGGAACGGAACGAAGGGCTCATGTCCTTTTACCGGGAACTCATGCAGGCTGAAACGGAGGTAGCTTTCGATCGGTTGATTGAAAATGACGATAAGCGACAGGATCCACTGGGGTACTTGGATCGTCGATTGCTTCTCAGGGCTGTAGGGATCGAGCGGAGACGAAAGGTGCCAGAGACCCTTCAAGCCGAAATCGAAGAGACGGTTGGGTGGATCGCCCGAGAGGGTGGGGATCAGGCGGCAACGCTTCTGGAAGTCTTGTTCTCCCCCCGCATTTCCGATGGTTTTTTCCGACTGTCGCTCCTCGAGATTTTCCTGGCCCACTCGACTGACCGCACACGTCGCCATCAATTGTACAGTGGCCTGAAGGTCATGCACATGTACGCTCACGGTGCCTTGCAGCGGGCCATCTTAGCACTGATCCACGAGATCCATCCAGATCGAAGCGAAATACCAATCGAATCACAAGAATAAGGAGGTACATATGTCCAAAACCATTGCGATTATCGGAACCCTGGATACAAAGGGAGAAGAGTTCCAGTTTCTAAAGACCGTGATTGAGGCCCAGGGGCTGAAGACCCTTGTGATCGATGCAGGCGTGCACGGGGAGCCTTTTTTTACACCGGAGGTACCGGCGAGTGATATTGCTGAGCTGGGTGGGAGCACCCTCGAGACCCTGCGGCAGAAAAATGACCGTGGTACGGCCATCGATGTGATGATGAAAGGGGCCACCGCATGTTTGGTGAAACTCCAGACGGAGGATCGGGTTCAGGGTGTCATCAGCCTCGGTGGAACAGCGGGCACGACCATCGGAACGAGTGCCATGCGGGCTATGCCCGTTGGCTTCCCCAAGGTCATGGTCTCCACCGTGGCCTCCGGGGACACGAGACCCTACGTAGATGTCAAGGACATTACCATGATGTACTCTGTGGTCGATATCTCGGGCATCAACAGCCTTTCGGCCAAGATTTTATCGAATGCCGCCAAAGCCGTCGCCGGGATGGTGGGATACAGTTTCGACATCGAACTGGAGAAGAAACCACTGATTGGCGCTACGATGTTCGGCGTCACGACCCCCTGTGTGACCACAGCACGGGCTTATCTTGAGGAGAAGGGTTTCGAGGTACTGGTTTTTCACGCAACCGGTACAGGCGGACGTGCGATGGAAAGCCTGATTGAGGATGGCTTTATATCCGGTGTGCTCGATATCACCACCACAGAGTGGTGTGATGAACTCGTGGGCGGTGTCCTCTCGGCCGGTCCCCACCGATTGGAAGCAGCCGGTAAACGGGGGATTCCGCAGGTGGTCAGCGTGGGGGCACTGGATATGGTCAACTTTGGACCGATCCATTCCGTTCCGGACCAGTTCACCGATCGGAATCTATACAAGCACAACGCCACGGTGACCCTGATGCGTACCACGGCTTCTGAAAACGAGGCCCTAGGGAAGATCATCGCTGAGAAATTGAACGCCGCGCAGGGCCCGACGGCTCTCTATCTACCGATGAAAGGTGTCTCTATGATTGATGTGGAGGGCCAACCCTTCTACGACCCTGAAGCCGACCGGGTACTATTCGGTACTCTGAGAGAAAACATCGATGAGCAGGTGGAGCTTCACGAGGTGGAGGCCGAGATCAATGACGAATCGTTTGCGCTTACCATGGCCAAGCGCCTGGTGAGCATGATGGAGGAGGCTAAGCAATGATCACAAGACAACGAGCGAAAGTACGGATTAAAGAACAAATCGCAAACCGACGCCCCGTGATCGGGGCGGGAGCGGGGACCGGGCTTTCGGCGAAGTCTGCCGAGGCCGGTGGCGTCGATCTGATCATCATATACAACTCCGGGCGTTACCGGATGGCGGGCAGAGGATCCCTAGCAGGACTCATGCCCTACGGCGATGCCAACGCCATTGTGGTGGACATGGCCAGGGAAGTGTTGACGGTTGTCAAGGAGACACCGGTACTGGCAGGAGTCTGTGGCACAGATCCCTTCAGGGATATGGACCTTTTCCTAGAAGAACTACAGGGGATGGGGTTTACCGGTGTACAGAACTTCCCGACAGTGGGACTGATCGACGGGACCTTCCGTGATAACCTAGAGGAAACGGGCATGGGGTACGACCTTGAGGTGGAGATGATCCGAAAGGCCCACGACCTCGATCTCCTGACCGCCCCCTATGTCTTCAGCGAGGAAGATGCCATCAAGATGGCCAAGGCGGGTGCAGATATCATCGTGGCCCACATGGGTCTGACCACCAAGGGAACGATCGGTGCCAAGACCGCCCTGACCCTCGACGATAGCGTCGAGCGGATCCAGAGAATCTGCGATGCTGGTAAGTCCGTGAACAGGGACCTCATTGTCCTCTGTCATGGTGGACCCGTGGCCGAACCGGAGGATGCGGCTTACGTGCTTGAACGCACCAAGGGAGTTGCCGGATTCTTCGGAGCCTCGAGCATCGAACGTCTGCCCACGGAGGTAGCGATCAAGGGTCAGGTGGAACGTTTCAAAGAAATCATGTTCGATTGAGAAAAGCCCCATAGCGGGCTTTTTTTATGTTAAGAAGGCAATTTTTGACGATAGGAAAAGGTTTCCATTGACAGGAGAGTATGTGGTGGTATAATTAAGTAAACGTTTACCCTAGAAGGGTAGTGTCTAAAGATCTATGAAAACCATAGGTCGGCTCGAGGCCTCCCGACAGCTATGGGAAAAGGCAACGGACGAGAAATTTGAGCACAAGAAGTAGCGGTAGTGCGCTACCGCTGGTAGTAGCTATCAACTTCGACAGGGTCAAGCTACCCTTTGGAGCTCCAGGATTTTTTCTTGCGAAAGGTGGAGTAATTTCACCCATTTGTTGGGCATGTCTTTCTGCTTTTCAATCTCTGGAATCGGAACGGGCACCTTGTTCCCCAGGCTTCTGTGGGTTCTGAGAAAGTTGAAGTGAACGGCAAACAGGTTCACATGGCTAACGGATCCGTGATAAGCATGGTAGCCATTGGTCAATCGATAAGAAGCCCGAAAGGTTCTGTTCAAACGTTCGATGATTTGCTTGAGCGGTCTGTACTCCGTTGAAATCGGATCATCATTTGTGAGCCCATAGACCGTGACCAGATCGAACTCAAACTTATCTTCCGGCGTCCCACCGTTCTTTTCGGGCTCTGCGTAGAAGTATTGAGCCAGCTTGTAGATGGGATTTCCATCGGTGATGAAAGTAGGCTTACCATCATAGGGAGATAGCTTTTCTCTCACGTAGGCAAGTGCCTTCATGGCACAAGTAGACGTTCGTCTTTCTGAGACATAATACGAGAGCAGTATCTTCTTGACGGTGTCGATGAAATAAAAGATGTAGGCATGCTTACCCCTGATCTTGATATAGGTTTCATCGCCTGCATAGGAACCGGACAAGTCATAGTCGTAGGTATCCAAAAAGGGTTTTACGATGTAGCCTGCAGCCTCGCAGTAGTTGAGGACAGTTTGGGCAGAAACCTTGTAACAATGGACCTCGCGCATGATTTGCGAGACTTTCCTAGCAGTAAGGCCATAGTTGATCCGGTAGCTCAAAATGAGTCCAAGGATATAGTGTGGTGCGTGAATGCGCGAGAGATCAACCTTCGGAAGATCAATCGATTCACGTGAGAGTTCCTTAAAGTTGCCGTTGAAAACACGGTGGATATACCGAACCTTGAAAAGCGTGGGATAGCATTCGAAACGATCGCGGTCTGCATCCGACATGGCCGCAAGATTGTTGAGATAAAAAGAGCACTGATCATTTCTGCATTTGTACACATTGAAGTTGTCACGCTCCTTAATTCTATCTAGCGGTTTAGCGCAGTGGGGACATCTTAGGGTGAAAGGCTTTCGATCACGGTCGGTCATGATGTTGAAGTTGTGATGACAGACTTTACATCGGTATTGATTTCCCTTGTTTCCGTTGTTCCGGTAAAGATATTTATGAGGCGCCTTGCAGTACGGGCATTTCACGTGACTCGGGACCTTCGCACCACCTCGACGCTGAACAGGACGGATTTTCTTTCCTGTAGCGAGGAAATAGTCGTTGATCCGCTTGTGGTAGCTCGTGTAATCGATCTTTTCAATAAGCGGAGGTTGATCGATTTGGAACTGCTGGTACCTAAGGCTCAATGGACCTTCAGGTTTAGCATTCTTGTAATTGATCGCAAAGTTGAGAATCATGAGGATCTCAATGACTGAAGACTGCGCACAAAGCATAAAAAGTAGCGTGGTCACCAAATTCGTATTCAAGAGGCCAACTCCTTTCGGGTGCTTGGTAGTCGGATATTAATCACCTACACATTTTGGGGAGTATTGAAACCTAAAATGGGGAGGGAAGCCTCTTGAATTATAGATTGCAGCAATTCCAGTGCTTATGCATTGGTTTATACAGTATTCGTTTGACACTAAGCCTAGAAGAAAGGAGGGAGTCCCATGAAGGTAACCATCAAGGATATCGCCCGCTTGGCGGATGTTTCTACGGCCACCGTTTCGAAAGTCGTCAATGGAAAAGACGAGCGGATCACCGAGACCACACGCCAGCGGGTGCTGAAAGTAATCGAAGAGCAGCACTACGTTCCGAATCGCGTGGCCAGTTCAATGGTGACGAAACAGACCAAGACGCTGGGTCTTGTGATTCCTGACATCACCAATCCCTTCTTTCCCGAGCTCGCCAGGGGAGCCGAGGACTACGCGAAAGAAGCGGGGTACACCTTGATCCTCTGTAACTCGGACAACGAACTGGACAAGGAAGATACCTACATCGCAATGCTTCAAGAGAAGATGGTGGACGGATTGATCTTCACGGCGTCCAGTCGACGCACAGAAATCTCCAGCGCCCTCAGTCGCGTGCGCATCCCCGTGATCACAGTAGACCGTCAGATCGAGGGCCTAAGCGCCCAGAGCAAAATCGTGGTGGACAATGACCGGGGTGCATTCAAAGCGGTGGACCACCTGATTCGACGCGGCTATCGAAAAATTTTCCATTTGGCTGGTCCCATGACCTCACGACCTGCCAAGCAACGCTACGAAGGCTACCTGCAGGCGCACGCCCTTCACGCGCTTGTGCCACCCGAGGGACATCTGCTCGAGGGTGAGTATGTACCCAGCTGGGGCGTGGAGGCAGTGGAGCGCCTGATTGCAGACGGTGCCTCTTTCGACGCCGTCTTTTGCGACAATGACCTGATTGCCATCGGGGCGATGAAGACTTTGATCCGCGCGGGATACCGTGTACCCGAGGACGTGGGGATCGTTGGTTATGATGATATCTATTTGGCCGCGCTCGTGAATCCGGGACTGACCACGGTGAAGCAGCCGATCTACGAGATGGGCTATAGTGCAGCGCGACAACTGATCGCCATGATCGATGGGGATCCGAAGGAATCTCAAGACATCACCCTCGCCACCGAGCTCGTTGTGCGCGAGAGCACGAGATAATTTTTTTTATCAAGTTAAACGTTTAAACAAAGGAAGGAAGCGTGAGAGAATGCAAAAGATCACCGTGCTGGGAAGTCTGAATATGGACCTGGTCACGCGTGTGAACCACACGCCCAGAGTTGGCGAAACGGTTCATGGCGATGGATTGGAGCAAATCCCTGGGGGCAAAGGGGCAAACCAAGCCGTGGCCCTCGCCAAGCTCACGGCGAAGGTGACCATGATCGGCCGTGTGGGCGAAGATGCCTATGGTGAGACGCTAAACACCGCCCTCGTAGAGGCAGGTGTTGATACCGCCTACGTGGCCAGTGGCCACAATACCACGGGAATGGCCATGATCATGGTCAATGAAGGGGGCGACAATAGCATTGTGGTCATACCCGGTGCAAACTTTGACCTGAAACCCGATCACATGCAAGGGGCTATGCTCACCGGAAGCGACTATCTGCTTGCGCAGCTAGAGACGCCGCTTGAGACCATACAGGAGGCCTTTGAACTGGCCAGAGACCAAGATATTTACACGGTGCTCAATCCCGCACCGGCTCAAGAGCTGCCGGAAGCTCTCTTGAATCTCACCGATTTACTGATTCCAAACGAAACGGAGTTTGAAAAAATTACGGGCACAGAGGATATTGACGTGGGGATGGCGCGGCTCTTTGCCAAGGGCGTGAAAGAAGTGATCCTGACCCTTGGTGAAAAAGGCGTGCACTACCGCGATCACACGGGACGGACCATCGATGTAGCAGCTCACGTGGTGAAGGCGGTAGACACCACAGCAGCTGGTGATAGTTTCATCGCCGGCTACTTGGCGGCTAGGGCCTCGGGCAAGGCTATCGAGGAGGCACTGGATCACGGCACCAAGGTGGCGGCGATCACGGTCACCCGATTCGGGGCCCAGAGTTCACTTCCCACGGCAGAAGAAGTAGAGAACTTTAAGGAGGAGGTGATCAGGACATGAGAAAGGGCGCATTGATGAACAGCGACATCTTGTCGGTGATCAGTCGCATGGGGCATACCGATACGATTGTCATCGCAGATGCCGGTTTACCGATCCCCGAGGGTGTCCAGCGTATCGATCTGGCTGTATCCAACGGCACCCCAAGTTTCATGGAGGTCCTCAAGACCCTCATGACGGAATATGCTTGTGAAGAGCTGACACTGGCCGAAGAGATCAAAACGCAGAACGAAGAGGTCCACCGTGGGATTCTCGACCTAATGGGGGAGATGCCCATCACGTATCGATCGCACGAAGCATTCAAGGAAGCCACCCGGACAGCCAGGGCGGTAATCCGGACAGGGGAGTGCACCCCCTATGCCAATGTGATCTTACGATCGGGCGTGACGTTCTGATGACAAGGAAAGAGTCACGCGAACCGATCTTGACCATGCGGCATGTGACAAAGACTTTTCCGGGAGTAAAAGCATTAGATGATGTGCATTTCAATGTGTATCCCGGTCGGGTCATGGCGCTTCTCGGTGAGAACGGGGCCGGAAAGTCCACCTTGATGAAAGTACTCACCGGGGTCTATCAGCCCGACAGTGGAGAGATCACCTACCGGGGGACACCGGTTCGGTTCTCCGGACCGGCTGAATCCCAGGAGGCAGGGATCTCGATCATCCACCAGGAGCTTAATCTCATCGAATCCCTTAGCGTGGGAGAGAACATTTTTCTCGGTCGAGAACCGAGAAAATTCCTGAACGTGGTGGACTGGAAGAAAATGATGGGCAGCGCCCAGGCTCTTCTGGAGCGCATGAAGGTAACAATCTCACCGCGTACCGAGGTAAAGCACCTTACCATCGGCGTCAAACAGATGGTGGAGATTGCCAAGGCCCTTTCCATCGATGCAGAGCTGATCATCATGGACGAACCCACCGATGCGCTGACGGACCAGGAGACAGAACAACTCTTCAACGTGATACGCGATCTGAGAGATCAGGGAAAAAGTATCGTCTACATCTCTCACAGGCTATCGGAGATCTTCGAGATCTGCGACGACGTGACGGTCTTCCGTGATGGTGCCTTTATCGATGAGGTGCCGGTATCAAAGATCGACGAGTCGGGTCTAATCGAAAAGATGGTGGGCAGGCGCCTGGAAGAGCAGTACCCTTATGTCGGGCACACGGCTAAGGAAGATATCCTGTCGGTAAGGAATCTGACGGCGAAGGGCGTCAAAGAAGCCTCTTTTTCTCTTAAGAAGGGGGAGGTCCTCGGAGTGGCCGGCCTCATGGGCGCAGGACGCACGGAGCTGGCAAAAGTACTCTATGGAAGCGTACCGATCGGTAGCGGTCAAGTGTTATTAGAAGGGCAGAGTATTTCGTTGAAATCGGAAAAAGAAGCCCTGGAACGAGGCATCGCTTACGTATCGGAAGATCGGAAGAAAGATGGTCTCGTGCTTGGCATGAACGTCCGAGAGAACATCTCCCTCTCCTCTTTGCGGGACATCGCAAAAGGAATCCACATCGATCGCAGCCAAGAGCGAAGCATCGCTGGGAAATACATCGACAGTATGAGCATCAAGACCCCTTCTGCAGAGCAGCGCGTGAAGTTTCTCTCAGGGGGCAACCAGCAGAAGGTCAGCATAGCCAAGAGCCTGATGACCCAGCCCAAGGTCCTGATTCTAGATGAACCCACTCGCGGGGTAGACGTCGGGGCCAAGCGAGAGATCTATGAGCTGATGAATACATTTACTGAGAAAGGCATGAGCATCATCATGATCTCTTCCGAGATTCCCGAACTCCTGGGGATGGCCGATCGGATCCTCGTGATGCACGAGGGCGAGACCGAGGCGATCCTCAGCAGGGAAGAGGCAACCCAAGAAACGATCATGCGCCATGCTGTAGGGCTGAAAGGAGCACAGACATCATGAAACCATCGACCAAAAGACTTTTGAGAAAATATCAATCGGTGATCGGACTCGTTCTCTTCACCATCGTGATCTCTTTTCTCAGCGACAGGTTCCTGACGATCTCGAACCTTTCCAATGTCCTCAGACAGACATCGGTTAACGCCATTATCGCCGCTGGGATGACCTTTGTCATCCTGACGGGTGGCATCGACCTTTCCGTTGGATCGACCTTTGCCTTCACAGGGGCCATCGCCGCCTACCTGGTGGGCAACGGTACGCCCGCGATCGTGGCCCTGATGGCCGCGCTGGCCGTGGGAACACTGATTGGTACCGCCAATGGACTCTTCATCTCCAAGGGCAAGTTACAGCCCTTTATCGTGACGCTGGCCACGATGACCCTGCTCAGGGGAGGCACCCTGGTCTTCACAGATGGTCGCCCGATCAGCACGGGTTTTGAAGGGGGAGCCGAGGCCTTTCTCGAGATTGGTGCGGGGAGCCTCTTCGGGATCCCCAACCCCATCATCATCATGGTCATTGTCTTCGCGGTGGGCTATTATCTGCTCGCGCATACCACCCTCGGCCGCTACGTCTACGCCATGGGTGGCAATGAAGAGGCGACGAAGCTCTCGGGAGTGAATACCCACCGAACGAAGCTTTTCGTCTACGGGATCAGCGGATTCTTTGCAGCGCTGGCCGGCGTCATTATCACGGCCCGCCTCGCCTCGGCTCAACCTACGGCGGGGACGGGATACGAACTAGATGCCATTGCAGCCGTTGTGCTAGGTGGCACCTCATTGGCCGGGGGTATCGGCCACATTGGGGGCACGATCATCGGTGCTCTGATTATCGGTATTCTCAGTAACGCGCTCAACTTACTTGATGTCTCATCCTATTACCAGCAATTGGCCAAGGGACTTGTCATCTTGATCGCGGTACTGTTGGATCAAAAAGAAAAATAAATTGAAAAGAGGAGGAAACAATTCATGAAAAAGCTATGGATGTTAACGCTCGTCGCCCTGTTGCTCGTAGGTAGTCTGGCAGGATGCCAATCGCCCGCTGAAGAACCCACTGCAGGTGGTGGTGATCGGATCGGTCTGATCGTCTCAACACTGAACAACCCCTTCTTTGTAACGCTAAAAGACGGTGCAGAAGCCGCAGCAACCGCCAGTGGCTCAGAACTGATCGTACTCGACTCACAAAACGACCCGGCCAAGGAACTGGCGAATATGGAAGACCTGATCACCCGTGAGGTGGACGTGATTTTGATCAATCCGACGGATTCCGACGCGGTCGGTAATGCGGTTAAGATGGCCAATGATGCGGGTATTCCCGTGATCACACTGGACCGTGGCGCAGCAGCGGGCGAAGTGGTCGCTCACATTGCTTCGGATAACGTGGCCGGTGGAGAAATGGCCGGGCAGTTTATTGTCGAAGCCCTGGGTGGATCTGGAAAAGTGGTGGAGCTCGAGGGCATTGCCGGTACATCCGCAGCCCGTGACCGTGGTGCTGGTTTTAATGCTGCGATCGAGGGAACGGATATTGAAGTCGTGGCACGTCAGGTGGCCGACTTTGATCGTACGATGGGCCTGACTGTCATGGAGAATATCCTCCAGGCACAGGCTGAGATCGACGCGGTCTTCGCACATAATGACGAGATGGCCCTGGGTGCACAGAAAGCCGTGGAAGCCAGCGGTCGCGACATCATGATCGTCGGCTTCGATGCAACGGATGACGCCGTGATGGCCGTAGAAGAGGGTGCCATGGCTGCGACTGTGGCCCAGCAACCTGCTGAAATTGGGAAACTCGGTGTGGAAACAGCATTAGATGTCATCGCTGGGGACCCTGTGGATGCATTCATTCCCGTTCCACTGAAGCTGATCACCGGTGGAGAGCAAATGTCAGCTGAACCGGTGGATGGTACCCTTGGTCTGATCGTCTCTACTTTGAACAATCCTTTCTTTGTCACCTTGAAAGACGGTGCAGAGGCAGCCGCTTCAGATCTCGGTCTGGAGCTCGCGGTGCTCGATTCACAGAATGACCCGGCCAAGGAACTGGCAAACATGGAAGACCTGATCACACGCGGTGTGGACGTCATTTTGATCAACCCAACGGATTCAGACGCTGTTGTCGGTGCCGTGCGCATGGCCAATGATGCGGGTATCCCCGTGATCACATTGGACCGCGGTGCTTCTGCAGGTGATATCGTCACGCACATCGCTTCGGACAATGTGGCCGGAGGCGAAATGGCCGGACAGTTTATCGTGGATGCCCTGGGTGGCTCCGGTAAAGTGGTCGAGCTCGAGGGAATCGCAGGGACGTCTGCCGCCCGAGATCGTGGTGCGGGCTTCAACGCGGCGCTCGAGGGAACGGACGTAGAAGTAGTGGCCCGTCAGGTGGCCGACTTCGACCGTACGATGGGTCTGACGGTCATGGAGAATATCCTCCAAGCACAGGCTGAGATCGATGCGGTGTTCGCACACAACGATGAGATGGCGCTCGGGGCTCAGAAGGCGATCGAGGCCAGCGGCCGCGATATCATGATCGTTGGTTTCGATGCAACGGATGACGCGGTAGCGGCTGTTGAAGCCGGTACCATGGCGGCAACGGTAGCCCAGCAACCTGCTGAAATCGGTCGGCTAGGGGTGGAATCGGCAGCCATGGTCATCGCAGGCGAAAGCCTTGATCCCTACGTACCCGTGGACCTGGAGTTGATCCAGTAAAGCTAGCCTAGGGAAGAGTCAAAAAAATTCGCACAAAAAAAGAATCGGGACCGACCCATGATGGGTCGGTCCCGATTCTTTCTTTTTCTCCACGCACCCCACTGCGATGGAGGGTTTAGATTTTGAAGCGTCCGATGATCGTTTTCAGCTCTCCCGCCACGTCGGCCAGGCGGTGCATCTGATCGTTGATCTCGGTCATTCCGGCCAGCTGTTCCTCTGAAGAGGCTGAGACTTCCTCGGTTGAAGCCGATGTCTCTTCGGTGGAAGCTGAGATGCTGAGCACGGATTCGAGGATGTCGGAACGCATGGCGTCGATGGTCCTCGTTTCTACATTCAGGGCTTCGATACCCTTGGTCAAGACGTCGATCGCCTCCGAAATCGAATGGAACTGTCGCTCGGTGTCGCCCACGATTCGACCCTGTCGATCGATGACCGTGTCGAGCACAGTCATCTTCTCGGCAGAAAGCGAAGCCTGTTCATTGATCTCATCGATGATGGTCTTGATCTCTCCCACGGCTCGCGAAGAAGCTTCGGCGAGCTTTCGGATTTCATCGGCGACGACGGCAAAGCCCCGCCCGGCTTCGCCGGCACGCGCCGCTTCAATGGATGCATTGAGGGCCAGGAGATTCGTCTGATCGGAGATTCCCGTGATCGTCTCCGTGATCGTATGAATCTTCTCGCTCGCCTCGTTCACCCGGGTGATAACCCCGCCGATCTCTCGGGTGGCCAGGACCGTCTCCTCTGATGAAGAGGAGAGGGTTCCCATGGCCTCGAGCCCTCGGTCATTCTCCACCTGCGTTCGGGCCACTGCGTCGTTCATGGCATCGGCAGAGGTGGAGATCGTCGCGATGGAACTCGAAAGGTCGTTCATTTTTCCAGAGACCACCTCGGCGCTATTGGCCTCCTCGGCCACGGCGCCGGCCACCTCTTGGATCGTCGTAACGACGTCTTGGATGGCACGGGTGGTTTCAGTGGTGATGTCCTCGAGAGAAGTGGCGAAGCCCGTCACCGTTTCAGCAGAGCGTTTGGTCGTACCGATGATCTCCTTGAGGGAGACGAGCATCTTGTTGAAGCTCTCAGCGAGATCAGCCGTTTCATCACGTCGATGGTTTTCGATCTCAGTAACGGTGAGATCTCCTTCCGCTACGCTCGAAAGCGCTTTGGAAATCGTCGTGATGGGCGAAGTGAGATGGCGAGAGAAGAGGAGGATCAGGAGAATCCCGATCACCGAAGCCGCTGCTAGTACGAGCAGCATCGTCTGGAAGATCTTATCTGCAGCCGCATCGAAGTCGCGTTCGTAGGCGCCCACGGAGACGATCCACCGCCAGTCGGGATCGTACTCTTGATAGCTGATCTTCGTTCCGATTTCCTCGGAATTCGGGAGTGTCCAATCGTACGAGAAGAATCCGGAGCCCTCGGTGGCCGCACGGATCTGTTCTTGCACGAGCTTGACACCTGTTCCGCTCTTGTCTTCGACCGCCCATACGTTTTCCCCTTCGAGGGTGGGGTGCAGGACTTCCTCACCCTCGGGAGAATAGACGACGAAATACCCGTTCGCACCGAGGTCGATCGCACCTGTGATGGGTCGGGTTCCGTCTCCTTGCATGGGGCCCAGGAGCATCTCTTTCACGCGTTCCTGTGCTTCGGACTCGGAGATCTCTCCCCGGGCCACGGCATCCTTCTGTAGATCGATCATCATCATGGCTTGAGAGACAGCATTTTGTAGTGTGGTTTCACCCTTAGCGGCGAGTTCCTCCTTCGCCTGCAGGTAGCTCAACGTCCCCACGGTGAGCATAGGCAGGATCAAGAGGAGCGCGCTGATGGTGATGAGTTTGTGTTTTAATGTGTAGCGCATAAGGACTCCCTTTTCATGGATCGATGGTCAGTAGGATTCACCGCAGGTCTTATTGTAGCTTTATACGGATTGAAAAGCAACTCAAAAGGACATATAAAAAATATTTTGTCAATACCGTGTGCTCATCTGCCCGTCACCCGAGGTCACAAGCCCGTATGGTATACTAGAAAGGATTATGAAAGGAGCGTCCGCTGGTGAAATGCATCGCACTCAAACCCAAGGAAAGTCGTCGTTATTTATCTTTTATCCGTAGGCTGGACCGGACGGATCCCCTCAGGCGAAATATCTTGCACGGCAACGTCAAAGCTCTTTTGAAAAGAGAGGGTGCCTTGGCGAACAGCTGTCTTGTACTCGAGCCCACCTTGGTCGTCGACGGTGAGGAGATCTTAGCCGCCTGTATCTATCTGCTCGTCGATCGCATGCCCGGCACACTACAGCTGGCCTTTTTTGAAGTGCTACCCGATCAGCGAGGGGCGGTGGACCTGTTGATCGAACGGGGGAAGGAGATCGCCCGTGAGCGAGGAGCAGAGAAATTGCTCTTCGGTCTCAACGGACATGTGAACTATGGCCTTGGTTTTCTCGCTGAACATTTTCATGAGGTCCCGATCTTCGGTAGCCAGTATAACCCGAGACATGTAGTGGAAATGCTAGAACACCGGGGGGCCACCATCACGGAGCTGATGACCTACTATACGGCGATGGATCGCTTTGAAGTCCCTATCTCAGATCGCTTGAAGGCACGAATTCGCTCTCGTTACCGTGTGGTCGAGGCGGATCTCGGCGACCTAGAAGCGACCGCTGCCATCTACACGAAGATCAACAACGCTGCCTTCGCCGACCATGCCTTTTACTACCCGCGGAGGGTCACAGAAGACCTCGAGCTCTTTCGCGAGTTCAAGCCTTTCCTCAGACCAGAGAATTTGCTCCTCCTCTATGCCGGTGACAAGCCCATCGGCTTTATGCTCTGGTACCCGGACTTCAACCAACTGATCCGATCGGGGGAACGGATCGGCCTCCGGACCTGGCTCCGCTGGAAATGGCGGGAGAAAACCATCGACACCTTCAAGATCGTTGAGATCGGGATCCTTCCCACCTACCAGGGAAAAGGGGGGATCGTTGCGCTTTTCGAGGCTTGCCGCGAACGGGTGCGGGGACGCTTCGCTCATTGTGAGGCCGGATGGATCCTAGAGGAGAACCAGGCCTCCAGGGGATTCGGTCTCAAGTGGGCCGACGCCGAGCACCATCGGTTCCGAGCCTACGAGCTGCCGGTGGAAAGCCAATGAGGCTCGCGTGTTTTGAGCGTGCGTCGGGACTACCGCCAAAGTGGGACGAGCTGGTGACAGCGGCCGACCATCCCTTTCTCACGAGGGACTTCCTACAGTTTCTCGAGGAGACCAACCCCTGCGAACAGCGCTATTACCTATCGGAGGAAGAGGACCTGCTCTTTGTGACCTACTGCCTGAGGCTAGATCTCCTTACCTTCACCGGGGGCCACGGCCCGAAGTGGAAGGTTCGTATCCTGGGGGTGCCGCTCTCCGTCTCAAGGGAGGGATTCATCTTAGCTCCTGGAGCAGGTTTCGGGGTCCTCGAGCGGGCCCTCGATGCGGTCGGTGGCGGATGGACGCTTCTCTTGAATGTGCCCGATTCTTACCGTCCGTCCTTGCCCGGGGGTAGGACCCTCCCCAGTTACGTCCTCCCGCTACCCTTTTCCTCGGTTGCCGCCTATAAGACGGCGCTCAAGAGCCACTACCGCAGGCGACTGAATAAAATCCAATCGGGTGGGAGCGCGCTGATCGAGCGTCAGGCGAAGCCAAATGAGATCAAGACACACCTGTACCCGCTCTACCGAGAGGTCTATGACCGGTCGGAGGCCAAGTTGGAATGCCTGCCACCGGCTTATTTCGAAACCTTCCCGGGCAAGACCCAGGTGATCACCCTGGAGGATCGGCCCGTCGCTTTTTACCAGACCCTCGAGAGCCAGACCAAGGAGTACTTCGTGCTCGGTGGCTTCAATCGCGAGGGCATGGATCCTAGCACGCTTTATCCCTACCTCTTGCACCGGTTGGTGGTGGGTGCGATCGAGAAAGGAAAAGCCGCGATCGACCTCGGTCAGACGGCCGACGAGACCAAGGCACGGTCAGGTGCAAAAGCAGTGGAGAAGGGATTTTTTCTGCACCACAGATCACCGTGGCTGAGAACAGGAATCCGCTGGATCGTCCCCCTGTTCTCCTACCGCGATCCGGTGCCTCCGCATCATGTGTTCAACAATCGCGCAAAGACCTACGGTTAACGGAAGGAGGAGTTCGATGCACTGCCTGATGATCGCCTGTCATCCGAAGAGCTTCCTCTCGCGTTTGGGTCTCATCGTGACCGAACCGCTGGCCCTGGAGACGCTGGCCGCCGCCATCGATGGGATGGAAGATGGGAGGGTCACCCACAGGATCTACGATCCGCTTATCGAGGGAGGGCGTCCCGAGCCCGTGATCCGCAGGGAAAAGCCCGATATTCTCTTCTTGTCTGGCTACCTCACGGCCTCGCATGAGATCTTGCGCCTGGCCAGAGCCGCCAAGCGGATCGACCCCGATCTGACCGTCTGGGTAGGCGGGGTCCAGGCAGAGGCAGCACCGGAGACCTTTTACGATCCTCATGTGGATGCGATTTTTACCGGCGGCGCCTTGGGCGCCGTGCGCGACCTGTTGACCCATCATGGGCAGGATTTTCCTTCCGGATATGCTCAGACCGCTGGGATCGTCCACAGAGAAGGGGGATTCTGGCGACAGACAAGCCCGCGCACACTGCAAGCGGGGGAGATCCCCCTTCCCGATCGGACCTACTTCGATCACCATCGATCCAAGATCCGATACATGGGCAGGAGGGGCGTGGCCCTCGTGAAAACCACCGTGGGCTGCCCGGCCGACTGCTCTTTCTGCGGCTGCAGGATACAAAACGGTGGGCGATTTATCGCGAGGGATCTGACGGGCGTAGAAAGAGAACTTCAGGCCCTGTCCACCGATGAGGTCTGGATTGTCGACGATGATTTTCTCGTTTCAAGAAATCGCGTCCTCGCGTGGATCGAGATGCTCGAGCGCTTGGAAGTCCAGGGGCGACACTACCGCTTCATCGCCTACGGACGGGCGGATGGTCTCCTGACCATGGCCGACCTGATCCCCCGCTTGAAAGCCTTGGGATTTGTCGAGTGGATCGTGGGATTCGAGAGTATCGAGGACCAGCGGCTGGAGGAACTCGACAAGGGGACTACGGCCGGGGTGAACGATCGCGTGGTGGCCCTTCTCAAGGGTGAAGGGCTCACGCTCACGGCCCTCTTCATGGTCTCACCGGAAGATGGTGTCACCACCTTCCGACGCTTGGCGCGGTGGTTAAAGCAGAAACAGGTCAAAAGATACACGCTTTCGATCGCCACGCCGCTGCCCGGAACGCCGGCCTATCGACCGGTACCCGCAAGGGAGCTACGGTACTATGATTTTCTACACCTGGTCACACCACCGAGGCGCATGCACCGCTTCACTTTTTATTTCTTGTTTTGGAAACTGACGCTCGCGGCAAGGCCCTGGAGGGGATGGATCACATGATTTGGGATTTTTGGTCGAAATACTACGAGAACCTCTGGGTCCAGCGGATTTCCCTGGGTCCCACTCGAGAGGCTGTTATTGAGCGGTTGGCCCCGCACCTGAAGAACGGTATGCGCCTTCTCGATGTCGGTTGCGGGACGGGGCAACTGCTCACGCAGCTTAAGGACTTTGGGCAAAGGCAAGCCATCTCGCTTGAACTGGTGGGCGCGGATGCTTCTGCCGGCATGGTCGAACAGGCCATGGTAAAGCTACCTGGGGCTACGATCATCCACGGAAAGCTAGGGGCATTCTCGACACCTGAGCCCTTTGATGTCGTCACCTGTACCCACGCGCTCCCTTATATGGGGGATATTGAAGAGGTTCTGGCTGCCTTTGCAACACTCTTGAGACCGGGTGGCCTCCTGCTGGTCTCCCAAGCGGCTCGTGAATCCCATTACGACCGAATCGCTCTTTCCCTGGTGAAGTTGACCACGGGACCGGCCGATTACCATCCCCTGGCCCGTATCACAGATCAAGCGTCTTCTGCCTTCGACATCGTCCATGCTGGTACGCTGGACCTTCCTCTTCCCATGCCCTCGGTGGCGATGGTGGTCCTCAGGAAGAAAGGAGGTGTGCGCTGATGGTCGAACACCCCAAGCGCGTGTTGCTCCTCAGGACGCGCCCGGATCCCGAGACCATTGGTCTCCAGCACATGATGATCTGCGAACCCCTTGAGCTGGAGTACCTGGCCACTTTCCTGAAGGCCGACGGTCACGAGGTCCATTTGGTGGACCTCATCCTGGAGCGAAAAGACCCTGCTCATTTTTTGCGTCTACTGAGACCGGACATTGTCCTGCTCTCGGGTTACATCACGCAGGTACAGATTATGAAACAAGTGGCACGCACGATCAAGCGGATGGATCCCGATTGTCTCGTAGGGGTGGGGGGCGTCCACGCGGAAGTGGTGCCGGGGGACCTCGATGATCCCCATATTGACGCGGTCTTTTCGGAAGATCCGATTCCCTCTCTACGGCGTTTTCTGGGGGCCGACGAAAGCGATCTCGCACGAGAGATTTCCCCGGTGCCCGACAGATCCCTTACAGCGACCTACCGGTCGCGGTATTATTATCTCTTTCACCGACCCTGCACCCTGATCAAAACGGCAACGGGCTGCCCCCAGCAGTGTTCCTTTTGCTTTTGCCGGGTGATCACAGGGGGCAGGTACACCCCCCGGCCCCTCGATTCGGTGATCGGAGAGCTCAAGACCATTGGGGACAAGGAGATCTATATCGTGGATGATGACTTCCTCGTTTCTCGCGAGCGTGTTCAAACTTTTTGCGACATGCTCGATGCGGAGGGAATCGAGAAGCGTTTTCTGATCTACGGTCGCGCGGCGTTCATAGCAAACAATGAGGAGACCATCATGCGTTTCAAAAAGAGTGGTCTCGGTGCTGTGATCGTGGGACTTGAATCCGTCCGAAGTTCCGATCTCAAGAAGTACAAAAAGGGTTCAGGTCCCGACGAAAACGAACGGGCGATCGAGGTGCTCCGTCGATGTGGGGTGGATCTTTACGGAACGCTGATCCTAGACGTGGATTTTACGCGTGACGATTTTCGGTCGTTGACCAGGTGGTTGAAAAATCACGAGGTGCGTATGGTCAATCTCCAACCGCTGACTCCGCTTCCCGGGACCGACCTCTTTGCCGACTATGCCGATCGCCTGCGGGTGGGTCGAGAGGAGCACGCGAAGTGGGACCTGGCGCATCTTGTGCTCACGCCCGATCATCTCACGCCCCGGCAGTTCTACTACGAGATGATCCGCTGCTACTTGGTGGTCTCCTTTGCACCCGGTCACATCTGGCGGTTGATCAGACGACACGGCCTTCCGGCCGTTCTCAGGATGGGGAGGGGAACCTCGCGCGTGACACGGCAGTATCTTGTGAAGATGATCAAGGGGGTGTGAGGGAATGACGGAAGGAAAGAAACGGTTGCTACTTATTCAGTCCACCCCCTACGATGGGATAGGTGCGGATGCCCAACCCGTCAAAAAGAAACGACTTTATTTCGTGGGACTCGGTCTACCGCTTTTGGCTGCCCTCACGCCCGAAGACTGGGAAGTGGAGATCATCCTGGAGACCATCGAGGACATACCCTTTGATCGCGAGGTGGACCTCGTTGCAATCGGTAGCATGGGTCACGCTGTGGTCCGCTCGCTGGACATCGCCGCGAGATTTCGCGAACAGGGGACACCGGTGGTCCTCGGGGGCTACATGGTCAGTCTCATGCCCGAAGAGGCCCTCAAGCACGCTGATGCAGTGGTCATCGGCGATGCCGAGCATACCTGGCCCCGTGTGCTGAGGGATTTCGATAGGGGCGAGCTCGGTGGCCTCTATCGACCGCCAGCTGAAACGCCTGAGGGGGTTTACCACACACCATCTCCGCGGTTCGACCTGATCGTGAACAAGTCCATCGGTGACTTTCTACCCGTTCAGGCGGGCAGGGGATGCCCGAGAAGCTGTAGTTTCTGCTCTGTCGCCTGTCTCTACCGAGGCCGTTACCTCCAACGCCCGATCGAAGAGGTGATCCGGGATGTGAAGCAGATAAAGGCGTTGGGGTTCAACAAGTTTCTCCTGCTAGACGACAACATCGTAGCCGATCGTCGGTATCTCCTGGACTTGTGCGACCGACTCCGCCCCCTCGGTATGCAGTGGCTCAGCCAGTGTGATGTCACGATCGCCAGGGATGAGTCGGCCCTCCAGGCCCTGGCCGATAGCGGGTGTATTGCCCTTAGCTTCGGCCTGGAGAGCCTGAGCGAGGAAAGCCTCTCCGGTATGAACAAAGGGTGGGCTGATGCCAGCGCCTACCCGGATCTGCTATCGCGGATCCGGAGGGCTGGGATCGATCTTTCCACCGAAATGGTGGTGGGCGGTGAGGGGGATACGGTCGAGACCATCATGCGAACAGCGGACTTCATACGGAAGCAGCGCATCGTGGTCCCGCGGTTTTACATTTTGACCCCCATACCCGGGACGCCATATTATGATGAAATGAAACGCTCGGGCCGCCTCGTCCACGTGGAGATCATGCGTTACAACGGGTCCGAGGCTGTGCACCATCCCGCCAAGATGACGGCGGCGGAGCTGACGGAAACCTACTGGGCCCTCTACGAGAAGGTATTTGCCATCGGGCAGATTTTACAGCGCACGCTTTTCAGAAAACAGGCTCTCCGCCAACCGGGGCGTGCGCTCTTCTACCTCGGCGTGAACCTGTACTATCGCTACCAGATCAAACGGCGTATCCCACCGAATATTATCTGATTCTCACCGCGAAAGGAGCCCACCCATGCGCGTGCTACTGCTCAGACCGGCTAGAACCCCACAGTCGATCACCCTAGGTGAGATCATGTTCTCCGAACCCATCGGCCTCGAGATGCTGGTGTCCGCTATCGGTGCCTATCACGAGGTGCGGCTGGTGGATCTCATGGCCGATCCAAAGGTAGATCTTGCGCATTTACTGGACTCCTTTCGCCCCGAGGCCGTGGGCATCACCTCCCTCTGCGTGGACGTGCCGGCCGTGCTGGATCTGGCCAAGCGGATCAAGGGGGAAGATGAGACCATCATCACTCTGGTGGGAGGCACGCAGACTTTCTTCCGACCGGAGGCATTCTTTTTTCCGCAGATCGATCACGTGATGCGTTTTTCTACCGAAGCGTCCATCCGAGGGCTCTTTGATGCCCTCGGAAAGGGGGAGAAGCCTGTGGTCGACGGTCTTCTCAGCAGAGAGCAGAATTATCGGGATGATGGAAAACGCGAAGGCAACGCCTACTGGAGACCGGACCGCAAGGCCACGGCCGCCTACCGCCATCAGTACGCCTACTTTGGTTACCGACCCTGTGCCATCCTCCAGACCTCTCAGGGGTGTTCGGCCCACTGTGATTTTTGCTTGCGATGGCGTTTGGAGGGTCCCTGCGAAAGACCCTTTCCCATCGGGACGGTGATGGAAGAGCTCCTGACCATCGAGGAGCCCTCCGTGATGATCTTTGACAACGATTTTCTCGGCGATGGGGACCGGTTGGAGGCCTTTAACCGTGGCCTGGATGTCCACAAAATCGAGAAGAACTTCATCTGCTACGGAAGCGTACACGGGATTCTGAAGAATCAGGAGGCCATTCTGGGCTTCCGGGATCGGGGACTCAAGGCCGTGCTGGTGGGGTACGAGACCTTTGATCAGCAGGAGCTGAAGGATTATGCCAAACCTTCCACCACGGGGGACCAGCGAGCGGTTGCAGCCTTCTTGAAGGAGGCCGGCATCGATGTCTGGGCTTCCTTCATTCTGCATCCCGATTGGACGAAGGCCGATTTCAGGCGCTTTCGCAAGCACATCAGAAGTCTCGCGCCAGAGATTGCCACCTTTTCTCCGCTCACGCCCTTTCCGGGCTTGCCCCTCTTTCACCAGTATGAGGACCGGCTCCTCGTGTCTGTCGACGACCACCAGTCCTGGAGCTTCGGTCAGGTGGTCGTCCGTCCCGCCAGTATGAGCCTGGCGGCTTATTACCGACAGGTGCTCCTGACCATCCTCTACGTGAACTATGTGACCAATCAGACTTTTTACGTCATCAGAAAATTTGGCCTATCGACGGTGCCCCGCTTGTTGCGCGGGAGCCTCAAGGTTTTCGCCTCCTACCTGCGTCTCGCCTGGCGCGCACGGTAGGGGGCCTTTTCCTTTGTTAAGAAAGCTGATCATAATCGCTTAAGAGAGGGCCACTTGGGTATTCAATCTATTGTACGCTTACCAGACAAGGCATAAAAGGAGAGATGACCATGCAAGACAAAGGAAAGGAAGCCATCGGCTTCAATGCATCAGAACTACTGCGTTTCGCCATACCATCCCTTATCGGCTTACTCCTGTTCGTGATTCCGCTACCCTGGGGCAGTGGGAACCTGACGATCGGTGTCGGTTATATGGCCGAGCTGTTCAATGGGGCCTTCGGGGCCATTCTACCGGCCTTTATGGTCTACGTGGTCGTAACCAGTGCCCTCATCAGCTTGATCGCAAGCCTGATCAAACCCGCATTCATTCGTAACAATTCTTTTCTCGAGGGTCTGTTTGTCGTGACACCGCTGTCCCTCGTCCTTCGCGTGCTCGCGGCGGTCTTCGGACTGGCCATCCTCAACGGCACGACGGGCCTGGGCCTCTCTCTTGTGTCGGATCCCTACACGGGAGGTGTGGTCGTCAACGATCTCTTTCCCGTACTGGCCACCTGGTTCTTCTTCTCGGGATTCTTCCTACCCCTGCTCATGGAGTTCGGTTCGATGGACTACCTGGGGACCTTGATCCGTCGGTTCATGCGTCCTCTCTTCAAAGTCCCGGGTCGTTCGGCCATCGATGCCATCGCCTCGTGGATCGGCTCGGGACCTGTGGGGGTCGTGATCACAGACAAGCAGTACCAAACGGGTTATTATACGGCGAAGGAAGCGTCGATTATCTCCGTCTGCTTCTCCCTCGTGTCAATGCCCTTTGCGGTGTTCATCGCCAGCTTCCTCGATATCACCGTGGGCTTCGTTCCTTTCTATGGAGCCATCAGTATCGCGTCCTTCGCAGCTGCATTGATTTTGCCACGAATCTACCCGCTTAACAAAAAGAAGGAAGCCTACTACGAGGGTGTCGAAGTACAGATCAATGAATCGGTCCCCGAGGGACGGGGACTCCACGAGTGGGCCGTAGAACGCGGAGTGCAGCGCGCCAAGAAGGCCCCGGGTCCAGCGGGTCTCGTGATGTCCGGTCTCAAAACGGTGCTCGATGTGTATTTCAGCCTGATGCCCATCGTCTTGTTCCTTGGGACGGTTTCCCTCGTGATTGCCGAGTATACCCCGTTTTTCGATCTGATCTCTCGCCCGCTCGTACCGCTCTATACGCTGATGGCAGTGCCGGACGCGGCGGTAGCAGCATCGGCGACGCTGGTTGGCTTTGCCGATATGTTCCTACCGGCGATCTTCGTCCAGGGTTCCGAATACGAGATCACGCGCTTTATCATAGGTGCCATGAGCTTTACACAGCTGATCTACATGACGGAGACCGGTGCAGTGATCCTGCGTTCCAAGATTCCCGTGAAGATCCAGGATCTTGCGCTTGTCTTTATTGAGCGAACGATCATCACGCTGCCCATCGTTGTGGTCATCGCGCACATGATTTACTAGAGGAGGCGTTCTGATGAAACATCCATTTGTAGCGAAAAGGTATTGGAAGAATCAGAAAACCGCCATGGGTGCCGTGGACGAACTGGCGAAGGCCTATGAGGGGGTAATTGACCTCAGCCTGGGCGACCCAGATCAGACCACCGATGAGCGGATTATCGATTTCGCTTTTTCTGAGGCGAAGAAGGGGCATACGCGGTACACGGACTTCCGTGGCGATCCCGAGTTGCGCCAGGCGATTCGTACCTATTATGAGGAGGACTTTGTCGTCGATTTGGCCGATGAGGAGATCATGGTCACGGCTAGTGCCTGTCTCGGCATGTACCTGGCCCTGGAGGCTACCCTCGATCCCGGGGATGAGGTCATCATCCACGGACCCTATTTCACGCCTTACTACCAGCAAATCGAGCTGGCGGGTGGCGTTCCTGTGGAGCTGGAGACCCGTGAGTCCGATGGCTTCCAGATCGATCCCGTGGAACTGGAGAAGAAAATCAACGAGCGGACCAAGGTCATCGTGGTCAACGCACCCAATAACCCCACGGGTGCGGTCTTTTCCCGGGAAACGCTGGAGGCTGTCGCCCGGATCGCTAGGAAACACGACCTCTTGGTGATCGCTGACGAGATCTACGGGGCCTATACTTTCGGCGTCCCCTTTCTCTCGATGATCACTCTTGAGCATATGAGGGATCGGCTCATCGTAATCAACAGCTATTCCAAGGACTTCACCATGACCGGCTGGCGGGTGGGGCAGTTGATCGGTCCACTGGCAATTATCAGTACCTGCCAGCAGATCAACGAGAATGTGGTCTTCACGGCCCCCTCCATTTCCCAGCGGGCCGCCCTCTTTGCCCTCCGCCATCGTAAGGAGATTCAACCCTCCATGGTGGCCCTCTACGAAGAACGTGTGCGCTATGCTGCCGATCGAATCGCCAAGATTCCCTGGTTGTCAATCTTGCCACCGCAGGGCACTTTTTATCTCTTTGCCAATATCAAGGGGACGGGACGGACCTCTGCAGAGGTTTCGGAGATGCTGCTCCGAGAGGCCCATGTGCTCACCATACCGGGCCATGCCTTCGGCAGGAGCGGGGAAGGATACATCCGTTTCGCCGTCACCGTGGGGCTCGAGCGCCTAGCCGAGGCCTTCGATCGCTTGGAACAGGTCCATTTCTAAGGAGAAAGGCCCCTATTATTTGGGGTCTTTTCCAATCCCCCGAAAAAGGATAGGATAGAGGGGATGAATGTGGAGAGAAGGGAGCAACCTGATGAAACAGAAAGAGAATATGCTACAAGGTAAGCTGTATAACCCTGCGAAAAGCGAGGTCCTGAAGGCAGACAGGCAGAAGGCGCTCAAGCTCATGGGAGAGCTCAGCGCCCTGACCTACACGGATAACAATGAACGCGAACGGATCGCCAAGGAGCTACTGGGGAGCACGGGGGACCATGTGTACCTCGAAAAGGGATTCTACTGTGATTACGGGCAACACATTTCAGTGGGAGAGAACTTCTACTGCAACGCCTATTGCACGATCTTGGATCCCGCACCCGTGACCATCGGGGATAACGTGATGTTTGCCCCGCACGTGGGTATCTACACAGCCACCCATCCGGTACACCCGGAAAATCGTAACAGCGGTTACGAGTACGCCCTACCCATCACCATCGGGAACAATGTGTGGCTGGGGGGGCACGTGGTGGTCAATCCTGGGGTCACCATCGGCGACAATGTGGTGGTCGGCTCAGGGAGCGTGGTGACGAAAGACCTCCCTCCAGATGTGATCGCCGCGGGCAATCCCTGTAAAGTGATCCGTGCGATCACCGAGGAGGATCGCAAGGTCTATCACCCGGGTCGCCCCTTTGTGATCGAGAAGGATTGACGCTCGGTAGGGAGAGGGGGTTGGCCTTCGAAGCGGTGAGAAAAATCAATCGAATTACGCACAACGCAAGCCCCCGAGATGATTCATCTCGGGGGCTCTGCATGTGGTTACTCGTCAATAGGAACCTGCACAACCGCATGTGCGGCAACGTAGATGGCCACTTCACCACCAGGATCTGGAATTTCCACGATGAACGTTTGCTGATAGCCATCCTCCATGTTGCCATAAGGGAACTGGCCAGGGGCATTCGTCATCTTGTTGTTCTTCAGAAGCGGCAGTTCTGTCGCGCCCACCCAGAGGTGAGCTTCCGTCATGAGATAGGGCATATTCTCCGTATCCGTATCGTAGGTGACGTGCACGACGATACTCGAGCTGGAAGTGACGCGTTCAATGTCAACGATGACCTCACCAACTTGCAGTCCTGCGGACAGATCATTCTTACCGGCGCCGGCGATAAGGTCCATCGTATAGGAGCCTTCACCGAGCGGACCGTTGGTCCATCCCCAGTTCTTCAGTCTTTTATCGAGGTCTGTGAAAGGAATCGCGTGGTTGGGGAGGTATCCCCAGGCCGTCTCGTCAGTGTAAGTCCATACGTTGTTGATATTGACCGTTGCGAGGCCATCCGGTGCAACGTAGGCAGGTGAACCGCTGATTGAGCTATTCCAGTATTCACTGTCGAAAAAGGTGAGTTCTTCAACAGAGTAGTCGCCGGGGAGCAGATTTTCAAGAAGCAAGGTGCCGCTCGTTCCGGAGATATCGATCGTGAAGACTTCACCCTGTGGATAGGAAGGACCAGTGACCTTGACATCGATGGATGCAGGAATCATTTCCTCGGATCCTCCGATAAAAGTCTTGTTGATCCTTAGTTCTCCTGACAGGAAGGTGTTGGTGACGGTGGCAGTTTCGTCCTCGTTAGGTGCAACGGTAATGTCGCTAGCGGGAACCGTAACATCCCACATGCCACCGAGAGCACCTTCGGTGACGGTATAGTCACCGGGCATGAGCTTATCCCACTTGTAGCTCAGCATACTCGGGTAGTTGAAGATCTGGGTATCACCCGTTGGATAGGATGGTCCAGTGATCGTGATCTCAAAGTCGATCGAATCGTAGAGACCTTCGGGATCCACCAGGTTCCCCAGGATGACTTCCTTCGTTACCTCAAGGCTGCCGGGTAGGTAGGTGTTGGTGACTTGGGCCGTTTCAGCTTCGCTCGGATCCACAGTAACCGGACCAGCGGGGACGTCAACATCCCATTCATCGCCAGGATCAGACTCTGAAACCGTGTACTCGCCAGGAATCAGGTTTAACCATGTCTGCGTCCACCCGTTGGCTGCATTGAAGACCAAGGTGTCTCCACCGGGATGAGACGGACCGGTGATGGTGATGCTGAAATCGGGAACGCTAGGTGATCCGACGACATCTGACATGTCAACGGTCTTTGTGATCGTCAGGCTACCGGGTAAGAGATCGTTGTAGACATCGGAGCTAGCCTGTTGATTCGCTGTGACAGTCACGGCACTCTCGGGTTCTGTGACGTCCCATTGAGCTCCTGTCTCTTCTTCAGTGACGGTATAGTCGCCGGGAAGCAGGTTATTCCAGGTAAGGATCAACGCATCTGGGTAGGTGGCGGTCTTCGTATTTCCTGTGGGGTATGAAGGGCCTGTGATCGTGATGTCGAATTCGGCACCGTAATAGTACCCCTCGGGAACAAAGATATCACCGAAACCCACGTGTTTCGTGACTTGAAGGCTACCGGGGACATAGGTGTTGGTGACGGTAGCTTGAGTAGTTTCACCTGTGCTAACGGTGATCGGATCAGCGGGAACCGAAACATCCCATTCGGTACCGAGATCACCTTCGGTGATGGTGTAGTTACCAGGGAGCAAGTTGTCCCAGGTTTGCGTCAAGCCGTTCACTTCGTTAAAAGTCTTCGTATTCCCATCGGGATAAGAAGGACCGGTGATGGTCATCTCGAAATCGGGCGCCGTCGGCGAACCGATGACATCGTTCCAGTCGACGACCTTCGTGACTTCAAGGCTACCGGGTACATAGGTGTTGGTGACGGTAGCTTGAGCAGTTTCACCTGTGCTAACGGTGATCGGATCAGCGGGAACCGAAACATCCCATTCGGTACCGAGATCACCTTCGGTGATGGTGTAGTTACCAGGGAGCAAGTTGTCCCAGGTTTGCGTCAAGCCGTTCACTTCGTTAAAAGTCTTCGTATTCCCATCGGGATAAGAAGGACCGGTGATGGTCATCTCGAAATCGGGCGCCGTCGGCGAACCGATGACATC